>NZ_PXNQ02000006.1 GCF_003007735.2 Paracoccus methylarcula
AAAAAATCTCCCGTAATATCAGCTACTTAAGCCTCCATCGGGAGGCTTTACGCATTTTCCCCTCCCAACCCCCGGAATCATATCGGAAGCAGTTGGGAGGAAGCAAAAGGTAAGCGTCCGGTCTGACCACCCTGCCGCTACGGTAGAGTGAGAGATAGTGTCTACCAAGGGCTTAGTGGACATTATCGAGGAACAGCGATGGGACGGCGGCGGCGGCGATTTTGGTTGGATGAAGAGAAGCGGATGATTTGCGCGCAGGCGCGGCACCCTGGGGTGTCGGTCAGCCAGGTGGCGCGGCATTACGATGTGAACGCCAATCTGATCTTCAAATGGCTTCGGGAGGGGCATTTCGGAGGCGAAGTCATTGATGAGGGTCCGGCCCGCTTTCTGCCGGTCGAGATCGTTTCCGAAAGCGCCACGCCCGACCATGATGCCGCTCCGGTTTCCGATCCCGCGCAAATTGACATCGATCTTGCAGGTGGTCATCGGCTGCGGATCACAGGCTCTTATGATCCCGAGCTTCTGGCGCGGCTGATCCGGGGATTGTCGGCATGATCCCGGTGCCGAGCAATACGCGGGTCTGGCTTGCCGCTGGCGTGACGGATACCCCTCTCTCCAGTCAAAGCGGATTTCGCCACATGTCCTGCGGCACACCGCTGCCATGGAGTTACTCCAGGCGGGCGTCGATTGTTCGGTAATCGCACTCTGGCTCGGTCATGAATCAATCGAGACGACCCAGACCTATCTTCATTCCCATCTTGAGCTCAAGGAGGCAGCTCTTGCCAAACTCAAGCCCTCGGAACGCCAAAAGGCCAAACGATTTCAACCTGACGATCGTTTGCTTGGATTTCTGAACGCTCTCTGACGACCCAAAATATGCCGAGCGCCACATGCCCTCGCAGGGCATCCCCGTTGGAGTTGATGCCGTCTTCCAACAGCGCTCGGCATAGTTCGCCAATCGGTATAAACCGCCCGGCTCAATGGCGTCGATCCCCAAGCATGGCTGACATGGGTTCTGGGGCGCATTGCTGATCAGAAAATAAACCGCCTCGATGAACTGCTCCCGTGGCGCTACGCCGAACTTGTCGCAGAACAATCATCCGTTGCCGCCTGACACTCACCAGCCGATAGAGTGGACCTTGGTGCCCACTATCGATGGTGGACACTAACGCTCTATCAGACACACCGGCAGGGCGGGTTCACCGGACGCTCACACATAAGCATCCCTCGGGAGGCTTTCTGCATTTGGCCCTCCCAACCCCTGGAATCAAATCGGAAGCAATCGCGCGAAAGCCATAGCGCAGAATCGGCGAGGATCACAAATGCGTGAAATGTAGTAGCGCCTACCGATCACTCAACCTAAGAGTGGATTACCCAGATTCGGCTGAACCTTGTGCAACATCGGCGCGAGCCCAAGCGCGCTCATGTACTGCAGCGCAGCACCCTGATGCAGGCGTTCTTTCGCGTGAAAGGCTAGCCAGAAGTCGGTTTTGCGCATCGCTTCAGAGAGGGTGCGGAGCAGAGCCTGATCCAAGCTTGTCTTCGTATCGTCTAGTCGCTGGACATTGCCGCGCCGACCGCGTTTGATGCAGCTAGCTTGAAGAAGAATGACCACGGAAACGCGGGAGACAGCATGGCGCGCAGCGGCCGGGAACTCAGAACCACGATCACCGAAGACGGAATGCTTCGGATCAACCTCGAGACCTTGCCGGTGCCCGAACCGGCGCAGGGAGAGTTGCTCGTCCGTGTCGAGGCCGCGCCGATCAATCCTTCCGACCTCGGCCTGCTGTTCGGCCCGGCGGACATGAACACGCTGAAGGCCCAGGGAACGGTAGAGAATCCAGTCCTTACGGCGCAAGTTCCGGCGCATCTCCTGCCCGCTGTCAAGGCACGACTGGGGCAGTCCATGCCCGTCGGAAACGAGGGCGCGGGGAAAGTGGTCGGGGCCGGGAGCGACCTTCAGCACCTCGTCGGCAAGCGCGTTGCCATGATCGGCGGGGCCATGTATGCCGATTATCGCCTGATCACCCCCGAGTCCTGCATCGTGCTGCCGGACGAGGCCACGGCCGCAGAAGGTGCGGCCCTGTTCGTGAACCCGCTCACGGCGCTCGGCTTCGTGGAAACGATGCGGGCCGAGGGTCACCGCGCCATCGTCCACGCGCCCGCCGCCTCGAATCTCGGCCAGATGCTGGTGAAGATCTGTCAGGCGGACGGGATCGAACTCGTCAACATTGTCCGCAGCCAGGAACAGGCCGACCTGCTGCGCGGGATTGGCGCCAGGCACATCGTGGACAGCAGTACCGAGACCTTCGCGCAGGACCTTGAAAATGCCATCGCCGACACCGGCGCCATGCTGGGTTTCGACGCGATCGGCGGGGGCGAGATGACCAGCACCATGCTTAACGCGATGGAAGCCGCCGCCGCGCGCAAGATGGACAGCTACAGTCGCTACGGGTCCAGCACGATGAAGCAGGTCTACATCTACGGCTCGCTCGATACCGGGCCGACGATCCTCAAGCGGCGTTTCGGCTTTACCTGGAACTTGGGTGGCTGGTTGCTCTTCAGTTTCCTCAAGCGCACGGATCCGGGTGTCGCAAAACGAATGCGCGACCGCGTCAGAGCCGAGATGACCACGACCTTCGCCAGCCACTACACGGCGGAGATCAGCCTGCAGGACGCTCTCAGGCCCGAGATAGCGGCGGTGTATGAGAAGAAATCGACGGGGGAGAAATACCTGCTCGTTCCGTGACCTCCCGGCTTTTGGCGCCGAGCAGGACTAAGATTCCGTCGCGTGGATTCTATGCGCTTCGAATGATCTCGGTCCCGAAGGTCAGCGGACGCAGGTTGTGGCCTCCGTTACTGTTAGGTTTTGGGGGTGGATACCGCCCGAGGACGGTTATCCGCGTCCGTTTCCTGCCCGCTGTCATTTAGTGCGGTGGTGTCGTATTGATGGCGAAACGATTCAGGACAGATAGTGCGAACTCAATATGCTGCTCTTCTCACCCTCATGATCGCTACCGGATGCACGGTGGGTTCTGGCGCCGTCGTCAAAGGTGCCGGGCCAGATAATCTCCTGAAGCTTCGCGAAGGCCCGGGCCTCAACCACAAAATCATAATCGGCCTGCCAGACGGAACCCGTCTAACCCGTCAGAACTGCGTGACAAATAATGGTAAGGTCTGGTGCAGGGTCTTCCTCACTGACAAGCCCAGTATCTCTGGTTACGTTTCGGCGGACTATCTGGCGCATCGTTGACAGCGATATCGGCGTATTCCGTTGAAATACTCGTCCTTGATCGAAGCGTAAGTTGCTGATTCAATTCTTCTGACGGGCGGGAGGGTTTGACGATGATGGGACCGAGACAAGAAGCTCAGGCGGCGCTGTTCTACGAGTTCTCGCTGGAGGATCACGTTCCGCAAGACCATCTTCTTCGCTCCATTGATCGGTTCGTCGACCTGAGCAGCATCCGTGCCCATCTGACCGAGTTTTACAGCCACACCGGCCGTCCGTCCGTCGATCCCGAGCTACTGATCCGCATGCTGTTGGTCGGATACTGTTTCGGCATCCGGTCCGAGCGGCGGCTGTGCGAAGAGGTGCATCTGAACTTGGCGTATCGATGGTTTTGCCGCCTCGATCTGACCGACCGGGTCCCGGATCACTCGACGTTTTCGAAGAACCGGCATGGCCGGTTTCGTAACAGCGAGCTGCTGCGCCACCTGTTCGAGACGACGGTGGCGCGCTGTATCGAGGAGGGCCTGGTCAGCGGCCAGCGAATGGCCGTCGACGCCAGCCTGATCGAAGCGGACGCGAACAAGCAGAACTCGACATCGAAGGAGGACTGGGATCCATCGGTCATCAACCCGGCCGACGTGCCCCGCGCCGTGCGCGAGTATCTCGACACACTGGACGAGGCGGCGTTCGGTGCCGCCAGCGAGGTTCAGCCCAAGTTCACCTTGCGTTCCGATCCGGCGAGCCAATGGACGGCGGCGCGCAAAGGCCCGGCATTCTTCAGCTATTCCGACAATTACCTGATCGACACGGATCATGGCGTGATCGTGGATGTCGAGGCCACGCGGTCCATTCGACAGGCCGAAGTCGGCTCGACACGCACCATGCTGGACCGCGTGAAGGCCAGGTTCGACCTGCATCCCGAACGCCTGATCGCGGACACAGCCTATGGCACCGGGCCGATGCTGGGTTGGCTGGTCGAACGCAAGATTGCCCCGCACATTCCCGTCTTCGACAAGTCCGGACGCACCGACGGCACCTGGAGCCGGGCGGACTTCGAATGGGACGCCGAGAACGGCCAATACATCTGCCCCGAGGGCCAAGAGCTGAAGCAGTTCCGGCGGAACTATTCCGACCCGAACCGGGGGCCGACCGGACGGGGCAGAGCCAAATACCGTGCCATGAAGCTGACCTGCCAGGCCTGCCCGTCCAAGGCGAAATGCTGCCCGAACGCAGATGCCAGATCGATCACCCGCGAAGAACACGAGGACGCCCGACAGATTGCCCGAGACATCGCGAAGACCAAGCAATACGACATCTCCATGAAGCTCCGGAAGAAAGTCGAGATGCTGTTCGCACATTTCAAACGTATCCTCGGCCTGGGGCGTCTTCGATTACGTGGCCCATGCGGTGCAAATGACGAATTCCTGCTCGCCGCCACCGCCCAGAACCTCCGGAAACTAGCGAAGATCTTTCCTGCACCGCAGCAAACGCGAAACGCCTGAGAAGAAATGCGCACGCGGTCTTGGAAATCTCGGAGTTTCTGCGGTCGCGACCGGGTGTTTTTCCACAGAATCGGCCCAAAGCCGCCGTTCGAGAGGGAGTCGCTCTGCCCTGCAGCATTCGCCAGACCCGCCATTCGATACCCGGCGCAGCATTTTTGCTGACTGGATAGCAGCAACGCGGACGAAGACAAATGCGCTGCTGTGGTCCCAACGGCAGACGGGCAGGACGAGCTCGCCGAATTTGAGACCAAAACCGCCGCGAGCGACGGATGGAGGGCAAGGCGCAGGGCGTGTACAAGGAACGAAAGCCCACCGCAGATTTGAGAGAGGTTCGACGGCTTGACGCCGAGGGTGCGACTCCATCGGCGATCATTCGGTGTCGGAGGATCGGGAACACCAGTGTTTTGTGGGCGGTTCAAGACTAGTTGACATGCCAAAGGCGAATGGAAAATGACGATCAATACCGCAACTCTCGAAATCAACCTTCGCCCTATTCGGCTCGGCTTCCTTGTAAATCCAGTCGATAGGCGAACTCTTTCTGAGGTTGCAAGGGTCGCGACCTGCCAATGGGGCGGCATCGCCTGTCCGATGATCCCGGTCATGGACGCCTTTCCACCGGCTTGGTGCGAGGCTAACCTTCCCAATCCCGATCCGAACGAGCTGACGCTCAGCCTGCTAAGGTACTTTGAGCCGGACCTGCTGGTGGAGACCTGTGCAGGTCAACTTGATCGCGTCGATCCGAACTGGGACAGCCTGGCTGTCGGGCTCCTTCTTCTGGGCAAGGTCATTGCCTCGGCGCTATCGCTCGGCGCGGGATTTCGAGGAGGGTTGTTCAGTTCCTCCTTGCTTATAGGCTGTTTGCTTGGGGCACTTATCGTGCAAATGCTGACTGTATTCGCTCCTGGCGTCGAGATCGCTCGAATACCGGCAATGATGGTCGGAATGGCTGCGGTCGGAGCCGCGATCACGGGTGCGCCGCTGACCATGGTGTTCCTGGTGTTGGAGATAAGCGGCAGTTTCATGTTCGGGATAGGTGTCTTGACCAGCGCTTTCATCGCCTCGACATTGGTCCGGCTGACCTTCGGATATTCTTTTTCTACCTGGCGGTTTCATTTGCGGGGTATTCCCTTGCTTGGAGCGCATGATGTCGGTTGGGTGCGGGACTTGACTGCGCGGCGGCTGATGAGAACCGATTTCCGGCCCGTGGCATTGGGGCGACCGCTCATCCGTTTGCGGGAAGAACTGCCGCTGGGCAGCCGGAAATACGCCTTTGCCGTCGATCAGCAAGGACGGTATGCAGGCATTGTCGATATTGCCACCCTGCATGATCCTGAACTCAATGAACTGGCCGAGATCCTGGTGGCTGCGGATTGCGTCATCGGCGCGGATAAATTCGTGAGGCGGGAGGATAATATCCAGATCGTTCTGGAGAAATTTTCCGCCGCACAGCTGGAGATACTTCCGGTTGTCGATGATGCCGGGAGGCTTGGCATCGTGGGGGCGGTGACAGAGGCATACTGCCTCAAGCGCTATGCGCAGGAACTCGATAACCGTCGGAGCGACGAGATCGGCGCCCCTTGACGGTCGATCGCGATCCGGGGGCGATGAATGAGAGGGGCCTTGAGGGGTCCTCCTGTTTCGTGCTCCTTGACGGCCCGGTCCCCGTCTTGCGGTAAAGTCAGGTCTTTTCACTCGCCTCCGCGGGTTGCGGGCGCAGATGCGCAGCCAGCCAGTCGAAAACCTGCCTGGTGTCGCGGTTGACGCAGCCGGGAGCAATCTTGAGGAAATATCCGCGGTTGCTGGCGAGTTGGTCAGGGACGGCCTGCAACAAGGCTCCGTCCGCAACCAGGTTGTCCACGAGCCCCCGCCAACCCAGGCATACGCCGAGTCCGGCGATCGTGGACTGTATCACGTGGTCGTAGCTGTTGAAGGTCAGGTGATCCGTCGACAGCTTGCGGTCGACGCCATGGGCACGCAGCCATGTTGCCCATGTGAACCATGCCGGCGTGCCATCGGCGGTCAGTTCGACCAGGGTCTTGTCTACCAGGTCGTTCGGGGTGCTCATGTCCGGATGGGCCTGCTTGTAACCCGGACTGCACAGCACCGAGACGGATTCCCGGAACAGGCAGAGCTCGTTCTCTGCGGGCTCGTGCTCGTCCTCCATCCGGATGATCAGATCCGCTTCGGGCAGGTTCTTGTGCCGGGGCTGCTGCACGGTGAGCAGCGAAATGCTGAGTTCCCCGAACCTGTTGCATAGCGACGAAAACACCGGCAGCAGCCGAAAGCTGGCAAAGGCGATGTCGCACAGGATGATAACGCCGCCGCGCGCCGGCTTTTGCTGATATCGGGAAAAGGCTTCCACGGCACCCGAAAGTGGCGTGGAGATAGCATCGAGGAGTTCCTGCCCGGCCTGGGTGAGGGTGATCCCGCGGCGTTCGCGGACGAAAAGCTGCTTGCCCAGGCTGTCTTCGAGAAAGCGGATTCTCTGGCTCATCCGGGGTTGCGACAGGCCGGCCAGCCTGGCGGCGTGGGACAGTTGGCCATGTCGTGCCGCCAACAGGAACAGACAGAGATCGGCGCTGTATCGGCCGAAGGTCGCATAAGGAAGATCAATATCTGACATTACCTGAATCTGCCTGTTTTCACGGGATACTTTGTTAACATGTGGCAGAGAGCATAAAAATTCGCAATGCCATCTTGTTGGGTGTTCCGGTGAATTCGGCATGGCTTGCGAATGAGGATGATAATCAAACGCTTTGAGAAGGAGCGATGATGGCCGTAAGAGCCTTGCCGAATATCCTGATAATCATGGTTGACCAGTTGAACGGAACGCTGTTTCCCGACGGCCCGGCCGACTGGCTCCACGCCCCGAACCTGCGCAAGCTGGCCGAGAGGTCCACGCGCTTTGCCAATACTTACACCGCCAGCCCGCTTTGCGCGCCGGGGAGGGCGAGCTTCATGTCGGGACAGTTGCCGTCGCGAACCGGGGTCTATGACAATGCGGCCGAGTTTCGCAGTGATATTCCCACCTATGCCCATCATCTGCGGCGCGCAGGCTACCATACCTGCCTGTCGGGCAAGATGCATTTCGTCGGTCCCGATCAGATGCACGGCTTCGAGCAGCGGCTGACCACCGACATCTACCCGGCCGATTTCGGCTGGACCCCGGACTACCGCAAGCCGGGAGAGCGCATCGACTGGTGGTATCACAATCTTGGCAGTGTCACCGGGGCGGGGGTGGCCGAGATCTCGAACCAGATGGAATATGACGACGAGGTGGCCCATCACGCCGAGCAGAAGCTTTACGATCTCGCGCGCGGCAGGGATGATCGTCCGTGGTGCCTGACGGTGAGCTTTACCCATCCTCACGATCCCTATGTGGCGCGGAAGCAGTTCTGGGACCTCTACGAGGATTGCGAGCACCTACTGCCGGAACTGGGCGCCCTGCCTTATGATGAACAGGACCCGCATTCCCGGCGCATCTTCGACGCCAACGACTGGCGCAGCTATGACATCACCGAAGAGAATATTCGCCGGGCGCGGCGGGGCTATTTCGCCAATATCTCCTATCTGGACGACAAGATCGGCGGCATTCTCGACGTGCTGGAAAGGACCCGGCAGGAGGCGGTCATCCTTTTCGTCTCGGATCACGGCGACATGCTGGGAGAGCGGGGCCTGTGGTTCAAGATGAGCTTCTACGAAGGCTCATCCCGCGTGCCGCTAATGATCTCTGCGCCGGGAATGGCTCCCGGGCGGATCGATGATCCAGTCTCGACAATCGACGTTTGCCCGACGCTTTGCGATCTGGCGGGCGTGTCGATGGACGAGGTGATGCCGTGGACCGATGGCGAAAGCCTCGTGCCGCTGGGCAATGGAGGATCGCGGGAAACGCCGGTGGCGATGGAATACGCCGCCGAAGCTTCTAATGCGCCGCTGGTCTCGCTTCGGCAAGGCAGGTGGAAATTCAACCGCTGCGCGCTCGATCCCGACCAGCTCTTCGATCTCGTGGCGGACCCGCATGAGATGACCAATCTTGCCGGTGATCCGGAACATGCCGGAACGCTGGCGCCTTTGGCGAATTGGCCGATGCGAAATGGGAACTCGACCGGTTCGACGCCGAGGTGCGCCAGAGCCAGGCGCGCAGATGGGTGGTTTATGAGGCGCTGCGGAACGGAGCCTATTTCCCATGGGATTTCCAGCCGCTTCGCGACGCCTCGGACCGCTACATGCGCAACCACATGGATCTGAACGTGGTGGAGGAGAACCAGCGGTTTCCCGGGGAAGGATAGCTCAGGGAAGGGGGGAGCAATCGGGGGCTGCGGAAGTCCGCGATTGGCAGCCGTCAAACTTCACGAGGACCACCAGACCTATCTGCAAGTTTCACAGGGAAGGGACACACCTATAATGAGCGATTATGACGAAAGCCGGCTCAATGTCGGCACCAGGGGGCTGTTCCGGGACGTGAACCCGCCGATGGCCACCATGTCTAAACTCATCATCCTGCTTTTCGTGCTGGCCGGCGTGATCATGCCAGACCGTGTCGGTGGTTTCTTCTCGGGCGTGCAGAGCTGGATCAACGCCACTCTCAACTGGTATTACATCCTTTCCATCGCCATCTTCATCGCCTTCGTGATCGGGCTGATCTTTTCCCGCTTCGGGTCAATCCGGCTTGGCAAGGATGAGGACAGGCCGGAATTCTCGACCTTCGCGTGGTTCTCGATGCTGTTCGGGGCAGGCATGGGGATCGGGCTCCTGTTCTGGTCGGTGGCCGAGCCGATGTATCATGTGCAGAATGCGCCATTCCTCGAACCGGGCACCGAGAATTCCATGGAGGGTGCCGTGACCGCGATGCAGGTCACCTTTCTGCATTGGGGGCTGCATGGCTGGGGCGTCTATGTGATCGTCGGCATGGCACTTGCCTATTTCGCCTATCGCAAGGATCTGCCCCTGACCATCCGGGCCGCGCTCTATCCGATCCTGGGCGAACGTATCTATGGTGCCTGGGGCCATACCGCCGATCTGCTGGCGATCTTTGGCACGGTTTTCGGGGTGGCCACGACGCTCGGCCTGGGCGCCGGGCAGATCCAGGCCGGGCTGAATCACCTCTTCGGTGTACCGATGGATCCTTGGGTCAAGTATCTGCTGATCATGGTGATATCCGCCATCGCGACCTTGTCGGCGGTTTCCGGGGTTGGCAGGGGAATCAAGATCCTGTCCGAGGTCAACATGTGGCTGTCGATCTTCATGATAATCGCATTTCTTCTGGCCGGTCCGACGGTCTTCCTGCTTGGCTTCTTCATCACCAATATCGGCGAATACATCGTCAACGTGGTGCCAATGGGGTTGTGGGTGAACCCCGACCCGGAAAGCGGCTGGCAAGGGGCATGGACCGTGTTCTACTGGGGGTGGTGGATTGCCTGGGCGCCCTTCGTGGGCATGTTCATCGCGCGGGTGTCGCGCGGGCGGACGATCCGCGAATTCGCCGTGGGCGTCCTGATCGTGCCGACGCTGATCACTTTCTTCTGGATGGCGGTTTTCGGGGGCACGGCGCTCTATCAGGAATTCATGCAGGATGGCGGCATCATTGCGGCGGTCAACGAGGATATCTCCAAGCCGCTCTTCCTGATCATCGAGAATTTCGGCCTTGGCTTCATCGGCAGCATCATGTCCTTCGTGGCACTGATCCTGATCATCACCTATTTCGTGACCTCGTCCGATTCGGGCACGTTGGTAGTGACCACGCTGATCTCGATGGGCAAGGAGGAACCGCCGGTGGCCTACAGGGTATTCTGGGGTTTCGGCGAGGGGGCCGTGGCCGCGGTGCTGCTGGCATCCGGCGGGCTCGGTGCCTTGCAGACGGCCTCGCTGGCCGCAGGCCTGCCGTTTTCGATCATCATGTTCTTGATGATGTGGGGGCTGATCAAGGCTCTGCGGGAAGAACCGGCGATGCAGTATCCCGCGGCCGGTTCGGCCAGATCCTGACCGCGAGGGCGGGCCGTCATGTCATGGCCTGCCCCGACACAATCCAAACCGGAGAATATCATGCACGAGCGCATCCTTGTCCCGATCAAGCTGAAGCACGCCGCCCTTTCCGACGAGTCGATGATGAAGGCCCTGTCCATCGCCCGGGCCCGAAACGCCGAGATCATCGCGTTGACCGTCGTGCCCGAGATCAGCAAGAACCTGAAAGCCCTGCCAGAGGACAGCAAGCCCGAACTGGAGGCCTTCGTGAAGCGTCACGACACCGATGGCATCACCATCAGCTCCGTGATCCGGACCGGGCAACCACACCGCGCCATTCCACGCGCGGCGCGGGAATTCGGCTGTGATCTGATCGTGATGAATTCGCATAACCCGCGCATCCGGGACTATGTCATCGGCTCGACCGCCGCGCATGTGGTCATGCATGCCGAATGCGATGTGCTGGTGGTCCGTCAGGGCAAGTGATGGCTGGCGGCAGGAAACAGTGCGGAAGCCTTCGGCAGCCGTTCCGGCGGGGCGGGCATGAATAGCCTCTCAAACCCCGCCGGTGCCGTCGAATATGCCCAGGGGCAGCATCGAGCGTTAAGATGACGCCAGGATGAACCGCGCGGCTTTCTCGGCAATCATCAATGTCGGAGAGTTGGTATTGCCGCTCGTGATGGTTGGCATGACGCTGGCATCCACGACGCGGAGTCCGGAAACGCCACGTACACGCAGGCGATTATCGACCACTGCTTGCGGATCGCCGTTCTGCCCCATTCTTGCCGTCCCGACCGGATGGAATATCGTTGTCGCGATATCTCCTGCCAGGCGAGTCAGTTCTTCATCGGTCTGGAACTGTGGGCCGGGCTTCCATTCCTCCGGCTTATATTTGGCGAAGGCGGGTTGCGATACGATCCTCCGGACCTGGCGCAGGCTTTGGGCCGCGATCCGGCGATCTTCATCGGTGGAAAGGTAATTGGGCGCGATGATCGGCGCATCCAGGGCTGTGTTCGAGCGGATCCGGACGGTTCCGCGGCTGGTCGGGTTCAGATTGCAGACGCTGGCGGTGATTGCCGGAAAGCGATGCAGGCCCTCTCCAAAGGCATCTAGGCTGAGCGGCTGGACATGATATTGCAAATTGGCATGTGGCTGGCCTTGGTCCGAGCGGGTGAAGGCGCCCAGTTGGCTGGGAGCCATGCTCATCGGGCCCGAACGGGTCAGAAGGTATTTCAGCCCTATCATGCCTTTGCCAAACAGGCTGTTGGCTAGCGAATTCAGGGTCTTGGCACCCGTCACCTTGTAGATGGTACGGATTTGCAGATGGTCCTGCAGGTTTGCTCCCACGCCGGGCAGATCGGTCAGCACGTCGATACCGTGGCGCCGCAGCAACTCGGCTGGACCTATCCCCGAGAGTTGCAGGATCTTGGGGGAATTGATTGCACCGGCGGACAGGATCACCTCGCGGCTGGCGCGAACGGGGGTTGCGTCAGGGCCTCTGCGGACGATGACGCCGGTGCAGCGTTGACGGCCATCAGCCTGGGTGTCGATCAGCAAGCGATCCACTTGTGCCTCGGTCCAGACCGTCAGGTTCCGGCGGGTCTTTGCGGGACGCAGAAATGCCTTGGCCGTGTTCCAGCGCCAGCCGGACCGCTGGTTGACCTCGAAATAACCCACGCCTGAATTGTCACCGGTATTGAAATCGGCGCTGCGCTCAAAGCCGGCCTCGGTCATGGCGGTGGCGAATTCCTCCAGCACGTCCCAATGCAGCCGCTGCTTTTCCACCCGCCACTCGCCACCATGACCGTGGATATCCGAAAGTCGGCTATTGGCGCCGGTCTGCGGATCGGCGCCGTCATCCAGGCTGTGGTGATCCTCATGTGCCTTGAAATCGCGCAGGCAGCTTTCCCAGCTCCAGGCGTCGTCTCCGGTCAGCCGGGCCCAGTTGTTGTAGTCGCGCGCCTGGCCACGCATGTAGATCATGCCGTTGATCGACGAGCAGCCGCCCAGGGTTTTGCCGCGCGGATACCGTAGACTGCGGCCGTTCAGACCCGCGTCGGGTTCGGTCTGGTACAGCCAGTCGGTGCGCGGATTACCGATGCAATAGAGATATCCCACGGGAATATGGATCCAGGGATAGTTGTCCCGTTTTCCTGCCTCGATCAGCAGGACCCGGCAGGAGGGATCCTTGCTGAGACGATTTGCAAGCAGGCATCCGGCAGAACCTGCCCCGATTACGATATAGTCGAATGCATCTCTGGGCATGGCTCAGCTCCGTTCGGACATAAGATGAGCGGCCGGTTTCACGTTGCACGGGCGGGCGGCGCCGCGGGTTGTGCCGGTGTCACAATCGTTCAAGCCAACCGGCAATATCCTCCGGTTAGAGTGGTTAATCCTGTTGTTGGTCACTATTCTTGCCTCCGATCACAATGACCTGTTTGTGTCCGGAGGGAGGATATTTCCAATGATTAATTCAAACCGCTCATATAATTTCCGCTAATATGCGGAACCGGATCGATATGAAGACTCTTCAGGCCTTTATCACTGTCGCACGCGAGGGAAACGTATCGCGCGCCGCGGATATCCTGTGCCTCACTCAACCTGCGGTCAGTCTGCAATTGCGCAAACTGGCGCAGGATACCGGGCTTGAATTGTCTCAGCGCACTCCGAAGGGCCTGGACCTGACCGCCGATGGCAAGGTGCTGATGGTCAAGGCCGAGCAGGTCTTGGGTGCACTTGCCGAATTCGGCCAGACCGCGCAGCGCCTCACACATGTGGTCGGCGGTCAATTGCGGGTCGGTACCGTGGTGGATCCCAGTTTCATCCGTCTCGGAACCTTTCTCAGCGAACTCGTCGAGGCGGCTCCCGAGCTGCGAACTCAGCTCGTTCATGGCATGAGCGGCGAGATCCTGTTGAAGATCCTGCGCGAAGAACTGGATATCGGCTATTTTCTCGGCACGCTCGACGATATTGCAATCGTTGCGGGCTCTGGTGCGGTGGAGAAGAAGGGCGGCGTCGCCTATCGGGAACTGACCCGTTTCCGCTATCGCATTCTTGCGCCAGCGCGTTGGGAAAGCCGGGTACACGGGCTGGGTTGGGCCGAGCTTGCCCGGCTGCCCTGGATCGGCACGCCGCGTGAATCGGTTCATCATCGCCTGCTGCTGCGTGTTCTTGAGCCGCTCGGGATCCGGCAAAACTGTGTCACCCTGGCTGACCAGGAAATGTCGATGCTGGCATTGGTGCGCTCTGGAGTGGGGCTGTGCCTGTCGCGTGAATCAATCGCGCTGCATGAGCAGCAGGCTCATGGCCTGGTCATCGTGGAAGATCATGAGTTAGAGGCTTCGCTGGCATTCATTTCGCTGCAACGAAGAAGTGCCGAGACCCAGGTCGAACTGGCCCGGAGAATCATGATGCGCGTCTGGAACATTGATGCCTGAACGCGCAATCGGGATCATCAGCCGATCAGGTTATCCGGGCCACCCAAGCGCATGATCCGATTCAGGGATTGTTTCCGGCAAGAACTGGATGAATTGCAGCCTGTTCGTGCAGCCCCTGCCGCATTCGAAAAGCGCCCCGCCGTAGCGGAGCGCCCGGGGATAGCCGGTTCCGCGCCGGATGGATCAGCTGGGCAGGAATTCTTGCGCCCAGCCAAGCGAGACGACGTTCCGCGCGATCAGTGCGGTTATCTCTGCATCGCTGTAACCCGCATTGGCCAGAACCTCGCGCGTTGAGTGTCCCCAGCGTTCGGGCAGCGAAGCGGCCCTGATGGGAACTTCCGAAGGGCGGATGGCATAATGGTCGATCTGCGTCAGGCAATGTCCACTGGGATGGTCGCGGTGAATCGAAAAGGCGAAACTGCCCATCGTGGTGCCTGCGGTGCCATCGGCTTCGCGTGAGTAAAGCGCACGCAGGTTCTCGATGGAGTTGGGGACCGCGGCGGCAATTCCATAGGCGCGCAGGCGTGCGGCCCATTCCTCGGCAGTGACGGTGCTCAAGGCCGTTTCAAGAAACCCGCACAGATCATTACTGCGGGCGATACCCTCGAGGCCGGGAATCTTGTCCAGCGTCTCGGTCTCGTTGTTCGAACAGTCGAGATAGAGCCAGCCATCGCCTGCGCGGTAGAAGCGCGACAGCGCATGATGGCCAAGCGCCTGGCGTCCCGAGGGCTCGTTGAACGGTGCCCGTCCGTCGTAATCGAAGGCAAACGGGATCTGCGCCAGGTTTGTAACCGCCGAGAGCGATGTGCGTGGACGGGTAGCCTGACCCGTGCGGCGCTGATGGTAAAGCGCGACCGCGACGCCAACGGCTCCGGCAAAACCGCAATTCACGTCGAGCGTCCCCAGGTGAGCATGTTCTTCCGGGGTGGCTTCGCCGCCGAATCGGCTCATGATACCGCTATTGGCCTGGATGATATCGTCATAGCCGATATAATCGGTCTTGGGGCCCCGGTGCGGGCCGCCAAAGCAGTCCAGGCGTGAGAATATCACCCGGGGGTTGATTGCGGAGAGGCTGGCCTGATCAAGCCCAAGCGGTTCGAGCTGACGCTCGGGGGCGTTGATGACGACGATGTCGGTATTGCGCAGCAGGCGGTTGAATACCTCGCGTCCCTCGGGGGACATGATGTCGACCAGGGCACTGCGCTTGCCCATTCCGGTCTGGAAGGTGAAAAGCGTCCCGATCAAGGGATCGTAAAGCGGCGTGACTGGGTCCAGCTTGGTTACCTCGGCGCCGAAACGGGTCAGGAATGCCGTGGAATGGGGCCCGGCGATCACGTTGGTCAGGTCCAGAACGCGCACTCCTTCGAGCCAGGGCTTGCGTGAATCCGGAAGCGGGGCAGCCGTGACGGGCGCAAAGCGCGGGCCCGCCGCTTGCAGCCAGGCCAACGCGGTCTCGTAGTCGACCATCTCGCGTGGAGCGGGCGACAGCATATCCTCGGCACAGGATTCCAGCCAGACGACCGGGCCGGGCTGGATCATCTCGCCATATTCGGGATCCTCGACCTTCAGCATGAGGCCCGCGGCATGCGTATGCGCATCATTGACCCATTCGCGCGTGGTGCGATGCGGCGCACCGGGAATCCGGCCTTCACCGAAGATACGGCCCCATTCCTCGGAGGTCTTGGTCTTGAAGGCGCGCTTCATTTTTTCCGAGATGATATCGGCCCATTTCTTCGGTAGCGGATAGACCCCGATCGAGGTTTCTCCGTCCCATTCCGCAATTGGGGCATGCAGGTCCCTGACCTCGGGCAGACCCTCGGCGATCAATTCGTCATAAATGCCGAGGACCGTCAGCGCGCGCTTGGCGTGATTGCGGTGAGACGGGCAGACGCAATAGAACAGCCGGCCATCGGCACATTCATAGGTGCGGTAGAACGGGTCCAGATACTCCTGGAGGGCTTCGTAGCCGAGATCCATCTCGATTCCGTTGGCCTTGCGATGCTCGATTTCAAGCTCGCGCATGGTCTTGTAGCGCTCCGGCAGGCCCTCGATGACATAGGAATTGTACGACAACCCTTCCATCAGCGCGGCGACGACAGGGACTTCGATTGCATCGCCGCGACCGGTCTCTTCGCGGGCGTTCAGCGCCAGTGCAACCGAGGCGGCGGTCAGGGTCGTGGCATAGGCCGAACCGAGCGGGAGCGGTGAGAAGCTTGGATTCAGCCCCATCAACACACGGTTGAAGCCCATATCGGTGAATGCCCCCGCGGTGGCAGCAATGATTGCCTCCGTTGCCTTCCATTCGCGACGAAGCGTATCGTTGCTGGCGAAGCCAGGAAGAGAGACGGTGATCAACTCGGGGCGCTGCTGGCGAAGCATGGCGAGATCGATGCCGGATGCGAGCAGTTCCCCGGGCTGGAAGTTCTCGATCACGACATCGGCTTCGTCGATCAGGGAGAGAAGTTGCGTCCGGCCTTCGGCCGAGCCGAGATCCAGCCGTAGAATCTTCTTGTTGCGATTGAGGATCGCATTCGCCGGATGATCCCAGGCGGGACCCTGGGGCGGATCGACATGCACCACATTGGCGCCAAGATCGGCAAGGATCATCGCGCAGGCCGGCGCGGCGATCTGCTGCCCGAGATCCAGGATGCGCACACCGGCGAGCGGCAGGTTATTAGTCCGATTCACTTCGTTCTCCTTTGAAGGCGTTCCAAGCCTGGACGCTTTTTCCATCGAGAACCGTGCAGGCCGCGCGAAGCCATGGCTCGCATCCGCTGCGGATGCGAGACGGGAAGATAAAGGCATGTGATTTGAATGGCTTGCGGACCATCCGGGTTCGCGCGGACAGCGCCGGGTTCGGTCCTGAAAATAGAAAGCCTGCAGGCCGCTCACCACCAAAATATTAAACGTGTTTGGCCAAACTTATTTTATGCCTCGGGGGCAGGATCGCGGTTCGAGACGGTCAAACTGACCCGCTTGTCGCGAATGTCGATTCCTTGTGCGCAAACAGCCCGGACCCATGGGCCTTTTTAGCTTATGGTATTTCGGATGAATCAGGCCCCACCACCTCACGCCGATATGCCGCGATGACAAGAAAGACCAAAGAGAAACGTAAACGCTTGCCGCCGCTGAACTGGCTGCGTGCCTTCGAAGTCGCCGCCCGGCACATGAGCTTCACGATCGCGGCCGATGAACTGAGCCTGACCCAAGCCGCGATCAGCCAGCAGATTCGTGGGCTTGAGGCTCATTTGGGCGTCGAGCTGTTCAAGCGTCTGCCGCGAGGAGTTGCCTTGACCGAAGCGGGGCGCGCCTATTTGCCTGCCGTCCGCGACGGCATAGATCGGATGGCCGTTGCCACGGAAGAGATCTTCGGAAGCGGTCGTATCCGCGAGCTGACGCTTCGTATCAACCTGGTTTTCCTCGTCAACTGGCTCGCACCACGGTTGCGGAGATTCAGAGCAAACTATCCCGACATCGTTCTGCGTTTCAGCTCGAACATCTGGGTCGAGGAACGTGAACGCAAGGAAGCCGATATCGAGGTGCGTTACGGAAACGGGCTCTGGGATGGCCTGACAGCCATGAGACTGACACGCGATACCCTGATGCCGGTCTGTGCACCATGGGTGGCGGAGGAACTTGCGGGTGCATCGGTTGAAGAGGCACTGACACGACATGGGATGCTGCATGTCATCGGCTATGGTGAGGGCTGGGGATACTGGCTGCGCGAATGCGGGATCACCGGTGTCGATCCTTCCTCCGGACTTCAGTTCGACACGCTGATTTCGGCCCTGGCAATGGCCGAGAACGGCATGGGTTTCGCGCTCGCCCGCAGCGAACTGAACGGTCATCTGTTCAATCGTGGCACGTTGATCGCACCCTTCCAGCAAAGAATACCGAGCGCCGAGGCGTTTTACGCCCTGCGCCGGACCAATGCCGTCCGCCTTCCGCAGGTTGAGGCATTCTGGCAATGGCTGGAGCAAGAGGCATACCAGGACGATCCGGACGTGCCGGATGGAGATGGCTCATAGAGAGCATCACGGCCCGGAAAGATGCGGATGAAATGACAGCGGCCGCCCCTGGAGGGCGGCCGGCAGCCTGGATCGTGGATCGTCAGTTTCATTCGCCGGGGCGCAGCCCGACCGGATAGGTTGAGGGAATGCCGTTCATCTCGCGCCGGGTATCGCGGATGATCGCCTTAACAGGCGATAATCCCATCAACACCATCACCAGGCTGAAGGGCAAGGCTCCTATGACCATGGCCGTCTTGATCGCTTCGAGGCCGCCGACCATCAGCAGAGCGGCGACCACCAATGTCAGCGCAATACCCCAGAAGATGATATGGATCCTGCCACGGGGGCTTTCGTCGCCTGCGGAATTGATCGTGTTGATGATCAGGATGGCAGAGTCCGCCGTCGTCACCAGAAATGTCAGAAGCAGCATCACGATGACGATTGCCATGAACCAGGCGATTTGCGGAGGCAGCATGAAGTCGATCATCGCGAATAGTTGCGATTCCTGCCCGGCGTTGCTGATTGCGCCTCCAGCGCCGCCGTTCAGTGTCAGGTCGATCGCGGTGCCGCCGACCAGCGCAAACCACACGAAACACATCATCGCCGGCATGACCGTCGCACCCAGGACATATTCCCTGATGCTGCGTCCACGCGATACACGGGCCAGGAACAGGCCGACAAAAGGTGCGAAAGCAATCCACCAGGCCCAATAGAATACGGACCAGTCACCTTGCCATTGTGCCAATGCGTCACCGACAGAGGTCCCGTCCGGACGCCAGACCGTAAAGACCAGTTCCGGGAGCTGGATAATATATTGCATCAGCCCGTAGAACAGCGTGTGCAGTCCGAAGAATGTCGAGCCGAACAGCAGGAAGAAGACCGGAAGAAAGAAACTCAGGCCCATGTTCAGGTTCGACAGCCATTTGATCCCCTTGCCAACGCCCGACACGGCGGACAGGGTCGAGGCAGCCATGATGATCAGAAGGGCCAGCGTTACCGCCGCGGGGGTTGCCTTGTCGGAATCGTCGAGCATCCAAGCGCCCGGTATGATGCGGTTCATCCCGGCAACGAATTGTTCGACGCCAAAGCCCAGGGTCTGCGCAACGCCCAATACCGTGGCGACGACGGCCACGATGTCGATGGCGTGTCCCAGCAGCCCCGAAAGGCTGCGGCCGAAAAGCGGCGTCAGGCTGGAGCGGATCGTCAGCGGCAGGTTGCGCCGATAGCAAAGATAGGCCATGGCAAGACCGGCGAGCGCATAGGTCGCCCAGGCAGAGAATGCGAACTTCACGGATCGCATCGACACGCGACATTCCTTGGCCGGCCAAGATCTCAACCTGCCGCAACTTTGTGATAATTTCTTCGGGTTTGTGACGCTTGTTCGCCATTTCTGATCTTCCGTTTTCCTAGACATAACGGTGGACAAATCTAGTGGAGGAGCATCAGTATCTCTGGTCGGTTTCGACGATTTCGACCTTGCCACGTTCATAGATCCCCAGATTACCGTTGTCGCGCAGCCGATCAGCAAAATCGGGCCGCTGGCTGCAGAAATCCTGTTGAAGCGGATCGAAGGGGACATGTCGGAGCCGCAGCATCGCAGATTCGCGACCAAGTTAATCATCCGTGGATCGGTGGCGCCGATATAAGGCCGCGCAGTGGCGAACATGGCGTCTTGTTCAACCGGAAGCCGTTCGGTTCAGGGTCAACCTGTCGTTCGAGATTTACCCGTGGAGCCGCGAGCGATGAATGGTGTCGGGATCACGATCTGATCTGGAGGTATCGCCTGGCCTTCCAAACGAGCGATCAATCGTTTGACGGCGGTTTGACCGAATAGATATGTCGGCTGGTCGATGATCGAAACCGGAGGCGAGGTGACGCGCGTCCAGTCCGCATCGAACCAGGAGACGAGCGACATGTCCTTGGGCAGCCGTATTCCGCGCGCTGAAAGCGAGCGGTAGATTTCGGCGCCAATAAGGCTGTCGGATGCAAGTATCGCGGTGAATCGCTGTTCATCCGTCAGCAGCCCGTCGATGATGCCGTCAATCGAGCGGCTGTCTACAGCTCCGCCACGCACAAATGTGGCGGAATTGGCAATGCCCGTCCCGTGCATGGCATCCATGAAGCCGCGCACCCTTTCACGTACGGCGGAGATGGGGATATCCGACAGGTCGGAAAGTCGTCCGTCCGTCAGATCGACCGCGGTCACATAGGCGATGCGTCTGTGACCGTTGACCAACAGATGCTCCATCACTTCGGTTGCAGCAGCATGATCTCCCCCGCATACACCATCGGCGCCGAGATCGGGCACCCAGCGATCCAGCGTGACAACCGGCGTTCCCGCCTTGATCGCATCCTTCAGGTGACGAACATCCCGGTCATCGGTTGGCGCAACGATCAGGCCCGCCACCCGCTGGCGCAGTAGAACCGAGACCATTTCGCGTTCCTGCTCGGGTCTTTCGCCGGAATTCGCGATGACGACATTCAGGCCCGCAGCGCGCGCAGTATCGCTGATGCCGCGAACCGCCCGGCTGAAGAAGGCGTTTTCGATATCGCCGACAACTACGCCGATCAACCCGGTTCGTCCGGTGCTCATGGATCGGGCCAATTCGTTGGGTTGATACCCCAGGCGATCCGCCGCTTCGATGACTGACCGGCGGGTTGATTCGCTGGCCACGCCATACCCGCCCAACACTCGAGCCGCCGTGGCTTTGGATACATTTGCTGCCCGCGCCACGTCCGCAACCGTTATCGAGTTTTTTTTCCTGTTCATAATCAATTGCCTGATCTTGTCGTTTCGATGCCAATACAGTTGGTGTGAAATAAATAATAGGTGATATCTTGACAGATTGATACCGGTCTCACTACGATTGATACCGGTATCAATCAAGATTTGATCGATTCCGAATGTATCGACGGTCGATCGGAGAAAAAGGGGAGGAATTGGAATGTTTCATGGGATGACAACGCGCTTCGCGTCGCTGGCGGCATGTGCATTGCTGGCGTTCGGAGGAACGATCGCAGGCGCGCAGGCCGATGAGGACAATCCCTATAACCTGATTCAGGCAGGGATGGTCAGTGTCGGGACTTTGGGGGATGCAAAGCCCTACGCGTTCACCACTGCGACGGGGGAATTCACCGGATTCGATATCGAGTTCCTGAAGGAGGTGTTGGGCCGGGTCGGCTTCGCCGAGGATCAGATCCAGTTCACCGGTCAGGAATTCGCAGCCTTGCTGCCGTCGGTGGCAAATGGCCGTTTCGACATTGCCGCTGCGGCTGTCGGGATCACCGAGCAGCGCGAGGAGGTTGTTGATTTCTCGGATGGCTACCTGGCGGGGTATCTTTCGGTGCTGTCGGGTGATGAGGCGATTACCGAGGATACGTCCAGTCTGGGAGGTAAACGATTGGGTGTCGTTCAGGGCACCTTGCAGGAGATGTATGCCAAGAAGAACTTCCCAGAGGCCGCGATCGTCCAATTCCCCGACAACAATACCGGGGTGGCTGCGCTGAACAATGGCACTGTAGATGCGCATTTCCTCGATTACGAGGCTGCCAAGGATTATGGCGAGCGTTATGAAGAACTGAAAATCAAGGCGAATATCCCGTCTTTCGATGCGCCGGCGGGTTTTGCGGTCAAGCCGGGCAATGACGCCTTGCGCGAAGCGTTGAACAAGGCGATGCATGATGCGATGCAGGAAGGCGTCTGGCGCGACCTTTACCAGAAATGGTTCCCGGGCTCCCCGATGCCCGAGCAATATCTCCCGAAAGAGTAATCCTGGGCAATCACGTCATCGGTTGCCGCGACCATACCGGCAGCTGGTGGGGTGAGATTCATGTCGTGATGCGAATGCAGGCGCGATCTTTCTGAAAGGGTCTTCTCATGTGGCTGGAGAATCTTCGTCGGACGTTCCTTGACTGGGATGCCATGGCCGAAATCCTGCCGATCATGCTGACGGTCGGTCTGAAAAACACGCTTATTCTGGCAGCTTTCTCGACGGTGATCGGGATCATGATCGGTGTCATACTGGCGGTCATGGGTATTTCGCGTGCGGCGTGGCTGCGGTGGCCGGCACGGGTTTATACCGATATTTTCCGGGGTCTGCCGGCCATCGTGACCATTTTGCTGATCGGGCAGGGCTTCGCCGGGATCGGTCGCGAGATTTTCGGACCCTCGCCCTATCCACTGGGTATTCTGGCGCTCAGCCTGATTGCGGGCGCCTATATGGGCGAGATCTTTCGCGCCGGGATTCAAAGCGTCCCCTCCGGCCAGATGGAGGCCTGCCGCGCTCTGTCCATGAGCTACAGCGAAGGAATGCGGCTGATCGTCGTGCCACAGGGGATCCGCCGGGTTCTTCCTGCCATGGTGAATCAGTTCATCTCCAATGTGAAGGATTCCAGTCTGATCTACTTCCTTGGTCTGCTGGTCTCCGAACGTGAAATTTTCCGGGTGGGGCAGGATGCTGCCGTGGTCACCGGGAATCTGTCGCCCCTGCTGTTGGCCGGGATCTTCTATCTGGTCATCACCGTGCCGCTGACCCATCTGGTCAACTATATTGACCAGCGGCTGCGCACAGGCAAGCGCATCTCTCGCGCTCAGCCGTCCAGCGGGCTGGAGGAAGTCGAAGAATTGAATACCGCCGTGTCGCAGGAACGCGAGACAACGCGGTTCAACGGCGGCAGCCTGTCGATTAAAGGGCTGCGTCTGAGCTATGGCGCCCTTGAGGTGCTGAGGGGGATCGATCTCGAGGTTCCCAAGGGCACCGTGACCTGTGTCATCGGGCCATCAGGTTCGGGGAAATCGACTTTGCTGCGCAGCCTCAACCGGCTGGTGGAAAGCAATGCCGGGGTGATGAAGCTGGATGGCGAGGATATCCGCCTGATGAAGCCCGAAAAGCTGCGTGCCCGGATCGGCATGGTGTTCCAGCATTTCAATCTTTTCCCGGATCACACCGCCCGCGAGAATATCATGCTGGCCTTGACCAAGATCAAGGGGATCGGGCGTGACGAGGCGCGTCGGATCGCCGATGCCCGGTTGGCGGAGGTGGGGCTGCAGGGGCGTGGCGATCATCGGCCCAGCAATCTGTCGGGCGGGCAGCAGCAACGTGTCGCCATCGCCCGCGCCCTGGCGATGGAGCCGGAGGTCGTGCTGTTCGATGAAGTCACCAGTGCGCTCGATCCCGAACTGGTCAAGGGTGTGCTGAACCTGATGGCCGATCTGGGCCGTCGGGGCATGACAATGGTGGTCGTTACGCATGAAATGGGCTTTGCCCGTCATGTTGCCGACCGGATCGTTTTCATGGATGAAGGCCAGGTCGTGGAGGCCGGTCCGCCCGAGCAGCTTTTCACGGCTCCACGCACCGAACGGCTGAAGAAATTCTTCGCCGAAGTCCTGTAGTCACGTGAAACCTGGAGAAATCGATATGGAACCCATCCGCTGGGGCGTACTCAGTACTGCTGGAATCGGCATCAAGGCGATGCTTCCAGCGCTGAACGCCGCGTCAAATTGCGAGCTGACGGCCATCGCTTCCCGGCAGAACGATCGCGCCGAGACTGTGGCCCGTCAGTTCGGGATCGGGAGTGCCTATGGCAGTTATGATGAACTGCTGGCCGATCCCGAGATCGACGCAGTGTACAATCCACTGCCCAATCACCTGCATGTGCCCGTTACGATACAGGCATTGAAGGCGGGAAAGCATGTGCTGTGCGAGAAACCGCTGGCCATGACCGAGGCAGAGGCAAGGCAAGTCGCCGAGGCGGCGTCGGTCGCCGGACGACAGGTGGCCGAAGCGTTCATGATCTGCCATCATCCGCAATGGGTGCGAGCACGCGATCTGCTGCGCGAGGGTCGGATTGGCAAGCCCTCGGCGATCCAGGTGCTGTTCAGCTATTCCAATACCGATCCCGAAAATGTCCGCAACAAACCCGATATCGGCGGCGGCGGGCTATACGATATCGGCTGCTACGCGGTCCGGGCGGGTCGCTGGCTGTTCGGCTCCGAGCCCGAGGCGGTTTGTGCCGTGATGGATCGCGATCCGGAGTTCGGCACCGACCGGCTGACCAGTGGCATGATCCGTTTCCCCGATGGTACGCATTTAAGCTTTACCGTCGCAACCCAATCCGCATTGGCGCAGCAGATGACCATTCTCGGTGCAGAGGGCTATATGCTCTTCGATGCGCCGTTCAATTGCCCGCCCGATCACGCGGCAAGGCTGATCATCGATGACGGTTCGGACCTGTTGGGCAAGGGCAGGCAGGTCGAAATTCTTCCGCCCGCCAACCAGTACCAATTGCAGGCCGAGGAATTCTCCCGCGCGATCCGCAGCGGCGAACCCCCGCTCAACGGCCCTGCGGATGCGATATGCAATGCCGCCACGACCGAGGCCCTGACCCGCGCGGCCGAAAGCGGAGGATGGGAGCTGGTCACGACCTGAGCGCGCCCCGTTAGCATCCGAAGAATTACCAAGATCACAGGAGAACCACCATGCAACCGGCCGCCCTGACCATTGAATCCGCCGTTATTATTGGCGGAGGTATATTCGGCGTATCCACTGCTGCTCATCTGGCCCGCATGGGCGTCTCGGTCACGCTGCTGAACGATGGCCCCCTGGGCTCGGGCGCATCGGGCCGGTCGCTTGCCTGGCTGAACAGCGCCCGCCGCCGTTTACTGCCTTATCATCGGTTGCGGTTGGCGGGGATTGACCGCTATCGCTGTCTCGCGGATCGCCATCCCGGTGCGAACTGGATCAGTTTCGGTGGCGGGCTGACATGGGACGCGGCGGATGAGAGCAACGAGATCGCGGCTGTTTATCGCTACGAGCGTGATCTGGGCTACCAGTCGGAACTCCTGTCGGGGGGCGAGGTCGTGGAACGTATTGCAGGGGTCAATGGCGACGCCGTGACCGCGCCCGGTGCGATCCTGAACGCGAATGAGGGCTGGGTCGATCTGCCCTCACTGATCGGGCTTTTGGCGAAAGAGCTTCTCTCGGCTGGCGGCAGGATCGTAACCGATTCCGGTAAGGCGGAGTTGATCGTTTCCGAGGGCAGGGCGACCGGGGCACGGGCCGCGGATGGCCGGGAGTTCACCGGTGACGCGGTGCTGCTGGCGACGGGCCCTTCGGTGCCTGCGATGCTGGCCAGTCACGGGATCACGATCGGCGACGCCAGTCCCATCGCCCTGCTGGTCGAGACCCGGCCCGTGGCCCATCCGCTGCGTGCGGTTCTGAATACCCCGCGTGTTGCGATCCGGCCGACACCGAACGGGGCGTTCTTTCTCGATTCAGCTTGGTCGGAAGAAGAGGTCGTTGTGCATGAGGATGGCAGTTTCGAGGCTCGTCCTGAAACCGTTACCGGCCTGCTGGACGAGGCTCGCAAGGTTCTGAACCCGATACCCGAACTCGAAGTCGCAGGTGTTCACCTTGGTCCGAAACCCATTCCCGGCGATGGCGAGCCGGTTTTCGGAGAGCTTTCGGCGCTTCCAGGCTGCCACGTCGCCTTCAGTCACAGTGGTGCAACACTTGGCCTGATCGCGGGCGAGATGCTTGCCGAGGAAATGGGCCTGTCAATCCGCCACCCGATGCTGGAGAGTTTCCGTCCTGAGCGTTTTGATTGAGGGGCATATTTGGGGCCCGGTTCAGCTGGCGCGGCGAGATCGGGCTGATCTGCACTTTCTGGGCCTTGTTACCCATCCCGCGGACGCGCATGTCCTCGATCATCCGCGCGCGCAGCGGGTTGCTCTCTCCTCTGTCATGGGAGCCTCCTGTCTGTCGATTGAGAAGGCCTCAATCGTCAGCCAGAAACGCCAATCCCCAAACGCACCACGGTCAGATCATCACGGAATGCCAGCCACATGCGCCATTGCAGCGCAAGCGGCTTCGTCCATGGGCCGGTTGCCTGCCGAGAGGTTCGAGGGTGCCAAGCTAGAGGGGCCTCCCCAGCGGGACGGATCATATATGGGCCTCGCATACGGCTTGCACGGAGGGCGGTGGATATCCGGGGCTTATGTCTATCTTATTGACATGTCATCGCGATGTGCCGATCTTTTCGGTCTGTGTCGACATATTCCTGTTAACGTCCTCCAATGTTGCGCGGCCGACAATCTCTATGTCCCGAGTGTCAGAAGGCGCCTGCTGCGCGCGATGGCCGCGCCTGAAACACTCTGCACCACTGTGTCGGGGAACCCGCGCGGAAGGCTGCCAGTAGCAGCCTCCAGAGCCCGCGGAAGGCGTTCGAGGACCTCCTCAAGGAGGGTAATCGCCCGTGAGCGGGATATTCCACCCCGTACAGCAGTCTGCACGAAATGCCGCCCCAGGATCTTGTCGAAGTGGTAGTGGCGGCTGTCGCCGACGGACATTGCCATCTTCATCTGCTTTTGCTCGATCTGCCGGGCATCGAGAGCCGGCTGCGCTGTAACGATGTCGTAGAGTGGTGTCATGCGGTACCTGCCACCCGGACTGAGCCAGAGACTGAAATTCTTCGCATGCCCATCCGTAGCGCGGATCAGCCAGAAGATGATCTGTGCTTTCAGGAAGGTGTCCTGATCCTCGACAGGCCGGTCGCTGCCCTGAAGCAGGCCGAGGATGTCCGCCATCCGCGGGCCGCCGTCACTTTGGTACTTCAACGTCGGTGGGACGGAAAGTGCCTGGCAGCAGTCCTCCTGGGGCAACCGAAGGAGGCGGCCGTCACGGGCCCAGAGACGATCGAAACGTTCGACCACCAGGGCACGGGTTTCACCAAATGTCTCCATACTGGCCTGGTTGGCCGGCAGTCCGAACGCCTCGGCAAGCTTCAAGCAGTAGAATTCGTTCTCGACGCTGTCGGACAGATCTATCCCACCGGGTAACCGGCCGATCTGTGTCTTGAAAATATGGGTTGTCGGCGTGGTGCCGTGCGGCTTTTTCCACTGGCCATCATGCCGGAGGAGGGCGGTCTTCTCTTGCGCGCCAGCTACCGATATCCGGAAATCGTCATCGCGCGACAAGCCAAGCGGTGCTTGGCCGAGCCCTCGCAGCAGTTTCTCGATGGCAGCTTCATTGACCGGCTCGCCTACCAGCCGACCGGTGCTGTCGGGGATCTCGTCTTCGCCGGCAATGAACTGTAAGGCCCCTACGCAGTCACGGCCGATCACGGAGAGGAGGCTGTAGGCATCCGTGCCGCGGGCGCCGACCTTTTCGGCGACAAGTCGGCGGACCCGGTCAGAATCCGGTAGAAGGTTTTCGAAAATCGCAGAACCGGCGCGCCGTACCAGGGTGTTTCGCGCAGTGGCAGGGAGAGCGAGACCGGGATCGCATTCTCCCAGGCTAGCCAGTCATCATGATAAGAAAACCGGGTCGCGCCGTTGCCCTCGCGGCTCAGTGTGCCGACCTCGCGGTTGTTCAGGTAGACGCGCAAAGGCTGCCAGGCCGGGCGCCGGCCCATCAGAACAGATCCTCGATTTCTGTCTTGTCGCCCTGTGAGCGAGGTGCGATTTGAAACTCCATATCGAGGGCGGCGAGAACAGCGAGGATAGACTCCAGCTTTGCCGGCTTCTCGGCCGTCTCTATGGTCGAGATCGTCGCCTGCCGCAGTCCTGCACGTGCGGCCAGGTCGCTCTGGGTCCAGCAGCGCTTCTTGCGCGCTCGCTGGATGATAGTGCCGATCTGTCTCGGGGTTCGCGCCAAGTCTGCCATGAAAGGATAATACGCTCAGGCGCATATGATGTAAATATGCGCTGCGGCAGATATTTTTGTTTTATACGCTGCTGCGTATGAGGCTGAATGGAAATGTGAGGATGGACACTGTCTGGGTGTCGAAAGCCCCATTTCCGGTCTATCGGCTGGCCCTGAAACACATGACGCATCTGTTCGGATGATGATGTGTGCTTCAAGTGCGTGGAGCAACTTTCTGGTCCGAGACTGAGGGGCCTGGCACCCAATAATGGTGGGGCAGGATCGAGCGCTCTCATGAACTGCCGGAACCGGCCATTCAGGGATCGACTGACGGAAACAAAATCCACACTGTCGTCGTTCATGTTCGTGCAGTGCTACAGGATGCTCCAACGGCAGCTTCGACGGGGTGCCCCACAGCGACACAAAGACCTGACGAGTGACCGCTAAATGGGCCGGGCCTTACATGGCGCCGGCCTACCTGCCGATATTCATTAGGCTCTGATTCAATCGACCCGGCCATGTTTGGCGAGATAGTCCAGCACGGCCTGAACCCGACGCGGAAGCGTCATGGACCTGCCTACGTAAAGCAGGTGAAAATCCTCGAAAACCGGTTCGGCACGCGGGTTGCACAAGACGACCTCTCGGGATACCAGTTCACGGGCGATGGTAAAGCGGCCGACACGTGCGGTGCCCGCGCCTGCGGCTACAAGGGCTGCGATGGTCGCCCCGTCATTGGCCTGCAGGCGCGATGTTCCACCCCGCCATGTCATGTCGCGGCGGGCATAGGAAAAGCCGATCCGGAATGAGGGCGGCGCGTCATCGCCTTTGGGGGAAGCCATGACCTCGACAATCTCGCTTCGGCCCAGGTGACGGGCCATGAGGCTCGAGTCCTCAAGCGGCCCGGCCCGCACTGCCAGATCGATCGGCTGGCCGTAAAGATCGCTGACATTATCGCCGATCACCAGGTCGATGCGGATCTCCGGATGGGCGCGCAACAGCCCGCCAAGGATCGGCGCCAGGATATGATTGGCATAGGCGGCGCTGGTGGCGATACGCACCGCGCCCGCTATCCGGCCGCAGCTTGCCTCGTGCTCTGCCGCATCGAGCGCCTCCAGGATCGCCTGGCCCTGCCGCGCGAAGCGCGCGCCTTCCTCGGTCACATGGACCTGTCGGGTAGAGCGTTTCAGTAGTGTCACGCCCAACCGATCTTCGAGCCGGGCCATCATCTTGGAAACCGCCGAGGGTGTCATCCCACGCATCCGCGCGGCGGCAGAGAAACTGCCCTCCGCTATGACGCTCAGCAGGGTTTCGATCTCCGCAAGCCGGTTGGTGTCGCGCATTTGCTTGGCTCATCTGTGAATTACAGGCACATATCCTTGTAGTTTTCAGCGTCTGGTTTCTCAAGTCCTCAGCGCCGATCTTCCATCCGAACAAGTGGAGATTTGCATCATGACGACTCTTACCGCGGGGAGCTTCGAGACCGGACGCGCGGCCCGTTGGGCCCTTGTCGCGCTTGGCATCGGCGCTTTCGGGATCGGGTTGACCGAATTCGTGATCATGGGGCTGCTGGTCGAGGTGGCGCAATCGCTTTCGGTCAGCGTGCCATCGGCGGGCCTGCTGATCAGCGGCTATGCGCTTGGCGTCACCTTTGGCGGCCCGCTGCTGACCCTTGCCACGGCACGCCTGCAGCATCGCAACGTGATCCTTGCGCTGATGGCGATCTTTATCCTCGCCAATGTCCTTTGTGCCGTCGCGCCAAGCTATGGGCTGCTGATGCTGGGGCGCGTCATCAGCGGCTTTGCCCATGGCACCTTCTTTGGCGTCGGTGCCGTCGTCGCGCAAAGCCTGGTTCCGCCCGAGCGCAAGGCTTCGGCCATCGCGCTGGTCTTTACCGGCCTGACGCTGGCGACAGTCCTGGGCCTGCCCTTCGGCACCGAATTGGGCCAAGCACTCGGCTGGCGCGCGACCTTCTGGAGCGTGAGCGGCATCGGCCTGCTGGCCCTGATCGCCAGCGCATTGTCGCTGCCCGCCGGCACCCACGGCGAAACCCCGGCGAATTGGCGCAGCCTTGCACGGCTCTTGCGTGGCGCGCCGCTACTGGCGCTTGCCACCACGACGCTCGGCTATGCCGGGGTGTTCCTGGTCTTCACCTATATAGCACCGATCCTGACCGGGATCAGCGAGGTCTCCCCGTCGCATGTGTCGCGATACCTGCTGTTGTTCGGGGCCGGAATCGTGGTGGGCAATATGCTTGGCGGACGCCTGGCGGATCGCGGGCTGCGCCCGGCACTACTGGGCACATTGGCGGGGCTGGCGGCGGTGATATTGGCCATGCGGTTTGGCATGGGCAATCCGGTCGCCGCGATGGTCTCGCTGTTCCTGTTCGGCGCCGCGGCCTTCTCGACTCTCGCGCCGCTTCAGGCCTTCATGCTGCGCCAGTCCCAAGGTGCAAGCGCGGAACTGGCCTCGACCCTGAACATCTCGGCCTTCAACCTTGCCAACGCTATCGGCGCGGCCATCGGTGGCAGCGCGATCGCTGCGGGATGGGGGCTTGGTAGCCTGTTCCCGCTTGGCGCCATCATGCCCACCCTCGCCGTGCTGCTGACCCTTGCAACCTTCAAATCCGGGAAAGATTCATGAAACCGATTGCCGCGACAACCGCCCTACTGTTACTCGCCCTATCCGGAGGAGCGGTCCATTCAGAGGAATGGACCCCGGCCTGGGCCGCAAGCCCGGAAGCGGTCTGGGACACCGAGTTTGATTTTCCCACTGGCCTGCCCGACAGTATCGGCGGGCAAACCATTCGCCAGCCGCTGACCCTTGCCTGGGGCGGGGACAACCTGCGCATCACCCTGTCGAACAGCTACGGCACCAGACCCCTGCCTGTTGACGCGGCCATGATCGCCCTCGGCAGCGAAGGGGCCGCGCTGGAAGGGCCGGAACTGCCCATCCTCTTTGGCGGCAAGCCCGAGGTGACCATACCGCCGGGGGCGCGGATCACCTCGGACCCCGTGGCGCTGCCGGTTGAGGCCGGCCAGCGGATCTCGGTCAGCCTGCGTTATGGCAAGGGTGCAGTCGCGCAGGATTTCCACTGGGACGCGCGGGAAACGGGCTTTGTCCTTGACGGAGACCGCATTGATGAGGAAATCACCGCCCGCGTAAGTCTTGCCAGCGTGCTGACCGATCGCCCGGCCGAGATGGTCGTGGTCGCGATGGGGGATTCCATCACCGACGGCAATGGTGCGGCGATGAACGAGGATGTCCGCTGGCCGGATTTCCTGGCCCGTCGGCTCGCCCCACAGGGCGTTGCGGTGGTCAATGCGGGTATCTCCGGCGGCAGGCTGCTTTCGGACGGCATGGGAGAAAGCGTTCTGGCGCGGATCGACCGCGATGCATTCGCCGTGCCGGGAATTGATGCCGTGGTGCTTTTGATCGGCACCAACGATATCGCCTGGCCGGGCTCGCCTTTTGCGCCTGACGAGGCCCCCATGACGCTTGAACGCCTGCAGGCAGGCATTGCCGCTGTTGCAGCGATGAGCAAGGCTCACGATGTGCGCTTGATCGTGGGGACGATCCCGCCATTTCGCGGCGCACTGCCCGACACGCCGCTGGAAGCTACTTATTGGAGCGCCGGGAAGGATGCTCTTCGCCGTGAGCTCAACGACTGGCTGCGAGAGACGGATCTTGTCGACGGGCTGGTCGATTTCGATACCGTGCTGCGTGATCCGGATGATTCGTCGCGGCTGAACCCTCCTTTTGACAGCGGAGACCGGCTGCATCCGGGCGTGGCAGGGAATGAGGCGATGGCAGATGTCATCTCGCTGGTGCTTTTGAAAGGGGAGGCACGGTGAGCATCGTTCGGGGTGGGCGTTACTGATCGGTTGAAAATTCTGCATCATCGACGAATGGAAACGACCTGCTGGGTGTCGTTTTGGTGATGATCGGAGTAGCGGTTCACAAGCCGGCACCTTTGCCTGCACCAGTGCCGGCGTGAGGGCGTGCCAACGGTCGAGCAGTTTGATGCAGCTCACATATGTAGCGAAAGGCTACTTTCAAAACGCCAAAGGGGCATTCTCCTTTACTTCCTTGAGGACGAAAAAAGTTCGAATTTGCCGGACGCCAGGGAGCGCGATCAGCATTTTGGTGTGCATGACATTGAAGTCATTCATGTCCCTGGCGCGGATTTTGAGCAGATAGTCGAAATCGCCGGCCACCAGATGGCAATCGAGCAATTCTTTCATGCCAGAGACCGCTTCTTCAAAGGCGGCGAAGCTCTCGGGGGTGGATCGGTCCAGCACGACTCCAACCATCACGAGTGTACCGAGATCGACAGATGCAGGGTTCACTTGTCCCGTAACGCGAAAGATGTGTCCCGCTTCGAAAAGGGCGTGTGTCCGCCTGTGACAAGTGGCCGGGCTAACGTTCACAGCCTTGGCCAATTCTGCATTCGTAAGGCGTCCATTGGCCTGAAGGTGGCGGAGAATGCCAATATCGATTCGATCCAGGTCATCCATGAAAGAATCTTCCATAAATTTTGATTTTAATGATAAGATATAAGAATATTTGTCATAGTTAAACGTCATATGGCAAAGTATAGTCGACAAATTTGAGAGCACCTCTCGCAAGCTTGTCGCTATGATCTCCGGCAATCAAACAAGGAGATCGCCCATGTCACTACTCGACAAGTTTGAACGCTATCCGCTTACCTTCGGTAAAACCGCCATCGAACATCTTCCCCGCCTGACAGAGGCCGTTGGCGCGGATGTCGAGTTCTACGCCAAGCGTGAGGACTGTAATTCTGGGCTGGCGTTTGGTGGGAACAAGTTGCGCAAGCTGGAATATATCGTGCCCGACGCCATCGCGAGCGGTGCTGATACGCTTGTCTCCATCGGCGGCGTACAATCGAACCACACGCGCATGGTGGCTGCCACGGCGGCGAAACTGGGCATGAAATGCCTGGTCATCCAGGAGAAATGGGTCCCGCATTATGACGCTGTTTATGACCGCGTAGGAAACATCATGATGACCCGCTTGATGGGTGCGGATAGCCGCTTGGTGGAAGACGGTTTTGACATCGGCATTCGCAAAAGCTGGGAAGATGCAATCCAGTCCGTGAAGGATGCGGGCGGCAAACCTTACCCGATCCCGGCGGGTGCGTCGGTTCATAAATACGGGGCACTTGGTTATATCGGATTTGCTGAAGAGGTTGCCGAGCAGGAAGAGGAACTGGGCTTCCGGTTCGACTACATCGTCGTCTGCGTTGTCACGGGCTCGACCCAGGGAGGGATGATTGTCGGTTTTGCCGCCCAGGATCGCGCGGACCGCGTTATCGGGATCGACGCCTCCGGCACAGTAAACCAAACCCGCACACAACTGCGGTCTATCGTCGACAACACCGCGTCGCTTGTCGACTTGGGGCGCCCCGTCGGCGACGACGAAATCCATATCAATCCGGACTATGCCTACCCGGCTTATGGCGTTCCGTCCGAGGAAACCAACGACGCCATCCGCCTTGCCGCCAGGACCGAAGCGATGATGACCGATCCGGTTTACGAGGGCAAATCCATGCAAGGCATGATTGATCTCGCAAGGAAAGGGTTCTTCCCGAAAGGCTCAAAGGTTCTTTACGCACATTTGGGCGGTGCGCCGGCCTTGAATGGCTACAGCTATTACTACAAAGACGGCTGAACGACAGCCATGCGAAAGCTGCATCGGTCGCGACAGGAACTCTGATCAATGGCGCTCAGTGCCCGGTCTTGGCACGATCCGGGCATCCAGGGCCGCTGCGGCGCGGAGACCGGTCGGCTCGTGCCCTTTTACGACTTTCGCCTCCACTTTTTTGGGGGAGGCGACGCAAATCCGGAGGCTCCACCAGTCAAGAGCGATTGCCCAACCCGTTGACTACCGCCAGAAGCTGGGCCACCTCCTGTTCGGTGTTGTAATGGCAAAGCGAGATGCGGATGCAATCGGGCAACCCCAAGGGGTTCAGGACGTTGCCGCTGTAGTGATCGGCTTTTCGGGTATGGGTGCGGATGCCCTGTTCGTTCAGGATCGTCACGACCTCCGGCGAGGCCATCCCGTCAACCACGATTGACACCAGACCTTTACGCGCAGGGTTGTCCGCGCCGGCCAGGATCGTGACATGCGCCATGTCAGCCAGCCCCGGCAGATTGCCGGTCCCGTGGATCAGGGCGTTGGTCAGGTGGGTCTCATAGGCGTGGATCGCACGACCCGCGGCCTCGATCCGTGCGCGCGGCGCGATTTCGTCCGAGACCCGGCCGCCGAGCCAGTCGAAATAGGCGACCACGTCGCACATCGTCGCATAGGCTCCGGTATCGCGGGTGCCGAATTCCCAACCGGTTTCCGGCGCATCGATCAGCTTGTCATGGGGCATGGCGCTGAGCCTGTCCGATAGCCATGCGATCCCGAAACCATGGCGCGAGAAGGCCTTGTAAGGCGAGATGGCGTAGCCATCGATCCCGTAGGCGTCGATATCGATCTGGCCATGTGCCGCGTGCTGGATGCCATCGACGATGATCAGGCAGTCCGGCGCCACCGCCCGGATGGCTTTCGAGATTGCAGCAACATCCATGCCCATGCCGGTCACCGGCGAAGCATGCAGGATCGTGGCCACCGCCACGTCGGGCGTCATCCGGGCCGCATAGGCGTCCGCGCTCACCGTTCCCGCTGCGTTATCGTGCTGCACGTTGACGTAGTCCAGGCCCGCAATCTCGGCCCATCGGCGGGCGGCGCTCCGGCTGGCGGGATGCTCGATGGACGAGCCGATCACCTTGCTTCCCTTTGGGGCATTGACACAGGCAGTGCGGATCAGGCGGAACAGCAATTCGGTGCCGCTCTCGCCGGCGATGAACTGCCCGGTGGAGGCGTTCATGAAGACCCCCATGTCCCCCTTGGCCTTGTCGATCACCTCAACCAGAGCATGCGCGGCGGGATTGTCTCGTCCCTGATTGTCCGGAATGGCGGCAAATTTGGCCGAGGTCTCGACGACGGATTTCAGCGTCAACGCGCCGCCGGCGTTCTCGAAAAACACTCGGGGCCCTGGAAGGGACAGTTATCCACATATTCGAAGCGGTCGCGAATCTCCGCGATCAGGTCAGGGTTGCCTTGGATCATGGTCTTTTTGCCCCTTGTAGCAATGCGTGACTCGCCGGGTTCTGCAGAGTTCGATCACGACGATGAAGTTTCGTCGCAGAAGGCTTCCGGGCCGTCAATATGGCTCCTTGAGAGGGACCGGCAGGTTGCAGGCGTCACGCAGGTGATTGGCAGTTCGTTCCGCCTCGATGACCTTCGAGCCGGGTAATCCCGATTGACTTGTAATGCCCGGCTTGCCGCCCGTGGCGACCCCGCCCACCGCAGGATATTCGAGCTGATTGCGGAGCATCCGCATACCGTGGCCGAGATCACACGGCAGGTTCCGGTTTCGCAATCTGCGCTATCCCGGCATCTCAAGGTGCTGCGTGAATCGCTTCTGGTTCGCCCCGAGCCGAGAGGTGCCAGCAATGTCTACCACATCGATCCGCACGGGTCTGGCCAGATGCGCACTTGGCTCGACCGGTATTGGGACAAGACCCTGGCGGCCTACAGGGTGGTCGTCGAACAACCGCCAGAGGAGACACCATGAGCATTCAAATATCTGCTTTGCCCGTGAAACAGTCCGTCGTGGTCGAAGCGCCAATTGCGCAGGCTTTCAAGGTCTTCACCGAGGGGTTCGGCAGTTTCAAACCTCCCGAGCACAATTTGCTTGGCGTCGAGATCGCGGAAACGGTGTTCGAACCACGGGCCGGCGATATGCTGAACGATTGCGGGCAAGGCCGGACTGCAATGACCCGGATGTGTCCTTGGCAAAGCTCCGTCGCCATATACATGCCATACGGCGGAAAGCGCCCAAGAGAATACCATCGCAGCGCAAAACATGGAATCATCGGTCAGTCTGCTCTCTTGTCCTTCCCAGGCACCTTGTTTGTGCAACCGCAGCAAAAACCCGCATTGCCGTTGTTCATGTTCCCGCAATGCCACAGGATGTGCCAACGGCAGCTTCGACGGGCCGCCTCGCAGCGTCACAGGGGCCTGGCGAGCAACCACAAATAGGCCGCGTTTGCTATGTCAGCATGATGTCAGAATTACATATGTGCCGCACGCAGAACCCGCGGGTCCACCGGCGCTTTACTTGCTCCGGCATAGACCACCAGCTAATTCGGCTGAACGATCGTTTCACGCGTCCCTGGGGATGGACCCGAAGCATGGACATGGTCGAGTTCCAGCTAAGCACCGGAAAACGACAGTCCGGCTATTTCGGTTCAGACATTGCGGCCGCAAGGACCTGCTGCCGGTCAAGGTCATCAGTTGCTTCCCACCATTCACCCAATGCATCAATGAGGGGCACCAGCCTTTCTCCGGCAGGGGTCAGGTCGTACTCGACACGAAGCGGGTAACCGGCAAATTCTGTCCGTTGGACAATACCTGCATCCTCTAGCTTGCGCAGTTCCAGTGTCAGCATCTTGTGAGAAATTGCCGGATTGTCCCGGCGAAGATCGCTGAAACGCTTCGTGCCATCCTGAAGGTAATAGATCAGTAGTGTCGGCCAGCGACCGCTCAGAACCTGCATGACCTCTTCGATGGGACAACGTGAGACAAGGTTTTTCATTCTTCGCTCATGGTTACAAAAAGGTGCGTAATTTACTTTGCGCGTGGCCCCGTTAAATTCCTCCCACGCTGCGCAGCGTGATCACCAGAAATCACGGAGAATGATAACATGGAACCTATTCTGCTGTATGGCTTTCCCTCGGGAAGCTCCATGGGGCTTGTGGCTGCGCTCGAATGGTTGGCACGTCCCTACAGGCTTTGCCGCGTCGATATGTTCGGCGAGATGCGTGAACCCGCCTATAAACGGCTCAATCCGCGCGTCGAAACGCCCGCCTTGATCACCGATAAGGGCGAGGTGCTGACCGAGACCATGGCGATTGCAACCTGGCTTGAAGCGCGGGACAGGGAACGTCGGATCAGCTTTGATCCGCTGTCGCGGCAGGCCGATCGAATGCATCAGATCATGGCCTTCATCAATACCGGGTTTACCGGCTCGTTCGGCCCCCTATGGGCCGCCATGGAGATGGAGCCACCCAATCCGGCGATGCAGTCGGCCTTGAGGGAATGGGGCAGTGAGGGCGTGATCGAGCGGCATGACAGGCTCGAAGAGATGATCGGCGATACAAAGTTTCTGATTGCAGATCATCCAACCCTTGCCGATGCTATTCTGATCGGCGTTGCACGATGGCTGGATTTCCATGGGGTGGCCGACAAGGAATGCTGGCCAAAGCTCGCAGCGTTGCGAGAGCGCATCGAGGCTGACCCGGCAGTCGTTTACGCGACGGCGCTGGAAAGCGGCGAGATGCAGCCGGGTAACGGGGCGTGCAGCGCACATATGGAGCTTTCGGAACTGATCGATCGGTTCGGCTCATAGCAACATCGGGTGCGGATGTTCTTGTTGCGAGGTCTAGCCGCACCCGATCACCGGTTGAACATCTGATACAGACCGAGTTCGGGTGCCGGCACAACGTCGTTTTTGTTCCTCATTACCGCTATTGGCTGCCTGAAAATGCTGTGACTGGCACGAACGGTTGGTTTAGGGGGGCGCCGGGTCGTGACTCATATGCCGCTCCGAATGGCGAGAATGGACCGTTCATACGGGTGCTTCTCTAACGAGAGGTAGACGTCGTTCCAGGGGAATCCTGGCGTCGAGAGCAGCGAGCTTTGCCAGTCCTATTGTTCGCTGCCCGTTCTTCTGCATTTTCCCAGCCGCATGCCAGGCCTCTGATCCGGGGCCGTTGTAGACCACAGAAATCGATTCTCCCTTGGGGCGGCAAAGTACGAGCAGGTGCTCCGGCTCGTGCCGAATTGAAACACCTTTTCCTTGGGTGAGCTTTATTTCGACTCTGCGGCCGTCTCGCGCCTGTGCATAGTGTGCCTTGGTTGACGCGGGATTCAATTCGAGATCGAACATATATGAGGCGACGACCTCTCCGACACTCCCAACCAAATGGCCATCCAATGTAAACTTACGGCCGGGAAATACCTTCGAGCGCGTCGGTGGACTGATAGAGTTGGTCAAGAAGAGCGCCAATTTGTTGCCAGTCGATCTCGTTCATCTGTAGTATCTCCGGGTCACTGGAACATCAGACCTGCCGGACGCGCGACAGCGTTTCGCGGGCACAAGCTGACAGGATGTCCATGATCAATTGCGACACCGTCGGCAGTTCCCTCACCGCACTGACAAGCAGGGATATCGACTGGGCGGCGGCGGTTTCGTCGGCGATCGGAATGAAAACCAACCTCTTCTCGAAAATCTCGGCAGATACGTCGAGTTCGGATGTCAGCGCGACATGCCGCCCCTGTGCAATCAGCCGTTTTACCAGTTGCAGGGAATTGGTCGCGACCGGCTGCCTGCCTTCATGTATCAGCCATTCGTGATCGGCTTCGAGATATTGCCTGATCGAGAGCGCCTGGCTTTGAAGCACGACCGGAAACTCCGTGATCTGTTGCAAGGTCACGGATTCTTCGTTGGCGAGATCATGGTTCGGTGCGACCACGCATCCCAGGGGAAGCCGCTCCGACCAGAGCGCGCGTATGTTGCGGTGAGGTTTTGCATTGAAAGCGAGTGCAATGTCGACGATGCCCTGATCGAGCGCCTGCACTGCATCGCCCGGGCTCATGACTTCCAGGTCCAACTGGACAAGGGGAAACTCTGCGGCGACACGTCCCACGAAATCCGGAATCATGCCGTTCACCTGGCTGTCCATGATCGCGATCCGGACCTGACCCAGATCGACCCCTTGCATTTGCTGCATCTCGGACCACAGGGCGTTTCCGTCATTGCGCCAGCGTCGGGCCAGCACGACCAGCATCTCTCCTGCCTTGGTGAGAGTCATCCCGTTCGAGTGGCGGTCGAAAAGGCGCATATGGGCCGCTTCCTCTAGGAGCAGGATCTGCCGGTCGATTGCCGAGGCGGAAATGCCAAGCACGCGAGAGGCGGCCTGGATCGAGCCGTTCTTGGCGACGGCATCCACATAGGCGAGCGATCTGGGCAGAAGATTCAAGGACATGACAGCCGAGTCCCTAGTTGCGCATTTCCTGAGCATACACATTTTTGGAATGCATGTCTGAGTTTATTATGATTTTTAAAACACTTCCCTTGCGTTAACCTTTCCAGGGATCAAGGGGAGAACTAGCGCAGATGCCTGTCAGCCTTCATGAACTGAACAACGCCGATGAAAATCGCTTTGTCGAAATGGCTGGCTTTCTGGTCGAGAATTCCTCCTGGGTCCTGGAAGAGATCGCGGGGCAGCGCCCTTTCGGCTCGGCGCAGGCCCTGTGCGACGCGATAGAGGCGGCAATCACCCGGATGAACCGCGCCGATCAGACCAACCTGTTTCTTGCGCATCCGGAACTTGCCGGGGCGGAGGCTCAGGCGGGAACGATGACGCGCGAGTCGACGGGCGAACAGGGGCGGCTGGGCCTGCTGTCGCTTGACCGCAAAGAACTGGAGAGGTTGCAGAAGCTGAATGCCGAGTATCGTCAGCGCTTCGGGTATCCTTTCATTGTCGCATTGAGCCGGCAGCCCGATCTTGCTGCCGTGTTCGGTTTGCTTGCACAACGGCTCCGCAACGATCCGGATGCCGAAATACGGGCGACGATCGCCGAAATAATGCATGTCGTGCGGGGGCGCGCAGCGCAGATTTCGGATGATCGGGTCATATCGGGCGGCCTGTAGGCCGGCTCGCAATTCAACAGGAAGGGAAAAACATGAACAAAACTGTAGCCGCACTTATTGGCATGGCCTTTTCGCTGGCCACGCTTGGCACCGCCTCGGCGGAAACCATTCGCATCGCGGGCAATTTCGCAGGCGAGCATTCGTCCAGCCAGGCGATGCTGGTGTTCAAGGAGGAAATCGAGAAGCTCACCGATGGCGAGCTGGAGGTGAACATCTTCCCGGCCCAGCAATTGGGAGGCGCGGCCGAGAATGTTCAGGCGGTCAAGCTGGGCGCGGTCGAGCTGATCTGGGTTGGAACCGCCTATCTGACCCGGACGATCCCCGAACTGGAGGTTCTCGGTGTGCCGTTCCAGTTCCCCGACCGCGAGACCGCGTTCAAGGTCGTTGACGGTCCGCTGGGTGCCAAGCTTGACGAACATCTCGCCGAGGAATCGCTGGCGTCACTGGGCTATATGGAACTCGGCTTTCGGCAGTTGACCAATAATGTCCGCCCGATCGAGTCCATAGACGATATCGCGGGGCTCAAGATCCGGCTGCAACCCAACGAGACCCACCTGGCCACGTTCCGCGCCCTGGGTGCCAACCCGGTCGCCATGGATGTCAAGGAGCTTTATTCCGCGCTTGAGCAAGGGGTGATCGATGGGCAGGAGAACCCGTTCTCGATCATCGTGGTTTCCCGTTATTCCGAGATCCAGAAGCATCTCAGCGACACCCGGCACTTCTTCGACTTCATCTCGGTGGTGGCGAACAAGGACTGGCTTGATGAACTGAGCCCCGAGCATCGGGACGCGGTGCAAGAGGCGATGAACAAGGCGATCGCGTTCCAGCGTGAACTTGCAATCGAGCAGGAGAGCGAGGCACTGGACAAGCTGATCGAGGAAGGCATGACCTTCACGCCGGTCTCGGACGAACTGGCTGCCGATCTGCGATCCAAGACGGCCGATGTGGCCACCTCGGTGCGCGAACGGATCGGCGACGAGTTGTTCACGCTGGTCGATTCCGAAATAGCCGCAAGCACGGAATGACCCGGCTCGCCGGGCGGGAGAACCAATGGAACGCGTGTTTACCCTGGTCTTGTCGCGTGTCGATGCCGTGGCACGGGTGGTCCTGCTTGGATGCATGACGGTGATGATCGTGGTCGTCGCCACGCAGGTCCTGATGCGCTACGCATTCAACGCCTCGATCGACTGGGCCGACGAGGTCTCCCGGCTGGCCTTTGTCTGGTCGATCTTCATCGCCATTCCGCTGGGAATTCGCGAGGGAGCCCATGTCGGCATCGAGCTGTTGATAAACAAGCTGCCACGAAAGCTGGCCCGGCAAGTGACCCGGACCATGCTGGCGCTGGCTTTCCTGCTGATGTGCGTGGTGACCTATGAAGCCGTTGTCGTCGCCTACGAGACATGGTCCGAACGCCTGGGCGCGATCAATATCTCGTCCAGCTATTTCTTCGTGGCGGTGATTGTCGGCTCGGCCCATGCGGCGCTGCACCTGCTTCACCTCGTGCTTCACCCGCTGGACGAGCACGGCCCGGAATACCCGATCGATTAAGGATATATCAGCATGAGCCTTATCGTCATTTTCCTTTTTCTCGGCCTTGCCGCGCTGGGGATGCCACTGGCCTTTTCGCTGGGCGTGTCAGCGCTTGGGGGACTGGTGCTTTCCGGGTTCGATCTTGCCGTGCTGCCGCCGCGGATCATGAACTCGGTCAACTCCTTCCCGCTGATGTCGATCCCCCTGTTCATGGTGACAGGGGAGCTGATGCTGAAGGGCGGCATCATGGAGCGGCTGGTGGATTTCGCCAATGCCTTCGTCGGGCGCGTGCGCGGTGGCCTGGCGCAGGTGGCGCTGCTGTCGGGCGCCGGGCTAGCCTCGGTATCGGGGGCTGCGGTGGCGGATGCCAGCGCGCTGTCGGCAACGCTCGTGCCGTCGTTGAAAAAGCAGTATGGCCTGGGATTTTCCACCGGGATCGTCGCGGCGGCGGCAAACCTGGGTCCGATCATTCCGCCATCCGGCGCGATGATCGTCTATGCCTTCATGGCCGGCTCCAGCGTGTCCGTCGGGGGCATGTTCATGGCGGGCGTGATCCCGGGGCTGATCCTGGTGCTGGTGCTGATGTCGCTGTGCTGGCTGATCTCGTATGTTCGGGACTATCCGCTCGTTGGCGAAAAAGTGAGCCTTTCGAATATCCTCCACCAGCTTCGCCGGTCCTTCGTCGTCTTCATGATGCCGATCGTGGTGATCGGAGGCATCGTCGGCGGTGCCTTCACGCCGACCGAGGGGGCTGCGGTAGGGGTGGTCTACGCGCTCCTGCTGGGCTTTTTCGTGACCCGCAGGCTGCGGCTCGCCGATCTGCCGGGGGTGCTGCTGCAGGCAGCCAAGACCTCGGCCATTGTCGGTGCGATGATCGCCTATGCCTCGACCGTCACCTTCCTGTTCACCATCGATTTGCTGCCGATGCAGTTGGCGGGATTCGTGAACCAGTTGACCGAAAGCCCGACCATGTTCCTGATCCTGGTGGCATTGATGCTGATCGTGGTCGGGATGTTTCTGGAATCGAACGCGGCCTATATCATGCTGGTGCCGTTGTTCCACCCGATCGCGATCACCTATGGCATCGATCCGCTGCATTTCGGCTTTCTGTTCGTGTTCAACCTGGTCATCGGCATGCTGACACCGCCCGTGGGCGTGGTCCTGTTCGTCGTCTGCGGCATAACGGGGGTGAAAATGGGCGAGCTTGTGCGGGAAAGCTGGCCTTTCATCGTGGCGATGTACGTGCTGCTGATCATCTGCATGTTCGTGCCGGGTATCGTCACCTGGCTGCCGCACCGCTTGGGCTACTGAAGCATTTCCGGCAGGGGCGGGTATCGCCCTTGCCGAAAATGCGGCGAGCGATACCCGCACCGGCAAAGGCACGACGATAACGGAGCCCGAAAAAAGGTCCCATCGCTCGGGAAGGTCAAATAACAGGGGGAGAAGTCGAGAATGGAATTTCCAGACATGAACCGGCGCGAATTCGTGACCGGGCTGGGGATCGGAGCGGCAGGGCTGTCCGCGATATACGGGGATGGCACGCTCGTCTCACCGGCACATGCGGCCACGCAGGCGACAGGCGGGCAATTGACCCTCCACGCGATCGATACCCATTTCGGGCAAACCCGCGCCGATCTGCAGATCGACCTGTCGATGCAGGATGCGGACGGAACCTACCAGTTCGTCAAGAGTGTCACGACGGTCGAACGCGGGCGGACCGAGAACCCTGTGCTTGAACCGGGCGAGCTGCGCATCGGCCGCTATGAACTGCTCATGTATCTGGACGACTACTTCGCCCGCTTCGCAACCGAACTGCCGAACCCGCCCTTTCTTGGCAAGGTTCCGATCCGTTTCGGCGTGTTTGATGGGTCGCAGAACTTCCATGTGCCGATCCTGTTCAGCCCATGGAGCTATTCCTATTATCGCGGCAGCTGAGTCCCGGCCAGACAGTATAATCTATCAAGGAGGAGATCGAGATGGCTGGCATCACCACCCATGTTCTCGACAATGAAACCGGCAGCCCGGGGGTCGGCATGCGCATCGATTTCTCGGTTTTCGAGAATGGCGAATACCGTCTTTTGAAAACAGTCCAGACCAATCAGGAAGGCCGGACCGACGAGATGATCCTGACCCCGGAGGAAACCCGGATCGGACAATACCAACTGTTGTTCCATGTTGACGAATATTACCGCAGCAAGGGTACGGACCTGCCTGAGCCGCCTTTTATCGAGAAGGTGCCTGTGAATTTCTCGGTCTTCGATACCGGGCAGCATTATCATGTGCCGATGCTGTGCACTCCCTGGACCTGCACCACCTACCGCGGGAGTTGATCCCGGACCCTTGCCGATCGAGATTTTGGAGGGGAAGCGATCCCGATGGCCGCTTCCCGTTTCGTGTTCACGCAACTTTATCTTGTGCTGGATATCACTGCCTCGCGCCTTGCCGAGACAAGGACCAGCAGTACGGTCACGAGTACTCCCGCCACAAGCGCAGCCGTGAAGGCGAGGCTTGGCCCAAGTGACGATAGCGTAACCGACAGCACGAAGGAGAAGGCCGCGAGGCTGGAGATGCCAAGCATGATCGCGTGAAGCGTCGAGATCGCGATTTCGGCGCCCAGTCTTTGGTGAATGGTCACTGAGATCACCGTCAGGCCGATCGGGTAGGCGATCAGGAACCCGGCCCAGACCGGTCCGAGCCGATCCGCCGCAAACGTCACGACACCCACGAGCAGACCGGCGGCCAGGCCGCGCAGGATCAGCAGCATATAGGTGCCCTTTGCGCGCGCCACGCCATGCGGCCGCACGAAGTGAACGGCCAGTCTTCGCACAGCCAGCATCGACAATGTAAAGATCAACAGTCCCATCCAGGGCGATGCGGGTAACAGAGACAGCAGCAAGGCGCTGATCACCCAGGCGAATATCGCCGCGCCGATTGCCGCACGCGATCTTGCGGCGACGGCCACGTAACCCAGCAGGAACGCTTGCGTCGCAGCAAGCGAGGTCAGCGACGCGGCCGCGGCATCAGCACTGAAAGCCTGGCTCTGCTCGCGGATCAGGAAGAAGAATGCCGGACCGATGACGATCGGCAGCCCTGCGAGAGCACCGCCGATCTTCGGGCCAAGATGCTCGGCGGCCAGAGTGACCCCGATGACGATCGCGGCGGTAGCGGCGATCCGGACAAGCAGCTCGATTTCCGGTCCGAAGGTCATGTCGAATGGCGGCTCATGGAAGCGTGTCCGGCGTTCCGCATTCCAGGAATTGACCGCGCCCCGGATTGCCGAGGCATTCGCCGTCGCGGATCACCACCGCTCCACGCGACAGGACGATTTCAGGCCAGCCGGTGACTTGCCGGCCCTCGTAGGGGGTGTAATCGACATTGTGATGCAGCATGTCATTGGTGATGGTCACCTGCTTCTGTGGATCCCATATCGCGATATCGGCGTCGGAACCGATGGCGATGGTGCCCTTGCGGGGCATCAGGCCGTAGAGGCGCGCCGGATTGGTCGATGTCAGTTCGACGAACCGGCGCAGCGAGATACGCCCCTTGACGACCCCTTCCGAGAACAGCAGCGGCAGCCGTGTCTCGACCCCGGGAATGCCGTTCGGGACATGGCTGAAACCGCTCGTCTCGCCGCCCACCTTCTTGCCTTCCGGATCGTCGAAACGGAAAGGCGCGTGGTCAGAGGAGAAGACCTGGAAGGTGCCGTCCTGAAGCCCGCGCCAGACCGACTCCTGGCTGGCCGTGTCGCGTGGCGGCGGGCTGCAGATGTGCTTTGCGCCTTCGAATCCGCCGAGATCGAGGTCATCCGCGGTCAGGAAAAGATACTGCGGGCAGGTTTCGGCAAAGACACGAGTTCCCCTGTGACGCGCGGTGACGATCTGTTGCATCGCCTCTCCGCCCGAGACATGAACCACGAGAATCGGCGTGTCCACCACTTCGGCCAGCGAGATGGCCCGGTGCGTGGCCTCTCGCTCGGCAATGGCGGGACGGGCGGTCGCGTGAAAGCGCGGCGCGGTATCTCCTGCCCGTTCCAGTGCTTCGGTGAGCCATGCGATGATGTCGGAATTCTCGGCATGGATCATGGTCAGCGCACCCTCGCGCTTTGCCAGGGCCAGCACCTCGATGATCTGGCGGTCGTCAAGCTTGAGATCGTCATAGGTCGTGTAGATCTTGAACGAGCTGTAGCCGTCACGGATCAGTGCCGGCAGTTCCTGGCCGAGAACCTGTTCGGTCGGATCCGTGACGATGAGGTGAAAGGCATAGTCGATGACGGATTTGCCATTTGCGCGTTCGTGATAGTCGCTGACCGCCGCGCGCAGGCTTTGGCCTTTCTGCTGGCAGGCGAAGGGGATGACCGTCGTGGTGCCTCCGAAAGCGGCAGAGAGCGGCCCGCTGGCGAAATCATCGGCCATGCGCGAGCCGTCCGAGGTAGGCTGGTCGAAATGACAATGCGCATCCACGCCCCCCGGCAGGACCAGTTTCCCGGTTGCGTCGATCTCGTCCTTCGCGCGGGGCAGTTCGACAGCCAGGGTAACGATGCGCCCGTCACGGATGCCTATATCGGCTTTGAATTCCGCCGATGCGGTAGCAACGGTGCCGCCGCGAATAACAAGATCCAGAGGTTCGGTCATGGCTTGCTCCGTCAATTATACATGGTTCGTGGCAGCCAGGTGACGATGCCGGGGAACCAGATCAGCAGAAGTACGAAAAGGATCATGATGATGACATAGGGAAACGCGCCACGGATGAGATCCATGAATGGCCCATCGTCCTGGCGGACCCCATGAACCACGTAAAGGTTCATGCCGACCGGCGGCGTGATCATGCCCAGTTCGCACATGATGATGATAAATATGCCGAACCAGACCGGATCGATCCCCATTGCCGTCACTACCGGCACGGCAATGGGGATAGTCAGCACCATCATTGACAGCACGTCCATGAACATCCCCAGCAGAACGTAGAAGACGATCAGCACCAGCAGCAGTTGGGTAGCCGTCAGGCCAAGCGAAGTGACCCAGTTGGTTGTCGTCTGTGCGACGCCGGTCAGCGACAGCGTGACGTTCAGCACGAAAGCTGCCATCACGATCAGCAGCACCATGCCGGTGGTTCGGGCGGTCTGAATGAAGCATCGGCCAAAGAACTCGATGCTGAAATGGCCGCCGATCCCGACGATGACAAGCGCTGTTGCAACGCCGAGCGCCGCCGATTCCGTAGGCGTCGCGATCCCCAGATAGATCGACCCCATGACCACCAGAAAGATGATGGCTGGCGGAATCAACGCGGTAGAGGCTCGCAGCTTCTCGGATAGCGGCACTTCCGCGATCTGAGACGAGGTGTCGTTCCAGTTGTTGATGATGATCCAGATCATGAAGAACGCCACCAGCAACAACCCGGGGAGGATGCCCGCGACGAAGAGCTGACCGATGGAGGTTTCGGCAAGCGAGCCGTAGATCAGCAGGTTGACGCTTGGCGGGATCAGGATCCCGAGCGTCCCGCCCGCGGCGATGGAGCCCAGCGACTGCGCCTTGTCGTAGCCGCGCTCGTTCAGCGACGGCGTTGCGACCGTGCCGATGGTGGCCGCGGTGGCCACCGACGATCCGGACGTTGCCGCGAACATCGCGCAGCAGCCGATATTGGTGTGCAGCAACCCGCCGGGCAGGCGGTTAAGCCATAACGCGGTGGCGCCATACATCTTGTCGGCCATGCCGGAGCGCAGCATCAGCTCTCCCAGCAGGATGAAAAGTGGGATTGCCGTCAGCAGGTTGTCGTTCATGACCGACCACATCACCGGGCCCGTGCTGTCGAGCAAGGGCCATCCAAAGGCCAGGACGCCGCCGATGACGCCCATTACCAGCATGACGGATGCGATCGGGATCCCCAGCAACATGATGAAGATCATGATCAGGAAAGAAATGGCGATGGTTGTGATTCCGACCATGATTCAGCGACGCTCCATATCGGAAAGTTCCTCGGCCAGTTCTTCCTGGGCGGTCTTGGGGTGGAACTCTGCGTTCAGACGATCGAACTGTCCGGTGAAGAACAGCCGCGACGCCCGGCCAAACATCCAGAGCGACGCCAGGGTGAAGATCAGCATGGCGCCATACCAGATCGCCTGCGGATAGATGAGCGGCGTGGACCAGGCGGTCGGCGCGGTAGAGTTGTATGTCAGGGTATCGTGGATGACCAACCAGATATACCGTGCCACGAACAGGCCGAAAAGCGCGAGAGACAGTGACGCCAGCCAGCTGAGCGCTGCCTGCACCGTCGGAGAAAACCTGGTATACAAGAGGTCAATGCGGATATGGGCGCGCTCGGAAAGTGCGATGGTGAACGCCAGCGCACCGCTGACCGCCAAGACATAACCACCCAACTCGTCTGCCCCCTGCAGCGATGCGCCGAATATCTTGCGCATGACGGTCTCGAGTGTCACGAACAGCGACAACCCAACCAGAAGCAGGCCAAATAGCCAGCTTACGAAGACGATGAAACGATGCATGACGATCCCCCAGTCGATTGTAGCCTGCGGCCCGATATCCGGGCGGGCCGCAGGCCAGTCAGGTCAGGTTCATTTGGCGACGCGCGCGCCCACGGTATCCATCCAGGATTGTGAGCAGCCTTCAGTGCTGGCATCGCAGACTTGCGCCCAGGCCGGGAACGACACGTTCATCAGGCCCTCGGATACCACCGCGAGATCCTCGTCCGAGACGGGAACCTCGGTCAGCTCGAATGGCTTGTTCAACTCGCAAGGCGTCTTGCCGACATTACAGTTCATCGCATCGACATAGAGTTCTTCCGAATAGGTCCAGATCTCATCGATCAACTCATCGAAGGCCGCCTGGATTTTCTGCTGCTCTTCGGCGGAGAAACTGTTCCAGGTGTTCAGATTCATGCCGTAACCTTGGACCGCAAAGCGGTAGGACAAGGGCAGAATATGGGTCGTGACCTCGGGCCAGTCCGAGGCGTTCGCGGAACTCGGTCCGGTGATCGCGCAATCGACAACCCCGCGGGCGAGGGACTGATAGACTTCGGAGAACCCCATCTGAACCGGAATGGCGCCGATGGATTCGATGAATTTGGAAAGTGTCTGGTCGTCTGTCCGGATCTTGACGCCACTCAGATCCGAAAGCCCGGTAATTTCCTTGTTGCAGAACAGAACCTGCGGTCCGAACGGCCAAAGACCCAGCAGCTTGGTATTGAAGTTCTTCTGGAGATTTTCATCGACGACGGGGCCGAACTCGGCCATCGTTTCACGGCCGTTTTGATAGTCGGTGTTGAGCCCGACCAGATCGAGCCCCATGATGACCGGCGAATCCCGGCTGACTTGCTGCAGGCGCAACGAAATGATGTCGAACAGGCCGGATTTCAGGATGCGAAGTTCTTCCGCGCCCTTGACCCCGGTCTGATCCAGTGTCTGGAAATTGGCGGTCACGTCCAGCCCGGTCTTTTCGGCAAAATTCTGAAAGAACGGAGCTTCCTTGTTCTTCTGGATTTCACCCGTGGCACCGGGTTGGCCAAGGACCTTGAGTGCCCGGGTCTCGGCGGTCGCGGTGGTGGCCAGGGCGCAACTCAGCGCGATGGCAGTGAGGGTTATCAGTTTTTTCATGTGTCCGCTCCCTTTGGACATTGGTGTTGAAGAAAATGATGATTATCCGCTGTCTTGATCCGCAGTTCTCAGCATCTCCGGTGAGGCATCGCTTCTTTTGCTGACGAATTCGCCAACCAATGTGCCCGTCCGCAGGACGTGGTCGCGCATCAGCTCGGCCGCCCCGGCACAGTCCCCATCGTTGATCGCCTGCATGAAAGCTTCGTGTTCCGACATTGCTTCGTTCCAGCGACTTTGCGAATGGAGCGCGAAGTAGCGGACCCGGCGCGAGCGGATCATCAATCCGGCATGCAGGTCCCGAAGAACCTGGTTGGCAGACAGGGCGACGATCCGGTTGTGGATGTCGTAATCGTTCTGAAAGCATTCCCTGCGCTGACCCTTTCCATGCAGGTCGATCATCCGGGCATGCATCTGGTTGAGCTGTTCGAGATCGGTCGCGGTCATCCTTGCCATCGCCAGCTCCAGCGCGATGCGTTCCAGATTGGCGAGAACTTCGAACTGCTGCAGAACCTCATCGGACGAAATCGTCGAGACCGTGGCGCCGCGATTGGGATAGAAAGTCACCAAACCCTCGACTTCCAGGACCCGGAATGCCTCGCGCAGCGGGTTCCGGGAGATCGCGAAAAGTTTGCAGAGCTCCGCCTCGATCAGGCGAGAGCCGGGCAGTAGTTCGCCGTTGATGATCATCTCGCGCAATATCTCGACGGCCTCGGCATGGAGGGCACGCCGTCTAAGTGGCCGCTGGGTGGGTGATGCTGTGCGGAAAGTCTCCATGGCATTAGCATCGCAACAAATCATGTCCAAGAAAAGGAAATCTTATTATTAAAAAACAATTATCTAATAATAAATTGCATTCAATACTACAATGTTGTTACGCTTGATTCGACAAAAACGGAAAGGATTCGCATGCCACATAATCGAACATTGATCGGTGTTTTGACGCCATCGTCCAACACTGTGCTCGAGCCACTCACCAGCGCCATGGTAGCGGAACTGCCTGACGTTTCCGCCCATTTCGGGCGTTTCACCGTGACCGAAATCTCGATGAACGAGGGGTCGCAATCACAGTTCGACCTTGAGAATCCCCTGAATGCCGCCCGCATGCTGGCGGATGCGCGGGTCGATGCCATCGTCTGGAGCGGCACCTCGGCCAGTTGGCTTGGCTTCGACCGCGATCAGCGGCTTTGCGAGCGCATCAAGGAGGAAACCGGCATTCCCGCAGATTCCTCGGTATTGGCCATCAACGATCTTTTTGCCGCTTCGGGGGCGACCACGTTTGGCCTGGTCAGCCCTTACGTGGATGACGTGCAGGAGCGTATCGTCGCGAATTACGCCCGCAGCGGCCTTGAATGCGTCGCCGAACGGCACCTGAACGAAACGGTGAATTATGCCTTCGCCGAATTCGATGAAGCCACCATCGCCGAACAGATCCGCCAGGTTGCCGGGGCAGGCCCGGATGCGATTACCGTTATGTGCACCAATATGCGCGGGGCCCGAATAGTTCCGGAACTGGAGGAAGAGTTGGGAATTCCAATCTTCGATTCTACTGCCGCTGCGGTCTGGACCGGAATGAAGCTGGCTGGTGACGATCCCGCCCGAATCAGGGGATGGGGGCGTCTTTTCGGGATGTAAGCTGCCACCATCACGACGCAGTTGTGACAGAGAGGGGCTGCTGATCCCTGGCGGGGCTGAACTGGATAATCGTTGTCGCGTTGTCGGGTCAGCTAATGGTAAGATACTGGATTCGCGGAGGAAGCCCTTCGCGAATATCCATGGCAGGGTTCATCTGATCCTGGTCCCGCGATGTCATGTCGGGGATTCCTTCAAGGATTGAAGCAAGGCTTCCCCAGTCATCTGCAGATGTGCGCGCCAGATGCGCGCCGCCAGCTCGCTGTCGCCCTGCCGCAGGGCAATCATCAGGTCTTCGTGCTGCTGCATCGCTTCCGCCCACCGGGTTCCGGACAATATGGCCAGGTATCTTCCCCGCCTTGCGCGCAGCATGAGACGCTCATGCGTATCCCTGAGAATCGGATTTCCGGAATGCTCGACAAGGAAATCGTGAATCTCGGAATTCAGCTCGAAATAGCGTGACCTGTCGCCCTGATCGAAAGCCTTTTTCATCCTGGAATGCAGGTTCTCCAGCTTCCTCGTTTGTTGCGGGCTGAGGCAGGTGGCTGCCTGCTCTGCGGCAAGGGCCTCAAGCACCGCTATCACCTGGAACAGGGTTTCGATCTCTGCGGCATCCAGGGGCTTGACCATCGCCCCCCTGTGCGCCGGGCTTTCGACCAGACCATCAAGCGTCAGTGTCTTGATCGCCTCGCGAATCGGTGTTCGCGACACCCCCAGCTGCGCGGACAGATCATGTTCGATAATGCGGTCTCCGGGCTGTAGCGCGCCGGTGACAATCATTTCACGCAAGGACGCGACAACCTCGTCATGCAGGGAAAGCCGTTTGATCGGCCTTCGCTTTGTTTTCCCCGTATTTCCTTGTTTGTCCATTTTCGCGTGACCTGTCTTGCCGCCGACAGTCTAGGCCGGCTCGCATCCATTGTCCACTTGTTGCATGTTGCATATTGCATGCAATCGAGGTAAAAGCGGAACACCGGAACGTTTGGCGACGAAAATTCTGCGCGGCGTCGGGACCGGCAAACAAACCAGAAAAACGATCTTCAAGACAGGGAAAGCCATGACAATCTCAATCAAAGCCGCAATGGTGGCTGCCGGTGTCGCGGCGGGTAGTTTCGCGACCGCGCAAGCCGATACGATCCGGTTGTCGACGACAGTCGCGGAAACCTCCAATTGGGTCGCGGCAGCCAACAAGTTCAAGGAACTGCTCGAAGAGCGCAGCGACGGCGCCCACACGGTCGAAGTCTATCCCTCGGGTACGCTGGTTGGCGGCAATGATCGGGTGGAACTGGAAATGGCCCAGGCCGGGGCAGTGGACATCATCATGAAATCCACTCCTTGGCTCAGCCAGATCATCGGCGATTTCATGGTCGTTTCAATGCCCTGGATATTCCCGGACACGGACGCGGCCATGGCTGTCATGGACGGACCGGTTGGTCAGCGCCTGTCGGCCGATCTTGCCAAGACGGGGGTCGAACCCCTGGCGTGGGGCTCGGGCAGTTTCTTCCAGCTTTACACCAATCCCGGCCCGATCGAGACGCCCGACGACATCAAGGGCGTGAAGATCAGAACGCCGGGCCTCGATCTCTATCTCGACAGCTGGTCCTCCATCGGCGCAGTGCCCGTGGCCATGAGTTTTGCAGAAGTCTTCACCGCCCTTCAGGCTGGCGCGATCGATGGCGGCATCTCCCCTATCCCGTTGATCTATGCCTCGCGTTTCTTCGAAGTTTCGAAGAATATCGCCATCATCAATTTCTCCTTCGAAGCCATCGGGATGCTGGGTAGCACGACCGCGCTGGCGCGATTCTCCGAAGACGACCGCGAACTGATCCGGCAGGCGGCAAAGGACGCGATGCTGTTCCAACGCCAACTCGCGGAAGAGGAAGAGGCCGAACTGGCGGCCAAGATGGAGGCCGAAGGCGTGATCATCCAGACACCTTCCGACGAGGCGATGGCCGATTTCAAGCTGCGAGTGCAGCCGGTTTATGACGCCTTCCGGTCTGAAATCGGCGAAGAACTGGTCAGCGAAGTCGAAGCCGAAGTCGCAAAGCTCTCCAGCAATTAACGATCTTGCCGCGGCGCATGCGCTTTGGGGCGCCGCGGCATCCTGATCCTTTTCCGGGAGATGGCTGTCATGCCGCGTATGATGATCATTCTGAGCGATTGGCTCGACCGCATCGAGAAAGCAATCGTCGTATTCCTGATCGGGGGCATCGTTCTGCTGGTCTTTTCCGGCGCGCTCTCCCGATACATGTTTTCCTATTCGATTGCATGGTCCGAGGAACTGGCAAGGTACTTCTTTCTCTGGGGGGCGCTTTTCGGGGCGGCCGTCGCCTGCCGGTATGGCCAGCACGGGGGCATCCCGCTGCTGGTCGACAAGTTCCCTCCCAGTGTCCAGAGATGGGTCGAGCGGCTGGTCTTCGCGGGTATGCTGGGCTTCCTGGGCTATCTGGCATGGCAAAGCCTTGGGACCACCGGCCGCGCGTTTTCGACCGGGCAAATCAGCACCACAACCAAGATCCCCGTCTGGGTCGTCAATCTTGGCATGCTCATCGCCTTTTGCCTGGCGATCCTGCGCACCATACAGGGCTACTTCGCAGGGGCATACCGGGTTGACCGGCCGGTAATCGAATAAGCCGCAAGGATCGCCGAACATGGATTTACTGACCAACCCGGCCGTCATCGGCCTGTTCATATTCTTTGCCCTTCTGGCACTGAACTTCCCGGTTTTCACCGCGATCGGGCTTGCCGGGCTTGCCGCCTTCGTGGTTTTCGAAGCCGGGCCGCTGAGCGTCATGCCCTACGTGTTTTCCGGCTCGCTGGACAGTTTTCCCCTGCTCGCGACACCGCTGTTCATCGTCGCGGGCAACATGATCACCCGCACCGGCATCGCCAACAAGCTGGTCCGGGTCGCTGAACTGATCGTCGGGCCGCTGCCGGGCGGGCTTGCGCTGACCGTTCTGGTCACCGGCGCGGTTCTGGCGTCGATGTCAGGCTCGAACATCGCGACCGTGGCGGCGCTCAGCTTTCTCGTGAAGCCGATGGCGGAACGCGGATATCCGCGCGCATTCGCCGTGGCCTGCGTGGCCGCGGGATGCACCTTCGGGGTAGTCATTCCGCCCTCTATCGGTTTCATTATCTACGGCGTCGTAACCGAGACCTCGATCCCCAAGCTGTTCGCCGCAGGCGTTGGTCCGGGCATGGTCATGCTGACTATCCTGGGTGGTTACGTGCTTTACGTGTCCTGGCGCAGGGGCTATGCGGGCGCCACGCTGGAGCCGCGCACGATGAGCAATTTCATCGATGCGGTAAAGGATGCGTTCTGGGGCCTCATGGCGCCGGTGATCATCCTGGGGGGCATCTATACCGGGATCTTCACCGCCACCGAGGCCGCCGCCGTCGCGGTGGTCTACCTGTTCATCATCGACCGGCTCGTATACCATTCGATCCGCCTGCGCGATCTGCCGGATGTGCTGTTCGATTCCGGGCGCACCATTGGTGTCATCGTGCTGATCATCGCGACTTCGGCGGTCTATGGCTGGGTGATGCAGACCCAGGGCCTGGCAACCCGGCTGAACGAGGCCGTGCTGTCGGCGTCGGGCGGAAATACGGTGCTTATCCTGCTGTTTTTCAACGTGATACTTCTGGTCGTCGGCGCCTTTCTGGAGCCGATCGCGGCGATGTATCTCCTTGTGCCGTTGTTCAAGCCGACACTCGAAGCAATAGGCTTTGACCTTGTGCATTTCGGCGCGGTGCTGACCGTCAATCTTTCGATGGCACATCTCACGCCGCCGGTCGGTGTCGGGTTGTATCTGGCGTCGCAGCTGGGCGGAGTTCCGTTCGCGCGTGCCGCAAGATACGCGATCCCCTTCGTCATCCTCGAATTCCTGATCGTGCTGATCGTGACCTATGTCAAACCGATCGCGATGTTTCTTCCCTCACTGATGTAACCAGAGGCAGTCCCATGCGCATACTGATGATAAATCCCAACACGAGCAGTGCGTTGACCGACCGTCTCGAAGCTGCGGCGCGCAGCGTCCTGTCGCCCGGCACAGTTCTGGAAACCGTCACGGCTGCCACCGGCGTTCCCTATATCTCGACACGGACAGAGGCGTTGGTGGGGGGGCTTCAGACACTCGAGATACTCGCCGAGCGGCATCAGGATTACGACGCTGCAATCGTCGCGGCATTCGGAGATCCGGGTCTTGGCGCCGCGCGCGAGCTTTTCGACATCCCCGTGGTTGGATTGGCCGAAGCGGGGATGCTGACGGCCTGCATGATGGGTGGGAAATTCGCCATCGTCACTTTCGCGCAGGCGCTAGGTCCATGGTATCAGGAATGCGTCGAATGGCACCGCATGCAAGATCGCTGCGCCGGTATTTTCATGGCCGAGGGGGCGTTTTCAGCGATCGAGGATGTCCAGGACGAGAAGGAGGCGGCCCTGATAGAACTCTCCAACAGGGCCATAAAGGAAGGCCAGACCGATGTCATCGTATTGGCCGGTGCACCCCTGGCAGGCCTTGCCCCGCGCATTCGCGACCGTCTGGCCGTTCCAGTGGTCGATTGCGCCCAAGCGGCGATTCGGCAGGCGGAAACCCTGGCCGCGCTGCGGCCCCGCGGCGCGGAGTCCGGCAGCTTTCGCCGGCCGGCGGCGAAGCCGTCAATCGGTCTGTCCCCCGCACTTGAAGCAAGGATTGCCTGGAAATGACCAAGGATGTTTTCTGGAAGCTTGGAATATGCGAATTGTCGCAAGCCTATCGCAACGGGGCGATGACACCCATCGAGGTGGCAGAGGCCTATCGAGCGCGCATCGACCGCATCGATCCGATCCTGAATTGCTACGTCGCGATAAATCCCGCCCTGGCGGATGAGGCGGCAGAAAGCGCGGACCGCATTGCCGCCGGGGCTCCGCGATCTCCGCTCGAGGGGGTCCCGGTGGCGGTCAAGGACAATCTGGTGACGCGTGGCATGCCTGTCAGTTGGGGCAGCGCAGTTTTTGCCGAGCAGGGAATCTGCAGTCATGACGAATTGCCCGTCTCCCGGCTGAGAGAAGCCGGGGCGGTCATCCTCGGCAAGACCAACACCCCGGAATTCGCGGTCGAAGGTTACACCCATAACCGGCTTTACGGCACCACCGGCAACGCCTGGAACCCGGCGCTGACACCGGGTGGTTCTTCGGGCGGCTCGGTCTCTGCCGTGGCCGCCGGACTTGCCGCGGCGGCTATCGGGACGGATGGCGGCGGATCGATACGGCGTCCGGCGGGCTATACCGGCCTGCTTGGCCTGAAGCCGACAATAGGGGCGGTGCCGCGCGCGGGTGGCCTGCCGCAGGTTCTTCTCGACTTCGAAGTCGTTGGAGGGCTGGCCCGCTCCGCCGCCGATCAGCGTGTTTTGCACGCAGTGCTGGCGGGGGAGGATCGAGCCGATCCGATGTCACGCCGCCGGATATCGGGACAGCCGCTCCCGGAAAGCCTGCGGATTCTCTACGTGCCGGTTCTGGGGGATAATCCCTGCGATCCGGGGATCCTGAAGTGTTGCGGAGAACTGGCGGACAGGTTGCGCGATCTTGGGCATCAGGTGACCGAGGACGCGATGCCCTTCGACCTTGCTGCCCTCAACGATTTCTGGCCCCGTTTTGGACAGATCGGCCTTGCGGCGATGCGCAATGCCATTCCCGAAATGGCGGCAAAGGCGTCGTCCCCCTATCTCGACATGGCGGATATGGGCGCTTCGGTGGCTGCTCCGGATTTCTATGCTGCGCTTGATCTGGTTCGCGACCTGCGGGCCGCGACCTCGGCATTCTTTGCCGACTGGAACGTGATCATGACCCCGTCCTCCGCCGCGCAGCCATGGGCGGCCGCCGAGCCATTTCCGCCGGAAATAGCCGGTCGGCCCGTCGGACCACGGGGGCACGCGGTTTACACAGGTTGGGTGAACGCGGCGGGCCTGCCGGGGCTGAACCTGTCCGCCGGGATGGATGGCGACGGAATGCCGGTCGGGGCTCAACTGGTGGGAGACTTGTTCTCCGAGTCGATGCTTCTGGACATGGCGGCATCGCTGGAGGCCGACCATGGCGGGTGGCGTTTCCCGGATTGGCTGGATGATGAATGAGATCGAGGATTTAAACCTCGCCCAATCGGTCTGGCAGGATTTGAGAGGTCATGGCTTCTCGTTTGCAGGGGATGGCCATCGCTCGATTGGTTCACGTTATTCGATGTTGGCCTTTTGAACGTCCGTTCCCCCGGTTTCGTTGCGTCAGCACAGTTGCATCGCCGCAAGACCGCTTGCCGCCCTTGCTGCCGTTGAAGTTGTGGTCCCACCGAACTGGTTCTACCGTCGATGAGAATGCAGCCGGGCGTTGAAGCTTCATGCAATCCACTGTCGATCCGTCCGAGAACCAGCAACATAGTCAACGCTCGCAACCAGACACACATGTTGGAGGGGGGCGACGACCGTTCGCGGAGGACAGTCTCGCGCAAATCCAGGCGCTGGAGAAACACGACCGAACGCAAACAAAAACCTCCGGGTAGCCTTCGCCGCACAATGCTGCCGTCTCGGCGCTGGATACAGCAGAAAAATGCGCAGTTTCTGGGCGACAATCTGACATAAACAGGTTCTTCTGTCCTGGAACGAGGGACGGTTCATGATGATTACGGCAAGGCAACAGGATAATGGTAGACGACGGTGCCGGGCAAAGAGGTTCGGAACAGGCTGATTTGATGCGAGTTGATAATTTTGATGTGCAGGCACGGCGGATCGCACCCGAGGACCGCGCGCTGCTGCATGAATTGACCGTCGGTGTGTTCTGGCCCCATCGGGCGCATGATCTCGACATGTTCATTTCACTGGGCGAGGGCTATCTCGCCACCGATGAGATCGGACGGGCACTGGGCTCGGCGATGTATTTCCGTGCGGGTGACGATTTTGCAATGCTCGGCATGATGGTCACCGCGCCGCGTCTGCAAACCCTGGGGACCGGCCGCTGGCTCTTGCGCCGGGTCATGCGGGATTGCGAGGGCTGCGACCTGCGGTTGAGCGCGACGCGGCAGGGCTATCGGCTGTATGAAAGCGCGGGTTTCACGCCCCTGCATACCATCCGGCAGCACCAGGGGACGGTCCGTGGCGTTGCCGTGCCCGAGCCTGTGCCCGGAATGACTATCCGGACGATGACCTCTGTAGATGTCCCGGTCATCCGTGCGCTTGACCGTCATGCCTATGGGGCGGAACGACGGGTGACGCTGGACCGGATGCTGGATCTTTCCTCGGGGCTGGTTATCGAGACCGACGGCGAGATCCGCGGCTTTGCGATGCTGCGGAAATTCGGGCGCGGCATGGTGATCGGCCCGCTGGTGGCCGAGGATGACCGCATGGCGATGGCGCTGGCCGCGCCGTTGATCCAGCGCCATCAGGGCGGGTTCATGCGCCTCGATACCCCGGTGCAAAGCGAGGCTTTCTCGGAATTCCTGACCGATGCGGGCATGGTGCTCCATGATACAGTCACCGAGATGTATCATGGAACGCAACGGCGGCCGCTGAAGGGGATGCAGATCTACGGCCTGGCTTCGCATTCCCTTGGCTGATGGCGTCCGGCCGTCACGATAGCCGGTCCTTCAGCCCGAACCACAGCCCGACCAGCGGCAGGAACCACGGCTTGCCGCTGTGGAAGGGGATGGCGGGCCAGTCCAGCCCGTCAAGCGGGTTGCTGCCCGCGCGACCCAATGCCATGTCGGCAAGCGCCTGCCCGACCAATGTGGACATCTGCGCGCCATGGCCGGAATATCCCATGCCATAGATCATGCCATCGGCCTCTCCCGCACGCGGGAACCGGTCCTTGGTCATGCCCACGAGGCCGCCCCAGCAATAGTCGATTTCGACATCCGCCAGATGCGGAAAGATCCGGATCATCGAGGCCCGCAGGATCTCGCCCGATCTGGCATCGGATTGCTGGTTCGACACTGCCGAGAACCGCGTCCGCCCGCCGAAGATCAGCCGGTTGTCGGACGACAGGCGGAAATAGTTCCCTATATTCATCGAGGTGACGCAGGTCCGGTTGCCCGGCAGAGTGGCCGCGATCTCTTTGGCGGTCAGCGGCCGTGTCGCGATGATGAATGAGCCGACCGAGATGATCCGCCGCCGGAAATAGCGCAGCACTTCGCCGCGACTCTCTCCGGAATAGGCGCCTGTGGCGGCGATCACCCGCTCGGCGCGGAGGCTACCTTTCGGCGTCACCAACTCCCAGCCACTGGAGGTAGCGCGGCGTTCGGTCACGGGCGCATTCTCCCAGATGCACGCGCCGTGACGCTGAGCCGCGCGGGCCAGCCCGACCACATAGCGTCCCATATGCATCATAGCGGATTTGCCATAGAGCATCGCGCCGTGAAAGGCTTCCGAGCCGATCTCGTCTTGCAACTCGCCGCGTTCGAGCCAGCGTGTATCGGCATCAACCTCGCGATGGATCAGGTCGAAATTCGCCCGAAGCCCGTCCACATGCGAGGGCTTCGATGCGAGTTTCAGCTTGCCCGAGCGCCGAAAATCGCAGTCGATCCCCTCTTCGACGATGACTTGCTCGATCATGTCGATCGAGCGGTCATAGGCGTGATAAAGCGCATGCGCGCGTTCCGCGCCCAGATGGGCCTTGGCTTCGGCATAGCCATGCGCGATCCCGTTATTGAGATGGCCGCCATTGCGCCCCGATCCCCCCGCGCCCGCGTGATGTGCCTCGAGCACGGCGACGCGCAGCCCTTCGCGGGCCAATTTGCGCGCGGCATTCAGCCCGGTGAAACCGGCCCCGATCACCGCGACATCATAGGCTCCCTCGACCGGCCCCGTTTCGGCGCCGGTAAAGGGAGAGGCGGTGTCATGCCAGTAGGACATATATTTCATCGCGCCTCCGGCCCCTAGAGACCGGCCAGCGCGGCAAGGCCGGACGTGTCGGCAATCTCGGCATAGCCATAGAAGGGATTGGCGGGCTCGTGACCGCGATTGACCCATACCTTGTTCCTGATGCCCAGATCATGGGCGGTCATCAGGTCATAGCGGAAACTCGACGAGACATGCAGCACATCCTCGGGTCCGCATCCCAGCATGTCGAACATATACTCGAAAGCGCGCATCTGCGGTTTATAGGCCTGCGCGTCCTCGGCGGTGAGGACATGCGCGATCGGTGCGCCGAGCCGGGCGATATTATGCGGGATCTGGCTGTTCATCGAGTTGGTCAGCGCGACCAGCGGAATCCTGTCCCCGATTGCCGCCAGCCCCGCGGGCACATCGGGATGCGGCCCCCATGTCGGCACGCGTTCATAAATGTCGGCGGCGATGACTGGGTCGAATGGCACTGCGTTGCGCCTGCAGGTTCGTTCCAGCGCATTATGGACCACCTCGGCATAGGGTTTCCACGCGCCCAGAACCTCGTCCAGCCGGTAGGCGGCGAAATCGCGGATGAACGCCTCCATCTGCTCGGGGGACAGCCGCTCTGTGTAATGATGGCGTGCGGCGCCCGCCATGTCGAAGAAGATCATCGTGCCGTGGCAGTCGAAGGTGATGAATTTGGGGCGGAAGGTCATTGTTCTCTCCGGAGGATCATCGATGCTCCAAGCATTGCCGCTTTGCCGCGACAGGGATTGCCGCGTTTGACGATTTCAGCGCAGGATATTCCGTTGCGCGGACAGTTGGCGGCAAAAGGTGCTGCCTGTCCGCCAAGATCGGCGTCGATGGCGGCGCAGGAGGGGACATGGTCGGGACGAAGCATGACCCGGCATATGAAAGCGGGCAATGACCTCGTCGCACATATCGCATAGATGCGGAAACGACCGGGCGGGTGCCCTTGGACGCGGCCAGTTTCGGCACCGGGGCGGGGTTGTTCCAGGCCGCAGCCATTCCTTCGGTGATCTGCGGGCCGGGCGATACTGCGCGGGCATATCGGCCCGAGGAATATCTGACCCGCGAGGAACTGCACGCTGCCTGCAAGATGGTGCTTGCGCCTGGCCGAAAGCTTGCCGCCTGAGCGCGGCATTTCCTGCGGTGCAAGGCGGGGGGAGCGATGCAAACTGCCGCTGCGCGCCGCGATCAGGACAAACATGCCGCCACCCCTTGCCTAGGCTGACAGGGACGAAACACGGGGATCAAATTCATGACCAGTGCCGGAAATTCCTCTCCTGCCATCGCCGCGCAGCATTTGCGGATCGAACCTTTCGCCACAGAGCATCTGGACGCCGCCCTGCATCTTTCCCGGCAGGTCGGCTGGCCGCACCGGATCGAGGACTGGGCGCTGAATGCCTCGATCTCCGGGGGCGTGGTTGCGCTGGAGGGCGACAGGGTGGTCGGCACCGCCCTTTGCACGATTTTCGGCGACGTGGCCCAGCTCAACATGATCATCGTCGATGTGCGGATGCGCGGGCGGGGGCTGGGGCGCCGCGTGATGGAGGCGGTGATCGCGATGGCGGGCCCGCGCGAGATGCGGCTGGTGGCGACGCAGGAGGGGTTGCCCCTGTATGAAAAGCTGGGTTTCACCGCGACCGGGCAGATCGCCCAGCATCAGGGGATCGCCAAGGCCACGACGCCCGATCTGCCGGTGGGCGACGGGGATTCCGGGGATGTCGAACGGCTTGCCGTCATGGATCGCGCGGCTTCGGGGATGGCGCGGACCGGGCTGTTGCGGAGGATTGCCGGGCGGGGACAGGTGCTGCTAGCCGAGGACGGCTTTGCCATGCTGCGCGAATTCGGCAGGGGCCATGTGCTGGGGCCGGTCGTGGCGCGTGATGCGGCGACCGCCCGTGCCTTGATCGCCGAAGGGGCAAGGCGCTGCGCGGGCGGGTTCCTGCGCGTCGATCTGCCCCGGGAACGCGGGCTGTCCGATCATGCCGCCTCCCTGGGGCTTGCCCATGTCGGTGGGGGCACCGCGATGACATGCCGGGCGGCGATTGCATCGGAACAAAAAGATTTCACGACCTATGCCCTCGTCTCGCAGGCTTTGGGCTGATTTCACGGAGATGAACATGCTGAGCAATTCCCTTGCCGAACTGGACCGCCGCCACCTCGTCCATCCGGTTTCGTCCTTCCGTGGCCACGAGGCGCGCGGCGTCAGGCTGCTGCAATCCGCCCGGGGCGCGGTCGTGACCGATGCCGAGGGGCGCGACCTGATCGACGGTTTCGCCGGGCTGTGGTGCGTGAATGCCGGTTACGGCCATGAAAGCGTGGTCGAGGCCGCCGCCGCGCAGATGCGGCAGCTTCCCTATGCAACCGGTTATTTCGATCTGGGGGCCGAGGCGCCGATCCGGCTGGCCGCCGAACTGGCCGAGCGTGCGCCGGGCGATCTGGACCATGTCTATTTCTGCCTTGGCGGATCGGACGCGGTGGACAGCACGATCCGCTTCATCCGCTATTACTGGCATTCCAGGGGCAAGCCGCAGCGCGACCTGTTCATCTCGGTCGGGCAGGGCTATCACGGCAGTGCCTCGGGCGGGGCCGGGCTTACGGCTTTGCCGGCCTTTCACGAAGGCTTCGGCCTGCCCTATGACTGGCAGCACAAGATTTCGTCGCATTACATCTATCGCAATCCCGTGGGACAGGACCCGCAGGCGATCATCGATGCATCGCTGGCGGAATTGCGCGCCAAGCTGGCCGAGATCGGCGAGGATCGCGTCGCGGCATTTTATGTGGAGCCGATCCAGGGATCGGGCGGGGTGCTGGTGCCGCCGCCGGGCTGGATCAAGGCCATGCGCGATCTTTGCGCCGAGCACGAGGTCCTGTTCGTCGCCGACGAGGTCATTACCGGTTTCGGGCGCACGGGCCCGCTTTTCGCCTGCGAGGACGAGGGGATCGTGCCGGACCTGATGACCGTCGCAAAGGGCCTGACCTCGGGCTATGTGCCGATGGGCGCGGTGTTCATGCGCAACCATGTCTACGAGACCATCGCCGAAGGCGCAGGCGCGAAGGCGGTGGGGCATGGCTTCACCTATTCCGCGCATCCGGTATCCGCCGCCGTCGCGCTGGAGGTGCTGGCGCTCTACGAGGGCGGGCTTTTCGAGAATGGCCGCCGGATGGGCGCGCGCCTGATGGCGGGGCTGGCGGAGTTGCGGGATCATCCGCTGGTCGGCGATGTGCGGGGCAGGGGCATGCTGGCGGCGGTCGAGCTGGTCACGGACAAGCGCAACAAGACCCCGCTTCCCGCGGCGCTGGATCCTGCCAACCGCCTGTTCGACCGGGCATGGGAGCAGGGCCTGATCGTTCGGTCCTTCGCGCAGGGAATCCTTGGCTATGCGCCGCCGCTTTGCTGCACGGCGGATGAGATCGACGCCATCGTCGAACGCAGCCGCAAGGTGCTGGACCTGACGCTGGAAGATCCCGAGATCCGCAAGGTGCTTCGCGGATGACGCTGCTCTATCTCTCGACACCCGAGCGGATCGCGGTCTGGGCGCCGCTGCTTGCCGAGGCGGGCGAGGATATGGTGGTCGGAGAAGAGGCGGTCACCGATCCCGCCGCAATCACCCATATCGCCTGCTGGATGCCGCCACGGGACCTGTCGCGTTATCCCAACCTGAAAACCGTGATCAGCGTCGGGGCCGGGGTGGACCAGATGCCACCACTGCCCGAAGGTGTGGCCTTGTCGCGGACCATTGCTCCGGGGATCGAAGAGATGGTCCGGGACTGGGTGGTGATGGCGTCACTGATGTTGCATCGGGACATGCCGCGCTATCTGGAGCAGGCCGGGCGCGGGGAGTGGGTGACACATCACGCCCGCTTGGCCCGGACCTGCCGCGCAGGCATCATGGGTATGGGCCGGATAGGACGGCTTGCAGCACAGAGCCTTGCGGCCCTTGGTTTCCCGGTGGCGGGTTGGAGCCGTTCGGGCGCGCCGGTCGAAGGGCTGGAGGTCTTTGCCGCCGATACCCTGGGCGATTTCCTGGCGCGGACGGATCTGCTGATCTGCCTGCTGCCCTTGACCGATGAAACGCGGGGGCTGTTGAACGCGCCGCTATTCGCGCAGTTGCCGCGCGGAGCGCGCCTCGTCCATGCAGGACGCGGGCCGCAGCTTGACATGGAGGCGCTGCGCGCGGCGCTGGACGATGGCCGGTTGTCCGCCGCCATGCTGGATGTCACCGATCCCGAGCCGCTGCCCGCCGATCATTGGGCCTGGCACGATCCAAGGATCGTCGTGACTCCGCATGTCGCCTCGCATACCGATCCCGAGGAGGGCGCGCGCCACGTGTTGGCGGTGATGCGCGCCAGCCGCGAAGGCCGGCCGATTCCCGGTCTCGTGGACCCTGGTCGCGGCTATTGAAACGGCAAGGGGAGGGCGCGGCATATCTGACCGCCCTCCACCTCAATACAAAAGAATCTGCCGCTCTCCAGCCGGCATTCAGCGCAAGGATGGCAGGAACTCCGGCGATGCTGAGGGGAACGGGATGATGAAACCGGGGGCTCCGCACAGCCCGCAGGCATGATTTTCGCCGCAGATGAGTCCTTGCGGCACGGACAGGAAAGGACCGCCGAAGATGGCGACACAAACCGCCGCGAAACCGCTGACCGCGTTTTCCCATGTCAGCTTCGATGTCGTCGGCACGCTGATCGATTTCGAGGACGCCATCAAGAACGGGCTTGCCCGGATCGCCGGGGATGCCGGGGTCGATATCGATGGCGAGGCGGCGTTGACCGTCTATCGCAAGGCGCGTTACCAGCCCGAGGCGCTGCGCTTTCCAGACGATCTCGGCCGTTGCTATGGCCGGATCGCCGCCGAGCTGGGCCTGCCGGACAATGAGGAGAACCGCCGCCTGATGATCGAGGCCGTGGGTGAAGCGGAACCCTTTCCCGACAGTGTCGAGGCGATGGCGCGGCTCAAGGCGCGCTACAAGCTGATCGCGATGACGAATGCGCGCCGTTGGGCCTTCGAGAAATACGAGAAAAAGCTGGGCATGCCGTTCTGGGCCAGCTTCACCACGGATGAGACCGGCACGGAAAAGCCGGATCCGGCCTTTTTCCACCAGGTATTCGCGCATGTAGAGCGCGATGGCGGCAGCAGGGCCGACATATTGCACACGGCGCAAAGCCAGTATCACGACATCGGGATTTCTCGCGAGTTGGGCATGACCAATGCCTGGATCGCGCGCCGCCATGCGCAGCAGGGTTATGGCGGAACCATCGAGCCCGCGCGGTTCACGGAACCCGATTACCGTTTCAACGCGCTGATCGAACTGGCCGAGACGGCCGATCGCGCCTTCGGTCGATGAGATCACTTTACCACAAAGGTCCGAAACGGCGGCAAGAACCGGGTGGGGCCATAACAACGACAGGGAACCAGAAAATGATCAGGAACACACCTACCAACTGGACCGGCCGTGACGATGCGATGGTCGAGAACGCGATCCGCCGCGGTGCGTCGCGCCGCGAACTTCTGAAGATGCTGATGGGCTCGGGCGTGGCGTTGTCGATGGGCAGCGGGCTGTTGCTGCGCGCGGGCGAGGCCGTGGCCGCGACCCCGGTCAGCGGCGGCAATCTCAAGGCGGCGGGCTGGTCGGCTTCGACTGCCGACACCCTCGATCCGGCCAAGGCATCGCTTTCGACCGATTACACGCGCTGCTGCGCCTTCTACAACCGCCTCACCTTCCTGGACGAGAATGGCGATGTGCAGATGGAACTGGCCGAAACGGTCGAATCGGATGACGCCAGGACCTGGCAAGTCAAGCTGAGATCCGGCGTCGCCTTCCATAACGGCAAGACGCTGAGTTCGGCCGATGTCGTCTATTCGCTCAAGCGGCATCTTGACGAGAGCGTCGGTTCCAAGGCCAATTCGATTGCCAAGCAGATGGCCGAGATCGAGGCGGTGGATGACCTGACCGTCAAGATCGTGCTGACCGAGCCCAATGCCGACCTGCCCACGATCCTGTCGCTGCATCACTTCATGATCATCGCGGACGGGGTCACGGATTTCTCGACCGCCGACGGCACCGGCGCCTTCATCTGCGAATCCTTCGAGCCCGGCGTGCGCTCGGTCGCGGTGAAGAACCCGAATTACTTCAAGGAGCAGGGACCCTATCTCGACAGTTTCGAGTATTTCGCGATCTCGGACAACAACGCCCGGGTGAACGCGGTGCTTTCGGGCGACATCCAGCTTGCGGCGGCGGTGAACCCGCGCTCGTTGCGGATGCTCGAGGGGCAATCGCATGTGGAAACCTCGATCACCACGGGCGGGAATTATACCAACCTGAATATCCGGCTTGACCTGGAACCCGGCGCCAAGGCCGGTTTCATCGAGGGGATGAAGCACCTGGTCAATCGCGAGGCGATCCAGAAATCCGTGCTGCGCGGCCTGGCCGAGATCGGCAATGACCAGCCCGTTTCCCCCGCGGACCGTTATCACAATCCGGAACTGAAACCACGCGCATACGACCCCGAGAAGGCCAAGTCACTGTTCGAGAAAGCGGGTGTGCTGGGGCAGGCGATCCCGATCGTCACCTCGGATGCCGCGACCTCGGCCGTCGATATGGCCATGGTGGTGCAGCAGGCCGGGGCCGAGATCGGCATGCCCTTCGATGTGCAACGGGTTCCGTCCGACGGCTACTGGTCCAATTACTGGCTGAAGGAAGCGGTCCATTTCGGCAATATCAACCCGCGCCCGACGCCCGATATCCTGTTCTCGCTGCTTTACGCCTCGGATGCGCCGTGGAACGAAAGCCAGTACAAGTCCGAGAAGTTCGACAAGATGATGGTCGAGGCGCGTGGCCTTCTGGATGAGGAGAAGCGGACCGCCATCTATTGGGAGATGCAGGAGATGGTCGCCAACGAGGCGGGCACGATCATCCCGGCCTATATCTCGAATGTCGATGCGCTTTCGACGCGGCTGAAGGGCTTGCGTCCGAACCCCCTGGGCGGACAGATGGGCTACGCTTTCGCGGAATATGTCTGGCTGGAAGGCTGACCCCCGCCTGCCCGTCCGACACGGTCCGCGCATGTGACAATGCGCGGGCGAACGCCCCTTCGATTCAGGGAGACAGGTCTTGCTTCGATCCAAAACGACATGGCTGCTGATCGGCAAGCGGCTCGGGATTGCGCTGATCACGCTGGTCATCGTGTCTTTCGCGGTTTTCTTCGCGACCGAACTGTTGCCCGGAGACGTGGCCGAGATCCTTCTGGGACAGGCCGCCACACCCGAGGCCGTGGCCGGGCTGCGCGAGGCGATGGGTCTTGATGAACCGGCGCTGATGCGCTTTCTGGGCTGGCTTGGCGGTTTGCTGACCGGGGATCTGGGCACCTCCTATGTCAACAGGATGGAGATCGCCGAATTGCTGTCGGGCCGGCTGGCCAATTCGCTGCGGCTTGCCGGGATCGTCACCATCATATGTGTGCCGGTTGCGCTGTCGCTTGGCATCGTCGCGGCGATGTGGCGGGGGAGCCTGCTTGACCGGGCGGTGTCCATGTTGACGATCTCGGTCATCTCGGTGCCCGAATTCATGGTCGCGACCCTGGCGGTGCTGATCTTCGCGGTCTGGCTGGGCTGGTTGCCCGCGCTCAGCTATGGCGTCAATGTGGACAGCCTTGGCGCCATGCTGCGCGCCTATGCGATGCCTGTCATCACGCTCAGCTTCGTCGTGTCGGCCCAGATGATCCGGATGACCCGTGCGGCGGTAATCGAAACGATCAACACTCCCTATGTCGAGATGGCGCTGCTCAAGGGCGCCTCGCGCAAGCGCATGGTCCTGGTCCATGCCCTGCCCAACGCGCTTGGACCCATCGCCAATGCGGTGGCGCTGTCGCTGTCCTACCTGGTCGGAGGGGTGATCATCGTCGAGACGGTGTTCAACTATCCCGGTGTCGCCAAGCTGATGGTGGACGCGGTGTCCACCCGTGACCTGCCGCTGATCCAGTCCTGTGCGATGATCTTCTGCGTCAGCTACCTGAGCCTGACGACGCTCGCCGACATGATCGCCATCCTCTCCAACCCGAGCTGCGCCATTGATGACCGTTTCCTTCAGAACCTCCCGTTTTCTTCGCCTGCCCACTCCCCGGAGCATGGGCTATGCCTTCAACTGGACCGGCCGTATCGGCCTTGCCGTCATGCTGTTCTGGGCGGTGATCGCCGTCGCCGGACGATGGCTTGCCCCATATCCGCCGGGCGAGATCGTGGGCTGGGATTATTTCGGCCCGATGAGCGGTGAATTCTGGATGGGCACCGATTATCTTGGCCGTGACATCCTTTCGCGCATCCTGATGGGCGCGCGCTTTACCGTCGGCATCGCCCTGGCGGCGGTGACGCTGGCCGTGGCCATCGGCGTCGTCCTTGGCATGATCGCCGCGGTGCTGGGCGGCTGGTTCGACACGCTGCTGTCGCGGCTGCTTGATGCCTTCAACGGCATCCCCTCGCTGCTGTTCGGTCTCGTGGTCGTGGCTGCCGTGGGCTCGTCGATCCCGGTGCTGATCCTGACGCTGACGGCAATCTACATGCCCGGCTCCTTCCGTTTCGCCCGGGCGCTGGCGGTGAATATCAACACGATGGATTTCGTCACCGTGGCCCGGGCGCGGGGCGAGGGCACGGCCTACCTGATCACCCGCGAGATTTTCCCCAACATCCTCGGCCCGGTGCTGGCCGATCTGGGGCTGCGTTTCGTCTTCATCGTGCTGGTCCTGTCGGGACTGTCCTTCCTTGGACTGGGCGTGCAGCCGCCGAATGCCGATTGGGGTGCATTGGTGCGGGAGAACATCGAGGGGCTGAGCCTTGGCGCACCGGCCGTGGTGTTTCCCTCGATCGCCATCGCCTCTCTGACCATCTCGGTGAACATGTTCATCGACAACCTTCCCACCAGGATCCGCGACAGGAGCGACTGATGACCGATACCCCCCTCGTTTCCGTCCGTGACCTGAAGATCGGCGCCGTCACCGATGCGGGCCGCAAGGTCGAGATCATCCGCGGTGTGAGCTTTGACATCGCCCCCGGTGAGATCCTCGCCCTGATCGGAGAATCCGGCTCGGGCAAGACCACCATCGCGCTTTCGCTGATGGGGCATGCCCGCAGCGGGTGCAGCATCGATGGCGGCAATATCCGTGTCGGCACCCATGACGTCACCGCCATGTCCGAGACGGCGCGTGCCGGGTTGCGCGGGACCGAAGTGTCCTATGTGCCCCAATCGGCGGCGGCGGCCTTCAACCCTTCAAAGCGGATCATGGATCAGGTGATCGAGATCACCGCCATTCACAAGCTGATGCCCCGCGCGCAGGCCGAGGCGCAGGCGAGGGACCTGTTCCGGGCGCTTGCGCTGCCCGATCCCGATCAGATCGGCCGGCGTTATCCGCACCAGGTCTCGGGCGGGCAGTTGCAGCGACTGTCGGCGGCGATGGCGCTGATCGGGGACCCGAAGCTGGTGATCTTCGACGAGCCGACCACCGCGCTGGACGTGACGACGCAGATCGAGGTGCTGCGCGCCTTTCGTTCGGTGATGGAGAAGACCGGCATGGCCGGGGTTTATGTCAGCCACGATCTTGCCGTGGTGGCGCAGATCGCGGATCGCATCGTGGTGCTGAAGAACGGCGAAATACAGGAAGTCGGCACGACCGGGCAGATCCTGCATGCTCCGCGCCATCACTATACGAAGGAATTGCTGGCCGCGTTCGAACCGGTGCCGCATGTGCCGGCCGGTGGGCGGGATGCGCCCGAAGATCAGGCGGTTCTGGAAGTCAGCGGGCTTTGCGCGGGTTATGGCGCGCTGGTCAACGGTGAGCCCAGGGCAAAGGTGCTGCAGAATGTGAATTTCCGCCTGGAACGCGGCCGGAACCTGGGCGTGATCGGCGAAAGCGGCTCGGGCAAATCGACATTGGCGCGGGCGATTGCCGGTATCCTGCCCGCCTATCGCGGAAAGGTGCTCCTCGACGGGCAGAAACTGGAACCTGCCCTGCATGCCCGCCGCAAGGAGGATCTGCGCCGCGCCCAGATTGTCTTCCAGCTTGCCGATACCGCCCTGAACCCGGCCCATTCCATTGGCACGATCATCGGCAGGCCGCTGAATTTCTATCACGGATTGCGCGGCGCGAAACGCGAGGCACGGGTGGCCGAACTGCTCGACATGGTGCGCCTCCCCGCTGCCTTGCGTCACCGCTTGCCATCCGAACTTTCAGGAGGCCAGAAGCAGCGAGTCAATCTTGCCCGCGCCCTTGCCGCAGAACCAGACCTGATCCTGTGCGACGAGATCACCTCGGCGCTGGATACGGTTGTCGCCGCCGCCATCCTCGACCTGCTCAAGGAGTTACAGGGCGAGTTGGGCCTGAGTTACATGTTCATCAGCCACGACCTTTCGACTGTCGAGGCGATCTGCGACGATGTGCTGGTGATGTACAAGGGCGAGGTGGTCGAGGCCCTGCCCGCGGCCCGCATGTCCAGCGAGGCGACGCATCCCTATTCCCGGCTGCTCATTTCCTCGGTGCCGCAGCTCGATCCCGGCTGGCTGACCGGGCTGGAACAGGACCCCGAACTGGTCGCGGCATTCGCGCAACGATGAGCGGTCAGTCCCGGTCGGCAAACAGCCGGGTCAGCGGGATCTGCGTCTTGACGAAGGGGGTCTTTATCACGACGTAGCTGAAATAGCGCTCGATCCCGATCTCGCGGTCGATCAGCGCCTCGATGATCGTCTGGTAATCGACGATTCCCGCCGTGACGAATTTCACCAGGTAATCATAACCACCTGAAATCAGGTGGCATTCGACGCAGCTATCGATCTTTTCCAATGCCTCCTGAAAGCGGGCGAAATCGATCTGCCGGTGGTTCTTGAGCGTGAACTCGGTAAAGACGGTCAATGTTTCGCCCAGCTTGGCGACATCGATCTGGGCCGAGTAGCCCGAGATATATCCGGCCTTCTGCAGCTTCTTGACCCGCATCAGGCAGGGAGAGGGCGACAGATGCACCAGATCCGCCAGTTCCACATTGGTGATCCGCCCGTTGCGCTGCAGTTCGGCAAGAATCCTGATATCGATCCGATCCAGTTTCAGGCGGGTGCTCATCGGTTCGCTCCTTCGCTCCGGCAGGGCGCGGCTGTCTTGTGAAAGACGTATCGCCCTGCCAAGTCAACATGCTTCAACATGAAATGCTGCCCTTTGCCAATGATCCGGCAGATGCCTTTGGCAGAGTGCGGGTAAGGTTTCGGAAAAAGATCGGAGACTGCCATGCCCGCGCCCCTCATGCATATCGAAACTGCCACTGCCCGGATGCCAGCCGAGGCCGATTGCGTCGTCATCGGCGCCGGGATCACCGGCGTCAGCGCTGCCTACTGGCTGGCACGGGCGGGGCAGCGGGTCGTGCTGCTGGAAAAGGGCCGGATCGGAGCCGAGCAGTCCAGCCGCAACTGGGGCTGGTGCCGCCAGCAGAACCGCGATGCCCGCGAGTTGCCGCTGTCCACCCGCAGTCTCGATCTGTGGGAAGAGATGACCGCCGATATCGGCGAGGATCTCGGTTTCCGGCGCTGCGGCCTGCTGTATCTGTCGGATGACGAGGCCGAGATCGAGGGCTGGGCGGAATGGGGCCGTTTCGCACGCGGCGAGGGTGTGGATACGCGCATGATCGGCCCCACTGAAGCGGCCGAGCGCGGGGCTGCGACCGGCAAGAGCTGGAAGGGCGGCGTCTGGTCGCCGACCGATGGCACTGCCGATCCCTCGCGCGCGGCACCGCTGATCGCCAAGGGGGTCATCCGGCATGGAGGTATCGTGCTGCAATCCTGTGCCGCGCGGGGCATCGAAACCTCTGGCGGAGCCGTCTCCGGCGTTGTCGCCGAACACGGAACGATCCGGACCCGGCAGGCGGTGGTGGCGGGCGGGGCATGGGCGGCCAGTTTCCTGCATCAGCTCGGGATCGCTTTTCCGCAGGCTTCGGTGCGCAGCTCGATCCTGTCGGTCGCACCGGGGGCCGAAGGCCTGCCCGCCGCGCTGCATACCGCCGCCGTCTCGGTGACCCGGCGCGGCGATGGCGGGCATACGCTGGCGATTTCCGGCCGGGCCAATCTCGATCCGACGCCGGGGGCGCTGCGGGGCGCCAGGCATTTCCTGCCCATGTTCGCCGGTCGCTGGAGATCGCTGGCGCCGGGTGGACCGCAGGCATGGCGCGCCGGTTTCGAGACCCGCAGCAAATGGGCGCTGGACCGCGAGACGCCGATGGAGCGCATGCGCATCCTCGACCCGCGCCCTTCCGCCCGGCTGATACGGGAAACGCTGACCCGCGCCCATCGCCTGTTGCCGGCGCTGAAGCCCCTGCCCGTGCAGGCGCAATGGGCGGGCTATATCGACAGCACGCCCGACGGGGTGCCGGTGATCGACGCGGCTATCGGCTTGCCCGGTCTGGTCTTGGCAGCGGGGCTGTCGGGGCACGGCTTTGGGATCGGTCCGGGGGTGGGGCATCTCGTCGCCGATCTGGCCCTTGGTCGCCAGCCAATCACCGCAACCGGGCAATACCGCCTTGCCCGCTTCGATCAGCGGCAATGGGGAAAGGTGGCCAAGTTCTGACGAAACGGGTGGGATCATGCCGCGAAACGCCGGATCGAAAAGGGCGCAAGCGGGGTTTCGCATTCGCCAGTGGCAATCAGTTCCGCCATGGCGTCCCCCACGCCGGGGCCAAGCTGAAAACCGTGACCGCAGAAACCGAAGGCGTGGAACAGACCCGGCGTCGTGGCCGAGGCCCCCATGACCGGCAAACCGTCTCTCACGTAACCTTCGCAGCCCGACCATTGCCGGATCACCGCCACGTCGCGTAGCGCGGGCATCAGCCGGAGCACCGCGCGAAGCTGTTCGGGCAGTCGCGCCGGATCGGCGCGCGCATGGCCGGGATCGGGATCGACCGGGACCCGCTCGACCGCGCCGCCGAAGACGACATTGCCGCGCTCGACCTGCCTCAGATAGGCGCCGTGGGCGCGGGACCAGACCCCGACCACGGGCAGGATACGATGGGGCAACGGCTCGGTCACGCCCATCTGCGGGCCAAAGCTGTCCAGCGGGACATGTTCGCCGAAACGCGCCGCGATCCCGGTTCCCCATGCCCCGGCACAGTTGAGCAACGCGGCGCCCTCGAACCGGCCCCGACCCGTGCGAACCGCAAAGCCCGAGCCGTTGCGGGCAATGTCGAGCACCGGCGCCTGATCGACGATCTCGGCCCCCGCCTGTGCCGCCGCCGCCGCGAAGGCGGGGCCGACAAGGCGCGGATTGGCCGAACCATCCTGCGGCGAGAAGGAGGCCGCGATGGCCTCGGGTCCAAGGCCGGGAAAGCGGCGGCGGATATCCGCGGGTTCCAGCTCTTCGAGATCGAGGCCGCAAGGGCGGGCGGCATTGGCAAAACCGCGCATGTCGCTCAACCCGTCCTCGTCGAAGATCAATCGCAGATGCCCCGTGGCGCGAAACTCCACGTCGCGGCCAAGCAGCTTGTCCGCCTGATGCCACAGGGCCAGCGAACGATGCGCCAGCGGCAATTGCGGCAGGTATCGCCCGCTGCGGCGGATATTGCCGAAGGAGGCAACGGTGGCGCCCGCGCCGATGCGATGCCGCTCGATCAGCGTCACCCGCAGGCCGCGCCGCGCCAGGAAGAAGGCCGAGGCCGTCCCCATCAGCCCGCCGCCCAGAACGATCACGTCCATTCCGCCGCCTTTCGCCTGTCAGATACCTGTTCCCATCAGAACGCCGAGACCCCGCTTGCGTCAAAGACGAGAAACGGGGCATCCTATAAGCACAGCCTATGGAATTTTCATGCGCGCACGTCAGCTTGAAGTATTCACCGCCGTCATGCGGGCGGGCACAGTGACCGCGGCGGCGCGATTGCTCAATATCTCGCAACCGGCACTCAGCCAGATCCTGATCCATGCCGAGGACGAGCTGGGCTTTGCCCTGTTCGACCGCGAGAAGGGGCGGTTGCAGCCCACACCCGAGGCGCTGGAGTTGTATCCCGAGGCAGAGCGGCTGTTCGGCGGGCTGGAGGGATTGCGGCGCAAGACCGCCGATCTGCGGCTCGGGCGGGCGGGGCTGGTGCGGATCGCCGCTTCCCCGCCGCCAGCCATGGCGCTTTTGCCGCAGGCATTGTCGGCCTTTCGGGCGCGGCATCCCGATATCCTGTTGCGCACGCATGTGGCGCCAATCGCTGCCATGGTGGACTTGCTGCGTGCCGGAGATGCCGCGCTGGCGCTGGCGCTGGACGATAACCTGCCGCCCGATATAGAGGTGGAACGGATCGGCCTCACCTCCTTTTGCTGCCTGCTGCCCGAGGCGCATCCGTTAGCGGGGGGCGTTGCGGTGAGCTTTGCCGATCTGGCGGAGGAAACGGTGATTTCCTATCGCAGCATGACCCGCCCCTATGATGAGTTGCAGGCGGCCGCGCGGCGGGAAGGGAGTGGTTTCATTCCGCAGATAGAGATCGACTCCTCGATCGCGGCGGCTGGTTTCGTGCAGGCGGGGCTGGGCGTTGCCGTGGTGGATTCGCTGCTTCCCTGGGCACAGTTTCCTGGGATCGCGGTTCGCCCGCTGGCAGGTGGCCCGGCATTGCCGCTATCCCTGCTGAGCCTGCGCGGCAAGGCGCTGTCGCGTGCCGAGGACTTCATCAGGACGCATTTGCGGGCGATCCGGATCGCAAATCCATAAGTCACCCTTATGTCTTGCCGCGGGATGCGTCTTGGACGCGGAGAACGGTTTCTGGTTGGCTCTGGACAGCAGATCGGAGAAGGACGACTCTCATGGATGACAGCATCCCGCTTGCTGATTGGAAAGTAGGTGTCGATATCGGCGGCACCTTCATGGATTTCTGCGCGCTCGAAACCCGTTCGGGCCGGATCGCGTCGCTGAAGGTTCTGACCTCCCCCGATGACCCCGGCGCGGAACTGCTGACCGGGCTGGATCTTTTGGCCGAGCGCGAAGGGCTGGACGCGACAGGGATCAGTCGCTTCGTGCATGGCACCACGGTCGGAATCAACACCATCCTGCAACGCAAGGGCGCGAGGCTGGCGATGATCACCAATGCGGGTTTCGAGGACGTGATCGAGCTGGCCCGGCTGCGCATGCCCGACATGTATTCGCTGTTCTGTCACCGCCCCGAGCCGCTGATCCCGCGTGACCGCATCCTTGGCATTCCGGCACGGCAGCGCGCCGATGGCTCCGAAAGCCTGCCTCCCGATCCGGAGGCGGTGGCCGAGGCCGTCGCGCAAGCGCGGAAAGCCGGGGCCGAGGGCATCATCATCGCCCTTCTGCATAGCTGGCGCGATTGCGCCCAGGAAGCGGCGGTCAAGGCGATGGTCGAGGCCGCTGCGCCGGAGCTGTTCGTCTTTACCTCTTCCGAGGTCTGGCCGGTGATCCGCGAGTATGAACGCAGCTCGACCGCGATCCTCAACGGTTATGTCCATCCCCGCGTCTCGGGCTATCTGGCGGCACTGGAGGACCGGCTGCAGGATCGCGGCGTGCCGGCGCGGGCGATGCTGACCAAGTCGAATGGCGGCCTGATGAGCGCGGGCGAGGGGCGGCGCGATTGCGTGTCGATGCTGTTGTCGGGCACCGCCTCGGGCGTCATCGGTGCGGCATGGCTGGCCCGGCAGGCGGGCGAGGCGCGGGTGCTGACACTGGATATCGGCGGCACCTCGGCGGATTTCGCGCTGATCGTGGACGGAGCGGTGCAATATGGCAGCGATGAACTGATCGGGGATTTCCCGCTGCATATCCCCTCGGTCTCGGTCAGTTCCATCGGCATCGGCGGCGGCTCCATCGCCACGGTGGACAGCCAGGGCGTGCTGCGCGTGGGGCCGGAATCGGCGGGCTCCAGCCCCGGCCCGGCCTGCTATGGTCGCGGCGGCAAACGGGCGACGGTGACCGATGCGATGGCCGTCTGCGGCTGGCTGGGCCATTCCGAGATGGCCTATGGACAGTTGCGGATGGATGTCGGGTTGGCCCGGCGGGTGGTCTCGGAGCTGGCCGACCGGCTTGGACGTGGGGTGGAAGAGACCGCACAGGCCATTCTCGACATCGCCATTTCCGAGATGTTCGTCGAGGTGGAAAAGCTGTCCTCCCGCGCCGGGGTCGATCTGCGGGATTTCGCGCTGATGCCCTTTGGCGGCGGCGGTCCGATGCTGGGCGCATTCCTTGCGCGGGAACTGGGCATGAGCCGGGTGATCGCGCCACGCTGGCCGGGCGTCGTCTCGGCGCTTGGCGGGCTGGTGGCGGATTTTCGGGGGGATTTCATCCGCACGGTCTATGCCGATCTGGATGCCGGCGCCCTGCAGGGGCTGGGTGCCGGGTTCCGGACGCTTTGTGCCGAGGGGCGGGAATGGCTGGCCGCGCAGGGCCATGACGGGGCGGCGGAGCTTCGGCTGTCAGCCGATATGCGCTATGCCGGCCAGAGCTACGAGATCGAGGTCGCGCTCGAGCCTGACTGGCTGACCGACGCCCCCCGCATCGCTGCGGCATTCCATGACACCCATCGGCAGATCTATGATTTCGATGATCCGGAGGGCCGGATCGAGATCGTCAACCTGCGCCTTTCGGCCATCGGCGCGGGGCCGAAACCGGTCTTTCCCGAAACCGACGGCCAATCGAGCCCTGCGCAGGCGGCGCGCCTTGTGCCGATCCATCTGCATGGCCCGCGCGAGGTGCCCTTGTTCGAGCGGTCGGCGCTGACCGCCGGGGCACGGTTCGGGGGGCCGGCCATCGTGACGCAGGAGGATACCACCTTCGCCATCCCCGATGGCACTTCCGCACAGGTGGACCGCCACCTCAATATCCATCTCGGCTTCGAGGAGTGAACCCGATGTATGACAGGATGACCCTTCAGGTGCTGGCCAATCATGCGCGTGCCGCAGCCGAGAACATGGCCCATACATTGCACCGCACCGCCCATTCGGCCTTCGTCAAGGAAACCCAGGACTTCACCGTGATGCTGATGGACCGGGCGGGCGATACCTTCGCCGTGCCGATGGAGCTTGGCGCGACATGGTATCCGGGTCTCACCTATGGCCGCGCCATCGGGATGGTCGAGGATTACCGCCCCGGCGACGTCGCTTTCACCAATGATCCCTATTCGGGCCATGTGGCGACGCACGCGCCCGATACCCATCTGTGGAAACCCGTCTTCAGCGGGGGCGAGATCGTCGCATGGACCGGCGGACATATCCACAATACCGATATGGGAGGGGCCGTGCCCGCCTCCCTGTCGCGCTCGCTGACCGAGGTGCATCAGGAAGGGCTGCGTTTTCCGCCGATGAAACTGGTGCGCGAGGGCGAGTTCGATCGGCAGATCCTGCGGATCATGGAAACCAATGTCCGCAAGCCCGCGTTGAATATCGGTGACATCAGGGCTCTGGTCGGGGCATTGAATACAGGTGAGCGCAAGGTTCACGCGATGCTGGAACGCTTTGGCAAGCAGGGTTTCCTGACCGGCGTGGCCGCGCTGAAGGATCAGGCCGAGGCGCAGGCGCGCGAGATCCTGCGCGGCATACCGGATGGCGATTACGTCTTTGCCGATTACGCCGACGAGGACAGCGATATCGGCAATCCCTGCCGCCTCAAGCTGACGCTGTCCATTCGCGATGACAGCGCGGTGCTGGATTTCACCGGCTCGGACCCGCAGCTTGCCAGCTCGCTCAACGTCCCTTCGGGCGGCGATCCGCGACATACCATCCTGCTGGTAGGCGTCTATTACGTGCTCTACACGCTCAACCCCCGGATCCTGCTGAATACCGGCCTGACCCGTCCCTTTACTTGCATCGCGCCCGAGGGCACGGTGCTGAACCCGGTCGCTCCGGCCGCCGTGGGAATGCGCTCGCTGACCTGTGCGCGGCTGCGCTCGGTGATCTTCGGGGCGTTCAGCCAGGCCATTCCCGAGAGGATGCCCGCAGCGCCCGCCGGAAACAACTGCATCGTCAATGTCATGACCCATGACGAGCGCAGCCGGAAGATGGTGATCGCCGCCGTGAACCCGGTGGTCGGCGGAGGCGGCGGGATGCCGCATCGCGATGGCACCAATGGCTCGGGTGCGGATGCGGCCTATCTCAAGAATACCCCGATCGAGATCACCGAAACCGAGGTGCCGGTCGAATTCGTCAAATACGGCCTGGCGCGGGATACCGGCGGGGCCGGGCGCTGGCGCGGCGGGCTGGCGACCGAGATGAGCTTTCGCGTCTTTGCGCCCGATACGCGGATCACCGCCCGTAACCGCGACCGCTCGGTCTTTCGCCCCTGGGGGGTGCTGGGCGGCCGGGCCGCGGGGCTGTCGGACATGGTGGTCAATCCGGGCGCCGAAGACGAGCGCAGGCTTGGCAATACCGACACGGCGGTGCTTCAGCCCGGCGACGTGCTGGAGATCCGCTCTGCCGGGGGCGGTGGCCGGGGCGATCCCATGACGCGGGAGCCCTGGCGGGTGGCAAGGGACGTCGCGCGAGGGCATGTCTCGGCCCGGGCCGCGCGCGAGGAATATGGCGTTGCGCTGAACGATGACGGTGAGGTGGACGAGGCCGCGACCGCGATGCTGCGCGATCAGGCACGCACCCATGACGGGCATTTTCACTTTGGCCCCGAACGCGAGGCATATGAGGCGCAATGGACCCCGGCGGCCTATGACCGGCTGACGCGGATCCTGTCGGGCCTGCCGATCCATTGGCGTTTCTTCGCCAAGACCGAGATTTTCCGGCGCATGCGCGGACGTTCCGGTGCCGAGGGGGTCGAGGCGGCTTTCACCGAGACCTGTGCGCGCTTCCCCGAACTGCCGCGCCCGTTGCTGGTCGCCGAGGCGGCGGAATGAGCGTGGAGAACGGCTCGGGGCGATTGTGCCGCCTCGCCGAGACCGGGCGCGAGGCGCTGAGCTTTCATTTCGACGGGCTCAGGATGCAGGCGCTTTCGGGCGATACGGTGCTGACCGGGGTGCTGTTGTCCGCCCATCATCTGCGCATGGCCGAGTTCGGTCCGGAACGCCGCGCCGGGTTCTGCCTGATGGGCGCATGCCAGGATTGCTGGATCTGGCAAGAGGACGGCCCGCGCTGCGTGCCTGCTCGACCCCGCTGCGCGAGGGGATGCGGCTTATGTCACGGCCATCCCCGCATTGGCCCGAGGCCGGATCATGAGCCGGGTGCTGATCGTCGGCGCGGGGCCTGCAGGGATGCGGGCCGCCGAAACGCTGGCACGGGCGGGGCTGGCTCCGGTCGTGGTCGATGAGGGCGCAAGATCCGGTGGCCAGATCTACCGCCGCCCGCCCGATGGTTTCACCCGCCCGCCCAAGGCGCTTTACGGGGCCGAGGCGGGAAAGGCGGCAGCCCTGCACCGGATGTTCGACGCAAAGCTGCGTGAAGGCCGGATCACCTGTCATCCGCACAGTTCCGTATTGGGATTTTCCGGTGATATCGCGCAGGTGACCGGTCCGGGCGGCATGATCGGGATCGGCTTTGACCGGCTGATCCTCGCGACCGGGGCGATGGACCGCCTCGCGCCGGTGCCGGGCTGGCAGCAGGCGGGAGTCTACAGTCTCGGAGCCGCGCAGATCGCGCTCAAGGCGCAAGGCGTGGCCTTGGGACGCCGGATCGTGCTGGCCGGTTCGGGGCCATTGCTGAGCTTGGTCGCGCATCAGCTTTGCAAGGCGGGGGCTGGTGTCGCGGCGGTGCTGGATACTGCTCCGCTTTCGACGCAGGCGGCGGGCGGGTTGCGCATGGCGATGGCGCGTCCCCTGGTGACGGCGCGCGGACTCGCCATGCGCGCCGGCCTGGGGCGGCTTTATCGTGCGGGCGTGCGGCTGGAGCGGATCGAGGCCGGGGATGATGGTCCCCGTGCAATGCGTTGGCGCGATGCGCGCGGGCGCCCGCATGTCACCCCATGCGATACGGTTGCGCTTGGCTGGCATCTGCAGGCCGAGACGGCATTGGCCGATCTGGCCGGGATTGCCTTTGACTGGTCCGAGACATGGGCGCAATGGCTGCCCCGCGTCGATGCCGAGGGGCGTGCGGGCGGCGGTGTCTACCTGGCCGGGGACGGCATGGGCATCCTGGGTGCGGACGGGGCAGAGATAGCCGGTCGTCTGGCCGCCAATGCCTGCCTGGCGGATTTGGGACATGCCATCCCCTTGCGGAGCCGAGACAGGGACATGCGCCGTCTTGCCCGGATGCGGCGCTTTGCCAAGGGCGTGGCCCAAGCCTTTCCCTGGCCTGCCGGAATGGTCCGGGACCTGCCCGATGATACGGTGCTCTGCCGTTGCGAGGGCGTCACCGCCGGTGAATTATGCGCCACGCTCCGCTTGGCCGGGGCAGAGGCCAACCGGGTCAAATCCCTTGGCCGGGTCGGTATGGGGCGGTGCCAGGGCCGTTATTGCCAACGCGCCGGGGCGGAACTGATTGCCGCCCGCGCCGGGATCGCGCCCGCTCAGGCAGGCCGGTTGCGGGCGCAGCCACCGGTGCGTCCGGTCCCCGTTTCGGCGCTCTGCCAGACGGTCGGCAAGGACTGACATCACACAATTTTCTGCCCGGGTCTTGCGGTTTGAAAGCGGATTATGCTGCAAGGCCCATGCTTTCGGCAGCAGGTGCCAGCCCCTTCGCGCAAAGCTGTCATCAAGACGACGAGAGGTTTCCATGACGCTTGCCTTCGATCCTTCCAGCCTGACGCTCCCCCGGGGCCATTTCATCGGCGGCCGCCATGTCGAAGGCCCGGAAGAGATCGCGGTGACCGCCCCTTCCAGCGGCCTTGCCTTGCGTGCCGTTCCCCGCGCCGATGCCGAAATGGTGGACCGGGCGGTAATGAGCGCCCGCGCGGCGCTGGACCAATCGGGCTGGGGCAGGGTGGCCCCGCGCGAACGCCTGCGCGCGCTGTCGCGTTGGGCCGATCTGATCGAGGCGGAGGCGGCGGTGCTGGCGCGGCTCGAAGCCGTCTGCTCGTCCCGGCCAGTGGCCGAGGTGGCCGCCGGGGATGTGCCTGTCACGGCCGAACAGATCCGCTTTTTCGCCGAATTCGCCGACAAGGAATGCGATGATCTCGTGCCGACCTCCGAGGATCACCTGGGCATGATCTCGTCCGAGCCCTATGGGGTGATCGGTGCGATCACGCCCTGGAACTATCCGATCTCGATGGCAGGCTGGAAACTGGGTCCGGCGCTGGCTGCGGGGAATGCGGTCGTGCTGAAACCATCCGAGATGACGCCCTATTCCGCGCTTTACCTTGCCGAATTGTCGGTGCGTGCGGGCATTCCCGAAGGGCTGGTCAATATTGTCCTGGGTGACGGTCCGGTCACGGGCGCCGCATTGGTCGGCCATCCCGGGATAGGCAAGGTCTCCTTCACCGGCTCGACCCGTGCGGGCGGCCAGATCATGGAGAATATCGCGCAGAGCGGTATCAAGCCGATAACGCTGGAACTGGGTGGCAAAAGCCCGATGGTGGTTTTTGCCGATGCGGATCCGGAACTGGCCGCGGCATGTCTTGATCGTGGGATCACTCCGAATGCCGGGCAATTCTGCGTGGCCGGATCGCGGATTATCGTCGCCCGCGAAATCGCCGATGAACTGGCCGCAAGGTTGGTCGAGCGTTTCGCCCGCCACAGCCCGGCCGCCACATGGGAGGAAACCCCCGGTTTCTCGCCGATCATATCCCGGGGCCAGCTTGCCCGGATCGACGGCATCGTTGCGGCATCGGTCGCGAAAGGGGGCGAGATCCTGTGCGGCGGCGCAGAGTTCGACCGCGAGGGCAGCTTTTACCGCCCGACCCTGATCGGCGGTGTCGATGCTTTGAACCCGGCGGTGACCGAGGAAATCTTCGGTCCCGTTGCGACATTCCAGACCTTCGACAGCGAGGACGAGGCCATGGCCCTGGCCAGCCATCCGAGCTATGGCCTGTGCGCCGGGCTGTTCACCCGTGACATCGGCCGCGCGTTGCGGCTCTCGCGCCGGGTCGAGGCCGGGACCGTCTGGATCAATCGCTATGGACGTTCGCGCGATCACATCCTGCCGACCGGGGGCTGGAAGGCCAGCGGTCTCGGCAAGGATCTGGGGCGCGAAGCCTATCATGCCAACCGGCGCCGGAAATCGGTGCTGATCGATCTTTGAAGACCCGTGGAGAGACAGATGAAGACCTACAAGCTTGCCCTGATTCCGGGGGACGGGATCGGCGTTGACGTGACCAGGGCCGCAATGCAGGTGGTCGAGGCCGCGGCCAGACGGCATGGCTTCGCGCTGGCCTGCGAGACCTTCCCATGGTCCTGCCAATATTACCTGGAGAATGGTGCGATGATGCCCGGCGACGGGATCGAGACCCTGCGCCGCTTTGATGCCATCTACCTGGCGCGGTGGGTTGGCCGGAAACGGTGCCGGATGCGGTTTCGCTGCATGGGCTGCTGCTGCCGATCCGCAAGGCCTTCAACCAATATGCCAATATCCGCCCGCACCGGCTGTTGCCGGGTATCGAGGGGCCGCTGAAGGCCGAGGGCTTCGACATTCTCTGCATCCGCGAGAATACCGAGGGCGAGTATTCCGGCGCCGGGGGGCGCGTTCACCAGGGCAAGGAGAACGAGGTCGCGGTCGAGACCTCGGTCTTCACCCGCGCCGGGGTGGAGCGCATCCTGCGTTTCGGATTCGAGCAGGCCCGGGCGCGGCGCGGGCATCTCACCTCGGTGACGAAATCCAACGCGCAGAAATACTCGATGGTGTTCTGGGACGAGATGACGCGGCAGCTTGCCGCCGAATATCCCGAGGTGACGGTCAGCCAGATGCATATCGACGCGATGGCCGCAAAGATGGTGATGGCGCCGGAAAGCCTTGACGTGGTGGTGGCCTCGAACCTGTTCGGGGACATCCTGACCGATCTGGGCGCGGCGATCCAGGGCGGGCTGGGCTTTGCGGCCTCGGCCAATATCTGCCCCGACGGCTCCGGCCCCTCGATGTTCGAGCCGGTGCATGGCTCTGCCCCCGATATTGCCGGGCAGGAGATCGCCAACCCGATTGCGGCGATCTGGTCCGGGGCGATGATGCTCGACCATCTGGGCGAAGCGGGGGCTGCCTCGGGTATCATGGGTGCCATCGAGGCGGCGACGCGGCAGGGCATCGGCATCCGCCCCGGTTCCCATTCGACGACCGAGATCACCGATGCCGTGATTGCCACGCTGGAGGCCCGAGCATGAAACTCGACGATCCCGATCTTTTCCGGCAGGCCGCCTTGATCGGCGGGCAATGGATCTCGCGCCCCGACATGGAGGTTACGGATCCGGCCACGGGCGAGGCCCTGGGGCACATCCCCGATTGCTCGGCCGCCGAGACCACCGAGGCCATCGCAGCCGCCGAAGAGGCGCTGAAGGATTGGCGGACCCGCACCCATGCCGAGCGCGCCGACCTGCTGATGCGCTGGTATCAGCTCATGCTGGATCATGCCGAGGATCTGGCGCGGATCCTGACCGCCGAGCAGGGCAAGCCGTTGCAGGAGGCGCGCGGCGAGATCCTTTATGGCGCGTCCTTCGTGCGCTGGTTCGCCGAGGAAGCGCGGCGGATCAACGGGGCGATCATTCCCTCTCCGGTGCCGGGCAAGAAGATCTTTGCCATGAAGGAACCGGTCGGGGTCTGCGCGATCATCACGCCGTGGAATTTCCCCAATGCGATGATCACCCGCAAGGTCGCGCCCGGCCTTGCCGCAGGCTGCACCATGGTCATCAAGCCCTCGGATTTCACCCCCTGTTCGGCGCTTGCCCTTGGCGTTCTGGCCGAACGGGCGGGGATTCCGAAAGGCGTGATCAACATCCTCACCGGGCGGCCCGAGGCGATCGGCTCGACGCTGACCGGCAGCGCGGTGGTGCGCAAACTGTCCTTTACCGGCTCGACCCGGGTTGGCGCGATGCTGGCCGAGCAATGCGCGCCGACGCTGAAGAAACTGTCGCTGGAACTGGGCGGCAATGCGCCCTTCATCGTGTTCGACGATGCCGATCTGGAGGCTGCGGTCGAGGGTGCGATGGCCTCGAAATTCCGCAATGGCGGGCAGACCTGCGTCTGCGCGAACCGGCTGCTGGTGCAATCGGGCATCCATGATGCCTTCGTGGCGGCGCTGACCGCCCGCGTCGATGCGCTGCGGGTCGGGCCGGGCACCGAGGACGGCGTCGAGATCGGCCCGATGATCAACAATGCCGCCATCGACAAGATCACCGCCCATGTGGCGGATGCCTTCGCAAAGGGTGCCACCCGCATGACGCGGAGCCGTGATCTGCCTGCGGGTTACGCCGATCCGGTGGTGCTGGCCGGGGCCGATACGGGCATGCTGTTGGCCGATGAGGAAACCTTTGGCCCGGTTGCCCCGATTTTCCGCTTCGAGACCGAGGAAGAGGCCCTGCGGATCGCGAATGGCACGCCTTACGGGCTTGCCGCCTATTTCTACACCACCGATATGGCCCGCGCATTCCGTGTCGGCGAGGCGCTGGAATTCGGGCTGGTCGGGTTGAATACCGGGGCGGTCAGTCACGAGGTGTCGCCCTTTGGCGGGGTCAAGGCGTCAGGGCTGGGCCGGGAAGGCGCCCGCGAAGGCATCGAGGAATATCTGGAAACCAAGGCTCTCCATTTCGGGGGAATCTGAGCGCCGGGTGACAAAGCCATCGCCACGCGTCAGCTACAGGGAAAATCGGCAATGTCTTCAGATCCGCTCCTGCAACCGCTCCAGATCGGGGATTTGCGGCTAAAGAACCGTATCCTCGTGACTGCGCATGAACCCGGTTATGCCGAGGACGGGCTGCCGAAGGATCGATACCGTGCCTATCACGCGGCGCGGGCGAAAGGTGGGGTCGGGCTGACCATGACCATTGGCTCTGCCGCCGTCGGGCTTGACAGCCCGCCATCCGCTGGCGGGGTGCAGGCCTATCGTGACGAGATCACCGGCTGGATGCGCCAGCTTGCCGATGAATGTCACGAGCATGGAACGGCGGTGATGATCCAATTGACCCATCATGGCCGCCGCACCCGGTGGGACAAGGGTGACTGGCTGCCCACCGTCTCGGCCAGCCATGAACGTGAGATATCGCATCGCGGCGTGCCCAAGCTGGCCGAGGACTGGGATATCCGGCGGATCGTGCAGGATTACGCGGATGCCGCCGAGCGGATGAAGGAGGCCGGGCTGGACGGGGTGGAGTTCATCGCGACCGGGCACCTTCTGGACCAGTTCTGGTCACCACGCTCGAACATGCTGGATGGGGCCTATGGCGGCTCGCTGGACAACCGGCTGCGCCTGACATTCGAGGTCCTGGCCGAGGCGCGCAAGCGGGTGGGCAGGGGTTTTCTGCTGGGTATCCGCTATGCCGGGGACGAGAATGCCGCCGATGGCATCGATCTCGCCGAGGGGCTGGAGATCTCGCGCCGCCTGAAGGAAAGCGGGCTGGTGGATTTCCTGAATGTCACCCGAGGCCATATCGATGACGATGCCGGGCTGACCGACATGATTCCCGTGCAGGGAATGCGCAACGCGCCGCATCTGGACCTTGCCGGGGAAATCCGGGCGGCGACGCGCTTTCCGGTGTTTCACGCCGCCAAGATCCCCGATCTGGCGACGGCGCGTCATGCCATCCTGGCGGGCAAGGTGGACATGGTGGGCATGACCCGCGCGCATTTCACCGATCCCGATATCGTCCGCAAGATCATCGCGCGCCGCGAGGACCATATACGCCCCTGTGTCGGGGCGAATTACTGCCTGGACCGCCGCTTTCAGGGCGCGGATGCGCTTTGCATCCATAACGCCTCGACCGGGCGCGAATTGTTCATGCCCCATGCAATCCAGCCAGCCCCGGCACCGCGCCGGGTGGTGATCGTGGGCGCCGGGCCCGCCGGGATGGAGGCGGCGCGCGTCGCTGCCGAACGCGGGCACGAGGTGATCGTGCATGAGGCCGCCAGGGATGCAGGCGGGCAAATCCGGTTGACGGCGCGTTCGACCCGCCGGCGCGAGATGATCTCGATCATCGAATGGCGGATGTCCGAATGCACGCGCCGCGGCGTCCGGTTTCATTTCAACAGCTTCGCGGATGCCGGGACGGTCACTGCGGAAAATCCCGATGTCGTGATCATTGCGACCGGGGGGGTGCCGCATCAGGTTCCCTTGCGCGGCGGGGAAGATCTTGCCGTCACGGCATGGGATATTCTTGCGGGCGACGCCCAGCCCGGCCGCTCGGTCCTGGTTTTCGATAACGCGGGTGACCATGCCGGGCTTCAGGCGGCCGAGATGATCGCGGCGACCGGCGCCAGGGTCGAGATCGTGACCCCCGACCGCAGCCTTGCGCCCGAGGTCATGGCGATGAACCTGACGCCCTATATGCGCAACCTGCAAAAGCTGGACACGCGTTTCACAGTGACCTGGCGTCTGCGGTCCGTGATCCGCAAGGGCAACGGGTTGCTGGCGGAACTGGGCAGTGATTACGGTGATGTCACCCGCTTTCGAGAGGTCGATCAAGTCGTCATCAACAATGGGACGGTCCCGCTGGACGATCTGTATTTCGAACTCAAGCCGTATTCCGTGAATTTGGGAGAGATGGATGTCGCCGCGCTCAGGGCTGTGATGCCGCAGGCGATCAAATCGAATCCGGAGGGGCGTTTTCAACTGTTCCGGCTCGGTGACGCCGTGTCCTCTCGCAATACACATGCGGCGATCTATGACGCGTTGCGCCTGACTCGGGCGTTGTGACCTTTTGGAAGATTCCTTTTCACATATATGTAACGAATGTCGGTATGGGTGGTCACGAGCCTCCGCAACCAAACGACATAACAAAACCCGGCCAAACCATCCGGTTGGCGGGATTTTGTTATGGATGTGGCAATGATGCGAGACATTGACGAAACAGAGAATATGTCCACGCTATAGCGCTCTGAAATAACCGATCCATTATTGCCCTGGCGCTTCAATTCCGAGGTTCATACTGGGCAGATACTCTCCATGATTGATAATGGATGTCTCAGGGTGGAACCGTTCGATCATCCATTGTGCGAGTTCGGTTTGAGCGCGTTGTCACTGAAGGAACTTGCCGCTTGGACGCGTCGCGGCCAGCGTGGGGCGTCGAGAAACCCTTAAGACCGGACAGTTTGCCCTACCCGAAAAACGCGCTCGATTACGTCTATGTCAATCGGAAAGACCCATCTGTTTCCGCAGGCTCTTGTCGAAGGCGGCTTCGGGCGCGAAGCGACGCAAAAAGCGAACCCGACCCGCGAGCTTTCCCGCAGCGTAACGCCGTTTCGGCACAGAAGCGGTTGCTGCTTTTACAATCGTTTCCGCGACGATCATCGGGGCATCGCCTGTATCCACCCCTTTCCGCATATGTATTTCCATCTTACCGCGCACCGAGTCGTAGATCGGCAGCGGCTGATCGGGCCTGGTCAGGTTCTCCTCGAACGAGGTTCGGGTAAAGCCGGGCTCGACCAGTGCCACCCGAATTCCGGATGTGCGCAATTCGTGATCGAGCGATTCGGAATAGCCTTCGATGGCGTGTTTGGTGGCGGCATAGAGTGCGTTGTAAGGTGCCGGAACCAGGCCCATGACGGAACTCAAGTTGATGATCCTGCCTTTCCCCTGGCGGCGCATGACCGGCAACACCGCGTTGGTCATGCGGAGAACGCCGAACACATTCACGTCAAAAACGGCCTGAGCCTGGGCGATCGAGGATTCTTCCGCACCACCGAGCAGGCCGATACCCGCATTGTTGACAAGCAGGTCGATACGTCCGGCTTCAGCCAACACCTTATCGACCAGCTTGGCAACGGATGCGCCATCCGTTACGTCGCTGGCCAGCATGGTGATGCCGTTTGCGCCCTTGGCATCCGCGCGACGGCTGGTTCCAAAAACGCGATAGCCCGCGTTCAGCAAGGCCTTGGCCGTTTCATGCCCGATACCGGAAGATGCTCCGGTTACCAGGGCGACACCAGGATTGGTCTTGTTCATGGGAATGACTTTCTTTTTGTGGTGGATCGAGTTTTAACCATCGCGGCGGCTCACCGGCCGCCAAGGCTTGGGCAAAGTGGGAGTGGTCATGCGGGATTTCAGGCACCGGACGGATCATCCGTCCAGCGCCGGAATATTGCGCTGGCATTGACGCCGCCAAAACCAAAGCCGTTGGAGATGGCATATTCCATTTCCATTGGACGAGCCCGGTTGGCGACGAAGTCTATCCCGTCACCGGCCGGATCAGGGGTATCCAGATTGAGCGTCGGCGGTGCCACCTGATCCCTCAATGCAAGGATCGTGAAGATGGCTTCAAGCCCACCCGCGGCTCCGAGCAGGTGACCCGTGGCCGACTTCGTTCCGCTGACCGCTATGGCCCCTTTCGTTCCGAAGACCGTCTTGATCGCCGCCATCTCTCCCAAATCGCCAATTGCCGTGGAGGTCGCATGTGCGTTGAGGTGGTGAATTTCGCCTGCCCTGATCCCGGCCTGGGCAATCGCGATTTCCATGGCCCGGCGCGCACCATTGCCGTCCTCGGGACCGGAGGTGACATGATGGGCATCCGCTGTCGTGCCGTAGCCGACAAGCTCGGCAAGCGGTTTGGCTCCGCGTGCAAGCGCATGGCTCAATTCTTCAATGACAAGAATCCCGGCCCCTTCGCCCATGACGAAACCGTCCCGCAACATGTCGAATGGGCGCGAGGCCTGCGCGGGTGTTTCGTTGAAACTGGTGGAAAGGGAGCGGGCCGCGGCGAAGCGCCGAGGCTGAGGATGTTCATGCAGGCCTCTGTTCCCCCGCATACGGCAATGTCGGCCTCGTTGGCGCGGATCAGGCGGGCCGCATCGCCGATCGCTTGCACGCTGGCTGCGCATGCGGTCACCGGGGCGCCAATCGGGCCCTTGAAGCCATATCGGATCGAGATATGGCCCGCCGCAAGGTTCACCAGGAAAGACGGGACCGTATAGGGCGACAAGCGGCGAACACCGCGCCTATCGACTATACGAACCGCCTCGGTGATGGCGGGAAATCCTCCGATTCCCGAGGCGATGATCGTGGCTGTGCGCAAGCGGTCATTTTCCGAGGTGGGCACCCATTTTGCCTGGGCAAGCGCCTCTTTCGCCGCTGCGAGGCCGAAGAGGATGAACCGGTCTATCTTGCGCTGGTCCTTTGGCGCCAGAATCGCATCAGGATCAAAGCCTGCCTCTGGATCTTCGCCCAAAGACGGCACCACACCACCGATCTTCGCCGGCAGATCCCCGACGATGTCATCCGGTAGCCGCCGGATGCCCGACCGACCGGCGAGCAAGCGGGACCAGGACGCTTCAACATTGGCGGCAAGGGGCGTGACGGCCCCCATGCCGGTAACAACAACCCGTCGCATCTATTCTTCCTTGTCTTTCAATGATCCGCGGCCAAGGCGAGCGGGAGGCGAAACAACCAAGAGCTGTCCGCAGACGAAAATGGCGAAAAGCTCGCTAATTTCATCCCACGCTTCCGGGACGGCATCTTCAGGCTGCTGCCTGTCGTCGGGAAGGCGGATGCCAACGCAGACATCACGGCCTTTGCCCCATGACCAGGCATGTAGAGGTGCCGTGAGCATGGAGTCGGCCTTGCGAATCTTCGATCCTGCCCTCCAGCGTGATGACGGTCCGGCCGCGCGAAACCACCTGACCGATGATATGCATTTCACCGGAATCGACCCTTATCGGACGAACGAATTTGGCGGAGGTTTCATGTGACGGGCAGATCTCGCCACGCGAGAGCGTCGTCATGGCGGCCAAAGCCATGGCGGTGTCGAGCATCGTCATGATCCAACCGCCATGCATGGTGTTCAATGGATTGCAGAACCTTGCTTCGGGTTTGGCCCGAAGTTGGATCTCGCCTTCTGCAGCGGGTGGAAGCAGGGCGAAGGGGAGAGTTTCCGCCATGGATGGCAGCGGGAGGCTTCCATTTGCCAGCGCCGTGACCATCTCGAAGCCGGAATACTCCGCCAATCTGATACTGGAAGATGCGCCGCCATGCGTGACGCCCGGTGAGTTCATTGTCACTGGATTGCCCCTCCTGCGGTATCTTCGGCAGACGCCGCCGCCAGCAAGCTGTCGGCAGCCGCGTGCAGGATTTGCTCTGACAGATGCGGATCATTGACCGATCGCGAGAGAACCAGCGCCCCGACCATCGTCGAGAGGATGTTCATAGCCTTGCCGTCACGCTCTTTCTCGTCGGTCTCGGCAATCATGCCGTTGAGCAATTCGAGATGCGTCCTGATCCCCGCCTCGAATGACGCTTTCACCTCCGTGCTCTGTCTGGCGGCATCCGAGCCGAGCGCCACGATTGGGCAGCCGTCCATCCGCTCTTCCCGATGTTCGGGGCTGAGATACATGGAGATCACCGCGCCAAGCGGATCGTCGGGGCTCTCACCGGTTGCGGCCGACCATCGGCGGGTGGCCCCCTCGAATGCCCGCCCGGATGCCTGGACCGCCAGATCCTCTTTTGACTCGAACTGCTTGTAAAAGGCGCCCTGCGTCAGCCCGGCACCTTTCATCAGGTCTTTCAGTCCTATGCCGTCGAAACCGCGCTCTCGAAAGAGGCGGCTTGCCACATCGATCACGGCTTGGCGGTTTTTTTCTGCCTGAACACGACTCACCCGCATCTTCGGCCTCCTTTTAGATTGTATTCGTAATCCATATCCTATATAGAGTTCGAATGCAATCTATTTTGACATGAGGCTACGCAGGTGAAAAAGAGAACCGCAATCATGCTGGGAAGCATTCCGATCGCAGCGCTGGCGGCAGCATTTTTCCTGCTTCCGCTTCATACGCATGAAGCCTCCGCTGTCAGCGATCCCCGGCTGAAACCGCCGATTGTCAGGCTGGTAACGGCTGAGCGAATGACTGGCGCCGAGCGCGGTTTCACGGGTGTCATCGCGGCGAGGGTCGAGAGCAATCTCGGCTTCCGCGTCGGCGGCAAGATCGTGGAACGGCTTGTCGATACCGGCCAGGAGGTCAAGGCAGGTCAGCCATTGATGCGAATCGACGATACCGATCTTCGCCTTGGGCTTACGGCAAAGCGCAACGCGGTTACCGCAGCGCGTGCCATAGTCGTCCAAACGGAAGCGGATGAGCGGCGATATGCCAGGTTACTGGAAAATGGATGGGTGACGCGACAGCGCCACGAGCAGGCGAGGGCTGCGCTGGATACCGCCAAGGCACAGCTTGCCGCTGCCGAGGCCGAAGCGGAGGTCGCAGGAAACGAGTCGGAATATGCGACATTGCTGGCGGATGCGGATGGCACGGTGGTCGAAGCATTGGGTGAACCGGGACAGGTCGTCTCTGCCGGGCAGACGGTGATCCGGATCGCCCGGGCCGGTCCCCGTGAAGCGGTGGTCACGCTTCCCGAAACGATCCGGCCGGCGATCGGTTCAAAAGCCGAAGCAAATCTTTATGGGGGCGAGGGAGACAGTTCCCCGGCATATCTCAGGCAATTGTCGGATTCGGCCGATGCCCAGACCCGCACTTATGAAGCGCGCTATGTGCTCGACGGTGACGCCGCGAGGGCGCCGCTTGGTGCGACAGTCACCATCCGGCTTGCAAGGCAGACCATTCGCCCGGAAATAGAGGTCCCGCTCGGAGCCGTGCTCGACGACGGCCAGCAGGTCGGAGTCTGGGTTCTGGACAGCGCGGCTTCGACCGTACATTTCCAGCCCGTCGGCCTGGACCGGGTGACCAGCGAAACTGCCGTGATAACGGGGGTGAACTCGGGCGACCGGGTCGTTTCGCTTGGAGCTCACCTCTTGCAGGAGGGCGCACGCGTCAGGATCGCGTCCGAGAACGGAGGCAACTGATGGGCCTCAACCTTTCCGCGCTCGCCGTTCGCGAGCGTGCTGTCACCCTGTTCTTCATCATGCTGCTGGTGGCTGCCGGGGCCTTTGCCTTCCTGAAACTCGGTCGGGCGGAAGATCCCAATTTCACTATCAAGACCCTCACGGTCTCCGCGGCATGGCCGGGCGCGACCGCGCGTGAAATGCAGGATCTGGTTGCCGAACCGCTGGAGAAGCGGCTTCAGGAACTGACCTGGTATGATCGGGTCGAGACGACGACACACCCCGGCTACGCTATATGACGGTCACATTGCAGGACAGCACACCGCCCGCCGCCGTGGAGGAGGAGTTCTATCAGGCACGAAAGAAGCTGGGGGATGAGGCGCGCAACCTCCCCTCCGGCGTTTTCGGCCCCTTCGTCAACGACGAGTATTCGGACGTGAGCTTTGCGCTTTATGCGCTCAACGCCAAGGGCATGCCGATGCGCGAACTGGCCCGGCAGGCCGAGGTGATCCGCCAGGATCTTCTGCATGTGCCCGGCGTCAAGAAGATCAATATCCTCGGGGAGCGTCCCGAGCAGATCTTTGTCGAGTTTTCCCATGCCAAACTGGCAACCCTTGGCATATCGGCACAGGATATGATCGCCGCCTTGCAACGTCAGAACACGGTCACACCGGCCGGTTCGATCGACACTCAGGGGCCCCGGGTCTTCATTCGGATCGATGGTGCTTATGATGGCATCAAGGCGATTGCGGACACGCCCATCATCGCCGCAGGACGAACACTAAAACTCTCGGACATCGCGGAAATCCGCCGTGGCTACGAGGATCCTCCGACCTATCTCATCCGACGCAAGGGTGAACCGACCATCCTGCTTGGGGTTGTGATGCAAGAGGGTTGGAACGCCCTTGCGCTTGGCGAGGCGCTTGAAGAAAAGACGGGCGCGATCGCCCGGGATCTGCCGCTCGGGATATCGCTCGAAAAGGTGAGCGATCAGGCCATCAATGTCAGCCATGCTGTCGGTGAATTCATGCAGAAATTCGCGACGGCGCTTGGTGTGGTGCTGTTGGTGAGCCTGCTCAGCCTTGGCTGGCGCGTCGGCATTGTCGTGGCGGCTGCCGTTCCCCTGACACTCGCCGTCGTGTTTCTCATCATGCTGGAAACCGGCCGGTTCTTCGATCGCATCACGCTTGGCGCCCTCATCCTGGCACTCGGTCTCCTGGTGGATGACGCCATCATCGCCATCGAGGTGATGGTGGTGAAAATGGAAGAAGGCATGGATCGCATCAATGCGGCGGCCTATGCATGGAGCCACACCGCGGCACCGATGCTGTCAGGAACGCTCGTGACGATCGCCGGATTCCTGCCGGTGGGCTTCGCCCGCTCGGCTGCTGGCGAGTATGCTGGCAACATCTTCTGGATCGTGGGGTTCGCGCTGATCGTGTCCTGGATCGTCGCGGTCATTTTCACCCCCTATCTTGGTGTCAAGATGCTGCCCGAGATCAAGCCGGTCGCAGGTGGCCATCAGGCGATCTACGACACGCCGAACTATCGCCGCCTGCGAAGCGTCATCACCTTTGCCGTGCGCCGTAAATTCCTGACCTGCGCGGTTGTCGGGATTGCCTTTGCGGTTTCCGTTGGCGGCATGGGCGCTCTCAAGCAGCAGTTCTTCCCGACTTCCGACCGGCCCGAAGTGCTGGTGGAAATACGTTTACCGGAAGGCACCAGCATCGAAACGACGACCGCCACGGTCAAGACGCTTGAAGACTGGCTGCAAGATCAACCCGAGGCCGAGATCGTCACCAGCTATGTCGGTCAGGGCGCACCGCGGTTCTTCTTTGCGATGGCCCCGGAACTGCCCGATCCCGCCTTCGCCAAGATCGTCGTGCTGACCCCGGACGCGGAAGCGCGCGAAGCCCTGAAACACAGGCTCCGCGAAGCGGTCTCGGAGGGGCTTGCGCCCGAGGCCCATCTGCGCGTCACGCAACTGGTATTCGGCCCCTACACGCCGTTCCCGGTCGAGTTCCGGATCATGGGACCGGACCCCGCTCAATTATACAGTATTTCCGAGAAGGCGCTCGACATCATGCGCGACGTCCCCGATGTCAGGCAGGCCAACCGGGATTGGGGTAGCCGCACGCCCGTGTTGCGGTTTGTCCCGGATCAGGACCGGTTGAACCTTATCGGCCTGTCGCCCGCCGAGGTCGCCCAGCAACTGCAATTCCTGCTGTCGGGCATCACCGTTACCCATGTCCGTGAAGACATCCGCGATGTCCCCGTCGTGATGCGCAGTGCCGGTGGCGAGCGGCTGGACCCGGCGCATCTGGCGGATTTTTCCCTGACCAGCCGGGAGGGTCGCGCGATTCCGCTCGACCAGATCGGCCATTCCGAGATTCGCCTGGAAGAGCCGATCCTGAAACGTCGCGATCGTATGCCCGTCATCACCATCCGCTCGGATATCAACGAGGCCACTCAGCCGCCGGAAGTCTCGGGGGAAATCATGACGGCCCTTCAGCCGTTGATCGCCTCGCTTCCGGCCGGCTACCGCATTGAAATGGGCGGTTCGAGCGAAGAGGCCGCAAAGGCCAATACCGCGCTGGCGAAGATCTTTCCGCTCATGATCGCCGCCACGCTGATCGTCATCATGCTCCAGGTGCGATCCTTCGCGACGATGGCCATGGTCGTTCTGACTGCGCCGCTTGGACTGGTCGGAGCCGTTCCCGTGCTGATTTTCTTCAATCAACCCTTCGGGTTCAACGCCATTCTTGGCATGATCGGACTGGCCGGGATCCTGATGCGCAATACGCTGATCCTGACCGAACAGATCAAGGAGAACCGCGCCGCTGGCCTCGACGACTATCACGCCGTGATCGAAGCCACCGTGCAGCGCACGCGACCGGTCATCCTGACGGCCCTTGCCGCCGTCCTGGCCTTCATCCCTCTCACGCATTCCGTGTTCTGGGGATCGATGGCCTATACGCTGATCGGCGGCACGGCAGCCGGCACGGTGCTGATCCTGCTCTTTCTGCCGGCGCTCTATGCCGCGTGGTTCCGGATCAGGCCGGTTTCTGACGATACCGAGGCTGATTCATTCGAGGAACCGGGGATGTCAAAAGCAATGGCTGCCGGATGAGGGTGCTGTCACGTGAAGCGGCGAAATGATGTGCCCGGGACATTCGCCGTTGCACCCGTCCAGAAAGCCTCCCCGACTGGCAGCGTCAGCCACCGAAGCCTGCCGACGGAATGAAAACATGCCGGATTATCCAAAGGCTTCTCCCATGCGGTATGACGAAGGCAGCCCGGAGGCTCATGCACTGAATCTGGTTGGCGACCGATGGCCGCTACTTGTCGTTCGCGAACTGATATTCGCGCCCAAACGCTTTCAACGGATCCGCGCTGGCCTGCCCGGCATTTCCGCAAATGTGCTGTCCCGGCGGCTTGCGCAGCTTGGTGCGGCCGGGGTTATCGTCCATGACGAAAAACAGAGATTCTACGCCCTCACCGAGATCGGAAGAGAACTGCTGCCGGTTATTCACGAACTATGTCGTTGGGCGGTTGCAGTGCCAGGTCATGACCTATTTCGTTTCATCAGCCCCACGGCTCTGATGATCTCGATGAATGCCGTTCTTGTGCCGGAACGCGCTCGAGGGCGCGAAGCGATTGCGGGCTTTGATTTCGGCAGCGAAGCGTTCGAAGTCAGATTGACCGGAGGAAAGCTGCAAGTTATCGCCGTCAACTGCCCTGAGACACCGTTTGTTCTTTCGGGGAATGGAAACGGGCTCGCGGAGGGGATCTTGGGTGCAGTCCCTTTGCCGGAGCTGATGGCAAAGGGTATGGTCTCCGTGAGTGGCGATGTCGCGGCGGCAAGCGAGTTTCTATCTTTGTTCAACATGAGGCAAGCATCGTGAACATGCTTGTTGGTTCCTGTCACGCGGGATTGTGCAAACACCGGACGAGCAGTTTGTCGATCCGGCGATTGTTTACATACACGACCTCGATCCACCATCCGCCAAGTTCGAAATGCTCGCCCGGTTGCAGCAGTATCCCCATTTTCTCCACCGCGAGACCGACCACCGTCTCCTGGTCGTGATCCCCGTCGAACCCCAGTGCGCATCACCCCGGCGATCATCCGCCGTTTCCATCACGTCGGCAGAGCGGGACTCGATCGGGACCAGCCAGATTTCCTCACCTGTTACACCATTATCCGGGGTTCCGGACTGGCCGAGAATCGCCAGCACGAGCTTGCCCAAGACCAGCGACAGATGAGCGATCGCGACCACGACGCTGCCAATAACGATGGTTTGCGCGACGGTGGTGCTCAGCCCGGCGCAGGCAGAATGCCATCCCGGAGAAAATGCAGGACAGGATGCCGACCGGGGTGACGCCGATCTGCAAGCTGGACAGGAAGCTGCATGTTCTAGCGGTTTCCCGCAGGTTTCATCGATCTTCCGGCGCTGATGCGGTCCTTGTTTTCCTGCACCGCCTTCTATGGCGGGTCAGTTCCGTCGTCACGCTCGGTATTTTCGCGGACATCTTCTAGGAAACCTACCCTGTAGGGCTCATTCTTGATCGGTCTGACCGCGACCAGCATGAAGTTCAACTGATCGATATGCTGGATCAATGTCACCGTGTTGCCTTTGGGGTCCAGGCCGTGGAATTCGATCAGACTGGGATTCTGATACGATATCGCGCGGATATGCAGCTGCGCCGCAAGGCCGAAATTGGCCAGTTGCAGGCCGATTTCCTCATCCTCGTCCAGATTCGCCTCGAATTGCCTGATCCGATGGCGCAGATGGTTGAAGATAAGGGAAGCCTCATGCAGTTCGAAATTATCCTCGGTGATTTTGGTCTGGCCAGCGGCCTGTGCCCCCTGTCGCCGAAGCTGTTGGCGCTGTTCGGCCACCATCTTCTGCGCCACTATTTCCGAGAAATCCACATCGTCGGGTTGATCGTCGGTATCGGCCATTTCGCCTCGTTCATTTTGCAGTATGACGGTCCTGCTGCGGAAACCTTATCAGCCGACAGGCCGGGCGCAATAGGACCGTCAAATAGAGTTCTGCGAACGGGCATCAGGACCGCCGAGCGCTGCAGCACCCGATGCGGACAGCACCAGCAGAATCGCCGAAGGTAACATGAAGGCCGCCCATGCCGCGCCCGGCGGGCCGCCACGCAGCAGCCCGGGCGCGAAGCTGACCTGGCTCGATGCAGGTCCCGGCAGGAACCGGCAAAGGACGGCAAGACCGGCAAAACCTCGCTCGGCGATCCATTTGCGGCGCTGCACGAACTTGTCGCGGAAATAACCCAGGGTGTCGATGGGGCGCCGGAAGAGGTCAGGCCAAGTTTGAGAAAGGCCGTGAACACTCTCGGGCCGAGCCCTTCCTTGGCCGCTTGGTCCTCGTGTCGGGTCGCCTGCGTCCCTTGCCCGTGATGGCATGGAGCTTGCGGACCGCCCGCCCGTTCCGCTCCTCGCGGTAGGTGAGGTAGCCGTCGCGCTCCATCTTGTGCAGCATCGGATAGGGCGTGTCCGGTGACAGGCGGTAACCATGACTTGCCAACTCGTCGATCATCCACTGGCCGTAGATTTCATGTTCGGTCGCGTGGTGCAGGACATGCAGTCTGACCAGGCCCGACAGTGGGTCACGGTGTTCCGGGGTTTCAATGAGATGTCGAAACACTAGGAGCACCGGTCCCGGCAAGGGCCCGCCTCAGACCGTCACGTTCAGCGCGCCGCCATCTAGCAGGATGTTCTGGCCGATGATGAACCGCGCCTGCTGGCTGCACAGGAAGGCGCAGGTGGCGCCGAAATCCCCGGGCTGACCATAGGCACCGGCGGGGATGCCCGATTGCCGCTTCTTGCGGGCCTCTTCGATGGTGATGCCGCTGTTCTCGGCGACACCCTTGTCCAGGCTGTCGGCGCGGGCGGTGGCATGGATGCCCGGCAGGATATTGTTGACGCAGACGCCATGCCCGGCCACCTGCCGCGACATGCCCGCGACAAAGCCAGTCAGCCCGGCCCGCGCGGTATTCGACAGACCCAGCACCGCGATGGGCGAGCGCACCGACTGCGAGGTGATGTTGACGACCCGGCCCCAGCCACGTTCCATCATGCCGGGAACCAGCGCTTGCATCAGCGCGACCGCCGACAGCATGTTCGCGTCGATGGCCTTGATGAAATCCTCGCGGCTCCAATCCGTCCATGTGCCCGGAGGCGGGCCGCCCGCATTGGTCACCAGGATATCGGCCTGGCCGGTGGCAGCGAGCACGCGTTCGCGGCCCTCATCCGTGGTGATATCGGCGGCGACAGGCGTGACTTGGACACCGTATTTGTCTGCGATCTCTTGCGCGGTCCGGGTGACATCGGCTCGGTGCGGCTGTTGATGACCAGATCGACGCCTGCCTCGGCCAGTGCCTCGGCGCAGCCGCGTCCCAGCCCCTTGGAGCTGCGCAAACCAGCCCCCGTTTTCCCTTGATCCCCAGATCCATCACGTCCTCCTGTTTCTTCGCGGCAGAGCAAACGCCTGTGCGGCGGGATTGTCAAACCGCTTGCGCGGCCTCGCGAATGGCACGGATATTACCGCCATAGATGGCGGGCTGATCGACCGAGCCACCCTTGAAGACGGCCGAGCCTGCGACCAGCACATCGGCCCCTGCCTTGGCGACCAGGGGTGCGGTTTTCGCATCGATGCCGCCATCGACCTGGATATGGATCGGCCGGTCACCGATCATGCCGCGCAGCCGGGCGATCTTGTCGATCTGGCTGTGGATGAATTTCTGCCCGCCGAAACCGGGATTCACGGTCATCACCAGCACCGTGTCGCACAGGTCCAGAAGATATTCGACCGCCTCGACCGGCGTACCCGGGTTCAGCGCGATCCCGGCCTTTTTGCCCGCCCCCCGGATCGCCTGCAGGGTCCGGTGTGGATGCGGTCCGGCCTCGACATGGGCGGTGATCATGTCGGCGCCTGCCTCGGCATAGGCGTCGATATAGGCATCGACCGGGGCGATCATCAGATGCACATCCATGAAGCCCCGAACATGCGGACGAAACGCCTTCACCGCCGGAGGACCAAAGGTCAGGTTGGGCACGAAATGACCATCCATGACATCGACATGCACCCAATCGGCGCCCTCGGCCTCGATGGCCCGGATCTCGCGCCCGAAATCGGCGAAATCGGCAGAGAGGATCGACGGGGCGATCTTGATGCGGCGGTCGAAATTCATGGCATGTCCCTCTTGCGGTCGTCGCGATATCCAGCCCGGCACGGTGACATGACGGGAAAGCCGTTGGTTTCGGTTATGGTCGAAAACGGCTTCCCGTCAACCGCAAGCCGACAGGTGTCCCGTCGGGTCGTGCCTGTCAGAAGCAGAGGATCTCGGCTTCGGCCTCGGCTCGGCGCAGGCGGGCGACGATTTCGGTCATCTCTGCCATGCCCTTGAACATCGAGGCGCGTTCACCGGTGACCTGCCGCATCCGCAGCACTGTCTCGGCGCTGACGTAATCGTCATAGGGCAGCACCGAGGCGATCTGGTCGATGGCGCAAGAACAACGGTCCAGCATTTCGCGGTTCTGCCCGTTCGTGGCCATGCAGGTGAAAACATATTCGGCGCGGGCATTGGTCGGATAGTCGTTCACGGCCTGCGCCCATGCCGCGGGCGCGGCCATCGCCGCAGCATGGCGATCACGATGATGGCCCGTTTCATTGCAGCACCATGCGGTTGATATAGCCCGGCGCGTCGCCCTCGGTCCGGGCCTGCAATTCGCGGATCGGGGCTTCGGGTTCTTCATCCAGCGTAAAGGTCAGGGTCAGCGTTTCGAAGCCCTTCATCTGCGCGGCATTGGGATCGTCTTCGAATGGCTGGAAAGAGGCGATGTTGCCGTCCTGGGAAAGTTCCCCGCCTCGAAACAATGCGTCCTTCATGCGGTTGCGGATGTAATAGGGGCTGCCGCCGGTCAGCTTGGCGATGTCCCGGGTGGTCTGTTCAAGGAAGAAGGTCAGCACCGGATCGCCGCCCGAGATCGGAAACGGTCCGATCTCGCGGGTCCGGTTGTCGGTCTCCTGGGTCAGTTGCAGGGCCGGCTGGTTGTCGGATGGGTCGATGACCTCGTTCAATGTGACCGAGCCATTCTCGACATGCAGGAAACCGGCGGCGTCCGGGCCGTCCACATGTACCGACCAGCTAAGCCCTTCTGGTTCGAGGGACCATGGTCCCCGTTCTGCGAAGACCATGTCCCCGGCTTCGCCCGCGACCAGCGGTGAAGCTGCGACAAGGCTTGCGGACAGCCCCAGCCACAGCGCGGTGGCGATGCTGCGTTTCATTGCCGTTCCTCCCATAATGCCGGACCAGAGTTGCGCTCTGCGGTCCGAAGAACAAGTCCCGCATGGCCATCTCTCAGCCCTAGGTCGCAGCCTCAACTCAGAAGCCTGACCAGAATCTCGCTCAGTTCGGCAGGGCGCACGGGTTTCTCCAGTAGCGGCACCCCCATTGAGGCACAGCGGCGTGCGATCTCGGGATCCCGGTGAGCGGTCACCACCACGGCGGGAATATTCCTGCCCGCCGCGTCCCGCAGCGCCAGAATCGACGCGAGCCCCGTATCGTCGCCTTCCAGGTTGTAATCGGCAAGGACGATATCGGGCGGCTCTTCGCCCATCGTGGCAAGCGCTTCCGCCGTGCCGCCGGTCACGCGGGCGACCATGCCGAGGCGCTCGCCCAGGATCATCTCGTAGCCGCGGCGCATGCCATGATCGTTCTCGACAACCAGTGCAACACGCCCGCGCAACACATGGCTGGACGCATCGCTTGCCTTCGGATGCTGCTGATGCGTGCCGTCGATCAGCGGCAGGCCGACGCGGAACAAGGTGCCGCGCATCGCCTCGGAACTCAGGCTGATCGGGTGTCCCAGCTTGTTGCAGGCCCGCCGCACGATAGACAGGCCCAGACCCATGCCGGGGGTGCCGTTATCGTTCCCGAGCCGCTGGAACTCGTCGAAGATCCGGTTGCGGTCCACCGCCGGGATCCCCACCCCGCTGTCATAGACGCTGAGCCAGCCGGTTGCGCCACGTCGCCGGACCCCGACCACGACACCGCCGCGATTGGTATACTTGATCGCGTTCGAGACCAGGTTCTGGGCAATCCGGCGCAGGAAGACCGGGTCGCTTTCCACCACCGCATCGGTCGGGGCAAAGCTGAGCCGCAGGCCCTTTGCCTCTGCCAGGGGTGCGAATTCGGCGGCGAGGCGGCGAAACAGTTCCCCCAAGGGGACCGGCTGGCGGTGGAACTCGATGCGCTGGCTGTCGAGGCGCGATATGTCGAGAACGGCATGCATCAATTGCTCGACCGATTCGAAAGCGCCCGACAGGCGTTCGGTCAATTCCTTCTGCTGCTCGTCCATCGGCGTGTCGGTCAGCGCCGACAGGAACAACCGGGCGGCCGAAAGGGGTTGCACCAGGTCATGGCTGGCGGCGCGAAGGAAACGGGTTTTCGAGCGGTTGGCCTCTTCTGCGGCGGCGCGGGCGACGGCCAGTTCGCGGTTGCGCTGTGACAGATCGGCCATCGCCTGCTCAAGCTGCCTTGTGCGGGCCAGCACCTCCTGTTCCAGCGCGACGGCGGCCTGGAACATCGACCAAGCCGAGCCCCGCGTCTCTTCGAGCCGGTCGATGCGGTCGATCAGGACGTCGGTGATGCGCCTCAGTTTCTCGACCTGCCGATGCGGCGGATCGCTGTCACGCAGCATTATGCGCCTCTCCTTCCGGGAAGGGCGGCATGAAGGCCACGCCCACGAAGGTCTGGTTCACATGCATGCCGCTATGCTGTTCGCCATAGGTGTTGAACCCCGCGACACGGTAGCGGGTGAACATCTCGGACATCGTATCCATCAGTCCGGCACGCTCCAGCGCCAGCCGCCGCAGGATGCAGTCGAAGCCCAGCACCATCAGCGGCGGGCGCGGCAGTGCCTCCAGCGCTTCCGCGAAACCCTGGGTCATGTCGTCGCTGCGTCCAAGCGTCAGCACGGTGCCCGTGTCGATGGAGGACATCAGCGACAGCCCGCCATCCTCGGTCAATTCGCTTATGGCGCGGACGTGATGGCGCCGGCCCATCCGCAACAACAGCGGGTGGCGGGCGAATTCGGTCGGGGTCAGGTCCTGCATGGCAAGCCCGATGATGCGGGCATATTCCTCGGCTGCGGGTTCTGCATTCAGCTCGACGATGCGGCGCTTGTCGGGGATCGCGGCGGTGACCACGGCGCGGGTTTCGGTCGGGCTGAAATGGGCGAAGGTCACTTCGCTGACGGCCAGATCGGTCTCGACCAGCAGGAAGACGGCGGCATTGCTGGTGACCTCGCCATCGACCAGCAGGGTCGTTTGTCGGAAATCCAGCGCATCGCCTGCCGAACCGCCCAGGACAGGCACCGCGGGCAAAGCGGCCTCGATCGTCGAAACCAGCGCATCCTCCTGTCCGGCAACGCCATCGACCAGCAATAGCCCGAATTGCGAGCGCGCGGCATCGGGGCCGAAATTGCGATGCATCCGGCGCAGCATGGCCATCCAGTCCGAAACGGGGAGTGTCGCCAGGTTGCGCAGCATGATCGCTTCCGCCCGGAAACTGCTGCGGGGAAAGCCGATCGCGACCACGCTGCCCGAACTATAGCCGCAGGGGCCGATTTCTCCTGCCGAAGAGCAGCCGCATATCACGCATTCCGGCGGCAGGGCGGCTTGCAGGTCTCCGCCCAGCTTGGCAAGACCCTCGCCGGCGGCCCCGAAAACCAGCACGAGCCCGGGATCGGCGGCGCGCAGGCCGGCCAGGAGACGATCCGCCAGATCGGCGGCGTCGCGGTCGGCCTGCACGGCCACCGGCCCGGCGACGTCCTCCTTCGCGACCGGGCCGGTATCCATCAGCAGGCCTCGAACAGCCTGATCGAATTGGCGAGCAGCACCGCCTGCGTGCGCCTGCGGGCGTTGATCTTGGACATGATCGCGGTGATATGGGTTTTCACCGTGGCCTCGGCGATGGACAGCTCATAACTGATTTCCTTGTTCGCCTTGCCCAGGCAGATCAGTCGCAGGATGCGCATCTGTTGCGGCGTCAGCGTGGCAAAGCGGCGGGCCAGTTCGGCCCTCGCCTCGTCCTCGGCACCCGCCTGATCGGGCTCGTATCCCTCGGGCGTGACGAATTCGCCGTCCCACATACGGCGCAAGCTGTCGACCAGCGCCTCACGGCTCAGCGATTTGCTGATATAGCCCTGCGCTCCCGCCGCCATCGCGGCGGCGATCATAGCGCCTTCCAGATCGGCCGAGATCATGGTGATCGGTACTTCGGGCAATTGCCGGCGCAGGGTCACGATCCCCTCGGCCCCACGGGCATCCGGCAGGTTCAGGTCCAGGATCACAGCATCGGGCGCGCCCTGCGCCTTGATCTGCTCGATCGCGGCGCCCAGGCTGCGCGCGGTGCGTACATTCTTGAGGCCAAAGCTGATCTTCAGCGTCAGCGCGAGGGCGTCGCACATCAGCGGGTGGTCGTCCACGATCAGGATCTCGCGGACCTGATCGGCATTCGGTCGTGGCGTCTGCGGCGGCTTCGCCTGCATGGCTGCGGCGGTCATGGTTTCTCCTCCCTTGGCAATGGCGTCGTGGCGGCACCGCCCCCCAACAGCATCCGCACCTCCATAACAGATTGTAGGGCGGCTTGTAGACAACGCAAGTCCGAAGCTAAGACTTCGGTGCTATTGTGGCCGGTTGTCGGCCATGTCACGCTGATACCGCATTCAGGAGGATCTCGATGAGCTCGACCCGCAGGGGGATTGCTACCTTATGCGTCGCCATGGCCGTGTCCGCGGCCGTTTTCCCCGCTTTCGCGGAATCCCCGGTTATCCGCATCGGCACGCTGGAGAATGGCACCGTCAACTGGGAATTGCAGACGATTCTCGGGCAGGGGTTTGATCGCGATAACGGCTTCACATTGGAGGTGGTGGCGCTGGCGGGAAACCCGGCCACGCAGATCGCGATGCAGGGGGGCGAGGTCGATTCGATCGTTTCGGATTGGCTGTGGGTGGCGCAGCAGCGCGCCTCGGGCGCGGACTTCACCTTCCTTCCCTATTCCAGTGCCGTGGGCGGATTGGTCGTGCCTGAAGGCAGCGATGTCCAGGATCTCGCCGATCTTGAGGGGCAAAAGATCGGCATCGCGGGCGGACCCGTGGATAAAAGCTGGCTGATCCTGCGGGCCTGGAACCGGCAGCGGAACGGAGAGGACCTGGCCAATGTCACCGGGCAGGTCTTTGGCGCTCCGCCGGTGATCCGGAATGCCGCCGAGACGGGAGAGATCGCAGGAGCGGTGAATTTCTGGCATTACCTGGCCAAGATGAAGGCCGGGGGCATGCGCGAGGTGATCAGCGTCTCGCAAGCGGCGACCGATCTGGGGCTGGACCCGACGACGCCCCTTCTGGGTTACGTGCTGCGTGATTCCTGGATCGAAGAGCATCCGGAACTGGCGCAAGGGCTGGCGAGCGCGTCGCGGCAGGCCAAGGAATTGCTGGCCGGTGACGACGCTGCATGGGAAGACATTCGGCCGATCATGAATGCCGCCGATGATACCGAATTCGAAGCGCTTCGCGAGGGCTGGCGCGCGGGCATCCCGCCAGAGGGGGATGTGGACCGGGGCAATGCGCAGAAGATGTTCTCGATCATGGCGGAACTGGGCGGCGAGGATCTGACCGGCGGTCTGACCGAACTGCCCGAAGGGCTGTTCGGGTCGGGTGAGTAGGGCGCGCCGATACCCCTGGCAAAGCCCCGGCACTGTTCCGGGGCTTTTGTCGCTAGTGGCGATGCTGTTGCTGTGGACCCTGGTGGCGATGTGGTCGGACAATCCCCGGACCATGCCCGCGCCATGGGCCGTCGCCGCCCGGATCGGGCAGATCGCCGCCTTGGGAGAGCTTTGGTTCCATGCCGGGATGACGCTGTTCCGGGTGCTGGCGAGCTTCGTCCTGGCGATGGCCGTCGGACTGTTGATCGGGCTGTGGATGGGCCGGTCGCGCGGGGCGGATCACTGGCTGAACCCGGGGCTGGTGATCGCGCTGAACCTGCCTGCGCTGGTCATCATCGTGCTCGCCTATATCTGGATCGGGCTCAACGAGGTGGCGGCGGTGGCGGCTGTCGCGCTGAACAAGATCCCGTTGGTGATCGTGATGATCCGCGAAGGCACGCGCGCCTTGCGCCCTGATCTGGACGACATGGCGCGGGCTTTCCACATGTCATCGCTTGATCGCCTCCGGCATGTGGTTCTGCCGCAGCTTGCGCCGCATGTCGCCTCTGCTGCGCGGGCGGGTATCTCTTTGATATGGAAGATTGTTCTGGTGGTTGAATTCCTTGGCCGCTCGAATGGCGTCGGCTTCAAGATCCATCTGCTGTTCTCGAATTTCGACGTGACCGGCGTGTTGGCCTGGGCGCTGGCATTCGTCGCGGTGATGCTGGCCATCGACATGTTCGTGCTGCGGCCATGGGAGGCTCGTGCCAATCGCTGGAGGCGCGATGAGGATTGAACTGAAAGGAAAATCCTTCGCCGGGCATGAGGTTCTGGGGCCACTGACGCTGGAGATCGGGCGGGGCCAGCGCGTCGCCGTGCTGGGGCCGTCGGGGATCGGCAAATCGACGTTACTGCGGATCATCGCGGGGCTGGACGAAGAATTCAGCGGCAGCCTGTCAGGGGATGACCGGCTGGCAGTGGTGTTCCAGGAGCCGACCTTGCTGCCTTGGCGCAGGGCATTGGAAAACGTCACGATTCCAGCCGGTTGTGATGAGAGTGCGGCGCGTGACCTGATGGCTCGGGTCGGGTTGTCGGGGCGCGAGGAACAGTTTCCGCGCCAGATGTCACTGGGACAGCAACGCCGCCTCGCGCTGGCCCGCGCCTTTGCCGCGAGGCCCGATATTCTGCTTATGGATGAACCCTTTGCGAGTCTCGATACCGAGACCGCGTCGCGCATGATCGGGCTGACCTCGGAACTGCTGGAACGCAGCGGGGCCGGGTTGCTTCTGGTCACCCATGATCCCGGCGAACCGGCGAGGCTTGGGGCGAGGCCGGTGCAGTTGGGCGGCAATCCGGCGGTGCTGCGGGATCAGGACAACGGAACCGACACATGACCATGACCCGGCACCGCGCCGTCCGCCCTTCTTCCGTCAGCCCACGCGGCGCAGGAAAGCACGGGTGCGTTCGTCCCGCGCATTGCCGAATATCTGGGCGGGCGGACCCTGCTCGACGATCCGGCCGCCTTCCATGAACACGATCCGGTCGGCGATCTCGCGGGCGAACTGCATCTCATGCGTGACGATCAGCATCGTCTGGCGGCCATCCGCGATGCGGCGTATCAGGTCCAGGACCTCGCCCACCCATTCCGGATCCAGCGCGCTTGTCGGTTCGTCGAACAGCATCAGCTCGGCATCCAGCGCCATCGCGCGGCCGATCCCCACCCGCTGCTGCTGCCCGCCCGACAGTGCCGAGGGATAGCTGTCGCCGCGATCCCCAAGGCCGATCTGCTGCAGGATCTCGCGGGCGCGCTCCTCGGCCTTGGGTTTGGGCCAGTTCCGGACCGTGGTCAGCCCTTCCATGATATTGTCACGGGCGGTCTTGTTGGCGAAAAGCGCATAGTTCTGGAAGACAAAGCCGGTCCGCCGCCGCAGCGCCAGCATATCGGCCTTGCCGGCCCTTGCCGCATCGACCGACAGGTCGCCAATCGTGATCCGCCCCTCGTCAGGAGGATCGAGGAAATTCAGGCAGCGCAGAAGCGTCGATTTGCCGGTCCCCGATGGGCCGATGACTGCCACGCGCTCGCCGGGTTTCAGGCAAAGGTCGATGCCGTTCAGCACCGTGTTACCGCCAAAGCGCTTGACCAGCCCGGCGATGTCGATCTCGCAACTCATCGCGCCACCGCCTTTCCAAGATGCAGTTCCATGCGGCGCTGACCGACCGAGAGGAGCTCGACAATGGCCCAGTAGAACAGCGCCACGACGAGGAATGCCTCAAGATACAGGAAGCTGCCCGCTGCCTCTTTCTGGGCGGCGCCCATCATCTCGGTCACGCCGAGGGTGAAGGCCAGCGAAGTGCTTTTGATCATGTCAATGAAATAATTCATCAATGTCGGCGCGGCGGTGCGTGCCGCCTGCGGCAGGACGATCCGCCGCAACAATTGGCCCTGGGTCATGCCGATGGACTGCGCGGCCTCCCACTGGCTGCGGTCGACGCCAAGGATCGCGCCGCGGATGCTTTCGGCCATATAGGCCGAGAAATGCATGGTCAGCCCGAAGATCGCCGCCGTCACGCCGTCGATACTGGTGAGGAAGCTCAGCATCTGGGGCAGGCCGTAATAGAACAGGAACAGCTGCACCAAGAGCGGCGTGCCCCGGAAAAAGCTGATGAACACCGCCACGACCCGGTCCAGCACGGGGATTTTCAGCACCCGCACAATGGCCAGCAGCGCCGCCAGCACCAGCGCCGCGACCATGGCAATCACGGCCATGAACAGGGTCAGCGGGATATAGCCGGCGATGACCGGCACCAGCTCCCACATATAGGCGATGTCCAGCGGCCGCATCAGTCGGCTTCAGCCAGTGGCTTGGTCACATCCGCATCCAGCCATTTCTCGGAGATCTCGGCCAGCGTCCCGTTTTCCTTCAGCGTGGTGATCGCGGCATCGACACGGTCGCGCAGGGCATTCCCGGCCTCGTCGTTGCGGAAGGGCAGGGCGTTGCGGATCTCGTCGAAGGGCTGTCCGGCCAGCGCCAGCGGCAGCGGGCTTTTCGCGATCACCTGCGCCGAGGACACGCGGTCCATCACGAAGGCATCGACGCGGCCAAGCGCCGTGTCCTGCTCGATATTCGATTCATAGGTGCGGATGTCGATCTCGTCCGCATAGGGCAGGTTGCGCAGTAATTCCTCGAAATTCGAGCCCAGGTTCACCGCGACCGAGCGGCCCTTGAGGCTTTCGGGGCCGGTGATCTCGCCCTCGTTGCCCGCCTTCACCACGACCTGTGCGCCGTCATAGACATAGGGCTGGGTAAAGGTGAATTTCGCCTCGCGTTCCGGGGTGATGGTGATCTGGTTCGCGACCGTGTCGATACGGCCCGATTCCAGCGCGCCGATCAGGCCCGAAAAGGACATGGTGACGAATTCGACCTCGTCGCCGGTTTCCTCGGCGACGGCGCGCATGAAATCGACCTCGAATCCCTGCAACTCGTCGGTGCGGGTGAAGGTAAAGGGGAAATAGCCCCCCGACATGCCGACGCGGATCGTCTCGGACAGGGCGGGGGCGGTGAATGCCCCAAGGGCAAGGATCGCCGAAAGAATGGTCTTGCGCATGATGGACTCCTTCATGGTTCGGCAGACTAGATCGGTCCTTTCGATGATGACCACAATATCAACGGGAGCAGTCGCCGGAAATAAGGATCGCATTGACGGCAGGCAGGAGGAAGCGAAAAAATTTCCGCCTACTGGCTGGATGGGGGTGATACCGTTCCGTCATGTGGCGGCAAAACTGTTGCAGGAAGAACACGGTCCCGATAGTGGCCCGATCCGATCTTTCCGCATCAGGTGATTGCGCTCGCGCGTCAGGTCGCGCAAACTCTGCGCCAAAGAGGGAGGACACCACATGAAGCAACTCTATGCCGCCGCATTCCTGGCCGCGATTGCCGCACCCGTCAGCGCCGAAGAGATCAAGATCGGCTATGCGCTTGCCGAGGACAGCCATTACGGCGTTGCGGCCAAGGCCTTCGAGGAATCGCTGACCGCTGCCCTGGGTGACCAGTTCACCTTCCGGCATTTCCCGTCCTCGGGCCTCGGCGGCGAGCGCGAGGTGGTCGAGGGCGTGCAGCTCGGCACGGTCGAGATGACCATCGTCTCCACCGGCACCCTGTCGAATTTCGTGCCGGAATCCGGGGTGTTCGACGTGCCGTTCCTGTTCAGCAGCCTCGATCATGCCCGCAATGTCCTGGATGGAGAGATCGGGCAGGAAATGCTGGCCAGGTTCGACGATGCCGGGCTGCATGCGCTGGCATGGGGCGAACAGGGCTTCCGGCATATCACCAATAACCGCGGCCCGATCGCGGCTCCCGCCGATACCGAGGGGCTGAAGATCCGCACCATGGAGAACCCGGTCCATATCGAGGCTTTCGAGGCGCTTGGCGCCGCGCCTACCCCGATGGCCTGGCCCGAGGTGATCGGCGCATTGCAGCAAGGCGCGATCGACGGGCAGGAGAACCCGCTCTCGGTGATCGTCTCGGCCAAGCTGAGCGAGGTGCAGAAATATCTGACGTTGGACGGCCATGTCTATTCGCCCGCCGTCATCCTTGTCTCGCCGCAGCTTTGGGGCGGGCTGGACGATGATCAGAAAGCCGCTTTCGAGGCCGCCGCCGCCGATGCGGTCGCCGCGATGCGCGGCTATGTGGACAAGGTCGAGGAATCGGGCGTCGCCACGCTGAAAGAGCAGGGCATGGAGGTGAATGAACTCTCCGCCGAACAGAAAGCCGCCTTCCGCGACGCGCTGGCCGAACCCTACAAGACCTATGAGGAACAGTTCGGCAAGGACCTGATGGACCGCATCCAGGCGGCCGAATGACCAGCGATATGCGTTTCTTCTTCATGGAAATATCCGCGGGGTTGCCGGTTGGGGCGCCGCTGGTTCGAGAACCAGCCGGCGACGGGGGCAGCGCCCCCGGTCGTCGCGGGGCGCGATCCGTCGCCTGACCGATGCGCCGGATCGAACGCGCCTTCATCCTGCTGAACGGCACCGCCGTCATCGCCGGCCTGGCGCTGATGGCGGTGGTCGTCGGCTGGAATGTCTCGGCCCGTTATCTCTGGGCGAATTCCCTGCCCTGGGCTGACGAGGTGGCGCGCTACACGATGATCTGGCTGACCTTCCTCGGCAGCGGACTGGCGCTGCGCGAGGGTGCGCATGTCGCCATCAGCAATGCGCAAGAGGCGCTTCCCGGCCCTGCCCAATATTGGCTGCGATGGATCATCCTGCTGGTCCTGTTCGGCTTCTTCGCCTTCATGGTGTGGGTCGGGATCGATTACATGAACCGCATGGCGATTCAGAAATCCGCAGCGCTTCGGCTGCCGATGAAATGGGTCTATGCCGCCATGCCCGCCGGTTTCGCGCTGATGATCGTCCATCTCGCGCTGATCGCCCCGCGTTACCTGCGGGCCGGGCTTGCCTCAACGGACGAGGCGCCCGTGGTTGAGATCCTGATCGCCACCTTCCTGATCCTGATGCTGGCGGGGGTGCCGGTCGCCTTCGCGCTGGCATTGGCGGCATTCGCCGCCGTCACCATCACCGGGCAATATCCGCTGGTGGTCGTGGTCAAGGAGATGTTCACCGGTCTCGACAGTTTCCCGCTGCTCGCCGTGCCTTTCTTCATCCTCGCGGCCGAGATCATGTCGGCGGGGGCGATTTCCGCGATGTTGCTGCGCTTCGCTTCGCAATTCGTCGGGCATCTGCGGGGCGGGCTGGGCTATACCAATGTCCTGACCTCGACGCTCTTCGCGGGGATCTCGGGCTCGGCGCTGGCCGATGCGGCGGGGCCGGGGGCGATGATGGTGCGGATGATGGAGAAGGGCGGCTATGGGCGTGCCTATGCCGGGGCACTGACCATCGCCACCTCGGTCGTCGGGCCGATCATCCCGCCCTCGATCACCATGATCATCTATGCGCTGCAGGACCGGAACGTCTCGGTCGGTTCGCTGTTCATGGCCGGGATCCTGCCGGGGCTGCTGATCTCGGGCGCGATGGCCGGGGTCAACTGGTGGATCAGCCGCAAGCGCGGCTATCGCAGCGCCGAGCCGCGACCACCCGTCGCGCAAATGATCCGCAACACGCTGGCGGCTTCACCGGCGCTTTTCCTGGTGGTGCTGATCGTGGGCGGCATAAGGGGAGGGGTCTTCACGCCCACCGAGGCCTCGGTCATCGCCGTTGCCTATGCGATCGTCGTCAGCGCGGTGATCTATCGCGGTTTCACCCTGCGCGACCTGTGGGGAGCGTTCTGGCGCGCGGGCATCATGTCGGTCGCGGTGCTGATGATCCTTGCCGCCGCGCGGGCCTTTGCCTGGGTGCTGATCATCGAGGGCGTGCCGCAAGCCATGGCCGATACGGTCATCGCCATGGATCTGTCGCCCATCGCCTTCCTGCTGATGGTGAACCTGCTGCTGCTGGCTTTCGGCATGTTCATGGACCCGCTGCCCGGCGTGATGATCCTTGTCCCGATCCTCGCACCCATAGCCCACGGCCTCGGTATCGCCGCCGATCACTTTGCGATCATCGTCATCGTCAACCTGACCTTCGGCCTGATCACGCCCCCGGTCGGCGGGCTGATCTTTGTCGTTGCCTCGGCCACCAAGCAGCGCCCTTCCGACCTGATCCGTGAATTGCCGCCCTTCTTCCTGGCGGCCATCGCTGTGCTCTTGATCCTGACTTTCGTGCCCGCCCTGTCCACCTGGCTGCCTGCGCTTGGCGGGTTCTCGCGGGGCTGAATCGCGCCGGTTTCGTAGGCGGTTGCCAAATGCCGCGCAGCGCCGCATCCTCCATTTGTCCAATATCAACCAAACGGGGGAGTGAAGATGAGTAGACGTGACGATCTGATCGCCAAATATGCACAAGATATCAAGGATAAGCTGGGCGAAACGCCGGATATGGACCTGCTGACCAAGGTCACCATCGGCTGTGGTCCGTCGATCTATAACGCCGATGCCGAGACCATCGCTTCAAGCGATGACTCGGAACTGGACCGGGTTCGCAAGAATTACCTGATGAAGAAGCTGGGGCTGGCCGACGGCCCGCAATTGATGGAAGCGATCAATTCAGTCATCGACAAATACGGGCGGTCGAACCGCAACAAGTATCGCCCGGTCATCTATTACATGCTGTGCAAGCAATTCGGCAAGCAATCGGTCTATGGCTGATCGATCATTGCCTTGATCGCCGCAACGTGATCGGGCGCGGCGGCCTTGCTGTCGGCTGCCAGTTCCCGCGCGGCGGCGATCAGATCCCCGGCCGGAACGATCCGGTCGATCAGGCCCCATGCCAGGGCCTCGGGCGCCTCGATCTTCGCGCCTCCCATCAGGATCATCTTCGCCCGCGACGGGCCGATCAGTGCCGCCATGCGGGGCGGATCGCTCGGCTGCGGCAGGAAGCCCAGCTTCATCACCGGATAGAAGAATTTCGCCTCGGGCACTGCCAGCCGCAGGTCGCAGGCCAGAGCCATACCGAAGGCCCCGCCCGCCAATGTGCCGTTCAGCGCCGCAATGGTCAGGCAGGGCATCGAGGCCATGCGCGCCGAGAGCCGCTCCCATTCCGGGGATGTGGCCAGCCCGGCCCTGGCCTCGGCCAGATCCGCCCCGGCGGAAAACACCTTTCCCGCTCCGGTCAGGATCAGCGCCCGGCAGCCCGATTTCGCCAATTCGTCCAGATGCGCGGTCAGATCGCGCAGCATCTGCCCGGTCAGCGAGTTGGCCTTGTCGGGACGGTCGATGGTCAACAGGGCAATATCTTCTTCAGACTCCGATTGTATCAAGAATGATCCCTTCCCCTTGCCTTCGGGCTATGTCAGAAACTGCCCTGAGTTTTTCTTGACGAAAGGTATTAGCATGCGTCGCACCCTTGCAAGCTCGACTATCGCACTGATCGTGGGCGCGGGCCCCGTTCTGGCCGATCTCACCCCGGCCCAGGTCTGGGAGAACCTGGAAAGCTACTATGCCAGCATGGGATATGAGGTGACCACCGGTGCCACCGACGAGGCCGGCAGCATGCTGACCCTTTCGGATATCGTCGCCACCTCCGACACCGAGCAACTCGACACCACCATTACCATTCCGAAGATGACGCTGGATCAGGCGGGCGATGCCAGGATACGCACCGTCGTCGATGGCGATATCACCATCGGTATGGTCTCCCAAATGCCCGACGAGGAGCCGGCCGAGATCAATGTCGTGATCGCGGCGCCCGACAACGAGATACTGTCATCGGGTAGTGTCGAGGACATGTTGCATGAGTTCCGCTATCCCAGCCTTGAAGCCGTGCTTCGCCTTGGCGACGGGAACGCGGATGAGGCCGAGGTTCCCCTGACCGCGACGGTCAGTGATCTTGCCGGCCAGTATCGCACGGTGCAGGGCGAAGAGCAGCAGATCACCTATGAGATGACGGCCGCAGGGCTGGATCTGGACGTGGATGTGAACGAGCCTCCCTCGGAAGGCGAAAGCCAGGGCAGCGGCAAGCTTGCGGGGCAGATGCATATCGATGGCATCACCTCTTCCGGTCAGACGGTTTTGCCCGCCGGCCTGGATAACATGGCCGAACGGATGGATCTTGCGCTGAATGCCGGGTTCCTGGCCGATGGCAGCTTCCAGATGGGTCCGATCACGGGCAACGCGACTTTCGAGGGAACCGATCCGGACGGGACCGCGCAATCCGGAAGCGGAAAGTTCATATCCGGGGGCGGCGATCTCACATTCGCCATGTCCAAGGACGGCCTGTCCTATCAGGGAACCTCGAAGAAGACCGAGGTCGAGGTGACGGTCAATCAACTGCCTTTCCCGATCGCCTATGCCGTCGAGAGCGCCGTGGGCGCGCTGACCTTCCCGATCAGCAAGTCGGATGATGCTCAGCCGTTCTCGTTCAAATACGAGCTCATGGGCCTGACGCTGGCTGACGGTATCTGGAACCTGTTCGATCCGGGCCAGGAACTGCCGCGCGACCCGGCGAACCTGACCATCGACGTGGCGGGCGAGGCGCTGGTCAAAGGGGATCTGTTCGACCCGGCCTTCAGCCAGAAGATGGCCGATATGGCCGAGGACGGTGCCGGTCAGGACCCGGCGCCGATGGCACCGATATGCCGGCTTCGCCCGAAATGCCCTTCGAGCCGCAATCGGTCAAGATCAATGTGATCACCCTCAAGGCCGTTGGGGTGGACGCCAATGTGACCGGCGACCTGACCATTCCGCAGGACGCGCAGCAACCGGTCGGTATCGTCGAGGGCGATTTCACTGGCATCAACGCGCTGCTCGACAAGCTGGTCTCGATGGGGCTGGTCCCGCAGGATCAACTGATGGGCGCGCGCATGATGCTGGCGATGTTCGCCAAGCCGGTCGAAGGCAATCCCGACCAGTTGCAGACCAAGCTCGAGTTCAAGGAAGACGGCTCGATCTTTGCCAATGGGCAGCAAGTGCAATAATAATGTGGCCGTAAGGCACAGGGGCCGGGCGACCCGCCCGGCCTTTTTCGTTCGCTCCATGTCCGGCACTGCGGGAAAGTGGAGCCATAGCCGGAGGACAGGCATGAGCGGCGAAGCTGCGAAAACCGATCTGAAGAGGCTGGCCGAGGGACTGGTCGAGGCGGCCCGGCGTGCCGGGGCCGAGCAGGCGGATGCCCTGGCGATGCAGGGCCGCTCGATCAGCATAGATGTCCGTGACGGCGCGCTGGAACAGGCCGAGCGCGCGGAAGGGATCGAGATCGGGTTGCGGGTTCTGATCGGTGGCCGCCAGGCCTGTGTCTCGGCCTCGGATCATGGCGAGGCGACCATTGCCGAACTGGCCGAGCGCGGCGTGGCCATGGCGCGCGAGGCGCCGGTCGATGATACGCTTGGACTGGCCGAGCCGCACCAGTTGGCGGAAAAACGCGATGCCGGGGGATTGCAGCTGCTGGACGACCGGCCCGATCCGACCCCCGAAGCCTTGCAGGAGACCGCCTTGCGCGCCGAGGCGGCGGCAATGGCGGCCAAGGGCATCAGCCAGGTCGAGGCCGCCAGCGCGGCTTTCAGCAACCGTCACATGTGGCTGGCGGCCTCGAACGGTTTCTCGGGCGGTTATGGCCGCAGCACCCATGTCATATCTGCCGTTGCCATCACCGGCGAGGGCCTGGGGATGGAACGTGACTATGCCGCCGAATTCCGAAGCTGGGCAGGGGATCTTCCCGAACCCGAGGAAATCGGCGCGCTTGCAGCCGAACGCACATTGGCCCGCGCCGGTTCAAGGAAGCCTCCGACTGGCGCGTTCCCGATCCTCTATGATCGCCGGGTTGCCTCTTCGCTGATCTCACATCTGCTTTCGGCGGTGAATGGTGGTGCGGTCGCGCGCGGCGCAAGCTGGCTGCGCAAGGAGATGGGCGAGCCGGTCCTACCTGCCGGGATGGACCTGATCGAGGATCCGCTGCGCATCCGCTATCCGTCCTCGCGCCCTTTTGACGCCGAGGGGCTGGCCACCCGCAGGCGCGAGATCGTCTCGGGGGGCATATTGCAGGGCTGGACGCTGGATCTGGCTACCGGGCGCAAGCTGGGCATGGAGAGCACCGCCTCTGCCGCGCGCGGGCTGACATCGCCGCCCTCGCCGGTGAACAGCAATGTCATCCTGACGCCCGGCACGCGGACGCGGGAACAGATGATCGCCGATATGGGACGAGGGCTGATCGTGACATCCATGTTGGGGGCCTCGATCAACGGCACGACCGGGGATTATTCTCGCGGGGCGGCGGGCTTCTGGGTCGAGAACGGGCAGATCGCCTATCCGGTGAATGAATGCACCATCGCCGGCAACCTGCGCGACATGCTGATGACGCTGGTCGCGGCAAATGACGCATTGCCATGGCGCGGGATCGAGACTCCCAGCCTTCTGGTGGAGGGGATGACCGTTGCAGGTGCCTGAAGCCGATCTGGACCTGCTGACGGATGCGGCGCGGCGGGCGGGGCAGATCGCGCTCGGCTTCTGGCGCCGGGATCCGCGCTCATGGGACAAGGGCGGCGATGCCGGACCGGTCACCGAGGCCGACCTGGCCGTGAATGACGAGCTGCAGGCCAGCCTGATGGCGGCCCGGCCGGGCTATGGCTGGCTGTCCGAGGAAAGCGATGCCGATCTGTCGCGGCTGGACGCGCGACATTGCTTCATCATCGACCCGATCGACGGCACGCGCGCCTTCATTGCCGGGCAAGAGGGTTTTTCTCATTCCCTGGCCGTGACGGATGGCGACCGGATCGTGGCCGCGGTTGTCCACCTGCCTGTCCGTGACATCACCTATACCGCCTTTGAGGGTGGTCCGGCGCTGCGAAACGGTCAGGTGATAGAGCCCGCCGATGCCGATATCGACGGCGCCTCCGTGCTGACCTATCGCGCAGTCTCCGAGCCGGGGCATTGGCGCGACGGACAGGTTCCGCCATTCCGCCGCGAATTCCGTCCCTCGCTGGCCTGGCGGCTCTGCCTTGCCGCCGAGGGCCGGTTCGACGCTGCACTGTCGCTGCGGGCGGCTTGGGAATGGGACATCGCGGCGGGCAGCCTGATCGCGGAGCGGGCCGGGGCCGTGGTCACGGATCAGCGCGGCGAGCGGATGCGCTTCAACAGTCAGCGCGCCATGGTCGATGGCCTGATCGTTGCCGGAAAACACCTGCATGGGCAGATATTGGACCGGCTGAAACCGTAATCCGGCGGTGTCCCTGCCCGCACCCGGTCAGGCTCTACAGCACCTGCCCCGCCAGCAGCCTTGGCATCGGGTCCACCGAAAGCCCGGCTGCCTGTCGCATGAAGCGCCGCCGAAGGCCCGGCAGGGCGGTGACGGCCCCCATGCCCGTGCCCCGCAACCCGCCCAGCAGCGGGTTGTCGCTGGCAAAGAGATGGTTCACGGCATCCATGCCAAGGGCAAGGCTGGTCGCGTCGAAGCGCCGCCATTGCTGGTAGCGTTCCAGCACATCCCCGGCGCCGATATCCTCGCCACGCCGGGCCGCCTCGACCAATGTCTGGGCCAGAGCCGCGACATCACGCAACCCGAGATTGAGCCCTTGGCCTGCGATCGGATGCACACCATGCGCGGCGTCTCCCACCAGGGCTATGCGCGGGGCGATATAGGTTTCGGCCAGCGACAGGCTGAGCGGATAGGAAAAGCGCTGACCGGCGAGGGAAATTTCGCCGAGGAAATCCCCGAAGCGGGGCCGCAGTACCTGCAGGAACTCCGCATCCGGCAGGGCCTTGATCGCACCTGCATTGGCGTCGGTCTCCGACCAGACCACGCTGCTGCGATTGCCGGGCAGGGGCAGGATCGCCAGCGGTCCGGTTGCCATGAAATACTGATGCGCGATGCCCTCATGCGGCAATTCGTGATCGATCGCCGCGACCAGCGCCGTCTGGCCGTAATCCCATCCGCGCCGCGTGATCCCGGCGCGTTCCGCCACGCCCGAGCCGCGCCCATCCGCGCCGATCAGCAGGCGTGCCGTGACCTGCCGCCCATCCGACAATTCCGCCGTGACTTGCGCCGCCCCGACCTGCTGGCCGGTCACCGAGATCCCCGGCATATGCGTCACCTGCCCCTCCATCGCGGACAGCAGGGCGCGATACAGGAAGCGGTCTTCGAGCATGAAGCCGACCGGGCCTTCCTCGATCTCGGCGCTGTCGAAATGCAGGAAGAAACGGGCGGCACCCTCTCCGGGTTGTCCCTGCGAGGCCTTGACCTGATGGATCGGCTGGCACTTGTCGGCCAGATCCCCCCACAGGCCGAGCGCTTTCAACAGGCGCTGCGACGCCATGGCGAGGGCATAGGCGCGGCCGTCGAAAGTCTCGGACGTCCTTGCATCGGCGGGGCGGGGATCGACCACCGCGACACGCATTCCGGCCCCGGCCAGGGCCAGCGCCAAGGTTGGGCCGTTCAGCCCACCGCCTGCGATGAGAATGTCGAAATCCGTGCTCATGGAGCGCAATCATGCATGTGGTGGCAGCAATGGCAATGCGGCAATTACTCCTCCTCCTCGGCCTTCAGGATCGCTGCAAGGGCACTGCGGTAATCCGGGTATTTCAGCGTGATCCCCAGGTCGCGCTTGATCCGCTCGTTCGAGACGCGCTTGCTGTCGGAATAGAAAGAGCGCGCCATGGGACCCAGATCGGCCTCTTCGAAATCGACAGCCGGGGGGGGCGGCATGTCCAGCATCCGGGCGGCGCAGGCGATGATGTCCTGAGGTGGCGCCGGATCGTCGTCGCAGAGGTTATAGACCGCCCCCGGCGCGGGGGCATCGATCGAGGCCATCAGGATCCGCGCGATATCCTCGACATGGATGCGGGAAAAGACCTGCCCCGGCTTGACGATCCGCCGTGCGGTGCCATTTCGCAGTTTGGCAAAGGGGCCGCGGCCGGGGCCATAGATTCCGGCCAGCCGGAAGATATGCAGCGGCAGGTCATGTGCGGCGGCCAGCGCCTGCCATGCCTGCTCGGCCTGCACCCGGCTGCGCGCGCGCGCGGTTGAGGGGGTCAGATCGCTCGTTTCATCGACCCAACCGCCATTGCGATCCCCGTAGACCCCGGTGGTGGACAGATAGCCCAGCCAGCGCGGGCGCGCCCGGCCCAGTTCATCGGCGAAAACCGCCAGAACCGGATCGCCACCCTCCGTCGGGGCGGCGGAAACCAGGATCGCATCGGAGCGCGTGATGACGCGGCGAATATCGTCTTCCTGACCGGGCCAGAGCAGGGCGTCGGCCCCCGCGGCAGACACCCGTTCGGGGTGGTTGCGGGTGGTGCCGGTGACGCGCCAGTCGCGCGTGATCGCCAGGGGTGTCAGGTAACCGGCGGTGTAGCCGTGACCGAATATCAGCATTTCCATGACGGCAAGGTAACGGTCCGCGCCGGGCTGCGCCAGATGCTTGCGTGTCGCGCAGGGTGCAGGCAGGGTGATGGTAAAGAAGGAAAGAAAAGATGGATACGGATTCGCGTTTTCTGCCGGTCGAAACACCGCCCATGGGCCCACGCGAGCAGTTCACCGACCCCGCCGCTGCCGCCGCCCGCCTGTGCGAGCTGTATGACGAGGCGACGGGTTTCCTGCTGGATCATTTCACCCGGCTCCTGGCGGGCGAGCAGCCGCAGGCGCGTTACCGCGCCTTCTATCCCGAGCTGCGCCTGACCGTTACCAGCCATAGCAAGATCGATTCACGCCTGTCTTTCGGTCATGTCACCGATCCCGGCATCTATGCCGCGACGATCACCCGTCCGGACCTGTTCCGGAACTACCTGACCGAACAGATCGGGCTGTTGATCCGCAATCACGGCGTTCCCGTCACTGTCGGGGCCAGCGAGACGCCGATGCCGGTGCATTTCGCCGTCGCCACGCAGAATGATCTCAACGTGCCGCAGGAAGGCGTGCTGACATTCTCGCTGCGTGACGTGTTCGACGTGCCCGAGTTGAACACGATGAACGATGATATCGTCAACGGGGTTGCCGCATCAATGCCCGATGGCAGTCAGCATCTGGCGGCCTTCACGGCGCAGCGCATCGACTATTCGCTGGCGCGGCTGCAGCATTATACCGCCACCGCGGCCGAGCATTTCCAGAATTTCGTCCTGTTCACCAATTACCAGTCTACGTGGACGAATTCGAGGCATTCGCCCGCCGGGCGCTGGCCGATCCCCTGCTGGGCTACGAGTCCTTCGTCGCCCCCGGCAACCAGGAAATCACCGAGCCGGATGCGCCCCTGACCCCTCTGGCCAAGCTGCCGCAGATGCCGACCTATCACCTCAAGCGGGCCAATTCGCAGGGGATCACGCTGGTCAATATCGGCGTCGGCCCGTCCAACGCAAAGACGGCGACGGATCATATCGCGGTATTGCGCCCGCATGCATGGCTGATGGTCGGGCATTGTGCGGGGCTGCGCAATTCGCAGAGCCTTGGCGATTTCGTCCTTGCCCATGCCTATTTGCGCGAGGATCACGTGCTGGACGACGATCTGCCGGTCTGGGTGCCGATCCCGCCGCTGGCCGAGGTGCAGGTGGCCCTGCAGGAAGCCGTGGCCGAGGTAACGCGGCTGGATGGCTACGAGCTCAAGCGGGTCATGCGCACCGGCACCGTCGCCACCATCGACAACCGCAACTGGGAATTGCGCGATCATTCCGGCCCGGTGCATCGCCTGTCGCTGTCACGCGCCGTCGCGCTGGACATGGAAAGCGCCACAATCGCCGCCAACGGTTTCCGTTTCAGGGTTCCATATGGCACGCTGCTCTGCGTCAGTGACAAGCCCCTGCATGGCGAGTTGAAGCTGCCCGGCATGGCCACGGATTTCTACCGCACGCAGGTCGCCAACCACCTGCTGATCGGGATCCGGGCGATGGAGAAGCTTCGCGAAATGCCCCTGGAACGCATACATTCGCGCAAATTGCGGTCATTCAGCGAAACCGCGTTCCTTTGACCTAACGTCAACTTGACTAATTTACGCTGGTTTACCCATGTTTCGCGAAAAAGGCTTGATCTGTCGGTCAAAACCGTGTGTAGCAAGCCTTATGCCGAAAAAGGCGCAATTTGTTAGCGCGCGAAACAGGGCGAGAGGAGACAGATACATGGCAACGCCTTCCGCAAAACCTATGACGAAAACACAACTCGTGGCGGTTCTGGCCGAAGAGCTGGGCTCGGACAAGAAATCCGCTGCCGCGGCTCTGGACGCGATCTCTGCGGTCGTGACCCGTGAAGTCGCCAATGGCGGCGCCGTCACCCTGCCGGGCATCGGCAAGATCGCTTGCCGTGCACGTCCCGAGCGTCAGGTCCGCAACCCGCAGACCCAGGAAATGATGACCAAGCCGGCTGACAAGCAGGTCAAGGTAACCGTCGCCAAGGCTCTGAAGGACAGCGTCAACAGCTGATTCCGCGGGCGAATGCGAATGCAAAAGGGTCGTGCCCGAAAGGGCACGGCCCTTTTCCTTTCCGCCCTTCCGGTCGCCGCCGCCTTCTGCTAGCGGTCTCGCATCATCTGCAAGAAAGGCGGGCCATGGATATTCGCGCGATCCTGATGGGGGTGAGCTTCGCGGTGATGTGGGCGTCGGCCTTTACCACAACCCGGATGATCGTCACCGAGGCCCCTCCGCTTCTGGCGCTTTCCCTGCGTTTCGCCCTGTCCGGTGTCATCGGGATCGCCATCGGACTGGCCATGGGGCAGACATGGCGCAATCTCAGCCGGTTCCAGTGGCGCGCGGTCATCGTGCTGGGCCTGTGCCAGAACGCGCTTTACCTGGGGCTCAACTGGGTCGCGATGCAATGGATCGAGGCGGGGCTTGCCTCGATCATCGCGGCGACCATGCCGCTGATGGTTGCGGCGATGGGCTGGATCTTCATGGGCGAGAGACTGCGCCCGCTCGGTTACGGCGGGCTGTGCCTTGGCCTGGTCGGCGTGGCGATCATCATGGGCGTGCGCCTGCAGGGCGGCAGCGATCCGATCGGCGTCGCGATGGGCTTCGTCGCGGCGCTCGCACTGGCCATCGCCACCCTCTCGGTCCGCGGCGCCAGTTCGGGCGGCAACGTGATGATGATCGTCGGATTGCAGATGCTGGTCGGCGCCGTCACGCTGGCCGCCGTCGCGCCGTTTTTCGAGACATGGGACGCGGCGGTGAGCGGACGGCTGGCCTGGGCCTTCATCTATACCGTCCTGGTGCCGGGACTGGCTGCGACATGGATCTGGTTCCTGCTGGTGCAGCGCATCGGCGCGGTCCGGGCCGCGACCTTCCATTTCCTGTCGCCCTTCTTCGGCGTCGCCATAGGCGCGCTGGTGCTGGGCGAGAAACTGGGGGCGAGCGATGTGCTCGGGGTCGGCATCATCATGACCGGTATCCTGGCGGTGCAGCTTTCCAAGGCACCCACGGCGGCACCCCCGGTCAGGCGCCCGCCGCCCGCATGACTCGGCTCGGCTAACCCCGGATCAGCGCCGGCAGCCAGAGCGTCATCGCCGGGAAGGCCAGGATCAGCAGCACCCGCAGGATCTCGGCGGCGAAGAACGGCATCACGCCCCTGAAGGTGTCGGCCATCGGCACATCCTTGGCCAGCGCCGAGATGACAAAGACATTCATGCCCACCGGCGGTGTGATAAGTCCCAGTTCGACCACGATCAGGCTATGATGCCGAACCATATTTTCAGATCCTCGGTGGACATGCCGAAAGCTGCACCGTCGGCGGCCTGGTAGATGCCGCCATTCAACTCGGACAGGACCGGCCAGAAGAAAGGGATGACCAGCAGGATCATCGACAGGCTGTCCATCAGGCAGCCCAGGGCGATCAACCCGATCAGCAGCAGGATCATCACCGTCATCGGCGCATGTCCGGATTCGATGATCCATGTCGCCATGGCCTGCGGCAGTCCGGCACGGCTCATGAAGATCTTCATCATCTCCGCGCCCAGCAGGATCAGGTAGATCATGCCGGTCGTGCCCGCCGTTTCCTTCAGCGATTCAACCAGTTCCCCGATGCGGACCTGGCGGGTCACGGCACCGTAGAGCCAGACCATGACAACCCCGATCGCGGCGGCGGGCGTCGGCGTGTACAGCCCCGCATAGATCCCGCCCAGCACGATCCCGAAGATCAGCAGGACCGGGATGACCCCGATGGTTGCCTCGCGGAACTCGCCCGGATCCACTCCGCCATGCGCCGGGCCGGCCTTGGGATTGATCGCGACATAGATCGCGATGGTCAGCAGGAACAGGATCACCGCGAGGATGCCGGGGAGCAGGGCGGCGGCGAACATGTCGACGATGCTGGCCTCGACGATGACCGCATAGACGATCAGCACCACCGAGGGCGGGATCAGGATTCCCAGCACTCCTCCGGCCGCCAGCGAGCCGGTGGCGAGCGCACCCGAATAGTTGTAGCGCGACAGTTCCGGCAGGGCGACGCGCCCCATGGTCACCGCCGTCGCCAGCGAAGAGCCGCAGACCGCGCCGAACCCCGCGCAGCTTGCGATCGAGGCCATGGCGGTTCCGCCCGGCATCCAGCCAAGCCAGGCATTGGCGGCGCGGAACAGCGCCCGCGACAGACCGGCGCGCGAGGCAAGCGCGCCCATCAGGACGAACATCGGCACAACCGAGAGATCGTAGATCGAGAACTGCCCATAGGCGAGCGTCTTGAGCTGGCTCAGCATCAATGCCGGGCCGTCCATCATGGTCACGCCGATCCCGCCCACGAGGATCATCGCGTAGGCGATGGGAATGCGGATCGCGATCAGGGCGACAAGGACGATCAGCGCGATGACGCCAAGGGTGATCGGGTCGGTCATGCTTCAGGTCCCGGCGAATATGCGCGTGTTTTCAAGGAAGGTGACGATGGCAGCGAAGGCCAGCAGGACAAGGGAGATCAGGATCGGCACGAAGCCCCACCAGAGCGGGATCTGCAGGATGGCACTGGTGTAGTTATAGGCTTTCTGATCGAGCATGCCGAAATACATCCGCCATGTGAGCAGACCGGCAAAGAATGTCGCGATCAGTGCGGCCAGGCAGGTGAGGGCGGCGATGGTGCGGGGACTCGCCCCCGAAGTGAAGATATCTGCGGTCACATTGGCGCCGGTGATCTGGGTATAGGGCAGGAAGCTGAAGGCGGCCACGGCGACCCCGATCTCGGTCAGTTCGAAATCGCCGGGAAAAGGTTTCCAGGCGACGCCGCCGACGACCGAGACGAAATTGATCAGCACCACTGCAAGCAGCACCACGCCGCCCGCAAGCGCCCACAAGGTCGCAGCAGCGGCGACCGCACCGGGAAATCCGCTGCGGCCGAGTTTCAGGTCCAGCGCCATCACTTCGCTCCGGCGTTCTCGGCGATCAATCCGCGCGCTTTCTCGACCAGGCCCGCGCCGTCGATCCCGCTGGCCGAGACCTCTTCGATCCAGCGATCGACGACCGGGGCCATGGCCTGCCGGAAAGATTCGGTCTCTTCCTCGGAGAGCGCGATATAGGTATTGCCCGAATCCACCGCGATCTTGAGACCGTCATCATCGGCCTTGCGCCAGATTTCGCCGACCTTCGCCCACCAGTCGCGGTTCGAGGCATCCCGGAATGCCTGCTTGATATCGTCGGGCAGGCTGTCCCAACGGGCCTGGTTCATGGCCAACTGGAAGGTGGTGTTACCAAAGCGTTCCTGGTTGTTGAGTTCGATCTGGTATTCCGTCTGGTCCTGGATTTTCAGCGGTGGAATGATCTCCCACGGGATCAGCGCGCCATCCACCACGCCTTTCTGCAAGGCGGTCGGCAGTTCGGGAACCGGCATCGCGGTCGGCGCCGCGCCAAGGGATTCGATGACCCATGCCCCGGTGCGCGTGGGAATGCGCAGCTTGGTTCCGGCGGTGTCGGCGGGACTGCGCACCTCCTTGTCGCGCATATGCAGCGCCTGTCCCGCATGGACATGCAGGAACATTACCTCGACGCCCTTGTAATCCTCTTTCAGGTCGCTTTCGAACATGTCGTGCATGGCGAGGTTCGTTGCGACCAGGTCATTCTTGTAGACGGTGGGCAGCTCGAACACTTCCGTGCGCGGGAACAGGCCCGGCGTGTAGCCGTTCACGGTCCAGATCAGGTCGACCACGCCGTCGCGCACCTGCTGGATCAGTTCGGGCGGGCGTCCGCCAAGCGTCATGGAAGGAAAGATCTCGATCTTGACCCGCCCGCCGGAATTTTCCTCCACGGCCTTCGCCCAGGGTTCGAGCATGTTGACCTGTGCCGAGGCATTGGCGCTCAGCGGCTGGTGCAGCTTGAAGGTGAATTCCTGTGCCAGCGCCCGTCCGGCCCCGGTCATCACGGCGGCACCGGCAGCCAGCCCGCCAAGTACGGTTCTGCGTTTCATCTTTCCTCCCTTTCGTTGCGATCCAGACCCGTCGAGGGAGAATGGATCACCTTGGACTATAGCCATCCCTCGCCGATAAAGACAATTTGCCGGAGTGAATGACCTGCATCAAAAAATTAGATAAGGCAGCCGGGTTCTGGTTCGCGTTTCAAGCTCTGGCGTATGGTATCGACGACCAGGTCGCGGAACCAGCCATACATCGGGGAATGATGGGTTCGTGCGGTCCAGACCATATGGATCTCGAACTCCCCGGGATAGGGACAGGGCCGTAATGCAAGCCGCTTTGCCAAGGGCTGGGCCAGCCGCACCGGGAGCGTCGAGATCAGGTCGGTTCCCGGCAGCAATTCGTCCAGCCCGGCGGGACTGGGGATCTGGATCACCTCGTTGAGTTTCCGGCCGTCATTCTCGAGATCGACGAGAAAGCGCGACCGCCAGTCGCCGCCATAGTTGACGGTCAGGTGATTGGCTGCGGTATAGGCGTCTTTCGTCAACTCGCCCGAAGCCAGCGGGTTCGAAGGGTCCATGATGCAGCAATACCGCTCGGCCAGGATCGTCCGGCAATAGAAGCCGTCCTCATCCGGCCTGATCGGCCCGATCAGTACATCCGCGATCCCGCGTTTCAGCAGGTCCGGCCCTTGATTGGTCGAATTGACCTGCCCAAGGCGTAGTCCCGGCGCCTGTTTGCGCAGCGCGCGGATCACCTGCGGAAGGATGACCAGCCGTTCATAGTGATTGCAGGCGATGGACAGGGTCTGGTCCGCTTCGGCAGGCTCGAACGTGGCGGAAGAGATCATCGCCTCGAACATGTCCAGCATGTCCGATGCCTGCTGCGCGATCTGCTCGCATCGCTCGGTCGGGACGACCTTGCCCCCGAGGCGAAAGAACAACGGGTCGTTGAATATCCGGCGCAGCTTGTCGATCGTGTAGCTGACCGCCGACTGGTTGACGCCCAATGTCGTGGCCGCCGCCGTAAAAGACCGCAACTCGAAGACCAGCCGCAGCGTCCGCAGCGCGGCGAAATCGACGCCCAGGGGCAGTGTATTCTTCATGCAAAGGTTTCCTCCCGGAACTCATGATACAGATTTTTGATTGTGCCAATCAATTCCATCCAATTGTCTGATGATCTTTCGCCCCCGTATAGTTGGCCAACGCGGGCAGGTCCCGCGATGGAGGAGAAGGGGAGGGATGCAACGATGTCTTTGGCGCCGGTAAATGACAGCGTGACAGTTCATCGGCTGATCGATGATCCGTATCCGGTCTATGCGCAGATGCGGACGCATACGCCGGTGGTTCAGGTGCCTTCCGTCAAGCGCACGATGCTGACCAAGGCCGAGGATTGCCGGATGGTCAAGGACAACCCGGCGCTGTTCAGCTCGAACGATCCCACGACGCCGATGGAAAAGGCGTTCGAGGCCCATACGCTGATGCGCAAGGACGGCGAAGAGCATCTGCGCGAACGCAACGCGATGATGCCGACATTCTCGCCCCGGAATCTCAAGACGATCTGGGGGCCGATGTATGAACGCTATGCCGCCGAGTATCTCGACCGCCTGCCCAGGGGCGAGGTCGTCGATCTCTTCCCGACGCTTGCCGGCCCGCTGGCCGCCCGGATCCTGGCCGAATGCATGGGCATCCCCGATGCGAGCGACGAACAGATGCAGTTCTGGAGCCAGGCGCTGATCGACGGGGCGGGCAATTTCGGCTGGTTCGACGAGCCTTTCGAACGGGTCGCCCGCGCCAACAAAGAGATGAACCGCGTCATCGAGGCAAACGCAGAGCGGGTGAAGGCCGCTCCGGATCAGTCCGCATTGTCCGTGATGCTGAACGCCGAGGACCCGATCCCCTGGAGCCAGATCGTCGCCAATATCAAGATCGCCATCGGCGGAGGTATCAACGAGCCCCGCGACGCCTTGCTGACGATCATTTACGGGCTTCTGAGCAATCCCGGCCAACTCGAAGAGATCAGGGCATCGGGCAACTGGTCGGCGGCCTTCGAGGAGGGCGTGCGTTGGGTCGCGCCGATACAGGCCAGCTCGCGGCTGGTGCTTGAGGATACGGAAATCCGCGGCTGCGATATTCCCAAGGGAACGGTGGTGATGACCATCCAGGCATCGGCCAATCATGACGAGGATGTGTACGAGAACGGCCATCTCTATGACGCCCTGCGCAAATCGCAGCCGCATCAAAGCTTTGGCAGCGGGCCGCATCATTGCATGGGAACGCATATGGCGCGCATGACGGTCGGCAGGCTGCTGTTGCCGATCCTGTTCGAGCGTTTCCCGAACATGCGGCTTGAAAATCCCGAGGACGTGGTCTGGAGGGGCTTCGGCTTTCGCGGCCCGATCAACATGCCCGTCCGCCTGAATTGAGGAGCGGAACGATGCCTCGTATCACTTTCATTGCGGCTGACGGTGCAGAGACGGTCGTGGACGCCGGCGAGGGCGACAGCCTGATGCAGGTCGCGCGCGCGCATAATGTCGATGGAATCCTTGCGGAATGTGGCGGCGAGATGATGTGCTCGACCTGTCATGTCTATGTCGAGGGCGATTGGCTGGACAGGACCGGCCCGGCGGATGAGGACGAGCGCGACATGCTGGATTTTGCCCCCTGCGAGATCACCGATGCAAGCCGCCTTTCATGCCAGGTGAAGATCACTGACGACATGGACGGGCTGGTCGTCCGGCTCCCCGAGCGGCAGGTCTAGGCGATGGAGCGCGTCGTCGTCATCGGGACCGGGCAGGGTGGTTTCCAACTCGCCGCCAGCCTGCGGCAAGAGGGTTTCACAGGGCGGATTACCCTGATCGGGGAAGAGCCGGGGCTGCCCTATCAGCGCCCGCCGCTTTCCAAGGACTATCTCAAGGACGGCAACGATGCACGCCTGCTTCTGCGGCCGCCGGATTTCTATGAACAGCAGCGCATCGAGATCATCGGCTCGACTCGCGTGACTGGCATCGACCGGACGACGATGGAGGTCGAGACCGGGGATGGCGCGCGTATCGCCTATGACCATCTGGTGCTGGCGACGGGCAGCAGGAACCGCATCCCACCCATTGCCGGGCTGGACCGGCCTGAAGTGCTGGCGCTGCGGACGCTTTCCGACGCAAGGGTCTTGCGGGACCGTGTGGAGCATATGCGCCGGGTGGTCGTCATCGGCGGTGGGTTCATCGGGCTGGAATTCGCGGCTGTGGCAAGGGCGCGCGGTATCGAGGTCGCCATCGTCGAGGGGGCGGACCGGCTGATGGGCCGGGCGGTCGCACCCATGACTTCGCGGCATTTCCTGGATGTCCATCGGGGCTGGGGTTCGTCGGTGCATCTTGGGCAGTTCGCCGAAGCCGTCACCGATGCGGAGGGTTCACTTGCGGTGCGGCTTCGCAACGGTTCGGAAGTTTCTGGCGATACCATCGTTCTGGCCGCCGGAGTGATCGCAAATGACGCGATTGCCAAGGAAGCCGGACTGGCAACCGATGACGGAATTGTCGTGGACGATCTCTTGCGCAGTTCCGACCCGAATATCTCGGCGCTTGGCGATTGCTGCCGCTTTGTCGAGCCGGTCAGCGGTTTGGTGGCTCGCCTGGAATCGGTGCAAGCGGCCACCGATCACGCGCGGACCATCGCCGCGAGGCTGGTTGGCCAACCCAAGCCCTACGCAGCGGTTCCGTGGTTCTGGAGCAATCAGGGCGACCGCAAGTTGCAGATCGCGGGCTATGCTCCGGATGCCGATGACTGGCATGTTGCAGAGGCGGATGGCAAGCTGACGGTCTTCTGTTTCGCGGGCGACAGGCTGGCGTCGGTTGAAACGGTAGGCAATGCCGGGGCACATATGGCTGCGCGCAGGATTTTCGCGAATGCGGGGCGAGTTCCGCGAAAACTGCTGGAGACCGCGGATTACGATCTCAATGCGGTCATGGCGGCGGCCTGAGCGAACAGGAATACAAGGGGAGGGAGGACGCTATGGAATATGGTTTGCTGATCGACAACAAGGACGTGGCAGCAAGCGGCGGAACATTCGAGCGGATAAACCCGGTCAGCGGCGCTGTTGCCACCACGGCGGGCGCGGCGCGGGCCGAGGATGTCGACAAGGCCGTTCAATCGGCCGCCGCCGCGTTCAAGGCATGGTCGAAGACAGGCCCTTCCGAGCGCCGCAAGATCCTGAACAAGGCTGCCGATATCCTGGACGAATGGACGCCGCGCTTCATCGAGCTCGGCATTGCCGAAACCGGCGGTAGCGGGCCTTGGCACGGCTTCAACATGATGTTCGCCGCAAAGATCCTGCGCGAAGCTGCCGCTATCACGACGCAGATCAAGGGCGAGGTCATCCCCTCGGACAAGCCCGGTTCGCTGGCGATGGGCTATCGTCAGCCAATCGGGGTGCTGGTGGGAATGGCGCCGTGGAACGCCGCGCAGATCCTTGGCGTGCGCTGCTTTGCCATGCCCATCGCCTGCGGCAATACGATCGTCATGAAAGCGTCGGAAAAATGCCCTGGCACCCATCGCCTGCTGGGTGATGCGATGCGCGAGGCGGGCTTGCCCGACGGAGTGCTGAACATCGTCACCCATAACGCCAAGGACGGGCCCGAGGTCGTGAATGCGCTGATCGATCATCCCCTGACCCGGCGCATCAATTTTACCGGCTCGTCGCGTGTTGGCAGGATCATCGCCGAGCGGGCGGCGAAGCATCTCAAGCCCTGCCTGCTGGAGCTTGGCGGCAAATCGCCCCTCGTCGTGCTGGATGACGCCGATATCGACGGGGCGGTGAACGCGGCGAAATTCGGTGCCTTCATGAACCAGGGCCAGATCTGCATGTCGACCGAAAAGCTGATCGTGGACCGGAAGGTGGCGGATGAATTCATCGCGGCCCTGGTGGCGAAAACGGCCGAGCTGAAAACCGGCAGCCCGCTCGAGCAGGTGCATATCGCCGCCTGTGTAGATCGCGACACGGTGGATCACGTGGCGGAACTGATCGAGGATGCGCGGGCGAAGGGGGCGAAGATTGTCGCTGGCGGCGATATTCCCGCCGAGGGTGCGATCATGGCTCCGACCATCGTGGACCATGTGACGCCCGAGATGCGGATCTATGGCGAGGAAAGCTTTGGTCCGGTCACTGCCGTCATTCGGGCCCGCGATACCGATCATGCGGTCGAGATTGCAAATGATACCGAATACGGGCTGACCGCAGGCGTATTCGGGCAGGATCTTCGCCGGGCGATGGAGGTCGCGCAGCGTATCGAAAGCGGTATCTGTCATATCAACGGTCCCACGGTTTTCGACGAACCGCAAATGCCCTTCGGCGGCGTCAAGCATTCCGGTTATGGCCGTTTCGGTGGCGAGGCCGGGATCGCAGAGTTTACCGAGCTGCGCTGGATCAGCATCGAGGACCCCGCCCAGCATTACCCGATCTGAGCGTCAGCGAGGCCGATCAATCACAAGGAGGCCGCAGATGGCCGAAACAAGCGCCGGTGCGGCTTTGGCGGCGAGGCTGGGAAGCCTTGGGGTCGATTACATCTTCGCCAATTCGGGCACGGATTTCCCGCCGATCATCGAAGGGCTGGCCGAGGCAGCGGCCAAGGACATGCCCCTGCCCAGGGCGGTCACGGTTCCGCATGAAGGCGCCGCCATGGCGATGGCCCATGGCTATACGCTGGCGACCGGCAGGCCGCAGGCGGTCATGGTGCATACCAATGTCGGGCTCGCCAATGCCGCCATTGGGGCGATCAATGCCCGCGCGGACAATGTGCCGATGCTGCTGTTCTCTGGCCGAACTCCGACCACCGAGAAGGGCCGCTTCGGATCGCGCACGGTGCCGGTTGGCTGGGGGCAGGAAATGCTGGATCAGCATGCGCTGGTCCGCGAGGCCTGCAAATGGGACTATGAATTGCGTTTTCCCGAGCAGGTGGCGGAACTGGCCGATCGTGCCCATGGCATCGCCTGTTCGGTGCCGCGCGGCCCGGTCTATATCTCGCTTCCACGAGAGGTGCTGTGCGAGCAGGTCCCCGTGCCACAAGGCACGGCCTCGATGCGGCCCGCCCGGTCCGTGGCGCATCCCCAGGACATCGCGGCGGCGGCGAAAGCGCTGGCGGCGGCGAAATCTCCGGTGATCTTCGCGCAGCGTGGCGCGGGCTCGGCGCAGGCATTTGCGGCGCTGACGAAACTTGCCGAGGACTGGGCGATCCCGGTTTGCCAGTATTGGGCGTTGCAGGTGGCGATTCCCACCGATCACCCCATGGCGACCGGACATGATCCCGGTCCCTGGCTGGCAGAGGCGGATGTCGTCCTGGTCCTGGACAGCCTTGCCCCCTGGCAGCCCGGGCACCATGCTCCAAGGCCCGATGCGACTGTCATCCAACTGGGGCAGGATCCGCTGTTCGCGCAGACGCCGATACGGAATTTTCGCTCGGATCTGTCCCTGCCCGGGGATCTGGGTGAAAATATCCTGGCATTGGCCGATGCGATGGCAGGTCTCGATCCCGGATCGCGCAGTGAACGTTTCGCTGAAATAGCGGAAAGGAACGCGGCAAGCTGGGCCGAGCGTGACGAGGCGCGGCAAAAGGACGCCAGGGGCCCGCATCTGACCAAGCGCTGGATCAGCGGAGAAGTTGCGGATCTGGCCGAGCGGGAGGATGGCACGATATTCGGCGAACTCGGCGCCCGGTTTCCGGATATGCGGTTGAAGACGCCCCATGCCTGGTATGAAAGCCCGCATTCCGGCGGACTTGGATTCGGCCTGCCCGCAAGCATGGGCTACAAGCTGGCGATGCCCGGACGGCTGGTGATTTCGACGATGGGCGACGGATCCTACATGTTCGCCAATCCGGTTGCGTGCCATCAGGTCGCCACGGCTCTTGGAATTTCGGTGCTGGTCATCGTGCTGGACAATTCCGAATGGGGCGCGGTCCGGGCCTCGGTCGAACAGCTTTATCCGCAGGGTTTCGCTTCCAGAACCAACCAGATGCCGCTGACCGATCTTTCGCCGTCACCCGATTATGCAAGGGTTGCCGAGGCTTGCGGAGCGTGGGCGCGCAAGGTGTCGGATCGTGACGGTTTCCGGGCCGCACTGACCGAAGCTGCCGGGCATGTCGGGACGGGAAGGGGCCTTGCATTGATTCAGGCAAGGGTCGCGCGCGACTGACCGGATTTCCCGAACACGGACGACGCGGGCGACCAACCGAAGCTTCATCAAACCGTAATCTTTCTGTCAGCGACCTGTCACGCATTGGCGTCATTCCTGCGCCGACCACTTGGCAGGAGCCGCAATGCGGATCGAGGCGCAGCAGATCACCCGGATATTCGGAACCACGCGGGCGGTGGATTCCGTCAGCTTCACCATAGACCGGCCAATGATGATCGGAGTCATCGGCAGTTCCGGGGCGGGGAAATCCACCCTGCTGCGGATGATCAACCGGCTCACCGATGCCAGCGAAGGCAATCTTTACATCGATGGCCGCGACGTGCTGACCCTGCGCGGGCGCGAGAAGCGTTCCTGGCAGGCCGGTTGCGCAATGATCTTCCAGCAGTTCAACCTGGTGCCGCGCCTCGATGTCGTCAGCAATGTGCTGCACGGGTTGCTGAACAAGCGCGGGCTGGCCTCGACCTTGCTGAATATCTGGTCGCCCGCCGATATAGACCGCGCCGTGTCGATCCTTGACCGGTTGGGCATCGCGGAACAGGCGACCAAGCGCGCCGAGGCCCTGTCGGGCGGGCAGCAGCAGCGCGTGGCGATTGCCCGGGCGCTGATGCAGGATCCGAAGATCATTCTTGCGGATGAGCCGATTGCCAGCCTTGATCCGATGAATGCGCAGATCGTCATGGACAGCTTGCGCCGCATCCATGACGAGGATGGCCGCACCGTCATCGCCAACCTGCACACGCTGGATACCGCCCGGCGCTATTGCGACCGGGTGATCGGGATGCGCAAGGGCCGGATCGTCTTCGACGGCACCCCTGCTCAACTGACCACGGGCGCCGCCCGCGACATCTATGGCGCCGGGGCCGGGTTCAGCGAAGGCACCACCTCGACCGCCATCGACACGCCTGCCCCCGCCGACAAGGAATATGCCGAGCGGCTGCTGGCGGACTGACTTTCAACTCATGGAGAGACACATGACACGCTGCCTGACCCTTCTGGCCCTGACGACGGCGCTGGCCACGCCGCATATGGCCGCCGCGCAGGAAATCACCGAGTTCAATATCGGTGTCCTGGGCGGGGAAAATGCGCAGGATCGCATGACCAACAACGAATGCCTGCGCAACTATGCCGAAGAAGAATTCGGGGTTCCGGTCAAGCTGTTCACCCCGGCGGATTACGACGGTGTCATCCAGGGGCTTCTGGGCGGATCGCTTGACATGGCCTGGCTGGGGGCTTCGGCCTATGCCAAGACCTACCTGACCGATCCCGAAGCGGTCGAGCCGGTGCTGGTCAAGACAAACCTGGACGGATCGTCCACCTATCACTCCATCGGATTTGCCCGCAAGGACAGCGGCATCACCTCGCTGGATGAGATGGAGGGGAAGGTTCTGGCCTTTGGCGATCCCAATTCGACCTCGGGTTACCTGATCCCCTCGGTTGAAATACCCCAGGAGGGTTATTCGCTGGAACCGGGCGACTATTTTGCCGATGTCAAGTTCGTTGGCGGACATGAACAGACCATCGTTGCGGTGAATAACGGTGATGTCGATGCCGGTGTGACCTGGGCCGACGGCCAGGGCGAGTGGGAGGACGGTTACAATTCCGGCTCGCTGCGCAAGGCTGTTGACTCGGGTATCATCGACATGAACGACCTGGTCGAAATCTGGCGCTCGAAGCCGATCCCCGAAGGTCCGATCGTGCTGCGCAAGGCCCTGCCCGAGGATGTGAAGGAGAAGATGACCGCATTGGTCGGCGGATTGATCGAGAAGGACAAGGACTGCGCTTACGGAGTTGCGGCAGGCGAGACGGCGGGTTTCATGCCGGTGACCCATGACGCCTATGAAACCATCATAGAAGTCCGGGTCCGCGAGCAGAGCAAGGATAGCTGATCATTTGACCGGTTGGCGCGGAGCGTGATGCTTCGCGCCTTTTTCCCTTCGATGAAGGCTCTTGGATGACATCGACCGACAGTTCCGCCGCCATCGCCGCCGCCTATCGCACGCAATTGGCGCGTCGCCGCAGTTACAGCGCGTTGCTATGGGCGATCTTCGCGCTGCTGCTGATTTCCGGCTTTCGCCTTGCAGACAGCCGCAATGCCGGGGGGTTCTGGAAAGGACTGTCGCAGGTCTTCGATTTTCCCTCGGAACTGATCGCCGAGGCAGTGGGCAAGGCGGGCAATCTGCCCGGGCTGATCTGGTCGGCCCTGCCCGCGCTGGTCGAGACGTTGAACATCGCTGCCGCTGCAACCCTGACGGGTGTAATCGGGGGTGGGGTCATGGCGCTTTTGTCCACGCGGGGCCTGGCTCCGTGGCCGCGTCTCGTGCCGCTGTTCCGGCGGCTCCTGGATATCGCCCGCGCGATCCCCGAACTGGTGATCGCGCTGGTTCTGATCTTCGTCCTTGGCGGAGGCCCGGTTCCCGCCGCGCTGGCCATCGGTTTCCATACCGTGGGAGCCCTGGGCAAGCTGTTCTCCGAAGTGGCCGAGAATGCCAGCCTGAAACCGGTCGAAGGGCTGGAATCCGTCGGCGCAAGCTGGTTGCAGCGGATCTGGTTCGGCATCATCCCGCAGGTTGCCCCGAACTGGGCCAGCTATGCGATGCTGCGCTTCGAGATCAATATCCGTGCCAGCGCCATCCTTGGTTTCGTCGGGGCGGGCGGCATCGGCTATGAGCTGCGCAACGCCATAAGCTGGGGGCAGGGCCGTTATGACGCGGCGGCGGCGATTTTTATCCTGCTGTTCGCAGCCATCGTGTTCTTCGATCAACTGACATCGATGGCGCGCGAGCACCTGGTGCGCGGGCAAGAACGTGGCGAAGCCGGAGGGCCGATATGATGGCAATACTGGACGCCCATCCCGCACATCGGCTGATCGGGCGCAAGCGGTTCTTCTCGCTGGCGGTGCCTGCCGTCGTGTTGGCCTATCTGATTTATGTCGCTATGGCCTTCGACATCGCCGGATTGGCGGGGCGTGCGCGGTGGGACAACGGCGCGGCGCTGTTGCAGGATTTCTGGAGCTACAAGATTCATGTCACCCGGGATAATCGCGGTGATGGCGGTACCGAAGCCTCGGTCGAGGGAATGCGGAACGCTACCTTTACCGCCGGAAACGAACCCGACTGGATCAAGGCACGTGCCGATGGCGGGCGCGAGATCGCGCTATCCGACGGAAATTTCGTCACCTTTTCCGGGGACGGCCTCGTCACCTTGACCACGCCCGAGGCAAGCTATGACATCCGGCCTGTCTCGACGGGATCGAGACCGATATTCCTGACCCACCCGAGGGCTTCAGCATCTCGGACAAGCGTTTCAGTGCCGATTTGCCGGCGGGAGCGCGGCTGACCGTCACCCGCTCTCGCAGCGAGGTATTCCGTCGCCAGCCGGGATGGGAACTGTTCTTCTTCGATCTTTCCAGCCAGTTCCACGGCAAATCCCTTGCCGAACTGGCGGGGCTGGCGGTCGGCGGAGACAGGCTGGACCCGGAGCGCTCGAACATGGCGGGGATGGCACGGGATTTCTGGCGCAACAGCATCTGGCATCATGGCGATGTCGCATGGGCGATCTTTGAAACCGTCCTGATGGCCTTCCTGGGCACATTTGGGGCTGGCCTGATCTCCCTGCCATTGGCCTTCATGGCCGCGTCGAATTTCGCGCCCCTGCGAATCGTGCGGCAGATTTTCCGGCGCTTTTTCGACTTTCTGCGCGGGGTCGATGCGCTGATCTGGACAATCATCCTGTCGCGCGCCTTCGGACCCGGTCCGCTGACCGGCAGCCTCGCCATGCTGCTGACCGAGACCGGCACGTTCGGCAAGCTGTTTTCCGAAGCGCTGGAGAATATCGACGAAAAGCCCGTCGAGGGACTGCGTTCGACCGGGGCCGGTCCCTTGCCGCGCATCCGATGGGCTGTCATTCCGCAGATCGCCCCGGTGATCCTGTCGCAACTGCTGTATTATCTGGAGTCCAATACCCGCAGCGCCACGATCATCGGCGCGATCACCGGAGGCGGGATCGGGTTGCTCCTGATGCAGGCGATGCAGACCCAGAAGGACTGGGAGCATGTCACCTATTACATCGTGCTGATCGTGCTGATGGTGATACTCATGGACTGGCTGTCCGGCCGTATCCGGGCACGATTGATCCGGGGGTAGGGAATGACGCATATTCTGATAACCGGCGCGGGACGGGGAATTGGTCTCGCCCTGACGCGGGCGGCGCTGGCCCGGGACTGGCAGGTGACGGCGACGGTGCGGCAAGGTGCTGCCGTGCCGGGCGTGCGGACGGTGCATCTCGATGTGACCGATCGCGGGGCGGTTGCCGGAATGGCCAGGGAATTGGGGCCGCTGGATATCCTGATCAATAATGCAGGCATCATCGGGCCGGCGCGGCAAGACCCGCTGGACATGGATTTCGAGGGCTTTGCCGAGACATTGGCAGTCAATACGCTGGCGCCGCTGGCGGTCACGCAGGCCCTGCTGCCCAATCTTCGCGCAGCTACGGCAGCGCGGGTGCTGTCAATTTCGAGCCAGATGGCATGGATGGGGTATCGCAAGGCCGACCGCATCGCCTATCGGGCCTCGAAGGCGGCGTTGAACAAGGTGATGCAGGGGCTGGCCACCAGCCTAGAACCCCAGGGCATCGCCGTGGCACTGGTCGATCCGGGTTGGGTGCGCACCGATATGGGCGGGGCGGAGGCCGATCTGGCTGTCGATGATGTGGCGGATGGCGTTCTGGATCTTGCTGACGGGCTGACCATGGCCGGAACCGGCCGTTTCTTCCGGTATGACGGGACCGAGAGGGCATTCTGATGCCGAAACTCTCGCCGGATGCGCCGTTGCTGCTCGAAGGCGCCGAGGTCGTCAATTCGCGTTTCGACCGCTATGAATCGTGAGGCAGGGTCAGCGTCACCCGCTCGGCTGCCCACCACGTCAGGCCATGCTCGACCGGCCGCCCCTGCGATTCGCTGATCGCTTCGGTTCGCAGCAAGGGCTCACCCGGATCGATCTGCAGTTTCACCGCCTGTGTCGCATCCGCGATCCTGGCGGTCACGCGAGTCGAGATGCGCCGGTAATCGTCGATTCCACAGGCCGCGAGCGCTGCCGTGACCGATTTTCTTTCGCGCAGCGCGGCGGGCAGGTCCGGCATCCGATCGGCGGGGAACACGGTGCGAAACAATGCGACAGGCCGGTAATCCACCATCGAGACCCCCTCGGCCACATGCACCCTGTCGCCGGTTGACAGGCCAAGGGCAGAGGCTTCGGCCGCATCCGATGGACGTGTCATCACCGCGTCCAGAACCCGGCCGGGCACCTTTCCCGCCAACTCGATATTGCGATGAAAGCGCACCCGATCCCCCAGGGGATAATCGACCGGGCTTGCAGCCACGAAAACCCCCGCGCCGCGCCGCGAATACAGCAGGCCCTCATCCGCCAGCACCTTCGTTGCATGACGCAGGGTGTGGCGGTTCACGCCGAAACGCGCTGCAAGCTCTGCCTCTGCGGGCAGTTTTGTCCCCGGTGGCCATAATCCGCGGGCGATTTCCCCCCGTAGGTTGTCGGCGATGCTTTGCCACAGGCTCATTCCGTCACCAAAAATTCATGTTTTCCGGATTGTCGCGCGGTCTGCGATCGGCTACAAGATGTCTAGTTGTATAGGACATGAGGTGAAACATGTCACGCCCTGAAACCTTCCCCGATCCGATCCGCAAGGAGGCGCTTGGCCTGCTGGCCCGCGCCCCGTCCGGGCGGCTGGCGCAGTTGCTTCCCGAATTGCCCGAGCATGATCTGCTTCGCGCACCAGAGATCGGCACCGTCATGGTTCGGGGGCGCGCGGGAGGCACTGGTGCAGCGTTCAATCTGGGCGAAAAGACCGTCACGCGTGCCAGTGTTCGCCTGCCCTCGGGCACGGTCGGGCATGGCTATGTGCAGGGGCGCGACAAGGGCCACGCGCTGCGGGCGGCGCTGATCGACGCAATGGCGCAACAGGATGCCGCAAGGGTCGAAGAGCGAATACTCGCCCCGTTACGTGATGAAGAGGTTGCCCGGCGCAAGGCCGTCGCCACGGAAGCCGCCGCGACCCGCGTCGAATTCTTCACTCTGGTCCGGGGAGAGGATGAATGACCGCACAGATATTATCGGAAGGGTTCAAGGATGCCGCACGCGATGGCGCCCATGCTTTCCGCGCCATCCTGACCGCCATGGCCCGCCCCGGCACGATCGCCACCCTGCAGGCTGCCTCTGGCCCCGCGCCGATCTCGCCCGCCGCCGCGACGGTCTTGCTGACGCTCTGTGACCGGACAACGCCGCTGCACCTTGCCGGGGCACATGACAATCCGGAATTGCGGGACTGGATCGCGTTTCATTGCGCCTCACCCTTCGTCTCGGCCGAGAATGCCACATTCGCGCTTGGCGATTGGGCGGCGCTGCAGCCGGTTGACCGCTTCGGCATCGGCACACCGGAATATCCCGACCGCGCCGCGACGCTGATCGTGGACAGGCATGATTTCGACGCGGCGCCAACACGCCTGACCGGCCCCGGCATCCGCGACACCGCCACCCTGGCATTGCCGGAGGCACGGGCCTTCGCCGCCAATCACGGGCTGTTCCCCCTGGGTTGGGACGCGATCCTGACCTCGGGCAGCCGCCTTGCCGCCCTTCCACGTTCCACGGAGATTAGCTGATGTATGTCGCCGTCAAAGGAGGCGAGCGCGCCATTGACGCTGCCCATGCATGGCTGGATCGGAGCCGTCGCGGCCCTGTCGATCAACCCGTTCTGGACACCGCGCAGATCCGCGACCAGATGGGGCTTGCCGTCACACGGGTCATGGCCGAAGGCTCGCTATACGATCCCGATCTTGCTGCGCTGGCGATCAAGCAGGCCTGCGGCGATCTCATAGAGGCGATCTTCCTGATCCGCGCCTATCGCACCACCTTGCCGCGTTTCGGCGCGTCAATCCCGATAGACACGGCTGCAATGAGGCTCAAGCGCCGCGTTTCCGCCACGTTCAAGGACGCTCCGGGCGGGCAGATCCTTGGCCCGACCTTCGACTATACGCACCGGCTGCTGGATTTCCGGCTGATGGCGGATGGGGAGTTGCCGACAGAACCGCTGGCGGAGGGCGGAGAAACCGAATCTGCCGCGACTCCGCATGTGCTGTCATTCCTGAATCGGGACGGTTTGATCGAGGATGCGGCACCCGACGAGACCCCGCCCGCCGACCTCACCCGCGAGCCGATGGAACTGCCCGCCGATCGTACCCTTCGCCTGCAGGCGCTGGCCCGAGGGGATGAGGGCTTCCTGCTTGGCCTCGCCTATTCCACGCAGCGCGGCTATGCCCGCAACCACGCCTTCGTGGGAGAGCTGCGCATCGGTATGGTCGCGGTCGAGATGGACATCCCCGAACTGGGCTTTGCCATCGAGATCGGTGAGATCGAGGTGACCGAATGCGAGACGGTGAACCAGTTCAAGGGCTCGCGCAGCGAGCCCGCGCAGTTCACCCGCGGCTATGGCCTGACCTTCGGCCAGACCGAACGCAAGGCGCTGGCCATGGCGCTGGTGGACCGGGCGCTGAGATGGGAGGAACTGGGCGAAGAGGATCAGGGCGCACCGGCACAGGACCAGGAATTCGTTCTGTCGCATTGCGACAATATCCAGGCGACGGGCTTCCTCGAACATATCAAGCTGCCGCATTACGTCGATTTCCAGGCCGAATTGGAACTGGTGCGCCGCCTTCGCGCCGGCCTGTCCGACCAAGATGAGGACGCCGCATGAGTGATCAGGCTTACAACTTTGCCTATCTTGACGAGGGTACCAAGCGGATGATCCGCCGCGCCATTCTCAAGGGTATCGCCGTACCGGGCTACCAGGTGCCTTTCGCCAGCCGTGAAATGCCGATGCCCTATGGCTGGGGCACCGGTGGCGTGCAGGTCACGGCGGCGGTGCTGACGCCCGGGGATGTGCTGAAGGTCATCGACCAGGGCGCCGATGACACGACCAATGCCGTCAGCATCCGCAAGTTCTTCCAGCGCACTGCCGGGGTGGCCACCACCGAGCGCACGAACGAGGCCACGATGATCCAGACGCGCCACCGCATTCCCGAAACCCCGTTGACCGGGGATCAGATCCTTGTTTACCAGGTACCGATCCCCGAACCGATGCGCTTTCTTGAGCCAAGGGAAACCGAGACCCGGCGGATCCATGCGCTGGCCGATTACGGGCTGATGCAGGTGCGGCTTTACGAGGATATCGCCCGGCACGGGGAAATCGCGACCTCCTATGCCTATCCGGTCGAGGTGGCAGGCCGCTATGTCATGGACCCGTCCCCGATCCCGAAATTCGACAATCCCAAGCTGGATGATTGCCCGGCGATCCAGCTTTTCGGCGCAGGCCGGGAACAGCGCATTTATGCGCTGCCACCCTATACGCATGTCCGCAGCCTCGATTTCGAGGATCATCCCTTCACGGCCTCGAAAGCCGATCATGCCTGCGCGATTTGCGGCTCGGGGACCAGTTACCTGGACGAGGTGATCACCGATGATGCGGGAGGGCGGATGTTCGTCTGCTCGGATACCGACTATTGCGCTCAGAATGCGAAAGGGGGTGCGTGATGGCACTGCTGGATGCCTCCGGCGGGGATATTTTTCGTGAAGAAGAAGCCCGCATGACTTCTTCTTCATCCAAATATCCCGAACCCGACGGCCCCCTGTTGAGCGTGCGCTCGGTAACCAAGCGATACGGCGCGCGCATTGGCTGCGAGGATATCAGTTTCGACCTGTGGCCGGGCGAGGTGTTGGGGGTGGTTGGCGAAAGCGGGTCGGGAAAATCGACTCTGCTGGGCTGCCTGTCGGGGCAGCTTCGCCCGGATGCGGGCGAGGTTCTGTTCGACACGCGGGATCGGGGTCCGGTGGACACGCTGCGGATGAGCGAGCCGCAGCGCCGTCATCTGGCGCGGACTGACTGGGCCTTTGTTCACCAGAATCCGCGGGACGGGCTGCGCATGGGGGTCAGTGCCGGCGGGAATGTCGGCGAGCGGTTGATGGCAGGCGGGGCGCGGCATTACGGGCGGATCCGCGAGGCGGCCTCTGACTGGCTGGGCCGGGTCGAAATCGACACGGGCCGCATCGACGACCGGCCGCGGCAGTTCTCGGGCGGGATGCAGCAGCGGTTGCAGATCGCGCGAAACCTGGTCAGCGGGCCGCGGCTGGCCTTCATGGACGAGCCGACCGGCGGACTGGATGTCAGCGTGCAGGCGCGCTTGCTCGACCTGCTGCGCGGGCTGGTCCGCGACATGGGGCTTTCGGCGGTGCTGGTCACACATGATCTGGCCGTGGTGCGTCTGCTGGCGGACCGGCTGATCGTGATGAAGGATGGCCGGGTGGTCGAGACCGGCCTCACCGATCAGGTTCTGGACGATCCGCAACATGACTATACCCAGTTGCTGGTCTCTTCCGTATTGCAGGTGTGATGATGATCGAAGTGCAGAATATCGCCAAGGAATTCACCCTTCACAATCAGGGCGGCGCGGTGCTGCGGGTGATGGAGGGGGCTTCGCTGACGGTCGCCCCGGGCGAATGCGTGGCGCTGACCGGGGCGTCGGGCGCGGGAAAATCCACCCTGATGCGGATGATCTGGGGCAATTACCGCACCGATCACGGCATGATCCGGGTGGGTGATGTCGAGGTGTCGGGGGCAAAGCCGCGCCGGATCATCGCGCTGCGCCGCTCGACGCTTGGCTATGTCAGCCAATTCCTGCGGGTGGTTCCCCGGGTTCCGACCCTGCGTGTCGTGGCCGAGCCTCTGCTGGTGCTCGGGATGGCCGAGGACCGGGCCGAGGCGCGGGCGGCGGAACTGCTGACGCGGCTGAATATCGGTGAGAACCTGTGGAGTCTGTCGCCGACGACCTTCTCGGGCGGCGAGCAGCAGCGGGTGAATATCGCCCGGGGCTTCGTTCATCCCTATCCGGCGCTCTTGCTGGACGAGCCGACAGCCAGCCTTGACGCCGCCAACCGTGAAACCGTGATGCGGCTGATCGAGGAGGCGAAGGCGCGCGGGGCTGCGATCCTTGGCATCTTCCACGACGAGGCCGCGCGCGAGCGTCTGTGCGACCGGCAAATTGATGTCGCGGATTTCGTTCCGGGGCGGGGGGCATGACCGCCCGGATCGTCGCGGTGGTTGGGCCGTCGGGAGCGGGCAAGGATACGCTGATGCGCTGTGCCGCCGAACGGAGACCGGATCTGCGGCTTGTGCGCCGTGTCATCACCCGCCCGGCGGAATCGGGGGGTGAGGATTTCGACGGAGTTTCATCCGCGGAGTTCGAACGGATGCGGGGCGAGGGACGTTTCGCGCTGGACTGGCAGGCTCATGGTCTGAGTTACGGTGTTCCGCATGTCGCCGGGGGTGGCGTCTGGCTGGTGAACCTCTCCCGCACCGTTCTGCCAAGGGCGGCCAATGTGTTTCCCGGCCTTGCGGTCATCCATGTCAGTGCCGCGTCCGAGGTGCTTGCTGCGCGCCTTGCCGGTCGCGGCCGCGAGAGTGCCACGCAGATAGATGCGCGGATCAGGCGCGAGGCGGGGTTTCATCCGGGCGCTCTGCCTGTCACATATATCGACAATTCCGGCGATCTGGGGGAGGCGGCCGCCGCCTTCGTCGCCGCACTGGACGAGGTGCTGATTCCATGATCCTGGCCAATGCCGAACTGATCCTGCCCGACCGCGTCATGCGCGGAGCGATCCATGTGGAGGACGGGATCATCGCCGGTATAACCGAGGGCGGCGTGGTCCCCCCTGGTGCGGTGGATTGCGAGGGTGCGCATATCGCGCCGGGCCTGGTCGAGCTGCATACCGACAATCTCGAACGCCATATCGAGCCGCGCCCCGGCGTCTTCTGGCCGCATTCCGCGGCGATCTTTGCGCATGACGGCGAATTGGCCTCTGCCGGGATCACCACGGTGCTGGATGCCGTGCGGGTGGGTTCCATCCCCAGTGATGGCTCGGGCTATGCCAAATATGCCCGGCCGCTGGTCAGCGAGATCAACGCGCTCAGCGCCGCCGGGCGGACGCGGATCAGCCATTGGATCCATCTGCGATCAGAGATTTGCAGCGAGACCCTGCTGGATGAACTGGCCGAGTTCGGCCCCGATGACCGGGTGCGGCTGGTCAGCCTGATGGATCACACACCCGGGCAGCGGCAGTTCCGCGACCTAGCGAAGCTGGCGCAATATGTGCAGGGCAAGAAGGGGTTGAGCGATGTCGAATTCGCCGAGCATGTCGCGCGGCTGCGCGCGCTTCGTGACAGGTATGGCGAGGCGCATGAAGCCGGTGCCGTTGCGGCGGCCAAGCGGATAGGCGCCACGCTAGCCAGCCATGACGACACGACGGCCGAACAGGTCGCAGCCAGTGCGGGCTATGGTATCCGGCTGGCCGAATTTCCGACCACGGCAGAGGCCGCCCGCGCCTGCCGCGACCATGGCATCGCGGTGATGATGGGCGGGCCGAACCTGATCCGGGGCGGCTCGCATTCAGGGAATGTCGCGGCAGAGGAGCTGGCGGGCGGCGGCTGGCTGGATATCCTGTCATCGGATTACATCCCCTCCAGCCTGCTGCTGGGGGCCTGCCACCTGGCGCGGTTCTGGCAGGATTTGCCGCGCGCCTTCGCGACCGTCACCGACGCGCCTGCGCGGGCGACCGGGCTGACCGACCGGGGAAGGATCGCGCCGGGCCTGCGCGCCGACCTGATCCGGTTGGCCGACCTGGACCGGACCGCACGGCTGACCGGGGTCTGGGTCAAGGGGGTGCAGGTTGGCTGATCGCGTCATGGATTATCTTGCCTGTGGCGGATCGGTCCAGTTTTCGGATGTGATCCAGTCGCAGAAGCTTGCGACGATGCCGATCCTGCGATGGGCGCGAGGCAGGATCAGGTAGAAGCCGGGGATATCCGCCACCTCCATATCGGCCAGCGCATCCATGCCAAGCGGAGCGACGAGCGTTCCGGCCTTCAGATCCTCTTCCGCATCGATGCGCGAGATCAGCCCGACCCCGATCCCCGAGATCGTGCCGCGACGCATCGTGGCGGCATCCTGGAACTGGATTTCGCTTGCGGCGCCATGCGGCTCCAACCCCAGATGCCGCAGCACCCGTGCCCAGAGATCCTGTGCAAGGATCGGATGCAGCAGCCTGTGGCGGGTCAGATCCTGCGGGGCACTGATATGCCCGGCCAGTTCGGGAGAACAACAGATGATCTTCGGATCGGAGATCAGCAAAGCGGTCTCGAAATCCGTCCACTGACCGAATCCCCATTGGATCGCCACATCCACCTCGTCGCTCGCAAAGTCGGGCAGTTCGATCATGGTCGTCAGCCGAAGATCGGCGCCGGGATGCCTGTCGCGGAAACGCTCCAGCCGCTCGACCAGATAGCGGGTCGCGAAATAGGGGCTGACATTGATATTGATGCGATTGCGGTGGGCAGAATTGGTGACCCGCTGGATGCCCTCGGCGAATTCGTCGAAACCGGCCTGCACGAAATGCGACAGCAGGATCGCGCGTTCGGTCGGTTCGATCCTGCGTCCCTTGCGCTCGAACAGGGTGACCTCCAGCCTGTCCTCCAGCAGCCGGATCTGCTGGCTGACCGCTTGCGGACTCACCAAAAGCTCTGCTGCCGCCGCCCGGAAATTACCCTTGCGCATCACCGCCCAAAAGGCGCGGAGCGCATTCAACGGCGGCAGGCGGGTCATGTTGCGGTCTCGGTCATGGGCTTTCGGTCAGATGACGGCCTTTTCAAGGAAGGGACGGTTTTCGATGATACGCGCGAATCCGAGCTCGGACAGGTCGAGCGCGCGGAATTCGCCATAGGTGATCAGCTCGGATACGCCGCGCCCGGTGGCGGGGGCCTGCTGCAGCCCGTGGCCCGAGAAGCCGTTGGCAAAGATGAAATTGGACATCTCGGGATGCGGCCCCACAACCATGTTGTGATCAAGGGTGTTGAAAGCGTAATGCCCGGCCCATTGGTTCACCACCTTGATCGCCTCGAAGGATTCCGAACGTGCGGCCAGCGCGGGCCAGATCACCTCTTCGAACAGATCATATTGCGGCTCGAAATCGTCCCAATCGACCGCCACATCCTCGCGCGGGGGGCAACCGGTCAGAAAGAACCTGCCCTCGGGACGGCAATAGCTGCCCGAGACATCGATCATCAGCGGCAAGCGCCCATCATTGACCCTTGCGCTGCCCTCTGGCGATCTGGCGCAGTCGAAAACGAAAGACGTGCGCTTGCGCGGCTCGACCGGGATATCCAGCCCGGCCATCCGCGCCGTCAGCGCGGCCCTTGGCCCCGAGGCGTTGACGATCCAGCCCGCCCGGATCACCCGCCCCGATTTCAGCGTGACCGAAGTGGCCCGGCCGGCCTCGTGACCGATCGCGACCACTTCATCGGTGACATATTCCGCGCCCTGCACCCGTGCCTTTGCCTTGAAGCCCTGCATCAGCCCGGTATTGTCGAACCATCCCTCGCCCGAGCGCCCGTAAGAGGCCAGTTGAATGTCGTCCACGCGCAGATGCGGGAAGGCATGGGCCAGCTCATCCGGAGCCCACAGCACGACATCGGCGCCACAGGCCCGCTGAACCTCGTGATTCTCGCGCAGGGTCCGGGCGCCTTCCGGCGTGCTGGCCAGGAACAGGTAGCCGGCGGGATGGAAATTCAGGTCGGGCCGATTATCTCCGACCGCCATCATATCCGCGAAACTGCGGATCACCTCCGAGCCGTACTGGCTGATCCTGACATTGATCGCGTTCGAGAACTGCGTGCGGATCGAGGATGAGGACAGCGAGGTCGAGGCGGTCGCATAACTGGGGTCGCGCTCGACGACCAGCACCGAGCCGGTGAAATCCGTGTTTGCCGTCAGGTAGTAAGCGATGGCAGAGCCGATCACGGCCCCGCCGACGATTACCACGTCATGGCCGTCATTCATTCGGAGGTCTCGTCATCGGGATGGCCGAGATCGACGAACCAGCCCCCCAGGTGACGGGTCGTTGCCGCCTTGGGGTCGAGCGGTTCGGTCCTGGCCTCGACCTGCTCGCGGTAGGGATCGGCGCTGTCCTGCGGGACATAGCCCAGATGTCCGGCCTTTGAATTGTCCACCGGCTTTTCGCGGTTGTCGGACAGGCCGAAGCTGATGCTGTGACCGACATGCGAGGCGGTCAGGCTGGCGCTGACCAGCCGCACGCAATCGTCATAGCTGAGCCACGACCACAGCATCCGCCGGTCCGCCGGTTCGGGGAAAGACGAAAAGATCCGCAGGCAGGCGGTTTCGATACCGTATTTGTTCCAATACAGGCTGCTCAGCGCCTCGACGAAGCATTTCGACACGCCGTAAAGGCTGTCCGGGCGAACCGGCGCATCGGTGTCGATATGCGATTCCAGCTTGTGATAGCCGATGGCATGGACCGAAGAGGCATAGACAACCCGCCTGACGCCATGTTTCCGCGCACCCTCGTAGATGTGATAGCTGCCGCGAATGGTGGAATCGAGCACGTCGTTCCAGACCCTTTCACGCGAGGCGCCGCCGAAATGGACGATGGCATCGACATCGCGCGTGGCCTCGATGGTGGCGGCCTCGTCGGACAGGTCGAAGACCAGCCCTTCCTCGTGATCCTGCAGATCGGTAATCGGGGTCCGGTCGGCCAGCCGGATGTGCTCGGCCAGCGGGATCAGGCCCTTGCGCAGCTTGCTGCCAAGATCGCCCGCCGCGCCGGTGATCAGGATGCGGTTAAAGGGTTTCGCCATATCTGTTGCCTCTTCTGTTCGGATTCGGTGATCGCCAATGCGACAGGGTGGGCGATCCTGGTCTCATGGCTGCTTGCCGGTCACATAGCCCTTGCGGACATCCTCGGCCATGGCCTCCGGGCTGCGCCTGCCCGGATCGCCGAAGCCACCCCCGCCGGGAAGCTCCAGCATCAGGCGCCGGCCCGCAGGCACATGCTGCCACCCCTTGGGGCGCAGCCGGGTGCCGTCGTCCAGCGCGACCCCGCCGGGCGCGCCCGGTTCGCCGCCATCGCGCCCGCGTGGAGGCGCGCTGATACGGTCGAACATGGCCGAGAAATCGAATTCATGCCCCTCTTCGGGCGCGATCTCGATCACCTGCCCCAGACCGCCGCGATACTGGCCCGCGCCGCCGGAATCGGGGCGCAATTCCTTGCGCCAGATGACGATGGGGCCGGTATGCTCGGTCGCCTCGATGGGCATGGTCATCACGCCCGAGGGAAAGGCGGTCGCGGACAGCCCGTCCAGCGTCGGGCGTGCGCCCATCCCGCCCGAATTGAACAGCAGCACCTCGGCCCGCCGCCCCTCGGCCCCCGCCTCGGGACGTGCCGAGATATGGATGTTCCACAGAGCACCCGCCCCTTCGGCCTGTATCTTTCCCGGCAGCGCCTTGGCCAGCGCGCCCAGCACCACGTCGGGGACCATGTGGCCGATGACATGGCGCAACGAGACCGGGGCGGGGCGCTGCGCGTTCAGGATATTGACCGGCGAAGAGATCGAGAATGCCGCCAGCGAGGCCGAATTATTGGGAATATCCGGCGCCACGACGCATTTGATCGCATAGCAGGCATAGGCCTTGGTATAGATCAGCGGCACATTGATGCCCCACCGGCTGATCCCGGAACTGCCGCTGAAATCGACATGCACATTGTCGTCACCGATCGTGACCTCGACGGCCAGGTTGATCGGATCGTCATAGCCGTCGGTCAGCATCTCGTTCACCCAGCTCCCCTTTGGCAGTGCCGCGATCCGCTCCATCATCGCTGTATGGGTGCGCGAGAAGATGAATTCTCCCAAGGTCTTAAGGTCGGCCAGTCCCACCTCGTCCAGCATTTGGACAAGGCGCTGATGGCCGACATCGTTGCAGGCCGCGAGCGAGTAGAAATCGCCGATGACCTGGTTGGGTTCGCGCACATTGCTCCGCAGGATGCGCAGCAGATCCGTGTTTACCTCGCCACGTTCGGCGAATTTCATGATCGGGATCTGGATGCCTTCCTCGTAGACCGATTTGCCATCGGCCCCGAAACCGCGTCCGCCGACATCGACGACATGGGCGGTGCAGGCAAAGAAACCGATCAGCGCGCCATCCCGGAACGAGGGCGAGACCATGGTGATGTCATGCAGGTGGCCGGTGCCAAGCCATGGGTCATTGGTGACATAGGTATCGCCCGGATACATCTGGTCGCGCGGGATCTCGGCGATGAAGTTCAGCACGGCCTCGGCCATGGTGTTCACGTGACCGGGCGTGCCGGTCACCGCCTGAGCCAGCATCCGGCCCCGCGCGTCGAACACCCCCGCAGACAGATCCCCCGCCTCGCGAACCGAGGTCGAAAAGGCGGTGCGGATCAGGGTCAGTGCCTGCTCCTCGACCACCGAGATCAGCCGGTTCCACATCACCTGCATGCGGATTTCATCGATCTGGCTCATGCCGCGACTCCTTTCCGGACAAGAAGAATGGTGCCATCGGCCTGAATGACGGCGTCGAAAGGCGAGGTGACGATGGTCGAGGTCTCGCGCTCGACAATGACCGCGGGGCCAGAGATCCGGTCACCGGCAGACAGGCCGTCGCGCTCGAAAATGCCGCTGTCGCGCGAGGCGCCGTTGGCGGGATCGAAGATGTCGCGGCTGGCCGAGGCCGGGACGGGGCGGCCGTCGGCGATCAGCGCCTCGCGCCTGCCTTCGGGCCGGCTGTCCTGTGCCTTGACCGAGAATGTCACGAATTCGATCTCGGGGCCATCGACCGGGCGGCCGAAGAATTGCGCGTAGCGTTCGCGGAAGGCCGTCTCGATCATCTCGCGGTCGCTTGCGTTGAATTCCCGGTCGGGCAGGGATACCGGGATTTCCCATCCCTGCCCGGCATAGCGCATGAAGGCCACGATCTCGCGGGTGATCTGCCCGGTGCCGCCCGAGCGGACGAAGCTCTCGGCGCTCTCCTTCAGCCCGCCCAGCATTGCGTTCAGCGCCTCTGCATCGAAACGCGACAGGGCCATGACCTGCGATCCGACCGCCTCGTAGCCGAAAGGTGCCTTGAGAAAGCCGATGGCAGAGCCCACGCCCGCGCCTTGCGGGATCAGGCAGCGGTCGATGCCCAGTTTCTCGCACAGCCTTGCGGCATGCAGGGGCGCGGCGCCGCCAAAGGCGATCATGGCATTGTCCGAGATGTTCCTGCCATTCTCGACCGCGTGGACGCGGGCGGCATTGGCCATGTTCTCGTCCACCACCTCGCAGATGCCGAAAGCGGCGGCCATCGGGTCAAGCCCCAGCCTGTCCCCGATATCGCGGGAAATCGACGCGCTGGCGCTGTCACCCGACAGCCTGATCTTGCCGCCGGCGAAATTGTCCGCGTCGATCTTGCCCAGAACCAGGTCGGCATCGGTAATCGCGGGTTTCGTCCCGCCGCGTTGATAGCAAGCGGGACCGGGTTCCGAGCCCGCCGATTCCGGGCCGGTCTGGATACGGCCCATGTCATCGACCCATGCGATCGAGCCACCGCCCGCCCCGATCTCGATCATCTCGATGACCGGGATCGAGATCGGCATCCCCGAGCCCTTGCAGAAGCGATAGGTCCGCGCGACCTCGAAGGTCCGTGCGGTCTGCGGCTGGTAATCCTGGATCAGGCAGATCTTCGCGGTGGTGCCGCCCATGTCATAGCTGACGACGCGGTCCAGCGAAAAGCGCCGGGCGATATCGGCGGCGAAGATCGCCCCGCCCGCCGGACCGGACTCGACCAGCCGCACCGGAAACTCCACAGCCGTCTCGACCGAGATGAGACCGCCGCCCGAATGGATCATGAAGACCGGGCAGGTCGTGCCCATCTCTTTCAGCCGGTCCTGCAGGCGCGACAGGTAACTGGCCATCTGCGGGCGGACATAGGCATTGGCGCAGACGGTGTTGAAACGCTCGAATTCGCGCATCTGCGGCGAAACCTCGGAAGAGATCGAGATCGGCAAGTCCAGCTTGCGCTGCAGGATCTCGCGCGCCCGTTGCTCATGGGCGGCATTCGCATAGGAATGGATGAAGCCGATGGCGATGGCGCCGAAATCCTGTTCGGCGATCCGCTCCGCCAGCTCCTCCAGCGCGGCTTCGTCCAGTGGTTGCAATTCCTTGCCCTGCGCATTGATCCGGCCCTTGACCGGAAAGCGATCCTCGCGCGGGATCAGCGGCTTGGGCAGGACGAGGTTCAGGTCATATTGCTCGAAGCGGTTCTCGGTGCGCATCTCGATCACGTCGCGGAAGCCCTCGGTCGTGATCAGCGCGGTGCGGGCGCCCTGCCGCTGGATCAGCGCGTTGGTGGCCAGCGTCGTGCCGTGGATGACAAGGCCGATCTCTGACGCCGAAATGCCCGCGTCCTGCGTAACGATCCCGATGCCATCGAGGATCGCCTGCTCGGGTGCGGCGTAATTGGTCAGCACCTTGGCCGAAAAGATGGTGCCGCGCAGATCCAGCACGATATCGGTGAATGTGCCACCGATATCGGCGCCGAGTCGGATATCCTGACCGGATCTCATATGCTCTCCTTTACGGCGGATGCCGCTTGCTTCGGGCGGTCCCGAGTCCCGCAAGGATCTAGCCCGATTTCCCTTCGTAAAGGAAACAACAAGTCCTGTCAGGCTGACAAGATATTCTTGTCAGGTTCGCCGGTGTAGCCAATCCGGGCAGATCGGGCATTTGCCGGTCCTGCAGGTTTTCATCCTGTTGCGATCCTGTCGGAATGCGGCGGCCTTGCAGCTTGCGCGTGCTTCCGGATTCACTGCCGCTTGTCACTGGGACCGGTTCAATGCCCGTCCTCGATCAGAACCTGTCCGTATTCCTCGCGCAGCTTGTTTTTCTGCACCTTGCCGGTCGCGCCGATCGGCAATGTATCGGCAAAGATCACCCGGTCGGGCACCTGCCACTTTGCCACCTTGCCCTCGTAGCTGGCCAGCAGCTCTGCCTCATCGATATTCGCCCCTTCGGCGCGCACGCAGATCAGCACCGGGCGCTCGTCCCATTTCGGATGATAGGCGGCGATGGCGGCGGCATTACTGATGCCGGGATGGGCGATGGCGATATTTTCCAGATCGACGGTGGAAATCCACTCGCCGCCCGACTTGATGATGTCCTTGGCACGGTCGCGGATGACCATGAAGCCGTCTGGATCGAGCGTCGCGACATCGCCGGTATCGAACCAGCCATCCGGTGTCAGGGCGCTCTCGCTCTTGCCGAAATAGCTTTCCACGATCCAGTGCCCGCGGATCTGCAGGTTACCCTGGCTTTCGCCGTCATCCGGCAGCCGCGTTCCCTGCTCGTCCACGACCCGCAACTCGACCCCGAACAGGGGCCGCCCCTGCGCATGGCGCAGCCTGCGCCGCTCTTCCAGCGGCAATTCGCGATGCTTGTAAAGCAGCTTGTTCAGCGTCGCGACCGGAGCCGTCTCGGTCATCCCCCAGGCATGGATCAGCTCGACCTCGAACTCCTCGCGGAAGGCGTCGATCATCGAGGGTGGCAGCGCCGTTCCCCCGACGAAGGACCGCACCAGATGCGGTAGCTTTTCGCCCGAGGAACGCAGCGCCGCCAAGAGTCCCATCCAGATCGTCGGCACACCGAAGGCCACGGTGACCTTCTCATTGTTCAGCAGTTTTACCAGGCTTTCGCCGTCCAGCTTCGGCCCCGGCATGACCAGCCGCGCCCCGGCCATCGCGGCGACATAGGGGACGCCCCAGGCATTCACATGGAACATCGGCACTACCGGCAGCAGTGCATCCATGGCCGAAATGCAGGTTCCGTCCGGCTGGTTGGCGCCAAGCGTATGCATCACCAGCGAGCGATGCGAGTACAGCACCCCCTTGGGATTGCCCGTCGTGCCCGAGGTATAGCACAGTGCCGCCGCTGACCGCTCGTCCAGTTCCGGCCATTGGTAATCGGGATCGCCGGTCTCGATCAGTTCGTCATAGAACAGCAGCCCCTCGATCATTCCCACCGCTTCCTCGTCGCGAGGCCCCATGAGCACACAATGCTTCACCGTCTTGAAATGCTGGCAAAGCTGGGCGGCGGCGGGCAGGAAGGTGCGGTCGAAGAACATCACCTCGTCCTCCGCGTGGTTGACGATATAGATCAACTGATCCGGTGCCAGCCGAGGATTGATCGTATGCGTCACCCGTCCACCCGCGCCGACACCGAAATAGATTTCCAGGTGGCGGCGGTTGTTCCACGCGATCGTGCCACAGCGTGCGCCCGGCGACACCCCGAGCCGGTCCAGCGCCGAGGCCAGTTTTCGCGCATTGGCGTCCACACCGGCCCAGGTCGTGCGTTCGATGCCGCCTGCCGTCTCGACCGAGACGATCTCGGTGCCGCCATGATAGCGTGCGGCGTGGCCGATCAGCGAGCCGGTCGTCAGTGGCTGATGCATCATGGTTCCGTTCATGCGTTCTCCTCCCTCTGTTATTGTCCCGTGCCGGGCGTTTCACGCCCTGTCATCCGCCGATGATGATGTGGTCATATTCCATGACGTTTCGTATTCTTGCCCGTGCTTCCGATTGTTGCTCCTGTTGACCATCCAGTTAAATATAATTTCGCGCATGTGAACAGGAAAACCGTCCGGGAGGATAGGGCAGAGGAGATCACGTTACGTCACTTTCTTCGTGACTGGATCTTGAAACACCCGCGGCCTTATCCTGTCCGAGGAGGAGACATGACCCGATCCACAGCACGAAGCGATCTTGGCACGCATGAGGTGCGAAACCAGCCACCGGCTCGGGGGGATTGCGATCTATGGCTGGAAGACATTGCCCTGCGCGACGCCGTAACTCGTGAGGGCGGGCACAGGAAAACGGTTGCAAGCTATGGCAAGGTCATGGGCAGCGCCGAGATGCGCGAGGCCGGTCAGGCCGCCAATCGGCACAGCCCGGAACTGCTGCTGTTCGATCCCGGTGGGCGCAGGCTGGACGAGGTTCGTTTCCATCCTGCATGGCACCAATTGATGCGGACCAGCCTTGGCGCGGGTTATGCCGCGGTTGCCTGGGACGGAACGCCGGGCGGCCATGTCACTCATGCCGCCATGGTCTATCTGGCCGGCCAGGTCGAGCCGGGTCATTGCTGTCCCATGACGATGACCTATGCCGCTGTCCCGGCGCTCGCCGCGAATCCGGATCTGGCGGCGATATGGCAGCCTCGCCTGACCGCCCGCGCCTATGACCCGGCCCCGCGCCCGATTGGCGAAAAGACCTCGGCCACATTGGGCATGGCGATGACCGAGAAACAGGGCGGCTCGGATCTGCGCAGCAATACCACGATGGCCGAACCGGAGGGGAGTTTCTATCGCCTGACCGGCCATAAATGGTTCTGCTCTGCCCCGATGTCGGACGGTTTCCTGACGCTTGCGCAGGCCCCCGGCGGGCTGACCTGCTTTCTGGTGCCGCGCTGGCTGGAGGGGGAGCGGAATGCAATCCATATCCAGCGCCTGAAGGACAAGCTGGGCAATCGCTCCAATGCCTCGTCCGAAATCGAGTATCACGGCGCCATTGCCTATCGCCTGGGCGACGAGGGCAGGGGCGTCCGCACGATCATCGAGATGGTACATCATACCCGCCTGGACACTGCGCTGGCCCCCGCCGGGTTGATGCGAGGGGCGATAAGCGCCGCGAATCATTGGGCGAAACATCGCAGCGCGTTTCAGAAGCGGTTGATAGACCAACCGCTGATGCAGGCCGTCATGGCCGATCTGGCGCTTGATTGCGAAGGGGCGCTGGCGCTTGGCTTGCGGGTGGCGCGCGCCTTTGACGGCACCACCCCCGAGGATCGGGCCTTCGCCCGGATCGGCGTGGCGCTGGCCAAGTTCCTGGGCAACAAGCGCTGCCCCATCGTGACCTACGAGGCGATGGAGGTGCTGGGCGGCATGGGCTATATCGAGGAAACCGGCCAACCGCTTTACTACCGCGAAGCCCCCCTGAACGGCATCTGGGAAGGTTCGGGCAATGTCATCTGCCTCGACATCCTGCGCACGCTGGCAAGCGAGCCGCTGGCCGCCGACACGCTGCGCGCGGAACTGGAGGCCGCCACCGGCAGCGACCGCCGCTACGATGCCGCGCTGAAGGCACATGCCGAACGCTGGCCCGGCTTGCCGCCGGAATGCGAGGCAAGGTGGTTTGCAGAACGCACGGCCCTGTTGCTGACGGCGTCGGTGCTGATCCGCGCCGGTATGTCCGCCGTGGCCGATGGCTTTGTCACCACCCGCATCGCGGGTGAGCGCGGGCATGTCACGGGATCGCTATCCGGTCCGGTGCCGCGCGAATTGCTTGACCGGATCGGATGATGATAGTTCCATTGCGATGAAGACCGCCCAAGCGGCCTTTTCCAGCCCTGGTTCCGGTTCGGGAGTTTGTTGCCATGTCATCCGCTGCTCCGCTTGCCGGTATCGTCGTTCTCGATCTGTCGCGCATCCTTGCCGGTCCGACCGCCACGCAGGCTCTGGCCGATCTTGGAGCAGAGGTGATCAAGATCGAACGTCCCGGCGCCGGTGACGACACCCGCAAATGGGGTCCGCCCTTCGTCAAGGATAGCGAGGGGCGCGAGACCAGCGAGAGCGCCTATTACCTCAGCGCCAATCGCGGCAAGAAGTCGGTCGCGGTCAATATCGCCGATCCCGAGGGGCAGGCATTGATCCGCAGGCTGGCGCAAAAGGCCGATATCCTGGTCGAGAATTTCAAGAGCGGCGACATGGCCCGCTACGGGCTGGATTACGCCAGCCTCTCGGATGTTAACCCGCGCCTGATCTATTGCTCGATCACCGGGTTCGGGCAAACCGGGCCGAATGCGCATCGGGCGGGCTATGATTTCCTGATCCAGGGCGAGGCCGGGATCATGAGCCTGACGGGCGAGGCCGATGGCCGCCCGCTCAAGGTCGGGGTCGGGATCGCCGATGTCATGTGCGGGATGTATGCGCTGACCGGCATTCTCGCGGCATTGCAGGCGCGTCACGGCAGCGGGCGGGGGCAGCATATCGATGTCTGCCTTTACGATACGCAGGTCGCGTGGCTGATCAATCAGGGCGTCGGCTACCTGACCGACGGGCAGATTCCGCCCCGGCGCGGAAACGATCATCCGACGATCGTGCCCTATGGCGCATTCCCCGCCTCGGATGGTGAATTCATCATCGCCATAGGCAACGATGCCCAGTTCCGCCGTTTCGTCAGCGATGCCGGGCGCGGTGATCTGGCTGATGATCCGCGTTTTGCCACGAATGCCGACCGGGTCCGTAATCGCACGGAGTTGATCCCGATCATTGAAGAGATCACCCGCGCGCGCCCGGCCTCATACTGGCTGGAGCGGCTGGAGGCGCTCTCGGTGCCCGGTGGGCCGATCAACGATCTGCGGCAGGTGTTCGACAGCCCGCAAGTGGCGGCGCGCGACTTGCGTATCAGCCTGCCGCATCCGCTGGCGGATGGCGGAAATGTCGATCTGATCGGCAACCCACTGAAATTCAGCGATACACCGGTGCGTTATGGCAATGCGCCGCCGTTGTTGGGGCAGCATAGCGCGAGGTGCTGCGGGATCATCTGGGCCTGACGGAGCAGGAGCTTGACCGGCTGAAAGCCTCGGGCGTGATCGGAGAAATGGAATGATAAATCGGACAGGCGCCGGGATCATCGGCCGAATGCTGGCGGATGCCGGGGCGACACGGGCTTTCGGCGTGCCGGGTGGCGAGGTGCTGGCGCTGATCGAGGGGTTGGGCCAGGCCGGGGTGAGCTTTACGCTGGTGCGGCACGAGAATGCCGGGGGCTTCTTTGCCGAGGGGCATTGGCATGTGACAGGCGATCTGCCGGTGCTGGTTGCGACCTTGGGGCCGGGTGTGGCCAATGCCGTCAACGTGGTGGCCAACGCGATGCAGGACCGGGTGCCGCTGATCTTCCTGACCGGCTGCGTCGATGCCGCCGAGGCCGAGCGCTATACCCATCAGGTCTTCGATCACCAGGCCCTGTTGCGTCCGGTGGTAAAGGCCAGTTTCCGGGCGGTCGGAGGGGCCGTCGGGGCGGTGATGGAAAAGGCGATCACCATCGCCAGGTCGGGCCAGCCGGGGCCGGTGCATATCGATGTTCCGATCTCGGTGGCCGAGGGGGTGAGCGACGAACCCTCGTCGCGGGCTTTATCCTTCACACCGCCCTTCATGCCTCACCACGCGGATCTGGATCGCGTCCGCAAGGCGCTGGCGGGCTCGGTCAGGCCGCTGATGATCGCCGGGGTGGATGCCGTCAATGACGGTGCCGGTCCGGCTGTCGCCGGTTTTTGCCGTCAGCACCGGATACCGCTGATCACCAGCTACAAGGGCAAGGGTCTGATGGACGAGGCCGATCCCCTTTGCCTTGGCGGAGCGGGGTTGTCTCCGCGTGCAGACAAGATCCTGATGCCGCTGATCGCCGAGGCGGATCTGATCCTTTTGGCGGGTTACGATCCCATCGAGATGCGGATCGGTTGGCGCGATCCATGGGGCGACGACACCCGCGTGATCGAGATCGCCCCCGTTCCGCGCATACATGGGATGCACCGCGCCGATGAGACGCTGATCGGCGATGTCGGCATGACATTGGAGGCGCTGCACCACGATGCCCCTTCCCGCTGGCCATCGGAACGGCCCGCCCAGGCTCGCGAGATCTTGGCGCGGGCCTTTGCCGGGCCGGAGGGATGGGGACCGCATCAGGTATTCCGGACCCTGCGCGAGGTGATGCCGCCGCAAACCGTCGTGACGGCGGATTCGGGTGCGCATCGTATCCTTGCCAGCCAGATCTGGACCTGCCCGGAGCCGCGCCTGATGCTGCAATCCAGTGCGCTATGCACGATGGCCTGCGCATTGCCTTTGGCGGCAGGTGCGTGCTTGGGACGGCCCGATGCACCGGCCCTGGCCATTCTGGGCGATGGCGGGTTGGAAATGGGGGCGGGTGATCTGGCCACGCTGCGCGATCTGAAGCTGCCGGTGGTCCTGGCGGTGCTGGTCGATGGCTCGCTTTCGCTGATCGAGATGAAGCAAAGGGCGGGGCAGCGTCCGAATCTGGGCGTCGATTTCAAGGGCGTGACCGATTATCCCGCCCTGGCGCGGGCCTTTGGCGGGCACGGGGTCTGGATAGACGACGCATCGAGCCTTGCGGCCGAGGCACGCGCCGCGCTTGAGCGTGACTGTTTCACGCTGCTGGCTATCCGTATCGGCTCACGCGCCTATGACGGGGCTTTCTGAGGCGGTCGAAAGCAGGAATGAACCGGCGAAATCCGGCTGTTGGCAGGATGGCGTGGAAACCATTGCTCCGCTTATGGCGTTTATCCAGCATGCTCACAAGAGCATCAAACGGTCGGGAAAAATTCGTTGGTCTGTAACGATCCATGCTGCCGGTCGAATTGATTCACGAGTGGTCCCGGTTTCGTCTGAACCTTCAGGGCGTCCGGGCTGGTAATCAGGAGAGTGACGATGATTCATATGACGGACCTGTCAGGCACCGGCATATCGTTGGAGAGGCGCCATATTCCCATCTGGAACCGTGTCGTGACCGGGATCCTGTCACATGCCGAATCCACGGCGGCGGATCTGAACGAGGTGATCGCGAAAGCGCCGGATTTCGCGCTGGCGCAGGCGGTTCGCGGGCTGGCCTGCCTGCTGCTGGGAAGACCCGAGATGTTCGCCGTCGCGCAAGAGGCTTATCGCGAGGCCTTGGCCGCCGCGAAACGGCTGCCCCCTACCCCCGCCGAGACAGGGTTCATCAATGCCCTCGGCCTGTGGCTGCAAGGCCGTCCGAGCGCTGCCGCCGATCGCCTGCAGCAGGTGCTGGACGAGGATCCCCGCGATGCGCTGGCCATGAAGATGGTGCAGGCGATCCAGTTCGTGATGGGCCGACCCGATGTCATGCGCCGCTCTGCCGAGGCCGTGCTGCCGCATTGGGAAGAGCATGCGGCAAAGGGTTATCTGCTGGGCTGTCATGCCTTCACGCTTGAGGAAGCCGGTGAATATGCGCTGGCCGAGCATGCCGGGATGCGGGCGATCGAACTGGCTCCGGATGATGCCTGGGGGCTGCATGCGGTGGCCCATGTCTATGACACGACCGGACGCGCGCAGGAGGGGCTGGATTGGCTGCATGGGCGCGAGGCGTCCTGGGCGCATTGCAACAATTTCCGCTTTCACGTCTGGTGGCACCAGGCGCTGATGTATCTTGATCTTGGCGATTTCGATGCGGCGCTGGACCTCTATGACACCGAGATCCGGCGCGAGAAGACCGATGATTACCGTGATATCGCCAATGCGACCTCTCTGCTGGCCCGGCTGGAAGTCGAGGGGATCGCGGTCGGCGACCGGTGGGAGGAGGTGGCCGATCTCTCGGACAAGCGGGCCGGGGATGGCTGTCTGGCCTTCGCGGATCTGCATTACCTGCTGGCGCTGGTCGGCGGCAAGCGCGAAGGCGCGGCGGCCCGGCTGATCGGCAATATGGCCCGGGCGCGCGCCTCTGACGGCGAGGCGAAGGGGATCATCGGGCATAACGGCCATGACACCGCGCTTGGCCTGCAGGCCTATGCCGCGGGGAATCACAGTGCGTCATGGCTGCATCTGCGCAAGGCGCTGTCGGATTTGCAGGCGATCGGAGGCAGCCATGCGCAGCGCGACGTGTTCACCCGCATCGCCGTCGAGGCAGGGCTGCGCGGCGGCTATCTGGACGAGACCGAGAATTTGCTGAATGAACGGGTCAAGGCACGCGGCGGCCATCAGGACGGATATACAAGGCGCAGATTGGACTTTCTCGCCTCAGTCAGGGCATCTGCGTGCGAAACGCAAACCCGTTTGCCCGGGATCGAGGAGTCCATATGAGCACAGCAATATCCGCCTCCGGCCCTTCGGCGAAACCGGCGCGGGATCCGCGCCTGGATTTCTTCCGCGGGGTGGGGATGTATATCATCCTGATCGCTCATATCAGCGGCAACCCGTGGACCCTCTGGATACCTGCCCGCTTCGGCTTTTCCGACGCGACCGAGATCTTTGTCTTTTGTTCGGGCATGGCCTCGGCGATCGCATTTGGCAGTATCTTCCGCAAGGCGGGCTGGATGATGGGAACGCTGCGCATCTTGCATCGCGTCTGGCAGGTCTACTGGGCGCATATCGGTGTCTTCGTGACCGGGCTGTTCGCGATGCTGGTGCTGAACATGACCGGCTGGTTCGAAAAGGATTACGTGGGCTCGCTGAATCTTTACCCGTTCCTGAACAATCCGGGGCCGAACATGGTCGGGCTGATGACCCTGACCTATGTGCCGAATTATTTCGATATCCTGCCGATGTACCTGGTGATCCTGGCCATGTTGCCGCTGGTCATGGCGCTTGCCCGTATCCATCCGCATGCCGCGATGGGATTTTGCGTCACGCTGTGGCTGGTGACGAGCGTGACCGGCTTCGGCTTCCCCGCCGAATACTGGTTCAGCAATGACAGCACGCGGCAATGGTTCTTCAACCCTTTCGCATGGCAACTGATCTTCTTTACCGGCTTCGCCTTCATGGCGGGCTGGCTGCCCGCGCCGCCGGTGAACCGCATGCTGATCCTGTGTGCCCTGATCGTCGTCTTGGTGACGATTCCCTTCGCCTGGTTCAGGATATACAGGGAATACGATTTCATCCGCGAATGGCGGGGAGACTGGAAATTTCTCTTTACCAAGACGGATTTCGGCATCCTCCGCTATATCCATTTCCTCAGCCTCGCCTATCTGGCCTGGATCGCGGCGGGGCCTGGCGGTTCACGGCTGTTCGGTGGGCGGTGGTGGACGGCCATCGTCACCGTCATCCGCAAGGTCGGGCAGCAATCGCTGGCGGTGTTCATGACATCGATGATCCTCGCGCGCCTGCTGGGGGTGCTTTTCGATGTCTTCGGGCGCAGCGTTCTGACTGCGGCGATCGTCAATCTGCTTGGCGCGGCGATCATCACCGGCGTGGCCTATTTCGTGGCCTATCTGAAACGGCAGCCCTGGCGTCAGGCTGTAAACCCGGGGACGCCGTCTCGGCAGGCTGCCGCGACATCCGGCATGACTGGCATATGACAAGCAAGGGATCGAAATGCATAGACGACAAGTGATGTCCTCGGCGGCGCTTGCCTCTCTGGGGTGGGCCCTGGGCCTGCCGGCCCGGGCGGAGGAGACACATGAGCCGGTGGGTCTCGGCGAGCCGGAACCGTTCAGCTCCGGCATGCTGTGCGACAAGGCAGAGGAGATGGCCTCCCGGCCCTATGCTCCGCCGCATCAGGTGCCGTTGTCGTGGCGAGAGCTGGATTACGATGCGTATCGCAATATCTGGTTCGACGAACGGCATGCCCTGTGGCGCGACACGGGCCGGCCGGCCGTGGTCGATTTCTTCCCCGCAGGCTATCTGTTCGACCGGCCGGTCAGGATCAACGCGGTCGCCGACGGGCAGGCCCGTCCAATCCTGTTCGACCTGGAGACGTTCGACAAGACGGACCAGTTTCCCGACCTGCCGTCCAATGGGATGGGATTTTCCGGTTTCCGCCTGCGCGGCGAGTTGGAGAAACCCGGCGTATTCCAGGAATATGCCGTCTTCCAGGGGGCCAGCTATTTTCGCGCGCTCGGGCGGGGGCAGGTCTATGGCCTGTCGGCGCGCGGGCTTGCCCTTGGCACCGGCAGTTCCGAAGGCGAGGAATTTCCATCTTTCCGCGAATTCTGGATCGAGACGCCCGAGCCGAATGCGCGGGAAGTCACGATCCATGCGCTTCTGGACAGTCCCAGTGTCGCCGGAGCCTACAGTTTCAGGATCACCAAGGGCGAACAGACGCGCATGGAGGTGGACTGCACCCTGTTTCCCCGCGTCGATCTGACCGCGGCGGGGATCGCGCCGGGGACCTCGATGTTCCTCTTCGACCAGACCAACCGCTCGCGTTTCGACGATTTCCGCGATGCCGTGCATGACAGCGACGGCTTGTTGATGGTTAATGGTGCGGGAGAGCAGATCTGGCGGCCCCTTTCCAATCCCCAACAGCTTGGCGTCAGCTATTTCATGGATAGCGGCACCCGTGGTTTCGGATTGGTGCAGCGCGCGCGCGAGGCCGGTGATTTCGGTGACCTCCAGGCGCATTACGAACGCCGGCCCACGCTTTGGGTCGAGCCGATGGGCTCATGGGGGCCGGGCTATGTCGGGCTGGTCGAGATCCCGGCGGACAAGGAGATCTATGACAATATCGTGGCCTTCTGGCGGCCTTCCGAGCCGCTGCGGGCCGGACGCGGGCATCGGTTTGCCTACCGATTGCATTGGTGCGATTTCGCGCCGGTGGACGGAACCGTCGCAAGGGTGCTGAATACCCGCTCGGGTCGCCGTGTATTCGAGGAGGGCCGTCTTTTCAGCATCGATTTCGCCAAGCATTCGGCGCTTGGCAGTGACCCGGGAAAGCTTGAGGCGCGGGTGACTTCGCGGATCGGGAATATCAGCAACCCGACCGTTCAATACAATCCGGGAACCGGCGGGATGCGCCTTGCCTTCACGCTGGATGCCACGAAAGGTGCCCGGCCCGAGATGCGTGCGGAACTGCATCGCGACGGGGTTCGGGTGAGCGAAGTTTGGCTGTACCGGTGGAGCGACTGACATGATGTCGGGGGCCGTCCGATGAACTCCCGTCTCGCCCGTATTCTCGCGCTGGCCCTGGTCGCGGTCTTGCCGCAGGTCACGCATGCGGATTGTGCGCGGACCCCCGGACCTTGCCAGCTCGGCGCCGACGCCGATACGCTTGGCGGCAGCTATCACCTCGCCCTGCCGCAGGGGGAGGCGCCGCCCCGGGGCTGGCCCGCGATCCTGTTCCTGCATGGTTGGGGGAGCGAAGGTGCTGCCGTGATGCGCGATCGCAGCCGGATCGGGGCGGCAACGGCGCGGGGCTATGCGGTGATCGCGCCCGACGGCACCCCGCGAGAGGGACGCGACGGGCGCGGCTGGCTGTTCCATCCCGGTGACCGCAATGGCCGGGACGAAGGGGAGTTTCTGCGCGCGGTCGCCGATGACGCGGCGAAGAGGTTCGGATTGGACCGGGACAGGATGGTGCTGTCCGGGTTCTCAATCGGCGGTTCGATGGCCAGCTATGTCGCCTGCGAGACGCCCGAGAGTTTCGATGCCTATGCTCCGGTCGCCGGCAGTTTCTGGCGTCCGCACCCTGCGGAATGCGCGGGTCCGGTCAGGCTTCACCACACCCATGGCTGGTCGGACGGGACGGTGCCGCTGGAAGGCCGCCCGGTCGGGGATGGCACCCTCACCCAAGGCGATGTCTTCGCCGCGATGGGGATCTGGCGGCAGGCGAACCGCTGTCCAAAGGCGAATCCAGACGATGTCGACCGCAAGGGCGATGTCCTGATCCGCCGCTGGAGCAGTTGCGCCGCCGGAACCTCGCTTGTCTTCGCTCTGCATCCGGGAGGGCATGCCGTGCCGCCCGGATGGACCGGGATGATGCTGGATTGGTACGAGGCGGGCAATCGGTGACTGCTCCGGCGGGCAGGATCGCCGCTATTCGGGCTGCCGCAATGCGTCGATATCTGTCAGCAATGCCGAGGCGTCATGCGCAAAGACCAACTCGGTGCCGTTCGGTCCCGATCTGACCGCTTCGATCCTGGCATAGGCGCCGACCTCGTCATCGGCGATCACGTCACCCTCCAGGATACTCTCGATCCGGAAGGAATACCGGCCATCGGGCAACTTTTGTCCCGATGCGTCACGCCCATACCATTCCACCTCGCCGGTGCCGGTTCCGATCGCCTCGCGCAATATCTCGCGGCCTGTCGCATCCATGGTGATCAGGGTGACATCCTCGGCACGCGGATCGGGGGTGATGTCCAGCGTCAGGGCCTCGTCCCCGAACCAGACCGGCGCGGTGCTGCGCGCCTCCTTGCCGATCCAGCTGGCTGCCTGTCCCAACCCGCCTGCTTCCGCCTGTGTCATCATCTCGCCCAGCAGTTTATTGGTATAGGCCTGTTGTTCGACACCCGAGAAGGTCGCAAGCTGCACCGCGAACTCGCTGCCTTCCATGGGGTTGAGCGGATCCTGATTTTGCAGTTGCGTCGTCAGCAATCTCAGGAATGTGGAAAAATCGGCATTGGTGGTGATCCCCGGTGCGGCCGGGGTCGATGCTGCCGTGCCGGTGACCGTCTTGTTGTCCGTCGGGGTAATCATGCGCGCCTCCTTTACATCCTGATGTCAATTCGCCGGCTGCCCGTCCGCATCGGCAGGACCGGGGCCGGACGATCCGGATCGGTCTGGACAAGCCCGCCGCGCTGGCCGGACCCGCCACTATTTGTCGGCCATTCCTGACCGGCTTCGGTCCCAGCACCTTCCCGGCGTCCACCGCGGAAATCCAGGGTCGCGTCGGTCAGGCCCTCGTCGTTGAACTGTTGCAGCAGCATGTCCGAATTGCGGCGCATCTGGTCGAGAACGTCCGGCCTTTCTGCCCAGATCGTCAGATGCGGCGCGCGGTCATGGCCGGTCAGAACCATCCGGACCCTGCCCAGCTCTTCCGGGGAAAGCGTGATCTCGACCATCTCGTCGCGCATCGTGACGACCGCATCCGAAACCTGGCGCAGAACCGATGCGGTATGGACCAAGGGCGAGCGTGCGCCGGTTGGCTGCGTGGTGGCCGATGTGGAAAGCTGATCGCTGGATGTAGGCGGAGGCAGGGACAGGTCGGTTGACCCAGTGACCGGCGGGATGGGTTTCTGCCCAAGGAGTCCTGCGGTCGAATCGATGGGTTGAACGGCTGTGTTCTTCGCCGGGGCCTCGGATATGGCAGGATGTGGGATGGATTCATCCTTTTTGGTCCGCACTGAGCCACTCATCGCGGGATATGTGCGCGGCGCGATCTGATCGGGTTTCGGTTCCGTGATTCGGGCCGATGCGTCATCCGGCATGCCGGAGGCGGGATGGCTCACGCCCGATGAGATCGAGGGTGCCCGGAAAGCGGATTCGGGCCCGGCAATGGGGCGCGATGCCGATCCGTGGGGCGGTTCGACGCCATTCTCCCCCGCCTCATGCGGCTGGCCGGTCCCATCCGCAAGTGCGAGATGTTTCCCGGACTCCGCAGCGGGTTGCGCAGGGCTGAAGCCAGCCGGGACATGGGGGGTGATCACCCGTCGATCCGGTGGAATATCGTCACCGGCATCATCCCCCGCCGAACTGGCGGGCAGCGATGCAGTCACGCCCGACCAGCCTTCCAATATGTCGGTGACGGGATCGCTGTCGAATTCATGATTGGCCCCATCCTCGGGCGGGGCGGGTTGAAGCCCGTCCGCCTCGGACACGGGCATATGTGCCGCTTTGATTTCCAGGGCTTGGAAAAACTCGATCGAGACAAGGTTTTCGGCGAGAGGCTCGGCCTCCGCGCAATGATCGCATTGCGGAACCCGCATGCCCTGACCGGTATCGGGGGCGAAACTCTGTGGGATGATCGGATCCATCGGCTGGCGGTTCCCTGTTGGAAATCTCGAACTCTTGTAGGCGGGACTCCTTACCAATCATTTACCCGGCGAAGCTAAAGCTGTCCTGGTTCGGCACAAGGAGAACAGGATGCAGGTCGCTGCACTTACCATGAATGCACCCGCGCAAGCAGATGCCCCGCTTGCTCAGGACCGTCTCGAGCAGGCGTTTCTTGAAGAGATGCTGAAATACTGCAACTTGCAGAAGGGAAAGGATGATTTTTCCGGCGGATACGGAGAGGAACATTTTTCCAGTTTCCTGACCCGCGAATATGCGGCCCGTCTTTCGGCCCGTCTTGATCTGGGACTCGGAGAATTGCGATGAGCGATTCTCCGGTCAAGCACCTGGCGGCTGCCCGTGCCGCGATCGTTGCCGGGGACATGGGGCTGGCACTCGACCAGATCGAACGATTCTCGGCGGCGGCGGATCGATCCCCGCCGGACGCAGCCTCGAAACAGGCGCTGCAGGCCGCGATTGCCGAGTTGCGGGAACTGGCGGAGGCCTCGCTGCGCGGCACCAAGGCGGCCATGGAGCAGATTCACGAGATCGTTCAGGCGGCGCGAACGCTGCAGACATATGACGATACGGGGCGGCGCCGGACCGCCTCGACGGTGGCGACCCTGCCGCGCAGATTTTGACGGTGCCGCTTCTGGCATAGCCTGGCCGCAACAGTCCGATCCCGTATATGCGCGATCCCTGGAGGGAGATCGCGCCTTGCCGGATTCACGGGATCCCGTCGGGGTGACATGGGGATCAAGCGCAACCGGGCACAAGGCGGGTTGCCTTGGCGAATTTGTCTTTTCATAATCCAGCCGTGGTCGGAATATTCTGCCGATATTAGCTAATGGATTGATATGAGCCCTTCCGATCAGGACGATACAACAGAAAGGCCGCGCCGGACACTTCGGGAACAAGACCCGCAAACCCTGTTCGCAGAGCTTCAGAGCCTGGCCGAACTGGTCAAGCTGAGACCGCGCGCGGGCGAGGACGGGTTGCGGTTTCTTGCCCGGTTGCGGGCCTCGACGACTCCGGAAGAGGCGGTGACCTATACGGCTTTCGCGGCCTTGCCCACCAACGCGGCCGGCTGGGGATATGAATGCCTGCGCCTGATGGCGGATCACCTGCACCCGCAAGAGCGCCCGATGATGCGGCAGATCGCGGCCTGGCTGGCCAATCCGACCACCCGGCTGCGCCATGACATCATGAAGGAGGCGCTATGGGCCCCGGCGCGCGGGCCTTCCGTCCTGCTGGGGCTTGCGGTCGGCTGGTCGACGGGAAAGCCTGCGCCGAACGATCCCGAGCCTGCTCCGGCCCACAAGGCTCCGATTGCCATCAACAGTGCCGTGTTGTCCTGTCTCGCGCGTGTGCCGCTGTCGCAGCGCTCGGTTTACCTGGCGCGGATTCTCGACATGGCCGAATCCCTCTTTCGCGCCTATTGATGTGACATGACCCTGACCCTGCAAATAGAGAATTTCCACGTCCTCGATGATGGCGGTCCGGTCAGCATTCCCGTTCCCGAAACGGGAATCCAGGTTGGACGGCGGTCGGGAATGGGTTGGGTTCTGCCCGATGCCAGCCGCTATATCTCGGGGCATCATTTCGATGTCACCTTTGATGGTAACCAATGGTGGCTGCGCGACGTCTCGACCAATGGCACATTCCTGCAGGGGCACCGGCACCGGCTGGACGGCCCGCACGCCCTGCGGAATGGCGATCGGTTCCAGGTCGGGCAATATATCGTCGTGGCGCTGTTCGATCTGCCGGATGCGCAGGGCGCGATGTCTCCCGGCTCTCTGCCGGAACACCGGGTCGACCAGCCTGTCTTCGAGGATCAGGCGGACGATCCATGGGCCATCGGTGGAGAGGCGCCCGCACCGATGGACATCGCCGTTGGCGATCCTCCGGGGCGCCAGCATGATTTCGGCGATGATTTCGTCGAGTTCCCGGACGCGCCGCCCGAATCCGCCGCGCTGGAGCAGCAAGCGCAACCCGGCCCCGAGCAGCCGGCGCAAGTTGCCGTTCAGGTTCCGGCGACGTCGATCCCGGTCGATGAAGCGGCATTCGTCCGCGCCTTTTGCGAAGGGGCAGGTCTCGACAGCACTCTCGCCGCCGAGATCGGCCCCGAGGCCCTGGGCCGGGCGCTTGGCGAAACCATGCGCGCGACCGCCTCGCAACTCATGTCCGCGCTGCAGGACCGGGCCTCCGCGCGGCATTTCACGCGCGGGGGGGAGCGGACGATGCGCGGGGCCACCGACAACAACCCGCTGAAATTCCTGCCGGATGCCGATCAGGCGCTGGAGGCGCTGTTCCTGCGTCCACGCGCCGGATTCCTGACCGGCGCGGCAGGTTTCGACGAGGCGCTTGGCGATTTGCGCCGACATCAGGGCGCCTTGTTCGCAGCTCTGCAACCTGCGCTGATCGAGTTGCTGCATGACCTGGAGCCGACCCGGATCGAGGCGGAGGCGAAGGGTGGGGCGCTTGGCGGCCGCAAGTCGCGGGCATGGGACAGTTACGTGCAGCGGTGGGATGCCAAGACCGCCAGTGAAAACGGTATCCTGGACGAATTCATCAAGCTATTCGCGGCGGCCTATCGCAAGGCCGACGAAAAGGGCGGCGGCTTCGGCTGAGCGGCCGCGAGGAACAAGGAGATCTGCATTGACACCTGTCAACCTGCTGGCCCCCGTTTCGGAACAGGACCCCTGCGGTCCCGATCTCGAACGCGAGGACGATCCCGATTTCGTCGATTACTATTTCGAGGCCGAGGCGCGGATGCCCGAACGCTATTTCACGCCGGGAACGGCTGCGGATGGTAGCGACGACCGGCTGTTCGACCCGCGTTCGATCGATCTCGGGAAAGAGAAGGCGATCATCGACGGGCTTCTGGCGCGCAGCCGCGACTTGCGGCTCTTGGGGCTTCTGGCCCGGTTCCAGATCCTGGCCGGACGGTTGGGCGATTTCGCCGATACCGCCGAGGATATGGCCGCGATGATGATGCAATGGCCCGAAGAGGTGCATCCCCAGGTGGATCGCGGGGTAGGAGAGCGCCGCGCCGCGATCGAGGCGCTGAACAGCCAGCCGACGGTGGTGATGCCGCTTCTGCATCTGTCCCTGGTGTCGAATGGCGAGGTGACCCTGCGGCGCCACATGGTCGCGGGCGGCAAGGCCGAGGCGCGCAAATCCGAGGGTGATATCGCCGGCAGCGACCTGCTGGGACCGCTGCGTTCCGAGGCCAACCGGCAGGCTGTGGCGAATGTGAACGACCAGTTGACCCGCATCGCGGATGCGCTGCACCGGATGGCGGGGCTGGCGGCAAGCCATCCGGTCAAGACCTTTACCCCCGATCTGGGCGCGGTCCGTGCCGCAATTGCCGACATGCAGGCGATGATCGCCTCGGTGCGTCCCGATCTGCGCCCCTGGTCGGCCAGTGCCGCGACCCCGATCTCGACGGCGAATGCGGAAGGGGACACCACCGGGGCGGAGACCGAAGGCGCGGTCCCGGCAGGTCAGGCCTCTGCGCCGCCCCAGACCAGGGCCGGAACGGTTCCGACCATTCCGAACCGGGCCACCGCCGCCGCCGCGCTGGAAGCGGCGAAGGCATGGCTTGCGGGTCATGAACCCTCTTCGCCGGCGCTTGTCCTGGTGACGCAGGCACAGCTTCTGGTCGGCGCGCCACTGGTCGAGGCGATCGAGGTGCTCATGCCCGCGCAGGCCGGAAATGTCGTTCTGCATATCGGGCAGGGCAGCAGTTTCAGCTTGCCGATGGCCCGCCTGAAAGAGCTTACCGCATCGGGACTCGAACAGGATCCAAAGGCTTCCGGGCAGCCTGCGGTATTGCCGGCAATCGCCCGGCGTGGCGATCTTATCGGCCATTTGCTGGGGGTGGAGGGCTATTTCGCGGCCCAGGAACCGGCGAGTCCCATCCCGTTGCTTCTTGTCAAGGCACGTGAGATGTTGGAAAAGAGATTTGACGCCATTATGGCGGAATTGCTTGTTGCTGCAGTGCAAGACGGCTAGATTTTCGATTAGGGTTCGCATTGACTTTGCGAATTATTTGACGTTTTCGTTATCCCGTAGCGGAGGGATTGGATAGATGGCATCCGATAAGTCGACAGATTTCCTGAAACGCAACCGCCCTCCCCGGGTGAACATCTCCTATGAGGATCCCTACGATTCCGAGAAGATGGTCGAGCTGCCCTTCGTGATGGGGGTGCTGTCCGACCTGTCGGGCAATGCGTCGGAAGTCGAGAAGCCCGACATGGAGGAACGCGATTTCACCGATGTCACCGGCTCCACGCTGGACGATTACATGAAAAGCGTCGGGCCTGCCGTGTCCTTCAATGTCGCGAACAAGATGGGCGGGGCGGATCGCCTTGGGGTCACGCTGAAATTCGAGAGCATGGACGATTTCAACCCGGCCCGGGTCGCAGCCCAGGTTCCGGCGCTGAAAACGCTGCTTGAGGCGCGTCAACACCTTGCCAACCTGCAGCGCTACATGAACTCGAAGCCCAAGGCGCAGGAACAGATCCGCAAGTTGCTGAACGATCCCGACCTGATGGCCGCCCTTGCCGAACGCGAGGTCGGGAAAGACACTTCTGAAGAGGACAGCTGATTATGGCGCAGGAAAACCAGGCGCAGGTCTCTGAAGCCGCTGCCCTGTCCGAGCTGGACGAATTTTCGGACATCCTGAAACAGACCATCAAGCCGCGATCCGAAGTTGCCGCCAAAGAGGTGGACAATGCCGTCGTGGCGCTGGTGCGCGAGGCGCTGGACGACCAGGCGCTTATCGCCGAGGATGTGATCGACACCATCGACGCGATGCTGTCGAAGCTGGATCAGAAACTGTCCGAGCAGCTTAACGAGGTCATCCATCACGAGGAGTTCCAGAAGCTGGAATCGTCGTGGCGCGGCCTTGCCTACACTGTCAACAACTCCGAGACCGACGCCTCGCTGCGCGTGAAGGTGATGAATGTCTCGAAGAAAGAGTTGCAGCAGATGATGCGGCGCTATCCGGGCGCCAAATGGGACAAGTCGCCGCTGAACAAGGTGGTCTACGAAGCGGAATTCGGCACATTGGGCGGCAAGCCCTTTGGCGCGCTGATCGGCGACTACTATTTCGATCACAGCACCGGCGATGTCGCCCTGCTGCGGGACATGGGCAAGATCGCCGCCGCCGCCCATGCGCCGTTCATCTCGGCTTCGGCTCCGGAATTGCTGGGGCTGGATAGCTGGAACGAATTGAGCACGCCTCCCGACCTGTCGGAAATCTTCGACACGCCGGACTATGCCGCCTGGAACGGGCTGCGCGATTCCGAGAATTCGCGCTATGTCGCCCTGACCATGCCGCGCGTGCTGGCGCGCGAGCCTTATGGCCAGAATTCGAATTCCGTCGTCGAGGAATTCAACTTCGAGGAAGAGACCGACGGGCATGAGGGCAAGAAATATTCCTGGATGAACGCGGCCCATGCGCTGGCGGTGAATATCAACCGTGCGCATAAGGAACATGGCTGGACCGTCCAGATTCGCGGCGTGCAGTCGGGTGGTGAAGTGCTGAACCTGCCGACTCATAATTTCGATACGGGCGACGGGTCCAAGGATCTGAAATGCCCGACCGAGGTGTCGATCACCGACCGGCGCGAGGGGGAGTTGTCGAAGGCCGGGCTGATCGGTCTGATCCACCGCAAGCATACCGACAAGGCTGCCTTCATCGGGGCTCAGACCCTGTATCGCCCCAAGAAATACGTGGATGAGCAGGCCACGGCATCGGATAATATGTCTTCGCGCCTGCCATATATTTTCGCAGTGTCACGATTCAGCCATTATTTGAAATGTATGGTTCGTGACAAGATCGGGCAAAGTCCCGACCGCCTGCAACTTCAGACCCAGCTGCAAACCTGGGTCAACAAGTATGTTTCGGGCAATCCGGAAAGTGCGAGCGAGCGGGAAAAAGCCAAGAAACCGCTTGCCGGTGCGAAGGTGGAAGTGGTTGAGGACGAAGAAAATCCGGGTTATTACATGGGCAAATTCTATCTCAAGCCGCATTTCCAGTTGGAAGGCATGGACGTCGGAATGTCACTGGTTTCCAAACTGCCCAAGGGCAAATAACTTTTAAGCTGACCGCCGCAGTAAAAGGAGTTCTACATATGGCTGTCGATATTTTCCTGAAACTCTCGAACAATATCCGTGGCGAATCGCAGGATGATACGCATCGCGACGAGATCGACGTGCTGGCCTGGAACTGGGGCCTGACCCAGTCCGGCACCACGCATATCGGCTCGGGCGGCGGTGGCGGCAAGGTCAATGTCCAGGACATCACGCTGACCAAATATGTCGACCTGGCCACCTCGGACCTGATCAAGCGTTCCACCTCGGGCGAGCATATCGAAAGCGGCGAATTGATCGTCCGTAAATCGGGCGGTGCGGCTCCGATCGAGTATTTCCGGATCAAGCTGGAAAATCTCATGATCACCAGCTACAACACCGGTGGTGCGAAAGACGGCCTGGACCGTATCCAGGAAACCGTGACGCTGAACTTCCGCAAATTCGAGGTGCTTTACACCCTGCAGGAAGAATCCGGCGCGGCCGGTGCCGAATCCACGGCTGGCTGGGACATCGCCGAGAACAAGGAATGGGGCACCGCCTAAGCCTCCGATCCTTATGGTAATCGCGGCAGGGTCGGCGCTTTCTGGTGCCGGCCCTGTTTCATTTGGTGCGGGATGTTCCTAACATGACCGCAACCATGCGTTCAGGAGAGATCATGGCTTCTCGTCGTCCTTCCGGCGTTCCGGGCGATGATTCCTCGCGGGGCGGCCTGCGGGAAATGTCGCTTCTGCATATTTTCCGTGATTCCGCTGCACGCCGGGATTCGCGCGACAATTCCCGACGCTATACCGAAGGCGAGCGGGATCTGACGCTGGTCAGCCAGAAGCGTCGCGAAGGCGCCAGCGAGGCGTCCCTGCGCCGCAACCTTGCGCTGGACATCGCCAGCCTGATGAACACGATCCGGCTGGATGTCATTACCGACCTGTCCGATACGCCACGGGTGCGCGATTCGGTCATCAATCACGGCTTTCAGGATATGGATTCGCTGTGGCGCAAGAACCGGACTCCCGGTGATATGGCTGACGCGATCCGCATTGCGCTGATACGCAACGAGCCAAGGCTGCGGGCAGGGACGATAGAGGTGCGGGTGGATGAGAACGATCCTTCGGTCGATCAGCGGCTGACATTCGAAATCGTCGCGGAAATGATCTCGGACCCGACGGATATCCCGCTGCAATTCTATGCCGAGGTGGATCCGGCGGCGGGCAAGGTTTCGATGAAGCGGATGCAGGGCGGCTCATGAAGAAAGCTTTCCGCGACGCATATGAACGTGAGCTGGATATTCTCTATGAACGTTCAGCGGAATTCGCCGAGGAATTCCCGGGATTGGCCGACCGGCTTGGCGGTGTATTGCGCGAGAATATCGATCCGACGATCGCCGGTTTGCTGGAAGGGACGGCTTTCCTTGCTGCGCGGGTTCAGCTCAAGCTGGACGAGGAGTTCCGCGGTTTCACCACCGAGCTGCTCGAACAGATATTCCCGGATGCGCTGGCGCCGATTCCCAGCTGCATGATGGTGCAGGCTCCGGCGACGACGAAGGATACGGGGGATCCGAGCGTCCGGCGCTATTCGCGCAACACATATCTTGATGCCAGTTTCCGCGATGCCGATAACCGGGTGACCTGCCGTTTCAGTACGACCGCGCCGATGACGGTGTTGCCGCTGCAGATCACCGGCCTGGCCTATCACGACCGCACCACCGCGCTTGGCGGGCTGGGGCAGGACCCAGATCGGGCGACCCGTGCCGGGTTGCAGATGGATATCGAGTCGACCAATGAGCAGCCCATATCCGCCCTGGGCGAGGATGCGCTGACCTTTCATCTGACCGGCGACATGTTCCGGGCTATCGCACTTTACGAGCAGATCCATTGCAACGTGACGCGCCTGTCCTTGCGCTGGCTGCGTCCGAACGGCGATCCCTGCTTCATCCGCCTGCATCCCGACCAGATCGAGCAGGTCGGTTTTACCAAGGATGAACTGCTATTCGCGCGCCAGTCGAACCTGTTCGAGGGCTTTGCCCTGCTGCGCGATTTCTATGCCTACCCCCGCAAGTTCCTGGGGTTCCGGCTGACCGGGCTGGCGGACCTGTTGCGCAATATTACCACCGAACAGATGCAGGTGATCTTCGAGTTCGAGCGCGTCGATGACGATCTGGCGCGCCTGACCCAGCTTGGCGATATCAGGTTGAACTGCGCGCCGGCGATCAACCTGTTCGAGGAGGGGTCGAACCAGATCCGGCTGGATGACAAGCGGCACGAATATGTCGTGACGCCCGATTCCTCTCCGATGACCCATTACGAGGTCCACCGGCTGCTACAGGTCTATGCCACCTATGGGACCACCCATGAGCGGGTCGATGTCGAGCCGCTCTATGCCTTGCCGCAAGGCGCGGGTTCGCAGCGTTCGACCTATTATTATACCAGCCGCCGCAAGCCGCGCCGCTTGACCGAATCCGAACGCCGGCACGGCATGCGCAGCGGCTATCGCGGTACCGAAACCTATATCTCGATCTACGAGCCGCCGGAATCGGTGATCGGTGACCGCGCGCATCGCCTGCACATTCGGACGCTCTGCTCGAACCGGCATCTTCCCTCTGCCCTGCCGCTGGTGCGGTCCGAGGATTTCAACGTCGTGTCGGACCGGCAGATGTCGGTCAGTTGCATCAACGGTCCGACCGCGCCGCGCGAAGCCATGACCGAGACCGAGCGGGCGGGGCCGCATCGCACCGGGCAGGGCGATGTCTATTGGCGGCTGATCTCTTACCTGGCGCTGAACCATTTCGGTCTCGATGATCGCTATGGCCGTGACGGTGCCGCCAGCCTGCGTGAGATCCTGACGCTGTTCGCCGACCTGTCCGACAGCGTGACCGAAGCCCAGATCGCGGCGGTCGTGGGGCTGAATGTTCGGCCCGTCACACGCTCGCTCCGGCGTGCCGAGGGCTATTTCCCCGCGCGCGGTCTCGAGATCTCGGTGACATTCGATGAAACCGGATTCGAAGGCAGCGGCATCATCCTGATGGCCGCCGTGCTGGATCGGTTCTTTGCCGAATATGTCAGCATCAACAGTTTCACGCAGATGGTGACGATCAGCAAGCAGCGCGGGGTGATCCGCAAATGGCCGCCCCGCACCGGCACGGGCCCGTTGATATGAACCTGGACGGCGCGAGTTTCCTGGCGCTGCTGAGGCGCCTTGAACGCGAGAGGCCGGACCGCCCCCGCATCGGCCGTTCGGCACGGCTGAGCGACGAGATCGTCGAGATCGGGCAGGATCCCCGGCTCGCCTTTCCCGATTCCGACCTGGTCCCCGCCGAACCGCGGCAGGACGGCCGGATCAGGTTGCGGGCAAATTTCATGGGCTTCTTCGGCCCCCAGGGCGCGCTGCCGCTGAACCTGACCGAAGAGGTGCTGCGTTGGCAGGAAGAGGGCGAAGAGGGCTTCGTCCGCTTCGTCGACATGCTCGCGGGGCGGTTCTATCAGCTCTTCTTCCGTGCCTGGTCCGATGCCCATGCCATCAGCCAGCATGACCGCCCCGACGAGGATCGCTTCGCCCGCTATGTCGCAGCGGTGGCGGGAACCGGCAGCCCGGCCTTCCTGCGCCATGACAGTTTCCCCGATGTCGCCCGCCTGCCGCTGGTCTCGATCTTTGGCGGGCGGGTGCGCAGCGCGGTGCGGTTGCGGCAGATGCTGGAAAGCTATTTCGAATTGCAGGCCGAGGTCGAGGAACATGTGCCCGCATGGCTGGAATTCGAAGAGGATGAACAGCGCGGTCTGGGTTCGAGCGGCGCCCTGGGTCGCGACATGTATCTGGGCGCGCGGCTGCAATCGGTCAGCGAAAAGATCTGCATTCACCTGCATATCCCCGATGCCAAGACCTATCGCAGCTTCCTGCCCGGCCAGGACAGGCACCAGCGCCTCGCCGATCTGGTCTATTGGTATCTGGGCCGCTCCTACGAGGTGGACCTGGCGCTGACCCTACCCCCGGCCGAGATCCCTGCGGCGCGGATGGGCGAAACCATTTCACTGGGCTGGCTTGCCGCATTGTCCCCATCCGCCGAGATGCGGGCAGCGGAAAAGATCGAGATTTCACGATTTGCCCTGACCCAGGGACCCTGATCAACAAGAGGCCAAGCATGACTGCAATCACCATCGAGAAATTCGCAGGCAAGATGAACCGCGTCGGCTATGACGCCTTTCTTCAGGCGATGCGGCAGGCGCGCTCGGACGGCAACCGCAATGTCGAGCTGTGCCATTGGCTGTTTCACGCGATTTCCAACCAGAACTGCGATATCTCGATCACGCTGCGCGAAGCCAAGCTGGATCGCGGTCAGGTTCTCAAGGATCTCGACCGGGCGGCGGCGGCACTGCAGAAGAACGTCACCGAAACACCCGGCATCTCGGAGCGGCTGGCCGATGCGCTGAACCACGCCTGGACCTATGCCTCGCTATTCTTCGGCGAGGCGCAGATCCGCACCGGGCATCTTCTGGTCGCGCTGCTGAACGATCAGGCGCTGCGCCATGCACTGGTGCAGTATTCCACGGTTTTCGAGGCTCTCTCTCCGGACCATATCGGCCGTGAATCCCGCACCATCTGGGCCGATTCCGAGGAAGAGGACATGCGCCCGATGGATGGCGCCGGGCTGCGTTCCGCCGGGGGCGGCAGGGGTGACGCGGCAGGGGCATCGACCGCGCTTGGCCGGTTCTCGGTCGATATGACGGCGGATGCGGCAGAGGGGCGGATGGACCCGGTTGTTGGCCGCGACGATGAGATCCGCCAGATCATCGACGTCCTGATGCGGCGGCGGCAGAATAACCCGATCCTGACGGGCGAGGCCGGGGTGGGCAAGACCGCCGTGGTCGAGGGTTTCGCGCAGAAACTGGCCGCGGATGAGGTGCCGCCCGCGCTGAAGGGCATGCGGCTGCATATGCTGGACATCGGCGCGATGCAGGCCGGGGCCAGCATGAAGGGCGAATTCGAACAGCGCCTGCGTTCGGTCATCGACGAAGTGCAGTCCAGCCCGACCCCGATTATCCTGTTCATCGATGAAGCCCATACGCTGATCGGCGCAGGCGGCTCGGCGGGAACCGGCGATGCCGCGAACCTGTTGAAACCGGCGCTGGCGCGCGGCACGTTGCGCACCATCGGCGCGACGACATGGGCCGAATACCGCAATTATTTCGAAAAAGACCCGGCATTGACCCGGCGTTTCCAGCCGGTGCAGGTGGATGAGCCCGATATCGACACCGCCTGCTACATGATGCGCGGCCTTCTGGGCCCGATGCAGGACCATCACAAGGTCCGCATCTCGGATGCCGCGGTCGAGGCGGCGGTGAAGCTGTCGGCCCGCTATCTCCCGGCGCGCCAATTGCCCGACAAGGCCGTGTCGCTTCTGGATACCGCCTGCGCGCGGGTGGCGGTCAGCCAGTCCTCGGTCCCCGCCCGCATCGCCGATTTGCAGGCTGCCATCGCCTCGCTGGAAACCGAGATCGCCGCCAAATCCGCCGAGCGTGAACTGGGCGCGAACCCGGAAACCCGGCTCGCCGAGGCGCAAGAGCAGTTGCAGGCCCGGAAAGATGAGCTGACCGCGCTTGAGGCCGCCTATGATTCCGAGAAGGGCATTGTCGAGAACATCCTCGACCTGCGCAGCCGTCTTGCCGAAGAAAAGGGCGAAGAGATCGATCCCGACGCATCCGGGCTGAACTGACCGAGGGGATGGCGAAGCTGGAGGCGATCCATGCCGATGACCGGATGATCTATCCGCATGTGGACGATCAGGCCGTCGCCAGCGTCATCAGCGACTGGACCGGCATTCCGGCGGGACGCATGGTCGCCGATGAATTGCAGGCGGTGCTGACCCTGGCGGATCACCTGAAGGAACGGGTGATCGGGCAGGACCAGGGCTTGCAGATGATCGCCCGCCGGGTCGAGACGGCGCGCGCGGGTCTTGGTAATCCCGAGAAACCCATCGGGGTTTTCATGCTTTGCGGCCCCTCGGGCGTGGGCAAGACCGAGACCGCGCTGGCGCTGGCCGAGTCGCTTTATGGCGGCGAGCAGAATGTCATCACCATCAACATGTCCGAATTCCAGGAGGCCCATTCCGTCAGCCTGCTGAAAGGCGCGCCTCCGGGTTATGTCGGCTATGGCGAGGGCGGACGGCTGACCGAGGCGGTGCGGCGCAAGCCCTATTCCGTCGTGCTTCTGGACGAGATGGAAAAGGCCCATCCCGATGTCCATGAACTGTTCTTCCAGGTCTTCGACAAGGGCCGGATGGAGGATGGCAATGGCCGCCCGATCAATTTCCGCAACACGCTGATCCTGATGACCTCGAATGTCGGCACCGGCACGATCATGAACCTCGCGCCCGAGGGGATCATCGAGGACACCGAGACGCTGGAGGCCTCGCTCAAGGAGGAATTGCTGGGCACTTTCCCGCCCGCGCTTCTGGGCCGGATCGTGACCGTTCCCTATGTGCCGCTGAGCAGCGAGGTTCTAGCCGGGATCTCGCGCCTCAAGCTGGGCTCGGTCGCCCGCCGGATGAAGGAGTCGCAGGGGGCAAAGCTGGTCTGGGGCGACGCCGTGATCTCGCATATCGTCGATCAGTGCCGCGATCCCGACAGCGGCGGCCGGATGATCGACAATATCATCACCAATTCGATCCTGCCCGACCTGTCGCGGCAGGTGCTGGCGCGCATGGTCAGCGGTGAGGCGATGGCGGATGTCACCATCAAGGTCACGGATGACGGCTTCGGCTATGAATTCGCATAGCGCCCGGATCGGTTCCGCTTCCTGATTGCGTCCCGCGATGGCCGGGGGCTCTGCCCCCGGACCCCCGGAGGTATTTTGGCAAAGAAGAAGGGGCGCGCCATTCCAGCGAAGGAAGCCGTCACGGTCGTGACAGGCAGTATGTTTTTCATACTGGTTGACGGGCCCGATATTCCGGGTGCCGCTTGCCTTGTTCGGATCAGCGAATATAGACGCTGCTGACTCCGACCATCGCGTCCTCGCCGATTTCCCGGCCGAGCGCCTCGAAGAACGGTTCGGCCAACTGGCCCGACAGGCGGGAAACGGTCTCGGGGCGGCGCGGTGTGGCCACCGCCACGATCAGTTGATGCGTGTCCCGTGCCGCGCCCGCGCGCGCCACCGGCGCGTCGAACCGAATGCGATCCGCCGACCGGATCAGGAAGCGCCGCAGGTCATGGACAACACCATTGTCGTCGATCAGCAGCAGCGTGTTGTACCATCCCGTTCCGCCCGAGATCTGCCCACGCAACGAAGCTCCGCTTGCAACCTGTTGGGATTCCAGCTGAATGCCAAGACCGAAAACCGGGTAAAGCGGATCCTGCCGGGCGAAGGCCAGCCCCGGGCATTGCCGCCGGTCCAGCAGCACGGCGGCTTCGGTCACCTCGGTTGCAAGACCTTTGGTCAGATCGTCCATCAGCCTGGAGATTTTCCGGTCATTGGCCGCCAGCACGCCAAGCTGGATCGCGTCATCGCCGCGCAGGGCGGGCAGGGCGAGCAGGCATGGCTCGGTCAGGAGGCTGCGGATCCGGTCGAACAATTCCACCAGGCGTGGATCGGTGGGCGCGGTTCCGCCCATTGCCGTTTCGGGTTTGGGGGCGCGGCCCCGCCCCCGCCTGACACCGGCTCCGAGGCGGGATTCCGGGTCATCGGCAGCGTCCGGTCCGACAAGACAGGGGCGATCCCCCCCTCGTTCAGATGCGCCAGAAGCTCTTTTTCGGTTTGCTGCTTCGCGCCGGGTTGCGGTTTTTCGTCAGGACCTTCAAGCGCCGCAACGGATGTCAGCACCGGTGTTTCGACCTCTGTCGAGGATTGGTTCAGCGTCGTGATCTCAAGCTGCAACTGTTCGGGTGGCGGGGTTGTGGGCAGGTTCCACGAGGGGCGGTAGATCAATGCCGCCGCCGCCGCGCCATGCAGCGAGACCGACAGCAATGCCGCCTGGATCCATGCCGAATTGCGTCCTGTCGCACCGATCATTGTCCCGGTCCCGCACGCAGGGTCACCAACCGCACCTCGCGGCTGGCAAGCTCGGGATGACCGAGCGCGGAGATCAGCAGGCTGGCCTCGGCCTCCTTGTCGATCACGAGATGCAGGATGCCGTCCGAACCGGACAGGGCAGCCGGCAGCAGTTCTGGCGATACCGCTTCACCATCCAGAAACCACTCCTTGGCGGAGCGGATCTCGAGGATGGGAGAGGGCAGGGTGGAAGGCGCGATCTGCGAGGTCTGCGCCAGCCGAATGTCGCGCGGCGTGCGGGTCTCCTGTCCTGCCACCAGGAAGAAGAAGATCAGCAACAGCACGATATTGACGATCGCAAGCGAGGTATCGATCCGCAGCCTGTCATGATGCCGTGCAGGCAGGCGCAAGCTCATTTCGTACCTCCATTCGCGATCTGGACCGACTCGATACCGTGCGCCGCGAGTGTTTCCAGCACCGTGGTCACCTGCTGGACATGCACATCGGAGCCAATCACGATCAGCACGTTCCGCGTTCCCTGCACTGCCAGGGCATCCGCCAGCGACGGCAGGCGATCCAGGGCGAAGCGCTGGCCCCCGGCGACCAGCCCGTCGGGATGCAATGTCCAGACCGCGGTCGCCGAGGCGTCGGTTGCCAATGCCCGGGTTTCCGTTTCCTCTGTCGCGGCATCCCCGCCCTCGAGGGCGCCGCTGCGCAGGGTCAACATGGAGTAGGGCACGATATTCGAGGACAGCATGAAGAAGATCAGCAATTGGAACAGCACATCGGCCAATGGGGTCATCGAAAACCGATAGCGTGCCTTTCGTTGCGGCAGCCTCAACCCCGCGACCCGCGCCGGACGGGGGGGCGATGTCGTCGCGGCCGTCATGGATCAGGCGCGGGCCGGTTGGGCGATCCGGCCGTGGATCGCAGAGGAAATCACCAGCTCGATCGTTTGACGTTCATCCTCGATGCGGCCTTCGAGCCATGAGGCGATGAAATAGGCCACCAGGGCGATGGCGAGCCCGGCCGCCGTGGTTGTCAGCGCCGTCCAGATGCCCGATGCCAGCAGGCGGGGATCGGCTGCCTCCTGGCTCAGGGCCAGATTGCCGAAAGCGTCGATCATGCCGATGACCGTGCCCAACAGCCCGAGCATCGGGGCCATCTGCACCACCGCCTCTAGCAGCCGCATCCGCGCGCCCATCCGGGCCAGTTCGGCCAGCGCGACCTGCCGGGCCAGTTCCTCGCCATAGCCGGGTTCGGACGGGCGGGCGCGCAGCCCGGACATCACCGCTCCGAGGACACGGGCCAGCACGGTCTTGCCCGCTGTTGCCTTGCGCTGCGCCTCGTCGGGGCGGCCGTTCAGCCAGTCGTCGAGGATTTCCTCGCCGCGTTTATGGCCGCCGACGCCCAATCGCCGGAATTGTATCGTCTTGAAGATCGTGACGGTCAGGGTCAGCACCGACAAGGCCGCCAGGGCCGCGAAGACGGTTATCGTCGTCATCGGCAGATCGCTCGGAAAGATCATGACGGTCAGCCTTCAGCGATCAAAGCCCAAAATCGATATCGGTGCGCGATTGCGTCGCAAGCCCGGTCAGACAGGCATCGCGCAGGTCATCGCCATCTCCGGTGGTGCATGCCGCGACGTCATTGACGATGATTCGCCCGATATCTGTGCAACCACGGCCGGGCAGTTCGAACATCGCCACCTTGGTCTTGCCCGAAACCATCGCGCCGAAATCCAGGATCGGCAGCGATTGCACGACACCGGCGGCATCGAAGATCGCCACCTGCCAGGCGGCGCGGTCCAGATCCCGATCCAGGCGATTGGTGGTGACAACGGTCAGTTGGCAGCCTCCCGCCTCGGTCGTCGTGGCGCCATTCAGTTCCAGCGAGATGCTGTCACTAGCGGTTGCCTGCGTGCGGGTATCGGCGGAACTGCCGTTTTCCCCGGTCGGTGCGGGAATCTCCGCCGTGGTGTCGTCGGTTTGCGAAAATGCGGAAAAGCCGGAAAAAATCAGAAGAACGCTGGAAAACAGCGCAATCGCACCGTGACGCATGAATAATCCCTTTCCTTGAGAATCAGCGATAGACCCCGATCATGGGCAGGTTATGGAATCGATCCTGTGCCATGTTATCCGGAGAATCCATATTCGAATAAGTATCCGGTGTCGTTAATGGATCATCCGGACGCGTGAAAGGCATGAAATAATTGGCTTGTGGCATGGAAATGGTTTCATCGACGCTCATCGCAGCGAGCCTTTCAGGCTTGCCGATCATTGCCGCCCGCTCCGCAGGGGCCATTTCGGGAATCCCGGGCTGGGGCGATCCACTTGCCACATATGCATCCGTCGAAGCGGGAACGGCCTGTTCCCGCGATATGGCGGGCAGGTTGCGCTCGGTCATGTTGCCATGCCGGGGCGCCGTGCTTTCCGGGGTGGCGGCCAGATAATCAACCGCTTTTGCGAACCCGAACGCGCTGCTGGCGGCCAGCAAGGTTGCACCTGCGATAAAGATCGGCTTCATGAGAAGACATACTCCCTTTGTCAAAGCTGTATCATGCCTGTCCCGTTTGCTCAATTGATCTGGTCGCCCTGATGAGGCCGCCGTTGCCGATATTCGCCGCGGTTGCCTGCGGGCTATTCGCGCTTCCCGTCGCCGCGCGGGCCGAGATGCGGTTGTGCAACCAGTCGTATGACGTGCTGAACGTGGCGATCGGTGCGCCGGATGGCGAGGATTTCGTCACGCGCGGCTGGTGGCGGGTTGCGCCCAATCAATGTGCGGTCCTGCGGCGGGAGCCGCTTCAATCCCGCTATTACTACATCTTTGCAACCGATGTGTTCGGCAAGGAAGTCCTCTCCGGCGCTATTCCGATGTGCGTGGCGCCGCGCCGCTTTGAGATCACCGGGCAGCGGGATTGCCTGCTGCGCGGTTTTCTGGATGCCCGTTTCATCGAGGTCGATACCGAGGAACGCAGCAACTGGACCGTGTTCGTCTCGCCACGGCCGACATGAGGCTTGGATGCGGGGGCGCTGGCTGGTAGTTGTGGAAACGAATGTAAAGAGTCGACGCGATGGCAGACGAGGGCGCCTCATGCGGCTGATCCGCACAGGAATTCTGGCGATGCTTGCGCTTTCCGCGGCAGGCGGGCAGGCGGTTGCGCAGTCCGATGCATCCGTGCTGGTCCTGGGATCTTCTCTGCCGGATTCCCTTGCGCCGCTGGCCGGGAAGGCCGTTTCCGTCCCGGCAGACGGGCTTGCCGAAGAACTGGCCAAGGGGCGCGCGGAACTGGTCTATGTCGGATCGCCTCTGGCCACCGGGGATGCGGATGAGAACCCGGCACTCTCCACGCTGTTCGCCGAACTGCCCTCGGATCACGCAATGATCGTGGTGGTGAATAGCTGCGAATGGGAGGAGCAACCACCCGATCTCGCCGGGTTGACGGCGTCACGCGCCGATCCGAGCGGGGTGACGCTTGCCATTCCGCGCGAGGCCGACGGATGCGATGCCGAGGCGCTGGCCAAGGCGTTCGTGAAAGCCGCCACGCAGAGCGGAGCGGAGCGGCGGGCTGCGTTGCAGGATGGCGGTTATCAACTGGACGAGTCCGGGCAAGAGGCCGCGCCACCGATGGGTGGGCTGGTGATCTCGGCCCTGCCTGCCGAGGCGATGAACCCTACCGGCACCCCGGAGGTCATCCTTGCCAGCAGCGATCCGACCGCATCGCGGAGCATGGTTGCCAGCGCTCCTGTCGCGAATGCGTCGTCCCCTGCCGCCGAGCCCATTGCTACGCGCAGACCCGGCGGCCCGGAGCCGTCGATCATCGTGGGCGATCTGGCCGTGCTGGTCGCCGCGGATGCGCGTGGGCCGTTGGGATTGCCCCATCAGGCCCGCGAGGCGTTGCGGCAACGCGACCCGGCGATGTTCAACAGGCTCTTGTCCCGGGGGGCCTTCGATCCCGATGGGGCGCAGGTGGTCGCCGCCATCCAGACGGAACTCGCCCGGATGAATTGCTACAAGGGCGGCATCGACGGAGATTGGGGAGCGGGTTCCGCCTCTGCCCTGCGCCGATATTTCGAGGCCCGGGGGGCTGGGCAGGCGGCGCCCTCGCCCGAGATCGGCTTGTATCGCGCCATGATCCGCGACGAGGCGGTGCAATGTCCCGATATCCAGCCGGTTGCCCGGGCCGCGCCGAGCAGAAGCAGCACCCGCTCGGCACCGACGCGGGCCGCGTCGGGCGGGCGTTCGACGGCCCCCGCCCAATCCCGTCCATCCGGTCAGGGCGGCGGTGGTGGGTCGCAGGCCAGCGGTTCTTCCGGCCGGACGATCAGCACCAATCCGGCTATGTTGGGGACAGGTGCGTTCCGGTGAACCGATGATTGGGGTGGACCCGCGTTTTCGGAATATGGGCAAGGCCGCACGCCGCCGCCGCCGCCGGATTCGCGTGATCCGGTGGGTGGTAGCCGTTTCAGTCATGTCCGTGATCGGTGTTCTGGGATTTCGCCATTTCAAGCCAGATTTCGGCGCGTTGCTGAGGCTGGGGGATCAGGGGCAGACATTGGTGCAGGTCGAGTCGGAATTCGATATCGCGCCGGTCGTCCGCACCGACACCTTTACCGATATTCCCGGCGATCCGCTGATCATCCCCAGCCCTGATGACGGCCAGTCCCCGGATATCCGCGAAGAGCCGGTGCCGGCGGCGCTCGCCTCGGCCCGGCGGGTTCCGGCGGCATCCACCTCGATTGCCGTGCTGGAAAGCGAATTGCTGCCCCGCAACCGCCAGCTTGTCGCGGCATTGCCTTCCTCGCGCGAGGAATTCGCGCTGTTCCAGGCCGAACGGAGCCGCGCAAGGCTGATGAATGCCAGCCTGTCCGACACGGAGCCGGCTGCCGCCATGGTGCCCGCCGATCAGCGGGCAACATCCAGCATCGCCTTCTTGCGCGATGCGGACCAGCGCAGCAGCCTGTGGCGCGAGATCGTGGTCGAGGCGACGCGCCCGGTCCCGATCGACGATCTGCTTGCGCGGAACGGGTTCGGCGATGCGAATGCCGCATATCTTGGCGAGCGTATTCGCAATCAGCTCTCGCTGGATGAGACATTGCCCAAGGGTTCGCTCATGGCTTTGCGTTATCGCCTGCGCGGTGATGAGCGTCAGGTGATCCAGGTGACGCTCTACGGGACCGAAGGTTTCATCGGGTCCCTGGCGCTGTCGCAGGCCGGGCAATTGGTGCCCTCCGCCGATGCCTGGGCGGATCAGTCGCTGCTGGATCAGGTGATGTCCCGGGAAGACGAGCCGGGAACAGCCGGTCAGCAGAGACTGCTGGACCTGATCTATTCCGCGGCGCTCAGGAATGATGTGCCGTCCCAGGTCACCGGCGAGGCCCTGGCAATGATGGCGAAGGTCCATGATCTCGACAGCTATGCAGACGATTCCGATCGGCTGAGCCTGATATATGCGCCGGGGCGCGGGGCGGGCGATCCCGGCTCGATCCTGTTCATCGGTGTCAGCGGCCCGGCTGGCGAACGGGCATGCTACGTGGTTCCCGGGGAAGAAAGCGGCTTCGAATGCTACGCGCCCGGTTCTCGCGTGCAGCAGAGAGACGGTGGGGCGCAGATGATTCCGCCGGTTTCGGGTGTGCTCTCGCAACGGTTTGTCCCGGCCTCCGGCGATGAAACCGACCGGGGATATGTGATCTGGTCGGCCCCCGAGGGCAGCACCGTCGTCGCGGCGGGAGATGGCAGGGTCACGCTGGCATCGGTTGATGACAGGGATGGCGTGCAGGTCGAAATCACGCATACGGACGGGATGATCAGTCGCTATGGCGGTCTGGCCTCGTTGTCGGGCGCCGTCGCGCAGGGAGGAGAGATCACCCGGGGAACCCCGGTCGGGGTAATCGGCGGCTCTATCGAGGGGCGGCAGGATACCGGCCTGGTCTTCCGGCTGATCAAGGATGGCAGCCCGGTCGATCCGATGCCCTATCTGAGCAGCGCCGGTCAGGTGCGCGCCTCCGATGCCATCGAGGCGTTGATCGGGCAGATCATTCAGGTGGAAAGCGCGGGAAATGCCCGTGCGCAAAATCCGCGCTCGACGGCAACCGGATTGGGGCAATTCATCGAATCGACATGGCTCCGGATGATGCGCAGCTATCGCCCCGACCTGGTTTCGAGCCTGTCGCGCTCGGAATTGCTGAACCTGCGTTTCGATCCCGACATGTCGCGCGAGATGGTCCGGCACCTCGCGCAGGAGAACGAGGCATATCTCCGGGCCCGCGGCCATTCGATCTCGGCCGGGCGCTTGTACCTGGCGCATTTTCTTGGTCCGGCGGGCGCCGATCAGGCCTTGCGCGCGGATCCGTCACGCTCGGTCGGCAGCGTGATGGGCGCCGGAGTGGTTTCTGCCAACCCGTTCCTGCGCGGCTACAGTATAGGCGATCTGCGCAACTGGGCTGATCGCAAGATGTCCGGCCACTCCGGTACCGAGCTTGCCGTTACGTCACCGGAACCGCCCCTGTCGCCCGAACTGCGTGCCTATGTATCTGAGATTGACCGGCTTCGCGGGCACGAAAGTGGTTGATACCGGGCCACACTGCCCGAGAAATGGATAAACTGCTCTTGTTATGCGGCTGTCTGGCGCGGTATTCATTGAGAATTAATACTTTGACATCCGTGCCGCGTGATTATGAGAGTCGATTTGAAGATGTATAGCCGTCCATTCAACCTTCGCCGTCCGATCCTCCGCTCTCGCCTGCTGCTTTCGACCGCATTGATCGGGATTGGAACGCTTGTCGCCCCGGCGATCGGGCAGGGTCAGGATTATTACCTGGATAACACCCAGGGAGAGGGCCAAACCGGCTGGTTTCCCGTGACGGGTTCATGGTCACCGGCCGACAAGATCTGGTTTAAGGATGGGAACGGAGTGGCCCGGGAATGGAAGAACGGTGTCACGGCCGTGCTGACGAAAGGGGCCAATAGCGCGGGGGTGATTCTCACCTATACCGGAGACGAGTCCATCGTTCCGGAGGAAATCCGCCTCGATTCAGGATCTTATACGCTCGCCGGAGGGGTGATCGGGGAGCATGACAAGACGGTGAGGCTGAACAATCAGGCCGGGCCGGGGGAATCGCTCACTGTCAGTGCTGCCTTGGCTGGTAGTATCATAATAGGAGATGGTGAACCCGAGGATAGCGAGCAATGGGTGCATTATACCGGCAACTCGCAATCCTCTGGCGATACCCGGATGATGGACGACCTTACCGTCGAAACTGGCGCTCGGTTCAGCAGCACCGGCACCACGACCGGCGAGTTGAAGAATTTCGGCAGAACGGATCTCGATGGCAGTCATATCGGCGATGTGACGAATCTCGATGGGGCCGAGCTGTCAGGAAGCGGGACCATCAAGGGCGCATTGGAAAATGATTCCGGAATCATCCATCTCAGTAATGAGACGCTTTCTGTCACCAATGGCGTCCAGAATTCGATCCATGTCGAGCCTGAAACACCGGAAGAAGAGATCGAGACGATTCCCTCGGCGACATTGAATGGCTACGGAAGGATAGCTGGCACCGTCACCAATCACCTGAAGGGAGAGATAGAGACCGGTTCCGCGCTAGACGATATCAATGGTGTGCTGGGGACGGGATATCTTGCCAACCACGGCACGATAACGATCAATAACCAGGACACGCTCGACAGCCCCGATGTCGGGAATTTCGGAGACCTGTATGTAAAGGGGACCGGCGTGATCACCGGAAACCTGACGCAGGAGGACGGATCCACGCTCAACCTCGACACGGATGGCGTGTTGGTTGTGGGAAGCTTCACGAACAATTTCTTTGATGAGCCAAAGCCAGGTCACGAAATTTTCGAAAAGCCCACAGTCATCATCGATGATGGCAAGACCCTGCGCACCTCGGCCCCCACGGCGGGCACGAATGGGAATATCGTGAACAATGGTGTGATGGTGGTGGAGAATGGAACGCTGGAAGCTACTGGCCAGATCCTGAATAATCCGGGGGCAGGCTTGCTGCTGAACGACGCCACGATCATCGGGAATCTGGTGAATAATGGTGGTCCGGATGAAGAAATGGGTACGATCCGGGTCAAGGGAAATACGGAGACCGACATAACCGGCAGGTTGACAAATGACGGGCTGATCAATCTCACCACCAACCAGTCGCATTCGACTTTGCGCGTCATTAATCCGGACCCCGCCAATCCTGATGATGGAGGCGGGGTGTTTCTGAACAACGGCAAGATAGATGTCCGGGTGACCCATAGTAGTACGCTGACGATCGAGGCGAAGACCATCCGTCTTGGAAAAGAATCGGATATCGATGTCGGGGCCGTGGTTCTGGACGGGGTCGTGACAAATTCCGGGGATCTGACATATCTTTACCCGTCAGCCGGAGCAAAATTGTTCGGCATGCTGACAAATACCGAATCCGGCATATTGGAATTCCGAACCGAGGTTGTTGGGGGCAACCAGAACATCGTCAACCGGGGCAGAATGACGGTAGAGGCGACGGATGACGGATCGCGCGCCACGCTCGAGGATCTCGGTACGTTGGACAACTGGGACAGCCTGACCGTTTCCGCGCTCGAGGGCAAGATCGGCATGCTATCGGCGACCATTGTCAACAATTACGGTGACATGACGCTGGCCGGCGGCTCGATCACGGCATTGGATAGTTTTATCAACACTCCTGACGGGCAGATATGGCTGGACGGCGGCTTGATCACTGCCGGTCTGCAGAACGCCGGAACGCTGCAAGGGGCGGGCACGATCGACGGGGATTTGATAAATACCGGGTCGCTGCTGGATTTGTCCGGCGAGATCACCGGCAGGCTGACGTATCAGGGCGGAACCATCGATATCGATGAGTCCCTGTCGGCCGGAAGCCTGACGAATAACGACAAGATACTGATCGAGGTTGGGGATACGCTTTCCCTGACCTCGATGGAGGATTCCGAAAACAATGACAGGATTACCGTTTCGGGCGCGCTTTCAGCGGACGGGGATATCAACAACAACACCGGTGCGGTCCTGATCCTGTCGGATGGAACGATTGACGGCGATGTGGTGAATGCGGGCAGGATACGCGGATCGGGAACAATTACCGGTGCCGTGACGATCACCGCGGGCGATCCGCAAGCCGATCCGGCGGTGCCGCGGGGTCAATTGATCGTCGGGGAAGCGGATACGATGACGATCGCGGGCGACATCAAGAATTCGGGCTTGATTGTTGTTTCAGGCGCGCTTTCGACAGAGAGGAACCTCGATAACGAGGATGGCGGAGTGGTGCGGCTGAATGGCGGTACGATCACCGGAGCTGTCAGGAACAATGACGGCGGGCTGGTCGATATCCGGTCGAGTTCAACCATCTCCGGCAGCCTGACCAATAACGGCACGATCAAGTTGAGCGGTGTGGGAGTCGGTGCGACGCTGGATATCGACGGCAATTTCACCAACGCATCGGATATCAATGTCGGCGATGAAAGTAGTTTCCTGACCATCATCGCAGATGAGATCGCTTTGAACAAAGGCTCCACTATCGATGTGGATCGGGTCGAGCTGATCGGAACGGTGTTGAACAGCGTCAATCTGAATTACAGTGAAGACGGAGCGATATCTGGTGATCTGATCAATAACGCCGCCGGTCAGATAACGATTTCCGCCGATGTCGATGGGCAAGGCAGCGACATCGACAACCGGGGTTCCCTGCTGGTGACAAGTGATGCGGATTCGGATGGCAACCTGCATGATGTCGGAGCGCTTACCAATTCCGGCGGGTTGATCATCGAAGCGGGCAGGTCCGTCTCGGCCGACAAGATCATGAATGAGGGAACCGGGCAGATGCAGGTTGCCGGGAGACTGATCTCGGCGGAAAATCCCGTTGTGAACGAAGGCGATCTGGACGTCTCCGGGGCGATCGATGGGAACCTGAAAAACTCAGGCGGGACGACGACGCTGTCCGACGGAACGATCAATGGCGATGTGAGGAATTCGGCGAAACTGACCGGAACCGCAACGATCAACGGCGCTCTCAGCAATACACCGGAGGGAAAGGCCACCCTTGGCGGCACCATCGGTGAGGTGAAGAATGCCGGCCTGCTGACCACCGGCGGCGATTTGTCGGTCACGGGCCTGAAGAATACCGGCCGCGTAGAGGTGAACGGGGAAGACACTCTGCAATCGGACAGCATGGTGAATAACCAGGGCACATTGTGGATTGCCGGAACCCTTGAGGCGGGGCTGAACAACAAGGCTGACGCGACAACGGATCTGTCCGGGGGCAAAATCGTTGGCAGCATGACGAATTCGGGCGCACTGAACGGATCGGGCGTGATCACCGGGAAATTGACGCATTCCCAGTCCGGAACGCTCAATATCGATGGGAAACTCTCGGTAGACAGCCTTCTGAATGACGGGAAGTTCCTGGTCGGATCCGATGATACCCTGAGCGCCACCAACGGGGTGGATAACAATGGACGGATCACCGTCGCGGGCGCGTTGGCCGGGGATGTGGATAATTCGGGCTATTTTGGACAGTCCGGACTGCTCGATGGCTCGCTCGTGACGACCGGCGAGGCGGTTGTCGGCGGAACGGTCACGGGCGACCTGGACTACCTGGACGGGACGCTTGCGCTGTCGGACGGGGTCAATATCGGCGGGACATTGTCTCTTGGGCAGAATTACATCCTGGACAATGCGGTGAACGCCAAGCGCACCCATGTCTTGCAGGACGTGCAGCTTCGGCTTGGCGGCAGGCTGACCGGTAACCTGGTGAATGATGGTATCGTGGTTGCGGGAAATGGCGCCGAAGTCGGAGGAGTGCTGCACAATAACGAAATCGTAAGCCTGCAGGGCGCAGACCGGACGGGGGATGTTCTCACGACAGGCGGATTGTCGGGGAACGGGATATATGCGCTGGATGTCAACCTGAGCGATTTCACCGCGGATCGCATCGATGTCAGGGGGGGCGCCGCCACCGGCCACTACGAGTTGCAATTGAACTATATCGGTGAAGCGGGTGCGACGCGGATCGGCGAGAGAGTGGCGCTTCTGAATGTCGAGGACGGTCTGGGTGCGCAGAACAATTTCACCTATAGCTATAATCCCACGGACACCGCTTCCGAGAAGCTGGTCTATTCGGTCGAACAGGACGGTGCGCATGGCGACGTGTATTTGATCAACAGTATCAACCCGGCGATCGGGGCCGTGTTCGGCAATGTGAAACTGACGCAATCCCTGATCGGTTCGGTGGTCAACCGGCCGACGAGCCCGTTCGTGACCGGGCTGGCCTTCGAGGATCCGGAAAAGCCTTGCGGTGTCGGTAGCTGGGGGCGCGGGACCGGTGGTTACGCAAAGGCGACCGGGGCGACCGACAATGGTGTCAGCAAGATCGACAGCACGGTCGATGCGACATATTACGGAATGCAGGTCGGAACGGATTTCGCATGTTTCGATAATCGTTACGCCGGATGGAACATGTCCTTCGGCGGTTTCCTGGGGGTGAACCAGGGCGATACGACGCAGCCGGTCTATGCCGTGGATGGTCGCGATTCCCGGAATGTCACCCGGCAGTTGAGAAGCAGGAATGAGGTCGATTTCGACCAGCTCTATGCGGGTATCTACGCGACGGCAACCAAGGGGCGGATGCAGGCCGATCTGCAATATCGCTATGAACGGACGGATTTCACGATCGAGAACAAGCCGGTGACCGGTGCGGGACTGGGGCTGGACAAGGCTGATTTCGCCAGCACCGGCGGCACGCTGAGCGGTTCGTTCAGCTACCTCTTTTCCGTGGGGGATGACGGTTGGACGGTCGTGCCGAATGTGGCTTTGCCTATTCGCGCCTGTCGACGGATTCGATCGAATTCTCGGAAGGCTTCCAACTCGATTTCGAGGACAACGAATCCAAGATCGGTTTCGCCGGGGCAACGATTGCGAAAACTTTTGTCCGACCTGAATCGAACTCGGCCATCTATGCCTTTGCGACCGGCACGGTTTACAAGGACTTCGCCGATCCGGGCATATCGTATTTCTCTCGACCGGATGACGAGAGTTTCGAGCCGCAGCGATTGACGACGGATCACCTGGGAACATATGGCGAAGTCAGCCTTGGCGCGAATTACGTCAAGGTGTTGCAGCCCGGCCCTGGCTTGCGCCCCCGGCAGTTCAGCGCCAGCGCCCGGCTGGATGCGCGTACGGGGGACGGGTTGGAAAGCGTGGGCCTGACCGGTCAACTGCGTTTGCAATTCTGATTGGCATCAGCGGTCCATTTGCTTAGTCTTGCCGCATTAACAGAGTGATGTCCGGTTGGCGGAAAGTCCTTCGGGTATCTCGTCGCATTCGATAAGAGATTGGGGGCCAAACCCGCATGTCCTGGTTCAGCAAGGTCGCCTGGAAAGAGGGGCTGTTCATGCAGCCCCAGCATCTGCAGCAGGCGGACCGCTATCACGAGCACCTGATCCACGCGCGCACCCGGCTTATCACGCCCTATCCATGGGGGGTGGGTGAGCTGGTCGTTGATCGGGATCAGGCGCAGCAAGGCATGATTTCGCTTCGTGCGGTATCGGGCATCATGCCTGACGGCACACCATTCGATGCGCCCGACACGGCCCCGTTGCCGGTTGCCGTTCCCGTGCCCGAGGATGCGGCGGGGCAGTTCGTCTGGCTGACCCTGCCCGACAGTTCGCCGAACATGCGTGATACTGCCCCCTATGATGACGAGGGGGCCACGACCCGTTGGGGCATCGTGACCGAGACGGTCAGCGATTCGGCCTCGTCCATGCGGACCGAGCAGGTGCTGGAACTGGCCGTCCCGCGGCTGGAGCTTGCCATCCGCAAGACCCCGCGTCCCGGTTACCAGAACCTGCGCCTGGCCCGGATCACCGAGGTGCGCGACGGCGTCGTGACGCTGGACGAGACCTTTCCGCCGCCTTCCCTGGTGATCGGTGCGCATCCGCAGATCCTGGGCTATCTCACCCGTGTGATCGGCTGGATCGAGGCTCGGCTGGAAAGCCTGGCGCGCTATGCCACCGATCCTTCGGCAGGCGGCGGTCTGCAGGCCAGCGATTACCTCATGCTGATGGCGCTGAACCGTCAGATCGGCGTGTTGCGGCATATGTCGCGGACCTTCTCGGTCCATCCCGAGGCACTCTATCGCGAGCTGGTTGCACTGGCCGGAGAATTGGCGACATTCGACAGTGGCAACCGCCATGCGCCGGATTACCCACCCTATGATCACGACGACCCGAAAGAGGCGTTCTCGCAGATCGTCGCGGATATCCAGCGGCTGCTGTCGCGCGATGTGGGCCGTGCGATCCGTTTGCCGCTGCGCGAAGTGCGGCAGAATTCCTACCTGGCCGAGGTGCGCGACCGCAACCTGTTCCGCGAGGCGAGCTTCGTGATCGAGGTCGAGAGCGCCAAGCCCCTGACCGAGGTGCAACGCCAGTTCCCCGAGCTTTGCAAGGTCGGACCCAACACCCGGATGTCCGAGATCGTGAACAACAACCTGCCGGGTATCGGCTTGCAGCATCTGCCCAACCCGCCCCGGCAGATCCGGGTGTTGTCCTCGAATGTTTATTTCCGGCTCGAAAAGAACTCGCCCCTGTGGCGCGAATTTTCGACGGCGCCCGCGATCGGGATGCATTTCGCCGGTGATTGGCCGCATCTCAAGCTGGAACTGTGGGCCGTGCCCGAGAGGTCGTGATGGCTGGCGATGACGATGATGACAAGACGGTATTCGGCGGGCCCGTGCCCGGCGGCACGCCATTCGGTCAACGTCCCGCCTCTTCTCCTCCGGGGGAGCGGCAGCCGCCGGCCAGCGATGCCTGGGGGCGTCCCGCGCAGCAGCCACTGGGCGGGCAGGGGGCCTCGCCCTTCGGTCAGCCGCAACGTGGGTCGGCCTCGCCTTTCGGTGAAAGTGCGCCGAATGCCTCGCCCTTCGGAGGCTCGGCCCAAAGTGGGCAGACCTGGCTGGGCCGTCCGGCACCCGCTCCGGCACCAAGCGCCGATCCCTCGCAGATCGGCCGGGCGGCGGGATCGGATTCGCGGGGGTTCTTTCCGGACATAGCTCATTCCAACCAGCAGCAGCCTGCCCGTCAGGCGCCGCGAATTGCCCTGCAGGAAGCCCTGAATGTCCGCGATCTGGGCGCGGCATCATCCGCCAATCCCTTGCTGGCTTCCGCGGCCAGCCTGCTGATCCTTTTGGGCCGTCTGCGCACCGGGCTGGTCGAATTGCAGGTCGCTCCGCTGATGGAGCATGTGACGCGCGAGATCGACCGTTTCGAGCGGAATGCGCTGGCCAATGGCGTCAGCCGCATGAGGCTCTGGTGGCGAAGTATGCGCTGTCGGGCACGGCGGACGATATCGTGCAGAACCTGCCGGGCAGTGCCCGCGGCGACTGGCAGCAATATTCGATGGTCGCGCGGTTCTTTCACAAGCGCGATTCGGGCGTCGGTTTCTTTCAAGAGGCCGAGAAAGCCATGCAGGCCCCCGCGCAACAATATAATCTTCTGGAATTGATGCTGGTCTGCCTTTCGCTCGGCTTCGAGGGGCAATTCCGCACCGCGCCCAATGGCGCGGCCGAGCTGGCCCGTATCCGCAGCGCCATCTATGAGAGCCTGCGCCGGGTTCATCCGCGCCCGGACGAGGATATCTCGGTCATGTGGGGGCCGGTGATGCAGGGCCGCGGCCGCCGCTTTGGCGCGATTCCGATCCCGGCGGTGATGGGCATTTCGGCGGCGGCGGCGGTCGCCATTTTCGCGGTCTTCGTCACGCTGATCAACCGCGACGGTGCCGAAGCGGCCGAGGCGATGCGCAAGTTGCATCACGGCGTGCCGATCATCCAGGTCGACCGCACCGCCGCCGCAACCGCCTATGTGGCTGAAATTCCACAGCTCGATCGTATCCGCTCGGCCTTTTCGGACGAGATTTCCGACGGTCTGGTCAAGGTCGAGGCCAAGGGAGATTACATCGCCATCCGGGTCGGCAACCTGCAATTGTTCGATACCGGCGCGGTCGAGGTGAAGCCGGGCTTCGCGGACCTGGCTGGTCGTATCGCCGAGGTACTTAACGGCGAAAACGGCCCGATCCTGATCGAGGGGCATACCGATAACGTGCCGATGTCGGGGCGTGGCAGGTTCAAGGACAATTACCAGCTTTCCACCGCGCGTGCCGAGGGGGTGGCGGGGGTGCTGGCCCCGTTGCTGTCCGATCCGGACCGGGTGGCGGTCGAGGGGCGCGGCGAGGATGAAGCGGTCGCCGACAACGCGACGCCCGAGGGCCGGTCCGAGAACCGCCGGGTCGAGATCATGCTGGCGCGCGAGGGCACTTATGACAGCGCGCCCTCCGATGGCGAAGTGGAAGCCGCGCCGGAAGAACCCGCCGAGACGGAGGCACAGAATTGAGACTGCTGGGGCTGAACATCCGCTTTCCGCGCTGGCGTAAACATGCGTGGTGGCGCTGGACGGTAACGATCCTTGGCATCATCGCCCTGTGCGTCGCCGTCTGGATCGGCGGTCCGATGACGGGATGGGGGCCGCTGACGACCCTGTGGCTGCGGCTGACGATCATCGGCACGGTCCTGTTCGTCTTCTTCCTGATCCTGTTCATCCGCTGGCGCCGCCGGGTCCGTGCCGCCCGCGAGATCGAGGAGGCGCTGGTTCCCCCCGAGCCCGAGGGCGACGGCAAGATCCTTGCAGAAAAGATGCAGGAAGCGCTGGCGGTCCTGAAGAAATCCGGCGGCGCGTCCTCGCTTTACGATCTGCCCTGGTATGTCATCATCGGCCCCCCCGGCGCGGGCAAGACGACGGCGCTGACCAATTCCGGGCTGGATTTCCCGCTGGCCCATGATCAGGCGGTGTCGGGTTTTGGCGGCACGCGGAACATGGATTTCTGGTTCGCCGAAGAGGCGGTGCTGATCGACACGGCGGGGCGCTATACCACGCAGGACAGCGATTCCGTGGCGGACAAGGCAAGCTGGGACTCGTTTCTCGATCTGCTGAAACGCACTCGTCCGAACCGCCCGATCAATGGTGTGATCCTGTCCTTCTCGGTCGAGGACATGATGCGCGAGGATGCGTCCTCGCTGACCCATCATGCCGAGATCGTCCGTGCCCGCCTGGCGGAACTGCATGAACAGCTCAAGATCGATTTCCCGGTCTATGTCATGTTCACCAAGGCGGACCTGATCGCGGGTTTCCGCGAATATTTCTCCAGTTTCAGCCTGAACCGCCGCAAGCTGGTCTGGGGTGTGACCTTCCAGAACAAGGACCGCAAGGCAATCACCCACGAGGCCGTGCCCGCCGAGTTCGACCGGCTGGTGTCGCGGCTGTCGGATGAGATCATCGACCGGCTGTCCGAGGAACCAGACGGCGTGGCGCGTATCGCGATCTTTGGTCTGCCCGGCCAGATGGCGCTCTTGCGCGACAATGTCTCGGGCTTCCTGCGCAAGGTCTTCGAGCCCACGCGCTACAAGACCAATGCCATCCTGCGGGGTTTCTATTTCACCTCGGGCACGCAGGAAGGCACCCCGGTCGACCAGGTGCTGGGCGCGATCCAGCCCCATGACGCGCCGATGGGCTTTCAGGCGGCCTTCATGTCCGGGCGGGGCAAGAGCTTCTTCATCCACGACCTTCTGCGCCGGGTGATCTTCCCGGAACAGGGCTGGGTGTCGCATGATCTCAAGGCGGTGCGCCGCGCATTCGCGATCCGCACCGCCGCCTTGTCGGCGATTGCGGTGATCACCTTGGGCGCCGTGGCCGCGTTGGGTTACAGTTACTGGAAAAACCTGCAGCTTGTCCGCACCGCCGAGGCCGAAACCAGGGCCTATGCCATGGCCGCGCAAGAGGAGTTGTCGCGTGACGTGATCGACGATACCGATCTGCGCCCCGTCGTGCCGCTGCTGAACGACCTGTCATCCATGCCCGCCGGTTATGGCGACAGCCAGGAACCCGGTTTCTGGGAGGGGCTTGGCCTCGGTCAGCGCGACCGCCTGAACCGTGTCGCGACCGAAAGCTATGCCCAGGCATTGGAACGGATGCTGCGCCCGCGGCTGATCCTCGACCTCGAAACCCGGATGCCGCAGATCATCGCTTCGGGCGAGATGACCGAAATCTACCGCGCGCTAAAAGTCTACCTGCTGCTGGGCAAGCAGGGGGAGACGACAGACGATGCCGCGATCCTGTCATGGTTCGACCAGTCCTGGCGGCAGGAATATCCGGGCCGCACGGGGCTGGAACTGATCGATCAGCTGAAAACGCATCTGACGGCGATGCTTTCCCTGGATGACAGCCGCACCCTGCTGGTCGATCTGGATCAGGCCACGGTAGAGCGTGCCCGCGCCGCCATTGCGCAATTGCCGCTGGACGAACAGGCCTATGCGCTCATCAAGGACGGCGCGATCGCGGCCGGCCTGAAAGAATGGAGCCTTCTGGACGCTGCGGGCGGAAACGCGGCCGCGCAGGTCTTTACCACCCGCGACGGACAGGATCTGGCGGCGCTGACCATTCCGGGACTTTATACCTATGAGGGGTTCTGGTCCTATTTCTACGATCAGCTTGCCGTTGTCGGAGAGGATTTGCGCCGGGATCAGTGGGTTCTGGGCGACCTGGGCAATTCCGCCGAGATCGAGAACCGCTTAGCGCGGCTCGACCGCGATCTGCTGGAGCGCTACCGGGCCGAGTTCATCGCGGCGTGGAACGGTGTCCTGGACAATCTGACGCTGAATTCCATGGTGGCGGACAAGCCAAGCTATGCCGCGCTTGGCACAGCGGCATCGGCCCAGGCCTCCCCGATCCTGCAACTGGTCAAATCCATCGCGACCGAAACCGGCCTCAGCCGGGAATATGAACAGCTCGAAGGTGCCGATCTCGATGCCCTGTCCGGCGAAGAAGAAGGCGGCAATGCCGAAGGCGAGGGGGTTACCGGGGCTATTGGCGCGCAATTGGGTGCGCGTGTCCGGTCGCGCTCCAGCGGTGTGCAACGCATCTTGCTGGATGCGGCTGCCCAGCAGGGTGGCAAGGTCCAGAACCAGGCCGGGGGCGGGGGCGGCGGTTCGGGCGGAAGCAACAGCGTGACCGCACCGATCGAGGCGATCTCTAAGGCCTTCGAGAATTGGCAATTGCTTGTCGAAGGCGAAACGGGCCAGCGGCCTATCGATACGCTCCTGGGCAATATGGGCGCGATCTGGGAAAATCTGCGGAATGCCGAGCATAATCCCGACCAGGCGGCCGCGGCCCTGCCCACATTGCTGAACACGCTGACGCAGTATAATTCCCAGCTTCCCGAGCCATTGGCGCGGATGGTCGACCGCGCCGAAGGCGATTTCCGGTCAGGCGCGTCGGATGCCAGTATCGAGACGATGAATCGCGAGTTGACGGACCGGGTGACGTTCTTCTGCCGCGACGTGATCGCCTCGTCCTATCCATTCGCGGATTCATCGCGCAGCCTGTCCATCGCCAATTTCTCCCGCTTTTTCGGGCCGGGAGGGGAGATGGACAAATATTACACCGAGTTCCTCGAACCCTATGTCGAACGGGGCGACAACGGGCTGAAATGGCGTGAGGACAAGGAGATCACCAGCCGCCTCTCCTCAAACGCGCTCAAGCAGTTCGAGCGGGCCGAGCGGATTCGCCGAGCCTTTTTCGCCGGCGGCGGCACCGAGCCTTCGGTCGAGATCACGGTGGCGCAGGTCGATGCCCATCCGACCGTCGAAAGCGCGGCATTGGCGATCAATGACACGGTCGTGCAGACGGCAACCGGGTCCCTGCCGCGGACGGTGGTCTGGCCGGGATCGGGGAAATCGACCGTTCTGCAATTGTCACCTCCGCTGTCGCGCAATTCGGTGATGCGGTTCGAGGGCAGTTCCTGGACATTCATCGGATTCCTGAATGCCGCCAGCTACAAGGAGCAGCGCGGCGATACCCTGCGCGCGACCTTCATGCTGGACGGGCGCAACATCACCTATGACTTTACCATCAATGCGCTGGCCAATCCGTTCACCATGCCCGAACTTCGTGAGTTTGAATGTCCGCAGAGCATCGACTGAGCCCCGCAGGTCTCTATGGCAAGCATCCCGGTTTCGGCGATTTCATCGCTGCGGGACTGCCTGATGATTCGCTGAAGCCGCTTGGCGACTGGATGCAATCGGCTCTTGGCGAATGGCGGTCATGGGCGGGCGAGGCTTGGCAGGGCCTGTTCGACCGGTCACCGTGCCTGGGGTTCTGGATAGGTCCGGCGCTGCTCGCGGGCCAGGCATTGCGCGGAGTTTGGATGCCGTCGCGTGACAGGACGGGGCGGCGGTTCCCTCTGCTCGTCGCGCAATCGGGCGGCGTGGCCCCGATCATGGAACCGGCGCGGGATTTCTATGATGCGGCTGCGGTTGCGCTTGCCTCCTTGCATGATTGCGAGGCATTCGAACCCCGCAGCATGGTTGAAAGGCTGCAATCCGAATTGCCCGCTGCCACCTCCGAAAGCCCCGCCTGGCCGACATTCTGGGCGCTCAACCCGCAATTGGACCCGGCATCGCTACTGGGAAATTTGCGGGATGCCGATCATGCGCATGCGAGCGCCGCACGAAGCTATTGGTGGTTCGCGGGGGAAGCCGAGCGTCCTTCGGGAGTTCTGGCCTGTCAGGGCTGGCCCGGATTGGCGGAACTGGGCTGGTTGATCGCGGGCGGTCAGCAAACCGGGGAAGCGAATGCAGGGGAGGATGTGGCATGACCGAGGCGAACCGTCTGTTCTCATTTCATGTCGGGGCGCAGACCGACAGGGGCCGCGTCAGATCGCATAACGAGGACAGTATTGCCTCGTTCCCCGAGTTTGGGCTTTGGGCCGTCGCCGATGGCATGGGCGGGCATTCCGCAGGCGATGTCGCCAGCGCGCTGATCGTCGAGGAACTGGGTTCGCTCGGGGTCTCGGTCAGTGCACAGGACCAGCGAGCCCGGGTGATGGAACGTCTCGACCGGGCGCATCACCGGATCGCCGAGCATGCCCGTGACAACGATCTGGGCACCGCCGGGACGACCATTGCCGCCCTGCTGATCCACGAAGCCGAGCTAAGCTGTGTCTGGGCGGGTGACAGCCGGATATATCTGCTGCGCGATGGCGAATTGACGCCATTGACCCGCGACCATAGCGAGATCGCCCGGATGGTCGCCTCTGGCGCGATGACCGAGGCGGAGGCGCGTATCGCGCCGGGCCGGAATGTCATCACGCGCGCCATCGGGATCGGTTCCGAACCGCGTCCGGAAACCGTCAGCGGAGTCGTCAAGCCGGGGGACCGGCTGCTTCTGTGTTCGGACGGGCTGACCGAACATCTGGAAGATGCCGAACTGGCGAGGATGCTGGCGGAGCCGCGATCGGCACGCGAAACGGCCGAGGAACTGATCGCGATCACCCTGCAGCGCGGCGCAAGGGACAATGTGAGCGTGATCGTGGTGGATTGCGAGGCGCGGGAAGCTTTCCTGGATCAGGACGAGTAGCACGATGACCGACCAGGACGATCCTTCACGCAAGACCGATCCGCCCTTGCCGGAAGGTGAATCGCCAGACATGCTGGTGAAACCTGCCGAAATGCCCGACGGCGACGCCCCGGCGGATGACAGGACCGTGTTCGCAGATGCACCCGAACCCTCGCCGGAGGCTGCTTCGGGCGAAACCGTGATCTCCGATGAACCGCAGGGTTCCCTACCTTCGCGAGCGGCTCCGGAACCCACGGTGATGGGCGAACAGCCCGAAGCGCAGGGGGGAGAGTTGCGGCTGGTCGAGCCGGGCACGCTGATCAACAATAATTACCGTATCCTGTCGCTGGTCAGCGCCGGCGGGATGGGGGAGGTCTACCGCGCCGAGAATGTCTTCACCGGCGATCCTGTCGCGGTAAAGGTGATCCTTCCCAACCTGGCGCGGGACGAGGCCGTGCTTGACCTGTTCAGGCGCGAGGCACGGGTCCTGGTGCAGCTTCGCGACGAAGCCATCGTGCGTTACCACAATTTCGTCCTGGATGGCGGGCTGGGGCGCTATTGCCTGATCATGGAATTCGTCGAAGGCCGGCATCTGGGCACGCGTGTCAAAGAGGATGGCCCGCTGGCGGATGATGCCGCGCTCACCCTGATGCGGCGCCTTGCCCGTGGTCTGGACCGCGCCCATGCGCGCGGCGTCACCCATCGCGACCTGTCCCCCGATAACGTGATCCTGCGGGACGATCACATCGACGAGGCCGTGCTGATCGATTTCGGCATTGCCCGTTCGACCGAGCTCGGTGACGGGTTGGCGGGGCGTTTTGCGGGGAAATTCAAGTATATCGCCCCAGAGCAACTCGGGCATGCGGGGGGCGAGATCGGCCCCCGGACCGATGTTTACGGGCTTGCGCTTCTGATGGCGATGGTCGTGCGGGGGAAGCCGCTGGATATGGGCGACTCGGTCGTCTCCGCATCGGCCGCCCGGCAGGCGATTCCGGATTTGTCCGGCATATCTCACCGGTTGTTCCCGCTGCTTCAGCATATGCTTGAACCAGATCCGCAGCATCGCCCCGAGGATATGAGGGCGGTGCTGCGGATGCTGAACGATCCGGCGACACTTCCTTCCCGGTATCGTCTGCCCTTGTGGTCTGCCGGCAAGGCGGAGGAGCAGGAAGACAATGCCCCGGGCAGCTTCCCGTCCCTGACCGGAGATCCGGCGAAGACGGATTCCGACAGCCCTTTTGCCTTGGCGCCGGGAGCCTATTCCCCCAGGCATGAAACGCCCACTCCTCAGCCGGGCAGGTCAGGGCGCAGCGGCTGGATTGTCCCCGCCAGTGCGGTGCTGGCCGTCGCGGCGGTCATGGCCGGGGCCGGAACCTGGTGGATGACGCGCGACAATGCGCGCGAGGAGGTGCCGGTCGTCGAGGCCGAGAAACCCCGTGATCTTGTTGCCCGCGATTCCTCGACCCGCGAGGGGTTTCTGGCAAGCCAGCCGCTGCCCGATTGCAGTTTTGCCGACCGGATCGCCTCGGGGCAGAATGCCGGTATGATCTCGGTTCTCGGCAGGGCTGATTCCGGGGCCTCGGAACTGGTTGATGCGTATGAGGAAGCGTTCGGCGTGCGCCCCGCCGTCGTCGAAACACAGGTCGCCGCCGGTCATTGTCCCGCGCTGAATTTCCTGCGCGAGGTTTCCGGACGTCCCGCCGTTCCGCCAGAACTGACGGCAAGCATCAGATCCGCCGCATCCGGTTTTCAACTGGTGGGCAAGGTCAGCTCGGATGCGGAGCGAAACCTGTGGCTGTTCCTCGTCTCTCCGGACGGAAGGATCTATGACCTGACCGGCCAGAGCAGGGAGGTACCGGGTGGCCGCAGTTTCGGCGTCGGCATTTCCGCTCCTGTGACGGATGACGATCCGGATGCCGCGCCATTCCTGCTGGCCGCGCTGACGACCGGGGGGCCGATAACGGCGGTTGCCGCAGCTCCTTCCGGGGCACCCGCGGCCGAACTTCTGCCGCGTGTGCTGGATGAGTTGCGGGCAAATGGTGAAAACCCGGCAGTGAGTGTCCTGGCGTTGCAGGCCGAGAAACCGGAAGAGCCCCGGGATGAGACACCGGAGCCGGATACCCCCTGAGCAGTGACTATCGGCCGGCGAGTCGCACGAAATCCATGACACTTCCCTGACCCGGCGCAACCTCTGACCAATTGTCGATCTGGAAATCGACGACCAGTGTCGCAGCGGTGGGATAGCGGCGGAATTCAGGTTCAAGCGGTACGCGTGCCGGCAGCATGGCGGCGAAAGCCGCGATGCCGGGATTGTGCCCCAGCATCATCACCGTCTGATGGCTGGCACTGCGAAGAATGGTCAGCATCTTTTCCGGGCTGGCATGATAGAGCCCGGGTTCCATGCGGATCAGCGGACGAGTTTCCAGGATGGCGCTTGCGACGGCCTCCCATGTTTCGCGTGTGCGGAGGGCGGAGGAGCAGAGAACCTCCTCTGGTTCATAGTCGCGGCTCGCCAGCCAGTCGCCCAATGCGAGCGCGGAACGACGGCCACGCGCATTCAATGGCCGGTCGTGATCGGCAAGCGTGGGGTCGTCCCAGGCCGATTTGGCATGGCGGGTCAGGATCAGTCGTCGGTATCCAAGCGGGGTCATGGGGGAGCTGCCTCATATGCCGTGCCATTCGTTCAGGCAGCCTGCCACAGCTTTTGCCATTCGGGCAAGCATTCTGGGAAATCTTCCCCATGATAGGACAGGCGGGGCTCAGAGACCGCTTTCACCCTGCCGCAACCCGCGCGGTTTGACCCGTGGTTCGGTCGAGCGGATGATGCTGCCCGCCCCGTCCTCGGTGAACAATTCGAGAAGGCAGGCATTGGGTCTGCGCCCGTCCAGGATGACCACGGCGCGCACGCCCTCCTCGATGGCTTTCAGGGCGGTTTCGGTCTTGGGAATCATGCCGCCCGAGATCTGACCGTCAGCGATCATGCTGCGGGCCTGATCGGGGCTGAGTTGCGTGACGACTTCGCCCGCGGCATTCTTGACGCCCGCCACATCGGTCAGAAGCAGCAAGCGATCCGCCTGCAACGCACCGGCAATGGCGCCTGCCGCCGTGTCGCCATTGACGTTGAAAGTCTCGTTATCCTCCATTCCGGTCGCGACCGGGGCGATGACCGGGATCATTCCGGCGCCGGACAGGTCGCGGATGATCTGCACGTTCATCTCGACAGGGCGGCCGACAAAGCCCAGCTCGGGATCGTCCGCCTCGCAGACCATCATGTCGTCATCCTTGCCCGAAATTCCGACCGCGCGCCCGCCCGCATCGTTGATCGCCTGCACGATGCGCTTGTTGACAAGGCCCGACAGCACCATCTCGACGACTTCGACGGTTTCCTTGGTGGTGACGCGCTTGCCGCGGACAAAGCGGCTTTCGATGCCCAGCCTGCCGAGCAGATCGTTGATCATCGGACCGCCGCCATGACAGACGACGGGATGCATGCCGACTTGCTTCATGAGCACGATGTCGCGGGCGAATTCCTCCATCGCCTTGTCGTCGCCCATGGCATTGCCGCCGAATTTGACCACGACTACCGCGTTCGAATAGCGCTGCAGATAGGGCAGGGCCTCTGAAAGGGTGCGAGCGGTGGCGATCCAGTCCCGGTTCATTTTCTGCTTTCTCATCCTTGGGCCCCTATGCAACGCGGGTGAGCCTAAGACGGGCAGGGCGATCAGTCCAGAGCGGCGATGATCGCGCGCAACGTGGCGATCCCCTGGCCCTTGTCCGACGAGGTCACGACCAGTTGCGGAAAGGCGGCGGGGTGTTTCTGCAACTCGGTCTCGACCTGTTCCAGCACCGGCTTGATCGCGTTCGGTCCAAGCTTGTCGGCCTTGGTCAGCACGACCTGGAAGGGCACGGCAGAGCGGTCGAGAAGCGTCATGATCTCGTGATCCACCGGCTTGATGCCGTGGCGCGAATCGATCAGGCAAAAGGCGCGGCGCAGGGTCGGCCGACCCGCGAGATAGGATTTCAGCAGGGATTGCCACTTGGCGACGACGGCGACGGGCGCCTTGGCGAAACCATAGCCGGGCAGATCGACGAGATAGCTGTGATCGCCAAGGGTGAAATAGTTGATCTCTTGCGTTCGGCCCGGCGTGTTCGAGGCGCGGGCAATCCCTTTGCGTCCCGTCAATGCATTGATCAGGCTTGATTTACCGACATTGCTGCGTCCGGCAAAGCAGATTTCCGGGCGGTCGGCAGGGGGTAGGCCGTCCATCGCGACGACGCCCTTGAGAAACTCGACCGGGCCCGCGAAAAGCAGGCGGGCGGCCTCCGCCTGTTCGGCCTCGGCTTCCGGTGCGACGGGGAAGGCGACCTTCATGCGATGACCTCGTTTCCAACGGCTATGTCACCACCGGTGACAACCTCGGCATAGATGCCGAAATTGGCCGCCCCGTAAAGCCGATCCAGCGTCTCGACCATGTCGAGATCTCGCTCGCCGCTCTGCGTATCGGCGCTGGTCGCATCGCAGCGGCCGATCTGTTCGGTGACGCGCAGCTCGGCCTCGCCGATGCGGATGATCCGGCCGATCATGTCTCGCTCGGCGAATGGCTCCCATCCCTCGACCCAGAGATTGCCGCGCCAGCGGGCGATGCCCAGGTTCTTGCCAACTCGGGCTTCCAATGCGGCAAGGCTGTCAAGCGAGAGGATCGAGACCCAAGGCCATTTGACATCCGTCCAGATGCCCGCACCCCTGACCAGCCGGGTCGGAGCCGGTGCCTCGGCGGGCCAGAGCGGGCGCAGCCAGTCGATCAGGCGATCGGCTTCGGTCTCCGGATCGAAGCTCAGATCGGGGCGCGTCGGCTGGTGCAACGCGAGGCGGCCATCCTGCCAGCCGCCGCTGATCGCCTGCAGCGGGGCCGAGGCGACCCTGCGTAGAAAGCAGGATTTCGGCAGCCAGCGATCCGGTTCGCCATCGGTCTCGCTGCCGCGGGCATTGCGCTCCCCCGCCTCGGTCAGGACCGCCCATTCGCGATCTCCGGGCAGGCGGCGGGCGGCTTGCAGGGTGATGCTGTCCAGCCCCTCTCCGCCGATCGACTTGATCGGGTGGCGGCGGATATGGGCCAGACGCGCGGTCACTTGCCGTTGCCGTCTTTTGACGCCTTGCGCGGACGTTTCGGCAGTGAGGACTTGATATTGCCAAACAGGTCGGGGCGGTGCCCATGCATCGACATGATTGAATATTGCTGGATGATGGTGATGGTGTTGTTGGTGATCCAGTACAGCACCAGCCCCGAGGCGAAGCCGCCCAGCATGAACATGAAGATCCACGGCATCCAGGCGAAGATCATCTTCTGCGCCGGATCGGTGGGCGCCGGGTTGAGCCTTTGCTGCATCCACATGCTGACCCCCAGCAGGATCGCCAGCACCGGCAGCGATATCGAGTGCAGCATGGTTCCCTGCGCGGGTGCGGCAAAGGGCAACAGGCCGAACAGGTTCAGCAGGCTGGAGGGATCGGGCGCGGACAGGTCGCGGATCCAGCCGATCCAGGGCGCATGGCGCAATTCGATGGTGACAAAGATCACCTTGTAGAGCGAGAAGAAGATCGGGATTTGCAGCAGCACCGGCAGACAGCCTGCCGCCGGGTTCACCTTCTGGCTCTTGTAAAGCTCCATCACCTCTTTCTGGAACTTCATCCGGTCGTCGCCGATGCGCTCCTTGATGGCTTCCATCTGCGGCTGCAGTTCCTTCATCTTCGCCATCGAGATGTAGGATTTGCGGGCCAGCGGGAAGACCAGCAGCTTGAGGATGAAGGTCAGGGCGATGATCGACCAGCCCATATTGCCGATGAAGCCGTGCAGCCAGTGCAGAAGCTGGAAGATCGGCTTGGTCAGGAAATAGAACCAGCCCCAATCGATCGAATCGACGAAACGATCGATGCCGGGTGTATTCTGATAGCCCTTGATGATCTCCCAGACCTTGGCACCGGCGAACAGATAGCTTTGCGACGACCACTCGGCGCCGGGCTGGACCGTCTGCATCGGATAACGGGCCTGGGTCTGATAGATGTCGGCACCTTCGGCATATTTGACAACCGAGGTGAATGTCTGACCGGGCGCCGGGGCCAGCGTCGTCATCCAGTACTTGTCCGTGAATCCGATCCAGCCGTTTTCCTCGACCGTGACGACATCGGCGCGGCCCTCGCGCTCGACCGGGTCCAGATCGGCAATGTCCTTGTAACCCATCTCGACCAGCTTGCCGTCCTGCATGCCGACGGCTCCTTCATGCAGGATGAAGAATTTCGTGGTGTCGGGCCTGCCGTGACGGGCGATGATGCCATAGGGGGCGGCGCTGAACGCGGTGTCGCCGTTGTTCTGGACGCTTTGCGAGACGGTGAAGAGATAATTCTCGTCCAGTTCGAAGCTGCGGCGGAAAACCTGGCCCGCGCCGTTGTTCCAGACCAGCGTGACGGGTTTGCCCGGGGCGAGCGTATCGCCGGATTCGAGGCTCCAGACCGTCGAGTGGGAAGGGACCAGCGAAGGATCGACACCGGCACCGGGGGTCCAGCCGTAGACAGCGTAATAGGGCTTGGCCCCGGTCGTGTCGATCGATGGATCGGCGGTCGCGGAGGACGGGGACAGCAGCCTGACATCGGGCGAATTGCCGTCCAGCGTCTCTTGATATTTCTTCAGCGACAGGTCGTCGATACGCCCGCCGGCCAAGGAAATCGATCCTTCCAGCGAGGGTGAATCGATTTGAATCCGTTCTGCCCTGGGTCCGGCCTGCTCTTCGACAAGATCGTCGGTCGCGGTCTCGCCCGCTTCCGGAGTGGCAGGGGGGACGGCCAGGCCATCCGCATTCTGCTCGGCAACCGGCTGCTGGGTTTGCTGATCGACCGGAGGTTCGGGCGCAAAGACGGTGTACCAGACCAGGATCACCAGGAACGACAGAACTGTCGCCAGGATCAGATTGCGGTTATTGTCTTGCATTCCGTTACCACCGTAATCGCGTCAGTCGCGCCGGTTCAACAGAAGGGGCCATCAAAGGTCAAGCGGATTTGCCCATTTTGCCTTGCGCTGTCCAATAAAACATACGGAATTTCGTTCTTGCCGGGTCAAGATGTCGCGAGCGGACCGAAACCGCCGCGATCGAGGAGGAGGCAGGGGTCAGATGAGTTTTCCCGGCACGATGCCCGGCAGGGAAGCTATCCGGTCCTCGTGCCTGGCCATGAACTCCAGCGTTTCCTCCAGCGGCATGGGCCTGGCCACCGCATAACCCTGCACCTCGTCGCAACCAAGCTGGGCCAGATAGGCGTGCTCCTGCTGTGTTTCGGCCCCCTCTGCGATGGTCTCGATCCCCAGTTGCCCGGCCATGGCGAGAATCGCCGACACCATCCGCTGCTGGTTGGCATCGATATCGCATCCGGTGACATAGCTTCGATCTATCTTGATACGGTGCACACTGAAGGTCCGGACCGCGTCCAGGCCGGCATAACCTGTTCCGAAATCGTCCAGATCCAGCCGGCAGCCCGCCTCCAGCAGATGTTTCAGGTTCTTGCGCGCGACCGGATCGCTATTGATGGGGACGATGCTTTCCAGCAGTTCCAGAACAAGCCTGCTCGGTGCCAACCGGCGTTTTTCGAGCTCTTGCAGGATTGTTTCGGAAAGATCCGGATCGCCCAGTTCGACATTGGAAATGTTCAGCGATGCCGTTTCCACATGGTTGCCGGATTCGTCCCAGAAAACCAGTGCGTCCAGGGCATGTTGCAGCATTACGCCTGTCAGGGCGATGTGGTCGGTCTCTGCCAATCCCGGCATGAAGCTTTCTGGCGGCAATACTCCCTGCATCGGATGCTGCCAGCGGGCAAGCGCCTCGAAGCCCGTCACCCGGCCCGAATGACAGCAGACCTTCGGCTGAAAATGGGCGATCATCTGTCCCGCCTTCATCGCGTCGGCGATGGTGAGCGGCAATTCGTCGGCCAATTGGTCACAAGGTGAATCAAGCGGGATGATCCGGCCCAGTTCGGCAGGCCCGAAGCTGTCCATCTTCATCTGACCCTGCCTGAGCAATCTCGCCTTGCTGATCCAGGTGAGCCGGGGATGGGGGATCAGCAACCCGGTCAGCACCGGCCTGATCGTCTGCCCCATCACCGCCAGCCTTCGCTGACCATGCTGCTGCACGCGCCTGGCCACCGTCATGGCCGCGGTCCAGCAATTGCAGTGCAAGGTTATCGCGAAAAGGCCCGGAGCCAGGATTTGCACGGGGTCTTGCGGGCGGAGCGCGTCGCGGAGATGTGCCGCCTCCTGTTCCAGCAGATGGGTCATTCCGGCCTGCTCCAGGCGGTCGGTCAGGATCTGCATGTTTTCGAGGCGCAGCAGCAGGAGAAGACGTCCGGGCTGCCGATCGATGCCGGATCGCGGGAAGAATCGGGACAGTTTCCCCCATCCGGCGCTGAAAAGACGTTCCAAGATATCGGCTCCCCTCAGAGTTGCTGGGAGCCTGCCTTAGAGGTGAAAGCTTTTCGTTCCGTTAAGGGGCTTGATTGCCGTGCAGGGGATCCGCGCCGCTTTGCTGTTCGCTTGGGAAGAGCGAGGCGAAGTCGAACAGTTTCGGATCCAGCATATGCGAGGGCCGCACATTCATCAGCGCCCGGAACATGACCTGACGGCGGCCCGGAGTCCGCGTTTCCCATTCATCGAGCAATTTCTTGACCTGGACGCGCTGCAATCCCTCCTGGCTGCCGCAGAGATCGCAGGGAATGATCGGATAGTTCATCGCATTCGCGAAACGCTCGCAATCCGCTTCGGCCACATAGGCAAGCGGGCGGAGAACGGTCAGATCCCCGTCTTCGTTCAGCAGTTTCGGGGGCATGGTGGCCAGTCGACCGCCATGGAACAGGTTCATGAAAAATGTTTCCAGGATGTCGTCGCGGTGATGTCCGAGGACTACGGCCGAACAGCCCTCCTCCCGTGCGATCCGGTAGAGATTTCCGCGCCGCAAGCGCGAGCATAGCGCGCAATAGGTGCGGCCCTGCGGGACTTTCGCGGTGACGATGGAATAGGTGTCCTGATACTCGATGCGGTGCTCCACGCCGCGGCTGGACAGGAATTCGGGCAGGACTGTCGCCGGAAAGCCCGGCTGGCCCTGATCCAGATTGCAGGCAAGCAGATCGACCGGCAGCAGCCCCCGCCATTTGAGTTCGTGCAGGACAGCCAGCAAGGTGTAGCTGTCCTTGCCGCCGGACAGGCAGACCAACCAGCGGTCGCCGGGGCGCAGCATGGCGTAATCGTCGATTGCGCTGCGGGTTTCGCGAACCAGGCGCTTGCGCAGCTTGCAGAACTCGGTTGACGAGGGTGCGCCCGCGAAAAGAGGGTGAATTTCCGTGTCGTCGCTATTGTCCAGCATTGCCGAACCTTTCTGAAAGAGCTTATCGCCCATGCCGATGGTCGCATTGATGATCGGACCGGCCCGGAACGGGATCGAACCCTTCTCCGCCCCATGGGTGGCAGCGGGCGATCCGCCGGAGCGTCAGCCAGCCTCCGCGAATCGCCCCGTGGCGATCCAGGGCCTCGAGCGCATAGGCCGAGCAGGTCGGTTGGAACCGGCAGCCATGTCCGACCCAGGGCGAGGCCAGCAGCCGATACGCCCGGACCGGCAGGGCGAACAGATGCGCCAGCGGGCTCATCGGTGCACCTTGCGCAAGGCATGTGACAGATCATCGCAGAGATCGCCGAAATCGCGGTTGATCGTCGCGTCGGGGCGACCGACCAGGACGTAATCCCAGCCTTGCCGGGCGGCATCGGGCAGCTTCAGCCGGGCGATCGCACGCAATCGGCGCTTGGCGCGGTTGCGCATGACGGCGTTTCCGATCTTTTTCGAGCAGGTGAAACCGACGCGCGCCGGAGCGTCGTCCCCGCGATCCCGCGCCTGCAGAAGAAATCCTGCGGTTCCCTGACGCCGTCCCCTGGCCGCAGCGAGGAAATCGGCGCGTTTCTTCAGGATTTCGGGCATCTTGCCGTGATCCGGGCTGTTTGCCATGCGAAATGCCGCCATGCCTTCATCCTGTGGCCGAGAATCAGCGTCGGGATGGGGCAAGGGCGGCATGTCCAAAGCCTTTCACCGGCGGGACGCACCCACCGGGATGCAATCAGGCCGACAAGCGTTTGCGGCCTTTTGCGCGGCGGGCGTTCAGCACACGGCGGCCGCCTTTGGTGGCCATGCGGGCGCGAAAGCCGTGACGGCGCGCACGAACGAGGTTCGAAGGTTGAAAAGTGCGCTTCATATTCCTGTCTCCGGGTCGTAGCTTGCGGGTGGCGGTCCAAGGCGATGAGGTCGATAGATCGCGACCCCGCACGATGACGCGCCGGTTGTTCGAAGCCCGCTGGATAGTGCAGGCTGAATGCGGCGTCAACAGCCTACCTGCGGTAAGTCTGCCACGCTGCCCGGAAATTTATCTGGGAACTTGAGGCTGAAAAAGGTCGTTCGATGTGTAAAAAGCGCGCGGTTCTGCATAAGTGCCAAAATGACCGCATAATATCCGGGACGAAATGAAGCTGAATACGATCTCTGGCCGATTCGCTGCATTGACGATCATTTTCGTCATATTGGCAGAGATATTCATTCTTCTGCCCGCATTGGCCAGCTTTCGCCGGGACTATCTCGAATCGCGGCTGGAGCGGGCCCAGATTGCCAGTCTCGCGCTTCTGGCGACGGATGACGCCCTGGCCAGCGACCTGGAATCGGAACTGCTGCAAAATGCCGGGGTCTTCAACGTCGTGCTGCGGCGCGACGATATCCGGCAGCTCGTGCTCTCGTCGCAGATCCCGGGGCCGGTCGCAGTTACCTACGATCTCCGTGAAACCCCGCCGTGGCAATCGATCATGGATGCCGTCGTGACCTTGTGGGAACGGGAAGACCAGGTGATTCGGGTCATCGGCGCGCCGGTCAACCAGGCTGGCCAGCTGATCGAGATCACCATGCGGACGGCACCGCTGCGTATCGCGATGATCGAATTCGGATTGCGTTTGCTCGCGATGTCGGCGGCGTTCTCGATCCTGACGGCCATTCTTCTGAACCTTGCCGCGCAACGCCTGATCCTGGTGCCGATTCGCCGTGTGATTTCCAATATGTCCGCCTATGCCAGCGCACCCGAGGACCCGCGTCATATCATTACGCCCGATGCGCGCCTGGGCGAGTTGCGAGAGGCCGAAACCGCATTGGCCGCGATGCAGAAGACGGTGACCTCCTCGCTGAAGCAGAAAGAGCGGATGGCGCAGCTGGGGCAGGCGGTGGCCAAGATCAGTCATGATCTTCGCAATATCCTGACGACGGCGCAGATCTTTGCGGACCGTCTCGAGGACAGCGCCGATCCAAAGGTCAAGCGCGCGGCGCCCAAGCTACTGAACTCCATCACGCGTGCCGTGACCCTGTGCGAGACGACATTGGCATTCGGCAAGGCCGAGGAGCCGGCGCCGTCATTGACCCGCTTCAATCTCGCCCAGCTCGCGGCCGAGGTGATCGAGGCCGAGACTTTGGCGTCCGCGACCGCCGGTCAGGTCGAATTCCTGACTGACATTCCTGCAAGCCTGACAATCCGTGCGGATCGGGATCAGCTCTACCGCGTGCTGACCAATCTTGCGCGGAATGCCCGGCAGGCGATCGAGGGGACGGGGCAGCCAGGGATGATCGAACTGGGCGCGGGAGAAGGCGACAACGAATGGTGGATCCGTGTCGGCGACAATGGGCCGGGCTTGCCGGACAAGGCGCGCGAATACCTGTTCCAGCCCTTCACCGGCAGTGCCCGCAAGGGGGGCACGGGCCTTGGCCTGACGATCGCCGCCGATCTCATCCGCAGCCATGGCGGCCGGCTGGAGCTGTTGCGCAGCGATGCCGAAGGCAGCGAGTTCATGATCCGTATTCCCCGCCAGATGAATATCCTGTCACCGGGCCATGCCACCTCGGCGCATTGAACGGCAGCCGAGGTTTTTTACACTTTCCCCCCTTGCATCTCCCGGAACGCGGCGCTAGATCCGCCACCTACAACGGACCCGTAGCTCAGCTGGATAGAGCACCAGACTACGAATCTGGGGGTCGGGCGTTCGAATCGTCCCGGGTCCGCCATTCATCTTTTTTGTCGTCTGTCAGAGACATTTGGCTTTTCCGTCAGATTCTTGGCCCAAGCGGCATCTCAGCCGAAGTCATGCCATCGGCGCGAAGAGTCCATAACGGACCTTCGCTGTTGGCTGCTTCCTGGGCCCGAGAGCATCTTGCCCTTATCTCGAAGCGCGTCCCGGGATGCTTAAGTTACCTGTCAGATACAGATGCGAGTGTCCCGGTATCTCTGTCAGGAAATACCCGGAGAATCCGAAAGAGAAGAGCCCGGCGAAGGTTGGATAGGCCGGGCTTTTCACGATCAGGCGGTTATCGATGGCCCGCCCCATCACGACACATCGTGCCTGTTCATGTCTGGCAGAGCCTGGGTCATGGACCGGAAGCGCAGCACGCGTGTGCCATCCGTGGGGTCGATCAATTCGGTTGCGCTCACCGCGAACACGCAGTGCAGCAGCTCGGGTGTCAGGATCTCGGCCGGGGAACCAAGCGCGATCAGCCGGCCTTGATGCAATACTCCGAGCCGGTCGCAGGACATCGCCTGATTGAGATCATGCAACGCGACGATGGTCGTCAGGCCCAACCGGCCGATCAGCCGCATGATAGAAAGCTGATGATGGATGTCGAGATGATTGGTCGGCTCGTCAAGCAGCAGAACCTGCGGCGCTTGGGCAAGGGCGCGGGCGATATGAACGCGCTGACGCTCGCCGCCCGAGAGGGTGATCCAGTCGCGGGTTTCGAAGCCCTGCATCTCGACGGTCGCCAGCGCGTTGGCGACATGCCGGCTGTCTTCCTCCGACCACGGGCGCAGCGCGTCCAGCCATGGCGTGCGGCCCAGTTCGACCGCGTCCCGGACGGAGATGCGATCCGAGGTGTCGGCCTGCTGTGCGACAAAGGCGGTGATGCGGGCAATCTCGCGTTGATTCATGCGGGCGAGTTCCTGCCCAGCCAGTTCGACATGGCCCTGTGAGGGTTTCAGCAATCCCGCCAACATGCGCAGCAGCGTGGATTTTCCGGAGCCGTTCGGGCCGATCAGCCCCAGGACCTCGCCCTTCTCGATCTCCAGGGTGGCGCCCTGCAGGATGGTCTTTCCGCGGGTGCGCCAGCCCAGATCACTTGCCCGGATCATCACGACGAAGCCCTTCCGCGGATCAGGATCAGGGCGAAGACCGGGGCTCCGACCAGGGCGGTGACGACTCCGATGGGCAATACCTGGCCGGGGATCATGACGCGCGACAGGATATCCGCCGCGATCAGGAACACCATGCCTATCAATGCAGATGCAGGCACCAACCGTGCGTGGCGGACACCGACCAGGAAGCGCGCGGCATGGGGCACGACCAGCCCCACGAAACCGATCGAGCCGACGATCGAGACCATCACGGCTGTTGCAATCGCTGCCGCGAGGATCAGGACCGCCTGCACCTGCCGGACGGGTATGCCCAGGGATGCCGCCGATTCCGCCCCGAAGGTAAAGGCATCCAGTGCGCGAATGTGCCACAACCCGATCAGCAGCACCATCGCGGCAGCCGGGAGTGCCAGCCACACATCGTCCCATCGCACGCCCGACAGGTTCCCCAGCAGCCAGAACATGATTCCGCGCGCCTGCTCGGCATTGGCCGAGCGCGCGATGATGAAGGAGGTCAGCGCATTGAACAACTGCGATCCGGCGATGCCTGCCAGGATGATCTGCCCGGTTCCCCGCAGTCCCGTTCCGCCACCCGAAAGCTGGGCCAGCAGCGTGACGAGACCAAAGGCCAGCAATGCACCCAGCAAGGCGCCCGCCGACATCGGCACCATCCCGGCGCCCAGCCCTGCCACGGCGATCAGGACCGCCCCTGTCGAGGCTCCGGCCGAGATCCCAAGCAGATAGGGATCGGCCAGCGCGTTGCGCAGCAGCGATTGCAGGATCACCCCGCAGACCGCCAGCGCCGCGCCACAGGCCCCGGCGACCAGGGCACGGGTCAGCCGGTAGGACCAGATGATGCCCTCGTCGATGGGATCGACGGCATAGCCCGCATCCCACAGCCGGTTGGCCAATACCTGCAATACCGTGCTCAGTGGAATCCGCGTTTCGCCGATACAGATACCCGCAAGCGGTGCGGCGACCAGGATCGTCGCGATCCCGATCCAGCGCATCGCCTGCCTGCCACGCTCGACCCTCCGTGCTCCGGTCAGCACCAATGTCATTGCGACAAGGTTTCCATCGCGTCGGTCAGGGCTTCCAGCCCGTCGATCAGGCGGATCGAGGCGTGCATCGCCTCGGCATCAAGGATGACGATGCGATCTTCCTTCACGGCGGTCATTTGGCTGGTCACCGGGTCCGATCTCAGGAATTCCAGCTTCTTCTCGTGATCATCGGCCGGGAAACGCCGGCGCTCCATGCGGGCGATCACGATGACCGAGGGATCGGCCTTCGCGATGCTCTCCCAGCCCACGGTCGGCCATTCCTCGTCGGATTCGATCACGTTGCGCAGCCCCAGCCTTTCGAACATCCATGCCGGGATACCCTTTTGCCCGGCCACGAAGGGATCGCGCTCCATCTCGGCAGAGGAAAACCAGACCACCGCAGAGGCGTCAGGCAGGTCCAGCGCGCGGGCACGCCTGGCCGCCGCCGCTTCGCGGGCCTGCAGTTCCGCGATCAGTTCGGCCCCGCGATCCTGCCGATTCATGATCGCCGCCATCTGCTCGATGCTCTTGTAGAGCGTCGCGATGTCGAAAGGCGCCAGACGTGTCCCATCCGCCCCGACGAGATTGTCCTTGCCCTCGCAATCGGGTGGCATCACATAGGCCGGGATGCCGAGATCGGCGAATTGCTCGCGTGTTCCGACGACGCCCTTCGGGCCGATCATCCATTCGAACATTGTCGGCACGAAGCCGGGACGTTTGTTCACCACCGATTCAAAGCTGGGGGCGTTGTCTGCGATGCGCTCCACCGAGGCATCGGCATCCGCGAATTCCGGCAGTACCGCGCTGAACCACAGCGCCGTGCCAGCCATCCGATCCTCTGCGCCAAGCGCATAGAGCGTCTCGGTCGCGGACTGTCCGATCGACACGACATTTTCCGGGGGGCCATCGAAGGTGATCTCGATACCGCAATTGTCGATGGTCAGCGGATATTCGGTCGGTGCGGCATATGCGCCCTTCGCGATCAGCGCGCTGATGGCAACCAGCGAAAGAAAAGGCAAGTTCATGTGAAAGCGTCCTTCTGGAATGAGAAGAACGGGGTAGGAAGCCCGCGCAGAGTCGCGGCAAGGCAGCGTTCCTGCTGACAAGAGGCGGTTTGGCGGCATTTCCGCCACAAGCTGTATCCGGTCATCGCTGCTCCTTCCGGGGCACCCCGCCCGGGTTGGTTGACATGACGATGGCAGGTCTCCTGACTCGCGGGTCGCTGCATATTCCCGCCTTCCCGGCGCTCGGCTGCGCCAGTGGCTGTCGGGCTATGCTCTCCGCCTACAGTTGCGGGGGCAGTCGCGGAATTGGTGCCGGGCACCTCACCACGTTCCCTTTTCACCCGGCGGCCTGACCGTCCCGGGAACCATCATCGAATGAGATGCAGCATGGGCCCCTTCAGGTCAACAGGCTTTCAGCCGGATACATGAGAATATGTGCCGTCCCGATCAGATCGTCTTTCCACGGCATCGCCACGGCCGTGGGGCTGGCGGCCCTATGCCGGCCATCAGTGGTCATCCTTGTGCGAAGGAGGCTGAAATGGCAAAATAACGTCGTGGCAGTGATCAACAGAGCCCGCGCCGAACACGGCCGGGACAGAAAAACGATAAGGCGGAACATGATCGAGGGTGCATCTAGGACGTGGCTCGTTTCGGGCCTTCTTGCGGTGGCTTCCATACTTGCAGGCTGTTCGACGGGCGATAGCGGCCGGCAGCGATATGCGAAGAAGGACCTGGAATGCATGGAGCGTGCCATTTTCTTCGAGGCGAACAGATCAAGCCGCGAAGGCATGATCGCCGTTGGCACGGTCGTCATGAACCGGGTCGAGTCGGATGAGTTTCCGAATACCGTATGTGGCGTCGTGGGGCAGAAAAATCAATTCGCGCCGGGCGTGATGACCAGGCCGATGAATTCCAAGGCATTGCCCGATGTGCAGGAAGCCGCGCGCGCGGTCCTGAACGGCGAGCGGCAGCCCGGTGTGCAAAAGGCCAGGTTCTTCCATACCGCCGGATACAGATTTCCCTATAATAACATGCATTATGTCCTCGTCGCAGGCGGCAATGCGTTCTACGAGAAGCGCAAGAAGCATCTGGTGACACAACGCGTCCCGCCAGCCCCTATCGATCGCTAAGCAGTCGGCACGGGGTCTGCTGTTTTCATCTGAGACAGGTAGCGCTGCGGTGGACAGAATCGGCTTGCGGCATTAGAACCCTTCCAATTCGGCGAAACGCCATGAGTACTAAGGGATCGTTACGCATGCAGGTGCAGAACCGCGTCGCGAAATACTGTCTTGGGCAGGTTGTCCGGCACAAGGACCGGCCATTCCGCGGGGTCATTTTCGATGTCGACCCGCAATTCGCGAATACCGAGGAATGGTATGATGCCATTCCCGAGGATGTGCGGCCATCCAAGGATCAGCCATTCTATCATCTCTATGCCGAAACCGAGGCGACCTATTACATCGCCTATGTGTCGGAGCAGAACCTGGTGCCGGATTCGTCCGGCGAACCGCTGGATCATCCCGAGGTGATCGAGATGTTCGGCGATTTCGAGGATGGGCGCTATCCGCTGCAGGAATTGCTCAACTAGACCGCACCGCCCGTGCAAGGGGGACGCTGAAGGCCAGGCAGTTCCTCTGCTCCTCCCGGTAATAGCACAGCGTTTGGGTCAGATCCTGGATGAGGAACCACCCAAAGCCGCTTTCGGAAAGCTCCGAATCTTCGAACCCCGGCAAATTCCTTGGCTGCAAGCATTTATCCGGCAGCGATATGCCGTCATCCGTCACCGCGCAGACGAATCCGCGCTCGGTTCGGACGATGGACAGGTGGATCGTCGGAGAGTCCTTGACGGCGAGGCCGCCATGCCGCGGAACTGCATGTTCCGCAACATTGTTCAGCACTTCCGCGAGAACCAGCTCGAGCCGTCCGAGCGTGTCGGGATCGGTCGATTTCGTGAAACGGTTGCGGATATCGCAGAGCGTTTCGCGGATGGCGAGGGGGCTGGCCGTCAAGACCCGATGGAATATCGGCCATGTCTCGCATGCGGCCAACTTTCCGGGATCGGCCTTCTGCCGGTCAATCGGATACATCATCCATTCTCCTGCTGTTGGGTGGGCAGAACCTGGAACACGCTATCCATCCGTGTCAGCTTGAAGACCCGCTCGACATTCGGTGTCATGTTGGCAAGCGTCAATGACAGTCCGGGCGGCATGGCCTTGTGCACGGCGACCAGTGCCCCGAGGCCCGAACTGTCCATGAAATCGACATATCGCAGGTCAAGCAATGCCGGTTTGCCGTGATCGTTGATGATCTCGCGCATCACGTCCTTGAATTGCGTTGCGTTGACAGCGTCGATCCGGGTTTCGCGCGTGATGATGATGGTCGTTTTTCCATCATTTGCGGCGGTCAGGTTCATCGAAAGCCCCATCTGATAAATCCGACAGACTCACTAGACGTGAAAGGTTAGGATCAAGTAAGCGATGAGCTGCCGAACAATTGGGGGGAGATCATGGCTACCAAAGATGTATTCGTGCTGGGGGCCGCACGTAGTCCGATGGGCGGATTCCAGGGGGCGCTGTCCGGTCTGACCGCCGCGGAACTCGGTGGCGTGGCGATTTCTGCCGCGTTGGAGCGGGCGGGCCTTGCCTCCGACCGGCCCGACGGCTTGTTCATGGGCTGCGTATTGCCGGCGGGGCAGGGGCAGGCCCCGGCCCGTCAGGCGGGTTTCGCAGCCGGATTACCGAAATCCGTGCCCGCCACGACCCTGAACAAGATTTGCGGCTCGGGCATGCAGGCGGTCATGATGGCCGCAGACGCGATCCGCGCGGGCAGCGCCGACCTGATCGTCGCCGGTGGCATGGAGAGCATGACCAATGCCCCCTACCTGCTGCCCAAGATGCGCTCGGGCGCGCGTTTGGGTCATGGGCAGGTGGTCGATCACATGTTCCTTGACGGGCTCGAGGACGCCTATGACAAGGGCCGCCTGATGGGCACCTTCGCCGAGGATTGCGCTGCCGAGTTCGGTTTCGGCCGCGAGGCGCAGGACGCCTATGCGCTGGCCAGCCTTGGCCGCGCGCAAGAGGCCATCGCCTCGGGGGCCTTCGCCGCCGAGATCGCCCCGGTCACGATCAGCGGGCGCAAGGGCGAGACGGTGGTGGACACGGACGAACAGCCGGGCAATGCCCGTCCCGACAAGATCCCCTTGCTGAAACCCGCCTTTCGCAAGGACGGCACGGTGACCGCCGCCAATTCCAGCTCCATCTCGGACGGATCGGCGGCATTGGTGATCGGCGCCGACAGCGCGGGTGCGATTGCCCGGATCGCGGGCTATGCCAGCCACGCGCAAGAGCCGGGCCAGTTCCCCACCGCTCCGGTGCCCGCCGCCGAGAAACTGCTGGAGAGGCTGGGTTGGCCGAAAGACAGTGTCGATCTGTGGGAGGTAAACGAGGCCTTCGCCGTCGTTCCCATGGCCTTCATGGCGCGGATGTCGGTTCCGCATGACAGGGTCAACGTCAATGGCGGTGCCTGCGCGCTTGGTCATCCGATCGGCGCATCCGGTGCGCGGATCATCGTGACGCTGATCCATGCGCTGCAGGCGCGGGGCGGCAAGCGGGGCATCGCGGCCATCTGCATTGGCGGCGGCGAGGGCACCGCGATCGGGATCGAGCTTGTCTGAAACGGTTTCCGGATGATGTGATTGCTAGGATGCTTCCGTCGGATCATGGGCATCGCTCGCGCCCAGCCAGATGCCCTGGGCGATCAATTCGGTGGTAACTTCCTGCAGGCATTGGCTGACGGCAGAGGCCGCCCGCGACAGGGGACGGGTCGCATGACTGGCCAGATAGGCGACCCGCCAGAACCGGTCATCCGCGAATGGCTGCACCTGCAGCAGGCCGCGTCCGGCCTCTTCGGCGACGGCGTGGATGGGCAGGACCGAACAGCCGAACCCGTCCTGGACCAGGCGCTTGATGCAGGCATAGCTGTCTACCTCGATGGCCGGATCGAAGACCAGGCCCGCCTCTTGCATCCGTTGCTGGATCATCCGGCGCAGCCCGTGCGAGGCACTGGGCAGGATCAACGGCATGCCGATCAGTGCCTCCAGCGTCGCCGGTGCGCGGCATGGAGCGTCGGGGGGCAGCAGAATGACCAGTTCTTCGCGCAATAACGGGTCAAGACGGATCTGCCTGTTATTCGCGGTGCCATATAGAACCCCCAGGTCGATCCTCCCCTCTTCCAGCCATTCGCCGACGAAGCCGCTCATGGCCTCGGCGACAACTGGCTTGATCCTTGGGTGGCGTTGATGCAGCCGGGCGATCAGGGGAACCGACAGGATGCCGCTGATCGTCCCCGGCAACCCGATCCGCACCGTGCCGCCCGGTTCCTTGCCGACCTGGTGCAACTCTTCCCGCATGTGATCGAACCCGGCCAGCAGCGGGCGGGCACGCTCGACCAGCAACGTGCCGGCCTCGGTCGGGCTGACCCCGCCGGAATGGCGCAGCAATAACGGTGTGCCAAGCGCCTCCTCCATCTTGCGTACATGCAACGAGAGCGCAGGCTGTGCGACATGCAGGCGTTCCGCCGCGCGCGAGAACGACCCCTCTTCGACGATCGCGAGGAAATAACGGAGCTGCCTGATATCCATGCCTGCACCTTCCTATATCGTTATCATATGGAGATCAGAATTTATATATATTTGCATTATGGTCCATGTCGCGCCAGTCTTTGAATCGATTAGGCGAGGATCGAAGATGCAGAATATTGGCTCTGACCAGTTTCAGGATATCCGCGACGCGGTGCGCGCCCTTTGCGCCGAGTTCCCCGATGAATATCACCGCAAGATCGATGAGCAGCGCGGCTATCCCGAGGAATTCGTGAATGCGCTGACCCGGGCGGGCTGGATGGCGGCGCTGATCCCCGAGGAATATGGCGGCTCCGGGCTGGGGCTGACCGAGGCCTCGGTCATCATGGAGGAAATCAACCGCGCGGGCGGCAATTCAGGTGCCTGCCACGGTCAGATGTACAATATGAACACGCTGATCCGGCACGGCTCGGAGGAGCAGCGGCAGAAATACTTGCCCCGGATTGCTGCGGGGGAGTTGCGCCTGCAATCCATGGGCGTGACCGAGCCGACCACGGGCACCGATACCACCAGGATCAAGACCACGGCGGTGTGCAAAGGAGACCGCTATGTCATCAACGGTCAAAAGGTCTGGATCAGCCGGGTCCAGCATTCCGAACTGATGATCCTGCTGGCCCGCACCACGCCTCTGGCCGAGGTGAAGAAAAAGACCGAGGGGTTGTCGATCTTCATCGTCGATGTGAAGGAGGCGATGCAAAAGGGCATGCAGGTCCGCCCGATCCTCAACATGGTCAATCATGAAACCAACGAGCTGTTCTTCGACAATCTCGAAATCCCCGCCGAGAACCTGATCGGCGAGGAGGGGCAGGGTTTCAAATATATCCTGACCGGACTGAACGCCGAACGGACGCTGATCGCCGCCGAATGCATTGGCGACGGCTATTGGTTCGTGGATCGCGTCACGAAATATGTCAGCGAGCGCAATGTGTTCGGCCGCCCCATCGGCCAGAACCAGGGCGTGCAATTCCCCATCGCCGAAAGCTTTATCGAGGTCGAGGCCGCGAACCTGATGCGCTTCGAGGCCTGCCGCCGCTATGACGCACAGGAACCTTGCGGGGCACAGGCCAATATGGCCAAGTATCTGGCCGCCAAGGCAAGCTGGGAGGCCGCGAACGCCTGCCTGCAATTCCATGGCGGCTTCGGCTTTGCATGCGAATACGATATCGAACGCAAGTTCCGCGAGACGCGGCTGTACCAGGTCGCGCCGATCTCGACCAACCTGATCCTGTCCTATGTCGCCGAGCATGTGCTGGGCCTGCCGAGGTCGTTCTGATGAGCGAGCTGCCGCTGGAGGGGTTGACCGTCATCGCCATCGAGCAGGCAGTCGCGGCCCCATTCGCCAGTTCTCGGCTGGCCGATGCCGGCGCGCGCGTGCTCAAGATCGAGCGGCCCGAGGGGGATTTCGCGCGCGGTTACGATGCCGTGGCAAAGGGGCAGTCGAGCTATTTCGTCTGGTTGAACCGGGGCAAGGAGTCGGTTGCGCTGGATTTGCGCTCGCCCGAGGGAAAAGCCGAGTTGCGGCGGATGCTGGAAGGCGCGGATGTGCTGTTGCAAAACCTCAAGCGTGGTGCGCTGGAGCGTCTCGGTTTCAGCTTTGACCGGCTGGCGCAGGATTTCCCACGGCTGATCACCTGCTCGATCACCGGCTATGGCGAGGATGGCCCGATGGCCGACCGCAAGGCCTATGACCTGCTGATACAGGCGGAATCCGGACTGTGCTCGATCACCGGCGGGCCGGATGAACCTGCCCGCGTGGGAATCTCGATCGTCGATATCGCCACCGGGGCGACGGCACATGCTGCGATACTCGAGGCGCTGATCCAGCGCGGCGTGACGGGGCGGGGCGCGAATATCTCGGTGTCGATGTTCGATGTCATGGCCGATTGGCTGACCGTGCCGCTTCTCAACCACGAGGGCGGCAGGACGCCCAAGCGCATCGGCATGGCGCATCCGTCGATCGCGCCCTATGGTGTGTTCCGGACGCGAGACGATCAGGCGGTGTTGATCTCGGTGCAGAGCGACCGGGAATGGCGCAGTCTTTGCAAGCTGTTCCTCGAACGCCCCGAACTGGGCGAGGACCCGCGATTCGCCACCAATGTCGCGCGGGTCGAGAACCGGGCCCTGACCGATGCCGCGGTGGCGCAAGGGTTTGCCCGGATGGATGCGGATCAGGCCATTGCCATCTTGTTGCAGGCCGATGTGGCCCTGGCTTCGGTCAGTGACATGGCGCGGCTGTCGGCCCATCCGCATTTGCGCCGGATCACTGTCGATACGCCGAACGGTCCGGTCTCGATCCCGGCCCCGGCCCCTGTCGTGACCGATGTCGAGCGGCAATACGGTCCGGTTCCCGCGCTATCCGGGAAGGAGGCGAAGGCATGATCGATATCGACCATTTACGCCAGTGGATAGGCCGCGAGGAACAGCAATCGGAACTGCTGACCCCGGCCATCGCCGAGCGCTTTGACGCCACCTTCGATTTGCGGGGCGAGACCGGCGATGGCGCCAGGGCTCCGGCGCTGATTCATCTCTGCCTGGCACCGCCCGCCATACCGACCGAAGAGCTTGGTCCCGACGGACATCCGGCGCGCGGCGGCTTTCTGCCGCCCGTGCCCTTGCCGCGCCGTATGTGGGCGGGTGGGGCCTTCAGTTTCCATGGTGACATCCGGGTAGGAGAGACGGTCACACGCCGCTCCATCATCCAGGATGTGGTGGTGAAGGAAGGCCGTACGGGAATGCTCTGCTTCGTCACCGTCGAGCATCAGGTCGACAGCAATGGCCGCGCGGCTCTGACCGAGCGGCAGGATATTGTATATCGCGGTGTGGACGGTCCGGATGCGGGCGCGAAGAAGATCGCTTCCACTGCTCCTGCCGGTGAGTATCGCCGGGCGGTCCAGCCGTCGGCAGTGCTCTTGTTCCGCTATTCCGCGCTGACATTCAACGGGCATCGGATTCACTACGATGCGCCCTATGTGCATGGGCAAGAGGGCTATCCCGGCCTGATCGTTCACGGGCCGATGCAGGCCACGATGCTGATGCAGCTGGCAGAGCAAATCCGTGGCAGCCGTCCCACGCAATTCGAGTTCCGCAGCCTGTCGCCATTGTTCGATGACGCCGACTTCACGCTGAACGCGGCAGATGACGGTTCGGGGCTGAAGCTGTGGACCTGCTATGCCGATGGTCCCGTGGCAATGGTGGCGCGTGCCGAGTGGTAGCCCGAGCCGGCCCCGGCCGGAGCAATCCGCCGGGCGGGCTGGACCTATTCCGCCGGGATCAGTTCCGTGACGCCGACGGCGGCGGCGCGGGCCAGTTCGGGGTCCAGCGACATGCCGATATACTCGCCGCGCCGCCACAGTTCCGCCAGATCGTCATAATGGCGTGAGAACGGATGTCCGCTCTGGCCGGTGGAAATGATGAAGACTGAACTGTCGGGATCGGCAAGGTCGTAAACCCCGCGATATGCTGCGCCACTGACCGCTTCATAGGGATTTTCTCCACCACCGAGCAACCCGCTGCGCGCCAGGGTGAATTCGCCGCCCGAGACCGATTGCGTCAGGTTCATCACCCAACCGAGACCGGAAATCCGCCCAAGGCCCGGATGATCATGCTGCGCCTGGTGCAGATCCCCCCAACGCCAGCTCGCGACCTGCGGGCCGAAACGGTCGGTCAGATCCAGGATGGCACGGTCCAGCGCCTGACGCGCTATGGTGGTGCAATCCTCGTCGGGCGCGCTTTGGATGATGTTGCACCAGCGCGCGGCCCCGTTCCGATTGCGGAACACCGCATCGATGAAGGCGGGATGAAGCTGTGTGATGTCGTCGGCCAGCGGTCCAAGCTCGTCCTGGATCAGCCGCTTTTGCAATTCGCGCATCCAAGCGGCATAGATCAGCGGCTCCGGCAGATGCTCGCTCATCTCGCCGTCCCATTCGGCCAGAAGGTTCAGGGCATCCTGACGCTGGCGCTCGGGGGTTCCGGCCGAGGCAGGTTCTCCGCTGAACCACAGATTGGCTCCGACCAGCGGCAGCAGGGCGCGAGCCGCCGGACTGACGACATCCAGCTGCGTCGCGATGAAGCTGTCGCGGGAATGAACCTCCCGGTCGCCCAGCAGATAAGTCAGCCGCTTGCGTCTCTGGCCGTCTTGCGGCTCGTCGGTCGCGATGACCATCTCTGCCTCGGAAGACACGCCGGGTTCAAGTTCGGCAGCCTGGGCAATGCCGGTCCACCGGGCCTCGCGCAGCCAGCCGGGTGCGGGCATCTTGCCGCCCGTCGGATGATCGGCGGCGCGTTGCGGCACTGCCCCTGCCGTGAATTGATGGACGCCCTCGGGGTCCGCCAGCGTGACCGTCAGTGCGGGCGCAACGGTCTGGGCCATCGCCTCGGCCGCCGCCGCACGGCTGCCCGACCGCATCAGGCCGATCAGGGCGGACATGGTCCGATCCTGCTGCGAGAGCCCCGTCCAGCGAAGCGAAGCGACATGCCCATACGGGGTCACATCCTGCAATCCGGGGTCAATTCGGGGTACCAGCGGGCCATTCTCGGTCTCGCGCAGGGTAATGGTCTGGCTCTGGCCATCCAATATACGGATCACCGCGCTTTCGGTCCGGAATTGTGTCCAGCCCGAGATGCCGCGATAGCTGTCGGAGGCGCCGGGCTTGATCTCTTCGATATAGATATCGGCGTCGTCCATGGCAGCAGGGGTCAGTCCCCAGGCCAGATGCTGGTTGCGACCGGACCATATCGCCGGAATGCCTGGTATGGTTGCGCCGATCACCCCGCCCGAGATGAGTTCGAGCCGTGCCAGGTAAAAGAGCGACGGTACTGTCAGCGGTGCTTGCGGATCATTAGCGAGCAACGAGCCATTCGCTGCCGTGCGACTGCTGGCAGCGGCGAAACCATTCGCGCTCAACCCCATTCCGGGATGCAGGAAGCCGCGCAGGTCCATGGGATGCGAGCCGGTGCGATGGCTTTGCGGGATCCCAAGCCGGGCACCGGGGAGCAGGGACGCATAGGGTTGCCGGACGGGGTCGCCCGGCGATTGCAGTTCCGGCCCGTGCTCCGGCCATGCCAATGACAGGCGCGCGCGCAGCACCTCATCCCCGATGGCGCGGCTGGTGCTTGCCGCCAGCAGCTTCAGGATCGCCAGCGAATCCGCGGGTTGCCAATAGGTGATCTGATCGGGGAACAGGAAGAATTCGGGTGCGCCCTTGCCCATCGCCCCCTCGTTCACCTGCCGGATCCATTCGTTGATCCCTGCCGAATAGGCCTCCAGCGCGGCCAGGGTTTCCGGATCCTGGGCACCGACCGAGGCCGCCGCATGTTCGTAGAGGCCCAAGCGGCGGGCGAGATCGTCCAGTTCAAAGCCCGATGCCCCGTAAATCTCGGACAGCCGCCCTTGCGCGGCCCGCCGCAGCACGGTCATCTGGAACAACCTGTCCTGCGCATGCGCCACGCCGAGCGCGAAAAAGACATCCTCGTCGGACTGCCCGAAAATATGCGGGACATCCTCGGTCGAGCGTATGATTTCGACCGGGGCCGAGAGCCCCGCCATTTCATAGCTGGCATCGTAATCGGGTAATGAGCGTATGGCAAAATACCAGATCAGCACCGCGCCCGCCACCAGGAGCAGGATCATCGCGACGGTCAGCCTGAGAAGCCAGCGAAAGATTGTCAGCATCGGCGGGGCGGTTCCATCTAGGTCGCGTGTCAGGTCGGCTCAGGCTGTCCCTTTGGCGCTTGACCATGATGCGCCGGGGTGGTGGGGTGCTGCATAAGGCAGCCGCGCCCGCATTTCAACGAGTGCCGGATGCGACATTATCGCGGCGATCACTAATGGGGAATGAACATGGCGAAACTGGCTTTTCTGGGACTTGGCGTGATGGGCTATCCGATGGCCGGACATCTTAAATCCGCGGGGCACGAGGTCACTGTCTACAACCGCACCGCCGGGAAGGCGAACAAATGGGTGGCTGAACATGGCGGGAATGCCTGCGCGACGCCACGCGAAGCGGTGAAGGGGGGCGATTTCGTCATGGCCTGCGTGGGTAATGACGACGATCTGCGCTCGGTCTGCCTGGGCGAGGATGGAGCCTTTGCCGGCATGGCCGAGGGCGCGATCTTTGTCGATCACACCACAGTTTCCGCCGCAGTCACCCGAGAACTGGCCGAGGCGGCGCGGCAGGCGGGGCTGGGTTATGTCGATGCGCCGATCTCGGGCGGCCAGGCTGGGGCAGAAAATGGCCAGCTCTCGGTGATGTGCGGCGGCGATCAGGGTCATTTCGACCGCGCCGCGCCGGTTATCGATGCCTATGCCAAGATCTGCCGCCGCCTGGGCGATGTCGGTGCGGGCCAGATGACCAAGATGTGCAACCAGATCGCCATCGCGGGGCTGGTGCAGGGATTGTCGGAAGCGCTGGCATTCGCGCAGAAGGCGGGGCTCGATACCGACCAGGTGGTCGAAGTGATCAGCCAGGGCGCCGCCGGGAGCTGGCAGATGGCGAATCGTCACAAGACCATGGCGGCAGGTGAATTCGAGCATGGTTTCGCGGTCGACTGGATGCGCAAGGATCTGGCGATCTGCCTTGCTGCGGCGGACGAGGTGGGGGTTTCCCTGCCGGTCACCGCCTTGGTGGACCAGTTCTACAAGGAGGTGCAATCCATGGGCGGCGGGCGGTGGGATACCTCGTCGCTGATCGCGCGCCTGACGCGGTAGAGATCGGCGCATGATCAGACATGCCTGGCCGGGCTCCGGGTCTCCGCGATCTTTGCCGCAAGTGCGTGCTTGGGGCAATCGTTACCTGTGGGTGTCCGGGCGACATTGTCATTTTTCAAGGCGGCGATGTAACGATATGCGGCCAGGATACGTAGGGTCATGTGATGCAGGAGCGTAAGGGTGCATCGAAAGCGCAATCCGATTGGTCAGAGATGATGCGGTCGGCGTTGCGTGGCGATGCCGAGACCTATCAGCGCCTGCTGACCGAAATGGCGCCGGTGCTGCGTGGGATCGTCCGGGCGCGTGCCTCCGGCATGGATCTGGATTGGTGTGAGGATGTGGTGCAGGACAGCTTGATGGCCATACATCTCAAGCGCGGAACATGGGATCCGACCCAGCCCTTGCGGCCATGGGTCTATGCCATCGCGCGACACAAGCTGGTGGATGCCTTTCGCCGCAAGGGGCGCGCCGTGCATGTGCCGGTGGACGAGTTCATCGACCAGTTCGAGGCGGAACCCGGCGCCGATCCGCTGGAGAACCGCGATGCCGAGATACTGATCGACCGCCTGCCCGAGCGTGATGCGGCGCTGTTGCGTTGCCTGGCGCTGGAAGAGCGTGGCAACGAGGAATGCGGGCGCCGTCTCGGGCTGGCCCCGGGCGCGTTGCGCGTGGCATTGCATCGCGCGCTCAAGCGGCTGGCGGTGATCCGGAAGGAGGAAGGGCTGTGAAAACGGACCAGTTGATAGCCATTCTTGCGGGTGACACGGTCATGCCGCATCGGGTCGTGCCGCGTGTCTTCGGGTTTACCGCTGCGGGGCTTGCGTTGACTGCCATGATCGCATTGACGATCCTGGGGGTGCGGGGCGACCTGATGCAGGCGATGTCGGGGCCGGTGACCATGATGAAATGGCTGTTGCCGCTTGGTGTCGCCCTTCCCGCGCTTGCTGCCGCCGCCAAGCTGACCAGCCCCCAGACCCGCAGGATTCCGGCGCTCTGGATCGCACCTGCTGTCGGGGTCGTTGCAGTCGCCTGGTTGCTGCAGATCGTGGTGGCAACTCCCGCCCCGGAACTATTGCCCGCAGTGCTTGGCAGTTCCCGGCAGGCCTGCCTGATCTCGATCATTTCGATTTCGATCGTGCCGCTGGCATTGGCGATCCGGGTGATGCGGGACGGGGCAAGCCCCGCGCCGATGCATTGTGGAGCCTGTATCGGATTGGCGGTCGGGGGATTGTCCACTGCCATCTACACGCTGCACTGCACCGAGGACGCGCCGCTGTTTTTCCTGACCTGGTACGGTCTCGGGATCCTGATCGTCGCCGGGATAGGTGCGTTGGCGGGGCGCTACCTGCTGCGCTGGTAAGACCGGCAAACGAAAAAAGGGGGCCACGAGGCCCCCTTCCCATGACGGTCAGTTGCGGTTGCGATCGACCATCTTGCCCTTGCTGATCCAGGGCATCATCTCGCGCAGCTTGGCGCCGACCTGTTCGATCTGATGTTCGTCATTGATGCGGCGCGTGGCCTTGAACATCGGCTGGCCGACGGTGTTCTCCTGCATGAAGTCGCGCACGAAACGGCCGGTCTGGATATCGGTCAGAACATCCTTCATGCGTTTCTTGGTTTCCTCGTAGGGGAGGATCCGCGGGCCGCTGACATATTCGCCGTATTCGGCAGTGTTCGAGATCGAGTAGTTCATGTTGGCGATACCGCCTTCATAGATCAGGTCCACGATCAGCTTCACCTCGTGGAGACACTCGAAATAGGCCATTTCGGGCTCGTAGCCCGCTTCGACCAGCGTCTCGAAGCCCATGCGGATCAGTTCGACCAGGCCGCCGCAAAGCACCGCCTGCTCGCCGAACAGGTCAGTTTCGCATTCTTCGCGGAAATTGGTCTCGATGATGCCCGAGCGCCCGCCGCCGATGGCCGAGCAATAGGACAGGCCCAGATCCATCGCCTTGCCCGAGGCGTCATTGTGCACTGCGACAAGGCAGGGCACGCCGCCGCCCTTGACATATTCGCCGCGGACGGTGTGGCCGGGGCCCTTCGGAGCCATCATGATGACATCGACGCCGGGTTTCGGCTCGATCAGGCCGAAATGCACGTTCAGGCCATGGGCGAATGCGATCGCCGCGCCTTCGCGCAGATTGTCATGGACGTGCTTCCTGTAGGTCTCGGCCTGCAATTCGTCCGGCATGGTGAACATGATCAGGTCGCACCAGGCTGCGGCCTCGGCGATGCCCATCACCTTCAACCCTTCCGCTTCGGCCTTGGCGGCCGAGGGGCTGCCCTCGCGCAACGCGATGACCACGTTTTTGGCCCCGCTGTCGCGCAGGTTCAGCGCATGGGCGTGGCCCTGGCTGCCATAGCCGAGGATCGCCACCTTCTTGTCCTTGATCAGGTTCACATCGCAGTCGCGGTCATAGTAAACGCGCATGGTCCAAGTCCTTTCCTGTCTGATGTCGAGGTTGTAGTCCTTATATACTGCCGGGGATGTTCATTTTTCGCGAATTATGCGAGTGTTGACAAATATCCATGTCCAAAAGATGCAAACTTGACAAAATTCATGCCTGATACGACGGATCGGCGCATATTGCGCCAGCTTCTCGCCGATCCCGGCGCTCCCAATTCCGTGCTGGCGGACCGGGCGGGGGTGACCAGCGCCAGCCTTTGGCGGCGCGTGGAACGAATGCGCGAAGCGGGGGTGATCTCTGCGATACAGAGCCGCATCGACTGGCGCGCCCTTGGATGGGAGGTCGAGGTGAGCTTGCGCTTCACGCTGGACAAGACCAATCCCCGTGCACTGGACGAATTCATCGCGGCGGCGCGCGAAGTTCCCGAAGTGACCGAGATCCAGACATTCCTGGGGAGCGTTGATTTGCGCCTGTCGGTGATTGCGCGCGACATGGCGCATTGGCAGGAGATATACCGCGACCGGATCCTGACATTGCCGCATGTCTCCGACAGCGATGCGCTGATGCTGATTTCGACCATCAAGGACAGCGCGGAGCTGGCGCTATGAGCGGGCTGGACGCGACGGATTTGGCGATCCTGAGGGCTCTGACGGCGGATGCCACCAAGAGCGCGGCCGAGATCGGGCGCATGGTGGGGATCGGACAATCGGCGCCTGGCGGCGGATTCGCAAGCTGGAGGAAACCGGCGTATTGGCGGGGCGGCGGGTGGTCGTGGACAATGCTGCCCTGGGGTTTGGCGTGACCGTGTTCCTGGGTATCCGCCTTGCCGCCAAGGGACGGGTTTCGCTGGAGGATTTCGAACGTGCGGTGACCGCGATTCCCGAGGTGCAGACGGTCCAGCATGTGCTGGGCCAATTCGATTACCGTCTGCGGATCACCGCCCGCGACATCAGCGATTTCGAACGAATCCTGCGCCGGCGCATCATGACGCTGCCGGGGGTGGGGCAGGTCGAGGCCAATGTCATGCTGTCGGAAGAGCGGCTTCCGGGACCGTTGGGCATGCTTGGCTGAGGGCTTGGGGGGGGGCGTGGGAGGTCTACGGATGCGCGGAAACTTGCTGACAGGTTTTGGGCGCATGCGCCGGGCAATTGCCATTCCCTGCCCCGCTCGGCATTAACCATGTTTTCGCGAGCCATGTAGGGTCGCGGCATTGTTGCGTGTTTTAACCAGTAGTGGGGTAACGAGCCATGGCAGCCTATGCGCTCTATTTTTCGAATGATCAGCTTGGCGATTTCAATACATCCAACGCATTTGAGCTGATCACCAATCCGATGGGTGAGCAGAAGCTCACCATCAATACCAACCATCCCGGCGATCGTCTGGTGTCCAATGGAGCGGTCGCCGATATCGGAGAGATCACCGGCTGGCGGCTGACGGTTCAGGGTGAGGATGTCAGCGACGGGGCCGTAAGTCATGTCGTTCCAAATTCGAATGTCGTCGTCGAGTACTCGACCGATGGCGGTGCAAATTGGAACAGCTACACGACGGATATCGGGCATCCCGATGCGGTGTATAGCGTCCGGCAGGATGAAAAGGACTGGATGGCTCTGACGGCGAATATACCCGGTCAGTCCGACCTGCAATTCGGCTTCATCGCTTCCAATTCCCCTGTGCATTCATGCCAGGCATTCGTGACCGATGAGACGATCTTCGAATGTCAGGTCGGCGAATATATCCTTCCCGAGATCATCTTCCCCTGCTTCACAGCGGAAACCCGGATTTCGACCGCATATGGTCCGGTGGCGGCGGGCGACCTTGCGGCCGGGAACCTGGTTCTGACCAGCGATAACGGTCTTCAGCCCATCCGCTGGATTGCGCGGCGAAAGCTGGACAGGCATGATCTGAGGCTCAATCCGGGACTGCGTCCGATCCGGATCCGGGCGGGGGCGCTTGGCAGCCAGATGCCGCAGTCGGATTTGCTGGTCTCGCCACAGCACCGGGTCCTGGTGCGTTCGCAGATCGCCCTGAGAATGTTCGGCACCGACGAGGTGCTGGTCGCGGCCAAGCAACTTTGTGAGATCGACGGGATCGATATCGACCAGGAATGTGACGAGATCACCTATGTTCACTTTCTTTTCGATGATCATCAGATCGTGTGCTCGAACGGTGCCTGGACCGAATCGCTTTATACCGGCCCGCAGGCGCTCAGGGCGGTCGGACCTGCTGCATTGGAGGAAATCTACACGCTATTCCCGGAATTGCGGGAGGGTGAAGCAAAGCCCGCAGCCCGACCGATCCCGCAAGGGCGTCTGGTGAGGCAAATGGCCAGCCGGCATGCCAGGAATGGCAAGCCCCTGGTCGCCTGACGCTATCCGGCGGCCATAACGACGGTGACCGGATCGCGATTGCCGCCGGAGGAACTCATTCCTTCGGCGGCTTCCTTTGCATGATGCCGCAAATATTTCCGCCCGGCAGTTTCTTGGGTGGTTCGTTCGCGACGAATCTCTGGCAATCGAGGCGGCGATGCCTGCTATCTCGCGAATTTGAGTGGAAAATGGTGGGCGACCCTGGAATCGAACCAGGCATGGGTCTCCCCGGCGGAGTTACAGTCCGCTGCCGCACCTTGCAGCACGTCGCCCACCGAGCGCCGTCGGCGTGAGGAGTGATTAGCGGTCCCGTTCAGGGGCGTCAAGCGGATTTCCGGGGCTTGCGCGATCACGTCGGGACGCGCAGAGAGGGAAGCGCAACAAAGGAAAGCAAGATGGCCGACACGCCGCGCAAATCGAAAAAGCCCAACTGGGTCATCGACAAGGAACGAGCCCGCCGGGCGGCAGCCGCCGAAACAGTCTGGCTGTTCGGATTGCACGCCGTACGCGATGCACTGGCAAATCCCGGGCGTGAAAAGCTGCGATTGGTGGTGACACGGAATGCCCTGGACCGTTTGGGCGATCTTCATGGCGTGACGCCGGAACTGACCGATCCGCGCGTTTTCACGAAGACCGTTCCATTGTCCGACGAAAATGTCCACCAGGGCGCGGCGCTTGAGGTTAAGCCGCTGAAATGGGGAAGCCTCAGCGAGGTCGCCTTGCGCGAGGCTCCGGGAGAGACGCGCCCGTTGCTGGTTGCGCTCGACAGGGTCAGCGATCCGCATAATGCCGGGGCCATCCTGCGCTCGGCCGAGGTGTTCGGCGCGCGCGCGGTGATCGCACCGGCCCGCCATTCGCGCCCGAGACAGGGGCCCTGGCCAAGACCGCATCCGGTGCGCTGGAACGCCAGCCCTACCTGCGCGTGCCGAACCTTGCCGAGGCGCTGAACCAGCTGAAGCAAATGGGCTTCGTCCTGGTCGGGCTCGACGGCTCCGGCGATACGGTCCTGCCCGAACTGCTGGCCGGTCTTCAGGGCCGTGCCCTTTGCCTGGTCATGGGGGCCGAGGGTCCGGGCATGCGGGAACTGACGATGAAAAGCTGCGATCACATCGCGCGCATTCCCTTCGCGGCGGATTTCGGCTCCCTCAATGTGTCGAATGCTGCGGCGGTGGCGTTATATGCTGCGGCTCGGTGAGCATAAATCACAAGCATGAGATATCTTCGGCCCGACATTGAGAATCACGCGCTACACTGTCAAAGCTAGTGACTTCCATGATCCTGGTAACCATGAAGCCGCTGATTCTGTCCATATCGCTGATATTTGCATTCGCATTGCCCGCCGCTGCGAAGGATTGGGCATTGGGAGGATATGACGCCGTCGGCTACAGTTTCGGACGGGCGGTTCCCGGGCGCAGCGATATCGCGACGATGTGGAAGGGAAAATCCTGGCATTTCGTGTCCGAAGAGAATCGGACCCGATTCGAGGCCGATCCACGACAGTTCGCCCCGGCTTTCGAAGGGTTCTGCCCTGTTTCCCTGGCCGATGGCCGGAAAGAGCGGGGCGATCCGCGGTTTTTCGCCGTTATCGACCGACAACTCTATTTATTGCGCTCCGATGTGGAGTTACGCAGGATCAGGCGGGCCCCGGACGAGATACTGGATGAAGCCCGGAAAACCTGGTCCATGGTGAAGTAAATCGCGAAATTCGCACGACATAATCACGAATTCGCGAATATTCTGGAACTTTTTCCGGCTGATGCCCATTTACATCACAGAACATGACCCCGGAACGGTCATGTTCGGATCACTGTCCCTCGTTCCGCGACTTGCGCCCGGCCAGATTCTGGACCGGGCGCCTTTTCTATGCAAGGTTGACGCTCCATCCTGGCAGAGAGGGAGGCTCACCTTGCAGATTGACATTGATCAGGACGAACAGATCGCCCGGATTGCTCGTGACACGAAGGTGGTCGCAATGGTCGGTTTGTCGCCCAACGAGGCTCGGCCCAGCTGGGGTGTGGCGCGTTACCTGCAATCGCAGGGGATACGCGTCATCCCGGTCAATCCCGGTCATGCCGGCAGCACGATCCTGGATGAGCAGGTCTATGCCAGCCTTGCCGATATTCCAGCCGATGCCGGAGTCCAGATGGTGGATATCTTCCGTCGTTCCGAGGCCGTCGGCCCGATCGTCGACGAGGCTCTGGCGCATATGCCCGATCTCAAGGTCATCTGGCTGCAACTGGGGGTCAGGGATGACGCGGCCGCGAGCAGGGCCCGCGAACGCGGTGTCGAGATGATCCAGGATCGCTGCCCGAAGATCGAATTCCCCCGGCATATCTGATCGCTGTCCCGACCTGTCGCCGATCCGGGGCCCGGTCTTGCCGGACGGGTCTTACAGAACCTTGTCCAGAACGGTTCTCAGCCGTTCGACCGTGCCCTCGACATCCTTCAGTTTGTCGAGCCCGAAAAGCCCGAGCCGGAAGGTCGAGAAACTGTCCCCTTCGTTCACGGCGAGGGGGACGCCAGCCGCGATCTGCATGCCTTCGGCCGCGAATTTCCTGCCGGACTTGATATCCGGATCCTTGGTATAGGAGACGACGACGCCAGGCGCGGCAAAGCCCGGAGCTGCGACCGAGCGGATACCCTTTTCGGCCAGCATCGCGCGGACAGCGTTGCCAAGCTGCCATTGCGCGTCCCGCGCTGCATCGAATCCCATGTCCCGCGTCTCCGCCACAGCCGCGTGCAGCCCGACCAATGCATCAGTTGGCATGGTCGCGTGATAGGCGTGGCCCCCATCTTCATAGGCGGCCATGATGGTCCGCCATTTCCTGAGATCCAGTGCAAAGCTGTCGCTCTCGGTCTGCTGCAGCCGTGTTGCCGCGGCTTCGGACATCATGACCAGCCCGGCCGATGGCGACGCGGACCAGCCCTTTTGCGGTGCCGAGACCAGGACATCGACACCAAGCGCCTTCATGTCCACCCAGATTGTCCCCGAAGCGATGCAATCCAGCACCATGAGCGCCCCCACCTCATGCGCTGCTCCGGCCATCGCGGCGATATAGTCGTCGGGCAGGATCAGGCCGGCGGAAGTCTCGACATGCGGGGCAAAGACCACATCGGGGCGGGCCTCGCGAATTTTGGCGACCACTTCCTCGATCGGCGGCGGGGCAAAGGCGGGTTGCGGCTCGTTCCCGGCGGGGCGGGCCATGGCGACGGTGGTGTCGCGGGCAAATCCGCCGGCCTCGAAAATCTGGCTCCAACGATAGCTGAACCAGCCGTTGCGGACGATCAGCGCATGGGCATCGCGGCCAAATTGCCGTGCCACGGCCTCCATCGCGTAGGTACCTCCTCCCGGCACGATGGCGATCTGATCGGCGCTATAGACCTCGCGCAGGGTAGAAGACAGCTCGCGCATGACCTGCTGGAACTTCTGCGACATGTGGTTCAGCGAGCGGTCGGTGAAAACCACCGAGAATTCCTGCAGGCCATCGGGGTCGATTGCGGACATGAACGCTGCTCCTTCGTGATCGGTTCGGGCTGCAGGCTATCCTGTCCCCGGGTGCTTTGCCAGCCAGTCAAATGGTGCAGCCCCTTGCGGCCACCCCATCCGGGCGACTACCTTGCAGTCATAGATAACATCGCAGGTCATTCATGCGTATCGGCATACTTCAATGCGGCCAGTCGCCCGCGCAGATGAAGGAAGAACTGGGCGACTATCCGGACATGTTCATGCGGCTGCTGGACGGTCGGGGGTTCGAGTTCCGGGTCTGGCATGTCGAGGGGATGGAATTCCCCTCGGATGTTCACGATGCGGATGGCTGGTTGCTGACCGGTTCCCGCCACGGAGCATACGAGGATCACGCCTTCATTCCGCCGCTCGAGGATTTCATCCGGCGCGCCTATGCCGAGGGGGTGCCGCAGGTCGGTATCTGCTTCGGTCACCAGATCATCGCCCAGGCATTGGGCGGCAAGGTGGTCAAGCATCCCGGCGGATGGGTGATCGGCGCGCAGGATTACGATGTCGGCGGTGAAACCGTGACCCTGAACGCCTGGCACCAGGATCAGGCGTGGCCCTGCCCGAGGGGGCCGAGGTCATCGGGCGCAACGACACATGCGAGAATGCCGTGCTGGTCTATGGCAACCGGGCCTATAGCGTGCAGCCGCATCCCGAATTCGACGATGCCTTCGTGCAGGGTTTGATGGACACGCGCGCCAAGGGTGTCGTGCCGCAGGACCTGCTGGACGGTGCGGCCGCCCGGATGGGCGGGGCGCGGAATTCGGACGGGCTGGCGGATCGGATCGAGGCGTTTTTCAAACAGCCCCGTGGACAGGCGAAGGGTGCGGCATGAACAAGCAATGGATCGACCGCACACCCGAGGCGGCACGCGAATACCTGGCCGGGCGGCGGCTTGACGAGGTCGAATGCATTGTGGCCGATATCGCCGGCGTGGCTCGGGGCAAGGCGATGCCTGCCTCGAAATTCGCACGTCAGGACAAGTTCTACCTGCCGAATTCGATCTTCCTGCAGACGATCACCGGCGAATGGGCGGATAACCCGACGGGCGCCTTTACCGAGCCCGACATGATCCTGATCCCGGATTACAGCACGGCCAGCGCCGCGCCATGGACGGCGGATTGGACGCTTCAGATCATCCATGACGCCACCGACCAGCAGGGAAACCCGTTTCCCATCGCACCGCGCAATGTGCTGAAACGGGTGGTCAAGCTTTACGAGGAAAAGGGCTGGAAACCCGTCGTCGCGCCCGAGATGGAATTCTTTCTGGTCGCACGCAACACCGATCCGAATCAGCCAATCATCCCGCCCATGGGCCGCACCGGCAGGCGGGCGGCGGCCAAGCAGGCCTATTCCATGTCGGCGGTGGACGAATACGGCAAGGTCATCGACGATATCTATGACTTCGCCGAAGCCCAGGGTTTCGAGATAGACGGCATCCTGCAAGAGGGCGGGGCAGGGCAGGTCGAGATCAACCTCAATCACGGAGATCCCGTCGCCCTCGCAGACGAGATGTTCTATTTCAAGCGCCTGATCCGCGAGGCCGCGCTGCGCCATGATTGCTTCGCGACCTTCATGGCCAAGCCGATCGAGGGCGAACCGGGCAGCGCCATGCATATCCACCACTCGGTCGTCGACATGCAGACCGGACGGAATATCTTCTCGGATGCTCAGGGACGGGAAACCACCGCTTTCCTGAATTTCATCGCCGGGATGCAGCGGCATCTGCCGGCGGCGATCGCTCTGCTGGCACCCTATGTGAACAGCTATCGCCGTTATGTTCCGGATTTCGCCGCGCCGATCAACCTGGAATGGGCGCATGACAACCGCACGACGGGGTTGCGCGTGCCGATCTCGGGTCCCGAGGCACGGCGGGTCGAGAACCGCCTCGCGGGGATGGATTGCAACCCTTACCTGGGCATCGCCGCCTCGCTGGCCTGCGGTTACCTGGGGCTGCTGGAGGGGGAGGCCCCTCGCGCCGAATATCTGGGCGACGCCTATATGTCGCAGGACGAACTGCCCTATAATCTGGGCGATGCGCTGGACATCATGGCCGGGAACGCCGCCATGCGCAGCGTTCTGGGCGAAGAGTTCGCAGCCGTTTACGAATCTGTGAAGAGGAACGAATACAAGGAGTTCCTGCAGGTCATCAGCCCGTGGGAACGGGAACATCTGCTATTGAACGTGTGAGGGCTGGATAGGCCACGACCATTCTGGCTGCCGGAGACTTCATGAACCTGCTTTATGTCAACGATCGGCGGGGCGAATATCCCGCCAGCCTCTATGCCGAGACCCGCAACACGCTTGATCCTTTCCCGATGCTGAAGGGCGAGGCACGGGCCGATGTCGCGGTCGTCGGAGGCGGCTATACCGGCCTGTCGGCGGCGCTTCACCTGGCCCGGCGCGGGTTTCAGGTCGTGCTGGTCGAGGCGCATCGCGTGGGTTTCGGTGCCTCGGGCCGCAATGGCGGTCAATTGGGATCGGGCCAGCGGCAAGAGGTTGACTGGCTCGAGGAGCAATTGGGCCGGGATGCTGCGCGCCGCCTGTGGCAACTGGCCGAAGAGGCAAAGGCGCTGGTCAGCTCGTTGGCCGGTGAGGCGGGGGTTCTGGTTCGCAACGGTGTGGCCCATGCCTGCCGCAACAAGGCAGAGGTCGATCACGCCAAGCATATCGCCGATCATCTGGCGCAGCATTACGACTACCCGGATGTTGAAGTTCTGGATCACCGGGGGCTGGCCGATCTCATCGGCAGCGAGGCTTATATCGGGGGGGATGTGGATTGGGGGGCAGGACATCTTCATCCCCTGAACCTCGCGATTGGCATCGCCAGCCTGGCGAAGACGGCCGGCGCGCGCATCTTCGAGAACAGCCATGTCCACCGCATCACCCATGCCGGAAAGGCGGGGGAGAAAAGCACCGTTCATTGCGATACCGGCAAGGTGATCTGCGATCACGTGATCCTTGCCGGGAACGGTTATCTGGGCGATATCGCTCCGCAGATCGCAGCCCGTGTCATGCCGATCAACAATTACATCGTCGCGACCGAGCCTCTGGATGATAGCTTTCCCGAAATCCTGCCGCGAAACCCTGCGGTCGCCGATACCAAGTTCGTGGTGAATTACTGGCGCCTGGATGATGAGCGGCGCTTGATATTCGGCGGGGGCGAGACCGTCAGCTATCGTTTCCCCAATGACATCGCCCAAGTGGTGCAGCCGCATCTGTTGTCGGTCTATCCGCAGCTTCGGAACATCCGCCTGACCCATGCCTGGGGAGGGACATTGGCGATCACCATGAACCGGATGCCCTGTTTCGCCCGCCCCGCGCCCAACTGCCTGTCTGCCAGCGGGTTCTCGGGGCATGGCGTCGCATTGGCGACATTGTCGGGACGGCTGATGGCCGAGGCGGTGGCGGGGCAAGCCGAAGGTTTCGATGCGATGGCAGCGGTTCCGACACGCCCGTTTCCCGGCGGCGCGATGCTCAGGACCCCGCTTCTGGTCGCGGGAATGGCATGGTATGGGCTGCGCGACAGGATGGGCTTCTGACGTCTCAGTCCTCGCTTATCCCCAGATCCTGCAGGACCTTCTGCCGCGCCAGCGCCGAGTCGCGATCCGGCACCCCCAGAAGCCCGGCCACCAGGCGGATCAGGGTTTCCTCATCCGCGGCCCGCTTGCTGTCGGCATAGGCCGTCTCCCACATCGAGCCGATCACATCCACCCGATCCTCCAGGGCGATCCGCTCCTTGACCTCGCGCGTGAAGCGCACGGTATCCGGGGCCTCGGCCTCGATCATCTCCGCCGCCGCCCGGCGTTCGGCAGCCTCTTCCAGCGTCAGCCCGCGCCTGCGGGCCAGGATCCGGTCGATCCGCTGCCGCTCGGCCTGATCGTAGATATCATCGGCCCGGGCGACTCGCACCAGGAGCGCGGCAATCGCCACCTCGGCATCCGGCGAAGCCAGGGGTCGCGGATGCGGGTCGTCGTTGAAAAGGCGAGTCAGGAGGTTGCGAAACATACGTCAATCATACGGTTTTTCTTCGTAACCACAAGTCTCTAGCTGTCGCCTGCCCAGCCCTCGACGATCACCAGATCGGCATCGCTGACGGGATCCCGGAATGCCTTGGCCCGCTGATACTCGACGCTATGATAACAATCCCGCGCCGCCTGAAGCGAAGGAAACTCGATCACCACGCTGCGCGGCCGCATCTCGCCCTCGACGATTTCCTGCGGCCCCCCGCGAACCAGGAACCGTCCGCCGAATTTCCGGAAGGCTTCGGCATTGGCCCGGCGATATGCTTCGTAGGCTTCGGGGTCGGCGATGCTGACATGGGCGATCCAATAGGCTTTCGTCATGTCTCCTCCGGTACCCGGATGCGTCCCTCGGCGATCGGGACGGCTTTTCCGCTGATCCTGATTTCGTCCAGCTTGCCGCCCCGCAGGATGGCGGTCAGGCCGATCCGCGAGGGCCGCCCCATCTCGATGCCCTGTTGCAGGAGGATATGCGTTTCATCCTCGGTCAGGGCGCCACTTTCCAGCAGTTGCGCCGCCAGTATGGCCGAGGCAGACCCGGTCGCCGGATCCTCGGGAATACCGGCCGTCGGCGAGAACATCCGGGCGCGAAAACCGGAATCCCCGGCTGTATAGAGATAGGCGCTGTCAACCTGCGCTTCGGCCATCAGCCGGGACCACGAAGGTTCTATCGGACGGGCGGCAGCCAGGTCGTCCAGACCGGCAACCGGCACGAAGAGAAAGGCCGGACCGCCTTGCCAGATGCCCGGCCGATGACCCGCGAACCCGATTGCGGTTGCGGGCAGGTCCAGTGCCCGGGCAATCAGTTCGGCATCCGTCTTGCCCGGATGCGCGACGGGCAGCTTCGGGGCAATGAATTCCGCCTGCCCTTCACGGATCTCGACCGGGACCAGTCCCGCTTCCTCTTCCAGCAGTATCCGCCCGTCCTGTCCGCCGGCCAGATGCAATGCGCAGCCGATGGTCGGATGACCTGCAAAGGGGATCTCGGCGGTCGGAAAGAAGATCCGAACCCGAGCCGTATTCGCCGGATCGCGCGGAGCCATCACAAAGATCGTCTCGGACAGGTTGAATTCGCGCGCGATGACCTGCATCTGCGCGGTGCTCAGCCCATCTGCTCCCATGACCACGGCCAGCGGGTTGCCCGCGAATGGCCGGTCGGTGAACACGTCGTAAACATGATATTCAAGCACCGGCGCCCCCTTCTTCTTTGTTCCAATACCTCCGGGGGAGTCGCGCGGCACGCGCGGCGGGGCGGGCAGCCCCCTTTGACCCGGTTCAGTATTTCTGGGGCACATACAGTTCGCGTGGCAAGACCTCGCGTTCGTAATCGGGGTTGAAGACCCGGTTCGGCAATGAGACCTCCTCATGCGGCACCTCACCATAGGGGATCAGTCCCAGCAGGTGGTTCATGCAGTTCAGCCGGGCGCGCTTCTTGTCGTTTCCGGGAACGATATACCAGGGCGCCTCGGGAATATTGGTGCGCTCGAACATGTCTTCCTTGGCCTTGGTATAGGCTTCCCAACGGACCCGTGACTGCAGATCCATGGGTGAGAGCTTCCATTGCTTCAGCGGATCGTGGATGCGGATCAGGAATCGCATCTGCTGTTCCTCGTCGGTGATCGAGAACCAGTATTTCACCAGCCGTATCCCTGACCTGACCAGCATCCGCTCGAACTCGGGAACGTCCTGAAAGAATTGTTCGACCTGGTCCTCGTCGGCAAAACCCATTACCCGCTCGACCCCGGCGCGGTTGTACCAGCTGCGGTCGAACAGCACGATCTCGCCGCCTGCGGGCAGATGCGGCACGTAGCGCTGGAAATACCATTGCGTCTTCTCGCGGTCCGAAGGGGCGGGCAGGGCAACGACGCGGGCGACGCGCGGGTTCAGGCGCTGCGTGATCCGCTTGATCGCGCCGCCCTTGCCTGCCGAATCGCGGCCCTCGAAGATCACGACCACCTTTTCCTTGTGATAGCTGACCCAGTCCTGCAGCTTGATCAGCTCCGATTGCAGGCGCAGAAGTTCGTGGAAATATCCCTTCCGGGGCATCTGGTCGGGATGATGGCTGCGATAGATGCGCTTGATCTCGGCCGAAAGGATGGCGTCTTCCATCTCGATTTCGATATCTTCGTCGATCGTGTCCTGAAGCTCGGCTTCCAGCCAGTCCTTGGGTTGTTCGCTCATGATCCTCTCCGGCGTTTCGTCCCCCTTTAAGGCGGAATTGTAACGGTATTAAGGCCGTGGCCCGGTCACCGGAAGATCGCCCGCCTCACCGGCCGAAGCCGGCGGCGCAGCCCCTGGTGACAGCAAGGACGAACTCGCCGCCGCGCCCGTCATCGACTGTTCCGCACCATTCCCCGCCGATGGTGTACAGGCTTCGGGTGCCCTTGGCTGGGCGGTAGGCGATACGGCGGCCATTCACGTCGAACAGGTTCAACACGCCCCCGGCATTGGTTGCGTAATAGCCCAGAACGCTGCCATCCGCCGTGATGATCAGCCGCTTCTCATTGGCCGGGTTCGACGGGCGGTTTTCCCATGTGGACGAGGAATTCGCCGTGTTTCCGGCCGAGTTCCATGACGCGTTGGGCGAATTCGAGGGCCTGGCCGGATTGTTCGCGGGATGGCCGGGGCCAAGATCGAAGGGGAGTTGCGTGCGATCCAGGATGATCAGCGGGGTATCCGCGATGGCGGGCATGGCGCTCAGGACAAGCGCGGTGAACAGTGCGGTCAGGCGGGGCATCGATCCTCCGTGGCGAATATCCCGAATCTGCCCGAGACCATCCCTGAATGCCAGAGTCCAGGAGGTCACGCATTTCGGAGCGCGGCAATCAGCCTGTCCCATTCCCGCATGTTTCCGGGGATGCCGAGCCGGAGCCAGCGATCGGAATAGGGAAAGCGCCGGGTCCAGATATGGGCGCGGGCGAGCCGGTCCTGCGCCGCAATCGCGTCTCCGGCGTCATAGAGACGGAACAGGTGGGTCCCCCCTGCGGGAGTCCAGCCCGCGGATATGGCGATACGGTCAAGGCGAAGGCTTGCCTCCGAATGATAGCCCACCGCGCCATCCGCCCAGCCATGATCGGCCATGGCGCTGCGCCGATCTCCAATGCCGGACCGCTGACGGACCAGGGCCCCGCAGCCTCGGCGATGCGTTCGAGCAGGGCGGGGGCGGCGATGACGAAACCAAGCCGCAGCCCCGCCAATCCCCAGAACTTTCCGAAACTTCGCAGGATCACGGCGTTTTCCGGCAGCAAGGGAGCAAGCGACAGATCCGGACGCGGATCGGCAAAGCTTTCATCGACGATCAGATGGCCGGTCTGCGCCGCCAGCCCGGCCAGCGCCGAGGCCTGCCATTCGCGGCCATCGGGATTGTTCGGATTGACCACGACGGCAAGATCGGCCCCGGCCATATCCTCGATCCGCGCGCATTCGGTGACCGTCCAGCCCGCAGAGCGCAGGCTGGCGGCATGTTCGTTGTAGCTGGGCGCAAGAACGGCGGCGCGTCCGCGCGGCAGCAGCCGCGGGACCAGCTGGATCGCTGCGGATGCGCCCGCTACCGGCAGGACCGACGAGGGTGCGCAGCGAAACCAATCGGCGGCCACCTCCGTCAGGCGGCGCATAGCGGCGGCGGTCGGCAGGGACCGCCAGGCGTCGTCCCCCAATGTCGCAACCGGCCATGGACGGCGGTTGATTCCGGTCGACAGGTCGATCCAGTCGCCTGCCCCATAGCGCGCTGCCGCCATGTCGATATCGCCACCGTGATCGCGCTGCATCTCCTGCCTCTTCTGCGGATTTTTCCCGGGAACCGGATGGGTGAACCGCTCATTAGTTACAAGGTGACAGATATTTTCGCTTTACAGCAGAGGCAATCCGAACCACGATATATAGTAAGAACTTCCCGGCGATCCCGCCCGGTATTGAGGTCGCCACAAGGGTTAGCGGTCAAGGAATCGCTCTGGCAATCAGGCAGGAGGCAGATATGGCACAGACCGGAGAGTTTATCCCGAGCGACGATATCCATCCCATCGACATCGTCGAAACGGTCGCCACGCATCACGAATGGGATTTCGACCGGTTGGCCGACGACCAGATCGCGATGATCGTCGAGGGGCAATGGCGCAGCTATTCGCTGACGCTGGCATGGTCCCCCGGTGAAGAGATGCTGCGGCTTATCTGCACATTCGACATGGACCCGCCCGCCGAGCGCTTGCCGGTGCTTTTCGAGGGGTTGAATCTTGCCAACGACCAGGTCTGGGAAGGTGCTTTCACCTTCTGGCCGCAACAGCGGCTGATAGTCTGGCGTTACGGGCTGGTGCTTGCCGGTGACAATCTGGCCACGCCCGAGCAGGTCGACGAGATGATCGGCAATGCGTTAAGCGCCTGCGAACGCTTTTATCCGGCTTTCCAGATGATTGGTTGGGCCGATTCCTCCGCGACCGAAGCGCTGGACATCGCCATAGGCGAGGCCTACGGACGGGCATGAGGGGACATCCGGTCCCCGCATGACAGGAGGGGAGCGGATGAGCGATTTCGATGATATCAACGCGCGTGGCCTGGTGCTGGTCGGCTGTGGCCGGATGGGTGGCGCGATGCTGCGGGGCTGGCTGGCACGGGGGCTGCAGCCCGGTGCGGTCACGGTGATCGATCCGAAACTGGCGCCCGAATGGCAGGACATCGGGCTGCGCGTTAATGCGCGGCTGCCCGATGATCCGGCAGTGCTGGTGGTGGCGGTCAAGCCGCAGATGATGGCGGATGCCCTGGGCGAGTTGCCGGTGCTGAAGGATACGCTGGTCGTCTCGGTCGCGGCGGGAACGACAATCGCCACCTTCGAGGCGGCTTTTCCCGGCGCTGCCATCGTTCGGGTGATGCCGAATACACCTGCGGCCATCGGCAAGGGAATTTCCGCGATCATCGGCAACGCGACGGCAACGGCGGCGCATCTCGATCTGGCCGAGGCGCTGATGGCTGCGGTAGGGCGCGTGGTGCGCCTGGACAGCGAGGATCAGATGGACGCGGTTACCGGCCTGTCCGGCAGCGGCCCGGCCTATGTGTTTCACATGATCGAGGCGATGGCCAAGGCAGGCGAAGCGCAGGGACTGGCCCCGGCGCTGGCGCTGGAACTTGCGCGGATGACCGTCGCCGGAGCAGGGGCACTGGCCATCGATGCCGACGAGGATCCGGCGGTGCTGCGCGAGAATGTGACTTCTCCCGGAGGCACTACCGCTGCGGGGCTGAAGGTATTGATGGACGCCGAGACGGGCCTGCCGCCGCTGATGGCGCGGACCGTTGCGGCGGCAACCGAACGGGGGCGCGAATTGGGGAAAGGCGCGAAATGACGATCAGCTTTGACGATTTCCTGAAGGTAGATATCCGCGTTGCGACGATCACCCGCGCCGAGCCGTTCCCCGAGGCGCGCAAGCCCGCCATCAAGCTGTGGCTGGATCTTGGAGAATTGGGCGAACGCAAATCCTCGGCCCAGATTACCCGGCATTACGAGCCCGAAGCGCTGATCGGCAAGCAGGTGCTCTGCGTGGTGAATTTCCCGCCACGCCAGATCGGGCCGGTCATGTCCGAGGTGCTGGTGCTGGGCGTGCCTGACAGCGAGCGCGAGGTGGTATTGATCCGGCCCGATCTCGAGGTGCCGAACGGGGGGAGGCTCTATTGATGAAGCTCTTGGTGACACGGCCGATGACCGAAACCGCGACACGGGCGCTGGAGGCGCGGTTCGAGACTGTCTTTCGCGATAATACCCCTCTGACCGAGGTAGAGGCGGGGGAGGCGCTGTGCGATTACGACGCGATCATTCCGACCTTGGGGGACGCTTTTACGGCCAAGGCCTTTGAAGGCGATCTCCGCTGCCGGATTCTCGCCAATTTCGGGGCAGGATACAATCATATCGACGTGGCGGCGGCGAAAGCGGCCGGGGTGACCGTTACCAATACGCCCGATGTCGTGACCGATGCCACTGCCGATATCGCCATGACGCTGATCCTGATGACCATGCGCCGCGCGAACGAGGGTGAAAGGCTGCTCAGGGCCGGGCAATGGACCGGCTGGAATCCGACCCAGCTTCTGGGCGGGAATGTCTCCGGGCGGACCGTGGGCATCATCGGCATGGGCCGGATCGGTAAGGCCATCGCGCAGCGCTGCCATCTGGGTTTCGGCATGCGGGTCGTGTTTCACAACCGCTCGACCGTCTCGGCGCTGGATATTCCGGCGCGGCAGATGCCGGGTTTGCACGAGATGCTGCAGGCTTGCGATGTTGCCGTGGTGGCTGTGCCGGGTGGGGCGGGGACGCGCCACATGATCGGCAAGGCGGAACTGGAGGCCTTGGGCCGCAAATCCTACCTGGTCAATATCGCCCGCGGCGACGTGGTCGAGGAGGCGGCGCTGGTTTCCGCCCTGAATACGGGCGTGATCGCCGGGGCCGGGCTGGATGTCTACGAACGCGAACCAGAGGTGCCACAGTCGCTGATCGACGCTCCGAACGCCACGCTGTTGCCGCATCTGGGGACGGCCACGGACGAGGTGCGTACTGATATGGCGATGCGTGCGCTTGCGAACCTGGTCGCCTTTGTCGAGGGGCAGCGCCCGGGCGATCTGGTTAGCTGAAGGAGCCGCCGATGCTCTATGCATATGTCACCCGCAACGGCCGGATCACGCGGCTGGAAAAGGGGGCCGATCTGGAGCAGGCGATCTGGATCGACCTGATCCAGCCAGGTGACGCGGAAATAGACAGCTTGCGGGCGATAGGCGTTCCCGTTCCCAGCCTTGCCGATATGGAAGAGATCGAGATCTCGAACCGGCTTTATCGCGAGGACGGGCTTGACTACATGACCGCCGTGCTGCCCGGCGAGCGTGCCGATGGCGAGCGCTCGGCGATGCCGGTCAGTTTCATCCTGTCCGCACAGCGTCTGGTGACGGTGCGCCACCACTCGCCGCGCCCTTTCCTGACATTCCCGGATCGGGGAGAGCGTTCGACGCTTGGCTGCGGCAGCCCCGATCGCCTGTTCGTGGGTTTGCTGGAGGAAATCATCGCCCGGCTGGCCGATATCCTCGAAGGCTCCGGCAGGGTGCTGGACGATACGATGTCGGGGATATTCGAACCTCGTGCCAGCAGCGTGGGCTCGGATCGGCTGCAAGCCGCTCTGCAAAAGGTCGGGCACGAGGCCGAGTTGCTGGCGCGGGTGCGCCTCGGGCTGCTGACGATAGAGCGCATCCTCGCCTTCTATACCGCCATCATCGACGAACGTCCCGAGGCGGAAAAACTCCGCCCGGTGGTTCGCTCGCAATTCCGCGATGTCCAGGCGCTTGAGGTGCACGCGGATTTCCTGTCCTCGCGGGTCAGTCTGACGGTAGACACGACGCTTGGCATGATCAATCTGCAACAGAACAATACCGTTCGGGTCTTGTCGGTCGTGGCCGCGCTTTTCCTGCCGCCGACGCTGATCGCCAGCATCTATGGGATGAACTTCACCAATATGCCCGAATTGAACCAGCCATGGGGCTATCCGATGGCCATCGGCCTGATGGTCGGCACGGCTGTCGGCATCTGGTTGCTGCTGCGATGGAAGAACTGGCTTTAACCTGTCAGGGAAAATCGTTCGATCATGTGAAACCGTCCCTGCATGTCCTCTCCGGCCAGAGTGACCGATTCGATCACATGCGGATCGGGCAATAGCGGAATCAGCCGGGGGCGGAGCGCTGCAAGAACCCGCTCGGCATCCGGGGCGGGGAGTCGGTTGCCCAATGTCATGTGGAATCGGAACTCGTCCATCACCCAGGGATAACCCCATCGATCCAGGTTCTCGCGTTGCCGGGACGTGAGCCGATCGGGGTTTCGGCGCGCTCGGTCGGCTTCGCCCAATGGTGCGCGGTGGTGGTCGGACTCGCTGACAAGGCGCGAGGCAAGTGCGGTCAGGGGGGCGTGATCCGCGCATGTCAGTGCCGGAAACCCGTCCAGGACTGAAAGCCGCAACCCGCCGGGGATGGCGACGGCAGGCTGGCCTTTCGCCAAAGCTGCGAGATTGTTCCGCAATGACGATTCGCTACTGTCGGAGGCAAGCGCGAAGGGTGGTTTCAGTGTCGCATGAAAGCCGTAGCGATGGGGCGAAGAGGTGATCTCGGCGATCCTGTCCGCCGGCATGTCCGGGATCCGGGGATATGGCTGCTCCCGGCCCGAGGCGATGTCCCAGCCCAACCATGATGCGCCGAACTCCGCCAGCGCACCGGTTGCCGTGTAATAGATCGCGTAGCGTCTCCAACTGCTCATGGCAAAGCTTTCCTGTCCCATTCTCGCATTGCGAGGAACCTGCCCCAGCCCGGCCCGAATGACCATGTGATTCCGTCCGTTCTGGTGCGTGCGGGAGTAATGGCCCGAACCCGTCGGCTTCGGAAACGGATTGGAACATCGCCTTGCTGTCAGGCTTCAGGCGGCCTATCTCATCCGAAACCATCAGCGGGGTCTTTTCGATGCGCTCTTCTCTCTCCTATCTCCTCTGGCCATTGGTCGTGACCGCTCTGGGGATCGTGCTGGCCGGTTACCTGGGATGGGAGTTTTCGGGAACGGCGGCCGGGGCGTTGTCCTTTCTGCTGATCGCCGTCGTGCTGGCGGTGCTGGAAATCTCGTTGTCCTTCGACAATGCCATCGTCAATGCCAACAAGCTGAAGGAAATGACGCCTGCATGGCAGCGGCGTTTCCTGACCTGGGGCATCCTGATCGCCGTATTCGGCATGCGAATCGTGTTCCCGCTGCTGATCGTGGTGATCGCGGCCGGGATCGGGCCCATTGCCGCGATCAAGCTGGCCGCCACCGATCCCGCGCGATATGCCGATCTGATCATCGACGCGCATCTGCCTATCGCGCCTTCGGCGGGGCCTTCCTGATGCTGGTCGCGCTCAGTTTCTTCTTCGACCAGTCAAAACAGGTGGACTGGATCGGGAAGCTGGAGCGTTTCCTGCGAGCCTGCGGATCGGTGCGGGGGATGGAGATCGGCTTCGTGCTGGCCTTCATCCTGTTCTTCGTCTGGCTCTTGCCGGTGCGCGACGAGAAGCTGTTCATGTTCAGCGCGATGTGCGGGATCGTGACCTTCCTTACCGTGGATGCACTGGGACATCTTCTGGATAAATGGGGCAAGTCGGGCTCCAGTGCTACCCGCAACACCGCCCAGGCGGGGCTGGGTGGTTTCCTGTATCTCGAGGTGCTGGATGCGTCCTTCAGCTTCGATGGGGTGATCGGGGCCTTCGCGTTGACCCAGAACCTGTTCCTGATCGCCATCGGGCTTGGTATCGGTGCGATGTATGTCCGCTCGATGACGGTGATGCTGGTCGAGCGCGGGACGCTGGCCGAGTTCCGTTACCTGGAACATGGCGCCTTCTGGTCGATCCTGACACTGTCGATCATCATGTTCGGCCAGACCATGTGGCATTTGCCCGAAGTCGTCACCGGCCTGCTTGGAGCGGGTTTCATCGCCACGGCATTCGTCAGTTCGATCCTCTGGAACAAGCGGCAGCGGACCGAGGAGGAGAGTTCCTGAACGCCGGTTCACATCCGGTCGATCAGGTCCAGCATCTCGGGCGGAATCTGATCCTCGCGAAGGGTGAAGCTGCGGCTGCGGCGGCCCTCGAATGACAGCGTGATGCGATAGGTCAACCGATCGGCGCAATCGCCGCAATCCCGAGTGGACAGGCGTTGCAATTCCCTTGTTCCGAAAGCGTCGTTCAGCTTTTGCCGCATCGGTTCGGTTTGGGCGTCCACATCGATCCGCTTGTGCAGCGCCGCGGCGGCGATGCCGCCAAAGCCGCCATCCGCGTCGATTTCGATGATCATGATCCGCTATCCGCCAAATATTCACCCACCCGGGCGAATGTAGGCCTAGATGCCGATTCCGACAAGTTTCCACGCCCGGCGCAGCATCGCTGCCTCGTGGCTGCCCAGACCGGCAAGCTCGGCCGCGGCCTGCATGGTCTGATCGGCCCATTCGGCAAAGGAGGCCATCGGGTTGTTCAGCCGTTCGAGGGCGCGATACCAGACGCGGCCCGGCAACTCCCACGAATTTCCACCCAGATAGCTGCAGAACAGGTAGAAGGCGTGGTTCGGAATGCCCGAATTGATATGTACGCCGCCATTGTCCTCGGAGGTCGAGACGAAGCCGTCCATGTGCCATGGCTGCGGATCCTGTCCCAGCAGATCGTCGGAATAGGCGGTGCCCGGCGCCTTCATGCTGCGCAGAGCCACGCCGTTGATGCCGGAACCGAGGATGCCGCGCCCGACAAGCCAATCGGCCTCATGCACCTGTTGGCCAAGGCTGCGTTGCAGCGTCAGGCTGCCGAAGACATCGGCGATGCTTTCGTTCAGGGCGCCCGATTGGTTCTCGTATATCAGCCCGCCGGAATGCTGGATGATGCCATGGGCCATCTCGTGTCCGATCACCGAGAGTTCCAGGAATGTCCTGAAGACCTTGCCGTCTCCGGTGCCATAGGTCATCTGGTTCCCGTCCCAGAAGGCGTTGTTGTAGTTGCGGCGGTGATGGATCGTGGCGATCAGCGGCATGCCCGCGCCGTCCAGCGAGTTGCGGCCATATTCCTCGGCAAAGAGCGAGAAGACCTGGCCCGCGCCATCATAGGCGAGATCGGCATCCTCGATTCCTGTGGGAGCGTCGCCTTCGCTGCGCACCAGCTTGCCCGGCAAGGCGGCCTTGTATTCGCCATCATGGATGCGCCGGTCGGGGCAGCAGATCTTCCCGGCCTCGTCGAGTGCCGGACCGGCGAGGGCATCGGGGCGGATCGGCGGGGTCGGGGTGACGTGTTCTTCCCGCTCTTCGCGCAGTTTTTCTGTTTGTTTCAACAGGCTGCGAGCCATGCGCGAGATCTGTGCGTCGCCGCGCAGGGCCAGCACGCGCAGCATGTGGGGCGGGACTATGCAGTTGATCGGGTGATGGGCGCATGAGGGCAGCGAAAGGCACATGGGAGGGCTCCGGTCTGACATCTCGCACCAGTCTAGAACCGATCGGGCGGGGATGAAAACAGCGCATGCGACGGCAGGGAGTGCGGCCCGGGCCGCAGATCCCCGATGCGCGGGTGATGCGGAAGAAAGCCAATTGCTCGATGCGCGACTTTGCGATAGATTTTCCTCATTGATTTGCACCTATGCGATGTGATCGTGAAGCGTCATGAAATATTTGGACGTGTTGAAGGCTTTCCGATGTTTCTTATGAACGACTGCTCGATAGACCTGCCCAAGGATTGGAACGACCAGTCGATGAATATCATTTCATCGAATTCGCCGATGGCCCCCGGCCTGACAATGACGGTGACGCGCGACGACCTGCCGTTTGGCATGTCGTTCGAGGAATATCTTGAAAACCAGTTCGATGAGGTGAGCAAGTCGATGATAGATTTCACGCTCATCGGGCGCAGGACAGTCAAGCTCGATGGTGTCGATGCCGCAGAGATAGAATGCAGTTGGCTGGCGAAAGACATCAGATTGCACCAGATCATCTACATGACTCCGACCCCGAACGGCCGGGTAATGGTGATCACGTCATCGATGCCCGGTCAGATGACAGAAAGCCAGGGCAACGGGGTGCGGCGTATTATGCAGACACTGAAATTCCGTAGAGCATAGATCGGGGAAGCAGGATGGGGTTGCTGTCACAAGGTATGACCCTCGGCTTCACGATGCCGACCGAGGGCGCGCCGCACGGTTCGACACCACAGATGCAAGAGGCGATCGCCAGCCAGCCGGACGCACGCAATGCGCTTGAGCGTAATTGGGATACCGCGCTGGACGTATTGGAAAACCCGACCATCCAATATTCCGCCATGGCTGTCGGGACAGGGGCTGCGATGGTTCAGGGCGGTATGGGTGTTGCAGCCGCTGCAACTGCCGCAGGGACTACCGCCACCGCTGGAACCGTCGCGATAGGCACCCTTGCACCCTTGGCGCCGATTGCCGCAGGGGTTGCGGGCGGGTTACTGGGCAATTGGGCGGGTGGCCATATCGGCAACTGGGTCGGCTCGGCAATGGGGCTGGAGCCGCTTGCGGGACCAAGCGAACAGCCGGCGGTGGTCGGTGACAAGATATACCATGCCCGGTCCGGGCTTGTTGCAGGCCTGTTGGGGGCTGCCGTGGCGGTCGGCGCAGCGGTCGCGATCGGGGCATTCGTTCTGGCGACCGGTGGCGCGGGTCTGCTTGCCGTCGCGGCCTTTTCCTTTGCCGGAGCGGGTGTCGCCGGCACGTTGTTCGGCATGGCGGGATCGCTGGGGCAGCAGGGAGAGGAAAAGGGCCATATCAGCGTCGGCTCACCCGATGTGTTCTTCGAGAACAAGGCGGTCGCTCATGTCAGCGCCTTCATCAAATGCGACGATCACGGCCCCGAGAAACAATGCGCACAGGGTTCGGATACCGTCTATGTCAACGGCTTCCCGTTATCGCGGAAAGGGCACAAGACGACCTGTGACGGTACAATCCAGACAGGTCGGGAAACGATCAAGCTGGATATGACGACATCCGCCGACCAGCTTGACATCGACGGCGGCTGGCTCAATCGCATCGTCCGGACCGGAGTGGCCATTTCTGATTATCTGCCGTTCCCGCGCGGTTCGAAACCCCGGCCCGGAGACAGCACGCCGCCGAAGCCGAGACCCGGCGATTCGACTCCGGCATCGCCACGCAAGCCGACGCAAAGCGCGGAGTCGGACGGGATCAATACCAACGCGCAGAATCGGGTTGGCGATCCGGTCGATGTGGCGTCGGGCCAGGTAAGCGAGTTTCGCACCGATATCACGATTCCCGGAACCATTCCCCTGCATCTCGACCGCAGTTACAGGCGCGGTGCAACCGGCATACAAGGCAATGACTGGTCCGGCACCTGGGCTCAGCATCTGAGAATCGAGGCGGGGCGAACCATCTGGCAGGATCCTGATGGTGTCGAATTCACCTTCGACACGCCTGACGACAATGTCTGGGCTGTCAATCTTCGCTGTCCGCATATTGCCCTGCTGGGAAGCCGCTCGGGCCTGATGTATCTTTACGATTACCGCAGCCAGTTGTTCACGATCTTCAATCACCGGGTCAAAAATCGCCTGCTGCTGAGCGCGATACAGGATCGCAACGGAAACGAGATCACATTCCATTACGGCGAAGACGGGCTGAAATCGGTCAATCACAGCGACGGTTTCGGCCTGGCCGTGGACAGCCGGCGCATGCTTATCCATCATGCCGCGCTGATCGGTCACGATGCCGGTGACTGTGTCTTCACCTGGCAATATGACCGGACTGGCCGCCTGACCCGCGTGGATTCGGCGCAAACCGGGCAGTTGCGCTATGGCTATGACGAGCAGGGGCGGCTGAACATGTGGGCCGACAGCCACCTGACACATGCGCATTTCGCCTATGACCGCGCCGACCGGGTGATCCGCAACTGGAGCGATAGTGGACATCTTTCGGTCGAACTGGCCTATGACACCGTGGCCAGGCGCACCCGCGTCACCGATGCCGCCGGCGGAGTCAGGTTCTTTGACTGGACCGACCGAGGACTGGTCTGGCGCGAAATCGACGCGGCGGGCGGGGAATGGCTGACCGAATGGGGAACCGCCAGCGAAATCCGGGCCCGGCAGGATCCATTGGGCAATCGCTGGACCTTCGATTACAACGGCGTTGGCGACCTGACGCGTGCCACCGACCCCGAGGGCAACAGCGAAAGCTGGGAATACAATGCCGCCCGACTGCCTGTGGCCCATGTCGATGCAACCGGCTCACGCACCGCGTTCCGCCATGACAGTAACGGAAACCTTGTAGCCGTCATCGACCCGACCGGTGCCGAACGGCTTTATCGTCGTGACGGGCAGGGCAAGATCATGCGGGTCGAACTGCCGCAGATGCGACAGACTCGCATATACTACGATGCGATGAACCGCCCCTGCCGCCTGCAAACTCCCTCCGGGGAGACGATCAGGCTGACACATGACACCGAAGGCCGGCTGATCCGCCAGATCGACGAGATCGGCGCCGAAACCCGGCTGGACCATACCCGCAGCTCGCAGAATCCGCGTGGGGCGCTGGCGCGGGTCACGCTGCCCGATGGAACGGCCATCGATACCACCTATGACAGCGAGGGGCTTGTTACCGTTGCAAGGAACGGTGTCGGCGATGCACATCGTTTCCGCTATGGTGCCTTCGACCTACCGCTGGAATCACAGGACCCACAGGGAAATCGCGTCAGGTTCGAACATGATCACGCACTTCGCCTCACCGCAGTGATCAACGAGATGGGTCAGCGGTATGAACTTACCTATGACCCGGTTGGCAACCTTGTCGCCGAGCGGGACTATTCCGGGCTGATCACCCGCTATGATTACGACATTGCCGGTCGGGTGAGCCGCCGGATCGCCCCTGATGGCGTCATAAGCCAATATACATGGTCTCCTGCGGGGCGCCTTGTCCAGGTCGAGGTGGTCGATGGTGGAAAGACCGCCGTTACGACGTCGGAATTCGACGCGGCAGGCCGCCTGATCGAGGTTCGGAACGACGACGGTGTCGTGACCCGATCCTACGATTCCGCCGGACGGATGATCAGCGAAACGGTCAATGGCCGCGAAATGAGCTATTCCTACGAACCCGGCTCGGCCGCGCCTGTAGCACGTGGCGGCGATGGGCTGGGATTGGAGATGGCCTATTCGCTGGATGGCGCCCTGTCCGCCATGCGCTTCGCCGGAACCGAATTGAGCTTCGAACTGGATGCGCGCGGCCTGGAAATCCAGCGCCGCACGACCGGCGGCTTCACGCATGAGCAGGACTGGGAAGTCATGCGGCGCCTGACCGGGCAGCTGGTTGGCCCCGAGCCGATGAACGGGCGCCCGTCGGCCGCCCGTATCCAGCGCGGCTATGGCTGGGACAGGGCCGGGCGTGTCACCTCCATTGCCGACCGGGTTTCCGGGGTGACCGAGATAAATTACGATGCCCGCGCCTTGTCACCGACACCGCCCGGCAGCGCCCGGATGGCTCGTCCCCGATCCTGCATCGTTATGATTACGATCCCAACCGGAACCTTGCCGGGCTGATCGAGAACATGCGTTCGCAGCAGATCGAAGCGCATGCCGGTCGTATTCGCCGCCGCGGCAACATCACCTATCAGCACGACGCCTGCGGCCGGGTCATCGAGAAACGCCATGACGAGCCGGGTTTCCGCCCGCGTATCTGGCAGATGACATGGGACGCCCATGACCGGCTGGTTCGGCTCAGGACGCCAGACGGGTCAGTCTGGCGCTATGAATACGACGCCCTGGGCCGCCGCATCCGCCGCCTGCGGGTAATCGAAGGCGGTGCGAAATCGCCTGCCCGGCAGGATCGCGCATCCGATGACTGGAGCCTGACTGTGGACACCCCGGCACAGGACCAGTCTTCTGCCGGCGATCCGGGCGGCGTTGGGCCTCGGTGGATTGGCAGTGCCTATCAATGGGACGGCGATTGCATCGCGGCCGAGGCTCCGATCTATGCCGACGGGACGGTGGCCTGGGACCAGGCGGCGCACTGGATCTACGAGCCGGGCAGCTTTCGCCCAATCGCATGCGTAAATCAGGATCACATTGCCCATGTGGTCACCGATCACCTGGGCACCCCGCATGAGCTTGTGTCCGAGGATGGCCGAAAGGTACTTTGGCGCGCCGAGCTTGGCCTATGGGGCAAGCTGGACCATGCCGAGCAAGCCGCAAATGACGATCACCCACCGGTTTCCTGCCCGATCCGGTTCCAGGGACAGTGGGAGGATCCGGAAAGCGGGCTCTACTACAACCGGCACCGTTACTACGATCCGGATGCGACGCAGTATTTGTCGCCGGATCCGATCGGGTTGGCGGGAGGGATTAGACCTCAGGGCTATGTGGCGGATCCGAATGGATGGGTGGATCCGTTGGGGTTGGCGGGGTGTCCTGAACGAGAGGTTAATGGAACGAAAATATACGGCACGGGACAAAAGGACAAAACCCCGGGACATAATCAATTCTCGGAGGTAATTTCAAACAAGTTGGCCATGTCGGGAAAATTTGACAGGATTTATATGCATAGGGCGTACAATACCGCTCTGGGTCCCGGAATTTCCAGAAGGCAGCCAGATGTTCTGGCTATTGATAGAAATGGGAGAGTGCACGCTATTGAGCTTGCGTCTTGGACAGATATGCGACCCAGCAGATATGGAAACTTGTCAGTGCGAAACAACAACGCGATGAGAAATCTTCCGCCGTCACAACGTGGGCAGGTTATCGTTCTGGACCACCCATATAATGCTCAACATATTAAGAATGCTTTGGACAACTTGATTGGTGGTATTAGATGACGATATATAGCTTTGCTTTCTATGGATTTGATGGCGTCGACTCCCATGCAGTGGTGACGGTGTTGGATAAGTTGAGTAGAGAGATAGGGGCCAGTATCGATACTGTCACCTATCCTGTGGAGGCTGAAACGAATGGAGAAGGTGAAGCGCTCGATTTTACTGAAGAGATCTGGTCTAATTTTGTCAGAGCACCTCGGGATAATTTTAGGTTTTCGAGCGAATCTGGCTCGTCAGGAATGGATGGAGGATTCAATGACGGGGTCTCGTACGGGATACCGGTCTTGGATATTTCATTTTCTATGCTGGGTGATGAGTCTATGCCAGAATTCTTCACCGTATTCGAGGCGATTGGGACGTCTCTGAAGCCATTTTACGGATTTTTATATCGAACCGAAAGCGTTAATAAGTCGATATCATATGCGCTTATGAACGGGGCCACCGTCTTTCCTGAGGTTGAAAATCCATTTTTATTTGCTGATGATTTTTCTGTTTGGCGTGGCGGGCCGGATAGCTATAAAAACAACTGTCTTAGGATGGTGTATGAAGAAAATCTTCTCAGTTCATCGCATCTTGATGCACGTATCGATGACATGTCCTTGCGGGAATGGATAGAGTCTCGCAAGGAAAACGGGGTGATTCGTGATCTTTCTAATGGCAGATTTTGGTGGGGAGTGCACCCCTCCGAAATCGAACGGTTAAATTCTGAACTGGGAACGTCGGGCCTTCTGATTTCTTGGGCTCCCAAAAAGAACCGAGTCAGAAACATACCATGACGGTGCGGCCGCCCTTGAAAGAGCATGTGAATGCTACCTCTCAACATAGTTTTCAGCCGGGCATTACCCTAAAACTTTCCACGATCCTTCGCATCTCGAACTTCTGACCAGGACTCATCTGGCCATCGGTGGAGGCCGTGAAAATCAGCGCCCGCTCGCCCGTGTCTATGATCGTGCTCAGCATGTGAACGGGCGTATTGCTCCGCATCCAGCGGCCTTCCATCTCATGTGCAGGAAGGCCGGAGAGGTGAAATTCACGGCGACCAAGCAATTCGAAACCCTCGAGCGCATTCGAGACACGTTTCATCTGATCTTCCAGATATTCCGGAAAGCTGACGCCCCATGCCCTGTCGTCGCGGGTGATCGTCAGCGCCATCTGTGTCGGTGAATTGTCCGAGGCTATGACATTGACTGTTCGGTCGCGCCAACCTTCGGGCAAGTCGAACATGCCTTCGTTGATGCGATACATCAGCTGCCAACACCTTTGTTCAGATGGATTTCCGGCCCGACCTGATCCAGCCCGTTCTTGTTGAATACGATCTTGGAGCCGTCGCCGAATTGCAGCACGACCTTGTCCGGCGTCATCGTCAATGAGCCGTCACCCACCTTCAGTGTCAATTTATCAGTCGCTTCGGCCTCGATGACCTTCGATCCCAGGCTCATCTTGTTGGTGGACAAATGCTCCATCACGTCATGCGATTCGACATGGACCTTGTCCGTGGCGCTCATCTGGATATCGTTATCCGCCTGATAGGAAATGATTCCGGGCCCGCCATCGCCCGCAACCGCAGTCTCGGTGACCTTGTTTGCCTTGACGCTGCGCGTCAGTGCGATTGTCTCGGCAAGATTGCCGCTGTCGACCGCCTTTATCTCATCGCCGGCCTGCACCTTGATGCTGCGATTCCCTGCCTCAACCAATGTCGATTCGTTATCCTTGACGACACGTTCAAGATCCTTCTGGGCATGCAGGAAGATCTTTTCGGCTCCATTGGCGTCCTCGAAGCTCAGTTCGTTGAAGCCCGATCCCCCATGCGTCTTGGTCTTGAAGCCGCTTTTCGTCTTGCTTGCAGGCAGGCCGTAGATATTGCCGTTCTTGCCGTTCACCACGCAGCCGGTGACGATCGGCTTGTCGGGGCTGCCATCGATGAAATCGACCACGACCTCCATGCCGATGCGTGGAATGACGACGCCGCCAAGCCCGTTGCCCGCCCAGTTCTGTGCCACGCGGCAGCGCATCGAGCGCGCACCTTCGAGATCCCAGTGGAACTGGACGAGGATACGCCCGAATTCGTCGCAGTCTATCTCTCCGTCCCCGACCACCATTGCGGTTTGTGGTCCCTGCACGATCGGCACCGGCGTTTGGCGCGGTGGCGCCATCGGTGCGGTATCGGGCATCAGCGTGTAGGAGCCGGTGAAGGAATAACCGTCGCTGCCCGTGCCTCCTGAACCATACGCCTCGCTGACGAAATTATGAGAAGCACTCAGGCATAGATACCGCTCGCCGGTCCCCGGTACCGGCTCCCCGGTAAGCGTGATCACCATTCCGGAACCGAGGCTTGCGCAATCTCCCACGGCCCGGTTGCGCCGATCACCGCCGCGCTCCTGCTTGGTGCGCAGACGGGCCGTCAGCTTGCCGCTGTCCTGATCCGGGAAGTCACCGGGATATTCGTAGCTTTCCAAGCGTCCAAAGCTATGCGCGGCGTCCCCGATATGGTCGGATTCCATGGTGGCCGTCGGGGTCTTGAAGTTGTAGTCGATCAGCCGCACGGCCCCGGTGGTCAGGTTCCGCTCCGGCGACCATTCCCAGAAATGTTCGCCCGGTGCCTGATGATGCCCGTCGGACCGCCTGAATTCCCGTGGACCGATATTCTCATGCGTGATCACGTCATCCGTCAGCACGAGAACATGGTTGCCGGCTTCGTGACGGAAATGGAAGCTGATCCCGTGCCGCTCCATCTGCCGACGCGCGAAATCGAGATCGCTTTCCCGGTATTGCACCGTATATTCCAGCACCGGATAGACCTCGGACAGCTTCATCTCGAAGGCCGCGTCTCCGGTGGAGACATAATCCATGAACAGTTCCTGAAGGATCTGATCCACGGTCTTGTCGTGGAAAATTCGCTGGTTGCGGCGTTTCCCCGCCAGCCAGAACCAGGGCCGGAGCGTCAGGTCATAACGGTGGCCATTTTCGCCAACGCCAACCCATCTTGCCTTGGTCACGATCCCATCGAAGGGGCGCATGGTATCATGTGCCTCGATTTCCACCGTGGCATGGGTGCCGATCAAGGCGTCGAAATCGAGATCGTCCTGCGCCGACAAGGCTTCGACCTGGTATTCGAACAACTCGTTCAGGCGATCCGTTCCATTGAACCGCAGCAACACCAATGCGTCCGGTCCAAGTGCCGTCAACAATCGGCCAGTACGTTCAATCTGCTTGAAGGGGGCATTCATCAGCGGCCTCCATGAAATCGATATAATATCGTTCCTGTTTACCGCGATTCTGCGTGGAATGACAGGCTCAACACGCCCTCGGAATATCCGAATCCCGGGGTGGCGAAGACTGGCAGGACAGAGATTTCAGCTATCGCCGCCTGTCTCGTCCCGCCATGTTGGTGCAGGTCTTGCCTAAGCCTGTGTCATCGCGCTGCAATGAATCGGCTGCATGCTAAGGCCGGATCCAGCCATGGACAGAGAATCCATCCGGCGTCGCTTGGGAAGCCATTGATATTGAATATTAATGCTAATTGGCTGGGGCGGTAGGATTCGAACCTACGGTACACGGTACCAAAAACCGTTGCCTTACCACTTGGCTACGCCCCAACTGTCGGGGCTGAATAGCCAAGACGACGGGGGGGGGTCAAGCCGAAATTTGCGCCGGCTTGCCCGTCGCGGGCGATCTCGTTATGCGCAGCTCATGGATCAGGTGGATATCGCAATTCTTGGCGCCGGCGCGGCGGGGTTGTTCTGTGCGGGCTCTGCCCTGACGCAGGGCTGTCGCATCCTTGTCGCGGAGCATTCCCGCAAACCCGGCGAGAAGATTCGCATCTCGGGCGGGGGTCGGTGCAACTTCACCAATCTTGCGACCTCCTGGGATCGCTTCCTGTCGCGGAATCGGCGTTTCGCGGCTTCGGCCCTGGCGCGATACCGTCCGGAGGATTTCGTGCGTCTCGTGGATCACGCGGGAATCGGCTGGCACGAAAAGACGCAGGGACAGCTATTCTGCGACGGCAAGGCCACCCAGATCACGGACATGCTGATGCATCGCATGCGCGGTGCCGAGCTCCGGCTGGAAACCTCGGTCGAAGACGTTCATCGCAATGCGGAAGGCTTCGTCATTGCCACGAATGCGGGGCAGGTTCGGGCTAGGCGCGTCGTCGTGGCGACTGGCGGGAAATCGATCCCAAAGATGGGCGCGACGGGCATAGGCTATGCGATTGCGCGCAAATTCGGATTGCGGATCGTGGAGCCGCGCGCAGGGCTGGTGCCGCTGACCTTCGCCGAGCAGGATCTGGTCCTGTGCCGTCCCCTGGCGGGAATCTCGGTCGAGGCAGAGATCCGTCACGGAAAGGCAGGGTTCCGCGATGCGCTGCTATTTACTCATCGCGGGTTGAGCGGTCCGGCGATCCTGCAGATCTCCAACTACTGGCAGCCGGGGGAGGTTCTGGAGGTCAACCTTCAACCCGATCTCGATATCACCGAGGCGTTGATGATGGCGCGAAAAGGGGCGGGGCGCATGACCGTTGCGACGATCCTGTCGCAATGGCTGCCCGAACGGCTTACGCAGGCGATCGCGGCCGAGCAGGGGCTGTCTGAAGCGCGCTTGGCGGATCAGCCCAACGCCGTGTTGCAGCGGCTCGGGTTACGTATCAATCGCTGGCAGTTACGACCGGTCGGAACCGAAGGCTATCGAACGGCCGAGGTGACGCTTGGCGGTGTCGATACAGGTGATCTGGATGCAAGAACCATGCAGGCTCGGGAGGTTCCCGGACTGTATTTCATCGGCGAATGCGTCGATGTGACCGGCTGGCTCGGCGGCTACAATTTCCAATGGGCCTGGGCATCCGCAGAGGCGGCCGGGCAGGCGCTGAAGGCATAGCGAGTTTCAGCGAAACGCCATTCGCCGATCAGATCTCGATCGGGTCGGCCTTGGCTATCGCGTCGAATTTCATCAGCGATGCGATCAGCGCAGGCATCTGATCCAGCGGGATCATGTTCGGTCCGTCCGATGGCGCGTTGTCAGGGTCTTCATGCGTTTCTATGAAAACACCCGCAACCCCCAGTGCCACTGCCGCCCGTGCCATGACCGGGGCGAATTCGCGCTGTCCGCCGGAAGAGCCGCCCCGGCCCCCCGGTTGCTGCACGGAATGGGTGGCGTCCATGATCACGGGATAGCCGGTGCGCGCCATGATCGGCAATGCCCGCATGTCCGCGACCAGGGTATTGTAGCCAAAGCTTGCCCCGCGCTCGGTCAGCAGGATGTTCTCATTTCCGGTCGAGGCGACCTTGGCGGCGACATTCGGCATGTCCCATGGGGCAAGGAACTGCCCCTTCTTGATATTGACCACCGCCCCCGATTCTCCGGCTGCCAGCAGAAGATCCGTCTGCCGCGACAGGAAGGCCGGGATCTGGATCACATCCACCGCTTCGGCGGCCATCGCGACCTGGAGGGTGTCATGGACATCGGTCAGGACCGGGCAGCCCAGCTTTTCGCGGATGGTTGCGAGCATCTGCAACCCGTCCTCCGCTCCCACGCCCCGCCGCCCCTGCAACGAGCTGCGGTTCGCCTTGTCGTAGCTTGCCTTGAAGATATAGCCTGCACCGGCGGCCTTGCAGGCCCTGGCCATGGTTTCGCCTATATGCAAGGCGTGATCCAGGTTTTCCAACTGGCAGGGACCCGCGATCACCGTCAGGGGAAGGTTGTTGCCGCAGGCCAGGTCGCGGATGCTGATATGGCGTTGTGTGGTCATGTTGATACCTGTTCACGCAAGATCGACACTGTCAACGACAGCATGAGATAGATGCCCATGAAAATCAGGAAAGCCACAAGCGTATTCTGGAACGCCTTGGGATAGGTCGCATCGTCCGGCGGCACCGGAGAGACGGAAAGCGACAGATAGCGGACCTGCTTGTTGGCCTCGATCTGCGCGGCTTCCAACTGTTCGGCGGCGCTTGCGAGCAGACCCTGCCGGGTTTCAAGATCGCCTTCGGCGATGCGCAACTCGCCGGTGATCTCGGCCAGCGAATTCCTGGTGTCGTTATTCTGGGTCAACTGGCGCCTGGTATCCGAAATCATCTGTTCCAGCCGCTCGATATCACCGCGCGTCGCATCGACACGGCTTTGCACGGGCCGCGGATTGGAGAGCAATTGACCAAGTTCGAGCCGCTTCTGGGTCAATTCTCCCTCGAGCTGCGACACCTGTCCCATGACGACCGAACTTTCGGCCTGGGGATCCAGCACGCCCAGTTGGGTCTGCAATTCCTGAACACGGCGCTGCGCCTCGAGGACCTTGGCCTCGGCATCTTCGTAATTATTGCGCGCGCCCTTCATCTGGTCATCGCGCAGGCGGGAGGTCATGTGATCCACCTCTTCTTCGGCATAGCGGATCAGCGCCAGGGAAAATTCCTTGCTGAGCTCGGGATCCGGCGCGATCACCTCCATGTTGATCACCCCTTCGGTCGGATCATATCCGATAACGATGGAATCCTTGTAGACTGCGTAGGTCTCCTCGTTCGAAGCGTCCGGGGCGAGGCGCTTGATCGGGTCGATATCCGGATCCTGGAAGGTTTTCTTGAAGCCAAGCTCCTTGTCCAACCGGATCATCGCGGCTCGAGATGTCAGATAGCTCTGGACCCCGACCGCATCGGTATTGGTTGCCAATGGAGAACTGCCGAACAGGCCGCCGGTTGCACCCGCGCCCGCCGGTTCGGCCATCTGGATCCGGAACTGGGAGTCGGTCGCGTAAAGGGGGGTGGCAACCGCGTAGTAATAATATCCGGCGATAATCGTGGGCAGGGCGACGAAAAACATCAGCCGCAAGCCCAGCATGATCAACCGCCGCCGCCGCCTTCGCGAGATGTCCTGTTGAATGCGGAAGATCTCGGCGGCGCGGCGCTCTTCGGTCATTTCTTCGCGAGAGGGCAGGGCTGCAGGAGATTTCAGCGCCGGAGTCGCGGATGGTGTCCGGATGGCGGGCGTGTTCGCTGCCGGGGAGGTTCCGGCCCTGTGCCCCTCATTCGAAAGGATCTGCTTCAGCGCGGCGCGATGCGACGGGTCAATGCCGCGTTCCCGCAATTCCAGCACCGCTTCCTCGTCCGAGTTCACCTTGATCTGGTGCAGCGATGCGATGCGGCGTGCAATGCGCAACTGGCGTTCGGACAGCTTTTCTGCGCGAATCGCGTCGAGTTTGGCATCACGATCCTCGATGGAGCCTGCCGCGCCGCCCGCCGTTTCATCCGCTTTGCCGGCTTTCGCCTTGTCGGTGAGGCTGAAATCACCGAATCCGTCATCCGTGTCTTCGGTGCGCATGAAGCGTTCGCGCATCTCTGTCTCGGATTCGGCAGTGGATTTCGGGGCGCTGGCCGGGGCGGCCTGATCCGTGGGCTTCTTGCGCAATTCCACCCGGACTTTCGGTGCTGCCTTGGTGGAACCAGTCTGATCCGCAGCGTCGGGGCGGACGGATTCATCGGCGGAAGCGTGAAAACGCCGCGCCTTAGGCGGTGTAGTCATAATACTGCTTTGCCTCTTCAAGTGTCTCGAACATGTATAATTTTCCGTCACGCATGATAGCTGCCGAACGGCAGAATTTCTCGATGGTTCCGGGCTGGTGTGAAACAATGATCACGGTAGAGTTCCGCAGCCTGTCGAAAAGGACCGAACCGGCCTTGCGGTTGAATTCCACATCGGTGGTCTGCGGCATCCCCTCGTCAATAAGATAGATGTCAAATTCCAGTGCGAGCAGCAGTGAAAAATTGAAGCGCTGCCGCATCCCCGCGGAATAGGTGCCCACGGGCATGTCGAAATATTCGTCGATGCCGGCGAGCCAGCGGGTGAATGCCTCGACATAATCGGGATCGAGTCCGTAGATGCGGGCGATGTAGCGCGCGTTCTCGACTGCCGAATGCCTGGTGACCACGCCCCCCATGAAGCCGAGGGGGAAGGAAACGCGGCAATCCGAGCGAATCACGCCTTCGTCCGGCTTTTCCAACCCGCACATCATGTTGATCAGCGTGGTTTTCCCGGTCCCGTTGGGGGCGAGGATGCCGAGCGAGTTTCCCAATTCGACGCGGAATGACGCGCGGTCGAGAATCACCTTGCGTTGCAGCCCGGTCCAGAAGGACTTGGAGACGTTCTCAAATTCCAGCATGTAATGCCTGTCATCATCCTTCGAATATCGCCAGACCGGCGATGTCGGCGGACCATAGGTGCCAGTCGGCATGCTGTCCAGTTGCCTGAAGGATACATGAGGAAACGTGATGACGCAGGTTATTTCGCGTTGTATTTGTATTAGATTGAACGAATGCTGCCCCTGCGTGAAGACATAGAATTCTGCACATTGTGTGCCAAACGTTTCGCCGCCACGGTGACGGCGCATCGGCCCCGTCCGGTGGTCTGGTTCCGCAGTGGGGCGGGACTGCTGATCGCGGGGCAGGCGCCGGGAATGCGGGTGCATGAAAGCGGCCGTCCCTTTGCCGACCGCTCGGGCGAACGATTGCGGCAATGGATGGATGTCGATGAGGCAACATTCTACGACCGCGACCGGATCGCGATCGTGCCCATGGCTTTTTGTTTTCCGGGTTATGATGCAAAGGGTTCGGATTTACCTCCACCGCCGATCTGCGCCCGGACATGGCGGGCCCGGGTCATGGAGCATCTGCAGCCGCGATTGACCCTGCTGGTCGGCGGCCACGCGATAAGGTGGCATCTGGGGGCCTCCAATGTCACCGACACCGTTCGCGCATGGCGGGATCATGCTCCGCTGGTCTTTCCCCTGCCGCATCCGTCCTGGCGCAATACCGCATGGCTCGGCAGGAACCCGTGGTTCGAGGCTGAACTGCTCCCTTCGCTCCGCGAGGCCGTCGCGAAGGAATTGGGGCGATAGGCTGGCGCCGATCCGCCGGGGCGGGAACGCGATCAGAGCGAGTTTCCGCCCCGCAAACCGCCCAGCCCGGCCGGTTCTGCTATCGGATCGGATTCGCGGCCATCTCGGCTGCCACTTCTTCGTCGACAGGGACATCGAGGCTGTTCACGAGGAAGCCCAGCACCGAGTAAAAGCCGACCGTAGCCATCAGGTCCAACATCCCTTTCGCTCCGATCTCTTCGATCAATTCTTCGCGGGTGTCCGGAAGCAGGCGGGCATCCGTCATCAGCTCATCCACGGCGCGGGCCAATACGCGATCAGCGTCGGACATGTTCTCCAGCGGTCCGGCCAGGGTGGCGATACGCAGATCATCCATGCCCACGGCACGCCCCCGGCTGACATGGTGAGCCCATTCATAGGGCGCATCCAGGTTATGGCCGGTGCGCAGGATCACCACCTCGCTTTGCTGATCCGACATCGCCCGCTTGCGCACGACATGATCGCGCAAGGGCGCCCAGGCCGCCAGCAGGTCGGGATGGTGGACCATCACGCGATAGACGTTCAGGCGACCGGCGAAGCCTTCGCGCAATTCCGCGGCAGTTTCCGGCCATTCGCCATTCGTCAGGGGTTTCAACTTCGTGCTCATCGGGACATCCTCATCGCGACGAAAGACTCAGGATATTTGATCATGTCGCATGTATTCCCGCGCAATTGCCATGTCCAACCCCCTGTCGCCACCGGGGGCGAGGGCGTCTGGCTGATCGATTCGGAAGGCCGCCGCTACCTGGACGGCTCGGGCGGGGCGGCGGTGTCCTGCCTGGGTCATGGCGACAGGCAGGTGACCGAGGCGATCAAGGCGCAACTCGACAAGCTGGCCTTTGCCCATACGGGCTTTCTGACCAGCGAACCGGCCGAGGCGCTGGCCGATCTGCTGATCGCGCATGCGCCGGACGATCTGGACCGGGTCTATTTCGTCTCGGGTGGGTCCGAGGCGACCGAGGCTGCGATCAAGCTGGCCCGGCAATACTGGGTCGAGAAGGGGCAGCCGCAGCGCTCGCGCCTGATCGCGCGGCAGCAGAGCTATCACGGCAATACCATCGGGGCGCTGTCGGCGGGAGGCAACGAATGGCGGCGGCAGCAATTCGGGCCGCTTCTTCTGGATATGAGCCATATCGCGCCCTGCTATGAATATCGCAACCGCGAGGAGGGGGAGACCCCGGAGGAATACGGCATCCGCGCCGCCGAGGCCTTGCGCGAGGAAATCGAGCGGGTCGGCCCCGAGACGGTCATGGCCTTCATGGCCGAGCCGGTGGTGGGGGCCACCGCGGGGGCCTTGCCCCCCGCGCCGGGATATTTCAAGCGCATTCGTGAAATTTGCGACGAATACGGCATCCTGCTGATCCTTGACGAGGTGATGTGCGGGATGGGTCGCACCGGCACGCTGTTCGCCTGCGAGCAGGATGGTATCGCGCCGGACATCCTGTGCATCGCCAAGGGCCTGGGCGCGGGATATCAGCCCATAGGCGCGATGCTCTGCAGCGCCTCGGTCTATGACGCCGTGGCGCGGGGCAGCGGGTTCTTTCAGCATGGGCACACCTATATCGGCCATCCGGTCGCCACGGCGGCTGGTCTTGCGGTGGTCAGCGCCATCCTGGATCGCGGACTCTTGCCGCAGGTGCGGACCAAGGGGGCGGCGCTGCAAAAGGCGCTGGAGGCACGTTTTGGACAGCATCCCCATGTCGGCGACATTCGCGGCAGGGGGCTGTTCCGCGGCATCGAGATCGTTGCGAACAGGGCCACCAAGGCGCCCTTCGACCCGGCTCTCAAGCTTGCGGCCAAGCTGAAGAAGGCGGCCTTCGCGCGTGGATTGATCTGTTACCCGATGTCCGGCACCATCGACGGCAGGCATGGCGATCACATCCTGCTGGCACCGCCCTTCATCCTCTCGGAGGACGAGATGGCGCAATTGGTCGAGATGCTGGCCGGGGCCATGGACGAGGTTCTGGCGGAGGTAATGTAGCGGCGGAATCCGTGGCTTGTCCGGATCCGAGCGGGTGGGTTGAGTAGTTTAACCTATAGACAGCACTGAGTTTCCGGAATTCAGTTGTTAGGCATTGCCAAACCGCATGACTGCGCTACCGTAAACGTGAACCCGTGCCGAAAGGCGCGGGGTAAAATCGATACGATGACGGAAAAACCTAGGGAGATAGCTGCATGAGCACGTTCAAACCGATTCTTCTGGCGACGGCCTTCGCGCTTGGCGCAAGCGCGGCCGCTGCCCAGGAAGAGCGCTTCATCACCATCGGCACCGGTGGTCAAACCGGCGTCTATTACGTTGTCGGGCAGTCGATCTGCCGCCTGGTAAACCGGAATACCGCCGAGACAGGCATCAAATGCACCGCGCCATCGACAGGTGGCTCGATCGCCAATATCAATGCGATCCAGGCCGGCGACATGACCATGGGCGTGGCCCAGTCCGATTGGCAGTTTCACGCCTTTAATGGCGATGTCCCCGAATTCGAGGGCGACAAGAAGTTCGACGGCCTGCGCTCGGTCTTTTCGGTTCACCCCGAACCGTTCACCGTGGTTGCCCGCGCCGATTCCGGGATCGAAAACTTCGAGGGTCTCAAGGGCAAGCGGGTGAATGTCGGCAATCCCGGCTCGGGTCAGCGGGGCACGATGGAAGTCGTGCTGGATGCGCTCGGCTGGACGATGGGAGATTTCTCGCTCGCCTCCGAGCTGAAACCGGCGGAGCAGTCGGCTGCCCTGGGCGACAACAAGGTCGATGCGATCATCTACACCGTGGGCCATCCCAATGGCTCGATCCAGGAGGCGACCTCGACGGTGGAGGCACGGCTTATCCCGGTCACCGGCGAGGCGATCGACAAGCTGGTCGAGGACAATCCCTATTACGCCAAGGCGACGATCCCCGGCGGCATGTATGCCGGCAATGACGAGGATGTCGAAACCTTCGGCGTGAAGGCGACCTTCGTCACCTCGGCCGATGTTCCCGAGGACATGGTCTATGAGGTCGTGAAGGCGTCTTCGACAATTTCGACCGCTTCAAGGGCCTGCATCCGGCCTTCGCCAACCTCGAGCCCGAGGCGATGATCGCGGAAGGCAACAGCGCCCCGCTGCATCCGGGAGCCGAGAAATATTACCGGGAACAAGGCTGGATCGAATAACCAGCCGAATGATCATACGGGGCGGCCTTTGCGGGCCGCCTCTCGCTCGTAAAAATCATAAAAACTCGTGAACACAATAATATAATGCCCAAACGGGGAGGGTGGCGCGATGAGCGAGAATGACGAAAAGCCGAAATCCGGCGACCATCAGTTCGAAGCCAGCAGGGTTGAGATGGAAGCATCCGGCAAGGGTGGCCTGTCTCAGGCCGAGCTGGATGAGCTTGTCGCCTCTTCGGATACCGGCGCGCGAAGCCCTCGCGGTGCCGTAGGCACGATCATCCTGCTTGTCGCCTTTTTCTGGTCATTGTTCCAGCTCTGGATCGCTTCGCCCCTGCCATTCGTCGTCACCGGGTTCCTCAAGAGCATCGGCCTTTCCGGGGCGAACCTGGTCATGAACGACACCGAGACCCGATCGATCCATCTCGCCTTCGCGTTGTTCCTTGCCTATATGGCATATCCGGCGCAGCGTTCTCCGTTCCAGCTTGCGTTGGGAGTCGGGATCCCGGTGCTGATGGCGGTCCTGTTCATCGAGGGCAGCAAGACCGGTGTGCCGGTCTGGTGGATCCCGGTCGTGGCCGCCGCGGTGATCGCGGCGGTCCTGCTTGGCAGTCCCAAGAACTGGGTGCCGCCGTGGGAATGGGCGCTTGCGGTGGTCGCGGCCATTGCGGCGCTTTACATCCTCGTTTTTTATGACGCCATCGGAACCCGTATCGGGGCGCCGATCAAGCAGGATTTCGTCATTGCCGTGATCGGCCTGATGCTGCTGCTCGAGGCCACCCGGCGCAGTCTCGGCCCGGCGCTGATGATCGTGGCCAGTGTCTTTCTCGCCTATACTTTCCTTGGTCCCTACATGCCCGGCATCATCGCGCATAAGGGCAATACCCTGTCCGAGGTGGTCAATCATCAATGGATCACGACCGAAGGTGTCTTTGGCATCGCCCTGGGCGTGTCCACCAGTTTCGTGTTCCTCTTCGTGCTGTTCGGCGCGCTGCTCGACAAGGCGGGCGCGGGCAATTACTTCATCCAGGTGGCATTCTCGCTGATGGGGCATATGCGGGGCGGACCGGCCAAGGTGCCGTCGTCAGTTCCGCCATGACCGGCCTGATCTCGGGCTCCTCGATCGCCAATGTCGTGACCACCGGCACCTTCACCATCCCGCTGATGAAGAAGGTGGGTTTCAGCTCTGAAAAGGCCGGGGCGGTCGAGGTCGCCTCGTCGGTCAATGGGCAGATCATGCCGCCGGTGATGGGGGCTGCGGCCTTCCTGATGGTCGAGTATGTGGGGATCCCCTATTTCGACGTGGTCAAGCACGCCTTCGTGCCCGCCACGATCAGCTATATCGCCCTGGTCTATATCGTCCATCTCGAGGCAATGAAGGCCGGGATGAAGGGCCTGCCGCGCGCCTATGTGCCGGGGCCGCTGATGCGCCGCCTTGTCGGCTTCGTGTTCGGTGTCGTTGTCATCTGCGCCCTCGCGATAATGGTCAAATATACCATGGGCTGGATTCGCCCGACATTCGGCAATAACGCGCCCTATGCCGTTTTCGCCATGCTGACCGCCGTCTATATCGGCCTGCTCTATGTCGCCTCGCGCGAGGAGCCGCTGGAACTGGACGATCCCAATGCGCCGGTGACGCAGCTGCCGCTACCGGGGCCGACCGTGCGCTCGGGACTGCACTTCCTGCTTCCGGTCGTGGTGCTGGTCTGGGCGCTGATGGTGGACCGTCTGTCACCCGGCCTGTCGGCCTTCTGGGCCACGGCCTTCATGATCTTCATCCTGCTGACACAACGTCCGCTGATGGTGATGATGCGCGGCGCGGACCGCACCGGCAACGGCAAGATCGGCGCGGCGCTGCAATCGGGCTTCAGCGACCTGATCGACGGGATGATCTCGGGCGCGCGCAACATGATCGGCATTGGCATTGCCACGGCGACCGCCGGGATCATCGTCGGCGCGGTCAGCCAGACGGGCGTCGGCTCGGCGCTGGCCGATGTGGTCGAGGTGTTGTCGGGCGGCAACCTGCTCGCCATCCTGTTCCTGACGGCGATCCTGTCGCTGATCCTTGGCATGGGCCTGCCGACCACGGCGAACTACATCGTCGTCTCGGCCCTTCTGGCCCCGGTCATCGTGACACTTGGCCAGCAGAACGGGCTGATCGTGCCGCTGATCGCGGTGCATCTCTTCGTGTTCTATTTCGGGATCATGGCGGATGTGACGCCGCCGGTAGGGCTTGCCTCCTTCGCGGCGGCGGCCGTGTCGGGCGGTGATCCGATCCGCACCGGGGCGGTCGCCTTCTTCTATAGCCTGAGGACGGCGGCGCTGCCCTTCCTGTTCATCTTCAATACCGACCTGCTGTTGATCAATGTCGATTGGATACACGGGATCTTCGTCTTCATCACGGCGACTCTGGCGATGCTGCTCTTTGCGGCGGCGACGCAGGGCTGGTTCCTGACCCGCAACAGGATCTGGGAATCGGCACTGCTGCTGGTGATCGCCTTCGCGATCTTCCGGCCCGGTTTCTTCATGGATTACATCTATCCTCCCTATGAAGACCTGCCGCCCGCCCAGTTCGAGGAGGCGCTTGGCAATGCCGATCCGGGTGCGCCGCTGCGGCTGCGGATTGCGGGGCTGAACGAGGTCGGTGATCCGATCGAGTTCACGGCCCTGCTCGAAGTGCCCGAGGGGGCCGACGGAGCCGAGAAGATGCAGGCCCTGGGAATCGAGACGGTCCAGAACGGCGACGAGGTCGTCATCGACAACGTGGCCTTCGACAGCCCGGCGCAAGAGGCGGGACTGGATTGGGATCAGCAGGTCCTGTTGGTCCGCGCCCCGGCTCCCGCGCCGTCGAAATACTGGATCTACATCCCGGTGGCCCTGGCCCTGGCGCTGGTTATCTGGATGCAAAAGATGCGAGCAGGTCCCGGCGCCGGGGCCATCCGCCGCGAAGGTGAAGGAGTGAGCCATGCCTGAGAACGTCCTTCTGCCCATTGATCTGCAGCAGACCGAAAGCTGGGAAATGGCCCTGACCGCTGCCCGCCGGCAGGTCGATGAGGGAGGCCGGATCCATCTGCTGGGGATCGTGCCCGATATCGGCAGCTCGATGGTCGCGACCTACCTGCCCAAGGGCTATGAGGTGCAGGCGTTGCAGGCCATGAAAGACGGGCTGGACCGTTTCGCGAAAGAGCATTTTCCGGATGGCGCGAAGGTCGAGACCCATGTCGGTCATGGCCATGTCGCCGAAACGATCCTGAAAATCGCCAAGAAAGCCCGGGCCGATATCATCGTTATGGCCAGTCCGCAGCGCGACGAGTTGCGGAGCATCCTGATCAGCAGCCATACCAATGCCGTGGTCCGGCATTCTCCCTGTTCGGTTCTGGTCGTGCGTTGATGTAAGGGTTTGATTGTAAAAGGTTTGGCGAATTACGGGAAATGCCATGAGGTTTACCGCCGAGGATTTGCAGGAGGCTGCCCGGCTGGTCTATACGCAGATGCAGCCGACGCCCCAGTATGCATGGCCGCAACTGGCGCAACGGCTTGGATGCGAGGTCTGGGTCAAGCATGAGAACCACGGCCCCACGGGTGCTTTCAAGGCGCGCGGTGGAATCACCTTCATCGACTGGATGCGGCGTGCCCATCCCGAGCTGAACGGGATCTGCACGGCGACACGGGGCAATCACGGGCAATCACAGGCGCGGGCCGCCTCTGCCGCCGGATTGACCGCGAAGATATTCGTGCCTTTCGGCAATTCGGTCGAGAAGAACAGGGCGATGCGCGCCTTCGGTGCCGAATTGATCGAATTCGGCGAGGATTTCGACGAGGCACGGGTGGAAGCCTTTCGCGTCGCCGAGGAAGAGGGGCTATTGATCGTGCCGCCCTTCCACCGGGAACTGGTGCGCGGTGTCGCGACCTATGCCTATGAGCTGCTCACCGTCGTTCCCGATCTCGATACCGTCTATGTGCCGATTGGCTGCGGCTCGGGGATCTGCGGCACCATCCTGGCCCGCGACGCCCTTGGGCTTCCGGTCGAGGTCGTGGGCGTGGTTTCCGCCGAGGCGCAATGCGCGAAACTGTCGGTTGAGGCGGGCAGGCCCGTTGAGACGCATTCTCCCCGGACGATCGCCGACGGTATGGCGGTCCGGGTCCCCGTTCCCGAGGCGATGGCGATCTATGGCCCCGGCACGGCGCGCTTCGTGACCGTGACCGTGACCGATGCCGAACTGGCCGAGGCCATGCGGGTCTATTACAGCGACATTCACAACATCGCCGAAGCCGCTGGCGCCGCTTCCTTGGCGGCATTGATGCAGGACCAGGAGAGGATGCGGGGCAGGAAAGCCGGTGTCATCCTTTCGGGTGGAAACATCGATAAGGGCTGGTATCTTGATGTGCTGCAGGGCAGCCTGCCACAGATCTAGGGATGGATCCTTGCTCTGTCCCGGCATCAACAAGATTGTGGGGAGGCACATGACATCAGATATCCAGATCGCGCGGGCCGCGACCAAGCGCCCCATCACCGAGATCGCCGAAGGCCTGGGCCTTGGGGTGGAACAGATCCTGCCTTACGGCCATGACAAGGCCAAGATCACTCATGATGCCATCGCCGCATTGACGGATCGCCCCATGGGGCGGCTGGTTCTGGTCACCGCAATCAGCCCGACCCCGGCAGGCGAGGGAAAGACAACAACGACGGTGGGGCTTGGTGACGCGCTGAACCGGATCGGCAAGCGCGCGACCATCTGCATACGCGAGGCCAGTCTCGGTCCGAATTTCGGCATGAAGGGCGGCGCGGCAGGAGGGGGCCGCGCGCAGATCGTGCCGATGGAGGAGATGAACCTACATTTCACCGGCGATTTCCACGCGATCACCTCGGCTCATAACCTGCTGGCCGCGATGATCGATAACCATATCTACTGGGGAAATGCGCTGGATATTGACACGCGCCGGATCACCTGGCGGCGGGTGATGGACATGAATGACCGGGCCTTGCGGGACGTGGCGCTTGGGCTTGGCGGTGTGGCCAATGGTTTCGTGCGGCAAAGCGGGTTCGACATCACCGTGGCCTCCGAGGTCATGGCGATCCTGTGCCTCGCCAGCGATCTGGCCGATCTGCAGGAAAGACTGGGCCGGATCGTCATCGGTTATAGCCGCGATCGCCAGCCGGTCACGGCCCGCGATCTCAAGGCCGATGGCGCGATGACCGTGCTGCTCAGGGATGCGTTGCAGCCGAATCTCGTTCAAACGCTGGAGAATAATCCGGCACTGGTGCATGGCGGGCCTTTCGCCAATATCGCCCATGGCTGCAATAGCGTGACGGCCACGCGGACGGCGCTGCACCTGTCGGATTATGTCGTTACCGAGGCAGGTTTTGGCGCCGATCTGGGGGCCGAGAAGTTCCTGGACATAAAATGCCGTCTGGCCCATCTGTCCCCTTCGGCCGTGGTGCTGGTCGCCACGATCCGTGCGCTGAAGATGAATGGCGGGGTCGCCAAGGCCGATCTGGGGGGAGAGGATGTGGCGGCGGTCACGCGCGGCTGCGCCAATCTGGGCCGGCATATCGAGAATCTGCGTGGTTTTGGCCTGCCGGTCGTGGTGGCGGTGAATCATTTCGACGGCGACAGCGAGGCAGAAATCGCGGCCTTGCAGACATATTGCGGACATCATGCTGTAAAGGCGGTGATCGCACGGCATTGGGCCGAAGGCGGAGCAGGTGCCGAGGATTTGGCGCGCGAGGTCGTGGCGCTGTCCGGGGGCGAAGTGGATTTTCACACGCTCTATCCCGATTCCATGCCGTTGTGGCAAAAGATCGAAACCATCTGCACCCGCATCTACCGCGCCTCTCATGCCGAGGCCGCGGCAGGGATTCGCGAGCAGCTCGAAACCTGGGAGGAGGCGGGATACGGCCATCTTCCCGTCTGCATCGCCAAGACCCAGTATTCCTTTTCGACCAACCCGGCGCTGCATGGCGCGCCCGAAGGGCATATCGTCCCGGTTCGCGAGGTGCGTCTGAATGCGGGGGCGGGTTTCATCGTGGCTATCTGCGGCGAGATAATGTCCATGCCCGGCTTGCCTCGACAGCCTGCGGCGGAAAATATCGGTGTCGATGAGAACGGGTGGATCGAAGGGCTGTTCTGAACCGCTACCCTTCGGGTTTGCTCTCGAAGCTGCCCGGTGCGACGATCCCTTCGATAAGGAGGTCGTGATGGTGGAACTTGCCGGAGGCTGTGGTTGCGGGCGGATTCGCTATCGAATGATGGAGCGCCCGCTATTCACCCATTGCTGTCACTGCAGCTGGTGTCAGCGCGAAACCGGAAGCGCCTTTGTGCTCAATGCGCTGATCGAAACCGATCTGCTGCGGCTCGACGGCGAAGCCGAAGAAGTTCTCACGCCCTCGGCTTCGGGCAAGGGACAGCGAATCTTTCGTTGTCCCGATTGCCGCGTAGCGATTTACAGTCATTATGCCGGGGCGGGGCCGCGCTTTGCCTTTCTGCGGGTCGGAACATTGGACGATCCGGCCAGCTGCCCACCGGATGTCCATATCTTTACATCGACCAAGCTGCCCTGGCTGCAGCTTTCTGACGACGTGCCGGTCATGAGGGAATATTACGACCGCGAGGCGTTAGGGCCCGTGGCATCGCTGGCGCGACGGAAAGCGGCTCTGGCACGAAAATGATTCGGGGCCCGGGCGTCAGTTCCAGCCCGGTTTGCGTTTTTCCAGGAAGGCGTTGATGCCTTCATCGGTGTCCGGCAGCATCATGTTTTCGCACATCGTGGCGCCCGCGCTGTCATAGGCCGCCGACAGGCCGAGGCGAAGCTGTTCATGGAAGGCGCGTTTACCCATCCTGACCGCCGAGGGCAGTTTCGAGGCGATCAGGCGCGCCATCTCCATCGCCGTCCCGCTCAGTTCCCCGGCGGGCACGACGCGGTTGACCAGCCCCAGTTCGCGGGCGCGTTCCGCCAGGATGAATTCGCCGGTGGTCAGCATCTCGAAGGCTGCTTTCGGTGGCACCGCCCGGGTCAGCGCGACCATCGGGGTCGAGCAGAAAAGCCCGATATTGACGCCGTTGACGCCAAAGCGAACGCCCTCGGCGGCAACCGCCAGATCGCAGGAGGCGACAAGCTGGCAGCCTGCGGCGGTGGCGATCCCCTGAACCTCGGCGATGACCGGTTGTGGAAGGGCGGGGATCATCTGCATCATTCCGGCGCAGCGTCCGAACAACTGGTCATAGGCGGCCCGTCCCGTGTCCTCGTTCTTGCGGGCGGCCTGCATCTGCCGCAAGTCGTGGCCGGCCGAGAATGCCTTGCCCGTGGCTGCCAGGATCACCGCGCGGATCGTGTCGTCGGCCTCGATCATCCGTAGGGCGTCCGACAGGGCGTCAATCATCTCCAGCGACAGGGCGTTGAAATTCGACGGGCTGTTCAGCACCAACCGCGCCACATGATCGGTATCTTCGCGCAAGACGAGGTCTGCCATCTTGATCTCTCCTCCGTTTGCATAAACCGTAAGGCGCAAATGGCCGGGGGGAAAGTATGGACATCGTGATGAATGCGGATGCGCTGAACAGATTTCTGGACAGCGAGTTTCCACAGGTGGCGGCAGAGTATCGGGTCGAGCAGGTGAATGAGACCGGGCTGGTGGCGCGGCTGGCGGTAGGGGAGGCGCATCTGCGGCCCGGCGGAACCGTCAGCGGGCCGTCGATCTTCGCGCTGGCCGACCTGGCGATCTATTGCGCGATCCTTGCGCGGATCGGGCCGGTCGCATTGGCGGTCACGACGAACGCCTCGATCGACTTCATGCGCAAGCCCGAGGCGGGCAGGGATCTGATTGCCGATTGCCGGTTGCTGAAACTGGGCCGTGTGCTGGCCGTGGCCGAGGCGCTCATCTATTCCGCAGGCGGGGCCGAACCGGTGGCACGCTGTTCGATGACCTACTCGATTCCGCCGAAAAGCTAGGATTTCGGGCGGTTATTTGCAGGTATTTTAATACCTATTTATTATCATATTGTTTTTATTGAAAAAATTCAGGATCTCCGCTCTTGACTGTGGGGCCATGATTTTCGATATACCGCCATCTCGAATGAACACGACCCCAAGGGACGACAAATGAAAACCTATACCGCGAAACCGGCGGAGATCGAGAAGAAGTGGATCCTGATCGACGCCGAGGGCGTCGTTCTGGGCCGTCTCGCCTCGATCATCGCCAATCGCCTGCGCGGCAAGCACAAGCCAAGCTATACGCCGCATATGGACATGGGCGACAATGTCATCGTCATCAATGCCGACAAGGTGCAGATGACCGGCAACAAGCGCCGCGACAAGACCTATTACTGGCACACTGGCCATCCGGGCGGCATCAAGCATCGCACGGCGGCTCAGCTGCTGGACGGCGCCCATCCCGAGCGCGTGGTGATCAAGGCCGTCGAACGCATGATCAGCCGCAACAAGCTGGGCAAGCAGCAGATGACCCATCTGCGCGTCTATGCCGGGACCGAACATCCGCATGAGGCGCAACAGCCCGAAGTGCTGGACGTGAAGTCCATGAATGCCAAGAACACCCGGAGCGCGTGATTATGGCCGAAGACATCAAATCTCTCGACGAACTGAAGTCGGCCGTTTCGGGAACCGAGGCCGACGCGCCTGCGGCCGAGGTTGAAGCCGCCGTCAAGCGCGAAGCGCAGCGTGACGATCTTGGCCGTTCCTATGCGACCGGCAAGCGGAAGGACGCGGTTGCCCGTGTCTGGGTCAAGCCCGGTTCCGGCAAGGTCTCGGTGAATGGCAAGGACATTAACGAGTATTTCGCCCGTCCGGTGCTGCAGATGATCCTGCGCCAGCCCTTCGACGTGGCCGGCGTGGCCGGTCAGTACGATGTGCAGGCGACCGTCAAGGGCGGTGGGCTGTCGGGGCAGGCGGGTGCCGTGAAGCATGGCATCAGCCAGGCGCTGCAACTGCACGAGCCGAGCCTGCGCCCGGCGCTGAAGGCCGCAGGCTTCCTGACCCGCGACTCGCGCGTGGTCGAGCGGAAGAAATACGGCCGTGCGAAAGCCCGCCGCAGCTTCCAGTTCTCGAAGCGCTGATTCTGCCTGCAAGGCTATTGGGAAGGCGCGGTCCTGCGGGACCGCGCCTTTTCTTTTGCCGGAATCGAGTCGATTGAGCGGTTGCATCAGAGGGTCGGCGAGTCGTTCTGGAGGGTGACTCGGTCTGGAATCGGCCGGGAAGGGCGTAAATCCGTGGCGAAAGCGTTCTCCAGGGCGAACGTCTCGGGCGTCGTGTCACGAAAAATGCATAAATTATCCACATCAATTCAATAACTTGATTGGAAGTCCGGCAGAACTTTAAA
>NZ_PXNQ02000007.1 GCF_003007735.2 Paracoccus methylarcula
CCGTCAACCGCGCCACTCTCATCTTTTCGCCCGGATAAATGCGCGGTTGTAGCTCAGTTGGTTAGAGTACCGGCCTGTCACGCCGGGGGTCGCGGGTTCGAGCCCCGTCAACCGCGCCATTTCCCTCCCCTCTCACATGCAGGACGCGCCAGCGTGCCCTATCCGCGTTCGACGCGGCAGTGAAAGCAGTTATTGCTGGCCGAGCGGATATGGATGAAGGCAATGTCCTCTCGTGCGAACAGCTCCTTGCATCTCTCCTCGATCTTGCCCGTCGGCGTGACAGCCCCGGTGCCATAGGCGATCCGCTCATCCGCCGAATAGCCGCGGACGATATATTGTTCCGACACCAGGAATCGCTCGGGAAATTCGGGGCCGCCAGCGGTGCAATCCTCGGCGCAAAGGAAGATCGGGCCGGTCTCTGTATAGGGGTTCAGCCCTTCGAACGGGCGATGCGCGACGATCAGATAAGGTTTGCCTGCCGGCACCTGGTCAAGACAATGGCGGCAGGGGGTGCCGCTGCCAACCGATGCCTCCACCCGCTCGGGCGCAAGCCCGTAGGCATCAGGTGATCCGCTGCGCCAGGCGCGGACGGTTTCGCTTGGGATGGGACAAAAGCGGATTTGCATTTCGGGACTCCTGTTTCGATGCGAAACTGGTTATGCATGGGGGCCGGAAGACAGGGGCGCTGAAATCGGGCGTTTCATTCGATGAACGGGGTAATGGGCGATGAAGGATATGGTCGAAGCCGACGCATTGATCGCGAAGATGGGCGAAGCCGCCCGCGAGGCCGCTATCGAGCTGGCACAGGCCCCGGGAGAGCGGAAATACGCGGCGCTGATCGGCGCCGCCCATGAGATCCGCAATCGCGCGCCCGAGATCCTCGAAGCCAATGCGAGCGACCTTGAATTCGGCCGCGAAAAGGGGCTGTCGGAGGCGATGATGGACCGGCTGCGGCTGGACGAGGACCGGCTGCGCGGGATCGAGGACGGTCTGCGCGCCGTGGCCGAGCAACGCGACCCGGTGGGCGAGGTCATCACTGAATGGGACCGCCCGACCGGGCTGCATATCCAGCGCGTGCGCACGCCCATCGGCGTGATCGGGGTGATCTATGAAAGCCGCCCGAACGTGACCGCCGATGCCGGGGCGCTGGCGCTGAAATCCGGCAATGCGGTGATCCTGCGCGGTGGCTCGGAAAGCCTGCATTCATCCACCGCGATCCATGGCTGCATGGTCGAGGGGCTGCGCCAGGCCGGACTGCCCGAGGCATCGATCCAGCTTGTGCCCACCCGCGACCGGGCGGCGGTCAGCGCCATGCTCGGCGCGCAGGGGCTGATCGACGTGATCATCCCGCGCGGCGGCAAGGGCCTTGTCGGGCTTGTCCAGCGCGAGGCGCGGGTGCCGGTCTTCGCGCATCTGGAAGGTATCTGCCATATCTATGTGGACCGCGACGCCGATCCCGAGATGGCGCGGCAGGTGGTGCTGAACGCCAAGACCCGGCGCACCGGCATCTGCGGTGCGGCGGAATGCCTGCTGATCGACTGGCAGTTCTATACGAAACACGGGGCCGCTGTGATCGAGGATCTGCTGGCCGCCGGTGTCGAGGTCCGGGCCGATGGCGAACTGGCGAAGATCCCGGGCACCGCCAAGGCGCAGCCCGAGGATTTCGGGCGCGAGTTCCTGGACATGATCATTGCCGCCAGGCTGGTCGATGGCGTGGACGAGGCCATCGCGCATATCCGCCGTTTCGGCAGCCAGCATACCGAATCGATCCTGACCGCGAAGGACGCGACCGCCGAGCGCTTCTTTGCCGGTCTCGACAGCGCGATCCTGATGCGCAACGCCTCGACCCAGTTCGCCGATGGCGGAGAGTTCGGCATGGGGGCAGAGATCGGCATCGCCACGGGCAAGCTGCATGCGCGCGGCCCGGTGGGGGCCGAACAACTGACCAGCTTCAAATACCTGGTCACGGGGCAGGGCACGATCCGGGACTGAACCGAGCCGCCCCGGCTCCCGTCCTTGCTCAGAACGCGATCTCGGCACTCCTGCCGGTCAGCTTCCAGCGGATGGCGCGGCCCAGTTCCGCCGCCGCTTCGGCCAGCAAGGCGAATTGCACCTCGGACGGGGCGGGTGCGCGCTGTGGCGGCGTGTCGCGGGGAGCCAGCCATGACCACAGGGCGGGGTCGGGGCGTGTCTGCTCGGCTTGTGCCAGCAACCGCCAGCCGGAGCCGTCTTGCAGAACCGAGACCCGACCGCCCTGCGGCAATGCATGCTCAAGGCACATCATCGCCAGGACCACCATGCGGATCTCGGGGCGGGGGAAGGTTCCAAAGGCGGTCAGTTCGACCCGCATCCGGCACTGCCCCGCCATCCCCTCGACCAGCCTGGCCAGTTCGGCGCGCGTGACCCGCTGATCCTTTCCCGCATGGCCGAAAGCGACCCGGAACGCCTGGATGCGATGATGCGCGGCATTGACCGATTCCGCGATCAGCCGCATCTCGGGAGTCTGCGTCAGGCCGGGAAATTCATCCGATAATTCAAGCAATTCAATGCCATTACCTATGGCACCGAGAGGGGATACGAGATCATGGCATAGCCGGGACCCGACCAGCGCGGCCAATTGGCGGGGATCGATACGCATTGTATGGGCACTCATGAGAACATACCTTCTAAGCTGGGCATCATGGGGGTGGATATGAATGAACTGCTCGAGCCCGGCATGATCGTGCGCCATCCCGGGGCACCGGAATGGGGCAAGGGCCAGGTGCAGTCGCGCATCGGCGATCGCATCACGGTGAACTTCGCCGAGGCCGGAAAACAGGTGATCGATGGCAAGCGCGTAACGCTCGAGATCCTGCGCTGGAACGAATCGTGAGGTTTCATGGTCGGGACACTACAATTTAAAGTTGTTCACTACCGGTAACTGTCTTCCTTTGATTGTATCCCGTTTATGCAAATGGTTGCAATGCGACATTTGCGCACTTAGACACTCGATCCAAGCTCACCTCCGCAATCCCGGCAGGCCTGATGAAACCCGACCCGTCCTATTTCGACATCCGCATCGCGACCTGCGAGCGTGATCTGCATGCGGCCCAACGCCTGCGCTATCGGGTCTTCGTCGAGGAGTTGGGGGGCGACGGGGCCATGGTCGATCACGACAGGCGGCTGGAACGCGATGAATTCGATCCCGTCGTCGATCACCTTTGCCTGATCGACCGGAGGCGCTCTCCCGAGGAGCTGGATCATGTCGTGGGTGTCTACCGCCTGCTGCCGGGGCTGCGGGCCGAGGAATTCGGCCGGTTCTATTGCGACAGCGAATATGACCTGACCAAGCTGCGCGGGTCCGGGCGCTCGCTGCTGGAACTGGGGCGATCCTGCGTCGATCCCGCCTATCGCGGCGGCTCGGGGATGTTCCTGCTGTGGAATGCGCTGGCCGATTACGTGCTGGATCTGCGGGTCGAGCTGTTATTCGGCGTGGCCAGTTTCCACGGCACCGATACGCGGGCGCTGGCGCCTTCGCTGAGCTGGCTGCATCACAATCACCTGGCCGCCGAAGCGCTGCGGCCCGTGGCCCGGCCCGAGGGCTATCAGCCGATGGACCTGATCCCCGCCGAGAACCTGGAGCGGCGCGAGGCATTGATCGGCATGCCGGCATTGATCAAGGCCTATCTGCGGCTTGGCGGGCGGGTCGGCGAGGGGGCCTATATCGACCGCGCCTTCAACACCACGGATGTGTTCCTGCTGATGGACACGGCGGCGATGTCGGAAAAGCACCGGAAATTCTACGAAGGCCGTTGGCAGGGACAATGAACGAGACCCGCGTCTCACGGATTGATCCCCCACGGGATGGCACGACATGGCGCGAGGGCGAAGCCCCCGAATTGCCGCGCCCCAGGGGCATTGCCGGCTGGTGGCGGGTGATCCGGCGCGGCCTGCCCGCGATCCTGGTCCTGCTGATCGGGGTGATCCTGATCTTGCCGATGCGGGGCATCGAGAAACTGTTCCACGGCCCCCGCCGCCCATGGAGCGGCCCGCATGTGCAACTGGTATGCCGGCTGGTGCTGCTCTGCATCGGGTTGCCTTGGCGGCGCGAGGGGCAGGCACTGCGCGGCCCCGGCGCGATCGTGGCGAATCATTCAAGCTGGCTGGACATCCTGACGATGAATGCCGCGCTACCGGTGTTCTTCGTCTCCAAGGCCGAGGTGCACGGCTGGCCGGGCATCAATATCCTGACCGCCGTCACCAATACGCATTTCGTCATCCGCGACCCGAAATTCGCCCGCGCGCAGGCCGAGGAATTCGCCGCCCGCATCCGTGCCGGGCATCGGCTGCTGTTCTTTCCCGAGGGCACCTCGACCGATGGCCGCCGGGTGCTGCCCTTCAAGCCGACGCTGTTCCAGGGCTTTCTCGATCCCGAATTGCCGAAGGACCTGGCGATCCAGCCGATGAGCGTCGCCTATCATGCGCCCGCGGGATCGGATCCGCGTTTTTACGGCTGGTGGGGCGATATGGGTCTGGCCGATCACTTGCTTGCGGTGCTGTCCGCGCCGCGGCAGGGCTGGGTCGAGGTGGTCCTGCATCCGCCGGTCCCGGTCGTGGGAGAAACCCGCAAGACCTTGGCCGCCAAGACGCGGGAATCGGTGCGAAACGGGCTTGATACGGTGCTTCTCGAATCCGATAATCGTGCTTGATATAGCCGTGTTTCAACCATATATTGTATCTCCCTCTCACGATACCGCTAAGGATGCCCGATGACCCGCTTTGCCGCCCCCATCGCCGAACAGATCTGGGACATGAAATACCGGATGAAGGACGCCGAGGGGCAGCCGGTGGATGCCTCGGTCGAGGATAGCTGGCGCCGGGTCGCCCGCGATCTGGCGCGGGTCGAGAAGGATCCGGCGAAATGGGAAGAGCGGTTCTATGCCGCGCTGGAGGATTTCAAGTTCCTGCCGGCGGGCCGTATCCTGGCCGGGGCAGGGACGGGGCGCGCGGTCACGCTGTTCAACTGTTTCGTCATGGGCACCATTCCCGACAATATGGGCGGTATCTTCGAGATGCTGAAGGAAGCCGCGCTGACCATGCAGCAGGGCGGCGGAATCGGCTATGATTTCAGCACCATCCGCCCGCGCGGAGCCGAGGTGAAGGGCGTGGCCGCCGATGCCTCGGGTCCGCTCAGCTTCATGGATGTCTGGGATGCGATGTGCCGCACGATCATGTCGGCGGGCAGCCGCCGTGGCGCGATGATGGCGACGATGCGCTGCGATCACCCCGATATCGAGCAGTTCATCGAGGCCAAGCAGGACAGCGCAAGGCTGCGCATGTTCAACCTGTCGGTCCTGGTGACGGATGATTTCATGGAGGCGGTGAAGGCCGACGGTCCGTGGGATCTGAAATTCGATGGCAAGGTCTATCACACCCTGCAGGCGCGCGATCTGTGGAACCGGATCATGCGTGCGACCTATGATTATGCCGAGCCGGGGGTGATCTTCATCGACCGGATCAATCAGGCCAACAACCTGCATTACGCCGAGACCATCTCGGCCACCAATCCCTGCGGCGAGCAGCCCCTGCCGCCCTATGGCGCCTGCCTGCTGGGCTCGATCAACCTCGCGCGGCTGGTCACGGACCCGTTCTCGGATGCCGCCCGGCTGGACGAGGCGGCGCTTGACGATCTGGTGCGCACCGCCGTGCGGATGATGGATAACGTGGTCGATGCCTCGAAATTCCCGCTGGATCAACAGGCCGCCGAGGCGCAGGCCAAGCGCAGGATCGGCCTTGGCGTGACCGGGCTGGCCGATGCGCTGCTGATGCTGGGCCTGCGCTATGGCGCGGCGGACGCGGTCGAGCAGACCCGCAAATGGATGAAGGCGATCGCGCGCTCGGCCTATCTGGCAAGCGCCGACCTGGCGCGCGAGAAGGGGGCCTTCCCGCTCTTCGATGCGGATGAATTCCTGAAATCCGGCTTCATGTTGCGGGTGGATGCGGATCTGCGTGACGCCATCGCGAAACACGGTATCCGCAACGCGCTTCTGACCTCGATCGCACCGACCGGCACGATCAGCCTTTACGCCGGTAACGTGTCCTCGGGGATCGAGCCGGTCTTCGCCTATGCCTATAGCCGCAAGGTGCTGCAAAAGGACGGATCGCGCACCGAGGAAGAGGTCGTGGATTACGCCGTGCAGATGTGGCGCGACCTGCATGGCGATGCGCCCTTGCCGGATCATTTCGTCAATGCCCAGACCCTTGCGCCCAGGGATCACGTCGCCATGCAGGCGGCGGCGCAGGAATGGGTGGACAGTTCCATCTCGAAGACCATCAACTGCCCCGAGGATATTTCCTTCGAGGATTTCAAGGATGTCTACCTGGCCGCATGGGACCTGGGCTGCAAGGGCTGCACCACCTATCGTCCGAACGACGTGACCGGCTCGGTCCTGTCGGTCTCGGAAAAGACCGAGGATGCGCCCGAAGCCGACCGGGGCGCCGATGTGGTCTACCTGACCGAACCGCTGGACCGCCCCGCCGCGCTGGAGGGCTCGACCTACAAGCTGAAATGGCCGGGTTCCGAGCACGCCATCTATATCACCGTCAACGACATCGTGCAGGGCGGCCACCGGCGGCCGTTCGAAGTGTTCATCAATTCCAAGAACATGGAGCATTTCGCCTGGACCGTCGCCCTGACGCGGATGATCTCGGCGGTGTTCCGGCGCGGCGGAGACGTGTCCTTCGTGGTCGAGGAACTGAAGGCGGTTTTCGATCCGCGTGGCGGGGCCTGGATGCAGGGGCGCTATGTTCCCTCGATCCTCGCCGCCATCGGCAGCGTGATCGAGCGCCACATGATCTCGACCGGCTTCCTGGAAGGCGAGGGGCTGGGCCTGAAATCCGATCCGCAAGCCGAGGTCATGGCCGTGGGCGAACGCCCCCGAGGACCCGCCTGCCCAAGCTGCGGACAATACGGGATGCGCATGGTCGAGGGCTGCATGACCTGCCCGAGCTGCGGTCATTCGAAATGCGGGTGAATTGCTGATCGCGCAGCATTGATCGGCAGGGCAAAGCCGCAGCAAGGCTGGCCTGTCACAGCAAGGCCAACACCAGCAGCAGGATCCCTCCGGCGATGACCGCGCGCCGATAAAGCGCCAATGCCGGTTCGAGATCCGTTCCGGCAGGATCGCGATCCTCGCCATTCAGCCAGGGTTCCCGGGCGATCCGCTGTCCATAGCTGCGCGGCCCCGACAGGCGCACGCGCAATGCGGCGGCCATCGCGGCCTCGGGCCAGCCCGCATTGGGCGAGCGATGGGCACAGGCATCGCGCCGTGCGATCCGCCAGGGATGCAGCGAACCCGAGGCGAGCGTGAACAGCAATGCCGTCAGCCGGGCAGGCAACCAATTTGCCAGATCGTCCAGCCGTGCCGCGAAACGGCCGAATTCCTCATGGCGCGGCGTCCGGTGCCCGATCATCGAATCCAGCGTGTTGATCGCCTTGTAGGCGGCGATCCCCGGCAGCCCGGCCAGCGCGGCCCAGAAAAGCGGCGCGATCACGCCATCCGAGGCGTTCTCGGCCAGGCTCTCGATACTGGCGCGGGACAGGGCGGCTTCATCGGCATGGGAGACGTCACGTCCCACGATCATCGATGTCGCCTCGCGCGTGGCTTTCAGATTGCCCGCCAGAAGCGGTGTCTCGACCGCGCGCAGGTGATCATGCAGGGACCGCGCCGCGACCAGCGGCCATGCCAGCAGCCCGGCGATGACCGAACCAAGCAGCGATTGCATGAACAGCGCGGGCAATATCGCGGCGGTGATGACGATCAGGCTGGCCGCCATGCCCTTGCCGAAGCGTCCACCCCCGCGATTCATCCGGCGGTCCAGCCGCTCGATCAACGCGCCGATCCAGACCACCGGATGGTTAAGGCGGCGATAAAGCGCATCGGGCCAGCCGAGAAGCGCATCGATCAGCAGGGCGATCAGGGCGGTCAGGGCGAACATTCCGCCTCCGCCGTCAGGTTGACCGCCTCGACCGCCCAGCCCCGGCGGGTCCGGCGCATGATCGTCAGCGATAGCGGCGCGACCGCAAAGGACAGGGCCGCCGCGCCCACCACCAGCGACAATGCCGCCCGGACGGTTCCGGCATGGGCGACGATCAGCGTGTCATCCGAGAGGCTGCGCAATTCGGGCAGCACGCGCGCAGCCATGTCGTTGAAGCTTTCGCCCCCTTTGGGCCGATGCGCGGCGATCCGCTCCGGCTCGAGATCGCCCAGATCGGGTAAATCCTCGTAGCGCTGCCCCTCCCAATCGCCGTAATCCTGCTCCCACAGGGCCGGGTTGGTGCCCGTGACCTCGAACCCCAATGCGGCGGCGGTTTGCAGGCAGCGCCGTGCCGGGCTGCAGATCACCCGTCCGGGATCGCCGATCATTCGCCGCATCTTCGCGCATGCGCTCGAATCGCTGCAATCGGCATCGACATCGCGGCGCCCGGCCAACCGGCCTCCGGTCAGCGGTGGTGCATGGCGTAGAAGTTTCAGCCGCATGGGGCTCCATCCCGGTTTCGACGATGCGGGGCAGGATTAGCGCAATCCTTCCAAGGTCAAAAGGCGCAATATTGACCTGCCGGGGGATCGGGCGCAGGCTTTGCTTGACGGAGGGCATCCGCCTGGCATATTCATATTAAATGAACGTATGTTCAATAAATGGGAGGAGGGGGCGCGATGTTCACCCAAGGAATGCAGTTCGATCTGGGCGAGGATGTGAATGCGCTGCGCGAGATGGTGCATCGTTGGGCGCAGGATCGCGTCAGGCCCCTGGCGGCAGAGGTGGACCGCAAGAACGAATTCCCCAACGAGTTGTGGACCGAGATGGGCGAGCTGGGCCTTCTGGGCATCACCGTGCCCGAGGAACTCGGCGGTTCCGGCATGGGCTATCTGGCGCATGTCGTCGCGGTCGAGGAAATCGCCCGCGCCTCGGCCTCGGTCAGCCTGTCCTATGGCGCGCATTCGAATCTCTGCGTGAACCAGATCAAGCTGAACGGCACCGATGCACAGCGGGCGAAATACCTGCCCGGGCTGTGCAGCGGCGAGCATGTCGGCGCGCTGGCCATGTCCGAGGAAGGGGCGGGCAGCGATGTCGTCGGCATGAAACTGCGGGCCGAGAAGAAGAATGACCGCTACGTGCTGAACGGCAACAAGTATTGGATCACCAATGCGCCGGATGCGCAGACGCTGGTTGTGTATGCAAAGACCGACCCGGAGGCGGCGAGCCGCGGCATTACCGCATTCATCGTCGAGCGTGGGATGCAGGGTTTCTCGACCAGCCCGCATTTCGACAAGCTGGGGATGCGCGGCTCGAACACGGGCGAGTTGATCTTCGAGAATTGCGAGATCCCGTTCGAGAACGTGCTGGGCGAGGAAGGCCGTGGCGTGCGTGTGTTGATGTCGGGCCTCGATTACGAGCGGCTGGTGCTGTCGGGCATCGGCACCGGGATCATGGCGGCCTGCCTGGACGAGGTGATGCCCTATGTCGCCGAGCGCAAGCAGTTCGGTCAGCCGATCGGTTCGTTCCAGCTCATGCAGGGCAAGATCGCCGATATGTATGTCGCCCTGAACACCGCGCGCGCCTATGTCTACGAGGTGGCCAAGGCCTGCGATGCGGGCAAGGTCACGCGGCAGGACGCGGCGGGCGCGGTGCTTTACGCCTCCGAGCAGGCGATGGTTCAGGCGCATCAGGCGGTGCAGGCGCTTGGCGGTGCGGGCTTCCTGAATGACAGCGTGGTCAGCCGCCTGTTCCGCGACGCCAAGCTGATGGAGATCGGCGCGGGCACCAGCGAAATCCGCCGGATGCTGATCGGGCGGGAGCTGATGGGGCTGGTCTGATGCGGGGACTCGTCGTTGTGTTCATGGTGATGGCGGGCGCGGCCATGGCGCAGGATGGCGAGATGCCGGTGCTTGATCCTTCCCTGCTCGAAACCTGTCTCGACAACGCATCCCTGCGCGCCGAACAAGGCGAGGAACGGGACGCGGAAAGCTGTATCGGTGTCGCTGCCGAGCAATGCATGGAGGGCGAGGGCGGCTATTCGAGCTATGGAATGTTCCGCTGCTTGCAGCAGGAGGCGGATCTCTGGGACGCCCGGCTGAACGACGCCTATTCCGCCCTGATGGCATCGGCCAAGCGGATGGATCGCGAAGCCGCCGAGGAAGACTCGCCCGCAGGCGAGCAGGCGCCATTGCTGAAGGATATGCAAAAACGCTGGATCGAATTTCGCGACGCCGCCTGTTCCTATGAATATTCGCGTTGGGGGATGGGATCGGGCCGGATTCCGGCGGGCGAGAATTGCCACATGACCCTGACCGCAAGGCAGGCGATCTGGCTGGAGGAGTATCGCCGTGAGGATGGTGGAAACTGACCTCGCTTCACGAGGGCTTGCCCGACGCCCGCGGTCTGGCCGGATCGGAGGAGAGGATGATGATAGCAAGATCGATCGCAATCGCGGCTTTCGCCGTCAACCTTGTTGCACTGCCTGTTCATGCGGGCGATGCCTCGGGGCTGGACCCGGCGGCGATCGGCCAATGCCTTGCCTCGGATGAGGGGGGCGATTGTGCGGATGCCGGGATGCAGGCCTGCCGTGAATATGCAGAGACGAAATATACCGGCGACGAGCCCGATTTCGTCGAGAAGAACTGCCTCGACGCCTCGCATCAGGCCTGGGAGGCGAAGCTGACCGAAACCTATCAGGCGCTTCTGGACGCCGAGGCCGGGGCCGGGATCGAGCCGCAGGAAATACTGCGCCAGACCGAGCATGCATGGATCGGTTTCCGTGATAGCCTGTGCGAATACAGGGCCGAGGCCGCAACTGCCCGGGAGGCGAACGGCGAACTCGCCCGGCTGGAATGCCAGCGGGACGAGGCCGCGCGGCACTGGGCGCTGCTGAATGCCCGGTTGGAGGAGATACGGGAATGACCATCTTGACCGGCCATGATTATCCTGCGCTGCGGCGTGATTTCAGATGGGAATGGCCCGCCCGCCTGAACATGGCCGATCAATGCCTGTCGCATCACGGCGCGCGCGTGGCGATCATCGAGTATGACGGCAGGCCGCATCCCGTAACCTATGCCGAACTGTCGCGGATGACCGCGCGGCTGGCCCATGCGCTGCAGGCGGAACGGGGCGAGCGGGTGGCGGTGCTGCGTACGCAATCAGCATGGACGGCGGCGGCGCATCTGGCGGTGTGGAAATCGGCGGCGATCTCGATCCCGCTGTTCAAGCTGTTCGGTCCCGAGGCGCTGGAACTGCGCTTGCGCGATGCCGGTGTCCGAAAGGTGATCGCCGATGCCGAGGGACGCGAGATGCTGCGCGCCTTCCCTGACTTGCGGGTGATCGTGCCCGAAGATGGACTGCCCGAGGCTGACCCCTTCGCCACCCTGCCGACCGGCCCCGAGGATCCGGCGGTGATCATCTATACCTCGGGCACGACCGGGGCGCCCAAGGGCGCGCTGCACGGCCATCGCGTGCTGACCGGCCACCTGCCGGGCGTCGAGATGAGCCATGACCTGCTGGGCCAGCCCGGCGATTGCCTGTGGACCCCGGCGGATTGGGCCTGGATCGGCGGGCTGTTCGACGTGCTGATGCCGGGGCTGGCGCTTGGCGTGCCGGTGGTGGCGGTCCGGATGCCGAAATTCGACCCTACCGAAATGACCCGGCTCATCGCCGATTGCGGTGTGCGGAACATCTTCTTCCCACCGACCGCGCTGAAGATGCTGAAGGCCGCCGAAATCTCGATCACCGGGTTGCGCTCGGTCGCCTCGGGCGGAGAGACGCTCGGGGCCGAGATGCTGGACTGGGGGCGGCATGCCTTCGGCCTGACGATCAACGAATTCTACGGCCAGACCGAATGCAACATGGTGGCATCCTCGGCTTCCTCGATGTTTGCCGCCCGTCCGGGGTCGATCGGCAAGGCAGTGCCGGGCTTCGATGTCCGGGTGATCGACGAAAGCGGCCAGCCGACCGATGCCGAGGGCGATATCGCCGTGCGGCGCGGGGCCGGTTCGATGATGCTGGAATACTGGAACCGCCCTGACGCGACGGCCGAGAAGTTTCGTGGCGACTGGCTGGTGACCGGTGACCGTGGCGTGATCGAGGACGGCTATATCCGCTTTGTCGGGCGCGATGATGACGTGATCACATCGGCGGGCTACCGCATCGGTCCCTCCGAGATCGAGGATTGCCTGCTGAAGCACCCGGCGGTCGCGCAGGCGGGGGTCATCGGCAAGCCCGACCCCGTAAGAACGGAAATCGTCAAGGCTTACATCGTATTGCGGGATAAATTTTACCCATCAGACGAACTGGCCCGCGAATTGCAATCCCACGCCAAGCGTTTCTCTGCCGCCCATTCCTACCCGCGCGAGATCGCCTTTCTCGACGCCCTTCCGATGACCGTGACCGGCAAGGTGATGCGGCGGGAATTGCGGCAACTGGCGATTGCCGAGAACGAGGAAGGCAACGATGGATGACACATTTCCCTGCAACCGACGCCAGATGACGACCGAATTTTTCCAGATCGGAGCCCGCCGCGCATGAAACTCAGATCCGCCGCCCTGACCACGTCCGACGCTTTCAAGGCCAATCGCGAAGCGCATCTGGCGCTGCTCGCCACCGCCCGCGACGCCGCCGAAGCCGCCGCCGCCGGGGGCGGGGCCAGATCGATGGAGCGCCATGTCAGCCGCGGCAAGATGCCTCCGCGTGAACGGGTGGCGAACCTGCTCGATCCGGGCTCGCCCTTCCTGGAAATCGGGGCTGTGGCGGCGCATGGCATGTATGATGGCGCGGCGCCGGGGGCGGGAGTGATCGCCGGGATCGGGCGCGTTCATGGCCAGGACGTGATGGTCGTCGCCAATGACGCGACGGTGAAGGGCGGCACCTATTACCCGATGACGGTGAAAAAGCACCTTCGCGCGCAAGAGATCGCGGCGGAATGCCATCTGCCCTGCGTCTACCTGGTCGATAGCGGCGGCGCGAACCTGCCCAACCAGGACGAGGTCTTTCCCGACCGCGATCATTTCGGGCGCATCTTCTACAACCAGGCGCAGATGTCGGCGCGCGGCATTCCGCAGATCGCCGTCGTCATGGGCTCCTGCACCGCGGGCGGCGCCTATGTGCCCGCCATGTCCGACGTGACGATCATCGTCCGCGACCAGGGCACGATCTTTCTTGCCGGTCCGCCGCTGGTCAAGGCCGCCACCGGAGAGGTGGTGACCGCCGAGGATCTGGGTGGCGGCGATGTCCATACCCGCCTGTCGGGCGTGGCCGATTACCTGGCCGAGGACGACGCCCATGCGCTGGCGCAGGCCCGCCGCGCCATCGGCAATCTCAACCACCGGATGCCCGAAAGCGTCCTCTGGCAATCGCCCGAACCCCCGGCCCATGACCCCGACGAGATCCTCGGCGTCGTGCCCGCCGATCTGCGCACCCCCTATGACATCCGCGAGGTGATCGCCCGCACCGTGGACGGCTCGCGCTTCGACGAGTTCAAGGCGCGTTTCGGCGAGACGCTGGTGACGGGGTTCGCCCATGTCGAGGGCTGCCCGGTCGGCATCATCGCCAATAACGGCGTGCTGTTCTCCGAGGCCGCGCAGAAGGGCGCGCATTTCATCGAATTGTGCTCGCAACGCGGCATCCCGCTGGTGTTTTTGCAGAACATCACCGGCTTCATGGTCGGGCGCAAATACGAGAACGAGGGCATTGCCCGCCACGGCGCCAAGATGGTGACGGCGGTGGCCACGAGTTCGGTGCCCAAGATCACCATGCTGGTCGGCGGCTCTTTCGGCGCGGGCAATTACGGCATGGCGGGCCGCGCCTATTCACCCCGCTTCCTGTGGACATGGCCCAACAGCCGGATCTCGGTGATGGGCGGGGAACAGGCGGCGGGCGTGCTCGCCACCGTCAAGCGCGACGGGATCGAGCGGCAGGGCGGCACCTGGTCCGCCGAGGAAGAGGCGGAGTTCAAGCGCCCCACGATCGAGATGTTCGAGCGCCAGTCGCACCCGCTCTATGCCTCGGCGCGGCTCTGGGATGACGGCATCATCGATCCGCGGAAAAGCCGCGATGTGCTGGCCCTGTCGCTGCGTGCGAGCCTGAACGCGCCGATTGCGCCGACGCGCTTCGGTGTCTTCCGGATGTGAGGATGGCGATGATGGATGCCTCCGGCGGGGATATTTTCATGAAGAAGAAGGGGGCGGAATGATACGGGTCTGGCTGGGAGACATCACCAGGTTGACCGTGGATGCCATCGTCAACGCGGCCAACGAGACGCTGCTTGGCGGCGGCGGCGTCGATGGCGCGATCCATCACGCGGCAGGCCCCGCCCTGCTGGAGGAATGCCGCAGGATCGGCGGTTGCCCGACGGGGGAGGCGCGTATCACTGGCGGCTACGGCCTGCCCGCCCGGCATGTCATCCATACGGTCGGCCCGGTCTGGCGCGGGGGCGATCAGGGCGAGGACGAGCTGCTTGCTTCGGCCTATCGCAACAGCCTCATGCTGGCACGCGAACACGGGGTCGCCAGCATCGCCTTCCCGGCCATCTCGACCGGCATTTACGGTTTTCCACCCGACCGCGCCGCCCGCATCGCCGTCGAGACGATCCGGGTCCATGGCGAATCCCTTCAGGTGACACTGGTCGCCTTTGACCATGCCGCTGCCCGATATCTCGAAGAGGCGCTCGGATGACCTTTTCTTCATGCAAATACCTCGCGGGGCCGCCGGTTGGTGCGCCACCGGTTCGAGAACCAGCCGGCGGCGGGCGCGAAACCCCCGGCGCCCGCCAAGCCAAGGACCTGCCATGTTCCAGAAAATCCTGATCGCCAATCGCGGCGAAATCGCCTGCCGTGTCATCGATTCCTGCCGCCGCTTGGGGGTTGCGAGCGTCGCTGTCTATTCCGATGCCGACCGCGCCGCCCGCCATGTCGCCATGGCCGACGAGGCCGTTTATCTGGGTGGTCCCGCCCCGGCGGACAGTTACCTGCAGGGGGAGCGGATCATCGAGGCCGCCAAGGCCACCGGGGCGCAGGCGATCCATCCCGGCTACGGCTTCCTGTCCGAAAACCCCGATTTCGTCGATGCGGTCGAGGCCGCCGGGCTGGTCTTTATCGGCCCCTCGGCCAGGGCGATCCGGGCGATGGGGCTCAAGGATGCCGCCAAGGCGCTGATGGAAGAGGCCGGGGTGCCGGTCGTGCCGGGCTATCACGGTGCGGATCAGGATCCCGCCCACCTGGCGCAGGAGGCCGAGAGGATCGGCTACCCGGTGCTGATCAAGGCTGTTGCGGGCGGCGGCGGCAAGGGGATGCGCCGAGTGGACGATCCGGACGAGTTCGCCGATGCGCTGGCCTCGGCCCAGTCCGAGGCGAGGAACGCTTTCGGCAATCCCGACGTGCTGATCGAGAAATACATCCTGCGGCCCCGCCATATCGAGGTTCAGGTCTTTGGCGACGGGCATCGCGCGGTTCACCTGTTCGAGCGGGACTGCTCCCTGCAGCGCCGCCACCAGAAGGTGATCGAGGAAGCCCCGGCCCCCGGCATGACGCCCGAGATGCGCAAGGTCATGGGTGCCGCCGCGACCCGCGCCGCCGAGGCGATCGGCTACAAGGGCGCGGGCACGATCGAGTTCATCGTCGATGGCTCGGGCGGGCTGCGCACGGACGGTTTCTGGTTCATGGAGATGAACACCCGGCTGCAGGTCGAGCATCCCGTGACCGAGGCGATCACCGGCATCGACCTGGTCGAATGGCAGCTCCGCGTCGCCAGTGGCGAGCCCTTGCCCGCCCGGCAGGAGGATCTGCGGATCACCGGCCATGCCTTCGAGGCGCGGCTTTATGCCGAGGATGTGCCGGCGGGTTTCCTGCCGGCGACAGGGCGGCTGGCGCATCTGCAATTCCCCGATGCCGCGCGCATCGAGACCGGCGTGCGGCAGGGCGACGCCATCAGCCCGTGGTATGACCCGATGATCGCCAAGATCGTGACCCATGGTCCGACCCGCGCGGTCGCCTTGCGGGCGCTGGAATCGGCCCTTGTCGATACCGAGGTGGCGGGCTCTGTCACCAATCTCGATTTCCTGATCGCGCTGACCCGGCATGAGGGTTTCCGCGAAGGCGAGGTGGATACCGGCCTGATCGCCCGCGACCTGGAGGCGCTGGTCGCCGCAGCCGAAGCCGATCCGCGTGTCAGGGCGCTGGCGGTGATCGGGCTGGCCGGGCTGGCCGATCCTCGGGTGAAGGGCGGGGCGACGCTGTGGCAGCCGCTGCGCCGGACAATCGCGTGGGAGGGCGGCGAGGCAATGCTGGAAGTCCTTGGCCCCGGTGCCGCGCGGGTCACGCTGGACGGCACAGGTCATGAGGTTCGCTGGCAGGGCGGGCGCTGGTGGGTGGACGAGACCCTGATGCGTCACCGGATCGTCAGCCATGATGCCGGGGTCAGCGTCTTCGGGGGCCGCACCGTGCATCTGGCGCCGCTGGATCCGCTGGCCCGCGATGCCGCTGCCGCGGGTGACGAGGTCACGCTGGCGCCCATGCCGGGGCTGGTGAAATCCGTGCATGTAAAGGCCGGGCAGGCGGTGAAGGCAGGCGATCGGCTTGCCGTGCTGGAGGCGATGAAGATGGAGCACAGCCTGACCGCGTGGCGCGATGGCGTGGTGGCCGAGGTGATGGCGGGCGCCGGCGACCAGGTCGAGGCGGGCGCGCCGCTGATCCGGCTGGAGGAGGAACAGGAATGAGCGATCGCCCCGTCCTGTGGCATGTGCCGCTGTCGCGCTCGATGCGGGTGCGCTGGCTGCTGGAAGAGATCGGCTGCGAATACGATCTGCGCGAATTGTCGTTCTTCGACAAGTCCATGCGCCAGCCTCCCTATAGCGATATCCATCCGGCGGGGCGCGTCCCGGCGCTGCAGGTGGACGGGCACCTGATCCGCGAATCCGGTGCCTGCATCGAATATCTCTGCGAGACCCGCGCCCCCGAACTGATGTGCGCGCCCGGCGCCGAGGGGCGGGCCGATTGGCTGAACTGGCTGCATTTCGCGGAAACATTGGGACAGCATCTGGCCAACCTGACCCAGCATCACATCGTGCTGCGCGAGGATTACATGCGCTCGCCCACCGTGATGCGGCTGGAGGCGGCGCGCCTGTCGCGCACGCTCGGGCTGGTGGCCCAGACCGTTGCCGGGCAGGGCTGGCTGATGCCCGAGGGTTTTTCGGGCGTCGATTGCGCGGTGGGTTATTCCGTCTATATCGCCGCGCGTTTCGTGCGCTTCGATGACCGCCCCGCGCTAATCGCCTATCTGGAGCGCTGCAAGGCGCGCCCGGCATTCCGGGCGACCCTGCCGGAACCCGGCGGGCAATTGATCTATGCCAGGGAATTCTACGAGGTGCCCGATGCCTGAGACGGTCGAGATATTCGAGATGGGCCCCCGCGACGGGCTGCAGAATGAAAAGCGCCTGATCCCGGCGGCGGAAAAGATCGCGCTGGTCGATCTGCTCTCACAGGCCGGTTTCCGGCGGATCGAGGTGACCAGCTTCGTCTCCCCGAAATGGGTGCCGCAGATGGGCGACGCGGCGCAGGTCATGGCCGGGATCGCCCGCAGGCCCGGGGTCAGCTATGCGGTGCTGACGCCGAACATGAAGGGCTACGCGGCGGCGAAATCCGCGCGGGCCAGCGAGGTGGCGATCTTCGCCAGCGCATCCGAAGGCTTCAGCAAGGCCAATCTGAACGCGACGATTGCCGAATCGCTGGAACGCTTCACCCCGGTGGCCGATGCCGCGCGGGCTGACGGGATCCCCTTGCGCGGTTATGTCAGCGTCGTGACCGATTGCCCCTTTGACGGTCCGACCCCTCCGGCCAATGTGGCCCGCGTGGCGGCGGCGCTGCGTGGCATGGGCTGCTACGAGGTCAGCCTTGGCGACACGATCGGCCAGGGCCGCCCTGAAAGCATCGACGCCATGTTGTCGGCGGTGCTGGACGAGCTGCCGCCGGAACGGCTTGCCGGGCATTATCACGATACCGCTGGCCGGGCGCTGGAAAATATCGATGCATCGCTGGCGCGCGGGCTGCGCGTGTTCGATGCGGCGGTCGGAGGCCTGGGCGGCTGCCCCTATGCTCCGGGCGCCAAGGGCAATGTCGCGACCGAGGCTGTGGCGGCGCATCTGGCGGCGGCGGGCTATGCGACCGGGCTGGACATGGATATGATCGAAAGGGCCGCGGCCATGGCGCGCGCCATGCGGGAGGATGAAGATGTTTGAGACGATCCGGATCGAGACCGACACGCGCGGCGTCGCCACATTATGGATGGCACGCCCCGACAAGCATAACGCGCTCTCGCAGCAACTGATCGAGGAATTGACGGCGGCAGCGGCGCAGCTTGGCGCCGATCCAAAGCTGCGGGTCGTGGTGCTGGCGGGCGAGGGGGCCAGTTTCTGCGCCGGCGGGGACCTGGGCTGGATGAAACAGCAGATCGCCGCCGATGCAGCGACAAGACGGGCGGGCGCTCGGGCTTTGGCCGGGATGCTTTCGGCCCTGAACCTGTTGCCCAGGCCCCTGATCGCGCGGGTGCATGGCAATGCCTTTGGCGGCGGGATCGGGATGATGTCGGTCTGCGATATCGCCATCGCCGCCGAGACCGCGAAATTCGGGCTGACCGAGGTCAAGCTGGGCCTGATCCCGGCGACCATCGGCCCCTATGTGCTGGCCCGGATGGGCGAGGACCGGGCGCGGCGGGTCTTCTTCTCGGGGCGGGTCTTCGATGCATCCGAAGCGGTGGCGCTGAACCTCGCCGCGCGGATTGTTGCCCCGGACGATCTCGACAAGGCGGTCGAGGCCGAGATCGCGCCCTTCCTTTTGGGCGCGCCGGGTGCGATCGCGGCGGCCAAGGCTCAATGCCGCTTTCTCGGCCCGCGCATCACCGAGGCCGAGATCGAGGACAGCATCGACCGGCTGGTGGCAGTCTGGGAAGGGCAGGAGGCCCCCGAGGGCATCAGCGCCTTCTTCGAGAAACGTAAACCGGGCTGGCAGAGCTGATCGCCTCCGGGGCCGCATGATCGGCTTGCGGGGCGCGTTCCGGGCGTTCGGGCGCGGCTGCGCGGATGGCATCGCGGGCGGCAATGGTCACGGTCACGAAGCTGACATAGAGCAGCAGGTACCAGGACCCGATCTTGGCGAATGAGACATGATCCAGCGCGGATTGCCCGGCATAGATCCATGTGCCGGTCAGGGTGCCGATATTCTCGGCGATCCACAGGAACAGGCTGGTCAGGAAGGCCGCGACGGGCAGGGGCATCCAGTACCAGCCATTCAGCCTGAACCAGATGCGCGTCCGGCCAAAGATCAGGACCGTCGCCGCGAACAGGACCAGCCTGATATCGGGCAGGAAATGATGCGCGAAGAAATTGACATAGATCGCGACGGCCAGCAGCACCGTCAGGGCGAATGGCGGATAGGGTGAAAAGCGCATGTCGAAGATGCGGATCACCCGCGCCATGTAGGACCCCACCGAGGCATACATGAAGCCCGAGAACAGCGGCACGCCCCACAGCTTGAACAATCCCGGCTCGGGATAGGCCCATGATCCGGCACCGACCTTGAAGATCTCCATCGCCGTGCCGGTCAGGTGGAACAGCAGGATGACCCACGCCTCGGTCAGGCTTTCCAGCCGGAAGACCAGGAATGCCGCCTGCGTCAGCAGCGCGAACAGGAACAGCGCGTCATAGCGCTGCAGCGCCCAGTCCGGCGACCAGACGGCACGGGTCGCAAGGATCGCCAGCAACATGAGCCCGCCGAACAGGCAGGCCCATCCCTGTTTGAGCACGAACATGACGAACTCGGCCGCCCAATGGGGCAGCCGGGTCCGTGCCCAGTCTCCCAGGCTGCGTTCAATGCGCCGTGTCGGCCTCACAGATCAGGATAGAGCGGGAAGCGCGCGCAGAGCTCGGCCACCTCGGCACGGACCTTGTCCTCGGTGGCGGAATTGCCCTCTTCGCCATTGGCGGCAAGGCCATCGACCACCTCGACGATCCAGCGGGCGATCTGCCGGAACTCGGCCTCTCCGAAACCGCGGGTGGTGCCCGCCGGGGCACCAAGGCGGATGCCCGAGGTGACAAAGGGTTTCTCGGGATCGAAGGGCACGCCATTCTTGTTGCAGGTGATATGGGCCCGGCCCAGGGCGGCCTCGGTCGCCTTGCCGGTCACGCCCTTGGGGCGCAGGTCGGCAAGGCAGAGATGGTTGTCGGTGCCGCCCGACACGATGTCGATGCCGCCCTTCATCAGCTCATCCGCCATGGCGCGGGCATTGGTGACGACCTGTGCCGCGTAATCCTTGAAGCCGGGCTCAAGGGCCTCGCCGAAGGCCACCGCCTTGGCGGCGATCACATGCATCAGCGGACCGCCCTGCAGGCCGGGGAAGACCGCCGAGTTGATCTTTTTCGCGATATCGGCGTCATTGGTCAGCACCATCCCGCCACGCGGACCGCGCAGCGATTTATGCGTGGTGGTGGTCACGACATGCGCATGCGGCAGCGGCGAGGGATGTTGCCCGCCCGCGACCAGCCCGGCGATATGGGCCATGTCCACCATCAGGTAGGCACCCACCTCGTCGGCAATCTTGCGGAAGGCCGCCCAGTCCCAGATGCGGCTATAGGCGGTGCCGCCGGCCAGGATCAGCTTGGGCTTGTGCTGGCGCGCCGCCTCGGCGATCGCCTCCATGTCCAGCAACTGATCCTGCTGGCGCACGCCGTAGCTGAGCACGTTGAACCATTTCCCCGACATGTTGACGGGCGAGCCATGGGTCAGGTGGCCGCCGGAATTCAGGTCCAGCCCCATGAAGGTATCGCCGGGTTTCAGCAGCGCCAGGAACACGGCCTGGTTCATCTGGCTGCCGCTATTGGGCTGCACATTGGCGAATTCGCAATCGAACAGCTCCTTGGCGCGCTCGATTGCCAGGTTCTCGACGATATCCACATATTGGCAGCCGCCATAGTAACGCTTGCCCGGATAGCCTTCGGCATATTTGTTGGTCAGGACCGTGCCCTGCGCCTCCAGCACCGCCTTCGAGACGATGTTTTCCGAGGCGATCAGTTCGATCTCGTCACGCTGGCGGCCCAGCTCCTTGCCGATGGCGGCGGCGATCTCTGGGTCGCGGCTGGTCAGGGCTTCGGTGAAAAATCCGTCGTCGCGGGTGGGGGCGTTCATCTGTCACGCGTCCTTTCTGGCTAAGCTGCGGCCGGGATAACGCCCTCATAACCCAAGCTCTGCCGGGCTAAAAGCAGCAAAACGACAGCTTGGAGGCCGGTTGCGGCGCGGACGGGGCTTGTCTTCGTCCCGATCAGCGCCGATGCTGCCCGGCAAGAGGAGCAAGCCGCAGCAGATGATGCCGAAAATCCATTTCACCGCCAGCCAGGCCGATATCGCGCGCGCGGCGCTGGCCAGTCTTTCCGCGCGATATGGCTGCGTCGATGCGGACCATGCCGATCTGGTCGTGGCGCTTGGCGGCGATGGCTTCATGCTGCAGACATTGCACGCCATGGAAGGCCGCGCCCTGCCGGTCTACGGGATGAACCGGGGCACGGTCGGCTTCCTGATGAACGCCTATGGCGAAGAGGATCTTCCGCGCAGGCTCGCCGAGGCGGAAGAGACGATCATCAACCCGCTGCGGATGAGCGCCACCTGCCGGGACGGATCGCTGCACGAGGCGCTGGCCATCAACGAGGTCAGCCTGCTGCGCGAAGGCCCGCAGGCGGCCAAGCTGCGCATCCATGTGGATGGCAAGAAACGCATGGATGAACTGGTCTGCGACGGTGCGCTGGTCTCGACCCCGGCTGGCTCCACCGCCTATAACTATTCCGCGCATGGCCCGATCCTGCCCATAGATTCCGAGGTATTGGCCCTGACGGCCATCGCGCCGTTCCGGCCCCGCCGCTGGCGGGGGGCGCTCTTGCCCAAGGATGCGCAGGTCGAGATAGAGGTGCTGAATCCCGAACGCCGCCCGGTCATGGCCGATGCCGATTCGCGTTCGATCCGGCATGTGACACGGGTGCATATCCACAGCGCCGCCGATATCTCGCACCGGCTGCTGTTCGACAGCGGCCACGGGCTGGAGGAACGGTTGATCCGCGAACAGTTCGTCTAGACAGGCGCCATGCCCTTGGGCAACGGCCCCCATGCGTCGCGCGGGTTTGACGGCGATTTCGTGCATCGAGGCGTAGGGACAGTTTCCATTTGGCGCATAATCTTTCGACAACGCGCCTGATTGTTTCCCAAATGGAATATATGGCCGCCGACGGAATCCGGATCGCGCCGGAAAACCCGAACTGCTCTCTTCTTCATGAAAGTATCCCCGGGGGGTCGCGGGCTGGGGCGCCACTGGTTCGAGAACCAGCCGGCGACGGGGGCAGGCAGCCCCCGGCCATCGCGGGACGCAAACCCCGCTACGCTCTATAGCCCGGGCGGCAGATGATCCGTCCAGCCGGTCGCCTCATGCCATGCCTGTCCCAAGCGCAGGATCGCCGCGTCGCTGCCTGCCGCTCCGGCCAGTTGCATCCCCATCGGCAGGCCATTCGCGCCGAATCCGACCGGCACCGAGAGACAGGGCAGCCCGGCAAGGCTGACCGGCACCACGATTTCCATCCAGCGGTGATAGGTGTCGGCGGGCTTGCCGCCCACGGTCTCGGGCCAGCGCCATTCGACCGGGAAGGGCCAGAACTGCGCGGTGGGCAGGGCGATGGCATCCACCTGCTCGAAGATCCGGGCGGCGCGGCGATACCATTGGCTGCGGATCGCGCTGGCCTCATAGACCTCGGCGGCGGACAGGTTCAGCCCCTGCTCGATCTCCCAGATGGCTTCGGGCTTCAGCAGGGCGCGCTTGGCGGGGTCCTCGTAAAGCGCCCGTTTCGCCCCGGCATTCAGGAAGGCGCGCAGGGTCATCCAGCTTTGCCACAGCTTTTCGGCCGGGAAGGGCGGGGCGAGGGGAACGATCTCGCAGCCGATCTCCCGCAGTTTCGCCAGCGCGGTCTCGCAGAGCGGCAGGATGCCATCCTCGCAGGGATAGGCGCCGCCCCAATCACCCAGCCAGCCGATCCGGGTTCCCGTCACCGGGGCGTCGAGCGTGGCGGCGAAATCACCGCCGGGACGGCTGAAGGGCAGGGCGGGATGCGGTCCGGCCATGATCGACAGCAGATGCGCAAGGTCGCGCGGGCTGCGCGCCATCGGGCCAAGCGTGGCCATGCTGGACATGAAGCTTTCGCCCGCAGGCTCGCCCGGCACCAGCCCCCAGCTTGGCCGGAAGCCGTAGACATTGCAGAAACCGGCGGGATTGCGCAGGCTGCCCATCATGTCCGAGCCATCCGCGACCGGCACCATCCGCGCCGCCAGCGCCGCCGCCGCCCCGCCCGAGGAGCCGCCAGCGCTGCGATCCGGGTCATAGGGGTTGCGGGTCGCCCCGAAGACCTCGTTGAAACTATGCGATCCTAGCCCCCATTCGGGCGTATTCGTCTTGCCGATGAAGATCGCCCCGGCCTTGCGCATCCGCGCCACGGCCACATCATCGGCGGGCGGAACGTGATCGCGGAAGATGGGCGAGCCCCAGGTGGTGCGGATCCCCTTGACCGCCGCGAGATCCTTGACCGCGACGGGCATGCCATGCAGGCAGCCCTTGCGGGGGCCCTGGTCGGCCTGCCGCGCCTCGGCCAGCAATTCGTCGCGGGGGCGCAGGCTGACGATGGCGTTGATATGCGGATTGACCGCCTCGATCCGGTCCAGATGCGCCGCCATCACCTCTTCGGCGCTCAGGCGGCGATCGGCCAGGGCGCGGGACAGGGTGTCGGCGTCAAGCTGCGTGGGGTCGGTCATCGGGGGCTCCGTCCTGTCGAATCATCGGGTGCTGCGCTTTGCCCATGTGCGGCATGTCCCGTCCATGGCACGGATCACCCTGCACAAATCTGCTGCAGGGCCAACCATTGCTGATCGGTCAGCAGGGGCTTGGGCGGCGGGCCGTCGCGGAACGGATCCGCCTCGATCAGGGGCATGACCGAGCGCCCGGTCGGATCAAGGGAGCGCGCATAGGGTTCGCTCGATATTCCCTTTTCCTCGAAAGCGCGCAGCAATCTTTCGTCACCGGGCGCCGGGGCGGACCGCTGGAGAAGCTGTTCGCCATAGCCGCGCAGGGCGTCCTCGGGCAGGGTGCCGAGCGTCAGCAGGCGCAGGACTGCCCCGGTGCCGGCATATTCCAGCGCGTCCAGCAGCAAGTCCCGCTCCGTGACGGCCATCTGCGCGGCGATCAGGTGGCCTGCGGCGGCCTCGGGGCCGGGGGCGGTAAGCAGCATGTCATTGCCGAGGACATAGACCTGGCCGGGCAGGCGGCGGGCGCCATTGACGGGCGCGGGGACGACATGGATTTCCGCGCCCTCGGCGATAAGCCTGGGGGCGATCCAGTCCAGCACCGCCCGTCCCGAGCTGCGTTCGCAGGTGGCGCCGGTGCTGCGGGTGATATCGGCCAGCACCGCCTTGCCGATCGCATGGGCCTGTGCCGGAGGGGCGATCCTGGCGGCGTGGCGGGTCATCGCGTCGGGCAGCCAGATCACCGCCGCCGCCGCCATGGCCAGCGCCGCGATCAGCATGAGCACGCCCCTGAGCCGTCCCGGATGGGCGCGGCGCAAGGCGATGGCGCGCTGGACCCGCTCGATCGCGTCGATCATCAGCGGATCGTCCACTTCCAGCGTCTCGTCGGGGCCATCGGCGCGGGGGCTGTAGATTGCCGGGATCTTGCCGGGATTGAGCCGGGTCACGGCGGGCAGCGACCAATGCGACAGCGGCCGGTCGGATTTCGGATCCGAAAGCGTGAGCGTCGCGTCGCCTACCGATACGATCACCTCGCGCAGCCGCGCCTCGGGCGTTTCGCGCCACGAGCCCTGCGCCTCCAGGCGTTCGAATTCCGTCAGCGCCGTCATGGGATCGGGTCATGCCTGTTGTTTTCCATGACCATAACGCGGTGACGGGGCTGGTCAATGCCTGGCAGTCGCCCGGACAGGGGGAGGTGAAGCCGGAATCATCCGATAAATCACATCATGGATGATCGATAGCAGGATGAATAAATTATACTTTTACAGGACAGGGCGGGCGGCGCGCCCCGTCGGGGCGCGCGCGATCCTCATTCGGTGGTTTCGGGCACCCGCATGCCCTTTTCGCGCGCCAGGATCCGCATCCGGTCCTGCAGTTTTTCAAAGGCGCGCACCTCGATCTGGCGAATCCGCTCGCGCGAGACGTCGTAGCGGCTGGACAGGTCTTCCAGCGTCATCGGATCGTCGCGCAGGCGGCGCTCCATCAGGATGTCCTTTTCGCGGTCGTTCAGCACGTCCATCGCCTCGATCAGCATCTGGCGGCGGGTGTCGAGTTCCTCGGATTCGGCATAGGACTCGGCCTGGTTGGCGTCCTCGTCCTCAAGCCAGTCCTGCCATTGTGCCGTCGAATCGCCATCGGCCGAGCCGACCGTCGCGTTCAGCGAGGCGTCACCGCCCGAGAGGCGGCGGTTCATCTCGGTCACCTCGCGCTCGGTCACGTTCAGGTCATGAGCAATCTGGGCGACATGGTCGGGGCGCAGATCGCCCTCTTCCAGCGCGCCGATGCGGGATTTGGCCTTGCGCAGGTTGAAGAACAGCTTCTTCTGCGCGCTGGTCGTGCCCATCTTCACCAGCGACCATGACCGCAGGATATATTCCTGGATCGAGGCGCGGATCCACCACATCGCATAGGTGGCCAGTCGAAAGCCCTTTTCGGGATCGAAACGCTTGACCGCCTGCATCAGCCCGACATTGGCCTCGGAGATCACCTCGGCCTGGGGCAGGCCATAGCCGCGATAGCCCATGGCGATCTTGGCGGCGAGCCGCAGATGGCTGGTCACCAGCCTGTGCGCGGCCGCGGAATCCTCGTGATCGGCCCATGCCTTGGCCAGCATGTATTCCTCTTCGGGTTCCAGCAGGGGAAACTTGCGGATTTCCTGAAGATAGCGGTTCAGGCCCTGTTCGGGACTGGGGGCGGGGAGATTGCCATAATTAGCCATATCGGTGGCCTTTCGCAGAGATAAAGATAACGCAGACGGGACGATCACGGTTCCGCGATGCGAAGGGTGACTGCGCCTGCCCGGCAAGGGGCATGTTCGAGCTTGAAAATTATTCTGGCTGGATTTTTCGGAATGGTAACGTGGGAACGGTTCACGTTCATGTCAAGACTTCGCGAGCCGCAGCATGTCCAGCAAGGTTTGCATATCGGCGGGGATCGGACTGTCGAACTCCATCATAGCACCGCTGACCGGATGTTCAAAGCCCAGATGCGCGGCATGCAGCGCCTGCCGGGGGAACGCGGCCGCCGCTTGGGCCGCCTCGCCAAGCGCCTTGACCGATGCCCGCCGCGCTCCGCCATAGACCGGATCACCGATCAGGCCCAGCCCCGCATGGGCCATGTGGACGCGAATCTGATGGGTGCGTCCGGTTTCCAGCCGGCATTCGACCAGCATGGCGGAAGGAGGACGGCCAAAGCTTTCGACCATCCGTGCCCGCGTCACCGCATGGCGGCCTTTGTCGAAATAGACCGCCTGTTTCTGCCGGTCCGTGGCATGGCGGGTCAGGCGCGAGGTGATCTTCAGCACGCCGCCATCCTCGAAACTGACACCGGGGGTGCCGCGCAGCCGCGGATCGGCGGCATCGATCACCCCATGCGCCAGCGCCAGGTAGCGGCGTTGCGCGCTATGCGCCTCGAACTGCGCGGCGAGGCCGTGATGGGCGCGGTCGGATTTCGCCACGACCAGAAGGCCCGAGGTATCCTTGTCGATCCGGTGCACGATGCCGGGGCGCCGTTCGCCCCCGATCCCGGAAAGCGTCTCGCCGCAATGCGCCAGCAGCGCGTTGACCAGCGTCCCCGAGGGCGAGCCCGGCGCGGGATGGACGACCATCCCGGCGGGCTTGTCGATCACGATCAGGTCGTCATCCTCATGGGCGATGTTCAGTGCAATCGCCTCTGGCCGGGTCTCGACGGGTTCCGGCTCGGGCAGGATGATGCGGTATTCCTGCCCCTCGGCCACTTTCGCCTTGCCGTCCCGCGCCACGCCGCCCGGCCCGCTGACCGCGCCATCGGCGATCAGCCGGGCAAGCCGGGACCGCGACAGCGCCGCTTCCTCTGGCACTGCCAGCGCAAGGGCCTTATCAAGCCGCTCAGGCGGATTGGCCGGGATGGTGATAACAAGGTTCGACATGAGCGATGATGATAGCGGTTGGAAAGAGGCAGCGAAAGCGGTTCCCGAACTGCGCTTCCTGAAAATGCTGGTCACCGGGCTGACGCTGGTGATGGGTTTCGGCATCGTGGCGATCGTCGCCCTGCTGTGGATAAGGATGGGCCAGCCGATGCTGCCCGAGCTGCCCGACAGCATCGCCTTGCCCGAGGGCGCGACGGCCGAGGCCGTCACCTTCGCCCGGGACTGGATCGTGGTGGTCACGGATGGCGGCGAGGTGCTGCTCTACGATCGCGAGGGCAGCCTGAAGGACCGGGTTCAGTCGCCCTGACGCCCGGCCTCCAGCGCGTCCAGCCTTGCCTTCAATTCGGCATTCTCGGTGCGGGCCTTGATGGCCATGTCACGCACGGCGTCGAATTCCTCGCGGGTCACGAAGTCGCGATCGGCCAGCCAGCGGTCGATCCAGCCTTTCATCGCCGTCTCTGCCTCGGTCTTGGCACCCTGGGCCACACCCATCGCATTTGTCATCAATTGCGAGACATCGTCGAAAAACTTGTTCTGCGTGGTCATTTAGCCTGATCCCTTGCTTTGCTTGCCCCCTATATGGGCCGCGCCGCGCCGGGGTTCAATATTGACACTGCCGGGCGCGGCGCTAGCGTGCGCCCCGACAACCGGCCCAGAGGCAGCATGATCCCCTTCCCCGACATATCGCCCGAGATTTTCACCATCCATATCGGCGGGTTTCCCCTGAGCCTGCGCTGGTATGCGCTGGCCTATCTGGCGGGGCTGCTGATCGGCTGGCGGATCATGGTCCGGATGATGCGGGGCGATGCCATCTGGGGCGACAAGGCGCCGATGAAGGGCGAGGCCGTCGATGACCTGCTGACCTGGGTGATCCTTGGCGTGATCTTCGGCGGGCGGTTGGGCTTCGTGCTGTTCTACGAGCCGGGCTATTACCTCGCCAATCCCGTCGAGATCGTGAAGGTCTGGCAGGGCGGGATGAGCTTTCACGGCGGTTTCGCCGGGGTGATCGTCGCCTCATGGCTGTTCTGCCGGGCGCGCGGCATTCCCCCGCTTCGCCTGGCCGATGCGATGGCGGTGGTCGCGCCTATCGGGCTGTTCTTTGGCCGCGTCGCCAATTTCATCAATGCCGAGTTGTGGGGGCGTCCGACCGATCTGCCCTGGGGGGTGATCTTCCCCGGCGAGGCCGCGCAATCCTGCCCCGGCATAGAGGGGCTCTGCGCTCGCCATCCAAGCCAGCTTTACGAGGCCGGGCTGGAAGGGCTGCTTCTGGGGCTGGTTCTCTGGGCGGTGGTGCGGGCAGGCGGGCTGCGCCGTCCGGGGCTTGCATTCGGAATTTTTCTTTCCGGATACGGGCTTGCACGCATATTCGTGGAATTGTTCCGACTTGCCGATGCGCAGTTCATCACGCCCGAGAACCCGCTTGGCCATGTTCTCGGCGGGCCTGTGATCGGGCTGACCATGGGGCAGGTCCTGTCCCTGCCGATGCTGCTGATCGGGCTGTTCTTCATCCTTCGCGCATGGCGTCGTGCCCCGGTCGCCACCGGCGCATGACCCCGCTGGCCGAGATCATCGTGCAGCGTATCCGGGCCACCGGGCCGATCACGCTGGCCGATTACATGGAGCTTTGCCTGCTCCATCCCCGTTACGGTTACTACGCCACCCGCGATCCTTTCGGACAGGCAGGGGATTTCACCACCGCGCCGGAGATCTCGCAGATTTTCGGCGAGTTATGCGGCCTGTCGCTGGCGCAGGCATGGATGGATCAGGGCCGTCCCGCGCCCTTCACGCTGGCCGAGCCGGGGCCGGGGCGCGGCACGCTGATGGCGGATATGCTGCGCGCCATGCGGGCAGTGCCGGGAATGGCCGAGGCCGCCGATGTGATGCTGATCGAGGCATCCGCTCACCTGCGTGGCCTTCAGCGCGAGAAGCTGGGCAATGTCCGGCATCTCGATGGAATCGAGGAATTGCCGGATAGTTCATTGTTCCTGATGGCAAATGAATTTCTCGATGCGCTGCCGATCCGGCAATTCCAGCGGGTCGAGGAAGGCTGGGCCGAGCGGGTCGTCGGGCTGGACAAGGACGGGCTGCGCATGGGGCTTGCTCCGCCGGTCGATCTGCCGCGCGCGGGGCGGATCGGCGATATCGTCGAGGATTGCCCGGCAGCGGTTGCCGTGACCGGGGCGATAGCGCGGCGGATCGCGGCACATGGCGGGGCGGCGATCATCGTCGATTACGGCGGCTGGAACGGCTATGGCGACACGTTCCAGGCCCTGCGGGCGCATGCGCCCGAGGATCCCCTAGCTCATCCCGGCGAGGCCGATCTGACCGCGCATGTCGATTTCGCGCCCCTGGCCGCGGCGGCGATCCGGGCCGGGGCAGAGGTGTCGCGCCCGCTGCATCAGGGCGACTGGCTGCTGTCGCTCGGCGCCGAAGCACGGGCGCGTCGGCTGGCAGAGGCGGGGGACGAGGGCGCGATGGATGCGCTTCGGCGCTTGACCAGCCGGGACGAAATGGGTCACCTGTTCAAGGCGATGGCCATCTGGCCGAAAGGGGCGCCGCCGGTGCCCGGGTTTGACGCGCTGAGGCATCATGCAGACGACGCTTGAGATCCTGACCAATCCTTTGCTTGCCGATGTGAGACATGGTTTCTTCACGCGAAAGGGCGGGGCTTCCTCGGGGCTCTTCTCGGGGCTGAACTGTGGGCGCGGCAGCAGCGATCAGGGCGACATGGTTTCGCTGAACCGGGCGCGCGTGGCCGAGGCGATGGGCGTGCCGGTGGATCGGCTGGCCAGCGTCAACCAGGTGCATTCGGCGGATGTGGTCACGCTGGAGGCCGGCGACGATCTGCAGAAAATAAGTGAAATCAAGGCCGACGGGCTGGTCACCAAGCAGCATGGCATCGCTCTTGCGGTGCTGACCGCGGATTGCCAGCCGATCCTTCTGGCCGATCCGGCGGCCGCCATCATCGGGGCCTGCCATGCCGGATGGCGCGGTGCCCTGGGCGGTATCATCGAAGCGACGGTCGAGGCCATGCGGGCGCTTGGGGCGCAGGAAATCCGGGCGGTGATCGGCCCGACGATCAGCCAGCGCGCCTACGAGGTCGGCGAGGATTTCATGGAGGATTTCCTTGCCGAGGACCCGGATCATGCACGGTTTTTCAGCGGCGGACCGAATGGCCGTCCGATGTTCGACCTGCCATCCTTCGGCCTGTCGCGGTTGCGCGGGGCAGGTGTCGAGGCGGAATGGTCCGGGCATTGCACCTATTCCGATCCCGAGCGCTTCTTCAGCTATCGCCGCTCCACGCATGAGGGGCAGGTGGATTACGGGCGGCTGATCTCTGTCATCACGCTATAGGTCGCAAGAACTGCGGGCGTTGCGCGGCTCTGGCCGTGATTTCGAGCGGCAGGGTGCAGGGATTATTTCCATTTGGCGCATTATCTTTTGAACATGCGGATAATTGCTTCCACCATGGAATAAATAGCTGCAAGCAGGATCCGGATCACGGGAAGGCCCAAGCCTCTTTCTCCCTCCGATACTCTTCTTCTTCATGGAGATATCCCCGGGGGTCGTGGGTTGGGACGCCACTGGTTCGAGAACCAGCCGGCGACGGGGGCAGGCAACCCCCCGGCCATTGCGGGACGCAAGGAAGCACGCCTCACGGTTCCGCTTTCTACCCCTTGCCGAAAGCGTCCGGGTTGTCGGCGCGCAGGCGCGGGAAGATCTCGGCGATCCGGCCAAGATGTCTTTCGCAGGCCGCGACGGCGCGGTCGGCATCGCGGGCATGCAGAGCCGCCAGGATCTCGCGATGCTCGGCCAGCGCAATCGACGCGCCGAAGGACAGCGACAGGTAGCGCGCCCGGTCCATGTGGCCCTTGTTCTCCTTGATCAGCGTCCAGGCGAATTCCAGGCCGGTATAGGCGCAGATATCGTGGTGAAACTGGTCGTCCAGCGCGTGGAACTCGGCCCGCTGGTCGGCCTTGACCGCCACCTCCTGCCGTTCGACCAATTCGTCCAGCGCGGCGAGGTGATCCTTTGTCAGCCGCTCGGCGGCCTTGCGCAGGCAGGCGGTCTCCAGCGCCAGCCGGATGAATTGCGCCTGCAGGATCGATTCCTCGGAAATCGCGGTGACGATGGTGGCGCGCTGCGGGCGGATCTCGATGAAGCCCTGTTGCGAGAGGCGATAGAACGCATCCCGGACCGGCTGCCGCGAGACGCCTATCTTCGCGGCAACCTCGGCCTCGGACAGCCTGGTTCCGGGCGGCAGGCTGAGATCGATCACGCGCTTGTACAATTCCTCGAAGATCTGGTCGGTCACCGTGCGCGGGCGCAGGTCGTCCAGTGTCGGCAATCCGCGATGGGGCGAGATGTTCCGTGACGGCATGGCGAGTGGCTCCGGTTGACCCAACTTGTAAACTAGCATATTAGCAGACTCGAACAAGGGCAAGTGAGTCGGGGAGGACGCATGGCATTGCTGGACGAGGACCGGTTGTTTCCTGCCGAGGGCCGCGCCCGCGATTTGGCGCGCGGGCTGTATGCCGAGATCCGGGACCTGCCGATCATCAGCCCGCATGGCCATACCGACCCGCGCTGGTATGCCGAGGACGCGGCCTTTCCCGATCCCGCCCAGCTTTTCGTGACGCCGGATCATTACGTTTTCCGCATGCTTTGCTCGCAGGGGGTGGAACTGGCCGATCTGGGCGTGCCGCGCGCCGATGGTGGCCCGGTCGAGACGGATGGGCGCAGGATCTGGCGGCTCTTTGCAGGTCATTACCACCTGTTCCGGGGCACGCCCTCGCGGATCTGGCTGGACCATTCCTTCCAGCATGTCTTCGGGATCGACCGGCGGCTGACGGCGGAAACGGCGGATTGGTATTACGACCATATCGCCGATTGCCTCGCCAAGCCGGAATTTCGCCCGCGCGCCCTGTTCAAGCGTTTCGGCATCGAGGCGATCGCCACGACCGAGGCGGCGACCGACGATCTGCGCTGGCACCGGATGATCCGCGAGTCGGATTGGGACGGGCGGGTGATCACCGCCTATCGTCCCGATGGCGTGATCGATCCCGAGATGGACGGTTTCGCGGGCAATGTCGCACTGATGGGGCAACAGACGGGCCTCGATACCGCGACATGGCAGGGTTACCTGGATGCCCATCGCGCGCGGCGGGCCTATTTCAAGGAATTCGGCGCGACATCTTCCGATCACGGCCATCCTTCGGCCCGGACCGAGGATCTGCCGCAGGCCGAGGCGGCGGCGCTGTTCCAGAAGGCACTGCGCGGGGAATGCTCGGCTGAAGAGGCGGATGCCTTCCGCGGCCATATGCTGACCGAGATGGCGCGGATGAGCCTTGAGGACGGGCTGGTGCTGCAGATCCATCCTGGCTCGCGGCGCAATCATTCCGGTCAGGTGATGGCGATGTTCGGGCGCGACAAGGGGTTCGATATTCCCGGCCGCACCGATTACGTCACGGCGCTGCGCCCGCTGCTGAACGCGGTGGGGATGCGGCCTGAGCTGACGGTGATCCTGTTCACGCTGGACGAGACATCCTATTCGCGCGAACTGGCGCCGCTGGCCGGGGTCTATCCCTGCCTGCGCCTTGGCCCGGCATGGTGGTTTTACGACAGCGCCGAGGGCATGCGCCGCTTCCGCGAGATGACGACCGAGACGGCGGGTTTCTACAATACCGTCGGCTTCAACGACGACACGCGCGCCTTCTGTTCGATCCCCGCCCGGCATGATGTCGCGCGGCGGGTGGATTGCGCCTACCTTGCCACGCTGGTCGCGACCGGGCGGCTGGCCGAGGACGAGGCGCATGAGCTGGCGCGTGACCTGGCATATGAGCTCGCGAAACGGGCCTACAGGCTTTGAACTTCACAGAGGGAGGAAACGAGATGAAATTCCTGACGACGACACTGGCCGGATTGCTGGCATCCGCCGCGCTGGCGACGGCTGCGGCTGCGGAATGCGAGATGACGCTGCGGTCATCGGACACCCATCCCGACGGTTATCCGACCGTCGAGGGCGTCAAGGCGATGGCCGAGGAGGTCAAGGAAAAGACCGAGGGCCGGATCTGCATCGAGGTCTTCCCCTCGGCGCAATTGGGCGAGGAAAAGGACACGATCGAGCAGACCCAGTTCGGGGTGATCGACATGGTCCGCGCCTCTTTCGGGACGTTCAACGATATCGTGCCGGTGACGCAGCTTTTCTCGCTGCCCTACCTGTTCCGCTCGGAAGAGCATATGCATAACGTCCTCGACGGTCCCATCGGCGAAGAGGTGGGCGCGAAATTCGAGGAGCACGACCTCGTTGCGCTGGCCTATTACGATGGCGGGGCGCGCAGCTTCTACAATTCGCAGAAGCCCATCGAGTCGATCGAGGATCTGGCGGGGATGAAGTTCCGCGTCATGCAGAACGATGTTTTCGTGGACATGATGGACGCGCTTGGCGCCAATGCCACGCCGATGCCGTATGGCGAAGTCTATTCGGCGATCCAGACCGGGGTCATCGACGGGGCCGAGAACAACTATCCCAGCTATGACAGTTCGGGCCATGCCGAGGTGGCGAAATATTTCACGCTGGACCAGCATTTGATGGTGCCTGAGTTGGTCGCCGTCTCGAAAATGACCTGGGACAAGCTGTCGCCCGAGGACCAGGAGATCATGCGCGAGGCCGCCCGGAATTCGGCGGATCTGCAGCGCCAGCTCTGGGCCGATCAGGAAGCGGCTTCCGAGGAGAAGGTGGTCGAGGCCGGGTCCGAGGTGATCAAGGAGATCGACAAGACCCCCTTCATCGAGGCGATGGTGCCGGTTTACGAGAAATACGTGACCACGCCCGAGGATCAGGACCTGGTCAAGCGGATCCAGGAAACCGAGTGATCGAGGCGCTGCCCGCGGGTTTCCCGCGGGCAGCATTCCCATCGGAGGGCAGGTGATGCGTGACGCGTTGGTAAGACTGGCCGGATGGACCGGTGCGCTGGCCCGGGCCGGGCTGTGGACCGCGGGCGTGGGGCTGGTGCTGATGACGGCATTCGTCTTTGCGCAGGTCTGCTTCCGTTATCTTCTGGGCAGCAGCCTGTTCTGGGCAGAACCGGCCAGCGTCATGCTGATGGGCTGGTTCATCTTTCTCGGTGCGGCGGTCGGCGTGAAGGAGGGTTACCACCTGTCTTTCGACGTCGGCCTGATGATCGTGCCGGAAAGCTGGCGGGCATGGTTTCACAGCCTCTCGGATATCGTGGTCGTGGCCTTTGGATTCGGCATGACCTGGTTCGGCGGGCAGTTGGCCGCCAAGGCGGCGGGTGGCGACATCCCCGGTCTTGGCATTTCGCGGCTATGGGATTTCGCGCCGCTGATGGCCGGAGGCGTGCTGCTGATGCTGTTCTCGATCGAGCGCATCCTGCGCCGCGCGGCGGGGCTGCGCACCCTGCGCTTTGGCGACAATGCCGATGACGACCTGCCGGAATCCGACCGGCAAAACGGAGCGTGAACCGATGGAATACTGGATTCTTTTCGGCAGTTTCACCGGGCTGCTGCTGATCGGCACGCCGGTCGCCTTCTGCCTTGGCGCGGCCAGCTTTTTCACCGTGCTCTACCTTGGCCTGCCGCCGGTGGTGGTGTTCCAGCGCCTGAATTCCGGGATCTCGGTCTTTGCGCTGATGGCCATTCCCTTCTTTATCTATTCCGGCGACCTGATGGTGCGCGGAGATATCGCCCGCAGGCTGGTGGCGCTGGCGGGCAGCGTGGTCGGTCATCTGAGGGGCGGGCTGGGGCAGGTGAACATCATCGCCTCGCTGATGTTCGGCGGTGTGTCGGGTTCCGCCGCCGCCGATGCCTCGGCTGTCGGCGGGCTGATGGTGCCGCAGATGAAGAAGCGCGGATACGATGTTGACTATGCGGTGAATATCACCGTTGTCAGCTCGATCATTGCGCTGATGATCCCGCCTTCGCATAACATGATCATCTATTCCATCGCCGCGGGCGGACGGCTGTCCATCGCCGACCTGTTCACCGCCGGGATCATTCCGGGGATGCTGCTGGCGCTGGCGCTGATGATCGCCGCCTGGTGGGTCGCCCGCAAGAAGGGCTACCCGACCGAGCCTTTCCCCGGCCTGCGCATGATGGGCGTGCTGTTCGTCTCGGCGCTGCCCGGCCTGATCCTGATCGCGATCATCTTCGGCGGGGTGCGCTCGGGCTTTTTCACCGCCTCGGAAAGCTCGAATATCGCGGTGGTCTATGCGCTGCTGATCACCGCGCTGGTCTATCGCAGCCTGCCATGGAGCGAATTCGTCGAGGCGACCAAGGGCGCGGTCCGCACCACCGCGATGGTGCTGCTGGTCATCGGCTGCGCGGCCTGTTTCGGTTGGCTGCTGGCCTATATGAAAGTGCCGGCGCAACTGGTCGAGTTCCTGCAGAACGTCTCGAACAACCCGCTGGTGATCCTGCTCTTGATGAACGTGATCCTGCTGATCCTGGGCACCTTCATGGACATGTCGCCGCTGATCGTCATCACCACGCCGATCTTCTTGCCGGTGGCGCAGGCTTTCGGGGTCGATCCGGTGCATTTCGGGGTGATCCTGGTGCTGAACCTTGGCATCGGGCTGTGCACGCCGCCGGTGGGCGCGGTGCTGTTCGTCGGCTGCGCGGTCGGCAAGATCAGCATCTGGCAGGCGATGCGCACGATCTGGCCCTTCTATGGCGCGGCATTCCTGACCCTGATGCTGGTGACCTACATTCCCGCCCTTTCCCTCTGGCTTCCCTCGGTGTTCAGATGAGCGATCCAATCCGTACCGTCCTTGCCCATGCGCCCGAATTGATGGTCGTCCGCTTTGCCTTCAAGGCAGGCGACCAAGGCGCGCTGCACAGCCATCCGCATGTGCAATCGACCTATGTCCGCTCGGGCCGTTTCCGTTTCACCATGGATGGCCGCGAATTCGAGGTCGGGCCGGGCGATGCCTTCACGGTCCCCCCGGGCACCGAGCATGGCTGCCTGTGTCTTGAGGAAGGGGAGTTGATCGACAATTTCACCCCGCGCCGCGACGATTTTTTGTGAAGGGTGCGGGATGGTTTTGAAATGACCTCGATTCTTCCGGATCACCTACTGCGTCACCGCTATGTCCCTGCGCGGAATCAAGGCCCAACAGGCCGCCGCGCAGCGCCCGGCCGCCCCGTCACGCTCTGCGTGCAAAGCACGACGGACGGGCGCTTTGGTGACGTTGTCCTGCGGATTGGGCTTCATCCGGGGCTGCACGATAAAACGCTGACCACAAGCCGTCATGCGCCCATCCGCAGCCGGGCGCTGCACGGCTCTGTCCGTCCATCTGATCCGCCACATTTGAATTCTGCCAAGTTACAGGAGCCAACATGACCCATGTCGAAACCCGCCACGCGATCCATCCCGAACATGCCAAGGCCATGGACACTGCCACGCTGCGCCAGCATTTCCTGGCCGAGGGGCTGTTCGCGGATGGCGAGATCCGGCTGGTTTACACCCATTACGACCGTTTCGTGGTCGGCGGGGCCGTGCCCGGGGACAAATCCCTGACGCTGGACCGGATCGAAGAAACCAAGACCCCGAATTTCCTCGACCGGCGCGAGATGGGGATCGTCAATATCGGCGGTCCGGGCCGGGTCGAGGCGGCCGGGCAGGGCTGGGACATGGCTTATGGCGATGTGCTTTACCTCGGCATGGGCTCCGGCGCGGTGACGTTTTCAGGCGAGGGGCGGTTCTATATCACCTCGGCCCCCGCGCATCGGGAACTGCCCTGCCGGCTGGTCACGGTGGATGAGGCGAAAGAGGTCAGGCTGGGCGCGGTCGAGACCTCGAACAAGCGGACCATCCGCCAGTTCATCCACCCGCTGGTGATGGAAAGCTGCCAGCTTGTGCTGGGCTATACGACGCTGGAGGATGGCTCGGTCTGGAACACCATGCCCGCCCATGTGCATGACCGCCGGATGGAGGCTTATCTCTATCACGGCATGGAGCCCGAATCGCGGGTATTGCACCTGATGGGCGAGCCGCAGGAGACGCGGCATCTTTTCGTCGCCAACGAGCAGGCGGTGATTTCTCCGACATGGTCGATCCATTCCGGCGCGGGGATCGGCGGCTATACCTTCATCTGGGCGATGGCGGGCGATAACGTGGATTACACGGATATGGACTTCATCCAGCCGGAGGATTTGCGGTGAATCCCTTTTCGTTGGACGGACAGGTTGCGCTGGTGACCGGCGCGAATACCGGGATCGGGCAGGCGATTGCCGTGGCCATGGCGCAGGCCGGGGCCGAGGTGATCGCCGCCGGGCGGCGCGATTGCGACGAGACCTTGGCGCTGATGGGCTCGGGCCGGGCCATGCGCCTGGATTTCACCGATCCAATGGCGGCGAGGGATGTCTTTGCCGGTGAGCGCATCGATATCCTGGTGAACAACGCGGGCATCATCCGGCGCGAGGACGCGGCTGAGTTTTCCGAGGTCGATTGGGACGATGTCATGGATGTCAATCTCAAGGCGCTGTTCTTCACCTGCCAGGCTTTCGCGCGTGCGGCCTTGCCGCGCGGGCGGGGCAAGATCGTCAATATCGCGTCGCTGCTCAGTTTCCAGGGCGGCATTCGCGTGCCCTCCTACACGGCGAGCAAGCATGGCGTGGCGGGGCTGACCAAGCTGATGGCGAATGAATGGGCGGCGCGGGGGCTCAATGTGAACGCGATCGCGCCGGGCTATATCGAGACGAACAACACGCAGGCCCTGCGCGCCGATCCCGATCGCTCGCAGGCGATCCTGGATCGGATCCCGGCGGGTCGTTGGGGCAGGCCCGAGGATATCGGGCAGACGGCGGTGTTTCTTGCCGCGTCCGCCTCGGATTACGTCAACGGGGCGGTGCTGAATGTCGATGGAGGATGGCTTGCGAGATAGGCTTTACCGTGAAGCCTCGGCTTCGCCCGCAGGCATCGTGCATCTGGGGCTCGGCGCGTTCTTCCGTGCCCATGGCGCGATCTATATCGCCGAGGCAATGGCCAAATCCGGCGGCGATTGGGGCATCACCGGCGTGTCGCTGCAATCCCCCGGCACGCGCGACCGGCTGCGCCCGCAGGGCTGGGCCTATACCGCGCTGGAGCTTGGCCCCGAAGGCGAGAAGCCGCAGGTTGTCTCCGTGCTGCGCGAGGTGCTCGTCGCGCCCGAGGACCGGCAGGCGGTGCTGGACGCGATGGCCGCACCGCAGGTGAAGATCGTCAGCCTGACCGTGACCGAGAAGGGCTATTGCCATGAACCCTCGACCGGGCGTCTGAACCGCGAGCATCCCGATATCCGCCACGACCTGGCCGAGCCGCTGCCGAAAACCGCTCCGGGCTTTCTCGTGCGGGGTTTGCAGGCGCGGCGGGCGGCGGGGCTGCGGCCCTTCACCGTGCTGTGCTGCGACAACCTGCCGGAAAACGGTCATGTCGTGCGGGGCGTGGTGCTGGAGCTTGCCCGGCTGATCGATCCGGCGCTGGCCGACTGGATCGAGGCCGAGGGCGCGTTTCCCTCGACCATGGTGGACCGGATCGTGCCCGCAACCAGCCCCACTGATCTGAACCGGCTGGAGGCATTGACGGGCGCGCGCGACGAGGCCCCGGTGATGCATGAGCCGTTCCGGCAATGGGTCGTCGAGGATCGTTTCGTCGATGACGCCCGCCCCGACCTTGCATCGGTCGGCGTGCAGATGGTCGAGGATGTGACGCCTTTCGAGCATATGAAGCTGCGGATGCTGAACGGCACCCATTCCTCGCTGGCCTATCTGGGTTATCTCGCGGGATACGAGACCATCGCCGACACGGTCGCCGATCCGGATTTCTCGGCATTCGTCCGGGGGTTGTGGCAGGGCGAGATCATTCCCGCGCTGACCCCGCCCCCCGGCGTCGATCTGGCGGCTTACGCGGATGCGCTGCATGAGCGCTATGCCAATCCCGCGATCCGGCATCGGACATGGCAGATCGCCATGGATGGCAGCCAGAAACTGCCGCAGCGGATCCTTGGCACCATTGCCGAGGCGCGGGCCGCGGGCAGGGCGGTGCCGGGGCTTACCTTGGCAGTCGCGGCATGGATGCGCTATGTCTCGGGCCGTGACGAGGCCGGGCAGGTGATCGAGGTCAAGGACCCGCTCGCGCCCCGGCTGGCCGAATTGTGGCAGGAGGAGCCGGCCCGGACCGTGCAAGGCTTTCTTGCGCTGGCCGAGGTCTTTCCCCCGGTCTTGCGCGAGGATGCGGGCTTTGCCGATGACCTGACGGCGGCATTGTCGGGATTGGTCGAAAAGGGCGCAAGGGCGATGATCAGGGAGCGCGCGAATGGCTGAGCCCCGGTCCTCGACCCGGCCGATGATGGGGCGATCCTGACCGGAAAGGGTATCGCTCCTGCCGGTCACGAGATCGCCCGCAAAAATATTGCGACGGGCGAGGCGGTTTGACGGATTGCTGAATTTTTCGGCGGGCCGACACAGGGATGCGGCGCGTAGGGAGGTTTTGCGACGGGGCGATGACAATTGCCCCGTTCCCACGCATTCGCCCCCTGACAAATCCCGCCGGAATGCCTAGTTTCACCGCATGAATGCTTCCCTCACCCTGACCACCCATGCCGCCATCTCGGAAATACCCGCCGATACCTGGGACGGGCTGGCCGGCGATCATCCCTTTACCAGCCACCGTTTCCTGGACGCGCTGGAGCAATCGGGATCGGTCGGGCCGGGCAGCGGCTGGCAGGCGCTCCACCTGACGGTCGAACGCGACGGGCGGATCGTCGGCGCCGCGCCGCTCTATGCGAAATCGCATAGCCAGGGGGAATATATCTTCGATCACGCATGGGCGCAGGCCTATCTGCGGGCGGGCGGGCGCTATTATCCCAAGCTGCAATGCGCGGTGCCCTTCACGCCGGTGACCGGGCCGCGCCTGTTATCGCCCGATCCGGCGGTGCGGCAGGCGCTCTTGTCGGGGATGGCGCAGGTCGCCGAACGCGCCGGTTGTTCCGGCGCACATGTGACCTTCTGCACCGCGGAAGAGGCCGAGTTGGGCGAAGAGGCCGGGTTCCTGCCGCGCGTCACCCAGCAATTCCACTGGCTCAACCGCGATTACGACAGTTTCGACGCCTTCCTGGCCGAGTTGTCATCGCGCAAGCGCAAGGCGATCCGCAAGGAACGTCAGCGCGCGCAGGGTTTTGGCGGCACCATCCGGCAATTGACCGGCGACGATTTGCGGCCCGGCCATTGGGACGCCTTCTGGGAATTCTACCAGGACACCGGCAATCGCAAATGGGGCCAGCCCTACCTGACCCGCCAGTTTTTCGACCTCGTGCAAGAGACCATGCGCGACGATGTCCTGCTGGTGCTGGCCGAACGCGACGGGCAACCCATCGCGGGGGCGCTGAATTTCATCGGCCCGGACGCGCTATATGGCCGCTATTGGGGCTGTGTCGAGGATCACGCCTTCCTGCATTTCGAGCTATGCTACCACCAGGCCATCGACTACGCCATCGCGCGGGGCCTGTCCCGCGTGGAGGCAGGCGCGCAGGGCGAGCACAAGCTTGCCCGCGGTTACCTGCCGGTCGAGATCCACTCGCTGCACTGGCTGCGCGAGGAGGGCTTCCTGCGCGCGGTGGCCGATTACCTGGAGCAGGAGCGCGAGGCGATGGGCGAAGAGATCGAGATGCTCGCCGATTGGGGGCCGTTCCGCAAGGACGGGTAGTGCTGCGGTAACTTGTTCCGCTTGCAGTTCCGCGTGATTTCCGAAAGATGTTCAAAGGCCGGATGGAGCATTCGATCATGATGACCCTCTTTGCAATCCTGGTGGGCATCGTTGCCGGACCATTGCTCGCCCTTGCGACCCGATCGCCCGCGCAGCGCAGGGGCTTTGCCAAGCGCGAGGAGAAATTCCGTCAGGGCATCGGCCGTGATCCCAACCGGGCGCTGTTCGGACCGCATAAGCCGTTCTGGTGGAACGCATTGTTCTGGGGGGTGATTTTCGCCGCCATCTTCGCCGCGATCGGCCAGATGGGCCCGACGTAAGGTTTCCCCGGCCTCAGACCGGATGGTGATCCTGCTGCAAGAATGCAACCGGATCGGTGATACCGTGCGCGGCCAGCGCCGACAATGCAGCCACGCGCCCGGGCCGATCCGGGGTGGGATCGGCCTGCCAGGGCACCGCCCGAAATTCCGCGATGGCTTCCCTGTCGAAACCATGAAGCTGCGCCCCGGCCAATACCAGGGCCAGATACCAGTCGAACGCGGCCAGCCCGGATACGGGTTCCGGCGCAATATAGGTCACGGCATCAAGCTTTGCCCGTCGTGGCGGATGCTGAAATCGTCCAGCCGGTCATATCCGCGCCCCGCGCCCTCGGCCCGATCCAGCGCCGCCAGATCCTTCGGGTCCAGGGTGAACAGCACCCCTGATGCCGCCCCCTCTGACGTAACCAGCGTCGCCTTGGCCGAGCCGTCCATGCCGCGCTTGGCAAAGCGGACCCGATATCCGGGCGCATGCGCGCGTCCGATCAGTTTCGCCGAAGGACAGCGCGCCGCAAGCCGTGCCGGCAACATGTTCGAGCCATAGGCGAAATAGAAGATGCTCATGCGCTCTTGGCAATCCTATTCGGATCGACTGGAAACAGCCTTAGGATTTCTTCTTCATGCAAATATCCCGGGGTCCGGGGCAGAGCCCCGGCCATCGCGGGACGCAATCCCGCCCCCTCGGCCCGCTCAGGCTTTTTCCAGCAAGGCTTCCCCGGCGCTGACGCTGCATTGACCCGGCGAATCCTCGACATCGATCACCTCGAAATTGCCGTCCTTCAGCAAGGCGGCAAAGCGCTTGCAGCGGCCGTAAAGCCCTGCGGGCGGCGCGTCGAAATCCAGGCCGAGCGCCTTGGTCACGCTGCCATCGGCATCGGCGAGAACCTCTATTCCCGCATCCGGTGCGCCGGTCGATTTGGCCCATGCATCGCAGACGAAGGGATCGTTGACGGTCAGGCAGATGATCCGGTCCACACCCTTGGCGCGGAACTGGTCGGCGGTGCGGATGAAGCTGGGCATATGCGCATTGGTGCAGGTGCCGGTGAAGGCGCCCGGAAGGCCGAAGATCGCCACCCGGCCCTTGGCCAACTCGCCCGTATCGACTGCTTCGGGGCCTTTGTCACCCACCCGCAAGAGCTTGCCCTGGGGGAAATTGTCGCCTGTCGAGATGCTCATGCCTGTCCTCCATGAATTGCATTGGATCCGGCCTGACTATAGGTTGCAACCCGGCGGCAGACCAGATGCGGAAAGGCGGCGTTATGCGGATCGTGATCCTCGGGGCGGGGCAGGCGGCGGCCTCGATGGCGGCACGGCTCAGGGCCAATGGCCATGACGGACCGCTGAGCGTGATCGGGGTGGAATCCGCCGCGCCCTATCAGCGTCCGCCGCTTTCCAAGGCCTATCTGCTGGGCGAGATGGGGGTCGATCGGCTGATCCTGCGCGCGCCGGAATGGTGGCGGGAACAGGGGATCGAGCTGCGGCTGGACGAACGCGCAGTCTCGATCGACCGGGATCGACGCAAGGTGGTCACGGATCGGGGAGAGGTCGAATATGATGCGCTGGCCCTGACCCTGGGCGCCGCGCCGCGCCGCCTGCCGGCGGAGATAGGCGGGGCGCTGCCGGGGGTCCATGTCATCCGCAACCTCTCCGACGTCGATCTGATGGCGCCCGAGATGCAGCCCGGCCGCCGGCTGGTGGTGGTCGGCGGCGGCTATATCGGGCTGGAGGCTGCGGCGGTGGCGCGCAAGCTGGGGCTGGAAGTCACGCTGGTCGAGGCCGCGCCGCGCATTCTGGGCCGGGTGGCCGCGCCCGAGACGGCGGATATGATCCGGGACTTGCACCGCGCGCATGGGGTCGAAATCATCGAATCCGTGGCGGTCGAGCGTCTGACCGGCGACGACCGGGTGACCGGAGTCGCATTGGGCGATGGCCGGACCCTGCCCGCCGACCTGGTCGTGACCGGGATCGGGATCATGCCGGAAACGGCTCTGGCACGGGATGCGGGGCTGGCACTCGACAACGGGATCGCCGCGAATGAGTTCGGGCAAAGCTCCGATCCCGCGATCTGGACTGCGGGCGATTGCGCCAGCTTTCCCTGGCGTGGAGCGCGCGTCCGGCTGGAAAGCGTGGGCAATGCCATCGACATGGCCGAGGCCGTGGCGGATAATATCCTTGGGGCGGCAAGGCCTTATGCAGCCAGGCCATGGTTCTGGTCGGACCAGTTCGATGCCAAGCTGCAGATCGCCGGTCTTGGCGCGGATTACGACCGGATCGTCACCCGTCCGGGCGACGGTGCGCATGGCGGCTCGGTCTGGTATTTCTCTGGCGCTGAACTGCGGGCCGTCGATGCGCTGAACGATGCCCGCGCCTATATGATCGGCAAGCGGCTGATCGAGGCCGGGCGCTCACCCGATCCCGATGCCATCACCGGCACCGCCGATCTCAAGGCTCTGCTGGCATGAGGATCGTTGGCGGCGCCTTCCGGGGGCTGAAACTGGCCGAGCTGGGGCAGGGGGATGCGGCCGCCCATCTGCGGCCGACCACCGACCGGGTGCGCGAGGCGGTGTTCAACCTGCTGATCAATGGCAATCATGGCAACCCGGTTCCGAATGCCTGCGTGCTGGACCTGTTCGCGGGAACCGGTGCCCTGGGGCTGGAGGCCTTGTCGCGCGGTGCGGATCGCGCGGTTTTCATCGATAACGGGTCGAAATCGCTGGAGCTGATCCGCAGCAACGCGGCGCGCGCGCGGGTGATGGACAGGGTCGAGATCCGCCGGGGCGACGCCACAGGGCTGGGGAAGAATGCCGGTCCGCCCTGCGGATTGGTCTTCCTGGATCCGCCCTATGCCAAGCGCTTGGGCGAAAAGGCTGTCATCTCTGCCCTTGAAGGCGGATGGATCGCCCCCGATGCCATGATCGTATGGGAAGAGGCGCTGCCCCCCGAGATTCCCGCGCCCCTGGTGCTGATCGATCAGCGCAAATATGGCGACAGCATCGTCAGCCTTGCAAAAATTCAGGAGAGGGGCTGAACCCGGTCCGGGGAAGCGAGGGACGCGCCGCTATTCGCTTTGCCCGAGCAATTGGGCCGCGGGCAGGATGAGGGAAAGGTTTTCAAGCGCCGTCTGGACGAAATCCTCTGCCGCGCCCGATGCCCATCTTTGCGTGGCATCATTGGTGGCGGCAATGATCGCCGAGGACAGGATATGGATCAGCCGGGGGTCGGTGTCGGGCAGCCTGCGCAGCAGCAGTTCCGCCATCCTGCCGCGCCGGGCCAGAACCGCATTGTTGCGCAGGGCCATCAGCTTGGGATGGGATTCGCTGAGCCGCAACAGGTGCCCCAGCATCTCGCGCTCATCCAGGAAGCGCGAGATATGCGCGGTGATGAGTAGCTCGAGATCTTCCAGCAGATCGCCCCGGCCGTTCACGAAGATTTCGGTCGCCTCCTCGGGATAATCCGGGGACGGGCCCATCAGGGCGGCTTCCTTGTAGGGATAATAATTGAAGAATGTCCGAGCGCTGACTCCGGCCGCGCAAGAGATCGCCTCGGTGGTGATGTTGCTCAACCCGTCCCTGACGGCAAGTTCGATCGCTGTGGCCTGGAGCTTCTTGGCGATGCGATGGCGCCGGCTTGATGACAGGGTCATGAACTCTCCCGATTATTTATGAATGCCGCCGAACCGCGACCTTGGCAAGGTCACAGGTTGCGTGGGTTCTGTCAATGCGGAGGGAGAGGTGTCGGATCGAGGGGTATTGGCCCGGCTGGCGGACATGTTGACATGACGCGCCTCCGGTGACGGGGGCGCCTCAGGATAAGCCTGTCAGGAAGGAGCGTCGCTCAGGCGCCCCAGCTGCGAACCGGGCCGCAATCCATATGCACGAAATTCGAGCGCGTGTATTTGCCCACACCGCCCGCCCGGCAGGAGAGCGCCGCCGAGTACATCTGGTTGACCGAGCGCGATTTCAGCCGCAGATCCGCAGCCTTGCCGGACATGTGCAGCGAATTCCTGGCCACGCCAGAAGAGCGGCGGCGCAACATCGCGTTGGTCTGCGGCGAACGGTAGCCCGACAGCATCATGTAAGGCTCATTGGTCTGCAACAGCCGATGCGAGGCCGCCGCGACATCGATGGCCCGCGGATCGATCCCGATCGCCGTTCCGGTCCGCCAGTCGCGCATGAAGATGTTGATTTCGTTGAGCGCCTCGCGGATATACTTGCCATCGACCCAGTAAACGGTATCGATGCTTTCGCCCGTGCGGCCATTATACATCCGGATACGCCGGATATCGCCCGATCCGCGCAGGAAGCCAAACGCGTTGGCCATCACCGGTGCCGCCGCAACAGTGGTCGCAGCAAACACGCCCAGTATCCCACGCCGGGAAAAAAGTTCCGTTGTCATGTCAGATCGCCTGTCCTGCTTCGTTCTAGGCCGCGTTCTTGCGGCTTCTTGAGAGATATCCCCAGATGCTTAACAATATGTCAAAATTCCGTTGAGGTAGAAACCAATTTGTTCCTGCCGCGTTGAATAGCGCAAGACATGGGCGGAATTTTGCCGATATTCGGGGTTGTTGCTCTTAGGTTGTGTATTGTGCTGATTTTGCAACTGGTCCGAAAGGATGTTGGTCGCATTGCATGGCAACCGATGGACCGCAGGCGGGGGCGATGGCAAAAATAGTAGATAATTGATGAGGTTTCGATGCGGCGTTTTGAGTTCAAGGCCCTCGCGGTTTCGGTCATGGCATTCGGCTTTGCGCATGGCGCGGCTGCGCAATCTCCTGCATTTCAGGGCGGGGCGGCGACCGTGGCGATGGCGCCACGCCTGCAATTCTCGCCCGACGAGATGGCATTGGCGGAGGCGGTGGCGAGCCATCCGACCCTGGCGGCCTTCTATGGCGCGAACGGGCTGAAGCCGGTCTTCTCGGGGCCGGAGGGCGAAACGCTCCGCAAGGCCCTGCGCGATACGATCTCTGCGATGCCCGCGCATGGCATTCCCGCATCGCGTTACCGTCCGCAGGCGCTTGCCGGGGCCGGTCAGGATTTCGCGGCCGAGATGCTGCATGCCCGTATCCTTGCGCGGCTGATCCGCGATCTGACCGGCGGCATGATCGATCCCGCCGAGATCCCGGGTATTCACCGCGAAGTGACCCGGCCTCCGATCGCAAAGCTGATGGGCGAATTCTCGGCGCATGACGATCCTGTCGGGTTCCTGGCGGGGCTGGCGCCGCGGAACAGGACCTACAAGGCACTGCAGGCGGCCTTGCAGGAGCGCTCTGCCCTGACACCCTCCGCCGATCTGCCGAAGGCGCCCGAGGCGGTCTGGCGCGTGGGAATGCAGGGGGATGGTGTCCTGCCGCTGCGCCGGCGCCTGGCCAGCATCGGCTTCGATGCCGCCGCCACGGAGCCCCGGCTTTACGACGAGGCGCTGTCGCAAGCCGTCTCCCGCTACCAGGAGGCGGTCGGGCTGAGACCCGATGGCGTGGCCGGGCCGAACACGATCCGGCGGCTGAACTCCGACGGTGCGGATGCGCGGAACCGTGCTGTCCTTGTTGCGCTGGAACGGATGCGCTGGATGGGGGGCGAGGAACTGGAAGACCGGCTGGTCTGGGTCAATATCCCCGAATTCGCCGCCCGGATCATGGAGAATGGCGAAGAGGTGTTCCGCACCCGCGTCGTCGTCGGCAAGACCGCATCGGATATGCAGACGCCGGAATTCTCGGACCAGATGGAATATGTGGTGGTCAATCCGCGCTGGAACGTGCCGCGCTCGATCACCGTCAAGGAATACCTGCCCAAGCTGAAGGCGAACCGCTACGCCGTCTCGCATCTCGATGTGGTGGACGGCAGGGGCAATGTCGTGCCGCGCGACAATATCGATTTCGCCCGCTACACGGCGGCGAATTTCCCCTATCGGATGCGCCAGAAACCCAGTGGCGACAATGCCCTGGGGCTGGTGAAGTTCATTTTTCCGAATAACTGGAACATCTATCTGCACGATACGCCGACGAAATATCTCTTTGCCAAGCAGCAACGCGCCTATTCGCATGGCTGTATCCGGATCGGCGATCCCTTCGACCTGGCCTATCAGCTCTTGTCCCGGCAGAGCAGCGATCCGCGTGGGGTATTCCACCGTGCCCTGGACAGCGGACGCGAGACATGGCTGCATCTGAAGCCGAACGTGTCGGTGCATCTGGTCTATTTCACCGCCTTCCCGGACGAGTCGGGGCAAATCCGCTATTTCGACGATATATATGGGCGTGACGCCGCGATCTGGACGCGGATGGAAAAGGCCGGTCTGGATTTGGGAGCGTGAAGGGATTAAATCGCTCCCGAAAGGGTGCATCATGTCAGTGACTATCGGTGAACTTGCGCGCGCATTGGATGCGCAGGCCTGGGGCGATCTGTCCCTGCCCGTGATCGGGGCGGCCGAGCCTTCCGGTGCGGGGCCTGTCGGGGCGGATGGCGGGGTGATCGCGCTGGCGATGGCGCCCAAATATGCCGAGACCCTGCAACCGGGCTGCATGGCGATCCTCGCCGAGGGGATGGATCCCCAGGATTACGGGCTGAAAGCCGCCATCTTTGCGCCGCGCCCGCGCCTGGTCATGGCCGGGCTGACCCGTGCCTTCGATCCCGGCCCCGACATCGCGCCGGGCATCCATCCGACCGCCGTGATCGCGGATAGCGCCGAGATCGGCGAGGGGGGCGCGATTGGCCCGTTCGTGGTGATCGGTGAAGATGTGCGGATCGGGCCGGGGGCCCGGATCGGGGCGCATGTCTCGATCGGGCGGGGCTCCCGGCTTGGCGCCGATGCGCTGATCCATCCCGGCGCACGGATCGCCCATGGCGTGACTGCGGGCGACCGCTTGATCGTCCAGCCCGGCGCATCCGTGGGCGGCGACGGTTTCTCCTTCGTGACACCCGAGGAATCCGGGATCGAGGAGATTCGCCGCACGCTCGGTTCGCGGGAGGGGATCAAGCAGCAGCACTGGACCCGCATCCATTCGCTTGGCGGGGTCGAGATCGGTGACGATGTCGAGATCGGCGCGAATGCCACCATCGATCGCGGCACCATTCGCGCCACCCGGATCGGCTCGGGCACCAAGATCGACAGCCTTGTGCAGATCGGCCACAATGTCGTCATCGGAGAGGATTGCCTGCTCTGCGGCCTGGTCGGCGTGGCCGGATCCTCGAAGATCGGCAACCGGGTGGTGCTGGCGGGGCAGGTCGGCGTCTCGGACAATATCGAGATCGGCGATGACGTTATCGCGGGCGGGGCGAGCAAGATATTCACCCGCGTGCCCGCGGGGCGGGTGATCCTTGGTCATCCGGCGGTGAAGATGGAAACCCAGATGGAAATCCAGAAGGCAACCCGCCGTTTACCACGGCTTGCAAGCCAAGTTGCAAAGCTTCAAGAAACCGTTACACGCCTGTTGGAAAAGGGATGAACAGGAGGCCGTATGACTGACACCGTAAAATCCCGAATCAAGAACATCATTGCCGAACAGGCGATGCTCGAACCCGACCAGGTAAGCGATGAGGCGACCCCGGAAGAGCTTGGCATCGACAGCCTTGGCCTGGTCGAATCGATCTTCGCGCTGGAAGAGGAATTCGACATCACCATTCCCTTCAATGCCAATGAACCCGAGAAGTCGGATTTCGACATCTCGAACATGGGCACGATCATCGCCGCAGTCGAGCGGCTGGTGGCGGAAAAGGCTGCATGAGTGCGGAAAAGACCGGCAAGAAAAAGGCCGAGCCCACGAAATCCGCAATGCCTTTCAATCCATTGACGCGTGACGGTCAGCGCCGGGTGGTGATCACCGGGGCGGGCACGATCAATGCGCTTGGCCATGATGTCGCATCGACCCTTGAGGCCTTCCGCGAGGGGCGCTGCGGCATCACCCGGCTGGATTTCCGCGATGTGGACCGGCTGTCGATCCAGATCGGCGCGCAGATCCACGATTGGCAGCCCGAGAGTTATTTCAACCGCCAGCAAATCCTGCTCTATGACAAGTTCACCCAGTTCACCCTGCTGGCGGCCAAGCAGGCGGTCGCACAGGCGGGGCTGAATTTCCAGGGCAAGCTGGGGCTGCGCGCGGGCGTGGTGCTTGGTACCGCCGGGGGCGGGCTGAACACCTGGGACGACAATTACCGCGCCGTCTATGAAGAGGGCAAGAACCGCGTTCATCCCTTCGTCGTTCCCAAGCTGATGAACAATGCCGCCGCCAGCCATGTCTCGATGGAATTCGGGCTGCGCGGCCCGTCCTTTACCGTCGCCACGGCCTGCGCCAGCTCCAATCACGCGATGGGGCTGGCCTTCCAGATGATCCGCTCGGGCGGGGCGCAGGTGATGCTGACCGGCGGGTCCGAGGCGATGCTGTGCTTTGGCGGCGTCAAGGCATGGGAAGGGCTGCGGGTCATGTCCAGGGATGCCTGCCGCCCGTTCAGCGCCAATCGCAACGGCATGGTGCAGGGCGAGGGGGCCGGGGTGTTCGTGTTCGAGGATTACGAAGCCGCCCGCTCCCGTGGTGCCGATATCCTGGCCGAGGTGGTCGGTTTCGCGATGTCCTCGGATGCGCAGGACATCGTCATGCCCTCGGCCCAGGGGGCGGAGCGCGCGATCCGCGGGGCGTTACAGGATGGCGGGCTGAATCCCGAGCAGATCGGCTATATCAACGCGCATGGCACCGGCACGGCCGCGAATGACAAGACCGAATGCGCCGCCGTCGCCCATGCTTTCGGCCATCATGCCGACCGGCTGATGATGTCATCGACCAAATCCATGCATGGTCACCTGATCGGCGGGACCGGCGCGGTGGAGCTGCTGGCCTGTATCATGGCGCTGCGCGACGGGGTCATCGCACCGACCATCGGCTACCAGGAAGCCGATCCCGAATGCGCGCTGGACGTGGTGCCGAACGAGGCGCGCGAGGCGCAGGTCGATGCGGTCCTGTCCAATGCCTTTGCCTTTGGCGGGCTGAACGCGGTGATCGCGCTGCAGCGCGTCTGAAATTCCGGATATTCCCGGCAAGAAAGAACCGCGCCAGGGGGCTGGCGCGGTTCTTCATTTTCCGGACCGTCGAGGCCGCGATTATTCCGCCGGGGCTTCTTCGCCGGCTTCCGCTTGGGCCTTGGCGGCTGCCTGGGCTTCTGCCGCGAGCGTGGACATCTCGTCGAATGCGGCGGTGAATCCGGCAAGCGACAGGTCGAGATTGACCGGCTTCTCGGGATCGGCCCCGAAGCAGGAGCGCGACGGTGGCCTTGGCGCCACCCTTCAGTTCGCCCAGCTCGGCCTTGGTAAAGCCCAAGCGGGACACGCAGCCGACCGGGGCGCAGAAGCTGAACGGATAGCCGCGCATCTCGCCATTGTCGATCGCAAGGCTCAGGCCCCGGGTCAGGTCGGTTTCCAGCGGAACCACCATGGTGGCGCCAGCCGCCACTTCCCCGTTGTTCAGCGGGATCAGCGTCATTTCGGCGACCGAGTTGCCTTCACCATCCTTCAGGAGCTGATACAGCTCGCAGGGATCGATTCCCTCTTCGGTCTTGATGCAGCGGATCGTCCAGTCCTTATGCGTGGACTTGGCGTAATAGGCGCCGGTTTTCGGTTCATCCGATTCTTCCGCCGTCGCCTCTGCCGCCGCATCCGCGTCGGCTGCCGGAGCGGCATCCCCGGTTTCGGCAGCTTCCTCCGCTTCTGCGGGCGCGGCCTCGTCCGTAGCCTCTGGTGCAGCCTCGTCCGTCGCAGCCGCATCTTCGGATGCCTCCGGGGCGTCGGAAGCCGATTCGCCGGTTTCGGCTTCGGCGCTTTCCTCGGCCGCGCTTTCCTCTGCGTCTGTCACCGCATTCGCGGCGTCATCGATCGCGGCCCCGGCCTCTGCTGCCGCATCCCCGACCGCATCGGCCAGCCCCTCTGCCTGGGCGGCCGCCCCTTCCGCCTCTGCGGGCAGCTGGACAGCGCCGTCGCCGGCCGCTGCGTCTGCCTCGGACGTTGCCGCGTCCTGCGCGAAGGCGGGGGCGGCGATGACAGCCAGTGCTGCCAGAAGCGAATGCGAAGGTTTAATGGACATCGTCGTTTCTTCCCTTTGCTCGATGCTTTGCAATCGCCTAACACGTCTTTGAAGGCTTGTCAGTGCGGAAGAATACACAGGGCTTCACCATGGCTTGACCTCCCCCAGCCAAAGGCATGATCCTGCATTGCCGGGGGCAGGCGGCACCGCGATATTGCCGGTCGGCCCATTATGCGGAAAAGTGAACGTTAAGACTGTTGACGTATCACGGGCGCGCGACTAGCGTGCACGCAATGATGACCGGCCAGTCCGGCAGGGAGACAGCGTTATATACGCGCGGGGCCATGACTTTGTCATGGCCTCTTTTAATTTCGGCTGCATTCTTTCCGGATGAGGCGGCTTTCGTGCCGCCCGTAACGGTTCGCCCACTCACGATACCCGTGACGGCTCGGCCCGCCCGCAAGGCCGGGATCGAGCGGGGTGGCGGCTCCTGTCCGGAGCCGCAAGGCGGGCCTTTGGCGGCATCCACCGCAATTGCCCGATGAAAAGGCGGATCAGTTCCGTTGCCCGACCGCGCCGCCGCAGCCTTCGGCCGGATGCGCTGCATGTGCCCCGGCCAATTCCGCCAGGGCTTCGGCCACGGCGGGATCCGGCGGGCAGCTACGGCGCGTGGTCAGGTCGGTATGCAGAAGCAGGGTTTCGATACTGGCCGCCAGGCTCCCGTCGGGCTTCAGGATCCGGTGGAACAGGTGCATCTTCTTGCCCGCGGCAGAGATCACCTGCGTGGTGACCGTCAGGGTCTCGTCGCGATGCACCTCGTCAAGATAGCGGATGCGGCTGTCCACGGTGAAGAAGCTCTTGCCCGAGGCGATATAGGCCTCATCGGCCCCGACGAGTTTCATCAACCCGTCCGTCGCCCCCGTGCCAAGCTCCAGATAGGCGGCCTCGTTCACATGGCCGTTATAGTCGGTCCATGTCGCCGGAACGACCCGGCGGGCGGTGACGGGCAGGCCGTCGATCTCGCCGCCCGAGGGCAGCGCCGCCTCGTGTTTCAGGATCACCCCTCCGGCGCCGCTGCCGGTCTGGCGCAGGCTGCGGAGGATGCCGACCAGGTTGTCGTCGCGCAGGCGTTCAAGCTCGCGGACCGGCATGGCGCCGGATTGCTCGTCGGACTGGCTGCTGATGGTCGAGACAAGTTCACCGTCCAGTTCCGGCACATCGACGAGCCGGCTCCAGGGCCATTTCAGTGCCGGGCCGAATTGCGCGAGGAAATGAGCCATTCCGGCCTCGCCCCCGGCAATGCGATAGGTCTCGAACAGGCCCATCTGCGCCCAACGCAGGCCAAAGCTCATTCGGATCGCGTCGTCGATTTCCCCGGTTGTCGCGATGCCGTCCTTCAGCATCCACAGGGCCTCCCGCCAGACGGCCTCCAGGAAGCGGTTAGCGATGAAGGCGTCGATTTCCTTGCGCAGGACCAGGGGAAACATGCCAAGCCCGGTCATCACGCCTGCCGCCTGCTCGCAAAGAGCGGCCTCGCCCGAGATCTCGACCAGCGGCAGCAGATAGACCGGGTTGAACGGATGGACCACCGCCACCGGCACGCCGCAGGCCGACAGGTCGCTGGCCTTGAAACCCGATGTCGAAGAGCCGATGAAACCGCCCGCGTCCAGGGAAGCCGCGATCTCCGCATAGACCGCGTGCTTGACGGGCAGGCGTTCGGACACGCTTTCCTGCACCCATTGCGCGCCGGACACCGCCTCGGCGATGCTGTCGCAGAAAACCAGCCGCCCCTCGGCAGGCAGGGCGCGGTCATAGATGGCGGGCAGGGCGCGGCGGGCATTGTCCAGCACCTCGCCGATCCGGCGCGGGGTTTCGGGGGCAGGATCGAAAACCGCGACGTCCCACCCGTTCAGCATGAACCGTGCGGCCCATCCGCCGCCGATCACACCGCCGCCGATGATGGCCGCGCGGCTCATGCTGGACCCCCGGCAGGAGATTGCCTGGTCAGGCCCAGCTGCTCGCGGACCTCTGCCGGACCCATGACATTGGCGCCGAGATTCTCAAGCAGCGTCACCGCCTTCTCGACAAGCTGGGCATTGGTGGCCAGCACGCCCTTGCGCAGATACAGGTTATCCTCCAGCCCGACGCGGACATTGCCGCCGGCCAGGGCGGCGGCGGCCACATAGGGCATCTGGTCGCGGCCAAGGCTGAAGCCCGACCAGTGCCAGCCCTGCGGTATGTTGTTCACCATCGCCATGAAGGTGTTCAGATCGTTCGGCGCGCCCCACGGAATACCCATGCAAAGCTGGACCAGCGCGGGGGAATCGAGCACGCCTTCCTCGACCAGTTGCCGGGCGAACCAGAGATGGCCGGTGTCGAATGCCTCGATCTCGGGTTTCACGCCCAGTTCGGACATCGTCCGGCCGGTGGCGCGCAGCATGCCCGTCGTGTTGGTCATGACGTATTCGCCATCGCCGAAATTCATCGAACCGCAATCCAGCGTGCAGATCTCGGGCAGGCATTCGCGGATATGGATCATCCGTTCGCTCGCACCGGCCATGTCGGTATTCGCCTCGTCCAGCCGCAGCGGGGTTTCCGGATCGCCAAAACTCATGTCGCCGCCGATCCCGGCGGTCAGGTTCAGCACCACATCCACATCGGCAGAGCGGATCCGGTCGGTCAGTTCGCGGTAATATTCGGGCTTGCGCGACGGTGCGCCGGTCTCGGGATCGCGGACATGGCAATGCACGATTGCCGCGCCAGCCTTGGCCGCATCGATGGCGGCATCGGCGATGTCCCTGGGCGAGCGCGGGACATGCGGGCTCTTGTCCTGGGTTGCGCCAGCGCCGGTGATGGCGGCGGTGATAAAGACATTCCGGTTCATCTGCAGGGGCATGACGGCTCCTTTCCTGTTAGCGGCCCTTCCAGACCGGGTCGCGTTTCTCTGCGAAGGCGCGGGCGCCTTCTTTCTGGTCCTCGGAGCGGTAAAGCCGCTCGACCGTTTCGAACTGGCTGCCCTTGATCCGGTTCAGCGCGTCCTGGAATTTCATGTCCTCGGCCTCGCGGACGATTTCCTTCAACGCGGCGAAGACCAGCGGCGGGCCGGAGGCCAGTTCATCCGCCAGCGCCCGGGCCTGGTCCATGAGATGTCCACGCGGCACGATCCGGTTGATCAGCCCCCAACGCGCGGCTTCCTCGGCATCCAGCCAGCGCCCGGTCAGCAGCATCTCCATCGCGATATGATAGGGGATGCGCTTGGGCAGCTTGATCGAGGCCGCGTCCGCCACCGTGCCCGAGCGGATTTCCGGCAGGGCGAAACTGGCGTGATCGGCGGCAAGGATGATGTCGGCGCTGATCGCGAGCTCCAGCCCGCCGCCGCAGCAGATACCGTTGACGGCGGCGATCACCGGCTTGTTGAGGCCGCGCAGTTCCTGAAGACCGCCGAAACCGCCCTTGCCGTAATCCGCGTCCGGGTTCTCGCCTTCGCTGGCCGCCTTCAGATCCCAACCGGGGCAGAAGAACTTCTCCCCGCGCCGGTGAGGATCGCGACCCGCAATTCCGGATCGTCGCGGAACCGGGTGAAGATCTCTCCCATTTCGCGGCTCGTCGCGGCGTCGATGGCATTGGCCTTCGGTCGGTCCAGGGTGATCTCCAGAACCGCGCCACGGCGTTCCGTTTTCAGGTGTGAGCTGGTCATTCCGCCTCTCCCATTCGGATCAGGGCATCCGCCGCGACGGCCCCTTCGGGCAGGCATATCAGCGGATTGATTTCTATTTCATACAGCATATCCGCGTTCCGGCGGACCAGTTCCTGCACCGACATGATGGCTGCGATCACCGCATCCAGATCGGCCGTCGCCCGGCCGCGATAGCCGGTCAGCAGGGCAAAGCTGCGCAACCGGCCGAGGGCTGTGCGGAGATCCCGCTCGGTCGCGGGCAAAAGCAGCGAGACGGTATCGGCGATCAGTTCCGTCAGGATGCCGCCAAGGCCGATGGTCAGGACGAAACCATGCGCCGGGTCGCGGGTGACGCCGATCAGCAGTTCGGCGATGCCGCCCGAGATCATTTCCTCCACGAGGAAACTGGCGGCGGGCATTCCTTCGGCGGCCAGCCGCACGGCATCGGGAGAGCCGAGATTCAGCATGACGGCCCCCATCTCGGTCTTATGCGCGATACCCTCGCCTTTCAGGACCACGGGAAAGCCGATCCGCTTGGCCTCGAACGCGGCTTTTTCGGGTGAATCGGCCCGTCCCGATCCGGGGATGCGCAGGCCTGCCTCGGCCAGCAGGGATTTCGCCTCGGCCTCGCTGAAAATGTGAATCCGGGCGGGGTTGCCGTCGCGGGGGATCAGCAGCGCAGGCGGGCGGGGATCGTCATGTCGCGTTGTTGTCGCGGCGGCGCGGATCGCGGCCATGGCGTCTCCCATGCCGCACAGGGGCAGCAGCCCTTGGGTGATTGCCTGTTCGGCCACGTCTTCGGGGATGCCTTCGGGCAACAGCGACAGCAGCGCCATCGGTTTTCCCGTCGCGATCCGCGTCGCGGCCACGGCGCGGACGACCTTGTCCCAATCGGGCGCCTCGAAACGGTCGTTGCGCGGGAAGTCGATCACCACGCAGCCAAGCGCGATATCGCCTTGGCAGAGCGCGGTGAAACAGGCCGTCAGCGCCGCTTCATCGCCCCAGATATAGGTGTTGTAATCAAGCGGATTGGCCAGGGCGACCCGTGACCCGAGGGTCTTGCGCAGATCGGATTGCTGGCGCTCGTCCAGCGCCGGGAGTTCCACCCCCGCCGCCTGGCCGAGATCGGCCATCAAGGCGGCCTCGCCGCCCGAGCAGGAGGCCGAGGCGATGCGCGGCGACGAAAGGCCCCCGGTGACATGGAGGATCTTCAATGTCTCGATCAGTTCCGACGCGCTGTTCACCTGTGCGATGGAGAGCCGCGACAGAAGCGCGCGCGCGCCCACATCGCTGCCGGTGAGAGAGGCGGTATGCGAAACCGCGGCATTTTGCGCCTGTTGCGAGGCACCGACCCGGAGCGCGACGATCGGCTTGCCGAGTTCGCCAGCCCGGCGGGCCAGCGCCTCGAAGGACGGCAAATCGGTGATCCCCTCGATATGCAGGCCGAGCGCGGTGATGCGTGGATCCTCCAGCAGGGCGATCCCGGCATCGGCCATCGAGACCTGCGCCTGGTTGCCGGCGGCGATCACAGCCGCCAGCGGCAGGCCGCGCCGCTGCATGGTCAGGTTGATGAGCACATTGGAGGATTGGCCGATCACCGCCACGCCCCGCTCGACGCGCCGCAGCCCATGCATGTCCGGCCAGAGCGCCACCCCGTCAAGCGCATTGACGAAACCGTAGCAATTCGGCCCAAGGATCGGCATTCCTGCGGCGGCGGCGACAAGCTGTCCTTGCAGGCTTTCGCCATCGGCAAGCTCTGCTGTCGCCTCGCGAAAACCGGCGGCGAAGCAGACCGCCCCGCCACATCCAAGATCGGACAACTGCTTCACGATCTCTACCGTCAAGGCGCGGTTGACGCCGATAAAGGCGGCATCCGGTATTCCGGGCAATTGGTCGAGGCCGGGATAGGCAGGCAGCCCGCCGACCTCGTCCCGCGTGGGATGCACCGGCCAGATCGGCCCCGAGAAGCCGAGGCCGCGACATTCCCGGATGACATTCTCGCACCATGTTCCCCCGCCAATGACCGTGACCGCGCGCGGCGACAGGAGGCGGCTCAAATCCGCCATGGATCAGGCTCCCAAAGGCCGGAAGAGTTCGCGGCTGATGATATGGCGCTGGATCTCGGAGGTTCCATCCCAGATCCGCTCGACACGGGCATCGCGCCAGAAACGTTCGATGGGCAGCTCATCCATCAACCCCATACCGCCATGGATCTGGAGCGTGGCATCGGTCACCCGCGCCAGCATCTCGGAGGCGTAAAGCTTGGCCGAGGCGATTTCACGATTGGCGGGCAGGTCCTGATCCAGCCGCCATGCAGCCGCCAGCGTCAGGTAATCGGCCGCGTCGATCTCGGTGATCATGTCGGCGACCTGGAAGCTGACCCCTTGGAACCGGGCGATCGGCTGGCCGAACTGCTCGCGCTCGGCCGCGAAATGCAGGGCATGGTCGAAAACCCGGCGCGCGCGCCCCACGGCCATGGCCGCCACGGTGATCCGCGTCGCATAGAGCCATTCGTTCATCACCTCGAAGCCGCTATCCACCTCGCCAAGAACCTGGGCGTCGGACAGGCGGCAATTGTCGAAATAGAGGATGCAGTTCTTGTAGCCGCGATGGGAGACCGAGTTGTATCCCCTGGCGACCTCGAAACCCGGTGTGCCCCGATCGACGAGAAAGCAGGTGATCCGCTTTTTCGGACCGCGAGGCGTTTCATCGAGTCCGGTGGCGACGAAGACGATGAAGAAATCGGCATGATCCGCGCCGGATATGAAATGTTTCGATCCGTTCAGGACCCAATCGCCGCCATCGCGGGTGGCGGTGCATTTCATCCCCCGGACATCCGAACCGGCATCGGGTTCGGTCATTGCCAGCGCGTCCATCCTGTCGCCCCGGACGGCGGGCATCAGGTAGCGCTCGACCTGATCGCCCTTGCAGGCCATGAGGATGTTCTGCGGACGGCCAAAGAAATGCGTCAGCGCCATCGAGCCGCGCCCCAACTCCCGCTCCACCAGCGCGAATTCAAGATGCGACAGGCCCGGCCCGCCCACGCTTTCGGGAAAGTTCGAGGCATAGAAGCCGAGATCGATGACCTTGCGCTTGATCTCCTGCGCGATCTCGGCGGGAACCTCGCCGGTCTTCTCGACCAGCGCCTCATGGGGGTAGATCTCGTTTTCCACGAAACTGCGGACGGTGGAAACGATCATCTCCTGCTGTTCGTCCAAGCCAAATCGCATCTGTGTTGCCTCTTGTCTGATCTTACTCACCTGCATTTGTGGCGCGACAACAGGAAGCCGCGCCGCAAGGAACGCCCGGGGCCGGAAGACAGCCGGATCAACTATTGCCGCCAGCGCAGCGACATGCAGGAAAGTCCCGCGTCGATCTTTCCGATTTCCGTGGTCTTCAGCGTGACGACCTTATAGCCCAACCCGTCGAGCATCTCGGCGGTTCGCGGGAAATCGCGACCCAACAGAACCACGTCATTGACGCGCAGGGCATTGGCTGCCGGTTCCTCTCCATCGGGCACGACGATTTCGCGGAACCCGTCGAAGATGCCGGAACCGGCAAGGCGATGCGTCACCAGCGCGGTCTCTTCGTCCAAAAGCGAGCAATCGGTCTTGAAATGCAGCACACCCTTGGGCGTCTCGACGATCTGCCCCTTGCGGTCAAGCTTTTCGAGACAGGCGATCAGCCCTTCCGCCCCTTCGCGATCGGTCCGGGCCGAGAGGCCGATCATCACCTTGTCGCTCGTGTTCAGCACATCACCCCCATCGGCATGGCCGGGCCGGGGCAGGTCGATCACCGTCGGGAACATCTCGCGCAGGGTCGGGGCGATTTCCCCGGCTTCCCCGGCCCGTGTCTCGGCACCGGGATGCAGGATGATCGCGCCCTCGGGAAAGACCAGCGCCGGATCCTCGACGAAGATCGAGTCGGGAAAGCCCTCCAGCGCGGGCAGCACGGTGACCTCGACACCGGCATCCCGCAGGGCGGCGATATAGGCCTCGTGCTCGGCCCTGATCCCCTCGAAGGAGGGATCGCCGCGATCATCGGCGCGCAATCCCTTTACGACGGAACTGCCCGGAACCCGAACGATGGCAGAGTTGAATGAATGGACGGGAGCGGTTGTCATTGGGGCCTCGTTGTTCAGGAAGGGGAGGGTGGATCAGATCGGGCGTAGGTAAGTTTCAACCAGGTCGGTCCAGTATGCCGATCGATTTCCGGCTGCTGCGATGGCTCAGCGTTGCGACGAGCCCGATCCGGGCAAGGCCGCGTTCGACCCTGTGGCCCATCTCGCTCAACTGTCTTGCCACCAGGTCCGATGTGCGGATCTCTTCAAGCCCAAGCTCGGGATACGCATGCAGGTCGCGGCGAATGGCGATCAGTTCGGCAAGGTCGTCATGCAGGGGCTGAGGACTCAATTCATATTCCTCGGGTCGGGATGCGATTCTCGAAATAGCGGAAGGCAAAGACCAGGATCGCAGTCAGGACCATGTAGATCAGGGCCAGCAGGAAAAGCGGCTCATAGGTGAGATAGGTTTCCTGGCGGACACGCGAGATGACACCGTAAAGATCGACCACCGTGATCGTGGCGATGAGCGGCGTCGATTTGAGCTGCAGCACGGTTTCGCCATTCAGCGTTGGTAGCGCCCTATGCAGCGCGCGGGGCAGCCAGATGCGCCAGAGCAGTTTTGCCGGGCTCATGCCGAAGGCGCGGGCGGCCTGCAATTCGCCGGAGGGCACGCCCGCGAAGGCGCCGCGCATGATCTCGCCCTCATAGGCGGCGAAAGAGATGGTCAGCGCGGCAAGCCCATAGGGCCAGGCTTCGCGCAGATAGGGCCAGAGGAAGAATTCCCGGATCCCCGGGATCATCGGAAACAGCGAGCCGAGCCCGTAATAGAGAAGCCATAGCTGCAACAGCAGGGGTGTGCCCCGGATCATGGTGCAGAATGCCGCGGCAGGGGTTTTCAGCCACCACGGGCCGGTGACTTGAACCAGACCAAGCGGCACGGCAAGGACAAAGCCGAGCAGGGCAGAGCCGAACAGCATCGCCAATGTGACCAGCAGGCCGGACCATAGCCGCGGCAGGTAACGTGGCAGCCAGTCCCAACGGCCAAAGATGATGGCGGCGGCGATCAGTGCCACGGCAATCAGGATCAGCACAAGGCGATGCGGTTTCAGCCAGGACTCGCGGCGGCTGGTTTCATCGGCGGGGAGGGGGCTTGTCGTCATGTCAGTTCACCCCGGCAAGGCCGCGGCGCGAGCGGCGTTCCAGGATGCCGATGAGAAATCGCGAGATCAGCGTGATCGCCAGATAGAGCGCCCCGGCGGCGAGGAAGAAGAGCATGTAGCTCTTGGTCGTTCCAGCGGCCTGCCGCGTCACCAATGTCAACTCGCTGAAGCCGACAACGGCCAGCAGGGCGGTATCCTTCGTCGCGATCAGCCAGAGATTGGAAAGGCCGGGAATGGCATAGGGCAGCATGGCCGGGATGGTGATCCTGCGCAGGATCTTGGCCGGCGGTATGGCATAGGCGCGGGCGGCCTCGATCTGGCCGGGCGGGATGGATTTGATCGCGCCGCGAATGACCTCGGTCGAATAGGCGCCCTGCACGATCCCGATGACGAATATTCCCGCGACAAGGCCGCTGATATCGACCGCCTCGTAATCCAGCAGCGCCAGCATCTTGTTCAGGAAATCGGTGCCTGCGTAATAGAGGATCAGGATCAGGACGAGTTCGGGAACGGCGCGGACCACGGTGGTGTAGACCTCTAGCAGATCACGCGCCAGGGGGCCGCCGTGAAGCTTGCCGATCGCTCCGAACAACCCGATGACAAGGCCGAGAAGATAGCCCCCGACCGCGATTTCCATCGTGCTCAAAAGACCTTGCAGCAGCACGCCGCCCCAGCCTGGCGGGTTGAGCGCAAGCAGGCTCCAATCGATCACGGTGCTCCACTCCCTGGTTGATTGCTGTTGCCGGATACGTCACGGCGGCTGTGGCAGGGGCCGCAACCGCCGGTCCCGTGGTCACGAACCATAGGGATCGAAGTCGAAATACTTTTCGGAGAAGGCGTCATAGGTGCCGTTCTCGCGGATTGTCGCGATGGCGGCATTGAGCTTTTCCTTCAACTCCGTATCTTCCTTGCGCAGGCCGATGCCGACACCGGGGCCAAGGACCTCGATATCATCGGCGACCTGGCCCTTTTCCTCGCAGCAGGCTTGGCCCGCCTCGGTTTCCAGAAAGGCTTTCAGCGCGATGGCGTCGGCCTGGACGGCATCGAGGCGACCGGAGGCAAGATCGTTATTCGCCTCGTCCTGGGTCTGGTATTCCTTGATCGAGGTGCCGCCCGAGGCGAAATGCTTGTTGGCATAGACCTGGTGGACGGTCGAGGACTGGACGCCGAGGATCTTGTCGGACAGGCCCTCGGGGCTGGCGTCGAAATCGAGCTCTTTCAGGCCGATCACGATGGTCGGGGTGTTGTAATACTTGTCCGAGAAGTCGATTTCCTCCAGCCGTTCGGGCGTGATCGACATCGAGCCGACGATCATGTCGATCTTCTCGGATTTCAGCGCGGGAATGATGCCGTCCCAGGACAGGGGCGTGATGACGCAATCCAGCCCGGCCTCTTCGCAGACGGCATTGGCGAAATCGATCTCCCAGCCCTGCCATTTGCCGGATGCGTCGGGATAGGTGAAGGGCGGATAGGGTTCCGCGGCGATGCCCAGCTTGATCTCTTCGGCCTGGGCGGCGCTTGCCGCGAAACCGAGTGCCAGCCCGAAGCAGGCGGTTTTCAGGATTGATGTCATGTTGCTCCCTTTCTTTGCTGTCGTTTCTTTGTTGTTGTTCAGTGGACCGAACTGATGAATTTCTTCAGCCGCTCGGATCTCGGGGCGCCGAATATGGCATCCGGCGGGCCCTGTTCTTCGATGACGCCATCGTGGAGGAACACCACATGGCTGGCGACATTGCGGGCGAATTCCATCTCATGCGTCACGAGGATCATGGTGCGTTGCTCTTCGGCCAGATCGCCGATCACGGATAACACCTCCCTGACCAGTTCGGGATCCAGCGCCGAGGTCGGCTCGTCGAAAAGCATCACCAGCGGCTGGATGGCGAGCGCGCGTGCGATCGCGGCGCGCTGCTGCTGGCCGCCCGACATGAAGGCCGGATAGGTATCGCGCTTCTCGAACAGGCCGACGCGCCGCAGCAGTGTCTCGGCCGTGGCGATGGCCTCGTCCCGTTGGGTGCCCAGCACATGGATCGGGGCCTCGATGACATTCTGGAGCACGGTCTTGTGCTGCCACAGGTTGAAGTTCTGGAACACCATGCCAAGCGCGCCCGCAACCTTTCGACCTGCTTGCGGCTGGCCGGAACCTGGCCGCCATTGCCGTCGCCTTTCATGGCGATGGTTTCGCCATGGATGGCGACCGATCCCGAACAGGGATGTTCCAGCATGTTGATGCAACGCAGGAGGGTGGACTTGCCAGAGCCGCTTCCCCCGATGATGGCGATCACGTCGCCCTCACGCGCGTCGAGCGAAACGCCTTTCAGCACCTTTAGCCGTCCAAAGCGCTTGTGCAGGTCGATAACCGAAATCGCCTGGTCGCCTTCACGCATGTGCAAATCGCCTCCGGATCGGGCCGTTCCGCTATGCTCCGCGCCATTCGTCGCGGCGCGTGACCATCAGGGGCGTCGTGCAAGGACGGGATCACCCCTGTTTGCGGCACGGGTCAGTGGTTTCTATCTTGCGTTCCGACAAACTGTACAGTTGAATAATTATTATGCAAGTGCATAGTAGGGGTGTCGATAACGTCGGGGCGCAACAGGGGGGCGGCAATGTCAGGTTCATTCAGGCGCGCACCGGATTTCGAGCGCCGCAGCGACATGATCGAGGCCACGCTGGATTGCATCGCGGATCTGGGGATCGAGGCGACGACGGTTCGCGCGGTGGCGGCCCGAGCGGGGATCAGCAATGGCCTGATTCGCCACCATTTCGAATCGAAGAGCAACCTGATCATGGCCGCCTATCGCCACACGATCGAATTGATGATCCGCCCGGCCCTCGATGTCGTCGCCTTGCCCGATATTCCCCCGCATGAGCGGATGGTGAAATTCGTGACCGCATGCCTTGGCGGCTCGGTCGCGGAGCCGCGGCTGCTCTCTGTTTGGGCGACCTTCATCAGCCATGTCCGCCTGTCGCCACGGCTCGCGCAGGAACATCGGGACGGCTATCTCACCTTTCGCCGCGCCACCGAGCAGATCATCGATGAAATCCTGACCGCCGACGGGCGGCGATTACCCACGGGCGAGCTCGAACGTCTCGGGATCGTCGTCAATGCGCTCATCGACGGCCTGTGGCTCGAGGGCTGCCTGATGGAGGATTTCGACGAGGACCGGCTGATCGATCTTTGCCTTCGCGCCATCGAATCGCTGCTGGATATCAAGCTGCCCGACATTGCTGAAATTGGAACATGACCATGCGCTACGCTTCGATCACCGACCGCCTTGCCAATCTCGGATCCGACAAGTGGGAGATTCACCTGCGTGGCCGCGCGCTTGCGGCAGGCGACGATTCGGTGATCGAGCTGACCATCGGAGAGCCGGACGTGCCGCCTGACGGCACACTGCTGGATATCTGCAACGAGGCGATGCGTGCAAGCCGCACCCGCTATTCCAACGGGCGCGGAGAGGAGTCGGTCGTCTCGGCCTTGGCGCGGAAATACTCGCACCGCACCGGCCGCGAGATCGGTGCGGAAAATGTGCTGTGCTTTCCGGGCACCCAAACCGCGCTTTTCGCCGTCATGATGGGATTGCTCGAGGCGGGCGACAAGGTGCTGCTGCCCGATCCCTATTACGCGACCTATGAGGCGGTGATACGTGCGCCCGGCGCCGGGTTCCTGCCGGTGCCGCTGCGGGCGGAAAAGGGGTTCCATCTGCAGCCCGAGGATCTGGAAGCCGCGATCACGCCCGATTGCCGGGTCCTTCTGCTCAACAGTCCGCATAATCCAAGCGGTGCGGTCCTGTCGCGCGACGAGATCGCCGCCATCGGCGATATCTGCCACAAGCACGACCTGTGGATCGTCAGCGACGAGGTCTATGAGGAACTGACCTTCGGCGCGGAATTCGCCTCGCCCTTCGATCTGGCTGAGCTGGCGGATCGGGTGATCGTGGTCTCGTCGATTTCCAAGTCGCATGCCGCCCCCGGCTTCCGCAGTGGTTGGGCGGTCGGCCCGGCGGAATTCTGTCGGCGGCTGCTTCCGCTGTCCGAGTCGATGCTGTTCGGCGGTCAGCCCTTCATTGCCGATATGACCGCCCATGCCCTGACGCATGACCTGCCGACCTCAAGCGGCATGCGCCGGCAATACAAGGCCCGCGCCGCAATGATCGCGGAAAGGCTCGACAATGTTTCGGGGTTGAAGGTGGTGCCTCCGGAAGCCGGGATGTTCGTCCTGCTGGATGTCTCGGGGACCGGGTTGACCGGCCATGACTTCGCGCTGCGGCTGCTGGAGGAACGGCGCGTGTCCGTCATGCCCGGCAGTTCCTTTGGCAATGCCGGTGAAAACCTGGTCCGGCTCAGCCTGACCGTTCCAGACGAGAAACTGGCCGAAGCCTGCGGGCGCATCGCCTCGCTTGCCGGTGATCTCGCGCAGCAATCGGAGTGCCTGGCGACATGAGCGGCTCCATGACTGTCGGCTTGATGCTTGTCCGCCTGCTGGAACGTTACGGCGTCGATACCGTGTTCGGTATTCCGGGCGTCCATACGGCCGAGCTTTACCGGGGCCTTGCCGGTTCACGCATTCACCACGTGACGCCGCGCGACGAACAGGATGCCGGGTTCATGGCGGATGGCTATGCGCGCGCATCGGGCAAGCCCGGCATCTGCCTGCTCATTACCGGGCCCGGCCTGACCAATGCCATCACCCCGATGGCGCAGGCGCGGGCGGATTCGATCCCGATGCTGGTGATCTCCGGCGTGAATGCGCGGGTGACCCTGGGCCGGTATGAAGGCCATCTGCACGAGCTGCCCGATCAGGCGGCCATGATCCGGACGCTGGCCCTGTCCTCCGAGCGCCTTGAGCGGCCGGAAGATCTGCCGAGCCTGATCGATCGCGCCTTTGCAATGATGGCCAAAGGCCGTCCCGGTCCCGTGCATATCGAGATCCCGACCGACCTGATGGAAGCGGAGGTGGCAGCCTTGCCGTTCGCTGCTGCACCGGAAAAGCCGGATTCCGGCATCGATCATGGGGCCGTTGAACGTGCGGCCCGGACATGCGCGGCGGCGGCGCGGCCTCTCATTCTTGCCGGTGGTGGGGCGGTCTGGGCCGAGGCGGAGATCCGTGACCTGGCCGAGCGGTTAGACGCCCCGGTGGTGACGACGACGAACGGGCGGGGACTGCTTGCCGGTCATCCTCTGGAGGTCCCGGCGAGTCCGAGCCTTGCCGCCATCCGGGAGCTGATGCGGGATTCCGATCTGGTCATCGCCATCGGCACGCAGTTCGGCCCGACCGATTACGACGCCTATGTGGATGGCGGTTTCATCCCGCCCGGGAACCTGATCCGCATTGATCGTGACGGGACGGCGGAAAGCGGGAATGCCCCGGCGACGGTCTTTATCAAGGGAGACGCTGCCGAAGCCACGGGTTTGCTGTGCTCGCATCTGCCCCCCGCAGGCGTGTCGAAAGCAGGTGCCACCCGTGCCACTGATGCGCGCGACGCCGCAAGGGCCAGCCTGTCGCCGAAGATGAAGGCGATGATCGAGGTGCTGTCATCGATCCGGGACACGCTTCCCGATGCCACGATGGTCGGGGATTCGACGCAACTGGCCTATGCGGGGAATCTTTATTGGGAGGCATCAAACCCGAGGCGCTGGTTCAACGCCGCCACCGGCTACGGGGCGCTTGGATACGGACCGCCCGCCGCCGTGGGGGCGAGCGTTGCCTTGGGCGATGCGCCCGTCATCTGCCTGGTCGGCGATGGCGGCTTCCAGTTCTGCCTTGGTGCGCTTGGCGCCGCCAGGGACGAGAACACGCCCGTCATCTTCGTGGTCTGGAACAATCACGGTTACCAGGAGATCGAGGATTACATGCTCTCGCGCGACATCACCCCCATCGGCGTGAGGCCGAGCGCCCCCGATTTCACGATGATCGCGGCTGCCTATGACATCCCGGCCGAACGTATCCGGCTATGCGAGACTGATCATCAGGACGCACTGGCTCCGGGGCAGCTCGACCTGACCCCGCTCGATCACGCATTGCAGGCGGCGCGCAAGCGTGGAGGGCCCGCGCTGATCGAGATCATCGCGCCATAGACCCATCCCGGCTTCGGCAGGGCGTCAGTTCGAAATCGCCGAAGCGGCAGGCTGAACGCCATGCGCCAAGCTGCGCGCGGGCCTTGGCGTGATCCGAAACGCGCTGACACTGGCGGAGGTGGACCAATGCTCAATATCGGCTGGATCGGTTGCGGACGTCACGCGCGGCAGATGCTCTTGCCGCAATTGGGGCGGAACGGTATCCGAATCGCTGCGCTGTGCGACCGCGATGGAGCGGCTGGAACGGATGACCGCGCAGATAGAGGCGTAGAACGGGCTCCGTCGCGCTGGACATGAAATGCCCGTTCGGCAAACCTGCGGTTCCTGTACCGTGAATGCCCATGTGCTATTGCGGCAAGGAATTGCCCTTTGACGAAGGATGGAGGAAAGCGTGACCTACGAACCCGTGCCCTTGCCCGACCGGGTGCAAATGCCGCCCGAGGCCTCGCTGGAGTCGGTGCGGGCCTTTCGGGATTACATGCGGCGGCGGCACAGCGTGCGCGACTTTTCCGATGCGCCGGTCTCGCGCGAGGTGATCGAGGCTTGCATCGAAACGGCGGGCAGCGCGCCATCGGGCGCGAACCAGCAGCCTGGCATTTCGTCGCGATCCGCGATCCGGCAATGAAGGCGCGCATCCGCGAGGCGGCGGAAGAGGAGGAGCGGGCCTTCTATGCCGGGGGCGGCGGCGATGCCTGGCTGGCGGCGCTGGAGCCGGTCGGCACCGGACCCGAAAAGCCGCATCTGACCATCGCGCCCTGGCTGATCGTGGTCTTCGCGCAGCGCTACGGGCTGCGGGAGGGGGAGCGTCACAAGCATTACTATGTTCCCGAAAGCGTCGGCATCGCCTGCGGCATGCTGATCGCCGCGATCCATCACGCCGGTCTGGTCACCCTGACACATACCCCCAATCCGATGAAATTCCTGAACGGGCTATGCGGCCGGTCCGAAAGCGAGAAGCCGGTCATGATCCTGCCCGTGGGACTGCCCTCTGATGACGCCCGGGTTCCGGCCATGGCCAAGGTCAAGAAGCCGCTTAACGAGATCCTGTCAGTGTTCTGAGCGGCGCCTCGGGACGCGCCGCCCTGATCCGCAGCCGGTTCCGGTCCGGTCGGATGGACGGAAAAGGTGATCCACGAGAGAACCTGGCCGCGTGGAAGCCGCATGCGGGTTGCAAACAGGGAGAGAAGTCAACTACCATCACGCGGCTTGTGAGTTCCGTGGTTGATAACCTCTTGAGTGAAATGACAATTCCTTGTTCTTGTTGAAGTTGTATGGATGTCGAGTGCTTCGTTTACCTGTCCTGCCGTCAAATATCATCATCCTGCACCGATATTTCGATGCGTTCATCGAGGTAACGAATGATGATTGACGGGCTGGACGAGCTTTGGCTTCTGCCCCTTGCGTCGCTGGCGGCCCTTGGCGCGGCGTTCCTGGCGGGACGCCGGCCGGATGTATTGCACTGATCACGATTTGCGCCCTTCCCACCGTCGGCTTGGCCGGAGGGGTGGAGGGGACCGACCTGCTGGCGCTGGTCTGCTTCCTGCCGATGTCGATTGCCCTGGTCATTGTCGGCTCCGCCTACCGCGACGCAAGGTTGCGGTCGCGCGACTTGCGGGAACAGCTTGAAGCACGGGAAGCCCATCTGCGCTCCATCCTGGATACGGTTCTGGACGCAACCATCGTCATCGACAAGCGGGGGCGGATGATCTCCTTCAACCAGGCCGCTGTTCGCCAGTTCGGCTATCCCGAAGCCGAGGTTGTGGGGCAGAATGTCAACATGCTGATGCCGGAACCGTATCGGGGCGAGCATGACGAATATGTCCGCAGATATCTGACCACGGGGGAGCGCCGGGTGATCGGCATCGACCGTGTCGTGGTCGGAAGGCGCAAGGATGGCTCCACCTTCCCGATGAAGCTGGCGGTATGTGAAACGAGGAGTGGCGGCGAAACCTTCTTCACCGGCTTCATCCGCGACCTGACCGAGCGCGCGGAATCCGAGGCCCGGCTCGAGGAAATCCAGGGGGAACTGGCGCGCTTGTCGCGGCTCAACGAACTGGGCGAAATGGCCTCGACCCTGGCGCATGAGTTGAACCAGCCCCTGTCGGCAATTGCCAATTACGTGCAGGGGAGCAGGCGATTGCTGAGGAATATGGACGGTGCGGTTGTCCGGCGCCTGCGCGAGGTGCTGGAGGAAACCGCGGAGCAATCGCTGCGGGCGGGGCAGATCATTCACCACCTGCGCGAATTCGTGACGGGCGGCAGCACCGAGAAAAAGCCCGAGGATCTCCACAAGCTGGTCGAAGAGGCGGGCGCGCTGGCCCTGGTCGGCTCGCGCGAGATGGGCCTGCATACGGTGTTCGAATTCGAGGCGGGCCCGAAACTGGCCGTGGTGGATCGCATCCAGATCCAGCAGGTGCTGATAAATCTCATGCGCAACGCCATGGACGCGATGAAGGGGAGCGAGACACGCCAATTGGTGGTGCGCGTCCGGCATGGCGATGCGGGAGAGGTCCTGGTGGAGGTTTCCGATACCGGCCCCGGTGTGCCCGAGGAGATGACAAGGCAGCTTTTCCGGCCCTTCGTGACCAGCAAGCCGGGGGGCATGGGGGTGGGGCTGTCCATATCGAAGCGGATCATCGAGGCCCATGGCGGCAAATTGAGCATGCATAACAATGAGAAGGGAGGAGCGGTTTTCCGCTTCACCCTGCCCGGGAAAGACGGAGCGATAGCCGGAAGATGAATACTGAAGTGGTGATCCATATCGTTGACGACGAGGAGCCCGTCAGGAAATCCCTGGCCTTCCTGATGACCGTATCGGGACATGCCGTGCGGGTGCATGATTCGGCAGCTTCCTTTCTTTCCGTTGCCAAGGGGCTGGAGAATGCCTGTCTCGTCACCGATTTGCGCATGCCCGAGATGAACGGGGTCGAACTGCTCCGGAAATTGCAATGCGAAGAGGCCATGCTCCCGGCCATTGTCATCACCGGGCATGGAGATGTGCCGATGGCGGTCGAGGCGATGAAGGCGGGTGCGCTCGATTTCATCGAAAAGCCGTTCGTGGATGACGTTCTGCTGGATGCCGTCGCCGGGGCGATCGCCGAGATCGGAAAGACGTCGCGCGTGACGGATGATGTCCTGGCCACGCGCGAGCGGATCGAGCGGCTCAGCGAAAGGGAGCGGCAGGTGATGGAGGGCATCGTCGCGGGCCTGCCCAACAAGACCATCGCCTATAATCTCGATATCAGCCCGCGCACCGTGGAGGCTCACCGTGCGAATGTCATGGCCAGGATGAACGCCAAGAACCTGCCGGAACTGGTGCGGATGGTCCTTGCGGCGAAGATCGATGGGTTTTGAGCTTCTTCCTTGCCGGACCGGGTGCAGGCCGGTGGGGGTTCCGGCGATGTCCGGGCCAGGCATTGCACTGTTCCGGTTCGGGATCTGCCGGGGCGCCGTCAGGGTTTTCCTGCGGATGGTGATGATCTCCTGCCGGATTGGCGAGGGGCAGATCCGCGGCTATCACTGGCCGGGCAAGCCTTGCCCGGCCGTGTCAGAGGCGGCCGCACGCATCCCGATGGAACGATGGATGCCGATGCCGCAAAGAAGTGAAAGCAGCAGGCAGATGCCGAACAGGCTGGAATAGCCCAACCGCTCCGCGACCTGACCGGCAAGGAAGCCAAGGATCATGCCGGTGCCGGCATCCATGCATTGGAACAGCGTGAAATCGACCCCGGCCTGTCCCGGATCGGACCATTCCATGAAGCGCGCATAGAGCGCGACGAAGCCAAGGGCGAGCCATGCGGAACTGCCGATCTGTGTCAGCCATGCCAGTGCCGCGAGGGGCAGGGGCAGGCCCGATGCGACCCCGAGACAATAGAGCAATACGAATGCCTGTCCGGCAAGGGCAAGCAGCAGAACCGTCATGGTGCCGAGACGGGCGACGATCAGGCCGCCCGCCACGGCGCCGATCACCCCGACGACAAGGCTGCCCGAGGCGCTGAACAATCCCACCTCGCTTAGCGTGAAGCCGTGATCGACCAGGAACGGACCGAAATAGCCCAGGCATGACTTCATCGCGGCGACATAAAGCGCCGTGACCCATAATCCGCGCCGGATCTCGGGGCGGCGCAACGCGGCGCGCAGGCTCGGGCCGCTCCTGGCCGGTGGTGACGAGGGCGATGGCTGCCGCAGCATCAGGAAGGGCAGGCTGGCGACAAGGCACATGACGATCAGCAGCCCGATACCCGGACGCCAGCCCATCCGGTCGATGGCAACCAGAAGCAACCCGCCGCCGAAGGCCGAGCCGACATAGGCGCCGCCGACCTGCATCATGTTGGCCCAGCCATAGGAGGCTTCGGGGATCGCCTCGACCGCGTGGCCGTCGCAGGCGATATCGACCGTGGCGGTGGCCGTGGCGACGGCGAACAGCGCCGCGATGGTCCAGGGCAGCGGCAGATCCGCGATCAGCGCAAGACTTGCTGCCGCCACGAGCACCGCCACGCCGCCCAGGGCGATGACCGGTTTCGTGCGTGCCGGGCCACATGCGGGCCGCCGCCATTGCTCGATCCAGGGGCTCCACAGCACCTTGAGGGTCCAGGGCAGGATCAGCAGCGACAGGAAGCCCAGTTGGTCGAGCCCCATGCCTTGCTGGCGCATATAGGCGGGCAGGGTGGACCAGATGAAACCGCCCAGGATGCTCTGGGTGACGTAGAGCCCGCCCAGTGACGCGAGCGCCACCGGAAGGATCACCTGCGCCCTCGTGCCGCCCATCCTCAGAACCGATGCGAGAGGTTGACGTCGATCATCCGCGGCTCATCGGCATAGCACCAGCCGCCGGTGCAGGTCTGGCCCTTGCGGTCGAACAGGTTGCGGATATTGACTTGCAACTCGGTTCCCTCATGGCCGAGGGCGGCAAAGTCATAGGCGACGCCCAGATCGACATAGGTCCGGCTGGCATTCTCGATGGTGTTCTCGTCATCGCCATAGCTCTTGCCGATATGGCGGATGCCGCCCATGAACGAGAGGTTCTCCAGCGGTCCCGACGGCACGTCATATTTGGCGAATAGCGACAGCGTATCCTGCGGCACGCCGGAAAGCTTCTTGCCAGCGGTGCCCGGTGCGCCCTTGTTGATCTTGACATTCATATGCGCATAGGAGGCGATCAGGTTCAGGTCGTTGCCAAGATTGCTGGCTGCCTCGAGCTCGAACCCGCGCGAGGTCAGGTCATATTGCAGCCCGCGATTACGCCCGTCTCCGCCGACGATCAGCACCATGCCATTGTCCTGGCGGATGTCGAACAGGGAGGCGGAGACGACGGTATTGCCGTCCGGCAGTTCATATTTCAGCCCGATCTCCTTTTGTAGCGCCTCGGTCGCCGCAGCCGGGCTTCCTGTCTGGTCCGATGCATCGTCATAGACCTGCGCGACATTCGGCGCGAAGGAGGTCGAGACATTGGCAAAGGGCGTCAGGCCGTTCTCCAAGGCATAGGAGACGCCCACACGTCCGGTGAAGGCCTTGTCCTTCTGCGTGCCGGAATTGATGACCGGCGTTCCGTAAACCGCATCGCTGTAATCGGTTTCGACCCAGTCATAGCGGGCCGAGGCGGCAATCGTCAGCCCGTCCCTTTCAATCACATCGGCGATATAGACGCCTTTCTGCGTCTGGTCGCGCCAGGCGTAGAAAGGCACATCCATCGCCTCGTTCGCGGCGCGGCCATCGCCCGTGCCGCCATAATGGGCCGTGTATTTCCCGCGAGTGTAATCGGCGCCGAAGACGAGCGTATGATCGAAACTGCCAGTGCTGAAACGATGCTCCAGCGTCAGGTCCATGACATGGGCCTTGGCGGTTTCCTCGTAGCGTTCCCACCAGCCGGGCACGAGATCGGGATAGGTGCCGTATCGCGTGGCGTAATGCATGTCGGCCTCGACCCTGGAATAGCGATAGCTTTGCCGCAACTGGGTATCGGGGCCGATATCCCAGGAGTATTCATAGCCGATACGGAATTGTTCCTGGTCGAAATTATTGTAGTCGGGATCGCCTGCCGGGGCGTCGGTGACCTTTAAGTCATCGCCGAAATGGTAATATGCGACGGCCCCGGTCTTGTCCTTGCCATATTCCGCCGACACCAGCAGTTTCTGGGTATCGGACAGGCGGAACGACATCGACGGCGCGAGCAGGATGCGATCGTCGGCGTAACCGTCGATATGCGTGTCGCTGTCCCGGGCAAGCCCGACGATCCGGTAGAGCACGTCGCCATTCGCGTCGAGCGGGCCAGTGAAATCGAACGAGGCTTCCTTGCGGTCATAGCTGCCGAAACTCAGCCGTGTTTCGCGATAGGGCTCATCCTTGGGGCGCTTGCTGACCATGTTGACCACCCCGCCCGGAGTGCTCACGCCGAACATCGAGGAGGCCGGGCCCTTCAGCACCGCAATCCCCTCCAGCGCATAGGGATCGCTGCGATACCATGCGGAAAGGCCGTTGAAGCTGCGCAGGCCATCCCTGAAAACGCCGGTCTGGTAGGCCGGGAAGCCGCGCAGGTAGAACGAGTCGTAACGGGTGTCGAAGCCGAAATTCCCCGGCGTCGCGGCGGCGGTATAGTTCAGCGCCTCAAGCAGCGTGCGCGGCTGTTGGTCCTCGAGCTGATCCTGCGTCACGACGCTGACCGATTGCGGCAGCCGGGAAATGGGCGTCTCGACCCGCATGGCCTGCCGGCCCGATTGCGCGATATACCCGTCCTGCACCAGCGTCTCGTCGCTCTCCGCCTCCAGCACGATCGGATCCAGCACGATGACTTCCTGCGCCGACAGGGCCGAGGGCATGGCGGCGACGCTCAGCCAGAGCGCCGATCTCAGATGGTTTCTCACAGCGTCCTCTTCCGTTTTTTCCTGTTATTGCTGCGGGATGGCATATCTCCGCAGGTTCGCCGGATGCTTTACAATATATTAACATAGGAAAACAATCGGAAATACTCGGGGGGAGGATCAGACGCAGCCGAGGGGACGGATCGGGTATCCCATCCGCATCACGAAATCTTTCAGGGGAGTATAGGGGACGGGCCGAATTTCGAGAGACGCGGCAGAACTTCGCATGGTTCCGGCGCGGGACCACGCGAAAGGCAAAGGGGAATACGCGAAGATCACCGGATTGCGAGGGATGTATCTGGTGCTGCGAGAGAGGATTGAACTCTCGACCTCTCCCTTACCAAGGGAGTGCTCTACCACTGAGCTACCGCAGCGCCGTGCAGGGCGTTTAGACAAAGCCGGGTCGTGGCGCAAGGGGGGCATCGCAAAAATCCCGAGATGTCCTGTCACCGGAACCGTCACGGCATCGCTGGACTGTCGCGCTTGGGGGCGGTAACAGGACCGGATGGCAGATCGGTCAAAGGACAGGCGCAGGCCGGGCAAGGGCGGGAACGGAGGCGAAGCCGATTCCCGCGAGGACAGGCTGCGCGCGGCATTGCGCGCCAACCTGGCGCGCCGCAAGGCGCAGGCCCGGGCCCGTTCGGACCGGAATGTGCCGGAAACCGGAAGCGGCGAGACCGAGAGCGGCAAGGATACAGGCGGAGACGACAGCTAGAATGGACCAGATCATCGTTCAGGGGAACGGCCCCCTGCAGGGGGAAATCCCCATCGCGGGGGCAAAGAACGCCTGCCTCACGCTGATGCCCGCGACGCTTCTGACGGATCAGCCGCTGACGCTGACCAATGCGCCGCGACTGTCGGATATCCGCACCATGACCGAGCTCTTGCAAAGCCTCGGCGCCGAGGTGGCCAGCCTGCAGGACGGCAAGGTGCTGTCGCTCTCCAGCCATGCGCTGGACAATCATCGCGCCGAATATGACATCGTGCGCAAGATGCGCGCCTCGATCCTCGTGCTGGGGCCGATGCTGGCGCGGGACGGGCGGGCCGAGGTGTCGCTGCCCGGCGGCTGCGCGATCGGCGCGCGGCCGGTGGATCTGCATCTCAGGGCGCTCGAGGCGATGGGCGCCGATCTGGACCTGCGCGACGGCTATGTCTATGCCAAGGCACCCTCCGGCGGGCTGCGCGGCGCGGTGGTCGAATTTCCGCTGGTCTCGGTCGGTGCGACCGAGAACGCGCTGATGGCCGCGACGCTGGCACGCGGCACGACGGTGCTGCAAAACGCCGCCCGCGAGCCCGAGATCGCCGACCTGGCCCAATGCCTGCGCCGCATGGGCGCACAGATCGAGGGCGAGGGGACGGATACGATCACCATCCAGGGCGTCGATTCACTGGGTGGGGCGACGCATCCGGTGGTGACCGACCGGATCGAGCTGGGCACCTATATGCTGGCCCCCGCCATGTGCGGCGGCGAGGTCGAGTTGCTGGGCGGCCGGATCGATCTGCTGGCGGCCTTTTGCGAAAAGCTGGACGAGGCCGGGATCAGCGTCGAGGAAACTCCGCGCGGGCTCAAGGTGGCGCGCCGCAATGGCCGGGTGCGGGCGGTTGATGTGACGACCGAGCCCTATCCGGGTTTTCCCACCGATCTGCAGGCGCAGTTCATGGCGCTGATGTGCCTGGCCGAGGGAACCAGCACGCTGGAAGAGACGATTTTCGAGAACCGCTTCATGCATGCCCCGGAACTGACCCGGATGGGCGCGCAGATCGAGGTGCATGGCGGTCACGCGAAGGTCACCGGAGTCGCGGAACTGCGCGGCGCCCCGGTCATGGCGACCGATCTGCGCGCCTCGGTCAGCCTGATCCTTGCCGGGATGGCCGCCGAGGGACAGACCACGGTCAGCCGCGTCTATCATCTCGACCGCGGTTATGAACATGTCGTGGGCAAGCTGCGTGGGGTCGGCGCGCATATCGAGCGTGTGAAAGAGGAGTAAGGAATGGTCGAGGACGCCCGTTTTGCCGATGCCGATCCGCGCCCGATGGCGCTGAAGGCCGAGGATGAGGCCGATCTGCGGATCATGTCGGCGCTGGTGCAGGACGCGATCCTGCCCGCCTCGGAGATCAGCTATGACCCGAAGGCGCGGCGTCTCGCCCTGCTGCTGAACCGTTTCCGTTGGGAGGATGCCGAGCAGGCGCGGGCCGAGGGGCGCGGCTTCGAACGGGTCCGGGCGCTGCTGGTGATGAATGACGTGTTGGAGTTGCGCAGCGACGGGATCGACCGCGATGGCGACACGGTGCTGGAGCTGCTGGCGCTGAACTGGACGCCGGGCGAGGACGGCACCGGGCAATTGTCGCTGGAATTCGCCGGGGATGGCACGCTGACAGCCGAGGTCGAATGTATCAACCTGGATCTGCGGGACGTGACGCAGCCCTATCTCGCCCCATCGGGCAAGGCGCCGTCGCATCCCGAGTGATCCGGCCGGGTGATACAGTATTCATGACAAAGAAGAAGCATTCATGACAAAGAAGAAGCGGCCATTGTGAAGGTCTGGCGTCTTGATTGCGGCCGCGCCTCCGAGTGGCGCGAGATCCGGCTGGCCGCCCTGCGCGATACGCCCGAGGCCTTCGATGCGACATTGGCGGAATGGCAGGACCGGCCCCTGGCGGATTTCGCGGCGCGGCTTGAAACGGTTCCGACATTCGCGGCGGGGGATGAGATCGGCCGGGCGCTCGCAGTGGCGTCATGGCAGGCCGGGCTGGATCCGCGCGATGCGCGGCGCGGCTGGTTGCTGTCGGTCTATGCCCGGCCCAAGGCGCGCGGGCGCGGTTATGCCGAGGCAGCAATCCGGGCGGTCTTGCGGGATTCGGCAGCAGCAGGAATGGGATCGGTCGGGCTGCATGTGCTTGCGTCGAACCGGGCGGCACAGGCGCTGTATCGGCGCATCGGGTTTCGCGACAGCGGGCGCGCGGGCGTGACCAACAGCCGGGGCGAGCCGGAAATCGAGATGATCTGGCCGCTGGAACACAAGACGATTTCCTGCGGATTTTAACCGTTGGCGGCTTGCATTGCGGCGCGGGCGGGGTCAAAACCGCAGCGTCATGGTTCAATCACGCCGCTTGCCCTCTGCCTTGCCCTTTGCCGATCAGGTCGCGATCTTCTCGCGGCTGGCAGAGGCGAATCCGCATCCGGAAACCGAGCTGGAATTTACCAACCCCTATACGCTGGTCGTGGCCGTCGCGCTGTCGGCGCAGGCGACCGATGTGGGAGTGAACAAGGCGACGAAGGGGTTGTTTGCTGCCGCCGATACGCCCGCCAGGATGCTGGAACTGGGGCTCGATGGCGTGACCGAGCATATCAGGACGATCGGGCTTTACCGGCAAAAGGCCAAGAATGTCATCGCCTTGTCGCGGATATTGGTGGATCAGTATGGCGGCGAGGTGCCCGATAGCCGCGCCGCCCTGATGAGCCTGCCCGGGGTGGGGCGCAAGACCGCGAATGTCGTGCTGAACTGCGCCTTTGGCCATCCCTCGCAGGCGGTGGACACGCATATCTTCCGGGTCGGCAACCGCACGCGTGTGGCTCCGGGCCGCGATGTCGATGCGGTCGAACGCGCGATCGAGGATAACGTGCCGGTGCGTTTCCAGAATCACGCCCATCACTGGCTGATCCTGCATGGCCGCTATATCTGCCAGGCACGCCGCCCGCGCTGTGGCGTCTGCACCATCGCCGACCTGTGCCCCTATGAGGAGAAGACCCAATGACCACCCCTTACGTGATCGGCATCGGCAATGCGGTGATGGATGTAATCTCGCCCACCGATGATGCCCGGCTTCGGGAATTGGGGGTCGAGAAGGGCATCATGCAACTGATCGAGCGGGAGCGGTCGGAATTCCTGATGGCCGCACAGGCCGACGATCATGGGCCGGGGCACGCGCTGGCGCGGCTGGTGCCGGGCGGGTCGGTGGCCAATACGCTGGCCGGAATCGGCGCGATGGGGCTGCGCACGGCCTTTATCGGCCGGGTCGCAGATGACAGCCTGGGCCGGACCTATGCCGAAAAGACCGCAGCTTCGGGGACGCGTTTCGTCAATCCGCCGGTCGAGGGCGATGTCCTGCCGACCTCGCGCAGCATCATCCTGGTGACGCCGGATGGCGAGCGGTCGATGAACACCTATCTGGGCATCTCGACCGAGTTGGGGCCAGAACATGTTTCCCCCGAGGTGTTCGAGGGCGCGGGCTGGCTGTTCCTGGAAGGTTATCTCTTTGACAAGCCCAAGGGAAAAGAGGCCTTCCTGAAGGCCGCGAAATGCTGTCACGAGGCAGGCGGGCTGGCGGGCATCGCGCTGTCCGATCCGTTCTGCGTGGACCGCCACCGAGAGGATTTCCGGCGGCTGGTGGCTGGGCCGATGGATTACGTCATCGGCAATGTCCATGAATGGAGCTCGCTCTACCAGACCGAGGATCTCGAGACCGCGCTGGCGCAGGCCGTGGCCGATTGCGGCACGGTGATCTGCACCCGCTCGGGCGAGGATGCGATCCTGATCCGCGAGGGAGAGCGGGTTCTGGCTCCGGTGCACAAGGTGGTGCCGGTCGATGCCACCGGGGCGGGGGACCAGTTCGCGGCCGGGTTGATCCATGGGCTGGCCATTGGTGCGCCGCTGGCGATAGCCGGTCGGATGGGCTGCATCGCCGCGGCCGAGGTGATCGGCCATGTCGGGCCGCGGCCCGAACGGGATGTCCTGGCGGATTTCCGCGCCGAAGGGCTGATCTGACCGGGCGGTTGCCGCCCGTATTTTCATTTGTCTCGAACTCTTTCACGGGGGCGGCGGCCAATCCGAAGGCGCGCCGGTACCCCGTGCCCGGCAGACCCGCAATCTGCTGGTCAATCGGCAGAAGAGTATCCGGGTGTGCCCTGGAACCGCCCTGGGCATGTTCGATTCGATGGGTGTCCTGCAAACCTTGGACGCGGCAAGCCGCAGTCAGATCGTCACGCTGTTTCCCGAATTGCAGGCTCCTGCTTATCCCGGTTTCCGTCAGACAGAGCGGCCCTTGGTCTCCCGCTCCATTCTGCACCGTTCCGCGCGGTCCAATGCCGCCAGTGCATCCTCGACAGAGCGCCCGCCCGCCTCGCGCGCAGCCAGAGGCGCCGGCATGAAAGCGGCGACCATGGCAGCGCGGCCTCGGCCAGCCAGCGCCTCGCGGGCGCGGGCAGCGAATCGAAAACGGCCATCGGGTCGCCTGACCTGCGGCGCGGCTTTTGCGCCGTCGTCCCCAGATTGCCGCCCCGGTTCAGCATGAGCCTGCCTCGTCGACTGGATCGATCACGACCAGCAATCGCTCTGGTCCGTTTCCGGCCGGAGGCGAGCGATGCAGGATCCCCGAGATCCCGTTTCCCGGCCAAAGCCGACCCCGGAACATGCCGACATCGCCGGGGCGCATTTGCCAGATATTGGCGGGATCGCCGTTGGGCCTGGCCGGTCCGAATTGCGTGCCCGCGCCGCGCAGCGTGCACAGGAGCCGCGCCGAGACGGCATCCAGATGCCATTTCGGACAGGGCTGGCCGCTGCTGACATCAAGGCGCAGGTCAACCATCATTGCTCCGGTGACATCGGCGGCGCGGCGGGCCAGTTCCGCGATATCCGCGACCAGCATGTCACGATGAAGACCGGGTGGAGTACCGGCCTCGTCGCAGGCGTGCGCCACGGCTTCCGTGACCCATGCCGGGGGAAGACGGCAGCGCAGGCGCGGCAATCGTGCCGGAGCCAGTTCCTCCAGCCATGCAAGGAAATCCGCGACGGGGGGCCGCTGCCAGATCGCGACGGCAACGTTGTTCATCGTGATCGATCCCAGGATGCGCGGATCGGTCGAGCTGTTCACCGCCGTGGCCCTGCGGTCGGCCTGCGGCGTCATGCCGCGGCCTCCTCGGCCCGGCGCCATGCGGGGAAAGGGTCGGGCATGGCCCGCCATCGTGCCGGATCGTCGCCGGCTTCCTCGCCGATCAGGCAGGCTTCGAGGCGCAGGCGGATGCGGTCCTCGTCCATGTCGGAACCGATGAAGACCAGTTCCTGCCGCCGGTCCCCCCATGGCTCGGCCCAGTGTTGGGCAAGGTATTCCCGCGCCTGCTCATGCCCGGGCCAGCGTTCGCGCGGAACGGCAGCCCACCATGTCCCAAGCGGGCGGACGCTGGACATCGCCCCGGCAAGCGAGAATTCGGCCACCCAATCGGGGCGCGTGGCGATCCAGAAATGCCCCTTGGCGCGGATCACGCCGGGCAGGGGGCTGTTGAGCACCTCGTATATCTTGCGCGGCTCGAAGGGGCGGCGGGCGCGATAGACAAAGGAGGTGACGCCGTATTCCTCGGTCTCGGGCGTGTGATCGGCGAAACCGTAAAGCTCCTTCATCCACATCGGGTGTTCATGCGCGCGGTCGAAATCGAACAGTTCGGTATTCAGGATATCGCCGGGCGCGACACGGGCATGGTCGGTCTCGACGATACGCGCATCGGCATTCAGGCTGCGAATGATCTTGCGAGCCGCATCGACGCGCTCGGCTCCGGCATCGCCGACCTTGTTCAGCACCACCACATCGGCGAATTCGATCTGCTCGGTCAGCAGGGTGACAAGGCTGCGATCATCGCCGGGACCGGCCGTCTCGCCCCGGTCGGCAAGGAAATCGTGGCTGGAGTAATCGGCCAGCAGGTTCACCGCGTCCACGACCGTGACCATCGTGTCCAGCCGCGCCACATCCGACAGGCTCTGCCCGTCCTGATCGGCGAATTCGAACGTGGTGGCGACCGGCAGGGGCTCGGAAATCCCCGAGGATTCGATCAGCAGATAGTCGAAGCGCCCGGCCTCGGCCAGCTTGCGCACCTCGGCCAGCAGGTCTTCGCGCAGCGTGCAGCAGATGCAGCCATTCGACATCTCGACCAGCGTTTCCTCGGTGCGGGCAAGGCCGGTTCCGCCCAGGTTGGAATGGACGAGATCGGCATCGATATTCACCTCGGACATATCGTTGACGATCACCGCGACGCGCAGCCCCTCGCGGTTATTCAGGACATTGTTCAGAAGCGTGGTCTTGCCCGCACCCAGGAAACCGGAGAGCACGGTCACGGGAAGGCGGTTGGCTTGGGTCATGGCATAATCCTGCGATAGCGTGGGTTGGATTCGTCGTGGCAGATACTGTTATAGTATTACATAACGTCACACAACCGGCTTGTGGCGTTGCTGCGACTTCGGTCGGGCCATTGACGCCGGATGCAGCTTGGGTCATGCCGCTGCACATGCTGCGTATCGATGACATATACTTCGCCATTCAGGGCCGCCCGCTGTTCGAGCACACCTCGGCCACCATTCCCGAGGGCCACAAGGTCGGCCTTGTCGGCCCCAACGGGGCGGGCAAGACCACCCTGTTCCGGCTGATCCGGGGCGAGCTTGCGCTGGACGGCGGCGAGATCACCCTGCCGTCGCGCGCCCGTATCGGCGGCGTGGCGCAAGAGGCGCCTGGCACCTCGGTTTCCGTGCTGGACACGGTGCTGGCCGAGGACAAGGAACGCGCGGCGCTGATGGCCGAGAGCCAGGACGCCACCGATGCGCACCGGATCGCCGAGATCCAGACGCGGCTTGCCGATATCGACGCATGGTCGGCCGAGGCGCGGGCCGCCTCGATCCTCGACGGGTTGGGCTTTTCGACGGCGGACCAGGCCCGCCCGACCAGCGATTTCTCGGGTGGCTGGCGGATGCGCGTGGCGCTGGCCGGGGTGCTGTTCTCGCAGCCCGACCTGCTGCTGCTGGACGAGCCGACCAACTACCTGGACCTCGAAGGCGCATTGTGGCTGGAGACCTATCTGGCCCGCTATCCGCATACGGTCATCATCATCAGCCATGACCGGGGGCTGCTGAACCGCGCGGTCGGCCATATCCTGCATCTCGAACACCGAAAGCTGACGCTCTATACCGGCGGTTACGACGATTTCGCCCGATTGCGCGCCGAGAAACGGGCGCTTCAGGCCGCCGAGGCCAAGAAACAGGCGGACCGGCGGGCGCATCTGCAAAGCTTCGTGGACCGGTTCCGCGCCAAGGCCTCCAAGGCGCGGCAGGCGCAGGCCCGCATCAAGATGCTGGCCAGGATGGAGCCGATCACCGCACCGGAAGAGGCCAAGTTCCATCGCTTCGGCTTTCCGCAGCCCGAGGAACTTTCGCCGCCGATCGTCGCCATGGAGAATGTCGCCGTGGGCTATGGCGACCGGGCTGTATTGCGGCGGCTGAACCTGCGCATCGACCAGGACGACCGGATCGCGCTGCTGGGCCGGAACGGGCAGGGGAAATCGACGCTCTCCAAGCTGTTGGCGAATCGGCTGTCGGAAATGGAGGGCAAGGTCACCACCTCGGGCAAGCTGCGCGTCGGTTATTTCGCCCAGCATCAGGTCGATGAGTTGTCGCTGAACGAAACCCCGCTGGATCACGTCCGCCGCCTGCGCCCCAATGAAGCCCCCGCAAGGCTGCGTGCCCGGCTGGCCGGCTTCGGGCTTATGGAGGCGCAGGCCGAAACCAGGGTCGCGCAGCTTTCGGGCGGGCAGAAGGCGCGGCTGTCGCTGCTGATTGCGACCATCGACGCGCCGCATCTGCTGGTGCTGGACGAGCCGACCAACCACCTTGACATCGAAAGCCGCGAGGCGCTCTCCGAGGCGCTGAACGACTATACCGGCGCGGTGGTTCTGGTCAGCCATGACATGCATCTTCTGGGGCTGGTGGCCGAGCGGTTATGGCTGGTCAATGACGGCGCGGTGACCGGATACGAGGGCGACCTGGACGATTACCGGCGCTTTCTGCTGAGCGGCGACCAGCCGCAAAAGCCGAAACCGGCCGAGACCTCGAAGCCTGCGCCGAAGCGCGCGTCCCGCGACGAGCTGCAGAACCTGCGGGCCGAGCTGCGCCGGGCCGAGGACCGGGTGCAGAAGCTGACCGAGATGTTGGAAAAGCTTGATCGGAAGCTGGCCGATCCGGAAATATACCAGAACCCGGTGGAATCCCGGAAATGGGGGCGCAAACATGCCGAGGCTCCGGGGCGATGGCACGGGCCGAGTCTATCTGGATGGAGGCGCTGGAAAATCTCGAACTCGCGGAAAAGGGCTGACGCACTGTTGCCGAAATGCGCATCGCGCAAAACTGTGATATGGAGAGGGACATCAGCGGCTTGTGCGCCGCGCCGATTCGCCACTAGTGCAATGTGCGTTAACCCGTTCACCAGAACCCGGATCCGTCCATGAAACGACTTCTCGCCATTGCCCTTCTTGCCATGCCCATGGCGACAGTTGCTGCCGCCCAGGATTTCTCCGTCGATCTTGGCATCGGCGTGACGGGCAAGCCGGTCTATCCGGGGGCCGAGGATGCCGAGGCCGCGCCGTGGCTGATCTGGCGCAACGCCCGTTTCGGCGCCGCGGGAGAGGGTGACAAGCAGGGTTTCTCCGTCTCGCCTTCTTTCAACATGGTCGGAGAGCGCAAGGCCGAGGATGATGCCGCGCTGAAGGACATGAAGGATATCGAGCGGGCCTATGAACTTGGCGCCAAGGTCAGCTACGGTGCCGGACCGATGACCGCCTATGGTTCGCTGCGCAAGGGCTTTGAAGGCCATAGCGGGATTACCGGCGAGATCGGGGCGAAATACCGCACCGATCTGAGCGACCGCATCACGCTCTGGTCCGGGCTGGAACTGGGTTACGGCGATTCCGACTATAACAGCACCTATTTCGGCGTCTCACCCGCCGAGGCCATCGACAGCGTATATGGCGAATACAAGCCGGGCGGGGGGATCAACTCCGCCGCGATCAAGTTCCAGGCACGCTATGCGATCAACGACAGGACCGCGATTCTGGGCGAGGTCGAATATGGCAAGCTGATCGGCGATGCCGGGGATTCGCCCGTCGTTCAGGAAGAATGGCAGCCCTCCTTGCGCCTAGGCGTCGTGCGCCGCTTCTCCTTCGGCTTCTGATTTCCCTTGCAATGACCGGGAACAGGGCGATTGATCGCCCTTTTTCCAGGGTTATTATTTCAAGCCTAAAATAATTTCTTGACTTTGAACCTCCGGTTGATGCGTTCTAGCGTGGAACAGAACGCGCCGCGGCCAACGCGGCATGTCCCAACAGGAGTGTGAACATGACCCATCCCCGGAAGATCGTCGCCCTGCTTGCCGCGACCACCTGTCTTGCTGGTCCGGCGATTGCGCAGGATGACGATACGTTGAAAATCGGATTGATCCTGACCCTGTCCGGCCCCGGCGCGGTCCTGGGGGAAATGTCCCGGGACGGATTCCAGCTTGCGGCTGAAGAGATCGGCGATATCGGCGGCATGAAGACCGAGATCATCATAGCCGATGCCGAGCAAAAGCCCGATATCGCCGCCAACAAGGCGCGCGAACTGGTCGAACGCGATAAGGTCGATATCGTGGTCGGGCCGATCTTTTCCAATATCCTCGGCGCGATCCACAAGCCGGTGACCGATTCAGGCGCGATCCTGATCAGCCCCAATGCCGGACCCTCGGTCTATGCCGGGGCGGAATGCAATCCGAATTTCTTCGCGACCTCGTATCAAAACGACCAGATGCACGAGGTCATGGGCGCCCATGCGCAGGAAGAGGGCTATCAGAACGTTTTCCTGCTGGCGCCGAATTACCAGGCGGGCAAGGACAGTCTTGCCGGGTTCAAGCATAGCTACAAGGGCGAGGTCGCGGGCGAGATCTATACCCAGCTTGGCCAGCTGGATTATTCAGCCGAACTGGCGCAGATCGCCGCCATGCAGCCCGACGCGGTATTCGCCTTCATGCCCGGCGGGATGGGGGTGAACCTGGTCAAGCAATACCGGCAGGCGGGGCTTGAGACGATCCCCTTCCTGTCGGCCTTCACGGTTGACGAATCCACCTTGCCTGCCCAGCAGGACGCGGCGCTTGGATTCTTCGGCGGCTCGAACTGGGCTCCGGATCTGGATACGCCAGAAAACAAGGCGTTTGTCGAGGCTTACGAGGCAAAGTTCGACCAGGTTCCGGCCAGCTATGCGATGGCGGGTTACGACACCGCCTATCTGATCGACGCGGCCCTGCGCGAAGCCGGCGGGGTGGCCGACAAGGAGGCGCTGATCGCGGCGCTGGAAGCGGCGCCCTTCACCTCGGTCCGGGGTGATTTCAGTTTCGGCCCCAATCATTTCCCGGTGCAGGATTTCTACCTGACCGAGGTGGTCAAGCGCGAGGACGGCAAATTCGCCACCTCGGTCGTCAAGAAGATCTTCGACGACTACCAGGACAATTACGTCGCCGATTGCCAGATGAACTGAGACGGCAGGGCGCGGCACTGGTCGCGCCCCGTCGTCAGGGCCCTTGCGCATGACCAGTCTGTTCCTGCTTCAGCTTCTCAACGGGGTGCAATTCGGCATCCTGCTCTTCCTGATCGCCGCCGGCCTGACGCTGGTTTTCGGCATCATGGATTTCGTCAATCTCGCCCATGGCGTGGTCTACATGATCGGGGCCTATCTGGCGGTCACATTCACCTCGATGACCGGCAGCTACGGGCTCGGGCTGCTGCTCACGCTGCCTGCCACGCTGCTTGTCGGGCTGGTGCTGGAGCTGTCGGTCTTTCGCCGCCTCTATGACCGGCCGCATCTGGACCAGGTGCTGGCGACTTTCGGGCTGGTGATGATCATCACCGAGGGGGTGCAGGTCATCTGGGGCGCGGCGCCCCTGTCGGTGCCGATGCCGGAACTGCTGTCGGGCTCCGTCCCGCTGATCGGCGCCATGCGCTATCCCGTCTTTCGGCTGGTGATCATCGCCGCCGGATTGCTGACGGCGCTCGGGCTTTACCTGGTCATCGGCCATACCCGGATCGGGATGCGGCTGCGGGCCGGGGCCAGCAACCGGGCCATGGTCGCGGCGCTCGGCGTCGATATCGGCAAGCTGTTCACCGTCATCTTCGCCTTCGGCGCGATGCTGGCCGGATTCGCGGGGGCCATGGTCGCGCCGGTCCTGACCGTCGATCCGGGGATGGGAGAGCAGGTGCTGATCCTTGCCTTCGTCGTGATCGTGATCGGCGGCATCGGCTCGGTCCGGGGCGCTTTCGCGGGTGCCCTGCTGGTCGGGCTGGTCGATACGCTCGGGCGCAGCTTTGGCCCGATCCTGCTGCGTGCGGTCATGGAGCCCGCCGCGGCGGGGCAGGCGGGCCGGGTGCTGGCCCCGATGCTGGTCTATATCCTGATGGCGGTGATCCTCGCGGTCCGGCCCTCCGGCCTGTTCGGAGCGAAAACATGACCCGGCTGACCCCCACGCGGGCATGGGCCGCAACGATCCTGTTTGCCGCCTTTGCCATCTTGCCGATGATCACGCAGGCCCTGGGCGACAGCTATCTGATCGTGATCGCAACCCGGATCCTCGCCTATGCCATCGCCGCCTTGGCACTGGACCTGATCCTTGGCTATGGCGGCATGGTCAGTTTCGGCCATGCTGCCTATCTGGGCATCGGCGCCTATGCGGTGGCGATCCTCGGCCGTGCGGGCATCACCGACCTGGGCGCGCATATGCTGGCGGCCATCGCGGTGGCGGCGGTCTTCGCGCTGATCACCGGGGCGATCTCGCTGCGGACGCGGGGGATCTATTTCATCATGATCACGCTCGCCTTCGCGCAGATGGGATATTTCTTCTTTGTCTCGCTCTCGGCCTATGGCGGCGATGACGGGGTGACGCTGAACGCGCGTTCCACCGTCTTCGGCCAGCCGCTGCTGGAGAACAACACGGCGCTTTACTATACCGCGCTGGCGCTGTTGATCGGGCTTTACCTGCTGGCCGTCGCCATTACCCGCTCGCGGTTTGGCCGGGTGCTGACGGGCGCGCGCGAAAACCCGCTGCGGATGCAGGCCATCGGCTTTTCGCCCTTCCGCTACCAACTGACGGCTTATGTGATCTCGGGCTGCATGGCCTCCATCGCCGGGGTGATGCTGGCCAACCAGGCCAGCTATGTCTCGCCCAGCTACATGGACTGGCACCGCTCGGGGGAACTGGTGGTGATGGTGGTCTTTGGCGGAATCGGCAACCTGCTGGGGGCGGTGGCGGGGGCGACCATCGCACTGCTGCTGGAGGAATGGCTGGCGCTGCTGACCAGGCATTGGCCGATCCTGTTCGGCCTGATCCTGGTGCTGGTCGTACTCTATTCCCGCGACGGTCTGAGCGGGTTTTTCCGGAGTGACAGGTCATGAGCCTTCTGGATGTCCGGGGATTGCGCAAGGCCTACGGCGCGCTGAAAGTCACCGACGACCTGAACCTGAGCGTCGAGAAGGGCGAACTGCATGCCATCATCGGCCCCAATGGCGCAGGCAAATCCACGCTGATTGCGCAGCTTTCCGGGCAGGCGGGATCGGATGCCGGTTCGGTGCGCTTCGATGGCGCCGAGATGATGGGCCAGCCGATGCATGCGCGGGTGCGGGCGGGCATGTCGCGCAGTTTCCAGATCACCTCGATCCTGCCGGGCTTCACGGTGCTGGAAAATGTCGCGGCGGCGGTGCAGGCGCGGCGGGGCAGCAGCTTTCGCTTCTTTGCCCCGGTGGCGGGAGAGCGGGCGCTGAACGACACTGCGATGGAGGCGCTGGCCCGCGTCGGCATCGCCGAGCGTGCGGCGATGCGCGCAGCAGTCTCAGCCATGGCGAAAAGCGGCAATTGGAACTGGCCATCGCGCTGGCCACCGCGCCGAAACTCCTGCTCCTGGACGAGCCCCTTGCCGGCACCAGCGGGCAGGAGGCGGATCGCCTGGTCGAGGTCATGCGCAGCCTCAAGGGCGAGGTCACGCTGGTGCTGATCGAGCATGACATGGACGCGGTGTTTTCGCTGGCCGACCGGATCAGCGTGCTGGTCTATGGCCGGATCATCGCCACCGGCAGACCCGACGAGGTTCGGACCGACCCCAAGGTGCGCGCCGCCTATCTGGGCGAAGAGACGGCAGAGGAGGGCGCGTGATGCTGCAGGTCGAGGCGCTCCAGGCCGCTTATGGCGAAAGCCAGGTGCTGCACGATATCGGCTTCGAGGTCGGCGAGGGCGAGGTGGTCACGCTTCTGGGCCGCAACGGCATGGGCAAGACGACGACGGTGAACACGGTCTTCGGGCTGCTGAAGGCGCGGGCGGGCAGGGTGATCGTCGATGGCGCAGACCTGACCAATGCCGCCCCGCATCGCATTGCCCGCGCGGGTCTCGGGCTGGTTCCCGAAGGGCGGCAGGTCTTTCCGACGCTGAGCGTGCGCGAGAACCTTGTCGCCATGGCCCGGCCCGGCCAGTGGGTGCTGGAACGGGTGTTGTCGCTGTTCCCGCGCCTGGCCGAGCGGATGGGGCATATGGGCAACCAGCTTTCGGGCGGCGAACAGCAGATGCTGGCAATCGGCCGCGCGCTGATGACCAATCCGCGGCTGCTGGTGCTGGACGAGGCGACGGAGGGCCTCGCCCCCCTGATCCGCGACGAGATCTGGAACTGTCTTGCGCAGTTGAAGGCGGCGGGCGAATCGATCCTGATCATCGACAAGAACGTGGACGCGCTGACCCGGATCGCGGATCGCCACGTGGTGATCGAGAAGGGACGCACGGTCTGGACCGGAAGCAGCGACGAATTGCGCGCCGCGCCGGAGGTGAAGGAGCGGTTCCTGCATGTCTGAACGGGGGGAGGCTTCAGCGTCCCGCGATGGCCGGGGGCTGCCTGCCCCCGGACCCCCGGAGGTATTTGGACAAAGAAGAAGCTGCTATCCCTTGAATTTGCGGGATTTTCGGTTCAGCTGCCGGCACCTTCGCGCGCGAGCCGCAATGCCTCGTCCAGCACCGTCCTGTCGCCGATATGGTTCATCAGGATCAGCACCAGCCGCGCGTTCATCGCATGGCTCTCGGCCTCGCTCAGCCCGTCATGCGCTGCGATGAGGCGTGCATAGGCTTCGTCGGGATCGGGCAGGTTCGGATCGGTGTTCAGCATCTCTTACTCCCTGGCGATGGCGCGGGCCAGCGCGGCGCCGATGGCGGATTCATCGAAACTCTTCCAGCGGGCGGCGATATGCCGGTCGGGGCGGATCAGGTAGACCGCAGACGCGGCCTTGCCGAGATAGCGTTCCCGCAGGGCCTCGTTTCCCCGGGCCGTCAGCGCAAGCCGCGCAACTGTCAATCCATGGGCGGACAGGGTTTCGGGCGCCTCCGCATCGATGGTCATGAGGGTAAAGCCCGGACCGAGTTGCCGCAGCAGCCAGCCCGCCTCGACAGGAGCATCCGGGCAGGGGCTGCCGGGGCGGCTGCGTCGCGGCATGGCGGAGTGGTCGGGTCCGTTCAGCGCGGATCCGTCATGGATGCAGGGGGTCGAGAGCCGGCCCGAATTCACCATGCCCCGCGCGAAGGGCAGCTGTTCGGCCAGATCCAGCACCGCGTTGCGAAACAGCCTGGAGACGGGTGATTTCGGGGTGATGAAATCGGTCGATCGCGTCGAGTGCAGGATATTCTCATCAGCCGCCTGGATCCGTTCGGCCTCGTAGCTGTCCAGCAGGGTATCGGGTGCGACGCCCTCCAGCACCAGTTTCAGTTTCCAGCACAGATTGTCTGCGTCCTGGATACCGGAATTGGCGCCGCGCGCGCCGAATGGGCTGAGTTGATGTGCCGAATCTCCGGCGAAGATCACCCGGTCATGGCGGAATTTCTCCATCCGGCGGCATTGAAAGGTATAGATCGAGCACCAGTCGAGTTCATATTCAACATCCGGCCCCAGCATGGCATCGACGCGGGCGCGGATATTGGCGGGTTCCAGTTCCTTGTCGCGGTCGATATTCCAGCCCAGTTGAAAATCGATGCGCCATATGTCGTCGGGCTGCCTGTGCAACAGGGCACTGTCGCCGGATTTGAAATGCGGCTCGAACCAGAACCAGCGTTCGGTCGGGAAATCGCCCTTCATCCTCACATCGGCGATGAGGAAATTATCCTCGAACACCCGTCCCTCGAAACCGAGACCAAGCATATGGCGGACAGGGCTGCGCGCGCCGTCGCAGGCGATCAGCCAATCCGCCTCGACATGATAGGGGCCGTCGGGGGTGGAGATCTCTACCGAAACATGATCCCCGGCCGGGGTAACGGCCTCCACCCGGTTCCGGCCCCGTATCCGGATCGGTGCGCCATCGGCCTGGGCGGCGCGGATGGCGTCATGCAGGAATTTCTCGAACCAGGGCTGTTGCAGGTTGATGAAGGCGGGAAAGGCATGGCCGCTTTCGGGAAGCAGGTTGAATTCATAGAGCAGCCGGTCGTCATGAAAGACCTTGCCGAGATTCCACTCGACCCCCTTGGCGACCATTGCCTCGGCGGCGCCAAGCCGGTCGCAGATCTCCAGCGTGCGCTTGGCGAAACACAGCGCCCGGCTGCCGATGCCGGGGCCTTCGGCCTCGTCCAGCAACAGGACAGGCACGCCTTGCCGGCTAAGATCCAGCGCGACCGCCAGCCCGACCGGTCCCGCGCCCACCACCACCACCGGATGGCGCACGGGCAGGGCGCTCTGCTGATCCGGGAGTTTTGCATATGGGTAGAGCCGGAAAACCTGCCGATACTGGTCAGTGCCGCGATCCGTCATGTCTCTCCACTCCCTGATCGGCGATATTAGATGCGATCGCAGCCAAATCAACCTTGAGAGCCCTGGAAGGAAAGATGTGGAACGGCCTGCCGGAGAATGCCTGTCCCGCCGATTGCCGATGCACTCTGTGCGCATGAGAGGGGCATGTCATCAATCCCGGATATGGCAAGGGAGAGGGAAAAGGACCGTTTTTCGCCTGCACGATCTGATGGGTTGTCAAATCTCTGCCGCGGGGGCAAGAATTTGTCCGGGGGATAGGTCGCGGCCGGCAGATGGCTGCCGTTCGCATGTTTGAAAACATGGATATTTGATTAGTCAGGAATAGGTGAAGACGATGGTGGATTGGACCGGAACGGGTTGGAATGACGAGTATGAAGGGACTGAAGGAAATGACACGCTGAGAGGAATGGGCGGCTCTGATACGCTCTACGGTCTCGGAGGCGATGATCTTATCGAGGGGGGAAACTTCGACGATTATTTCGAAGGGGGAGCCGGCAACGATCTTTTATATGGCGGAGCCGGCCCTGATACCCTTATCGGTGGCGATTTGCATGGCGGTGACGACGGCAATGATACCCTTTACGGTGGCGACGGCAGAGACTGGCTCGAAGGTCGTGAAGGCAACGACGTTCTGTACGGTGGCGACGACAACGACCATCTCGTTGGTGACGAAGGCGACGACATTCTGTACGGTGGCGATGGTAACGACGGTCTTTATGGCTCCAGCGGCGCTGATACGATGGATGGCGGCGCAGGAATCGATACGCTGAATTATCATCTTAGTTATTACGATGGAGTTGCCATCCGATTGCATAGCAACACCGGCTTGGACGCTTGGGGCACTGTCGTCCGGATCAAGAATATCGAGAATGTGAGCGGTAGTCCTCTGGGCGATGACACGTTGGCCGGGGATGGTCAGGCGAATGTGCTGAGAGGACAGAACGGGCACGACATCATAGCAGGCTATGGTGGCGCCGATACGCTGGAAGGCGGTTACGGCGTAGACACACTGACCTATTCATGGACCAAGGCTGCCGTCGATATTCGCCTGTATAACAATACCGCCACGGGAGGTGCGGCCACGGGCAACGTGATCTCGGGTTTCGAGAATGTGACCGGCGGCGGAGGCAATGATACGCTGGCCGGGGATGGTCAGGTGAATGTCTTGATCGGCGGTGCCGGGAACGACCTTCTCGCGGGCCTTGGCGGTGCTGATCGGCTGATCGGCGGAGACGGGGCCGACACGCTGAAGGGCGGCAGGGGAGACGACATATTGATCGGTGGTGCGGGCTTTGATCGCGCGGAATACGAATCCGCACGCGAGGCCGTGCGTGCCGATCTGGTCCTGTCCGGCAACAATACCGGCGAGGCGGCGGGCGACAGCTATGACGGTATCGAGGGACTTCTCGGATCGGAACATGGTGATCAACTGCTTGGAGATGCCCGTTCAAACCGGCTCTGGGGGCAGGACGGAAATGATATCCTGCGCGGCCGCGAAGGACATGACGTCCTGGATGGTGGAAATGGCAATGACACCGTTTATGGCGATGAAGGCCATGATACGCTGAACGGTGGGGGCGGTCATGACGCTCTCTTCGGCGGAGATGATCGTGACGTGCTGATCGGCGGCAAGGGCGCGGACAGGCTGAACGGCGGTGCAGGCATCGACCGGGCGGAATATGGCTCGGCCCAGCAAGGGCTGCGTGCGGACCTGGTCCTGTCCGGCAACAATACCGGCGAGGCGGCGGGCGACAGCTACAGCGATGTCGAGAGCTTCGGCGGGTCGAACCACGCCGATCAACTGCTTGGAGATGCCGGTTCAAACCGGCTCTGGGGGCGAAACGGAAATGATATCCTGCGTGGCCGCGAGGGACATGACGTCCTGGCCGGCGGCGACGGTCATGACACGCTTTATGGCGATGAAGGCCGTGACAGGCTGGACGGTGGGAACGGAACCGACGCTCTCTTCGGCGGAGATGGTCGTGACGTGCTGATCGGCGGCAGGGGGGCGGACAGGCTGAACGGCGGTGCAGGCGTCGACCTGGTGGAATATGGCTCGGCCCAGCAAGGGCTGCGTGCGGACCTGGTCCTGTCCGGCAACAATACCGGCGAGGCGGCGGGCGACAGCTATAGCGATGTCGAGAGCTTCGGCGGGTCGAACCACGCCGATCAACTGCTTGGAGATGCCGGTTCAAACCGGCTCTGGGGGCGAAACGGAAATGATATCCTGCGTGGCCGCGAGGGAAATGACGTCCTGATCGGCGGCGACGGCCATGACACGCTTTATGGGGATGAAGGCTTCGACAGGCTGGACGGTGGGAACGGAGATGACGCCCTTCTCGGCAGCGCTGGCCGTGACGTTCTGATCGGCGGCAGGGGTGCTGACAGGCTCTATGGCGGAAATGATGGTTTCCGGGACACGTTCATCTTCACGGCGGTCAGCGACAGCAGTGCCGGCGCGAGCCGGGACACCGTTTATGATTTCGTCTCGGGCATCGATCAGCTGGATCTGGGCCGCATCGACGCGAATGTAATGGCGGGCGGCAACCAGCGTTTCGGCTTTTCCGGCACCGATGCGCAGGCGAATTCGGTCTGGTATGCCGCCGGTCGCGGTGGGGTGGCGGTCCGCGGCGATGTCGATGGTGACGGCTCCGCCGATTTCGCGATCCGGCTTGAGGGGCTTTCCCATCTCACCGCGGATGATTTCATCCTCTGACGGATAGCCGCATTCGAAACCAGCCCGCGCCCCTGTTGGCGCGGGCCTTATCGGCTCGCTCCGGTGATCATTGCTGCCCGGCGCCGCCGTCGCCCGCGATCGGTTCGATCTCGTTTCGCACCCAGAAACAGCGAAACCCCATCGACAGGAGCCAGCGTTCCAGCCGGTCGAGACTGCTCCATTCCCGCCGCAACCCGCGTTCCGAGCGCAATTCCGCCCATTGGCCGTCGATCAGGAAATAGACAGCCAGGTATTCGGAAACCGCGACTGATCGCCAAAGCCGCCGCCAAGATTTTCCCGCTCCACGCGGACAATGGCGGGGTGTCCGGTCAAGCGATAGCTGTCGATGAGACCTGCAAGGTCGGATTGCTTGACCTCGGTGATCGCGGTCGGCAGTGGTGCTGTCATGGACCGTAAACCGTTCCTCCCTCGTCCCCGCATGTCGTCATCGAGGGGACGTTTCCCCTTGCCCGTTACCCGAGCCTTCCCCGCGGGAATAGTCAAGTTCCGGCTCTGAGGAAATTATTGACATGCTCGCATCTCCGATATCACCATGCTACAAGGTGTAACGAAGCGCGCAAGAATTTTGTGCATGGATCGAAGGGAGACGGGGTGCAGATCGATTTGCTTCAGGCAAGCCCGGTTGTCGGCGGCGCAGAGGAGGCATTGGCGAGGCTCGACACCGCCCTGGCCGATGCGAAGGCGCGCGGAAGCGAGTTGCTGATAACGCCCGAGATGTATCTGACCGGGTATAACATCGGTGCGGCGCGGGTGAACGCGCTGGCCGAACCCGCCGATGGTCCGATGATCGTGGGTCTGGCCGATCTGGCGCGCAAGCATGGCGTGGCGGTCCTGACGGGATTTCCGGAACGTGCCGGAGGGGTCGTGTATAACGCCGGCATCTTGCTGGATGCTGATGGCAGCCCGGTGGTCGGCTTTCGCAAGACCCATCTCTACGGAGAGGCCGACCGCGCGATGTTCACAGCCGGCGACAGGCTGGCCCCCGTGGTTGTGTTCAGGGGATGGCGCGTCGGTTTCGCCATTTGCTACGATATCGAGTTTCCCGAACTCACCCGCTGCCATGCCCAGGCAGGGGCGGAAGTGGTGCTTTGTCCGACGGCCAATATGCGGCCCTATTACGGCATCCCGAACCGGATCGTTCCGGCCCGGGCGGAGGAGAACGAGATTTACGTCGCCTATGCCAATTATGTCGGCAGCGAGGGCGAATTCGACTATTGCGGCCTGTCCTGCCTTGCGGGGCCAGATGGTGACGACCGCGCACGCGCCTCGCTTGACGCAGAAGAGGTCGTGACCGCGACACTGGACCGCGCCGATTTCGAACGGATCCGGGAAACAAGCACACATTACAGGGATTTGCGCCCCGAGCTTTATCGCTCGTAACAGACCCGACCGCCAAGCCAACAACAGGGAGACTTCGATGAGCCAATTCCCCAACCCCCGCCCGGAGGACAGCGACGGCCAGACGGTGGATGCCCCTGCGGTGACCCTGTTCGGCCCGGATTTTCCCTTTGCCTATGACGATTACCTTGCCAGCCCGCATGGCCTTGGCTCGGTGCCCGCCGACCGGCATGGCACGCGGGTGGCGGTCATCGGTTCGGGCGCGGCGGGGATGATCGCGGCCTATGAATTGATGAAGATGGGCCTGCATCCGATCCTGTTCGAAAGCGACGAGTTGGGCGGGCGCCTGCGGTCGCATGAATTCGAGGGCTCGGACGGGATCGTCGCGGAACTTGGCGGGATGCGTTTCCCGGTGAGTTCTCGCGGCTTCTATCACTATATCGACAAGCTGGGGCTGGAGAGCAGGCCCTTTCCCAACCCGCTGGATCCGGCGGCGGGTTCGACGGTGATCCATCTCGAGGACGAGACCCATTACGCCGAGACGCTGGACGACCTGCCGCAGCTTTACCGCGATGTCGCCCAGGCCTATGACGAGGCATTGGAGGAAGGCGCGAATTTCACCGCGCTGAAAGGGGCGATCCGGGATCGGGATCCCAAGCGGATCAAGGAGATATGGGATCCCATCATCAAGGAATGGGATGAGCGGACCTTCTATGATTTCCTGACCCATTCAAGCGCCTTCAAGAAGCTCGATTTCCGCCATCGCGAGGTTTTCGGGCAGGTCGGCTTCGGCACCGGAGGATGGGATTCCGACTTCCCCAACTCGATGCTTGAAATCCTGCGCGTCAATGTCACCGAATGCGACGAGAACCAGCGTTTCATCCTTGGCGGGGTCGAGCAGATGCCGCAGGGGCTGTGGCGGCGCTCGCCCGAACGCATGGCGCATTGGCCGAAGGGCACGACGCTGATCGGGCTGAATGGCGGCGCGCCGCGCCCCGCCGCGCGGAGGATCCGGCGGACCGGTCCCGATCGCATCGCGGTCACCGACCAATGGGGACGGACCGAGGATTTCGCCGCCCTGCTGGTGACCTGCCAGAGCCACCTGCTGACCACCGGCATCGATACCGATGAGAGCCTGCTGTCCAGCAAGCTGTGGATGGCGATGGACCGCACGCGTTACATGCAGTCGAACAAGACCTTCGTCATGGTGGACCGGCCCTTCTGGAAGGACAAGAATCCCGAAACCGGGCGCGACACGCTGTCGATGACGCTGACCGACCGGATCACGCGCGGCACCTATCTGTTCGACCTGGGCGATGACCGGCCGGGGGTGATCTGCCTCAGCTATTCATGGATGACCGACGCGCTGAAGATGCTGCCGCTCTCGACCGAGCGGCGGGTCGAGATTTGCCTCGATACCCTGGGCAAGATCTATCCCGGTGTCGATATCACCAGGCATATCGTCGGCAATCCGATCTCGGTCAGCTGGGAAAAGAACGACAGTTTCCTTGGCGCCTTCAAGGGGGCCTTGCCCGGTCATTATCGCTATAACCACCGGATGTATCGGCAATTCATGCAGGACAGGCTGCCTCCGCAAGAGCGCGGCATTTTCTTTGCCGGGGACGATATCGGTTGGGTTCCGGCATGGGTCGAGGGGGCGGTGCAGACCGCGCTCAACGCGGTCTGGGGGATCATGCATCACTTTGGCGGGAAAACCGCACGCGAAAATCCGGGGCCGGGCGATCTGTGGGAGGACCGCAAGCCCGTCGAACTGCCGGAATAGGGGGAATGACCATGCCGAGTTTCAATCAACCGCTTGGCGGCAACGAGATGCCCCGCTTTGGCGGGCCGGCGACGATGATGCGTTTGCCGACCCAACCCACCGCGCAGGGGCTAGACGCCTGTTTCGTCGGCGTGCCGCTGGATATCGGGGTGTCGAACCGCCCCGGCACCCGCTTCGGGCCACGCCAGATCCGCGCCGAGAGTTGCATGATCCGGCCCTATAACATGGCCACCCGCGCCGCGCCCTTCGAGTCGCTGCAAGTGGCGGATATCGGCGATGTCGCGATCAATACCTTCAACATGACCGAGACGCTGCGGATCCTCGAAGAGGCCTATGACGACATCCTGTCGCATGGCTGCAGGCCCCTGACCCTGGGCGGAGATCACACGCTGCCCCTGCCGATCCTGCGGGCGATGAAAAAGGTTTACGGCAAGGTCGGGCTGATCCATGTCGATGCGCATGCCGATGTCAACGAGCATATGTTCGGCGAAAGGATCGCCCATGGCACGCCCTTCCGCCGCGCCATCGAGGAAGAACTGATCGATCCCAAGCGCATGGCGCAGATCGGGCTGCGCGGCACGGGATATGCCGCCGACGATTTCGACTGGACCGCATCACTGGGCGCGCGCGTGGTGCCCGCCGAGGAATGCTGGCACAAGTCGCTGACCCCTCTGATGGATGAAATCCGGGCGCAGATGGGCGATGGGCCGGTCTATCTGACCTTCGATATCGACGCGCTTGATCCCGGTTTCGCGCCCGGCACCGGCACGCCGGAAATCGGCGGGCTGACCCCGATCCAGGGCATCGAGATCATTCGCGGATGCCGCGGCCTGAATATCGTGGGCGCGGACTGCGTCGAGGTCTCGCCGCCCTATGATCCGAGCGGCAATACCGCGATCACGGCGGCGAACCTGCTTTACGAGATGCTCTGCGTGCTGCCGGGAGTGCAATACCGAACCGGTTAACTGAAGACCGGTCACGATAATGGACAGGGGGAAAGTCATGAGTGAAATGACGAAGGCGCCACGAGGGCCGTATTTCTGGGAGGCAGTTCTTTCGATGCTCGCCCTTGTGGGCGGCATATCGAGCGCCATCGTGTTCTACGAACAGGATCCGCATATTCCCATGCTGCTTGGCGTGATGGTTGCCTGCATCATCGGGCTGCGTGCGGGTTATTCCTGGCATGTCATCCAGGAAGGCATGATCGGCGGTGTCACCAATGCGTTGCAGGCGGTCATCATCCTGATGATCATCGGGATCCTGATCGGCATCTGGATCATGTCCGGCGTGGTGCCGACGCTGCTCTATTACGGGTTGCAGGCGCTGTCGCCCAGCTATTTCCTTGCCGCGACACTGGTGATCTGCTCGATCACCTCGCTGGCGACCGGATCCTCATGGGGCACCACGGGCACGTTGGGGATCGCCTTCATGGGGATCGGCTCGGGGCTGGGGCTGCCGGAGCCTATCGTTGCCGGAGCGGTCCTGTCGGGCGCCTATTTCGGAGACAAGATGTCGCCGCTATCCGATACCACCAACCTTGCCCCGGCCATGGTCGGAACGGATTTGTATACGCATATCAAGCATATGACCTATACGACTTCGGTCTCTATCGGGTTGACCCTCGTGCTGTTCGTCATCATCGGCCTTGGCTATGGCGCGGATCATGCCGATCTGTCGCAGATCGAGGTTTTCCTCACCGCGCTGAACGACAATTTCGTCATCAGCCCGGTTTTCCTGATTCCGCCGGTGCTGGTCTGCGTCGTCTCCTATTTCCGGGTTCCCGCGATCCCCGGTATCACCATCGGCGCGCTTTCCGCCGCGATCCTCGGGGTAATGTTCCAGGGCAACGGTTACGGCGATTTCCTGGATGTGGCGCTGAACGGCTTCTCGCCCGATACCGGGGTGGGTGAGGTGGACGAATTGCTGGCCAAGGGCGGGATGCTGAGCATGATGTATACCGTGGCCATCATCGTCGTCGCGATGATGTTCGGCGGCGTGGCCGAGCGGACCGGGCAGATGCGGGTGGTCGTGCAGCGGCTGCTGGAGCGCGCGAAGAGCACCGGCTCGCTGATCGCCTCGTCCGCGCTGACCGGCATTGCCGCCAACCTGCTGGTTTGCGATCAATACATGGCAATCGTCATGTCCGGCCGGATGTTCGCGCAGGAATATCGCGATCGCGGATTGCATCCGAAGAACCTTTCGCGTGCGGTCGAGGACAGCGCGACGGTGACCGCGAATCTCGTGCCGTGGAACTCTGGCGGAGCCTATCAGTCCGGGGTGCTGGGGGTCGCGACGCTGGCCTATCTGCCGTTCAACTTCTTCTGCTGGCTGTCGCCACTGGTGACGATCCTGTTCGGCTATATGGGCTGGACGATCCAGCGGATCGAGGATGATCCGGACTCGGTGCTGGCCTTCGCTGCCGCCGATGCGGAAGATCACGGCGAAACAGGCATGGCAGAGATTGGCAAGCCGACCGGATCGTCCGTATCCTGATCGGAATTCATATCAAGCAGGAGATTCGGCCATGAGCACAGTTATCGGTTTCGTGAATACCATTCTCTGGGGATATGTCCTGATTTACGGGCTGTTGGCCGTGGGTGTGTATTTCACCTTTCGTCTCGGCCTCATCCAGATCCTTCATTTCCGCGAGATGTGGCGCTGCGTCGCGGGATCGGGCGAGACGGATCGCGATGGGATTTCCCCGTTCCAGGCGCTGACTGTCTCGCTGGCCAGCCGGGTCGGCACCGGCAATATCGCGGGCGTCGCCGTCGCGCTGACGCTTGGCGGGCCGGGGGCAATCTTCTGGATGTGGCTGGTCGCCCTGGTCGGCATGGCAACCGCCTATTCGGAATCGCTGCTTGCCCAGCTTTACAAGGTGCACGGCCCCGGGGGGATGTATCGCGGCGGACCGGCCTATTACATCGCCCATGGCCTGAAACTGCCATGGCTGGCGGCACTTTTCTCGGTGGCGCTGATCCTGTCCTTCGGGCTGATCTTCAACGCGGTCCAGGCCAATTCCATCGCCGAGGCGGTCGAGCTTTCGGTCGGGCTGCCCAAGATATATGTCGGCATCGGGCTGGCCGTGCTTGTCGGCATGATCATCTTCGGCGGCATCCCGCAGATCGCCCGGGTGGCGGAAATGGTCGTGCCGGCCATGGCGGGGCTGTATCTGCTGGTCGCGGTCGTGGTGCTGCTGCTGAACATCACCGCGGTGCCCGGCATCCTGGCCGGTATCGTGAAATCGGCCTTTGGCCTGCAAGAGGCCGTCGGCGGCGTGTCGGGCGGGATCATCGCGGCGGCCATGAACGGGATCAAGCGCGGGCTGTTCTCGAACGAGGCGGGGATGGGGTCGGCGCCGAATATCGCGGCGGTCGCGGTGCCCGCCCCGCATCACCCTTCGAGCCAGGGTTTCGTGCAGGCGCTTGGTGTCTTCATCGACACGCTGCTGGTCTGCACGGCGACGGCGGTGATGATCCTGCTGGCCGATGTGATCCCGTCCGAGCAGTTGACAGGCGTCAACCTGACGCAAGCGGCCTTGACCGATCATTTCGGCGGCTTTGGCGCGCATTTCGTGGCCGTGGCGATCTTCTTCTTCGCCTTCACCTCGATCATCGGCAATTATTCCTATGCAGAGAATGCCGTGATCTACCTGGGCGGCGGAACCGGCGGGGTCATGGCGATGCGCCTTGGGGTGCTGGCCATGGTCATCTGGGGCGCGATCCAGACGGTCGGAACGGTGTTCGACTTTGCCGATGCGAGCATGGGGCTGATGGCCACCATCAACCTTGTCGCCATCACGCTGTTGTCGGGAACCGTGGTTTACGTGACCCGCGACTACCTGAGTCAGCGCAAGGCCGGGCAAGAGCCGAGATTCCTGGTCGAGGAACATCCAGAAATCGCACCGGGCGTGAACAAGGAAATCTGGAGCGACGGGGCCTCGGCGTCCCGGTAAGGCCAAGGATGGGTCTGTCCGTCGGCAAATGCCCCGTTGGACCGGCGGTCAGACCCGCGAGAGGATATAGCGGCAGGCGGTATTGTCGAAGCCGGTGATGCGGTAGTGATCGGCAAAGGCCGAGGTGAGCTCGTGCCGGACGCGCAAGCGTTCGGATCTCGCCCGGTCGAGATCCCGGGCGATCAACGCATCCAGATCCTCGGGGATCGCGATTGTCAAATCCATCTCTGCCGGGGCATCCGGGTCAAGGCCCGTATCACTGGCTCGGGCCTTGACCCCGGATGAGGTCAGTTGCCAGTCGGCCAGCAACCGATCCGAGGCGATGCCCGCATTGATGCCTTCCATCTGGCCATAATAATCCTCGTGATAGGTTCCCGCGGTCGCGCCGAGGCGGGCGATATTCAGGCTGGCATTGATCCGGCGCAGCGGATCATAGGTCCAGCGCACAAGGGTGATGCCGCGCTGCAGGCACCAGTCGCGCTGGAACCATTTCAGCTTGACCCCCAACCCCATGCCACGGCTGTCGGGATGCACGGCGAGACGGTGCGAGTGCTGTATTTCGGGCCGGCTGGTCGGGAAGCCAAAGAGAAAGCCCAGCATCCGGCCTTCGAGGAAAGCCCCGGCCACCAGCCCGCCCTCATGCTGAATGGCCAGCATGAGATCGGAATTGTCGGCAGGATCGTCCTTGCCCCAGACCTCGCGCTGGAACTGTTCGGCGCGTTTCAACTCTGCCAGCGAGGCCAGTTCGCGGATTTCCGGGACGGTCATGGCCTGACTTCCTCGCTATGGCTGGTGACGCTTGCCAGGAACGCGTGGTCGAGCGTCACGCCGATGCCCGGACCGTTGACTGGCACCGGCATCCGGCCATTCACGGCTTCAAGCTGCTCGTTGATGATGTCGCGATGGAAATAGCGGCTGGCGCTGGAGGTGTCGCCCGGCTTGGTGAAATTCGCCATGGTTGCCAGATGGATGTTATGGGCGCGACCGATGCCGCTTTCCAGCATGCCGCCGCACCACACAGGCGCGTCGAAGGCGGCGCAAAGATCGTGAATGGCGCGCGCGGCCATGAAGCCGCCGACCCGGCCAACCTTGATATTGATGACCCTTGCCGCGCCGATCTCCAGCGCCTTGCGGGCATCCGATGGCGCGCGGATACTCTCGTCCAGGCAGATCGCGGTTTTCAGCGAGGCTTGCAGTTTCGCGTGATCCTGGATGTCGTCGAATGCCAGCGGCTGCTCGATATAATCGAGATTGAAGGCATCGAGCGCCCGCAGCACCGCCGTGTCGGCCAATCCGTAATCCGTGTTGGCGTCCACGGTCAGCTTTATATCCGGATGGTGTTTGCGCACCGCCTCGACCAGCCTGACGTCATGGCCCTGGGCGATTTTCAGCTTGGTGCGCTTGTATCCTTTCGCGATGGCCTCATCGACATGTTCGAGCGTGGTCTCGATCGGCGCGATGCCAAGGCTGACCCCGACATCGACCGCGTCGCGGACCCCGCCAAGCGCGGCCTTCAGCGGCAGGTTCAGGCTTTTCGACCAGAGATCCCAGAAAGCCATTTCGACCACGGCCTTGGCCATGCGATTGCCGCGCCACGGGGTGAGGATCGGCGCCAGCTCGTAGGGTGACGAAAAGCGCTTGCCGACGATCCGGGGCAAAAGGGTGCCGCGCAGGAATTCCATGGCCCCGGCGATGGTTTCCTCAAGGTAATCCGGTTGCGGATCCATCACCGCCTCGGCAATCCCCTCGATCCCTTCGCCCCTGAGGACCAGGAGCGGAAAGGTCTTGCTGGTCATGGTGCCGGTGGAAATCACGAAAGGCGTGACGAGCGGCAGGTTGACGATATGCAGCTCGGCGGAATCCACCCGGATGCCCTGAAAGGCCGTGGCGGTTGGGGGTGTCGGATCAACGGTCATGCGGGAATGCTCGGAATAAGGGGGCAGGGAAGGGCGGGATCACCGCACCTTGGCGATGAATCGTTTGAAGACATCGGTTTGCGGATTTCCGAACATCTGGTCTGGCGGGCCCTGTTCGGCGATGCGTCCCTCGTGCAGGAACACGACTTCGGAGGAGACGTCGCGGGCGAAATTCATTTCATGCGTCACGACGATCATGGTCACGCCCTCGGCGGCCAGCGACTGCATCACCTTCAGCACCTCGCCGACAAGTTCCGGGTCCAGCGCCGAAGTGGGTTCGTCGAACAGGATCGCGTCGGGTTCCATGGCAAGCGCGCGCGCAATTGCCACGCGCTGCTGTTGCCCGCCGGAAAGCTGGGACGGGAACATGTCCATCCGCTGCTCCAGCCCGACACGTTTCAGCAGGGTTTCCGCCCTGTCGCGCGCCTCGGCCCTGCTTTCGCCCTTTACCTGGACAGGGCCTTCCATCACGTTTTCCAGAACGGTGCGATGGGTCCACAGGTTGAACTGCTGGAACACCATGCCAAGCCGCGCGCGGATTTGTTCGATATGGCGTGCGTTCTGCGGACGGCCGTTTCTCACGAGAACCTCCTCGCCATGCACGGTCACCTTGCCCGAGGTCGGGGTTTCGAGGAAATTGAGGCAGCGCAGGAAGGTGCTTTTCCCTGACCCTGACGAGCCGAGGATCGAGATCACGTCATGTTTGCGTGCCTCAAGCGAGATACCTTTCAGGACTTCGATATTGCCGAAGGATTTGTGGATATCCTCGGCCTTGAGGATCACGTCCGGCTGATTGGTCATGCCTGTGTTTCCCTGGGGGTTGGCGCGCCGGGGCGCGGCTGTTGTCGGGCGAGGATGTGGCGGCCTAGACGGCGTTCGGCCAGTCTCCAGACCAGGACGAAGGCGGCGGTCAGGCACAGGTAGATCAGCGCCGCCCAGAGATAGACCGAGAAGTCGAAGCTGCGCGAGAAAACCCTGCGCGTCTGCGCCATCAGGTCAAAGACCGTGACGACACTGGCCAATGCGCTGGCCTTCATCAGCAGGATCACCTCGTTTCCAAGCGCCGGCCACGCGATGCGATAGGCATGCGGGAACACCACCCGCCGCAGGATCTTCAGGCGGTTCATGCCGATGGCCCTTGCCGCCTCGATTTCGCCATGGGCGACGCCCTGGATACCGCCGCGCAGGATCTCGGTCTGGTAGGCGGTCGAATTGAGCGCAAAGGCCAGCAATGCGCAGTTGAACGGGTCCCGGAAGAAATTCCACAGCCCCCATTCCTGCAAGACGGGGCGGAACTGGCCCGACCCGTAGAAGATCAGGAAAAGCTGCGCGAGAATGGGCGTTCCGCGCATGAAGGAGATATAGAGCCGCAGCGGTGCCTGCGCCAATGGCGAAGCATGACTGCGGATCAGTGCGAAACCGGGCGAGAGCAGCCCTGCGATCAACGCGCCCATCAGGGTCAGCTTGAGCGTCATCAGGGTGCCGTCGAGCAGCTTGGGCCAACTGTCGAGAAGGGTCTCGATCGGATGCATCTCAGGCCCTCCTGACGCCGCGATTGGCGTGTTTTTCCATGCGCGCCAGCACCAGTTCGGACAGGATGCACATGGCCCAGTAGAGCAGGCATGCCAGCAGGTAGAAGGTGAAGGGCTGCTTGGTGACGCCGACCGCCACGCTGGTCATCCGCATCAGGTCGTTCAGCGCGATGATCGACACGAGCGCCGTATCCTTCAGCATGTTGATCCAGAGATTGCCGAGCCCGGGCAGCGCGAAGCGCCAGAGCTGCGGCAACTGGATGCGGCGGAAGATCTTGGCCCGGGTCATGCCGATGGCGCGCCCGGCCTCTGCCTGCCCATGGTCGAGCGAGTTGAAGGCACCCCGCAGCACCTCGCAGGCAAAGGCTCCGAACACCATACCGAGCGCGACGACGCCAGCCCAGAAGGGGCTGAAATCGCTGCCCGGAGCATCGGGGTTCCACCATTTCAGCAGCATGTTCCACAACAGGCCGACCCCGTTATAGACCACGAACAGGGTCAGGATCTCGGGCAGCCCGCGCATCAGTGTGGTATAGCCGAAGCCCAATGCGCGCAGCGCCCTGTATCGCGACATCGAGGCAAAGGCGGCCATGAATCCAAGACATAGCCCGACGGGAAGCGTGACGATTGCCAATTGAATGGTAATCGCCAGCCCCCGCAGGATCTCGTCTCCCCAACCGGTATCGCCGTAGGAAAGCAGTTCGAGCATTTTGGTCAACCTCCCGGCTGAGAGATTGCCGCGATTACTTCATCGTGTAGACGTCGAGATCGAAATACTTGTCGTTGATCGTCTGGTAGGTTCCGTCCTCGCGGATCTCGGCCAGCGCGGCGTTCAGCTTTTCGCGCAGTTCCTCGTCTTCCTTGCGCACGGCGATGCCCACGCCATCACCGACGAATTCCGGATCGGTGATAAGCTCCCCCGCCAGTTCGCAGCAGCTTCCATCCTCTGTCTTGGATGTCCAGTCATGCATCGGCAAAATATCCCCGACCTGCAGGTCGATACGCCCCGAAGCCATGTCGAGATTGGCATCGTCCTGTGTGGGATAGAGGCGGATATCCGCATCGGGATAGACGGCCTCGATGTAATCGGCCTGCGTGGTTCCGGACTGCGCGCCGATGACCTTTCCAGCCAGCGCCTCGTTGGTGAATTCGGTGATGTCCGAATCCTTCGGCACGACATGGGTCATGGCGGCAAGGTAATAGGGATCGGTGAAGGCCACCTGTTTCTTGCGATCCTCGGTGATGAACATCGAGGCGATGATGAAATCGTATTTGCTGGCCAGAAGACCGGGAATGATGCCGTCCCAATCCTGCGCCACGACCTCGCATTCCTCGCCCATGCGCTTGCACAGCTCCAGCCCGATCTCGACATCGAAGCCGGTGATGGTGCCATCGGATTCGATATAGTTGAACGGGGGATAGGCGCCCTCGGTGCCAAGCCGCAATGTCTGCGCCGAGGCGGTCGGGGACAGGGCCGCTGCCATCGCCGCCGCGGTCAGGATGGCCGTCAGTTTCATGTTGGTTTTCATGGGAATATCTCCTGTTGGATTGGTTTCTGTTATTTCTTGATCGGGGCGACCGGGTCACCGACATGACCGATGAAGCTGCCATAGAGCGTGGCGATGCGCTTGAGCCGGGTTTCGACATCCGGCCCGAGTTCCAGGAACACGCCGTTGATCAGCAGGTTGCAGAGGCTGGCCATCTGCGCCGTGGAATCCCAGAATTGATTGAACTGGGTCGGGACGGCGAAAACCTCTTGCGCGACATCATGTCCCCAATCGCAGAACACATCGGTGATCAGGGTCACCGGAATGCCAAGCTCCTGGGCTTCCCGGGCAAGGAGCTTGGCGAGCCGCGAATAGCGCCGCGCCTCGAAGATTACCAGGCAGGCATTGCCGTCCGAGGCCAGCACTTCGGCGAAATTGCCGTCGGCAAGATTGAGCAATGTCACCCGGTCGCGCAGATATTGCATCTGGTTGGCGAAATACTGGGCGATACCGCGTTCGGTCTGGAAGCCCGCGACATAGACGGCCTCGGAGCTTGCCAGCCGTTCCACCGCGCGTTGCCATTCGGGTGTGCCGGCCAGTTCGTAGACCCTTACGACCGCGGCGATTTCCATCTCCATCCCGAGATGCAGATGGCTTTGATCCGTGCGGGCGGTCCTTGTCAGTTCGGACAGCCTGTCACTGACCAGCCAGGGACGATCGCCCAGATCCGCCTTCAGATGCTCCTTGAGATCCTTGAAGCTCTTGTAACCCATGGAGCGGCAGAAGCGGCCGACCGTCGCCTCGCTGACCCCGACCTTTGCCGCCAGGCTCGCCGCGGTTTCAAAGGGCACCTCCGCCATCGCGTTCAACATGAAATTGGCAAGTCCCTTGTCGGCCTTGGAGCCGTTTTCAAGTGCCTGCGTCAGGCGTGGCCTTACGGAAAGCGACAAGCTGGAACCTCTTTGCGCGCCGGATAATGCTGATCGATTTGTGAAAGTTATCTGTCATTGTGTCAATAAATTAATTTAACTGTCACTCTGTCGCAAAGCTTTCTCCGTGAAATCCAACGGGATTTTTCGCTCTGTCCTGATCCGGTCGCAGGGCGAATGCCCCGCATTCATCCCGCTACATGCGCCAGCAACAGGCAGCTTTCGCTGTTGAGAACGCCGGGCACCTCGCGGATTTCGCGCAGGACGCGATCGAAATTCACCAGCGAGTCGGTCCGGATCTCGACTACAAGATCCCATGCGCCATTGGTGGCGAAGATGGTCGAGACCTCGGGGATGCGGGTCAGGGTGCTGACCACCTTGCGCGACATGCGCCCCTGCAATTCGACCATGGTGATGGCCCGGACCTCGCCCTCGACATCCACATCGGTTTCAATGGTGAAGCGGCGGATGCGCCCCTCGGCCACCAACGCCTCCAGCCGGAGGCGGGCGGTGCTGCGCGAGGTGCCGACCGTATGCGCCAATTGCGTGATCGACATGCGCGAATCCACCCGGAGGGCGGCGATGATGGCGCGGTCGATCTGCGAAAGGGATTTCATTCTGCCAATTCGATCAAAAACATGTCCATATTGGATGAAAATATATCCGATATGGGCAAAATGACAATCGCTATCGCCATCTCATCCCCGCATTCTCGCAGGGAATCAAGGAGGCGATATGTCCAGAACCTGTTCCCTGCTAGGAGCGCCGATCCAGACCGGCGCATCGCAACCGGGCTGCCTGATGGGCCCTGCCAGCCTGCGCACCGCCGGGCTGCCAGCCGCGTTGGCCGATCTGGGCTGGGCGGTCAGCGATCTTGGCGACCTGCGCATCCCGCCGCAAGAACCACGGGATCACCCGAATGCGGCGATCCACAACCTCGCCGAGACCTGCGCCTGGATAGAGGTGCTGGAGCGCGCAGCCTTCGACGCCGCGTCGGCACATGATCTGCCGGTTTTCCTGGGCGGGGATCATTCGCTTTCGGCGGGGACCGTGCCCGGACTGGCGCGCTTTGCGGCGGAGCAGGGGCGGCCGCTTTTCGTGCTGTGGCTGGATGCGCATCCCGACCTGCATCGGCTCGACAGCACCGATAGCGGCAACCTGCATGGCACGCCCGCGGCCTATTTCACCGGACAGCCGGGATTTGATGCTTATCCGCCACTGAAACATGCCGTCGATCCGCAAAACCTGTGCATGATGGGAATACGCTCGGTCGACGAGGCGGAGCATGCCCTGATCAAAGCGCAGGGGATCGAGGTTTACGACATGCGTGCGATCGACGAGCTTGGCGTCATGAAGCCGCTGGCCGGGTTCCTTGACAGGGTGCGCGCGGCGGAGGGCATGCTGCATGTCAGTTTCGATGTCGATTTCCTTGAGCCCGATATCGCCCCGGCGGTCGGCACCACCGTTCCGGGCGGGGCGACCTTCCGCGAAGCGCATCTGGTCATGGAAACCCTGGGCGACAGCGGGCTGGTGACCTCGCTGGACCTGGTCGAGCTGAATCCCTTCCTCGATGAGCGCGGCCACACCGCCCGCTTGCTTTGCGACCTGGCGGCGAGCCTGTTCGGCCGCCGCATCCTTGACCGCATGACCCGGAGCTACTGATGAAACCCGCACCTTCCCCGCTTGCCTATGTGCCCTTCGTATCGGTCGACAACATGATGCGGCTGGTCAATTCCACCGGCGTCGAACCGTTCCTGAAGGGGCTTGCCGCCTGCATCGAAGAGGATTTCAAGCGTTGGCCGGAATTCGGCAAGACGCCGCGCGTTGCCAGTCATTCCCGCGACGGGGTGATCGAGCTGATGCCGACGGCGGATGCCGAGCATTACGGGTTCAAATATGTGAACGGCCATCCGAAGAACATGAAGGAGGGTTACCAGACCGTGACGGCCTTTGGCGTGCTGTCCTCGGTCGCGAATGGCTATCCGATCCTGCTGAGCGAGATGACGGTGCTGACGGCGCTGCGCACGGCGGCGACTTCGGCGCTGGTCGGCCGCTATCTGGCGCCCAGGGGTGCGGATTGCATGGCGATGATCGGGAATGGCGCGCAATGCGAGTTCCAGGCGCTGGCTTTTCGTGTGCTGTGCGGTATCAACAAGCTGCGGCTCTATGACATCGACCCGGCGGCGACCGCAAAGGCGGCGGCCAACCTGGAGGCGCAGGGTTTCGAGGTGGTCCGGTGTTCCGACGGGCATTCCGCCGTCGAGGGTGCGCAGATCGTCACCACCTGCACGGCGGACAAGCAATATGCGACGATCCTGACCGACAACATGGTCGGCGCGGGCATCCATATCAACGCCATCGGCGGCGACTGCCCGGGCAAGACGGAATTGCATCGCGATATCCTGCTGCGCTCGGATATTTTCGTGGAATACCCCGAGCAGACCCGGATCGAAGGAGAGATCCAGCAACTGGACGAGGATCACCCGGTGATCGAACTGTGGCAGGTGATGCGCGGCGAGGTGCCGGGGCGTCGCGATGCGAAGCAGATCACGCTCTTCGATTCGGTGGGGTTCGCGACCGAGGATTTCAGTGCGCTGCGTTACGTGCACGGGTTGATCAAGGACAGCGACTACTTCCAGAAGCTGGACCTGCTGGCCGATCCCGATGATCCGCGCGACCTGTTCGGGATGCTGATGCGGGCGGGCTGAGCCGCCGCCACTGGAAACGCGTGGTTTCAGGGACCGTGCCGGGCGCTCCGTTCCGGTAATGCTGGCTGAGCCGCAAACCGGCCAGGCCGCGCGAGACCTGCATATGAAGGGAGCATTTCTCCAAATGCCGCTGCATATGGAGCGCCCGGTCAATCGAAGGAGATTCGTATCGGGCCGGATTGCGCTTGATATGGCGCTGGCCGGGGCCTGATCCGGCTCTATTTCTTCTTTGATTGCTGATCTCTTGTTTCTTTGCAAACGCTCCGACCCAGGTTCATGACCGGGGCATGAGCTTGCGTATCTGCAGCATCCTGACGGGGGCGTGAGGAAGGAAATGGATGTTATTTCATTGCGTTCATTCAAGAATACGAAACCAGAATCGCGCCGTAGATAAGGAAGCGTAGCCTCATCCGCATGGCGATCTGCGGGTTGAAACGATGGCCGTTCAATTTCTTGCTCCGCCTTTTCCCGCGAGTCAGGCGGCAGCCAATCCGGGGAGAATCCAGGCTGCAAAGTGCCGGAATATTCTGCCTGGGCAGTGACATATTGCAAAGATTGGCGCACCCGAGAGGATTCGAACCTCTGGCCTCTGCCTTCGGAGGGCAGGGATAGAGGGTTTGTTCGCCTAAAATCCCTCGTTTGTTCCGTGTTTGAACCCGTTTCGAGCGCTTTGGTCCCGTTATTTCCGCACCGAAACGGGACCGGACAGGCTTTGGTCGCATTTTCGGAGGTTCGCCATGGCTGATCTGTTCTCGAAGAAGGCCAATCCCAAGAAGCTGAAAACCTCGGACATGACGGCCGCCATGGCGAAGCGATGGGCCGCTCCGGAATACGCGATCATGTATGAGGTCGGCGAAGGGACCGGGGCAAATACCGGCCGCTATGCTGATGCCGTGATCATGTCGCTGTGGCCGTCACGTGGGCTGGAACTGCATGGCGTGGAAATCAAGGTTTCCCGTTCGGACTGGAAGCGCGAGGCGGCCAATCCGCAAAAGGCTGAGGCTATCGCCAAGTACTGCGATCGGTGGTGGATCCACACGCCGCCAGGCATCGTGGATGACCTGTCCGACCTGCCTCCTGCCTGGGGCCTGCGCGAGTTCGACGGGAAACGCTGGCACACGATCCGCGAGGCCGAAAAAACCGAGGCCGAACCGATCAACCGCCGGTTCCTTGCCGCGCTCCTGCGCCGCGCTGACGGCGCTATGCAGGCGATCATGAACGAGGCCATGCGAGAAGCCCGCGAAGCGCAGTGGGCCGAGGCCGAAAAGCAGAGAGAGCGATACAAGAAAGATGTTGAGCAGGCAGTGGAGCGCCGCACGCGGAAACTGGCCGAGGGCGCGGAGGCGGTTTCCGAATTTGAAGCCGCCTTCGGTTCGGATGCCGATTTCCGATCCATCTACGGCGGCATTCGAGATCCCAAGGCATGGGGCCGGGCCGCCCGCGCCTTGTCCGAAGTCAGCACGGGTTTCGGGCCGTTGACCGAGCGCCTGCGCAAAGCGGCCGATGAAATCGAGTCGCTGCAAGCCTTGGTTTCCGTTCAGTCAGGCGAGGCAGCGTGATGGCGCTTCCCTATGCATCCTCGACCGCCGGCCAAGCCCGCGAGAAAGAAATCCGCGACACCCTGCGCAGCGTGGGCGCGACGGCCGTCGGCTTCATGGTCGATGACGATGCCGACCAGATCATCGCGCAGTTCCGGCTGCACGGGCGAGAGGTAACGATCCCTGTCCGCGTTGGAGCCTATGCCGAGGCCTGGCTGAACGAGAATAAGCGCGGGCCGAGGACCAAAGAGGCAGACCACACGGCCAAGGCACGCAAGGTGGCCGAGAGCGCTGCCTGGGCGATCATGGCCGACTGGATCAAGGCGCAGGCCGCGATGATGGCGGCGGGCTTTATCAACACCGATACCGCGTTCCTGCCGCACATCCACTTGCCTGACGGGCGGAGGGTAGGGGATGCAATTGCCTTGACGGACGGGCCACTGCGACTGCCGCCTCCGAATACGACGAACGGAGCCTGAAATGACCCGCCTGACCTGCATCGTTCCCGGCTGCCGCAGAACGCGCGGCCAGCGCAAGGGAGAGCCGCCGATCCGCGTAGACGAGGAATGGATATGCGGGGAACATTGGCCTACGATTCCGGTATTCCTGCGCAGGCGAAAGCAAAAGTTGGCAGCCCGCTATCGGCGGGCCTTCGGCGACAACCATTTCAGTGCCTACCCACCCGGATCACAGAAGCGGATCGAAGCCCGACGGTTAAGTCTGGCCTTTTGGAAAGCGTGGAATATCTGCAAGCGTGCAGCTATCGAGCGCGCGATGTGGGTAAGATGTGGGTAAGGTGAGACTGTCCGTAACCGTAGATCTGGACTTTTCCATCATCGAACTCCATTCTGATCGTCAATATTTGCAAGATTTGATAGTCAGGGGGACCGATTATGGATGGTACATTTAGTCAATCTGGGCGTGTCGGTCGGCTGAGTACAGTCTTGGGCGAGGACGCCTTGGCCCTGTTGCGCTTCGACGGCACCGATCGGATGAACGATCTGTTCGAGTATCGGGTGGAAGCACTGGCAACACAGGACGATCTGGACTTCGATCAGTTGATCGGAACACAGGCCACGGTTGAGATCGAGGCACATGAAACCATGCGGCCGTTCTCTGGGATCGTGACGAGTGCCCAGTGGGCGGGTGCGGGAGAAAACGGCTTCAAATATGCGCTGACCTTGCGGCCCTGGCTGTATCTGGCCGGACTGCGGCGAAACCAGCGGATCTGGCATAGAAAGACAGTAGAGCAGATCCTGCGAGAATTGTTCGCGGATTATGCCCATCTTGGCGATCCGGCATTCGAGATCAAATTGGCATTTGATTATCCCGAACTCGAATACACCGTGCAATATTCCGAAAATGATATGGATTTTGCGCGCCGCCTGATGGAGCGGTTCGGTATCAGCTATTATTTTCAGCACGTGACCGGCAGCCATAAAATGGTGATCACCGATGACGAATTGAACCTCGCCCTGATCGGAGAGCGGCCATTCCATCCCGCAGATCGTCATCATCAGGCAGAAGAAGAGCATTTCTGGTCCTGGGAACCGGAGCGGAACGTGACCACCGGTGCCGTGCGGCAGGTGGATTACAATTTCAAGGCTCCTTATCAGAGCATGGAAACACGGCATATGGGCGACGCCGCCTATCCGGAGGGGCGGATAGAAAGCTATGAATATCCTGGCGATTATCTCTCCGAGGATGTCGGCAAAGTCATCACCCGTATGAAAGTACGGCAGGAGCGTGGCGCTGATCGGCGTATCCGGGCGGTCGGCGACTGCGTCAGCCTGACGAGCGGATACCGTTTCAAGCTTGGTGGCGACAAGGTGCCGGGTCATGGAGAGGCATTCGTCTGTCTGTCCGCGACCCATAGTTTCGTTTCCGAAGCCTATGGCACCGGGGATGCGGGCAGCGACGGCTACAGCTATTCGGGATCTTACGTTCTGATGCCGGACACCGCGCCGATGGTACCGCCGAAGCGCACGCCGCTGTCACGCATCTATGGCCCGCAGACGGCGATGGTGGTCGGCGAGGGCGAGATTGACGTGGATGAGTATGGCCGCATTCTGGTCCAATTTCACTGGGACTTGGACAAATCATATTCAATGCGTTGCCGGGTAAGCCAGAACTGGTCAGGCAATGGTTGGGGTGGGATCGTCATCCCGAGAATAGGCATGGAGGTGGTCGTCGAGTTCCTCGAAGGCGATCCCGACAAGCCGCTGGTGACGGGCTGCGTGTATAATGGGCGTAACAAAGTTCCATATGCTTTGTCGGAACATAAGACGCGCTCGACTTTCAGAACTAATACGCATCAGGGCGATGGGTTCAATGAATTGCGGTTTGAGGACCAGGTAGATCAGGAAGAAATCTATCTTCATGCTCAAAGAGACATGAATATCTGGACGCTCAGAAATAGATCTGAACTCACGGAAGGAAATCAGTCCCAAAGAACTCTTGGAGATAAATACGAACGAATCGATGAAAGTAGTAGGGTGGAGGTTGTTGGGAACATAGATATATCGGCTGGACATGAGGGAAATCTGATTGGAGCGGCAGCTCTCCTGCCCCATGGGTACGAATTTCGTACGCATCCTGAGAGATATGAAAAGGCTCGCGCTAATTGGCCCGATGACAATGGGTCAATACGTATTCAGGCCCAAAACGACATTGCCGTACTTTCTGGAAATACTCTGACGTTGGGATCAACAGAAACTACCGACGTAAGCACAGCTGGCCATTTAACCATTAACGCAATTAAAAGAATTTCGATGAAGGCTAGTAGAATGCTGTCTATCATATCAGATGCCTCGGCATCCATTCGGGCAGCTGCCGGAGTAAGGATGACTAACAAGAAATCCGGTTTGATTTTTGATGCAGATGGAAATGTGACAATTTATGGAAAGTCATTGAATATCCGCATTGATGGGGATGTTAAGGTGACCGGCAGAAAAATAAATTTGAATTGAGATGAATCATGGTCAAAGAAGTAGAGCCCGTTCAGCCGGTTGAGAGAATAGAGGAAATTGTTCGAGTACTGGATATGGAGTCGGTATGGAGGAACCCGGCTTTTAACGACACAAATTATGATCATGCCTATCCGGTCTTTGAGGCTTTATATCGATGGACAGCTAGAGGCGCATTTCAATTACCTGGCCAACAAACTCGTAAGGCTGAAATCGAACGTGCAGCTGTAGAAACTTGGGCGGCTAGACCGCTTGCCGCTCAGTTGTTTATTGGCAGAATTGCGATGATTCAAAGCATACCTGCATATGGTTCACTTCCAATAAGTAGGTGGCCGCTGGTGCGATTGAAAGAGGAATGGGCACGGCTAACCCGCATCATCCATATATTAGGTGAAATACGCTGGTACTTGGGAGTCGGGAGTACAGCAAATACTCTTGGCTCCAAGGCCGCGGGTAGAGCACTCGCCAACGCTAACGTTGCCGCGCGTGTAGGGGAGGCAAGAGCTGCGCGTGCTGCCATGCTTCTTCGTGCAAGCGGGGCCGTTGGTTTGGGTGTGACTATTCTTTCTGGTGTGGGCCTAACAATAGCGATGGCTTTGTGCAATGCAGCTCTGAGAGAAATAGATTCGGAAATAGAAGAAGTTCGGATACCGAAAGGCGAACTTACTCTTGAAGAATGGGCTCTGTTTGAGCATGAAAACGGATGAGTATTAGAATGTTTTCTCCTGCCTTTATAAGGTCAATTGCTGTAGCTACCATGATGTTACTTGCAATCATATTGCTGACTATCTGGTGGGTGGATCACAGACGTGGCGCCGCATTTGAACCTGCAAACTTTCATCCTTGCGAGAGTGGTGATTGCAGCGAAATGGATCAAAGCCTTCTTTCTGAGTTTCGAAACACATCGACTGCTGACTTTGAGCCATGGGCGCCAATAGATTTTTGCCAGATATCCATTAATGTTTTGTCCAAAACAAGGCAAGACAACACCCTCAGGCTTATTCCCTCGCAATTGGAGCGTGATGGAATCATAACTGTGTCAACTAATGGGGATGTGGTCACAGTATCTCCTGGCGTCAGTATTGAGGGTGTGTTGTCACCGTTTCATCAATGGCTTCCGGGTGCAAAGAAGGCATCTTGTCATCAAAGCGCATACGGTCCGGCCCTTCCATTGGTTTTATTTTTCCTACTTTACCTAGCAGTGCGGCTTTATACTAAGCGAGGTTGAAAATATAGGCATGCCAGCATCCACCCGCCTTGGCGACGTCGGCTCCGGCCACGATTGCCACTTCTCGTCAAGCCCGAGCATCGAGGCTTCACCTGATGTGAATATCGATGGTATCGCTGCCGTTCGGCAAGGCGATGCCTATGAGTCGCATGGCTGTTCATCCTGTCCAAAGCCAGCCCATCCGCGGAGCCTCGAAGGCGGATCAGGATCGGTCTTCATCAATGGAAAACCTGCTGGCCGGGTCGGCGATGCGATCTCCTGTGGTGGCGCAGCAGATGCGGGTTCAAGCACTGTGTTCATCGGAGACTGATTCTCGTTGCCGGTGTTTGACGACGATTCCGAGTATGGCATTTACCGCTTCGAGGCGCATGGGCATCATGGCGCCAAATGGCGGGTCAGCCTTTCTCGGCAAGGTCACCAGATCGAGCGCACATTCTGCGATAGTCTATATGGTTCATCCATGACCTGTCTGATACAGGCGCGGGCTTACAGGGATGCCGTCATGGCAGCTATCCCTCCCACAACCAATCATGAGAGGGTGGTTCGGCTGAGAAGCGACAATCAAAGTGGTGTATCCGGGGTGATCTTCAATGAGGATGATGCTCATGTGTCCTGGATTGCGACATTCACTTCTGCAAAGGGGCGTAAATCCAAACGTTTCTCCGTGAAGGAGCATGGAAATGATCAAGCCAAGGCTCTTGCCATCGCTCAGCGACAGGAATGGTTGAATGCGCATCCGGTCAACTATGTGACATTCTCGCCGCAAGCCGAGGAAGTCGCGCGGGACCGGTTCAAGGACCGGCTGGAAACGCCTGCAAATGTTCTTCCCCATGCCCGTTTGTCCAAGGCTGAAATAAAGAAGCGATTGGCGTCGATCAATGCGCGCTTCGATTCGCTACGCCCGGCGCGCCTCAGAGTTCGGGGGCGTAGGGGGACTGGTGGACAGGTATTGACAATATCTGTTTCTGATGCAGGCCGTCCGGCACGTCGCAAGGATATGAATATCAAGATGAAACGACGCCCGCTTGAAGTCGCACTTATGAAAGCGGCAGAAAAAATCGAGGCAACGATCACAAACATCTACAATGCCGATGCCGCACGCTGGTTCATGGACGAGCATGGACAACACTTGCTCGATCCCGCGTCGTTTGACCCGGAAGAAGGGTTCAGCGTGCTGGTTTTCGTTCCTGTTGACCTGCTGTCAGTTGATTCCGGGGAGTGTTGCCAGAGTCGGATACTTTCGTGAGGCTATCATCGCCGTACTCGCCTCCACCAATAGGGCAGAACCCGGCGCGCCTTCACAGCGCGCCGGCATTCTTGAGGGCTTTCGACAGGCGATCATGCTCGGACAGGGCCGTGGCCTCGTCATGCGCCCGCTCTGCCTGCGTGCGGGACCAGATGACGCGGGTTTTGCCGTAGAGCCGTTCCAGGACCGCCCAGAGTGCCATAAGGGTAATGGCAATGCCGTAGACGGCATTGGCCGCAACCTCGGCCGGGATCGGCAGCGGAACGCCGCAATACGCCAGAATGAGAAAGACGACCGTGAATACCTGGGCGACGAAGGATCGGTTGGTGATGAACACCGACCAGCGCGGCCCGGCACTGCCGGATCCCTCCGCGAGGTCATTCGCCATGCGAACGGTCGTGGAAATTTCCTTGAACAGTCGAAGCATCGGATCATCCTTTCAGGAAGATGATGGCGGCCGCCGCACCGATGATCAGGGCGGTAGTCAGGAGATTGGAGGAAGAAGGCTTGGCCGGTGATGGCGCAGGCGCGGGATCCGGGGCAGGGGCGGATGGCTGCGCCCCGCTGCGGTAGCGTTCCCGCGCGATGGCAAGGGCTGTCTCGACCTCGGCCACGCTCGCATGGGCCTTGTTCAACCCGTCACCCGCATAATAGGATTGTCCGGCCTTGAGCCAGCGGCTCGGGCCCTGCATGTCGCGCGGGACGGGCAGGGAAGCCCATTCCTTCGCCAGACCGATCACCATGGATTCCATGTCGATGGCACCGTCCAGATATCGCTGGAAGCCCCGGCCGATCAGAAGATGGCAGGCCATTTCATCCTGCACGGTTTCATCGAACACGCGGGACGTGTTGAAACCCATCTGCGCGACCGTGGCCTTGAGCGTGTTATAGATGATCTGGTATTTCCCGGCCGCCGTGGACGCCACGCCATGAGCGCGGATATTCGCCTGCCATGTCAGCACACCCCGAACGGTCAGGGATGTGATTTTGACCTTGGGCCGAAGGCTCTTGGGGATACCGCCATAGACAATATCGTAATCGCCCCGGCTCTCATATTTGCCGATCAGGTCGAGGACGGGCTGGGCGTGATAGATGGAGAATTTCATGGTGATCACTTCCCCCGAAACAGTTTCAAGAGGTCCGCGAACGCGGTCGGGCTTTTCGAGATTTCGAGCAGGCGGCGAATGAGCGTGTCGCCGAGCAAGGCCAGCACCGCCGCGACGGCATTGCGGTAATTCTCTGCTGGCCAGGAGAGCCAGTTCAGCACGGGATCGGTGAACACCCACGCCATGAAGACAGCCGCAGCCATCGAGGTTACGGCTTGGAATAGGGTTTGCGTTTTGGTGATGAGCAGCTTGACGACGGCTGCGCCAAGAATCACGATCCAGAATTTGAGTTCATCGGCCATAGGAAGTCTCTCATGCTTGGTGGCATGGGCGCACTTCCTATGTGCCCGGTGGCCTCACCATACCAGATGTTGAGAGACTTCGTCCAATGGAAGATTATTATGAAGCGGCGGCCTTTTTCTGCTCTCGAATTGCCTTTTGGCGAGCAATCTTATATAGATAAGCGTCTTTCTCGGCACGTTTCACAAGGTCAGTATCGCCAAGTCTTCTGGCGCACTGAATCAATGCGTAATAAATGTGCCGATGTTCTGCCATTTTTAGCGCTGCCTTGAAATGATACAAAGCCTTTCGGTCACTGCCCGCGTCTGCAGCCAAGAAGCCTTTGGTGTAATGATAATTGTAGTGATCCGGGTTCCAGACGATTATTGATTTCGGAATATGCCCTTCAAATAACGCCTTGATCGTTCTTTTTAGGTTTCCCGTTTCCCGAAGGCGACTTATCACGCCGTGCCCGGCCATGGGTGCAAGATAAACATGAGCATCCGGATAACCGGGATGGACCCATTGTTCGGCAAACTTTGCGTCAATCTTGTCCATTGGATCATAAATAATTATTGGCTTGTGCTCGCTTTTGGGAACATCCTTGAGGTCCAGAACGTGTTCAAGCTCGTTGACTGACTTCTGGGAGTTTCCGGACAGGTAGGGATGGACAGGAAGTCGTGGGGAGAAGCCGATAATCTTGGCGTTGAGTTGACCGCCAAAATAAAGTGCAGCGTAAGCGCCGGCACTGGCACCATAGGCAATAATTTCTCGGCCCGCTGCGATTGGTGCGATCAGACGCTCCACCGTCTCTATATCCAGACTGCGATGCATCACCTTGTGGTGCGAACCCACATAGACGGTATCGTAACCCAGCGAAAGTGCGGTTTTAGTCCCGAACCCCGAATAGGCCAGCTTCTCGTTGATCGGAGAAAATGTAACAATCAGCTTGCAGGAGGAAGTTTCGGCACGGTGATGGACAACACGATGCTTCGGTGTTGCCGATAGAATTTGATAGTCAGGCAATGCTCAACCATACATGTGTACTTGCGTGATGCATCTTATTGATCAGCTCCAAAAAAAGTCAACTATGCAGGCCAGACCTGCGGCGGCGGCCTCGCCGCAGCGTAGACCGGCAACAATCAGTTTCTTTCAGTCAGGTTCGCACGTTCGGTGAATGTGGAAAGCTTTGGATACGCCGCGCGCAAGACCTCGGCATTGATCCGGCCTTCCCGAAGCAGTTTCTTTACCCATCGAAGCAAGGGCCGGATCGCCTCTGGTTGTGTTCCAACGGGCGTCTTTCCCAACGGCGATTCCAGTGCCGCTAGTCCGGCGGTCTCGACTTCCTCCGAATGCTTGCGTGCTGCCGTGACGGCTTTCAGACGGCGAAGCGTCTGCCGCATACGCCGCAGGAACTCTTGATGATCGCCGGTTTGGTGCCACATCCGAAGGCTTTTGGCTCGTGATTGCTCCCGCATCATCTGCACGAAGATCTCGGCGATTGTGGTGTCGGACTGAATCCGGGCGCGGACGAAAGGGATGGCTCTGCTGCCGGTCAGACTTTCCGTCAATAAACGGAACTTGACTGCCTTCTGCTTGTGATTGAACCCGCCATTCTGTGTCCGGGCCGCGGTGTTGGGAGAGACGTCACTTGCCTCAAGTTCACCGGTCCGGATGCCGTGCTGTATGATTTCCTCGGCCAGCGGGGTGCGGGTTACGATGACGCTGTTTCCCATACCGTCCTGCTTGTATTCCGGCAGCCAGGCATCCCCTAGCGAGATGTCGGCCAGTTCGGTCATCACGTCGGTACAAAAATCACAGGCCCTGGATTTGAAAAGCCCTGTTCCCCACATGTCGCCAAGCTTCTGCATACGCACGCGACGTTCCCGGCCATTCGTGTCCATTGCCGCGAAAGAGTAATCACTGGAAAGACTTTCGGGATTCTTGAGCCGATATTCCGCGTCGTGATATGCACCTTCGATCCCTGCGCTCTGGGCAAGGAAATCGGTGTAGAAACGGCTTTTTAGCCCGCCGCAAATGATGCCCGTCACGAAAGGAATTTTGTCCTTCAGCTCCGGATGGTAATGTTGCTTCAGCCTGATCGCCTTCACGAAACAAGACACCGCCGAGACCGCGACCCGCCCCTCGATAGTTTCGATGGTGGAAAACAGTTGATCCATCGAGACGGGGATGTATCGCGTCTTCGATGTGGTTTCGATGTTTTCGGAAGCATCGAAGATGCGATAACTGTATTGTCCATCCGAAGCCTTGCGAACCACAAAGAGATGATCGACTTCACCCCGTCGCAGAAGCTGGTCGAAGACATAGGTGGCAACTCCACCGGAGGAAGATGTGGGACGAAAGGCTGTACTATACCCAACATAGGTCCCCACAAATCTGCCGAGTCGCAGATCAAACTTGTCAGCGTCCGGTAGGCAAATCTTTGCCAGAGCGTCTTCGTCCTCAACCAGTTTTTCTGGAGCCGGATTGAACGGACACACTCTGATGGCTTCGGCCGGGACTTTGTCTTTGGTCGCCCTGGGTTCAAGAAACCCATCTTGGGTCCAGACCATCTTCAACGTTCCGCACGATTCTGAGACACAGACGCCACAGCCCGTGCACAGGACATTCAGTGGATGGTTGTCCGCATCCAGCTCGGGTGCGGTACTGGCCATTTCCGTTACATTGCTGACAGGTGGTAAGGATGTCGGTTTGGGCCGTGCATCGGCGATGCCTGACTTGCCGCCGCTACCGTTCGGCTGGCCGTCTAAAGCATCCGTCAAGAATTGGAACGACCGCGAACGAAGCGCGTCAAGGCGCCCATTGACTGCCTCCCAATCGATTGGACGCAACAGGCTGTCAAGATCCACTTCGTCCGAATCTACGACGATCCGATCTTCCAACCCGACGGCTTTCAACAAAGACTGGAACCTGGCCAACCCTCGCTTGGCGTTACCGTAAGCTACAAAGGGGCGATTGAAGATGATCGAGAATGCGACCCCATGAAAGGAATCAGTGACGACAAATGAGGCGTTGTGAAATGACGCCAGCCAAGCTTCGACAGACTTGTCTCCGCCCTCGGCCTTTAATGGATCGGCAGAAACAAAAGACTGACCGCTTGTCGTGCGCGGCTCTATAGAAAGTGCATTGGAAATCCGATTGATGACGTCGAGTTTGTCAGGTGTTGCATCAAGCACGTAGGTTAGCAGATGCCCACCCTCAGAGGATCGCTGGCTTTCGGCAAGCAGGGTGGCGTAATCTTTCTTCGACAGCAAAAGCGTCGGGTCCAAGACGTGCTCGGCTTTAACCCCGAACATATTCCGACAGAGATCAACGGCGCTGTCTTCCCGCACCGAGACGGCATCGAATAACTGCAGAAGCGGTGTCGCGAAGGCCTTTTCATCGGGCTTGTATTCATCCGTTTCACTTCCGAAGGAAGCTGCGTATGCGATCCTCCTGATGTCGCGATCACCTTCGTCGAGGAACCCTAGGAAGAAGTCGCGCAGAAGACCCCTCGCGTATTTGGGGCGCCAGACCTGGTCGCTACCGACGATCACGGCTTCTAGGCCATACTCCCCGATCTGGCTACCAAGTGCCGAACTTGAGTGAAATTCCCTTGAGATCGGAGTCATGTATTTTTCCACGAAGATCCGGTTCTGGACCTTTTTCCCAAGTCCGATCCGATCAGGGTAGAGAGGAATATTAGCGGCCGGTTCCGGATTATCGAGTGAAGTGCTAGGGTCCTTCGAGCCTTGGCGCCGGTTCAGCAGCACGGGGCAATGTCCAAGATCACGCAAGACTCGCATCAGGGCGAATGCCTGCAGGTTTCCACCATAATTGCGGTTCATTGGTAGCGTCAGGATACCGATTTGCAGGGATCGCGCAGGTGTGTCCGCCTCCCGGACATCAGGTGCAGGATTGCCGCCCAACGCTTGCTCCGCCTCTAGCTGGGTTGTGGCATGCTGTGGGGTAGCGTTGTCTGGATCCGCATCTGTGCGTTGCTCAGTATCTGTGTCAGTCAAGAATGCTGCATCAGGTTCCGGGAGGTCCACCGCCAAAGACTCGCGCAGTAGTTTTGCCGCCAAGGGGCCGGACGGACCACGCGTTTCGATGGTGCGCAAGGCTTCGGAAATGTTGTTAGGGCGATCGAGGTTCAGCTCAATCGCTTGAGGATGATCTGCGAGGAACCGTTTAAGGCGAAGTCTCGGGTCGTTCATCTTGCCTTCGGCAATCAGAACCTCGACCTCGGCAGGTGTTTCGGATCCGGTCAGAACTTGACGTAATGGAGGAAGACCGCCCTGAGATTTCTGGACATACTTGGCCTTGGTCTGGGCAATATGGGCCGGATACCCGGATAGGATCTGATCATCGTCTCGCGTCAGGACGACCAGAATTTCTTCATCCAGTGGCCAGCCTTGCTTTGGCGCGGCGCGCATATAATTATGAATCCAGCGCACGCCCAGATTAGCGCCCCATCCGTGTTGCTGCGCCTGTTTGAGACCTTCAACGAGATTGGTAATCGGTCGTTTGCCGAATATCTTTTCCGGCCAGAACATAGCATTGTTCAAGCCAGTCTGCTTGAACATTCGTCCTGAAATTTCGGTCGAATCCGCAAGACCCGCATCTGCGATGCTCAGTAAGGTCGAATGCGGAATGTCGCCATCGATCAGCTTTTCCACGCTGACCGCCGGCGAGATTCTTGTCACAAGATCGCGCGAACGATGGATGTCATCCTGATTTAGTTCTCCAGCCGTACTTTTCATGAGAATACTGCGCAAATGCTGAACATTCTGGTTCTCAAGTGTTTTCTCAAGCTTTTCGAACCGCGCAGCAATAGATTGGCGATGCAGATATGCCAGCAGCGGGTCTGCAAATAGACGATCCCGTTCCTGCTCGAATCCCGCCAAATTTTCAGCTACAACCAGATCAGAAACTTCGTTGTGATCGGCCTTGCGCCAATAGTCGATGCCGTGACGGCTTGAGTTCGTCAAGCCATCTCCACGGAAGATCTTGAGCAGGTATTCGTCCAGGCTCTTGATCATGTAATGCGCGACCTCGGCAAAATCGCGATGGATGGTCTGGCGTCCGCCATTCCAGGTCAGGGTCTTTTGCACCAATGGCTGGCCACCGGCATCGATCCACGATTCTTTTGCCGGAGAACTGATCGGCACTCCTCCCTTCATCAGGGGTTTGGGAAAATGGATCGCCAGGCGTAGGTTGTCGGCCTGCCGGAACAGGGTCTTGACCCCGACCTTTGGCAGGTTTGAGACATCCATTGATTGTTTGAATCGCTGGACGACCGGTCGATCCTCAAACTCAATATTATATCCCGACCCAAACAATCGCCACGGGATCACCATCATGTCTGCGGATCTGTCATTCATGACATCCAGCAATACGTCCAGCGTGTGTGGTGCCGGTTTCACGACCAGAAATTCGTCAGCATCCAGAACCATGACGAAATCCGCCGAATTGACCTCGGGAGTCAGATTGGCAATCTTCAACGCTCTGGAATGTGGCTTGGCGCCCACCGGCACTTCGTTCTCATAATAGGTGATTGCCCCCATCTCATGCAGCCGGAGAAGCATTTCATGGGTGCCGTCGGTGCAGTCGTTTGCCAGGACGACGACCCGATCGAAGCCAAGGGCCCTGTGATAAGCAACCCATTCGATGATGTAGGGCGCTTCGTTCTTCATGGAGGTGACGACGGTTGATATCGGCATGGAGCTCTACTCGTTAAGTTTCATGGCGAGACGCCAACATGGATGGTAGGTAAATGCAGGACGTCCACAGGGGGGATCCAGGAGGCAATTGCCTTGATCTACCGACTGGTTCCCCCACTCTTGAGTGGCAGATCAGACCTGAGAGGTCAACTGTTGGCTGTGGCCTGAACTAGGTCACCTGCGGCAGTGACGGATCGTCCTCATCCACCAGTCGGGGATTTGCCGGGTTCATCAGGAACGCCCTGAGATCACCGTAATCGACACTCTGGATCGGGATCTCCTGCGCGGCCGCCATCGCCGCCGCCTGTCCCATGCATTGTCCGGCCTGCATGGCGGTGATCTCCATGCGCACCGATCCGAAGGCCACGGTTGTCAGGGAGGTGGCGAACAGTACCGAGAGATTGGTGCAGTTGCTTTCCTTCGGTACATAGGTCTCGAAGGGCACGGGATTGGCATTGTTGCCGCCGCCCTGGCCACGGACAAAGCCCCCCTCCATCCATGTCATCCATTGGCCCGCCTCGTATTCATAGGCGATGATGCTCATGACGTGGTGGTCGAAGGGATAGGAGGCGACGGCCACGGTATTGGTGCCGAGATTCGGATATTCGCCATCCGCCTGGTTCAGGTCGCGTGCGTCCATGACCGCCTTGCCAAGCATCCGGACACCCTCGCGGACGTAGAATTGCGGCGTGTCGAAGACCGCGTCGTTCTCGTGATGATCATGATAGTGATCGGCCCGCATTCCCCATGTCAGGGCCTCGGCCCGGAGCTCGGCAGGCACGCGGGGATCGTCATGGTGCTGAAGCGCGTAGAACAGGTTCAGGATATGCTCCCAATGCGCCTTCCAGATCGCCTCCCGCTCGGCATAGGTCGCGCCGGGATAGGTTTTGCTCATGCCGACCCAATCGGTCGAATAGCCATGGCCGGTATTGATGTCGTGGACGCCCTGCGAGATTTCATCCAGCTTGAGCAGGTCATGCATTCGGATCAGCGGGTCTAGTGCCAGGTGCCGAAACAGCATCTCGAACCGGGCAGGATCCCATGACGGCTGCGGCGTGGTCGGCAATGGCACGATGCGAGATTGCAGCATCCCCCATGCCAGCCGGAAATTAAACGCCTGCAGCTCGTCATCGGCCGATCCCAATGGCGGCTGATCATGCAGCCCGGGCGTAAAGGTGCTGTAAATGCCAGTGATCTCGGGCAACAGGCCGGATGTCGTGTCACCGGGGATGTTCCACGGATCAACATGGGCATAGCCGCCCTCGGTCAGTTGGAACTGCTTGGTGAAGCTGTTGAAGTTCTCGGCCACGCCGCGATAGCCGCCGACATCCTCAGTGCCCGTGCCCCGTACCTCTCGACCGACACGCCACGGCACGCCGGCGGCGATCAGGAGATCACCTTCATAGCTGGCGTCGATGAACTGCTTGCCACTCACCGTGCGGCCATCGACGGTGATCATGCTGGTGATGTCTGTGTCCGACTTGGTGACACTGGATACACCCTGCGAGTAATAGATCGGGATCTCGTATCCACCATTTGTCTCCGGATCGAGCAGCTCGCGCATCACACGGCTGAACATGCGCGGGATGAAGGGCAAGCCGGTCGCAGAGCCGCCATGCATGGTGCGGGCCTTGCGGATGATCCAGCGGGGAATACCGGTCAGGAACTCACCGTTGCGGAAATCGGTCCAGCCAAGACCGGAGGCCGACATGCCGCCGATATGCCGGTCGCGCCAGCCGCCGATGATGGCCACACTGGCCCCGGCCCGCGCCGCCTGCAGCGCCGCCGTGACGGCCTGCGGAGTTGTGCCGTAGATCACCACGTCAGCGGTGACCGTTTCCGGCCCGAGCCCGGAGGGTGTCAGGTCATACTCGCCATACTGGATCGCATCGAGGAAGGTGCCGATCGCGCCGGTCAGTTCCCGCGCTTCGGTATCGGTCATCGCCACACCGAAGGCCCATGCCGCCTGTTTGTGCGGGGAATAGTCGGGCGAGAGAGCGCCATCCATCGTCGCGGCCAGCAGGGTGATTGTCTGATTGATCGGCACGGCGGATACGTCCGAGGCCTGTGGCTTGGCCACGCCGTTACGCAGACCGGTGCTGCCCGCTGCAGCGGTCCTGCGGGCGGCAGTCAGGCCATAGCCGTCCGAATGCCCGACAGGCGCGACCACGGCCTCCTGGCCCTGCGTTCGGGCCGTGGAGGTATCGCTGGTGCTGCGGACGCAAAGCGAGATGCCATTGCCCGCCGCATCGACCGCACCGTAATCCAGGTTGTCGCTTTGCACGGTAATGCCGTTATGGTCGGCGCCCTTGCACCAGACCCCGTGGAAGACATCGTCCTGGGCGAGGTCCGAGGGGGCGAGACCGGTATCGAGTGCCTGACCCGCTCCGGTCGCCTGCCAGCCATCATCCGGGACGAACGCCGGCGCACTGATCTTGCTCATGGCCGAGGCAGGCGTTTTCCAGTTCAGCAGACTTTCCTGCTCGGTGGCGCCGACAATGAACAGGCCGGTCAGTTTCGACCAGACGCCCGTGGTCTTGAGCCGCTTGATGCAGGCATCGATTGTGCGGATACGGCGCGCCGAGGGCGGCACCGAGAAGGCGGCGATCAGTGCCGTGGTCTCGGCTTCATCGACATAGGGCGAGATGCTACCCGTGACCGGGTTGACGATTTCCGGGACATCGGTGCCGGGATCCATGCCCAAGGAGAACAGGAAATTCTCGATCCCGGTGCTGGTCAGCAGCGCGACCTGCGCTCCCAGGTCATCGCGCAAACGATACCTCGCCATCAGACCAGGACTCCCGCCGTCACGTCCTCGACGCGGCACAGCGCGGTGCCGCCGGAGGTGGCATTCGCCCCGATCCCGACCATGCCGCCGTCATATATGGTGGCCTCGGCCGTGAGCGTTTCCGCGCCGTTGATATAGGCCCGGAGCATGTTTCCGTCCCGCTCCAGCCGGGCGGTCAGCGGATAGGTCAGGACGCCGGAACTGGTGGCCGCGAGGGTGACTGTGTTCAATGCCTCGTCCTCCTCTTCGAGAACAAGTTGCGAGGACCGAAGATTGAGGCGGTAGCGACGTGTTTGCCGGGTTGCACATTGAGGTAGAGGAATGTCCCGCGTCCGGCCGAAAGGCTATTACCTCCGCCAAGAACATTGGCCTCGATGAACTGATCAGGCGGAAGGAAATCAGCCGATTGCACCACAGGCAGAGCGTTGATCGCGCTCGGTTGCGCCGCGTTGCTGACGATCGACATGATCGCACTCTGCGTACGTACATTGACCCATCGATCATCGTCGGCCAGCGGTTCGTCGGCGCGATCGAAGGTGTCGGCAAAGTTCAGGGCTGGATTGGGCAGTACCTCGGCCCACAAATCAACACCAGCCGCCATCTTTTCACTTGGGTCATCGAAGGTCCGCCACATGACCATGGCAGCGCCCACAGGACGGTCAGGCAGCGCGGCGCGTCGTTGAACTACCGCCTGCATGGAGCCGGATGCACTGGCTTTCAGCGCGTCAATCTCCGCCTGCATGGCCTGAATGACGGATTCCTTTGCAACCTTGGCGATGCGGATCCAATAGCCATCGTTGGCGGTCGGGACGCGCCCCTCTGTAGGCGGACTTCCCTGATCCCCCGACTTGCGCCACAGACCCACATAGGAGCTGCCAAGCGTCGTCGTAACGATCATCTTGGTGCTGGCGGGGACAGTATAGGCCTCTGGTGTTTCGGCCTCGATATGCGTGGCCCGATCTACCCATTTGGCGTCGTTTGCATTCAATCGGGTATCAAGCGCTTGGATTTGAGTAACGGTGCCCTCGATCACGCCCTCGATATAGGGCTGAAAGCTGGATTTCAGGAGCGTAATAGCAGGCATAGGAAGTCCCTTGCGTAAAGCTAGGGGCCACTTCCTATGGCCTCGGATACCGCTGTTTTACCAAATATCTGGCTCCCGTGCTATCCCAGATCAACCATAGATGGCCGGCGCGCGTTCGCGGCGGATTCTGTCGTTGATCTTGGGGATCAGCGACACGCCAAATTCATTGCGCTGGCTGGCCCGCATACGGCCACGCACCGATTGCTGAATCGTATCTGCTGTGATCGGCCATTCCGGCCATTCCCGGTTGAATTCCCGCATGCGCTTGAGGGCATTTGCCGGGACGGGCTTGCCCTCGCGAATGGCGTCGCCGATCTCACGGTGGATTGCCTTGCGACGGTCGGAGACACGGCGCTCTGCATTTTTGAGCCGGTTGTTGATGTCGTATCGTTCGGACAGACGGGCAGGGGTGAAGCCCGCGACTTTCGCCAGCACTTCCGTTGGACCCATATCCTCGATCAATGGATCTCCATTCAAAGTCTGGGCTCCCTCGGTCGCAAAGCGATAGGATTGCATGCCGTCCCGGATGAATTTCGGAGCGCCGGCCTCGATCCCGCGCCACGGATCCTTCGACGCCATGCCGATCCCTCTGGCCATACTCGCGCCGATCCCGATCACTGGACCGAGCATGTCGTTCATGATGTGGTTCCAGGCGTCGGTGCCTTCGAGATCGCGACCGCTGTCGCGGAACCACAGGTTCGGCATGCCGATCCGATTAGTCAGATCAACCCCAAGAACCTGTCCCGGGGCACCGTTGAGAGCCATTCCCATCATATAGTTCCAGGCCGCGCTGCCCATGTCGTCGCCGTCGAGCAGCAATGCATCCTGTAGCCAGTCTTCGGAGTCGTCCTCGCCACCGGGGAAGAACAGACCAAGCAAGCCCATGAGCAGGCCATAGCCCCAGACACCCTTGATGCCGGCATGGGCCATCATCGACAAGGTGATACCGACAAGCTGCGCGCGCGCCTCGGCCCGTTCTTCCTTGCTGGCACCATTGAAGGTCTGATGCGCATCGCGGAACATGCGCCAAAGCGTGTTCACGGTATAGGAGCGGAACAGGAAAATGACCTTGGCAACATCGCCCTGCATGAATCTCGGGCGACTGCTGTTCTGGTAATCGAAGTGGATTTTCCAGGTCAGGTCTGACGCCTCCCGGATTGCCTGATCATGGGCGATGCCTTCCCGGCGCGACAAACGGTAATTGGCAAGGAAGGTCACCTCACGGTTCAACCGCTCGGCATGGTGGAACATCCAGCCGATCTTCTCCATGACGGATTGCCGCACCGGACTGTATTCCACGCCACTATCGGCGACCGACGCGAGGTCATGTGCCTGGGTCTTGTCGATCGTGCCCAGCTTATAGGCGGCCTGCATGGCGGATTTTTCCTCGTCGGTCAGACGGCCGGACTTCTCGGACCAGCCGCGACCATCGGCAAAATCGCGCATGGCGCGCGTCACTGCAGCAACGGAGCCGGTGACACCTGCCCTCTTGAAGCGATGGGCCATGATCGGGGTGCCGATCAGGGTGGTCTGCGAAATGTTGACCAGCGCGGCTGCAGGACTCAAGCCTAGATACCAGACGAACCCGATGCTGGTCGCCGAAGACACAACGGGATTGCCGGTCGGGTTCATGGCGAAAGCGTGGCGGCGGCGCATTTCCTGCACGACGAATCCCGTTCGCTCGGGATTATCCGACCGGGCGGCTTCTTCCTCGGCGGTGTTCAGCATTTCCTCCATCTTGAGGCCATGCTTGAGACGGGCGAGCTGGTGGGCTCCGTGGAACATCTGCTTGCCGAAAGCCCGGAAGGCGTCAGAGGTGAAACCGGCCCGGCCTTTGCGATGGATCTGGTTGGTGCGCACGGATTGGTCTGGCAGTGTTTCCAGCCAATGCTGCCAGATGGCATCCATGACCTCGAAATCCGCCCCGGCATCGGTCAGAAGATCCTCGATCTCGGCCACGAAGCGCGGATCCACCATGTCGCGCAGATTGGTGTCGGCGTTCAGCACACCATGCTCGATCTTGCCAAGGCCGCGCTGTTCGGCATCGCGCATGAAGGCATCCTGCTGCGCCTTTTTCTCGAAGCGTGAGAAGGATGTGACCTTGCCCTGGTTGTCCCGGATGGTGACGAAATAGGTGCCGAAGCGGGCGAGCGGGAAATATGGCCCGGACATCCGGTTGCTCTCGAACTGCTGTCGCATGCCCGCCATCCGCGCTGCACTGCCCGCCTTGGCACGTCGCTCCGCCGCATCCAAAGCTGCATCGGCTTCCAAGACAGCTTGGTCGCGCTCGGTGCCCGTCAGCCCTTCGTCCTTGATTCTCTGCATTTCCTTGCGATGCGTCCGCTGTGCGCGCTTCAATCCGATCTCGGTTGCGATCTTGACGTTCTCGATCAACGCGGCGTCGGTGGCATCGGCGAGCGCGGAATACTCGTCGCGAACGGTGCGATACAATTTCTGGAAATCTTCGGGCAGCGCATCATATTTCGCCTTCAAGGCAGCATAGGCTTTCTCGCGCGCCTCGATCTCGTCATAGATGATCTGTGCCGTGGCGCGTGCTTTCTGGGTACCCATCCTGACAAGCGCGTCGGCCCGAGCCTTTTGCGGATGCACCCAATCATCCGGCTTGCTGGGATCGAGACCCGATAGGGTGCTTTTGTGCATCAGATCCATCAGCCGATTATTGGCTTCGCTGTCCTTGACCCGTAGTTTCCACCATTGCTTGGCGACGGTATCGCCGCGGCCATGCCAATCATTGCGCTCCGCATCCATGGCTTTCTTTTCGTGGAGGTAGGATTGTGCGGAACTCAAGCCCTTGCCCAATTCGGTAAAGAGTGGACGCCCCGGAACGAGCGCGAGGCTGTTCAACCGATCGCTCTTGCCCATGGCGTCGGTCAACCAGTTCGTGAACAGGGCAGGGGTTTTCTTCCAGTGCAGGTTGCCGAGCTTACCCTTGGCGCGCGAACCGGCGGCACCGAGCCTGTCGGCCAGTTCGGCGCGGCGCTCCTTCGTGGTATTGGAACTGCAGCCGCCCGGACCATCAGGACCGCGATTACCGATCTCGCCTCGCGCGATCCGTTCCATGATCTCGGCTGCATCCGGGTTATTGGTGCGGCGCAGGCCGCGCGCCGGGCTTTCAGTTTTCTGTTGAATGATCCCGACATCAGCCCGGTGATCTGTGCCGAAATCGAACGGCTTTGCACCGCCGCCAGACGCCGGAAGGACGGCCCGACAGAGATCCCCGGCGTGGAATGGATCAAGGAAAGGAGCATCGCGTAATGAACGCGCCCCGCAGAAATCCGCCCAGGATTTCGACAGCGGCACATGGCGCCGATCCGACGGCACTGCCGTCAAGATGGCTGACATGAACCCGTATCACCGCGCTGCCGCGATCAAGAAGGCCGAGAAGGCGGGGGATACCGCCAGGGCCGACGCCCTGCGCGCCTCTGGCCCGCTGCCTGACTGACGGGAGCTGCTCAGATGTGCATCGGCGACGGAAACCACACTCGACTGTTCAATGTGAGGATTGGAATGCCATTTACCGAAAGCCAGACGGGCTGGAAAGGCAAGCCCACCAGCGAGGAAGCTGCGCATCATGCGGCCCTCGCTGCCCCGCGCCTGCGTGATGCCATCATCCAGGTGATGAAAGGTGTCGGCCAGCCCATGACAGCCGACGAGGTGGCCAAGGCCATGCGGCTGTCGGTCTTGTCGATCCGCCCCCGGATCTCGGAGCTGGCGAAGGCCGGGCGGCTGATCGACACGGGTGAACGCGGGCGCAATGCTTCGGGCCGCAGCGCCATGCGCTGGCGCGTCTCGGAGCGGGAGTCGCAGGCATGACCACCGAGCCGAAGATGAAAGGCGATCCTGATTGGCAGGGCCACAATAGTCACGCCTATTCCGTGACGACCGCCGAATTGCGCCAGTTCATCGAGCGGGTGGAACGGCTCAATCAGGAAAAGGCCGACATCGCCGAACAGGCCAAGGAGGTTTTCGCGGAGGCGAAGGGCAGGGGGTATTCGATCCCAACCATCAAAAAGGTCATCGCGATACGCAAGAAGGACCGCGATCAGGTCGCGGAAGAAGATGCAGTTCTGGCTATGTATCGCGAAGCGTTGGGGTGCTGACGATGAACGATACGATGCAATGGCGTGAAATACCCGGAACCGTCTATGAAGTGTCTGAATGTGGTGGTGTTCGCCACAGGGAGACGTTGAAACGCCTTCGCGGTTACATGAACATATCATGGATATATCTCCTACCATATTGGCGGAGAAGAACGCTTTGCCCATCGGCTGGTGGCGTTCGCATTCCTTCCTGATCCCCTGCCAGAACAAACGCAGGTCGCGCATCGCGATGGGTCACGCCTTCATTGCCACTGGCAAAACTTGCGGTGGTCAACACCCCTTGAAAATCACGACGACAGAAGGCGGCACGGAACTGGTCCAGTAGGGGAAAGAAATCCCAAAGCCAAACTAACCGAGGACGATGTTCGCCGGATTCGTCGCGAATACCGGCTGATTAAAATCCCCGGCAGCGGGCGAAGCGTCTCTGAACTTGAAAATGCCTATGGCGTCCACCGAGCGACGATTTGCAGCATCGCCAATGGTCGCTCGTGGAAACATGTAAAGGAACTCGCATGATGAACGTGCAGACCAAGATCAAACAAACCACCATCGAAACCAAGGCTCTGCGCAACGCCCTGGCACTGGTGAAACCGATCATGCAGAAGGCCCACCGTTGGACGATCCCCGTCCTCGGAACGGTTCGTGTGTCCATCGTCGGTGATACTGGCGTTATCACCGCAACCGATCTGAACCGGGAAATGGCCGTGTCATTCCCCGCCGAGGGTGAGCCAATCGACTTCCTGATCCAGCCGCGGTTCTTGGAACACGTCTTGAAACACGGCGGCCCGAGCGTCGAAATCAGCCGAGGCGAGTGGAAGTATAGCACAACAACCTTCCCCGCCATCGTCCTCAAATCAGGAGAACTGACCGCGCGCATCAACGAAATCATCCAGCCCGAGGATTTCCCAAAGAGCATGTTCGACCAGCGACCATTCGAGCAGCCGCAGGAAATTGAAGCATCCGCCTTCCGCTATGCCCTCGACGCATGCGCCCCCTCCATATCTGACGAGGAAACCCGCTACTACCTGAACGGCGTGTATCTTGAAGCGTGGACGGCCATCTGCGCATGGTCAGCACCGACGGGCACCGGCTGACACAGGTGGACTGCCCGGATACTCGGTGGAAGCGCGAAGGCATGATCCTGCCTAGCGCAGCCGTCTCGCAGCTTCGGAAAGATTTGAAGGGGCTGGACAAGATCAAGGTGGCGCAGAGCAAGGACAAGCTGGCTCTGAAAACCACCAATCCGAATTGGTCGATGGTGACGAAGCTGATCGATGGCACGTTCCCTGACTATCGGCGCGTCATTCCGACGGATCTGGACGGCTCATTCTCGGTTGCGTTGACCGGGCGATGCCCTGGCGGCGCTACCTCGGTTGAGCGATCGCAGCACTGCCCTGCATATCGTTCCAGAGGAATCCCGCATGTTCGTGCGTTCGCCGGACCTCGGTGAGATTTCCATGCCCATCTACAATGCCAAAGGCATGAAACTCGGGGTCAATGTTCGCTACCTGAAAGAGTTTTGCCCGCGCGGTGAGGCCGTCCGGTTGGTGGGGCGCAATCCGAAGCCGGATAATGCTGGCACTCTGCATTGGGATCATGTCAACGATCCCGTCCTTGTCATGGGCGCGGATGAAAACATCCTGCGCGTCGTCATGCCGATGCGAGTCTGAACCATGGCCCGTCGTAGCTGGACAGCAAAGCGGAAACTGGCCGTGTTCGAGACGCACGGCGGCACCTGTCATATCTGCGGCGGAAAGGTACAGGTCGGGGAGTCCTGGGATCTTGAGCATGTGATCCCTCTGGCCATGGGCGGCGAGGATGACGAAGGCAACGTCGCGCCCGCTCATACCGCCTGCCATCGGGAGAAAACCAGCGAGGACGCCGCGCAGATCGCCAAGGCGAACAGGGTGCGCGCCAAGCACTTCGGCGCGAAGTCCGAACGCCGGGCCACGATCCCCGGCAGCAAGGGCAGCAAATGGAAGCGCAAGTTGAGCGGCCAGACCGTCTTGCGCGACAGTGAGTGAATGGAGGGGCAGGTGACAGCACCAGTGCTATGGACATTCCGAGAGGCCGCGCAAAGACTCGGAGTTCCGGAATCCAGCCTGCGGAAAGTTGCTGATGATTTTGGAAAGACGATCTACATTGGTCGGGCCGTCCGGCTACATCCCGACGATTTACCGGAGATAATTGACCTATGCCGCGCAGAGCCAAAGGCCCCCGCCTGTATTGGAGAGCGAGAAAAGACGCACCGTCCGTCTGGGAAATTAGGGATGGCAGCCAGAGAATCTCGACCGGCACAGACTGCCGCCGCGAAGCTGAAACGCGGCTCGCGCAATACATCGACCGGAAACACCGCTCGAGTGGTCCCACTCGACCGGAAGAATTAAGCGTGGGTATGTGCTTGACCATCTATGCGGAAGAACACGCGCAGGGCGTTGCCGCTCCCGAGCGCATTGGCTATGCCATCGACGCCCTTGACCAATTCTGGAACGGCCTGACCGTGGCAGATGTGAAGGGCGAAACCTGCCGCAGATACGCGCGCAGCCGGACCAAGAAAGACGGGGCGCCCATCAGCAACGGCACGATCCGGCGGGAACTGAACGTCCTGCAGGCCGCGATCAATTATTGCCACGGTGAAGGCTACCTGATCCATGCACCGAAGGTCACGCTTCCGGACAAGCCGCCGAGCCGCGAACGGTGGTTGACACGGCAAGAAGCCGCATGGCTGATCCGTGGGGCCAGATCCCTGAACCGCGACGGCAGGCACCTGGCAGATTTCATCCTGCATGGCCTCTATACAGGTAGCCGGAAGGAAACGATTCTATCCATGCACATCGACCGGCCAAGCCCTGTCGGCGGGCATGTGGATACGAAAACCGGAGTCCTTTACCGCAAGCCCGGGAAGAAGGTTGAAACTCACAAGCGCCAGCGACCGGCGCGGCTTCCGAGCCGCTACCTCGCCCATCTGCGCAGGCAGGCCGCGAATGGCCGCGTCTACATCGTTGAGCGTCGCATCGAGCGTGACGGTAAATTGCGCCGGGAAATGGTCAAGGACGTCAAGAACGCATGGGTGAGTGCCCGGAGCGAGGCGGAAAGACTCGCCTGGTTGCATGGTGTGAACATCGACCTGTCAGGCGTGACGCCGCACACTCTGAAACACACTGCAATCACCTGGGCGTTGCAGCGCTGGGCGTCGATCTGGGACGCGGCAGGGTATTTCTCGACCAGCGCCGAGACCATCGAGCGCACCTACGGACACCACAGCCCGAATCATCAAGCAACAGCCGTCAAGGCTATGGACATGAGGGGGTAAAATGGCTCATTTCCGCACCGAAATAGGACCGAAGTCGAAAATTCAAAACGCTAAGTTGTTGATTTTATGGCGCACCCGAGAGGATTCGAACCTCTGGCCTCTGCCTTCGGAGGGCAGCGCTCTATCCAGCTGAGCTACGGGTGCCTTGCCCGGGTGAATAGCCGCGGAAACGGGGTTGTGCAATGGCGAATTCAGCATTTATGGCGTTCAGCCTGTTCCCGGGACAAGCTTCTTCGGGTTCCGGATCCCGGTGTAAAACCGTGGGGAGGGCGATCGGGTATGGTGACGGGTTGTGAGTATTGCCGTTGCGGGCATCCCGATAGGGCCCATCGGATCGGCAAGTTGGAGAAGGTGCCGTTCTGTCGCAAGGCCGGGATTCCGGCGGGCATTGCCTGAATCGATGCGGATGGGCCGGATGATGCCCATTGCCCCGCCCCGCCCACGGCAGAGGCTGGGGCTGGGGCTGGGCGGACGGTGCGATTATTCCGCCGCCTTCGCCATCGGGTTGTTCGGATGCGTGGTCCAGTTGGCGTAATCGCCGCGCTTGATTCCGGTGCGCCGGTCCAGCTCTCCGGGGGCGAGTTCGCGCATGGTGATGCAATCCTCGACCGGGCAGACATCAAGGCACAGGTTGCAGGCGACGCATTCTTCCTCGATCACCTCGAAGACGCGGCCCGGCTTCATCGCGATGGCCTGGTGGCTGGTATCCTCGCAAGCGGCATAGCAGCGCCCGCATTTGATGCAGGCCTTCTGGTCGATCACCGCCTTGGTGACATAGTTCAGGTTCAGATATTGCCAGTCGGTCACATTGGGCACCGCCCGCCCGACCAGATCCGACAGAGCCATCTCGTGGCTGTCGAGATAGTCGCGCAGGCCCGAGATCATCTCTTGCACGACCTTGAACCCATAGGTCATCGCCGCCGTGCAGACCTGCACATTGCCGGCGCCGAGCGCCATGAACTCGGCGGCGTCGCGCCAGGTCGTCACCCCGCCGATACCGCTGATCGGCAGACCGTGGGTCTCAGAATTGCGGGCGATCTCGGCCACCATGTTCAGCGCGATGGGCTTGACCGCCGGGCCGCAATAGCCGCCATGCGCGCCCTTGCCGTCGATGGTCGGCTCCGGCGCGAAAAGGTCCAGATCGACCGAGGTGATCGAGTTGATCGTGTTGATCAGGCTGACCGCGTCGGCGCCGCCACGTTTCGCGGCCTCGGCGGGCTTGCGGATATCGGCGATATTGGGTGTCAGCTTCACGATGCAGGGCATGCGCGAATATTGCTTGACCCAACGCGTGACCATCTCGATATATTCCGGCACCTGGCCGACGGCGCTGCCCATGCCGCGCTCGCTCATGCCATGGGGGCAGCCGAAATTGAGCTCCACCCCGTCGCGCCGGTATCCTCGATCTGCTTGAGGATATCGCGCCAGGATTCCTCGTCGCATGGCACCATCAGGCTGATGACCAGCGCCCTGTCGGGATAGTCGCGCTTGACCTGCTTGATCTCGCGCAGGTTCACCTCCAGCGGGCGGTCGGTGATCAACTCGATATTGTTGATGCCCAGAACCCGCCGGTCGGGGCCATGCACCACGCCATAGCGGGGGCCGTTGACATTGACGACCGGCGGTCCCTCGGAGCCGAGGGTTTTCCACACCACGCCGCCCCAACCGGCCTGGAAGGCCCGGCGGACATTGTATTCCTTGTCGGTCGGCGGGGCAGAGGCCAGCCAGAACGGGTTGGGAGATTTGATTCCGATGAAGTTACTGCGCAGATCGGCCATGTCTCAGCCTCCTTGTCAAAGCGCGAAATTGGGTCAGCCGGGGATCTCGGCGGGGCGGCCGGTCAGGCGGGCGTCGATATCCTCGGCGGCATCGCGGCCCTCGGCCACGGCGGTCACTGTCAGGTCGTCGCCGCCCGAGGCGCAGTCGCCCCCCGCCCAGACATCGGGCAGCCCGGTGCGGCCCGGACCGGTGACGGCGATCTTGCCGCCCTCCAGCGCCAGGCCGTCCGGAGCATCCTGCAACTGCTGGCCGATGGCGCGAAAGACCTGGTCGGCCTTCAGCCGGAACCGGTCCCCGGTCAAGGTCAGGCCGTCCGGGCCATCCTGCGTATAGCAGAACTCGATCTCGGCCACCGCGCCATTGCCGTGAATGGCGACCGGGGCGGCATTGCAGATGATCCGCACGCCGGACGAGGTGGCGTGATCCTGCTCGTGCCGGCTGGCGCCCATGCGCTCGGACCCGCGGCGGTAGACCATGGTGACATTCTCGGCGCCCAGCAGTTTCGACTGCACCGCCGCATCCACGGCGGTCATGCCGCCGCCGATCACCACCACGTCGCGGCCGACAGGCAGGCTGGCCAGATCGCTGGCCTGCCGCAACTCGCGGATGAAGGATATCGCGTCGGTGACATGTTCGCGATCCTCACCCTTGGCCCGCAGCGCGTTCACGCCGCCAAGCCCCATGCCCAGGAACACCGCGTCATATTCCCGGCGCAGCCGTCCAGCGTGATCTGCTGGCCAAGACGCTGGCCGTGACGCAGTTCGATCCCGCCGATCCCCATCAGCCATTCGATCTCGGCTTGGGCGAAACCGTCCACGGCCTTGTAGCTGGCGATCCCGTATTCGTTCAGCCCGCCCGGTTTCCCGCGCGCCTCGAAGATGACGACATCATGGCCCTTGGCGGCCAGCCTGTGCGCAGCCGCCAACCCCGCCGGGCCCGCGCCGACCACGGCGATCCGCTTGCCCGTGGGCTCGGCGCGGCGGAAGGGGTGACCCTGCTGCGCCATAAGCCCGTCGGTGGCAAAGCGCTGCAAGGCGCCGATCTCGACCGGCTGCCTTCGGCATCCATGCGCACGCATGCGCCTTCGCACAGATTCTCGGTCGGGCAGACGCGGGCGCACATGCCGCCGAGGATATTCGCGTGCAGGATCGTCATCGCCGCCGCATCCGGCGTGCCGGTGGCGATCTGGCGGATGAACAGCGGAATGTCGATCGAGGTCGGGCAGGCCGTGACGCAGGGCGCGTCATGGCAGAAATAGCAGCGGTCGGCGGCGACGCGCGCCTCGTGATCGTCCAGCGGAGGGGCGATATCGGCGAAATTCGCCGCCAGTTCCTCTTTGCTGAGGCGTCCGGGCGCCACGCCCGGCGATAGTCTGGCTTGGGACATTTTCGTCTCCTGGCTCACCTGTTGGATGGAATCAGGCTCGCACAGGTCAGAAATTTTATCAAATGGTAAAATAAACTTCGTTCATGCCATGCGGGATAAGGGGACGGATTGCCCCGGAATGCCTCGATCAGGGGCATTCCCCAAACGGATATTCCGCTATGTGATCGGAGAGACGAAACCCGGCTGTCACGAATGGCGGATCAGGCCAGCAGCGATTCCACCCATTCCGGCACGGTCCGGCTGGCCGGTCCAAGGATGCGCCGCGAGAAGTCGCGGCTATTGGCGCTGTCCTCAAGGTTCAGTTCGACGCATTCCGCCCCGGCTCTCGCGGCATGCTGCGCGAATCCCGCCGCCGGATAGACATTGCCCGAGGTGCCGATGGCGGCGAACAGCTCGGCCTCGTCCAGTGCCTGCCAGACCCGTTCCATGTGATAGGGGATTTCGCCGAACCAGACGATATCGGGGCGCGTGGCGCATGCACCGCAGGCGGGGCAAGGATCCTCGGGGTGCATGAGTTTCGGCGCCTGCCAGCGCGAGTCGCAAGCCCCGCACAGAGCGCTGTTCAACTCGCCATGCATGTGAATCACGTCGGGGCTGCCGCCGCGCTCATGCAGGTCGTCCACATTCTGGGTGATCAGGGTCAGATCATGCGCACCCGCCAGTTTCGCCAATGCGCGATGGGCGGCATTGGGCTGTGCCTCGGCGCCTTTTGGCGGCGCATGTTGTAGAAATCGTGGACCAGTGCCGGATCGCGTTCAAGTGCTTCGGGCGTGGCGATATCCTCGATGCGATGGTTTTCCCATAATCCGTCCGAGGCCCGAAAGGTCGCCAGCCCGCTTTCGGCCGAGATGCCGGCGCCGGTCAGGACCGCGATGCGCATGGCCCTATCGGCAATATGCCGCGGCGGTATTGGCGAAATTCGTGTAGCGCGACCAGAAGGCGCTGTCGCGGTTGCTGCTGGATGTCCGCGCTTCCTGCGCCTTGTGCGGATCGCGGAAGAAACCGGCGGCGCGGCGCTGGTCCGAGCGGGACAATGTCTGGTCCGCCACCTGCTGGATGCAGCCGCAAAGCGACCTGTTGCCGCCTGCGCGGTCGGATCGGATGCAGGCGCTGTCGATCGGGCCGGCCATGGCGAATGGTGCGGTCAACATGACGGCCGCAGCCGCAATGACGATGCGGTTGAACATGAACTGTCTCCTCGGTTCCTGACTGCCTCGGGCGCCGGTTGGCCGGCTTTTATTGCCCTTATAGTCACAAGATATAGCAAAAACGTTACTTCGACTCAATCGGTAACGATCCTTGGTAGAAGGCACCGGCAAGATCGGTTTCGTCAATATCTTGTGGTTCGGATATTCGCGAGGCTTGCAGCAAGGAGTGGTTTCGAGGCTGCGCCGGTTTGACAAGCGTGAGGCGGCGTGATCTCGATCAGCCGAACGTGATCGCGGGGGACATGATGATAGAGGCGGTGGGGCTGGATGCCGATGATACCCTTTGGGAGAATGAGCGCTTCTTCCGCCTGACCGAGTCCGGCTTTGCCGGATTGCTCGCCGATCATGGCGACCCGGATCAGATCAGCCGCCGCCTCCATGATGTCGAAAGGCGGAACCTGTCGCGCTATGGCTTCGGGATCAAGGGTTTTACCCTGTCCATGGTTCAGACCGCAATCGAGCTGACCGATGGCCGGGTCCCGGGTTCGGTGATCGGGCAGATATTGGATCTTGGATACGAGATGCTGTCCCATCCGCTGCATCTTCTGGATGGTGTGCCCGAGGCGCTCGGGATGCTGGAAGGTCGGCGGCTGATCCTGATCACCAAGGGCGACCTGATGGACCAGGAGCGCAAGGTCGCGGCTTCGGGGCTGGCCGGGAGATTCGAGGCGATCGAGATCGTGGCGGACAAGACCCCCGCTGCCTATGCGCGGGTCCTGACGCGGCATGACATCGCGCCGGAACGCTTCCTGATGGCGGGAAACTCGGTCAAGAGCGACATCCTGCCGGTCCTGGAACTGGGCGGGCGCGCGGCGCTGATCCCGCATGAACTGACATGGCAGGTGGAGCGGGACGACGATCCCGACCATCCGCAGTTTCACCGGCTCGGGTCGATCTCGGACCTGCCGGGGCTGATCGAGCGGATCGAGGCCCGGGGATGAACGACAATCTTCGAGCGGCAGTGCTGATGACAGTGTCGATGGCGCTGTTCTCGCTTGAGGATGCCTTCATCAAGCAAATGACCACGGGCATCCCGGTCTATCAGTTGCTGGCAATGATTGGCGCCTTTGGCATGTCGCTGTTCTGGCTGCGCATGGCGTGGCGGAGGCAGCGGATGTGGTCGCGGGCATTACTGCACCCGATGGTCATTGCCCGCAATCTGGGCGAGGTGGGCGGCGCTTTCGGCTTCGTCACCGCGCTGGCGGTTGGCGAATTGGCGGCGGCCTCGGCGATCCTGCAGGTGCTGCCGCTGACGCTCGTGCTCGGAGCGGCGCTGTTCCTGGGCGAAAGGGTCGGCTGGCGGCGCTGGAGCTCGGTCCTGCTGGGTTTCATCGGTGTGCTGCTGATCCTGCGCCCGGGGACAGAGGCGTTCCAGCCCGCCGGTCTCTGGGCGCTTTTGGGCGTTGCGGCCCTGACCATGCGCGATCTGGCGACGCGGCGGATTCCGGCGGACATCCCCTCGGACCAGCTTTCGGGCGCGGCTTACGGGGCGATGGTTCCGGCTGGTCTGCTGATGGGGCTGATCGCCGCCGGTCCGCCTGTCGTGCCAACTGGCCAGGACTGGGCACTGCTGGCGGGAACGATGCTGTTCGGGGTCACGGCCTATTCCGCGCTGGTGACGGCGACCCGCCTTGGCGAAGCCTCGGCGGTGGCGCCGTTCCGCTATACGCGGCTCGGTTTCGCGCTGATCGTCGCGGTCGTGGTCTTTGCCGAGCGGCCGGATCTGCCGACGCTGGCGGGCGCGGCGCTGATCGCGGTCTCGGGCGGATATGCCATGTGGCGCGAGGCGCGCCTGCGTGGGCGAAGGCGGCGTCCGCCGGACGGCCTGATCCGGCGCGGCGAGAGATAGCGCAGCCCATCGCGAAGGGTATGCGCAAATCCCTCTTTTCGCGGCGCGCGCGCCCTTGTATAGCCTCGCCATGACCGAGCTGTCCCATATACGCAATTTCTCGATCGTGGCCCATATCGACCACGGCAAATCCACCCTGGCCGACCGGCTGATCCAGCTGACGGGCACTGTCGCCGAACGCGACATGAAGGCCCAGATCCTGGACGCCATGGATATCGAGCGCGAGCGTGGCATCACCATCAAGGCCAATACCGTGCGGATCAGCTATCCGGCGCAGGACGGGCATACCTATGTGCTGAACCTGATCGACACGCCGGGCCATGTCGATTTCGCCTATGAGGTCAGCCGGAGCATGCGCGCGGTCGAGGGCTCGCTGCTGGTGGTGGACGCCACCCAGGGGGTCGAGGCGCAGACGCTGGCCAATGTCTATCAGGCCATCGATGCCGATCACGAGATCGTCCCGGTCCTGAACAAGATCGACCTTCCGGCGGCCGAGCCCGACCGGGTGAAGGAGCAGATCGAGGATGTGATCGGCATCGATGCCTCGCAGGCGATTCCGATCAGCGCCAAGACCGGCCTTGGCATTCCCGATGTGCTGGAGGCCATCGTGCAGCGCCTGCCCGCGCCAAAGGGTGACCGCGACGCGCCCCTCAAGGCGATGCTGGTCGATAGCTGGTATGACTCTTACCTGGGCGTCGTGGTGATGATTCGGGTCATGGATGGCGTGATCCGCAAGGGCGACCAGGTCAAGATGATGCAGACCGGCGCGAGCTACCGCCTTGACAAGCTGGCGGTGCTGACCCCGGCCATGCGCGATATTGCGGAGCTCGGCCCGGGCGAGATCGGCGTCTTCACCGCCTCGATCAAGCAGGTCCGCGATACCCGTGTGGGCGACACCATCACGCATGAGAAAAAGCCAACGACCAAGCCGCTTCCCGGTTTCAAGCCCGCGCAGCCGGTGGTGTTCTGTGGGCTGTTCCCGGTCGATGCGAATGATTTCGAGACGCTGCGCGATGCGATCGAGAAACTGGCCCTGAACGATGCCAGCTTCAGCTACGAGATGGAGACCTCGGCGGCGCTTGGCTTCGGGTTCCGCTGTGGTTTCCTGGGTCTTCTGCACCTGGAGGTGATCCGCGACCGGCTGGAGAGGGAATATGATCTCGACCTGATCACCACCGCGCCTTCGGTGGTCTTCAAACTGCATATGCGGGATGGCGAGATTCGCGAGTTGCACAATCCCGCCGACATGCCAGACCTGACGCTGGTGGATCATATCGAAGAGCCGCGCATCAAGGCGACCATCATGGTGCCCGACGAATACCTGGGCGATGTGCTGAAACTGTGCCAGGACCGCCGCGGCATCCAGCTTGACCTGACCTATGCGGGCAGCCGTGCCATGGTGGTCTATGATCTGCCATTGGCCGAGGTGGTGTTCGACTTCTACGACCGGCTGAAATCGGTGACCAAGGGCTACGCCTCCTTCGACTACCAGATCAGCGAATATCGCGAGGATAACCTGGTCAAGATGTCGGTCCTGGTGAATGACGAGCCGGTCGATGCGCTGGCGATGATGGTGCATCGCGACCGGGCCGAGGGCCGGGGGCGGGTGATGGTCGAGAAGCTGAAAGAGCTGATCCCGCGCCACATGTTCAAGATCCCGATCCAGGCGGCGATCGGCTCGCGCGTCATCGCGCGCGAGACATTGTCGGCGATGCGCAAGGACGTGACCGCGAAATGCTATGGCGGTGACGCGACGCGCAAGAAGAAGCTGCTGGAAAAGCAGAAGGCCGGCAAGAAGAAGATGCGCCAGTTCGGCAAGGTCGAGATCCCGCAGACGGCGTTCATCCAGGCGCTGAAGATGGATAACTGAACAGGATTGCCGCGGGGCAGGGTCCTCGCCGGGGCGTCAGATGGAAAACGGGCGAGGCATTCCTGCCTCGCCCGTTCCGATTCATCCGGCCTTGCCGGCGATCAGGGGCCGACCACCCGGCAGTCCTGTTGCTTCGCCAGCATCCTTTCACAGGTGAGTTCGGCATTCGCCTTGGTCAGGTTCGCGAAACTCGGCTGGAAGCCCCGTATCGTGTCGGCGACATGCCGATTGGCATTTTCCAGGATGTCTCCGCCTTGCAGGGCTGTTTGCAGCAGCAACTCATCGGCCTCGGCCTTCGAGCGATAGAGGCCGAGCACCACGCCCCAGTTGCGGCCGCTGTTCTGGGCGCGCGACACGATTTCCAGGGCAGCCGGGTTCGACAGGTCGCCTTCACCCATCGCGGCAAGAATGACCGTGTCCGAACGGGGGGCGGGCGGGGTCGAGGCGACAAGGGCCAATGAGCCCGAGCTTGCCTGCGGGGTGGGAGAGGGGTCGCGTCCGCCACCACCGCAGCCGTGCTCGGATTGCCCTGGCCGCCGCCGGAGCCGCGCGAGCGCGGTGCCGGAACCGGACGGGACGAGCTTGCCAAGACCGGAGCCGCCATGTCGGGCGATGGCCTGTCGCCGACCTCGTCCGAGGCCACCGCCATCTCGACGGCCCTGGCCACGGCATCCGCGCTGGCGCCCGGGCGCAGGCGGGGCCTTGCGCTCACATTCAGCGCGAGGCGGCCGGAAGGCTGCGGTTGAGCCGCCTGAACTGGCGGTGGGGTGGGGGCCGCTGTGGCGCTGCTCCGTTCGGGCGGGGCCGAGGCCGCAAGCGTCAGTTGCTGGGGCTGGGGTTGGGTCGCGGCGCGCGTCGGCTCGACCCGGGCGCGGCGCACGATCCGCTGCGTCAGCATGGCAGGCCGTGCGGGCCGCGTTTCGCGCACGCGGTTTGGAACGCGGGTAAAGCTCGAATCAAGCAGTTGCGCCATCACCTGGTTGCGCTGCGCGGTCGAGGTGCCGCCGAACACGGTTGCGATCAGCCGCTTGTTTCCATGCCTGGCCGACGCGGTCAGGTTGAAGCCCGCAGCCCTGGTGTAGCCGGTCTTGATCCCGTCGCGCCGGGATAGCTGTCGAGAAAGCGCTTGTTCGTGTGCGAGACATTGGCAATGCCCGCATCCGCCGTCCGGCGCGAGAACAGGTTGTAATATTGCGGGAAGTCGTAAAACAACTGCCGCCCGAGGATGGTCATGTCATGGGCGGTGGAATAATGCCCCTCCTGGGTCAGGCCGTTGGCATTGCGGAACTGCGTGTTCCTCATCCCCAGGGCATGGGCCATCTGCGTCATCTGCCGGGCGAAGGCCGCTTCCGATCCGGCCAGCCCCTCGCCGATGGCGGTGGCGGCATCATTGGCGGATTTGATCGCGGCTGCCCGGATCAGGTAGCGCAGCTCGATCTTCTGTCCGGCCCTCAGCCCCAGTTTCGAGGGCGGCTCGGCCGCGGCATTGGACGAGATCGGGAACTTGGTGTCCAGACGAACCTGCCCCCGCTCCACGGCCATGAAGGCCAGATAGAGGGTCATCATCTTGGTCAGGGACGCCGGATGAAGCTTGGTATCTGCGTTCTGCGTGTAGATGGGCTTTCCTGTGCGTGCATCCATGACATAAGCCGCGAAAGGCGCGGCCGACACGGTCACGGGCGCCATTACGGCCAGCAGGATCAGCGCCCACAGCCGGGCTGTCTGGGAAAATAGGGTCACTGTCGCGATCTCTTCTGCCTCATGCGGCGCGTCGTTTATCGCACGCCTATTGTTAATTTCCTGACTATAGCATGGTTGGATAATTCAGAAAACCGGGCAATTTACATATTTTATTGCGCTTGTTGGCCAGTTGCCTGCCCATGTCTTGCCTGCCTTGCCGCGTTACGCCGCCAAGGCATCCGGGGGCTTTCATCCCGGCATAATTTGACTATATTTTGGCCAAGGAACGCAGGGCGCCGCAATGATTGCGGCATCCCCCTCAATCCGCGAAAGGCCAGAGCTCAACCGCGATGACGCATTGGATGACCGACCCGAACGACCCGGATGAAAAATCCGATCTGGTGGTGAAGCCGCGCGTGAAATCGCAGCGGCCACCGATGTACAAGGTGTTGATGCTGAACGACGACTTCACGCCGATGGAATTCGTCGTCCATGTCCTGGAGCGCCTGTTCAACATGACCCATGCTCAGGCGATCGAGATCATGCTGACGGTTCACCGCAAGGGGATCGCCGTGGTGGGCGTCTTTTCGCACGAGGTTGCCGAAACCAAAGTGGCGCAGGTGATGGAACTGGCACGGCGTCAGCAGCACCCCCTGCAATGCACCATGGAAAAAGAGTAGACCTTGACAACATCACGATTGCAACTGGCCTTCCCGGACGGCCATCCCGGGGGCGACGTGCTGGTTTTCGGTGCCGGTGGCTCCGACGACCTGTCGCCGCTCGACCCGGCGCGAACCAGGATCGAACAGGGAAATTTCCCCGATCACCGCATGCTGAGCGCGCGCGGGTTCAGCGTGGAGCCACGGCTCGAAGGGTGCTGCGAGACCGCGGTCGTGGTCCTGCCGCGCGCGAAACCCGCGGCCCGTGCCCGTATCGCCGCCGCGATGCAGCGGCTGGAACCGGGCGGGATGTTGTGGATTGACGGCCAAAAGACCGATGGGGTCGATTCGATCCTGAAGGAATTACGGGCTCTCTTCGGCGTGGACGAGGTCCATAGCAAGGCGCATGGCAAGATTTTTCGCGTCACGCTGACCGCAGATGACCAGTTTCCCACGGATTGGGCCGCGCGGCCGGTCGAGATCGCCCCGGGCTTCGTGACCCGCCCGGGCGTGTTCTCGGCGGATGGGATCGATCCGGGTTCTGCCTTGCTGGCCCGCCATCTTCCCGAACGCCTGCCGACCCGGATGGTCGATCTCGGGGCGGGCTGGGGCTGGTTGGCGGCGCAGGCGCTCGCGCATCCGGGCGTCGAGGTGATCCACCTGGTCGAGGCCGATCATGCCGCCCTGCAATCTGCCCGCGACAATATCCCGGACCCGCGGGCGCAATTCCATTGGGCCGACGCGCGGGAGTTTCGCCTGCCCGATCCGGTCAACGGGGTGATCATGAACCCGCCTTTCCACAATGGCCGCGATGCCGATCCCAGGCTGGGTGCGGCGTTCATCGCGACGGCGGCGGGGCTTCTGACCGGGGCGGGAAAGCTGTGGATGGTCGCCAATCGCCATCTGCCCTATGAAACCGTGCTGCGCGAGTATTTCGCGCAAGTGGCGGAAATCGGCGGGGACAATCGTTTCAAACTGTTCGAAGCCAGCGGCGCGGGCCGTGGCGGGAATCGTCAAAGGGGACGCAGATGAGCCTTTCCATCCAGGGCAAGACCGCCATCGTGACCGGGGCGGGGCGGGGAATCGGCCTGGCCATCGCCAAGCATTTCGTCGAACGCGGGGCCAATGTCATGTTCGCCGATTGCGACGAGACGGCACTGGAAACGCAGATGTCGGATTACGATACCGAGAAAGGTCCGGTCCGCTATTTCGCGGGCGATCTGTCGGAACGCCTGGCAATGGCGAATCTTTTGTCGGCGACGCTCGATGCCTTTGATGATGTCGATATCCTGGTGAATGCGCATCGTTTCGTGAAGGGCTCGGATCCCCTGGATACCGATCCGGGCGTGCTCGAGGAGATGCTGAGGCAGAACATGATCTCGGTGCTGCGCCTGTCGCAGATGGTGGCCAAGCGGATGATCAAGCAGGCCGAGGATCAGGAGGACGTCTCGCAGGCCGGGGCGATCGTCAATATCTCGACGCTGGCGGCTACCCGGCCGGTTCCGGCGATGCTGGGCTATTCCATCGCCTGCGCGGCGCAGGAACAGGCGACGCGGGGGCTGGCGCTTACATTGGCGCCATACCGTATCCGCGTGAACGGTGTCAGCTTCAGCAGTGTCATGTCGCATGAGCTGCAATGCGCGCTGAAGCAAGATGGCGAGCTGCGCGGCCAGATCATCGCCGGCACACCCCTGGGCCGGATCGCCGGCGCCGAAGAGGTCGCCGACACCGCCCTTTACCTGGTCAGCGAAGGCTCGCGCTTCGTGACCGGCCAGATCATCACCGTCGATGGCGGGCGCTGCCTGGCCGATCCGGTGACGGCCCAGGTCCTGTAGCGGGCGCGCTCAGCCCGGCTGCCTGGCCGGCAGGCCGAGGCCGCCAAAGCGGATATCGCTGAGCGATGACGGGATGACGCGGGTATATTTCGTGCCCTCGATCGCAGCACCCGCCATCAGTCCCGCCTGACCGAAGATCAATGCGACGACCGGGTATTGGGCGGTCACGGTATCCGCTCCCACCGCCATGCCGCCTGCGGGGATGGCATAGAACGCGTTTGCCCCGGCGACCCAACCTGGTGCGGCGCGGAACGCGGCCAGCGCGGCATCGCTTTGGAAAATCAGCACATGCGCATATTGCTGCGCGCCAAGCTGGAACCCGAGCGTGGCCCGGGTGGCGGAATAATAGTCCACCGTCGCCCCGCCGATCCGCAATGCGCCCTGGCCATAGGCGCCGCCGACACCGATTGCCGCCTCTGTCATCAGCGGCATGTAGAGCACGCCCTTGGCGTTCTGCACCATCGATGCGGCACTGGGATAGGTCTGCATCAGGTATTGATGCGTCTGGTCCACCCGCGCATCCAGCCGGGACGCGGAATTGGTTCCCACCGCGTTACTGCAACCGGCCACGGCCAGCACGGCTCCGCCGGTTACGAGCATCCTGCGCCGGGTGATCTTTTCGAAACTGCCCATATTTTCGCCTCGCTTGCATGATCGGGCTCCTTGGTGGCCCGTTGGCGGCAGGATACGCGAGGCGCGCCGATCATGCCAGCATTTCGGCCACGGCGGGCGCGAAATAGCTGAGAACCCCGTCGCAACCGGCCCGCCGGAAGGCGAGAAGGCTTTCCAGCATCGCGTCACGCGACAGCCAGCCATTGCGGATCGCCCCTTCCAGCATCGCGTATTCGCCGCTGACCTGATAGGCGAATGTCGGCGCGGCAAAGCGATCCTTCACCTCGCGGCAGATATCCAGATAGGGCATGCCGGGCTTGACCATGACCATGTCGGCCCCCTCGGCCAGGTCGCGGGCGACGCAGCGCAGCGCCTCCTGCCGGTTGCCCGGATTGATCTGGTAGGTCTTCTTGTCGCCGACCAGCCGCCCCGATGCCCCTACCGCGTCGCGGAACGGCCCGTAGAAGGCACTGGCGAATTTCGCCGCATAGGACAGGATCGCCACGTCCTTGTGGCCTTCAAGCTCCAGCGCGGCCCGCAATGCGCCGATCCGCCCGTCCATCATGTCCGATGGCCCGAGGATGTCGGCCCCGGCCTCGGCCTGCGCAAGCGCCATCTTGACCAGCGCCTCGACCGTCTCGTCATTGAGGATCTCGCCATCGACGACGAAACCGTCATGGCCGTTGATATTGTATGGATCCAGCGCGATATCGGTCATCACCGCCAGTTCCGGCACCGCCTCCTTGATGGCGCGGATGGCGCGGTTGCCGATATTGTCCGGATCCCATGCGCGTTCGCAGGTTTCTGTCCTAAGCTCCTGATCGGAATGCGGAAAGATGCAGATCGCCGGAATGCTCAGCCGTGCTGCCCGTTCCGCCGCCCGCTTCGCCCCGTCCAGCGTCAGCCGTTCGACCCCGGGCATCGAGGGGATCTCGCCCTCGGCACCCGCGACCTCGGTGACGAAGATCGGCCAGATCAGGTTGGCGGCGCTCAGATCGGTTTCCGAGATCATGGCGCGCAGATTTGCCGTGCGGCGCATCCGGCGCAGCCGCGTGGAGGGAAAGGGGGCAATGATCGGGTTGGCCATGGCGGTATCCTCATCAGGGTCGAGGCAAAAAGGGCCGCCGGACCGGCTTTCCCTTCGCCTGCAGCCGTTCTAAGGTCGCGCGCGACCAAGGACAAGGAACCAGCCGCGTGCCGCAGATAGACGGGATCATCAGCTTTCTCGACAGCCGCTCTTTCGGAACCATCTGGTACTGGCTGGTCGTGATCGGCATGTGGTCGGTCAGTGGCCGCAATATCATCGGGGTTCCGGTCGAGATTGTCATTCGTGCCCGTCGCGCGATGTCGCGCGATGAGATGGACGGGTCCGCCTTGGTTTCGCTGCTGGACTGGCTGTCGCTGACCCTGCCGCGCTGGCAATTGGGCCGCCGCGAAGGGGCGATCTTCCTGGGAGTGACGGTTTTCCTGGTGACCTCGCTGGCGGGGCTGGGCTTTGGCCACGATCTTGAAATGGCCCAGGCCCTGACATTGCTGCTGCTGCCCTTCCTGATCCTGTTCTGGATGCGCGTTCGCCTGGCATATCGGCTGACACCCCTGCTGCAGAACGAAGAGGCGGATCAGCAGTTGGAGACCATCGCGAGGGAAGCCATTCGGCGCATGATCTGGCATCGCAGGCTGGTCACGCTTCTGTCGATCCTTGCCGTTGCGATCACCGCGCTGTGGGGAGTGCTCTGGTCGCTGATGCATCCGAACGGGATGTGACCTTGACTCCGCCGCCCCGCGCTTTACCTGACGCCCCATGTCCGACCAGTTGATCCTTTCCGGCGCGCCCGAGGGCTATGACGCCGCCCTGATCGCCCGCGAGGCGGCGCGACCTGAAAATGGCGGCGCTCCCGTCATCCATATCGCCCGCGACGACCGCCGGATGGCGGCCATGCGGGCGACGCTCGGGTTTCTTGCACCGGACCTGACCGTGCTGGATTTCCCGGCATGGGACACGACGCCCTATGACCGCGTCTCGCCCGCGCCCGCGATACAGGCGGCACGCATGGCGACATTGGCCGGTCTGGCGCAGGGGGCGGTCAGGGGGCCGTTCGTCCTGCTGACCACGCTGAACGCGGTGCTGCAGCGGGTCCCGGCCCGTGAACTGGTCGGCGGAGCCAGTTTCGCCGCCCGTGTCGGTGATCGCATCGACGAGGCGGGGCTGCGCGATTTCCTGATCCGGATGGGCTTCGTGCAGTCTCCGACCGTGACCGAACCCGGCGATTACGCCATTCGCGGCGGCATCATCGATATCTACCCGCCGGGCGAATCCGGGCCGATCCGGCTGGACCTGTTCGGCGATGTTCTGGACGGCGCGCGCCGCTTCGATCCGGTCAGCCAGCGGACGACCGAAAAGCTCTCGCGCGTCGAGATCGCGCCGATGTCCGAGGTCATCCTCGACGAGCCCGCGATCACCCGGTTCCGCCAGAACTACCGCGCCGAATACGGGGGCGGCAGCAACGATCCGCTTTATGAAGGCGTCAGCGCAGGCCGCAAGATGTCGGGGGTGGAGCATTGGCTGCCATGGTTCCACGACCGGATGGAGAGCCTTTTCGATTATCTTCCCGGCGCTTCGGTGGTGATGGACGACCATGTCGGGCAGGTCATCCTTGCCCGGCGCGAAATGATCCGCGAACAATTCCAGGCCCGCCGCGAGGCGATGGCGATGAAGGGACGCAGCGATACCGTCTACAAGCCGGTGCCGCCCGACGCGATGTTCCCGACTGACGAGGAATGGAATGGCTGGCTTGCCCCACATCGCGTGTTGCGCCTGTCGGTGCTGCCCCAGCCTCCGGGGCCGGGCGTGCTGGATGCGGGCGGACGGCCGGGGCGTAATTTCGCACCCGAACGTCAATCCGAAAATACGAACCTGTTCAAATCACTGTCGAATCATGTTCAGGCATTGCGCAAGGATGGCCGCGTCATCATCGCCAGCTTTTCCGATGGCGCCCGCGACCGTCTGGCCGGGCTGATCTCGGATGAGGGTGTCACCGGCGCGCAGGTGATCGGCGATATTCGCGACCTGCCCGACAGGCCCGGAGCCATGGGCCTGGCCGTCTGGCCGCTGGAAGAGGGTTTCACGGCGGATGGCCGCGCCCTTGGCCGGTTGACGGTGATCTCGGAGCAGGACGTGCTGGGCGACCGCCTGATCCGGGGCGCGAAGAAACGCCGCCGGGCCGAGAATTTCCTGCAGGACACGCAAGCCCTGACCCCCGGCGATCTGGTCGTGCATGTCGAGCATGGCATCGGGCGCTATACCGGGCTGGAAACGATCAAGGCCGCCGGGGTGCCGCATGATTGCGTGGCGCTGGAATATGCGGGCGGCGACCGCCTGTATCTGCCGGTCGAGAATATCGAGCTGCTCAGCCGCTATGGCCATGAAGAGGGGATGCTGGACCGGCTTGGCGGTGGCGCATGGCAGGCCCGAAAGGCGCGGCTGAAGGAGCGCATCAAGCTGATCGCCGACAAGCTGATGCGCGTTGCCGCCGAGCGCCTGCTGCGCCCCGCCCCGGTGCTGGAGCCGGAAGATCACGACTGGCAGGCTTTCTCCGCCCGCTTTCCCTATAGCGAAACCGACGACCAGGCGGCGGCGATCGAGGATGTGTTGAACGATCTTTCGGCGGGCCGTCCGATGGACCGGCTGGTCGTCGGCGATGTCGGTTTCGGCAAGACCGAGGTGGCGATGCGCGCGGCCTTTGTCGCAGCCTCCCAGGGGTTGCAGGTGGCCGTCATCGCGCCGACCACCTTGCTGGCGCGTCAGCATTTCAGGACCTTTGCCGAACGGTTCCGTGGCACCGCGATCAGTGTTCGGCCGTTGTCGCGGTTTGTCGGCGCCAGGGATGCGGCGAAGACCCGCGAGGGGCTGGCCGATGGCACGGTGGATATCGTCGTCGGCACGCATGCCGTGCTGGCCAAATCGGTGCGCTTCAAGCGCCTCGGCCTGCTGGTCATCGACGAAGAGCAGCATTTCGGCGTCGCCCACAAGGAACGGCTCAAGGAATTGCGCAGCGATATCCACGTGTTGACGCTGACCGCGACGCCGATCCCGCGCACGCTGCAACTGTCACTCACCGGGGTGCGCGACCTGTCGATCATCGGCACCCCGCCCGTGGACCGCCTGTCGATCCGCACCTATGCCAGCGAATTCGACAGCGTCACCATCCGCGAGGCGCTGCTGCGCGAAAAATACCGGGGCGGGCAAAGCTTCTTCGTCGTGCCGCGCCTGTCGGACCTGCCCGATGTCGAGCATTGGCTGACCGAGAACGTCCCCGAGATCTCCTATATCGTCGCCCATGGCCAATTGGCGGCGGGCGATCTGGACCAGCGGATGAACGCCTTTTACGATGGCAGCCATGACGTGCTGCTGGCGACCTCGATTGTCGAAAGCGGCCTCGATATCCCGACGGCGAACACGATGGTCGTCTGGCGCTCGGACATGTTCGGGCTGGCGCAGCTTTACCAGATCCGGGGCCGGGTGGGGCGCTCCAAGACCCGCGCCTATTGTTACCTGACCACGAAACCGCGGACCCCCCTGACCCCGCAGGCGATCCGGCGGCTGAAATTCCTTGGCGCCATCGACAGCCTTGGGGCGGGCTTCAACCTTGCCTCGCAGGACCTGGACCTGCGCGGGGCCGGGAACCTGCTGGGTGAGGAACAATCCGGCCATATCAAGGAGGTCGGTTTCGAACTTTACCAGGCGATGCTGGAGGAAACCATCGCCAAGCTGAAATCGGGCGAGATCGAGGGCACGCCCGAGGATGAATGGGCGCCGCAACTGAACCTTGGCGTGCCGGTGACGATCCCGGAACATTACATCCCCGATCTGGACGTGCGGCTTGGCCTTTATCGCCGCCTTGCCGAACTGACCACCAAGGTCGAACTCGAAGGTTTTGCCGCCGAATTGATCGACCGTTTCGGCGCGCTGCCGCGAGAGGTGAACACGCTCCTGCTGGTGATCCGCATCAAGGCGATGGCCAAGCGCGCCAATATCGCCCGGCTCGATGCCGGGCCCAAGGGCGCGACGGTGCAGTTCCATAACGACAAGTTCCCCAACCCGGCGGGGCTGGTGGGATTCCTGACCGATCAGCGCGGGCTGGCGAAGGTCACCGATAACAAGATCATCCTCCGCCGCGACTGGAAATCGGATGCCGACCGTATCAAGGGCGCCTTTGCCGTTGCCCGTGACCTGGCCGCAAAGGCAAAGGTGGCGAAGTGAGCGGGCAGGTCCGCTTTGATCATGGCCCGTTGCCGGGGGGCGCGCTGTTCACCGCGCCGCAGACGGTGATCCGCGCCGATACGCCAGCCGGGGTCATTCCTGCACTGGCGGCGATGGAGGCGGCGCGGGCGCGTGGCTGCTGGCTGGCGGGATACCTGTCCTATGAGCTCGGCTATGCGCTGACGCCTCGGCTTGCGCCGCTGATGCCACTGGGCCGCGATGTGCCGCTGATCCTGATGGGGGTGTTCGACAGGCCGCGCCACGCTCCGGACCTGCCCGATCCTGCCGGGATACGCCTTGCCGCGCCGCGCCCGCTCTGGTCGCGCGACCGCTATGACCGGGCGATTGCCGAGGTTCATCGCTATATCGAGGCGGGCGACACTTACCAGATCAACCTGACCTTCCCGATGGAGGCCGAGGCCGAGGGCGATCCGCTGGCCATCTATGCCGCCCTGGCGGCGCGCCAGCCGGTGGGCGAGGGGGCTTTCGTCGATCTGGGCGGCCCGGTGGTGCTGTCGCGCAGCCCCGAGCTGTTCTTTGCCACCGACCACGCGGGCCGGATCGAGACCCGACCGATGAAGGGCACGGCTCCACGCGGCGCGACCCCGGAAAAGGACCGGGCGGCGGCCGAGGCGCTGGCGGCTTCGGAAAAGGACCGGGCCGAGAACCTGATGATCGTCGATCTGCTGCGCAACGATATCAGCCGGGTCTGTCTGCCCGGCTCTGTCCGCGTGCCGAAACTGTTCGAGATCGAGCCCTATGCGACGGTTCACCAGATGACCTCGACCGTCACCGGGCAGTTGACCGATGATGCCGGGCTGAGCGACATTCTGCGGGCATTGTTTCCCTGCGGCTCGATCACCGGCGCCCCGAAAATCCGCGCGATGGAGATCATCGCGGAACTGGAACAGGCACCGCGCGGGATCTATTGCGGGGCCATTGGCTGGGCCGATCCCGCCGGACCGATGCGCTTCAATGTCGCGATCCGGACGCCAGTCATGGAGGGCGAGGGGTGTCTGCGGGTGAATGTCGGTGGCGGCATCACCCATGACAGCCGCGCCGGATCGGAATGGGAGGAGGCGATATGCAAATCCGCATTCCTGGGCCTGTCCCCGCAGGGCTGAAAGTGATCGAAACCATGCGGGCCGAGCCGGATGGCCGGATCCGCCACTGGCCGCTGCATCTGGAACGGCTGCGCCGGGATTGCGCGGCGGTGGGGTTCCGGTTGGATGAAAGCGCGGTCATAGCTTGCCTCGCCGCCCTGCCGAAGGAAGAGGTCCTGCGGGTCCGGCTGACCGTCGATGCCCATGGGCAGGTCGAGGTGGACCATCAGACGTTGCCGCCGAATCCCGATTATTGGGATGTCGTGCTTTCGACAGTGCTGCTGGAGCGTGACGATCCGTGGCTGCGGATCAAGACCTCGAATCGTCCGGCCTATGATACCGCCCGCGCGGATTTGCCTGCCGGGTGTCACGAGGCCATTTTGCTGAACGAACAGGGCGAGATCTGCGAAGGCACGATCACCAATGTCTTCCTGCGCAGGGCAGGGCGGTTGCTTACCCCCGCTGCCTCATGCGGATTGCTGCCCGGCGTGCTGCGCCAATCGCTCCTGGAAAGCGGAGAGGCCGAGGAAGCGATCCTCTATCCGGAGGACCTGACACGGGGCGAATTGTTTTGCGGCAATGCCCTGCGCGGCCTGATCCCGGCACGGCTGCAATCGGGATGAGCCCGAAAAGATAACCCGCCCTGCGCGATGCAAGGCGGGTCATGGTTCGATCACCCTTTCGGGAACTGGTTGTCAGTCCGCCGTCAGCAGCGGTGTTTTCGACTTGCCGATACGCGGGGCGTCGGGGCCGGTGATGTCGAAGGCCGGTTTGTCCTCCTCGATCTTCACCCGGACCACGCCGCCTTTCTGCAACCTTCCGAACAGGAGTTCCTCGGCCAGGGGCTTCTTGATATGCTCCTGGATGATCCGGCCCAGGGGGCGCGCGCCCATCGTGTCGTCGTAACCCTTTTCGGCCAGCCAGTCGGCGGCTTCCGGGGTCAGTTCGATATGGACATTGCGGTCCATCAGCTGCGCCTCAAGCTGCAGCACGAATTTCTCGACCACATGCACCACGACCTCGCGCGACAGCGGCGCAAAGCTGATGATCGCGTCCAGGCGGTTGCGGAATTCGGGCGTGAAGGTCCGCTCGATCGCGGCGGTGTCCTCTCCCTCGCGGCGGTCGCGGCCGAAACCGATGGCGGCCTTGGCCTGATCTGCGGCCCCGGCATTCGAGGTCATGATCAGGATCACGTTGCGGAAATCCACTTGCCGTCCGTTATGGTCGGTCAGCTTGCCGTGATCCATCACCTGCAGCAGGATGTTGTAGACATCGGGATGCGCCTTCTCGATCTCGTCGAGCAGCAGCACGCAATGCGGGTGCTGGTCCACGCCATCGGTCAACAGCCCGCCCTGGTCGAAGCCAACATAGCCCGGAGGCGCGCCGATCAGGCGGCTGACGGCATGTTTCTCCATGTATTCCGACATGTCGAAGCGCAGCAGTTCCACCCCGAGGGTCGAGGCAAGCTGCTTGGCCACCTCGGTCTTGCCGACGCCGGTGGGGCCGGCAAACAGGTAGTTGCCGATGGGCTTTTCGGGTTCGCGCAGCCCCGCCCGCGCCAGCTTGATCGCCGATGACAGCGCCTCGATGGCCGAATCCTGGCCGAAGACGACGCGCTTCAACGAGCCGTTCAGGTCGCGCAACACCTCGGCATCGTCCTTGCTGACATTCTTGGGCGGAATGCGGGCGATCTTGGCCACCACCGCCTCGATCTCCTTGGGCGAGATGGTCTTGCGGCGCTTGCTTTCCGCGACCAGGTGCTGTGCTGCCCCGGCCTCGTCGATCACGTCGATGGCGCTGTCGGGCAGCTTGCGGTCGTTGATATAGCGCGAGGCCAGTTCGACCGCCGACTTGATCGCGTCATTGGTATAGCGCAGCTCGTGATGCTTTTCGAAATGCGGCTTGAGCCCCATCAGGATCTTGATCGAATCGGGCACGGTAGGCTCGTTCACGTCGATCTTCTGGAACCTGCGGCTGAGCGCGCGGTCCTTTTCGAAATGCTGGCGATATTCCTTGTAGGTGGTCGAGCCCATGCAGCGCAGCTTGCCGCCCGCAAGCGCGGGTTTCAGCAGGTTCGAGGCATCCATCGCCCCGCCCGAGGTCGCGCCCGCGCCGATCACGGTGTGAATTTCGTCGATGAACAGGATCGCGTCGTCATGGCCCTCAAGCTCCTTGACGACGGCTTTCAGCCGTTCCTCGAAATCGCCGCGATAGCGGGTTCCGGCCAGCAATGCGCCCATGTCGAGCGAAAAGATCGTGGCACCCGAAAGCACCTCTGGCGTTTCGCCCTCGACGATCTTCTTGGCCAGCCCCTCGGCGATGGCGGTCTTGCCGACGCCCGGATCGCCGACCAGCAGCGGGTTGTTCTTGCGACGTCGGCAAAGCACCTGGATGCAACGCTCGACCTCGTCCTCGCGGCCGATCAGGGGATCGACATCGCCCTTTTCCGACTTGGCGTTCAGATCGACGCAATATTTGGCAAGCGCGGTCTCTTCCTTGGCCTCCTGCACCGGTTCGGCCTGCTTGGCCTCTTCGGGTTCGTCCGAGCCAAGCACCTTGCGCGGTTCGCTGAAGGTCGGGTTCTTGGCCACGCCATGGGCGATGAAATTCACCGCGTCATAGCGGGTCATGTCCATTTCCTGCAAAAAGAAGGCCGCGTTCGATTCCCGCTCGGCGAAAATCGCGACCAGCACATTGGCGCCGGTCACCTCTTGCCTGCCCGAGCTCTGGACATGGATGGCGGCGCGCTGGATCACCCGCTGGAAGGCGGCGGTCGGCACGGCCTCGGACCCTTCGACATCGGTGATCAGGGTGGACAGGTCATCCTCGATGAAATCGACCAGCAGCTTGCGCAATTCGTCCAGATCGACATTGCAGGCGCGCATCACCTTGACGGCGTCCGGTTCCTCGGTCAGCGCCAGAAGCAGATGTTCCAGCGTGGCCAGTTCATGTCGATGCTCGTTCGCCAGCGCAAGTGCCTGGTGAATGGCCTGTTCCAGGGAAGTCGAGAAACTTGGCACTGTCGTCTCCTGTCAGTCGGCTGGCGGTATGGGCGATGTGCCCACCGGCCCAGACTGTCATGGTAGTTTTAAGATTTGGTGGAATCGGCCCGGCTTCAAGCTGTTTTTTAAATTTGTCCGGGTTTTTTGCCACGGCTGAGGCAAATGTGATGTCGCCCTGTGCTGTTTTCAAGATCCGCGTTCCGGCAGTGGTTCTTTGCAAACCTCTTTGAAAAGCCGTCAGAAATCATCCTTCATCCTGCGCAGCCGTGCGAAAACCTCGACATCGGGGGCATTTTCCATGTCCAGTTTTTTACGCAGTTCCTTGACACGCAGAAAGGGATTCGTCGCCCGTTCCTCGGCAAGCGTGGCCGGAGAGCAGGGCAGGCGATCCGCCTCGGTCCCGGCGAGCCTTTCGCGCAGCGCGTCATTGCCCGGATCGACCGAAAAGGCGAAGGCGCCGTTGGTCGCGCAGTAATCATGGCCCGAGCAGATCAGCGTTTCGCCGGGCAGGGCGTTCAGGCGTGTCAGGCTGTCCCACATCATCGCGGCATCGCCCTCGAACAATCGCCCGCAGCCCATCGCCATCAGGCTGTCGGCGGTGAAGGCATAGCCCGATTTCGGGAAATGGAAGGCGACATGCCCGACCGTGTGGCCCGACACGTCGATGACATGGACGGTCTCGCCCAACACTTCCAGCGTCTCGCCCGGCGCCACGCGGCTATCAAGAGGCGGCAGCCGATGCGCGTCGGCCGCCGCTCCCGTGACCTGCGCGCCGGTCCGGGCCACGATCTTGGGCACGCCGTCGATATGGTCTCCGTGGTGATGGGTCAGCAGGATCATGTCCAGCCCCCAGCCCCTCCGGTCCAGTTCCGCCAGGATCGGCGCGCTTCGGGGGCATCTATCAACGCAGTGCCCGCCTCGCCATGGAGAAGATAGGCATAATTGTCCCTGAGGCAACGAATGGTGATCAGTTCCAGCGGCATTGGCAAATCCTTCCCCATATGATGAGTATGAATCTGGCAAAAGCATGGCCGGGGCGCAATGCATCACGATATCGAGGATCTGCGGCGTTTCTATTACCAGCGGGCATTGGGCCGCGTTGTGCAGCGAATCCTGCGCGACCGGCTGACCGGGCGCTGGCGGTCCGGCAGTTGCAAGGGCATGAACGTGGCGGGGTTCGGCTTTGCGGCGCCCATGCTGCGACCCTATCTGGAGACCGCGCGCCGGGTCACGGCCCTGATGCCGGGGCCGCAGGGCGTGATGGGCTGGCCGGCGGGGCAGCCCAATCACAGTGTCCTGTGCGACGAAACCGCCTGGCCGATCGAGACAGGAAGCATCGACCGCCTCGTGATGCTGCATGGACTCGAGACCAGCGATCATCCTGCGGCCCTGCTGGCAGAAGCGTGGCGGGCGCTCGGTCCCGGTGGCCGGATGATCGTGATGGTGCCGAACCGGGCGGGGCTCTGGGCGCCTCCGACAGCACCCCTTTCGGCCTTGGCCGAAGCTATACCGCGGGACAGTTGGAAGGGCAGACGCTGAGGGCGGGATTCGTGACCGAATGGCATGGCTCCGCGGTCTATATCCCGCCTTCGGACCGGCGCTTCTGGCTGCGCAGCGCCCAGATGTGGGAGCGGACCGGGGCGCGGATCAGCCGCGTCCTGATCGCCGGGGTCGTGCTGATCGAACTCAGCAAGCAGGCCCGGGGTCCGGTCGGGCCGGGCGTCAAGATGCAGGTGCCCAGTCCACTGGACATCCTGGACGGGGTGACGCGGCCGCGCCCGGTCAGGTCGCCCAATGCAAGGGGAAGGATCATCGTCGCGCCGCATGGCCGGGCCGGGCAGGTCGGATCGAATGGCTGAAATCGCTGCGGCACAGCCCCGTCGGGGGCGGGGAATCACATCCGTCGCTTGACCCTGACAGAACGCAGTCCAGGCCGCGTTCCGGCTGCCCTGCGACAGCCTGTCGCACCCTGCAAGGCGGGTTGCCGCCTGCCCGAAAGGCCATCTCTTCAAGGGCGGCGCGGCCTTGGCCACACAGGCTCTCATTTCCGTGTGCTAAATGGTTGCCGGTCGGTAAACGACCTGCTAGAGACTGCGCAGAATTCAGGACGGCCCTCCAAAAGCCGTGCGACCGCGACCCGCACCCCGCGACAGACCGGACGAAGCTCCGGCCCGCCAGCGGGGTTGCGCAAACGTAAAGGATGACCGTGGCCAACTCTGTTTCCATGTCCCAGAGCATCGCCGGGCGCTATGCGCAGGCCGTCTTCGACATCGTGAAGGACGAAGGAGGGCTGGACGATCTGGCCCGCCAGACCGACGAGTTGCAGAACGCGCTGGACGAGAGCGCCGATCTGCGCGACCTGATCGCCTCTCCGCTTTATTCCCGGCAGCAGCAGGGCGGCGCCATTGGCGCGCTGGCCGCGAAGATGGAATTGTCGGCGGTGCTGTCGAACACATTGCAGCTGATGGCGCGCAACCGTCGCCTTTTCGTGCTGCCGCAACTGATCGGACGCCTGCGCGACCTGATCGCGGAAGAGCGCGGCGAGGTGACCGCCGATGTGACCAGCGCCGTTGCCCTGTCCGATGAACAGCAGCAGCGCCTGACTCGGACGCTGGCCGACAAGTCGGGCAAGAAGGTCAAATTGAATACCCGCGTAGATGAGGGGCTCATCGGCGGTATGATTGTCAAGCTGGGCTCGCAGATGATCGACAGCTCGATCCGCTCGAAGCTCGCCTCCCTGCAGAATGCTATGAAAGAGGTCGGATAATGGGAATCCAGGCAGCCGAGATTTCGGCGATCCTCAAGGATCAGATAAAGAATTTCGGACAAGAGGCCGAGGTGGCCGAGGTCGGACAGGTGCTGTCGGTCGGTGACGGTATCGCCCGCGTCTACGGCCTCGACAAGGTGCAGGCCGGCGAGATGGTCGAGTTCCCCGGCGGTATCCGGGGCATGGTGCTGAACCTTGAGACCGACAATGTCGGTATCGTGATCTTCGGCGACGACCGTTCGATCAAGGAAGGCGACACCGTCAAGCGCACCCGCTCGATCGTGGACGTTCCGGTCGGCAAGGCCCTGCTGGGCCGCGTCGTTGACGGTCTCGGCAATCCCATCGACGGCAAGGGTCCGATCGAAGCCGAGGCCCGCAGCGTGGCCGACGTCAAGGCGCCGGGCATCATGCCGCGCAAATCGGTGCACGAACCGATGGCGACCGGCCTCAAATCGGTTGACGCGATGATCCCGATCGGCCGTGGCCAGCGCGAGCTGATCATCGGCGACCGCCAGACCGGCAAGACCGCCATCGCGCTGGACACCATCCTGAACCAGCTCAACTACAATGGCCGCGAAGCCGAGGGCATGAAGACGCTGCACTGCGTCTATGTCGCCGTCGGCCAGAAGCGTTCGACCGTCGCCCAGCTTGTCCAGAAACTGGAAGAGACCGGCGCGATGGCTTACACCACCGTTGTCGCCGCGACCGCTTCGGACCCCGCGCCGATGCAGTTCCTTGCCCCCTATTCGGGCACCGCGATCGGTGAATATTTCCGCGACAACGGCATGGATGCGCTGATCATCTATGATGACCTGTCCAAGCAGGCCGTCGCCTATCGCCAGATGTCGCTGCTGCTGCGCCGTCCGCCCGGACGCGAAGCATTCCCGGGCGACGTTTTCTACCTGCACAGCCGGTTGCTGGAGCGTTCGGCCAAGCTGAACGAGGATCACGGTTCGGGCTCGCTGACCGCGCTGCCGATCATCGAGACGCAGGCGGGCGACGTGTCGGCCTATATCCCGACCAACGTGATCTCGATCACCGACGGTCAGATCTTCCTCGAAACCGACCTGTTCTTCCAGGGTGTCCGCCCGGCCGTGAATACCGGTCTGTCGGTGTCCCGCGTCGGTTCCTCGGCCCAGACCAAGGCGATGAAATCGGTCGCCGGTCCGGTCAAGCTGGAACTGGCCCAGTATCGCGAGATGGCGGCCTTCGCGCAGTTCGGCTCGGATCTCGACGCCGCGACGCAGCGCCTGCTGAACCGTGGTGCGCGCCTGACCGAACTGATGAAGCAGCCGCAATACCGCCCGCTGACCAATGCCGAGATCGTCATCGTGATCTATGCCGGCACCAAGGGCTATGTCGACAACGTGCCGGTGCGCGAGGTCGTGGCCTGGGAAGAGGGGCTGATCCAGTTCCTGCGGAACCAGAAGAAAGCCCTGCTCGACGATATCACGATGAATGACCGCAAGGTTGCCGGTGATCTCGAGGATGCGATCAAGGCGGCGCTGGACGATTACAACAAGACCCGCGCCTGAGAGGGGGAATAGATGCCCAGCCTCAAGGATCTCAAGACCCGGATCGAAAGCGTCAAGAACACGCGGAAGATCACCAAGGCGATGCAGATGGTCGCCGCGGCGAAACTTCGCCGCGCGCAGGACGCAGCCGTTGCCGCCCGTCCCTATGCCGACCGGATGGCCGCCGTCATGGCCGGCCTGACGGCCGGTGCGGCAGGATCGGAATCGGCACCCCGGCTGCTGTCGGGCACCGGCAGCGACCAGCGGCACCTGCTGGTCGTGATGACCGCAGAGCGGGGCCTCGCTGGCGGTTTCAACAGCTCGATCGTCAAGCTGGCCCGGACCCATGCCGAAAGGCTGCGCGGGCAGGGAAAGGATGTCACCATCCTGACCGTCGGCAAGAAGGGCCGCGAACAGCTCAAGCGTGAATATGGCGATCGCTTCGTCCATCACGTCGACCTGTCCGAGGTCAAGCGCGTCGCTATGAAAACGCCCGCGACATCACCGACGAGGTTCTGGACCGGTTCGAGAGCGGCGAATTCGATGTCGCCACGATCTTCTACAACCGGTTCGAATCGGTGATCAGCCAGGTTCCGACCGCCCGCCAGATCATCCCGGCCGAACCGCCCGAGGGCGAGGACACGGCCTCCGCGTCGTCGCTTTACGAATACGAGCCCGGGGAAGAGGCCATTCTGGCCGAACTCCTGCCGCGCTCGGTCGCGACGCAGATCTTTGCGGCGCTTCTGGAAAACGCGGCGTCCGAGCAGGGCGCGCGGATGAGCGCCATGGACAACGCCACGCGCAATGCCGGCGACATGATCGACAAGCTGACGACCGAGTATAACCGCTCTCGTCAGGCGGCGATCACCAAGGAACTCATCGAAATCATTTCGGGCGCCGAGGCGCTCTGACCGTAACGCAGAGGTGACAACATGGCAGAGGCCAAAGGAAAGATTACCCAGGTGATCGGCGCCGTCGTCGACGTGCAGTTCGAAAACGAACTGCCGGCGATCCTGAACGCACTGGTGACCGAGAACAACGGCAAGAAGCTGATCCTGGAAGTGGCGCAGCATCTGGGCGAGAATACCGTCCGCGCCATCGCCATGGACTCGACCGAAGGTCTGGTCCGCGGCGAACCGGTCAGCGATACCGGCGGCCCGATCTCGATCCCCGTGGGCGACGCGACCCTGGGCCGGATCATCAATGTCGTCGGTGAGCCGGTGGACGAGGGCGGTCCGATCACCGCATCGGAAACCCGCGCCATTCACCAGCCCGCGCCGGATTTCGCCGCGCAGGCGACCAGCTCGGAAATCCTGGTGACCGGCATCAAGGTCATCGACCTGCTGGCGCCTTATTCCAAGGGCGGCAAGATCGGCCTGTTCGGCGGTGCCGGCGTCGGCAAGACCGTTCTGATCATGGAGCTGATCAACAATATCGCCAAGGTGCACTCTGGCTACTCGGTTTTCGCCGGTGTCGGCGAACGGACCCGTGAGGGTAACGACCTTTATCACGAGATGGTCGAGTCGGGCGTCATCAAGCCGGACAACCTGCCCGAGTCGCAGGTGGCACTGGTCTATGGCCAGATGAACGAGCCTCCGGGAGCCCGCATGCGCGTTGCCCTGACCGGCCTGACCCTGGCCGAGCAGTTCCGCGATACCTCCGGGACCGACGTTCTGTTCTTCGTCGACAACATCTTCCGCTTCACGCAGGCGGGTTCCGAGGTGTCGGCGCTTCTGGGCCGTATTCCTTCGGCGGTGGGTTATCAGCCGACGCTGGCCACCGACATGGGCCAGATGCAGGAACGCATCACCTCGACCAAGCAGGGCTCGATCACCTCGATCCAGGCCGTCTACGTGCCTGCCGATGACTTGACCGACCCGGCCCCGGCCACGACATTCGCCCACCTGGACGCCACGACCACGCTGTCGCGCGCGATCTCGGAGCTTGGCATCTACCCGGCCGTTGACCCGCTGGACTCGTCCTCGCGGATTCTCGACCCGGCCGTCGTCGGCGAAGAGCATTACCAGGTGGCCCGCGACGTTCAGGGCATCCTGCAGAAATACAAGTCGCTGCAGGACATCATCGCCATTCTCGGCATGGACGAGTTGTCGGAAGAGGACAAGCTGACCGTGGCCCGCGCTCGGAAAATCCAGCGCTTCCTGTCGCAACCCTTCGACGTGGCCAAGGTGTTCACCGGCTCCGACGGCATCCAGGTGCCGCTCGAAAAGACCATCGCCTCCTTCAAGGCCGTGGTTGCCGGGGAATATGACCACCTGCCCGAAGCCGCCTTCTACATGGTCGGCGATATCGAGGACGCCAAGGCCAAGGCCGAGCGTCTCGCGGCCGAAGCCGCATAAGGAGGCAAAATGGCCGATAGCATGCAGTTCGACCTCGTCTCGCCGGAACGGAAACTTATTTCCGTCCCGGTGCGCGAGGTGCGCCTGCCGGGCACCGAGGGCGACCTGACCGCCATGCCCGGCCACGCGCCCGTCATCGTTTCCCTGCGTCCCGGCCTTGTGACCGTGGTCGCCGATGATGGCGCCAGCAATGAATTCGCCGTGACCGGCGGCTTTGCCGAGATCAATGCCGAATCCGTCAGCCTTCTGGCCGAGCGCGGACATCCCCGTGAAGAGATCACGCAAGAGATCTTCAACGAGATGATGACCGAGGCACATCGCAAGAAGAAGGCTGCCGAGAAGAAGGCCGAGATCCATTCGGCGGGCGAGGAATTCGTCACCGCCGCCATCAAGCTGTTGGCGGATATGGAGGCCCTTGGCACCCATATCGGACTGGATCCCAACCAGGCGTCGATACCTGATTGATCACGTCTCGGGGCCGGGTCTGGCCATCAGAATTTCAAGCCCCGGTAGAAACCGGGGCTTTCGCTTTTTTAACTTCGCATTATACAATCGCGGGTTAGGAGTGGGGGATAATGCAGAAGTTCGGACATACGGCGGTTGGTGCAACGCGTGGATCGGTGCAGCTTTTCTCTGCATTCGAAGATAACGGCATCATGTGGTCCGGGAACGGTCCCCGCCAAGAGGCGCGGAAAGTGAAGTTTTCCGAACCTTTCCTGTCCTCGCCTCTCGTCCATGTCTCGATCAGCATGTGGGATATCGAAAGCGGTGCCAATCAACGCGCCGATATCTCGGCAGAAAACATCACGCCCGAGGGGTTCGAGATCCATTTCCGGACCTGGGGCGATACCCGCGTCGCCCGGATCCGCGCCGATTGGATGGCCATCGGCTCGGTCCGGCACGAGGATGATTTCGACCTGTAGGACACTTGGTCCCCGTGGCAACCGGGGGCATTGCGCCCCCGGACCCCCGCAAGGTATTTGCGCAAAGAAGAACGGCGCGTTGTTTCCGGATGCTCATGACGGGCATTCCGTGCCGGATTGTCAGCTCTCGTCCTTCTCGGGAAAGGCTTTCTTGCAGGCCTGGACATAGGCCTCTGCCTGATCGGCCAGCTTGGCCTTGCGCGCGGCGAGCCCGTCGCGCTTGCGGGTTTCGGCGGCCGGATCGATCGGCACGCGGTAACGTTCGGTATCCACGTAATCCCGCCAGCAGGGGGTATAGGTGACATGGACATTGCCGTCCTTGTCGCGATGGACATCACGGCACTGTGTCAATCGGTCACGTATGACCTGCCGCTCTTCCCAGGCATAACCGCGCTCAAGATTACCCTCGACCTCGGTCAACAGGCGGCTGACATCGCGGTATTCGCGGGTATGCTTGCTGATGCAACGTTCCTGCGGTGTGCCGCAGGCGGCGACAAGCAAGGGCAGGGCCGCGATCAGGAACAGGGTGGAGTTGCGGGGCATGGCCAGTCTCATTACAGCGGGTCGGGTAATGCTAACCGCCCGGGCATGGGTTTGACAATTCACTATCGAGGGTCACATGGACGATCAACGCCGCCGCGCCGCCGACTGGTTCCGTGAATTGCAGCAGCGCATCACGCGGGCCTTCGAGGCGCTGGAGGATCGCGGGCCGGGCGATGCCGAACCCGGACGCTTCGACGTCACCCCGACCAAGCGCGAAGAGGGCGGCGGCGGAGGTCTGATGGCCGTCATGCGCGGCGGGCGGGTCTTCGAGAAGGTCGGCGTGAACTGGTCCGAGGTTCACGGCACGCTGTCGACCAAGGCGCAATCCGCGATGGCCGCGCGTGGCCTGCCGGGAATGGGCAGCGATCCGCGTTTCTGGGCCAGCGGCATCAGCCTCGTGGCGCATATGCAGAACCCGCATGCCCCGGCTGTCCACATGAACACGCGGATGTTCTGGACCCCGGGTGCATGGTGGTTCGGAGGCGGCACGGATCTGAATCCCTGCATCGAATATCCCGAGGATACCGCGCATTTTCACGACACCCTCCGCGCCGCCTGCGCCCCGCATGGCGCCGAATATTACGCGCGTTTCAAGGCATGGGCGGATGAATATTTCTACATTCCCCATCGCGGCCGCGCGCGCGGCGTCGGCGGGATATTCTACGATGATCTCAACAGCGGCGAATGGGAGGCCGATTTCGCCTTTACCCGCGCCGTGGGCGAGGCCTTCCTGCTCGCCTTCCTGCCGCTGGCCGAAAAGCGCATGGCGCAGCCATGGGACGAGGCCGACCGTGAAACCCAGTTGATCCATCGCGGGCTCTATGCCGAATATAACCTGGTTTATGACCGGGGCACGAAATTCGGGCTCGAGACCGGCCACAACCCCGATGCCGTGCTGATGAGCCTGCCGCCCCTGGCGAAATGGCGGTAGGCTAGGCCCGCTCGTCCTTGGGGCTGTCCATCACGACATGTGTGGTCATGGTCGCGATCCACGGAAAATTGCCCAGCACATCGGCGTGAAACTCCTTGTAGGCAGCCAGATCCGCCAGTTCGACCCGCAGCAGGTATTCGACCGCGCCGGTGATGTTATGGCATTCACGCACGGCGGGGGCGGCAAGGCAGAGCCGTTCGAATTCCTTTTGCGCCCCGGTCGAATGTTTCGACAGCCCGACGGTGACATAGGCGGTGAAGCCGACCCCGCGCGCCTGCGGGCTGGTGACCGCGCGATAGCCCGAGATGATCCCGCGCCGCTCCAGATCCTGGACCCGGCGCAGGCAGGCCGAGGGCGACAGCCCGACTCGGGCCGCAAGCTCGGTATTCGGCAGGCGACCGTCGCGGCGCAGTTCTTGCAATATCCGGTCGGTGATCTGGCTGTTTGCGCTCATGGATTGCCATTTTAAGGTATATATCGCCGCAATAACAACCTAATTGCGATCAAGAAGCGTTATGATTGCGCTGTAGAACGGAGAGGCGCAATGAATACCGAAATGCTGCTGGCCCTTGCGGGATTCGCCTTCGTCACCTCGGCGACGCCGGGGCCGAACAACATGATGCTGATGGCCTCGGGGGCGAATTTCGGGATCCGGCGGACGGTGCCGCATATGCTCGGTGTCGCATGGGGATTTGCGCTGATGATCGTGCTGGTCGGGCTTGGGATAGACCGGCTGATCGCCGCGAACCCGGCGCTTGAGACCGCGCTGAAATGGATCAGCCTCGCCTATATGCTGTGGCTCGCCTGGAAGATCGCCCATGCCGCGCCACCGCAGCAATCCGGGGAAACGGCGAGGGCCCGTCCATTCACCTTCCTGCAGGCCGCCGCCTTCCAATGGGTGAATCCCAAGGCCTGGGCGATGGCACTGGGGGCGCTGTCAGCCTATGCGGCGGGGGTAGGTGGTGCGCTGGTGGTCGGGGCGGTCTTCGCCGTCGTCAACCTGTCCAGCGTGTCGATCTGGGCCATGTCGGGACAGGGATTGGGGCGCCTGCTGACCACGCCGGGGCGATTGCGCCTGTTCAATGTCTCGATGGCGGTTCTGCTGGTGGCTTCGATGCTGCCGGTTTTGTGGGCCTGATCAGCCTTTCAGCGCATGGCTGGCGCCGTGCTGCTCCCATTCCGCATCCGGCACGATCACCAGCTTGCCCATGAAATCCGCTCCGCGATCGACAAAGAGCCGTTCGGCCTCGTGCAGTTCCGACAGTTTCATCGTCCCGGCCAGCACCGGGCGTAACCTCCCCGTGCGAATCCAGTCGATCAACTGGCGCGCCTCGGCCCGCGTGCCATGAGATACGCCGAAGATCTGCACCTGGTTCAGGTAGATCTGCGTCCACAGGACCTGCGTCACATTGCCCGCCGAAGCCCCGGCAATGGCCAGCCGCGGAGGCGTCCTGCGTGCGCCAAGGTCACGGCACATCGCGGCGATCAGACCCGGGGTGATGTCGCCGCCGACGAGATCCATCACCGCGTCGATGATCCGCCCGCCGGTCGCCCGCGCGATCTCGGCAGGCCAGTCCGTCACCCCCGTGCGGTCGATCACCGTCTTTGCCCCAAGTGCATGCAGCGCCTTGGCCTTGCCGGGACCCGAGACCGCATGCGGCACCGCGCCGATCACCCGGCACAACTGGATCAATGCGGTGCCGACCCCGCCTGATGCACCGGTGATCAGCACATGCTCGCCCGCGCTCACCCCGGCAGAGGTCAGCATGTGATAGCCGGTCTGCCACGAGCACATGCCAAGGCTGGCCAGTTCGGCATCCGACAGGTCGGGGTTGGGGACATGATGGACCTGGTCGGACGGAAAGACGCCATATTCGGCAAAGCCGCCATCCGCGCCATGACCGTAATAGTCCGGCGTCAGGTTCAGATGCGGATCATCGCCGCGATAGATGTTGAAATCCAGCAAGCCGCGCTCGCCGATCCGCGTGGGTGCTACGCCCTCACCTGCGGCCACGACATGACCCACGACATCCGCCCCCTGGATACGCGGGAATCGCAATGTCTCGCCCGCCATCCGGAAACTGGTCGCCACGCCGGTGTCCTGCGTGGCGTAAAGACCCTCGCGCACCTTGCGGTCGGTATTGTTCTTGGCGGTGGCGGTGATGCGCAGCAGGACCTCGCCCGGTCCGGGCTCTGGCACCGGCATGTCGGTCCGCCATTCCAGCGCATCGATCCCGCCATGCCGGGTCAGGACCATCGCCTGCATGTATCGCGGAATCATCGCGGCGTTCCTTTCGTCATATTTATCGTGGACCTGCCGAAACGCATCCTGAACCAGGTCTTCTTCTCTGTCCAAATACCTCACGGGACGCGACTCAATCGGCCCCGGTGATATCCCGTCCCGCTTCATCACCCCTTCGCAGCAGTTTCAGCCGGTCCGCCATGGTCACCACGCCATCCCGAACGACGGCGCAGAGGATTCCGCGCAGGCGCAGACGGGGATGATCCTCCATGTTGATCCAGCGATAGGCATCCTCGCCGTAACGGCTCCGCCATTTGACACAGGCCGTGTTGAAAACGGCAGAGACCTGCAGCACCGCGCTCCCGGCCTCGATCAGGCTGCCGGGGGGCAGGTTGTCCAGGCTGGTGTCCAGATCGGCCACGATCGGATCGCCCGGATGCGGTGCGGCATCACCCGGCTGCCAGACCAGGTCGCAAACGCGGGAGGGCAGGATAGAGACCTGGATCGCCGGATCGGGCCGCCCATCGGGCAGACGCAACCAGGGATGCCGCAGCCACCGTTCGCCGGGAATGCCCTGATCGACGGTGAGGTGCAGCCGGTCCACGAATACACGCTGCCCGAAATCCGGGCGCTGGCACAGGTAGCGGATCGGGGCGTCATCCCGCGGTGCGCTGCATATGTGGGGCATCGCGGCCATGAGATCGCGAAGCGGTGGATGGCGTTTGATCGGCTGCGGCATGAGGGGATCCGTCTCAGATGATCTCGAACACGGTTTCCTTCGGACGGCACAATGCCGAGCGCTTGGGGCCAAGCACGACCGGACGCTCGATCAGTTCGGGATGCTCGGCCATCGCCGCGATCAGGTCACCTTCCGTCAATTCGAGGTCGTCCAATCCAAGATCATGATAAGGCGTGTTCTTCTGTCTCAGCAACTGCCGTGCCCCGAGCCCCGTCGCAGCCAGGGCCTTGCGGAGTTCCTCCTGCGTCGGGGGTTCTTTCAGATAGTTGCGCACCAATGGCTCGATCCCGGCATCGCGCAGGGCATCCAGGACGAAGCGAGAGGTCGAGCATTTCGGATTGTGCCAGATCACATAGCTGCCGGACATGGGATCACTCCTTTCGATTTCGTCTCGGGGCTTCCAAAGGTTTGGGGGAATCGCCACGACGATATTCGGACAGTTTCACCCCCGGAACATGGTCGAGTTGTGGCAGCTCCGCTTTTCAGTCTCATCCCGCCAGGTCCTTGCCCATCAGCACCAGGTCATGGAAGCGCCCGAATTTCCAGCCCGCCGCCGGGATGCGCCCCCATTCGGCATAGCCCATCCGGGTATGGAAACGGATCGAGATCTCGTTGCTGGCGGTGATCCCGCCGATCATCAGCCGGTGACCCGCATTGCGGGCGTGGTCTTCGAGCGCCGTCAGCAAGAGCGCCGCGGCCCCCGTCCCGCGCGCCTCCGGGGCGAGGTTGATCGTGTGCTCCATGCTTCTCGCATAACCGCCGCCCGCGCGGAACTGGCTATAAGAGCCGAAACCGGTCACCTTGCCCTCTTCATCCTGCGACAGCAGGAAGGGATGGCGCGCCGCCTGACGGTCGCGGATGATGGCGGCGATCTCGGACTCGTTGCGCTCGCTCGGCCAGAAGGTGATCGCGGTGTCGCGGATGATCGGGTTCCAGATCGTGGCGACGGCACGGGCATCCTCGGGATGGGCGGTGCGGATCAGGGTCACAGCAGAACCTCGCCACTCGGAGTGGCAATGCGGGCCTTGAACTCCGCCGGGCCGGTCACCAGCGAGATGCGGGGATCGTCAAGCGGCAGGGACAGGGGCAAGGGCGCGCATATGGTCAGCCCGGTCAGGCGCAGCCCGTGATCGGGAAGCCTGTCCGAGGGATGCGGCCCGTCACCCCAATCTATGCGCATCGGCGTGGTGCCTTCGCCCGGCATCTGGCCGGTATCGGGCAGCGTGATCCGCCAGCGCAGATCGGCGCGGCTGACCTCGGCGATATGGGTGCCATCGGGCGCCTCCAGCGGGGATTGGCGCAGCACCCAACCGGCGATCCGGGGCGGGCCGGTGAAATCCCGCAGCCCGAACCAGCCGGGGCTGTCTGTGCAGGGGGCGTCCGGGTCGATGGCGATGAGCTCGATATACTCGCGAAGCCCGAGCGAAAGCAGCATGTTATGCGTGCCAAGCGCGGGATGCTTGCCGCCCGGCTGCAATTCGACCCCGAGCCGGTCCCGCAGCCATGCGGCACCCTCGTCAAGGCTGCTTGCGGCGATGGCGAAATGGTCGAATGCCAGCATATGGGATCAGCCGCGATGCGCTCCGGCTGCCAGGTCGCGGACGAAGGTGAGGATCTCAGGCACCGGGCGCCCTTCGCCGATCAGCTTGACGATGGCGCTGCCGACAACGCAGCCATCGGCGACCGAGGCGACCTTTTCTGCGGCCTCGGGGGTCGAGATGCCGAAGCCCACCACGACCGGCAGATTGGCCGCCGCCTTGATCCGCGCGACCTCGGGTGCGACCTCGGCGGCATTGGCGGCCGGGCCGCCGGTGATGCCGGTGACGCTGACATAATAGACGAAGCCACTGGTGTTTTGGACCACGGCGGGCAGGCGGCGGTCATCGGTGGTGGGCGTCGCGAGGCGGATGAAGTTCAGCCCGGCGCGGGCGGCGGGAACGCAGAGCTCGTCATCCTCCTCGGGCGGCAGATCGACGATGATGAGCCCGTCGACCCCGGCCTCTTTCGCATCGCGCAGGAACTGCTCCACCCCGCCCGGGCGCGCATAGATCGGGTTGTAATAGCCCATCAGCACGACCGGGGTGCTGTCATCCTGCTTGCGGAATTCGCGCAGCATGTCGAGGGTGCGGGTGACGCTGCCCCCGGCGGCCAGCGCCCGTTGTCCCGCAGCCTGGATGGTCGGGCCATCGGCCATCGGATCGGTGAAGGGCATGCCCAGTTCGATGATGTCGACACCGGCAGAGGGCAGGCCGCGCATGATCTCGAACGCGGTGGCGTCATCGGGGTCCGAGGCCATCATATAGGCGACGAAGGCCTTTTTGCCCTGTGCCTGAAGCTGTGCGAATCTGTCGTCTATCCTGGTCATGGCCCGCCCCTGAAATCCGTTCCGGCAGGATTAGCCTGCATATGCGTGCGGTGCAATGCGGGGCGAGGCCGAGATGCCGGGGTTTCGCCGCCCGCCCGCACGGATCCCGGCAGCCGTGGGCATTTGTCCGGATGCCGGAGCGTGAAAATCGAAACGCCCCGAAGGCGTCTGAGGCGTGGCAGGGGAAAGGGCAGGGACGGGAGTGCGGCTAGTCACTCAGGCTGAGTCTTTTCTCGATACGCTCGACCCTCAAGGTCAGTTGGGCGATCCCGCTGTCCTGCGACACTTCGGAACGCATGAAGGCAGCCATATGCTCCTTGATGCCCCTCATGTCTGTCTTCACATCGGTTACATCATTCGCCACATGGCCCAGATTGGCCTGTATAGCCTTCAAATGCTCCAAAAGCAGCTCATTCGTGACGTTATCGCTCATCTTCAACCTTCGAACCCGCAACGACGATATGGGCATTCTTCCCGCTCATCGCCAGGAGGATGCGCATTTTGCCCACCCGTTCCGGCGCAGTATAGCACGCCATCTCTCAATTCAAAGTTTCCCTTGGCAGCAAGGAAACCGGATGGCGGTCACCCTTGTTCACCCGCTTCCTCGGCTTCGACCACCAGCATCCAGCTTGCGCCGAACCGGTCGGTCAGCATGGCGAAGGACTGGGCAAAGAAGGTCGGGCCGGGCTCCATCCTGACATGCCCGCCCTCGGCCAGCCCGTCGAAGATCCGCCGGATCTCGGCCTCGGACGGCAGCGTGACGGCGATGGAGGAGCCGGCCATGCGCTCGCCGCCGAATTGCGGGGGATTGTCGCAGCCCAGGAGCCGACTACCATCGGGCAGGGTCAGTTGCGCATGCATGACCCAACCGGCCTGGTCGGGTTCGAGCGGCGGCATGCCGGTCGCCTCGGGCAACTCGTCAAAGCGGTTGAGCTGCGCCTCGCCGCCGAACAGGCTTGCATAGGTGCTGAATGCCTCGGCGCATTCGCCCTGGAATGACAGGTAAGGGATGAAAGTCATGGCTCCTCCTGTTGGGCCGCGGGGTGGACTTGTGCCGGGCCTCAGCCTAAGTAACCGCCGAGATCAGGAAAGGTTGCTTGAAATGGGTTTTCGGATGGGGATCGTGGGGCTGCCGAATGTCGGCAAATCCACGCTGTTCAACGCGCTGACGAGAACGGCCGCCGCGCAGGCCGCGAATTTCCCCTTTTGCACGATCGAGCCGAATGTCGGCGAGGTCGCCGTGCCCGATCCGCGCCTGGACAGCCTGGCCGGGATCGCGGGCAGCAAGCAGATCATCCCGACGCGGATCACCTTCGTCGATATCGCCGGGCTGGTGAAGGGCGCCAGCAAGGGCGAGGGGCTGGGAAACCAGTTCCTGGCCAATATCCGCGAGGTAGACGCCATCGCCCATGTGCTGCGCTGTTTCGAGGATGGCGATGTGACCCATGTCGAGGGCCGGGTCGATCCCATCGCCGATGCCGAGGTGATCGAGACCGAACTGATGATCGCCGACATGGAATCGATCGAACGGCGGTTGTCCGGCCTGACCCGCAAGCTGAAGGGCGGCGACAAGGAGGCGGTGGCGCAGGAGCGGCTGCTGAAGCTCGCGCTGGCGGCGCTTGAGGACGGCAGGCCCGCCCGCAGCGTCGAGATCAGCGAAGAGGACCGCAAGGCATGGAACATGCTTCAGCTTCTGACCTCGAAACCGGTGCTCTATGTCTGCAACGTCGCCGAGGACGAGGCGGCGACCGGCAATGACTGGTCCGCCAAGGTGGCGGAGATGGCGGCATCGCAGGGTGCCGGGCATGTGGTGATCTCGGCCCGGATCGAGGAAGAGATCAGCCAGCTTGACGCCGAAGAGGCGCAGATGTTCCTGTCCGAGATGGGACTTGACGAGGCCGGTCTCGATCGGCTGATCCGCGCGGGTTACGACCTGCTGGGCTTGCAGACCTATTTCACCGTCGGCCCGAAAGAGGCGCGCGCCTGGACCATCCGCAAGGGCACGCTTGCACCGCAGGCGGCGGGCGAGATCCATGGCGATTTCGAGAAGGGCTTCATCCGCGCCGAGACCATCGCCTTTGACGACTATATCGCAGGTAATGGCGAGGCAGGCGCGCGCGAAGCCGGCAAGCTGCGCGTCGAGGGCAAGACCTACGAGGTCAAGGACGGCGACGTGCTGCATTTCCTCTTCAATGCCTGATTGGCCGTGATCCGCGTGTTTGCTATGCAGAGGGCGATTTAGCGAAAGGATCACCGCCATGAGCTGCGCCTGCGGACATCACCATCCCCGTCACGATCACGGCGGCGAGGGCGTGCCGATTGCCCTGGTCCGGCCCATGATCGCGCTGACGGGGCGGCTGATCTGCTCGGATACCGCGCAGATGATGACCGCCCTGTCGCTCTTGCCGGATCATGTCGCGCTCAGCCGCGCCGAGCCCGGCTGCCTGCGCTTCGATATCTGGCAGGACGACGATCCGATGATCTGGCATCTGTCCGAACTGTTCACCGACGCCGATGCCTTCGCGGCGCATCAGGCGCGGACGGGCGCCAGCGAATGGGGCAGGCAAAGCACCGGTATCGAACGCGATTTCGACAGGCGCGAGATCCGGCCGACAGTCCGGCCCGAGCAGGTCCCGGATGTCCATGCGATCGATGCGCTGCTACGCGATGCTTTCGACGGCGGCGATGAGGCGCGGCTGGTCGCGGAACTCCGCCGTCAGGGCGATCTGAGCCTGTCCCTGGTCGCCGAGGCCGCTGGCACGGTCATCGGCCATCTGGCCCTGTCGCCGCTGACCGGCGATGCCGAGGCTTTTGCACTGGCTCCGTTGGCCGTTGCGCCCAAGATGCAAAGGCTGGGGATCGGCGGTGCGCTTGTCCACGAGGCCCTGGGACGGGCAGGGAAGACGCCGGTGCTGGTGCTGGGCGATCCCGCCTATTACAGCCGCTTCGGCTTCGTTCCCGCCGAGTTGAACTCACCCTATGCAGGGCCCCATCTGCAGGTGCATGGCGAGCTCGCCTCGGGCAGCGTGATACGCCATGCGGGTGCCTTTGCCGCATTGTGATTCGGCGGCGTGAGCAGCCCGAAAGGCCCGGACAGGGTGCCAATTGCCGCGAATTTGGATAATATCCGGCTTGCGTGTTTGCCAGAAAGCTGGCATCGCTAGGGGAACCCTTGCGTTGTTTCTTGCGTTGCCAAAGTGTTAGGTGGGAAGCTGCCAGCTCTGCGGCTGCCGCCATCACCACCGCTGTCCTGGGAGGTAAAATGATCCGGTCCGAGCTTATCCAGAAAATCTCTGATGATAACCCGCATCTTTTCCGGCGAGATGTCGAAAAGATCGTCAGCACCGTCTTCGACGAGATCATCGACGCATGGCACGGGGGGACCGGGTCGAACTGCGCGGTTTCGGTGCATTTTCTGTGAAAAAACGCGATGCCCGCATCGGCCGCAACCCGCGTACCGGCGAATCCGTCGAGGTCGAGGAAAAGCATGTGCCTTTCTTCAAGACCGGAAAACTGCTGCGTGACCGGTTGAACGGCGACGCCTGATCGTCCTAAGTAGAGACCTTCGGGAAGGGCGCGACATCCTCGCGCCAGCAAAGGGGATCCAGATGCGCTTTCTTCGCCTGTTGTTCATCGTATTGCTGGCCATCATCCTGGTGGCGGTGGCTCTCGCCAATCGCGGGATCGTGACGCTGAATGCGTTCCCGGCGAATCTGGGGCAGTATCTTGGCGGCAGGTGGTCGATCGAACTGCCGCTCTTCCTTGTCATTTTCCTTGCCGTGGCCTTTGGCATGCTGATGGGGCTGATCTGGGAATATCTGCGCGAGGCGCATGTCCGGCGCGAGGCCCGCAACCGCAGCGCCGAAGTGGCGCGGCTGGAACGCGAGGTCGGCAGCCTGCGCGAGCGTCATGCCAATCCCCGCGACGAGGTTCTGGCGATCATCGACAAGCCCAAAGCCGGGACCGCTTCGCAATCCGCCGCTTCGACGGGGCCCGCTTCCGGCACGACGTTGCCAGCGGCACGTTGACGCCCGATGGCACAGGTCAAGATCTGCGGCCTGCGCGAGCCGGAACATGTCACCGCCGCGCTTGATGCCGGGGCGCGGTATCTGGGCTTTAACTTCTTTCCGAAATCTCCCCGCGCCGTAAGTGGCGCGCAGGCGGCAGAACTGGCGGATATGGTGCCCGCCGGAATCGCCCGGGTCGGCCTGTTCGTGAATCCCGAAGACGCGCTGCTCGAATCGGTGCTGGCCGAGGTTCCGCTGGACATGATCCAACTGCATGGCGGGGAAACCCCGGAGCGCGTGACCGAGATCAAGGCGCGTTTCGGTCTTCCGGTGATGAAGGCGGTGGGAATCGCCACCCAGGAGGATTTGCCGCAGCTGATCGATTACGGGACGGTGGCGGATATGCTGCTGGTCGATGCGAAGGCTCCGAAAGACGCGGTTCTTCCGGGCGGCAACGGGCTGGCCTTTGACTGGCGCCTGCTGGTCGGCCGCCGCTGGCTGAAGCCATGGCTGCTGGCCGGGGGGCTGACTCCCGCGAATGTGGCCGAGGCGATCCGGCTGACCAAGGCGCCCGGCGTCGATGTCTCCTCCGGGGTCGAAACCGCGCCGGGGCAGAAGGATTCCGGCCTCATCCGCGATTTCATCGCTGCCGCAAAGGAGGCGCCATGACCGAATTCCGCCTCGCCCGCCGGGAAGACGTGCCGACCGTCATCGCGCTGTTGGCCGATGACGTGCTTGGGCGCGATCGCGAAACCGCCATCTCCGATGATTACCTTGCCGCTTTCGATGCCATGCAGGCAGAGGGCAACAACCACCTGATCGTCGGCGAGGCCGAAGGGCAGGTCGTGGCCTGCTACCAGATCACCTTCATCTCAGGCCTTTCGCTTTCCGCCGCTCGCCGCGCCCAGATCGAGGGCGTCCGCGTCGCCACCTCCCATCGCGGCCAGAAGATCGGCGAGGCGCTGATCGAGGATGCCGAGAGCCGCGCCCGCGCCGCCGGATGCGGCCTGATGCAGTTCACGACGAACAAGAGCCGGGACAAGGCGCATCGCTTCTATGACCGCATGGGCTTCACGCCCAGCCATATCGGTTATAAGAAACCACTCTAGGCTTCTTCTTTGTCCAAATACCTCTTCAACCGCGAAGGCGCATCCCATGCCCGATGATCTGGTGAACAGCTTCAGGAACGGACCCGACGAACAGGGCCGCTTCGGCATCTATGGCGGCCGCTTCGTCAGCGAGACGCTGATGCCGCTGATCCTCGATCTCGAGGCCGAATATGAGCGCGCCAAGACGGATGCGGCATTCTGGGCCGAGATGGACGATCTCTGGACCCATTACGTGGGCAGGCCCTCGCCTCTCTATCATGCCGAGCGGCTGACCGAACGCTTGGGCGGGGCGAAGATCTACCTGAAACGCGACGAGTTGAACCATACCGGCGCGCATAAGATCAACAATGTGCTGGGCCAGATCCTGCTGGCGCGGCGCATGGGCAAGACCCGGATCATCGCCGAGACCGGGGCGGGCCAGCATGGCGTGGCGACGGCGACGGTCTGCGCGCGGTTCGGGCTGAAATGCGTGGTTTATATGGGTGCCCATGATGTCGAGCGGCAGGCCCCGAATGTCTTCCGCATGCGGCTTTTGGGGGCAGAGGTCGTGCCGGTCACCTCGGGCCGTGGCACGCTGAAGGACGCGATGAACGACGCGCTTCGCGATTGGGTCACCAATGTCCGCGACACCTTCTATTGCATCGGCACGGTGGCCGGACCGCATCCCTATCCGGCGATGGTCCGCGATTTCCAGTCGATCATCGGCAAGGAGGCGCGCGAGCAGATCCTGTCCCGCGAGGGGCGCTTGCCCGACACGATCATCGCCGCGATCGGCGGCGGCTCGAACGCGATGGGGCTGTTCTTTCCGTTCCTCGACGACAAGAGCGTGGGCATCATCGGTGTCGAGGCCGGCGGCAAGGGCGTCGATGACCGGATGGAGCATTGCGCCTCGCTCTCCGGCGGGCGCGCAGGCGTGCTGCATGGCAATCGCACCTATCTGCTGCAGGACGAGGATGGCCAGATCCTCGAAGGCTATTCGATCAGTGCCGGGCTGGATTATCCCGGCATCGGTCCCGAACATGCATGGCTGAAGGATGTGGGCCGCGCCGAATATGTCAGCATCACCGATGACGAGGCGCTGGCGGCCTTCCGCATGTGCTGCGAGACCGAGGGCATCATCCCGGCGCTGGAGCCCTGCCACGCATTGGCCCATGTGATGAAGATCGCACCGGGCCTGCCCGCGGACCACCTGATCGTGATGAACATGTGCGGGCGCGGCGACAAGGACATCTTCACCGTTGCCAAGCATCTTGGTGTCGATATTAAGATCTGATTTAAATCAGCATATTGGATGTTGCGTCGGCGAGGTTCCGCTGCCTGATATGACGGCTGCGTGAAGACCCGGACCCGCGCTTCGAACAATGCGTTTTGTTGCCATGACCGATCAAGGAGGCAACAAATGCTGACTGACAAGATCAAATTCGCCCTGCTGGGCGGCAAGGTGGCCGCGCTGAGCGTGCTTCTGGGAACGACCGCGCTGGCCCAGGACGAGACCGTGGTGGAAACACCCGAGGGCAATACCGTCGCCATCCCCGAGGCCGCGCAGACCACGGAATCTCCGGTCGGAGCGATCCGCGAGACCGATTATCCGATCCTCGAACAGTGGGAGAATGACGAGGCTGTCGCCGTGACCCTGGTCGAGCAGGGCTATACCGATATTCATATCCTTCGGCAGGGCGCGCTGATGACCGTGACCGCTCAACGCGACGGACAGCCGACCGAGCTGGTCTACAGCGTCGCCAATGGCAGCCTCGTTTCCGTCGACGGAGTCGAGTTGCGCCGAGGTGAGGAAGCCTCGTCGGCGGAAACCAGCACCGCCACCGAGGAGATCGCGGACGACATGCCCCCCGACGAGGATGTGACCGATGACGGCGCGACGGATGACGCCACCGACGACACTGCGGATGACGGCGTGTCGGACGGAACCGACACCGGTTCGGCCGATGATGGCGCAACCGGTGACGGCACCTCGGATGATGGCGCTGATGACGGGACGGGCGGTGACGACGGCTCCACCGGCGATGATTCCGGCACGGACGGCACTGACAGCGATTCCGGCACGGACGGCGCCGATGGCGATTCCGGATCGGATTCCGGTGACGGCTCCGATTCGGATGGCGGATCGGATTCCGATGGCGGGTCGGAAGGCGGCGAGAGCAGCATCTGACAGGCCGAATACGAATGACGCAGCAAGCCGGCAGGGACAACCTGCCGGCTTTTTCGATGCTTCAACGTTGCAGCACCAGCAGGTTCATGCGTGATTCCAGGTAGGGATCGGGGAACAGGATGCGCCCGCGATCCGGACCGGTGATCTCGACCATACCGACTTCAGGCATGCGTTGCGGCATGTCCTGCGGACTGATCTCATCCGGCAATTCGGCATAGGGCGGCGGTGTATCGCCCGCGATGAAACCGGTTCCCAGATAGACCAGCCGGCCATCATCCCGGTGCAGATGTCCCTTGCTGCGCTGCGATCCGGTGAGCTTCTCGAAGCCGCCATCTTTCGTCACAACGCAGGAAAAGCCTTGATAGACGACCAGTGGAACCCCGTTTCCCAGTTTCATCATCCGGCATGACCATTCGCCGGGAAGCAGTTCCAGTGCCCGTTCGGGCGGCAGCGCTTCCCCTGCCAGTGCCTCGGCCAACAGGGCCAGATCATCCGGGTCGCCAGAGGCGAAAGCCTCGCGCAGCGCGCTGCCCGCACTGGCATCCAGTTCCTCGAGGCGGCGCTGATCGTCGGGCCGGATCGTTGTTCCATCTGCCAGCTTCGCCTGAGCCGCACCCATCGCGGGCAGGAAGGCCAGCGCCAGCAGCGATGCGAGGAATGCGGGGTTAACTCTGCGTATCGACGGCATGAGCGCGCAGCAGTTCGAGCGGGACGATCTCGGCGGCACGGGCATGGGTCGCCTCCAGCACCACTTGCGGGGCGGCGAATTCCTGCGCGGCCTGCAGGAAGCGGGCGGCACAGAGACACCAGTGATCGCCGGGTTTCAGGCCGGGAAAATGAAACTCGGGCCGCGGCGTGCTCAGATCATTGCCCAGATATTTCGACAGCGCCAGGAACTCGGCATTGACGATCACGCAGACCGTGTGGCTGCCGCGATCCTCGGGTCCGGTATTGCAGCAGCCATCCCGAAAGAAACCGGTCAGCGGCTCGTTCGAACAGGGCTGCAAGGGCCCGCCCAGCACGTTCAGCGATGGCTCCATCGGTGCCTCCTTTCCCTTCAGGCTAGCCCGATCCTCGCGCCGCGCCAAGCCCCCGACGCTTCAAAGCGCCGTGGGTTTCCAGTCGATCCAGCGGCCGTGGAAATCCACCCGTCCCAATCGCCAGCCGCGTGGCTTGCCATCCCAAAGACGCAAGGTCAGTGCCGCGCCGTCGCCCCCCTTGCCGCCATCCCCCTCCATCGAGACATGCGCCAAGGGTGCTTCGCGCGTCGCTTGCGCCCCCGCCGCCTGCAGGGCCGCTTCGCAGGCAGCCTGTGCCTTTGGCGGAAAATACTGCCAGGCGATGGTGTGATAGACCAGCGTCATCCGTCCCGGCGCAGGTCGCGCCAACCGGGATTCCAGCCATCCCGCCGCATCGCCCGCCGCGACCCGTGGCGGATATCGCCGCGCGATCGCCAGCGCCGCCCGCAATCGCGCCATCCGATCTGGCTGTCCCGCCCAGCAATAGGCCAATAGCCGTAATTCGTCGCCCACCGGATCGACGGGGCGCAGATCCACCCCCTCGGCCTCGGTAACCTTGATGTCCGCCTGCGGCACATCACCCGTCCAGCCGGGGCGCAGCACGACCGGGGAAAGCCCTTCTTCTTCAAGAAATATCCCGGGGGAATCCGGTTCCCCGGGACCGGATGGGGGCAGCGCCCCCTGCGGGCGTAACTCGTAGCGATGAAAATTCAGGTTGAGTCCGGCCGACGCACCCAGCTCCAGCGCCCTGATCGGCAAGGGGCAAAACCCGGCCGCGAAACGTGCCGCCGCGATGATCGCCGCCGCCCGCCCGACCTCGTTTGTCTGGGGCGGGCCTTGCAGCCAGTCCAGCAGGTGATCCTCGTGCCTGGCGATTGCCTGCAGCAGGACCCCGGCGGTCGGGCGGGCATTGGCATAGGCCGCCGCCAATGCCTTGTCCGCCCCGGTCAGCACCAGCGCATGCAGCCCTCCGCAGAGCCTGAGCGGAACCGCATCGGCACGTGGAGAGGAATTGCCGGGCCAGTTCAGGATCCGGCGCGCGACCTCTCCCTGATCCTCTTGCAGGGTTTCGGCAAGGATTTCGCAGATATCCGCCGTCAGCGGAGAACCGAGCGCGCGGCAGGCGACCACCTGCTTGCGAAAAGATTCGCGGTGATCGGCTGTGGTCATTTGAAACGCTCGGTCAGGGCGCGCAGGCGGTCGGCGAGGCTGTGCGGTTCCTGATCTGTTTCTTGTGGGGGATTCTGTTCCCGCTTGCTGGTCGAAGGCTTTGCGGCGGCAGGTGGTTCGCGCTTTGGCGGTGCTTCGGGGGCGGTGCCGCTGTTGCGGGCGGGCGCCACGCGATTGGCCACGGCGTTCTGGAACCGTCCGTTATCGCCCGCCGCCAGCGCCGCCGCCCCGTCCGAGACGCCGCGCAGCAGGTCGTCCAGCCATTCCTGATCGGCCTTGGCGAAATCCGACAGCACGTAACCCGCCACCCGGTCCTTGTGCCCCGGATGCCCGATCCCAAGCCGCACCCGGTCGTAATCCGCGCCGATATGCTGATGGATCGAGCGCAGCCCGTTATGCCCGGCATGCCCGCCGCCGCGCTTGACCCGGCACTTGCCGGGGGCGAGATCCAGTTCGTCATGTAGCACGGTGACATCGGCGGGCGTCAGTTTCAGGTAGCGCATCGCCTCGCCCACGGACTGGCCAGACAGGTTCATGAAGGTCTGCGGTTTCAGCAATGTCACCCGGATATCGCCAAGGCGCCCCTCGGCCACCTGACCCTGGAAGCGGGATTTCCACGGCCCCAGCCCGTGGTCGGCGGCGATCCGATCGACGGCCAGAAAGCCGATATTGTGGCGGTTATTCGCATATTTCGTGCCCGGATTGCCAAGGCCCACGATCAGTTTCATCTCTGCCTCCTGCCGTCCCGTCCATCGCGGTGTCAGGTGAATTGCGTTCCATCCCTTGCGGCGGACCTTGCCGGTTACTAAGACTCTGTCAAGCTTTCACCGCTAAGACGGGGCTCAATGCCCGGACGAATCGCGGGGACAGGGACAATCAGGCAAGGAACAGTGATGAGCGATCCGGCAGAATTCTACATGAACACCCTTGTTCCCATGGTGGTCGAACAGACCTCGCGCGGGGAACGATCCTACGACATCTTCTCGCGCCTCCTGAAGGAGCGGATCATCTTCGTCTCGGGTCCGGTCCATGACGGGATGTCCACGCTGATCTGCGCGCAGCTGCTGTTCCTCGAGGCGGAGAATCCGTCCAAGGATATCAGCATGTATATCAACAGCCCCGGTGGCGTGGTGACCTCGGGCCTGTCGATCTATGACACGATGCAATATATCCGCCCGCGCGTCTCGACGCTGGTGGTCGGGCAGGCGGCCTCGATGGGCTCGCTGCTGCTCGCGGCGGGGGAGCCGGGGCTGCGCTATTCGCTGCCCAACAGCCGGGTGATGGTGCATCAGCCCTCGGGCGGCTACCAGGGGCAGGCGACCGATATCCTGATCCATGCCCGCGAAACCGAGAAGCTGAAACGCCGCTTGAATGAAATCTATGTGAAACACACTGGTAAAACGCTGGAAGACGTGGAAGAGGCACTGGAACGTGATCGCTTCATGTCGCCCGACGAGGCGAAGGATTGGGGCATCATCGACGAGGTGCTGGAGCCGCGCGGCAAGGCCGAGGCAGAGAAGAAATAGGGCGAGGGGGATTGTGACGGAAGCGCGTCATCCCTAACATGGAGCCCGAGCAATACGCCAACGGTCACCGATCCGGGGCGGATGAATTGGATGGCGATGGCCGGGCCTGTCCCGGCATCGCCCGCCTCGCAGGGAAGCGCGGGGCGGTAGTGAAGGAAGTGGACGATGGCAAACCAGTCCGGCTCAGACAGCAAGAACACGCTTTATTGCAGCTTTTGCGGCAAGAGCCAGCATGAGGTTCGCAAGCTCATCGCGGGGCCGACGGTGTTCATCTGCGACGAATGCGTCGAACTCTGCATGGACATCATTCGCGAGGAAACCAAGTCGACCGGGCTGAAATCCGGCGAAGGGGTGCCCACGCCGAAAGAGATCTGCCAGGTTCTCGACGATTACGTGATCGGCCAGGAACATGCCAAGCGCGTGCTCTCGGTCGCCGTGCATAACCATTACAAGCGGCTGAATCACGGCTCGAAATCGGATATCGAGCTGGCCAAGTCGAATATCCTGCTGATCGGCCCGACCGGCTGCGGCAAGACGCTGCTGGCGCAGACGCTTGCGCGGATCCTGGATGTGCCCTTCACCATGGCCGACGCGACCACGCTGACCGAGGCGGGCTATGTCGGCGAGGATGTCGAGAACATCATCCTCAAGCTATTGCAGGCCAGCGAATACAATGTCGAGCGGGCGCAGCGCGGCATCGTCTATATCGACGAGGTCGACAAGATCACCCGCAAGTCCGACAACCCCTCGATCACCCGCGACGTCTCGGGCGAGGGGGTGCAGCAGGCCCTGCTGAAGATCATGGAGGGCACGGTTGCCAGCGTGCCGCCGCAGGGCGGGCGCAAGCATCCGCAGCAGGAATTCCTGCAGGTGGACACGACCAATATCCTGTTCGTCTGTGGCGGCGCCTTTGCCGGGCTGGACCGGATCATCTCGCAGCGCAACAAGGGCACGGCGATGGGCTTTGGCGCCTCGGTCAAGGAAAACGACGATCGCGGCGTGGGCGAGGTGTTCAAGGACCTGGAGCCCGAGGATCTGCTGAAATTCGGCCTGATCCCGGAATTCGTCGGCCGCCTGCCGGTGATCGCCACGCTGACCGACCTGGACGAGGATGCGCTGATCATCATCCTGACCAAGCCCAAGAATGCGCTGGTCAAGCAGTATCAGCGGCTCTTCGACCTGGAAGGCGTGCAGCTGACCTTCACCGAAGACGCGCTGAGCGCCATTGCCAAGCGTGCGATCGCGCGCAAGACGGGCGCTCGCGGGCTGCGCTCGATCATGGAGGATATCCTGCTTGATACCATGTTCGACCTGCCCGGCCTGGAAAGCGTCGAGGAGGTGGTGGTGAACGAGGATGCGGTCGAGAATGCCTCGGTCAAGCCGCTCCTGATCCATGCCGACACCAAGAAGGAAAGCGCCTCGGCCGGTTGACGCCGGGGCGAGCAGGGGGCTGTCCGCCCCCGTCGCGGCCCGCCGCGACTCCCCCGAGGATATTGGCATGAAGAAGAAGCCCGCCCCGGTAAGGTTGATACGGTTTCTTGCCGTGGAGACTGGATCTTGTCGGCGAGTTGCGCCATATCTCGGACGAATTTGAAAAACTGAGGTCTGCGCCCATGTCCTTTCTGCTTCGTGCCCTGACCTGGTGGAACAGCCAGACGATCAATACCCAGGTCTGGACCTGGCGCAACGGCACCAGGGTGGGCGAGGATGCCGAGGGCAATGTCTTTTACCAGAACAAGGACGGATCGCGCCGGTGGGTGATCTTCAAGGGCGAATCCGAAGCCAGCCGGGTCAGCCCCGAATGGCATGGCTGGCTGCATCACACCTGGGCCGAGCCCCCGACCGAGGCGCCCTTGCCGCATAAGCCCTGGGAAGAGCCGCATCTGGCGAATATGACCGGAACCGGCGAGGCCTATCATCCGGAAGGCTCGCTTTACCGTGCCGATCTCGCCAAGCGGCGCGACTACGATGCGTGGCAGCCGGAATAGATGAGCTTGGCAAGGCAGAGGCGAGGCACCGCGCTTTTCGCAACAGCCCTGCTGCTGTCGGTCCTGTCCGGTGCGGGAGTAATGGCACAGGAGCCGGAGGCGAAACCGGCGGCACCGCAGGAAACAGTGGCGCGCGCCGATGGGGCGCTGCTGCGCGGGCTCGACAAGGTTTCGGGGCGCACGACCGATCTGCGCGTGCAGGTTGGCGATTCCGTCCGCTTGGGGCGGCTGGAAATCCGTCTTGGGGAGTGCCGTTATCCGGCCGATGACCCGAGCTCGGACGCCTTTGCGCAACTGACCATCAGCGACCTGTCGGAAAACGTGACGCGGTTCAGCGGCTGGATGATCGCCTCTTCCCCGGCATTGTCGGCGCTGGACGATGCGCGTTACGACATCTGGGTGATTTCCTGCCAGATCTGACCCGCATCCGGTAGTGGCCTGCCCAGGAAATCGGCTTTCTTTCGCAATGCCTTGGCGAGTTCGCGATGGTAGAGATGGCGCGGGATTTCGATCCCCCCCATCCTTTCCAGATGCGGCGTCAGGAACTGCGTGTCGAACAGGGTAAAGCCGCAGCGCGCCAGGTGGCTGGATGCCCAGAGCAGGGCCATTTTCGAACCGTTTCGTTGCGCGGACATCATGGATTCCCCGAAGAATGCCGTCCCCAGGGTGATGCCGAAAATGCCGCCCGCAAAGCGGTCATGGTGACGGATTTCTATGGCATGGGCATAGCCGTCCCGGTGCAGATCGTCATACAGCCGGGCGAGCGGCGCGTTGATCCAGGTCTCGTCGCGATCCGCGCAGGCTGCCACGACATGGCTGAAATCGCCGTCGAGATGGGCAGACCAGCCCCCGCGCCGCAGGTCGCGCAAGAGCGAGCGCGAGGCGTGGACACCACCCACCGGCAGCACCCCGCGCATGGGCGGATCGAACCAGAACAGGCGCGGATCATCGGCGCTTTCCGCCATGGGAAAGACGCCCTGCGCATAACCGGAGAGCAGTTGCGCAGGCGTCAGCACGCGGTGACTCAGCCGTATTTCCGGTCCAGCCACCGCTCGAGCCAGTGGATCGAGTAATTGCCGGACTGGATGTCGGGCTCTTGCAGCAGGTCGCTGAACAGCGGCACCGTGGTATCGATGCCATCCACGATCAATTCCCCCAATGCGCGGTCCAGCCGCGCCAATGCCTCGCGCCGGTCACGGCCATGCACGATTAGCTTGCCGATCAGGCTGTCGTAATAGGGTGGGATGGAATAGCCGTCGTAAAGCGCCGAATCCATCCTGATGCCAAGCCCGCCCGGAGCGTGATACTGGCTGATCCTGCCGGGGCAGGGGCTGAAGCCCGGCACCTTCTCGGCGTTGATGCGCACTTCGATGGCATGGCCGCGGATCGACAATTCGTCCTGCTGGAACTCCATCTCCTCGCCCGCCGCGACGAGGATCTGCTGGCGGACCAGGTCGACGCCGAAGATCGCCTCGGTCACCGGGTGTTCGACCTGCAGGCGGGTGTTCATCTCGATGAAATAGAATTCGCCATCCTCGAACAGGAATTCGATCGTGCCCGCGCCCGCATAGCCGATCTTGGCCACCGCGTCGGCGCAGACCTGGCCGATACGGGCGCGCTGCTCATCGGTGATCACCGGGCCGGGGGCCTCTTCCAGCACCTTCTGGTGGCGGCGTTGCAGCGAGCAGTCGCGCTCGCCCAGATGAACGGCGCGGCCCTTGCCGTCTCCAAAGACCTGGATCTCGATATGGCGCGGCTTCTGCAGGTATTTCTCGATATAGACATCCGGGTTGCCGAATGCGGCCTTGGCCTCGGCCCGGGCGGTGCGGAAGGCGACCTCCAGACCCTTTTCGTCCTGCGCCACCTTCATCCCGCGCCCGCCGCCGCCGGCGGTGGCCTTGATGATGACCGGATAGCCGATCTCGGCTGCGACTTTCCTGGCGTCGTCGACATCATCGACCCCGCCTTCGCTGCCCGGCACGCAGGGAACGCCAAGCGCCTTCATCGTGTCCTTGGCGGTGATCTTGTCGCCCATGATGCGGATATGCTCGGCGCGCGGGCCGATGAAGGTGATGCCGTGATCCTCCAGCATCTGCACGAAACCTGCATTTTCCGACAGGAAGCCGTAGCCCGGATGGATCGCCTGCGCGCCGGTGATCTCGCAGGCCGAGATGATGGCGGGCATCGACAGATAGCTGGCCGAGGAAGGCGCGGGGCCGATGCAGACCGATTCATCGGCCATGCGCACATGCATCGCGTCCTCGTCCGCCGTGGAATGGATCGCCACCGAGGCGACGCCCATCTCGCGGCAGGCGCGGATCACGCGAAGGGCGATCTCGCCGCGATTGGCGATCAGGATCTTGTCGAACATCAGGGCCTCACTCGACGACCATCAGGGGGGCGCCGAACTCGACCGGGCTGCCGTCATCGACCAGGATCCGCTTGACGGTGCCGGAGCGGGGGGCGGGAATGTGGTTCATGGTCTTCATCGCCTCGACGATCAGCAGCGTGTCGCCTTCCTCGATACTCTGGCCGATCTGGACGAAGGGGGCTGAGCCGGGCTCGGCCGCGAGATAGGCGGTGCCGACCATGGGAGAGGTCACCACGCCCGGAAGATCGGCCGGGTCCTCGCTGGCCGGAGCCGCAGGTGCCGTGGCTGCCGGGGACGCCGCGTGAGCCGAGGGCGCAGGCGCGGGATGTGCCGGGGCGGGCATCATGGCCTGCATCGCGACCTGTTTGCCCTGTTTGGACAGGCTGACGGTCAGCCGGTCATGTTCGCCATATTCGCGCTTGACCGACAGTTCGGCCAGATCGCTTGCATTCAGCAGTTCGGCCAGTGACTGGATAAAGGCCACGTCGCCATCGTGAAGCTTGCCGTCTTTCGAATCGTTGCTCATGCAGTCCTCTGCCGTGTTTTCAGGCCGTCCTTCCGGTGGAAGGCGGCGATTGTGCCGCTTATAGCCCCCAAGCCTGCCCGAGGGGAAGGGTTTCGCGTCAATCGGGCCGATTTCAGCGCCCTGCCGTTTTTTGCGGCAATCCCCATCATTCCCCGCGCGCGGCCTTTTCCGCCAGTCCCGAAACGCCCTCGCGACGTTCCAGCTCTGCCTCGACATCGGCCAGGGTCAGATCCCGTGCGGCCAGCATGACCAGCAGGTGATAGATCACATCCGCGGCCTCCGATGTCAGGCGCTCGCGGTCGCCGCGGGTCGCCTCGATGATCGCCTCGATGGCTTCTTCGCCGAATTTCTCGGCGCATTTCTCGGGGCCCTTGGCCAGCAGCTTCGCGGTCCAGCTACTTTCCGGATCGGCGGATTTGCGAGCCGTCACCGTGGCGGCCAGCCGGTCGAGCGGGCGAGGGCGGTCGGATGGCGTCATGTCAGCCTCATCGGGATGCCGGCCGCGGCCATATGGGCCTTGGCCTCGGCGATGGTATAGGTGCCGAAATGGAAGATCGAGGCGGCAAGGACGGCGCTGGCATGGCCCTGCGTGACGCCTTCGACCAGGTGATCCAGCGTGCCGACCCCGCCCGAGGCGATGACCGGGATATTCACCGCATCCGCGATGGCACGGGTCAGGGGCAGGTTGAAGCCCGCCCTCGTGCCGTCGCGATCCATGCTGGTCAGCAGGATTTCCCCGGCGCCCTTTGCCTCGACGAGGCGTGCGAACTCGACCGCGTCGATGCCCGTCGCTTGCGCCCGCCATGGGTGAAGATCTCCCATCTGCCGGGGGATACGGTCTTGGCATCGATGGCGGTGACGATGCATTGGCTGCCGAAACGGTCGGCGGCGGCAGCCACGACATCGGGATCGGCCACGGCGGCAGAGTTGAAGCTGACCTTGTCGGCCCCCGCCAGCAGCAGGTCGCGCACATCGCGATGGCTGCGCACGCCGCCACCCACGGTCAGCGGCACGAAACATTGCTCGGCCGTGCGGGTAACCAGGTCGAACATGGTGCCGCGATTCTCATGCGTGGCATGGATGTCGAGAAAGCAGATCTCATCGGCCCCCGCCGCGTCATAGGCGCGCGCGGCCTCGACCGGGTCGCCGGCATCGACCAGGTCGACGAAATTCACGCCCTTGACCACGCGGCCATCGGCAACATCGAGACAGGGGATGATCCGGGTCTTGAGCATCGTGTTTCCTTGAAAGGTCAGCGCAGCGCCGCCAGCGCCTCGCCAAGGTCCAGGGCCCCATCATAAAGCGCGCGGCCGGAAATCGCACCCGCGATGATGCCGGTCCGGGCCAGTGCAGTCAGGTCGTTCAGGCTCGATACACCGCCCGAGGCGATGACCGGGATATTGACCGTCCGGGCCAGCGCCTCGGTCGCCGCGATATTCGGCCCCTGCATCGCCCCGTCACGGTCGATATCGGTATAGATGATCGCCGCCACGCCCGCATCCTCGAATTCGCGGGCGAGATCGGTGGCCTTCACCTTGGTTTCGGTCGCCCATCCCCGTGTCGCCACGCGGCCGTTGCGGGCGTCGATGCCCACGGCAATGCGGCCCGGAAAGGCATCCGCCGCCTCGCGCACCAGGGCGGGGTTCTCGACCGCGACGGTGCCGAGGATGACCCGCGTCAGACCGCGTTCAAGCCAGGTCTCGATCGTGGCCATGTCGCGAATGCCGCCGCCAAGCTGCGCGGGGATGTCGATCGCGGCCAGGATCGCCTCGACCGCCGCGGCATTCACCGGCTTGCCCTCGAAGGCGCCGTTCAGATCAACCAGGTGCAGCCATTCCGCCCCGGCATCCCGAAAGGCCCGCGCCTGTGCCGCCGGGTCAGAGCCGAACACGGTCGCCGCCTCCATGTCGCCGCGCAGCAGGCGCACGCAATTGCCGTCTTTCAGGTCGATGGCTGGGTACAGGATCATCTCGGCTCTCGCTGTCATCGGTTCCCGTCTCCTTTGCCATCTCGGCAGCCGAAGGGAAAGGGTGTCACCTCACGTCATCCTTGCCATGCGGTGATTTTGCGGCACAAACTGGCAGATGACATCCGAGGAGGAATGATAATGAGAAAACTGTTCATGGCCGCGGCATTCCTGCTTGGCGCGACCGCCGCCGCCGCGGCAGCGGACCCGATCGAGGGCGTCTGGCAGACCCAACCGGATGACGGCGCCTTCGCCCATGTCACGATCGCCCCCTGCGGCAACGCCTTTTGCGGCACGATCAGCCGGACCTTCAAGGACAAGGCCGAATATGCTTCTCCCAATATCGGCCGCCAGATCGTGATCGACATGGCTGCAAAGGGCGGCGGCAATTACGAGGGCAAGGTGTGGCGGCCCGCCAATAACAAGATCTATATGGGCAAGGCGCAGGTCTCGGGCGAACAGATGAGCCTTTCGGGCTGCGTCGCCGGCGGGCTGCTGTGCAAGAGCCAGACCTGGGTGCGCATCCAGTAAGCTGTGTTCCCGTCTCGCCAATGGATGGCGGGCGGCGAGCCGGTAGCGCTTGGGACTGGTGCATCGGTTGAAAGGGGGACTGTCCGTCCCCCTCACCCCCCCGAGGATATTTCCGTGAAGAAGAACGGCAGAAGCGCATCTTGCGCGATGCGGGTAAGTGCTCTGCCGCTCCGTTCTACTTGCCACGCGGATCGATCAGCCGGGCCAATACGGCATCGCGGGTGATGCGTCCGCCGCCCTCGACCGGCACCATGCCCTCCGGGGCATCGGCCAGAAGCCCCATGATCTCGCGGACCGGCATGTCGGCGGGCACGGGCGCGCCCTCGGCCTCGCCCGGTTCCGCGATGTCAGAGGCGGTCAGCACGCCGAGCGGGTTCATATGGGCGACGAAATCGGCGACGTAATCATTGACCGGATTGGCGATGATCTCGCGCGCGGTGCCGATCTGGACGATCCGGCCTCCCTCCATCAACGCGATGCGGTTGCCCAGCTTGAAGGCCTCGTCCAGGTCATGGCTGACGAAGATGATCGTGCGCTGCGTCTTAGCCTGCAATTCCAGCAACTCGTCCTGCAGGCGGGCGCGGATCAGCGGATCGAGCGCGCTGAACGGCTCGTCCATCAGCAGGATCGGGGCTTCGGTCGCGAAGGCGCGGGCAAGGCCGACGCGCTGCTGCATGCCGCCTGACAATTCCCCGACCTTGCGCTCAGCCCAGTCCGTGAGGCCCACGGTTTCAAGCTGCCGGTCCACGCGATCCTGCCGGTCACTGGCGGACATGCCGGCCAGTTCCAGGCCCAGCCCGACATTCTCGCGCACCGTGCGCCATGGCAGCAGGCCGAATTGCTGGAAGACCATCGCCACATGGCGCAGGCGCAGGTCCCGAAGCGAGCGATTGCCGGCGCCGGTGACCGAGATCATCTTGCCGCCGTCCCAGACACGAACCTCGCCCCGGCAGACATGGTTGAGCGCGTTGACCGCGCGCAGCAGCGTCGATTTGCCCGAACCCGACAGCCCCATCAGCACGAGGATTTCGCCCTGCCGGACATCCACGCTGCAATCATGGACACCCAGGACCTGCCCGGTCTCGGCCTTGATCGCGCCGCGTTCCTGGCCCTGGTCCATCAAGGGCAGGGCGGTTTCGGGCCGGTCGCCAAAGACGATGCTGACCCGGTCGAATTCGACGGCGTTCTGTGTCTGCCCGTTCATTTCCGGCCCTCCATCCGCAGCATCCGGTCAAGCATGATCGCCACGATGACGATGACGAAACCCGATTCGAAACCGAGCGAGGTGTTCACGCTGTTCAGCGCCCGCACCACCGGCACGCCAAGGCCAGAGGCCCCGACCAGCGCCGCGATGACCACCATCGACAGCGACAGCATGATCGTCTGGTTCAGCCCGGCCATGATCTGGGGCAGGGCGCTTGGCAGTTCCACCTTCCACAAAAGCTGCCGCGGGGTCGCGCCAAAGGCGGTGGCGGCCTCGATCAGCGGCTCGGGGGTCGAACTGATGCCAAGCTGTGTCAGCCGGATCGGCGCGGGCAGCACGAAGATCACCGTGGCCAGCAGGCCCGGCACCATGCCGATGCCGAAGAACACGATGGCCGGGATCAGGTAGACGAAGGTCGGCAGGGTCTGCATCAGGTCGAGCACCGGCCGCATCCACGCGTAAAGCCGGGGGCGATGGGCGGCGGCGATACCGATCGGCACCCCGATCGCCATGCAGACGATGCAGGCCGCCAGCACCAGCGTCAGCGATTGCAGCGTCTCTTCCCAGTAACCCTGGTTGAGCACGAAGAGCAGGCCCAGCCCGATCAGCAGGCAGGTCTTCCAGCTTCTCTGCAGGGCCCATGTCAATGCCACCGCCAGCGCGATGAACAGGAAGGGATGCGGATATTCCAGCGCCGCGAGGATACGGCCGATCAGCCATTCCATCACGGTTGCCACGGTATTGAACAGCCATGTCGCATTCGCGTTCAGCCAGTCGAAAACCGTCTTCGCGGTGTTTCCTACCGGGATCTTGTTGTCGGTGACCAGGGAGGTCAGCTCTTCCATCGGATGTCCTTTCGCTTGCCTGGACCCGCGCCGCACCGAGCGGATACGGCGCGCCCGGTCTTGCTATTGCTGCAGGAAGGCGGCGATATCCGCCGCAAGCTTGTCCGGTTGTTCCCAGAACATGTTATGGCCCGCGCCTTCATAGGTCAGGCGTGTCGCGTCGGGTAAGGCGTCTTGCAGCCAGTCTTGCGTCTCCTGGCCGAAAAGCGGGTCCTGATCGCCCCAGAGAACGGCAACCGGCGCTTCGATCCGCGGTGCCAGAAGTGTCCAGTCCGTTGCGCTGAGCGATTGCAGCACACCCAGCCAGACATGATGCGGAACCTTCGCACCCTCGGCCCGTTCGCGGTCCAGGAATTCTGCCGGCACCGGGTTGGGGTTCGAGAACCAGTCGCGCATGAACTGGCTGTCGGGATCAATCTTCCCGGGCAGTCCGGGAACATTGTCCCACAGCCATTGCGTCGGCTCGGCGGGCATCCGTGTCGTGCTGGAGATCAGCACCAGCCGGTTGACCCTTTCGGGTTCCGTCGCGGCCAGGTAGGCGCCGGTGATCGAGCCGAGCGAATGGCCGACGAGATCGGCCTGCCCGATCTCCAGCCCATCCATCGCCTTTGTCACATGATGGGCCAGATCGGCCGGGCCGTAGCAGCAATCGGGGGCCGACGAGATCCCGTGACCGCGCAGATCTATCGCGACGATCCGGCGGCCGGGCAATGTCTCGGCCAGGGTGGGCGCCATCAGCGACCAGCTGCGGCTGTTGTCGGTATAGCCATGGATCAGCACCACCGGGACGCCCTCGGCCTCGTCCGGAGCCGCGCCGAGTTCGACATATCCGGCGACCAGTTCCGGGCCGACGGATATCGTCTTGCGGGCGGCGTCCCAACCTGCCTGGTCCGGCGGCCCGGCCAGGGCCGCGAGCGGCAGGGTTGCCGCCGCGGCAAGCGCAGCGAAGGCCAGCCTCATCCCTCAAGCGCCTCGTTCAGGGCGCCTTGCGGGTCGTTGCCATCCACCGTGGTCACGCCATCCAGCCATGGGGTCGCGGCGTCGGGATTGGCCTGCAGCCATTCCTTCGCGGCATCCATGGGATCCTGGCCGTCATTCAGGATCTTGCCCATGACCTCGTTTTCCATCTCCAGCGTGAATTCCAGGTTCTGCAGGAATTTCCCGACATTCGGGCATTCCTCGACATAGCCTGCGCGGGTATTGGTGCGGACTTCGGCGCCGCCCAGGTCGGGGCCGAAAACATCGTCGCCGCCGGTCAGGTAGGTCATCTCGAATTGAGCGTTCATCGGATGCGGCTCCCAGCCAAGGAAGACCACGGGCTTGGCCGCGCCGTCGGCGCGCGACACCTGCGCCAGCATCCCCTGTTCGCTCGATTCGACCACCTCGAAAGTGCCCAGGCCGAACTTGTCCTCGGCCACCATTTCCAGCAGCAGGCGGTTGCCGTCATTGCCGGGCTCGATGCCGTAGATCTTGCCGTCCAGGTCGTCCTTGTGCTCGGCGATCTTGCCGAAATCGTCGATACCCAGATCGGCGCCGGCCTTGTTCGTGGCCAGCGTGTATTTCGCGCCGGTCAGGTTGGTGCGGACGGTATCGACGGTGCCCGCCTCGGCATAGGGGCCGATATCGGCCTCCATCGTTGGCATCCAGTTGCCCAGAAAAACATCGACATCATCGGTGGAGAGCGCCGTATAGGTGACCGGCACCGACAGGATCTTGGTCTCGGTCTGGTAACCGATCGCCTGCAGCACGGTCGTGGCCAGCGCGGTCGTCGCGGTGATATCGGTCCAGCCGACATCCGAGAAGACGATCTCCTGGCATTGCTCGGACTCCTGGGCGAAACCGGCGGTGGAGGTGGCGGCTGTCAGCACCAGGACGGCGGTGAAACGGGTGAGGGTCATTATGTGCTCCCTGTGTTCTTGATTGACCAGTCAATTAAAGATCGGTTAGACTGCAAAAGCAACCGAAAACTCCGACAGCGGATATCCAGATGCCGAAACTTGGGGCCGAACCTATCCGAAAAGCCGCGTTAATCAACGCCGCCATTGCCGAGATCGGGCGGGCGGGGTCCCTTGACGTGACCGTGGCCCAGATTGCGCGTGCCGCCGGCATGTCGCCCGCGCTGGCTCATCACTATTTCGGTTCGAAGGAACAGATTTTCCTGGCGGCGATGCGCCATATCCTTGCAACCTATGGAAAATCCGTGCGTGCGGCCTTGCCGGGGCAGGGGCCGCGCGCACGGCTGGACGCCATCTTGACCGCCAGCTTCGCACCACAGAATTTCCAGCGCGAGGTGATCAGCGCATGGTTGAATTTTTATGCACTGGCCCTGCTGAATAATCAGGCAGCACGCCTGCTGCGGGTCTATCACCGGCGCCTGCGGTCGAATCTGATCGTGGCGCTGCGGCCGCTTACCGATCATCCCACGAATATCGCCGACACATTGGGGGCGCTGATCGATGGGGTCTACCTGCGGGCGGTGCTGACTCCGGGGCCGACCGACGGCGCCGCCGCCCTGAACATCATCAACGATTATCTTGAAGAGGCACTCGCATGAGTCTGAACGCCCAACCCACCGCCAGCCTGTTCATCGACGGACGCCCGGTCGAGGGCGAGGGCGCGGCGCTGCCGGTCCTTTACCCCTATACCGGCGAAGAGATCGCCAGCCTGCGCGAGGCCTCGGGCGATCAGGTCGCCCATGCCTGCCGGGTCGCAGCGGCGGCTCAGCCCGCTTGGGCCGCACTGGCACCGGTCGAGCGTGGTCGGGTGCTGACCCGCGCCGCCGCGATCATCCGCGAACGGAACGAGGAGCTGTCGCGGCTGGAAACGCTGGATACCGGCAAGCCGATCCAGGAAACGCTGGTGGCCGATTGGGAATCGGGGGCGCAGGCGCTGGAATTCTTTGGCGGGCTGGCTGCATCGATCACCGGCCAGATGATCCCCCTGGGGCAGGACTGGGCCTATACGCGGCGCGAACCGCTTGGCGTCTGCGCCGGTATCGGGGCATGGAACTATCCCAGCCAGATCGCCTGCTGGAAGGCCGCTCCGGCGCTGGTCATGGGCAATGCCATGGTCTTCAAACCCTCCGAGGAAACGCCCCTCGGCGCGTTGAAACTGGCGGAAATCCTGCTGGAGGCGGGGCTTCCCGCAGGGGTCTACAACGTCGTGCAGGGTCGCGGACAGGTCGGCGCGGCGCTGACCACCGATCCCAACGTGGCCAAGGTGTCGCTGACCGGCTCGGTGCCCACCGGCCGCCGCGTCTATACCGCCGCCGCCGAGGGGATGCGTCACGTCACGATGGAGCTTGGCGGCAAGTCGCCACTGATCGTTTTCGACGATGCCAACCTGGAAGACGCGGTCAGCGCGGCGATGCTGGCGAATTTCTATTCCTCGGGGCAGATCTGCTCGAACGGGACGCGGGTATTCCTGCAAGAGGGCATCCGTGAAGCCTTTCTCGACCGCCTTGCGGAACGTGTCCGCAATGTCCGCATGGGCGATCCGCTGGATCCCGAAACGCAGCACGGCCCCATCGTCAGCCCCGCGCAGGCCGGAAAGATCCGCGCCGCCATCACCGCGGGCGAGACCGAGGGCGCACAGCTTGTCTGCGGCGGGTTGGGCGAGGGCGCCTTCATCCCGCCGACGGTGTTCACCGATGCCTCGGACGAGATGACCATCGCCCGCGATGAAATCTTCGGCCCGGTCATGACCACGCTGGCCTTCTATGACGAGGAAGAGGTGATCCGCCGCGCCAATGCGACCGGCTTCGGGCTGGCGGCAGGGGTGTTCACGCAGGACCTGACCCGCGCCCATCGCGTCGTCGGACGGCTGGAGGCAGGCACCTGCTGGATCAACACCTACAACCTGACCCCGGTCGAGATGCCCTTCGGCGGCGTCAAGCTGTCGGGGTTGGGGCGCGAGAATTCCGCCGCCGCGATCGAGCACTATTCGCAACTGAAATCCGTCTATGTGGGCATGGGTGGCGTTGACGCGCCCTACTGATCCGCCCCGCCGTTCTGGAAAGATGCAGCAATGAGCCAATCCGATTATGTCATCATCGGCGCAGGCAGCGCCGGTTGCGCACTGGCCTATCGCCTGACCGAGGCGGGCCGCAGCGTCACCCTGATCGAGTTCGGGGGCAGCGATATCGGCCCCTTCATCCAGATGCCGGGCGCGCTCAGCTATCCGATGAACATGTCCCGCTATGACTGGGGATTCTCGTCGCAACCCGAGCCTCATCTGGGAGGGCGGCGGCTGGTCACGCCACGGGGCAAGGTGCTGGGTGGTTCCTCTTCGATCAACGGTATGGTTTTCGTACGGGGGAACCGCAAGGACTTTGAATATTGGAAGGAATCCGGTGCGACGGGCTGGGGCTATGACGATGTTCTGCCCTATTTCAAGCGCATGGAGACATGGCATGGCGGCGTCTCGGAATGGCGCGGAGACAGCGGTCCGCTGCATATCACCCGCGGCAAGCGCAAGAACCCGCTGTTCAACGCCTTCATCGAGGCCGGAGCACAGGCGGGCTGGCCGCGCACCGACGATTACAATGGCGAGCACCAGGAGGGTTTCGGCCCGATGGAGGCGACCATCTGGAAGGGCCGCCGCTGGTCTGCGGCCAATGCCTATCTGCGCCCGGCCCGCAAGAACGGCCGGTTGCAGGTGATCCGCGCCTTTGCCCGCCGTATCCTGCTCGAAGGCAATCGCGCCTACGGCGTCGAGATCGAGCGCAAGGGACGGATCGAGAAGATCACGGCGGGGCGCGAGGTGATCGTCTCGGCCAGTTCGATCAATACGCCGAAACTGCTGATGCTGTCCGGCTTCGGCCCGGCGGACCACCTGCGCGAACACGGGATCACGCCGCTGGCCGACCGGCCGGGCGTCGGGGCAAACCTGCAGGACCATCTTGAAATATACATGCAATACAAGGCGCTGAAGCCGGTCAGCCTGTATACTTACTATAATCTGCTGGGCAAAAGCCGGGTCGGGATCGAGTGGCTCTTGCAAAAAACCGGCCTTGGCGCGTCGAACCAGTTCGAAAGCTGCGGCTTCATCCGTTCGGGCGAGGATATCGATTATCCGGATATCCAGTATCACTTCCTGCCGCTGGCGGTGCGTTATGACGGCAAGGCTGCGGCCAAGGGGCACGGGTTCCAGGCTCATGTCGGCCCGATGCGGTCGAAATCGCGCGGCACCATCCGGCTGGCCTCGGGCGATCCGGCGGAGGCACCCGAGATCCGCTTCAATTACATGTCGCATCCCGATGACTGGAAGGAATTCCGCGCCTGCGTGCGCCTGACCCGGCAGATCTTCGATCAAAAGGCGTTCGAGGAATATCGCGGCGACGAGATCCAGCCGGGTGCCGATGTGCAAAGCGACGAGCAGATCGACGCCTTCATCCGCGAACATGCCGAATCCGCGTTTCATCCCTGCGGCACCGCAAAGATCGGTCGGCCGGATGATCCCATGGCCGTGGTCGATCCCGAACTTCGCGTCATCGGGGCCGAGAATCTGCGCGTGGCCGATAGCTCGGTCTTTCCGCGTATCACCAATGGCAACCTGAACGGTCCCTCGATCATGGTCGGGGAAAAGGCCGCCGATCATATCCTGAAAGGGTAAATTCCCGGCCGGAGCGGGCGCTCTCGATCAAGAAAGCGCCCGACGGTTATCCGACGGTGACCCGGGTGAACAGTGCCGACAGGTCCACCGTATCGCTGCTGTTCAGCGCATCTGCGTGATCGTTCAGGAAACTGTCGGCGGCCACGCGCCCGGCCTCTTTCATCCGGGTCAGCATTCCCGGCTCGGGCATCATCTTGGAACGCGCGGAGAGATCGTTCATCAGCGTGTCGTCAAGGATCATGTGGATCAGCGGAACCTTCATCGCCCGGTCGCCCAAGCGATCCTCGGCATCCAGTTTCTTGACGAAATTGATCGCCCGCAGATCGGCCATCAGCGCCGAGTTGAAACTGATCTCGTTGACGCGGTCGCAATCTCGACCGGGGTTCTGGGCACGCAGTCGCGGATCATCGGGTTGATATTCACGATCACGATGTCGCGCGGCAGATGGGCGCGATAGAGCGGGAACAGGGCCGGGTTGCCGGTAAAGCCGCCATCCCAATAGGCGTCGGTCTCGCCGGTTTCCGAATCCCGGATCTCGACGGCGCGAAACAGGCTTGGCAGGCAGGCCGAGGCCATCACCGCGTCGGGTGTCACCTGGCGCCCCGTAAAGACGCGCATGCGCCCCGTGCGCACATTGGTTGCCGCGACGAATAGTTCTGGCCCCTGTTCGGTGCTGAAATCCGGATAGGGCAACTCGTGCAGCACCGCCGCCAGCGGATTGACGTAGAAAGGACCGTAATCATACGGGCTGAAGACCCGTGTCATGCTGTCCATCCATGCGGCGGGAGAGAACATCTCGGTCAGGCGATGGAAACCGCGGGGCATGGGAATCAGCGAATGCATCCAGCGCACGACATTGTTGTCCGAGATCTGCCCGACCTCGCCCCAGAGACGATCGAGATTCTCCCGCGCTGCCTGCCGCCCCCTGACGCCGCTGCGACGGGACAGCCCGGCTTTCAGTGCCGCGCCGTTCAGCGCCCCCGCCGAGGTGCCGGTGATCGCCGATATCCTCAGCCAGTCCTCGTCCAGGAGCCGGTCCAGAACGCCCCAGGCAAAGGCGCCATGCGCGCCGCCGCCCTGCAATGCGAGATTGATGCTTTTTTCTTTCATGTCCCGGTTCCCGAACTCGATACAGGGGCAGCATAGAGCATTTACCACACCGGGCGACACCGGTTTTCCGTCCGAAAATAAGCACAAAACAAGGAGCTATGGATTCGTGAAATGAGATGGGCTTCCGAAACGCCATGGCACCGCCATGGGCAGGGCGCGAACCCTTGAAAAAGCGAAGGCTCCGGCCGGGATACCCGGCCAGAGCCCCTGTCATGGGATCGGTATGCGATCAGTTCGACATTTCGGCACCCGCCTCGACCGAGGCGTCGGCTTCGACTCCACCGGTGACGGGCAGCGCATTTCCGACTGCCTCGGCCGCCCCTTCGGTCGCTTCCGTCGCCGTCGACAATCCGGTCTCCGCGGCATCGGCGGCCACGCTGCCTGCCTGTTCGAGCCCCTGTGCCGCATTGGCTGCACCCTGGGCGGTCGCTTCGGTGGCTGCCTCGGTCGATGCTTCGGCCGAAGCCGCCGCCGAGCCCGCAGCCATCGCCTCGGCTTCCTCGACGCTGATCATGCTGTCGCCATCCGTGTCATATGCTTCCAGCGTTGCCTCGGCATGGGTGTCGAAGGCCGTCTGCAGCTCGGTCATGTCGAGCTGGCCATCGGCATTCGCGTCCAGCTCGGCGAACCCGGCAGCATATGCGGGTGCAAGCATCGCGACGGCACCCAGGCCAGTCAGGGCGGAGATCACTCCGGCTTTGATCATCGATTTCATGTCAGACTCCTTGAGGTTGATTAACTCGACGGGTTTTTTGTCCACGACCTTAACGGGACAGGACAACCGCACGTTCCCGTGCATCGATGGTTTGCGTATTTTGGGCATTATCTTGCCGGGGCTGCGGGGGCGGGTTGGCCGTTTTCAGCTAAGAACACTGACGATATCGAGAGAAACCGGTGACTGGATCGAACCTGTCCATGGCATCGGGCGATCTTGCTGCGCGGCATGGCCGGTTCCCTGCCGATGATCCGTGGGTTTTCCTCCTTGCGGCGATATTGCCGGCAGGGTTCGGGGCGGCTAGGGTGCCGCCGAAACGCTCGCCGGGAGCAGATGAAGGAGGACGGCCATGCAATCTGCCCTGGCTTCGGGCTATCACGACACCGCGCCGGGAACGGTCGCAACCGTGGTGACCTCGTTCGAGATGCGCAGCCCCCCGGCACCGCGACCGGAACGCGAGGCCGGCGATTGGCGGCTCGAAGATTGGCACCGGCCTCCGCCCGCGGAATATCGCAGCCTGTTCCGTCGTGTCGGCGAGGACTGGCTCTGGTGTTCGCGGCTGATGATGGCGGATGACGAACTGACCGCGATCATCCATGATCCGAAGGTCGAGATCCGCAGGCTTGTCACCCCCGAGGGGGTCGGCCTGCTGGAGCTGGACTTCCGGGGCGGGGATGAATGCGAGCTGGCGTTTTTCGGCCTGTCCCCGGAACTCATCGGCAGCGGCGCGGGGCGCTGGTTGATGAACCGGACCCTGGAAATCGCTTGGGCGCGGCCCCTGGCGCGGCTATGGGTGCATACCTGCACGATGGATCATCCGGCGGCAGTGGATTTCTATCGCCGCTCGGGCTTTACCCCGATCCGGCGTCAGGTCGAAATTATCCCCGATCCGCGTCTGAACGGGCTGCTGCCCGAAAGCGTCGCCCCTCATATTCCCTGCCTGCCGGGATAGGTCAGTCCTCGGATTGCGCCTCGGCACGGCTCTTGCCCGCGACATCCATCGCCAGGGTGGCGGCCATGAAAGCGTCCAGATCGCCGTCCAGAACGCCTTGCGTATCGCTGGTTTCCTCGGATGTGCGCAGGTCCTTCACCATCTGGTAGGGATGCAGCACATAAGAGCGGATCTGGTTGCCCCAGCCAGCATCACCCTTGGCGTCATGCTGCGCCTGGATGCTTTCGGTGCGCTTGCGCAGCTCCATCTCGTAAAGCCGTGATTTCAGCGCTGCCATGGCATTGGCGCGGTTCTGGTGCTGCGACTTCTCGGAACTGGTCACCACGATTCCGGTGGGGATATGGGTGATCCGCACCGCCGAATCGGTGGTGTTCACATGCTGTCCGCCCGCGCCCGAGGAGCGGTAGGTGTCGATGCGGATTTCATTATCGGGCACGGTGATCTCGATATTCTCATCGACCACCGGATAGACCCAGACAGAGCTGAATGAGGTATGCCGGCGCGCCGAGCTGTCGAAGGGGCTGATCCTCACCAGCCGATGCACGCCCGATTCCGATTTCAGCCAGCCATAGGCGTTATGCCCGGTGATCTTGTAGGCGGCGCTGCGAATCCCGGCTTCGTCCCCGGCGCTTTCGCTCATCAGCTCGACCTCGTAACCCTTCTTCTCGGCCCAACGCACATACATGCGTGCCAGCATCGCGGCCCAATCGCAGCTTTCCGTGCCGCCCGCGCCGGCATTGATTTCGAGGAAGGTGTCATTGGCATCCGCCTCGCCATTCAGCAGCGCCTCTAGCTCTTTCTGTGCGGCCATCTCGGCCAGTGCCTTGAGATTGCCCTCGGCCTCGGTGACCAGTTCCTCGTCGCCCTCTGCTTCGGCCAGTTCGACCATCTCGGCATTGGCGGTCAGATCGCCTTCGATGCGCTTGTAGGTGTCGATGGCATCGACCAGCGCCTGCCGCTCGCGCATGAGCTTTTGCGCCCTCGCCGGGTCGGACCACAGATCCCCGGCCTCGATCATCGCGTTCATCTCTTCCAGCCGATGTGGAGCGGTCTGCCAATCCATCCGCTGCCCCAGCAGGTTCAGCGAGCGTCGGATGGTTTCGATAGTGGACTGCGTCTCGGCGCGCATGATCGGCTCCTGGGGCTCTTGCGTCAGGTCAGGGGTGATAGCGCGCGCAGGGCGACACGACAAGTCCAAGCCCGAATACGATCTTTCATGAGCTGTCAGGAAAAATGCGATCACTGCTGGAACAGGCGTGTCACCAATCCGCTTCGCAGCAGGGTTTCAGTTGACCAGCGCGACAGCGTTCTTGAGATGACGTGTCGCGAGCTTGCGGCCAAGCGCCCCTTTCACGAGCCTGCGCGCCGATTCAGGCTTGAAGCCATCATCGTCACGAAGCCGGGGAAAGATCTGGTAAATTTCCTTCAACGCCTCCTTGCCAATCGATTTCAGAGCCTCTGGCCCGGTATAGAGGCTCTCGGTCCTGGCGCCGTTTGCCAGGACGACCTCGTGCCGATCGAACATGAAATGCCAATATTCGACCCCGGTCATATCCTCGGCGAGTTCGATCCCGTCAATGGCCAGCAATTACTTGGCGGCAACCAAAACCTCGTCGGTTCCGAACATGCGCTGTGCGATTTTCGAGCGGACCAGCACACGGTGCTGCGGAGAGACAACCAGTTCGCTAGTCGGTGTGTTCTTGCCAAGCACACCGGCTCGGATTCGGATGGGGCGCAGGTTCGGAGCTTTTTTCAGATGGATCGCGGAAAGCTTGCGCGAGCCGATCCAGCGGATTGGCTGAGGGCCGTTATCGGCGGTCATGACCAAGTCGCCGGATCGCAGATCTTCCACTGCAAGCGTACCACTAGCCGTCTCGATCATTGTTCCGGCTGTGAAACAGGGTATGGTGACATTCTCGATATCCCGGTATTCGATAATCGTGCCGTCATCCAGGATGACTTTGCCGCTTTCCGAATTTTTCGGATCTATTTCGTGGCTGACAATGCGACCGGCAAGAGCCTTCAGGTCAAGCGTATCGTTATCATCGGAACCTCCGCCGCCGTCGATAAGGAATGGATTTGAATTTTCCTTGATGGCAGAGAATTCCTTCCCGATCTCGATCGTATCGGCGCCGTAATTCGCTGTTATATCCGGCCCGGTCAGGTAATTTCCGCTGTAAGAACTTTCAATCGTTCCACCCAGGAAAAAATAGTCATTGGCATGACTGGAACTTATGGAGGCACCGGCATATCCGCCTGGTGTGAATGTAACATGCGAGCCGGCTTCGAGGACAAGCGAGCTGCCATGCGTTGATCCGATATTGATCCGGGCAACATCCACGACCGCTGTAGATGTGATCGTTACGGTATCCTCACCCTCGCCCGACGCGATCTGGTCATAGGTGGAACCGTTCCCGACATGGCCGGAAATGGTGAGAGAATCGTCGCTGTCCGCCAGGATCACCGATCCGTTGACAATTGCGCCTTCATGGATCATGACTGCGTCGGCGGTGCCATCGACAGGCTCGCCCCCTGACAGAACATTTCCATCGATAAGGACATCGGGACCGATCGAAAGCGTATCATTGCCGGATTGAAGGTGAACATCCTTGGCGATGTGAACCCCGTTCGCAATGGTGATTGAGTCGTCGCCAGTACCGGCGTCTATACCGCCAATTCCATTCGCGGCACCGATCGAAATCGCGTATTCATCGGACCCTGCGTAACCGGATCCGTCCACGATGATGGTGTCCCGACCTCCGCCGCCACTGAGGCTGCCGCCTATCTGGGTTTGTCGTGGGGGCAGATCATCTGCGGAATTGTTGAAAACCTCTATCGTGTTGGAATGTGTTCCGTAACCGCCGAGCTGGATGGTGCCCTCAACAACGCCACCGGAATCCAGAAGGATGGTGTGATTTCCGGCGCCGGTCGCGAAGCTGCCGGTATAGGTGCTGTTATTGTCGATGACGTAGTTGGCGTCGTTATCGCCCTGGTTGATGTTACCGGAGTAGGATTCCCCGTCGGCGGCAACTTCACCCTGTCCCGTTCCATCGGAGTTTTTTACAGATATAACCACGAAACTTCCTTACCCTTGACCGAACAATGTTAACCAGATGCGCATAAATCGCGTGAAGGCGACTGCATTCGCTTTCCGCTAAATGCGTCGATTCACATGTGAAAATGCGTCTCTTCACCGGGATCTGTAAATGGAAACTTGACTGGCTGGTTAATAGGCGCCCATGGCATGGTAAGGCAGGGAGTCCGCCAGCACGGATCAATGTTCCGCCGCATCGATATTACAGCCGTCGGTTGATAGCGCTTTTCCCGCAACGATCAGGATAGCCGCGTATTCTGCTCGTCGGATCATTCCCCCGAGAGATCGCCCCCCCATAGGCTCGCCCCGGGTCACGCGGCCCGAACGCCTGTTCCGGTCCAGCATGCCCCGGCTTCGATCAATACAGCCCGCCCGAGGACATCGTCCCGAAATCCGCTTTTTTCGGGATCACCTTGCGCTCTCCGGTCGAGGTGGTGACAGCGGTTCCGCCATCGGATCCGGCCTCCCAGGGGAGCACCACATTCTCGTCTCCGAAACCGGCGACGACATAGGGCGACAGCCAGTCGGGATCGGTGCCGTCGCGGAAATATTCGGCGATGACATTGGGGCCGTTCGCATCGTCGGGCAGGCGCTGGCCGGTCACGCGGTCGATCTTGACCCAGTAACCGCCGGGCGGAACCTTGAATTCGCTGCCGCCGAATTCCTTCACCGCCTCGCGCATGAAGGCGTTGAAGACCGGCACGCATAATGTCCCGCCATAGGCATGCGAGCCCAGGCTGCGCGGCTGGTCGTAGCCAAGATAGCAGCCGGCCACGATATTGCTGGAAAAGCCGATGAACCAGACATCCTTGGCGTCATTCGTGGTGCCGGTCTTGCCGGCGATCGGCACCGGCAGGTTCACGCCCTTCCCCGATCCGCGCGCGACCACGCCTTCGAGCATCGAGGTCAGCTGATAGGCGGTGACGGCATCCATGACCCGCTCGCGATTGCTGTCGATCACCGGCGCGCGGCCGGCGGGCAGGGCCTGCAGGCCGCAGGTCTCGCAGACCCGGCGGTCATGGCGATAGATGGTCCGCCCGCGACGGTCCTGCACCCGGTCCACCAGCGTCGGCTCCACCCGCTCGCCGCCATTGGCGAACATCGCATAGGCGGCGACCATCTTGAACAGCGTCGTCTCCTGCGCGCCGAGCGAATTCGCCAGGAAGGGCTTGAGACGGTCGTAGACGCCGAATTTCTCGGCATATGCCGCAACGGTCTCCATGCCGATATCCTGTGCGATGCGGATCGTCATCAGGTTGCGCGACTGCTCGATCCCGGTGCGCAGCGGGGTCGGGCCGTAATGGCGGCCACTGGAATTCTTCGGCTCCCACAATCCGGCGGGAGTGTTCACGCGGATCGGCTCGTCCACGACGATCGTGGCGGGGGTGTAATTGTTGTCCAGCGCGGCGGCATAGACGAAGGGCTTGAAGCTGGAGCCCGGCTGCCGCTGCGCCTGCGTGGCGCGGTTGAAGACCGAGGACTGGTAGGAAAATCCGCCCTGCATGGCGATGACGCGGCCGGTATTGACATCCATCGCCATGAAGCCGCCCTGGACCCGGGGGACCTGCCGCAGCGTCCAGCGGATGAAGCTGCCGTCGCTGTCGCTGGTCATGGCGCGCACCAGCACCACATCGCCGATTTCAAGCAGATCGCTTGCGACCTGCGCGCGGGACGCGAGGCTGCCATCGGACAGCCGCTTGCGCGCCCATTGCACGTCCTGGGCCGGGATCCAGTGGCCGTCGGCATCCTCCTCGATGCCCTCGATGCCGATACGGGCATCCTGCTCGCCCTGTTCCAGCACCACCGCCGGATACCAGCCGGGAATGTCGCGCGGCACCTGCAGATCCCACAGCGCGCCCCGCCAGGACGCCTCGTTCGCCAGTTTCCCGGGCGGGATCGTCTCTCCCGTGCCGTTCCAGATGCCAAGACCGCGGTCGTATTTCTCGAGCGCCTCGCGCAGCGCATCGGCGGCCTGGTCCTGCATTTCCGGGTCGATGGTCGCGCGGATGGTCAGCCCGCCGCCGAAGAATTCGTCATGCCCGAATTCGCGGCTGAGCTGACGCCGGATCTCGTCGGTGAAATAATCGCGCGACGGCATCTGCTCGCGGAAGGAGGGATAATCGCCATTCTGCACGGATTTGAGCGGCAGTTTCGCCTCGGCCTCATAGGTGGCCTCGTCGATATAGCCGTTCTGCCACATCTCCCGCAGCACGTAATTGCGCCGCTCGGTCACCCGCTCCTTGGCGCGGACGGGGTGATAGCGGCCCGGTGCCTGCGGCATGGCCGCCAGCATCGCGGCCTCGTGCGGGGCCAGTTCGGACAGCGACTTGTTGAAGAATGTCTGCGCGGCGGCGGCCACCCCGTAGCTGTTCTGGCCAAGATAGATCTCGTTCAGATAGAGTTCGAGGATCTGGTCCTTGCTCAGCGAATGTTCCAGCCGCGAGGCGAGGATCAGTTCCTTCACCTTGCGCTCGACGCTGCGGTCGCTGGAGAGCAGGAAATTCTTCATCACCTGCTGGGTGATGGTCGAAGCGCCCCGCACGCTTTCTCCGCCGCTGCGGACCGCTTGCCAGATCGCGCTGCCAATGCCCCGGATGTCATAGCCCGGATGATCGTTGAAATGCTTGTCCTCGGCGCTGATGAAGGCCTGTTTCAGCAGGTCGGGGATTTCCTCGACCGGAACGAAGATCCGGCGTTCCTCGGCGAATTCGTCGATCAGGCGGCCTTCGCTCGAATAGATCCGGCTGATGGTCTTGGGCGTGTAGCGCGCCAATTGCTCATGGCTGGGCAGGTCGCGGGAATACATCCAGAAAATCCCGCCAAGGGTCAGCGCGATGAAGAAACAGGCGGTCACGAACCACGAGAAGATCGAGCCGAAAAATGAGAGAATGCTGCGCAGCACGGAAGAGAGGCCTTTCGCTGTTTGTCCCAGTCTATAGCGGGAGCATCAACAAGCGTCAAAACAACACTGGGTCATCGGAACGCGGCAAATTGCGGGCCGCCGGAGGGGGATTGCCGCGCGGGCAAGCCGGGTTCGGAAAGGCCGGGTCATTCAGTGCCGCAGATTCGTTTCGCGGAACCGCTCGTCCCTTGCCCAACCGGAAATCGCCTCGACAAGCACCCGCACCATGCGGGCGCGCCATTGCGGATCGGTCAGATTGGCACGGTCGTGCTCATCGGTGATGAAGCCCAGTTCGAGCAGGGCCGAAGGGATGTCGGGGGATTTCAGCACCGAGAATGCCGCGCCCTGGATCGGCCGGTCATGCAATCCGATCCCCTGCAAGGCCATGCGCGAAGTCAGGAAACGGGCGAAATTCTCGGATCTCGGTTGGGTATCGGTGCGGGCGAAATCCATCATCACCGAGGCCAGCCCGTCATCCTTGCCGGTCAGGTCTATCCCCGACAGCAGGTCGCTGCGATCATGGCGCGTGGCCAGTTGCCTGGCCGCCTTTCCATTGGCCTTGGGATTCCAGACGAAGATGGTCGCCCCCGCCGCCTGACCGCTCGGCAGGGCATCGGCATGGAGCGACAGGAACAGGTCCGCGCCTGCATCCCGGGCCATGGTCATCCGCTTCTCAAGCCTGACGAAGCTGTCATCTTCCCGCGTCATCCTGACCGTGACGCCCTGCGCCTCCAGCGCGGTTCGCAGCTCTTTCGCAAAGCCCAGGACCAGGTCGGCCTCGGTCTCTCCGCCCGCCTGCGCGCCGGGATCGAAGCCGCCATGCCCGGGATCCAGCACCACCGTCAGGCCTTCGGCATCGGCTGTGGGGGGAGGCAGATCGGCGGGGGCGGGCAGGTTGCGCAGCGCCGCGGTGGCACTGGGCAGCGGAGCGAACTCATCCTCGGCGACCGGCTCCAGCCTGACCCGGATGACCGGCTGCGGAGCCTTGGTCCGCTGGCTTGCGCTGGTGATCCTGTAGGGGCCGGGAAGTTCCACCACGATACGGGACCATCCTTGCCGGAACGCGCCCCAGCGGATCGCCGGGACGGCATCGTGGCCGAACAGATCCTCGGTCCGCAACCCGCTGAAATCGGTCTCCTTCAAATCGACGATCAGCCGCACCGGATCGCCCACGATAACGGCGCGATAGGGCACCGCCCGGCTTAGCGCGAGTTCAAGTTCCAGTGTCGGTTCGCGGCCCCAACCCCATCCCCAGCCACTCTCCTCGGCGGTCAGGGAAGAGGCGCCGACAAGTAGCCGCGCGGCCTCTTGCGCCGGGGCGGGGGCGGGGATCAGCAGCAAGAGGCTCAGCAGCAGCCATCTGGGCAAGGCAAGGCTCATCGTGACGCCATGAATTCCGTCAATCGCCGCAACCCTTCGGCAATATCAGATGTCGCGCGGGCATAGGAGAACCGCAGGGTCCGGGCACCCCGATCCGGGTCGAAATCCAGTCCCGGCGTGACCGCCACCCCGGCACGATCAAGAATTTCCGTCGCGAATGCCAGCGAATTATCGGTAAAATCCGACACATCGGCATAGATGTAGAACGCCCCTTCCGGCGGTGCGATCCGGGTAAAGCCCGCTTTCGGCAGCCCTTCCAGCATCAGGCGGCGGTTTTCCCGATAGAAGGCCAGATTGGCCTGCGCCTCGTCCTCGCAATCCAGCGCGGCCAGCGCCGCGACCTGGCTGGCATGGGGCGGGCAGATGAACAGGTTCTGGGCCAGACGCTCGACCGTGCGCAGATGCGTTTCCGGAACGATCATCCATCCGACCCGCCACCCGGTCATGGAAAAGTATTTACTGAAAGAGTTTACGACGAAAACCTCATCTGTAACCTCAAGTGCCGAATGGCAGCGGTCGCCATAGCTGAGCCCGTGATAGATCTCGTCCGAGATCACGGCCATGCCCTTTGCCGCAGCGGCTTGCGTCAATGCCCGCATCTCATCAAGCCGCAGCACCGTTCCCGAAGGGTTGCCGGGCGAGGCGAGGATCAACCCCTGCGCATCGGGCAGCGCGTCGGGCCGGGGTTGATAGCGGTCCTCGGGCCGGGTCTCGATCCCCACGGGTTCCAGCGACATGGCGCGCAGGATCTGGCGATAGCTGGGATAGCCGGGAAATCCCATCGCCACCCGGTTCCCGGCATCGAACAGTGCCGAGAAGGCCAGGATAAAGGCCCCGCTGCTGCCCGATGTCACCACCACGCGGGCCGGATCGAGATCGATCCCGTACCAGCGGCGATACAAATCCGCGATCCCCCGGCGCAATTCGGGCAGGCCGAGGGCGACGGTATAGCCAAGCGGCTGATCCAGTGCCGCGGCCAGCGCCTTGCGCGCGCTGCGGGGGCGGGGGTGCCGGGCTGGCCGACCTCCATATGGATGATGTGGCGGCCTGCGGCCTCGGCCCGCGCGGCAGCCGCCATCACATCCATGACGATGAACGGATCAACCTGTCCGCGGGCGGATTGGCGCATGCTCGGGCCTCGATATTCGTTTTGCGCCTTCTTAACGCGGCGCGGCGGCAGGCTCTAGTCTTTTGGGCGGCTTCACAGAGCCGTGTTGCGGCATTTCTTGCCATTACCGCGCACAGGGGCCAAGTTGCATCCGAATTATGTCCAGAGGTTTTCGATGAAACGACTGATCGCCGCGCTGCTGCTCACCGCGACCCCGGTAATGGCATTCGATATCAATTCGATGTCCGAAGAGGAGAAAACCGCCTTCGGCGAGGCGGTGCGCGAATACCTGATGGCCAATCCCGAGGTGCTGGTCGAATCGATCAACGTGCTGGAGGAGCGCCGCGCCGCCGAGACGGTGCAGAACGACCAGCAACTGGTCGCGGCGAATCGCGAGGCCATTTTCGAGGACGGGCATTCATGGGTCGGCGGCAATCCCGATGGCGACCTGACCATGGTCGAGTTCATCGATTACCGCTGCGGCGTCTGCCGCCGTTTCAATGACGAAGTCAAGAAGGTTGTCGAGGATGATGGTAATATCAAGCTGATCCTGAAGGAATTTCCTATTCTCGGGCAGGATAGCGAAGCGTCTTCCCGCTTTGCCGTGGCCGTCAAGCAGATCGCCGGGGACGAAGCCTATATGAAGGCCCATGACGAGCTGATCACCCTGCGCAGCCCGGCAACCATCGAGGCGCTGAAGAAGGTCGCGGAAAAGATCGGGGTCGATGCCGACGAGGTCGTGAACCGGATGAATACCGACGAGGTCAGCGACGTGCTGCGCGAGAACCATCAACTGGCAGAGCGGATGGCGATCATGGGCACGCCCACCTTCGTGATCGGCGACGAGCTTTTGCGGGGCGTGCCCGCCGAAGGGCTGACCGCCGCGGTCGAGGGGCTGCGCGCGAAGATGTCGGAAGAGGGCTGATTCGCGTTATCCCGGCCTTGGCGCGCCTGCGGTCGCGGATGCCTCCGGCGGGGATATTTGCATGAAGAAGAGGGCGCCACCCGGAAGACCCGGCGGCCCTTCTATTCGGTCTTGGGCGTTTGCCTGCCGCCTTTCTGCTTGGGCTTTCTTGCTGGCGGATAGACCAGCCCGGCCGAGATGACCAGCTTGGCCGCGTCCTCGACCGACATGTCCAGGAACACCACCTCGCTGGCGGGGGTGTAGATAAGAAAGCCCGAGGTCGGGTTGGGCGTTGTCGGCACGAAGACCGCGATCAGGTCCTCGGAACTATGGTCGAGGATTTCTCCCTTTGCCGGGCCCGCGACGAAGCCCACGCCCCATAATCCCTTGCGCGGATATTCGATCAGGCAGGCGCGATCAAACCGGGCCTCGCTTTGTGACAGGATGGTTTCGGCGATCTGCTTGAGCCCGCCATAGACCGAGCGGATGATGGGCATCTGTGCCACGATCTGCTCGCCCGTGCGCAAAAGGGCCCGTCCGAGCCACCCCTTGGCCAGCCACCCGATCAGCACGGTGAACAGCAGGAAGACGACCACGCCGAGACCGCGCAGGTTGAGACCGACGTAATTCTCGGGCCGCCAGCGGGCCGGTATCATCGGCAGCACCCAGCTATCCATCCAGCCGGTCAGCGTCCAGATCAGCCAGACGGTGATGCCGATCGGCGCGACGACCACCAGCCCGGCAAGAAAATTCGAGCGCAGCATCGCCAGCAGCCCCGGTTTGCGGGTTGGCAATTGCAGGGGGGTAGGCTCGGGGTTCGACATGGGATGCAGAGAACAGGGCAGGCCGCGTTCCGGTCAAGACTCTATTTGGATGCGGCGGTCATTTTATCTGCCGCGATCCCTTCGGGCGGCGGCAAGGAGGCGTCACGCCACGGTTGCATGATTCTAGAAATATATCTCAATAAGTTGAAATCGCTAAAAATTAATAATGACTCGTGAGAATTCTCATGCTATGGGAGGGAGGACAGGTTTTTTCCCGCGTTCCAGTTTTGCTTGTTGATCTGTCTCAACATTCGCAGGCAACTCGGGGACATCATGGCTCTGGAAATCGTCGATCCCAATTCGACCGAGGATGAACATCTCACCTCGGTGGACGTGAAATTCTCGGGCATGCATATCGGTGGCGGAATATATTTCAGCGCCAATCACAATCCGGCACCGGGCGGCAGCAGCACGGCGGTCCCCCAACGCAGCCTTGCCGGTGAGGCAGAGAGCCACGGCACGACGGAGCTGGATTATACCCTGCCCGAAGGGGGCGAGCCGTGGGACGCCTATCGCGATGATACCGATGGCGACGGGAATCCGGACTTCGTGAAGGCTGGTTTCGACATGAGCATGCATGTCGGCGACCGCCTCGCCAGCACCGGCGAATTCTATGATGGTCCCGCCATCCCGCTTCTGATCGCCAATGATCCGAACGACCTGTCGGGCATTGTCACGATCACCGGGTATCCGGGTGCGGCGAATTCGCTGGACGGGCAGGAGGGGACGCTACACCAGACCAGCGGAACATTGACCTCCTATACCGAGCAGGATGTGAATGGCGATATCGGCGGCTATTTCCGCATAGATGGCGCCGAGGTGGTCGGCGGGATGAGCGGCGGCGCGAATTACCTCGATTACGATGCCGATGGCGACGGCACGGCAGAAACCTATCTGATCGGAACCACTGCCCGCGTCTATGAATCGGGTGCGCCCGGGACGCCATTGCACGAGATCTGGGCCGAATCCCCTTCCTTCTCGCCGCATTACGCCGATCTGGCCAGTGCCATCGAGGGGCTGGACGGCGATGCCGCCCGGACCGCCGATGATTTCGCACGCATGACGTTGCTTTCGGCGCAAACGGCGGGCTCCACGCTGACCACCGTGCAGGGGCAGTTCTTTCACGAGGACATCCATGGAGGGGTGAACGCGGACACGCTGCTTGGCGCGGGCGGGGACGATCGCATCTTCGGCGGCGAGGGCGGCGACAGCATCGATGGCGGAACGGGTGCGGATTATGTCGATGGCGGCAGCGGCGATGACATGTTGACCGGCGGCGCGGGGGCGGACTGGTTCGCCGGAAGCGGATTCGGCGGCGGCACGACCGACCTGATTACCGATTTCGAGGCCGGGGGCGGCGATGTCATCGATCTCGGCTCCTATTTCCAGACGATGGATGATGTCGTGGCCGCAACCACCGAGATGGATGACGGCTCGATCCTGATCGACCTGTCCGGCGGTTCGGGTGACGGGTTCGTCAGGGTGCTGAATACGACCACGGCGGATCTGAACGCGGCGAATCTCAATGTCATCTGCTTTGCCGCCGGCACCTCGATCCGGACAGCGGCGGGCGAGAAAGAGATCGGCACATTGGTTCCGGGCGAGATGGTGCCAAGCTATGATGGCTCGGCCAGGACATTGCGGGCCATTCACAGCCGGACCCTGGGGTTGCGGGAATTGCGGGATCGCCGCCACCTGTGGCCGGTGCTCATTTCAGCCGGAGCCCTGGGAGAGGGCGTTCCACGGTGCGACATGCGCGTCTCGCCGCAGCATCGCATTCTCGTCAACAGCAGGATCGCCAGCCGGATGACCGGATCGACCGCGCTGATCCCGGCCAAGGCATTGCTGGATCTGCCGGGGGTGACGCAGCCGCGTCCCGATGCGCCGGTGACCTATATGCACCTGGTCTTCGAAACCCACGAGATCATCGAGGCCGATGGCTGCTGGAGCGAAAGCTTCTATCCCGGCGAAGAGGCGATGCAAGTGCTGCCCAAGGCGGTGGTCGCGGAATATGCCGAGATATTCCGGGATTTCGGCACGGTCTCACCCGCCGCAAGCCTGATGCGGACGCAACGGGCCCGCCGCCTGGTCGCGCGGCATATCAGGAACGGCAAATCCCTGCAGAAGCCCGATTCACGTCTCGGCGCTCATGGCTGAGGCGATGCCCGCCGCCAAACGCGCATTGTTCATCACCAGCGCGATATTCGATTGCAGGGACCGCCCTTCGGTCAGCTCGAAGATCCGTTGCAGCAGGAAGGGCGTGACCGATTTGGCGGCGACACCCTGTGCCTCGGCCTCGGTCAGCGCCTGTTCGATCACCGGCATGATCTCGTCGCGCGGAATTTCCGCCTCCGCCGGGATCGGGTTGGCGACGAACTGCCCGCCTGTCAGCCCGAGCCGGGCGCGCATCGCGGCGCTTGCGGCGATCTCGGCCGGGCTGTCCGCGCGCAGCGGTGCCACGATCCCCGAGCTGCGCGACCAGAAGGCCGGCAACTCGTCCTGCCCATAGGCGAAGACAGGTACGCCGAGCGTCTCTAGCACCTCCCATGTCTTGGGCAGGTCGAGGATCGCCTTGGCGCCCGCCGCCACCACGGTCACCGGGGTCTGTGACAGCTCCTGCAGGTCGGCCGAGATGTCAAAGCTGCTTTCGGCCCCGCGATGAACCCCGCCGATGCCGCCAGTGGCAAAGACCCGGATCCCGGCCAGATGGGCGCAGATCATCGTCGCGGCAACGGTGGTTGCCCCGGTGCGGCCCAGGGCCAGGCACACGGCCAGGTCGGCGCGGGAAAGCTTCATGGCCTGGTCGGACGGGGTCTGCGCCAGCGCCTCCAGCGTCTGGTCCGTCAGGCCGATATGGATCCGCCCGTCCATGACCGCGATGGTGGCAGGGGTGCGCCCGCGTCGCGGATCACGCCTTCGACCTCGCGCGCCATTTCCAGGTTCTGCGGATAGGGCATCCCATGGGTGATGATCGTCGATTCCAGCGCCACGATCGGGCGATGATCGGCCAGCGCGGCCGAAACCTCGGGCGAGAATGTCAGCGGGGCGTCTTTCATGGAACATCCTTTCCGGAAACATGGGCGGCGGCGGCGAAGGCTGCCTGCCGCAGGGCCGCGTCGCGCGGCTGGTGGTTCAGTTCGGCCGCCAGATGCGCGGCCAGGAAACAATCGCCCGCCCCGGTGACACGTGCGACATGCACCACCGGCGGCGCGGCGGTCAATGTCGTACCGCCCGCGACAGCCTCGGCGGCAGGGTGGGGGCCATCGGTGACCAGCACCCGCGCCGCACCGCGCGCCACCACGGCCTCGGCGGCAGAGGCGGCGTCGGGACAGGCCCGTCCGGCGAGGATCTCGGCCTCCAGCCGGTTGAGATAGAAGCATCCGCGCCGGGCGGCAATCAGCGGCTCCAGCCGCTCGGCCTTGCCGGGGCTGGCGGGAACGATGCGCAGATCGGCCTTGGCCAATGCGGGATCGCGGGCGATTGCGGCCAGCAGATCCTCGGTCAGGTTGCCGTCCAGCACCACCGGCCCGGTCCATCCGGCCAGATCACCGGAGAGCGGCGCAAGGATCGCCTCGCCCGCCTGTTCCAGCCCGTGGACATCGGCGATGGCGGCGATCAGGCCCTGGCTGTCCTCGATTCCCATGTAGCAATCGGTGGGCGGCCCGGCATCGCGGGTCAGCCATCCGGTCAGCACGCCAAGCCGCTCGGCCTCGGCCAACAGTGCCTCGCCCTCGGGATCGCGCCCTACCGCCGACAGCACGGCGGGCCGCAACTGCCACCGCGCCAGCGCGATGGCGACATTCAGCGCCACGCCCCCCGGCAAATGCCGGATCCGTCCGGGCACATCGGCACCAGGGGCCATCCGACGGGGCGACCGCCCGATCACGTCCCACAGCATCGCGCCGATGCACAGGATATCCGGGCGAAGGCTCATGCCACTCCCACCCTGTGTCGCTTCTTCTTCATCCAAATATCCCGGGGAGTCGCCGGAACGGCGACGGGGCAGCGCCCGGCCTGGCACCGGCCATCACCGGATAACGCAGCAACATCATGCCTGATCCTCGCCCCATTCGCGCATCTGCACATCCAGAAACCGTTCGAACTCGTCCAGGTCCACCGGATCGAACTGCCCGAAACCCTGCATCCAGACCGAGGCCGCACGCATTCCCTCGGGATCCAGCATGCACCAGTTGATCCGGCCCCGCCGTTCCTGCCGGATCAGCCCGGCCGCCGCAAGTACCCCCAGGTGCTTCGAGATCGCCGCAAGGCTCATCTCGAAGGGTGCGGCGACATCGCTGACCGCCATGTCATCCTCGAGCAGCATCGACAGGACCTTCCGCCGCGTCGGATCGGCGAGGGCGGCGAAGATCAGGTCCAGCCGGTCGGGAGAGGGGGCGGGCATGGAGGGCGGTCCCTTGGTGATGGAATGGGCGGATGGCGCGGAATGCTCAACTTGGCGGTTGAATAATGTCTGCCGGGTCACCGGAATGCAAGCCGGGCGACAGAATCGGGTGGTTGGGAAAATAAAGCGAAATCAGTCTTTTGCGATCCCGCCTCAGTTGCTTGACTTGAACCGGGATCCACCCTAGACACCGGGCCGAGTGATAACGGGGGCGTGACAGATGGCCGAAGGGCCCCAGAATGGCGCGGATCGGGAAAACAATACCGACCGGCTGCGCGATCTGGAGAAGCGGCTGTCCCGCATGACCCCCAAGCCCGAGGCCGAAAGGCCGAAGGCAGCCTATGACCAGGCGCATATTGCCTGGCGCATGGTGATCGAACTCGTGGCGGGCATCGGGCTTGGCTTCGGGATCGGTTTTGGTCTGGATTATCTGTTCGGCACGACGCCGTTCCTGATGATCCTGTTCGTATTTCTCGGCTTCGCGGCCGGCATCAAGACGATGATGCGCACCGCGTCCGAGCTTGGCACAAAGCCCGGCGAGACAGCGCCGGACAGGGAAAAGAGGGATTGATCGTGGCATCCGATGCACATGGTGAAGAAACCGGCCTGTCGTTCCACCCGATGGACCAGTTCCTTGTGAAACCCCTGTTCGGGACCGGCGAGGTGCATTGGTACACGCCGACCAACGTGACGCTCTGGCTGTTCATCGTCGCCGCCGCGATCATCGCGCTCCTGGTGGCCGGGACCCGTGGACGCGCCATCGTGCCGAGCCGTGTGCAATCCGTCGCCGAGCTGGCCTATGGCATGACCTACAAGATGGTCGAGGACGTGACCGGCAAGGACGGGCTGAAATATTTCCCCTATATCATGACGCTGTTCATGTTCATCGTGTTCTCGAACATGCTGGGCCTGCTGCCCAAGGCGTTCACCGTCACCTCGCATATCGCCGTGACCGGCGTGCTGGCACTGGCCGTCTTCGTCAGCGTCACCGTGCTTGGCTTTGTCAAGAACGGCACGCATTTCCTCGGCCTGTTCTGGGTGACCTCGGCGCCGCTGGTGCTGCGGCCCATCCTCGCGGTGATCGAGGTGATCAGCTATTTCGTTCGTCCGGTCAGCCATTCCATTCGTCTTGCCGGCAACATGATGGCGGGCCACGCCGTGATGAAGGTGTTCGCGGGCTTTGCCGCCATCGCCGTCATCTCGCCGGTGTCGATCCTCGCCGTGACCGCCATGTATGGCCTCGAGGTGCTTGTCGCCTTCATCCAGGCCTATGTCTTTACCATCCTGACCTGCGTCTATCTGAAGGACGCGCTGCATCCGCAGCACTAGGGCCAGGTTCTTCAATCCTCATTCACTACTTCCAACCGCAAGGAGATTCATCATGGAAGGGAATATCGCCGAACTCGGTCAGTATATCGGTGCCGGTCTGGCCGCCATCGGTTCGGGCGCTGCCGCCGTTGGTGTGGGCAATGTCGCCGGGAACTTCCTGTCGGGTGCTCTGCGCAACCCGTCGGCTGCCGGCGGTCAAACCGCTACGCTGTTCATCGGCATCGCCTTCGCGGAAGCCTGGGGATCTTCGCGTTCCTCGTCGCGCTTCTGCTGATGTTCGCGGTCTGATCACCTGCCATCCTTGCGGCGGGGTGGAGGTTCGCCTCCGCCCCATCGTGACCTGAAAGGCCAAGGGGTAGGAAATGATCAGCCTGTTAGAAACGGCAGCCGCGACGGCCGCCGAACATACGGAAGAAGCTGCTGCTGCAGCCGGTCATGGCGCCGAGCAATCCTCGGGCATGCCGCAGCTGGATTTCAGCACCTTCCCGAACCAGATTTTCTGGCTCATCGTCACGCTGGCGGTGCTGTACTGGGTGCTGTCCCGCATCGCGCTGCCCCGGATTGCCGCCGTTCTGTCGGATCGTCAGGGCGCCGTCACCGGCGATCTGATGGCTGCCGAGGAGTTCAAGCAGAAGGCGAAAGAAGCCGAGGCCGCCTATGACAAGGCGCTGGCCGATGCCCGGACCGAGGCGCACAAGATCGTCGAGGCGAACCGGGCCGAGATCCAGAAGGAACTCGACGCCGCCATCGCCCATGCCGATTCCGAGATCGCGGCCCGCACCGCGGAATCCGAAAAGCGCATCCGCGAGATCCGCGAATCCGCCGCGACCGATGCGCGCGAGGTGGCCCGCGACGTCACCGCCGAACTGGTGCGCAGCTTTGGTGGCAATGTCGATCAGGCTGCCGTGGACAGCGCCGTCGAGAGCCGCTTGAAGGGGGCCTTGCAATGAACCGTATCAGCGCAATCGCCATCTCGTTGCTGGCCGCCACTCCGGCGGCAGCGGCAAGCGGGTCGTTCTTCTCGCTGCGCAATACCGATTTCATCGTGTTGCTGGCCTTCCTGGTCTTTGTCGGCGTCCTGATCTATTTCAAGGTGCCCTCGATCCTCGGTGGCAAGCTGGACGAGCGTGCCGACGGTATCCGCAAGGATCTGGACGAGGCTCGCCGCCTGCGCGAGGAAGCGCAGGAGATCTATGCCAGCTACGAGCGCCGCCAGCGCGAGGTGCAGGGGCAGGCAGACGAGATCATCGCGAATGCCCGCCGCGAGGCCGAGGCACAGGCCGCCAAGGCCAAGGAGGACCTCAAGACCTCGATCCAGCGCCGCCTGAAGGCAGCCGAAGACCAGATCGCCAGCGCCGAGAAGGACGCCGTTCGTGCCGTTCAGAACCAGGCCATGCAGGCTTCGGTGGCCGCCGCATCCGAGCTGCTGGCCGCGCAGGTCAAGGCCGGGCAGCGTTCCGCCGGTATCGACGACGCCATCGAAGACGTGGCGCGCCGGTTGAACTGAAGCATTCACGACGGACAGTGAACCGAAACCCCCGGCCTCATCAGGGCCGGGGGTTTTTTCATGCGGTGGCATAGGTTGGGGCAAAAAGGGGGGCGCAGGCCGGAATCCGCGCGGGCACCGCATGCCGGAACGATCATTCTCCATGGCGATCCCGGGATATTTCGCGTTCTCGGGGGCGGGCAGCTGTTTGCCGGAAACCCTTCCGGCATTCGCATGAGAAAAGCCCCCGCCGGTCAAGGGCGGGGGCTCATGTCGGTCATTCGGTCGAATGGGCGCGGATCGCGCTCAGGCGAAAGCGACGTTGATTGCCGATTCGCGTCCGTCGCGACCGGTTTCGATGTCGAAGGTCACGGCCTGACCATCAGCCGGGGCGGCCAGGTTGGCGCGCTCCAGGGCCGAGATATGCAGGAACACGTCCCGCTTGCCGTTTTCCGGCGCGATGAAGCCATAACCTTTGGTGGCGTTGAACCATTTCACGGTGCCGTTGGCCATCGTGAGATCTCCTTTACTTATGTCGTCCGCATGAGTGCGACGAACCCGGCTTTGTCAGTTCAAACTCTAAGACTGAAGCCAGATGAAGGAGACAGGTCGAAGAAGCGATAACGTAGCGCCTCCCCTTTAAGCTGTTTTCCTCGGGATCGCAAGCAAATTCGCCGAGAGGCGCGGGCCCCTCGGGTCAGCGTCCGCCGTCATCGTTGCCGAACAATCCCCGCAATCCGCGCGTGACCAGGTTGCCGACCCTGGGGCGGGGTTGGGCAAGGAAGGGCAGCGGGCGGCAGACCTCCATCGCGGCAATGCCCACGCGGGCGGTCAGTGCGCCATTGACCACGCCTTCGCCGAAACGGCGCGACAGCTTGGCAAGCACGCCGCCGCCGGCAACGGTGTGGATCAGGTCGTCGCCCGCCGCGACGGCTCCGGTGGCGACCAGATGGGTCATCACCGTGCGCGCCAGCCGCCAGCTTCCGACCGTGCCGGCCCGGCCGCCATAGATCTCGGCCATGCGCCGGATCATCCGCAGATTGGCCGCCAGCGCCGCCGCGACATCGGCCAGTGCCAACGGGATCAGCGCGGTGGCGGCGGCGACGGTGCGGGCGGCGGCTCGATCTCTCGGCGGGCTTCCTGGTCCAGTTGCGCCATCAATTCGGTCTCGGCCATGGTGATCAGGCTGCGGGCGTCATAGGCCTCGTCCCGCCTTTCTGCGAGCCGCTCGCGCCCCATTTCAGATCGGGGCGAGGATGATAGAGGGACACCAGCTGATCGATGACGCGCCGCGCCTTGTCGGTGCTCTCCTCGGTCAATGCCTGCCCGGCCTGCCGCTGGATCGCATCGATCCGGGCAAAACGCGCCCATGCCCGGTATTCGCGCCATGCCATCCCCAGGCTGGCCAGCGTGAACAGGCCCAGAAGGCCGATGCCGATCCAGCCGAGAAGCGGATAGCTGTTCAGCAGCCCCGAGATGAAATCCAGCGCGGCGACGGTCAGCAGGAACACGAACAGCGCCACGCCGGAATTGATGAACAGCCGTGTCAGAGGCGAGGGCGGGCGGCCGATCAGCCGGGTGACCATCTCCATCGTGCGCGGGCGGGGAAGCGCGCTGTCCGTCTCGTCGATGGGGGGCGCGTCGGCGGGATTGGGCTGGGCACGCCCTGCCTCGTCACGTGCCTCCTGGCTCGGACCGGTCGCGGGATCGGCGGGGGCAGGAGAGTCGAGCTCCACCAGCATGGGGCCACGTTTCGGGGTGTCGCTCACAACATGTCTCCGATCAGGAATTCGGCGGCGCGGTCCAGCCGGATATGGGGCGGGCCATCCCCCGGACGGCGGGTCATCGGCGCGGGGGCGAAATTCATCACGGCATAATCGGCATCCAGCCAGTCCTTTGCCCCGTCGCGGGCCGGGTTCAGCAATTGCGACGGCTCGGCGGGCAGTTCTCCGGGATAGAAGGCCGCCTGCCGCCCATCGGTCAGCCGTCCGCGCACGGCGGGCAGTTCCTCGCCCTCCTGCCGGATCACGTCCTCGGTCGTGGCGCGCAGGGCGGCAATGGCCATGGCCTCGGTCCGCGCGCCCGAGAAATCGGCGCGGTCGCGCGCCTCGCGCAGCATGGCCGAGAGGATCGCGGTCAGCCGGTTATGCTGGATATGGTGCAGGTGATCGGCCTTGGTGGCGGCAAACAGGATCCGCTCGACCCGCCGTGTGCCAAGAAGCTGCGCCAGCCATCCCGCGCGGCCGGGGCGGAAGGCGGTCAGGATATCGGCCATGGCGCGGCGCATGTCCTCGACCGCCTGCGGACCCTGATGGATCGCGCCCAGCACATCGACCAGCACCACCTGCCGGTCGATCCGGGCGAAATGATCGCGGAAGAAAGGTTTGACCACCCGCGACTTATAGGCGTCGAAGCGGCGGCGGAACTCCTTGTAAAGCTTGCCGCCCTGCAGTCCCTCGGGCAGGGGCGCGAATGTCAGCGCCGGAGAGCCCGCCAATTCGCCGGGGATCAGGAAGCGGCCGGGGGTGCAGTCCGACCAGCCCGCCGCGCGCGCGGCCTGCAGATGGGCGGTATAGGCCTCGGCCAGGCGCTGCGCGGTCGGTTCGTCGAGCCGATCAACGGGATCGAGGCCGGACAGCGCGTCGAGATATTCCCCCGCGCCGGGGCGGCCATCGATCCGCGCCAGGACCTCGGCGGACCAATCCCCGAAATCCTTCTCCATCAGCCGCAGGTCCAGCAGCCATTCGCCGGGATAATCGACGATATCCAGATGCACGGTCTGCGGTCCGCGCAGGCCGGAAAAGAACCCGCGTGGCTCGATCCGCAGCGACAGGCGCAACTGACTGACATGGCGCGTGCTGTCGGGCCAATGCGGATCGGTTCCGGTCATGGCGGCAAGGTGGCGCTCGAAATCGAAGCGCGGCACGGTGTCGTCGGGCTGGGGCTGCAGCCATGCGGTCTTGAGACTGCCATCGGCGGCGGCGCGCAGGGCATGCATCCGCCCCCGATCCATCAGGTTCGCCACCAGCGAGGTGATGAACACCGTCTTGCCGCCCGCGACAGGCCGGTGACGCCCAAGCGGATCACCGGATCGCCAAACCCGAGCCCGCGCATCAGATCACTGCCGATTCCCATTCCGCCCGCTATCCTTGCCCCGTTTCACCGGAAGATATGTCGGCCATGCGGCTTTGCATAGGTCACGGCCGTCTTTCGCGTCATTCGCGCTTCTGTCATAACGCCGCAAATGCTTGAAAAGTTGCCCATAGACGATGCCATTCCCGCCCTGCGCGACACGATGTCAGCGCATGGCCGGGCGGTGCTGGTCGCGCGCCGGGGGCGGGCAAGACGACGCGGGTGCCACTGGCCCTGATGGATCAGACCCCTGGCAAGATCGTGATGCTGGAGCCACGGCGGCTGGCTGCACGGGCGGCGGCGGAACGGCTGGCCTCGGGATTGGGAGAAGAACCCGGCGGTCAGGTCGGCTATCGTATCCGGGGTGAAGCGGTGCCGGGCAGCCGGATCGAGGTCGTCACCGAGGGAATCCTGACCCGGATGATCCAGTCGGACCCCTCGCTGGAGGGCATCGGCTGCGTGATCTTCGATGAATTCCACGAACGCAGCCTGAATGCCGATCTGGGCCTTGCGCTGGTCTGGGAGGCGCGGGGCGCGCTGCGCGAGGATCTGGCGGTGCTGGTGATGTCGGCCACGCTGGAGGCGGAACCCGTCGCGGCACTATTGGACAATGCGCCGGTGCTGCGATCCGAGGGGCGGGCCTTCGAGGTCGAAACCCGATGGCTGGAGCGGCCCCTGCCTGCCCGTGCGCGGCTGGCCGACGAGGCGGTGCGGCTGATCCTGCGGGCCGAGGAGGAGACGCGCGAGACCGGCGGCACGGTCCTCGCCTTCCTGCCGGGAGAGGGAGAGATCCGGCGTGTGTCCGGCATGCTGGGGGCAACGGGTTGCGAGGTGCTGCCGCTTTACGGGGCGCTGGACGCCAGGGCGCAGCGGGCGGCGCTTGCCCCACCGGGGGACAGGCGGCGAATCGTGCTGGCGACGGCGATTGCCGAAACCTCGCTGACCATCCCCGAGGTGCGGGTGGTCGTGGATGCCGGCCGGGCGCGGCGTGCGCGTTTCGATCCCGGCAGCGGCATGTCCCGGTTGGTGACCGAGCGTGTCAGCCGCGCCGAGACGGACCAGCGCCGGGGGCGCGCGGGGCGTGTGGCGCCGGGTATCTGCTATCGCATGTGGGCGCGGGCCGAGGAGGGCGCGCTGCCCGCTTTCGCCCCGCCCGAGATCATGGTTGCCGATCTGGCCGGGCTGGCCTTGGAACTGGCCGCTTGGGGGGCGGAACCTGCCGATCTGGCCTTTCTGACGCCGCCGCCCGAAGCGGCCTTGACCGAGGCGCAGACATTGCTGACGGAACTCGGGGCGCTGGATCGGGCAGGGCGGATTACCGGCCACGGCAAGGCGCTGGCCCGGCTGCCCCTGCATCCGAGGCTGGCGCATATGCTGCTGCGTGCCGGACGCGGAGCGGCGGATCTGGCGGCGCTTTTGTCGGATCGCGATCCTCTGCGCGGCGCGCCCTCGGACCTGGCGCTGCGCCTGGCGGCGATCCGCGATCCCAGGGCATTTGCCGACCGCTATCCCCATGATCTGAACCGCCCCGCCCTGCAGCGCATCCGCGAGGAGTCGCGCAGGCTTCGGAAACTGGTTCCCGAGGCCGCGCCGATGACACCGGGGGCGATGGCGGCATTCGCCTATCCCGACCGGATAGGACTGCGCCGCAAGGGCGAGGCGCCGCGTTTCGTGCTGTCGGGGGGCAAGGGGGCGGCGCTGGACGAGGGCGATACCCTTGCCGGGCAACACCTGATCGTGGCGGTCGATCTGGACGGCGATCAGCGCGAGGCGCGGATCCGTATGGCCGCCGCGCTGGACGAGGCCGAATTGCGGGCGCTCTATGGTGAACAGATCCAAGGGGTGGCGATCTGCGAATGGTCCCGGCGCGAGGCCCGCGTATTGGCCCGTCGGCAAGAGCGGTTCGGGGCGTTGGTGCTGTCGGACCGGATCTGGAAGGACGCGCCGGAGGACGCCGTGGCGCGCGCGGCATTGGAAGGCTTGCGGCAGGACGGCTTGCCATGGACGTCCGCCGCCGCCCGCCTGCGCGCCCGCATCGCGCTGGTCGAGAGGCTGGGGCCGGTGGATGATGTCGGCCTGCTGGCCGATGGTGATTGGCTGCTGCCATGGCTGGGGCGGTGCAGGACGCTGGCCGATCTGCGCGCGCTGGATCTGACCGAACCCCTGAAGGCGCGGATAGGCTGGGACGGTCAGCAACGCCTTGCCGCGGAGATACCGGCGCATTTCACCACCCCGCTCGGGCGCAAGGTGCCGATCGATTACGATCACGAGACGCCTTCGATCGAGCTGCGCCTGCAGGAGCTTTTCGGCGTGACCCGTCATCCGGTGGTGGGCGGACGCCCGCTGCGCATCTCGCTCTTGTCGCCGGGGGGGAAGCCGGTGCAGGTGACGACGGACCTGCCCGGTTTCTGGGCGTCCTCCTATGATGATGTCCGCAAGGATATGCGTGGCCGCTATCCTCGCCACCCATGGCCGGAGGATCCGACCGAGGCCGCGCCGACCACGCGTGCCAAGCCGCGCGGGACGTAGAAGATGGGTTGGGTGCAGGCATAGCCGGACCTCCACCCGGAAGGAGGCGCGAATGGGTGCCGCCGCAATTCCGGTGACCTGACTGTCACCGCGTGACCTCTTCGAAAATATCCTCACCCGGTTCGGCGTCGAGCATGTCCAGCACCAGATCGTCCTCGCCTTCCGGCGCAGCCAGCGGGTCGCGCGGGTTCAGCTTGTGGCGCAGCACGGCCTGCGCCAGATGCAGGCGATCCGGGGCGCCCGCCGCGCCAAGCGATGTCAGCCGGGCGCTTTCCCATGCCATGATGCAGGCCGAAACGGCATTGTAGACTGCGCTTGCCGCCTGCCGGGTCTCGATCTCGCGGGCGGGATCACCCGCAACGCCTTGCAGCAGATCCGTAGCGCGGTGAAATGCCTCGCCAAAACCGGGCAGGGGACCCAGAACCGCCTCTGTTTCCCGGTTCAGACCCCCGATATAGGCGGCAAGCGCCGTCAGTGCATCCTCGCGCCGCGCCGCTCGGGCCACGTCCAGCGCGACGATATTGCTGGTGCCTTCCCATATCGATCCCAGATGGGCATCGCGCAGCACCCGCGCATCGGACCATTCCTCGATATAGCCGCAGCCGCCCCGCACCTCCATCGCATCCCCGGCCAGCTTGCGGGCATCGCGGCAGGTCCGGAACTTGATCAGCGGGGTCAGGATCCGCAGCACCCTGGCCATGGCGGCATCGCCCTTGTCGGAAGCCTCCAGCACCCGGGCGGTGTGGAACACCATCGCGCGGCCCTGTTCGGCGGTGACCAGCATCTTGGCAAGCTGGCGGCGCATCAGTGGCAGTTCGATCAGGCGCTTGCCGAAGGCGGTGCGGTTGCGGGCGATGAACAAGGCCTCGCCTGTCGAGCGCCGCATCAATCCGGCCGAGCGCACGCCATTGGCCAGCCGTGACATGTTGATCATGTCGGTCATCTGCCGGAAGCCCTGTCCCGGATCGCCGACCATATAGGCCGTGGCACCCTCCAGCGCGATCTCGCCGCTGGCCATCGACCGCGTGCCCAGCTTGTCCTTGAGGCGCAGGATACGATAGGCGTTGCGCTGCCCGTCGGGTAACTCGCGCGGCAGCAGGAACAGCGACAACCCGCGCGTGCCCGCCGCCCCGCCCTCGGGCCGGGCCAGAACCATCGCCAGCGCGGCATCGGGATTGGAACAGAACCACTTGTCGCCGTAAAGCCGCCATTCGCCATCGACCTGCCGCGCCTCGGTGTCGATCGCCCCCACATCCGAGCCCGCCACCTGTTCGGTCATGAACATCGCGCCCTGGAAAAGCTGATCCATGTCCTGGCTGGTCAGACGCTCGACATAGCGCGAGATCAGCTCGTCCGAGCCGAAGCGCAGCAAGGTGCGGGTCAGCGAGTCGGTCATCGACAGCGGGCAGCACAGCCCGAACTCGGCCTGCACGAACAGATAGACCAGCGCGTATTTCACCAGGGGCGGCAGCTTGCTGTCCGCGCCGAACACCCCGGCCCGATGCGACATTGCCGCCAGCCCGAAATCTCCGAAGGCGACCTGTTCCAGTTCCTCATAGGCCGGATGCTTGACGATCCTCTCATCCGGTGCACCGTTGCGGGCGCGGATATGCAGGACCGGAGGGTTCTTGTCGGCGCTCAGCGCCAGTTCTTCCAGCCTTTCGCCGACCAGCGCGCCCATCCGGTCCGCCTGAGCCTGCGCCAGCGAGGCCATATCGGGCGGCAGGTAGATGCGCAGCAGATCGGCCATCGCGGGATCGGCGCGAAAGGCGTTCATGCCGGAACTGTCGGGGATGTTCTGATGGATTTCCTTGGGCATGGGGCTCTCCGGGCTGATCTGTTCGGCAGGAGAAGGCCATATTCATGGATATGATTTCCAATACTATCGACCTATAATTCAATACATGTTTCCGAATGATTGAATGCCATGGCCATCACCTTTCGACAATTGCGCTATTTCCTCGTCCTCGCAGAAGAACTGCATTTCGGGCGCGCGGCGCAAAAGCTGCACATCTCGCAGCCGCCGCTGAGCGCCAGTCTCAAGCAGCTTGAAGAGACCCTTGGCTTCGCGCTGATGGAGCGTTCGCATAGGCTGGTGCGGCTTACCCCCGCCGGGGCCGTCTATGCCGAACATGCCCGGCGCATCCTGGGCCAGCTTGACGCGGCCGAGGCGCTGGCCGCGCAGGCGGCCAAGCAGGTCGCCGGCAAGGTCACCATCGGCTTCGTGCCCTCGATGCTGTTTCGCCGGCTGGCCGAGACATTGCGCGAGGTGCAGGACGCCTATCCCGAAATCGAGTTGCGCCTGCACGAGATGAACACCGCCCGGCAGGTCGAGGCGTTGCTTGCGCATCGAGTCGATCTCGGCTTCGTCCATTCCGTGCCGTTCCCTGAGACGATCACCGAACATGTGCTTGGCACCGAACGGATGCTGTGCTGCGTGCCGCGTGACCACCCCCTGGCGGGGCGCAGCCGGATACGGGTGTCCGATCTGGCGGGCGAACGGGTGCTGATCTTCGCGCGCGAATTCGCCCCGCATTTCCATGACAAGATCGCCACGCTTTTGCAGGCGGCGGATAACCGGCCTTTCGACGGCTATCGGATCCAGCACTGGTTTACCGTGGTGGCGCTGGTCGGTCAGGGGATGGGGATCTCGCTGGTTCCGCAATCGCTGGCCAGAAGCAGCTTTGCCAATGTGCGATATATCGAGATCGAGGAAGCGGCAGCCGAGCATCGGATCTCGCTGATCTGGAGGGATGAGAACCTCACCGACACGGCACGGCATTTCATCCGCTTCGTGACCGGGCAGGCGGATCAGTTCTGATTGTTCGCGCCGGGGCCTCGAAAGCCCCGCCCACAGGAAATGCCGATCCGGCATGGCTGAAATCATCAACATGCATTTGAACAATGGCCCGCCAGCGGACATCATCCCCATGACGAGATAAACCGGGGAGGAGAGCATGTCGCATGACGCGCTCGGGCCGCAAAAGGCATTCGAGGCCTATCTGGCCGACGGCAAATTCATGATCCAGAGATCGCGTTCGACCGGGACTTACCTGTTCTGGCCGCGGGTGATGGTGCCGGGTTCGGGCGAGGCTGATCTCGAATGGGTTCCCGCCAGCGGCATGGGCCGGGTCTATTCGATCACCGTCAATCGCAAGCGGGATGGCGATCACAACGTCGCGCTGATCGATCTTGACGAGGGACCGCGAATGATGGCGACCGTGGCGGGGGTTGAAACCATCGCCATCGGCGCCCGCGTGCGCGCTCGGATCGAGGCCGGGGAAACGCCGCGCGTGGTCTTTGATCCGGTCGGGGAGGACGCGTGATGGCTCATCCGATCAGGGGACGCACGGCGATTGTCGGCATGGCTACGGCGGGCATGGGCGAGGCTCCGGGCTATTCCGCCATCGAATTGCTGGGGCAGGCGACGCTCGGCGCGCTGAGCGATGCGGGTCTGAAGCTCTCGGATATCGACGGCATTTTCGCGGCCACCAGCGGACATGCCTTTCCAACCATGAGCGTGGCCGAATATCTGGGGGTGAAGCCGAAATTCTTCGACGGCACCAATATCGGCGGCTCCAGCTTCGAGATGCATCTTCTGCAGGCCTCGCTGGCCATCGAGGCCGGGCTCTGCGAGGTGGCGCTGATCTGCTATGGCTCGAACCAGCGCACCGCCGGGGGGCGGCTGGTCTCGATGTCCGAGCCGCAATGGCACGAGACCCCCTATGGACCGCGTCACCCGATCACTGCCTATGCGCTGGCGGCGGCACGGCATATGCATGAATACGGCACCAGCCGGGAACAACTGGCCGATGTTGCGGTGGCGGCGCGGCAATGGGCCAACCTGAACCCCGAGGCCTTTGCCCATGGCCCGCTGACACGCGAGGATGTGCTGGCCAGCCGGATGGTGTCCGATCCGCTGACCAAGGGGGATTGCTGCCTTGTCACCGACGGCGCGGCGGCCTGCATCCTCGTCAGCGCCGACAGGGCAAAGGATTTCCCGCAAAAGCCCGCCTATTTCCTTGGCGCGGCGGGGGCGAACTGGCACCGCTCGATCGTCGCGATGCCGGACCTGACCGTGACCGCGGCTTCTGAAAGCGGGCCCCGGGCGTTCGAGATGGCGGGCTTGCGGCACAGCGATGTCGATCTGCTGATGCTTTACGATGCCTTCACCATCAACACGATCCTGTTCCTGGAGGATCTCGGCTTCTGCCCAAAGGGCGAAGGCGGGCGTTTCGTCGAGGGCGGACGGATCGCGCCGGGAGGGGAACTGGCCGTGAATACCAATGGCGGCGGGCTGTCCTGCGTGCATCCCGGCATGTATGGCATGTTCCTGATCGCCGAGGCCGTCGCGCAGATCCGGGGACAGGCGGGCGAGCGTCAGCTTGAGCGCGCCGATATCGCCTTGCTGCATGGCAATGGCGGCACGCTCTCCAGCCAGGTCACGGCATTCCTTGGATCCGAAAATGCGATATGATTTCGGTGGCTTGTCGCGGCTTCTTGAACCGGATTCTGTCGCGATCATCGGCGCCTCCGCCGATCCGACCCGCATAGGTGGCAGACCGATCCGGGTCATGCTTCAAGGGGGCTTTCGCGGGCGCATCCTGCCGGTGAACCCCAAGCGCGACCGCGTGCAGGACCTGACCTGCTATCCCGATATTGCCGCCTTGCCCGAGGCGCCGGATGCCGCCATCGTCGCGGTTCCCGCCCATGCCGCCCTGGATGCCGTCGATGCCCTGGGCCAGCGCGGATGCAAGACGGTCACGATGTTCACTGCCGGTTTCGCGGAACTGGGCGAGGATGGGCGCAGGGAGCAAGAGCGTCTCGTCACGCTGGTTCGGCAGCATGGCATGCGCCTGTTGGGGCCGAATACGCTTGGATGCTGGAATGTGGATCTGGGCTATTTCGGCAGTTTCACCTCGTCGCTGGATCTGGGCTACCCGCTGCCGGGCAAGATCGGCATGGCCAGCCAGTCCGGCGCTTTCGGCACCCATGTCGCGGCGGTGGCGCGCAGGCGCGGGATCGGTGTGCCGGTCCTGGTCGCGACCGGGAACGAGGCCGATATCACGGTTGCCGATGCCATCGGCTGGATGGCCCAGAGCGACCGCATCGACGTGATCTGCGCCTATCAGGAAGGTTTCACCGATCCGGGCCGGATGCTCGCGGCCCTTGATGCCGCGCGGCAGGCGGGCAAGCCCGTGTTCATCCTGAAAAGCGGGCGCAGCGAGGTGGGGGGACGCGCCGCCGCCTCTCATACCGCCTCGCTGGCGGGTGACGATGCCGTCGCGGACGAGGTTCTGCGCGCGCATGGGACCATGCGTGTCAATGATACCGAGCAGATGCTGGACCTGGCCTATGTGGCGCGTAAGCGGATCTATCCCGTCGATAACAGCCTTGGCGTGATCACCGTCTCGGGCGGGGCGGGGATCGTTGCCAGCGACGAGGCCGAGCAGCAGGGCCTGCCGATGCCGCCCATGCCGCCCGAGGCGCAGGCCGAACTGCGCGCGCTTCTGCCCTTTTGCGCGCCCGCCAACCCGGTGGATTGCACGGCGCAGGCGCTGAACGACCTGAACCTGTTCAGGGCCTTCATCCATGCCGCGCTCGACAAGGGGGGTTACCGCTCGGTGATCTGCTTTGCCACCACCGTCGCGGGCAGCCCGGACATGGCGCCCCGGCTTCTGGAGGCGCTCTTGCCCCTGCGCGAGGAATTCCCCGACCGGCTGATCGTCATCTGCGCGGTCGCCCCGCCCGAGATCGTCGAACGCTATGAAAAGGCGGGCTTCCTGGTCTTCGAGGATCCAAGCCGCGCGACCCGTGCGCTGGCTGCGATGGGGCGGGTGGGCAAACTCCTGTCGGCAAGGGGCGCGCGGTTGGAAGCCCGGTCCGATATTCACCTGCCTTCGACCGCGCCCGACGAGTTCCAGTCCAAGGCGCTCTTGGCCAAGGCGGGCATCGCGGTTTCGCCTGAAAAGATGGTCCACAGCGCCGAAGAGGCGCGCGATGCCGCGACCGGGATCGGCTTTCCCGTGGTGATGAAGATCGTCTCGCCCGACATCCTGCATAAATCCGATATCGGCGGGGTTCGCCTGAACGTGACCTCTGCGGATGAGGCCGCATCCGTCCATGACGAGTTGCTTGCCGCCGCCCGCAAGCATCGCCCCGATGCAGGCATCAACGGGATACTGGTGGCGCAGCAGGTCAGCGGCGGGGTCGAGTGCTTCATGGGCATCAGCCGCGATCCTTCTTTCGGCCCCATCGCCGCTTTCGGGCTGGGCGGGATCTTTGTCGAGATCCTGCGCGACATCGCCCTGCGCCAATGCCCCTTCGATCAGGAAACCGCGCGCGAGATGATCCTGTCGATCCGCGGCGCTACGATCCTGACCGGCGCGCGTGGCCGCCCCCCGGCCGATCTGGACGCGCTGGCCCGCACGCTCTCTCGCCTGTCGCATTTCGCAGCCGGAGCCGGTCCGCGCCTGCTCTCGGTCGATCTCAACCCGGTCATGGCCTTGCCAGCGGGGCAGGGCGCCGTGGCGCTGGACGCGGTGATCGAATTGCAAGAGGAGGAACCCGCTCATGCCGATTGATCCCCAGCATCTGCTGAATTTTGACATCCCCGAGATCCGTCAGGATTATGGCCCCCGCGACTGCGCCTTTTACGCGCTGTCGATCGGGTTGGGGCAGGATCCGATGGACCCTGAGCAATTGCGCTTTGCCGGGGGACTGCCCGAGATCCCGCCCTTTCCGACCATGCCGCTGGTGCTGGGCCATCCCGGTTTCTGGCTGGTCGATCCGCGCACCGGGGTCGATGCCGTCAAGGTGGTGCATGGCGAGCAGGGCATCACCATCCATGAACCCCTGCCGCCATCGGGCAGTGTCACCGGCAAGACCCGTGTGACCGGGCTGATCGACAAGGGCGAGGGGCGCGGCGCGCTGATGTATTCCGAAAAGGAGCTGCGCGACACGGCGACCGGCAGGCTTCTGGCGACCACGACCAGCACTACCTTCCTGCGCGGCGATGGCGGTTTCGGCGGCCCGAACAGCCCGGCCAAACCCACCCATCACCTGCCCGAGACGGAACCGGATATCGTGATCGACAGCCCGACCCGGCCCGAGCAGGCGCTCTGGTATCGCTGGAACGGCGATGACAACCGGCTGCATCTTGACCCGGAAATCGCCGCGCAGGCGGGATTCCAGCGGCCGATCCTGCACGGGCTCTGTTCGCTCGGCGTGGCGGCCAAGGCGCTTTTGCAAGGGCTATGCAGCAATGATCCGGCGCGGTTCCGGGGGCTGGAGGCGCGCTTTACCGCGACGGTGACTCCGGGCGAGACATTGCGGACCGAGATCTGGAAGGACGGCTCTTTCCGGACCCGCGTGGTCGAACGCGACGTGATCGCCATCGGCAATGGCCGCTGCATATTCGTTAGCTGAGGAGATGCCCGGATGAGTCTTGCGGCACAGATCGAGGATGAAGAACGGCAGGACCAGATCCGCATGCTGATCGACAGCGCGGCGGGGATCGCCCCCCGGCAGGGCGATTTCTCGCGGTTGCGGGGTCTGCGCTTCACGCAGCCGGGGATCGACCGCGCCACCTGGTCGAGGATCGCGGAAATGGGCTGGCTCGGGTTGCGCCTGCCCGAGGATGCGGGCGGCGCGGGGCTCGGCGCGCTCGAATATGCCGCGCTTGCCTGCGAGGCAGGCGCAGCCCTGCTGCCCGAACCCCTTATCGAGGCGCAGCTTGCCATCGACATGATGGGCGCGGTGACCCCGCCAGCGGTGCTGACAGGGGACGAGATCATCCTGCCGGCATGGGCCTCTGTCCCCGATGGGCTGGATCCGGCAGGGGGCGTGCAGGTCGAGGGGGGCAATCGCCTGAACGGCGAAAAGCTTTTCGTGCCGATGGCCGAGGCCGCCGACCGTTTGCTGGTGACGACCGGTGAGGGCATGTTCCTCGTGGCGAGATCCGATGTGCAGGTCGACAGCAGGCCGACTCAGGATGGCGGGCATCTGGCGGTACTGCGGTTCCGGGACAGTCCCGCGACACCGGTTCCCGGATCGCCCGGCCCGGCACTGGAGGCAGCGGCGCTTGCGGTTTCGGCTTATCTGCTGGGCGCGATGGAGCGCAGCTTCGAAATCACGCTGGATTACCTGAAGACGCGGCGGCAATTCGGTCGCCCCATCGGCAGTTTCCAGGTGCTGCAGCACCGCACCGTTGATCTGAAGCTGCAGATCGAGATCACCCGCGCGGTCCTGCGTGATGCCTGCGTGGCGATGGATGACGGGCGAAACGTGGCGGCTGCGGTGTCGCGGCTCAAGGCGCGGGCCGCGGATGCCGCGATGCTGGTCACGCGTCAGGCGATCCAGTTGCACGGCGCGATAGGTTATACCGACGAGGCCGATATCGGCCTGTTCCTGCGCAAGGCGCTGACGATCGGCAATCGCTACGGGTCGCCCGATTGGCACCGCGCACGCCATGCCGAACTGACCGGAGATGACATCGCCGAAGGTCGTATCGCGCTTCGTCAGGATCCCGCGCCGCTGCCCGCCATCGAGCCCGAACCGCACCAGGACCTGAACCCGCTGCCAGACCTGGATTTCCGCGCCACCGTCCGGCGCTGGATCGAGGCCAATTACCCGCCGCATCTGCGCAACCCGCAACGCCGCCTGCATATTGCCGAGGGGCGGCCATGGTATGACGCGCTGTCCCGGCAGGGCTGGCTTGCCCCGAACTGGCCGCGTGAACATGGCGGCATGGGCCTGTCCCCCGCCAAGCATTTGATCCTGATCGAGGAGATGGAACGTCACGGTGCTGCCCGGCTGCCCGATCAGGGCATTACCATGGTCGGCCCGCTGCTGATCCGCCACGGCACCGAGGCGCAACGCGCCCATCACCTGCCGCGGATCCTGTCGGGCGAGATCATCTGGTGCCAGGGCTATTCGGAACCCGATGCGGGCTCGGATCTCGCGGCGCTGCGCACCAGTGCCATGCGCGAGGGCGATGAATGGGTGATCAACGGCCAGAAGATCTGGACGACGCTCGGCCTGGACGGCGACTGGATTTTCGTCCTTGCCCGCACCGACATGCAGGCGCCAAAGCAGAAGGGCATCAGCTTTTTCATCATGCCGGTCACCACAAAGGGGATCGAGATCCGCCCGATCCTCAATCTCGACCGCCATGACGAATTCTGCGAGGTGTTCTTCCGCGATGTCCGCATCCCCGCCGACTCGATCGTCGGAGAGGTCAACCAGGGCTGGACCATCGCCAAGAACCTGCTCGGCTTCGAGCGCATCTTCCTTGGCTCACCGTTTCAGGCCACCGGCGCGCTGGATCACCTGACGCGGCTGATCCGTCATCTGGGCCGCCAGGACGATCCCGCCATCCGGGTAATGCTGAACGAATTGCGGATGGAACTGGAGGATCACAAATCCCTCTACACGACCTTCGCCGATCAGGTCCGGCGCGGAGAAAGCCTTGGCCCCGATGTGTCGATGCTCAAGATCAACCTCTCGGCCCTGTATCAGAAGATCACCGACCGGATGATCGGGATCGCCGGTGAGCATGCCGCGCTGCTCGACCCGCTGCAGGATGATCGCAGTCTCTACCCGGCCAGTGCCTTCATCCAGGCGCGGCCTCATTCGATCTATGGCGGCTCATCCGAGATCCAGAAGAATATCGTGGCCAAGCAAGTGCTGGGCCTGAGCGAAACCATGCGCTGAAGGAGGAAAAGATGACAATCGACCTGGGGCTGAAGGACAAGGTGGCAATCGTGACCGGGGCGGGGGGCGGCATCGGCCGGGCCATAGCCGTGGAAATGGCCCGCGCGGGTGCCAAGATCGTCATCAACGATATCGGCGTCTCACTGGGCGGCGAGGGCGGCTCGGCCAGCCCGGCCGAGGAAACCAGGGCGATGATCGAGGCCGCCGGGGGCGAAGCCGCGATCAACACTGACAGCGTCGCCGATTGGGACAGCGCGCAAAAGATCGTGCAATGCGCGATGGACAGTTTCGGTCGTCTCGACGCGGTGGTGAACAATGCCGGTATCCTGCGCGACGCGATCTTTCACAAGATGGACCCGGCGGATTGGAAATCCGTCATCGACGTGCACCTGAACGGCAGCTTCTATGTCAGCCGCGCCGCCGCGCCGCTGTTCCGCGAACAGCATGGCGGTGCCTTCGTGCATATGACCTCGACCTCGGGGCTGATCGGCAATGTCGGGCAGGCCAATTACTCGGCGGCCAAGCTGGGCATCGCGGCGCTGTCGAAATCCATCGCTCTGGACATGAAACGCTATAATGTCCGCTCGAACTGCATCGCGCCTTTCGCATGGAGCCGGATGACCAGCTCGATCCCCGCCAATACGCCCGAGGAAAAGGCGCGGGTCGAAAAGCTGCAACGCATGACACCCGAGACCAACGCCCCGCTGGCGGTCTTCCTGGCGTCCGAGGCCGCGCGCGAGGTGACGGGCCAGATCTTTGCCGCCCGGCTGAACGAACTGTTCCTGTTCAACCAGCCCCGCCCGGTCCGCAGCGCCCATGCCGATGGCGGCTGGACGCCCGAAATGATCGCCGAGCGCGCCTTGCCCGCCTTTCGCGCCGGTTTCCAGCCGGTAGATGTCAGCGGCGATGTCTTCGCATGGGATCCGATGTGAGCCGGGGCGCGGAAAAGGTCTCGTGTCGGTAACTGCGGAACCGTCGCAGCGGAGTGTTTCCGCCTTGGCGGCACGGGGCTGCATCTGCCTTGTCATTGCCGTTTCGCTGATCGAGATCTTTGCTCCGCGCCCTCTGCTTGGGCTGATCGGCGGCGCGGCGCTGGTCGCGTATTTCCTGCTGTCATGGCGGCGGCTGACGCTGATCAGCGCGATTCCGATAACCCTGTCGCTGGTGATGCTGGTCCTGGCCGTGCTGCGCGATGTGCCGCTGGAAAGCTTCATTCATGCCTTCGAACGCGCCTGCTTCCTTGCTTCGCTGCTGGCCCTGCTGGGGATGCTGCGCGTTGCCGCTTCGGCCGCGCCCGAGATCGAGCGGGCAGGGCGCTATATCACCGCGCAGCCGCCCGGGCGGCGCTACCTGGCGCTGAATTTCGGCGGTCATGTCTTTGGCATGCTGATCAATCTTGGCGGAATGGCGATCCTGCTGGACATGGCGGCGCGGGCCATGGGCAGGGGATCGGCGCATCTGCCGCCCGATCTGCAGCGGCTGAAACTGCGCCGGATGACCCTGGCCGTGACGCGCGGATTCGGCCTTGTAGCGCTGTGGTCGCCGCTGGCCTTCTCGGTGAATTCGCTGCTGCTGTCGATGCCGGATCTGGATTACCTGGATGTCGGGCCGGTCGGCTTCGCGTTGTCCTTTGTTGTTGCCGGCTATGGCTGGCTCCTGGATCGCAGGCTGGCCCCGAAAGGGCGCAACCTGCCGCGGGGAACCGCCTCGCCCGATCCCGCCGACAGGGGGGCGGTCGGCCTGCTGCTGGCCCATCTGGGTGTGCTGGGCGGGGCCGTGATCGCGCTCAGCAGCCTTGCGCCGGTCAGTTTCCAGCAGGCCCTGCTGCTGGTGCTGCCAAGCTATGCCCTGCTGTGGATGGCCCGGACGGGGTGGCGGGCGACAGGGGGCGCGATACCCGCCACGGGCCGCATGATCCGGGACAGCCTGCGCAGTTTCGGCGCCGCGACATCCGAGCTTGGCGTCTTCGCCTCCGGTGGCTTGCTCTCGGTCCTGGTGATCTCGGTCCTGCCGGTCGAGGATATCCGGGTGCTGACGGGCGATCTTGGCATGACGCCGGTGGCAGCAGTCTGGGCGATCAGCCTGACGATGTTCCTGAGCGGCTGCATCGGCATCAACCCGATCATCTCGGCCTCGGTCCTGGGCAGCCTTGTCTCGCAGCTGGGTATCGCCGGGCTCGCCACCCCGGCGGCGGCCCTGACGCTGATGGGAACCTGGGCGGCGGTGATGTGCTTTTCACCCTTCATCACCACCGTCGCCTATGCCGGTGCGCTGATCGGGCAGTCGCCGGTGAGTGTCGGCATCCGCTGGAACTGGCCCTACAGCATCGGGCTGTTGTTGCTGTGGAATTGCGGCATGTCGCTGGCGGTGCATTTCGGGCTGCTCTGAGCCGTCATGGATCGGCCCGGATGAGGCGTGGTTGCGTCCTGCGTCCCGCGATGGCCGGGGGGCTTCGCGCCCCCCGGACCCCCCGCGGGATATTTGCGTGAAGAAGAAGGGCGCGAGGCATGGGGCAACAGCAGGGACCTTGCCTTGCCTGTGCGGGGCTGCGCCCCGCTGTGCAATGCCCATGGAGCTATGCGAGGATGCGCGCCTCGGTCACCGCCTGCACTTCTTCGAGGCTGTTTCCGGGGGCGAGTTCGACCAGCCGGAAGCCCTCGGGCGTGACTTCGAGGACGCAGAGATCGGTATAGACGCGGGTCACGACGCCTGCTCCGGTCAGCGGGTAGCTGCATTGTTTCAACAGCTTGGGGGAGCCGTCCCGGGCGGTGTGGCGCATCAGGACGAATATTTGCGGAACACCCGCGACCAGATCCATCGCGCCGCCGACCGCGGGAGGGAAGCTTTGCTCCAGCGTCGCCCAATTCGCCAGATCGCCGTTCTCGGCGACCTGGTAGGCGCCCAGCACCGCGATGCCGAGATGGTTGCCGCGCATCATCGAGAAGGCCAGCGGATGGTCGAACAGCGCCGCGCCGGGAAGCATGGTAACGAGGTTCTTGCTCGCATCGATGAGTTCGGGATCCTCCTCGCCCGCAGCAGGCGCGCCGCCGACGCCCAGCAAACCGTTCTCGGTATGATACATCACCTCGCGCCCCTCGGGGACGAAATGCGCCACCTTGTTGGGTAGCCCGATCCCGAGATTGACATAGGCCCCATCGGGGATGTCCTGCGCAAGACGCGCCGCCATGGCGTTTTCATCAAGTTTCTTCATGGTCTTACCCCGTATTCAACGATGCTGTCGACGAAGATGCCGGGCGTGATGACCGCCTCGGGGTCCAGGGCTTCGCCGGACAGGTGCCGGACCTCGGCGATGCTGTGGCTCGCGGCGGTGGCCATCACCGGATTGAGTTCCGCGCCGTCACGTGATAGCGCAGATTGCCCCAACGATCTCCGGCCTCGGCCCGGATCAGCGCGAAATCCGCCGCCAGGGGTTTCTCGAACACATAGCCCACGCCGTCGATTTCCCGCGTTTCCTTCCCTTCGGCAAGCAGCGTTCCATAGGCGGTCGGGGTGAGGAAACCGCCCAACCCCGCCCCTGCGGCGCGGATGCGTTCGGCCAGCGTCCCTTGCGGGACGATCTCGAGCTCGATCTCGCCCGCCTCGTAGCGCCGCTCGAACCAGATCGAGCCGGGGCTGCGCGGGTAGGAGCAGATGACCTTGCGGACCCTGCCTTCGCGCAGCAGCGACGAGATGCCGTCCTCGCCCGCCCCGGCATTGTTCGAGATGATGGTCAGCTCGCGCGCGCCCTGATCCAGCAGGGCGGTCAGCAATCCGGCCGGGATACCGGAATTGCCGAAGCCTCCGACCATCACCACGGCGCCATCGAATATCGGCGCGACGGCCGTGGCCAGATCGCCGATCCGTTTGTCGATCATGAAGAAGTCCTCTTTTCATTGCGCAGGAAAATCAGGTTCGCCCCGTAGACGCCCAGGATCAGCCCCAGCCCGGCAAGGTCCGAATAGAATTCCGGCACGATGGCCATCAGTCCGGCCGCGCCCATCAGCACGCGGCTGACCGGACCCGCCGGGCCGATCCCGTAGAGATAGCCTTCCATCGCCGAGGTCAGCGCCCATAGCGCCAGGGCGGCGATCAGGAAGGAGGTGGCGATATCGGGCAGCGATCCGGCAAAGACCAGCCCGGTATCGTAGACGAAGATGAAGGGCAGCAGGAACAGCGCCCCGCCCAAGCGCATCGAATAGATCCCGGTCCGCATCGGGTTCGATCCGGCGATGCTGGCCGCCGTGATCGAGGCCAGTGCCACCGGTGGGGTGATATAGGATAGCATTCCCCAGTAGAGGATGAACAGATGGCTTGCCAAGGGGTTCAGGCCAGCTTCGATCAGCGCGGGGGCAAGCAGGATCGACAGGAAGATATAGCAGGCGCTGACGGTCATTCCCATGCCCAGCACGAAGCTGGTGACCGCGCCCGCGATCAGCATCAATGGCACGTTGCCTCCGGCATAGAGCAGCAATTCGCGCGAGAAGGCGCCGGCGACGCCGGTATAGGACAGCCCGCCCACGACCAGCCCTATCCCGGCCAGGATCGCCACCAGTGCCGCGATATTGCAGGCGGTGTCGGTCAGCAGCCGCTTTGCCCGCTCCCAGTTCAGGCGGGTCTCCTTGCGCAGGGCGGTGGCGAGCAGCAGGACGACCGAGGCCGCATAGGGCGAATAGGTCTCGAGCCGCAATACCATCAGCACATAGATCAGGACGGCAAGGCAGAGAAGATAGGGCCAGCCGCGCAGCAGCACGCCCCGCAGCGGCGGGATTTCCGAGGCGGGCAGGCCCTTGAGCCCCTTGCGCGCGGCGAACATGTCGACCTGGAACAGTAGCGCGATATAGAACAACAGGGCAGGCAGGAAGGCGGCGGCAACGACCTGCGAATAGGGCACGCCGAGAAAGGATGCCATGATGAAGGCGACCGTTCCCATGACCGGCGGCATCAGCGTGGCCCCGGTCGAGGCGCAGCTTTCGATGGCGGCGGCATAGGTCGGGGGGTAGCCCACCCGTTTCATCGTCGGGATCGAGAACGGCCCGCTGGTCAGGATGTTCGAGATCACGCTGCCCGACAGCGATCCCAGGATACCGCTGCCCAGGACCGCGACCTTGGCCGGTCCGCCCCGGCTGCGCCCCAGCAGGGCCGAGGCCAGGTCCATGAAGAAATCGGCCCCCTTGGTCGCCGTCAGCACCGACCCGAAGATGACGAAGCCGACGACCAGTTCGGCCACGACCTGCATCGGGATGCCGATGATGCTCTCGACACCCAGGACATGGACGCGGATCGTCTCGGGCAGCGAGAACGAGGTGCCCCAGAGGAATCCCGGCATGTAATCGGCGAATAGCGGATAGGCGCCGAACAGCAATGCCGTTCCCAGCAGCAACGGCCCGCCCCCGCGCCGTACGCCTTCCAGCGTGGCGATCAGGACCGCTCCGGCGGCGATGTTTATCGATAGCGGGGCAGAGAATTCCCAGCCCTTCTGGATGATGTCCATGCCATGCAGGCCAAGAAAGCCGCAGGCACTCAGCGCGATGGCCGAGAGAATCCAGTCGAACCATTGCACCCGGGTGGATTGTGATGACCGGGCGGGCAGACTGAGAAAGGCGATCGCGAGGAAGATGCCGATCAGGTAGTAGAGATAGGAATTCCCGAGCGGTTGAAAACCGAACAGGTTCAGCAGGAATACTTGGTTGATGGCCAGCAGGATACCGGCAGCGCCAAGGATATGGACCGCGATTCCCGCTGCGCCGGAAAGGCGAGGCGGGGTTGCGGCAGGTGATGGCGAGGGATCACCGGACATGGGATCGGTCTGGCTCATCTCGGGAAATCCTTTACAGGGAAAGCGTCGGACCGGACCCGCAGGCACGATCCGACCGGCAAGCAGCTTGACTTACGAGTCGAGCGAAGCAATGACCTCGGCTTGCTTCTCTTTCCATTTCGCGGCGAATTCCTCGGCCGGCAGATCCTGGTTGGCGGGCAGGAACTCTTCCCATGCCGCGATCATCGCATCCAGCCGGGCGATGCGTTTCTGGTTCCAGGCCTCGGCCTCGTCGGTCCAGATGCCCTTCTCCTTCAGGTAGCGGATCGCGCCTTCATGGAAAGGCACATCGGCGGGCGGCAGCCCGGCCTGGGCCAGATCCCACCGGATCATGGTCGCGGTGCCGTCCTTGTAGAGATCATAGGTCTCGTCCAGCGCCTTGATGAAGGCATAGACCTCGTCCGCGGATTTCTCGGCCGTGGTGGCGATCACAGGATAGCGATAGGCTGCCATCTGCACATTCTCGCCCTCTGCCAGCCCGGCGGCGATATCCTCTTCGAACGGGGACATGATCGGCAGGACGCCGTCCAGCGCGGCCCAGCCTTCCTGGTTTTCCGCTTCCAGCGGAATCCAGCGGATGCCGCGCGGCGATTCAGCCAGTTCGTAAAGCTGGCTGGTGGTGGGCGTGGTGCAGGTGAAATCGGCCTCGTTCTTGGTCATCGAGGACATGGCGGCGGCATAGGTGGGGAACATCACCACCTCGACATCGTCGGTGGTCAGCCCGCCAAAGGCCAGGATCGCCTCGCATTTGAGATTGACCGAGGGATTGCCGACCACGAAGCGGCGCGCTTGCCCTTGGCGTCGGCGATCTCCTCGATCCCCGCATCCGCCGCCGTCACCATGGCGAAAGAGGCAGGCCGCCCGGCGACCGCCCGCAGGTTCTGCGGCCCCCATTCCGGCGTGGCGAAATCGAAATCTCCCTCGGCGACGAAGAACGACTCGGTGGCCAGGAAACCGTAATCGGCCCGGCCCTGCAGGACCGGCTGCAATCGTCCGATGGCGGTGCCCGAGGGCTGGATGCGGACCTTGGTGCCGAATTGCTTGCCGAAGGCATCCGCGATGGCCGAGGCTTCGGCATATCCCGCCGAGCCGACATCATAGGCCGTCCAGATCATCGTCTTGGGCAATTCCTGTGCCGAAGCGGCCAGCGTGCCGAGACCCAGGACCGTTGTCGTCAGTATAGAGCGTAGTATCATGATATTCCTCCCATTATTGTTGTCATGGCGTGTCGCGTCTTGCGATGTCTTGCCGCGATCACCCCGGGAACCTCGCCGATTATTCTCCTCCTCGGATCGGTATTGCGATGCGGCATGCCATGTCGGCATCCGTTCGAAAATCCGAAGGTCTTCATGCCGGGGCTGCTCTGGTGACTTTCCCCTGGGCATGAAGGCTTTCCGGTATCGCGGGCTTTGCGGAAGAAGGCCATATTTCAGGATATGATTTCCAATACTATCGGCCTATTGTTCGATATATCTTTATGAATGACCGATCCCATCTGCATTACCTTCCGGCTGCTGCGCTGTCTTACCCTCCTGCAGATGAACCACATCCCGGATGAGCCGCGAAAAAGCTGAACATCTTTTCGGCATCTTCGTCATATCGCGACCATATTTCAAATGCATTGGAGATCTATCAGCGATAGAATACCGGCATCATGGAACTTCGCCAGCTTCGCAATTTCATCCGAATCTGCCAGATGCGCAGCATTACCGCCGCGGCCGAGCGGTTGAATATCGCCCAGCCCGCGCTCAGCCGGCAGGTGCAGGCGCTCGAAGACGAGTTTGGGGTTGCGCTGCTGCGCCGTCATGGCCGCGGAGTCGAGCCGACCGAGCAGGGCGAATTGCTGCTGACCCGTGCCGAGCAGCTCCTGGCCGATGCCGACAGCATCCTGCGCGATGTTCCGGGCAACGAGGACGAGTTGCGCGGCACCCTGACCCTGGGCCTGCCACCCTCGGTGGCGGAACTGCTGGCAGAACCGCTGATTGCGCATTTCAACGCGCGATACCCGCAAGTCCGGCTGCGTATCGTGTCGGGATTCACCGGTCATGTCAGGGACTGGTTGCAGCGCGGCACGATCGATCTGGGCATCACCTATGAAACCGGCCCGTCGAGCGACCATCACGCGCGCGCGCTGGTCTATGAGCAGCTCTATCTCGTCTGCCCGGCATCCGGCCGGACCGGCTCTCAACCCATAGGATTCGCCGAAGCTTTCGAGCAACCCCTGATCCTGCCGAGCCCGGCCCATGGCCTGCGCCGCCTGATCGAGGCGGCGGCGGCGGGGCAGGGGATCACGCCCGAGGTCGTGCTCGAGGTGGATATCGTGCAGGTGATGCTCAATTTCGTCCAGCAGGGGGTTGGCAACACGATCCTGTCGCGCATCTCGGTCCGCGACATGCTGGCCAATGGCGAATTGGCGGCCCGTCCGATCATCTCGCCCGAGCTGGGGCGGACAGTGGTCCTGTGGACACCCGGGCTCACCGGGAATGACCGGCTGGTCAGGCGTTTTGCCGAAATGCTGGTCGAGCAGGCGCGGATCCTGGTCGAATCCGGGACATGGGAGGCGCGCTGGCTCTGATCTGGCGGTTGCGGGGGCCTGTCAGCCCGCCGGGATCCCGCCCAGCTTGCGGACGGTTTCCAGCAAGGCCGGGCCGTATTCCTCGTGCAGTTCCTTGGGAGAGATCAGGAAAGAAGGCCCGCCGACATTGACGCCATAGACCGTCGTGCCGTCCAGCGACCGCAACGGGGCGGCGATGGCGTTGATCTCGGGCTTCCACGCTCCGAAGCTGGTGCAATAGCCATGGGCTTCGTAATCGCCGACCGCGTCGCGGATGCTTTGCGCCATCCGTTCCTGCTGCTCGGGAAATTCGCGGATGCCCATGGCCAACAGCTCGGCGCGTTCCTCTTCGGACAGCCCGGCGATGATGGCGCGCCCGATGCCGGAATAGAACAGGGGCAGCCGCGCGCCCACGCCGATGGACAGCGACACCGCCTGATGCGAGCGCCGCACCGCCAGGTAGACGGCGCGGATGCCGCTGCGCTCGGCCAAGGCCGCGGTCACATAGGGATTCGGCCCTTTCGACAGCGCGCCCAGTTCCGCGGTGACGCGGTCGGAAATGCTGGTCGCGGCGAGCACGCCGAAGCCCAGTTGCAGGACCTTGGCGCCAAGCCGGTATTCGCCGCTCCCCTCGTCGCGCAGCAGGTGGCCGGTCCTGGTCAGCGTATAGGTCAGGCGCGAGACCGTCGGCTTGGCAAGCCCGGTCCGGCGCGAAATCTCGTGATTGGACAGGAAACGGTCATCGGTGCGGAAGCAGCCGAGGATGTCCAGTCCCCGCGCCAATGCGCTGACGAATTGCCGGTCGCCGGTTTCCGTCTCTTCCGGTTGGTCTGTTTCCTGCGTCATTCGATCTTTCAATATCATGCCTGTTTGCCTTGGTGAGCACATAGCCAATCTTCGGCAAAGATGATACCGATGCAAGAAATTTCGCAATGCGAACCGATGTTTTGCAGATTTGGATGCTGAATCACTTGACTCAGAAGGTATCCAAACATTATCCGTTCGCTGTGCGAAACAATAATTCGCAATACTGATTTGACAAGGATTCCGGCGCAGCCGTTATCCGCAGGGAGGAGATCGATGAATATTCTCAAAGGGGCCGCAGCCGGAATCGCCTTGTTCCTGGCGGGTGGGGCCGGCGCGCAGGAGATCGAATTGCCCAGGCAGATGTCCTGGACCGCCTATGACACCGGATCGGCGGGATTCAACCAGGCCGTCGCCATCGGCGGCGAGCTTCAGAAGGCCACCGGCACCAGCCTGCGGGTCCTGCCCGGCAAGAACGATGTGTCGCGCACCCAGCCTCTGCGCCAGCGCCGTGTCGAGTTCTCGGCAACCGGGATCGGCGGCAGTTTCATGGCGCAGGAGGGAGCGTTCGAATTCGGCGAGAAGAACTGGGGGCCGCAGCCCCTGCGCGTCCTGCTGGCGAATTTCGGCGGCGACGTGAATCTTTCGGTCGGCGTGGCGGCGGATGCGGGGATCGAGACCTATGACGATCTGCGCGGCAAGCGCGTGGCATGGATTGCCGGGGCGCCCGGGCTGAATGTCAACATGGACGCCTACCTGGCCTATGCGGGCCTGACCTGGGACGATGTGACCAAGGTCGAGTTCGGCGGCTACGGTGCCGCCTGGACCGGGCTGATCGAGGGAGAGGTGGACGCGATGTTCGGCTCGACCAATACCGGCCCGGCATATGAGGCGACGGCGGGGCCGCGCGGCCTGTTCTGGCCGGCGATGGATCCGGAGGATGAAGAGGCGTTCAAGCGGCTGACCGATATCGCGCCCTTCTATACGCGGAACAAGGCGACCATCGGTGCCGGTATCGATGGCACCGATGGCGTTGAGGGGGCGACCTATGCCTATCCGGTGCTGGTGAGCATGGCGGATGCGGATCCCGATCTGGTCTACAACATGACCAAGGCCATGGTCGAGCTGTTCCCGCAATATGACGGCAAGGCGCCGGGGATCGGCGGCTGGAATATCGACAAGCAGAACTTCACCTGGGTTGTCCCCTATCACGAGGGGGCCATCGCCTATTTCAAGGAACTCGGTGTCTGGACCGACGAGGCGCAGGCCCATAACGACCGGCTGATCGAGCGGCAGGGAATCCTGCAGGCTGCCTGGGAGGAACTGGAGGCCGAGAACCCCGAGGATTGGACCGCCGCCTGGTCGCAAAAGCGCCGCGAGGCACTGGAAGCGGCGGGCTTCAAGGTGGTGTTCTGACCGTTCATCCGAGCGTTCGGGCGGCGGCGTAAGCAGGCCTCCGCCTTTAATCGCCCCGCCCCGCCGCATGCGGGACGGGCGAGACACGGGCCGGGATATCCGGCCCCGACAGCCAGGGCGGATCGCGCAGTTCCCTTCGCGCTCCGCCAGCCCCCCGCGCCTGGAGAGGAGGTCCGTGTGCAACCCGCCGACACCGTCTTGGAAGACCCCGAGAAAACGCCCGACAGCGGATATCGGAACCCCCGACATATCACCCTGTTTGTCCTGACCGTCGCTGCGGTCCTGCTGGTGATCAACCAGCTGTTCAATATCAGGCCTTTCGGGATGGTGATGCTGGAAGGCCGCTATCTCAACATCCTCGCCACGCTGTTTCTGGCGGCCACCTTCCTGGTGTTCGACATCCGGGGCAGGCGTTTCGGCTCGGTCTCTCCGCTGGACTGGCTGCTGGCCGCGGCCTCTCTGGGGGCGGGGGCCTATATCGCGGTGACGGCGCAGCAGAACCTCAACGAGGGCTGGGAATTCGCCGCGCCGGTGGGCGCGCAATGGGTGGCCTTCCTGTTCGCCGGATTGGTCCTTGAGGCGACCCGCCGCGCCGGGGGGCTGGTGCTTGCCATCATCGTGACCCTCGTCGCCTTCTATCCCAGCTTTGCCGGGCATGTCCCTGCACCCTTCTCGGGCTTTCAAAGCACGCTGAGCGAGACATTCTCCTATCATGTCTATTCCTCGGAAAGCATATTCGGCATCCCGATGCGGGCATTCGGCGGGGTGGTGATCGGCTTCATCATCTTCGGATCGGTGCTGCAACACACGGGCGGCGGAGCCTTCTTCAACGATCTCGCCCTGGGGCTGGTGGGGCGCTATCGCGGCGGGGCCGCCAAGGTCTCGATCTTTGCCAGCGGTTTCATGGGGTCGATGTCGGGCAGCGTCATCTCGAACGTGCTGACCACCGGCACCGTCTCGATCCCGACCATGCGCCGCACCGGCTTTTCCGCCAAGACCGCCGCCGCGACCGAGGCCTGCGCCTCGACCGGGGGTGTGCTGATGCCGCCGATCATGGGGGCGACGGCCTTCGTCATGGCGTCCTTCCTGTCGCTTCCCTATGCCGAGATCGTGGTCGCCGCCGCCATCCCCTCGCTGCTGTTCTATCTCGCCTTGTTCGCGCAGATCGACGCCTATTCGGCGCGCCGCAACCTGAAGGGATTGCCGCGGGGCGAGGTTCCGGCCCTGCGCGACACGCTGCGCAAGGGCTGGCCCTATGTGCTGGTCTTCGCGCTGCTGATCTTCATGATGGTGGTGCTGCGGCAGGAAACCAAGGCACCCTTCTATTCGGTGCTGCTGCTGCTGGCGATCAACCAGTTCCTTCCCGGCAGCCGCATGACATGGCGCAAGCTGGTCGAGATCGTCATGGGCGTCGGCTCCAGCCTCGCCGAACTGACCGCCGTCATCCTTGGCGTCGGGCTGATCGTCGGATCCTTCTCGGCCACCGGCCTTGCCGGGACGCTGGTGAACGAGCTGTTGTTCATCGCAGGCGACAATGTCTTCATCCTGCTGGTGATGGGCGCGCTGACGGCCTTTATCTTCGGCATGGGGATGACGGCGACGGCCTGTTACATCTTCCTCGCCATCGTCCTTGCCCCGGCATTGGAGGCGGGGGGACTGGACCGGCTCGCGGTGCATCTGTTCATCCTCTACTGGGGCATGGTCAGCTATATCACCCCGCCTGTCGCCCTTGGTGCCTATGCCGCCGCGACGCTTGCGGGCACCAGTCCGATGAAGGCAGGATTCGAGGCGATGCGGCTTGGCAGCATCATCTATATCGTGCCCTTCCTGTTCGTGCTGAACCCGGCGCTGATCGGCAATGCCCCTGCGCTCGAAGTCATTGTGGCGCTGGTCTGCGCGGTGATCGGGGTCGGGATCATCGGCATGGGGTTGCAGGGCTATGTCGTGGCCGCCGGGTCGCTGGCGGGGCGCGGGGATTATCTTCTGCGCGCCATGCTGTGCCTGGGCGGTTTCCTGTTCGCCCTGCCTGCGATGCCCTTTGCTGGGATCGGTTTCGGCACGACGGCGGCCATCGGCGCGGCACTGACGATCCTGCCGATCCTCGTGGCCTATCGGCGCGGCCGTCCCGTGGTCGCGGAACTGGGGCAGCGTGATGGAACAGATCGGCAAACTTGCGGAAGGGAGACCGGTATTGAGACGTATTCACGAGGTTCTGTCGCAGGGCAAACCCACCCATACCGCCATCGTCGATCATGATGGCAGCCAATACAGCTATGCCGAGCTTGGCGAACTTGTCACGGCGATCGCCGGTAAGCTTCGCGATCATGGGGTGCGTCCGGGCGATCGGGTGCTGGTGGTCAGCGAGAATTGCGTGACCTATCTGGCCGCGATGCTTGCCCTGAGCCACCTGGATGCCTGGGCGACATTGGCCAATGCCCGGCTGACCCCCTCCGAACTGGATCGGCTGACAGAGGTCGCGGATGCGCGCTGCGCCATCTTTACCCCCGAGGCGTCATCGGCGGCAAGGGCGCATGCCGAACGGCTGGAGGCCGTGTCACTGGGGCAATTGCGCTGTGGCGACCTGCTGGTAACGCCCCCGCGCGAGGCAATGCCCGAGCCGGTCGAGGATGGCCCCGGCCAGACCGCCGCGCTGATCTATACCAGCGGCACGGTCGGAGAGCCCAAGGGGGTGATGCTGACCCATGGCAACCTTCTGTTCATGTGCCGGACCTCGGCCGGGCTGCGCCGGATCGGGCCGGAGGACACGACGCTGGCGGTGATCCCGGGAACCCATATCTTCGGGCTGACCTCGGTTTTCCTGGCCGGGCTGATGGGGGGATCGCGGCTCATTGCCATGCCGCGTTTCGATGCCGACGAGGTGCTGGGCCATATCCGCGAGGACGTGACCATCCTGCCCGCCGTGCCGCAGATTTTCGCCGCCCTGCTGCGCCGCCTGAAAGAGCTTGGCATCGAAAAGCCCGAACATCGGCTGCGCTATATCTATGCAGGCGGCGCGCCTTTGGACCTGAGCCTGAAGGAACGGGCCGAGCGGATCTTCGGACAGGTCCTGCATAATGGTTATGGCCAGACCGAGGCATCGCCGGGTATCGCCACCACGCGGCTTGAATGTCCGCGCAGCGATACGGCGGTGGGCCTGCCTGTGCCGGGGATGGAGGTGCTGATCCATGAGCCCGACGAGAACGGGGTGGGCGAGCTATGGGCGCGCGGCCCCAACGTGATGAAGGGCTATTTCCGCAACCCGGAAGCCACCCGCACTACCTTGACCGAGGACGGTTTCCTGCGCACCGGCGATCTGGCACGGCAGGAAGCCGACGGCACATTGCATATCGCCGGGCGGCTGAAGGAGCTGATCATCCATTCCGGCTTCAACGTCTACCCGCCCGAGGTCGAGGCCGTGCTGACCGCCCATCCCGCCGTCGCGCTTTCCGCCGTGGTCGGACGGGCGCGGAACGGCAATGAGGACGTGCTGGCCTTCGTGACCACGCAGGACAAGGTGACCGAGGCCGAGTTGCGCGATTGGGTGCGTGAACGGATGGCGCCCTACAAGGTGCCCGCGCGGGTCATCATCGCCGATGCCTTGCCACAGGCGGCGACAGGCAAGATCCTGAAAAACAAGCTGCTGGAACATTTCCGGGCAGCACTGGACGACATCTAGAGGACGAGGACGATCATGCTTCAGGGATATATCTATGACGGTTTGCGCAGCCCCTTCGGGCGTCACGCGGGCGCGCTGGCGGCGGTTCGCCCCGATGATCTGGCGGCCAGGGTCATCCGCGCATTGGTCGAACGCTCGGACCTGCCGGTGGAGCGGATCGAGGATGTCATTCTCGGCAATGTCTGCCAGTCGGGCGAGGACAGCCGCAACGTGGCGCGTTTCGCAGGGCTTCTGGGTGGCGTGCGCGAAGAGGCAGGCGGGTTGACCGTCAACCGGCTTTGCGGCTCGGGCATGGCTGCGGCGCTGGACGCGGCGCGCTCGATCACGGTGGGCGAGGCCGGTCTCTATCTGGCCGGTGGCACCGAAAGCATGACCCGCGCGCCCTTCGTGATGGGCAAATCGCCAAGCGCATGGGACCGCCAGCCCAAGATTTACGACTCGACCATCGGCACCCGCTTTCCGAACAAGCAATTCGCCAAGGAGTTCGGCGACTACACCATGCCGCAGACCGCCGATAACCTGGCCAGTGAATACGGCATCGGGCGCGAGGAAAGCGATGCCTTCGCCCATGCCAGCCAGCAGAAATACGAGGCGGCGCGGGCCGATGGCTTCTTCAAGGACGAAATCCTGCCCATCGAGATCCCGGGCCGCAAGGGTGCGGTGACCGTGGTCGATGCGGATGAACATCCCCGCCCCGAGACGACGCTGGAAAAGATGGCGTCGCTGAAGCCGATCTTCGAGGGCGGCGTGGTGACGGCGGCCAATGCCTCGGGCGCAATGATGGCGCGGCGGCGCTCTTGGTGGGGGCCAAGGATTTGGGGCCGAAGCCGCGGGCGCGGATCGTGTCGGGCGCGATTGCCGGGGTGCCGCCCCGGATCATGGGGATCGGGCCGGGCTTCGCCGTGCCCAAGGCGCTGGAACGCGCGGGGCTGACCATGCAGGACATGGACCTGATCGAGATCAACGAGGCTTTCGCCAGCCAGGTTCTCGCCTGCTGCAAACAACTGGATCTGGACCCGTCCGACAGCCGCCTGAACCCCAATGGCGGCGCGATCGCGATCGGCCATCCGCTTGGCGCCTCGGGCGCGCGGATCATCCTGACCGCGATGCGCCAGTTGGAACGCAGCGGTGGGCGCTATGCCTGCCTGTCTATGTGCGTCGGTGTCGGGCAGGGCATCGCCATGGTCATCGAGCGCGTCGCCTGAACGCGGCAGGAAACGAAAGGATCAGATATGAGCCAGAGTGAAACAATGCCGGTGCGGGTCGAGACCGAGGGCGAGATCGGGCTGATCTGCCTGAACAATCCTCCGGTCAACGCGCTTGGGGCAGCCCTGCGGCAGGGGCTGTCGGATGCGATCGACACGTTGAATGCCGACCCGCAGATCCGCGTCATCGCCATTCATGGCGAGGGGCGGGCGCTGTCGGCGGGTGCCGATATCCGCGAATTCGGCAAGCCGCCGGTAGAGCCTCGCCTGCCCGACGTTCTGGACAGGATCGAGGCCAGCGACAAGCCGGTGATCGCCGTGGTGCATGGCACGACCCTTGGCGGCGGGCTGGAGCTTGCCTTGTCCTGCCACGCGCGGATCGGCCTGCCCGGAGCGCGGGTCGGGCTGCCCGAGGTGACATTGGGCCTGCTGCCCGGCGCGGGCGGCACGCAGCGCCTGCCGCGCCTGATCGCGCTGGACAAGGCCATCGATATCATCAGCTCGGGCCGTCAGGTTCCCATTGATGAGGCGAAAGAGCTGGGAATCGTGGATCGCATTGACGACGCCACCCCGCGCGAGGCCGCATTGGCCGGGGCGAAAGCGGTGCGGGACGGCTCTCTGCCAACCCGGCGCACAGCGGAGATCTCGGTCGATCTGGACCCCGCGCTGATCGAGGCCGCCACCGAGCGCCTGCGCAAGAAACGCCCGGCGCTGGCCGCGCCGATCAAGGCGGTCGAGGCCGTGGCGCAGATCGCGAAGCCCTTCGCCGAAGGGCTGAAGGCCGAACGGGCGCTGTTCATGGAGCTGATGGACAGCCCCGACCGGCAGGGCCTGATCCATGCCTTCAACGCCGAACGCGCCGTCAAGCGCATCCCCGAGGCTCAGGCAGAGCCGCGCAAGATCGAGACCGCCGGGGTCATCGGCGGCGGCACGATGGGGGTGGGTATCGCCACTGCCCTGTTGCAGGCCGGCATCCCGGTGACGCTGATCGAGATGGCACCCGAGCGGGCCGAGGCGGCGAAGGCTGCCGTGACCAGGAACCTTGATGGCGCGGTCAAGCGCGGAAAGATGACGGCAGAGGGCCGCGACAAGGCGCTGGCCGCCCTGACCGCCACGACCAAGCTGGAAAGCCTCGCCCCCGTCGATCTGGTGATCGAGGCGGTATTCGAGGAGATGTCGGTCAAGGCCGAGATCTTCGGCAAGCTCGACCGGATCTGCAAAGCCGGTGCGGTGCTCGGCACGAATACCTCTTATCTTGACGTGAACGCCATCGCCGAGATGACCTCTCGCCCGCAGGACGTGATCGGGCTGCATTTCTTCTCTCCGGCTCATGTCATGCGGCTGCTCGAGGTCGTGGTGGCGGACAAGACTGCGCCCGAGGTGGTGGCGACGGCATGGGCATTGGCGGCGCGGATGAAGAAGGTCGCGGTGCGTTCGGGCGTCTGCGATGGCTTCATCGGCAACCGCATCCTCGCCCATTACCGCAAGGCGGCGGATTACATGCTGCTGGACGGCGCGTCCTTCGAACAGATCGACCGGGCGCTGGAGGATTTCGGCTTCGCGATGGGGCCCTTTGCCGTGGGCGACCTGGCCGGGCTGGATATTGGTTGGGCAACGCGCAAGCGCAAGGCACCGGACCGTCCGCCCGAGGAACGCTATGTCACCATCGCCGACCGGATCTGCGAGAATGGCTGGTTCGGGCGCAAGACCGGGCGCGGCTATTATCTCTATGACGATCCCAAGACGCGCAAGCCGAACCCGGATGCCGTCGCCATCGTCGAAGCCGAGCGCAAGGCCGCAGGCGTAACCCCGCGCGAGTTCAGCGACGAGGATATCACCGCCCGCTACATGACCGCGATGATCTCCGAAGCCGCCCGCGTCGTGCAGGAGGGGGTCGCGCAGCGTCCCGTCGATGTCGATGCGGTGTTCCTGTTCGGCTATGGTTTCCCGCGCCATCTGGGCGGGCCGCTCAATTATGCCGACCGGATCGGACCCAAGGCGCTGATCGAGCGGATCGAAGCCTATGCCAGCGAAGATGCGCATTACTGGCAGATTCCGCCGCTCTTGCGTGAATTGGCCGATACTGGCCGCAGCTTTGCCGATTTGAACAAGGATTGAACGGATGGATCTCGATTTCACCCCAGAAGAGCGCGCGTTCCGCGACGAGGTGCGTGCCTTCCTGAAAGATAATCTGCCCGAGGAACTGGCCGAGAAAGTGGCGGCGGGCAAGGAGCTGACGAAAGAGGATCTGCTGCGCTGGCAGGCGATCCTGCACGCGCGCGGCTGGCTGGCCGCGACATGGCCCGAGGAATATGGTGGTCCCGGCTGGAGCGCGGTGGAGCGCCATATCTTCGCCGAGGAATGCGCGCTGCACAACGCGCCGCGGCTGGTGCCCTTCGGCCTGAACATGCTGGGGCCGGTGCTGCTCAAATTCGGCACCGAAGAGCAGCGGCGCGAGATCCTGCCCCGGATCCTGGATGGCAGCGACTGGTGGTGCCAGGGCTATTCCGAGCCGGGGGCGGGGTCCGATCTGGCCAGTCTCAAGACAAAAGCGGTTCGCGACGGCGATCACTACGTCGTCAACGGGCAGAAGACCTGGACCACGCTTGGCCAGCACGCCAACAAGATTTTCTGCCTCGTGCGGACCTCGACCGAGGGCAAGCCGCAAGAGGGGATCAGTTTCCTGCTGGTCGATCTGGACACAAAGGGTGTCGAGATGCGCCCGATCCGGCTGATCGAGGGCGGGCACGAGGTCAACGAGGTGTTCTTCACCGATGCCCGCGTCCCCGCCGCCAACCTGGTGGGCGAGGAAAACCAGGGCTGGACCATCGCCAAATACCTGCTGACGCATGAGCGCACCAATATCGCCGGCACCGGTTTCTCGATGAAGGACATGGAGCGGTTTCACCGCCTGTCGCGGCAGATGACCCGCGACGGCCGCAAGATCGCGGACAACCCGGTCTATGCCGCCCGCGCCGCCGAGATCGAGACCGAGCTGGAGGCATTGCGGATCACCAATCTGCGGATGCTGGCCAATGCGAAGGGCGGTGCGGCAGGCGGTATCGAAAGCTCGATGCTGAAGCTCAAGGGCACGCAGGTGCGGCAGGCGATTCAGGACCTGTATCGCTCGGCCCTCGGGCCGCAGGCCGCGCCGATGGCCAATGAACTGTCCGAGAACGAATTGGCGGTGCCGGTCGAGGCCGCCCGCGCCGCCCCCGCCTATTTCAACAATCGCAAGCTGTCGATCTTCGGCGGTTCGAATGAAATCCAGCGCAACATCGTTGCCAAAGAACTGTTCCGGAGGTGAGCCCATGGACTTCAATCTTTCCGAGGACCACCAGATGCTAGCGGACAGCCTGCGCCGCTATCTGACCGACAATTACGATATCGAGACACGCAACGCGCAGGCCTATGCCGAGCCCTGGCATTCGTCCGAGACCTGGGCCGGGCTGGCAGAGCTTGGCATCATCGGTGCCTTCATCAGCGAGGAACAGGGCGGCTTCGGCGGCAGCGCCGAGGATGTCTCGGTCATCTTCGAAGAGATCGGGCGGGGCCTGTGCGCCGAACCCCTGCTGGGTGCGCTGATGGGGCTGCGGCTGCTGGCGCGTCTCGGTCGTGGCGATCTGGCCGAGGCGATCGTGGCGGGCAGCACGCGCGTCGCGCTGGCCGTCTATGAACCGCATGTCGCCTGTGACCTGTCCCATATCGAGGCTCAGGCGCGGCAAGAGGGCGATGGCTGGCGGCTGACGGGCCGCAAATCGGCCATCTATGGCGCGCCCGGTGCCGATCATCTGCTGGTCGCGGCGCGGACAGATGCGGGGATCGGCCTGTTCCTGGTCGAGAGTCCTGAATTGATCTCTGCCACGATGGTCGATGGCGGCGGCGTATCGGACCTGGTCATGGATGAGCTGAAGGCGGAATGCCTGTCGCCCGATTGCCGCGCCGATCTGGAGGATGCGCTGGACATGGGCCGCGTCGCGCTATGTGCCGAGGCGGTGGGCGCGATGGCCCATCTGATCGATCTGACCATGGATTACCTTGGCCAGCGCCAGCAATTCGGCCGGCCCATCGCGACCTTCCAGGCTTTGCAACACCGCCTGGTGGATATGCTGGTGGAACTGGAGCAATGCCGTTCCATCACCATCGCGGCTGTGGCCGGTTTCGGCACTCAGGATCAGGCGCGCAACGTGTCGATGGCCAAGAACCTGATCGGGCGGATGGGCCGGAAAATCGCCGAGGAGGCCATCCAGATGCATGGCGGTATCGGCATGACCTGGGAATATCCCGGTGCGCATTATGCCAAGCGGCTGGTGATGATCGACCATCAGCTGGGCGATCACAATGACCATGTGCTGCGCTTGCTCGAACTGGGCGATGCGGCAAAGGGCAGGGCCGCATGATGGAGGGCGAGGCCGACGATCTGTTACCGATCGATCGGTCGGGCGCGAGGGAACTGGTCGGTTACAGGTCTTTCCTGCCGGATGACCAGACCGGGGCATGTTCGCTTGAAATCGGTCCGCAGCATCTCAACCGGATGGGGGTGCTGCATGGCGGCTTTGTCTCGATGCTGCTGGATAACGGTTGCGGCACCGCCCTGCGCAACCACCTGGGAGATGTCGGCGGTGGCGTGGTGACGGTCTCGATCAACGTGAATTTCATTGCAGGCGCCAGCGAAGGGCGGGTCACCGCCACGGGTCGCGTGACCGGTGGCGGCCAAAGCCTGAAATTCATCGAAGCGGATTTGCGTGCCGAAGATGGACGCCTGCTCGCTACGGCGTCCGCGATATTCCGGGTAGTGAAAAACGCTGAGCCCCGTCAAGGTCACGTCGAACAGGTCATGAAATGCCCGGATCCCTTGATCCGGGCATTTCACTATACCAGCCGGCCTTCCTCCATCGCGGCACGAACAAAGCCGGCGAAAAGCGGTGCCGGATCGAAGGGCTTGGATTTCAGTTCGGGATGCGATTGCACGCCGATGAACCAGGGGTGGTCGGGATATTCGATCACCTCGGGCAGCTTGCCATCCGGCGACATGCCCGAAAATGACAGCCCGACCTTTTCCAGCGCCTCGCGATAGGTTGCATCGACCTCGTAGCGGTGGCGATGGCGGTCCTCGATCTGCAATGCTCCGCCATAGGCCGCCGAAACCTTGGAATCAGGCGCGAGAATGGCGGTATATGCGCCAAGCCGCATCGTCCCGCCCTTGTCATCCGTCAGCTTGCGCTGAACCTTGTAATTGCCCTGCACCCATTCCTTCAGATGGTAGACCACCGGGGTGAAGCGGGTCTTGCCGGCCTCGTGATCGAACTCCTCCGAGCCCGCATCGGGCATGCCCGCAAGGTTTCGCGCCGCTTCGATCACGGCCATCTGCATGCCCAGGCAAATGCCCAGATAGGGCACCTTCTTCTCGCGCGCATAGCGGGCGGTGGCGATCATGCCCTCGGTGCCGCGTTCCCCGAAACCGCCCGGCACGATGATCCCGTGATAGCCGTCAAGCAGGGATATGCCGTCGCCTTCCAGCTTCTCGCTATCGACCCACTCGGTATGGACCCGGACCCGATTCGCCATGCCGCCATGGGTCAGCGCCTCGGCGATGGATTTATAGGCATCCTCAAGCTGGGTGTATTTGCCGACGATGGCAATCCTGACCTTGCCCTCCGCATGTTCCAGCCGATCCATCACGTCCTCCCAACGCGACAGGTCGGGGCGCGGGGCCGGGCTGATCTGGAATGCGTCCAGAACCGCCCGGTCAAGACCGGCGCGGTGATAGGCCAGCGGGGCTTCGTAGATGGTTTTCAGGTCATAGGCGGGGATCACCGCATCGGGACGGACATTGCAGAACAGCGCGATCTTGGCGCGTTCCTTTTCCGGGATCGGCTGCTCCGAGCGACAGACCAGCACATCGGGCGCGATCCCGATCGAGCGCAATTCCTTGACGCTGTGCTGGGTCGGCTTGGTCTTCAACTCGCCGGATGCCGCCAGCCAGGGCAGCAATGTCAGATGCATGAAGATGCATTGCCCGCGCGGCCGATCCTGGCTGAACTGCCGGATCGCCTCGAAGAAGGGCAGGCCCTCGATATCGCCGACCGTGCCGCCGATCTCGCAGAGCATGAAATCGACCTCGTCCGCACCGATGGAAAGGAAGTCCTTGATTTCGTTCGTGACATGGGGAATGACCTGGATGGTCTTGCCCAGGTATTCGCCGCGGCGTTCCTTTTCCAGCACATTGGAATAGATTCGCCCGGAACTGACGGAATCCGTGCTGCGGGCCGACACGCCGGTGAAGCGTTCGTAATGGCCGAGATCCAGATCCGTCTCGGCCCCGTCATCGGTGACGAAGACCTCGCCATGTTCGAATGGCGACATGGTGCCGGGATCGACATTCAGATAGGGGTCCAGCTTGCGCAGCCGGACGGTGAAACCACGGGCCTGCAGCAATGCCCCGAGCGCGGCGGATGCCAGCCCCTTGCCGAGGGACGAAACCACGCCGCCGGTGATAAAGATATAACGCGCCATGGAAGCCCCCGTGATGTGCAAATTCGGTATGTCTGCGGGCCATCGAACAGCCAGCATCACGGGACTTAAGTTATAAGCGATTCGCCCCGTGGCCGCAATGGACCGCAAGTTGATGTGGGGCAGATTTATTCTGCCCCTATCTATTGTGTGTTCTTAATTCGACTGTTGGTCAGTCCCGGATCCGGCCGTTTCGTCGTTTCCGGACCCGCTGGCGGCGGCGTCATCCGTGGCGGGGTCGGTCGATTCGGTCGCCGCGCCGTCCATGGCTTCGGGGGTTTCCTCCACTGCCGGTGCCTCGGTCGCGCCGGTTTCGGCCGCGGGCACCGTGGGGGCTGCCGCATCGTCTTCTGCCCCGGTCGCATCGGCATCCGCCCCTGTGGTGGTGGAACCTTCTGTCGCCGGCGTTTCGGTCGCAGTGTTTTCCGGTGCGGGCGGCGTAAGCGCTTCCGCGTCACCATCTGCTCCGGCCGCATCGTCATCCGTGGTAGAGGCCGCGGGCGAGGGCGGCGTCAGGGGATCGTCCCCGGTCGAAGGTGGAGGCGTATATTCCAGGCCTTGTTCCCGGCCCGACCCCTGCTGCGATTCAGGGACGCCAAGCTGATCCATGATCGAGCTGGTGGAGGATTGCCGTGCCGCGATGATCGTCAGGCTGATCGAGGTCACGAACAGCGCCACGCCGAAAATCCATGTCAGCCGGGTCATCGCATTGGCGGCCTGCCGGCCGGACATGACGCCTCCGCCGCTGCCGCCACCCATTCCGAGCCCGCCGCCTTCGGAGCGTTGCAGCAATACGACCCCGGTCAGCAGGACCGCCAGGATCAGGTGAATGGTCAGCACGACATTTTGCACGGAATTCGGCCTTTCATTTGCGGACGGGCCTATCTAGTCATCCGTGCAGATGATGGCAAGCGGAGTGTCCCATGCCGACCAAGAACTCTCGCGCGGTGATGATTCAGGGAACCGGCTCGAATGTCGGCAAGTCGATGCTGGTCGCGGGACTGTGCCGGGTGGCTCTCCGAAGGGGGATGAAGGTCGCTCCTTTCAAGCCGCAGAACATGTCGAACAACGCGGCGGTCACGGTCGATGGCGGCGAGATCGGCCGTGCACAGGCGCTGCAGGCGCGTGCCTGCGGGCTGGAGGCCGTGACGGACATGAACCCGGTCCTGCTCAAGCCGGAAACGGATACGGGAGCACAGGTGATCCTGCACGGGCATGCCATCGCCCGGGCACAGGCGCGCGATTACGCGGCGCTCAGGCCCCGGCTTTTGCAAGCTGTCCTGGACAGTTTCCACCGGCTTGCCGCATCGCATGATCTTGTTATCGTCGAGGGCGCGGGCAGCCCGGCCGAAGTAAACCTGCGCTCCAGGGATATCGCCAATATGGGCTTTGCCCGTGCGGCGGATGTGCCGGTGGTTCTGGCGGGCGATATCGATCGCGGCGGGGTCATCGCCCAGATTGTCGGCACGCAGGCGGTGATCGAGGCCCGGGATGCAGCGATGATCCGCGGCTTTCTGATCAACAAGTTCCGCGGCGATCCACGATTGTTCGACGACGGTTTCCGGCTGATCGAGACCCGGACCGGCTGGCCGGGATTCGGCATGGTGCCCTGGTTCGACGGCGCCCATCGCCTGCCTGCCGAGGATGCGGTCGATCTGCGGATGTCGCGGGGGGAGGGGCCGCATGTCGTGTGCTTGACCCTGTCCCGCATTGCCAATTTCGACGATCTCGATCCCCTGGCGGCCGAGCCCGGATTGCGCCTGACGATGCTGGCGCCGGGAAAGCCGATTCCGGGGGATGCCGCCCTGGTGATCATCCCCGGGACGAAATCGACCCTTGCCGATCTGGCCTTTCTGCGTGCGCAGGGCTGGGAACAGGATTTGGCCGGGCATGTCCGGCGCGGGGGGCATGTGCTGGGCATCTGCGGTGGCTATCAAATGCTGGGAAAGATGATCCGCGATCCGTCCGGTGCCGATGGAGCCAGGGGCGCAACCGAGGGGCTCGGCCTGCTCGACATCGTGACCGAGATAGCCGAAACAAAGCGTCTGGTCCGCGTGAACGGCCAAGCCCTGGGCCAGCCTGTGTCGGGATACGAGATCCATATGGGCCTGAGCGCCGGCCCGGATTGTACCCGCCCATTTGCGCATGTGCCCGGGCCGGACGGCGCAGTCAGCCGCGACGGGCGAATCATGGGCACCTATCTGCACGGATTGTTCGCTGATGACCGGTTCCGTGCTGCTTATCTGGAACGCTTGGGTGCTGCCTCGCAATCGGGATACGAAGCGGGGGTGGAGCAGACGCTGGATGAATTGGCCCGACATCTTGAAACGCATCTGGATGTGGCCGCGATTCTCGCCCTTGCGGATTGAAGGAAGTCGGATTCGGGCCAAACCGGCCCGCATTCGCTTTGCGCAGTCAAGGAATACATTTGTGACATGGGCCGGAAATCGAGACATGTATCAACCTTGGACTTGCCTGGGGTGGTGATGTCATCAAATCCTCCATCCGGGCCTGGGTCAATTTCCAAGTCATTAAAATTTATGTATAAAGCTCATGATTTCATGGGTTGGCGCCGCAATGCCTACGCGGTATCGATATGCGGGATGTAAACGCGCTGTGTCTGGACGATGCATCATGGTCACGTTAGGGCAGGGATATGGAACATGCAAAACCGCCTTTGACACTCTTTCTCGCCGCGCCACGCGGCTTTTGCGCCGGCGTGGATCGCGCCATCAAGATCGTCGAGATGGCACTGCAGAAATGGGGCGCGCCGGTCTATGTCCGGCATGAGATCGTACATAACAAATATGTCGTCGATTCATTGCGGGCGCAGGGGGCTGTCTTTGTCGAGGAATTGGAAGAATGTCCCGACGACCGGCCTGTGATCTTTTCGGCGCATGGCGTCCCCAGGTCGGTCCCGGCCGAGGCCCGGCGGCGCGACATGGTCTTTGTGGACGCGACTTGTCCGCTGGTCAGCAAGGTGCATATGGAGGCGGCGCGCCATCATGCCGACGGCCTGCAACTGGTCATGATCGGCCATGCCGGTCATCCGGAGGTGCTGGGCACGATGGGGCAATTGCCCGAGGGTGAGGTCATCCTGGTTGAAACGGTCGATGATGTCGCCCGGATGTGTCCCCGCGATCCGGCCCGGCTGGCCTTCATCACGCAGACGACCCTGTCGGTCGATGACACCGCAGCGATCGTCGCCGCCCTGCAGGCACGATTCCCGGAAATTGTCGGCCCGGCGAAAGAGGATATCTGCTATGCGACCACCAACCGTCAGGCGGCGGTCAAGGCGATCGCGCCGCGGATCGAGGCCCTGCTCGTGATCGGTGCACAGAATTCGAGCAATTCCAAGCGCTTGGTCGAGGTCGGGCGTGCGGAAGGTTGCAATTATTCGCAACTGGTGATGCGGGCCGATCAGATCGACTGGCGCGCGATCGAAGGCGTTCGTCATGTCGGGGTGACGGCGGGGGCAAGCGCGCCCGAGGTGCTGATCGACGAGGTGATCGACGCCTTTCGGGCCCGCTATGAGGTCACCGTCGAGATCGTCGAGACGGCACAGGAAAATATCGAGTTCAAGGTGCCGCGCGTGTTGCGGCAGATCGCGTGAGTGTGGGCGCGGTTCCCGCCAGGCCTGTCCGGCCGGGTTTCGTCGAGTTCTCGGGGACATGGAAGAAGGGGCGATGATGCGGCTTTATTCGATGCCCTCGTCGGGCAATAGCTACAAGATCCGGCTTCTGCTGGCGCTGACGGGGCGCGACGCCGAGGTGATCGATTGCGAAAACGGCTCGGAGGCGCTGGCGCGAGCCAAGGCCGAGGCGGCGCTGCCTTTTGGCAAGGTACCGGCGCTCGTGCTCGATGACGGGCGAAAGCTGGGAGAATCCGACGCGATCCTGTGGTATCTGGGCGAGGGAACCTCCTTTATCCCGAGTGATCCGGTCGAGCGGGCGCAAATGCTGGGCTGGATGTTCTGGGAGCAATACAACCATGAGCCTGTCATCGCGGTTCGCCAGGCGCTGCTGTGCTATCCTCATCGGGCGTCAGATGCTACGCCTGAAAACCTGGCCGAGTTGCTGGAACGGGGGCACGCGGTATTGCAGGTGATGGAGGATCGGCTTGCCGTGCATGACTGGCTTCTGGGCGGGGCCAGCTTGGCTGACCTGTGCCTTTACGCCTACACCCACAGCGCGGGAACCCGCGGGGGATTCGAGATGGGCCGCTTTCCCGCGATCACGGCCTGGTTGCGCCGGATAGAGGCGATGCCCGGATATGTGAGGCTGGATCAATGAACCCCGAATATCTGCTCACTGCCTTCATCGTTTGCGTCGTGCCGGGGCTGGGGGTGATCTACACGCTCTCCTCGACATTGGGTGGGGGCATGCGGGCCGGGCTCTGGGCGGCGCTCGGCTGCACGATCGCGACGGTCATGCATATGCTGGTCGCGATGGCCGGGCTGGCGGCATTGCTGCATGCCAGCGCCGTGCTGTTCCAGGTGGTGAAATTCGCAGGTGTCGCCTATCTGCTCTGGATGGCTTGGGGCGCCCTGCAAGGCTCGGGCGGATTGCAATTCGGCGCCGGGAGGCCGATGCCCGCCGGGCGGCTGGTCTGGCGCGGGATCATGCTCAACCTGCTCAACCCCAAGTTGCCGATCTTCTTCATGGCGTTTCTGCCGCAATTTCTGCCCGCCGGGGCCGGGTTGGGGGCGCTGGTTGAACTGGGTCTCGGCTTCACCGGAATGACATTCGCGGTGTTCGCCATCTATGCGGGATTGGCGGCGAGCGGGCGTGACGCCCTGCTGGCCTCGGAGCGTGCGATGCGCTGGATGCGGCGTATCTTCGCGGCGTCCTTCGCGATGCTGGGCCTGAAGCTGGCGGTGAGCCGGGCGTGACAAAGTTGTTTGCATGGACGGATGGGGCGTGCAGCGGCAATCCCGGTCCCGGTGGCTGGGGCGTTCTGATGCGCGCCATGGATGGCGAACGGATCGTGAAAGAGCGGGAATTGCAGGGCGGGGAAGCCGAGACGACCAATAACCGCATGGAACTGATGGCCGCGATCTCGGCATTGGAGACTTTGACGCGGCCAAGCGAAATCACCATCACGACTGACAGTGCCTATGTGAAAAACGGTGTCAGCCAGTGGATTCATGGCTGGAAGAAGAACGGGTGGCGCACGGCCGGGAGGAAGCCGGTCAAGAATATCGAACTCTGGCAGCGGCTTGACGAGGCCCGGTCGCGGCACAAGGTCGAATGGTGCTGGATCAAGGGCCATGCAGGTCATGCCGAGAATGAGCGGGCGGACAAGCTTGCACGTGCCGGGATGGCTCCGTTCAAATGAGCTTTGCGGGGCTGCTTGTCGCGCTGGATTATGGCTCGGTGCTGATCTTCGCGCTGACCGGGGCGCTGGTGGCCAGCCGGGCGCAGCTCGATCCGGTCGGGTTCATCTTCATGGCAGCGCTGACGGCGGTGGGTGGCGGCACCTTGCGCGACCTGATCCTTGGGCGCGAGACGGTGTTCTGGGTCGAACAGCCGGCCTATATCCTGATCGCCGCCGGCGCTGCCCTGCTGGTTTTCTGGACCGCGCATCTGTTCGAGAGCCGTTACCGGTTGCTGGTCTGGCTGGACAGCGTGGCGCTGGCCGTGGCCGTCGCCGCCGGGGTGGGCGTGGCGATGGAAGAGGGGCATGGGCCCGTCATCATTGTCATCATGGGCATCGTGACCGGCACGTTCGGCGGGCTCATGCGCGATGTCGTCGGCAATGAGGTGCCGCTGGTGCTCAAGCAGGGACAGCTTTACCTGACCGCGGCCTTTGGGGGCGCGCTGATGGCGGCGGCGATGGATTGGCTGGAATTCCAGCGCGGGGAAGCCCTGATCGCCTGCGCCACACTCGTTTGGGTGCTGCGCGCGGGAAGCCTGATCTGGGGCTGGAAGCTGCCGGTCTACCGGCCACGTCCTCCCCGGATGCGGGGTTAGCATATAGGCAGAGGACGGGCGAGATGGCGAAACGCTGCGGTAGCCTGCGTTGCATCGGAACCGCCACGCAACACGCACCCGGCTCCTCTCGGAAATGGCGGGAATTTGCCGTCACAGCCCGCATGCACGCGCTGCGTGGTCATCGGCCGCCATTCATGCCGAAACCGGGGCATTCCATGCGAAAGGCCCGGATCGACGCATCCAAGTTCAGTATGAAAAACATACTAAAACGGTTGCGATCATGCCGACTCGCCGCTTCTTCTTCATGAAAATATCCCGGGGTCCGAGGCAGAGCCCCGGCCATCGCGGGACGCAAACCCGCCGATGCGCCGCTATCCCGCGACCGCGCGCAAGAGCCGCTTGCGGGCCGGCGGGATGGCGCGGATCTCGACGCCGGTAAAGACATGCATGGTCCGCAGCGAGGAATCCACCACGGCGTGATCGCTAACCCAACCGCCCATGGCCAGGTAGCTACGCAAGAGCGGCGGCATCGCGGCCATCGCCCGCTTGGGGTCGGGCTTGCGCAGCCGCAGGGCGCGGGCGAAGCGGAAGACCTTCGGCGCCTTGACCCGCGGCAGCCAGCGCCGGGGGGCGAGATGGCGCTCCTTGAGCATGGCGAATGCCTCGGCATGTTCCTCGGGCTCGGTGCCGGTAAAGCTGGAGCAGCCGAACAGCATCTCGATCCCGGCCTCGTCGACGAAGCGGGTCATGGCCGCCCATGCGATCCGCAGGATATTCGGATCGCGGGCCTCGGGATGGATGCAGAAGCGGCCCATCTCGACCATCGGACCGTCGAAATCCGCCAATGCGTCGAGATCGTAGAACTGGGCCGAATAGCTGCGGGCTATTTCCGATCCGCCCGAAAGGGGCAGGAAGCGGAAACAGCACAGGAGTTGTCCGGTCGCCATGTCCTCGACCAGCATGTGGCGGCATTCCGCGTCGAGTGCGTCGCTGTCGATCTGGTCGCCGCCGTCGCCCGCTTCGTTGCGGGCGATGAAGCACAGCCAGCGCAGGCGCTGCGCTGCGCGGATATCCTCGGGCGTTTCGGCCAGTCTCGCCTGATACTGGCCCTTGCGGAATGGTTGCATGTCGGCGCCGCCTTTGCTTGCCACGCGGATCAACTACCTCAATGTTGTATCGGTTTCACGAAAGCGCAATGGGGCGGCGATTTTTTGTACCCCGGCCGGACTGGCGGGCGCGTAGTCTTGCCGGTCAGAAGGAAGCCTGATAACCGGACGCGGATCTCATTCATGGCGGGCACAGCCTGCCGCAGACAAAGGTATATCCATGGCCACCGAACGCACCCTGTCGATCATCAAGCCCGACGCCACCAAGCGCAACCTGACCGGCAAGATCAACGCCAAATTCGAAGAGGCGGGCCTGCGCATCGTCGCACAAAAGCGCATCAAGCTGTCGCCCGAACAGGCCGGCAAGTTCTACGAGGTCCACAAGGAACGCCCCTTCTATGGCGAATTGGTGGAGTTCATGGCCTCGGAGCCGGTCGTGGTGCAGGTGCTGGAAGGCGAGAACGCCATTGCCAGGAACCGCGACGTGATGGGCGCGACCAATCCGGCCGATGCTGCCGAGGGCACGATCCGCAAGGAATTCGCCCTGTCGGTCGGCGAGAACTCGGTCCACGGCTCGGATGCGCCGGAAACCGCCGCGCAGGAAATCGCGTTCTTCTTTTCGGGGCTGGAACTGGTCGGCTGATCGGTTCTCACGGCTCAGAATTCGGAAAAGGGGGCCTTCGGGGCCCCCTTTTTCATTGCGGCAGCCGCGCTCCTGTTGCCCACGAGTTGCGGCAATGCCCCACGCGCGCTATGCCGGAGCATAAGGAAAACAATTCTGGGGGTTGAGATGCGGGCATTTGTGTTTCCGGGGCAGGGTGCGCAAACCGTGGGCATGGGACGCGAACTGGCCGAGGCCTATCCGGCGGCGCGCGAGGTCTTCGCCGAGGTGGACGAGGCGCTTGGCGAGAAATTGTCGGCGCTGATCTGGGAGGGCGATATCGAGACGCTGACGCTGACGCAGAACGCGCAGCCGGCGCTGATGGCGGCCTCGATGGCGGCATTCCGGGCGATGGAGGCCGAGGGGATCGGTATTTCCGCGGCCAGCTATGTTGCCGGGCATTCCCTGGGCGAATATTCGGCGCTCTGCGCGGCGGGTGCGCTGACACTGGCCGATACGGCGCAGCTCTTGCGCCTGCGCGGACGGGCCATGCAGGAGGCGGTGCCGGTCGGGCAGGGCGCGATGGCGGCGATCCTTGGGCTCGATTTCGAAACTGTGGACCGGATCGCGCGCGAGGCGGCGGGCGACGAGGTCGTGCAGGCCGCCAATGACAATGATCCGGCGCAGGTGGTGATCTCGGGCCACAAGGAGGCGGTGGAGCGGGCCGCCGCCGCCGCGAAGGAGGCCGGGGCGAAGCGGGCGCTGATGCTGCCGGTATCCGCACCCTTCCATTCGGTGCTGATGCAGCCTGCCGCCGCGGTCATGGCGGATGCACTGGCCGGGGTGGATATCCAGTCGCCTGCCGTGCCGCTGATCGCCAATGTCCGCGCCGAACCGGTGACCGAGCCCGGTGCGATCCGGCGGTTGCTGGTCGAGCAGGTGACCGGCACGGTCCGCTGGCGCGAATCGGTGGCGCATCTGGCCGAGGCGGGCGTGACCGAGTTCTGGGAGATCGGTGCGGGCAAGGCGCTGTCGGGCATGATCAAGCGGATTTCGCGCGAGGCGGTGGTGAAGAATGTCGGCGTTCCGGCGGATATCGCGGCGTTGAAGGGGTAAGACGGGCCGGGGGTATTTTCCGGGGGCGCTTCGCCCCCCGGACCCCCCAGAGGATATTTGAATGAAGAAGAAGAG
>NZ_PXNQ02000008.1 GCF_003007735.2 Paracoccus methylarcula
TTTTTCGTCGGGATGGGCCTTGCCGCGATCATGAAAGGACGGCCGGGCCTTGATCCGTGCACGGAAGGCTGACCTGTTTGTTCATATTCTGCGGATATCGTGAAGCTTGCGGGTTCTTGCCGGACGACGACGGCCCCATCACCGCGACTTGCCTCGATCAGACAATGGCCGGTAAAAAGACTGACCCGGCATGACAGGCAAGGCCGGGCTAGTGTCTTGAACAAGTGTGGATTTTGTGGCGAAGCCGGAGGAATGATGAGCAAGAAGCCAAAAGGCAGGAAAGCAAGCGAGGGAATCGAGCCCGAATTCGTTCAGGACAGCGGACCGGCATCGGAGGAGGCGGATTCCGGCCAGGCCAGGAAGATCACGGGGGAAGACAAGCCCCTGGGGTCGCGCAAGGCCGTCGAGACCATGTTCCGCAATGCCAGCCGGGCCGAGCTTGACATCATTGCCCTGGCCGCCACCAAGGCGAATATCATGATCTCGCTGAACGGGCTGATCATTTCGGCGCTGATGATTTCGGGCGCGTTCATCTTTTCCTCGACGGCGGCCTTCCTGTTTCCGGCAACCGTGTTCCTTGTCACGGCGGCAGTTTCGATCGTCTTCGCCCTGCTTGCGGCTTCGCCCGAAAGGGCAGGGGTGTTCCCGGCGGTGAGGGACTGGCTGGTGGCGCTTTGGCGCCGGCAGGCGAAGCTGCGCGACCTGCGCGAATACCTTTCCCGGAACGATCATGCGCAGCGGGACCGGGAACTGAACCTGCTGATCTACGAGGACCGCGTTCTTCTGACGCGCGAGGAGCATTGGCAGCGGATGCAGGAATTGCTGCGCGATCAGACGGAAATCTATCATCAGATGAGCGATCAGCTGTATTGGCTGGGCCAGATGGCGAACCGCAAATTCAAGATGCTGAATATCTCCTACACGGTTTTCCGTTGGGGGCTTCTGGCCTCGGTGCTTGCCTTTATCAGTGTCAAATCGGCCATGGGGGTCTTCCCCGGCTTGTCGGGCAATTCCACGACACGGCTGCGCAATGTCGGGATCTCCGAATTCACCGATATCTACGAACCCTCGGCGGTGCAGCAGCTTGCCGATGGCCGGATACTGGTTGTCGAGGACGAGGCGGCGCGCGCCATGAGCCTGATGGATCTCGCCGCCGATGGCAGCCTGGTCGAAAATGCCGCGAATGACCTCAAGATCAACCGCGCAATCGGCCGCAAGATGAGCGATCTGGAGGGGCTGTCCATCGATGACGAGGGTTATGTCTACACGATCACCTCGCATTCGAAAAACAAGAAGGGAGAGCGCAAGCCCGATCGCGAGCAGCTTTTGCGCTTCAAGGTCGAGGGCAATTCGGTCGGTGACATCGGCAGCCATGTCTCGCTGCGCGATGACCTGGCCGCGGCAACGGAGCTCGGTTCGGCAATTCGCGACCTGAACGGCGAAGAGATCGATTTCGACCGGCTGAATATCGAGGGGCTGGCTTACTACAGGGAGACCGGGGACCTGATGATCGGCCTGAGGGAACCCATGGCCGGGGACAAATCCGTCATCCTGTCCATCACCAATCCCGAAGAGGTCTTCGAAAGCGGCACGGCACCGGATTTCGGTGCGCCGATCCTGCTGGACCTGCAGGGCGGAGGCGTCCGGGCGCTGAGCTATGATCCGGTGCTGAATACATTCCTGATCGTGAACGAGATCGAGGGCTACGAGAATAACCGCTATTCGCAGCTCTGGTCATGGGCGGGCGATCCGGCGGTTGCGCCAGAGCCGCTTGCGCTTCCCGACATCATCAATCTCAACAACGTGGAATCGATCGACTCGATCCTTGTCGATAATGAGCCGCATCTGCTGCTGATGAGCGACGAGGGCGATGAGAAGAAGAACCTGCCCGCGCGCTACATGATGCTGAAATACGATCAGATCGGCGGATAGGCGAGGCAGGGTTCCGCCCGGATTTCATGGTTTTCTGCTCTTGACTATCGGCATGGGATAGGGCACTACCCCCGCCATCGCAATCGGCTTCCGGTTTTATGGAAGAATCGATTGTCCAGGTGCGGGCCGTCATGGAATTTGACGGCCTGCGCTTTTTTACGGTTCGACGCAGCCAGGGCGTGGTGTTCTGTCTGCCTCTCAACTGGAACTCCCCATTCGAGGGATGTGACATGCAAAGCCAGAATATCCGCATCCGGTTGAAGGCCTTCGATTACCGCGTGCTGGACGCCAGCACCCAGGAAATCGTCAACACGGCCAAGCGCACCGGTGCGACCGTTCGCGGCCCGATTCCGCTGCCGAACAAGATCGAGAAATTCACCGTCCTGCGCGGTCCGCATATCGACAAGAAATCGCGTGACCAGTGGGAAATCCGCACGCATAAGCGTCTGCTGGATATCGTCGATCCGACGCCCCAGACCGTTGACGCCCTGATGAAACTCGACCTCGCCGCGGGCGTGGATGTCGAGATCAAGGTGTAAGGAGGGGTTCGATGCTACGTACCGGTATTATCGCCAAGAAGCTGGGCATGACCCGGCTGTTCCTCGAGGATGGCCGCCAGGTTCCGGTGACCGTCCTGCAACTGGACAATCTGCAAGTCGTGGACCAGCGCACGGTCGAGCGTGACGGCTACACTGCCGTTCAGCTCGGCGCAGGCGCTGCCAAGGCCAAGCGGACCACCGCCGCGATGCGCGGCCATTTCGCCAAGGCCTCGGTTGCGCCCAAGCGCAAGATCGCGGAATTCCGCGTGGCCGAGGAAAACCTGATCAATGTGGGTGAAGAGATCACCGCTGACCATTATTTCGCCGGTCAGTATGTGGACATCGCCGGCACCTCGATCGGTAAGGGTTTCGCAGGTGCGATGAAGCGGCATAATTTCGGCGGCCTGCGCGCCTCGCACGGCGTGTCGATCAGCCACCGCTCGCATGGTTCGACCGGCCAGTGCCAGGACCCCGGCAAGGTGTTCAAGGGCAAGAAGATGGCCGGCCATATGGGCGCCGCCCGCGTGACCACGCAGAACCTGCAGGTCGTGCGCACCGATGCCGATCGCGGCCTGATCATGGTCAAGGGCTCGGTTCCCGGTTCGAAAGGTGGCTGGGTCACGGTCAAGGACGCGGTCAAGAAGGCGCTGCCTGAAAACGCAATCTTCCCCGCTGCCCTGAAATCCGCTGCCGAAGAGGCCAAGCGCCTGGCCGAGGAAGCCGCCGCCGCCGCTGCCGCCGAGGAAGAAGCCGCCCGCAAGGCTGCCGAAGCCGAAGCTGCTGCCGCCGAAGAAGCCGCGCTGAAGGAGGCCGAGGCTTCCATCCAGGCCGAAGGTGGCGAGGCTGCATCTGACGACTCCGCGCCCGAAGGAGACAAGTGATGAAACTCGATGTGATCAAGCTGGACTCGGGCAAGGCCGGGTCGATCGATCTGAGCGACGAGGTCTTCGGGCTGGAACCGCGCGGCGATCTGCTGCAGCGTGTCGTTCGCTGGCAGCGTGCCAAGGCCCAGGCCGGGACCCATTCGGTGCTGACCAAGTCGGAGGTCAGCTACTCGACCAAGAAGATCTATCGCCAGAAGGGCACCGGCGGCGCTCGCCACGGCAGCCGCAAGGCACCGATCTTCCGCAAGGGTGGCGTCTACAAGGGGCCGACCCCGCGCAGCCACGCCTTTGACCTGCCCAAGAAGGTGCGGGCCCTGGGGCTGAAGCATGCGCTGTCGGCGAAAGCCACGGCCGGTGAACTCGTGGTCGTCGAGGATCTGAACCTCGCCGATGCCAAGACCGCCGTCGTCGCCAAGGCCGTCAAGGAAAACGGCTGGAAGCGCGTGCTGGTGATCGACGGTGCCGAGGTCAACGAAGGCTTCGCCCGCGCCGCGCGCAACATCGAGGGTGTGGATATCCTGCCGTCGATGGGCGCCAATGTCTATGACATCCTCAAGCGTGATACCCTGGTCATCACGCGGGCGGGTGTCGAAGCTCTGGAGGCTCGCCTGAAATGAGCGCGAAACCCGAACATTACGATGTGATCGTCAAGCCGGTCATCACCGAAAAGGCCACGCTGACCTCGGAAAACAACGGCGTTGTCTTCCAGGTGACGAATGACGCCACCAAGCCGCAGATCAAGGAAGCGGTCGAGGCGCTGTTCGGCGTCAAGGTGAAGGCGGTGAACACCACCATCACCAAGGGCAAGACCAAGCGTTTCCGCGGCCAGCTTGGCCGCCGGAGCGATGTGAAGAAGGCCTATGTGACCCTCGAGGAGGGGAACACTATCGACGTCTCGACGGGACTCTGATAGTAGGCTGCGAATCTGCGGCCCCGGATAACCGGGGCCGCGCGTTTTTTGATTGAAACGGACCATCTTGGTCCAAAGCGACGGAAGACAGAAAGATGGCATTGAAGTCGTATAAACCGACGACGCCTGGCCAGCGCGGGCTGGTTCTGATCGACCGTTCGGAGCTTTGGAAAGGTCGCCCGGTCAAGACTCTCACCGAGGGTTTGACGAAGAAGGGCGGACGGAACAACACCGGACGGATCACCATGCGCCGCAAGGGCGGCGGGGCAAAGCGCCTGTATCGCATCGTCGATTTCAAGCGCAACAAGTTCGACGTGACCGCGGTGGTCGAGCGGATCGAATACGATCCCAACCGGACCGCCTTCATCGCGCTGGTCTCTTACGAGGATGGCGAGCGCGCCTATATCCTCGCGCCGCAGCGTCTAGCCGTGGGCGACAAGATCATCGCCAGCAGCAAGGTTGACGTGAAGCCCGGCAACGCCATGCCCTTCAGCGGCATGCCGATCGGCACCATCGTCCATAATGTCGAGCTGAAGCCCGGCAAGGGCGGTCAGATCGCGCGTTCGGCCGGCACCTATGCGCAATTCGTGGGCCGCGACGGTGGCTATGCGCAGATCCGCCTGTCCTCGGGCGAGCTGCGGATGGTGCGTCAGGAATGCATGGCAACCATCGGCGCCGTGTCGAATGCCGACCATTCGAACCAGAATATCGGCAAGGCCGGCCGCAACCGCCACAAGGGCATCCGCCCCTCTGTCCGCGGTGTCGTCATGAACCCGATCGACCACCCGCATGGTGGTGGTGAGGGCCGCACCTCGGGTGGCCGCACGCCGGTGACGCCCTGGGGCAAGGACACCAAGGGCAAGAAGACCCGCAGCAACAAGTCGACCGACAAGTATATCCTGCGGTCGCGTCACGCGAAGAAGAAGGGGCGTTAAGTCATGGCACGTTCTGTATGGAAGGGCCCCTTTGTTGACGCCTATGTGCTCAAGAAAGCGGAAAAGGCCCGTGAGTCGGGGAAATCCGACGTCATCAAGATCTGGTCGCGTCGTTCGACCATCCTGCCGCAATTCGTCGGCCTCACTTTCGGCGTCTATAACGGGCACAAGCATATCCCCGTGAACGTCTCGGAAGACATGATCGGCCAGAAATTCGGTGAATACTCGCCCACCCGGACCTATTACGGTCACGCGGCGGACAAGAAAGCCAAGAGGAAGTAATCGTCATGGGTAAGGAAAAGAATCCGCGCCGCGTGGCGGAGAACGAGGCGATGGCGAAGACCAAGATGCTTCGCGTCTCGCCGCAGAAGCTGAATCTCGTCGCTGGCCTGATCCGCGGCAAGAAAGTCGATCGCGCCCTGTCCGATCTGACCTTCTCGCACAAGCGCATCGCGGGCGACGTGAAGAAATGCCTTCAGTCGGCCATCGCGAATGCCGAGAACAACCACGGGCTGGACGTCGACAACCTGATCGTCGCCGAAGCCTGGGTCGGCAAGAACCTGGTGATGAAGCGCGGCCGTCCGCGGGCCCGTGGCCGGTTCGGCAAGATCATGAAGCCGTTTTCGGAAATCACCATCAAGGTGCGCCAAGTCGAGGAGCAAGCGTAATGGGTCAGAAGGTCAACCCCATCGGGATGCGCCTCCAGGTCAACCGCACCTGGGATAGCCGCTGGTATGCAGACGACAAGGAATATGGCGATCTGCTTCTTGAAGACCTGAAAATCCGGGACTTCATCAAGAAAGAGGCCAAGCAGGCCGGTATCAGCCGCGTCATCATCGAGCGTCCGCACAAGAAGTGCCGCGTGACCATTCACGCCGCGCGTCCGGGTGTCATCATCGGCAAGAAGGGCGCCGATATCGAAACCCTGCGCAAGAAGCTGTCGAACTTCACCGGCAGCGAGCTGCATCTGAACATCGTCGAAGTGCGCAAGCCCGAGATCGATGCCGCGCTGGTCGCCGAGTCGATCGCGCAGCAGCTCGAACGCCGTGTCTCGTTCCGCCGCGCCATGAAGCGCTCGGTCCAGAACGCGATGCGCATGGGTGCCCTGGGTATTCGTGTGAATGTCGCGGGCCGTCTTGGCGGTGCCGAGATCGCGCGGACCGAATGGTATCGCGAAGGCCGTGTGCCTCTGCACACCCTGCGCGCCGACATGGATTACGCGCTGGCCGAAGCCTCGACCCCTTACGGGATCATCGGCGTCAAGGTGTGGATCTTCAAGGGCGAGATCATGGAACATGATCCGCAAGCCCGCGATCGTCGCGCAGCCGAGGCCCAGGAAGGTCCGGCTCCGCGCGGCCCGCGCCGCGACGCCCGGTAAGGAGAACAGAAAATGCTGCAGCCTAAACGGACGAAGTTCCGCAAACAGCACAAGGGCCGGATTCACGGCAACGCAAAGGGCGGGTTCGATATCAATTTCGGATCCTTCGCCCTGAAGGCCGCCGAGCCTCAGCGCGTCACCGCCCGCCAGATCGAAGCGGCCCGCCGCGCGATCACCCGCCACATGAAGCGTCAGGGCCGGGTCTGGATCCGGATCTTCCCGGATGTTCCGGTTTCCTCGAAGCCGACCGAAGTGCGGATGGGTAAAGGCAAGGGTTCGGTCGATTTCTGGGCCGCCCGCGTGCATCCCGGCCGGATCATGTTCGAGATCGACGGTGTCTCCGACACCATCGCCAAGGAGGCCCTGCGTCTCGGTGCGATGAAACTGCCGATCCAGACCCGCATCGTCGAGCGTCAGGACTGGTAAAAGGGTGGGGCGCTTCGCCGTCCCGCTTTCGGCTCAAGGATAAAGCCCCGGCGCGTTGCCGGGGCTTTTCCATTGGGAGCGGCTGCGGTGGTGACAGCACCACGTTTTGCCGATGATCAGGCGGGCAGGTTGACGAATTGCAGATCGCCCTCTGCGATCGATGGCGTGCCATCGAGCCACAAGGTCGCGTGCAGGACCGGATCCGTCTGTCCCTTTACGGCATAATGCAACGTGATACCGGTCGATGTCTCGTCTTCGGACTGGACGATATCATGGCCCAGATAGGTCGCCGCTTCGGCATGGGTTACCGGATCGATGGTCAGCTTGTCCTCGCCCGAGACGAAATCCGAAATGCGTCCAATATCGTTCGAGCGGGGTTCGTCCGAAGGGCCTTCGGTGCTACCCACGTCATTATTGCCGTAAAAATCGGCAAGAGAAATCAGTTCCTCGTCCAGCTCGACTGAAAGATCGAAGCTGTCACTGCCCTCTCCGCCCGACAGATCCGGGCCGTCGGCACCGTCGAACTCCAGTTGGGTGACGCCCTCAAGCTTGCCCACCTGCAAGACATCGTCGCCTTCGCCCCCGAAGAGCGACAGGTTGCCGAAATCGTAATATTCGCTATCGCTGGCGCTGATCGTGTCATTGCCGGCGTCGCCATGAATTTCCGTATCGGCGCCGTCGATCATCTGGATATGGTCGTTTCCGTCGCCGCCATGAATCTCGTTGCGATAGGAATAGCCGATATCGATCTCGTCATTCCCGGCGCCTGAGTCGATATTCCATTCGATTTCCTCACCCTCTTCGAAGCGGATCGTGTCGTCGCCATCCAGGCTGGACAGGGTGCCGTCCTCATCCGCTTCGGGATCGTAACTTGTGATCTCGTCGGCGCCATCGGTTCCTTCATGCAACTGGGGCTCAGGTCCCGGTTCCGGGGCGGGCTCTGGTTGCGGGTCCGAATGCTCGTCACCGTCGCTATCATCGTTGATGAAGAATATGCTTCCGACGAGTGCCGCGACAACGGATGCGCCGATCATAACAGTGGGTTCCAAGATCTGTACTCCGAACTAAATTACTAACATTGATACGGTAGAAGCATCGCATGAACCTGACAAGTTCGAAAACCTGGGCAAACCCTGTTGCAATATGCGTATCACGGGTGTATGGGCTGGCCTTCATCTCGAAACTCCACCGGGAATCAGGGTGGCCTTGGCAATCAAGGGCCCTCCGGTGATGTTGGAAAGGAACAAGCGCAATGGATGCGCAGGAACTGAAATCGAAGACCCCGGACCAGCTGCAAGAGCAGCTTGTCTCGCTGAAGAAGGAAGCGTTCAACCTGCGCTTCCAGCAGGCCACCGGCCAGCTCGAGAACACCGCCCGCATGCGCGCCGTGCGCCGTGACGTTGCGCGTGTGAGGACCATTCTGAACCAGAAAGCGGCAGAAGCCGCGGCATCGAACTAAGGAGGCTGGCTCATGCCCAAACGCATTCTGCAAGGCCGCGTGACCAGCGACAAGAACGATCAGACCGTGACCGTTCTGGTCGAGCGCCGCTACAAGCATCCGCTGCTGCACAAGACCGTACGGTCGTCCAAGAAATATCGCGCCCATGACGCGAATAACCAGTTCAAGATCGGGGATACCGTTCGCATTGCCGAATGTGCCCCGGTCTCGAAGACGAAACGCTGGACCGTCCTGACGGATGAGGCCGCTTCGGCGTAACCTCTTTACCAGAATTAATCGAAACCCTGGGGCCGGAAGAGCCGGTCCCCAAAGGTCGGGAGAAACCAAATGATCCAGATGCAGACCAATCTGGATGTCGCTGACAACTCCGGCGCGCGCCGGGTGCAGTGCATCAAGGTCCTGGGTGGTTCGCACCGTCGCTATGCGTCGGTGGGCGACATTATCGTCGTGTCCGTCAAGGAAGCCATCCCACGGGGCCGGGTCAAGAAGGGCGATGTGCGCAAGGCCGTCGTCGTTCGGACCGCCAAGGAAGTGAAGCGCGAGGACGGAACCTCGATCCGCTTCGACCGCAACGCCGCCGTTGTCCTGAACAACCAGGGCGAGCCGGTCGGCACCCGTATCTTCGGGCCGGTCGTGCGTGAGCTGCGTGCGAAGAACTTCATGAAGATCATCTCGCTTGCTCCGGAGGTGCTGTAATGGCTGCCAAGCTGAAAAAGGGCGACAAGGTCGTCGTGCTGGCCGGCAAGGACAAGGGCAAGCAGGGCGAGATCACCGCGGTGATGCCCAAGGACAACAAGGCCATCGTTGACGGCGTGAACATCGCGATCCGTCACCAGCGCCAGACCCAGGCAAGCCAGGGCGGCCGCGTGCCGAAGGCGATGCCGATCGACCTGTCGAACCTGGCTCTGATGGACAAGAACGGCAAAGCGACCCGCGTCGGCTTCCGCGAGGAAGACGGCAAGAAGGTCCGTTTCGCCAAGACCACGGGAGACGTGATCTGATGCTGGACGCTTCGAAATACACGCCGCGCCTCAAGGCGCTGTTCCGCGAGACGATCAAGCCCGCGCTCAAGGAAGAGTTCGCCTACAAGAACGACATGCAGATCCCGCGCCTGGACAAGATCGTCCTGAACATGGGCATCGGCGAGGCCGTCAAGGACACCAAGAAGGTGAAGCAGGGCGCCGAGGAACTGTCGCTGATCGCCGGTCAGAAGGCCGTGATCACCAAGGCGAAGAACTCGATCGCCGGCTTCCGTGTCCGCGAGGAGATGCCCCTGGGGGCCAAGGTGACGCTGCGCGGCGACCGGATGTATGAATTCCTCGACCGCCTGATCAATATCGCGCTGCCCCGCGTCCGCGACTTCCGCGGCGTCAAGGGCACTGCTTTCGACGGCTACGGCAACTATGCCATGGGCCTGAAAGAGCACATCGTGTTCCCGGAAATCAACTTCGACAAGGTCGACGAAGTTCTGGGGATGGACATCATCATCTGCACCACCGCGAAGACCGACGCGGAAGCGAAGTCGCTGTTGAAGCATTTCAACATGCCGTTCAGCAGCTGAATCGCGGAGGGAAGAAGATATGGCAAAGAAGTCGATGGTAGAGCGCGAAAAGAAGCGCGCGAAACTGGTTCAGAAATACGCCGCCAAGCGCGCCGAACTGAACGAGATCATCAAGGATCAGTCCCGCCCGATGGAAGAGCGGTTCAAGGCCACGCTGAAGCTGGCCGAACTGCCGCGGAATTCCTCGGCTACGCGTCTGCACAACCGCTGCCAGCTCAGCGGCCGTCCGCACGCGTATTACCGCAAACTGAAACTGTCGCGGATCGCGCTGCGCGAGCTTGGCTCGAACGGCTATATCCCCGGCATGGTCAAATCCAGCTGGTAAGGGGGCAGATATGTCGATGAACGATCCTCTCGGCGATATGCTGACCCGCATCCGCAATGCGCAGATGCGCGGCAAATCGACCGTGCGCACCCCGTCCTCCAAGCTGCGCGCTTGGGTTCTGGACGTGCTGAAAGCAGAAGGTTACATCCGCGGCTACGAGGAAGTGACCACCGATGCCGGCCATACGGAGCTGGAAATCGGCCTGAAATATTTCGACGGCACCCCGGTCATCCGGGAATTGTCGCGCGTATCGAAGCCGGGCCGCCGCGTTTATGCCGGTGCCCGGGAGATCCCGCAGGTCCGCCAGGGCCTCGGCGTTTCGATCGTGTCGACCCCGAAGGGCGTCATGTCTGATGCAGCGGCTCGCAACGCCAATGTCGGCGGCGAAGTCCTCTGCACGGTATTCTAAGGAGGGCAGCAGATGTCTCGGATTGGTAAGAAGCCGGTCGAACTGCCCAAGGGCGTGACGGCCGAGATCAAGGGCCAGACGATCGAGGTGAAGGGGCCCAAGGGCACCCGCAGCTTCACGGCGAATGACGATGTCGACCTGGCGCTGGAAGACGGCTCTGTTTCGGTCAAGCCTCGCGGCCTGTCCAAGCGGGCCCGCCAGCAATGGGGCATGACCCGCACCATGGTGGCGAACCTGGCGCAGGGCGTGTCGGAAGGCTTCAGGAAAGAGCTGGAAATCCAGGGCGTGGGTTACCGCGCGCAGATGCAGGGCAAGACCCTGAAACTGTCCCTGGGCTACAGCCACGAGGTGAATTTCGAACGCCCGAGGGCGTGACGATCACCGCCCCGAAGCAGACCGAAGTGGTTGTCGAAGGGATTGACCAGCAGCTGGTCGGCCAGGTTGCGGCGAATATCCGCGAGTGGCGTGCACCCGAGCCCTACAAGGGCAAGGGTATCCGCTACAAGGGCGAGTATATCCTCCGCAAGGAAGGCAAGAAGAAGTAAGGGGCGCGAGAAATGGCACTGAAAAAGCAAAAGCTGTTCCAGAAGCGCCGCTTGCGCGTAAGGAACAAATTGCGGGCGATGTCGAATGGCCGCCCGCGGATGTCGGTTCACCGTTCGTCCAAGAACATCTCGGTTCAGGTCATCGACGACCTGAATGGCGTGACCCTGGCCTCGGCCAGCACGCTGGAGAAGGATCTGGGCGTCGTGGGCAAGAACAATGTCGAGGCTGCCGCCAAGATCGGTGCGGCGATTGCCGAACGTGCGAAGAAGGCCGGGGTGGAAGACGTCGTCTTCGACCGTGGCGGCTTCCTGTTCCACGGTAAAGTCAAGGCCCTGGCCGACGCTGCCCGCGAAGGCGGGTTGAAGTTCTGATCCCTGCGGGTGGCGGCTGCGCCACCCCGATGATCCGGGAGCAAGGGGCCAACTGGCCGAAAGGCTCACCTGGATTGACGATAACGGCGCAATTTTGCGCCAGCTTGATAAGGAAAGCCGTATGGCAGAACGTGAAAATCGTCGGGGCCGCCGCGAAGACCGCGACGAAACCCCGGAATTCGCCGATCGTCTCGTGGCGATCAACCGCGTGTCGAAAACCGTCAAGGGGGGCAAGCGCTTCGGCTTTGCCGCTCTGGTGGTGGTCGGCGACCAGCGGGGCCGTGTCGGCTTCGGCAAGGGCAAGGCCAAGGAAGTCCCCGAGGCGATCCGCAAGGCAACTGAGCAGGCCAAGCGCGGCCTGATCCGCGTGCCGCTGCGCGAAGGCCGCACCTTGCACCACGACATCGAGGGCCGTCATGGCGCCGGCAAGGTCGTGATGCGGACGGCCGTTCCCGGTACCGGGATCATCGCCGGTGGTCCGATGCGCGCCGTGTTCGAGATGCTGGGCGTGCAGGACGTCGTGGCCAAGTCACTGGGGTCGCAAAACCCCTATAACATGATCCGCGCCACGCTGGACGGGCTGAAGAACAACAACAGCCCCCGTTCGGTCGCGCAGCGCCGTGGCAAGAAGGTGGCGGATATCCTGCCTTCGAACGACAAGCCGGCCGAGGCACCCGCCGAAGCTTCGGCTGAAGCGTAAGGAGGCAAGGACATGGCCAAGAAGAAAACCATCGTCGTCAAGCAGATCGGTTCGCCGATCCGCCGCCCGGCCAGCCAGCGCGCGACGCTGAAAGGCCTGGGCCTGAACAAGATGCACCGCACCCGCGAGCTGGAGGATACTCCGGCGGTTCGCGGCATGGTCGCCAAGATCCCGCATCTCGCGGTGATCGTGGAAGAGCGCGGCTGATCATCCTGATCGGTTGACAGAAAAGCGGCGCCCCGGATTCCGGGGCGCCTTTTCGTTTTTGCGCAGGCAACGGGAACGCGCTATCGTCCCGATTTTTACCACCCGATTTTCAGGCGATGCCGGAGGTCACATATGCCGGAAGACAAGATATCCGCTGCCCGGCGCGATTTCAGCAAGGGCATGGCGAACTCCGCGACGGACGGGCTCGCCCCGCTTTTCGGCGCGGGTGGGATCGCGGCCGATATCATGCCGTTCAACGAGATCGACCTGCATAACTGGCTCCATGCGAAAGTCGCCATTGCGGATCATGCCCGGCACCGGGCCCGCTGGTTCGGCGGGCGTTGGTACAACTGCATGATCAGCGAGGACCCGGACAGGATTTCCGTCTCGGGGGCAAGGCTGCGCCAGTTGCTCGCACTTCTGGAACAGGAGCCGCCCGCGCAGGTTGCATCAAGAAGTTATTATCCGCTTCGGATCGAACATGCGCGCAAATGCCTTGCCGTTCTGCGCGACAGGTTGCAGAGAACTGGCCCCAAGGGGCAGGCATAACGGCATTCAGGAGGCTTCCATTGCTGGTCGGTATCGGACATCCCCGCTGCGGAACGGGTTTCACGGCGGCATTGCTGCGCTCGGGCGGGGTGCAGGTCGAGCATGAGAAGATCGGCAAGGAAGGGATCGTGTCCTGGATGGCCCTGTCGGGGCGGGAGAGCGTTCCCTGGGGCCATGCCATCGGCCCGCTCACCGAGGAGTTCAGGCTGTTCTGCGTTGCGCGGTCCCCGCTTGCGGCGATTGGCTCGATCCTGCCCGAGAACAACAACCGCCGCTCGATCGGCTGGCGCGCCATGGTCATCTGGGAAAAGCTCGGCATCGACATCTTCAGCCGTTCCGAAGTGCCGCAGACCGGTCTTGGTCTCGCTTTTGCCAGCTATGCCTACTGGTATCGGATGGCGCTGGACTTGCGTCCCGGGATCATCTTCCGCGTGGACCGGCAAGAGGATGACGCTGGCCTCGCCGCCTTCGTCGGCCAGCCGCTGCAGCGCGGCTCGGGGATCGAGACGAACTCGCGCCCGCATATCCGCCGGGATGACTGGCGCATCGAAGAGCTGTCGGATTTCCCCCGGCCCTTGCTCTATACGGCGATCGATGTCGCCGATGCCCTGGGATACCCGGAAGACGCAGGGGTCATTTCGGCCCGGATGTGAGCCGGGTCAGGAGATGTTGCGGCCTTGACCCGCGCCGCACCATCCGCTACGCACCCGCGGTGCCCATCTCATGGGCCGACTCGATAACCAAGAAATGCCGTGTCCGTCCTGTATCGCTTCGGGGATGTGTCCGGCTTAGGAGAAGCGACATGAAACTGCATGAAATCCGCGATAACGAAGGCGCGAACCCGACCAAGAAGCGCGTGGCGCGTGGTCCCGGTTCGGGCAAGGGCAAGACCGCTGGCCGTGGTATCAAGGGCCAGAAATCGCGTTCGGGCGTGGCCCTGAACGGTTACGAAGGCGGCCAGATGCCGCTTTATCGCCGCCTGCCCAAGCGCGGCTTCACCAAGCCCAACGCGCTGAAATTCGCCGTCATCAACCTTGGCCAGCTGCAAAGCTTCGTCGATGCGGGCAAGCTGGACGCCAAGGCCGATGTGACCGAGGATGCGCTGGTTGCCGCTGGCGTCGTGCGCCGCAAGCTGGACGGTGTCCGGCTGCTGGGCAAGGGCGAGCTGAAGGCCAAGCTGAACATCACCGTTACCGGCGCGTCGAAATCGGCGGTCGAGGCGGTCGAAAAGGCGGGCGGCAAGGTGACGCTGCCGGCAGCGGCGGAATAAGCTGTTGAACGGGGCGCCCGCGCCTCATAGATAGCAAACAGGTTTTCCAGGCGCCGCCGGACCCCGGAAACGGATCGGCGGCGCTGTCATGACACGGGACGGAAAATATGGCGTCAGCCGCAGAACAGATGGCCGCGAACCTCTCTTGGGGGGCATTGGGCAAGGCCACGGAACTTCGCCAGCGAATCTGGTTCACGATCGGCCTGCTGATCATCTACCGCCTCGGCACCTATATTCCCGTGCCGGGCATCGACGGCGCCGCGCTGCGCAACTTCATGGAACAGGCCCAATCGGGCATCGGCGGCATCCTGTCGATGTTCACGGGTGGCGCGCTCGGGCGCATGGGCGTCTTTGCGCTTGGCATCATGCCCTATATCTCGGCCTCGATCATCGTGCAGCTCATGGCATCCATGGTGCCCGCGCTCGAACAGCTCAAGAAAGAGGGCGAGCAGGGCCGCAAGAAGATCAACCAGTATACCCGCTACGGCACGGTGCTGCTGGCGCTGTTCCAGGCTTACGGCCTTGCGCGCAGCCTCGAGGCAGGCGGACTGGCCCATGATCCGGGCCTGTTCTTCCAGGCATCGGTGGTCATCACCCTGGTCGGCGGTACGATGTTCCTGATGTGGCTGGGCGAGCAGATCACCGCGCGCGGCATCGGCAACGGCATCTCGCTGATCATCTTCGTGGGCATCGTGGCCGAGATCCCGGCGGCGCTGGCGAATTTCTTCGCGCAGGGCCGGTCGGGCGCGATCTCGACTCCGGTTGTTCTGGGCGTGATCGTCATGGTCATCGCGGTGATCGGCTTCGTCGTGTTCATGGAACGCGCGCTGCGCAAGATCCGCATCCAGTATCCGCGACGCCAGGTCGGCATGAAGGTCTATGACGGCCAATCCAGCCACCTGCCGATCAAGGTCAACCCGGCGGGTGTCATCCCGGCGATCTTCGCCAGCTCGCTGCTGCTGCTGCCGATCACCATCTCGACCTTCTCGGGGAACCAGACCGGGCCGATCATGTCCACGATCCTGGCCTATTTCGGGCCGGGCCAGCCGCTCTACCTGGTGTTCTTCGCGGCGATGATCGTCTTCTTCGCCTATTTCTACACCCAGAACGTGTCCTTCAAATCCGACGACGTGGCCGAGAACCTGAAGAACCAGGGCGGCTTCATTCCGGGCATCCGGCCGGGCAAGCGGACCGAGGAATACCTGGATTACGTCGTCAACCGCGTGCTGGTCATCGGCTCGGCCTATCTGGCCGCCGTCTGCCTGCTGCCCGAGATCCTGCGTCATCAATGGTCGGTGCCGTTCTATTTCGGCGGCACCTCGGTGCTGATCGTGGTTTCGGTGACGATGGACACGATCAACCAGGTCCAGAGCCATCTGCTGGCGCATCAGTATGAAGGTCTGATTGAGAAATCCCAACTGCGTGGTAAACGTAAATCGGGAAGCGGGAAATTGCGCAAGGCGCCGTCGCGGCGCTGAGCTGACCAACAAGCCGGAACGGCCAGCCGAGGGGGACAGGCTACATGACGATCAATATCATTCTTCTGGGGCCTCCGGGTGCCGGCAAGGGAACGCAGGCCCGCAAGCTGGTCGAAGAGCGGGGCATGGTCCAGCTTTCCACCGGCGACATGCTGCGCGCCGCCCGGACCTCGGGGACCGAGATGGGCCGCAAAGTGGCCGAGGTCATGGATCGCGGGCAACTGGTCACGGATGATATCGTCATCGGGCTGATCCGCGAGAAACTGGCCGAGGGCGGCAAGGGTTTCATCTTCGACGGTTTCCCGCGCACGCTGGCTCAGGCCGATGCGCTCGGGAAGCTGCTGGAAGAGACCGGTACGGCGCTGGATACCGTGATCGAGATGCAGGTCGATGACGAGGCGCTGGTGCGCCGGATCACCGGGCGCTTCACCTGCGGCAATTGCGGCGAGGTCTATCACGACGAGACCAAGCCGACCGCCAAGGAAGGCGTCTGCGATGTCTGCGGCTCGACCGATCTGCAGCGCCGCGCCGATGACAACGAAGACAGCCTGCGCACCCGCCTGCTGGAATATTACAAGAAGACCTCGCCTCTGATCGGCTACTACTATGCCAAGGGCAAGCTGACGCCGGTCAACGGTCTTGCCGAGATCGACATCGTGGCGTCGCAGATCGACACGGCGCTGGATGGAAACTAGGGCGGCAATGAAATCCGGTTTTGTCAAGCCCTTGTTAAGCTATCCCCTTGACGCGGACGTGATCTCCGATTAGATCACGGCTTCTCGCAAGAGAATCACCCGCTATACGGGTGGATCATAGAATGGCCCGAAGGCACGGCTTTCGGGCCTTACGTTGTGAAAAAAGGTTCCGGCGCTACGGAACCGCAACCGAAAAGGATAACGCGTGGCTCGTATCGCTGGCGTCAATATTCCGACGGGGAAGCGTGTCCCCATCGCACTGACCTATATCCATGGCATCGGTCCTGCCAATGCCCAACAGATTTGCGAAGCGACCGGCATCGATGCCACTCGTCGCGTGAACGAACTCTCGGATGCCGAAGTTCTTCAGATTCGCGAATTTATCGACCAGAACCTGACCGTCGAAGGCGATCTGCGCCGTGAAGTGCAGATGAACGTCAAGCGCCTGATGGATATGGGGTCCTATCGCGGCCTGCGTCACCGCCGTGGTCTTCCGACCCGCGGCCAGCGCACCCATACCAATGCCCGCACCCGCAAGGGCCCGGCAAAGCCTATTGCCGGCAAGAAGAAATAAGGGGGAACGGATATGGCACGCGACAAGACCCGCATGAAGCGCAAAGAGCGCAAGAACATCGCCACCGGCGTGGCGCATGTGAATTCGAGCTTCAACAACACCAAGATCCTGATCTCGGATGTGCAGGGCAACGCCATCTCCTGGTCGTCGGCTGGCACGATGGGCTTCAAGGGTTCGCGCAAATCGACCCCTTACGCCGCCCAGATGGCTGCCGAGGACGCTGGCCGCAAGGCGCAGGAACATGGCGTGAGAACGCTTGAAGTCGAAGTTCAGGGCCCCGGCTCGGGCCGTGAATCGGCGCTGCGTGCGCTGGCCGCGGTCGGCTTCAACATCACCGCCATCCGCGATGTGACCCCGATCGCACATAACGGCTGCCGCCCGCCAAAGCGCCGCCGCGTCTGATACTGGATCATCATTCACCGAACCGCGTGTGATGCACGCGGTTCGGACATTTCGCATTCAACCTCGGGCGTTTCCGGCCTCGGTCATGGGCTCGGAAACAAGTATGGAGGCAAACCCATGATCCACAAGAATTGGGCCGAACTGATCAAGCCGACGCAGCTTGCCGTCAAGCCGGGCGCCGACGCGACCCGGACGGCGACCCTCGTCGCAGAGCCGCTGGAGCGGGGCTTCGGCCTGACGCTCGGCAATGCGCTGCGCCGTGTGCTGCTGTCGTCGCTGCAAGGCGCTGCCATCACCTCGGTCCAGATCGACAACGTCCTGCATGAGTTCAGCAGCGTCGCCGGTGTCCGCGAGGATGTGACCGATATCGTGCTGAACCTCAAGGGCGTCACCCTGAAAATGGAAGTCGAGGGCCCCAAGCGCCTGTCGCTGACGGCCAAGGGTCCGGGCGAGGTGAAGGCCAGCGATATCCAGGAAACGGCCGGGATCACGGTGCTGAACCGCGATCACGTGATCTGCCACCTGGACGAGGGCGCCGATCTGAACCTGGAACTGACCGTGCAGACCGGCAAGGGCTATGTCGCTGCCGACAAGAACCGCCCCGAGGATGCACCCATCGGCCTGATCCCGATCGACGCGATCTTCTCGCCGGTCAAGCGTGTCAGCTATGAAGTCACCCCGACCCGCGAGGGCCAGGTGCTGGATTACGACAAGCTGACCATGAAGATCGAGACGGACGGTTCGCTGACCCCGGAAGACGCCGTGGCCTATGCCGCCCGCATCGTCCAGGACCAGCTTTCGGTCTTCGTCAATTTCGAGGAACCGGAATCGGCCAGCCGCCAGGACAGCGACGACGGTCTGGAATTCGATCCGCGCCTGCTCAAGAAGGTGGACGAGCTGGAATTGTCGGTCCGTTCGGCCAACTGCCTGAAGAACGACAATATCGTCTATATCGGCGACCTGATCCAGAAGACCGAGGCCGAGATGCTGCGGACCCCGAATTTCGGCCGCAAATCCCTGAACGAGATCAAGGAAGTGCTCTCGGGCATGGGCCTGCATCTGGGCATGGATGTCGTGGACTGGCCGCCGGAGAATATCGAGGACCTGGCCAAGCGCTTCGACGATCAGTTCTGAAGCGGTAATTCTGATGGTGGCGGGTTGATCCCGCCCCGTCAAACCCCGGGCATTCCGCCCCAAGGAGAGTGGCCCGCACGCATGGGCCGCCGGACAAAGCAAAAGACGTCAATGGAGAAATGAAATGCGTCACGCTCGCGGCTATCGCCGTCTCAACCGCACCCACGAACACCGCAAGGCGCTGTTCGCCAACATGGCTGGCTCGCTGATCGAGCACGAGCAGATCAAGACGACCCTGCCCAAGGCCAAGGAACTGCGTCCCATCGTCGAGAAGCTGATCACGCTGGCCAAGCGCGGCGATCTGCATGCCCGCCGCCAGGCGCCTCGCAGCTCAAGCAGGACATCCATGTCGCCAAGCTGTTCGAAGTCCTGGGCGAGCGCTACAAGGAGCGCCAGGGCGGCTATGTCCGCGTGCTGAAGGCCGGTTTCCGCTATGGCGACATGGCGCCGATGGCGATCATCGAACTGGTCGACCGCGATCCGAGCGCCAAGGGCGCGGCCGACCTTGCGCGTGTCGAAGCCGAAACCACTGAGGGCGACGAAGGCTGAACAGCGCCGGGCACGGCAACAAGAACGAAAAACCCCGTCGCTGAGAACAGCGGCGGGGTTTTTGCTTTTGCAGCATGAAACGGGGAATCAGGCGGTTTTCCGGCCCGTGTCCGGGTGTGAAATGTTGTGATATGGATATTTTTTCATGTGATCGTTCCGGCGATGGAACAATTCCGGTGTATTAACCATTTGGCAATACAAGATTGTTTCAACTGTCGTGATATTGTAGGTTTAACAAGGGACCGATTTAGAAAACATGACTGCACGCGCAGAAATCAGTGTTGCATTGAAAAAGTTGGGCGTGATCGCACCGGCGGGATATTTCGTGGCCTTGCATATCCGGCACGCTGCCCCGCTGATGCAATTCCAGACCTATCCAGAGGATTGGACGGAATTCTATTCCCGCAACGGCTTTGCCCTGCGCGATCCGGTCATGGCTTGGGGATTCTCGGCCACCGGGGCATGCAGATGGTCGGCGCTGCCCGTCCCGGACCCGTTCGGCATCATGCGGGCGGCTGCCGATCACGGCCTGACCCATGGCCTGACCGTCTCGCATGGCCCGATTGCCTCTCGCAGCATCGCGGGGCTGACCAATGGCGAACGCGAATTCAGCGACGGCGAAATCGACAGGGCTTCGGCCATCATCCGGCAGTTGCACGCGATAACCGAACCGCCTGCCGGGCTGACCAGGGCACAGAAGGACGCCCTGCGCCGTATCGCGGATGGCGACCGGCATGCAGAGGCGGCGGCAAAGCTCGGCATCACGGAAAGTGCCTTCAAGGCCCGGCTGATCTCGACCCGAAAGCGGCTGATGGCCCGCACCACCGCCGAGGCCCTGCAACGGGCCCAGGAATACCGTCTGCTGTAATCCCGCCGGAAGGATCGGGGCTTTCGGTCCCCTTGCCCGCATCCTAGAATGCGCGTGACATGGCCGATCTGTTCGACACCCCCGCCTCATCCGAATCGCCGCCCAACCCGGCGATGCGTCCGCTGGCCGACAGGATCCGCCCCGCGCGGCTGCAGGATGTGATCGGGCAGGACCGCGTGCTTGGCCCGGATGGGCCGCTCGGCTCGATGCTGGCGGCGGGCAGCCTCTCCTCGCTGATCCTCTGGGGGCCGCCGGGGGTGGGCAAGACCACCATCGCCCGGCTGCTGGCCGATGAAACCGACCTCGCCTTTGTCCAGATCAGCGCGATCTTCACCGGCGTCCCGGACCTGCGCAAGGTGTTCGAGGCCGCCCGGCTGCGCCGCGGACAGGGGCGCGGCACCCTGCTTTTCGTTGACGAGATCCACCGCTTCAACAAGGCCCAGCAGGACAGTTTCCTGCCGCATATGGAGGATGGCACCATCCTTCTGGTCGGCGCCACGACCGAGAACCCGTCCTTCGAGCTGAACGCCGCCGTCATGTCGCGCGCGCAGGTGATCGTGCTGGAACGGCTGAGCCTTGCCGACCTGGAACGCCTCGCGCAGCGGGCCGAGGGGGAACTGGGCCGCAAGCTCCCCCTGACCGCCGAGGCGCGCGAGGCGCTGCTGGAAATGGCGGATGGCGATGGCCGTGCCGTCCTGAACCTGATCGAGCAGGTGGCGGCGTGGAAAACCGGCACGCCGCTGGACGCGCAGGCCATGGCCAACCGGCTGATGCGCCGCGCCGCCAAATACGACAAGTCGGGGGACGAGCATTACAACCTGATCTCGGCCCTGCATAAATCGGTGCGCGGCTCGGACCCGGATGCCGCGCTCTACTGGCTCGCCCGGATGCTGGAGGGGGGCGAGGATCCGCGCTATCTCGCCCGCCGCATCACCCGCATGGCGATCGAGGATATCGGGCTGGCCGAACCGGCGGCGGCGCGGCATTGCCTGGATGCATGGGCGCTCTATGAACGCCTCGGCAGCCCCGAGGGAGAGCTGGCGCTGGCGCAGGCGGTGATCTTCCTTGCGTTGTCGCCGAAATCCAACGCGGGCTATGTCGCCTACAAGGGCGCGCGCGCCGAGGCGAGGCGCACCGGCAGCCTGATGCCGCCCGCCCATATCCTGAACGCGCCCACGAAGATGATGAAGGATCAGGCTATGGCGCGGCTACGCCTATGACCACGATGCCGAGGACGGGTTCTCGGGCCAGGACTATTTCCCCGAGGGCATGAAACGCCCGGTCCTCTACACCCCGATCGAACGCGGATTCGAACGAGAGCTGAAGAAACGGCTGGACTGGTTCGTCGCGCAGCGGCTCAGGCGGGGCGGGTGATCGCTTTAGGGGTGCCGGAATGGAAATAATCGCGGGATCTGTTCCGGATGTGGTGCAGATTTCAGGAATTTCTTTCGCAGCGGGGCTGCGCGGTCCGGGATCCCGTGATACGTTTACCGAGTTGTGAAAGAGTTCGGTCCTCGGATTGGTTCGAGGAAGTTAACGAGTTACTGAGAGGGTCTTGAAGATGTCTGCTTATATTTGGCGATGATATCCGGTTAACCGAATTAACCGATCTGCGAATATCAGGTTGCGCAGCTATATTCGGGTGCTATCAGAAAAAGTAGCGATTCCCTTGCTGGGGGAGTCTTTAGTGCGAAGTGCTGCGGTTGCGGGCTTTGTGGTTTATGGGTTTGAAAGAGTGAAAGAAAATGGTAGATAGAAATTTTAATTACTTCACCACGTTCGACAGGAATGTCCCAAACGAGGGTGGGCTGTATCGCATTAGTGATACTGTCGGTAAAACCGGCTTGGGTGTAGAGCAGAATTTTGGGGCACCTTATCTATACAATGGTGAAAATTCGCGAGCGCTTGTGCAGTTCTATGACAATCAGAACAACGACTATTCAATTCTAAATGGGGGTGAGAGGGTTGATACTCTTCATGTAAATGTTTACTACAAATTTTCCGGCCAGGAAGGATCTGAAGAGACCGGTAATGGCCGTGCCGATGGCATGGCATTTACGTTCGGAAAGGGGGAGGGTGATACTCCAGGACAAGATGGTACAAAATATGAATTGGGTAGCGAACAGGGATTATCTGTATCAATGCTTCCATTCGAAGACGTGCTAAGAGTCACATGGAATGGAGAGGTGATCGGTAGCACCAGTCTCGCGGCGTATAATCCGGAAGAGCTCAAAGACAGTCATTTCGATATTAAAGTTACAGCGGACGGGGAAGTGACTGTAGTATGGGGGGGAGCGGATCAAATATCGGGGGAAGTAATTGACCCCGAGGGATATACGGTAAATGCCACCATCCCAAACAATGAATGGCAGACCACTCCGCAAGATGGTTATCAGCTTTGGATGGGTGGACGAACCGGTGCCAACGCGGGAAAAGGATGGATAGACAATGTCAGAATCGACGCCCATATAACGGACGCTGTATCGCCCATCCCCTGCTTCACCTCCGGCACCCTGATCGAAACCAACCAAGGCAACAAACCTGTCGAGGAACTCCAGCCCGGCGACATGATCGCCACCCTTGACGACGGCTATCAGCCCATCCGCTGGATCGGCTCGACCAAACGCGATGCCGTCGATCTGGCGCATAACCCCAAGCTGCTCCCGATCCGTATCCCTGCGGGCGCGCTCGGGAACGGCTTGCCCAAGCGGGATCTGATGGTCAGCCGTCAGCACCGGGTCCTGGTCCGCTCGAAGATCGCGCAGCGCATGTTCGGCGCCGAGGAAATCCTGATCCCCGCCAACAAGCTGGTCGGCATGAGCGGCATCGAGATCGCCGGGGATGTCGAGGATGTGACCTATTTCCACATCCTGTTCGACAAGCATCAGGTGATCTTTTCCGAGGACGCGCCGACCGAAAGCCTGTTCACCGGCCCGGTCGCGCTGCAAAGCGTGCCGCCCGAGGCAAGGAAAGAGATCGAGACGCTCTTTCCGCAGATCACCGAACCGGATTTCATCGCCGAGCCCGCCCGCCTGATCCCCGAGAAGGGCAAGCAGATCAAGCAATTGGTCGAGCGGCACGGGAAACACGGCCTGCCAATGCTGAACGGCTGATCGGTCCCCCCCGCCGATGGCGCGCTTCCCCTCGCGCCATCGGCACATGCGCAGGCCCCGGATTCCCGGTGGATGATTCCAGCGGATGGCGGGGCCTGCGAGGGCGGCGGTGGTTGACTTTGCCACCGCCGCGCCACATCACCGCGCCATGATGAATCCATTCCTTCAGGTCGCCTTGGGCGGAGCAATCGGCGCGACGGCGCGCTACGCGGTCTATCGCGCCATCGCGTGGCACGGGCCGGGCTTTCCCATCGCCACCGGCCTCGTGAACGTGCTGGGCAGCTTCGCCATGGGCCTTCTGGCGGCCTTCATGGCGCATCGCTGGCACAACCATTACGCGCCGTTCCTGCTGACCGGCGTTCTTGGCGGCTTCACCACCTTCTCGGCCTTTTCGCTGGACGCGATGACCCTGTGGGAACGTGGCCAGATGGCGGACACCATCATTTACATATCGGTTTCGGTCGTGCTGTCGCTTTTCGCGGTGACGGCGGGGCTGGCCGTCGGCCGGGGGCTTTTCGCATGAGCGGCGTGCAACTGATCCGCGTGGGCCATGACGAGGGCGACCAGCGCCTTGACCGTTGGCTGAAGAAGCGCTTTCCCCAACTGTCGCAAGGCGCGGTCGAGAAGATGTGCCGCACCGGGCAGTTGCGCGTCGATGGCGGGCGGGTCAAGTCCTCCACCCGGATCGAGGCGGGGCAGGAGGTGCGCGTGCCGCCCTTGCCCGAGGCCCGGCCCTACGCCCGGTCCGTGCCCGCCCGGGTCAGGTCCGACGGCCCGCGCATTCCCGACAGCGACCAGAAGATGATCCAGCAGGCGGTGCTGTGGAAGGACGAGCATATCATCGCGCTGAACAAGCCTCCGGGCCTGCCGTCGCAGGGCGGCAGCGGGCAGGGCAATCGCCACGTCGACGGGCTGACCGGGGCGCTGATGTTCGGCTTCAAGGACCGGCCCAAGCTGGTGCACCGGCTGGACAAGGACACCTCGGGCCTGCTGCTGCTCGCCCGCACCGACCGCATCGCCCGCGCGCTCTCCGAGGCGTTCCGCTCGCGCACGACCCGCAAGATCTACTGGGCGGCGGTGGCGGGTGTGCCCAATCCGCGCATGGGCACGGTGCGCTACGGTCTGGTCAAGGCCGCTGGCCACGGGCGCGGCGGCGAGGGCGAGAAGATGATCGCCGTCCATCCCCGCGACATCGCCTCGACCGAGGGCGCCAAGCGGGCGACCACCGATTATGCCGTGCTGGACGCATTGGGCACGCGCGCAAGCTGGTGCGCGCTGGTTCCGATCACCGGGCGCACGCATCAGCTTCGCGCGCATATGGCCGAGCTGGGCCATCCCATCGTCGGCGACGGCAAATATGGCGGCTCGGGGCAAGAGAACCTGGGCGATGGCTGGGGCGCGCAGCTTGGCGGAGAGATCAGCCGCAAGTTGCATCTGCATGCCCGCAGCCTGTCTTTCGATCACCCGATCACCAAGCGGCGGATGACGCTGACCGCGCCCTTGCCCGACCATATGCAGCGCACGTGGAAAACCCTGGGCTGGCACGAGAATGACGTGCCCGACGATCCCTTCGCGGAGGAAGAATGAAGCTGGTCATCTTCGATGTGGACGGCACGCTGGTCGATAGCCAGCACCATATCCACCACGCCATGAGCCATGCCTTCGTGGCTGCCGGCCTGGCGCCGCTGCCGCAATCCCAGGTGCTTGGCATCGTCGGCCTGTCCCTGCCGGTCGCCGTCGCCCGCCTGGCGCCCGGGACCGACGAACCCACGCAATCGCGGATCGTGCAGGGCTACAAGGACTCCTTCATGAGCGCCCGCAAGGCCGCGCCCGCCCCGCTTTATCCCGGTGCGCGTGATTGCCTGGACGCGCTGTCGGCGCGCGACGACCTGCTGCTGGCGGTGGCTACCGGCAAATCGCGCCGGGGCCTGCGGGCGATGATCGAGGCGCATGGGCTGGAGGGCCGCTTCGTCTCGTTGCAGACGGCGGACGACCATCCCTCCAAGCCGAATCCCTCGATGCTCGAGGCGGCATTGGCAGAGAGCGGGACGGATGCCGGGTCGGCGGTCATGATCGGTGACACGGCATTCGATATCGAGATGGCGGTTGCTGCCGGAATGCCCGGTTTCGGCGTCGCATGGGGCTATCATCCCGTGGCGGCGCTGCATGATGCCGGGGCGGCGCTTGTCGCGCCCGACTTCCCGGCGCTTACCGCCGCGATCACGGAGTGGGCGGCATGAGCGAATGGAAGGCGCGGCGGTTCTGGAAGGCGGCGGGCACGCGCCCGGCGAATGACGGATGGGAGATCCTGCTGGACGAACGCCCATTGCGGACGCCGGGCAAGCAGCCGCTGATCCTGCCGACCAAGGCGCTCGCGCAGGCCATCGCCGCCGAATGGGACGCGCAGACCGAGATCATCGATCCCAACGCCATGCCGCTGACCCGCGCGGCGAATTCCGCCATCGAGAAAATCCGTCCGCAATTTGCCGATGTCGCGGCCATGCTTGCCGAATATGGCGGCACCGACCTGCTGTGCTACCGGGCCGAGCAGCCCGAGGAATTGCTGCGGATGCAGGCCGAGGGCTGGGACCCGCTGATCGATTGGGCCGCCACCGAGTTGCGGGCGCCGCTGCGGATCACCCATGGGATCGTCCCGGTCCGGCAGCCCGATGATTCGCTGGCGCGGTTGCGGGCGGAAATGGATATGCTCGACAGCTTTGGCCTGATGGCGCTGCACGACCTTGTGACACTGCCCGGTTCCCTCGTCCTGGGGCTGGCCGTTCTTCGTGGAAGGTTGAGCGCAGAGGACGCGCATCGCCTGTCGCGCATCGATGAAACCTGGCAGAGCAGCCAGTGGGGGCGGGACGAAGAGGCCGAGGCGGCGGCTGGCAATCGCTTGATGCGATGCGATCGGCGGCACGGTTTCATCAGCTTTCGTGTAAAAGTTGAACTTTCCGATTGGGGCGCCATGCTTGACCTGTGGGACAGGATCGGCAAGATGTTGCTTGTATCGACCGCGTGTCCGTTGCGGTCCCGATCAGAAATCGCGGCTTGATCAACAGGCCCCATGAACTCTGGGCAGGGCAGACTGCATGGCTCTGGGCTCCAACAACGAGGTAAACATGAAAAAAACGGTATTCTTGGGCAGCATCGCGGTTGCCGGTATGACTGCGGGTATGGGCATGGCCGATACCCTTGCCGATGTGAAGGCCCGTGGCGAACTGAACTGTGGCGTCAACACCGGGCTGGTGGGCTTTGCCGCGCCCGATGCCAATGGCAACTGGGCGGGCTTCGACATCGATCTGTGCAAGGCGGTCGCCGCTGCCGTTCTGGGCGATCCCTCCAAGGTGAAATATGTGCCGACGACCGGCCAGACCCGTTTCACCGCCCTGTCCTCGGGCGAGGTGGACATGCTGGCCCGGAACTCGACCTGGACATTCTCGCGCGATACCGATCTCAAGCTCGATTTCGCCGGTGTGAACTATTACGACGGGCAGGGCTTCATGGTGCCCAAGGATCTGGGGGTCACATCGGTCAAGGAACTGGACGGCGCCACGATCTGCATCCAGACCGGCACCACGACCGAACTGAACCTGGCCGATTACTTCAAGGCCAATGATCTCAGCTACCAGCCGGTCAATATCGACAGCAATGCCGAGGGTGAGCAGCAATACATGGCCGGGGCATGCGATGCCTACACGACCGACATCTCGGGCCTTGCCGCGACCCGGGCGGCCTTCGCCGATCCTGAAAATCACGTCATCCTGCCCGAGGTCGTCTCGAAAGAGCCGCTCGGCCCTGCCGTGCGCCATGGCGACAACAACTGGGGCGACATCGTCCGCTGGACGCTGAACGCGCTGATCGCCGCCGAGGAATACGGGGTGACCTCGAAGAATATCGAGGAACTGGTGAAATCCTCGGACAATCCCGAGGTTCAGCGGCTCCTGGGCGTATCCGGAGAATTGGGCGCGATGATCGGGCTGGACAACGAATGGGCCAAGCGGGCCATCCAGGCCAGCGGCAATTACGGCGAGATCTTCGCGGCCAATATCGGGGAACAGACCCCGATCGGGCTGACCCGCGGGCTGAATGCCCAGTGGACGCAGGGCGGCCTGCTTTACGCGCAACCGTTCCGCTGATCGGTGAAAGATGGGGGCGCATCCGCGCCTCCATTGCCTTTGCAAGAATGAAATCCGGTCGATAGCAAGCGGCGCCAAAGCCGCGGACCGGCGACAGGGAAGCATATATGACGGACGCTCCGCTACCGGCTGACCAGCCGTTCCGGGTGAGCATGCTGGTCTATGACCGGCGCTACCGCTCCATGACCTTCCAGGTGATCGTCTTCATCCTGGTCATGGCAGTGGCATGGTGGCTGGTGAACAACACGATCCAGAATCTCGCCGCACAGGGCAAGGATTTCAATTTCGGCTTCCTGTTCCAGCGGGCAGGCTATGACATCCCGCAAACGTCGATCCCCTATAATTCGGATGACTGGCATCTCCGGGCGACGATTGTCGGGCTCCTGAACACCATCATCGTCTCGGTGCTGGGCTGCGTGGCGGCGACGATCCTCGGGGTGTCCATCGGCGTTGCCCGCCTGTCGAAGAACTGGCTCTTCGCCCGGCTGATGACCATCTATGTCGAGACCTTCCGCAATATCCCGCTCTTGCTGTGGATCCTGATCATCTATGCTCTCTTCACCGAGATCATGCCGCCGCCGAACGCCTATCGCGGCGAGGACCCGGCCTGGTCGAAGATCCTGTTCGACCAGGTCGCGCTGACCAACCGCTATACCGCGATCCCGGCGCTTGGCATGACCAACGATCCCGGCACGCTCGACCTGGGCGCGCGGATCACCGTCAACTGGGCGGTCATCGCCTTCCTGGTGGCGATCATCGGCGGCTGGTTCATCCGCGGCGCGATCCTGGACCGGGCGCAGGCCATACAGGACCGCACCGGCATCCGCCCGACGACATGGTGGATCAATCTCGCCGTGATGACCGTGCCCTCGCTGCTGCTGATCTGGTATTTCGGCCTGCACCTGCTGGCGCCCGAATTGAAGGGCTTCAACTTTGCCGGCGGCATCAACCTGGGCAATGCCTTCGTCGTGCTGTGGCTGGCGCTGACGCTCTATACCGGGGCCTTCATCGCCGAGATCGTGCGCGCCGGTATCCTCTCGGTCAGCCATGGGCAGAGCGAGGCGGCCTTTGCCCTGGGCCTGCGGCCCAACAGGACGATGAACCTGGTGATCCTGCCGCAGGCGCTGCGGGTCATCATCCCGCCGCTGATCTCGCAATATCTGAACCTGATGAAGAACAGCTCGCTGGCCATCGCGGTCGGCTACATGGACTTGCGCGGCACGCTTGGCGGAACGACGCTGAACCAGACCGGCCGCGAACTGGAGTCGATCGTGCTGATGATGCTGATCTACCTGATCCTCAGCCTGATGATCTCGGGCGGGATGAATGTCTTCAACAGCCGCGTCAAGCTGAAGGAGCGCTGAGATGAGCAAGACCTCCACCCGCGACGCCGCCTTCTTCCGCGAAACCATGCTGCCGCCCGAGCCGCCCCCGATCCGCGAGGCCGGGGCGGTGAAATGGCTGCGCGAGAACCTGTTCTCCGGCCCGGTCAACACGTTGCTGACAGTGCTCGGCCTGGCGATCATCTGGTTCCTTGTCAGCCATTTCTGGGACTGGTTCGCGCATTCGGTCTGGAACGCCGACAGCCTGGCGCAATGCCGCGAGATCATCGCCGCCACATGGGGCGAGGGTGCGCGCGGTGCCTGTTTCGCGGTCATCCGCGAGCGCTGGCATCAATACATGTTCGGCTTCTACCCGCCCAGCCTCTATTGGCGGCCCTTGCTGGCCTTTGGCCTGCTGATGGTCGCGCTGGCCCCGATCCTGTTTTCCGAGACGCAGCAAATCCGGCGAATCGTGCTGGTCGCGACAACCGTGGCCACATTGCTGTTCATGCAGGTGCTCGGCGTGCCGACCGCCGCCTTCCTGCTGAGCGCGATCGTCATGATCGGCGCCACCATCCTTGCCGAGCGTCATGCGGGCTGGCTGCTGATCTTTTCGGCGCTCTACCCGCTGATCGGCGTTTTCCTGTTATGGGGAGGAACCCTGTGGGCGCCGCTGATGGTGCTGGCGGGGATCGGTCTCGGCTGGCTGGGCTGGCGGCTTGTCGGCATCGTCTCACCGATGCTGGCGGTGGTTGCGGGAATCCTGGTGACGCTGATCTGGTGGATCGGCTTCACAGGCGAGGCGGCGGGGGATCTGCAGAACCTGCTGCCCCTGGGTATCACCTCCGTCCAATCCGAGAAATTCGGCGGCTTCCTTCTGGCCATCACCATCGGCGTCGCGGGCATCGCCCTGTCCCTGCCGATCGGCATCATCCTTGCGCTGGCACGGCGCTCGGACATGTTCCTGGTGACCAGCCTGGCAGTGATCTTCATCGAGTTCATCCGTGGCGTGCCGCTGATCTCCCTGCTTTTCGTCGCCTCGCTGCTGCTGAACTATTTCCTGCCGCCGGGCACGGATTTCGACATCATCCTGCGGGTCATCATCATGGTGACGGTCTTCGCCGCCGCCTATATGGCCGAGGTGATACGCGGCGGGCTGGCGGCCTTGCCCAAGGGGCAATACGAGGCTGCCGATTCCCTGGGGCTGGACTACTGGAAGGCGCAGCGCCTGATCATCCTGCCGCAGGCGCTGAAGATCAGCATTCCCGGCATCGTCTCGACCTTTATCGGCATGTTCAAGGACACCACCCTGGTCACCTTTGTCGGGCTGTTCGATCCGCTGAAGGGGATCTCGGATTTCGTGCGCGCCAATTTCGCCTGGAAGGGCATCTACTGGGAGCCGTTCATCTTCACCGGCGCCATCTTCTTCATCATCTGCTTCAGCATGTCGCGCTACTCGATGTATCTCGAACGCCGGCTGCAGCGTGACAACAGGTAAGGAGGCTGCCATGAGCGAAGCCGTGACCCGCAGGATCGACCCCAGCCAGATGACCATCAGCGACGAGGTCGCCATCGAGGTCAGCTCCATGAACAAGTGGTTCGGGAGTTTCCACGTGCTGCGCGATATCGACCTGACCGTCCATCGCGGCGAGCGGATCGTGATCGCCGGGCCCTCGGGCTCGGGCAAATCGACGCTGATCCGCTGCATCAACCGGTTGGAGGAACACCAGGCGGGCCGGATCGTCGTCGACGGGATCGAGCTGACCAGCGATATCAAGAATATCGACAAGGTCCGCTCGGAAGTCGGGATGGTGTTCCAGCATTTCAACCTGTTCCCGCATCTGACCGTGCTGGAAAACTGCACGCTGGCGCCCATCTGGGTGCGCAAGACGCCGCGCCGGCAGGCCGAGGCGACCGCGATGGAATATCTGGAAAAGGTGAAGATCCCCGAACAGGCGGGCAAATATCCCGGCCAGCTTTCCGGCGGACAGCAGCAGCGGGTGGCAATCGCGCGCTCGCTTTGCATGCAGCCCAAGATCATGCTCTTCGACGAACCGACCTCGGCGCTGGACCCCGAGATGATCAAGGAGGTCCTCGACACGATGATCGAACTCGCCGAAGAGGGGATGACGATGATCTGCGTGACCCACGAGATGGGCTTTGCGCAGGCCGTGGCGAACCGGGTGATCTTCATGGACCAGGGCCAGATCGTCGAGCAGAACAACCCGCATGATTTCTTCCACAATCCGCGGTCAGAGCGCACCAAGCTGTTCCTGAGCCAGATCCTGGGGCATTGAGGGTAATCCGGATCCCGGCCTGACATCCCGGTGGTTGCGTCCCGCGATGGCCGGGGGGCTGCCTGCCCCCCGGTCTTTCTTTCCAATCGACTGTTTCCGCTGTATTTACTCCGCATTCCATACGGAAAGGTAGCATTTCGGGTAGCGTCTGGTTCGATCTGTCTGATTGGCCGTCGCATTTCCGGTTGCTGCCTCGGACAGCGGCACACTGCTGATTCCCAAGCTACAGCTTTGCCAGGCGCTTTCGGTCAGCGAGGCAACAGTCGATGTGAATCGGCATCACCGATTGACCTTGCCCCGATTGGGAAATTCAATAACTTATGGTGCCGATTGGCGTTGGAGCCCCACGCCGATTCACACCATCGCGTAGTACGGCCAGCACGTCGCCCGGCTGCGGCAGCCGCAGAACGGGCGTGCCGTCGGGCGAAAGCACCGCAAGGGCCGATTTCTTCTGTCCACCGGCCAGCGATTGCCGGACCCCTTCCTCACCGACGAGAAAGGGGCGGGGGCCGAGATCCTCGAAATGCCGCTCCAGCGCCTCCTGCGGATTGGCGACTGCATAGAGATCCGTCAGAGGTGTCCAGCCCCAGGCGTTCCGATCCGGCGGGAAACCGAACGACAGGGCACCGGCGGTGTCGCCGCCGATCTCAGCCAGAACGGCGAGGGTGTCGGCCCTGTCGAGCCCCAGGGATCGGGTCAGGATTTGAAGCTGTTCTTCCTCGGGCAACAGGTTTGCGAGCCAGGGTGAAATGGTCTCAGACGGATAGGGATGGCTACCCGCCTCAGGCAATAAAAGCTGATGGTGTGTGTCCCGGGATGGATACCGGCCCGGCCTCAGCTGCTTGAGAAAACCGAGGATAGATCACTTATCTGGGCGTGACTATTGACAGAGAAGTCTATCCGGCTTCTGACTGACTTAAGGGTCTTTGGTTCGAGGTTTGTCTGGTCGCTTGTACTCCTGGTGGCATGAGGGAAGTGACGCTAACGACGATTTCTATTTTTTAAACAGAGACTTGCAGCAAGTGTTGCTATCGGTGGTTGGGAGCCCCCGCAACCAATTGGAACCAAAAACATCCATATAAACCAGTAGTTTACGCACAGCGCGCCAAACGGCGCGCTTCTTGCATTTGCATAGAATTCGCCCAAGCCAGAACCTCTTATTAAATAACATCAGCCCTTTAACCAGACAGAGGTTCAAATCGGGCGTAGGAGAGCCCGCATCCAAACACGTTCTGGAAGGGGCCGAAGCACCTAGGATGCATCATTTCGCGCGCTTATAGGCGATATGGCCCGTATACCTCTACAGGCGTCCCGTGTTGGTTGTTCTTGGTGATACGCCTCATTCCGTTCCCGTCCCTCCCAACACACTTTTTGCAACTATTCAAACGAACAGATGCACCCGGCGATGGTGCTGACAACCACGGTTGGCGGGCTGGCCAGCCAGGTCTGGCCGGAACTGCCGCGGCCGGGAAAGTTGCGATTGATGGCCGAGATCGTTACTTGGTTGGCGTGTTCCGATACGCCTGATCCGCATTTTCCGCAGGTCGGGCCGAGCATTTTGTGCCTCTTGAACTGAAATGCATATGCATTATTGGCTTGTCCGGGCGGTCGTTCCGATCTTCTGCGTATCGGCGAATCGCGCCAGGAGGTCGAGGCCCAAGGAAGTCACCGCGTACTCTACACTGAAAGGATTCCGTTTGAATTCCAGCAAGTCCGGACCCGCCGAGCCTAAACTGACCGCAAGCGCGAGAAACGTGTTCCTCTGCCTCGCGCGCGAGGGGGAGGCGACCCGGCCCGATCTGGCACGGCGCCTTGGCCTGTCGCGGCCGACCCTGTCCGCCGCCATGAGCGATCTTGCCCGCGCCGGGTATGTCGAGGCCATGGGTCTGCGGGACGGGAGCACCGGGCGTAAGCCGGCCATGTACCGGATCGGGGCGGGGGCCGGGCATGTTATCGTCGTGGATGCCGGTTCGACCTTTGTGCGGTTGCGGGCTTCGACGCTGGACGGGCACACCCTGTATGGCGGGGGCTATCAGCTTGCCACCGAGCAGCGCCGTTTCAGCGCCGAACTGACCTCTGTCGTCGTTCAGGCCGTCCGCGCTGCCATGGCCGAGGCTCGTGAAGACTGGGGGAATTTGCGCGCCATCGGGATTGCCTTGCCGACCAAGGTTAGCCGCGAACTGGACCAGCCGGAAGAGATCGCGTTGCACCAACGCCTGATCGACGAGGCCGGGATAGCCGCCGAATTGCCGCTCATTCTGGAAAACAACGTCAATTGCGCTGCCTTGGCCGAAGGCGTGAAAGGTGTCGCCAGCGGGGTGGACGATTTCGCTTATATCCAGGTAGGGGTCAAGATCGGCATGGGCATCGTATTGGGCGGCGAACTGGTGCGCGGCTGCAATGGCGGTGCGGGCGAGGTCAGCTATCTGCCTTTCCCGTGGTCGCCCGATGCCGAGCCGAGGCAGGAGGAGCTGGAGAACTACCTGGGCTCCGAGTCGCTCTTGCGGCGTGTTCGCGGCGATTGGCCGGATGGCGAAACGCCACCCACCGATGCCATCGATCTTTTCCGTCTGGCCGGGCAGGGGCATGCCGCCGCCATCGAGCGGGTCGAGCACTACGCCCGCGATATCGGCAGGCTTGTTGCGGCATGCGTTGCCGTGCTTGATCCGGGGCTGGTCGTTCTTGGGGGTGGTATTGGTCAGAACAACCTGATTTTGCCGCAGGTCAGGCGGGTCGCCGACGAGTTGTCGGTTCCGACGCGGGTCGAGGTGACCGGGTTGGGCGACGAGGCGACTCTAATGGGAATCCAGCATGTTGCGTTGCGTCGGGCGCAAGAGCGACTAGTTGGCGAAAGCGCAGGCTGAGCCTGCGGCTTTCGCCGGATGACGGCCGGTCAGGCCGCCTTGATCTTGGTGTCTGTTTGCCGGTAGCGGAATTTCGTGTCTGTCAGCCCGGCGGCATCCGACAGTTCGGCCGCCAGCAGTTGAGCGGGAAGAATGTCGAGAATGCCGCGCATGATACGGTTTTCGCTTTGCGGAACGCGAATGACTGCAAGGTTTTCTGCGTCCGGGATTTCGCTGTCGGCGGTGATCAGCAGGACCGCGCATCCGATTTCCGCCATGTCACGGGCCAGTTTCACTTCGCGGCCTTCTCCGATGATAACGACTCCGGTTGTGCGGTCCATCGCCTCCATCGGGCCGTGGAGATAATGGAGCGTATCGGTGGCGCCGGCCGGAATCCGTGCCGCTTCGCGGATCAGCAGGCCGGTTTCGCCTGCGGTACCAAGCGCCGAGTTGGCGCCAACGCAATCTATCGCCCGGCGTTGGTGAAAAAGTTCCCGCAGCCGGGGCATGGCGGCGCCTGCATCACTCAGAACCTTTTCCGCAAGAGCCGGTAGTTCCTGCCAATCTGTCCCGGAAGCGCCGCAAATCATGTCAGCAAGGATCCCCGTGGCAAGCAGTGTCGCGGTGTAGCCGGTGCTCGATGGGGTGGCGTCCTCGCCCGACCGGAAGCAAAGGCTTGCATCGGCCGCATCGGACAGTGGATTGCCGCCCTCGCTCGTGACTGCCAGCGAGGGCGTTCCGGCATGGGCTTCCAATGCGTGCACCGGCTCGATGCTGCGCCCCCCGGCTGACAGGGCGATGATGCTGTCGGCGGCATTGCCAGGCTGCATCAGATCGACCGCGTGCCATGCCGCCGCGCGTTTATCCCGGCGCTGCAACTCTCCTGCGGTGACGACCGCTGCCTCAAAACTGGCGCCGATACCCGCGACGGCGATCGAGCCCCCGGAAAAACGCGAAAGGTCGAGATTGCGGATTTCCTCGTTGATGGTTTTCAGGCTGTCGGCAAGCTGTTGGGGCTGACGTGCGATGGTGGAACGGTAGCTCATGGGTTCTCCTCGGTTGCGGATTGGGAAAAATCGGGGCGAAGGCGTCGCGCGATGGCGCAGGCCCCGGCAACGGGCGGGCCGTCGAGAATGCGGGCTGTCATTCTGTTGCTGAAGCGTGACGAGATTTGCCTCAGGAACGCGTCGGCAAGAGGGGGCTGGGCGCGGATGACTCCGCCGCCGGCGACGACTTTGCGCGCGCGCGCTCCCCTTGCGATGAGCCGGGCGATCAGATCCACGAGTGCTGCGGCGCCCTCGTCGATGGCGCGTTGCGCCAAAACCGATCCGGCGGCTGCCGCGTCGAAGACCGCTGCGGCGTGGCTGCCGAGGCTCGCGGCGCTCTTGCTGCCCGAGATGGCACTGCCCAAGCGCACGGTTCTGTCGATCCCGAGGCTTTCGCATAACAGCCGGACCAGCGGTTCATCCGGTGTGCCACCCTGATCCAGATACAGGCTGGCGATCCGGGCGGCTTCGCGCACAAGCCCCGAGGCACTGCCCTCATCACCGATCACCCAGCCCCAACCACCCGCGACCAACATCTCGCCATCCGGGTTCCGGGTCACGGCGATGGAGCCGGTGCCGGCGACGACGCCGATTCCGTCATGCACGCCCATGGCTGCCGGGATCAGTTCTGCGTCGTTGACCACGCGAACAGGAAAGCCGGCGAGGGCCACAAGCGCTGATTCGAAGGCCGCACATTCCTGGGCATCGTCGCAGCCATGTGCTCCGACGGCCATGGCGGCGATGGGGCGGCCATCGGCGACTCTGCTGCCCAGCCGGACCAGCGCCTGCGCATCCTTTGCCCAGTCATGCCTGCGCCACTCTGCCGTAGGCAAAATCAGCTCCCGCTCCCCGTCGGTAGGAGCGGTCGCACGCAGATGCGTCTTGGTGCCGCCGATATCTACACCCAGATAAAGGTCTGCCATCCAGGGATTCCTCAAGTTAGTAAGGTATTATTACAAACAGGTATTGAAGCGCTGTGCAACCATGGATTTGCATAATTATTCAGTAATAACTGATATAAAGTGTTATTCTGCGCTCTCTAAAAATTAGCTATTGAACGATCCTGATTTATTAGTAAAGTAACTTAACAATATTGGCAAGCCGAGTGTCGTTGTTGATTCGGGGCCGGCGGTGAGAGGAGGGGAGCTTATGACGATCACAATGAGGCCGCGGGTGCTGTGGCTTGCTTTGGCGGGTGCGGCGCTTGCCGGTCATGCCGGTGCGCAGGAGTTGGACTACTGGGTCTACTCTGATTTTGCGCAGGGCGAGGCGCTGGAGCTTCAGCAGAGTTTTATCGACGAGTTCAAGGCCGAGCATCCGGAGGTGGAGATCACCATCTCGGGGCGGGGCGATGACGATCTGCTGACCGGGCAGATCGCGGGCGCGGCCAGCGGGACCGGGCCGGATGTGTTCATGAACTCGACCTCGCTGGGGGCGATTCTGGTCGAGGCGGGGGCGCTGAAGAACATCTATGAAGACTGGATGGCTATGCCCGAAGAGTTTCGCAAGCAGTTCAATCCCGACCTGATCGACATGTGTTCGCCCGAGCCCGAGGTGATGTATTGCCTTCCCTATACCGGCTATGGCTCTTTCATGTATCGAAACCTCGCAGTCCTGAAAGAGGCCGGCATCGACCCTGACGCGCCGATCCGGGACTGGGAGGACTGGAAGGCGCAGATGGAAAAGATCGAGGCCATTGGCAAGAAGGCCGTGCCCGACATGTCGCAGACCTGGTTCTCGGTCGCCAATGCCTATTCGGGCGTGGCCGAACCCGGCGAATGGGGGATCGATTTCGAGAACGACAAGACCTTGATCGAACCGGATAAGCTTGCCGCCGCCGCGCAGCTCCTGGTCGATATGAAGCCTTATTCCACCGGAACCTCCGAGGACGATCAGGCAACCAAGGATCTGTTCATGAGCAATGAGCTGGCCTTTATCGTGGGCGGTCCGTGGATTAACCCGATCTTCGAGCAAGCCGCAGAAAACGGCGATCTCGAATATGACTGGGTTCTGGTTCCCGGCGCCGAGGAAGGCAAGCATGGCGGCGTGAAGGGCTTTGAGTTCATCGGTGTCGCGCCCAAGGAAAATGCCGGGATATCGTGGCTGTTCGCGGCCTATGTCGCCGAGAAGTCGCAGATGAGCCGTTGGGCCGCCGCGCTTGGCCGTTATAACAGCAACGATGAAGCCCTGGCCGATCCCGAGGTGTCGGGTCATCCCCTGTTGAAGATTACCAACGACGCGGCGAAAAACGCGATCTTCAACCGCCCGCCCTTCTTTGTCGAGGCTTATCCCGCCGATTACTGGTCGGTGCTTCTGGACGGTATCGCCTCGATCGTCGAGGGGGACGAAACCCCTGATGAGGGCGCCGCGCGTATCGTGGAAGAGCTGGACGAAGTTATCGCTTATAACTGAGGCCTTACTGTCAAGCAGCGGCCGGCATTCCGCCGGCCGCGCCGTATCCCCGCCCGGCAGAGAGATACATGCGACTTACCAAGAGCCTACCCAATTTCATGATGCTGACGCCGTTCATGCTGTTGTTCGGGGCGTTTTTTCTTTACCCGATCCTCAGCGGCTTCGGTTACAGCTTTTTCGACTGGGACGGCATTCACGAGCCCGCCTTTGTCGGGTTGAAGAATTACGAAATGATCCTGAACGCGCGCAGTTCCCGGATCGCGGCAACCAACCTGCTCACCTATGTCATGATCACGGTTCCTTTGGGGGTGTCCGTCGCCTTTGGGCTTGCCCTGCTGGTCGATCATTTCCAGGGATTCTGGGCCCGGTTCTTCCGTAGCGTTTATTTCGTGCCTGTGGTGATGCCGCTGTTTCTGGCGGCAACCATCTGGCGCTGGATCTATGCGCCCAATTTCGGCGTGCTCAACCTGATCCTCGGCTGGTTCGGCTTTGAGAATGTCCGCTTTTTGACCGACCCGGATGTGATGTTGTATTCGCTCATCGGTGTCGATGTCTGGGTTTCGGCGGGCTTCAACATGGTCATCCTGCTGGCGGGGCTCAAGGATATTCCACGCCATTACTATGAGGCTGCGCGGCTGGATGGAGCCAACAAGCTGCAGGAGATCCGTTATGTAACCCTGCCGATGATCCGCCCGGTGATGATCTTTGTCGTCACCTACAGCTTCATCTCGGCGCTGCAGGTGTTCGATATCCCCTGGCTCCTGACCGGGTCGTCCTTTCTCGATTACGGCGGCAGGCGGGATGCGTTGCTCTTTCCCGTCATGGACATGATGGGGCGCGGTTTCGGACGGTTGGGCTTTGGGCAGGCGGCGGCCTATGGCTTTCTGCTTACCCTCGTGATCGTGGCGATCACCGCGACAATCTTTGCCTTCCAGCGCAAGAAGGAGAACGGATGATGAGCATAGCCCTGCTGCCGCGCATGTCCCGGATCACTCCTTGGAGCGTGGCGAAATGGACGCTTGCCATCTGTATCGCGATCGTTGCGGCCTTCCCGATCTGGTGGATGTTCAACGTGGTATTCGCCGACCCGGGTCAGCCGGTGTCGCTGAACCCGCGTCTTTATCCGACTTCGTTCAGTTCGGGGATCAGCAATATCCAGCGTGTTTTGACCGAGACCGGCTATCTGCGTGCCTATTACGTCTCGGTCGCCTATACGATCCTGACCATCGCCGGGGTGCTGCTGGTCAGTTCGATGGCGGCATTCGAGTTCGCCCTGTTCGATTTTCCTGGCAAGCGAATCCTTTTCGCCGTCGTCATGTTGTCGCTGATGGTGCCGATGGCGGCGACGCTGATCCCCACCTATCTGCTGGTGGCCAGGCTGGGTTGGCTCAATACCATGCAGGGGCTGGTTCTTCCGGGACTTGCATCCGCCTTTGGCCTGTTCATGCTGACGCAGTTCATGAAAAGCATCCCGCGCGAGATGCTGGAGGCGGCGCGGCTGGACGGAGCGAGTCATTTCCAGCTTTACTGGCATGTCGCCCTGCCGCTGTCGCGGACGGCGCTTGTGACACTGGCTATCCTGACCTTCATGAAAACATGGGGTAATTTCATCTGGCCCCTGGTGGTCAGCCAGAAACCCGAGATGTTCACGGTGAGCCAGGTGGTCAGCCTGTTCAACTCACCGCTGTCCCATACCACGGTGGATGTGGTAATGACGGCCAATCTGCTGGCCGCGGTCCCGCCGCTGATCTTCTTTCTCATCTTCCAGCGCCGCATCGTAGAAGGCATCGCCTCGACGGGCAGCAAGGGCTGAGCGCTGCGGATCATTCGAAACGGAACAAGACCCATGTCATCTCTTGAAATCACCAACGCACACAAGAATTACGGCGCTGTCGAGGTGCTGAAGGACATCTGCCTCGATGTCTCCAGCGGGGAGTTCGTCGTCTTTGTCGGCCCTTCCGGTTGCGGCAAATCTACCCTGCTGAGAATGATCGCGGGGCTCGAAGAAATCAGCGGTGGCGAGATCCGCCTTGATGGACAGGTCATCAACGACACCGATCCCGCACGCCGGGGCGTGGCGATGGTGTTCCAGTCCTATGCGCTGTATCCGCATATGACCGTGGCCGAGAATATGGGCTTTACGCTGAAACTTTCGCGGGCTCCGAAACGGGAGATCACGGAAAAGGTCGATCAGGCGGCCCGGATCCTGCAGCTGGAGAAACTGCTCGACCGCAAGCCCGGCCAGCTTTCGGGCGGCCAGAAACAGCGGGTGGCGATCGGGCGGGCCATCGTGCGCGAGCCGAAGGTGTTCCTGTTCGACGAGCCACTGTCCAATCTGGATGCCGAGTTGCGCATCCAGATGCGAGCCGAGCTTGCCCTGTTGCACAAGCGGCTTGGCAGCACCATGATCTATGTCACCCATGACCAGGTCGAGGCGATGACGCTGGCCGACAAGATGGTGGTGATGAATGGCGGTGTGATCCAACAGGTGGGGCGGCCGCTCGATCTGTATGACGATCCCGACAACATGTTCGTGGCGGGGTTCGTGGGAACGCCGCGGATGAATTTCCTTGAAGCCGAGGTGGCGGGGTTGAACGCCGGAACCGTCGAGGCGCGGTTGTCCGGTTCGGACAGCGGGCTGCGCTTCGCGCATGGCGGGGCCGGGCTTTCGGTGGGGCAAAAGGTGACGCTGGGGATCCGGCCCGAGCATATCGCGTTGTCCGATCATGGCGGTTCCGCGACATTTCCGCTATCGATTGGTTTTGTCGAGGAACTGGGCGAGAGCACATGCGTTCACGGCGAGATCCCGGGCGGCGCAAGGGTCACGGTACTGTCCCACGGCGCCCGCTTTGCCGATGACCGGCAGGTGCATACTTGTTTCGATCCTGCGAAGGTTCTGGTGTTTGATCAGCAGGGACGCCGCGTCAGGAGCGGGTGAGGCCACCCGCCTCGCGGCGGACGGCATATGTCATGGCCCGATCTTGCTATGAATGGATTTTCGTATCGTTCTGCCGATAGCGGAAATTGCAGGATTCAAAGCCACGGGATTCCGCGACCTCGACGACCAGTAACTGGGCAACAGCCGCCTGAACAATCGCCCCGATCAGGTCATCACCGGCTGCCGGCAGCGTCAGGACGCAAAGGTTCCGCCTTTCCTGCACCGCCTGTGATTGAGTAATCAGGACCGTCGGAATTCCGTAATCCGCGCTGTCCTGGGCAAGCGTGATCTCCCTCTCTTCGCCGAAAAGGACGATTGCCGTGGCGTCGTTGTTCGGCTCCATCGGCCCGTGCAGGAAATTATGGGTCGCCCAGCTATGAGCCGGGATACGTGCGAATTCCCGCATAAGAAGTGCGGCGTAGCCCGCAATGCCGAAGGCGCAGCGATTACCGACAAGATCGACCGACGTCCTGTCCAGCAGCATATGCGCAGCCTTGCCGATATGCGGGCGGACCGAGGACAGGGCATTGTCGAGTTGCCCGGAAAGTGCCGAGAAATCCGTTTGCTGGCCGCTCAGGGCATCCCCCAGAAGCCCCAAGGCCTGCACCGTCCCGACGAAGCTGGCAGTATTGGGGCTGCTGTCCGCCGAGCACCCGGTCGCGATGAGCGAGTCGACATGATCCTCCATGGGGTTGTCGGCTGTACAGCAGATGCCGATCGAAAGCCGGGGCTTCAACTGCCGGAGCGCCTCGATCGGCTCGACGCTGCGTCCCGATGCGGAAATCGCGATCACCGTATCGGCAATTGAAGGCGGGCCCCGTAAAGCTCGCCGCTGGTTAGGGTATTGGCGGCCAGCCCCTGTCGATGCCACCTGGATGCCGCGCTGAGTGCGGCGTAATAGCTGGCACCCGTCGCGGTCAGCAGCGGTGATCCGGGATGAGACAGTTTCGATCGCAATGCCCGGATCTGGTCAAGCACTTCAACCCGGCTGGCTTCCAGCATCCCGGGTTGCCTCGCAATCGCGCTGCGAAAATCCACTTTCTGCAATTTGCTCTCCATGGCAGGTTTCATCTACCATCCCGTAACCGTCAAACTGCGAAGCTTCTTGCATGTTTGTGCTGTCAGTCGCGGGGCAATGGGGTGATGACGTCCTGATATTCCCGGGGGGTCATCCCTATTGTCTTGCGGAATTCCCGGCTCATATGACTTTGGTCGCTGAAACCTGCCGCCAATGCGGCGTCGGTGAGCGAGGTGCCCTGAGAGATTTCCAGTTGGGCGCGGGCAACCATCAACTGCAGTTTCAGGCGGCGGGGCTGTATGCCATGATTTGCCAGGCACAGGCGCGACAACTGGAAACGGCTCATGCCCAGTTGCGTGGCGACCTCTTCGACCCGAATGACACCCTCTGCGGTTTCGGCGGTGGGGTCCGGCGACAGGTTTTGCAGGATAGCCTGGGCCTCGGGCATGTCTCGCGGTGCCGAACCGTGTTCGCGAGCCTTCCCGCGGCTGATACAAAACTGCAGCAGGCAGGCAATATCTGCCAGACCCACATTGGCCGGGCGTGCATGCAATTCCAGCCGGATACCCCTGGGCATGTGAAAAAGGATATTGTCATCGGTGACCGGTTCGATGAATCGCAATGATTCATGCGCATGAGTGCGATCAAGCAGTTCGCTCCATGCGTCGTCATTGGCATAGATGACGAAATACCGGTTTTCCCGTTCCAGCCAGGTGCTGGCATGGGCGTCAAAAGCGTTTAGCAATACCACCGAACCCATGGGCTGGGGAATGGTTTTCCCGCCGATATCGAGTTGCGCGGCCCCTTCGAGGACGCAACCGAAGTTATAGGTAGGGTGACAATGCAGCGTACCCGGTTCCGCTTTGGTGCAAATATCAAAAATGTCGAAGCCGGGTTCTATGCGCCAATGTGCGAGAGTCCTGGACGTCGATTGCGGCATGAGCGCATGTAGCCTGCGGCTGTTAAAGCGTAATTCGTCCTGCGAACCGCCGATGGCGCCCGGATGGCTGAAGCACCACCCATAAAAACCGCTTCTGCACAAACTTTCAAGATCGGGGCCAGCGCCCACAATAAGGTTGCGCGAATTCGTCAGACCAACTTGCTCTTGAAGGGAGGAACCAATGAAGGTCAAGTTTCTGGGATCGACCGTATCCGCGATGGCGGTGGTTGCGACTGTGACAATGGCGCAGGCAGCGGAAAACGGGGCTCAATGCGCGGCGGAGCTTGATGGCGAGGCCTATTTCAGGATTTCGCATCAGAACTCGACGACCAGTCCCATTCATCCCAAGCTGGAGGAAATCGTCGCCGATATCGGGGAACAGACGGATGGGAAGCTGAAACTCGAAATCTTTCCTGCGGCGCAGCTTGGGGGGCCAGTTCAGGCGCTTGAGCAGGCGACTTTCGATGAAAACATCATCTTTTACATGTCTGCAGGAAATCTCGCGACGGCGGGCGTCGCCGATTATTCCATCCTGAACGGGCCGTTTCTAACCCCGACGTTGGAGGACGCGCAGAAGCTCGCGGCGTCTGATCTGGTCACAGAGATGAACGGGCAACTTTCCAAAAAGGGCGGCCTCAGGGTTCTGGCGCTCAACTGGTTCGATGCGCCTCGCTCGATCCTGGGGCACAAGCCTTATCCGAAGCCCGAGGATCTTTCGGGCATCAAGATGCGGGTTCCGGAAGCCCCGGCCTATGTCCGGACCTTCGAGGTGCTGGGCACCGCGCCGCAGACCATTCCCTTTTCCGAACTCTACCTGGCACTGCAGCAGGGCGTGGTCGATGCGGCTGAGGGCGGGATCCGCGGAATGGCGGATGCCAACCTGATGGAGGTCGCCGATACGGTGACCATCACCGATCATTTCCGGCTGTTCTACGGCTTCGCCATGAGCGAGAACCTGTTCTCCGAACTGCCGATAGCCTGTCAGGATGTGCGGTTACTTCTCGACGACCTCGGGAAATGTCAGCAATGACATCATCCGCCAGTATCTGGAGTTGCGCTCCAACCGGGATGCTACCGGTGCAAGCCGGTAGGAAGTTCACTGATCAACCGCCTGCTGGCCCGTTCAGACGTTCTCCCTGATCGTCGAACAGATGCAGTGATGTCACGTTGGTGCGCAGGCAGATATCTTGTCCTCGGGCGAGATCCAGCGATCCCGCAAGCTTTGCGATCACCGGTCTATCGGAAAGCCCCGCATCAAGATGCACCAGTTGGACTTCTCCCAGATGCTCGATATGGTCGATATTGCCTGCAAAGATGTGGGAGCCATCCTGCGCCAGCGACAGATCTTCGGGGCGGACACCGATACGGACGGTGCGGCCGGTGGCATCACCGGTCATCCGCATGGCAACCTCGGCGCTGCCGTTCGCGGTGTGTTCAATGATTACCCGATCGCCGCCGTTTCCGGTGATCCTGCCCTCGACGATATTCATTGCCGGAGAGCCGATGAACTGTGCGACGAATATGTTACGGGGGCTGCGATACAACTCTTTTGGTGCGCCGATCTGTTCGACATTGCCGTCTTTCAGCACCACGATGCGGTCGGCAAGAGTCATCGCCTCGACCTGATCGTGGGTGACATAGATCATCGTCGTATCGGGCATGGCCTGTTTCAGCTTGGCGATCTCGATCCGGGTGGCGACGCGTAATGCGGCATCCAGATTCGACAAGGGCTCATCGAAGAGAAACACCCTGGGGTCGCGCACGATGGCCCGTCCGATGGCGACACGCTGGCGTTGTCCGCCCGACAATGCCTTGGGGTGGCGATCCAGATAGTCGCCCAGTTGCAGGATATCGGCGGCATGCCGGACGCGCCTTTCTATCTCGGCTTTTTTCATGCCGGCGATCTTCATGCCGAAGGCCATGTTGTCGCGCACGGTCATATGCGGGTACAGTGCGTAGGACTGAAAGACCATGGCGATGCCTCGCTTGGAGGGTTGGACATGGTTCATGAGTTGACCCTCGATGCGCAACTCCCCCGAGGTGATGTCTTCCAGCCCGGCAATGCTGCGCAGAAGCGTGGACTTGCCGCAGCCCGAAGGGCCTACAAAGACCATGAACTCGCCCTTCTCGATATCGAGATCGATGCCATGCAGCACCTCCATCGCGCCATATGATTTCCTTACTTGACGGATTGTCAGCTCGGCCATTTTGCGAAACTCCAGTTGCGGCTCGTCGGTGGTGCAGGCGGGTCAGCGCCCGGGGGTCATGTCCGACAGGACCCGGGTGATCGGGTCCGGCCGCTCATTCCGGATTTCGATTGCGTTGCGACGGCGGATAGCGGCGCGCACCAACCTGCCGCCAAGATAGCGGAAGGGTTCGGAAGGTAATTTGAGACGTTTTCCGATCCCTACCAGCCCGCTTTCGCTCCAGCGGTCGCGGCTGCCCAGGGCAAGGCTGGCCAGGATACGGCCGGCAATCGGTGTCTGGGCAATGCCTGTGCCGTTGAAGCCCATACCGAAAAAGATGTTGGGATGCTTGACCAAATGGTCGAAGACCGGCACATGATCGGCCGAGCAGTCTATGGGACCGGCCCAGTCATGGGTGATCGTGAGATCCGCAAGCTTGGGATAGACACGATGAAGCTCTGCGATATTGTCGCGCCCGCGCTTGGTGCTGCGATTGAACTCGGCGCCAAAATTCTCACGAAAGGCGGTCAACCCGCTGCCGTGGCCAAAGATCACCCGGCCTCTCGGTGTCCGTTGATAATACAGGACCTGCCGCTGAGAATCGCAGATCGCCGCTCCGTCGCGCCAGCCCAGATCGTCCAGGCGCTGCGGGTTCTCTTCCGTGGCGATGACCTGACTTTGCACGATGTAGAGATATTGCCGTAACTCGGGAATGCCGGCCAGCCACGCATTGGCAGCCAGCACGAGTGTCGGCGCAGTCACTTCGTCGGCCGGGGTACGCAGTCGGCAGATCGTGCCGGGATGGATTTCGAGAACCGGCGAATTCTCGTGAATGATCACGCCACGTGCAATGGCCAGATTATGCAGACCGACGGCTAGCTTGCCCGGATGAACGGAACCGGCATCGGCTTCGATGACCCCGGTATAGGAAACGGGTGAACCGGTGCGACGGTGGATTTCGTCTGCGTCAAGCGGCCGGGAATGATCGGCGCCGGCGCAGCCTCGGTCATCGCGACAGCCTGTGACCATGCTCCTTCCTGGGCCGTCGAACTGGCCGTCCAGAGCCAGCCATCGAGACGCAGGTCGCAATCGATCAGGCCCCGGTCGTGAAGCGCCCTGATCTCGGCAATACTGTCGGCTGTGTCGGCGCAAAGACGCCGCGCCTCCTGCTCACCCACCACTGCGGCCACCGTCCAACGCGAGGCCTAGCGGTTGGGTCGAGACATCGATGCTGAACTGCACTTTCTCTTCGACGAGGCACCTCACAAGGGCGGCGTCGGAATGGGTGCCGAGATGCACCCAATCCGCATCCTGCAATGCCTCGTGGTCGATATGACCACCTCCCTGTTGGACTTGCCTCGCGCCAATCGGCGCGAGGTCTTTATGCCGTCTTACGGCATCACATAGGGGAAAATCATGTTGGAAACTCGAACAGGAAGCCGACATAAGATAGATGCGTATTCCATGGCGCGGGATTTGGCCCTTTTCTCCAGCTTGGGCCAAAGCGCTCCTAAGTCCTTGAAGCTGTCGGGCTTGGCGGTTCATGCGTTGCAGGCTGCATACCATAGATCGCCTGTGCTGCGTGACATCTGGACGACCGGCACCGGGAACGGATACCGTGCCTGCAAAAAGCAGGGATCGCCATGATTTCCTAGCCCCACAAACTCGACAATGGGACTGCCGCGAGGCGATCGCCAAACGGCACGACATCCGCGCCATCATAGAGGACGACACCAAAGGCGAAGCGATCCCCGCGCGCTTCCGCCATGGCGCGTAAGCTTCCAAAATCTCCAGCCTTGACCGTGGCGCTTGCCTTGACTTCGATGGCCGCGATGATCCCGTCATCGCGCTCCAGTACGATGTCCACCTCGCGCATATCCCGGTCCCGGAAATGATAAGCTGTCAGGTGCAGATCCGAGGCTGTCATCAGTTTCAGCACTTCCGAGAACACGAAGCTTTCCAGCAATGCCCCGAATTTCTCACGATCCGCCTTCAACCGGTCGAAGGTCAACCCTCGCGCCGCCGCCAGCAGGCCAGAGTCGAGGAAATGCAGTTTCGGCGTTTTCACCATGCGTTTCAGTCCGTTGGTAAACCAGGGCTGCACTGTGGCGATCAGGAATACCTGTTCGAGCAGTCCGACATAGCGCTGCCCGGTCTTGTGACTGACATTGATGCTGGCCCCGAACTGCGAATAATTGACCAGTTGACCGGAATGTTCGGCCAGAAGCCGCACGAATTTCGGAAGTTCGGTCAATTTTTCCACTTCCGCGATGTCCCGCAAATCGCGAGTGAGAACAGAGGTCAGATAGGAGCGCGCCCAGTCCTGCCGCCGCCGCTCGCGTTCACGCGTGATCGCTTCGGGAAAACCGCCAAGCAGGACGAGTTGGACGAGATCATCGCCGACAAGGGCCTTGGGCTGGCTCTGCAGATTTCCGTTGAAGAGGCGTTCCAGGAAGCTTGGTGTCCGATCTTCGATTTCGGCTCTCGAAAGCGGCAACATCTGAAGGGTTTCCATGCGACCGGCGAGACTGTCGGCAACCCGCGGCAAGGTCAGCACGTTCGCGGAGCCGGTGAGAAGAAACCGGCCTGGCCGATAATCCTCATCGACCGTTTTCTTGATCGCCAGCAGCAGTTCCGGGGCGCGTTGGATCTCGTCGATGATGGCCCGGTCCAAGCCCCGGATGAAGCCTGCCGGATCGGATCGGGCTGCCTCGAGCACGGTCTGATCATCGAGTGTGATATAATCCCGACCGGCTTCCTTCATCTCCTTGACGAGCGTGGTCTTGCCTGCCCGGCGTGGTCCCACAATCAGAACCACGGGCGTATCGGATAGTGCTTCTTCTGCCCGGTGCTTTATAAACCGTTTGAACATCCCGTCTCCAAATCTGCAGCTATTTGGAACTATCATCTTCGGCTAATTGGAAGTCAAGTATCCGCAATTTGGAAGTGATTGGACCGCGATCTGGGAGCTTTCCGGGAAGGGAAGAGCTTCGCCTGTTGATTGAACTACGGTTCTGGAGGTGTGTTTCCAGGCGATATTCGAGTTCGGAAAATTTTGAGCCGGCCAAAAGCATCAAGGTTGGCGTTGAGGCATTACACCGTTTCTTGACCGGCAGGAAACGCGCTGATTGCCACTTTGATCAGGAAATCCGTCGCATGCGCGAGGCGTCGTTTGGGACGGCTACACATATGCGGTGACATTGGCCCAGGTCTCGGGATGCCTGCCGGCATGCAATGTTCCCCCCTTCACATAATGTAGCCGTATTCCCATCGGCCAGCGCGGCAGCGGTGATGCCTGTCTCACGACTCCGGAGCGTTCCGTTTATTCAGAATAGCCTGATGGCGGCGGCAATTTCGATGGCCCCATAGCGTGAAGGGCGTGGTGAGGATTTCGGAAGCTGGTTATGCGGTTGGTTCTGACCACGCCGGTATCACGAGCGATAGTCCTGCATCCGGCTGCGCTTTCGCGCGACCAACTGACCGCTGTCATTGCGGGTGCATGTGACATAGTCCGAGTTGGAGGCGATCGACTGGCTCGATACTATCCCCTGTTGCCGTCGCGCGCTCGGCGGCGCGACGTTCCGAACCAGAGCAGATGCTGCCGGAAGGGATGCTTCCAGCCTGGCGAAGGGCCGAGCATTCCCTCGTAGCGATCATGATCAGTGCAGCCTGGCCTTGCCCCATCTAAGCCAGCAGGCAAGTCTCGTCGACCTGGGTGACGCCACCGGCTGCGCCTCCGCCGATGATGGAGGTGCCGCCGGATGCGGAGGCAGCCGCCGAACTTTCGACATGCGCGGAACTTGAAGAACTGGATGTTGCGCTGCTGGTAGTCGTCTGGGCTCCCGCCGAGGATGCTGATATCGCCGATGCGGTCATGATGAGCACTGCGGCGCAGACGACCAAATTGACATTTATATTACAGGTATTCAAACCCGCGAATGCCCCAAAATCGGTTCCACGAAACCGGCCTCAGAAGCCCTGCCGGCGCAGCTCGGCGGCGATCTGTTCGCGAGAGGTGACATCGCGTGTCGGAAAGGCCGCGAAATAGTCTGCCGCCTTGGCATCGGGCTTGAGCCGGTGCGTTTCTTGCCGCCAGCGGGCTGCGTGATCGCGGCGACCGGCCAACCCGTTCGCGGCAAGTGCAAGCATGGCGATCAGGTAATGAGCTCCGGGCGTCTTGGCCGCGCGTTCGGCCCAATCGGCCGCGGCTTGATGGTCCCCCTGTTGGAGCAGTATCTGCGCACGGACCCCGTGAATTCCGTAGAGCAGCGGGTCCAGGGGGCTGAGATGCAGCGAGGTGTCCAGGGCGGCCATCGTCGCTGGCACGTTGCCGGTCAGCATTGCGGTGAATGCCGAAGCATAGAATCCCTGGGCATAGTTCGGGTTGAGGGTCGTCGCCCGTGCCAGCCAATCGGCGGCAACTTCGGGCTCGTTCGTCAACCAGTATGAGCGGCCCATGGTAAAGTTCGCGAACGGATCGAGAGCATCGAGTTCCAGGCTGCGTTCGGCGTTTCGCCGGGCTGCGCATGCCGCAGCCGCTGGATCGGAAACAAGGTGCAGGAAGGCTTGCAGAAAGCTGGTGAAGGACAGCCCGGCATGGGCGCGGGCGAAGCGTGGATCTACTGCGATCGCCCGTTCGAAACATTTCTCCGCGAGCATCGTGTCGGAGGCAGTGAAGCGATAGAGATGACGCAGGCCGAGATGGTAATTGGCCCAGGGATCCAACCCGTCGGGACCGTTCAGTCGCGCAATTCGTGCTTCGTTCAAGGGTATGTGGGTTTCGAGCGCCGAGACAAGATGCACGACGATCTGTTCTCTCAGGTCATCGATTTCGTCTAGCGGGGTCGTGAGCCGGTCAGCCCAGATGATTTCGCCGGAACTGGTGTCGGTCAGTTCCAGCGTCACTGCAACCGTCCGGTGCCTGCCTTCAATGATACCGGACAGGACATAACGCGCCGCGAGCGCTGTCGCGACCAGAGCCGTATCGGTGGTGGCCTGACTAAAGCGGAATGTCGAGCCTCGGGCGATAACCGCCAGCCATCGTAGCCGCGACAATGCCTCGATGATCTCGTGGGGAATTGCTTCGCCCAGAATGGCAAGATCAGGTGAAATCCCGAGCGGTTGGAGGGGCAGAACGGCAATCGAGGGTCGCCCCGCCGGAGGTTCGAGCGGCTTCCCGCTGGCTTCGATCGAAACCCGCGCCGGGATATTCGTCATTTCCGCGACAAAGCGAAAACCGCGACCATGCACGGTGCGGATAATTTTCTGGTGTACACCGTCATCGCCCACGGCTTGCCGAACCATGCGGATGCTGCTGGAGATGCTGGCATCCGAGACTGCCCGGCCCTGCCAGACTGTCGCGGCGAGTTCATCCTTCGTCACCATGCGGTTGTGATGCCGGACGAGATGAATCAGTAATGAAAGCGCCTGCGGTTCAACCCGCACCGGTTCGCCGGAACGGCTGAGCTGGAAATGCTCGGAGTCGAGTCGAAGATCTCCAAAAAACCATGTCATATGCGAGAATACGACATAATCGCGAAGTTCTGCATGATTCCTTCAGGATTCCGTCAAGCTTGCCCGAAGCTAAGGGCATAGGTTCGAAGGTATGGCGGTTGATCCGCCGATAATCCTGCCCCAACATGGAGAGAGACGATGCAACAGCAAGTGATAGAAACTCGACGGTTTGATGCTCCAGACGAACTTCTCGACATGAAGGAGCGAGGGGGAATCTCGATCATCAGGATGGGCGACGGTAGCATGGGAATGCATGCGATCTTCGAGCCCGGCTGGAACTGGGAGATTGACGAGAAGCCGCTGCTCGGCTCACCCGAGTCCTGCCCGATGCAGCATACCGGCTATTGCATCTCCGGCGAGCTCGTCGTTCGCATGATCGACACCGGGGTGGAGACGCGCATCCGCACCGGTGACTTCTTCGAGATCCCGCCGGGACATGATGGCTATGTCGATGGCGCTGATCGAGTCGAACTGATCCTGTTCGCGCCGCCCGAGCATCAACACTGAGGTCACCCTCGCGAGGAGGCCGTTTTCACCCATGGTTTGCGCGCGAGGATCACGCCCCTCGTCCACTGACTAGTGATGTTCCCGCCGGGCCGATCGGCGGGGCAGGCAGGACGCCGATCCTGGAAAACAAATGGAGAGTAGTGATGGACGCGATGACAATGCGAATGACACAGGGTCGCGGGAGGCTGTTCGACAGCATACTCGAAACTATCGGAGACACCCCCGCAATCCGGATCTGTACCCTCGCGCCTTCCGGGGTGGAGATCTATGTGAAGGCCGAATTCTTCAACCCGGCCGGGTCCGTCAAGGACCGGCTGGCTCTCAGCATCATCGAGGAAGCAGAGCGGGAGGGACGTTTGAGCCCGGGCCAGACGGTCGTCGAGGCGACATCCGGGAATACCGGGATCGGGTTGGCCATGGTCTGTGCGGCGAAGGGTTATCCGTTGGTCGTAACGATGGCAGACAGTTTCTCGATCGAGCGACGCAAGCTGATGCGGATGATGGGTGCAAAGGTCGTGCTGACCCCACGGGCGGAAAAAGGTTTCGGCATGTATCGCAAGGCGGTCGAACTGGCCGAAGCCAATGGCTGGTTTCTCGCACGCCAGTTCGAGACCGACGCCAATGCCCGCATCCACGAGAATACGACCGCACGCGAAATCCTTGCTGATTTCAAGGAACGGCGTCTGGACTACTGGGTCACCGGCTACGGCACGGGCGGCACGGTGACGGGCGTGGGCCGTGTGCTGCGCCGCGAACGCCCGGAGGTGAAGATCATCCTGTCGGAGCCTGCCAATGCGCAGCTTCTGGGCAGCGGCCAGTCGCAGCTCCGCAATGCCGATGGCTCGCCCACCGGAAGTCATCTCGCCTTCGAGCCGCACCCGATCCAGGCTGGACGCCCGATTTCATTCCCCATGTGCTGCAAGAAGCGGTGGATGCCGGCCTCTATGACGAACTGATCCCGGTGGCCGGGCCCGACGGCATCGCCTGGGCGCAGAAACTTGCGCGACAGGAAGGGATCCTGACCGGTATCTCTGGCGGAGCGACCTTTGCGGTGGCCATGAAGATCGCGGAAAGGGCGGAACCGGGCAGCGTCATCCTTTGCATGCTGCCCGACACGGGTGAACGCTACATGTCCACGCCGCTTTTCGAAGCCATCCCCGAGGAAATGACCGACGACGAGATAGCGCTGTCGCGCTCCACTCCCGGATATCAGTTGGATTGAGCGATGGGGGACAGCACCGAAACCCTCGACCCTGCGGACTGGGACCCGCTCAGGGTCCTTGCCCGCCGTATCGTCGACGACGCGATCGACTACACGAAGGGAGTGCGTGACCAGCCGGTCTGGCGAGACATGCCGCCCGAGGTGCGCGCCCATTTCCGGAGTCCCGCACCGCAAGCCGGGAAACCGCTTGAAGAGGTCTATGACGAACTCGTCGTCAATATGCTGCCCTTTCCGATGGGGAATATCCATCCGCGCTTCTGGATGTGGTACATGGGCGCGAGCAACTTTACCGGAGCGCTCGGCGATTTTCTGGCCGCGATCCTCGGGTCGAATCTCGGTGGCGGAGACCATGCCGCGGCCGAGATCGACAAGCAGGTCGTCAACTGGCTGAAGGAGATGATGGGCTATCCGGCAGAGGCGAGCGGCACGCTGGTGTCGGGCGGCTCGATGGCCAACCTGATCGGGCTGACCGTGGCACGCAACCGGATGTCCGGCATTGACCTGCGCGAACTTGGTCTGGCTGCGTTGAAAGCTCCCATGCGGTTCTACGGTTCCGACCAGCTCCATTCCTGCCACCGGATTGCGTTGGAGGCCTTGGGCCTGGGCAACCGCGCCCTTTGCCGTGTTCCGTCTGATCCGGGGTGCCGAATGGATATTGCCGCTCTGCGCGCTGCTATTGCCGAAGACCGGGCGCGCGGGATCAACCCCGCCTGCGTGATTGCAACCGCGGGAACAGTCAATACCGGCTCTCTCGACGATCTGGAGGCAATTGCCGATCTCTGTGCCGAGGAAGGGCTTTGGCTGCATGTGGACGGCTGCATCGGCGCGCTCCTGGCCATCGCGCCGGAAAGCCGGAGGCTGGTTCGGGGCATTGCGCGTGCCGACTCCATCGCGTTGGACCCGCACAAATGGCTGCACGCCCCATTCGAGGTCGGATGTGTCCTGGTCCGGGATGCACAGTTGCATCACGGCACCTTCACGGTTACGCCCGAATATCTGGAGAACGCGCCGCGCGGCATTGCGTCAGGAGCGTGGTTGCATGACTTGGGACTTCAGACATCGCGCGGGTTCAGGGCGCTCAAGGTCTGGATGGCGCTGAAGGAACATGGTGTCACCAAGTTCGGCCGCCTGATCGAACAAGATCTTGCACACGCACGCTACCTGACAGAACGGATCGAGGCGATGCCGGATCTGAAAATCTGCTTTCCGACATCCATAAACATCGTGTGCTTTCGTTACGATCCCGGAGGGTTGCCGGAGTCGGTGCTGAAGAAATTGAACACGGAAATCATGGTGCGAATGCAGGAGACCGGTGTCGCCGCGGTATCCGATACAACGGTGCGGGGCCGTCATTGCCTGCGTGCCGCGATCAACAACCACCGAACGGCACGTGAAGACCTGGATATCCTGGTCGACGAGGTCGCCCGTCATGGCACGCGGCTGGTTACCGGAATTATTCGTGAGCAATGCTGACATTCTTGCCGGCACGCTGGTTGTGTATTTGACTGTGCAGACAGGCTGCATGTCCGTTATCTACCGGCTTTCAGCAGGTGAATTACAGGAGCCGGAGGCTCTCACATTCCCTTCGGTTGCACTCATCGGGCTATTCTGAGAAGAATCCGATTTCGCGATAAGATATTGAACGGAGGTTTCTTTATGAGAAAAATACTTGGCCCGGCAGCGATGGCGATAGTACTGATACCGAACGCTGCGCTCGCTCAAGACCGTCAGGTGGAAGCAATATCCTATTTCAAGGAATATTGCCTTGGTTCGGCCGGGGACCTTTCGCGGGCCATCGACTCCTTGGCCAAATCCGATAGTTTTGGCGGGCAATCCCAATCCGGATCAGGTGCATTCATGTTTGCCAGCTTCGCCGGTCCGAACGATATCAATGCATCGGTCTTGTCGGGGGCAAGCATGACCGATGACAAGTGCAGCATCATGATGCTGAACGCGGCGGACCCGCTGAGACAGAGCGAAGCGATCGCTGCTCAGATGGCAAATACGGCAGGGGCCGATCTGCTGCGCTATGAGCCTTTTGGCGACTATGGCGATGGAGGCTTCGGTTATCGCGACGGTGATGCCGATATCATAATCGCCCCTGTGACGACAGGTGTATCGGCCGATATCGTGCATCTGAGCTATTACCCGTAAGTGTTGCTGGCCAGCAGGTTGTTGACGCTCTTGTCCATGTCTATGCGTTTCGCATAGCCTGGCGACACCTCGGGTGCGAGCCGAGGGGGATATCCTCATGAGCGACACCGGAACCAATGCAGCACCGATGCGGTTGTGCGCCATCGAGCGTGGCCGTCCTGTCCGGGCCTGCTGGCCCATGTGTTGGCCGGCAAATACGCCGACCATTTGCCATTGCATCGCCAGATGCCAGATCTTCGAGCGGGAGGGCATCGACCTCGACCGCTCCACCCTGGCCGACTGGGTCGGCAAATCCACCGCCCTGCTGGAGCCCCTGGCCGATACCATCGGGCGGCATGTGTTGGCAGGCGAAGCGATCTTCACGGATGACACGCCCATGCGCATGCTGGCCCCGGCACCGGAAAGATGCAGACGGCACGTTTGTGGGTCTATGCCCGCGATGAACGGCCATGGGGGGGCGATGCGCCACCGGCCGCGTGCTTATCGCTTCTCAGGCGACCGAAAGGGGAAACACCCCAAGAATCACCTCGCCCGGTTTGGTGGATGGATGCATGCCGATGGCTATGCCGGGTTCGAGGAACTCTACCGTTCCGGCGCTATCCGCGAGGTTGCCTGCATGGCCCATGTCCGGCGCAGAAGGGCAGCGGCATGATGGTATAGGGTGCCTTGAACAGATCATCTCGGGACGAAGGCGGTTGAGGGCAGAGCGACTATCCCAGCCCCCGACGGAACGCTTCGAGGGCGGCTTCCGCTCGGCTGGAGATCCCGAGTTTGCGATAAATGGCCTTGACGTAATCCCCCACCGTATATTCCGACAGGCCAAGATGGGCGGCGGCTTGCCTGATCGTCTTGCCGCGACCCAGTTCCGTGAGAACTTCGGTCTCCCGGCTGGACAAATGCACCAGTCCGTCTGCACCTTCCCTTAGCCGCGATTTCCTTGCCTGAAGCCGCGCCAGGCAGTCGAGCCTTGCGCAGATCGCGGCATCGAGCAATTCGATATCCACAGGCTTGACCAGATAGTCATCTGCCCCCGATTTGCGTCCGAGAACCTGATTGTCGTGATCTCCGAGCGCCGTAAGAAAGATGAATGCAGTATCGTCCAGTTCATGATGCTGTCGGCGGACGCTTTTCAGAAACTTGAACCCGTTCAGACCGGGCATCAGGATGTCGCAGAGGATGATGTCGGGATGGCACTCTTCGAGGATGCCACCGGCTTCACGGGCATTCCTGGCGCCGAAGGCCACGTAACCCAAATCCGTCAATTCCCCTGTCAGTTCTTCGAGCAGGTCTTTTTCGTCCTCGATACAAAGAATGGTTGCTGCGGTTTTCCTTTTCATCCCGTGCTCCCGGTCTGTTCTGTTGGCAGGCTGAAGGTGAAAGCGCTGCCCTTCCCCTCTTCGGAGATGAATGACAGCGTCCCGCCATGCAGTTCGATGATGGTTTGCGAGAGGCTTAGTCCCAATCCCGAACCGATAAAGGATGCGGCGTTGCCGCCACGATAGAAGCGGGTGAATATTTGCGGTTGCGCGGTTTCGGGGATGCCTATGCCCCGATCCCGAACCGAGCAGAAGACTTGCTCATGCTCGTGCCAGCTACGCATGTCGATGGCTGTTTCGTCGGGAGAATACTTGATGGCATTGGAAAGCAGGTTAAGAATGACCTGCTCGATCAGCGAGGCATCACAGCAGCAGGCAAGTTGCCCATCCGCCAGATCGGTGCGGATTATCCGTTCGGGCGTCAGTTCCATCTGATAGGCGATTGCGGTCCGCAGGATATCGTTCAGATCGTGGCGCGCGCGGGTAAGCGGCAGGTCCCGGGAATCCAGCCGCACCGCGCTTGTGACGCTGCCGACAAGTTGGGTCAGGCGCTGCGTTGCGTTTCGAATGCGCCGGGCTTTCGCGGCAATATCGGCAGGGGGGAAGTCGGCGGGGCGGCGCCCAAGCCGCTGTGCGACCATATCGATGATCGCCAGAGGCGTGCGGAACTGATGCGAAACCGTCGTGATGAAACTGCGATAAACCTCCTTGGCGCGCCGTTCGGTTTCAAGCGCCTTGCGTAATTCCATCGTTCGTTCTGCCACGGTCTGCTCAAGCCGGGACTTGTGATGCCGCAGCTCCTGGCTAGACCGCAGCGCGGCACGCATGCTGCTGACAAGCATCCACGACAGCGATGCTCCGGCAAGCAGCAAACCCGCGAAAGCCGTCTTCACGACATACATGGCCTTTCGTAACCGGTCACGGTGATCGGCCTTTTCGTTGCGATCAACAATCATGCTGTGATTGGCAATGCGGCCCAGATTGTCAGCCAGTTGGGTCAGAGAGGCCGCCACCACGGGAAGTTCCAGATCCTGCGGACCGGCAGTATTTTCCAGGATGGGAGACAGCCCGGCAAGGATACGCGCGTCCCGCGTCAGGTCCTCTGCGGCACCGATACGCGCGAGATAGGCTTTCTGCGGCTGCTCCGAAAGCAGAGCCATACGGCTGTGAAGGATGTCGAGACGCAACATCAACTCGTCCTTGCCGGTTCCCCTCAGGGCCATGACGAGGAGCGTTTCGTGCAGGCGCCTGGTCTCCTTTTCGGCCTGGCCTATCATCCAGAGCATGTTCTCCCCCACATCGGCACTGAGAGAGCGTTGAATTTGAACGAGTTGAGCAAAGGAATAGGTGAGCAATATCACAAAGCCGACGATTGCGAGGCCGGCCGCCAGAAGGAGACGGTTTCCCTTTACTGAATCTGTAATCGCCACAACTGCCATACCCACCGATGATCATATTGAGATTCTGCAAGCTCGGGGTTTTCGTCTCGAGGGTAGACGATCCAGTAAGGCCCCTTGTCGCGTCGGGTCATTGGTTTTCCGTCCATTTTCCTGGCAATAAGAACGTCGAAATCGGTAAAATCAGTGGCGGGAATTGAAATGCGGTAGTCGTTTAATGCCACGGCCTCGATGGACTTTATTTTCTGAAAATCTTTTTCTATTCCTGCTGCGGACAGCACATCCCGCGCAAGGGCACCTTCGAATTTTCGGGGGCCTTCCGTCCATGCGGTATGGGTTACCAGCGTCGTCTGAGGTAGCAAGGCAAAGTCCTGTTCGGTCAGCCTGTGTTCACTACCGGAGGAATCGACGATGATGAGTTCGGCCTGAGACGAGGCTGGCTCTGACGCGGCTGCATCGAGTGGCAATGTCGTCGCCGATATTAAAACCAAAACAGTCAGAATTGCATATATTTTAAGTGCCGCTCCAAGCCGTTTGACAGGAAAAGAAAAAGATGCGCTTGCCATAATGGAGATCTCCTTCTTTCATGTTCGTCGTGGCGGCGTGTTCTCCAACTATAGCATATTTCCTCCCCCCGTATTCGCGGGAATTTTCGTTTCAAGCAATATCGGTTATCGTTTCCGCCAGGTAACACCGAAGGCGAAGTTGCTCTGGCAGACCGAGCGAAAGATTCGGTTCCTTTAACGATTTGAGGAGAAGGGTGTCCGCACGTCCATTGAAGCCAATGCCAACAACATGTGTTTTGCGATCGCCGGTCTCGGTAATTTCCTGAATAGCCAACAGGTCAGTTCGATCAGCGGCACCGCGATGATTGGCCGTGGTTCCAATCCGATCCAGCTTTTTGAACCGGCTTGAATGTTGCCGGTCACATGCCTGGGCAGGCTGCGGGGACTTCCCGATCCCGCTTTTCACGACGCAACAGCAACATGACAGCATGCGCTTCGCCTCGAATGGTTCGAGTGTGCCTGCGCCAGGGATAACGCATCATTGTGCTGCGCCCCTTGAGCTCTGACTGGGGAGAGAAACTGATATGGCATTGGATATCATTGTCAATTCCGGAACATATATCGACGAAACAGCAGGGCTGCAGGCTGACGGCGGCAAAGAGGACATCGCGTTTTCCGATGTGCCGCTGGCAGTTCGAGACGCCTTTACGGCTGCTGGCGCCGACCTTTCAGGGGCGCTGGAAATTGCCGGCGGCGGCGGCAACGATCTTACGATCTCAGACGGTGTAGCCGACGATCTGAGCTTCGTTGATGCCAACGGCGATCCGCTCGATGGCGTCGCGAGCGGAATCTTTACCCATGATGGCGATCAGATCTTCCTGTACTCGTCCGGCGATGATGTCATTCTGGGACGCAGAGGGGACGGCAACACGGCCGATCCGGACGGCGATCCCGTATTTTCCATCTATCTCGAGGAAACCGGCTTCCCGATCGACGGGGCCCGTTTCTGGATTGGCCTGTTCGAGCCCTTGGCTCATCCCGACGGCACCGATCCCGACGACCCTGTCGATCTGATGGATCTTGTCTTTGTTGCAGCCCAGTCAACCCTCGAATTCGATTTCGGCGGCGCGCCCGCGGGACAGAACGAATTCATGGCCTTCGGGGAGCCCGGAGGATCTGCGATCGTCGTCACCGGCGCGACCGTCGGTGACACGGTGAACAGCAGTCAGGCCAACCAGACCTCACTCGGCACGAACAATCAGAACGTCGATGCAGGAGAAGGGCTGGTCGTTACCTATGTCCAGAACATGGACTCCAATTACCTGGTGCCGAATCTGAGTTCCACAGAAGCAAGCGACGCGGCCAACATCCAGTTCGATGATCTCCAAACCGCCAATCAGGGGTCGGTAACGCTCGTCAAGTTCACACCGCCCCACGCGGAATCGACGGTTCGGATCACCGCATTGCTGACCGAAAAGGAAGCCGGCACCGACTTCATTCCGGGTATCGCCGACGATGATGTGGTCAACATCACGGCCGTCTTCGTCAATGGCGAGCCATGGGCTTTCACCACGGATCCGGACGGAACGGTGGAAATCACTGGCATCCGGAACAACGACACGATCACGTTCGAGACCGACGGGGCACATAATCGTTTTCTCATCGAGAACGGTCAGCCGACATCGGGGCAAGGCTCGAATGTAAGTTGGAATGTCGGCGGCGTTGCGCTCGCCTTTATTGATTCGGCCGATACCGAGGTCGGTTCACAACTGCAATTCTTCGACGATGGGCCAAGCGTGGTCGGAGAGCCCCAGTTGGGCGTGGTCGATGAAGATGGGCTGCCGGGCGGAATCGCGGGCGGTGTGGACGACGCGCCGGGCGAAGCGACCATGGCGAGCGGAGACCTTACCGATCTGATCGGTTCGGGGGCGGATACGCCTGCCACCTTCTCGTTGTCCACCGATACATCGGGATTGCCGGTGCTGACCTCTGGCGGCGCTCCGGTGAGTTACTCGGTTGCCGGTGATCTGCTTACCGCCACCGCTGGTGGCGAAACGGTTTTCACCCTCCAGGTCAATATCGCCCCCGATGGCATCACGCCGCAGGCAGGGGGGTGGCTGTTTACGCTGGAAAAACCTCTCGACCATATCTCCGGTCTTGATGAGAACGACATCGTGATCGAACTCGGGTCGGTCGTTGTCGCCACAGATCGCGACAATGACAGCATCACCATGGAAAGCGGCGACCTGGCCGTTCTGGTGGATGACGATACCCCGGTTGTCTCGGAAGACGGCACCGCTCCGGCTCTGGAAGTCGACGAGACCGATTTTGCGACAGACGCCAGTGCCGATTTCTCCGGGATCTTTGCATCAAGTTTCGGTGCTGACGGGCCAGGTGCCGGCGGAGGGTTGAATTATTCACTTGCTCTTCTGGGGGCTGCGACCAGTTTGACCGATACGTTGACCGGTCAGCCGGTGACGCTTGCCATGAACGGCGCGGATATCGTCGGCAGCAATACCGATGGTGACGAGGTTCTGCGCATCAGTGTTGATGCGACCGGCAACGTCACGCTTGATCAAAGCCGCTCGGTTGTCCACCCGGAAAACCCTGATCCGAACGATGCGATTACCCTGGGCGCCGGGACGGTTGGGCTCACGGCAACCGCGGCCGATGCCGATGGTGATGCCGCCGGGTTGACTGTCGATGTCTCCGGTTCGTTCAATTTCCGCGATGATGGTCCGGTATTCTCTTCCGCCATCTCCGACGGGCTGGTGACCTTCGGCAGCGGCCAATCCACCAGCGATTCGGGCTTCCTTGATTACGGTGCCGACGGGCCGGGAAGCTTCACGATCCTCGGTTTCACCGAGTTGCCGGATGATACCGTCCTTGGAGAAATCACCGAGACGCTGTCTGCCGACGGAACGACGCTGACCTATACAAGCGGGAGTTTCGGAGACCTGTTCAGGCTCACGCTCGATGGCGATGAACCTGGCGGATATCTCTTCGAGGTCCTGCAGGACGCGCCACTGATCCTGAACCCGCTGGACTTCGCTTCGGTCACTCCCGGCGGCCCCAAGGAGTTGGAGGTCGTATCGGGAACCCAGGGCACGACAACCGTGACTTTCGATGGCTTCCTGTCCAGCAATTTCAACGGGGATGCCCTGGCCGAATACGCGGCAGGCAATCTTCCTGGTGACGGCGCGGATGACGTGAATATCAGTACCCCGGGCATAGGACTCGATGACAACCAGATGGATCCGGGCGAACAGTTGCTGCTCAGCACCAGCGAGGATGTCGAGGGCGCGCAGGTGGTTCTTGACGGTGGAACCGGCAAGGGCACGACCTTTGACGTCCGTTTGGTAGCCTATGATGACGGTGTGTTCGTGGATGAGTTCGTCTTCGAGGATCTCGCACTGCCGAAAGGCAGCAATTCGTTGACGCTGGATTACCTGCCGGGGGTGTCGTTTGACGAGCTTTTCATCTTCCAGAGCCTCGATGGCAACAATGGCGTCCGGATCAAGGAAATCTCGCTGTTCGAGAGGCAGGAGGTTCCCGATTTCGTCCTCGAAACAACGGCGCGCGAGACCGACGGAGACGGAGACTTCGTGGACGACACCTTTGTCATCCAGATCGACGGGAATGCCGACGGCATGATATTCGTCTGAGTCCTTTGGAATATGCAGGCTTGCATGATTGGCCGGCGGCGGGTCACTGGTCGCCGGTCCTGTCCTTGGTGCCTTCGCGTCATCAGCTAACGGTAGAACGACGGCCCCGCGCGGTTGCTATGCGCGCAACTGCATCGAGCGAAATTCGCTTGTTCGTCAATCCGGATGCAGGCGTGAGGAACTGAAAATACCGTTATACCGCAGGCAGCCCCGCCTTTCTCAGCCCGGCAACATAGAGATCGAGCTTGTCATCATCCTTGATGTAGAAAAGACGCTTGCGTGCCATTTGGCAGGTAAAGCCGGGCCGTTTTCTCAACAACAAGCTTACCGCCTGTTCGTACTGGTCCACCGCTCCGAGATGGCCAAGTGCGGCAACCCGATGAGCATAGGGCCAATAATGGCAATTGGGAATGTGGGTAGCTTTCTTCGCCCAGTCGGAAGCAAGTTCGAATTCATGGGCGAACAGATGCGCGAGCGCTCGATAGGCGTAAAAGGCCCAGCGTTGTGGATCATGTGGGCTCAGCTCGATAGCTCTCTGGAAACAGGAATACGATTCGTCGTAGCGCCCCTCATAGGCAAGTGAATCACCCACGCCGCAATGGCCGACCGCAAGTGCGGGGTTCAATGCGACCGCCTGTTCCAGCTCATGCAGGGCATCCGAATATTCACACCGCGCGAGCAGCACGCGGCCATAGACGAACCGGATCATGGCATCATGCTCATCGAGCTCCATCGCCTTGCGTGCCAGTTCCTGGGCCTCATCGAGGCGTTCCTCCTCTGGTTCAGCCTCGAAATAGAGCATGCTCAGCAGGATCGCGTAGGACAGGTAGGCGTGGGCCTGGGCAAGTTCTTGATCCTGCTCGATTGCCAGCCGCAGCAACCTCTGTGCCTCGCGGTTGTCATTTCTCGTAGCCCGATAGAGATGCGTCGTTCCGAGTTGGAAAAGATCCCATGCGCGAAGGCTCGATGGTATCTTCCGCCCCACGCGCGCACGTTCAGCTGAACCTATCTCCGGTTCGATATTTGCCACGATCCGTTGGGTAATGTTGTCCAGAACATCGAACAGAGCCTCCATGCGCCGGTCGAAATGATCCGCCCAGATGAGTTGACCATTGCTGGTTTGGATCAGGTGCGCTGTAACCCGAATGCTGTCATCGATTCGCCGCACGCTACCCTCGACGACGTAATCTGCGCCCAGGTTCGCGCCGGCCGAGCGTATGTTGCCGGTGTGCCCCTTGAAAGCAAATGCAGAGTTGCGCGCAACGACTGTCAGTGTGCGATGTCTGGCGAGCATCGTGATGATATCTTCGCAAAAGCCATCGCCGAGATGCTCCTGGAGCGGATCACCGCTGAGATTGACGAAAGGTAGCACCGCCACGACAGGCCAGCGATGCGTTGGTTGCGCTGATCGATCTGCATGATTGGCAGGTATCGGTGCCTCGTTATTCGCCAGGGGGAGGCTTTCGTCATCCGGAATGACAGAATGCGAGGTTGCAGAGGAAGACGACGTGATATCACCCTCGCGGACTTCGCTGATAAAACGCAATCCGCGACGGGGAAAGGTGCGGATCACGCATTGCCGATGGCCATCGTCCCCAATCAGTTTGCGAGCCGCGTTGATACGGTTTCGAATAGTCGATTCGGAAACATTCCGTCCTTCCCAGACAGCCTCGATCAACTCGTCATAGCCGATTACGCGGTCACGATTGCGCAACAGGTACAGGACCAGATCGAATACCTGGGGTTCAGCCGGTTGGATCGTGCCGCGAAATCGTAATTCGCGCAGTGCGGTGTCGAGAATGTAGTCGTCGAATGCGTATCGCATCGTCGCCCCCCGATAAGCATTGTGACGCAGATGGGGACAAAAAATCAATACGATGGCGAGAAACAATGAACGGATTCCAAACAACTTTTCGGTCGGTTTGTGTGAATATGGCATGGCTCAACACTGTCTTGGGAAATGAGGCCACGCGGATCACGTTCTACATCGGGTCCATGGTCTTCCCTCCCGGTATGTCAAGGCCGACGGCCACCTCGTTCGACAGGGTGTGTTCCCGTGTCGAGCTGGTCCGCCTTGACCGGGCAGTAACAATTGAATCGACAACAGGAGGAAAGATCATGCGGAAGATAACCAAAAGCTTCACGTCGTGCACAATCATGGCGATATCGGTCGCCCTCGGGTTCGGCTTGAACGCCGCCGTGGCCGATCAGGCGACGACGACACCGGTGCTCAAGACCGACCTTATGGGGGTCGACGGGACAGAGGCCAATATTGTCGAGTTCGACGTGGGTGCCGGCTGGGAAACGGAACGGCATACCCATCCCGGCCATGTCTTCGTCTACATGCAGGAGGGTTCGATCCTTGTCGATGTCGATGGGAAAGAGCCGCAAACCTATACAGCGGGCGATGCCTTTTACGAGTTGCCCGACAAGCCCATGACCGCCCGCACTGCCTCGGCCGATGAGGGCGCGCGTTTCATCGTGTTTCAGGTAGGGCCCACCGGTGAGCCCATCATGGTGCCGCATAGCGACTGAGGCTCAAGACCGCGCCGTATTGCTGCACTTCCAGGTCAGCTCCGGGTTGCGATATTCAAAAGGAGGGTTCGTATGCGGAACATCGTGCAGAGCAACCCATCTGACGCCGATATGGAGAAACTGAAAGCCGGACAACAGGCGACCTGGTCATCCGGCGATTACGGGATGATCGGTGTCACCTTGCAGATCGTGGGCGAGACGCTGTGCGAGGCCATCGACCTGCGGGGCGGAGAGCGCGTGATCGATATTGCCGCGGGCAATGGCAATGCCTCGCTCGCGGCAGCGCGCCGTTTCGCCGTCGTTACTTCGACCGACTATGTGCCGTCCCTTCTCGAACAGGGACGGCGTCGTGCCAAGGCGGAAGGCCTCGATCTCGCCTTTGCCGAAGCCGATGCCGAGGCGCTCGACTTCGCGGATGGTTCCTTCGATGTGGCGCTGTCGACATTCGGCATCATGTTTACCGCTGATCACGAGAAAGCGGCCCGGGAAATTCAGCGCGTCGTCCGTTCCGGCGGACGCATCGGAATGGCAAACTGGACACCGGAAAGCTTCATCGGTCGTCTTTTGAAGACAATCGGCGCTATCGCTCCTCCGTCACCAGTCGCCAAGCCGCCAGTGCTTTGGGGAAACAGTGGCTGGCTTCGGGAACGCTTTGGCGATCAGGCAGCGAAGCTGTCGATGAAACGCCGGTTTTTCGTCTTTCGCTATCGCTCACCGCAACATTGGCTGGAGTTGTTTCGAACCTGGTACGGTCCGATGTTGAAGGCGTTCGCGACATTGGAAGAGAACGAAGCCGCTGAACTCGAAGCTGATATCCTCGCGCTGATCGCGCAGCACAACCGGACCAATGGCGGCACGATGGTGGTACCATCGGAATATCTGGAGGTCGTGATCCTAAAATCGTGAGCGATCCGCTGCAGAGGCAATCGAATCCGAATGGATGAAGCTGGCTGAATGATATTGCGTGCGAGCGGTAATCAAAGGACCGGTTATTGCAGTAACAGCGACGCCATGTAAAAGCTGTGTGGAACTGATATTCGCTCAGAAAACCTATGCTGCTCCGCCCGATAGCAGGTGAACTGTGATATGGTAGCTCATGTCACGGATTCCTGAACTCGCTCGGGGGAGAGAGGCGTTCGCCCGGCAGAAATGGAGAGAGGCTTACCGGCTTTTATCCGCCGCGAACCAGGAGATGCCCCTTGAGCCCGCGGACCTGGAGCGGTTTGCGGCGTCGGCATATCTTGTCGGTGAGGATGCCCGTGCAATCGCGATCTGGACGTCCGCGCATCACGCTCTCATCGATCAGGGTCGTGTGAAGCGTGCGGCCCGATGGGGATTCTGGCTCAGCCTTCACATGCTCAGCTCCGGCGAGAAGGCTCAGGCTACCGGTTGGCTCGCCCGGTCGCAACGGATCATCAAGGACTGTCGCGAAACATGTGTCGAACAGGGATACGGGCTTGTCGTCACCGGGCTGATAGCGATGTTTCAGGGAAACACCGAAACTGCCGGTGCTGACTTTACGCAGGCCGTGACGATCGCCGAACGGTTCGGTGATCCCGATCTTCTGGCTCTGGGACTGCTCGGCCGTGGGCAGAACCTGATCCGTTCCCACAATACCGTCGAGGGTGTAGCCCAGCTTGACGAGGCGATGCTGGGGGTCACGACCGGAGAAGTGTCGCCGGTGCTGGCCGGGATCGTCTACTGCGCCGTCATTCTGACCTGCCAGAGCATCTTTGACCTGCACCGGGCACGGGAATGGACCAGGCAGCTCGATAGCTGGTGTGCTTCCCAGCCCGATCTTGTGCCCTATCGCGGTCAATGTCTCGTGCATCGTTCCGAGCTTCTGCAAATGCAGGGCGATTGGTCCAGGGCGCTCACCGAGGTGAAAAAGGCTCGCGCCCATCTTTCCGGCAGATCTGAGGCCGTAGTCGGAAGGGCATGCTATCAGCAGGGAGAACTTCATCGGTTGCGCGGTGAATTCGATCAGGCCGACGAGATGTATCGCGAGGCCGCACGGATAGGATATGAGCCGCAGCCCGGCCTGTCGCTGCTGCGGCTGGCCCAAGGCAGGCACGAGACCGCCGCTGCCTTGATCCGCGGTATCGTCGAATCCTCTGGCAATGGAAGCGCGCCGGGAGGTGGAGCATCGCGCCCCAGGCTGCTTGGCCCATATATCGAGATATTGATTGCCGATGGCGATCTCGTCACAGCGCGCACAATGGCCGACGAATTGACGCAGTTTGCAATAAAGATCGACGCGCCTTTCCTTTACGCGGCATCCACCCACGCCACCGGTGCGTTACTGCTCGCCGAGGGCAAGCTGAAAGCTGCCCTCGCCCTTCTGCGTGAGGCTTGGGCGATCTGGCGGGAACTGGAAATGCCCTACGAAGCATCCCGAACGCGGGTTCTGATCGGGCAGGCCAGCCAGAGGCTTGGCGATGACGAGTCGGCACGCATGCATTTTGACGCCGCCCACAGTATTTTCCGGGAGTTGGGTGCCGTGTTCGATCTTTCCATGCTGGAGGGGCTGACCACGACCGCCGCACCCGGAATCACAGCTCTGACGCCGCGCCAGAGGCAGGTCCTGCAACTTATCGCCGAGGGTATGACAAACCCCGACATAGCCCGGCATTTCGGTCTCAGCGAACGGACCGTCGACCGCCATGTCAGCGATATACTGACCCGGCTCGACGTTCCGACACGTGCCGCGGCCACCGCTTATGCTCTTGCTCACGGGTTGATTGACCCGCCGCAGACTGGGTGTTTTCACCCATAGGGAAATCGCCTCGTCATGGGTGGTTGCACCGAAGCGGGCCGCGCGGGACCGGGTTATCCTTTCCAGTATCAGGACATGATAATGGAGGGCTGCCAGATGCCCGACACCGTATCCCATCAAACTTCAGCCGCTGATCTCTGGCTCGCCGCAGGGGCTGCGTTGCTGGCCGCCGCGCTGATCACGCACGGCCCGCCCGATCCGGATCTCTCGGTCCAGATGCAACATATCGCCGATGGCCACGGTCGTTGGGCCTTGGTGCATTGGATGGCGGCCGGCGCGCTCTTCCTGCTCTCGGGCGCAGGGTTTCTGGCCATTGCCACGAATCCGGCTATCCGGCGCTCACCGGTTCTCGGTTCGGCCTGGATGGTGATGGCTCTGGGTGCCCTGATCACCATTTCCACCGCCGTTTCCGAGGCCACCGCATTGTCCGTGGCAGCGGACAGCGGGGACCTCGCCACCTTCACCATCTGGTGGGGCTTTGCCAGCGGAATGGCGAACGGCTTTCTCGGGCTCGCCCTGGCCGTGGCGCTCATCGCCTATTTCGATCTGCGCGGCACGGATGGCCGCTTGCCTGGTTGGGCTGCCGCTGCAGGTAGCTTGTTCGGCATCCTGTCGGCGACCGGCTGGATCCTCGGCATGCATCTGGGGCTCTCGATCGGCGGCCCTGTCTGGCTGGTCTCGTCGCTGCTGATGTGTCTCTGGCTGGTCTGGTTCGGCATTGCCGCGCGTATCCCACGCTCAACCGTTATTCCGGCGCGAGACGTCTGAGACTGAAAACAGGGGCTTCAGCCTTCGGGCCCCGATGCCCTCAAAAGGGAGAAATGAGATGAACGTGCATGAAACCTATGGCAAGAGCTTCCGGGGAACCGCAGCCGAGAATTATCAGCGTTATTTCGTTCCTGCTATCGCAGCGCCCGTGGCCGATGATCTTATCGCCACGGCAGCGCTTCGAACCGGTGAGCGGGTGCTTGATGTCGCCTGCGGAACCGGGGTGGTGGTACGGTTGGCGGCCGAGCGTGTCGGAGCCTCCGGATCGGTAACCGGTCTCGACCTAAATCCCGGGATGCTGGCGGTGGCCCGATCGGCGACTCCGACAGACATGTCGATTGATTGGCAGGAAGCCAACGCCGAATCCATGCCATTCGCAGATCATGCCTTCGATGTCGTGCTCTGCCAGATGGGTCTTCAGTTCGTGCCCGGCAAGCTTGCCGCGCTGCGCGAGATGCGGCGCGTTCTGACGGAAGATGGGCGAGCAATCATCGTCGTTCCCGGGCCAAAGCCGCCGCTATTTGCAATCATGATCGACGCAATTGCTCGTCATATTGGCCCTGAAGCGGCAACCTTTGGCGAGTTGGTGTTTTCGATGCACGATGTCGATGAGCTAAGGGAACTGATGCGCAGTGCTGGTTTCCGGGATGTGGATGCCAGGGCACTGCCAAAGATACTTCGCCTTCCGCCGCCTGCCGATTTCCTCTGGCAGTATATTTGCAGCACGCCGCTTTCCGACATTGTGTTGCGGACAGATGACGCCGTTCGCACCGCGTTGGAGCAGGATGTCTGCGCCCAGTGGCAAGAATTTGTTCAGGACGGTTACCTGACTTTTGAGGTGGGGATGACCTCTGCCACCGGACGGAAATAGGATACGGAACTTTTGCCAGGCTGGCCCATTTGGCAATTTCAAGTCCCCTAGTTGTTGATACCTTTCGGTATCAAGGCTGCGTGCGGAGCTCCGTGGCCGGGGCTCCGCTGTGCTACCGTCGCCCCATGCGGTCGAAAATGCGGCCTCAGTTCAGGGATATCGCGGTTGTGACCGGCACCGGCATGGTAAACATATCCAGCACCGGGCAGTGGGCATTGACCGTTTGGTGCAACTCTTCATAGCGTTCGCGCGACTCCGGCCCGCGGATGGATACATTGACGCGCACACCGCCGAAGCCAGGACGAACGCCATCCTGAAGGCCGAAGATGCCCCGTATATCGATGTCTCCCTCGATATCGACGGTGATGTCGTCGAAGCGGATGCCGAGTTTTTCAGACCAGAAGCGATATGTCTGGGCCTGGCAGGAACCCAGGGCAGCGAGGGCGATCTCGACGGGTTTGGAGCCCCGATCGTTGCCACCAAGCATGGCCGGTTGATCGGACTTGATCGCATGTCCGTCCAGTTGGACATCCACCTCGTGAACGCCGACGAGCTTGCAATCGGCGCTGATCCGGACAGTGGCATTGCCAGGGTCGGCAGCGACCGCCGATGAAATGCCGTCCAGTATCGTTTTCAGTTCAGTGTTCATATGCATGATCTCTCCTCCTCGGGGTTCACCCAGCAGGCGCTGAGCTCGGACTCAAGGATGACAGGCAGGCATTCTTTGATCGTTCCCGGTGCCGGACCGGCTCAGAACGAAGCTTCAGCCAGGGTGGCACAGCGTGCTTCGTCGAGGGGCTGTCCGGCCCTTCGGAACCCGTCTGCAGCTGTGTGGAAGCGGGTTGCAGCACCGGCGTCATGGTTGGCCAGGCAGAGATGGCCCTTGACCTCTTCGGCCGCCGCATTCCACCCGGGCAGGCGCATCACGACCGCCGCCAGGTTCTCCACCTGATGCGCGTATTGGCTCGCGCGCTCAAGGTCCCCGGCGCGCGCCGCCGCGATCGCTGCCGGAACGGCGAAGGTGATCCGGCAGCCCGGACAGGTCTCCATCGGTCCGCGAACCGATGCCTCGGCGTCTTCAAGCGCGAACAGGGCCAAGTTGGGGTCGATGGCGGCGGCGATCTTGGTGCCGTAAATTCGGTCGAAGAGATGGAACCCTACATCTGACTCACGCGCCACCGCGAGGGCGTCGTCGAGAAGTGCGGCGGCGTCGGCGTGACATTCCCGATAGAGCGCCACCTCGGCCCGCCGTTGAAGCGCCAGCGCCAATCCGGTTGCCGCGCCGATATCCTCATTGAGGCGTGCCGCGACAGCAAGATCCGCATCAGCCTCGTCAAGTCGGCCCGCCAGCAGTTTCGCCTCCCCGCCGAGCGTAACGGCGAAAGCCTGTCCGCGTGCCGCACCCAGCCGTTCGGCCTCGGCCCTGAGCGAATGAGCGAAACTGATGACGTCGCGATACGGCCGGGCCCCGTAAAGCAACCGCTGGGTAATGCACAGCTGCCCATCGAAGATACTGATCGCCAGGTCGCGGAGAGTGCTCGTATCGCGCAGATCCGCCCGCACGCTTGAGCGCAGGTCACCACGGGCATGTGCGGCGGCCGCCTGTGCCCAGGAGGCAACCACCAACGCGCCGCTGTCCCCCATTTCCATGGCCAGCCGACGGCTCTCGGCGGCCTTTGCCGTGCCGATCCCCGGGTCGGCGAAGCCCAGGGCGGCAGCGCCGCTCCAGGTGAGTGCCTGTGCGAGCCGCCCTTCGAACGTCTCCGGCTCGATCCCGGTTACCGTTCGCAGCGCTCCGGTCGGATCACCAAGCTTGAGTTGGGCCAATGCCTGCTTTGCCCGCAAATCATGTGCGCCTGTCCCGCCGATGACCCGTGCGGCGGCGACAAATGCTGCCGGTGCGCGACTGTCGCCCAGGGCATCCAGAACCTCCGCCCGCAGGCGCAGCGCTTCCGCATGCGCAGGCGCTTGTTCCAGCAGCTTGTCGAGTTGGACCAGACCATCGGAGAACGCCCCGAGCCTGATCGCCAGACGGGCGGCAGCGAGTAGCCAGTCAATTGCTTCGGCCGGTTTTCCGCCATCGATCCAGTGCCGGGCGATCAGGCCCGGGGCAGCGCCGGAAGCGGCGAGGCGACGCGCCGTATCACGATGCACGGCAATCCGTTGATGCGGAGGGGTCTGCTCGACGAGCGCCTGGCGGACCAGGTGGTGCCGGAACCGATAACGTGCATCGGTAACCGTCAGTACACCGGTTTCCACAGCGGTATCGAGGAGCGCGAACCCGTCCTCCTCGGACAACCCGGTCAATGCCAGCACCTCGGCCGGCTCCAGGTGATCCCCGGCCACTGCCAGCCGGCGCATCATTGCCGCGGTGGCATCGTCAAGATCGAGGTTCCGGGCGATGATCGTGTCCCGGGCCGACGGATTGAGCGGCAAGAGCTTGCCCGCTGCGACACCGCGGGCGAGTTCAAGGACAAAGAATGGATTGCCCTCGGCCATCTCAGCGATCTCGGAGAGAAGCCGGGCATCCGGTTTTCCCGCTGCGCCGGCTTCGGCCAGGGCGACTGCCTCGCCATGTTCCAGCGGTCCAAGCTCGATCTCGGTGGATCGGCCGGCGCGGCCGAGGCTGGCGACGCCTTGCACCAAGGCCTGCTGTGCCGTCTCGGCGCGGTATGCCAGAACGATGAGCAATGGAAACTTTCCCCCGGCCCGCGCCAGTTGCATGCAGGCATCGATCGTCGCCTGATCGGCAAGATGCATGTCGTCGATGACAAGCATGACGCCTGTGCTCTTGCCGCGGGCGGCCGCCAGCAGCCTGTTCACAGCCCCGATCACCATGTGTCGGGTCAACCCGTCCTTGCGACGCTTTGCCGGCAGGACCAGTGCCGTCAGTTCGGCCAGTGTGGTGCGTGTCCGGTCATTCACGACATCGAGCAACCCGCGATCAGCCTGGAGAAGTTGCTCGACCGTTGCCGCCAGGGGTTCGTAGGGGCGGCGTTCGCCCGTGGCGGCAACCGTAATGGTCCGCCAGCCCCGATCACGCGCCGCCACGGCAATCTGTTGGCACAGGGCCGACTTGCCGATACCGGTCGGACCGCGCAGGATCAGCGCGCCGATTTTACCTTCTCCAGCCGCTCGCATGGCAACCGCAGCCGTGGCGAGTTCGACCTGACGCCCAACGAATACGGCCGTCGGAAGGCCAAGCCCGGCGATGCACTCGTCATAGACGGCCTGGCTTTCCGGGCTTGGTGCCAGGCCCAGTTCGCATTGCAAGTTCATCCGCAGTTGGCCATACCACCGGATGGCGGCGTGCCGGTTGCCTGCTGCCAATGCGATGCGCATCAGTTCGCGATATGCTTCCTCGTCAGACGGTTCGACCTTGACCAGCCGTTCCCAGCAATGAGCCGCCCTCAGCAGTTCGGCGTAAAGGGATTGCAGCCGGTCTCGCCGTGACAGGGTCCATTCCTCATAGAGCGCCTCCGGGAGCAGGATGCCGCTATATGCGGCGGCCGCAGTCTCACATTGCTTCGGGTCCCGGGAACGAAGCGCGGCCGTCGCCGCCTGCTCGAACTCCATGACATCGGTCTCGATTTGCCATGCTGGGAAAAGCGCGACCCGACCGCCGCTCAACACTACCGCATCCTCGGTATCGAGCGCCTGGCGGGCATGGAAAGCGGCCTTTCGCAAATTGGCTGCACCAGCCTCCGCCGCCAGATGAGGCCACAGCGCCTCGATGGCCTGATCTCGCAAGAGGCGGTGACGATCGGCGAGGGCCAGCAATTGCACCAGCTCGGCTGATCGGCGACCTGGCCATGCCACCTCTCCAAGGTCCCGACCTGCGACGATCACCCGGAATTGTCCGAGCAACTCAAGCCGCAGGTATTGGTTCGATCGATTGTCGGCCATCGCTGCTTCTCCGACTCGATTATCGGCTCTGGGCACTCTTTGCACAAGCGCGCAAATCCTGCCCCGCAAAGGCCCCTCGCTTCAGGGTGCGACCGCCGGTGCTACAACCGGGCGCCCTTCGCCGCGCCAGGCCGCGAAACCTCCGTCGAGATGGGCGACATCACGATAGCCGAGTTCCTGCAACGACCTGACGGCGAGCGCTGATCGGGAACCCGCCGAACAGTAGATGATCACGCGCCTGTCCGGTTCGAACTCCCTGATGAAATAGGGGGTTGAGGCATCGGCGTGAAACTCCAGCATACCGCGCGGTGCCAGGACTGCGCCGGGAATGATCCCGATTGCCGTCTCATTGGGTTCCCGCACATCCACCAGCAGCACGTCGGCACGATCAAGTTCCGCCGCCACCGTCGCCGGAGTCAGGTTCTCGATCCTCGCCTTGGCCGCAGTCACGATGTCCTTGATATTTGCCACGATGTTTTCCTTCCTGTTGCATGCCCCCGGGAATAGGAGACATCACCGGAAGAGTGGCAGGAAAGGTGTTCCTGGAACATTCCCGATACGGATTGGGCATCTACTAGGAACCTGTCCATCCGGCCCTTGCCCGACTTTCGTCAGGAACGGATGCTGCTGCGGCCATCTTCATACCGGACATTCGAACGCTGTGCAGCGAACCCGTGTCATTCCTGTCGGCAATTGCGAACGAGGCGAGCTTTCCATGGATAGCCACCAATGCCGGTTATCTGTGCGCTTCGTGTCCGCTGCGACCCGTTACCGGTCAGTTGAACGAAACGGGCCGCTTGTGGCCTCTGTCGACCGAAAGCGAGAACACGTCGGGGCGGGAATAATGGCCGCTGGCGTCGAATTTCCGGCGCGAAGCGCGGGCGGCAGAGACATCGATCTCGGCCATGAGCATCCCCTTTTCCCGATGCATCGGCCCGGCAGCGATTCCGCCGAAGGGCGCATAGACAACCGCATCGCCGGGATTTACCCATTCATCCTTGTTCGGAAACAGGATGTCGTAATGCGGGATATCCGCGGGAATGTCCGATGCCTCCAGTGCCGTGGCGCATCCGATCACCCAGCAACCGCCTTCGCGGGCAATATGCTGCATCGTGGCCAGCCAGGTATCGCCGCTGTCCCAGGTCGGGGCGACATAGATGTCGATATTCTGGGCATAGAGCGCGAAACGCGCCAGCGGCATGTAGCTTTCCCAGCAGATCAGCGCGCCGATCCGCCCCACCGCCGTCTCGACCACGTTCAGGCCGGATCCGTCGCCAAAGCCCCAGATCATGCGTTCCGGATTGGTCGGCATCAGCTTTCGGTGGTTGTTCGCGATGCTGCCATCGGCGTCGATGGTGATGCAGGAGTTGAACAGGGTCGAGCCCGACACCGCGCCATCGACTTCCTGGTAACCGGCCACGATCACCATCTCATGCTCGGCGGCGGCCTCCTGCAAGGGGGCCATGCCATTGCGGCTCAGATCGATGGAATTGGCTTGCAGCAAGGTGAACAGTTCATCCGTCTTGCCCATGTCGGCACCCGGTGACAGGCGCCAGCAAAAGGTCGGGTAGCCGGGAAACCAGGCCTCGGGGAAGACCAGCAACCGGGCGCCCTCGCTGGCGGCTTGTGCGACCAGGCCGACGGCGCGCTCCATGCTGGCGGCGAGGTTCAGATAGACAGGCGGCTCCTGGACGATTGCGATCTTGGTCATCGGATGTTTCCTTTCCGCGTTTCAGCAGCTTGCCCACAGGTTCCGGCTGTGAGGCTCAAGCATGGATCAGGCAGCTTTCGTCCCGGTGGCGACGAGCATCTCGCAAGGTCCCTCGAACCGGCCCCCGGTTTCGAAGGCGCGCAGCGCTTCCTCGATTTCACCCCAGATGTCATCCTGTTCGGGTGCGGTGAGCCCCGCGAGCATCTGATGCAGGGCGCCGAAACTTTCCCGCTCGAATTGCAGGCATTCCCGAGCCGAGTTCAGGCGGACAGGCGCCGCGACACGGGTTATGTCGATATCGGTAAAGCCTGCATCACGCAGCCGGCTGGCCAGCAGGTCGGGATCACCCAACGAGAAGGGGCCGGGTTGACCCGGCAGCGGCGCGGGCAATGCGGCACGGCGGCGGATGATGCCGACCGGCACCGAGAAGAAGCCGTTGCGATCAGCCTCGGCATAGGTGATCGCACCGATATGGCCGCCGGGGCGCAACTGGGCATGCATGCCCGTCAGCGCCTTGTGCTGGTCGGGAAAATAGATCAGGCCGACGCGCGACATGACGCCGTCGAACGGTTCGGCCTTGATGTCGCCAGCCTGTTCGCCGTCAAGCACCAGGGTTTCGACATTGCCGAGCCCCGCAAGATCGGCATTGGCCTTGGCATGTTGCAGGATGCCCGGCGACAGATCGGTCGCCAGCACATGACCCGAAGGCCCGACGCGCCTCGCCGCGTTAAGCGTCTGGCCTCCGGCACCGGCCGCGATGTCCAGGACGCGGCTACCCTGTGCCAGGCCCATCCTGTCGAGCATCAATTCGGTCGATGGTCCCAGCCATCTGTCCAGAAGCGGTGCCCACCGGTTCCAGGCCTCGGCGGCCTCATCCCATTGGCGGCGGGTGGTTTGCTTGAATGCGATGGGGTCGAAAACTTTCGTTGCGGTTGTCATGTCACTCTCCTTGCCGGGCCTTGCCCGATGGATGGATGCTATTCCGGCACTTGCTCACCAGACCCGCCGATCTCGGCCGGGAAATCCCTGAACTTGGGCAGCCCGTCCCGCATCGGCAGCACGGTCTCGGCGTAGTTCACATGGAGGCCCGGCTCGAAGGCCAGGCTCGGGATCACCGCTGCGAAAACATCGGTGACGCCCCATTCCGGGTGATCCGTCATGAGATGTCCGCCGCAATTCCTGCAAAAGCGCCGCTTCGAGTTCGGTGCGCTGGCATATTCGCCGAGCAGATCCTGTCCCCTGGTGATCCGCACGCCGTCCGGTTTCCAAAGGCTGAACGCGTTCACCGGCCCCGCCGACCAGGCACGGCAGGACGCGCAGTGGCAATAGCCCATTCCTTCCGGCGTGCCGGAAACCTCGATTTCAATGCTGCCGCAAAAGCAGGCTCCCTTATGTGTTGTGGTCATGGTCTGTCTCCCTGGTATTCACACCACCAGAGTCGCGGTAATGGCCGTGCCGCGATAGTCCTGAAACTGTACTGGACCGGGCCGGACATTCCGCCTAGGCTCGAATGATCAGGTTTTCCCCAACAATGAGAGGCATGTCATGCGTGGCAGTTACGGTCAGTTTTGCCCGGTTTCGATGGCCTCCGAGATTCTCTGCGCGCGCTGGACGCCGCTTTTGATCCGAGAGCTTCTGTGCGGCAGCACGCGGTTCAACGATCTTCGGCGTGGCCTGCCGCGGATGTCGCCAACGCTGCTGTCAAAACGGCTGGCGGAACTGGAGGCCGTCGGGGTGATTCAACCCGTCATGGGTGATCAGGGCGTCAAGGAATACCGCCTGACGAAAGCCGGAGAAGAACTGCGCCCGCTTGTCCTGGGGATCGGTGCATGGGGGCAGAGATGGGTGGAAAGCGACATTTCCCTCAACAATCTCGATCCCGAATTGCTGATATGGGATATGCATCGCTTCCTGAATATCGATCCGCTGCCGGAACGCCGGGTTTGTCTCCAGTTCGCGTTCAACGATCTTCCGGTCGCGCGGCAGAACTATTGGCTGCTGGTCGATCCGCAATCAGGTGTCGAGGCCTGCTATGCCGATCCGGGCTACGAGGTCGATCTCTACGCCGAATGCAGCCTGCGCACCATGACCGCGATCTGGATGGGCCTGGACACGGTCGTAAAGGCCGTAAACGATGGCAGGCTGGAACTGAACGGCCCGCGTGAGATCGCGACCCGAATGCAGGAATGGCTTGGCCTCAGCCCCTTTGCGCATGAGGAACGGATGGCTGGTTAATGTGCGATCACGCCCGTTCATGTGATCCATCTCCAAGCATGGTGAATCACAAAACGCCTCCCATAAAGAGCATCAAGATTCATAGTTCATGCAAAACGCTCTAACCGCCAATACGACGTTATTCGCGCACAGAGCCTCTCGCTTGGAGAAATGGTGCCACAATACCGGATCAGTTCTTCTTTGCCTTTGGTTTGGTCCCGATTGACAAGCTCGTGCTGAACGAAGCGGTCGGGACGGTCTCGGCCTTTTTCTGTTTCGGTTTCTTGTTCTCTCTGCCGCGGCGGCTTTTGCCCTTTGCCATGTCATTTCTCCAAGTCGTTTGAAACTGTTAAACTGTGAAGCTGTCGCCGAGCGCAGATGCTCGTCGAGTGAACCAGACGAGACAGGTTGCGTGGAAACGCCTGTGATGCCAACGGACGCACGGATAGTGCAAAGTCGCATGGAAACCGCGCCGCCTAGCTGATCCACATCAGTGGCCGGTAAAATCTCTCCGGCTGACTTCTGCGGCCAGGTCTTGCGACGCTTCTGCGAACGGAGGATGGCTGTTCAGGTAATCTGCGCGAAAGTCAGGCGGTGACGGAGCGGGCATCCGCAAACGACATTAGCCTGCGGCTCTTTTCGTCCCAGAGATGAAGCCGGGCGCAGCGGAAGCTTTCCCAAAGCGTGATGCGCTTGGACTGTGCGAGAAGATCGTGGTCCCTGATCGCCTCGCCAAGGCGGTAGAAGGGAATGCGGCTGGCCAGATGATGCACATGATGAACGCCGATATTCGCGGTGATCCATCGCAGGATGCCGGGCAGGTCGTAATGCGAACTTCCGCTGAAGGCAGCATCATGCAGGTTCCAGTCTTCCTCACTGTCCCAGACCGTGTCTTCGAACTGATGCTGAACATAGAAGAACCATACCCCCGTGATCGCCGCCAATATCGTTGTCGGCAGGAACACGAATAACAGCACCTCCAGGCCGCCCAGCCAAACGATCAATGCCAGAACCACGCCTATCGCCGCGTTGGTCGCCAATGCGCTGAGCCAATATCGTCGCCCCGCGCGCATCTGACCGATGGGCAGGCGGTTTTGCAGGAAAAACAAGTAGACCGGGGCGATTCCGAACAGAAAGACCGGATTACGGACCAGCCTGTACATGGCCCGGCCGAGCCATGATTTCTCTCGATATTCCCTGACTGTCAGGGTCGGCAGGTCACCGGTGCCGCGCCGGTCCAGATTGCCGGTGGTCGCATGGTGGATCGAGTGATTTTTCCGCCATACGTCATATGGCGTCAGCGTCAGGACTCCGAGGCATCGACCGATCCAGTCGCCGAGCGGGCGATGCCTGAAGAACGCGCCATGGCCGCAATCGTGCTGGATCATGAACAATCGCACCAGGAAGGCCGAATTTACCAGGGCCAGCGCGCCCGCCAGCCACGGGCTGATCGCGAGCGTCCACCAGGCGAGGGCCCAGATTGCCACGAAGGGGCCAAGTGTGACGGCCAGTTCGAAAATGCTGCGGGTGAGGATCGGTTCACGATATTTAACGAGGATCCGGGTCCATTCAGAAGCTTGCAACCGGTAATCTTTCATTTGGAGTTACGCCGATGCCTTGTTTTCAAGTCATCTGTTGTGAATGGCCACTGTCCGGGCGCGCGATGCCACCCGGCATGAAGCCGGCGCTTCTCGCGGCCGAGAGAAACGCCTTGCGTGCGTCTTCGACCGTCACCAGGCAATTCATTGCGGCATCGATGCGATCGAGCGCAAAATCGCGGTTGTGATCGGTGACCGGCCATTTCCTGCGAAGCCAGTAAAATGCCTGTTCAATCGTGCTGATCTTTTGTGTGTCGCCTTCGGGTGAAACGACGAATGTCATGGGATTCCCCCAGTTGATCTCTATCAAGTCCTGTCCGTTCAGATAGTATTCGCAGTGGCCGTCTCTGAAGTTCAGAGGGCCATATGAATGGAAGAAGGCGGGACCAGTCCAAGGACTGCCCCCGCCTTCCAGTTGATTCAAGCAAGGGCTTATGCCAGTGCGAGATTGATCGCGGATTCGCGGCCGTCCCGGCCGTTTTCAACGTCGAAAGTCACGGCCTGCCCATCGTTGAGCTCTTGAAGCCCGGCGCGCTCAAGCGTGGAGATGTGAACGAACACATCCTTCGAGCCATGCTCGGGAGCGATGAAGCCGAAGCCTTTTTGGGAATTGAACCATTTCACGGTGCCATTGGCCATCGTGATGTCTCCTGGTTTGTTCGCCATCCACAGAATGCGATGGCCCGGCTCAGAGTCGTCTAGAGATCGCCTGAGGCCGTTAGGAAACAGAAGGTCGAAAGAAGATGCTTTGCACCTCCTAGGTGGGGATGCGCCGATTCCATTACAAGCCCCATGGCGGAAAACTTCGATAGGGCAGCTCAGCGCCTCTTGTTCCCGCTCATCGTTGGAACGTTCCCATGGCTGCAATATGCTCGGATCGGCCCTCACAGGCTATTCCATTTCTTCCGTCCAGACCTGGAATTCCGTCAATCTGTTCTGGCCGAATGTGTGGACCAGTGGGACATCTGCGGCGTCGCGTCCGCGGGCGATGAGAATACGGGCAATCCGTGGCGCATTGTTGCGCGGGTCGAAGACCCACCATTGTCCGGCCAGATAGACCTCCATCCATGCCGCGAAATCCCCGGGGGGATGTGGCTCCGGTTCACCGATATCGCTGAGATAGCCAGAGCAGTAGCGTGCCGGGATATTCATGCAGCGGCTGAAGGTGATTGCCAGATGCGTGAAGTCACGGCAAACCCCGCGCCCTTCGGCCAGGGCCTGGGATGCCGTGCGAGTTGCAGATGCCTGCTCGTAGCCAAAGCGGATATGCTGGTGCACGAAATCGCAGATGGCCTCGACCCGCGCCCAGCCAGGGCTGGTGTGCCCGAACAGCCGCCAGGCTTCCTCGGACAAGAGGTCAGTATCGCAGTAACGGCTTCCGAGAAGAAAAACGAGCGTCTCAAAGGGCAGTTCCTCGACAAGATGCTGCTTCAGGTCAGGTGAAACAGGATCGGTGGCGCCGGGATCTCGGAATATGCCATCCGTCGACAGGCTGAAATCACCTTCGGGCGCAACCAGCCGGGTGCACCAGTTCCCATATCCGTCCCGGTAGCTGTCCAGTGGGACAGCGGGGGACGTGATCAGGTAATCGGGCCGCTCCAGATCGCCAAAACGGGAGTAATGCACATTGAGCATCGCAATCATCGGTGTCGGTTGCGCAAGCTCATATCGGAAATGGCAGCCCAGGCTAATCCGCATGGATAAGATCCTTTCGGCTTGCATATCGGAGGCGCGACCTGTGCCCTTCGTCACAAGCAGAAAGGCCCGGCAGGAACCATTGCAGCAAGAATATGCTTGAGTTTGCCATTCGATCCCGGCCAGCCGTTATCAAGAAGCGTCAAGTTCGAGCGCTGCGACGCAAGCCTGCGCCAGATCCCGGTTGGGTTCCTCCGAACCGGGGACAGTCGCCCAACCGGTTTCCATCAATGCGCCGCGCCTTTGGTAGTTCGAGGCTTCCTGTATCGTCGCGATTTTCAGTGCCCGGTCCGCGTCGCTGCGGGACATGCCGACACAGACCGGGACCAGTGCCGCGATCACATCGTCATGGGCCATGGCCATGGCCATCTTGTTGGCGCTCCCGCCGGTGACCCAGCCACCCCAGGTGAACCCGACGACGCCGACAAAGACCGCGCCGATCATGGCTCCGTAGATGCCGGGTTTCAGCCATTCTGGTGTGTTCATTTCAACTTCTCCTGCTGTGCATGCGCCGCGTCGCGATGATCGGCGGACGCCCGATCGCGGTTGAGCGTCGTTTCCAGATCCGTCCCGGTGATTGGACGCATCTCGGTGATGCCGGGCCTGCCGTTCCGTCCTCGAACCATCAGATAGGTCGCTGTTCGGCGATAAGCTCGAAACTCAGTCCCTGCAGAAGTTCCTCTTCCACGAGGACCTCGTATTCACCTGCCGGCAGCTCATCCTGGTAACCGGGCAAGGTGAATGGGCAAGCAAATGTCACCATCGACGAGGTCGATCGCATGTTCATCCGGGGCCTCCGCGAATTTCATACCTGCTCGCACCACCTGGCGCCGTCAGCTTGATGGCGGAGTCGGAACATGGCCTGGCAGTATGGAACAGGCTACTATCGACCCGGCCGTCCCATGCTGATCGGTGTTAGCTTCCCTCGAATTCTTTTGCGATCTGGCCCGGTCACGGAAAACCGCGATCAAGGAACGGAATGTCCCCGCCCGATCCTCGACTGATCTGCATCAAGGCGGAGCCGAGCTTGAACTGGTAGGGTCGAGGTGATCCAGAAATATTTCCCCACGCGTTCGGTCAGAACCTCGTCACATGTGACGGTATGGCCTGACAGCTCGTCATCCGTCGAAAGCAGGAGAACAGGATGTCCACGGCCAATTATCTGAACCCCGACGGAAGCGATTTCGATCTCTTTCTATATGCCACGGTAGGCGAGGATCGGGACGGGCATGATGTGACCGTTCTCTCGACACTCGCGAGACTCGGGCTCGATCCCTGGAAAGAGGCATCGGAACTTGCGATGCTGTCACGGGACGCCGCGCATGATCGCCTGAGTTCGGTCCTGTCGGGATTTCGGGATGTCCCCGTGCTGCTTCTTGAGCATGCAGCGGTTGCACGCGAATTGACCCGGCTGCTTCCCGAATATTCGTCCTCCCGTGCCTCAACGACAATGGAAACCTTGGAAACGCCATGGACAATGATCTCCGGCGGCAAGATTCTCGCCATTGCGATGATCCTGCTGATTCTGGCACAGATATTCTTCCTGGGCGGAGCCGGAACCGGAGAGTGATGCCGGCCCGAATGGAGTTCCTTCACTTCAGGAGCGGTCCCGTCTGATCCAGATATGCCGGATCGAACTCTGCCAGTGCGACCAGACGATCGTAATCGTGGAAAACCACCTGCCCATCCCGGAACGTCACCAGCCCCTTCTCCCGGAGTTGCCGCAGAACCCGGTTGACATGCACGGCACTCAGCCCCAAGGCATCTGCGAGGTGATATTGCGTCAAGGGGCAGGCATATCCTGCCTTGCTTCCCAACCCGACAAGCGCCAGCCGGGCTCCGAGTTCGAGCAGGAAATGGGCCATGCGCGAATCCGCGTCCCGCCGTCCGATGCCGACGAGATGTTCGACAACCATCGCCTCGTCCCGTGATGCAGCCCAAAGGATGGCCGCCGCCAATCGCGGCGTTTGCGCGAAGGCGCCCAACAGATCGCTTACCAGAACCTCGGCAGCCTGAACTTCACCGATAGGCTCGATACTATGATCCGAGGTTTGAAGCAGGACGCTGCGCAACCCCAGGAAATCTCCGGGGATCTGGAAGTCCACGATCTGACGGGTGCCATCGGGTAAAATCTTGTAGGAGCAGACCCAACCGGCTTCCAGGATATAGGCAGCGTGATCCGATTGTCCCTGATGGACCATGTCCCGTCCGGCGACAAAATTCCTGCGGCGCTGGTGCAAACGCATCAGGGTTGCGAGCTCGTCGGAGGACAAGGCGACGAAGGCGGCCAGTTTTCGGGCAAGCGGGCTATGTTCGGTTGCGCTCAAGAACCACTCCGGAATTAATGTTGAATTGCCGAGAACCTCGGGATGAGACTGCTTTCGATCAGCCCAGCATACCGCAATTCCTGCAAGGATGACGATGTCGTCAGGGCGCCATCTGCCCTGATCACTCTTCCGCAGAAAGGATGGCCCGGCATGTCTGGCCAGACAGATTATTCAGGAATTGCAGCTCTTTCCATCTGCGAAGCGCTTTTGCTTGCCTTGAAGGACAACGGGCTGCTTCCAGAACACGAAATCATTGGCGTTCTCAGCGATGCCGCGTCAACCCACGAAAACGCGATCGGATCGGATGCCGACATGGAAATGCACCGCGCCGCCGCTGAGCTGATCAATCTGATCATCATTGGCGGGCACTCGGTTCTACGGTCATGAGGGAACGCTCGCCGTCCACGCCATGGAGTCAGACCGGGAACGAAAACGGCCTGGATGCGGCGCGGTTCTCGTGAAGACATCGTGGGACTCGACTGTGAACCTGCGTGCAAAATTGCCCCCGTAGCGGGGTGATCGGCATCCAAACATGCACGCCGATTGACAAGCATCACGAACTGTCGGGTTTGTTCTTCGCATGGAACGTCCTGCAACCAGCGCCAGAATTCCGGCATCCGTTCCCATGACAGAGATCCGAAGTGACGGGTATGACGACGGACGGAACCATAGGCGGCAGCCGCATCGAATTGCGCGGGATTGACTGCAACGTCATATTCCAGAATCGCGAGGTCAAAGACTTCGCGGATACGGCCAAGGGTCCGGTGGGCCGTGACATGTTTCTCACGCCAGATGGGACGCAGTGTCTGGACCACCTCGCGGCGGGAAATTTCGCCGATCAGTCGATCACCCAGAGCCGGGAAGACATAGGTGAGCATGGTATTCCAGCTCTGGTCGATGGTCCTCTGGCTTCTGAGGCCGAGCCGCTTGCGCTCGAACCAATCGCGTGCGACCTGCCGGAATGGGGTTGCTGAACGTGGCAGGTCCTGTGGCGATGCGGACGGAGAGGGCAGGCATTCGGCCTTCAGGGCACTGCGGATCTGCTCGGGGGACCAGCCGCGCATTGCCTGAAGCCGCACCCAGACCGCCAGATCCCGCGCGACCTTAAGGCTCAGGTCGGGAAAATCACCGAGTCCGATTCAGACCCTGCCAGCTTCTCCTTTCGCCTTGTGCACCTGAGTTTGAAACGATTTCTTTCCAGATGGATAGAGCCTGAGATAGAGCCCGGCTCCGTCCCCATGCGTTCCTTCTGTAACCCGTGGCGGGCGGCTTCGATCTGTTTGACGGTCAGTGTCATGTTGTTCTCCATCCGGTGTTACCGTGATTGGAGAATGATAACAGACGGCATCGAACTGTTCTAAATCCGCTTGGAGCCGCAAAATGTCCGTTGATGGAACTAATTTATTGAATACAGATCATTATCTGGATGCAACAAGGGCGCATGAGGTGTCCTGATGGGTGATCCCTGATTTCTGCCTGCCCCCCGGCGCCCCCCGGAGGTATTTGCCCAAAGAAGAAGAGCGATCCCGTGGGATTTCCTTAGCTGCCCCGAAACATCCACTCACTGTCATTAACCTGTCGCATGAGCGTCGCGGAACCGTCGCTTTCCCAAGTCACAACCGCCGGGAGAGAACTTTCCCGGAGATCATAGCCATGCGTCTCATGTTGACGTCATTCGTCACGCTCGGCCTGGCCGCGCCCGCCGCCATTGCCGAGCCGGTTTTCAACCGCATTTCCAGCTTTCCCACCACCGCGAATTTCGCGGAAGGCGAGGACAGGACGCAGGAAACCAGCGCCGAGATCATGGCGGTGACCGGGGACGGCAACACGCTGATCTATTCCGACAGTCCGCTGGAGGCGCTCGGGCTGATCGATATCTCGGACCCGGCCGCGCCCATGCCGCTTGGCCATATCGCCATGGATGGCGAGCCGTCCACCACCGTGATCGTCGGCGGCACGGCATTCGTCGGGGTGAATACTTCGGACAGCTTTACCGAACCCTCGGGGGCGCTGCGCAGCGTCGATATCGCCAGCCAGGAAATCACCGCCAGCTGCGATATCGGCGGTCAGCCGGATTCGGTCGCGATCAATGGCGATGGCAGCCAGATCGCCATCGCAATCGAGAACGAGCGCGACGAGGATGTGAATGACGGCGTCATCCCGCAGATGCCCGCCGGTTTCGTCGTGACGATCCCGGTCGCTGATGGCACCGCCGATTGCGCCGGGCTGAAGCGGATCGAGCTGACGGGATTGGCCGAGCTCGCGGGCAGTGATCCGGAACCGGAATTCGTCTCTTATAACGAGGCGGGCGAGTTGGCCGTCACGCTGCAGGAGAACAACCATATCGCGATCATCGGAGCGGATGGAGAGATTGCGGGTCATTTCAGCGCGGGCAGCGTCGATCTTGACGGGATCGATACCGAGGATGACGGCCAGATCACCCCCACGGCCAGCCTGTCAGAGGTCCCGCGCGAACCGGATGCCGTGGCATGGCTGGACAACGACCACCTTGTGACCGCGAATGAGGGCGACTGGAATGGCGGCAGCCATGGCTTCACGATCTGGGGCAGGGATGGCAGTGTCGTCTATGACAGCGGCAACCTGCTGGATCACGAACTGATGAAGCTGGGCCATTACCCCGATGGCCGCTCGGACAACAAGGGCGGCGAGCCCGAGGCTGTGATCACCGCGCAATATGACGATACGCCGATGATTTTCGTGGCCTCTGAACGCGGCAGCATTGTTTTCGTCTTCGATGCCAGCGATCCCGCCGCACCGCGCCTGGTGCAGGCCCTGCCTTCCGGGGTCGGCCCCGAGGGGCTGGTCGCGATCCCGCAGCGCAACCTTTTCGCCACCGCGAACGAGACCGATCTGGGTGAGGACGGCGGCCCGCGCGCCCATGTGATGCTCTATGAGCGCAAGGATACGCCCGCCGCCTATCCGACCATCACCTCGGCCGGTGCGGATGAGCTGATCCCCTGGGGCGCGCTGTCCGGCCTGGCAGTCGATCCGACCGATCCGGCGCGGCTCTACGCGGTCAGCGACAGCTTCTATTCCGCCGCCCCGGCGATCTTCGCCATCGATGCCTCGCAAAGCCCGGCTCGGATCACTTCGCGCCTTGTCGTCAGCCGCGATGGTGCGCCCGCCGAAAAGCTGGATCTGGAGGGGATCGAACCGGACGGGCAGGGTGGTTTCTGGCTGGCCTCGGAAGGCAATAGCGAGAAGGACATCCCCCACGCGGTCCTGCATGTCGATGCCGAGGGAGCGATCACCGGGGAATTCGGACTGCCCGAGGCGCTGGCCGAACATGAAAAGCGTTTCGGCTTCGAAGGCATCGCGCTGGCGGAAGGCAAGCTTTGGCTTGCCGTGCAGCGCGAATGGGGCGACGATCCCGAGGGGCAGGTCAAGCTGCTGCAACTGGATCCGGCCAGCGGCGAATGGTCAGGCCTCCGCTATCCGATCGAGACGGGCGAGGGCTGGGTCGGCCTTTCCGATCTGGCAGTCCACGAGGATGCGCTCTACCTGATCGAGCGCGACAACCTGATCGGCGGCAAGGCCGCGCTCAAGCAGATCACCCGTGTCGATCTGGCCGGTCTGCAGCCTGCCCCGCTCGATGGTGATCTGCCGCTGGTGGACAAGGAAATCGTGCGCGACCTGATCCCCGATCTGAATGCCCCCGGTGGTTATGTCCAGGACAAGGTCGAGGGGCTGGCGATCACCCCCGAGGGAACCGCCCATGTCGTCACCGATAATGACGGCGTGGATGACAGCTCGGGCGAGACCCATTTCTGGTCCTTCCAACTGAACTGACCGGAAAACTGCCGTCCGTCCCTTGGGATGGACGGCGCGAACAGGCGCGCCAATCCCGGTGCCGTCCGATCCCGTCAATGCGGCCGGTCCATCCGCGCCTGGAACGAGACCCGCCCCTTGAGCGCCGTGGCCCAGTGCAGCCGGACCTGGCGCTTGCCGCTTCCGGTCTGGGTCTGCACCCAGGGCATCCCGGCGACTTGCTTTCCCGCCGCATCGGTCAGCGGGCTTTCGGCGACGACCGACTCGACGGATTTGGTCCAGCCGCTGAAGGGCAGGCCGCTCAGGATGGTAGAGGTCCATCGCTGCGAGGCGCTTTTCTGTTCATGCGTGACCAGCAGCGGATTGGCGACATAGGTCCTGATCCCGTTGAAGCTGTTGCCCGCGAATATCACGTTGCGCATGTTGTTGTAGTCCAGGTCGGCGATCGACTTGTCCACGCGGTCTATCCGGTCGATCTGGCCATCCAGCGACTTGAAGACATTGCTGGTCACCATCAGGCCGTGAACGAAATGGCCGCTGCCATAGGGCTTGATCGTCAGCCATGTGAACCATGGCGCGGTATTGCTGGTCAGAAATGTGTTCCCGGTGATCGTCAGCCCGCCGAAACTGAACTGCTTGCCGTCGAAATCCGGGCGTTCGCTATGCTCGTTGGTCCATTCGATCGAGGCATTGTCGATGTAATTGCCGGTGACAGTGACCTGCACATTGGTCTGGGTCAGGACAAGCCCGGCATAGCGCAGCCCATCCGTGGTGCCATCGCCCTGGAACCAGTGATTGCCGCTGATGATATGGCCGCCGCCCTTGGCGACCATGAAATGCGCGAAACGGACAAAGCGGTTGTTGCGGATCTTCACGTCATTCGCGTTCACATTGATCGCGACGCTGCGGCGTTCCTGCGCGGGCAGCCCCAGCTCATGCGAGATGAACTGGCAGCGATCGACCAGCATGTCCTGGCAGCCGCGCCCGATCGAGGTGATCCCGCGATCCTTCGGCCGGGTGATGTAGCAATCGCGTATCGCGATCATCTGCCCCTTGATCGGTAGCATGATGGCGCTGGCGATGCCCTGGCAATTGATGTCCAGGTCGTCGAAATTCACCCGGTCGATCTGGTCGAGCCCGGAGAAGTCGAAGACATAGCGGAACCGCTCGAAATCATATGCGCGGGTTCCCGCCCCGCCATGAAGCGGTTGCGACAATTCCAGCCGTGCCCCGCGGATGTCGCGGCCCTTCACATAGACCTCGCGCCCCACGCCACTGCCGGTGACAAGACTGCCGATCTCGATCGCAGCGATATTCTTGACATCGGTCAGTGCCAGCGGATCGGCGGGATCATAGCTTGCCATGCTACTGGCCTTGCTGCTGTTCCAGGCCTCGCCGGGCATGGCCAGGATGCTGCCATTGGTGATCACGCGGCGGTTCGAATAAGCTTTCAGTTCCGGCGCCAGTTTCTTGAAGTCCAACGGTTCTGTCAGCTCAACGCGCCTGCCGCAAAGGTCCAGCGCGACATGGTCGCTATAGCCCAGCAAGGCCTGCAACGCCTTTTTCAGGCCAAGCGTCTCGTCGCCGAACGCGTCCGCATAGCTCGGGTAATCGAAGTTCTTGAGAAGCGATATCCGGGTCGAGGCTGGCGTTTTCAGGGTGCCCCTGAAGCGGATCGGGGAATTGATGCTGAGATTGCGTCGATGAAATAGCGCCCCTCGGGCACCAGGATCCGGCCGCCTTTCGCGGCCTGGTCGGCGGCGATGAAGGCATCGCGGTCATTGCTGACGCCATCGCCCTTTGCGCCGAAATCCAGCACATCCACCCAATCGATCAGCGAGGGGATGAAGGCCGGGGTGACATCCTCGATGCGGATCGATTCGATCCGCACCGCGCTGCCATTCGCACCGAGAAGATCGATCCCGAAATGTCCGAGAGAGGGGCGCAAGCCCCAGGCCATGTCCACGCCCCGCCGCGCCCCGACGCCGACGATGGCGCTGATCTCGGCCACCTCGCCGTAGCGGTCGATGGCAAGGGCCGGGCCGGTCTCGGTCAACCCGCTCACGTGACGCCGCGATGCGTCGCCCGGCCAGCCCGCGATCCGCGCGCTGCATGGCGGCCCGGCGACCAGCTTGATCCGGGCCGAGACCCGCAGATAGACGCCGGGAATGATCGGAGTGTCACCGCGATAGCGGATGCGCGTGGTCGTTTGTTCCTTGAGGATTTCCAGGCAGCTGCCGAAATGCCGGTCGTCCGGCACGATCCCGGCGTTATGGGCCCCGGCCCAGCTCGTGTCGCTCCCGGTTCCGTCGTTCCGGCCCCAGATATCGAGCCCGGCGCTGAATGCGGGCGGCATCAGCAGGATGTCATTGGTGATGGCGATACTCATGTCCTGTCTCCCCGAAGCGGTGGGCGGCGGCCCGAGGGAAAGCCCCGCCTTGCCCGCGAAGAGATAGTTCATGTCGTGTTAACATGGCTTGAACCATGCGCGCGTTGCGACTTTGGTTCGCGCAACGGCGTGGCTGGGAAGGGGGCTGTCCGCCCCCACCCGGCCCGGTGGGGCCGGGCTCCCCCGAGGATATTTTTATGAAGAAGAAGCGGGCGTAAGCAATTCGCCGGCCAGCGCCCGCTCGATCAGGCCGCGGGTTTCCTCGATGCCGTAAAGCGCGATGAAGCCGCCAAAGCGCGGGCCCTGGTTCGCGCCCAGAAGCACTTGATAAAGCGCGCTGAACCAGTCGCGAAGCGGCTCGAAGCCATGTTCCTTGCCGATGGCGAAGACCATGGATTGCAGCGCCTCGGCGTCAGCGGGCTGATCCCATGCGGCAAGGCGTCCGGCCAGATCCTCCATCGCCCGGCGCTCGACATCGGAAGGGGCGCGGAACTCGCGGGTCGGGGCGACGAAATCCTTGAAATAACGCAGCGCGAATCCGGCGGCCTTGTCGAGCCCGGGATGGGTTTCCGGGCTGGCCTCCGGCGCATAGCGGCGGATGAAGCCCCACAGACCCTCCTTGCCCGAGGCCCCCGCGACCGAGGCGAGGTTCAGCAGCATCTGGAACGGCACCACCATGTCCGAGGCGGGCACGTTGTCGCCATGGATATGCCGCACCGGGTTGGCAAGCTGCTGTTCGATGCCCTGGTCGGGATAGCGCGCAACTGCTGGTGATACTCGTCCACGGCCTTGGGGATGACGTCGAAATACATCCGCTTGGCGGTTTTCGGCTTCTGATACATGAAATAGGAAAGGCTCTCGGTCGCCGCATAGCTCAGCCATTCATCGATCGACAGCCCGTTGCCCTTGGATTTGCTGATCTTCTGTCCATCCTGATCGAGGAACAGCTCATAGGTGAAATGTTCCGGTTTCCGGCCGCCCAGGATCTCGCAGATGCGGTCATAGATCGGCGTGTTGGTCGAGTGGTCCTTGCCATACATCTCGAAATCCACGTCGAGCGCAGCCCAACGGGCACCGAAATCGGGCTTCCATTGCAGCTTGACCTGTCCGCCGGTCACCGGCAGCGTCGTTTCCTGCCCGTTCTCGTCGTCGAAAGTGATCGTGCCGGCCTGCGCATCGACATTCCTGATCGGCACGTAAAGCACCCGCCCGCTTGTCGGGCTGATCGGCAGGAAGCAGCTATAGCTTTGCTGCCGTTCCTCGCGCAAGCTCGCCAGCATCACCTCCATGATCGCGTCATAGCGTTCCGCCGCGCGCAGCAATGTCGCGTCGAACCGGCCCGAGCGATAGAAATCCGTGGCGCTGATGAACTCGTATTCGAAGCCGAACGTGTCCAGGAAGCGCCGCAGCATGGCATTGTTGTGATGGCCGAAACTGTCATATTGCCCGAACGGATCGGGCACCGAGGTCAGCGGTTTCTGCGCGTGCTGGCGCAGCATCTCCTGCTGGGGGACGTTGTCGGGGATCTTGCGCATCCCGTCCATGTCGTCGGAGAAACAGATCAGCTTGGTGGGGATGTCGCTGATGATCTCGAAGGCGCGGCGGATCATCGTCGTCCGCGCCACCTCGCCAAAGGTGCCGATATGCGGCAGGCCCGAGGGGCCGTAACCCGTCTCGAACAGCACGAAACCCTTTTCGGGGGGCTTTTTCTCGTAGCGTTTCAACACCCGGCGCGCCTCTTCGAACGGCCAGGCCTTCGAACTCATCGCGGCATCGCGCAGGGTGGTCATATCGTCTACTCCTGTTCCGGGGCCTCGCCGCCTTATTGAAAGCTTACCCGATCGTCAATAATGTAACCACCAACCTTGACGGAGACGTAACCATGACGACCGAACTGCCTTCCCTTTCACCCTGCGACGCGCTGGTCGCGGTGATGGTCGCCATGTCGGCCTCGGATGCGAATATGCGCACGTCCGAACTGGTGGCGATCCAGCGCATGGTCGATCATGCCCCGGTCTTCGCCGAATATGACGATGACCGCATCCGCCCGGTCAGCCAGACGGTCATGGCATTGTTCGAAGAAGAGGACGGGCTCGACGCGCTGTTCGGCCTGATCCGCGATGCCCTGCCCGAGAAACTTTACGAGACCGCCTATGCGCTGGCCTGCGATGTCGGCGCGGCGGATGGGCGGCTTTACGAGGGCGAAATCGCCCTGCTGGCCGAGATTCGCGACCAGTTGAGCATCGCGCGCCTGCATGCAGCCGCCATCGAATTGTCGGCGCAGGTGCGTCACAGGGTGTTGTAGGACAATCCGGGCCGCCCTCGGGCGGTCCCGGCTGCGTCAGAGAACCTTCACCAGCCGCAGCGCATCGTAGATCGCGGCATGGGTGTTGCGCGCGGCCACCGCGTCGCCGATGCGGAACAGTTGATAACTGCCTTCCGGGTTGCGCCGGACCTGCTGCGGCTCGCCTGCGACCAGCGCCTCGTAATCCACCTCGCCCAGGTTGACCGAGCCGGGGCGCAGGTCGAAATAGATATCGTCCAGCGGCCTCGTGCCGTGATTGACCACGACCTGGTCCACCCGCCGCTCGCGGCTGACGCCGCCGTAATCGCTGCCAATGGTGGCGAGCAGTTGATTGCCCTCGCGCCGCACCGCGTCGAGCTTCCAAAGCACGGTGAATGTCACGTCGCGCTGCTGCAATTCGCGCATCGAAGGCGTCAGCGACATCGCCATCACCTCGGGCGCGAAATTCCGGTCGCGGGTCATGATCTCGACCCGTGCGCCGGTGGCGGCGATCTTCTCGGCTGCCTGCAGTGCGGCATAATCGCCCGCATCGTCATAGATCAGCACGTTCTGCCCCGGCTGCGCGTCCCCGGACAGGATGTCCCATGCCGAGACGGTCAGCGAGTTGGCTTCCTCCAGCAATTCCGTATGCGGCAGCCCTCCGGTCGCCACGATCACCACATCCGGCTGCTCCGCCCGCACCGTTTCAGCGTCGGCGAAGCTGTTGAAGCGGAAGGTCACGCCCATCCGCCGGCATTCCTCAAAACGCCACTGGATGATCTGCATCATCTCGGCCCGCCGTGAGGTCTGGGCCGTCAAGCGGATCTGCCCGCCCGGATCATTCGCCGCCTCGTGCAGGATTACCTCGTGCCCCCGCTCGGCGGCGACACGCGCAGCCTCCAGCCCCGCCGGCCCGGCTCCCACGATCACCACGCGGCACCTGGTTTCGGCCTTTGTGATCTCGTGCGGCTGCTCCAGCTCGCGTCCCGTGGCCGGGTTGTGCAGGCACAGTGCCATGCCGCCCTGGTAGATCCGGTCAAGGCAGTAATTCGCGCCGACGCAGGGGCGGATCCGGTCCTCTTCGCCGCGCATGATCTTGGCCACGATATGCGGATCGGCCATATGCGCGCGGGTCATGCCGACCATGTCCAGCTTGCCGCTGGCAATGGCGTGGCGGGCGGTGGCCACGTCCTGGATCTTGGCGGCGTGGAAGGTGGGGAACTCGGTCGCTGCCCGGATCTCTCCGGCGAAATCCAGATGCGGCGCGGATCGCATTCCCTGCACCGGGATGACGTCGGTCAGGCCCGCATCGGTATCGATATGCCCCTTGATGACATTGAGGAAATCGACCATGCCGCAATCCTTCAGGCGGCGCGAGATCTCGAGCCCGTCCTGCTTGGTCAGTCCGCCCGGCAGATCCTCGTCCCCCGTGTAGCGGACACCGACGATGAAATCCGGCCCCACCCGGTCGCGGATCGCCCTCAGCGTGTCAAAGGTAAAACGCAGCCGGTTGTCGAGACTGCCGCCGTAAGGGCCGTCCAGCTCGTTGGTCAGCGGCGACCAGAACTGGTCCATCAGGTGGCCATAGGCCTGCAATTCGATGCCATCCAGCCCCGCCGCCTGCATCCGTTCGGCCGCGTCGGCGTAATCCTCGATGATCCGGGCGATGTCCCAATCCTCGGCCTTCTTGGGGAAGGCCTTGTGCGAGGGTTCCCGCTCATGTCCCGCCGAGACCACGGGCAGCCAGTCGGCCTTGTCCCACCGGGTGCGGCGGCCCAGATGGGTAAGCTGGATCATCACCGCGCAGCCGTGATCGTGGCATTCGTCGGTCAACTGCTTCATCCAGCCGACCACCTCGTCCTTCCATGCCAGGATATTGTTGAAGACCGGCGGGCTGTCGCGGGCGACCGAGGCCGATCCGGCAGTCATGGTCAGCGCCACCCCGGCCCGCGCCCGCTCGGCATGATAGGCGCGGTAACGTTCCTTGGGCATGCCATCCTCGGGATAGGCGGGCTCGTGACTGGTGATCATCAGCCGGTTCTTCAGCGTCAGATGCCTGAGCTGATAGGGCTGGAGAAGTGGATCGCTGGACATGGAGACCTCCCTGGCTATGGGGAGGATTCCATGAAATGTTCATTATTGTCAATTAAAAGTTCAGTTATGTATATTTTACGAGGTGGGCTTGGGCGGCATGTCGATGCCTCATGGCGCGGACGGGTTGATATTTGACAATGATCCTAGGCGGATCGCGGGTAACCGCGACGCCGTCTTGCTCTTGGTTCAGCCGTTTGATCGGTGGTCGCTTACGCCTTGCCTGCGGGCAGATCCGCACCGCTTTCCCGCGGCGAATATCCGTGGCGCGCGTGAAACCGGGCCAATTCGCCGGGCAGGGGCGCGTGACCCGAGAAGATCTCGACATAGCGGGGGATGCGGGCCATGCGGGTTGGCAGGCTTTCCCGCACCTGCATCGAGATATAGCCGATCTGCGTCAGGTAGACCGTGCGCGCCCGCGTATCGGCCTCGTCCGCCGGATAGCCGAAACGGTCGAACATCGCACGGATCGCCGCGAGGCGGCGCTCATCGGCGGCATTGACGCGGGCCATCACCGGGGCGGATTGATGCGCCCAACCGCGCACGGCGAAATCCAGGCGCGGCTCGAAAACTGTCTCATCCAGGAACACGCCGATCAGGTTCAGCACCGCTTCGGCCGGTGTCTCGGCATAGGCATTGCAAGCATCGATGAAGGCGCCGGTATTCTTGGCCTCCCATTCTTCCAGAAGCGCGTCGAGAAGGGCGTTCCGATCCTTGAAGAACCAGTAAAAGCTGGTGCGAGAGATATTCAGGCTGCTGGCAAGCGGCTGGATCTTCACCGCATCGAGTCCGGTATCGAGAAAAGCCCGCTTGGCCGCCCTCAGCCAAAGCTCGCGCGAGCCGCGCCAGCCGGATGTCTTCACGTCCTCGTCCGGGTTATCCGTTATTCCCATGGCCCCGAGCATAGGTCTGGGGTCAGATAGTGGCAAGATAAATAAACACTTGTGAACTGTAGCTCGACATACCTGCTTATTTCCGGCTCCTGCCGCGCCGGGAAGGGGGATGGTGGATCAGTGCTTGAGGACGCGGGACAGGAAGCTTTGCGTCGAAGGGTGCTGCGGGGCGTCGAAGATCTGCTCGGGCGGCCCTTCTTCGGCGATCCTGCCCTTGTCAATGAAGATCACCCGGTCGGCGACCTCGCGGGCGAAGCCCATCTCGTGGGTCACGATCATCATCGTCATGCCCTCCCTCGCCAGTTCGCGCATGGCATCCAGCACCTCGCCGATCATCTCGGGATCCAGCGCGGATGTCGGCTCGTCGAACAGCATCAGGCGCGGCTCCATCGCCAGCGCCCGGGCGAGCGCCACCCTTTGCTGCTGACCGCCGGAAAGCTGGCTGGGGTATTTGTCGGCCTGATCGCTGATCCCCACCCTCGCCAATAGCCGCCGGGCGGTGGCGGTGGCGTCGTCCTGGCTCCAGCCGCGAACCCGCATCGGCGCCAGTGTCACGTTGTCGAGCACGCTCAGGTGAGGGAACAGGTTGAACTGCTGAAAGACCATCCCGACCTCGGTGCGGATCTTCTGCAATGCCCTTGTGGCCTTGCCATTCGGCAGCAAGGTATTGCCATCGACCTCCAGCTCGCCCTGCTGGAACTCTTCCAGCCCGTTGACGCAGCGGATCAGCGTCGATTTGCCCGAGCCGCTGGCGCCGATGATCACCACCACCTCGCCGGGAACCACCGTCAGGTCGATATCCTTGAGCACGTGCAACTCGCCGTAATGCTTGTTGAGCTTGCTCAGGCTCACGATGGGCGTGGCGTCCGGGGCCGGCTTTTCATGCGTCATGTCGGGATGTCCTTCTGTCGTCGGCCCGGTCATTGTCCCACCAGTCCCTTGCGTTCAAGCAGGCGCAGCGCGATGGACAATGACAGGGTGATCGCCAGGTAGAGCAGGGCGACCATCAGGTAGACCTCAAGCGCGGTGAAGGTCGTGGCGATATATATCTGTCCCTGCCGCACCAGTTCACCCACCCCGATGACCGAGAACAGCGAGGTGTCCTTGATGCTGATGATGCCCTGGTTGCCGAGCGCCGGGATCATGCGCCGGAAGGCCTGCGGCCAGATGATGTCGCGGAATGTCTGCACCCGCGACAGGCCAAGCGAAAGACCGGCTTCGCGCTGGCCGCGCTCGATGGATTGCACGCCGCCGCGGACGATCTCGGAGATATAGGCGCCGGAATTGACGGCAATGGCGGCGATACCGGCGACCAGCGCGTTGATCGGACCGCCGAGGAGCTGCGGCAGGCCATAGAAGATGAACAGCACCTGCACCAGCACCGGCGTGCCCCGGAATATCTCGATATAGACGATCGCGGGCCAGCGCAGCCATGCACTCGGGCTGATCCGCAGCAGGCCGAAGAAGATGCCGATGAAGAACCCGATGGCCAGCCCGCCGAAAGAGATCAGGAGCGTATAGGGAATGCCCGCCACGAGATGGGGAAGCGAGGCGAAGGCCGCCTGCCAGTTGAATTGGAAAGTGACGTCCAAGAGGGACCTCCGTCAGAATACAGTCAACGCTTTCCACGGGATGAAGGGCAGGCAGCGCGGCGGGTTCAATGACAGGGGGCCGGATCCAGCGATCCGGCCCCGCATGATCAAGGCGCGAGGATCACTCTTCGCTCGCGCTGCCGAACCATTTCGTGTGGATCTCGTCATAGGTGCCGTCTTCCTTCATGGCGGCGAGTGCCTCGTTCACGGGCTCCACCCATTCGCTGTCCTTGACCAGGACGATGCCATATTGCTGGCCCTCGTAGAGCGGTCCGACCGTCTTGGTGCGGCCCTCTCCCTGGGTCTGCGAGAAATAGCCGACATTGGGCGCGTCGTAGAAGACGGCATCAGCGCTGCCGCCAAGCAGGGCCATATACATGTCGCTGGAACCCGGATAGGGCGTGATCTCGGCGCTGTCGCCGAGGTTCTCCTGAAGATAGTCGTAGCTGGTCGAGCCGATCTTGGTGGCGATGGTCTTGCCCTCGAGATCCTCGACGGTCTCGATGCTGTCGTCATCGGCGCCAATCAGCAGGCGCAGGCCGCTGTCATAATAGGGGTCCGAGAAATCGACGATCTCGGCGCGTTCATCGGTGATGGTGATCCCGGCGATGGCGATATCGACATTGCCGGTCTGCACGGCGGGAATGATGCCGTTGAAATCCATGGTCCGCATGTTGATGTCGAACCCGGCACGCTCGGCGACCTCGTTGATGATGTCCATGTCGAAGCCGACCATCTCGCCGGAATCCTGGTCCATCATCTCGAATGGCACGAAGCTCGGGTCGGTGACGACATCGAGGGTCTCTTCCTGGGCATTGGCAATTCCGGCGAAGCCCAGACCCACACCGAAGCAGGAAAGCAGGAAAAGCGTCTTCAATGGGTGTCTCACAGGTTGTCCCCCTAGCCAGAATGTCCGTGTAACCGCGCCACTATGTCGGTCCGCATGGAGGGCGTCAAGTTGACGGGGCGTGAGGCAGATTCCGTGAAACCCGGTATTTGCAGAATGGCGGGTTTCGGGGATAGTCAACAGGAATTGAAACGCCCAGCCCAAGGACCGAATTCGTGAGTCAGCCTTTTCTGCATCACCTCATTCCGACACGAGCGCTCCGCCAACTCGGTGCCGGGGACAATCCCCGCGTCACGAATATGGAGCTGTTCTTCGATCTCGTTTACGTCTTCTCGATCATTCAATTGTCGCATTTCCTGCTGGCGCATCAAGACTGGCTCGGCGCGCTCGAGGCGGCGACGCTGTTCGCCGCCGTGTGGTGGGCATGGAATTACACGGCCTGGGCCACCAACTGGCTGGATCCCGATCACGCCAGCGGCCGGGCGCTGATGGTCGTGTTGATGGGCTGCGCGCTGCTGATGGCCGTGGCGATGCCCGAGGCCTATTCCTCGCGCGCGGGGCTTTTTGCCGGCGCCTATGTCGCCATGGCGCTGATCCGCGCGGGATATATGGCGATCCTGTTCCGCGGTCAGAGGATGGGCCGCAACTATGCCCAGCTTTGCGCATGGAGCGGGATCTCGGGGCTGTTCTGGATCGCGGGCGCCCTGCTGCCCGAACAGCGTGTCTGGCTGTGGATCCTGGCGGTGCTGCTGGATTACGCCGCGCCCTATCACGGCTTCTGGCTTCCCGGCAAAGGCGCGACACCGATGGAAAGCTGGCCGCTCAGGGGGCTGCATCTGCTGGAACGCAACCAGCAGGTCTTCATCATCGCATTGGGTGAATCGATCCTGCTCCTGGGCGGGATGCTTGTCGATCATGCCCTGGATACGGGGATCGTCCTGGCCGCCACGATCGGGTTCTGCCTGATCGTTTCCCTCTGGTCGATCTATTTCGTGCAACTGACCGAAGAGGGGGAGCATCGCTTTGCGCATGGCTCCGATCACACGAAACTCGCCCGTGCGGGACTGGCCTATGCGCATGGGGTGATGGTGTGCGGCGCCATCGTCGTGGCCGTCGCGATCGAGATGATGGTCGCCCATCCCCTGGACACCGTCCATGTACCGACGGCGCTTGTCGCCGTTGCCGGACCCGCGATCTTCCTGTTCGGCAGCACGCTCTTTCATCGGGTCATGTCGCAGGGGATGCGGCCCGCATATCTTGCCGCCGTCGCCGCGCTGGCGCTTTGGGGATTCGTGGCGGTCAAGCTGCATCTCGCCGGTCTCTGGCTCGGGGCGGGGGTGCTGGTGGTGATGGCGGTCCTGGCGCTGTCCGGCCGCTCGAAAGGGACCTGGGGATGAGGGAGCCCCTGTCCGCCCGTCACGGGATCGCGGTCAATACCGCGTTCCTGCTCGCGATCCTGCTGCATAACCTGACCTATCCGCTGTCGGGGGCGGGCGGCGCATGGCCCGCGATCTTCTACCTGTTCTACGCGGGGATGTTCGTTGCCGCCACATGGGCGCTGACCGCCGACCCATATCTGCGGGGCGCGGTCACGGTCAGCGGCATCGCGGTGCTGATCGCCGGTCTCGTCAATTCCTACGCCCCCGGTTCCTCGGCGGCGCTTGCCGTGTTCCTGACCTCCATCGCCTATCACGGGGCGATGTGCGCCGTGCTGGTTCTCTATACCTTCCGGACACGTATCGTGATGGCCGATGTCGTCCTGTCCGCGACATCGCTTTACCTGGTCATCGGATCGGGTTTCGCGGCGATCCTCGCGCTGATCGAGTGGCTTGCCCCCGGTTCCTTCGTGGCGAGCTCGGGGGCGGAGATCACGTGGCAGCAGATGGTCTATTACAGCTATGTCACGCTGACCACGCTTGGCTATGGCGATATCACGCCGGTCGGGTTCTATGCGCAGGCATTCGCCTCTTTCGAGGCGGTGCTTGGTGTCCTCTACACGGTGATCCTGCTGTCGCGGCTGGTCGGGCTGCATGCGAGCGGGAATTGAGGCAGGCTGATGGAGGGCGGCGCCAATGCGGGACCGCCACCCGAGCCCCGGATGGCGTCAGCCAGATGGCCAGCGGCCAATGGCTCAGTTTTCCTTCGGGACGCCGTCCGCCCATGCCTCCCAGTTCGAGACGATCTCCTGCGCCAGGGCATTGCCCACGCGGAAGGCATTTTCCGTGGCCGGGCCGAACCCGCCGGAATCCGCGCCAAGGGATTCCGCGGCTGTCTGCCCTTCGGCCTGCCGGTCGAAATTCGAGGCTGTCCGGAGAACGGCAATGCGGTCGAAATCGATCTTCCCGGCCTGCGCCGCCCGCTCCAGCGCGGCAAGCGTCGCATTGTCCTCCATCTGCGAGGTGCAATAGACGCCATTACCCCCGGTCAGGCGCGCGACGCGGTTTTCCATCTCTTTCGCGATGATCGCGCCATGCCAATAGGTGTCGGCCGACAATGTGTCGCATGCGCTGACAAAAGGTGCCCCTTGCGCCGTTTCGGCAGTATATGTCGCCCGATATTCCGCCGCTTGCTCGCTATCGGCAAGTTCCGTGTCCTTGGTTATCTCCAGCGCGCGTTGGGTCAGATCCGCGTTCAGCTCGTAAAGCTCGGTTCCGGCGGTCCAGCCGTCTTCGCCCCCCGGCTCGGAGGTGCCAAGGGCAAGGGAACCGCTTTCCCAGGTTTCGGGAATCTCGCGGGGGTCGATCAGGTGACGCAGACCGGCATCGACGACATATCGCGCCCAATGCGCGGAGCCCAGGGTGCCTTCTTCGGGATCCACTCCGGCGATTCCCGCGACAAGGACATAGCTGTCGCGGAGATCCACCCTGTCGCTCAGCGCGACGGCGGCGACCGAACTGGCGGCATTGGCGAAACCCATCGTCGTTGTCATCACGCAAAGATCGTCATTGCATGACAGGGCTGGTGCGGATTCTGGCAGGCCGGGAATGGCGATTTCCTCGGACAGGTCGAGATTGTCGAGCCAGGGCTGCGTCTCGCCGTCGAACATGGTGATCACCAGGACCTTCGGGTCCGGCAATTCCTGGGACAGGGCCGCCATCGGCAGCAGGGCGGTGGTTGCGATCAGGGCTGCGGATTTCATCGACATCAGGGATTCCCGGTTCTCAAAGGTGACGGATCAGTGGTCTTGACGGTATCGGCCATTGCCTAGCCGAGTTCGCCTTGGAGGCGCAATCTCGGCAAAGCCCTCGCGCAGATGTTTCGGGCTCATGCCCACGCAAGAGGCAGGAAGGGCCATGTCATGGCCCTGCCGTGAAACGGTGTTCAGGACATGGCCCGGGCGATTTCGGCGCCAACCTCGGCCACGCGCCGGGCGCGGGCGCCGTCGGTCTCGGCATTCGCGCTCGCGCTGCTGACATTGCCACGGGCGGCGCGGGCGGCGACGCCTTGCACGATGGCCGCATAACGGAAACAGGCAAAGGCAAGGAAGACCGGCCAGTCCCGGACGCGATCCAGTCCGGCCTTGTCGCAATATCGCGCCAGCACCGCGTCTTCGGCCGGCAGGCCAGCCCCCAGAAGATCGTGGGAGCCGGGCAAATCCGGCGGCAGGCGATATTGCAGGCAAAGATAGGCGAGATCGGCGAGGGGATGGCCGATGGTCGACAATTCCCAGTCCAAAACCGAGATGACCCGCGGCTCGTCAGGATGAACCACCACATTGCCAAGGCGGAAATCGCCATGCGCGATGGCGCTGGCATCGGCCACGCCCGCATGTTCGATCAGCCAGTCGCGCAGCCAGTCCATCTGCGAATAGTCGAAATCGGCGGGAAGATCGCTTTTCGCGGCCTCATATTGCGCCGACCAGCGGAGGGTCTGGCGGGTCAGATAGCCCTCGGGCCGCCCGAAGCCTTCCAGCCCCGCGGCGCGCCAGTCGATCCGGTGCAACTCGGCCAGCGTATCCACGAGCGAGAACATCATCATCGGGCGCTGATCGCGCGGGATCGGCGCCATGGCCGGATCGGGAATGATCCGCCCGTCGATGAAACGCATCACGAAGAACTCGGCGCCGATGATGTCGGGATCGTCGCAATAGGCCACCATCTCGGGAACCGGGACGGGCGTGGGGCCAAGCGCGTGCATCACCCTGTATTCCCGATCCACGGCATGCGCCTTGGGCAACAGCTTGCCGGGTGGCTTCTTGCGCAGCACGAAACGCGCGCCAGAGCGGCAGGTCAGCATGAAGGTCGGATTTGACATGCCGCCCTGGAATTGCCGGATCTCGATCCCGTCGCCTGCCTCCGGCAGCCTTGCCGACAGCCAGTCGCGCAGGGCGCCCGCGTCGAATTTGTGGCGTGGAAGCGGTTCGATCAATACCGGGGCGGATTTGTCTTTTCTTGTCATTGAAACCAGCCTGCGCTTGTTCTTTCTGAAGTCAGGGGATTGCCGGGAAATCGGCGGCGATTGCGTTTCGCGAGCGCGTCTTTCCCTAAGTGCATGTGCCTTCCATATCGTCGCCTGTGACAGTCTCGGCGAGTTTCCGTCAAAATTCCTGACACTTGTCAGAAAGGTATAATTACGGTGGAAGACCGGGTCAATCTCCTGATGGCAAGTTTTGCATGATGCGCAAAAATGCTGCGTCGGGGCTTGACCGGCTTTGAGGGAGAGGCGTATTACTGACAACTGTCAGTTTCGCGCTCTTGCCATGGGAGGAAGGCCGGATATGACAGGAATTCATCCGGATGGTTTCACGATGTCCCTTCCGATCAGCCGAGCGAGCAAAGCCCGGCAGCGACCAGGTTTCCGACCGGGATGCATCGATTTGCGGGGCTGTGGAATCCTTGTGAAATTCAAGAATAGTTACGTAAATTCAGATTTTTATGTCTGATATGCAAAGTAAGATAGCAGGTCTGGACAGGCTAGGGGAAGCAACATGACACAGGCGAATCCGCAGGACGAACTTCACAATCTGGCAATGTCCGAGGCGGCGAGGCCGTTGCTGGAAAAGGTCGTCAGGCATATCCGCGACAACTGCGATCCCGCGCTGGCCGAATATGAGGAACTTGGCCGGAACCGCGAAGAGCGCTTTGCCTTCGCGCCGGGACAGCTTGAGATCATCGAGGATCTCAAGGCCAAGGCGAAGGCCGCCGGTTTGTGGAACTTCTTCCTGCCGGATGCCGAGACCGGCGAGGGGCTGTCCAATCTCGACTATGCCTATATCGCCTTTGAGCTGGGGAAGAACCCGCTTGCTCCGCAATCGATGAACTGCGCGGCGCCCGATACCGGCAATATGGAAGTGCTGGAGCGGGTCGGCACCCGCGAACAGAAAGAGCAATGGCTCAAGCCCCTGCTCAATGGTGAAATCCGTTCGGCATTTGCCATGACCGAGCCGGATGTCGCCTCGTCGGATGCCAGGAATATCGGCACCCGCGCCGTTCTGGAAAACGGTGAATGGGTCATCAACGGCGAGAAATATTACATCTCGGGGGCAGGGGATCCGCGCTGCAAGATCATGATCGTCATGGTCAAGACCTCGCCCGATGCCGAGCCGTTCCGGCAACAGAGCCAGATCCTCGTCCCGATCGACTGGCCGGGGGTCGAGATCCTGGGGCCGATGAACGTGTTCGGGCATGACGATGCCCCGCATGGCCATATGCATATCCGTTTCACCGATGTCCGGGTGCCCGAGGAAAACATCCTCTGGGGCGAGGGGCGCGGCTTCGAGATCAGCCAGCTCAGGCTGGGGCCGGGCCGGATTCACCATTGCATGCGCTCTATCGGCGCGGCGGAGAAGGCGCTTGACCTGATGATCCATCGCGGGCTGACGCGCGAGGCATTCGGCAAGAAGATCATCGACCTGGGCAAGAACATGGAAACCATCTCGCGCAGCCGGATCGAGATCGACGCGATGCGGCTGATGGTTCTCAAGGCCGCCAAGGCGATGGATGTGCTGGGCAACAAGGAGGCCCGGATCTGGGTGTCCAAGGCCAAAGCCATGGTGCCCGAGAAATGCTGCAAGATCATCGATGACGCGATGCAGATGCATGGAGCCACGGGCATCAGCCAGTGGTCGGAACTGCCCGAGATGTACATGAAGCAGCGCACCCTGCGTTTCGCCGATGGCCCCGACGAGGTGCATCACCATGTCATCGCCCGCGCCGAGCGGCAGGCTTTCGAGAACTCGAATGACCGTCAGGCCGCGATACGGACCCGGGGCAGGAGGGGTTAGCCATGCAGGTCAAGGACCGTATCGTCGTCGTGACCGGCGCGGCCGGGGGAATCGGCAGATCCCTCGCGCATCGGTTCCATGCCGCCGGGGCGAAGCAGGTCATTTGTGCCGACCGGAACGAGGCAGGTGTCATGGAGACCGCGCGGGAGATCGGCGGGATCGGGCGAAGGGTCGATGTGACCGCCGAGGATGAGATCAAGGCGCTGATCAAGGAGGTCGAGACCCGGCAGGGACCGATCGACCTGTTCTGCTGCAATGCCGGGATCTCGATCCGTGGCGGCCCCGAGCTGCCGGATGAGCAATGGCAGAACATATGGGAGATCAACGTGATGTCTCATATCTGGACGGCCCGTCACCTGGTTCCCCGGATGATCGAGCGGGGCGGCGGCTATTTCCTGAACACCGCCTCTGCCGCCGGATTGCTCAGCCAGGTCGGCTCGGCCCCCTATGCGGTGACGAAACATGCGGCGGTGGCCTTCGCGGAATGGCTGGCGCTGACCTATGGCGATGACGGGATCAGGGTTTCGGTGCTTTGTCCGCAGGCGGTCAATACCGACATGATCAAGGGCAAGGAGGGCGGCGTCGCCAGCGTGGACGGCCTGCTGGAGCCCGATGCCGTGGCCGGGGAATGCCTTGAGGCAATCGAGAAGGAGACATTCCTGGTCCTGCCGCATAAGGAGGTGCTGGAATATATGCGCCGCAAAACCGATGATTATGACCGCTGGATCGGCGGCATGCGGCGGTTGAACCGGAAATATAACCCGGTGAACACAGGGGCCTGACCCGGAGCGGCTTGCATGGCGAATGCGGTGCGGGTCAAGGGGCTGGCAATGCGAGAAAGTTTCGGATCATGTCGTTTCAAGAACCCGATGCCCCCGTTATCGCCCCGGTCGGCCGCGCCGCGTCGGCGGCGCTGATCCGGTCGAGACGCACCCGCAGGTTCCTGGAAGGCCCGATCGGGCCGACGCTGGCGCGGCTTGCCGCACCCAATGCCATCGCCATGTTCGTCCAGGCCGCCATGAGCATCTCGGAGGCCTATTTCGCGGGCCGGATGGGGGTGACGGCCCTTGCCGGGCTGGCGCTGGTGTTTCCGCTGGTGATGCTGACACAGGCCCTTTCCGCCGGGGCCATGGGGGGCGCCATTTCCTCGGCCATTGCGCGGGCGCTCGGGGCGGAGAATACCGAACGGGCCAGCGGCCTCGTCGTGGTGGCATGGATATTGGCCGTGGCCATCGCCTGCCTCTCGGCGGTGCTGATGGCGCTTTTCGGCCGCGGGATATTCACCTTGCTGGGCAACGAGGGCGATGCCATGCGCGCCGCCCTGGCCTATGCCGCCATCTTCTTTCCCGGCTGCGTATCGCTCTGGATGTGCCACTCGACGCTCAGCGTCATTCGGGGAACGGGCAACATGTTCACACCGGCGCTGATGCTCGTGCTGGTATCGGCAGGCTCGATCCCGCTCTCCGGGGCATTCGGGTTGGGCTGGGGACCGTTCCCGGCGCTTGGGATAGCGGGCCTCGCCCTTGGCATGGTGCTGGCCTATGGCATCGGGGCGATTGCGGCGCTTGCCTATGTCCTGACGGGGCGGGCCGGGCTGTCCTTGCGGGAAGGCCCCATCCGGCCAAGCCCCGCGCTGTTTGCCGATATTCTGAGGGTCGGGCTGTCGGCCTCGTTCAACTCGGCCCTGACGATCCTGACCATAGTCATGATGGTTGGCATCGTGGCCCGGTTCGGCGAGGCGGCGCTTGCGGGCTATGGGCTTGGTGCGCGGCTTGAATTCCTGATGATCCCGATCGTGTTCGGGATCGGCGCCGCGATGACCAGCATGGTGGGGGCGAATATCGGCGCGGGAAAACGGGATCGCGGGCTGGCCATCGCCTGGACCGGCTCTTTCGCCGCCGCCACGATCATCGGCGCGATCGGTCTTCTGCTGGCCTTCATGCCCGATCTGTGGCTGCGCATCTTTCTCGATCCCGCACAGGCCGAGCCGCTTGCGGTTGGCCGGGCATATTTTCGCACGGTCGCGCCCTTCTATTTCTTCTTCGGGCTTGGATTGGCACTGTATTTCGCCAGCCAGGGCGCCGGGCGGATGATGTGGCCGGTCGTCGGAAGCATTTGCCGCATCCTGCTTGCCATCGGCGGGGTATGGGCTTTCGTCAACCTGACCGATCTTGGCGTGCGCGGCGTGTTCATTGCCATTGCCATCGGCATGCTGGCCTATGGCGTCGTGATCGCCATGGCCGTCAGGGTTTCGCGCTGGAAGTAGCGGGTGGCGCTTCCTGACAGTTGTCAATCCCACGGATAGCTGCGATAAGCGACATGATTTCAAGGGACTGATCGTCATGACGGATGCTGCGCGCAAACTTCTCGAACTGCTCGATATCGAACGGCTTGAGGTCGATATGTTTCGCGGCTTTGCCTATCAGGGGCAGGGCGGGGCGCGGATCTTTGGTGGACATGTGATCGCGCAGGCGCTGATGGCGGCTTACCGGACGGTGCCGGACCGGGCCTGTCATTCGCTGCATGCCTATTTCATCCGGCCGGGCGATCCCGAGATCCCGGTCATCTACCAGGTCGACCGCGCCCGTGACGGCGGCAGCTTCACCACAAGGCGCGTCGTCGCCATCCAGCATGGGCGGCAAATCCTGAACCTGTCCGCCTCGTTCCAGATCGATGAGGCGGGATGGGATTACCAGCACCCGATGCCAGAGGTCGAAGGGCCGGAAAACCTGATCGACCAGCACGACTTGCGGGCAGCCCATGCCGACCGGATTCCCAAGAACAAGCTGCCCGATTTCCTGCGCGAAAGACCGATAGATGTCCGCGAGGTCGCGCCGCGCGACCTGATCGATCCGGTCAGGACGGATGATCGGAACCATCTCTGGTTCCGGATGCCCGGTGCAAAGGGGCAGCCGCCCGAGATGCAGCATTGCCTGCTCGCCTATGCCTCCGACATGAGCCTTCTGGGCTCGTCGCTGCGTCCGCATGGCCTGACATGGTTGAAGGGCAACGTGATGAGCGCCAGCCTCGATCACGCGATGTGGTTCCACACCCCGATCCAGTTCGAGGATTGGCACCTATATGCGCTGGACGCCCCCTTTACCGGAGGCGCGCGCGGCTTCAATCGCGGGCTGATCTATGACCGGGCCGGACGGCTGGTGGCCAGCGTCGCGCAGGAAGGGCTTGTCCGCCCCGTGACGCGCAAGGCGTAGGGGGCGAACCGCGCAAAGGCCCGTTCAGGTCCACATGTTCGAGCCGCCGCAGACGGTCAGCGCCTGCCCGGTCATGTAGCGGCTGGCATCGGAGGCAAGAAAGACCGCGAGACCGGCGAAATCCTCGGGCTCGCCAAGGCGGCGCAGGGGGATGTCGTTCTTGATCCGCTTCTCGACATCGGGATTGTCCCAGAGCTCGCGGGCGAATTCCGTGCGCACGAGGCCGGGGCAGATGGCGTTGAAGCGCAGGCCCTTGGGCCCGAACTCGGCGGCAAGGTTGCGCACCAGCCCGATCAGCGCCAGCTTGGACATGCCATAGGTTCCCAGCATGACCGAAGGCTTGAACGCGCCGATGGACGAGGTGAAGGCCATCGACCCCGACCCCTTCTCGATCATGTCCGGGGCGACCATCTGGGCGAGCCAGAGATTGGATTGCACATTCGCCTTCATGGTCTTGTCATAGGCGTCGTCGGGGATTTCCGAGGTCGGGCCGTAATAGGGGTTCACCCCGGCATTGCCGATGACCACGTCGATCTCGCCTGCGAGGGAATGGGTCTGATCGACCAGCGATTGCAACTGATCCTTGTAGCCGACATTGCAGGCAACGGCATATGCCTTGCCCTTGCCCATCGCGTTGATCTCGCTGCGGCGGCGTCAAGCTGGTCCTGCTTGCGGGCAGAGATCACCACCGTCGCGCCATGTTCCGCCAGTGCCTTGGCCATGGCCAGTCCCATGCCCTTGGAGGCCCCGGTCAGCAGGGCGGTTTTTCCCGTGAGGTCGAACAACATGTTTCAGTCTCCTTCCGATAGCGTCTCTGCTACGTTCTATTCATTGACCCAGTTGGGCTTGCGCTTTTCCACGAAGGCGTTGACGCCCTCCGAGAAATCCCTGGTCTTGGCCAGGTCTCGCTGAACCTCGCGCGAATATTCGAGGCTCTGGGGCAGCCCTTCGGTCCTGGCCAAATGGTTCAGCACGCGCTTGGTCGCCTTCACCGAAGACGGGGAGACGGTGCAGATCTGCCCGGCCAGTTCCAGCGCGCGGGACAGGACCTGTTCATGCGGCACCACCTCGTTGCAACAGCCCAGCTTAAGCGCCTCGTCAGCGTCGATCGTGCGTCCGGTCAGCATCAACTCTTGCGCGGCGAGGCGCCCGATATAGCGCGACAGCCGCTGCACCCCCGAGGCGGCGGCGAAGAAGCCCACCTTCACCTCGGGCAGGGCGAATTTGGCGCGTTCGGAGGCGATGATGATGTCGCAGGACAAGGCCGTCTCGAAGCCGCCGCCCATGGCGAATCCGTTGACTGCGGCGATGATCGGCTTTTCCAGGTCAAAGCGCGAACTCAGCCCGGCAAAGCCGGTCGGCGGCATCCCCTTCTTGTTGCCGCCTTTCGCCGTTGCCTTCAGGTCGTTCCCGGCGGTGAAGGCCTTGTCGCCCGCCCCGGTGAGGACGGCGACCCAGAGATCCCGGTCGGATGCGAAGCTGTCCCAGCAATCGCTCATCTCGTGATGCATGTCGGAATGCATCGCGTTATGGACCTCGGGCCGGTTCATGGTGACGATCAGGATGTGATCCCGCCGTTCGGTCGTGATGAATTCATAGCTCATGTCTTCAGCCCTCCGCAGTCGATTTCGGTGAACTTGCCACCCGTTTCGGCAAGTCTGCGCAATGTCTCGGCAGGCGCGAATTCGGGATCCTCGGCGCCAAGTTGCTCCATCCGTGCCAGCACCGCCTTGGCCCCGACCATATCGCCATAAAACATCGGCCCGCCCTTGTCCGTTGGCCAACCGTAGCCGTTCAGCCAGACCACATCGATATCCGAGGGGCGCTGCGCCTTGTTCTCTTCAAGGATCTTCACCGCTTCGTTGATCATCGGGAAGATGCAGGTCTCGATGATCTCGTCCTGCGGCATCGTGACCGGTTCGGCCCCGGTGATGTCGCGGATGATGGCCGCCGTGACTTCCGAGGGGATCGGCCTGCGGGCATCGTCGTAATCGTAATATCCCGCCTTGGTCTTTTGCCCGCGCCGGTCCATTTCGCACAGGGCGTCGCGGATCGGGTTCTGGGTCGTGGCCCCCTTGGACCAGCCAATGTCCAGCCCGGCCAGGTCGCTCATCTGGAACGGCCCCATCTTGAAGCCGAAGGCATTGATGGCGGCGTCGATATCCCAGGGCATCAGCCCCTTGCGGATCAGTTTCAGCGCCTGTTTCTGCCGTGTGAACAGCATCCGGTTGCCGACGAAACCGGGGCAGACGCCGACCAGCGTCGCGATTTTTTCGATCTTGCGGGCCAGGTCCATGCAGGTCGCGACCACGTCATCGGTCGTATGCGCGGCGCGCACGATCTCGAGCAGTTTCATGACGTTGGCGGGCGAGAAGAAATGCAGGCCGATCACATCCTCGGGGCGTTTCGTCACGCTGGCGATCTCGTCGATATTCAGGGCCGAGGTATTGGTGGCCAGGATCGCGCCCGGTTTCATGACCTTGTCCAGCTCGGTAAAGATCTTGTGCTTGAGATCCATGTTCTCGAACACCGCCTCGATCACCAGGTCGCAATCGCCCAGATCCGCGATGGCAAGCCGCCCCTCCAGCCGGTCCATCCGCTTTTCGACCTCGTCCTGCGGGAAACGGCCCTTGTCGGCGCTGCGCTGGTAATTGTTGCGGACGACCTGCAATCCACGATCAAGCGCCTCTTGCGTGGTTTCGACGATCCTGACCGGGATGCCGGCGGTCGCGAAATTCATCGCGATCCCGCCGCCCATGGTTCCCGCGCCGATAATGCCGACGGTCTTGATGTCGCGGCGGGGCGTTGCGGCATCCAGCCCCGGAACGGTCCAGGCGGTCTGGGCGGCGGCCGAGATATAGGCATCGCTATTCCCGGTCATGGATGATGACGTCATGGTTTCTTGAGCCATGGGAACTCCTTGCTTGGTTTTCCGGTGTTGTCAGGAGGTTTGCCCGAGACAGGCGGCGCGAATGGCGCGGCGGTCCGTCTTGTCGGTGGTGCCGCGCAAGAGCGGTTCATGCTGGCACCACGATTTCTCGGGGATCTTGAACCTGGCCAGATGGTCCTTCAGGAAATCCGCCATCTCGGCATGGGTCAGAGAGGCTCCGTCGCGCAGATGGACGGCGATCCCCACGATCTCGCCCAGCCTTTCATCGGGAACGGAAAAGGCGCAGGCCTCGATCACATCGGGATGCCGATGCAGGGCGCCTTCGACTTCGAGGCAGGAGATATTCTCGCCCCCCCGGATGATGATATGCTTCTTGCGGTCCAGGATGGTGACGAAGCCCTCTTCGTCGATCATGCCCAGATCACCCGTGCTCAGCCAGCCATCCTTCAGGATCGCCGCCGTCTCTTCCGGCTTGTTCAGGTAGCATCGCATATTGGCAAGGCTCTTGACGGTGATCTCGCCCAGGGTGCCGGTGGGGACCTCGTGGCCGTCATCATCAAGGATACGGATTTCCTGCACCGGCGGATAGAGACGCCCGGCGGCGTTCGGGCGTTCCTTGTAGGCATTACCCATCATGCCGATCCCCAGGGCATTGGTTTCGGTCATCCCCCATCCCGTCGCCACATTCGCCATCGGAAAGGTCTCGGCCAGTTTCGCCACCTGCGCGGCGGGCCGCTTGGCCCCGCCTGCGCCGATATATCTGAGCGAGGGCAATGTTTCCCCGGTGTCGCGAATGGCGGCCATGAGTTCGGCCGATTGCGTCGGCACGCCGAGGAAGCGGGTGACGTTCTCTTCCTTGATCAGCCGCATGGCCTCATGGGGATCCCATTTATGCAGCAGCGTCACCTTGGCGGGTGCGGCCAGGCTGTAGAGGAACTGCGTATGCGAGGCGGTGACGTGGAAAAGCGGCGTGACGATCAGCACCGAGGCGGGCGGCATGAGTGGCGTATCGGGGCCGGGCGGGGTGACCAACGGCCCGATGGCAACCTGCATGAGCCAGGAATAGACCGCCGTGATCGCGCCGCGATGGGTCTGGACCACGCCTTTCGGCTTGCCGGTCGTGCCCGAGGAATAGATGATCGCGAAATCATCGTCGGGCTCGATCCCGGTTTCGAGCATGGTGCCGGGCGAGATACCGTCCCGCAAGGCCGTGTAGGCGTGGGATGCAAGCGCTTCACCGTCCCGCACGCCGATCGTGGTCAGCGAGAGCGGGGCGGTCAATGGTTGCAGCCGTTCAAGCCGGGGACCGTCCGCGACGACGAATTTCGCCCCGCTGTCCTGCAGGGCATATTCGAATTCCTCCGTCGTCCACCAGGCATTCAAAAGGACCGCCACGCCGCCGATCGAGGATATGGCAAGCATCATGACCAGGAACTCGGGGTAGTTGCGCATCGCGATGGCGACCCGGCTTCCCTTGGAAAGGCCGAAGCGGTCGCGCAGGACATGGGCCATCTTGTTGACGTCATTGCAAAACGCGTCATAGCACCAGCGTTCGTCGCGATAGACCAGGTAATCGGCGGCCCCGTTGCCATGCTTTTCCCGGCTGGAGCGCATCATCTCGGGCAGGTTTCGCGGGCAGTTCCTGAACGCCTTGTAGGTGATTCCCCGGAGCGTCACCGATGTCGTCCGGAACATCGGGTTGTTGCTTTCGACATGCTGCACGGCCTGCTCGAAGGTCATCGGGCATTGAGGGAGGTTCGAGACCACTCCTGCCTGTTCTGATCCTGTCATCCGCTCCCCTCCCAAATCGAGTCGTCTCACGAAGCTTTCTCCCCCAAGCGCGCCTCCTGCGGCCGGAGACTAGTCACAATTTTCGAACCTGCCAATACCGCATGTCGAAATTCAATTCCGCAAAACGCGCCTATCGGCCATGATCCGAATCCGTGCCCGGAAAGGAGTGGCTGCAAATCCTGATCACGGACAGGGAATCGTTTTATCGGCTGCGGCGTTCTTGACCATGTGCTGTGACCACATTATCCTGACACTTGTCAGTGCGCCATGGAAAACTGCCGCATTGCCAGGATTGCGCGGGCAGATACCGATTGGGAAGCGGCTTGGTTGACGCTTCGCACCCGGATTGCCCGGCGAATGAAATCTCTTGATGAAAGACCCGAAAGGACCATCCATGTCAGATGCGCTGCTGCAGGAATTCGAAGACGGCCTGCTGATCCTTACCATGAACCGGCCCGAGCGGCGCAATGCGCTCAATCCCGAGATGACCCTGGCCCTGCGTGATGCCGCCGCCCGCGCATCGATGGATTCAACGGTGCGGGCGGTCCTGCTGACCGGGGCGAGGGGCATTTCTGCGTGGGCGGAGACGTCAAGGCGATGAATGAGGGGCAGGGGGCGGAGCTATCGCAAGGGGAACGAATGCAGCGCCTGCGCGAGCGGATGAGCGTCTCGCAATATCTGCATGACATGCCCAAGCCGACCATTGCCGCGATAGAGGGCTCTGCGGCCGGCGCGGGTCTCTCGATGGCGCTGGCATGCGATTTGCGCATCTGCGCCGAGGACGCGAAGATCACCACGGCCTTCGCCAAGGTCGGCCTGTCGGGAGATTACGGCGGCACCTATTTCATGACGCAGATAGTTGGGGCGGCGAAGGCGAGGGAGCTTTACCTGACCTCGCCGGTGCTGTCGGGCAAGGAGGCCGTCGAGCTCGGGCTGATGACGCGCGCCGTTGCCTCTGGCTCTGCGTTGGACGAGGCCAAGACGCTGGCCCGCAGCCTGGCAGGGGGGCCGACGCTGACCTATGGCCGGATCAAGCAGAATATCGCCCTGGCCGAGAAAGGCGCGGATCTGAGTGCCTGTTTCGACCAGGAGGCGCATAACCACGCCCTGTCGATGATGACCTCGGATCACAAGGAGGCGGCGGCGGCCTTTGTCGAAAAGCGCAAGCCGGTATTCAGGGGGGCGTAATCTCACCGCCCCCCGGATGGCATGGCATCAATCCCTGAAAACGGAAATGCCAAGCCATTCGGCCACGAGCGCGGGCCTTTCCGCGCCTTCGATCTGGATGGTCAGAAGGGTTTCGCGCAGCAACTCGGTGTCGCTTCGGACAGAGATCCCCTGCAGGGTGAATTGACCCCGCAGGCGCGATCCGACCTTGACCGGGCTCAGGAAGCGAAGCTTGTTCAGGCCGTAATTGATCCCCATGACCTGGCCGGGCATGGGCTGGAAGCATTCTTGGGCAAAGCCGCTGGCCAGGGACAGCGTCAGGAAACCATGCGCGATCGTGCCGCCGAAGGGCGTCTCGCTGGCGGCGCGTTTCGGGTCGGTATGGATCCACTGGTTGTCCCGGGTCGTGTCGGCGAAGGCATCGATCATTTGCTGATCCACCGTGACCCAGCTTGATATTCCGATCTTGGTCCCGATCCGGGCTTGGTAATGTTCCAACGCATTTTGCAGGGATGACATCTCGGCTCTCCTTGTCAGCTGGGATCGGCGGATACGCGCACCATGCGCTTGCCGGTATTGCCGCCGGCCAGCAGGTCGATCAGCGCTTCCGGGGCCCGTTCGAGGCCGTCGAAAATATCCTCGGTCACCTTGATCCGGCCCGCATCGACCCAGTGGCGCAGCGCCTTCATCGCCTTGTCGTCATCCCGCGCGAAATCGCTGACGATGAAACCCTCCATCCGCAGCCGCTTGGTCACGACAAGCCCCGGCAGGTTGCGGGGACCGGAAGGCGTGTCGGTGTCATATTGGCTGATGGCGCCGCAGCAGACGACGCGCCCCCTGTCCTTCATGTTGAACAGGGCGGCCTCCAGGACCTTGCCGCCGACATTGTCGAAATAGACATCGACGCCATCGCCACAGGCTGCCCGCAAGGCCTTGTTGAAACCGCTGTCGCGATAATCCAGGCAGGCGTCGAAGCCCAGTTCCGAGGTCACCCAGTTGCACTTCTCGGCCCCTCCGGCGATGCCGATGACATGGCAGCCCATGGCCTTGGCGATCTGGCCGACGAATCCCCCGACCGAACCGGCGGCGGCAGAGACGAGGACGGTTTCCCCCGCGACCGCCCTGCCGACAGTGATCAACCCGTGATAGGCCGTCTTTCCCGCGATCCCGTAGACCGACAGCAGATGCGACAGGGGGCGGATGCCCGGCATCTTGCGCAGCTTGTCCGCAGGGGCCGTCACAAACTCCGACCAACTGGCGGACCCGATGACCAGATCGCCAACGTCCAGTTCGGGGCTGCGCGACCGGGTGACCTCGGCGACCGCATAGGTCGGCATCGGATCTCCGGCAAGAACCGGGGCGCGGTAGGTGGCCCCTTTCAGCCAGGAGCGGTTCGCCGCGTCGATGGACATCAGGATGACGCGCAATTGCGCCTCGCCCTCGCCCGGCTCGGGGATCGGGGTCGTTGTCATCCTGAAATGACCAGGTGTCAGCGCATCCTTTGGCAATTCGGCGACGACGATCTGTCGGTTTGTCATGGTCTGTTCCTTGTGGCTATATCCGGTCGAAACGGGAAAGGATCGATATGAGCGATGAAGTCCGCCAGAACCGCTTTGCCCCTCCGCCCGGAGCGGCGGACCTGCTGCTGATCCGCCACGGCGAATCGATGCCGGCGATCCGGGGAGAGAGCTTTCCGCTGAAGGACGGGCATGGCGATCCGGCCCTGCACGCGGACGGCGAGGCGCAGGCGCAGGCGGTTTGCGCGCGGCTGCAAGGCGAGGGTATCGCGGCAATCTATGTCACGACATTGCAGCGGACCCGGCAGACCGCGGCCCCTCTGGCCGGTATGCTGGGCATTGCCCCGAAAGTAGAGGCCGACCTGCGAGAGGTGCATCTCGGCGAATGGGATGGCGGGCTTTACCGCTTTCGCGCGGCGGAACGGCATCCGGCTTTCGAGCGCGCGAAGGCCATGCATGAATGGGGCGAGATCCCCGGTGCCGAAACCACCGCCGCGCTTCATTGGCGCGTCCGGGCCGCGTTGCTGCGGATCGCGGCTGCGCATCCCGACGAACGTGTGGCGGTATTCGTGCATGGCGGGGTGATCGGCGCGGCGATGTCGATCGCGACCGGGGCAAGGCCCTTTGCGTTCAACGGCGCCGCGAATGGCTCGATCAGCCAGCTTGTCATCCGGGGCGAGGTGATGATCGCGAGGCGGTTCAACGATACGGCGCATCTGGACTGATCAATCGACGGTCAGCACGACTTTGCCCAGCACCTTCCGATCCTGCATGAGCGTCAGCGCCTCTGCCGCCTGGTGCAGCGGATACCGGGCATGGATACGCGGCTTGACCTGTCCCTTTTCATAAAGCGCGAACAGTTCGGCCATGTTCTCGGCATGTCCCCTTGGATCGCGGCGGACGGCGGCGCCCCAGAAAACCCCGACGATCTGGCTGCCCTTGAGCAGGGTGAGGTTGAGGGGGATCTTCGGAATCCCCGCCGGGAAGCCCACGACGAGGAAGCGGCCTTTCCAGGCCAGCGCCCGCAGGGCCGGTTCGGCGTAGTCGCCGCCGACCGCGTCATAGACGACATCCACGCCATTTCCGTCCGAGAGCGCCTTGATCCGGTCCGAGAATGCCTTTTGTGCGGCGCGATCCATGTCGAGCGGGTAGATGATGGTCTCATCCGCACCAAGCTCCTGGCAGAACTCCGCCTTTTCCTTGGACGAGACCGCCGCGATCACCTTTGCCCCGGCGGCCTTGGCAAGCTCGATCGCGGCTGCGCCCACGCCTCCGGCGGCCCCGAGGATCAACAGCGTTTCCCCGGTCCTGATCTGCGCCCGGTCCTTGAGCGCGTGATGCGATGTCGCATAGGTAAAGATGAAGCAGGCGGCCTCGTCAAAGGGCATCCGGTCGGGAATCCGGGCGACCCGCGCCGCCTCGGCGATCACATGGGTGGAAAAGCCGCCATGCCCGGTCAGCGCCAGAACCCGGTCACCCGGCGCGAATCCGCTGACACCTTCGCCCACGGCCTCGATCTCGCCTGCGACCTCGCCTCCGGGCGCGAAGGGGCGTGAAGGTTTGACTTGGTAGAGATCCCGGATGATCAGCGTATCGGGAAAATTCAGCCCGGCGGCGCGGACACGGATTCGCAGCTCTCCCGCTTTCGGCTCCGGTTCCGGAAGCTCTGCCATGACCAGTGTTTCAGGCCCGCCCGGCTCATGACTCAGCATTGATTTCATGTCGTTCTCCTCCTTCTGACCGCGGCCACAATAGGCCAGCGAACAAAACGTCTTGTCAATCATTTTTCAAAATGCAATTTTGCATAGCGGAACAAGTGCGCATCAGAAGGGGGGGGCTGATATGCAGGATGACGACCGCCTGAACAGGTTCCGAAGCGAGATTCGCGCATGGCTGGAAGAGAACTGCCCGGCAGAGATGCGCGATGGCAGAATCACCGATGATGCGATCTGCTGGGGCGGGAAGAACTGGGAATTTTCCAGCGATGCGCAGCGGTCATGGCTGGAACGCGCGGCGGCGCGGGGGCTGACCGTGCCGCGCTGGCCCGCTGAATATGGCGGTGCCGGCCTGAGCCGCGCCGAAGAGAAAATCTTCCTTGAAGAGATGGAGCGGATCAATGCCCGCCCGCCGCTGAAAAGCTTTGGCATCTCGATGCTGGGGCCGGCCATGCTGCAATTCGGAACGCCCGAGCAGAAACGGCATTACCTGCCGCAGATCGCACGCGGCGAGATACGCTGGTGCCAGGGCTATTCCGAGCCGGGCGCGGGATCGGACCTTGCCAGCGTCCAGACCCGCGGCGAGGACATGGGCGATCACTGGCTGGTGAATGGCCAGAAGATCTGGACCTCCTATGCCGACAAGGCCGACTGGATCTTTGCGCTGATCCGGACCGACCGCGAGGCTCCGAAGCACAAGGGGATCTCGTTTTTGCTGATCGACATGGACGATCCCGGCGTCACCACGCGCCCGATCCGGCTGATCTCGGGGGCGTCGCCCTTCTGCGAGACGTTTTTCGACAATGTCAAAGTGCCCAAGGACCGGATCGTCGGCGAGGCGAATCGCGGTTGGGACGTGGCGAAATACCTGCTGACGCATGAGCGCGAGATGATCAGCAGCGGCGGCACCGGGCTTTCCGGCGGGCGTGCGCTCGGGGCGGTCATGGCGCAGATGGCGGGCGAGCCCTCGGCGCAGGATCCGGTCCTGCGGGCCGCTGCCATCCGCTGCGAGGTCGATGCATTGGCCACCGGCCTGACCATCGAGCGCTACAAGGACATGGCCGAGGCCGGGAAGGGCGTCGGGAATGCGTCGGCCATGCTGAAATACATGGGAACCGAGCTGAACAAGCGCCGCCACGAACTGATCATGTCGGCCTGCGGCAGCGCGGCGCTGGAATGGGACGGGCCGGTCGGCAATCGCGCGGCCGATTGGCTGCGGACCAAGGCCAATTCCATCGAGGGAGGCACCAGCGAGGTGATGCTGACGATCCTGGCGCGCCGGGTTCTTGGATTGCCGGGGGCGTGACATGGACAAACTGGTGAAGAGCGAAGACGAGGCGATGCTCGCCGACAATGCGCGCGGGTTTCTGGACGAGGCGGCCCCGGTCCGGGCGTTGCGCGATCTGCGCGATGCGGGCAGGACACATGATCCCGCGCTCTGGCGGCGGATCTGCGACATGGGCTGGGCCGGAGTGCTGATTCCCGAGGATGCGGGCGGCGCGGATATGGGACATGCCGCCGCCGGGGTGCTGGCGCATGAGATGGGCCGGACATTGGCCTGCACGCCCTTTCTGTCCAGCGCGGTCATCGCCGCGACGATCCTGCGGCGGATCGGGGGAGAGCGGGCAAAAAGCGCGATGGCGGCGATTGCCGCAGGCGAGTTGACCCATGCGCTGGCCATTGACGAGGCGCATAAATTCGCCCCCGAGGCGACGGCGATGACCGCCGAGCGGCATGGCAACGGTTTCCGCCTTTCGGGGAAGAAATGCTTCGTGGTCGATGGCGGTTTCGCCGACCGGCTTCTGGTGCTCGCGCGTACGGGCGAGGAGGGGCTGACCCTGTTCGACCTGCCGGCAGACCGCGCCGGGATCACCCGGACGGCGCAGGGCATGATCGATTCCCGCGACGCCGCACGGATCGCGTTCGAGAATGTCGAGGCGACGGGTGACGATGTTCTGGGGCAAGTGGGCGGCGCGATGACGGCCCTCAAGCCGGGATTGGAGGCCGGGCAGGCGGCCCTGGCGGCAGAAATGTCGGGACTGGCGGCAGGCGCCTTCGACATGACGGTTGGTTATCTGAAGGACCGCAAGCAGTTCGGCCAGCCCATCGGCAGTTTCCAGGCGCTACAGCATCGCGCTGCGCATCTGTGGTGCGAGATCGAGGTGACGGCTTCGGCGATCCTCAATGCGGGCCGGGTTCTGGACACCGATCCCAATGAGGCGACGCTTGCCGTGTCGCTGGCCAAGGCACGGGCGACCTCGACCGCGCAACTGGCGGTGATGGAGGGCGTGCAGATGCATGGCGGGATCGGCATGACCGATGAATATGACATGGGGTTCTACATGAAGCGCGCCCGTGTCGGCTCGGAATGGCTTGGCGATTACGGCTATCACGCCGAGCAGGTCGCGGCCCTGCGGGGGATGTGAGCGTGGCTTCCCCCGAACGCGAAACGAAACCAGGAAGGAAACAGCATAATGCGTGACGCAGTCATCGTCTCCACCGCCCGCACACCCATCGGCAAGGCATTTCGGGGCGCGTTCAACGATACCCAGGCCCAGGCATTGATCGGTCATGCCGTCGAACATGCGGTGAAGCGTTCCGGCGTCGATCCCGCCGAGATCCAGGACAGCGTGATCGGCTGCGCCATCCAGCAGGGCAGCACCGGCGGCAATATCGGCCGTCAGGCGGTGATCCGCGCGGGTCTGCCCGATACCATCGCGGGCATGTCGATCGATCGGCAATGCGCCTCGGGCATGATGGCGATCGCGACGGCGGCCAAGCAGATCGTGCATGACGGCATGGAGGTGGTCATCGGCGGGGGTGTCGAAAGCATCAGTCTCGTGCAGAACCAGAATATCCGCCAGGACCGCCGCACCGATCCCTGGATCGTCGAGCATGTGCCCGAGCTCTACATGACCATGCTGGAAACCGCCGAGATCGTGGCGGACCGCTATGGCGTCACCCGCGAGGATCAGGACGCCTATGCGCTGCGGTCGCAGCAACGGACGGCGGCGGCGCAGGAGGCGGGGCTGTTCGATGACGAGATCGTGCCGATGAAGACGATCAGGAAAGTGGTCGACAAGGAGACGAAAGAGGTTTCCGACGAAGAGGTCGAACTGGCCAAGGACGAGGGCAACCGGCCCTCGACGACACTTGAAAACCTGCAAGCCTTGTCGCCGGTGTTCAAGGACGGGCAGAAGGTCAAGGAAGGCCGGCACATCACGGCAGGCAATGCCTCGCAATTGTCGGACGGTGCATCGGCCTCGGTTCTGATGGAGGCCAGACGGGCCGAGAAACTGGGGCTTCAGCCGCTTGGCCGCTATGTGGGCGTGATGGCGGCGGGGCTTGCCCCTGACGAGATGGGTATCGGCCCCATCCATGCCGTGCCACGCTTGCTTCAGGCCCATGGGCTGAAGATGGACGATATCGGCTTGTGGGAACTGAACGAGGCCTTTGCCTGCCAGGTCCTGCATTCGGCGCGTGTTCTGGGAATCCCGGATGAGTTGCTGAACGTCAATGGCGGCGCGATCTCGATCGGGCATCCTTACGGGATGTCGGGCGCGCGCATGGTCGGCCACGCCCTGATCGAGGGCAAGCGGCGCGGCGCGAAATATGTCGTCTGCACCATGTGCGTGGGTGGAGGCATGGGCGCCGCCGGGCTGTTCGAAGTGCTCTGAACGCAGGGGTCATAGCAGAACATGGCAGAGCTGTTGGTGATCCGGCACGGTCAGGCATCCTTCGGGGCCGACAATTACGACCAATTGTCCGAACTCGGGCATCGTCAATCCCGCGTGGTGGGGGAGATGCTGCGCGAGATCGGCTGGATCCCCGACCGCCTGATCACCGGAACGCTTGTGCGGCAGCGGGAAACGCTGGCGTCGATGGGCTTCGGGGATGCGGCCGAAGAGCATGCAGGGTTCAACGAATATGATCTCGACGATCTTTTCCGCGCGCGGTTCGGGGGCGCGGTTCCGGATCACGTGAAGGCCGACCGCAAATCCTATTTCCGCAATCTGCGCGAAACTGTCCTGGAATGGCAGGCGGGCGGATGCGGCGGCGCGAAGGAGAGCTGGCAGGATTTTGCCACCCGTGTCGAGGCTGCCCGCCGGTTCGCCGTGCGGACGGATGCGAAAAGGGTGCTTGTCGTCAGTTCGGGCGGGGTGATCGGGCGGATGACCGCGAAGGCCCTTGATGCCCCGGATGCGCAGATGATGCATCTCAACCTGCAGATCAGGAACAGTTCCATGACGAGGTTCATCTTTTCAGAGAGGGCCTTCTACCTGCAGGAATTCAACGCGGTTCCGCACCTGATGTCGCCCGAGGGGCAAATGATGCTGACCTATAGCTGATGGGCATGCCGATGCGCCGGTTCTCTTTGTCGCCAGGCCCTGGAAAGCATTGACTCGCAGAGATGGGCATACATATCCTGACAGCCGTCAGGAATTATGACCCGCCCGGGATTGGCGCGGATCGCCGGGCGGGGAAGAGGGAGGCTTTCCATTGCCATGCGCCGGATCGGACATGGACGAACTGCCTGGGCAAGTGACGAAAAACATAAGGGAGGAGAAACGATGAAAAGGCCGGATATCAGAACCGCAGGGATCCTCGGCTCGATCGTGGCGATGCTTGGCCTGTCGGGCGCGGCAATCGCGCAAGAAGGCTTTGACTGGCCGCGCCTGCTGGTGATCGGCACGCCCGGAACGGCGAGCGGCAGCTTTGCATCGACCAATGGCTGGGCGCCGATCCTGCAAGAGGATACCGGCATGACGGTTCGGGTCGTGCCGGAAGACAGTGAAACCATGCGCTATACCCGCCTGACGGATCGCCGCGACATCATGGTGTCCTCTGTTTCAGCCGCGGAAATGCGCTACCAGACGCAAGGCATAGACGGCTATGCGAGCCAGAAGCCGGTGCCGCAACGGGTCGTCTGGCACCATAACGACACGCCCTGGGGCTATGTCGTGGCCGGGGATTCCGAGCTGCAATCGCTGGAGGACCTGAAAAAGGGCGGATACAGCGTGGCGGCCGGTCTCTTCTCGCCGCCGATGGTGTCCGCCGTGGAGCAGGGGCTGCCAGCCTATCTGGGCCTGAGCGCGGAAGAGGCGAAATCGCTGATCTCCTATGTTCCCGCCTCCAGCTATGCCGAGAACTGCCGCTCGGTCGTCGAGGGCAAGGCCGATGTTGCCTATTGCGCGGCGATCAGCTCGGTCCTGTCCGAGATGGAGGGCGCGCCCGGCGGGATCCGCTGGCTGCCGCTTGATCCCGGCAATTCCGAGGGATGGTCGAGATATCTCGACTCGCGCCCGATGCTTGTCCCGACCGAGATCTCGATGGGGGTGAAGACGGCGCGGGGTGTCGGCGGGGCGACGTCGAATTTCGTCTATGGCGTGCCTGCGGATACCGAGACCGAGCTTGTCTACAATCTCGCGAAATGGATGCACACCGCTTATGACGGCTACAAGGATACCCATCCGCTGGCCGCGCGGATGTCGGTGGAGGAATTCCGCAAATATCTCGACCGCTCCCCGCTTCCGGTGCATGAGGGAACGGTGAAATACCTGCGCGAGATCGGGCAGTGGAGCGAGGCCGACGACGCCTGGAACAATGCCGCCATCGAGAAGATGGATGCCTGGATCGCAGCGCGCGGGGCGGCGATGGAAGAGGCGGGCGAGCAGGGGGTGAAGATCCGTTTCGACAACCCCGACTTCATCGCCATCCTGGAAAAGCACACGGCGGATCTCGAAGGCTTCCGTTCGAGGCTGTGACCGGAAACGCCTAGGCCGGCCCCGAGATGGGCCGGCAATCAGTGTCAATGCCAGAAACCGGGCCTATATCATGTCGCATTCTGAACTTGAAACCTCGCCGGATGTCACGGATACGGGCGCAGCACCGGCAACGGTGCCCGCCGCCGATCCCGATCTCAGCCGTCTCGGCGGGTTCTTCACGCTTCCCAGCATCCTGTTCGTCGCGCTCTGCACGATCGGGCTGGGCTTCGGGCTGGCCTATGTCTTCGGCGTGCCGATCATGGGGCAACGGCTGCTGGAGGGACAGTATTACTGGATCTTCATCGGGCTGTTCTCTGCGATGGCATTTGTCGCGCTGCCCGCCTTTCAGGGGCAGAAACGCATCCCGCTTTTCGATATCGCTGCTGCGGTCACCGCCCTGGGGATCAGTCTCTGGTTCTCGTTCCATGCCTGGGACATGGTGCAGGCTGGCTGGACCAATCTTCCGATGGGGGTGGTGATCTGGCTTTTGATGCTGGAACTGGCGCGGCGCTCGGGCGGGCTGCCATTCCTGCTGGTGGTCTTCCTGCTGGGGCTTTATCCGCTTGTCGCCGACCGGTTTCCGGGGCTGCTGATGGGCATCCCCTACGGTTTCGAGCAGATGATCGAGGCGCATGTCTTCCGCGCCGAGGGGATGCTGGGCATCACCACCAAGATCGTCGCCGAGATCGTGCTGGGCTTTCTCGTCTTTGCCGGGGTGCTGATCGCGACGGGGGCAGGCGAGTTCTTCATCGATCTCGCGAATGCCGGTTTCGGACGCTATCGCGGCGGCCCGGCCAAGGTCTCCATCGTCGCCTCGGCATTTTTCGGGTCGCTGTCGGGATCGATCTTCTCGAATATCGCGGGCACCGGCTCGATCACCATCCCGACCATGAAGAAGGTGGGTTATCCGGCCCATTACGCGGCGGCCATCGAGGCCTGCGCCTCGACCGGCGGTGTCGTCATGCCGCCGGTCATGGGGGCCATCGCCTTTGTCATGGCGATCACCATCGGCGTCGATTACGCGACCGTCATGGTCGCCGCCATCCTGCCCTCGCTGCTGTTCTATTTCGGGCTCATCCTGCAAGTGGACGCCTATGCCGCGCGAAAGGGGCTGACCGGGATGAGCGCGGCCGAGATCCCCAATGCAGGCAAGGTCCTGTTGCGGGGCTGGCCGTTCCTGCTGGTGCTGATCTTCCTGGTCTGGGGGCTGCTTTACATGCGGTGGGAATATTACGCGCCATGGTATGCGAGCGGTCTGATGATCCTGCTGAGCTTCCTGCAGCCGGAAACCCGGATGACGCCGCGCCGGCTGTTCGAGACCCTGCGGCAGATCGGCCTGCTGGTGACGCAGACCGCCGCCATCATCCTGCCCATTGCCTTCGTGGTCAGCGCGCTGACCATCACCGGCGTGACGGGATCGGTGACATCCGGGCTGGTCGCGCTTGGCGGCGGGAATATTTATCTCATCATCCTGTTCGGGGTGCTCGCCTGTTTCATCATGGGAATGGCGGGGCTTGCGATCGTGGCCTATATCTTCCTGGCCGTGACGCTGGCGCCCGCGATCATCAATGTCGGCGGCCTGAACACCATCGCGGTGCATTTCTTCATCGTCTATTACGCGATGCTGTCGGTGATCACGCCACCTGTCGGCGCGGCGGCCTTCCTGGCCGCGACCATTGCCGGGGCACGCCCGATGCGGACCTCGTTCACCGCGATGCGTCTTGGCGTGGTGATCTATTTCGTGCCGCTGTTCTTCCTGTTCCAGCCGGCGCTGGTGCTGCAGGGAGACCTGACGCCGCTGATCTATGTCCTGCCATCCATCGTCGCGGGGATCATCCTGCTGTCGGGCGGGCTTGAAGGCTATCTTCTCGGCGTCGGCCCGGTGCGGCCGTGGTTGCGCCTGCCGCTGGCCGCGGCAGGTTTCGCATTCAGCTTTCCCGGCCTGATCACGACGCTGGCCGGAGGGGCCGCATCCGCTGTCCTCGTCTTCCTGATCTGGGGCGACGCGAGACGGCGGAAACAACCGGACGGCGCGGCCACGGGTTACACGGCTTCGTCAGAAGAAATAAGTTGAGAATGTGACGGACGTTTGTCAGGGTCGGGATTGTCCCGGGCTGATTAGCATATCGACGACTTGACGCGGCCATGTCCCGAAAGGGCGGACCGGCTGGCTGAAAACAGGGAGGAAAACATGAAAACCACACTGAAAACCACTGCAACGCACAAGGGAATGAACCGTCGGGCGCTGCTTCGCGGCGGCGCGGTCGCCGCCGTCGCGTCACCGGCGCTTGTCGGCAAGGCGATTGCCGCCGGAGAGGTGAGCTGGCGTATACAGTCGCATTGGCCCAAGGCATCGGCATCCTTCGATGACAGTCTCGGCAAGATGGCCAGCACCCTGGAAGAGCGGACCGACGGGGCCTTCAAGATGGAATTGCTCGGTGCCGGGGAATTCGCCAAGGGGCCGGACATCTTCAATATCGTCAGCAAGGGCGTGGTGCCGATGGGCACGCTTGCCGCATCCTATTTCGAGGATCAGGCGAGCGTGGCGAATTTCGTCTATGGCATTCCGGGCACCTTCCGCCAGGCATGGGAGTTCGAACATGCGCTGAAGAATCTCGGGCTCGAGGCATTGCTGAACGAGGAACTGGCACCCAAGGGCGTCATGCTCCTGTCGGAAAAGGTGCTGCCGGTCGAGATGACCGCGTCCAAGAAGGTCGAATCCGCCGCCGATTTCAGCGGCCTCAAGATCCGGTCCTCGGGGGCGATGCTGGATTACCTGTCTGCCGCCGGGGCCGCGCCGCAATATATCCCCGGATCGGAGCTGTACCAGGCATTGAGTTCGGGCGTGGTCGATGGCGCGCATTGGGGGGCGGCGATCGGGGCGCAATCCATGTCGCTATGGGAGGTGTGCAAGTATCACTACAAGCCCGTCCTGGCGCAGACGACGGATTCCTACATCGTCAACCTGAAGGCGCTGGAGGAGTTGAGCGACGATCTGCGCACCGCCTTCCTCGACACGGTTCAGGCGCGGTTCTTCCTGCGCACGGCCGAATATCAGCATCAGGAGGCGCTGGCGCTCGCCGATGGCGTTGCCAACCAGGGGGTGGAGGTCGTGACCCTGCCCGATGATGTGCGCGAACTTTTGGCCGAGGCCTCCACGAAGATCCTCGAAGCCGAGGGGCAAAAGAGCGAGCAGGCCGGCAAGGCGGCGGATATCTATCGCGGCCTCATGACGGATCTGGGCTATAGCTGATGCCCCTGCGGTTCGCGGCGGAAAGAACCCGCTGCGAGCCGTTCATACCGGCTCGCGAGCCCGGATCGGATCAAGGCGGTCCCGGACCGTTCCGGCCGGGCAGCATCCCGCAACGCCAGCACAAGGATTACAGAGCATGTTTCAGGCGGCACGTGTCATCACGCGTTTCAACCGTTTCATCGGGCGTTGGGCTTCGCTCGCGGTCCTGATCCTGTTCGGCCTGCTCTTGGCCGATGTGGTCATGCGCTATGTGGTCGGGCGGCCGGCGATCTGGACCGCCGAACTGGCCACGCTGATCTTCGGCGGTTACGCGATCATCGGCGGAGGATATCTGCTGGCCGAGCGGGCGCATGTGAATGTCGATATCTTCTATGGCAAGTTCAGCCGCAAGCGAAAGGCGCTGCTGGATATCCTGACCTGGCCGCTGTTCCTGCTCTTTGTCGGGGTGCTTCTGTGGCAGGGATGGGTCCTTGCCTCGGACGCGATAACGGGGATGGAGCGGTCCAACTCGCTGTGGAATCCTCCGCTATGGCCGACGAAATCCCTGATCCCGATTGCCGCGATATTGCTTCTGCTGCAAGGCTGCATCCGCCTCTGGGCCGATATCCGGGTGCTTCTGGACCTGCCTGTGCCCGAGGAGGTGTTCGGCAAATCCGCCGCAGCCCCGCATGGTTCCGATCCGCAGGAGGTCCAGCTATGAGCGTGGAACTTCTGACCCTGCTGTTCTTCGGCTGCCTGCTGCTGTTCGTCCTGCTCGGCTCGCCGCTGGCCTTCGTGCTGGGCGGTGTCTCGGTGGTGTTTCTCTATTACGAGATGGGATCGATCGGCTTCTACCTGCTGGCCTCGAAAATGTGGGAGACGATGCAGTCGCCCACGCTGATGGCCATTCCGCTTTTCGTCTACATGGCCATCCTGCTGGAGAAATCCGGCGTCGCGAATGATCTCTATGACATGATGCATCAATGGTGGGGCGGGCTGCGCGGGGGCCTGGCCATCGGCACGGTGCTGATCTGCGTGATCTTCGCGGCGATGTCGGGGATCTCGGGGGCGGCCGTGGTGACGATGGGCACCATCGCGCTGCCCAAGATGCTGGAGCGCGGCTATGACAAGAAGCTGGCACTGGGCGCGATCAACGCGGGCGGCGGTTGGGGTATCCTGATCCCGCCATCCATCCTGATGGTGCTCTATTCGCTGCTGACCGAGGTGTCGGTCGGGCGGCTGTTCGCGGCGGGCATAGGTCCGGGGCTGACATTATTCGTGCTGGTGTCGATCTATATCGGCGTGCGCTGCTGGCTGCAGCCGGAACTGGGACCGGCGCTGCCGAAGGAAGAGCGGACGGGCTGGGGGCCGAAACTGCGGTCGCTGCGCGCGGTCATCCTTCCGATCCTGATCGTGACCATCGTGCTGGGGGCCATCTTCGGCGGATTCGCGACCCCGACCGAGGCCGCTGCGATCGGGGTCTTCGGCGCATTGGTCGCCACCACGGTCAACGGTCAGCTTTCATGGAAGGTGATCCATGAGACGGCCATCGCGACCCTGCGCCTGACCGCGCTGGTCATGTGGATCCTGTTCGCGGCGCATGCCTTTTCCGCCGCCTATACCGCGCTCGGGGCGCAAAGCCTGATTTCCAACCTGATGGAATTCATCCCCGGTGGCAAATGGGGCGCGCTGCTCTTCATGTTGACGGTCCTGTTCCTGTTCGGGATGGTGCTCGATCCGGTGGGGATCATGCTGATCACCTTGCCGGTCTTTCTGCCGGTGGTGCGCGATGCGGGATTCGATCCGATCTGGTTCGGGATCCTCTTCATCATCATGATGGAAGTGGGCTACATGACACCGCCCTTCGGCTTCAATCTCTTCTACCTGAAGGGGGTGGCGCCACCCGATGTCACGATGGGGGATATCTATGCCTCGGTCATTCCCTATGTCCTGGTGACGCTGCTCGGGGTGCTGCTGATGATCCTGTTCCCGGGAATCGTGCTGTTCATACCGGAATTGCTCTATGGCTGAGTTGGGTCTTGCCGTGTGAGGTCAGAATTCGGGCGGTCCCACGATGATTCAGGCCGGATATGCGATTTTGGTTGAACTATATCGCGTATGGCATTGAAACTGCCGTTCGAAACGCATGAAATGCCCGCGAGCGATCCTGGGGTGAACATGGGGCGTTCAGGCTATTCAGGTGGCGCTATCCGAAGGGACCAGTGATGAGCAGGATCAACGACGATATCGAGGCCGAGGGCGACCGGAACTTCGTCACCGCGATTGCCCGGGGCTTCGAGGTCCTGCGCTGCTTTCGCCTTGATGAAACCACGCTGACCAACCAGGAGATCGCGGGCCGGACCGGGCTGCCCAAGCCCACCGTCAGCCGCCTGACATATACGCTGTGCAAGCTGGGCTATCTCGTGCAATCCGATGCGAAGGGGCCTACCGGCTCGGCGCCGGTGTGCTCGCGCTCGGGTTCAGCGCATTGGCCGGGATGGAGATCGGCGCGCTGGCCAAGCAGGAGATGCGCAAGCTTTGCTCGGGTCCCAACCCCTATGTGACTGCGGCCCTTGCCGAACGGCATCGGCTGCAGGTCATCTACATGGCCGTGCGGCGCTCCAATCAAGCGGTGTCGCTGACGATGAATGTGGGTGCGCGCCTGCCGCTGTTCTATTCCGCGATCGGCCGCGCGGTGCTTGTCGGTATGCAAGCGGACGAGCGCGAGGAGATGTTGCAGCTCGCCATGAGGGAGCATCCGGAAAACGAGACAGTGATCCGGCAGGGCCTGGACGAGGCGCAGGAGGATTTCGCCAGATACGGTTTCACCACCTCCTTCGGGAAATGGCGAAAGGAGGTCAACGGGATCGCCGTTCCGGTCGAGGCGCTGGATGGCGACCGCATATACGGGTTGAATGTGGGCGGTCCCTCCTTTCTGGTGTCACCCGAAATCCTGGTCTCGGAATATGGCAGCAGATTGATCGAATCCGCGCGCATGATCGGCAGGCAAGAAACAGGCTGAAGAAGAATGATGATGGACGAAGTCGAAGATTATCTTGTCGAGGATCCCTATCCGCTCCAGGCTCATCTGGGATATCGGATCACCGGCTGGTCGCAGGACTGGGCGCGCTTCGAGATGCCGATCCGGCCCTATCTGGAAAATCGCCACGGCATTCCGCATGGCGGAATCTATTCCGTGCTGCTGGATACGGTGATGGGTTATGCCGGATGCTACACCGGCGATCCGGAACGCAAGGCGATGGGGATGACATTGTCGCTGACCACCACCTTTCTTTCGCGCCCCGTCGGACGGCTCCTGATCGCAGAGGGCAGGCGGGTCGGCGGCGGACGCTCGACATTCTTCGCCGAGGGCAGGATCACCGACGAGACCGGCGAGGATATTGCCACCGGAAGCGGTGTATTCCGCTACCGCAAGGGCGTCTGAGGCGGTCATGTCCCGGGTGGACGGGCGGTTGTCACCCATATCGCGGGCAGCTAGTCTGCCAGGCAGCCGGATAATCAGCGGGGGTTTCTGACCAGTGGGGCGGGAAAATGCACGTTTGCGCGCGGTGCGCCAGGAGCTTCTGGAAGAAGCCGATATCAACAACGTCCAGAACCAGACCCTGATCCAGAAAAAGCGCCAGCAGATCTGCGACGCCGCGCTGGAGCTTTTCCTGGAAAAGGGTTTCGCGGCCACGACGATCCGCGACATCTGCGCGCGCTCCGGGGTCAACCAGGCCAGCATCTACGACTATATCGCCAACAAGAACGATATCCTGCGCCGGTTGCTGAACCAGCTCTGGTTCCGCGCCGATGTGCCGACCCTGCCCGAGATCCTGCTGGATGACGGGCTTTCGCTGGAACAGGCGCTGGAGCGGTATTTTACCGATAGCTGGAAATTCAAGCGGCAGGGAACCTTGCTGGCATACAGGACCATCCCGCATCTTCCGCCCGAGGACCGCAAGGCGATGCGCCTGCGCGAGATCGCGGTGATGAAGGATCTCGCCGATCAGCTTGCCGACAGGCTGGGGGTCGAGACCGGGGATCGGCGGCTGGAAATCGTCGCGAACCTGATGGTCTTCCTGTCGGCCTTCGGGCCGATGCGCGACTGGTTGAACCGGGATCAGCCGGACGAGGCCATCGTCAGGACGATTGCGGCGGGGGCAGCGGCGATGATCCGGGCAACGGTGAATGACGGGCAGTCCTGACCGGCCGAGCCGGTCATGGTTGGGCCACGCGCACCGATAGTTTTCGAAGATCGGATCATGGACGGGGCGGATGCCCCGGTTTCCGGGGATTTGCGGATCCGTCGGTCAGGCATGCCGTGATCTGGATCGGGGCGGGATTGATCCCGGGTATCCTGGTCTGGGCAAACCCGCGGAACAGTCACCCTGCGGATGTGCTGCATAGGCCTGGGCGGGCGGTGCGGGAGCCGGGTGACCGTCCCCCTGAAACAGGCTGGAAAATGTCGGAAATCTGCTTCTGTGGCAAAGATCGCCGCAATAGGATGTGCCTGTCCTGAAGGCCGGGGGCTTTGCGCCCCCGGACCCCCGCAGGATATTTGGATGAAGAAGAAGGCGCAGGCTGCTCGTCGATGGGGTTGCCCGGTTTTTCGATCAATGACGCGAGGAAAGATGCGAACAGAAGCGCAAGCGGTCGTGATTGGCGGCGGGGTGATCGGTTGCTCGATCCTGTATCACCTTGCCAAGCTGGGTTGGTCGGATGTTATCCTGCTGGAACGCGACGAATTGACCAGTGGCAGCACCTGGCATGCGGCGGCGAATATCCACGGGCTGCATGACAGCACCAATATCAGCCGTATCCAGCATTACACGATGAAGCTGTATAATGAGCTGGAGGCCGAGACCGGCCAGAGTTGCGGCGTGTTCCAGCCCGGCTCGCTCTACCTGGCGCAGACCGAGGCGCGCGAGCATCAGCTGCGCCTGCAGGCGGCGAAGGCGAAGCTTTACGGGATGAATTTCTACGAGATCAGCCTTGAGGAGGCGCGGGCGCTCAACCCGCTGGTCAATCTCGACGGTATCCGCTGCGTCATGTACGAGCCCGAGGGCGGCAATGTGGACCCTTCCGGGGTGACCAATGCCTATGCGGTGGGCGCGCGGCAGCGGGGTGCCGAGATCCACCGCTTCACCCCGGTGACGGCGACCGAGCGGCAGGCGGATGGAAGCTGGATCGTGCGCACGCCCAAGGGCGATATCCGCACGCGATGGGTGGTGAACGCGGCCGGGCTCTGGGGGCGCGAGGTGGCGGCGCTGGCCGGGATCGAGCTGCCCTTGCAGCCGACCGAGCATCAGTATTTCGTCACCGAGACCATGGCGGAGATCGACGGCATGGACCGCAGGCTGCCCTCGGTCAGCGACCGCGACGGTGAATATTACCTGCGGCAGGAGGGCAAGGGGTTGCTGGTCGGCGCCTATGAGCGCGACATGCGGTTCTGGGCCGAGGACGGCACGCCGCTGGATTTCGCCCATGACCTGTTCCCCGACGACCTGGAGCGGATCGAGGAGAACCTGATGAACGCCATCACCCGCGTCCCCGCCCTGGGCGAGGCCGGGATCAAGCGCGGCATCAACGGGCCGATGATCTGGTCGCCGGATGGCAATGTGCTGATGGGGCCGGTGCCGGAGCTGGAGGGTTATTTCTGCTGCAACGGCATCATCCCCGGCTTCAGCCAGTCCGGTGGCATGGGGCTGATGGCGGCGCAATGGATCATCGAGGGCGAGACCGAATATGACATGTTCGCATGGGACATGGCCCGCTTCGACCGCTGGACCACCAAGGAATTCACCAGGGCGCGGGTGCGCGATCAATATGCCCATCGCTTCGCCATCCATTTTCCCGGCGAGGAACGCAGCGCGGGACGTCCGGCGCGCACCCGCCCGGTCTTTGATATGCAGCGGCAGATGGGGGCGGTCTTTGGCCTGAATGCCGGGTGGGAGCATCCGCTCTGGTTCGCGGATGCGCCGGGGACCACCGAGACCAACGGTTTCACGCGGCAGAACTGGTGGGAGCAGGTCGGCCACGAATGCCGGATGCTGCGCGAGCGGGCCGGGATCATCGATATCTCGAATTTCGCCAAGTATCGCTGCAAGGGGCCGGGGGCGGAAGCCTGGCTGAACGCGGTCTTTGCCAACATCATGCCGAAGGAGGTCGGCCGGTCCTGCCTGACGCCGCTGATCGGCAAGCGGGGCGGGATCGCGGGCGATTTCACCGTCACGCGGCTGGCCGGGGACGAGTTCCGGATCATCGGCTCCGGCATGGCCGAGCGCTATCACAAGCGCTTCTTCAAACAGGTGCCGCTGCCCGAGGGCACCGGGTTTACCTCGCTGACCGAGGCGGTCTGCGGCTTCAATGTCGCGGGGCCAGAGTCGCGGGCGTTGTTGCAGGGTCTGACCGATGCGTCGCTGGCGAGTGCGGATTTTCCCTTCATGCGCTCGCGGCGGATCACGCTGGCGGGGATCGATCTGCTGGCGCTGCGGGTGTCCTTCACCGGCGATCTTGGCTGGGAGCTGCATTGCCGTGCCGAGGATCAGGCGCGGCTTTACACGGCGCTGCTGGAGGCGGGGCGTGCGTTCGGTGCCGGTCCGGTGGGCAGCCGCGCGCTGATGTCGTTACGCATTGAAAAGGGTTACGGCTCCTGGGGCCGCGAATACAGCCCCGAATACTGGCCGCAGGAGGTCGGGCTGGACCGGCTGTGCAAGCTGGAGAAGGCTTTCCTCAACAGGGACGCCGTTGCCGATACGCTTTCCCGTCCCGCCCGCGAGCGGCTGGTGATGCTGCATCTGGACGAGGCGGATGTGAGCGCGTCCAATGCCGATGCGACCGGGGGCGAGCCGATCTTCAGGGATGGCGAAGGCATCGGCCGGGTGACCTCGGGCGGCTACGGCTATTCCGTGGGCATGTCGCTGGCGCTTGGCTATGTGAAGAACGCCGAACCCGGCGATAGGGTCGAGGTCATGGTGCTGGGCAAACCGCATCGCGCCACAATCCTGAAGGAACCGCCGTTCGATCCCGAGGGCAAGAGACTGCGAGGATGATGATCGGACCGGGGGCGGCCCCGGTCCTTTCGCTCTTGAGGGGGGCCTCAGCGCGCTGCTTGCCACTCGCGGATCGCGTCGAGCGGGTTGAGCAGCATCACGATATTCAGCAGCAATCCGTCCCGGATCACCAGCATCGTCACGACCTCCAGGGCGATCACCAGCAGGACCGACAGCCAGACCGGGAAACGTGACGCCAGGGCAAAACCGAGGATCATCATCGCGATATCCGAAATCGAGTTCACGACGGAATCGCCGTAATAGTCGAGAGAGATCGTCACGGCGCGGTAACGCTCGATGACGCTGTCGCTGTTCTCGACCAGTTCCCACGCGGCCTCGACCAATGTGGCGATGGTGAGTGCCGGAAGGAAGCGCATCTTCAGCCGGAAGAGGCGGCAGAACAGCGCGATCAAGGCGAAGAAGAGGAAGCCATGGATAAGATGGCTTGGGCTATACCAGTCCAGCAGGTGCTGGGAATTCTCGGAACTCACCACCTCACCATGCCAGAGCCGGAGCGTGCCGCATTTGCAGATCAGCACGCGCCCGCGCCACCAGAGCCACAGCCCGGTGACGGCGAGAATGGCGGGAACGGCCAGATAGGAGAGAAGGCGCTGATTTTTCATCGGCGCAGATCAGCATGACCCGCCGGAAGCATCAAGCGGTGATTTGCTCGCCAGTGGCGGGGCGATGCAGGGATGCACCTAGTGCAAGGTGGTGTTGCCGCCCGAAGCCGTCAGTTCGTCGATGACCTTCTGCCATAGCTCGGCGGGCTGGGCGCCGCTGACGGCATGGGTGTCGGCCACGATGAAGCTGGGCACCGCGTTGATGCCGCGCTCGCGGGCATGCATTTCGCGCCCGATCACCTCGTCGCGGTCGGCATCCCCTGCCAGGAGCCGGGCGGTCACGGCCTCGTCCATGCCTGCGGCCTTGGCGATGCTGGCCAGTTCGGCCTTGTCGCCGATATCGCGCGCCTCCTGCCAATAGGCGCGCAGAAGGCCCGACATCACCCGGCTCTGGGCACCCTCCAGCCCCGCCCAATGCATCAGGCGATGGGCATCGGTCGTGTCGGGTTGACGCGCAGGCAATTGCAGTTCCAGCCCCATTTTCGCGGCACGCTCGGCGACCGCCTTGGCGGCGTCGGCGGCACCCGGTTTGGCCTTGAGATATGCGAGCCGGTCCATGCCCCCGGGAGGCATCTGCGGATTCAGGCGAAAGGGGTGCCAGACGATCTCGAAAGGATGATCGGGACGGCTTTCCAGCGCGCGGTCCAGTTCAAGCTTGCCGATCAGGCACCAGGGGCAGACCGGGTCCGAGAAGATGTCGAGGCGGATCATGCCGGGTCCTTGCTATGGGCGGCGCGCAATGCGCGGCGGTTGATCTTGCCGGTGGCCGTGCGGGGCAGGGCATCGAGCCGGATATATTCGCGGGGCTGCTTATAGCGTGCGAGATTGGATTCCGCGAATCCGCGCAGATCGGCTGCATCGGCGGGACCGGTCCAGAAGGCGGCGATGATGCTGCTGCCGGGGCCGACCGAAAGCTCTGCCACCGCGACATCGCCCGCACCGGGAAAGCCGGACAGAACCTCTTCGATCTCGGGCGGGGCGACGCGGAAGCTCCGGCATTCATGATGTCATCGGCGCGGCCAAGCAGGGTGATGGCGCCGCTTTCATCCTCTTGCGCCTGGTCCCCGGTCAGGAACCAGTCGCCGCGATGGCGGGCGGCGGTCTCTTCGGGCTGGCCCAGGTAGCCCAGGAACAGCCCCGGATCGTCGCGGCGCACGGCCAGTGCCCCCGGCGTGCCAGCCGGTTGCGGCTGCCCGTCATCCCCGAGGATCGCGACATGGCGTCCGGGTTGCGGATAGCCCGCGGTGCCCGCGGGCGCGGGACGCTCGGGACTGCCCGAGATGAAAGTCGAGATTTCCGACGCGCCCATCGCCTCGTGCAAGTCGGTGCCGGTGCGGGCGGTCCAGTCGGCGCGCAGGCCGGGGTCCAGGCGCTCTCCCGCCACAAGGCCGTGGCGCAGATTGGCGATGGGCTGCCATTCGGCGCGCAGGATACGGCGGAAAACCCCCGGCGCACCGGCAAGCATGGTGGCGCCGTGACGCGAGGCCAGGAGCGGAAGCTGCTCCAGCGCGATGCCATCGGCGGGGATCAGCGCGGTTGCGCCCATGGTCCATGGATCCATCAGGCCGGTGCCGAGGGTGAAGGTCCAGTTGAACGCACCGGCATGCATGACGCGATCGCTTTCGCGCAGCCCATACCAGCCGTCGAACATCATCCGCCGGGCAAGGATGGCACGATGGGCATGCATGACCGCGCGGGGCTGACCGGAACTGCCCGATGTATAGATGATATAGGCCAGCCGCCCGGGTTGGCCCTGTGCGTAATCCGCAGGGGGGAGGTTCATGTAATCGGCCAGCCCGGCCTCGGGCAGGATCGGGGCCGGGTGGTCGGGCAGGGCGATCCCCTCGCCCGCGACGATCATGGCGGGTCCGGTTTCGGCGGCGAGTTTCGTGATCTCGCGCCGGGTCAGCATGGCCGAGGTCGGGATCGGCACGATGCCCGCCGCGATGGCGCCCAGATAGGCGACCGGAAAGGCCGCCGTGTTTCCCAACCGCATCAGCAGCCGGTCGCCGGGCTGCAATCCCGCCCGTAGCAACCCGGTCGCGGTGCCGCGCACGGCAGAGATCAGCCGGGCATAGGACCAGCGTTCCGCCCGCGATGTCCCGATCACGGACAGCGCCAGCTTGTCGGGATGCGAGGCGCCGGCGTGCAGCACATGCTCGGCCAGGTTCATGGTGGTTCTCCGACGATGTTTTCAGCGCCTGAATAAAGAAATCGCCGCGAATGGGGAACCGCATTCGGCCGCATCACCTGCGGGAATGGCCGGAATCCCGTCTTGAATTGAAAACGGCCCGCGCGAACGGGCCGTTTCGAAATTCTGTCAAGACAGGCTCAGAGCAGTCTCAGATCACCAGCCGAGGCGCGGCCATCGCGGCCCGATTGCAATTCGTATTCGACTTTCTGATTGTCCTGCAATCCGGTCAGCCCGGCGCGCTCGACCGCCGAGATATGCACGAACACATCCTTGCCTCCATCATCCGGGGCAATGAAGCCAAAGCCCTTGGTGGCGTTGAACCATTTTACCGTTCCGGTCGCCATAACCGTATCTCCTTCGCATTATCCCGAGGCGAGATTGCCCCGGGCCGTGCAGCCCCGCTTTCGTCTTGCCGGCTGCCCATGATCGGGAGGCGGTAGAAAGTCTGTCGCTCACGCGGATGTCAGCATGAACGAATCATTAAAAAAGACAAGCCGGAAAGCGACGCTTCCAGCGACAGCAACGTGAAGTTTTGTTGTCATCGGCGGATTATTGATCGCGATATTCCACCGATGCTGTCGGATTATCCCCCGGATTCAACGAAGATCGGGGGGAGTTGCCTCGGCAGACAGCTCTGCCACGACCTCTTCCAAAGACAATGTGCGGCTGCCCTGGCTGTCCAGCCGGCGCAGCGACACGGTCCCAGCTTCTACCTCTTTCATGCCGATGGCAAGGATGGCGGGCACCTTTCCGACGGAATGTTCGCGGACCTTGTAATTGATCTTTTCGTTCCGCGTATCGGCTTCGGCCCGCAGACCGGCGGCGCGCAGGGCGTCCACGACCTGCCGCACGTAATCATCGGCATCCGAGACGATCGAGGCCACGACGACCTGGCGCGGCGCCAGCCAGAGCGGCAGCTTGCCGGAATAGTTCTCGATCAGGATACCGATGAAACGCTCGAAACTGCCAAGGATGGCGCGGTGCAACATGACCGGGCGATGCTTGGCCCCGTCCTCGCCGATATATTCCGCATCCAGCCGCACGGGCAGGTTGAAATCGACCTGGAAGGTGCCGCATTGCCATTCGCGGCCGATGGCGTCGGTCAGCTTGAAATCCAGCTTGGGGCCGTAGAAGGCGCCCTCGCCGGGATCGATCTCGAAATCGTTGCGGACCTTGAGGATCGCCGCTTCAAGCGCCGATTCCGCCTTGTCCCAAATTTCGTCCGAGCGACGCGGGTTTCGGGGCGGGTGGACAGCTTGATGTCGAATTTCTCGAAACCAAGATCGGCATAGACCGAGCCGAGCAGGTCAAGGAAACTGGCGCATTCGGCCTCGATCTGGTCTTCGGTGCAGAAGATATGCGCATCGTCCTGCACGAAGCCGCGCACCCGCATCAGCCCGTGCATCGAGCCCGAGCTTTCATAGCGGTGGCAGGATCCGAACTCGGCCAGCCGCAGGGGCAGGTCGCGATAGGATTTCAGGCCCTGGTTATAGACCTGCACATGACAGGGGCAGTTCATCGGCTTCAGCGCGTTGGTGCGCTTTTCCTTCGCGCCTTCCTCGTCCACCTCGACGATGAACATGTTCTCGCGGTAGGCTTCCCAATGGCCGGATTTTTCCCACAGGATACGGTCAACCACCTGCGGGGTCTTGATTTCCTTGTAGTCCGCGCGGGTCAGGCGGCGGCGCATATAGGCCTCGAGCTCGCGATAGATCGTCCAGCCATTCGGGTGCCAGAAGACCATGCCGGGCGCTTCCTCCTGGAAATGGAACAGCTCCATCTCGCGGCCCAGCTTGCGGTGGTCGCGCTTGGCGGCCTCTTCCAGCATGGTCAGATGCGCTTTCAGATCGGCCTTGTTGCGGAACGCCACGCCATAGATGCGCTGCAGCATCGGGCGAGAGGCGTCGCCCAGCCAATAGGCGCCCGCGACATGGGTCAGCCGGAAGGCGTCGGCGGGCAGTTGCCCGGTATTTTGCAGATGCGGACCACGGCAGAGATCCTGCCAATCCCCATGCCAATACATCCGCAGATCCTCGCCCTCGGGGATGCGGTCGATCAGTTCCAGCTTGAAGGGCTCGTTCTGCGCCTTGTAGTGGGCGATGGCGCGGTCGCGGTCCCAGACCTCGGTGCGGACGGGGTCGCGGGCGGCGATGATCTCCTTCATCTTCGCCTCGATCCGGCCAAGATCCTCGGGGGTGAAAGGCTCTTTCCGGTCGAAATCATAGAACCAGCCATGGTCGCGCACCGGGCCGATGGTGACCTTGACGTCGGGCCAGATCTCCTGCACCGCGCGGGCCATGACATGGGCGAAATCATGGCGGATCAGTTCCAGCGCCTGCGCCTCGTCCTTCATCGTGTTGATGGTGATCGCGCCGGATTCGGTGATCGGCCATGCCAGGTCGATATGGCGGCCGTCCAGATTGGCCGAGATCGCCCGCTTGGCAAGGCTGGGCGCGATGCTTTCGGCGACCTCGGCGGCGGTGATGCCGGCGGGGTAGTCGCGCGAATTGCCGTCGGGAAAGGAAAGGGAGATCTGGGACATGTCGTCCTCCTCGTCGGTTTGGCGCCCACGGAACGCCCGGCTGCGGGTATGTCGAGGCTGTCCCATGGACCTCTGCGCGAAAACTGTCAAGATAGGGTGAATTGATGGGGAATGTCCGATGACTGATTTTCTCGATACGCCGCAGGGCCGGCGGATTGCCTATAACCTGTTGAAGGGAAAGGGGCCGGGGGTCGTTTTCCTGGGTGGGTTCAAATCCGACATGTCCGGCACCAAGGCCATGCATCTGGAGCATTGGGCGCGCGGGCAGGGGCGGGGATTCCTGCGTTTCGACTATTCCGGCCATGGCGACAGCAGCGGCGCCTTCGAGGAAGGCTGCATCGGCGAGTGGTTCGCGGATGCCGCTGCCGCGCTGACCAGCCTGACCGAGGGGCCGCAGATCCTGGTCGGCTCCAGCATGGGGGGGTGGATCGCGCTGCTGCTGGCCCGCACGATGCCGCAGCGGGTGGCGGGGCTGGTGACCATCGCGGCGGCACCGGATTTCAGCGAGCAGGGGTTCTGGGCCGGGTTCGATGCGGCGCAACGAGAGGTGGTGATGCGCGACGGGAGGATCGAAATTCCCAGTGAATACGATGACGCACCCTATGTCATCACCCGGAAACTCATCGAGGATGGCCGCGATCACCTGGTCATGAACCAGTCGCTTGTCCTGCCCTTCCCGACCCGGCTCCTGCAGGGGACGGCGGATGAGGATGTGCCGGTCGATTGGGCGCTGGCCCTGCTGGATCACGCGCAAGGAGAGGATATTCGCCTGACCCTGGTCAAGGGCGCGGATCACCGTTTCTCATCGCCCGATTGCCTGGGATTGATCGAGGATGCGGTGACCGGGCTGTTGCGATAGACGCCCGCAACGGCAGCCTATGCCGCGCATGTCCACAGGGCGCAACGGCGCGGGTGATCAGACCGGGAAATGCTGGAGTTCTGGCCGCACCGCCCGTTCAGAACCTGTACACAGAGCGTAGACAGTTCGCGCGGGTTCGACGGGATTTCGTGCGGCAATGCTCCGAGGTTAATTCCATTTCGCGCATAATCTTGTGAATACGCGGATAATTGATTCCACCATGGAATAAATCCTCATCGACGGAATCCGGTCCAGGCCGGATAACTCGAACCCGCTCTCTCTTCAGGCAAATATCCCACGGAGGGTCGGCTGCGGGTGCGCCGCTGGTTCGAGAACCAGCCGGCGACGGGGATGTGAACCCCCCCGGCTGTCGCGGAACGCAATAGAATGCCCGATGCACCGAGGGGGATCAGACCGCGATCTTGCGGTTGTCGCCGACCGGATCCTGGATGCCGCAATCCGATGCCCTGGCGTTCCGGTCGCGGCGGCGCTTTCGGCGGGTCTCTGCCGGCATGGTCGAATGCTCGTCGATGAAATCGAGCACCAGCGGGCGAATGTTCAGCCGCCATGATTTTCCGGCGAAGATGCCGTAATGCCCGGCACCCTCCTCCAGGTGCTGGACCTTCTTCGCCTCGGGAACGCCGGTGCACAGATCCAGCGCGGCGACGCATTGGCCGGGGGCGGAGATATCGTCATTCGCCCCCTCGACCGTCATGATCGCGACATCGGTGATCTTGCCGATATCGACCGGCTTTCCGTTCACGACAAAGCTGTTCCGGGCGATTTCGAGCTTCTTGAAGATGCGCTCGACCGTGGAGAGATAGAATTCCGCGGTCATGTCCATGACGGCGAGATATTCGTCATAGAAGCGGTTATGCTTGTCGCCCTCGCTCGCGGTGCCGCGCGCCTCGTTGAAGATCTTGTTGACGAAGGCGCCGGCATGGGTCTCGGCATTCATGGCGATGAAGGAGGCAAGCTGCGCGAGCCCCGGATAGACCATGCGGCCCGCGCCGCGATATTTGAAGCCGACGGACTGGATCGCCAGATGTTCCAGTTCCCCCATGGTCATGCGGTTGCCGAAATCGGTGACATCGGTCGCGGCGGCGTCGGGATCGACCGGACCGCCGATCAGGGTCAGGCTGCGGGGCTGGGCCTTTGGCTCTTCTTCGGCGAGGATGGCAGTCGCGGCGAGCGCCAGGGGCGCGGGCTGGCAGATGGCGATGACATTGGTATCCGGGCCGAGATGACGGATGAAATCGACCAGGTAATTGGTGTAATCCTCGATGTCGAACTTGCCCTCGCTCACCGGGATGTCGCGGGCATTGTGCCAGTCGGTCACGTAAACCTCGCAATCGGGCAGCAGCGAGGTCACGGTCGAGCGCAGCAGGGTCGCGTAATGGCCGGACATCGGCGCGACCAGCAGCACCTTGCGGGGTTTTGGCTCGCGGCGGGCGACGCGGAAATGGATCAGGTCGCCGAAGGGGCGTTCCAGTTCCGGTTCCACATAGACGATATGGTCTTCGCCATCTTCGCCGGAGATGGGCGGGATTTCCCAATCGGGCTTGACGACCATGCGGGCAAAACTGCGTTCGGTGACATGGCCCCAGGCACTCATCAGCCGGAAACCCGGATGCGGGTTGAGGGCGAATATCGGGTTGGAGGCGAAAGCGCGCGCCGTCGCACCGAGCCATTCATTGGTGTTCCGAATCGTTTCCATCGCGTCGTAGGAAACGATTCCCTTGATACCCTTCATCGCCATAACGGCCAATCCTTGCTGCATCGCGGCAATCGGAACAGGCTGCTAAGTTGCGGTTCGAAAAACCAAAACCCAGCTTTACGCTGTGCCAACTCTGCGCATATCATTGCAACTGTATTAGGGGGGAATCCGGGTCATGGCAAGGCGCGCAAGCAACAAGAGTAATTCGAATGCTACGGATCGGGTAACTTCCGTAAAGCCGGAGCCAGCGAAACCCGAGGCGAAAGAGAAGCCCCCGGCGGCTTCGAAACGCCGCGTCGCGGCAAAATCCGGAAAGCCCGCGCCGGGGACGAAAGCGGCACCCAGGACCGCCGCGAAATCCACGCCGAAGGCTGCGGCGAAACCCGCTCCCACCCGCAAGGCCAAGAGCGCCGCCGCCCCGAATGCGGCCAGCAGCAGTTCCCGGACCGGCACCGCGAAACCCGCAGCCAGGCAGGGTCGCGCGAAGACCGGGCTTTCGGCTGCCGCCTCGACGCGCGCCAGCGAGGCGCCCAGGCCGGAAGCGGGAGCCGCGGAAAGCGGACATGGCGCTCCGGGCCCGGCGGCGACCGGCCCTGTCGCGCGGAAACTGGCGGAGAATGTCGAGCGGATAGAGGTGCTGAGCCATCGGCTCATGGCGGCGCTTGCGGAGCGGCAGCCTCCCAATCCTGGCGTCGAGGGGCCGGGGCCCGATCTTTACCTGACCGCCGCCAATGCCTGGGTGAAGACCCTGGCCGAGCAGCCCGGCCGGATCATCGAGCAGCAGGTGAATTTCTGGGGCGAGACGCTGAAGAACTACGCCAATGCGCAGGTTTCGCTGGCCAAGGGGCAGCTGACCGTGCCGGAGGAGGAGGAGGCGCCGGCCGACAAGCGCTTCAAGAACCCGCTCTGGCAGAGCCATCCCTATTTCAGCTTCGTCAGGAAGCAATACCTGATCAATGCCGATGCGATGAAGAGCGCCGCGGAGGGGCTGGAATTGCCGGACGAGACGACGCGCCGCCGGGTGAACTGGCTGACCAACCAGCTCGTGGACATGATGTCGCCCACGAATTTCCTGGCGACCAACCCGGACGCGCTGGAACGGGCGCTGGAAACCGAGGGCGAAAGCCTGGTGAAGGGGCTGGAGAACCTGGTGCGCGATGTCGAGCAGCATGGCGGCGAGATGATCGTCTCGCTGGCCGATCGCGAGGCCTTCACCGTGGGCGAGAATATCGGCACCGCCGAGGGCAGGGTGGTGCATCGCACGCCGCTTTACGAGCTGATCCAGTACAACCCGGCCACCGACAAGGTGCACGAGACGCCCTTGCTGATCTTTCCGCCCTGGATCAACAAGTTCTACATCCTCGATCTCAAGCCCCAGAACAGCCTGATCCGCTGGCTGGTCGGGCAGGGTCATACGCTGTTCGTGGTCAGCTGGAAGAATCCCGATGCCAGCTATGCCGAGTTCGGGATGGAGGAATATGTCTCCGCCTACCTGGAGGCGATGGACAAGGTACGCGACCTGACCGATCAGCGCAAGCTGAACGCGGTGGGCTATTGCATCGCGGGCACGACGCTGTCGCTGACGCTGGCGCTTCTGAACAAGCGCGGCGATGACCGGGTGAACAGCGCGACCTTTTTCACCACGCTGACGGATTTCTCGAACCACGGCGAGTTCACGGCCTTCCTGCAGAATGATTTCGTCGATGGGATCGAGGCCGAGATCAAGCGCCACGGGTTGCTGAAGGCCGCGTTGATGTCGCGCACGATGAGCTTTCTGCGCGCCAATGACCTGGTCTGGGGTCCGGCGATCCGCAGCTACATGATGGGCGAGACCCCGCCCGCCTTCGACCTGCTGTTCTGGAACGGCGACAGCACCAACCTGCCGGGCAAGATGGCGATGCAATACCTGCGCGGGCTGTGCCAGGCCAATGATTTTGCCGGGGAGGGGTTCGAGCTTTTCGGCCAAAAGCTGCGGCTTGCCGATGTGCGGGTGCCGCTCTGCTCGGTCGCCTGCGAAGGCGATCATATCGCCCCCTGGAGCGATTGCTGGCGCGGGGTCGCGCAGATGGGATCGGGGGACAAGACATTCATCCTGTCGGAATCCGGCCATGTCGCCGGCATCGTGAACCCGCCGGGCCGGGACAAATACGGCCATTATACCGGCGGGGCTGGCTTTGCCGACGGCGCCGAGGACTGGCGCGAATCAGCCAGCCTGAACAGGGGAAGCTGGTGGCCCTCCTGGGGCGAGTGGCTGACCGCACGCGCGGGAAGGATGGTCGAGGCCCGCAGGCCGGATGAGGGGCATGATCCGGCCCCGGGACGCTATGTTCACGAGCGGGCCGATTAAGCGGGTGTGAATATGGGTGCGATTTCAGCGCGTTATGCGGAATGAATCTGCGAATGTGAATTTTTTGCTGCGGTGCAGAAAAAATACTTGAAATGCCGCGCTGCAGCATTCATATTGTTGCCACGATAGTTTGATATTGCGGCGACACGGTCCTCCTCCTCTCCCCTCCCTCCGCCGCGCTGAAATGGAGTAAATGACATGGCAACCAAGACCCCTGACTTCTCGAAGACCTTCCAGGACATCCTGGCGAATTTCCCGGTCGACACCTCGTCCTTCCAGGAAGCGGTGAAATCGCAGCAGGCGCTGAACGAAAAGCTGGCCAAGGTCGCTCTCGGCGCCGCCGAGCGTTCGACCGAGATCTCGGCCCAGTGGGCCAAGGACAGCATCGCCCGCATGGGTGAACTGACCGCCACCAAGGAAGAGCCCGCCGATTACGCCAAGGCCGTCACCGATTACGCTTCGGCTTCGGCCGAGGTCGCGGCCGAGCACATGGCCTCTTTCGCCGAAGTGGCCAAGAAGGTGCAGATGGACACCGTCGACCTGATGCTGTCGGCCGGCAAGGACGCTGCCGCGGAAACCCAGAAGGCTGCCCGCAACACGCAGGCCGCCGTCAAGAAGGCCACCGCTGGCGCCGCGAAGTAATCTTCGCCCGCAGCTTGTATTCGGAAAGGGGCGGTTCTCCGCCCCTTTTTGCTGCCCGGTCGACAGATGTTGACGGCGATGTTGTCTCTTTTCCTTTGCCTTTTCGCAGCGGCGGACCCATCATTGCGCAAACGGATCAAGAGAAGGGGCCCCTATGGCCACGACAACTGCCCCGCTGCTGATCAAGCGTTACGCCAGCAGACGGCTCTACAATACCGAGACCAGCGATTACGTCACGCTCGAGGATATCGCCGCCTTCATCCGCGACGGGCGCGAGGTCAAGATCGTCGACCTGAAATCCGGAGATGACCTGACCCGGCAATATCTTTTGCAGATCATCGCCGAGCATGAGAGCCGGGGCGAGAATGTCCTGCCCATCGACGTGCTGACCGATCTTGTCCGCAGCTATGCCTCGAGCACGAATTCCGTGGTGCCGCAATTCCTGGCCGCGAGTTTCGAGATCCTGCGGGACAGCCAGTCCAAGCTGATGGAGAACATGACAGCGATGCCCAGCCCCCTGAACACCGTTCCCGGTTTCGAGGCGATGCAGCGTCAGCAGCAGATGTTCCTGCGCGCGATGATGGGGGGCTGGCAGGGCAGTTCCGGGCCCGAGCCGGGCGAGATGGCGGATGACGGCGCGGGGGAGAATGGCACGTCCGGCGGTTCCGAAAAAACCGGCGAGGGCGAGGAGTCCGGCGACATGGAAGAGATCCGCAGGCAACTGGCGGAATTGCAGAAGCGAATTGCAAAGCTCTGACTTGCACAGCGCCGCAACGCAGGCTAGACCACCCGTCACGGAGCGGTGGCCGAGTGGTCGAAGGCGCACGCCTGGAAAGTGTGTAGGCGGGGAACCGTCTCGAGGGTTCGAATCCCTCTCGCTCCGCCATTTCAACTCACATTCTGGATCGTAGCGCATTGAATATAAAGAAAATGTGCCTCAGTCTAGTTGCTGGACGTGCATTTTTGCTAATGCTTTTGCTAACGAATCTGCTAATGTAACCTCAATTCAGAACGCGCTGAGGATCAGGCAGATGGCGATTATGTCGCGCAAGAATTCCGTGAAGGGCATCCTGTATCTCGTGCGTTCTGTGCCGAAGCGCTACGCCTCTGTAGAGTCCAAGACCCAAGTCTGGATCAGTCTTCACACTGATTCGAGGGGCGCTGCGAACGCGAAGGCTGATGCTGTCTGGCAACAGCAGGTTGCAGCCTGGGAGGCCAAGCTCGCCGGCGATACCACTGACGCAGAGGCGCTGTTCGAATCTGCCAGGGAACTGGCAGCGGCGCGGGGCTTCAAATACGTGCGCGCAGACAAGGTGGTTGACCTACCGATTGAACAATTGCTGGAGCGGATCGAGGCGATCGGCGGCAAGAGACAGAAGCCGGATGTCCAGGAAGCGCGCGCCTTGCTCGGCACGGTGGACGCGCCGGAGTTCACCCTATCCAAGGCCCTGGAAGCCTATTGGGGGCTGGCGAAGGACAAGACCTTCGGAAAGGATGCTGATCAGCTTCGCAAATGGAAGAATCCACGTAAACTGGCGATCAGGAGTTTGATCGAAGTGATCGGCGACAAACCCCTGAGTTCTATCACCCGTGATGATCTTTTGGATTTCCGCGATAGCTTGATGGAACGGATCGAGACCGGGGCAATCATGCCAAGCACTGCGAATAAGCAGCTCACTCACTTGGGTGGGATCTTTTCTACCGTGAACGAAAAGAAGCGACTTGACCTAGATTTGTCCGTAACCGGTTTGAAGTTCAAGGAAGGCGACAAGATTCCCCGGCCGCCATTTTCTGATGACTGGATTCGAGATAAACTGCTGGCTCCCGGCGCGTTGGACGGGCTGAATATCGAGGCGCGCACGATCCTGCTGGTTATGATCAATACTGGTGCCAGGCCCAGCGAGATCGCTAATCTGTCTGCTGATCGGATTCGGTTGAGCGACAATGTGCCTCATATCTCAATTGAGCCGGATGGTCGCGAGGTAAAAAGTGCTTATGCGCGGCGCAAGATACCTCTCACCGGAGTTAGCCTGGAGGCGATGCGGGCCTGCCCCAACGGTTTTCCGCGCTACGCAGGCAAATCCTCCTTGAGCGCGGCAGTGAATAAATTTTTGCGCGAAAACGGCCTGATGGAGACGGAACAGCATGTCATGTATTCGCTACGTCACAGTTTCGAAGACCGGATGTTGGCGGCAGGAATCGATGACCGGATCAGGCGCGATGTATTCGGGCACCGATTGGACAGAGAACGATATGGTGGCGGCGCAAGTCTGGAGTATACGCTTGAATTGTTGAGCGCCATCGCGATTTAGGCGGCTGTTTTACGGGCTGCCACGACGGCGCGTGCCCGAGCGACGATGTCGTTCTGATCCTGAAGTGCTGCGATCTCACTCTCGATCCTCTTGAAGAACGGCACGAACTCGTAGCGCTCATCAGCAACCAGTGCCGCGAGGCGATCACGGGCATCAAGAAGGCGGTCGAGTGTAACATCAGCTTTCATACCTACCTTATAGACAGGTGATCGAAATCTGACGGGTGGATTGTGAAAAAATTTCGAATACCTGACCGGCCGATACGGGATCATGCCCCAAGGCTGGAGCAGCGTGTCGAGTTGGTGAACGCGATCGCTTATCCCGGTCTGGAGCTGGATCATCTGGCAGCGTGAGTGCCGTGGTTTCGTTGACCAATCTTGACGAGCGACTTAACCTTGCCATTACGGGATCGGCTAGCGAGCCGCATTACCCGTCGGAAAAATACGCCAATCCAATAACAGGCGGATCTTAGAAAGAAAAATGAGGGGCGAGACAGATGGCTACCGACATTCAGAACCTTGGCAGCTTCGTCTGGACAATCGCCGAGATCTTGCGCGGAGATTTCAAGCAATCCGAATATGGCAAGGTCATCCTTCCCTTTGTCGTGCTTCGCCGCCTCGACTGCATCCTGGCGGAGTCAAAGGATGCAGTCCTGGAAGCCGAGAAATCGCTTCCTGACGGCGTGGACGAAGCAACACGCGACATGATCCTGTTCGGCGCGATCGGCGGCAATGTGAAGGTTTACAACCTCTCCCGCTTCACGTTCGACAAGCTGCGCGGTCAGGACCCTCGCCAGCTTCACGACAACCTCGTGGACTATATCACGAAGTTCTCGGGCAACGTCCGTGACATCTTCCTGGATAAGTTCCTCTTCACCGATCAGCTCAAACGGCTGAAGGACGGCGGCATCCTCTGGAACGTGTTCGAACGATTTTGCGAGATTGACCTTCATCCGGATTCCGTCTCGAACCTCGAAATGGGCTACCTTTTCGAAGAGCTGATCCGCCGCTTCTCGGAAATCTCGAACGAAACGGCCGGGGAACATTTCACGCCGCGCGAGGTGATCCGCCTGATCGTCGATCTTCTCATCGCGAATGATGACGAAAAGCTCACTGGGCGCGGTATCATCCGCCAGGTCTATGACCCTGCCTGCGGGACGGGCGGCATGCTCGCGCTGACCGAAGAGGCGCTGAAAGACTTCAACGACGCAATCCGTGTCGAGCTCTTCGGTCAGGAGCTTAACGGCGAGTCCTTTGGCATCTGCAAGTCGGATATGCTCGTGACAGGTCACGACCCCGAGCAGATCGCCTTCGGCAATACGCTCACGCAGGATGCCCATGCAGGTAAGCGCTTCCACTACATGCTTTCCAATCCGCCCTATGGTGTGGACTGGAAGAAGTATCAGGAACCGATCAAGTCCGAAGCGGAGAATATGGGCTTCGACGGACGTTTCGGGGCGGGAACGCCCCGCATCTCTGACGGCCAGCTTCTCTTCTTGCAGCACATGATCTCGAAGATGCGCGATGACGAGATTGGCTCGCGCATCGGTATTGTCATGAACGGCTCGCCCCTCTTCACTGGTGGTGCGGGATCGGGCGAGAGCGAAATCCGCCGCTGGATGCTCGAAAATGACTGGGTCGAGGCCATCGTCGCATTGCCCACCGATCTCTTCTACAATACCGGCATTCAGACCTATGTCTGGCTGCTGACCAACCGCAAACCCGCCAACAGGCGCGGCTTGGTGCAGTTGATCGATGCGAGCGGCGAACGCTTCTGGAAATCCATGCGTAAATCCCTGGGCAGCAAGCGCCGCGAAATCCCGGAAGAGGCGCGTGCCGAGATCGTGCGCATTTATGCGGGATTCCTGAATGGCGATAGCGGCGAGTCTGATGTCTCGAAAATCTTCGACACCGAGGATTTTGGCTATCGCGAGATTCGCGTCGAGCGTCCGCTGCGCCAGCGGTTCGAGGTGACAGACGAGGGGATCGAGGCCCTGCGCGACAGCAAGCCGTTCCAAAGACTCGATGAGGACGAACAGGACCGGCTTCTTGAGTTCCTGCCCGATGTCCTTGGCGGCGAGAATGACACTTCGCCCAATGGCGTAGAAAGGGGTTTAAGAAAGATCGCCACCATGGCGAAGATAAAGCTGGGAGCGCCGCTCAAGAAGGCAATCGTTGCCGCCATGTCGGTGCGAGATGAGGATGCCGAGCCGGAACTCGACAAGGACGGTAACCCTGTTCCAGATCCGCAACTGCGCGATCACGAACTGGTTCCATTGACGGAGGACTGGCATGATTACATGGAACGCGAGGTTCTGCCCTTCGTGCCCGATGCCTGGGTCGATCGGAGCTATACAGACGCCCGTGACAAGCTGGTCGGGCGCGTCGGTTATGAGATTAACTTCAACCGCTACTTCTATAGGTATGTGCCGCCCCGCCCGCTCGAAGAGATCGATGCAGAGCTGAAGGCGCTCGAAGCCGAGATCGCTGGTCTCCTGAAGGAGGTGGCGGCGTGAGTTTCACTGAGGTCCCGATTGGTGCTGCGTTCGACGTTTTCAATGGTGCAACCCCGGCTTCCGGTGAGCCCGCATATTGGGACGGAGATATTCCTTGGGTCGGCCCTGCTGATCTTGGAAAATTAAGCATCCGCTACATAGCGGGTGGCGGACGCAGTATAACTCAAGAGGGTTTCTCCAGTTGCGGAACACAAATGGTTCCGGCGGGGACGATCATTCTCTCGATTCGTGCCCCTATCGGGCATATGGCGATCGCATCTCAACCAATGTGCTTCAATCAAGGCTGTCGTGGCTTGGTGCCGCGTTCCATGGTTCGAACGGATTTTGCATACTGGTCGCTATTATCTCGTAAACCCCAGCTTGAAGCAGCTGGGCAGGGCACAACCTTTATTGAGCTTGGTCGAGACAAGCTCAGAGCCGAAAGAATACCGCTCCCCGACCTCGCCACCCAAAAAGCCATCGCGGATTTTCTCGACCGCGAGATCGCCCGCATCGACCAACTGATCGAAAAGAAGAAAAGGTTGGTGGAGTTGTTGGGAAAGAAGCAAAAAGCGTTTGCCACTGAGACAGCGACCGGCGCGAACCACCCCGGGAGATCGATTACCGGATTGGGTCAACTACCACTTGCGCCTTCACATTGGCGCGTTTGCCGAGTCGCGACAGTATTTAAAGAGTCATTCGAGATGGGCGGAGAAGACTTGCCGGTTCTTTCAGTTTCGATCAACTGGGGTATATCGGATCGCGAACTGGACGACGAAGATCGCCACCGGATCGTAACGTATATCCAGGATCGCAGCGCCTACAAACGGGTCCGCGTCGGAGATCTCGTCTACAACATGATGCGGGCTTGGCAGGGCGCATTCGGCGTTGCGAAAGTTGACGGGTTGGTCAGCCCTGCCTATGTCGTGGCTCGACCAACAGAAAAAATCCACGCGCCCTACTTTGAGCACTTGCTGCGCACGCCAATGTGGATCGAGGAGTTTCGGCGGGCGTCCAAGGGAATCGCTGATTTCAGACAACGCCTTTACTGGGAGCATTTCCGACAAGTCCGGATCATTTTGCCACCATTCGAGGAACAAGTGCATATCGCAGACCAGATCGCCGTGAACGCCGCCGCGGTAAAAGAGGTGCTTGCACCAATCGCGACCTCCATCGATCGTCTCCGCGAATTCCGCTCAGCTCTAATCACCGCCGCCGTCACAGGCCGGATCGACGTGGCGACCTGGAGCAAGCAGGGGCAGACCGACCGGCAGCTTGATGAGATCGAGGAGGCGATGCAGCCATGACCAGGTTATGGATTGTCAGGGCAGGCGCGCATGGAGAGCGGGAGCTTTCGGCCATCGACCAGAGCAAGCTGCTCCCTGGTTTTTTGGAAGTCGGCGATCTGACTAAGCTGGACAGCCGCGACGCGGTTCTTGCCCATCTTCAGGAAGTGCTGCCCGACGAGGGCAAGAACCGCCTGCGCAACTTCGCCGCCCAGCTCAACCAGTTCGTCAACCAGATAGAGATCGGCGACTTCGTGGTGATGCCGCGCAAGGTCACAAACGGCGTCGCCATCGGAATCGTCACGGGCGGTTATCAGTTCGACGCGGACAGCGACTTCAAGCATGCCCGCGCCGTGGAATGGAAAGAAGAGTCACTGCCACGCGATACGTTCAAGCAAGACCTGCGGCATTCCTTCGGGGCCTTCATGACCATCTGCGAGATCAAGCGCAATTCGGCGCTTGAGCGCGTGCAGGCTGTCATCGAAACAGGCACTGACCCCGGCTCGCTTCTGGGTAAACAGGGACGGGCACCGATGCCGCAGCCTGTGATTGGGGCGGAGGATGACGAGACCGAGGCCGACGAATATCAGACCGATATTGAGGACATTGCCAACCAGCAGATCATCTCGCTGATCAAATCCGAGTTTGCGGGCCATGCCCTCGCCGATCTGGTTGCTGAAATCATGCGCGTCGAGGGCTACACAACCAAAGTTTCCCCGCCTGGTGCTGATGGCGGCGTTGATATCCTGGCCGCAGGCGGCACGCTCGGCCTTGGCGAGGATCGCATCTGTGTGCAGGTGAAATCCGGTGACGGTGCGGCCAACCATGACGTGGTGTTGCGCCTGATCGGTTCAGTCTCGAACTCGCAGGCACAGACGGGGCTTTTAGTCAGCATTGGCGGCGTGAATGCCGTGGCTCAGAAGGAGCTCGACAACAACTTCTTCAAGCTCCGCCTGTGGCAAATGCCTGACCTTCTGAAGGCACTGTTCCGCACCTATGGCGAGCTTTCCGACGAAACACGCGCCAAGCTGCCACTGAAGCAGATTTGGGCGCCTATGGCGGGAGGAACGAATTAATGGGACAAATCGAAGAACATGCTTCCGAGTATGAAACTGTTCGACGCCTTGCTGAAATGCTGAAAAGCACCAAAGAAGACTACAAGGCAACCGAGTCTTATGCGCTCTTTGCCACCATCGTTTGCTGGGTTGTGCAGCGAGCGCGCACAAAGGCCGATAGTGCTCGCCCCCAAGATCATCAGGCACGGGAAGTCGGAATTGCCTTGCAAGCGGCGCGGATATCTGACGCACCTTGGTCGGTTCGAGATTTGCCAGAGATGACAGCATTCGATTTTTTTCTGGCATTCGTAATGCCGTTGCCCATGGCGATGCTCGTGAGGTCAAGCCACTAAACGAAAACAGTTTCCTAAAAGGTCAGATCGTTCGGATTGCTGGAAAGCAGCTGCACTTGCGCCGCTGCGATATGGCACGACTAGGATGCGCACTCGCAGATCTGTTTTGCAAAACAATGGCAGAACATGAACGCGAAGGAAATTTGCTTGAAACGGCTAATCGAATTGACGTAGCCGAGGACGCGCCGTGACCCTGAGTGCCCCTTATCTCGCCGCCTTCACCGCAACTCAGGCAGGGAGGGCGGCATCATGACGATTTCAGCCCAGAGCGTTCACAAGGAGAAAATCCTCCAGGATCATCTGATTGCTCAACTTGAAAGTGGCGAAGGCTACGAACGCCGCGACCCGAAGGTGGATTACGACCGCGCCCTCGCGATGGATCGGGCTCTCGTTCTTCGCTTCATCCAGAGCACACAGCCCGAGGCATGGGAAAAGCTGACGCAGCACTATACCGCGTCGGCGGAGGAGGTGTTCTTCAAGCAACTCGAAAAAGCGCTGAAAGATCGTGGCCTTCTCGATGTCCTGCGCAAGGGCATCAAGATCGTTCCTGGCATCGCCCTGAGCCTTTGCTATTTCCGTCCTGCCAGCGGATTGGAACCCAAGCGCATCGCAGAGTATCGGGCGAACATCCTGTCCGTGATGGACGAGGTCGAATACAGCCAGAAGCATGGAGGCCGCCTCGACGTGGTGCTCTTTGTCAACGGCCTGCCGGTCGTCACCATCGAAGCGAAGAACCTTCTGACCGGCTCGACCTTCCGCAATGCTGAGAAGCAGTATCGCGATGACCGCGCTCCCGCAGGCGAGCCGCTCCTCACCCTCAAGCGAGGCGCGCTTGTCCATTTCGCGCTCGATGAAGACAATGCATCGATGACCACACGGCTTATGAACGGGAAAACCCGTTTCTTGCCGTTCAACCGGGGACGTGACGGCGGAGCCGGCAATCCCGATGTCGAGGACGAGCACCGCATTGCCTATCTCTACAGGTCGGGTTCCTGGGGCGAGGCGATCTTTTCACGTTCGGTCCTCCTCGATGTCATCGGCCAGTTCATGCATCTGGAAGTGAGCGGGAAAGACGAAGTCATGATCTTCCCGCGCTTCCAGCAACTCGATGCGGTTCGCAAGATCATGGCACATGCCAAGGTCCATGGCACGGGAGCGAATTATCTGATCCAGCACTCGGCAGGCTCTGGAAAATCAAACACGATTGGCTGGCTGGCCCACCACGCGATCAATCTGCATGACGGGACCGATCGCCAGGTTTTCAACACGGCAATCATCGTCACCGACAGGGTCGTGCTCGACAGGCAGCTCCAGGGGACAGTCACACAGTTCGAGCAAACCACTGGCGTCGTGAAGAAGATCGACGGCACGTCGCGCCAACTTAAGGACGCGATCGCCAAGGGCGCGCGGATCATCGTCACGACCATCCAGAAGTTCTCGACCGACCACTTGCGGGAACTTTCCGGACAGGGAGACCGCACCTTTGCCGTGATCGTGGACGAGGCGCATTCAAGCCAATCCGGCAAGAGCGCCCAGGCGATGACGGACGCGCTGACGCGTGAGGCCAATTCAAGCGACGACATCGAGGATCTGATCGCGGAATATCAGAAAGCGCGAGGACCGCAGGCGAATATCAGCTTTTTCGCGTTCACCGCCACGCCGCGCAACGTCACCCTGGAACGCTTCGGCGTGAAGGGCGCCGACGGGCATCCTCACCCCTTCCATCTCTACTCCATGCGCCAGGCCATCGAGGAAGGGTTTATCCTCGACGTGCTTCAGAATTACATGACCTACAAAGCGTATTATCAGCTCGAAAAGGCGATCGACGATGATCCGGAGCTGAGCGGCCGGAAGGGGCAGCGCAAGGTTGCTCGATATGCCAGTCTGCATCCCACCGCGATCGGTCAGAAGGTCGAGATAATCGTTGAGCATTTCCGCCGCCACGTCATGCATGAGCTGAACGGGCAGGCCAAGGCGATGATCGTCACCCAGAGCCGCGAGCACGCGCTCAAATACTTCTTCGGCGTGCAGAACTACATCAAGGCGCAGGGCTATGCCGACCTGAAGGCCCTCGTAGCATTTTCGGGTGATCTTGACGTGAACGGCGAACCGACAACCGAGGCTGACCTGAATGGTTTCGCCGAAACTGAGCTCCCTGGTCGTTTTGACGGTTTCAAACCGGACGGCACCGCATATCCGGATACCTATCACATCCTGATCGTGGCCGAGAAATACCAGACCGGTTTTGACCAACCGAAGCTGTGCGCCATGTATGTTGATCGGAAGCTTTCCAATCTCCAAGCGGTGCAGACGCTCTCCCGGTTGAACAGGACGAGGGCAGGCAAGGATCGGACATTTATCCTCGATTTCCAGAACACGATCGAGGACATTCAGAACGCCTTCCGCCCATTCTACGAGGTCACAACGGTCGAGGCGATGTCCGATCCCAATCAGGTCTATGATCTGGAAGGGCGGCTCTACAAGTTCGGCTATCTCGACAAGGACGAGATCGAACGCTTCGCCCAGATCTATTTTAAGGGACCGCTCAGCACCGCAGACCGGCCGCGACTTGAGGGGCTCGTGCGCCAAGCCGTCGCCCGGTTTGACGCTGACGATGACGAGGGACGGCAGGAAGAGTTCCGCCAACTCCTGAAGAGCTTCAATCGCTTTTATGCCTTCATCGCGCAAGTCATCTCGCTTGATGACACCGGGCTGGAAAAACTGGCATCCTATGGCAGCTGGCTTTCACGCTTGCTGCCGAATCGTGAGCTTCCCCCGGAGATTGAGATCACGGAGGACATGCTTCGCCTGCAGGCTTTCAAGGTAGATCAGAAGGAACAAGGGAGCGCGTCACTATCGCCTGGCGATACGCAAGCCCTCGCCGCCATCAGCGAATTCGGCGCGAAGCCTTATAATGAAGACGAGAAGAAGGAGCTGTCAGAGATCGTGCAGGCGTTCAATGACCGGCACGGCACGCAGTTTTCCGAGGCAGACATGATCCGCTTCGAACAGGTCAATCGGGACATCCTCGATGAAGACCTGACCGAGATGCTGCGCAACAACCCACCGGACGTGGTGTATTCCGCTTTCGCTCAGGCATTCTTTCAGGGTGCGATCCGCATGTTCCAGCGTGACAATGAGATGCGGAACATCGTGCTTTCCGATCCGGAAGCGCGTGATAAGGCAACGCGGCATTTCTTTAACCGTGCGCTACGGGAAGCGCGGGAGTCTGCCTGATCTTTACCGAAAATCACCCCGTGTAAGACGCCGCCCCAACCGACTATCCCGCCATCCGCTTGCTCGCACTTCAGCCAAATCCAATGGCAATGACGCCGACCACAAACAACAGAACTGGCCCAACAAATGCCAGAAAACCGAGCAAGACCCGTTTTCCATTGCCGGAGGTCGCGTGATCGTCTGGAATCTGTTTTGCCGTATCGGGCATTGCCTGGGGCATTGCGGCCGACTCTGCCTTATCAGGATCATGGTATTGCAGATGAAATGACTTCATGCCTGCGATGAGCACTTTCATCTGGGAGACATTCTCGACAGTGAAGCGAACAAGATCGGCATGAGCGAGGTCGCGCATTTGCTTCAAGGCGGCATGTCGGCCATATCTGCGCGGTTTTCCCGGTTCGACTTCCCGGTTCAGATCGGAAGCGGGATATTCCTTGCACTCTATTCCCAGATTCATCAGATCGCGGGCGAATGATTTTGCGACCCACAGGTTGGCGCGGGAATTCTCGCCCTTCTCGAACATCAGCTCGATGCGATCGTCATTTACCGATCGGAGAATATATCGGGCGACCGATTTACCCTGATGACCGCTGGGATGTTCGACGGCAGCCTCGTCCAGAAGTGCCAGGCAGGCCAGCTTCAACTCCTCGCGGTTCATCAGGGTATCTTTCATGCAGCTTTCCTTCCGACCAGTTTCAGCAGGCTTTGCCGGATCAGTTTTTCGCGCTCGCGCACGAATTCCGGTAGCGTGGTGACGTCCCAGAGGTCGGCCTGATCCGGAATCATGTGACACTTCAGGAACTCGCGGTCACGCCCGGTGATCCAGGACCGGAACGGGATTGCGCTCTTCTCTATATTTTCATCGGCACGCAGGAGCTGAAGATTGCCAAGGCTGTTCGCGGCCGCGATGATTTCCGCGATCCGGTGTTCGGGCAGGTTACGCCCCCGCAGGACGTTCTTCTGGGCATCCGCCTGCGGGATGATGTGATCCACATGCCAGTTCGATCCGTTCCAGTCGAGTCCGGGATAGAGCAGCGACAATGCCACGAAGGTGCGGGGCCTGCCATACTGCATTTCCAGCAGTTCCTCGATGGTTCGCTCATCCACCTGGGACAGCCGTCCACCCTTTGCCATGGCGTCGAACAGCTTGGTCACCGGGAAATCCCGCGCAATCCGCAGATGTTCGCGGATCGTCGCCCGTGCCGTCGTGATGGTCTGGTCGGAATGGCCGACGAACGCGCTGACCAGCAGGCTATTCAGAAGCCAGTGGTGCATCGCGGCGGCATTGGCGCCTTCGAACTCGCTCGATCCGCGGAAATCGAAATCCGGCGTATTGTAGATATAGTAGACCAACGGCATAATCGCGTTCAGCGACCCGAGGTTCTCGCCGGTGATCCCGTGCCGGTTCAGCAGCCGGAAGGTGTTTTCGATCGCCCGCTTGATCGATTCCCATTTCTGCTCGATCTCGGCGATGGCCTGGGTGGTGAAGTTCCTGACATTGTAGACCACGTCATAATCGCAGGCGACGAGGCAGGCTTTCAGCACGAAATCCCTGCTGACCTTGTTGGGGGCGCCGAGATCCCTGTTGATGTAGTCGACAAACTTGTAAATCTCATCGCGGGCGGAGCCACTTGACCATTTCGAGGTGATCATCGACAGCAACAGGTCCGCTTTCGAGAGCTTCACCCCGCCATCATTCGCGCGCACGAAGATATCCAGCACCCGGTCGGGAGACTGGTCGGTCTCGGTGTGGAAATTGATCGCCTCGTCCTGCCAGACGACCCGATGCAGCCGGCGCAGGATGTCTTCGGCGATCTGGTGATCATAGGATGTTACCCCGTGGTGCAGTTCCGATTTTACCTTGGTAATCAGCCCCTCCAGGCGTTCCTCGGTCGCGTAGTCCAGGATCGCGCCGACCTTGAACCAGTGATGCCGGTGGGTATCCGCTGGACGTCTCTCATGGAACGCGAAGCCATAGGTCACGCCAAGTTCGCTGTCATTTTCCGGGTCCGTTTCCGCCGGATCTTTCAGCAGGTCGATATACAGGGTCTTGATCGACCAGGCGGACGGGTTGGACCGGCGGGCACCCTTCGCCTTTTCCGAGAATGTGCCGCGCAATCCGATCAGCAAGGATGTCATGCGCTGCTGACCGTCCAGCACCAGAATCGTCTTCCGTCCCACGGTCGAAGTGGGTTCATTGCGAGCGTCCTGGCTGTAATTCTCGATGAATTTATAGCTGCGCACCTCGGCCTTGGTCGCCTCGTCGATCGCCCAGAACATGAAGGAACTGATCGGATATCCCTTCAGCAAGGAATCGAAGAGGGCAATGATCTGGGATGACGACCAGACGAACGGGCGCTGGATGGCCGGGAGCAGATAGGTGCGGTTCACATCGTCGATGACGGTGCCGATGGTGCGGGAAGCGTAATTCATGATGGACTCGGAAACGGGGACCGGGAACGGCAGCCTTGGGCTGGCTGCCAAACGGATGGGACATATGCCATGCAACGGCAGATCAATCTGGCATGGGAGGTCCCCTTGTCCCTGTAATTGTTCTGTTTCCCGGATAATGGCGAACGCCATTTATTCTCAACTAGAACAACTGTTCGTGGTGGATTGTCAAGCCGTGCGGAATGGCTCCATGCCATGGACCGCAGCAATCAACATCTCGTCGCCGCATTCGCCGCAACCTTGCGGGATGCACGTGAGGATGCCGGAATGACCCAGGAGGAGCTGGCCGAGCGGGCGGACGTATCGGTCAGATTCATCTCGTTTCTGGAAACCGGCAAGCGTCAGCCCTCGCTCAGCGCTCTGGCGGCGGTTAGCGAAGGGCTGGGGATACCGATGTCGAAGCTGATCGTTGCGTTGGAGGAACGGGTTGATCTTGGTGATAATCCCAATCCAGCCGTAAGGTCTTCATAGCCGCACTATTCTGCAGATCCTGGCAGCAATGAATGTTTAAGCGGCTTCCAGAAGATTCTGATAAACCTGATCGTCCACCCGACGCTCGATCACATTTGCGTTGTGAGCTAGAACACCAAGATATGTCCCAAGCGCCTTTTTATTCGACACGACCGCGACTCTGCCGGGCGCGTCATTAATTCTAGCGATGTCGCTGAACTTGGCTGCGGCATGGACAATTGAATTGGGGTGCTTGGAAACCGCCTCAAACGCTACACTATGATTTTGCACGGTCACGAGAGACGACACGTGCCACTCGGTATTTGATGCCCCCAGGATATGTGCGTCACGAGCAATGCTTGCACGTCCGAACACTGATGAAAGCCTTTCATAAAGGATAGTGTTGTCGTCGCGGTGTTTGCGCTCGCTCACTTTCATAGCAGTTATGTTCACCGCTTCTTGCGACGAATTGGCTATTGTAGCGATCGCTCCCGGCAGTTGTTCTTTGGACACCCTGAGGACAAAGAATGAGTAACTGTCAAACTGCACGCCGTTTGCTTCCGCTATGCTTCTTGCCACTTTCTTGAAAATGGTTTCACCGTTGATGAGGCTAGCTTCTTCATGTCCCGCGCCAAAATCCGACACCAGAAACTCGTCGCCTGCTTGCTCTACACGAATAACCACATAACCTCCGCTGGCATACATGAGAGGCGTGGTCACATAATGGCCTCCAGAGATCAGCTCATGCGAGACTAGTTGTGAGGCGGCGGCTCGCACAACATCTTGAAATGTATTGCTGTCTCTGGTCTTTACGGTCATATCATCTTACTGGTCCACGGAGGAGCGGGGATCCCCGTTACCCCCTTGATTCTAAACTTAGTTTCGACGAAAGCAAGAGCCTCGTCATAACTGCCAATTTCTTGTTGCACCGGAACTGCGATGGGTAGGTTACCCTTTCTGACCTGGTTTTGGGAATAAGCCCAATTCAGATCAAACGGGTGAATATGAGTCCCGGTCAGCGCTATATATCGATATTCGAGTGGACCTAGCCCCTTATTGTTGTGGGGCGATCGGGGTCGCCATTCGAAGCGAACCATCGGGACACCCTTCGGGTGCTGAACGGACTCGTATTCAATCTGAAATGTGACCGACCTATCCGGCATGTATATGTGGGCTGATACGGTGAAGCGCAATCCTTCCACGGTCACGCCATTGATATCGAGGGGACTTACCAACCGAACAAACTCGTCCTTCTCCCGGCGCTTCCAATCGGGATCAACGGACAACTCCTTGTCGGCACTCCAGAATTTCTCCAACTCCTCGGACATTGCTAACGGATAGTGCACCTTTCCTTGGCTGGCGAGCGAAAATTTATGCCATTGCAGTTCATTGACTTCCCGCACTCGCCTTGTTCTGGCATTGTTCCTTCCCATCCGAACCTACCCTGATTCTTCGCGAGTGCCGCCGATGTGCAACCTTTACAGTCAGACCAAGAGCCAGGACGCCGTGCGCCGCGTCTTCGTCGATGATGTGCTGGAGGACGAGGTCGAGGATGTGATGGGCAACCTGCCGCCACAGCCGGGCATCTATCCGGATTATTCGGCTCCGATCCTCCGGCACGGCCCAACTGGTGGCTGGCAGCTTGCCATGTCGCGATGGGGTATGCCGACCCCGGCAAAGTTCCTGGAGGGCAAGCGCACCGACAAGGGCGTGACCAATATCCGCAATACGGGCTCACCCCATTGGCGACGCTGGCTGGGTGTGGAGCATCGCTGCCTGGTGCCCTTCACCAGCTTCTCCGAGATCGACAGCCGGCCGGGCGCCCCACGCAATTCCCCTGTCTGGTTCGCCTTCGGAGAGGAACGCCCACTCGCCTTCTTCGCCGGGATCCGGACCGAATGGACCTCGGTGCGCAAGCTGAAGGAGGGCGAGGTCACGACGGAGCTGTTTGGGTTCCTGACCTGTCCGCCCAATGCCGAGGTGGGTGCCGTGCATCCCAAGGCCATGCCGGTGATCCTGACGGAGCCGGAGGAATGCCGGCGCTGGCTGACCGCACTGGCCGAGGAGGCGCTCAAGCTGCAACGTCCCCTGCCAGATGGTTGTCTGCAGATCGTCGCCGAAGGAGTGCGTGAGGATGCGGCCTGAACCCGAGCTGGAGCAGATGCTCTCGCTGGCGCCATCGCGGGTGCATGAGGCGGAAGGGCTGGGGCGTCGCGCCTTCGCGCTCTTCCAGGCGGCACGCCATGATGCGCCTCTGGTCTGGGTGCTGGCACCGCGCGCAGAGCACCTGCCGATGCTGCGTGGCCTGCCCGACGGGGTCGGAGATCGGCTACATGTGATCCGCCCTGCAAGTGAGACCGATCTGCTCTGGGCGGTTGAGGAGAGCCTGCGCGCCAATCCGGTCGGGCTGGTCATTGCCGAGCCCTCGCTGCCGCTTTCGCTTACCGCTGGGCGCCGGTTGCAACTGGCAGCAGAGGCAGGTCGCACCACCGGGCTGATGCTGATCCGCGAGGGCCAGGGCAGCAATGCCGCCGAGACCCGCTGGCATTGCGCGCCGGTCGCGGGGGATGCGCGGGACTCGACTCTGCATCACTGGTCCCTTATCAAGAACAAAAAGGGAACAACTGGAAACTGGAACCTGCATTGGAATGGTGCGACGGCTGCTTTCGATCTGGTTTCCGCGGCTGGCCAGCGACACCGAGCTGCGGAGACGGCCCGCTGAAGGGGCCTTTGCCCTGATCCTGCGATCGGGCAATGCCGATCATCTGCATTGCCTGACCCGGAGCGCCGAACAGCGTGGTCTGCGTCGCGGCATGGCCCTGGCAGATGCCCGCGCCATCTGCCCCGATCTTGCCACCCGTCCCGCCGATCTGACGCGCGAGGGCGCCGCGCTCGCCGCCCTGCGCCGGTTCGCCATCCGCTATTCCCCGATGGTGGCGCGGGACGGATCGGACGGGCTGATTGCCGATATCACCGGGGTGCCGCATCTCTTCGGCGGCGAGGAGGAACTGCGCACCGATCTGCATGCCAGGCTGGAACGTGCCGGACTCACAGTTCGCAGTGCCATCGCCGGAACGCGGGGCGCAGCATACGGGCTGGCGCGCCATGGCAGCGGGATCGTCCCGGAGGAAGGACTGGCAGAGGGGATCGCTCACCTGCCGGTCAGCGCCCTGCGGATCGATGCGGATACGGCGCAGGCCCTGCAGCGCATGGGACTCAACCGGATCGCCGACCTGACCGCCCAGCCTCGTGCACCCCTGGCACGCCGCTTCGGCCCGCATCTGCTCCTGCGGCTCGACCAGGCGCTCGGATGGCAGCCTGAACCGGTGTCTCCCGAGAAGGACGCCCCGCGTTTCAGCGTGCGGCTGACCCTGCCGGAACCGATCGGCCTGCAGGGAGACGTGATGGCAGGGCTGTCGCGCTTGCTCGACCGGCTTTGCGAGACCCTTGCCCAGCTTCACCGGGGCGCGCGCCGGTTGCGGTTGGACCTGCACCGGGTGGACAAGGAGATGGTGCAGGTAGAGATCGGCCTTGCCCGACCCATGCGTGAGCCAGACCGGATCGCGGCACTCTTTGCCAAGGGCGTCGAGGAGATCGAGGCCGGGTTCGGCATCGAGGCGATGCGACTGACCGCCCATGTGACCGAGCCGCTTGCCCCGGTGCAGCTCGAAGGCGGTGCGAGCGAACGCCGGGAAGACGCGCTGTCCGATCTCTTCTCCCGTCTCGGCAACCGCCTGGGCTTCGACCGGGTGCTGCGCCTCCTGCCTGCGGAGAGCAAGATCCCCGAGCGCAGCTTTCTGCTGGCCCCGGCAGCCTATAGCGAAGCGGAAGACCCGCCACCCCGGCGCGGACCGGAGCGACCGATCGTGATCTTCCCACCCGAACCGGTCATGATCGGCGGGATGAGCCAGCCGGGTCATCCGCCCGCGCGGTTCCGCTGGCGACGTATGTCCTTCACGACGCTGCGCGCCACCGGACCGGAACGGATCACCCCGGAATGGTGGTTCGACGATCCCAACTGGCGCTCGGGCCTGCGCGATTACTGGCGGGTGGAGACGCGCGAGGGACCACGCCTGTGGCTGTTTCATACCCCGCAGAACCCGAACTGGTCGGTGCAGGGGGAGTTCGCATGACCCCCTATGCCGAGCTTTGCGTGACGAGTAATTTCACCTTCCTGCAGGGTGCCTCGCATCCCGAGGAGCTGGTCAGGCGTGCTGCCGAGCTGGGGCTCTCTGCCGTCGCCATCACCGACCGCAATTCGGTGGCGGGCGTTGTGCGAGCCTTTTCCGCCCTGAAGGAACTGGAGCGTTTGCGCCAAGAGGCCCGCGAAGCGGCTGGCGTATCGCAGGACAACCCCAATATCTGGTCCCGGCAGGTGACCGACCATTCCAGCCGACAGGTGATGCAATACGCCTCGCCGAGCGAGGGACCGCGCATCCCGCATGACGGACCACTGCCCCGGCTGATCCCCGGCGCACGGCTAGTCTTCACCGACAGCGAGGTGGAATGGCTGGCACTGCCCAGGGATGTCACCGCCTGGTCGCGGCTGACCCGGCTCCTGTCCTTGGGCAAGCGGAGGGCGGGCAAGGGCGAATGCCATCTCACGCGCAAGGATCTGCTGGACTGGGGCGCTGGCATGGTGCTGATCGCCCTGCCGCCCGATCCGCTGGAAGCAGGGCGCAACAGGGAATTGCTGGGCGAACTTCGACGGATACGGCATGCCTTTCCCGATCAGTGTTTCCTGGGGGCTGCCCCGCACTATGACGGGCGCGACCAGATACGTCTCGATCGGCTGGCGCAGCTCTCGCAGGCGACAGGGTTGACGATGGTGGCGGTTGGCGAGGTGATGATGCACCGTTCGGCCCGGCGTCCACTTGCCGATGTGCTGACCTGCCTGCGCGAGGGCTGCACCATCGACAATATCGGCGAGCGCCGCCTGACCCATGGCGAGCACAGGCTCAAATCCGGTGCCGAGATGGCGCGGATGCTCCATCGCTACCCGGCCGCCATCCGCCGCACGCTGGAGATCGCCGATCAATGTGCCTTTCGCCTGGACGATCTGCGCTATCAATATCCCGATGAGGCCCGCGACGGCGAGCCCGCCCAGGCCCGGCTCGAACGGCTGTCCCGCGAAGGGCTGCACTGGCGCTATCCCGATGGGGCACCAAGCAAGATCACCGCGCGGGTCGATAAGGAACTGAAGCTCATCGCCGCGATGGATTACGCGCCCTATTTCCTGACGGTCCATGACATCGTCAGCTTCGCCCGCTCCAGGGATATTCTCTGCCAGGGGCGTGGTTCGGCGGCGAACTCCGTCGTCTGCTACCTGCTCGGCGTGACCGAGGTGCCACCCGAGAGCATCACCTTGATCTTCGAGCGCTTCATCTCCAAGGAACGGGGTGAGCCGCCCGATATCGACGTGGATTTCGAGCATGAGCGCCGGGAAGAGGTGATCCAGTGGATCTATGAGCGCTACGGGCGTCATCGCGCCGGGCTGACCGCTACAGTGATCCATTTCCGTTCCCGCGCCGCGATCCGCGAGGTCGGCAAGGTCATGGGACTCAGCCAGGACGTGATCGCGCGGCTTTCGGGGCAGATCTGGGGCTGGTCGGACACGGCGCCCAAGGAGGACCGGATGCGCGATGCCGGGATCGATCCTGCCGATACCCGTGTGATGCTGGCCGCGAAGCTGATCGGCGAGATCATCGGCTTTCCCCGGCATCTTTCCCAGCATGTCGGCGGTTTCGTCATCACCCAGGGCCGGCTGGACGAGCTGTGCCCCATCGAGAACGCGGCCATGGAGGATCGCACCGTTATCGAATGGGACAAGGACGATATCGATGCGCTCGGGCTGTTGAAAGTCGATGTGCTGGGTCTCGGCATGTTAACCTGCATCCGCAAGGCGTTCGGCATGCTGTCAGATCACCGCAGCCTGGAGCTGACACTGGCCAATGTGCCGCCCGAGGACAGCCATGTATATGACATGCTCTGCAAGGCGGATGCGATCGGCGTGTTCCAGGTGGAAAGCCGGGCGCAACTCAATTTCCTGCCCCGGATGCTGCCGCGTAAATTCTACGACCTGGTCTGCGAGGTGGCAATCATCCGTCCCGGCCCGATCCAGGGCGGCATGGTGCATCCCTTCATCAGCCGCCGCCAGGGCAAGGAGAGTGTCGAGGATCTGGGACCGGCGATGATGGAAGTGCTGGGGCGCACCTATGGGGTGCCCTTGTTCCAGGAGCAGGCCATGCAGATCGCCGTGGTCGCCGCCGGGTTCTCACCTGCCGAAGCCGACCGGCTTCGCCGCTCGCTTGCAACCTTCAAGCGGATGGGCACGATCGGTGCCTTTCGGGATCGCTTCATCTCGGGCATGCTGGCGCGCGGCTACGCCGTGGATTTCGCGGAACGCTGCTTCGCGCAGATCGAGGGCTTCGGCTCCTATGGCTTCCCCGAGAGCCATGCCGCGAGTTTCGCGCGGCTGGTCTATATCTCCGCCTGGCTCAAATGCCACCATCCGGCGGTCTTCACCTGCGCGCTTCTGAACAGCCAGCCCATGGGCTTTTATGCCCCCTCGCAGCTCGTGCGCGATGCGCGGGAGCATGGTGTGGAGGTGAGGCCGATCTCGGTCAACCACTCGGAATGGGATTGCACGCTGGAGCCGCGCCTGGACGGCGAACTGGCGCTGCGCTTGGGGTTCCGCCAGATCAGGGGCATGCGCGAGGAGGATGCCGACTGGATCGGGGCGGCGCGCGGCAATGGCTATGCGGATGTGGAAACCTTTGGCGGCGGGCGGGGCTGCATCCGGCGGTGCTGGAGCGACTGGCCGAGGCGGATGCCTTCGCCTCCATCGGGCTGTCACGCCGTGATGCGCTCTGGGCGGCTCGGGCATTGCGCGCGCCCAAACCACTGCCGCTCTTCGGCAATGACGGGGAGGGTGGACAGGAGCCGGAGGTCACCCTGCCGGCGATGACGCTCGGGCAGGAGGTGATCGAGGACTACCTGTCGCTGCGGCTCAGCCTGCGTGCCCATCCCGTGGAATTGCTGCGCCCGAAATTGCCCGAAAGCCTGCCCCATGACCGGCTGCCGATGGCGAAGGGGCGGGTCACCGTCACCGGGCTGGTGATCACCCGCCAGCGTCCCGGCACGGCATCCGGTGTGATCTTCCTGACGTTGGAGGATGAGACCGGCGTGTCCAATGTCGTCGTCTGGCGTAAGATTTACGAGACCTTCCGCAAGGCGGTCATCGCCGGCCGGTTGCTACGTGTGACCGGCAGGATCGAACGCGAGGGGCAGGTCACGCATTTGATCGCCGAGCAGGTCGAGGATATCTCGCCGATGCTCTCGACGCTGGCGCGACCCGTGATGATTGACGGCGATGACGAGGGAGTGGGTGAGATGCAGCACACTACCGGTGGCGGTGTCCGCAGTTCAGCCCGCCATCCGAGGGAACAGGCGAAGAAGCTCTTTCCGAGCCGGGATTTTCATTGAGGAGGTAGCTCCCGGACCAAGCAATAATATTCGCTGACGTGCGTGGATAGGTCTTGGCTATCCTCTTACCAGACAAGTGTAACCGCTCATTCAAAAGACTTGTTACCGGACGGCCGACAGTGGCAATATACCTGAACATGGGGCAGTAGGCAGATATAATTGGGGCGCCGTCCGCAAACCTGACTTCACGGACGGCACAGTTTTTATGCGACCTCTTCGTCCAACCAGAGGCCGTATTCATTTGCCCTTTTGACAAGACGGCACAGCCGGGCATTCGAAAGCTTCAACTGGTAAGCTTTGCCCCCATACCAGGGGGTAATTTCACCAGAGTGCAGCCCGGCAATCTCGGCTTCAAGGCCGCGCAAACGCCGGTCGAAATCCAGTTCGCGATCATGATCAGACATGCGATCAAGGGCGTTCCGACGGGGCAAGTGATGAGAACGTATAGACATTATGCTGCTTTCAGATCGTCACCTTCCACAGGCTCCAAATCTTCCACGAAATTGCCGATTTCCTTAGATGCGGCTGAAATGTTGCCCAAGGAAAGATGCAACATCTTGAGCAACTCCCTGATCTTGGCAATCTCGCCTTTGGACAGGATTGACTGCCCCTCCACCAAAAGCTGTGCAATCGTGATTACGTCTTTACTCCGTTCGAGTTCAGCCTCATTGATTTCAATCAGTCTCATGACGCAGTCGAGGAGCGAACGACCAGCCGCCTGGGCATCGTCATCACAGCGCTCAACGGGAGCATGCCGATATTTCTCAGCTGACTGCTTTACCAGAGTCTGAAGCGCAGGGTTCATTGCCATTATGCTGCCTCCCGCCGATCCGGCGTTGCGGGAAGGATGAAGCGAGGGTTTTCTACCCAATCATTATATGCCTGATCATCGATCTCCTCGTCACCTGTTTCTTCTGGCTCCGGCACACGAGTGGCTTCAGCTACAGAAGCAAACTCCTCCTTCAACACACGAAGCGCTTCCAAAAAACCTTCAAGATCACCGATTGCTACCCCGATTTCATATGCGGGATCATCGCATTCACGAAGTTCTTCAATGATCCTTTCAGGCATCTCTGCATCCAAACAGCAAGATTCGCACCCGGCAAAGCCGAAGAAATGCCATTCTGCATTTTCGTGACTCACTAAGCTGTCGACCAACGTTGAACGAGTTCCGGTCCGGATCGGAGCATCAAGGAACCGGTTAAACAGCTGCTGTTCCGTCAAGGTTGATGATCCGTGGATGATCGTGTTATCAGTATTAGACATGCGATTTACCTCTTTGTTTATCGCGTTTCAAATGACGAGGGCGGTAGGTCGTCCGCAGTTTTGCAGGCCGGGGAAGTCCGGCCGCCCTTGTCCTTCCCATTGGGCAATTCAGCCCGTCACCTTCCACTGCGGGAAGGTCCAGCGGACCTGCTTATCAAGCTGATCCAACATCTTGTTCAGGCGCGTCACGTCCTTGAGCGCGGCCTTTCGTATCTCAGGGTCCGACAGGTCAGACGTTTCGATTTCGGCGAGCCGTGCCTTGATTTCGGATTTCTTGTGATCGCTTACGTGACTTGCCAAATCCTTTGCGGCTGCCAAGAGGCAGTCCACCATCAATTCCGCCCTTCCCAGTGAACCTGGCATTTTATCGAAGAAGCCATCGTCCTTTGCTCCAACGTCCAGCGTGAATTCTTCCGGTCCGCGGTCGTCACTGAACTCGGGGGTTGGTATTCCCATAAGTTCAAACGCATTGGCAAAGTCAGAGCTATACGAGTGGTCCTCGGGTAATGCTTCATAGAACGGCGTATTGAATACTTGGTAAGCCGCAAGATTTGCCGCCTCTTTCCTTGCCTTTATCCTCTCACGATATGCGCGCTGGCTTTCGGCTGGTGTCATGGCCATGGTGATTCTCCTTTCTCAATAACACTAACACTATCGCGTTAATGCTTGCAATAAAAATTTTCGAAAAGACCCATCAGCGCAAGTTTGCGTCGCACCAGGGCTTCTTCAGCGCGTTGATTTATTAGATAAATTTTATGACTCTCAAATCGCTTCGCGGCAGGAGATACAGTTGATACACTCTGATCCAGATGTTTCAGAATGCCTGTCGCGTTCTATTCTCGTTGCCTCAAGCATCACACAGGCATCAGACAACCGCTCAGCCTTTACCGCTGGTCAGTTGGCCTCACTGCCGGTCTCCATGATCCTCTGGATATCTGGCTGCGCATCACCCGATTGGCGGTTGACACGATCGCAATACGAGGCCGAGCCTTTCTGCCTGTTCCGGCTCAGCCGACCGGCACGACGGGATGGAGGATCGAGTTCCGTATCACCGCGGGCATCGGATGCATCCCCATCGATCTGAGTGAATTTTTCTAGGACTTCGGTCATTCCCATCGAACTCCCGACGCACCGCGTCACATCCCACCCGACAGCGACGGTCGCGCAACTTACTTTGGTCACGTAATCAACTGATAACGTGAGGAAGCTATGCCGAAAACCGAGATTGATCACGTCAAGGGTCACAACCTGCGGGTCATGAGCTCTGCCAATTTCGCCAAGAACGTCGCGCTGATCCTGTGGGGCTCGGCGGGTCTGGGCGCCTACTTGCATGGCTGGTCGGCGAAATGGCTGGTGATTGGCTATACTATCGGTGGGGCGTGCTGCTTCGGTCTTGCCCTTTACCTGCTGGGTAACCTGGTCAAAGAGGTTGAAGACAAGTGAGGCATCACAGGTCGGGGGTAACCTCGGTGCCGGCGTCGGCGAACCGGGGCAGCACGGCGGCGATCGAACAGATCTTGGCTCACGTCACAAATGGGGTTGCTCGATCGTCAATATGACATGGGCAAGATGTCCGATCATCAGCGGCTGTCGCCGCAACGTTCGAGGAGATGAACCATGAACACCAAAGCACTTTACATCAAACACAGGGCGCAACCCGGCAAGCGCGAAGAGGTAAAGCAGACATGGGAGAAATATGCACGCGCCTACATCGAGAATGCGGATGGTCAGATCGCCTACATCTATGGTTATGACGACACCGATCCCGACGCAATCGTGGCTTATCAGCTTTTCACCGGCGCAGCTGCAACGGATGATTTCGTCAAGCAGCCATGGTTCATTGCGTATGAGCAGGAAACGGCGGCACTGCTCGCCGGGCCATCGGAATTCCGGACCATCACGCCACAATGGATAAAGGGTAGCGACGCCTGAACGGTCAATAGAGCCCAGGGACTAACCGCCGTCTCGTCGCCGGGTTTTCTCACATTATCCTGATCGACATCATTGTCTCGGAGGATCACTTGTCCGCAATTCAGGGATCGCCCTTCGCCGCTGGCACGGCTGCTCGGTCGGTCCCGCACCCCAGTCATTCCTTCTTCCACTCACCGACATCAGATGCCGGCGAAGCAAATGGCCCTGACCAGTGGTCAGCACGAGTTGCGATCTCTTTCGGACTATCGTGAGCATGGTGGCGCGTGTCGTTTACTCTTAGTTGGACGATTCGAACCTGCCCGAAAGGACGACGACAGATCCGTCATCCCGAATTTCACGCCACTCATCGATGCGGCGCTGAGGATCTTCCATAGGCTTCTCATAGACGACCCGAAAGTTCGCCCCGACTTCTGCTTTCAGCCGCCTGGCCAGCTCCAATCCACGGGCGTGAAAACTATTCCAATCGAGGATCAGCTCAGGCTCCTTGAGCGCATGCCTCTCCCAATCATCTGAATCCCCGTTGGCTTCCAGAGGTCTCCACGAGGCAGATTCAAACTCGAAGATCCATTCTTTGAATGCCTCGAACAAATCATCCGACATTGGGTGACTGCCGCATCGCCCAGTTGCATCACAGCAATTGCCTCCAACTCCTAGGCTATTGTCTTCCGGCCCATTCACCCACAGAAATGGTCCCATCCCGAAGTCGGGCATGACAGTGAGGGTGGGAATCATCATTCCGTTGTTTCTTGTGGTTTGAGGTTCAAAGGATAAAGATCCTAATATCAAAGGGTATCTGACGAGCATACGGCATGTCAACACGCCCTATGCCACCAATAACTGATAACTATTGTCTTCGACATATCAACGCAACTTAACTTTCAGCAATTGCAAAGATATATTGATGATTTCTTTTGGGTTAGAGGCGAATATTAGAGTTATCGAGGATGTCATTCCTGGTCCTTCCGAATCCTCTAAAGGCCCGGGGTAGCGGCTCCCTCCCGCATCCTCCAATAGATCAGTCAACATTCTAATGAATGCCGTTCTATCAACAAAAATATCCTCGTCTCCGTCATTAAACTCAGCGGCGGCTTGTTCCCAAATTCCCTGTAGGTTGAAGTCGACGAGACTTGGCGAGGTTTTCGATGACAGGTGATGTAAAAAATCATGATTAATAAGATCATAAAACTCTCCGTCACGATCATATAACTCTCCTCCCAGACATTCGCCAAAGGTGTTATCGATATCGGCGACGAGATGGCCACAATCTCCATAATGCTCGGCTCCGCAGAGAGGGCATATCGGCTCTTCGCCTGTATCTGGATTTACTGTCACTACCTGAACCTCTGTCCTGCGCCCTGGAAATTGTAAGCAACGCCCTGCTACAAGAAAACAAATCTTCTAGCCTTTCAGTGCCCAATGAACTCTAGGTTTTTCAGCTCCTTTCAAGTGATCGCAAAGCAATCTTGGGAACTCACCTGAAGATGAAACGTCTCTACAGTTCTTGAGGCTTTCAATATCGCTATCACCCCGAATGGGGATAAAAGTCATGTATTGCGGATCATCTCCATCCTTCCAATCAATGACTTCATAAAATTCATAGAAATATTTCTGTCCACACAATCTACATTGGATCTGCTGGTAGGTGCGATGTTCCTGATCATCGTAAACTTCAATTTGGACAAAGCGATCAAACACCCCAAGTTGCGCAATTCTCTCTGGGTGAGTCCATAAGTCACATCGCATGAATGCTATACTCTCAGCTACATCGCTCTTACTTTTGGATGTTAAGTTATTATTTTTCATCTGGTCGACTTCTTTCTCGCCGAAATTCCTTACGGGGCGTCGAACCATCTGAGTTTCATTGACGTATGTGACTCGATCCAAATCGACTCCCTGCTTTTTGTATAGCTCCGGCATCAAAGCATAGGGATTGGGGTGATACAGCTTGATTTCGTTTACATGCATCGGCGAACAAAACTCATGTTTCAGGATCGCTGGGTGCGCCGAGACCCAACCGCTCCTCTGATCATACAAAAACACCCTCACGTCATGCGGAGTGCCGATTTTCATCGCGGGGTTTCCATCAACGTCATAAAGTCTGACAGGAATCGTTTTCATTTTTGAGAGGGCTCGTTGCCATTGATAATTCTTTCGCAGTTCCAATTCATATTTTGCAGCTGAATAGTAGTAACGTGCGGTGTGAAGGAGCGATCTCTCGCTCATTACCTCTACTTCCCAGTTGGCCTCAATTTCGTTTTCTGCGATGATAGGATTCCACAGAAATTCCTCGATGCTCTCGCGAAGTTTCTTCTCCTCAATCCCTTCGGGAATTTTTGCCGCACAGAGAGCGGATATTTCGAGATTGCTTAATCCTTCTAAACTGCACCTAGCGCGTTCTAATTGTGTATCGTTATAGCAAAAATCCCTGAAACGCGCCTCATCAGCAAGAATCGTAACAAGTGATAGTTCCGCAACTGCATCGTGGTCTCGGAGCTCGTTCCAATTTGAAAGTTTATCCCACCTTTCAAAAATTTCCGGATGAACGGGTTCCCATTGCGGAAGCGGATCGTCAGTATGATAGATATACGCACGCCCACATTTTTTGAGCTCGTGCTGGCTTCCCAGGGCGACACCAAATGCGAGCGCGTGGGAAAAAATCTGCATGGGCAGAGACAAGTCTGGATCTATCTCCAACAACTTCTTTGCTTCCGGGGAAGGCCGTCCGTTATTCGGCAGGGGGCCAAAACGCCGCTCTAAAGACTCTATTGCCTTTGGGAACATTTCCCGAAATGCAGTTCCGGTATGTATTTGCGTGGCATCGGCGAGTGCGCGCGGATTAACATTTTTCCATCGAGCGTTTTCGTCGACCGAACTAGCGGACCCGTCGTAGAAGAAGGCTTTTTTACATTTTGAAAGATCGGAATTGTCGCCTATAGCGATAGCTGGCTCGTCGCCCCACGAGAAAAGCAGCATGCTTGGAACTCCACAAGAGCGTTTGTTCGATAATTGCAGATCAAATTCTCTCTCATGTCAAGTGTGGCTTACCTGGCGCGCTGATGGGGGTCGGGTGGGAAATCTTATAGACCAACGCGGCATGGTGCGTCTCCAGCATGTGAGATGGTTTCGGTTTGCGAGAGCTTTCGGCTTAGCTTAACTTCTGAAAAGCCTATTGAAGCCGGTCTACGTTGGAGGCGGTGAGCATTAAACATGTTGCCTGGGCCAGCACTGGCAGAAATGGCTCGCTCTACCGGCTCCGGCTCCGGGTCCAGCTACCGATTGGGCCAGATCACCATCATGACATTACTGTAGAAGGATGAGTTGAGGAACTCCATCCACATCCATCCAGACGATCGCGTTCTGGGAAAACTCGCTGCCGAATGATTTAGCAGTGTCTAGGTCGATCCCAGGCACAAAGACGCTCTCCTCACCAGGCCAATCACCTGTCGGATCTACCCCTATTCCCGTCCACACAAGGTATTTGTTGCGAACCAATTTATCGATTAGTGCAGCTTGGGCGGCTTCATTCTGTTGGTCGGTTGCTTTTTGACTCAAGGGATTCCATGCCGTGAGAAATGCTGCGGACGAATACCCAAGCGCCAAGTAAACAGCCTTTACTTCACTTGAGGGGATCCCGATACGCAGGGTAAACTGCCGAGGCTCCATCACGCGGAATTCGGTATTAAGATATGCTGCCAACAGATCCGTAGAAAGTCCTTCACTTTTGGCACCCATTGTTTCCTACCTCTTTATTCTCGGACGCACGAGCCAAGGAGTCGATACATGAATATTCGCCTAACGGCCACCTCAAAACATAGTATCCGTCATCGTCACCGAGTGTATTCAGCTTGAGTTCAAGGCGTTGTCATCTGCGCGAGTGCTTCGATGGTGCGACCCTTATCATCCGAGTTCTCATTCTTTTTGAGGGGTCAAACGCCGAGCACGGCTCGCCGCATTCTCGAAGGCTCGACGCATTTCGTTCGGGATCTTCAGACCGGCGACCACCGCTTCCGCCTTGCGAATATATTTTTCACGCTTTTCCGCATCCCAGTTCGGCGGAGACGCGACCAGGCCGCCCATGTTGGAGGTCTGATCAGCCGTCTTGATCAGGGCCGCGCCCAGCGAAAGATTGGGTGCGTGAGCGATCTGGGCAGCCCGCTGTTCGGCCTTCGACAGTTGCGGGTCGTCAGTGACCTCGTCCACCAACTCGGCAATGACGGGGCCAAATTTCTCCGCTATCTGATTGATCGAAGCATCGGTATCCTCGACGACATCATGTAGCCAGGCTGCCGCTATCACTTCGGTCTCGCCTCCGAATGCCGCGACTAGTGCGGAAACCTCGGCAAGATGGTGTGTATAGGCAATTGGCGATGGGCCTTTTCGGATTTGCCCTTCATGCTGTGCAACAGCGAAGGCGAGGGCCTTCTGGATCAATTTTTCCATTCTGTTTCCTGCTAGTTGTGGGCATACAGTCAAGTTTATGAACGCGGGCAGCGTGTGAGAAGTTGCGGGTAACTCTGCGCTCATGAGCTTGATAGTATAGCCACCCGCGAATTTCTCAATCGCTAATGCTGATACTTTGAACCGCAGAGTCATGAGAACAAAAAGGCCGACCGCATCGTGTGGGCATGGAGGGTATTTTTCCCGCGTTCATGTTGAGGCGCGGGGAAATTTTCCAAACTCAATCCTCTTCAGTTTGCGTAACGTTTTATTGCACTTCTGCGAGGCAGGCGTTTACTAAATTGTAAAGGTTTTTCCGGGGGCGGGTTGCATTGCTCTTATTTTCAGTTGGGATTCCTTGAGCGTGAGTGCAGGAGTAATTATTACGCATCGTAGATGAATATAAAACTTCTACTGGACGAAATTCTACGCCACCGCCAGCTTCGTGTTACGCTGCGGCTATCAGATATCGGCTGTTGTAACGTCAATTTTCCGATTCATAATTGACATGAAAAACAATCGATGGATTAATGCGTAAAACTCAAACATGTGCCGGATATACAGGTAAGATAATTAAGGGCCAATGAAAAATTTAATAGAATGCCTTGTAATAGGTGACAAATGTAATTACCCCCATTGATATTGCCCAGGCGGGAAGAATGGATCGCCGGAATGACTTTGTTATGGACGCGGAGAGTAAGGCGGCAAACACACCAATTACTAACGCCAATGCGGCTTGACCTAAGATGGCTCCCATAGCTTCAGGGCGGCTAATGGGAAAATTATCTTCGCTCCTGAGTGCGTAATATGAATACAGGCCCATGGGGATGGTTAGAAAGAATGACGCCAAGGACAAGTAATCTAATCGCGACATCTCCCGGTCCTTTGCAGTTGCCAAAGTTCAATTGTGATGCATCCGACTTAAAGGATTTGTCGTCGTCGTGCAAGAATATCCAGTGTTGAAGGACTCGCGTTGAGATACAATGGTCCATGACACGAGCATGAAACCATGCGAATTGGAGGTGATGTGACGGCCACTAACGTGGTTGATACATCGATATGAGGCGATTTTTTTGATCATGCCCGGTTTTTGTTAGTAGGATCAGCGGTATGGTCGAGTTCCGGTGCGACTGCTATTTTAAGGACATTAAGGACGGTGCCTTCTGCACCATTCACTCGTAAATGTCGTGGAAACATTGGTCGCGACTACCCCTGTTGGCTTGGCTGCTCGGTCGGTCCCGCATCCGAGCCATTCCTCCTTCCTTTCCCCTGGGCTGTATGCTGACTAGCAGGTGGCTCTATTGGACTCGGAAGCAAACGTCTCTTGATCCGATCCGCGAGTTGTCTATCCTTTATGCAGGTTCTGCCAGGGATCAGATGATGAGACTTGCCGCAGCTTTGATCGTGATGACAGCCGCAATGGGAAGCTCCGCGGGGGCCTGCACTTCCATTGAAGTTGAGTCGCCGCGCATTGAACGTGGCGAAGGCTGCTCCGTCAGCTATCATTCGCCCGAGCTTTCCGTCAGTGCTCAGCCTGCCCGACGGTTGACCGATCGGTTCGTGCGGCAATTCATCACCGTCGGTAGCTGTGTGGGTGAGGAGATCGTAGTCTATTACGATTGCCAGGATCAGAAAGGTGTCTGGCTGGGCGGTGAATTCGAATTGATGGGATTATTCTCGCCCGTGCCGCATTCAGGGCCTGGTCTGGCCGAGACGTCGAGCGGTCCCGCTGATTATTTTGTTCGCCACGAAGAGCCGATGCCAGGACCCGGTCTGACGATTGAGGCATTGGCCGAGAAGGCACGGACCTTGCCCTGGATTGCTCAGAGCGGTCGGCTGAACCAGTCACGCATAACCGTTGAAGGCAAACCTTTCGATCTGTCCTGCGGCTGCAAGCTGCCGATTAGCCGCTGAATGCGCCATTCTGCCCTCCTGATCGGAAATCGCCATGGACATGACATCGTTCAAATGATCAATCATCTTATTTGCATTTGTAATCCATGGGTTTGGGGGACCAACCTATTGGCCTTGATGATGGGCAGCGGCACTTAATGAGCCTTAGATATCCGGTCATGTTTGGTGCGACCCTGATCATGGCGATTTTGGCGGTAGCCCACGCCATTCCGCAAGTGAGCGATTCATACGGGCAATCGGAAAAACCCCGACTAATCTCGGCGGACGAAAGCATTGTCTGCTCACGCGCCTCGTATCTGGCCTATCGCAAGGTTGGAACAGAGATCGGCGAGTTGATGCTGGATTCCAGTCCTATACCCAAGAACGCCGCCGACAAGCAGCGGATCATCGACGCGCTTGCCCAGGTCACACCGTCAGGAGACGGGACGCAAGTCTTCGTATCTTACACTCCGACGGGCAAGGTGTTCAGCACTACCTGCGCGGCTTCCACGTGCACCTTGGAAGAGATGGAAATTCCCATGCAGGCTTGCCTGACCGAAAATTGGGACAATTGCGTCCATTCGTTGGTCCGCCATGCCGGCACAAATTATTGCCTTCTGGAGGCGTCGAACTGATACCTCTCCGGTCTGATTGGGGTGGCCAGTGGGCAGCACCGACACCATTGAAACTGGAATGACCATCATTTCCTAGGCTACTCTTCCAGTTGGCTGAAAGTCACCAATTCGGCCTGATGCTCAGTCATCGCGCCCCTTCACTTCCCAGGAGGTGGTATCGTGATCGGGATGCTGGTTGTTGCTCTTCTTGATCGCCGCCGCCCAGTCGTCCCCGTTGTTTTCCGTTGCACCGGTATTTTCCATGCCCGTGATTCTATCGTAAGCGCCACGTCGCCCACCTCCTGCCAATCCTGATCTGAAGGGTGCATTCTCCTTTGCGTGTGTGCCTGCATGGAGGTTTTGGATTTGGCACGAGACGGCAAAATGGGCGTCTATTTGGACGGCTCGTCGGAAGGCGGAGTTTCGCGGGTTCAGTCCGGTCGCGGTCTACCCGTCCGAAAGAACGGTCAGCGCGCAGCGGTTCGAAAGCCTGTCCAGCATAGATGTGTTGAAATGCGGCTTGCCGAACTTTAGATGGCGCCTCCCAAGCACAATGAGATCCGCTCCTTCGGCCCGCGCCACGCCGCAGATCGCTGCCACAGGGTTTGCACTCCGCGTCAGGCAGGCTGCGCTCTCCAAGCCAAGTTCCGCGGCAAATCTCATAGCTTGATCAACACAGGCGCTGACCGCTGTGTTGATCACTGGCGGCATCGGGGTGGACACGCCTTCAATCCGGGCATAGGCGTTGAACCCCTCGCTTCTTCCTAATCGCTTTCCGAGAACAAGAAAGCTCAACTGCGCGTTGAGGCTTCGAGCCAACCGAGTAGCGCGCTCTGCGGATCGACACGACTCTTCTGTTCCGTCTACCCAGCATAGTATGTGGCTAAACGGCGTGCGGTATTTGCTATGAACTTGGGAAGAATCAATCATGTCGATACATCCAATTATATAGTCATTTTTTGCGAAACTTTGCCCGGTCGTGCATCACGCCGCGCCTTCCCGAACGAGTGTTACGCCTTGGCAGCACTTTGATGTGAGAAAGGACAAGGCTGCGTTCATCGCATCATAGTTTGCGCGGTTCACAACCTCTCGCCCCCTTCGTTCCTGCGCAACTAGGCCTGCCGTGATCAACGTCCGCAGGTGATGTGCCAGCGTTGAAAGGGGTAGATTTGTATGCTCGGCAATCTCCCCGACAATCATGCCGTCCCGCCCCGCGCGGACGAGCAGGCGGTAGATTTCGAGACGTGCCTCGTGGCCAAGTGCGGCGAGGGCGCGTGCGGTAGTAGCGGTGGTGGCGAAATTAATCATAGCCCATTATAACTAGTTATGTGGTTGTGATCAAGGTTCTTAGGTGCTGTTCGGCACACTCAAGCGGTCTTGGTAAACGACGGCAAAGGACTCTGACCGGTCATCGCACCCATCATGTAATTGGCACGAGACTAGAATGGCGTCGATCCGGACGGAGCGAAGGATTGATGTCCGATCTCGTTCTGCCCGGAGCGACAGGGCGGAGGATCGCCGCCCCACATTCCGGCATCAAGTGCCGGAAAATTTTCAAGGACCTACTTCTCGTCAGTTTTGCGTAAAATCTCGCCCGTCAGGTGGGCGGCAAGCGCATTCCAGATCATGGATCCATTTTAAACCATTTATGGTAAAACAATACCGTAACATGGGCGAGGCTTTGGATGGCTCGCGCGCGTGCGGTTTTGTTACGCTGATGCTGGGCGTTTCCTGGATTTTATGGACGAACTGTTACGTGATGGACCTCGCCATGTTACCAGTTATCCACGATCAGAGCGGCAACACAACGAGGAAGCGCGATTGCGCCTTGGCGAACATTGCCGAAAAGTTAATATCCATTTCTTCTCGCCATGAGCGGAAATCCGCCGTAAGCTTATTTCGCATCGCCTGTGGGCGCGGCACTGATCAGCTCAGGCCCGAAGAGGTTAATATTCATGCGAACTTTAGCTGAGCTTCTCAGGCCGAACGTTATCACAGCGCTCCTTGCAGTGCTCACCGGTGTCGTTAGTTTCTACATAACCAACGTCGTTGAAAGCTTACGCTCGGGTTATACAGCCATTTATTATTTTGAGCAGGAAGCGAAAACGGAGACCGTAGTCTTTCACCTTGTAAACGTCTCGCGCAATAAGCGAATAGAAGCGGCGAGCTTCATCATTAAATGTGCAGACCAAGCAACCAATTGTTTCGGGAACGTGCCAGGCTCTTCCACCAAGTCGTTCGTGTCGGAAGTCACGACACCGCCTAACTTTGGTAGGCAGATCGACGGCGGGGGATCGGGTCCTGCCGCGATAAGAGTCTGCCTCGGAGCCATCGCTTCGTCACGGACCTCGGTCCGCGTTGCTCCGGAAGATGGGAAGACCACATCGCTAATGGCGCTATACGACCCATGGTCACGCGATTGCGCACCTACCAATGCGGAAGCCACCAACCTACTTCTCTTGGGGCCTCGCGACCCGCACGCATTCTTTGTGCGACACTATTTCACGGCGATAGCGTGTGTGCTCGCGGTCTCGGTATTAATCCTTGCCGCAACGGTAATCGGTATAGCTTTCCGCAGCTTTTTGAAGAAAATGAAGGAGGCTCCTGATGAGGAATCTGGCGTCCAGGGCACGGAGCTGGTTTTTCTTAGCTATCGTATTGGTGGTTCCGGCGACGACCCAAGCCGATAGTATCACGGTCACAATCTGCGCCCATCCTGAAGGGTTCCCGAAGCAGACTATCCAGGCAAACCTGAAGGTTCTACGGAGCGGTGCAGTGATCCCGACCACGCCTCAACCACTCAGTGATAGCTGCGTCCGGGTGGATCTGCCTGCCTGTGACGGCACGGTTATGATTGAAGCAAGCGTGCCGCGAACCTATTCGGGTAAATTGGCGTGTTCGACCGACCCCACACCAATGCTTATAGCCATGCAGGCCGACCGAGTTGAGATACTAACCGCCTCCATCGCGGATGCGTGGGGCGACGGGCTGCCGGGCTTCGATCAACAAAGCTTCATTGCCGATATTATCCGCACCGACACAATCCTGTCTGAACTCCCGGTCGAGGGACAACAATCAGTCAATGCACTCTATGCTGCACTTGCGGCTAGGAATTATCCTGAAGCTCAACGTCAGGCTTCAGAAACCGCAGCCTACTTGCGGGGTATTGAAGAGGTGAAGTTATCTTTAGCCTACAGTTCAATAACCTATGTTGCCGGTTTCCGGGCGATTGGAGTGGACGCGCTCGCCTCTGAGAACCCTCTAGTGTCCGTGGGGCCCACTCCCTCATCAGTCGTCCTGAATAAGGAGGGTCGCAACGTTTTAGGACTGTATCAGGCGGCCCGAGCGATACCTGCTGAACCTGGGGTTTGGGATTCCGCAACCACAGCTAACATTGCGACGGTCATATCTTTAGATGCAGAAGGAAACGCGGAGGATGAGTTCATGAAAACGCGGGGTGCGATAGTGCCTCAAGCGTTTAGCGCCAACGACTTTTCCATTGAGCCGACGGGTCGCATGGTTTTTCATTGACCGGAGGTTGTGTCCGCAAGCAGAGTCGGCGATGCTGGCGTTGAGTCGGTGAACGTCTACACCCCCAGCCCACTGATGTGGCGGACACACTCGTTTTCGGCGATTGAAATGAGATAATCTTGTCGATTTCAGGTCAGAATCTCACCGAGGCTATCGAGAGCGTCAACCGTTACAATCGCACGACCCCTTAGAGACGCACTGCGACTCATACAGCCCGTGTAGACATTTGCTGAGCGATACACGGAGAACGTTTGCCGCCCGTCAGCGACTCTGAAATCGATTCTGTGAGCGTTGCTGATGTCAAGGCGCAATTACCCGGGTTGAACCCTGGATTGATCCGAGCCACATGCTTGTCCAAGTTTTGTGATTAAGCACGCGACCAACGCGTCGACCGAGTAATGCCCAGAATCTCTGACAGAGCTTAAAGATGAGTCCCTGATTGCGTCTTTCGCCGCTCAGATGGCCCCAGCCCGAATCTGTCGCGATAGGCTCGCGCGAAATGCCCGCGTGATGACAGCCCGGCCGCAGCAGCGGCTTGCGCGCTGCTGCCCCGGGCGGCAAGGATGCGGTCCGCGGCGTCCAGTCGCACCGCGCGCAGGATCTCGCGAAACGATGTTCCCTCGGTCGCGAGCCGGCGCCGCAATGTCGAGCCGGCCATGGTAAGCTTCTCTGCCGCCGCACTGACTGTCCAGTCCTCCCCCCGATGCGGATGCCAGCAACCGCCTGAGCCGCTCGGAGACGCTCGCCCGCCCCAGCCAGCCTCCGGCCGGGTCATGGGCGATCAGGGCGACGAGCTCGGTCAGGCGGGCGTTGCGGACCGCTGGTGCCGCGGGTCCCTGCGCCAGCGCCTGCGCGGCATGCAGCAGCGACGCCCGCAGCGGTTCGGTCATGGTCAGGCGCATCGTATCGGCGGTGCTGGCCCCGCCTTCGGGCGGCGTGATGTCTGCCAATTCGATGACCAGCGACCGATAAAGCCCATGCACCTCGCCGGGGACATTGAACACCGTCATCGCGGTATCGGCGGGAATGACGAAGGCGGAGCCCGCCGGACAGACCGTGCCCTGGTCGCCCAGCCAGATTTCCTTCCTGCCATCCAGGACCACCCCGACCGCCGGTTGGGGCAATCGCACCTCCGCCAGCCGCTCATGGGCAAAGGCGCAATAGGTGAACAATCCCGGACCGGGCCCCTTCAGCCCCGCCGATGGTGTCGGCAGCATCGCGGCCAGCCTGTCCCGAAAATGTCGTGACGATGTGGTGCTCAGATCATCCATGACCCGGATTTAACATGCACGAACCCTCGTGACAGCATTCGAATTGAGCGTTTCGGGATCAGATCGGTGCGTCCGAGGATCATTTCAGGCATCCCTTGATGGCATGCTTCCCCGTATTCCATCAGGGGAGAACTCCATGCGCCTTGTCTTGCCGATCATTCTTGCCGCCGCAGCCTCATCCGCAGACGCACAGGAACGGTCACTTGCAAATCCCGAAAGCATCACCTGCGGAGAGGAGCACTGCTTTGTCTCGAATATAGGGGAAAAGCTGGATGCGACGGCCAGGGACGGCGATGGTTTCATCGCCCGAACCGATCTGATGGGAGAACTGGTCGCAGGGCCAGCTATTCCCAAGGACGGAATCCTGAACGCACCCAAGGGTTTGGCGTTGCTGGAGGATGTCCTCTACGGGGTCGATCTGGATCGTGTCGTCGCCTTCGATCCCGAAACAGGCGAGACGCGGGGAGAATGGCCGGCTCCGGACGGGACGGAAGGACTGAACGATATCGCCGTTTTCGGAGATGCCTTGTTGGTCACCGATTTCACCGGTGGGCGATTGCTGCGTCTGGATCCGGCAAAGGGGTTTATCGTTCTGGCCGCGGGCATGCCGGGCGCGAACGGGGTGATTGCTGCACCGGACGGTGTGACGGCCTATGTTGCAGCAAGCGGGGCAGAACTGGAGGGTGGACATCTTTACAGGGTCGATCTGGAATCCGGCAGGGTCGAGCCCCTCGGGCGGGAAACCGGCATCTTCGACGGGATCACCTGGGGGCCGGAGGGGAAGCTGATCGTCACGGATTGGGTCGATATCCATGCGCCGACCCCGGGGCGTATCCTTTCAGTAAATCCTGTCAGCGGATCGGCGCGCGAAATCTCAGTGCCGGAGCCCATCATCAGTCCAGCTGATTTGACCGCAACGGCACAGGGGCTGCTCATTCCGTCAATGCTTGGCGGTCAAATCGCAAGTTTATCCCTGGACTGATCCGGAAGCTGCAATCGTCGTCCCCTTAACTCAGGGTCCAACCCATAAATTTCACATCCAGAAAATGATCGCGGTGAGGATGATGACACTGAGGAAAATGTCGCCGCTTCGGTTGTATCGTGTCGTGATGCCGCGCCAGCCCTTCGATCTGCCATTGGCGCTGTCGATGCTGCATAGCACTTCCGGCAACCACTCTGTGATAGTAAAGAGCCGTTATCCCTTCACATATCCCAGACCCTCAACGATCTTTCCGTTCCGGATACGCATGATGTTTACTCCTCGAACCCGGTCCGCCTCGCTCTCGCCCCAACGCAGCCGCCAGCGGATTATCCCGCGATCCTCGCTGGCCCAGATTTCCTCGGCTTGGAAGATCAGGTTCGTCGAGGATGCGATGCCTTTCCAAAAGTCGAGGCAGGCCTTGCGTCCCTCGTAGCGCGCGCCATCCGGAGCAGGCGCCGTATTTTCAAGAACGCAGCCCTCCCCGATCAGATCATCGAGGTCCTCCGGGCGATGTTTTTCGAACGCGTCATGGAAACGGCTGACGATTTCGCGGGTGGTCTTGCTGTCGGCGTTCATCTTTTCACCTCCTGAGATCAGGGCCTAGAAAGGCTTTTCGGCCTTGTCGGTGCGATAGAGGCTTACGGCAACCTCCTTGGGTTTCCTCCTCGGCCCGCCTTTTGCGACCTTGCGCCAGGCGTTCAGCGTGGTCTGGTCGCGCCAGCACTCGAAGAGATTGACGCGTTCCGGATCGACTGCGTCCGCACTTATGGAGAAGTCGAGACAGCCGTCATAGGCCCTCGCGCGTTCAACCATGGCGCTAAACGCCTTCACGGCGTCGTCCCGCTTGTCGGCATCGGTGCGGGTGTAGCCGGCGATGATAATCATGGGCTCTCTCCTATCCAGACAGGTCTGTCTATTTGCAGCATACAGACCTGTCTGTTAGAGTCAAGCGCATGAGCAAAACCGTTTCGCAGACCGTTTCTGGAGCAAGCACCGCACGCCGTCGCTTGCTCGATACAGCTACCCGGCTCTTCTATACCGAGGGCATTCGTGCCGTCGGCATCGACCGCATCATCGCAGAGGCGGGTGTCGCCAAGGCGACCTTCTACAATCACTTCCCATCGAAAGATGATCTCGTCCTCACCTATATCGAGGAGCTGGACCAACAGGGGCGGGACGCCGTGTCAGCGTTTCCGGAGCAGCCGCCGCGCGCAATGATCGCCGCAATCATGGGACGGATCAGCGATGCGGTGACTGCCGGAGGCTGGCGTGGGTGTCCGTTCCTCAACGCGGCGGCTGAATATCCCGACCCGAACAGCCCTGTGCGGCGAGCCATTGATGGGCGACGTGCCTGGTATCACGATAGCCTCCGGAAGCATCTTGCAGCCAATGGCGATCCAGTCCCTTCCGTCACTGCCTCGCTGCTTGTGGCACTCTCGGACGGTCTGCTCGAAATGGCATATCTTGATGAGCCGGAGGACGTTCCCAATCTAGTTGCCGAAGCCTTGGAAAGGTTGCTCGTCCGGCCATGAGACACTGAAAGGTCGATTGGGGCTTTTTGCGGGACGTCAGGCGCGTCGCATCAGGGGCAACCAGCACGGCCTTCTCCTGCGTAGCGTGGGAAGTGGCGTCCTGCAAACTGGACCGGCGTGGGAGCGCTGTGAGGAATAATGGTAGAGTTGCAATTCAGCAATCACTGCATCGCTTTCCGGAAGGCAGCCGGCGGCTCAAACTCGCCTGACCAGAGACCGCGACGTTCGGATTTCGCCCGGAATCCTTGTTGCTCATAAGCATCCGAGTATTCCAGATAAGCCACCGCCATGCCGGCCGAGACCAGGTCTTCACCCAGATCTCGTCCGTTGACACGACAGATACCAACAGAACGTCCGTAGCGGTCGCGATCCACCTCTTCGCACTCCACGACGCCCCCACCGATTAAGGCGATGAGCGCATCGCGTGATGCTTCACCGCAGGCATATACATCGCCATTCGGGCGGGCGCATTGCTGCCGGATTTCAGGAGCATCTATACCAGAAAGGCGCCAGCGCTCTCCTCCGATAGCCAGGGTGTCTCCATCGATGACACGCGTGATTCGCGATTTGGAAGCCTCTTCGCGTTCTGGGGCAGGGGATGTCTCGCGCTTTTCGGGTCTGCTGCGGGGGCGAGCGGTTTCCGCTGAATGATCCGCGGCCTCTGCCGTCACCGCATTTCCAAGATCTTTACGTATCTCATCGATCAGACGTTCCCGATCCATACCGATCGAGAACATGACACGCCTGGATGCCTCGCGATCTTCAGCTCCGGATTCGTCGCGGATCGGCCTTGCGGAGGAATAACCGGCGGCTGCCAGATGCGCGCGGGCCCAATCAAGAAGTTCAGGTTCCTTCAGACCGCGCAGGCAGACCTCAAGTGCGTTCTGCGCGCGTTTCTGCGAGAGGTCGAGATTATAGAGATAGGCCTGCGCCGGGGCTTGCCCGCTCTGGCCTTCGGACGACGCATGTCCCTCGATCTTGACTTCCGAGATATCCAGTCCAGAATTTCTCAGGGCGGAAATCCATGGCGTGCAGAACTCTCGCAGGAATTTTTTATTCCGAATTTCCGCACTGCTTGCTTCGAACAGGATGTTCTGGGGTAGGGTAATGGTTCCATTCGCATCAATATCCCCACCGGCTTCCCTGATGCGGGGGCCAAGCTCTTCATTGAGCATATCGACTACACGTTCCTGATCGGCGGCAGCGTCCGCTAGTCGCTTGTTTATCCTTTCAGTTGTCTCATCCGGCCTCATAAGATCCTCAAGAGCGGCGCGGAGCCTTGTCTCAGGGGTGATTTCCACGGCATCGGCGAGGCTGATCCTCGTGCCTGGCTCAAGTTCGACTGCACCGTTTAGCAACCGTTTGAGATCTTCCTCGCGCATGAAACGCGTGTAATTCGATGTATCCGCAATCGCGACTTCATCACCTGCATTCATTCCGGCCTGCCGCAACCGCAGGGCTAGGTCGAATGTCCCGTCGGACAGACCTGCGACGATGCGCCGCTTCTCCTCATCGGTGAGATCCGCGATCTGCTCCGCGACATCCAGATTCTTCTTCTCGCTTTCCACTTGCCACCAGGTAAACAGAAGCAACAGGACGAAAGTCAGGAGGATGAACGCTTCGGCGACAGTGAGCCCCATGATGGCGCCGCGCTTGTAATCGCGGCTTGAGCCGACGCCGTCATATTTTCCAGATGCCATGCCGGATCTCCGTGTCAACCAGCAGCACCAATCTGTCGATCCCGCTGTGACTGTTCATGATCGGGTTCGAACGAGTCGATCTACGGCGTTTCTAAGGGCCTCCTCCAGCTTGACGGTGGCCGCTTCGATCTGCTCTGCGGAACTGAAAATCGTCCGGCAGATGTGGTCAATGGATTGCGCCAGCTTCTCGGAAGAACCCTTCATGTCGTCGCTGAGGTTCTGGCCTGCTGTTTCATAGTCAATTCCAACCCTCGCGGCAGCACGCACGTAACCGGTGGCCCCGCCCTCGATGATTTCGCGTGCCCTGTCCAATGTCTCCGCCATGGCATCACTGTCAGACTCAACGCGCCTTGCGAGACTATCGGCATATTCGCCAAGGCGGGACTGCGAGGATTGAAGCTTGCCGGCAGCCGCCTCGCTACCGGTTGCCAGATTTTCGCTGCTCTCCTTCAGCTTCTTGAAGCTTTGCAACACCTCATAGGCTGCGTTATCGCTTCCCGTTACCAGCCTGTTGGTTGTTTCGCTCAGCTTTTCAACGCCTTCGAAGACCTCATTGGCAGCCGTGATATTCTTTTCTGAGAGTGACTGCGCAATGTCACTCATCTCACTCATAGCGGCACCGATCCGCTCAGCCGCCTTTGCGCCGGCCTCAGCTACGGCGTCGGTCACATTGCTCAGTGCTGCTTCGGTCTGCATGCTGACGGCTTCGCGCAGGGCAGGGCCGAACTGTTCAGCCGATTTCAGGAGTTCCACTTGCATCTCCGCCATCAGCTTGTCGAAAGCCTGACGCATATGCGCTTCGCGCTCTGATGCCTGCTGCAGGCTCTCTGTCGAAAACCCTTTCACCTTGTCGAGTGAAATCCCGAGTTCGGTCCGGAAACGCCGCGCCGCTTCATTGAGCTCCATCCGCGCCCGACGCTCGCGGCTTTCGACATCGACCTTCATCTGGAGCATGAGGACGCGCAGGAAGACCCCGACGATCGTTGAAGATAGAGCGACCCCGAAGCCGGAGATGATTTCAGGGATGAGTGTCGCGCGGTCGGTCCCATTGGCGCCGACGATATGGTAAAGCGTCACCGCAAGCGATGTCAGGGTGAACAGGAAACCCAGATAATAGCTGTTATCCCCGATCGTTTCGGCATCCATTCGTAGGGGCGTCGCAAGAAAGGTATAAGCTGCATAGGCAACGAGAACCGTTGCCGCGAAGCCTGCAGCAAGCAGGGGTGGCACATTGATGGTTTTGAGACAAATGCTTCCAGCAGTGCCGATCAGAAAGGCCACAACCAGCGGGATGGCATCATTGGCCGGCCGTCCGCTCCTGCCATATATCCGCGTGGGACGATTTGTCTGTTTTCGCGCCATCAGAGGTCACCCAACCGTTTGAGCTCGGGGAGATGGGCGCCCTGACGTTCAAAATACATGGCCCAGAAATGCTCAATTTCGTCGAAATCAATTGAGCCTTCATTGGCTCTGGGAACCTGGTATATCACCACGTCCGCATCCAAGAATGTCATGCCGACGCGCTCAAAGTTGCCTGAATTTCTGAAGCTGTCCCAGTTGTCGCCGCGATACATGCTGAGTGCTTCGCTATGCTGCAACAGGTCGGAGACCAGGATGACACGCCGGGGGCCATCGAAGGTGACGAAGCCAGGCGTATCGGCGGCCAAAGCTTGCAGGCTTTCCATGATCGGCGAACTGTCGGCGCCGCTGGCGCTGGTCATCTCCCTGATGCGCGCCTGAAGCGGGTCCAGGAACTGCTCGCGATAACGTTGATCGATCAGGGACGCGTTCTGAGTGAAGGAACTCGCGGAAGCGGCATCCTGCGGTTTGCAAAGCGGTGCAGTCGCGCCCCATTTCGCCTCATCGTCACTGACTACTCCCATGGTGAACTGGGTTCCACGGGGAGCCTTGTCGACCTCACTTTCAAGCCAGGCAAGCAGTTGCGTGTGCTGCGTCAATGTAAGCGGGTCGGTCAGATCAATGAGAATCGCGGTCATTCCGACAGGTCCGGTTGCCGTGGGGCATAGTGTTTCCCTGTCAACAGCACTTGCGGTAGCTGTTCTGTTCGACCACCAGAAAAGGGCGCCCATTCCACCCATGAGCACAATCGCCAGCCCGTAAATGAAGAGTTTTTTCATCCCTCCACGGCGGCGCGAGCTGTGACGGGCTCTGGTCCTTCTGCGATTTCGAGCCATTACTGAGCCGCCTGCGGCTGTTCACCGCGCTGGATTTCCTCGGGTAGCCGAAATTCCCGGAGCGCTTCATCGTAAGTCGTGAATATGACCTGAATGGCCTTGTCGACTGTTTCACTTATCCGATCTGCCTCATCTTCGGCAATCTTGCGTCGGCCGTCGTCGGTGTGGGAGGGAACATAGGCCGTGAAACTGTGTTTTTCAGCGAATGATTTTGGTTCGGCATCTGTCCGGGCTGCGCGGTTCGCGTCACGATAAAGAGCCAGGAGATAGGCCAGCTTTGTATCGCACTGATCCAGGAAGGCGAGCAAATGCGCATTCAGGGCCGATTGCCCGAAGAGGGCATCGACTGCATCCGAAATACCCTCGCGAACCTGCCTGTCCGCATCGCGCAACTCATCAATCGCATCGTCGCGCTTATCTGTCAGCTCGGCCACAGCTTCCTGTAAATCATTCTCATGGGCATCACGGGCATTCTTGAGCTCTATTTCTATACCGGCATATCCCGGGAACGGATCTGTTGCATGCCAGCCCTTGATGAATGCCAAGGTCGAGATAGTCAGACCAATTCCAATCAGGATCCAGCTATCCATACTTGTCAGAGCGAGCATCCCATCCTGAAGCGCTGGAACGGCTCCCTTGATTGCCTCGGCCCAGGCAACTCCCTCGTCGATGAGGTCACGAAAATGCGCGATCATGAGGTTCAGGCCCAATGCAAATATGACCCATATGGAAAGGGCTCCGAAGCCGAGGAGTTTTCTGAATATCGAACGATGGTTCAGTCCGCAGGCAAAGTAGCCAAGCATCGTGCTGACGATGACATTCAGGGCAGAAAAGATGGTCGCCGTCAGAAGGCCGCCCAGCAGGCCCTGTTCATTGCCTCTTGAGAACATGACCGCATTCATTCCGCTTTCAATGGCTATAAATATCACCGTTATCGCCGCGAATAGGAACCAGCCCTCAAATTGCTTTGCCGGACGCTGCAACTTGTTCGTAACGCGAAAATGCTCACGATGCGCATATGTTTCGCGTAAACGCTCGATGGACCTGGTCATTGTCGCCTTCCAGCCATGGACAGCTGAGGTGAAATCACCCTTCGCTTTCCCGGCAACGATATCGACCTCCTTGCGAAACTCGCCGGCGCGTGCGAGCCGTTCATTATAGGTGCGCCGGTTATTCTCGAAATTTTCCAGGCCGATGCGGCGAAGCGAACCTATCCTGTCGATGATCTTGGTTTCGACGCTGTCTGGTTCAGTTGCTTCCTCACCCGGCTGGTTATCTGTCCCGCGCTGCTTTCCGATGCGTTCCAGATCGAGATCACGGGCCAACTTTTGCTCATCTATCTCAGGGAAGACCGACAGTGATGAAATCAAATCATCGGTTCGCAGGATGGATTTCAAGCGGTCTAGCACGTAAAACCTCGTATCAGCATTTCTCAAACTCTGAACTATATCAATCTTCTGTGGTGCTGGCAGCCCTTTGACGTTTGCAAGTAATCATAAGGAGCATCCGAAAATCTCCCGCATCCAGTCTGATCTGGTCGAATTTGGGGATGACGAGATGTCTTCATTTGCCATGTCGGTGCGCGAGGCTTAATTATTTAGCTTCACAGGCATTGGATGAGCAAAAATCCGCCGAGTCAAGTGGTGGAGTGCTTCCATGCCTCTTCAACTCGTCCGCATAGTTTTCAGCGATTTGCTTGCGACCGCGCTTGGTGAAGGCTGCACAGGTTCCTCTGGACTACTGAATCGAAAGGCCCACCGCGCACGTGGATGCACGATGGGCCGCACGGGTTTGTGCATGAAGGTAGTGAAGCCACATGCCGCAACCAATATATACCAACCAGTTGGTATTGCCGCAACAGGAAAAGTGACATTGGGTGCAGAAATTTTCATGCGCTGATCGCTGCGGACATGTCGCCGGTAACTGCGGCCATCACGATTTGCTTGTATTCGATATCAAGCCTGGCTTCGCGGCGTGTGACCTCGGCAGCGATTTCTTCCTCGGACAGCTTACCTTTCTGACCTCTCGCCCACTTGGAGATAGATTTCTGGGCGTTCTTGCGCTTCTTTTTCTGATCCGGTGTCAGGTGCGACAGGTTGGCATTCGGCTTGTCACCCTTGCGGCGGCTCGCGTTATACCGCTCGCGGCCTTCGTCGGTCAGGCGGTAGGCGTCGATCTTCTCGCGCTCCCGAATTTCCGGATCATCGGCGCGGTCATGCTCTTCGATCATCTTAGCGCGCGCCTTTTCCGTCTCATAGCTCAGCGTAGCGATGACGCCGGGTGCGGCCCCGTTCGCCTCGGCTTTCTCAAGTCTGTGCCTGCAATCGCGATAGTGATTATTCGCGCGATCATACCGGGACATGTATTTACGCTTCAGTTTAGGCTTGACGGGCGTGAAGAAGTGTGAAGCCGACCAGCCGATGCTAAGCTTGTGACAGAAATACATGCGCTGACCAGTGAGCGGGCATTCTTCCGGGTCTGGCTCCCAACGGTTGCCGTTGGCGTCCATGAATGCCCCGTCATCCTGAATGGTCAGCGGTTTGGCAGGTTTAACATCGACGGGCGACGTGTATGGCTCGGGCGTGGGTCCGCGTCTGGCGGGTTCAGGCTTCTCGTCAAGCTCTGCCTCAAGCTCTGCCCAGAATCTATCAACCTCGACGCGTTCGATTGCCTCAAGCTCTGCCTTCCGCGCTTCCAGCTCGGCGATGCGGGTGTTAGCCACGGCGATGCGGCCGCTCATTGTGTCGATCTGACCGGAAAGGCGGCTGATATACGCCGCAGCGTTCGGATAGGTGCCAATGTCAGGATCGCTAAGGTAGCGAACGATCTGGTCAAGCCCTGCCCGATAGTCGGCTAAATCGTCATGGCGACGGATAAGCTCGCGCTTGACGGCGTCAAGATCGGTGTATTCGGCTGGCTGCGGCATAAAAACCTCACTATGTGACTTCACTGCATCACTTATAACCTGAGCCGCTTCCGAGCGTCAACCGCAAGCGCGCTAAAATTGACCGCAGAGAGGCTTTAGGCTTTTGGGTGCGTATGGGTGCGGAAAACTGGAACAAGCTGCCAGTGATCTCCTGCGTGGCTGTGTGAGCGTTTCAGGCTCATAATGACGTGAAGGTAATCTTGACGCGGAGGGTGAAACGGAGCCAGGGTGACCATGACCAGACCGTGGCTAGACCGAACGCTGCGGAGCGGCGCCGCGCCAGACCGCGGGCAGGTGGCGGTGACGGTCTGCGGCACCGGAAGCTGCCTCACCCCTCTGTCCGGTTCGCCGTGCGGCCGCGAAGCGGCGCTTGGCACCCCGGAGGTAGGTGCATCGACAGGGCGAACTTCTGCCCGAGCTATGAAGAAGTGAAGAAAAGAAGAAACAAGGTTACTCTTAAGGAGTATCATATAATACGAGCAGAAGTTCACCCATCCTCGGCCCGCCTGCGGCGGACCTCCGGAGGGTGAACTTCTGCACATCTTTTCAGAAACGGACACCGGAGCCTATTCCTCCTCGGTGTCCGTATCGTTTCGTCACCCGTCACAGCGAACAAGAAGCTGGTTCGGTCCGATGCTCCGGCCTGACGAAGCGTCGTGCCGTTCTGGCGTCATTCGCGCGCTTCTTCCGATCAAGCTCGCACCTATTTCGCTCGGATGACTCGCCAGAGCGGCAGAGAGACTCACTGACGCGCGTTAGCGTCTTTCAGGTGTCAGACCACCGGGGAGGCCTTACGCGTGCTGTATGAGTCTCTCTGCGAGTCTCTGAATCGCCGCCTCTGAGCCAGCATCCCGCCGGGTCTCATCTGATTGACCAATCACCGAGGGAGGTGTCACGATCGGCATCGAAGAGAATGGGCGTGGTGGCGTGGTGGCGTGGTTGAAGCAACTGGAAAACGGCAGCGCGCGTCAAGCCGCTCGCCCATGAAAGCCAGTCATGATCTCGATCCCGTGACTCGTCCCATCGCTAGGATGGCTCGGCCGGATATCCGATCTTGAAGAGGTTCGCCAGGTTTGCGAGACGTTTGTCCTGGGTCCAGAGCCGCGTTCCCTCGGTGATTAGGGTCGAGGCGAGTAACACGAGATCGACCAGACCGCATCCCCGACCGAACAGTCTTTCCCGTTCGATGAAGGTCACCGTCTCATCCAGCGTTACCTGATTGCACGCGCGAAGATTTCTCAGGTTCGACAGGGTCCGTTCACGCGGTTCCGGCGGGGTTCCGCAGGCAAGTTCCGCCACGATCAACGGGTGGATCAGGACCCGGTCCGTTTCGAGAAGCTGGACGAGGTGATCATCGCGTTGTCTGAAATGCTGAACCCAAACCGAGGTATCGACCAGGATATTCATGCAGGGGCAGACCGACGCGGGATATCTGCCATGTCGGGTGCCGCCCCACCCAATGCGGCAAGACGCCGTGCCGATTGGACCCGGACAAAGGTGGTCATGGCTTCCTTGAAGATGTCCGACGGTTTCTCCAGGCCAGCATCTGAGAGCGCGACTGCCCGTTCGAAGAGGTCATCGTCAATGGTTACGGTTGTGCGCATGGCAAAATCCTGCATCAGTTTCAGCATCAATATGTGCCGTCTGAAGCATCAATTCAAGTGAGCGCATTTGCTGTCATGGAGCACGAAAGCCATGTGCTGACCGCCAGCGAGTTGGCTTCACCGACATTTCTGGCGCGCTTCCTGATTCTCCGCTAAGCACGGCCCAGATGATCGAGCGGAGGAATCGTAGCCCATGAAAGCCAGCCATGATCTTGATCCGCTGATCCGCTTCGTGACGCAGGACGAGGTCTGGCACGGACGCTTGGCTCAAGCAACTGGAAAACGGCAGTGTCCGCTAGGCTGGAACGCCGATGGCGGAATACGATTTCAGCTGGATGTGGGAGGAACTGGGTCTTGCCGGGGAACGGCGGTAGGTCGGGCGTCGCCCAGGCTCGCGATCGACTCTGAATGCCGGCAATAAGCTCAGTAGACAGGCGGTAACAGTTGCTCGGTGGCCTTTCTCCTGGAAACCCGAACCTGCCGCCCACGAGCCTTGTTGCCGCCCTGGTGAATCGCGGCGCGCTGCCCCTCGGCGATGAGTTGCGCGTCTGACTATAGCACATCATCGATCAGGGATCACGTTTCCGTTGACACGGCAGCACCGTCTGCTCAATGGTTGCCGGATCGGAGGGAAGAGAAAGTCGGCGTGACTGGGGAGGGTGCGTCACTTTCTGTTCGGGGGAGGCCCCACGCGGCTCTGGGAGGAGTGGTCACGTGGGGTGGACACCCGCAGGGAGGAGGATTGCGGGCTCGGGCTTTCCCTGTTGAACATTGGCCCTGTCTGTCAGACTGCCGATCGGTAGCATCGCCAATCAAGCGGAATGCACCCGATGCGATGTTGTCATGTGAAATTGGTTCGTTTGCTTGCATCCATTCAAGGCGGTGCTTGATCCATAGGCAAAGAAAACCCGCGCCCAAAAGATGGCACGGGTGAGTGGCTCCGCAAAGCGGCGAAACAGGGCGACGCCGCGAAATCCAGGATATTGGCGGCATGTGACAAAGGCGTGAAATGACTGTGCCGGGGTATGATCGTTGTTGGGGAAGTGATGAAGTCGCCCAATGCGGTTGATGCACACGCAGAAGACGATGACTGCCACGCGGACTTTCTGGGCGTTTGCGATCACTGCAGACGTATATACAGGCCGTCGAACCAGGCGCTCGCAATACCAGCCGCTTCCGCGAACGAAACTGTTACCAGGGGTGCAAAACGCTCGAGACGTTTGCCTCGTCAGGCAAGCTTCCCGTCAAACGGCTGACCACTTGGGAAATGTTGGCTGAATAGGTGTCGCATAAAAATCAATATAAGGTCTCCATCCCGAGTTGTTTTTTCGCCGACGATGTGAGCAGATTGATCAGCCCAACAGGCTAGGCCCGATCAATCAAAACAATAACGCTCACATGTTCCGATATGCCATCCTCTTGCCTGCTTTTCTTCTCGCGAACATGCTCCTGTCCGGAGCCGGTGGTGCGATGGAGATCGCGAGTGAATATAAACCGGCGACCAATCTTCTCCCACCGATTGTGACAGTCCATCTCAGCGGCGAAATTGTCCCCGGTGATTCCGAAAAGTTGAGACTGGAACTTGGAAAACATGCGGGGAATGAAGTTCTGGAGATCGATTTCAATTTCAATTCACCTGGCGGATCTCTGATTGAAGGCATCCGCTTGGCAGATTGATCGCCTCTCGCCCGGAGAAAACCGTTGCCAATATCGGCGAGAGTAACACGGCATTCTGTGCGAGTGCCTGTGTTTATGCCTATCTCGGCGCCAAGTATCGCTACATCACGCCTGGGGAAAAGCTCGGAGTTCACAAGTTCTACAGCCAAGAGGAGATGAGCGCCTCAGAGGCCATGTCAACAAGCCAGGATCTGAGTGCCATCATCCTCGAATATATCAAGTCGCGCGATGTCGATCCGGGCTTCTTTTCCGATATCGTCTCGGCATCAGGAGGCAGTATTACTTGGGTTACTCCAGAGCGTCTGCTTGAAACTGGCGTGGTCTCACAAGGCGTCAGCGAAACGATCGTGGAATACAAGAACCTCGATGGCATGATTTATTTGCGCGTTGAGCAGGACGCCCTCGTCGGTCGCAATGTCATGACCTTCTCCTGTGGAAAATACGGAGCTCATGGGATGGCTTTCCTTCAGGAGCCACCAAATGCCTTCACTGGGCCACCTCTGTTCCACTCTTCTGGTCAGGACCTGACGATTCATGAGTATAAATTCATCAAACACGGGGACGGAAATACCATTCTCTCCTATATTGTAACGCCCGCCAATGCAGCAATTCTTGCCGGGAACTCATCGGCCGGAATCAAGGTCTTCAACCAAGATTACTCCATGTCCTATGGCTTCCAAGGCAGTGTCTATGACCCCAAGATCCGCGAGATGGTGGATGGCTGCATGCAGAATTTCTTCCGAAGTCCCCCTCTGCCCCCCGCGGCTACGACACCTCAGCCAATTACTCCCACACCACCGGCATTTTCAATGGAGCGCGCAGCAAACTTGGATATCCTTGGGGGTGACCTGCTTGCAAACGGGATCCGCAATATCAGCCTGGATGAATGCGAGCGGCGGTGCATGAACAGCAATCAATGCGTTGCCGTCAGCTACGTCACCGGGAAGCAATGGTGCTGGCCGAAAGGTGATTCGCGCACCACCATAAACCGGCAGGGCATCATTTCCTCGATCAAGCGACTGAACTGATCTCGAGATCAAGGAATCTGCGGTCCAGCATCCCGAGTTAAGGCGGTTATCCGTCAAGACACGGCCCAGTCAGGGATCGTTTTCAGCATTTCCAGCCTGATATTATCCGGGATCTCATTCCGCCCGGAGCGGTTGGGCTAAGCCTGTAGACGGACAGTATCGTTGCTCGACGGGTGCAGGCGCCAATACTCGAACCTGCCGCCTGCGTTTCTATTGCCCTGTTTCGCGAGGTGCACGGCTATCTCAAAAGCGGACGAACCTTCGGAAAAATTGTCGCGCGAGCTTGAAGGCCTGAGGCAAGCTGAAACTTCAGTATTGCCATTGACCTTGCTGCGGCGGCCTAGAATCATGCCTTGAAAAATGAACAACATGCTTACTGAGAAAATGATGGATCAGCTGGAACGACATATCCGCGGATGGACCCGAGCAATTAACGGACAGTTTCCACGCCCCTGGATGACGGACAGTCCGGAACCCCATAAAGCCGAGGTTTTTATCGTTGGAAGGAACCAGAAACACGGCTACGAGGTAAGTAAGGTCGGTAGTCAAGAGCGCCACATCAACGCACTGTTCAACCGAAACGGTGAAACTTGTCGCGGAATATACGACGAGATTGCGCCGATGCCGTCTCGCACGAGGATGAATACTGACGCATTAACGCGGCGCCTTCGTTCCAGGGGCATCGAGCATATTCTTGAAACGAACGTCATTTGCTATTCTTCTCCGATGAGCGGGGACCTCAGTAAAAGCGAGCACGTCGGAGGAAAGGCGCATGGGATGGAGGTCTTCCGAGGGTTGCTTGACCTCATTCGGCCGAAGGTTCTGATCGCGCATGGATCCGGCACACTGAAGGATCTCGCGAGAACTCTGGGAGAAAGCCGTTTTGAAATGCCCGACAGCCTGAAGAGGTAGTTTTTCGAGATGTCGGTCCGACAAGGGTATATTCATCTGATAGCTTGGCGCCTCCCCGATGGTATAAATGGCACCTGTGGGCGGACGAGTATCTGGAGAATCTTGCCGGGGAGGTCAAAAGGCATTTGAAGAACGCGAATGTAACGTGAGCGACGTGGTCCGGAGGGTTGGCAATCGCTGAAGTGCTGAGCACTGGCTGCACCCCCTTCGTGCGATCGGGTCAGGATGCATTGATTTTGGTCTCGCTGCGTGATTCACGGCTCGGAAAATGGAGCTTTGACATGGTTGATCTTTTCTGGCTGACCGACGTGCAGATGGCACGTCTGGAACCCAAGCGAATAACCGAATTTATCGTTCTGCAGTATTCTCGATCGATATGTCGATATCGGCATAGTGGCTTTCTGCAAGCGGTGTGTCGGCATGGAGGTGGGCGACGAGGTCCCTTGTGGTCGCAGCGCGGGTAAGCATAGCGCAGGTGACGTCACCAGAGAAAACGCGTGTAGCGTGCCAGCATTCTTTGGCCATAACGATTCCCTGACCAGGTTCGATGGTGAAGGCCTTGACCGTCCGCGGATCGGGCGCGCCGTCGGGGCCGGAGCGGGCGACGATGTGGACGATGGGGCCGGTCAAGGGAATCAGCGCCTGTTCGGTGACGGTGTGGGCTTCGAGCCTGGTGATGGCCAGCTCAGGGTTGCGATAGACCACCCAGAGGATTTCGGTTTGCGCCTCGCCGGAGACAAAGCCGTGCTCATGCCAGAAATCGGAGGCCGTAGAGAAGAAAGCGGTGTCGGGGGTGTGGCGAGACGCAAAGCCTAAGGCTGTGCCGAAGGGAACGAAGGCGTCAGGGGTGAGAAGTTCGATTGGGATCATTTGGCGGTCCGGTAAGGGGGTGAAGATTTGCGTTGTGCGTAAGATGGAGGACGGTTCAACGGTGCTCAAGCCCTAGTTGCGCCGCTTCAAACCAATCTTCGGCCATCGGGACGGACGTTTGGCAGATCGGAACGGTCCGAGCACCGGCTGCATCCCTTTCATGCAATCGGGATTTTCCTAGGACTTCGCACTTCCCTCACGATCTGTGTTGATCCCACCCGACGGTGAGCGGCCGGGTCAGTATGGTCGGTCTGTGTTCAATAACAGCAGAGACCAAGCATGGCCCACCCTTACGCCGATAGTGCAGCCGCAAAACTTATTGCTGATCGTGTCCGCGACCTGAAGCATAGCAAGACCCAGGGAGAAATCGCCACCGAGGCGGGCTTCCGGAACTCGAACTTCTTGACGATGTTGAAAACCGGGGCGAACAAGGTTCCACTCGACCGGGTGCCGGACCTGGCCCGGGCGCTGGAGGTCGATCCCGCCCTTTTGATGCGGCTGTCTCTGGAGCAGTCGATCGGCCCCGCAGCGGCAGCGGCGGTGGTGAGCGTGTTCGGGACACCCGTCACCCAGAATGAGTTGCAGTGGCTCAACGAGATTCGTGATGGGTCCAATCACAAGGATCCGCATATGACTGCCAAAGGGCGTGCGGCGATCCGGGGGTATTTCGGGAAATGAGCGACGGGATGTTCATGTTGCCCGCCCATCCAGCGTCGATAAGCACATGGGGAGAATTGACAGCCAACGAGCGTGACTGGATCGAGTTCATCAGGGTCATTTCAGGTGGGCGCGATCCGGCAGTAACTCCTGAGCGGGTGCGCAGGTTGACGGATCTGCTGGATGAAACTCGCTGATTTGGGCAGGAAGGTGGAGAATAATGGTCGCCCGAGATTGGAGCTCGGGCGATGCGTTCCGAACGGATGCCGTTTAGTGCGGGCGGTGGGACCACCCGGACCGAGGGACCGCCTGGCTGCCGAGTATCCAGGTCCGGTAAACGAGACGCTGGAACTTCCCGATGCCCATTGATCCGACACTCGGATAGGGATCCGGCGCGGGACGGGGCGCGGTCTAGCCATTCCTCCCTTCAGATTGCCGGGTAAACCTTGAACGTGTTCCACTGCGTCAGCGGATCAGGCGCTATGGATTTACGCCTTGGAGTAAATTATAAAAATTTACGTTGAAGCGTAACTAAAGTCGTTTTACGCTGTGGCGTAAAGGAGGCGTGCCGTGAACCTTACAGCAAGAACTGCCGAACAGATCGGCGAGGCGATCCGTCGTGCCCGCAAGGCGCGCGGCTGGACTCAGGGCGATATAAGCACGCGCACCAATCTACGCGTGGCAACAATATCGTCGCTCGAAAACGGTGATGCCGGCACGAAACTGGCAACCGTTTTGGCGGTGATGGCTGCGCTCGGATTGGAATTCCGATTGGTTGAGCGTGGCGGATCGGTCGAGATTGAGGACATCTTCTGATGGCGAAGCGTGGGCGTGGCGGCACGATGCAGGTGCTTTTGAACGGGCGGCTCGTGGGGCAATTGCGCCTGGCCAGGTCCGGCGCGATCAGCTTCACCTATGATCCGGATTGGCTCGCTTGGCAGCATGCGATGCCGATCTCGCTCTCGTTGCCTCTGCGCGAAGAAGCGTATCACGGCGGGCCGGTCATCGCCTATCTGGAAAACCTGCTGCCCGACAATCAGGCGATCCGTGAGCGTGTCGCAGCCAAGGTGCGGGCAGAGGGCACCGATGCCTGGCACATCCTCGAAAAGATCGGCCGCGATTGCGTGGGCGCACTGCAATTCGTTTCCGGAGAGGTGCCGGAAGCACCGGCCCTGCAAGGAGAACCGGTAGATGACGTGCAAATCGCCGCTATGCTGCGCAACCTAGCGAGCGCTCCATTGGGGCTGGATGCGGAAAATGACTTCCGCATCTCGATCGCGGGCGCTCAGGAAAAGACAGCATTGCTGCGTCATGACGGGAAATGGTTACGTCCCGCCGGCCTGACGCCCACCACCCATATCCTCAAGACGCAGATCGGCGAATTGCCGAGCGGTATCAATCTCTCCGACAGTGTCGAGAACGAGTATTTCTGCATGAATTTTTGCCGCAGGATGGGGGCGGCTGTGGCCGAAGTAGAGATTGCGGATTTCGAGGAAGTGCGCAGTCTCATCGTGACGCGCTTTGACCGGCAATGGACCGGGGCAGGGCGGTTGATCCGTCTTCCCCAGGAGGACTTCTGCCAGGCACTTGGAATCGCTCCAAGTCAAAAATACCAGACGGACGGTGGACCGGGATTTTCCGACGGAATCGCCCTGCTGGAAGGCAGCGATACCCCTGAATTGGATCGGCGGGCGTTCTTCCGTGCGCAAGCACTGTTTTGGCTTTTGGGAGCGACCGACGGTCATGCGAAGAATTTCAGCATCGCGTTGCGTCCCGGCGGTTTCCGCATGACGCCCCTCTACGATGTGCTCAGTGCGCAGAAGGCAGTTGATGACGGGCAGATCCGTCAGAACCGGATGCGCCTCGCGATGGCGATAGATGGTCATTATCGGGTCAATGAAATCGTGCCACGCCACTTCCTGCAAGCAGCGAGGGCGGCGGGTTTCGGCGTGGCACTGGCAGAAGAGGTGCTGGAAGACATCGCCGCTCGGATCGATGCTGCATTGGCGGACACTACGGCAACTCTACCCGCAGGTTTCCCGACCGACTTGGCGGAGAGTATCGCTAACGGAATTCGAACTCGCGCTGCGGGGATTGTGCTTGGATAGAGCAGGTTAAGCGACTCAAAATCTGCTAATGCTTTTGCTAACGAAAGTGCTAATGTGCGAAAAATAAAATTGTTTAATAACAATATATTAATATTCTTCCGCGACCATAGTGACGGACTCTCGCTCCGCCAGAATACAGTCGCCTCACGCGACCCAACTGTCAGAGACCCCCTGAAAATCGGCACCATCAAGAAATGACCTGTGAACTTCCGTTGCCTGCAATGGTGGGCTACGGGTGATGCGCGTCGGGATGATCGGAAGCAGGAATCCGATGCCTGTCCGAAAACCGGTGGCGAGGCTCTTGGCCATCGTTCCGGTGACCGATAGCGGCCATGGCCGGACGAAACGCAGGACCTGCCGGGACGACGGATGCCATCCTCACTCGGGATCGAGCGTCCCTCCAGCGGAGTTCGCGCGGTAAGAATGAGCCTGACGCTCAGATTCCGGCCTGGTCCCTGACCGCATCTGCCGCCTCGAAATGCGCCAATTGATCCTGATGCGCCTTCTGGAAAGCCGGGCGATTGCAAGCGCGCGCGACGTAGGCCCTGAGTGCTCCGTAATTCTCCAGCTTGCCCAGCTTGTTCGGCATGCGAAGCGCGTCGGACATCAGGATATCCGCGATCGTGAAACGTGAGGCCGCCAGCCATTCCCGCTTTTTCAAGACCGCCTCCAGCCGGTCGAAACGCTGCTCCATCCAGCCGGCGAGGGGATTTTCCTCCGGTCCGGACAGGTTGATGAACCACCAAGCACGGTGACCATCTCGATCGAGTTCAGCCCGGCGATCAGCCATTGCAGCGTATCGGCTTTTCCCCTGGCCTCGCGGGGCATCAGTGTTTCGCTCTTCTCCGCCAGGTGCAGAAGGCAGGCCCCACTCTCGAAAACGCGAATATCGCCATCCTCAAGGAAGGGGATTTGCGCGAAGGGTTGCCTGGCGAGGTGATCGGGGCCGCGATCATCGAAGGGGACGGTCGCGACGACATAGTCTATGCCCGCCTCCTCAAGCGCCCAACGAAGCCTGAGATCGCGCACATAACCGCGCGGGCCCCTGGGCACCCAGTCATAGGTCCAGATCGTCACCAGTTCGGACATCCCGGTATCTCCTCGACGGTGTGAGCCGAGAATAGCACATTGCCACCCAGGGCCGATACCGTGGAGATCGGGCGCGCCGCGAGACGATCGAGTGGCAATTTCCGGCAAGGCAATATCGACCGCAGGATGGTGAGCGCGGCCCGGCAAGGGGATGATGGTGACGCCATCTTGAAACGGCTTCACCAGGCCCCGCATATCTTCGGGGATGATCGGGGCGGGCAGGGCCGAATTGCCGCGATTGCGCAACCTTGCGTGCCTGTTCGCTTGACATCCATATTCCCGCCCCCTATCGACCCGCTCCTTGTCTCGAACCGGAGGGATGGGCATGGCACGGCAGGCCCGCATCTTGGGTGTCGATTTCGGCACCTCCAATTCGGCTGCGGGCTATCTTTGCGATGGCAAGCCACGGCTGATCCAGATGGCGCCCGGCCAGACCACGCTGCCGACGACCTTCTTTTTCGACTACGAGACCCGGCAGACATTGATCGGCGAGGCCGCCAACAGGGCGCTTCTGGACGGTGCGGAGGGGCGCTTCATGCGTGCGCTCAAGCGGGTGCTCGGCACCACGCTGATGCATGAGACACGCCAGATCCTCAACGAAAGGGTGACCTTCGTCGAGATCGTCGCCCGCTTCCTGAACCGGATCAAGATCCGTGCCGAAGCCGAAGCCGGGATTGTTTTCGACCATGTCCTGTCGGGCCGGCCGGTGGTGTTCCACGGTTCCGGCGATCCGCGCGAGAAGCAGGCCGAGGCGGATCTGCGAAGCTGTTACCTGGCGGCGGGGTTTCGCGAGGTGGATTTCATGCCCGAACCCGAGGCCGCCGCCATTGCAGGCGGCGCGCTGGAACAACCCGGCGCGATCGGGCTGATCGTCGATGTCGGGGGTGGCACCTCGGATTTCTCGCTGTTCCGTTCCGGCAATGAGGGCGTGACGATCCTTGCCAATCACGGTGTGCGCATCGGTGGCACGGATTTCGACCGGTCGATCAATATCGATCACGTGATGCCGCTGCTGGGCAAGGGAACCGAGTTGCGCAAGGCGATGGGACCGGGCATGTCGCCCACCCCGAACGCGATCTTCAACGATCTTGCCACATGGGAGAAGATTCCCTTCGTCTATACGCCGCAGAACCGCCGGATGGTCGCGGAGATGGTGCGCCTGGCACAGTTTCCGGACCGGCTGTCCCGTCTGGCGACGGTGCTGGATGACGAACTTGGTCATGACCTGGCCTTTGCCGTCGAACGCGGCAAGATCGCCACCAATGACGGAGACGGGCAGTCCCGCATCCTGCTGGACCAGATCGAGCGCGGCCTGTTTGCGCCATTGCCAGCCGATGGAATGGCGCGGAGCCTTTCGCGGCACGCGGAATTGCTGGCAGGCGGAGCGCGGGAAACGCTGCAAATCGCCGGCATTGATCCGGCGGAGGTCCAGCAGGTGATCTATGTCGGCGGCTCCAGCCTGATGGCCATGGTTTCGGACACGATGAAGGCACAATTCCCTGCTGCGCGCCATTCGTTCAGCGAGGTTTTCACCGCGGTCACCGACGGGCTGGCCATCGCGGCGGGGCGCTGACCGCCGCATGGCAATCGCCGGATGGGGCTTTGGACAGGTGCAGGCAATTCCATGGGAACCCTGCGGGGCGGCAATGTCTTTGCCCGATCGTGAACTCGTTCCCGAGAATCGGCAATGTTTTCACAGCTCATGGCAAGAGAGGCATCCGGTGGTTCGATCACGGGAGGAATTGTTCCCGCCTGCCGCCCGTTCCACGGTCCTTGCGGACGAAATGTTACGCCATGGCCGGTTTCGTGCTACCGATCACATGGGATCGACGTTTCAGGCTGACCCAAATACAGGAGAATACTGGTGCATCCCGAGGACATGGCGGCCCATTTCGGGCCCCTTCTGAAACTGGAGCTTGAGCAACTGAAATCGGCGTCCTCCGAAACCGCCGATGCCCGCAAGCCGGTGGAACTGGATCAGCAGAGCGTCGGCCGATTGTCACGCATGGATGCGATGCAAAACCAGGCGATGGCGAATGCCGTCGATGCGCGGCGCTACCAGCGTATTGCCGCCATCGAGGCAGCACTGCACCGGATCGCCGAAGGAGAGTTCGGATATTGCGAGGAATGCGGTGATCCGATTCCCCTTGCCCGTCTTCAGCTCGATCCGATCTTCACCCTCTGCGTGGGCTGCAAGGGCGCTCGGCACTGAAGCCTTGGGGCTTTTGCTCAGACCAGTTCACGGGCGCGAAAACCGAATCTCGGCTGCAGCCACAGATAGATGCCGGACCAGGACAGGCACCATGCGGCATAAACCACGGCCTGCCGTTCGAGATTGATCCCCAGGTCGATCAGAACCCCGGAGATCCCCGGCCCAAGCGCAGTCGCGGCCACGAGCGCCGCCGTGGCAAGGGACCGCACCGCCCCGATATGCGCGGTGCCGTAAAGCTCGACCCAAAGCGCCCCGATGATCGGATTCATGACGCCCTGCGTCAGGCCGAAGCACAGGAAGATCAGCGGAATCGCCCAGACCGGATGCAGCGTCGCCACGAGAATGCAGGCCAATGTCAGCGGCAACAGGAATATCGGCATCAGCCGCCATGCCCCGATCCGGTCCACCATGAAGCCGGCGGTCAGGGAGGCCGCAGCGACGGTCAGGGACATGACCGGAAAGAACGCCGTATAGGTCTCGATCGGCCAGCCTTTCAGCGCGGCAAGATTGGCCTGGTGAAAGACGAAGAGCGTGCCGATCCCGGGCATGGACATGATGCCCGGCAGGATCATGAAGAACAGCGGATCGCGCAGGACCCGGGCGCGCGACCAGTTCAGCCCGGTCGGGATGTCGGACAATGCCGCGTCCGGATTGATTGCCCCCGACTGCCGTGCCCGCTTGCTGTCCGGGGGATCGCGAAGCAGGAAAAGCAGCAGCGGGATCAGCACCACCACCAGGAAGATTGCCGTCGCGATCCAGACGCTGCGCCAGCCGAAGGCGAGGATCGAGACTGTCAGCGTGAACGGCAGCAGCGAATCCCCGATGGTGATGCCGAAGGCGGCGAACGAGATCGCCCGGCCCCGAAACCTGTTGAACCAGCGGGCCATGGCGGTCATGGCGATATGCATCAGCATGCCCTGTCCGAAGAATCGCAGGAACATCAATGCCAGAACCAGAAGCGGCAGGCCCTCGACCCGCGACATCAGGACGGCTGTGACCGCAAGCCCTGCAATCGAGGCGCATGCCAGTTTCAGCGGTGCGATCCGGTCGGCCAGCACCCCCGCAAAGACCAGCCCGGTCGCGCTGATCAGCGTCGCCAGCGTGTAGATCGCGCCAAAGGCCCCGTTGCTCAGCCCGAATTCCGCACGCAGCGCGGCATTGAACTGGGCGATGAAATTGGTCTGCCCCGGCATCGTCGCCAATGTCATCACGACCCCGCCGAGGATCCAGCGGACCTGTGGGCGTGTCAGTTCCGAGAGCGGCGGTGACTTCGGCCGTGTGTCTTGCATGGTTGCCGTCTTGAAATATGGATTGCGCTTTGCAGCAGCTCGCGGAACTGCCGGTAACGTGATCTTTGCATATCTCCCGATGGCAGGAGTTTCCAGCGCTGCTTGTCAGGGGTTGCCTCTGGTTCGACCTTGACAGCTGCGACGCAATCCTGAAAAATCCGGCCAGCGGCTGCAACCATCCGGGTGTCCGGGATCGATGTTCATGGCAACGGCAGGTTGCGTTCTGGCTGTGTAATTGCGGAATCCGGTCATGATGCGTTGACGATGATCATGCCACAGATAGGAGTTCTTGAAACGGTTGATGTTTGCCGTGGCCATAACCCGCAATTTGGAAACCGGCAGTGCGCCGCAGGACGAGCTGCTGTTGCCAGAGCGCCCCGTTTCGTGATTCGGTGGCCGGTTCGATAGCAGCTTATTATGAATCGCGTTTTTCTGGCAGGAATTTACATAAGGTCATGTTTAAATGGAGAGTGAAATGCTTGACGCGGAAATCCCGAACATCACCAGAGGCCGTGATGTTTTATGCCCAAAAATCCCATAAGATACTTTCGCAGCATGTTTCAATGAAATGCATCATATCGAGATCGATGGCAATTTTTTGAGAGATGCCGGAGAGCACATGCTCCTTTTCGATTCCGCTGCAATAAGGGAATCGGAAATCTGAGTGCCCTCCCTGCGCCCCGGTTGCCATGGATTGCCGGAGATATGTCTCACGGGATGCGGTGAATGACTGTGCCCGGATGTTGATAGGTTTTCGAGGCGATCTGCCTGCCCGCGCGGCGATCGGACCGGAACAAGGAATATCAGGCTCGTCCCCGGGGCCTGGGCTTCACAAGCGGGAGACGGCATGTCTCCGATTCGGGCGATCACTTCGGATTTCAGCTACATTCCGCTGAATTCGGTTCGTACAGGAGATGGGGGTTTACTCCCGTGCGTGGATACTAAAAAGCTGACGGCAAACCCGATAGAGTCGTAGTTGCTGCGGCGATGTGGGCAGACCGCGTGTCATGAGAGAGGATTTGAGCATATGGCTATTGCGACTGTTGTTACGTCGATGAAAAATGAAGCGCCATATATTCTGGAATGGGTAGCTTATCATCGGTCCATCGGGTTTGATCGCGTTGTGGTATTCGCGAATGATTGCACCGATGGGACGCATGAAATGCTGTCCCGCTTGCACAAAAAAGGTGAGATTTTTTATTACTTGAATGAAGTGCCGCTTGGAGCGAAGCCTCACTCGCGAGCCTTGAAATTGGCCAACGCAACCGCCGAAGTAAAATCATCTGATTATGTTATGGTTCTGGATGCGGATGAATTCCTTGCCATCAAGAACAAACCTCACGATGTGAAATCTTTAATCTCCTCCATGGAGGCCGCGAATGCAACCATGATGGTTGTTCCATGGAGAATATTCGGCTCTTCCAAACAGCTAACTTTTAAAGACCGTCCCGTAATTGACAGATTTGATCTGTCCATGGATATTTCCAATAACCCAAAGGTTGGGGTTAAAACCCTGTTCAAGCAGAATGAGAATCTTCGGCTCGCAATTCATTTTCCGAAGAAGGTGATGCAAAACGGGCAAAGCCTTGCAAGTGATGATGATTTTCATTGGATCGATCCAGACGGAAACCGCCTCGATCCTGGAAAGCTCACCTGGAACGGCGGCAAGAATCGCATTCTCCGGGAGAACGCCGAGGTAGCTCATTTCATGATCAAGAGCCTGGATGAATATATGCTGAAGATATTCAGGGGCGATGGTCTGATGAATTCCAATCGTCATGGCATCGATTATTGGAGGTCGGCAGATAAGAACGAATCATTGGATCTCAAGCTCGCAAAGTTGGCGCCAAAATTCAGATCGAAATTGAGGCGGTTGAAATCGGACAAGGAATTGAATGATCTCCACTGTCGGGCGGTCGAGAATTGCACAAACCGGCTGAGGAACGTCTTGAAGAGTGAGGCGTCGGTTCAGCTTCGAAACATACTGAAGCGCAGTACGGAAGGTAAGATCACCGAGGCAGAGGTGATTGAATCGCGCAATCTGGTGAAATCATTGTCCCCGGCCAAGGTCTCCGAAAACACCTTGACCGGCGATATTCCCAGATCCGTGCTTCTCAGTATTACCACAATCGGCCTGCGTGATACACCAGACATCGTAAAGAGATTGGAGGCGAGTTGCCGGGATAACGCGACGATGTTCTGGCACGCCAAAGCCTTCGATAAACGTCCCATCACCAATTTGATCGAGGGCGTGAAACGCGCCCAGAAGAACAAGAGATCGACGCAACTGGGATGCCGATATTTCGATAACTTCACCAAATCGGCCCCGGAATCGGATTGGCCACTTGACGAGGAGGTCGTGGTATTTCTGACGCGCGGCAGAGAATCCGTTCTGGACGGTTTCGGTGATTATGTGGTGCGCAGCCGTTCCAAGCACTTGGAAAAGAAACGAAAAGGGTTTCTGCCTCTCAAATCCATCCTGAAAGGAAGCGAGACGGCAGCCGAGATAGAGGATATGATTGCGCGGGGGAAAGTCGAAGATCCGTTTTCACGGTTTGATAGATTTATTGACGAGCATCCAAACACCATCGTCATCGACTTGGACGATCCCGAAAGCACCGAAGACCAACTCTTGAAGCTGAAAGATGCGGGCTCAACTTCAGAATCCATTTCGAATATCCTGAGGGATGCAATTTTTGGAAAACCTGTGCTTGAGGGAACAAAATGACTTCCGGTGGAACCGACAGGCTAATGGATAATGAGAGAATGAATACAGGATCATCGATCGGAAAGCCACTGCGAATTCACTGGTTTCGCAGAGGGGGAGGCAAAGCCGCTGGAAACTTTGGCGACGAACTCGGACCACTCGTCGTTTCACATATTCTTCAGCGCCCCGTCGAGTGGGCGGAACCGGAAAATTGTGATCTGGCGAGTATTGGCAGCATCTTGTCGCAAGTTTCCAAGGCAGCCAACCGAGTTAACCGTAGCAGTGAATTGATGGTTTGGGGAAGCGGTCTGATGGAGGAAGACATTGATCGCTTGCATGGCTGCATCAATCCATTGGCGGTCAGGGGAGTGAATACGCGCAGGGCCCTCGGGCTTAGAGATGATCTTCCATTGGGTGATCCGGGCATTCTATCTGATCTTCTTATCGAACCTCAGGAAAAGAAGCATATTTGGGGAGTCGTTCCGCATTTTTCACATCGAAACTCACCAAAGATTCGGGAGGTTATTCGAGATAATAATTGCCTGCTTATTGATCCGACGTCTCCGGTGCTGGATGTCTTGAAGGCGATTTCGTCTTGCCGAGGGATTGTGTCCTCCAGCCTGCATGGTCTTATCGTTGCCGATAGTTTCCGCGTTCCCTGTTATTGGCTTGATATAAAGAGCCATAAATCGCACGAATATAAATTCGCCGACTACAGCAGCGGTTTTGATCGGAATATTTTTCCACGCCTTGAGCTTGATGAGATTGGCTCTTTGGTTTCCGGAGAACCGGACATATCTCCGTTCATTGTTTCTGATTCGAACAAGACGGCGCTTGTAAACGCACTCAAGGCGGCTTTTTGACATAAGGAAAACGACATATTCTCCTGGGGGAGAGGGATCAACCTTTCTGTCCCTATCCATTGCCGGTCAAGGCGCGTCACCAGGAGACTGCACCCGATTTCAAAAGGCCGTGATGTTGAATGGAGACCCCATGCAGGCTAGCGGGGGGCAGAATAACCCGGGCCGATACCGGTGGAAATGCCCCACCGAGCCACGCCGTTCAGCTCCCACAGGAGGTGCCCGGGAGGAGTTCCTTGCTATCCGGAAAGCGCCTCTGCCTCAGAGCCTCGTTTGAACGGCGAACGTCCTCGAGAATCATCTGGCGTGCCTGTGCAGGCAGATGGATTCTTCCGATGCCTGCGGGAACGAGGGACTCGATCAAGACACGGCAGAGTTTCCGCGCAATGCGCCCCGAGGTCTTCGACCGCAAACCTTCCGGCACGAAGGAATTGCATCGACGAACGAGTTCCGCTTGCCGCATCGAATATTGTTTGTTTCGTACCAGCGGTTGTCGAGACATCCCGTCCAGAGGCAGCCCCGCAACAGTGCAGAAATCGTCTACGAGATTACCTTTCGCGAGACACCGGCGATCGAAAACCCGAACTTCCAGCGCGTCGGGACCGAACACACGTTCCCAACGCAGGACCATCTGGTTCAAGTTGGGAGGTTTCGCAGTGGTTAGCCATGTTTCGAATGACAAATGTCCCCCATTGCGCAGATACTGGGAATAATCGCTTTCCAGGAATTGATCCTGCCGACGGATATAAAGAATGATGCGCGTTTCCTTGAAACGTTCCGCAAGCCAGTCGCGCAGCGCCGATATGCCGGGGTGCCCGCGAGACGGTATGCCGAGATATTCACATGAGAAGACCATCGTGTGAGCCCCGGTCGAGGAAAGATCGGCTGCAACCGCCGCTTCGAAGCGTTTTACAACCTTTGCCTGACTGGATATGTCGCGGATACCCAGGCTGGAGCACAGAAGAGGGTTGGAAACGATCGCACCAAGGCGGTGGTGGACGGTAACGGCGAGCTCCGGCTGCTCGATCAGGCGGCTGTAACGGCGATACAGGATGCCCTGCTGGCGCAGCGACGCCCTGTTCGTCCACAGGAATTTCTGGATGGAAGTCGTCCCGGTTTTGGGGTGACCGATATGGACAATGGATTTCACGGATTGTCCTTTGTGGCGATGGAATATCGGCGGAAAATAGTCATGGGAAAGCCGGCGCTGCAAGGCCGCACCAAACTCTGGCAGAACTTGGCGTGAAGGCGCGGCTTTCGCTTTGTCCATTTTCCCCGGGCCACGGAATGACCTCGGCGACCTGCCCGCCGGAAGGCCGGGTCGGGATACATGCGGCTGCTCTCTTGCCGGGAAAGGGCGGTCATCACGCCACCAGGCGGGTGCCGTCCTGCCCGGATATGCGCGTTTCCATCAACGCGCCCTCGGGTTGGTCCTCGGCGAAAGCGACCTCGGTGAACTGCTCGGTCCGGCCCAGGCGTGGACCCTCGGTCAGCACGTGGTGCATCTGCCCCACCTGCGCCTCCAGATGCTTGCGCAGCGCGTGCTCGCCGGCCTCGCGCAGCCGAGCGGCGCGTTCGCGGATCACCGGCCCCTTGACGGCAGGCATCCGCGCCGCCGGGGTGCCCTTGCGCGCCGAATAGGGGAAGACATGCAGGAAGGTCAGCCCGCAATCCTCGACCAGCCGCAGGGAGTTCTCGAACATCGCCTCGGTCTCGGTGGGAAAACCGGCGATGATATCGGCGCCGAACACGATCTCGGGACGCAGTTTCCGCGCCTCTTCGCAGAACCGGATGGCATCGTCGCGCAGATGGCGGCGTTTCATCCGTTTCAGGATCATGTCGTCGCCCGCCTGCAGGGACACGTGCAGATGCGGCATCAGCCGGGATTCAGAGGCGATGGCCAGCATCAGGTTCTCATCCGCCTCGATCGAGTCGATGGAGCTGATTCGCAAGCGCGGCAAATCCGGCACCAGCCGCAGGATCCGCATCACCAGGTCGCCCAACCGGGGCTGCCCCGGCAGATCGGCTCCCCACGAGGTCAGGTCCACCCCGGTCAGCACCACCTCGTTGAAGCCGCGCCCGACCAGCCGCTTGATCTGCTCGACCACCACGCCCGCCGGGACGCTGCGCGAATTGCCGCGCCCATAGGGGATGATGCAGAAGGTGCAGCGGTGATCACAGCCGTTCTGGACCTGCACATAGGCGCGGTGACGGCCGAAGCCGTCGATCAGGTGGCCCGCGGTTTCCTTTACCGACATGATGTCATCGACGCGGATTTTCTCGGTCTCGCCGATCAGGTCGGGGCTGCGCATCTGCGCCCATGTCTCGGGCTGCATCTTTTCGTGATTGCCGATGACGCGGGTCACTTCGGACATGGCGGCAAAGGTTTCCGGCTCGGTCTGCGCCGCGCATCCGGTCACGATTACCGGGGCGCCGGGATTTTCCCGCGCCAGCCGCCGGATCTCCTGCCGCGCCTTGCGCACCGCCTCGGCCGTCACGGCGCAGGTATTGACCACCACCGCGCCAGACATGCCCGCGGCCTCTGCCATCTCGCGCATGGCCTCGGTCTCGTAGGCATTCAGCCGACAGCCGAGCGTGGAGAAGACCGGCGCGCTCATGCAGACAGCCATTCCGGCGTCAGCACGCCCGAAAAGACATGCGCCGTCGGCCCTTCCATCCAGACGCCATCCTCGCGCCAGTCGATATGCAGCAGGCCTCCGGGCACATTGACCCTGACCCGCCGACCCGTAAGCCCGCGCCGCGCCGCAGCCACCGCCGCCGCGCAGGAACAGGAGCCCGAGGCCAGCGTCGGGCCGGTTCCCCGCTCCCATATCCGCAGCAGGATTTCACTGTCCGAGATCACCTGCACGATCTCGACATTCGTGCGCTCGGGATACAGCGGGTGATGCTCATGCTCGGAGCCGAATCCGTTCAGGTCGATCGCCGCGGCATCCTCGGTGAAGAAAGTCATATGCGGGTTTCCCATTCCGGTCGCCGCCGGATCGCCGGGGACCGGCAGGTGATCGATATCGACCTCCTGCGCCAGCGGTATCTGCCGCCAGTCCAGCACCGGCTGTCCCATATTGACCCGCGTCAGCCCATCCCCGGCATCCTCGGCCAGCAGCACCCCGTGATCGGTGCGCAGGCTGAGCCGGTCGCGCCCCGTCTCGTCCATGACATGGCGGGCGATGCAGCGCGTGGCGTTGCCGCAAGCCGAACTGAGCGAGCCGTCGCTGTTCCAGAACCGCAGCCTGACATCCGCCTGATCGTCCAGCTGGATCGTGGCGAGCTGATCGAATCCGATCCCCCGGTTCCGGTCGGCAATACGCGCGACAAGACCCTCCGCCGGAGGTGTTCCCCCCGAACGCAGGTCGATCACGACGAAATCATTGCCCAGCCCGTGCATCTTCATGAAGGGCAGGCCGGAGGGAAAATCATTGCTCATGATCCCGCATATAAGCCGCGGGAAAAAAATCCGCCAGTGAGGATCGCTTTTCCGCTTGACGCTCACCGCCGCCAATCCTAGTAAGCCCCCCGTTGGGCCCGTAGCTCAGTTGGTAGAGCAACTGACTTTTAATCAGTGGGTCACAGGTTCGAATCCTGTCGGGCTCACCACTGCTTTCATTGAAAGACGACACTAGGTTTGTCGCTTTCGACAAAAGTTTAACGCTTTTCGACAGGTGGATTGTCGCTTGTGGCTCCGTCTGTCGTGCTTGAGCGGACAGCCGCTTCGAATCCAACAACTAGCTTCATAAGGGCCCCAGCGACGCAAGAACAAGAACAAGTGCCTTGAGTTGTGTGGTTAGCTACGAATGCTCGTTTGAGGCCCTTTTTTAGATGGCTTCGGCAGACAGAGTTGTAAGCAGCCTGTGGCGTGGACGGGCTTGACCCGAGGCTCGGCGTCGCCAACGGCCGAGGTACCCCGCGTCTGGCATGACCTGCGCGAAGAAGGATTCGCCTACTGACCGCACCGGATTGAATGGCTGATGAGATTGAATGCCGTGTGCGCACGCTCCAAGCGGCGCGGGAAAGTTGGTGATGGCGCCTGAGGGGTGGCATATCATGGCCGTGTTCAAGACACCGTCAATTCTCCGAAGAGAAAAGGATGTGCCACGCGACGAAGCCTACCATCACGGAGTTGCCTGATCCATCAGGATTTTCTTTCAACCCGCTGACGGCGCAGATCGGCGCACTGTATTTGTCGGATGTAATCTCCCCGCAACAGCCGTTTGAAAATGCCCCAGATGTTAGCGTCGAGGTCAGTCCGGATTGAAAAAACTTCCGCCGAAAAGGCTGAAATAAAAATCCCGCTGCACAAAGAATGTGCAGCGGGTTATTCCGCAGCCCCACTATGTGGGACTGACTACGTCAGATGGACCAACAAACTAGCGCCAGCCGAATCTGATTGTTTCCGCAGCCCCATTGTGTGGGACTGACCAAGTTGTCCGCAACTCAATGCTCCGGACGCCTCCAACTATATATCTTCTAAGCTTCGATGACAAGGAACGTCTGATCAACGCGTTCTTCTACGCCAGGATTTCGGTGTGAACAGCTTGGCAGTGGCGTGACGCGGTTCCAGGGGCGGGTTTCGCAGTTTTCCATCCGTCGGCGTGGCGGCTTTCCCTGCGCCTGGGGCGTCACTTCAAGGGTTAGTTTTGGCTAACCAAGCGTGGCGCAGAGTTGGTGCATCTGTTTGTCGAACTGATCCCATATATAGCGCGACAGCTCACTTAAGAACGCCGCGACAGCTAAGATGAGAATCTGCGAGGCGCTCGATAACGTCATACACGGTAGCGAAGGCGGGAAGCGCGGAGACATCGATTATCGCAGCGTTTCCCGCCTTCGTGGTTCAACGGGCGGACTCCGGAAGTTCGCTGCAACAGCCCACAGGCTCCGACAGCAAATAAAAAGCTGACATTGATCTTGAAACACAGCAGAGGTAACCTGAGAGGCTATGATGCTATTGCGCGCCATGTATTGGCGGCAAAGTTGCAATTCACCCTACAATGAGGATCTGGATGCCCAAAAATACGCTGGATAAGCTTCTACCAATTGCAAGAATTCCAGACGAAAATCGCGGCGAATGGCTAGAAAACGCTGACCAGAGCATTGAAATCTTCAAGGACATTCTGAAAGCCGACGAGATCGTGATTTATGCATCCGGTCCGCATATGCTAATTCATTCGGTATTAACCCCTAATGAGGTGCTTGACCCACCCGACCATGCTGATCTTGATCGGGCTTACATCATGCCAGATGACTCTTGGATCATTCAGCGAGCTTATGGTGGCGGTGAGGGGTATCGCGTTTATCTGCAACCACCATTGGACCACCCCGGCTGCCAATCGCTTGTTGGCAGCGAAAAGCTGGTGTTTGTGCGCTCGTTTGAAGGCGTCAAAGACTATGAACCTACGATAGAAATCAGCCAGAAGCTTGTGCATGCGCTTGGACTGTACTTCATGGATGAGCGGAATGCCTATTGTAGGCTAAATAATCGAGGCGAAATTGAACCGATCATTTCTGTTTATCGGGATGTTACTCATGATCCCTGGCAACAAGTGCGCGCGGTCACGATACGCTCGCATGATTTGGCAAGCTACATGGCTCTTACTGGTACCAGTTTGGTCAGCCTGTTTGATTTCACACGGTTCGCTATGGGTGGGTTCAACGGCTGGCCCGAAGGCGCTGAGGATGTTTTCGAGACTAGGGACCTGTTTTACAGGCAACGAAAGGTTCCTCAGCACGCCAGCTATGTTAACGGACAGATAATCCTCCGTACCAGTCTTACTCCGGAAGCTCTGGCGGAAGAATGGAAAGCAGAAGAGGAAAAAAGCAATCTACAGTATGCGTCCTTTCTGATCATCGACCGCAAAAATGCGGATGAGTTGGTTGAAACCTCGTGCTCGCCCGACCACATCGTCAATTACTTCACAGATTCAGGCTTGCCATGGGAGATTTCGCCCGCCTTTTTTAGACCCGAAGTGCTTCAGAAGTACAAGGCCGATCCAGAGAAATACACCTTTGGTGACCGAAGCATTAGCTGCCGTGGCGCATGGCATCTCAAAACCTATGACATCAATGAGGCAGGGCAAGTGCATACCTATATCGGCTACTTGGCAAACCTGCCCTATGATGAGCAGCTATATTGGCAGTCATTCAACGAAGCGCCAAAGGCTGGAATTTCTGAACGGGCCTATCAAACCGACATTCTCGGCGAATTTACGACAACAGATGATTTCTTGGAGGATGTAAAGCGTATCATCGCCGAGCTGGATCAAGACCCGCCGTCTTGGTGGAAACCGCGCGGTTCGGAAATGCGCGATGCCGTCCACTATCCGGTGACGGATTCGTCGTCGGAGTGGGGCGACGAAATTCTGGCACTAGACCACCTCGCCGTAGAAGGCTTTCTCGCTAAGGGCTTGAGGGCGATCATCGACGCTAACACGGGCGTCTACGAGAAGGATTGGGGCTCACTTAAGTTGCTTGAGGTCGCCCTTGCGTCAACGGGAAGAGCCGAAGATCAGGCCAAAGATGCCGTTGCTCCGCTTCGCGAGCTACATGCCTTACGCAACCCTGCAAAGGCACATGGTGATCCAAAGGGTCGACGCCTAGCAATAGCGGTTGCTCGCAAACGCCATGGAACTTTGAGGAACCAATTTAGCGATTTGTCACAACGACTGGCTGCAGGACTAAACGTGATCAAGGCTACGCTGCCAAAATAGGAACACGAAGATAAATTGGGAAAATGAGCGCCATTAACTACCTTCATGAACTGAATCTGCCTGAAAGCTGCATTTCGCCAAAGCTACGGGAACTACTCACCCCAGTTGGGTTGGACCCATTTGAGCGCCCTGAGATTACGACCCGCTATGAGCATGACCAATACGGACCTGGCTACGAGTACGTTCATATGGTTATGGCCTTGACCGATGAAGCTGACGCGCTCTCGGTTGCCAATTTCGGCGAAGTTTCAGACGGCGTTGTCAGCTTTTCGACCCCTGTAGTTGATGAATGCGGTGGATTGGCTGGCCACGCACCTAGCATATCAGGTCACGACTACGTTGTTGCGTCTTATGGCAATGGGTCGTTTTACAGTTATCACCTGGCAGAGAAACTATGGATGGCGCTTGGCTTGTCGCCCCGTTGTGTCGGAGGTGACGACCAGAGACTGATTTACGATGACTTATCGCTGCCCGAGTTTGGTATTGCTGAAGGCGAAATCTCCAGTTCGTACTACTACCGGGCTAGTCGCAACGTAAGTTGGCGAATGTCGAACGAGTATCTGCGAAAATACCTGTGGATGCAGGGGAAGCACGGGACAAGAGTCTTTTTCTACGAGGCAAACATTCAAGAAACTAAAGAGATTTCAGATCTTTTGAGGGATGGCGGTCACTTTTGTGCGAAGCCCGAAAATGGTTGGTACGAACTAGACATTCGACGGATCAACGGAAAGACTTTGATGCAGCTTTGGGCCGTAGTTTGCGCCGTTACTCCGGAGCTGTGCGCTGTGCAAGCCGCCGCCGGTTTGAGTTGGCCTGGCATTGCCGGAGTTGTGGATCATCAGCGTGCAAACGCTCTAGTCGAACCGACGCCAATTTTTCTCGATGACCGATTCCTCGAGAGGTACGAACAAAACAGTTTCTACCAAACCACTCCTTTCCAGACACATGGTGATTGGACGTGTAATCCTGCATACTCAGGGCAATGGTCATTCACCGATTGCAGGCGCGTCGGGCGAAACCTGATCAGAGTTAGGCTGAGAGAACTATACAAACCGAAGCCTGATAGAGAAATTGTTTGGGCACATGCGCACGTTGTTCCTCAAAAAATAGTAGACCAAACTGACTTGAACGAAGAGCATATCGTTGCCAAAGTTCAGGGGTTTCTGGAGGCACTTCTGGACCTGGCGGACGGCGTAGCTTGGCTAGCAACTGATCTCGGCCTTGGAGGCCCGACGTGCGAAGAATTGATCGGTATTTCTAGGGAAGAACTAGAAGCCGAGCATTGGTTGCCTTACCCCAAATTAAGTCGCCTTGCTCAAGTAGCCCCGTTAAGCATGTCCGAGCAACAATTTCTTTCTCGATGCAAAGAGATCCACGAACTATGGCAGAAGATACCTAACGGAATATTGAGGCGGATTGTAGATCAAGGGGGGCACGATCCTAAAAGCTACAAAAGCTTTGGCAGTCTCAAACTGTTGCAGATACTGACCAATATTCTCGAGCGTCTTAACAGTAATCAAGAAACGACGGCGAATTTCAGCGGTGGCCACCAAGACTCAGAAATATCTGATCGCAATGCCAATCTAGCACCTCTTTTTCTCACGGCTGACTTAAGGAATGCCGATGCCCACACGGGTGGATCAGTGTCGGAAACATTGACCCGACTGGGTTTCGATATGTCACAAACCAATTCAGGCTACGGCACGGCATTGGACTTTGTTTTTGATCAAAACATTGCTGCATTCATTTACATAGGCGCTGAGATAAAGGCGCTTCAAGCTCGGAGTTCTTAGGTCAGGTGCTAGAGCCATACCGTTGCAGACGTTGGTAAGAGGTCGACCGTTCGCGAACGGCAGCTTTGCTTGGCCGCGACGCAGCATGTCTACGCCGGAACGAGCGACAGCTATGGTGAAGGTTTTCCGATGCGGGTCGGTGCGAAACTGAATGTAGCGCTTCGTCTCCTCCCGCCCGCAGGTCAACGGGTCTGATATGCGCTGCTTCGACCTCTGCACGCCCATCACCATTGATAAGGCGCAACTGCATATTCCCAATGGATTGATTCCCGAGTCTCATCAATTTTGACTCGATGGTCTCATCACGTTTGAAGAACCAGCGCTCCACCCGTCTGGATGACGGCGCATGCGCAACGATAGCGAAGGCGGGAAGCGTGTAGACATCAAGTATCGCAGCGTTTCCCGCCTTCGCGGTTCAACGAGCGGGAAGCGGAAGTTTGCTATAAATGCAAACAAACTTCTATTCGATTGCGAAAACCGGACTGGATGCTGCAAGCTCCATTCCCGGCAGTCGACTAGTTCAAAGATCCGCTTGGTGATCCCCCGGCCAGTTCTGGCTGGGGCTACTGATCTGACTACTTCATCTCAGCCTCAGCCTTTTTCGGCCGCCGCTCGTATCGATTGAGATTCTCGCTGCTGTGAAAAGCATTTTCATTGCCAGACCATCATCCTCTGGCTAGCCTGATGACAGCCCAGAAAATGGGCGCGCATAGTTACCCTGCGTATCAGGGGGCTTGGAGGCTGCGGTGGACAACGAGAGGTCAGAACTTCGCTGGGGAGTCGAGCAGCGTCTCGAGTTCATAGAGTTCCGCCTGTTCTGGGAGGGACATGTGAATCGCAGCGACCTGATGGAACAATTCGGGGTCTCGGTGAACCAAGCTTCCACCGACCTGAATCGGTACATCGGCTTCGCACCCGATAACATGGTCTACGACAAGAGTGCGCGGACTTACGTGCGAGGCCCCGCGTTCAGGTCCCGTTTCCTCGAACCGGATGCAAGCCGCTACCTCGCCCAGCTTCGTTCGGTGGCGGACGGGATCCTCGACCGCGAGGATTCATGGATCGCCGATCTCCCGCCCTTTGCGTTCGCGCCGACACCTGTGCGCGGCGTTAATCCAGTGACACTTCGGTCGGTGGTCGGCGCCATACGGCGATCCGAGGCGGTCGAGGTGAAGTACCAGTCCCTGTCCAGTCCAGAGCCGCGTTGGCGTTGGATCGCTCCGCATGCAATCGGGTTCGACGGGTTCCGCTGGCATGCACGGGCATTCTGCCTGACCGACGAAGCGTTCAAGGACTTCCTGCTCTCGCGAATACTGAAGATTCGCGGGTCGCGGGAGAGCGAAGTGCCTATGGCGGACGACCGCGACTGGAATACCGAGGTTACCCTGGAGATCGGGCCTCACCCCGCTCTGTCGCAAACTCAGGCAAGGGTCATCGCGCTCGACTACGGGATGCGCGAGGGCAAGGCGAAGATCAAGGTCCGACGCGCGCTGTTGTACTACGCGCTGAGGCGTCTCGGACTTGATACTGATCCCGGCGCGAGGAAACCACAAGACCAGCAGATCGTACTTCTCAACAGGGAGGTCATTCATGAAGATCATGGATAGACTGTCCCGCATCTTCAGCAGTTGCGACCAAGCGAAGAGCGAACCGGAAAGCCATGTTCTTGGCTCTTTCGAGATCCGGCTAATCGCCGAAGGGAAGCTCGAGAGGCTTGCCGATCTTGCGGCATCCTCTCGCCTCCACGCGGCCGACCCTAAGGGAGATACGCCACTCCACCTTGCCGCGCGCATGGGCAAACTTGCCGTTTGCGATCTCTTCATTCGGTCGGGTGCCGACCCCGGCTCACTGAACCACGACCGACAGACACCTGCTGATGTGGCGTTTGCCGAAGGTCACGGTCTCGCCGCACAGCTTCTGTCTTCACTTGTTGCGAGGTCGCCGGGGACAGAGACGGTTCGCGAGCGCGAGGTTTCACTTGCGGTCGAGACTGTCGTTGCTGGGTCCGATGCAGTTCCAGAACACCGTTTCGCCGTGATTCAGGAGACGGAGCCAGCAGATACGACTGACGACCTCGATGACCTGCTGAATTTCGAGGCTGAAGCAGAACCAGAGGAATTCTTCGATCAGTACACGGGCGACACGGCATCGGGGACATTCGTAGCGCTCGTCAGTTCGTCACCCGTGGTTTCGGATGAAGAGGACGCGGATTGGGAACTCGACCTTTCACTTGCACCGATTGCCGGAGAGGGCATCGGCTCTAGTGCCGCTTTGGCCGCCGATCACGGTGCAGAGAGTGACTTCCTGCAGGTCCGCAACCGCGGCCGGCAATCGGTCAAACGAGTAGTCGTCCAGACCGGCACGCGGATGTGGATCGACCCGGACCTCTGCTTCACTTGGGCAGAGGAAATTCTGGCCAAGGGACGGTGCTCCCTCGATGATATAGACAGCGTGGTCGCACATTGCGAAGGGAATGGTGATCTCGAGGAACTACGCATCAATCTCCAGCGCAACCTAGAAGCAGCGGGCTTCGATCTCAATCAGGCGTCGGGGTATTATGCTGATCTCTGGGACGCCGCCTCGGACACTTCATCCGATGACCTCGCTGACGCGATCGAGGCAGCCCTTACACGTCGGACGCGCTTGCCCGGTACACAGCGCTTCGTCATGGACAAATCAGACGAGCTGCAACTGCTGGAGCCCATGGTGCGGGCCAAACAGGAACTCCAGCTGGGCATCTTGGCCTCCGAGACCGCCGTCGAAACGATTCTCGACATCATAGACAGCATCCGCGACGGTTCGCGAGACCCCGGCTCGGTCACCCTGAGAACCATCATGCCCTCGCGTTCGAGCCATGCAGAGACGTCCGAAGTAATGGCCGCTGCAGACGCCCTGAGGTCGTGGCACACCACCGGCCGGGTGATGGACGGCAAACGACGGAGAGAAGCACTCGCTGCGCTCGAGGCGTTGGATCTCTCTCTGGCATTCCACAAGGAGTTGGTCCGCAGACTGGAACAGTTCCCAGCATGCCAAGCCGAGGTCAGTCAGCTGGAAGCCGAAATACTGGTATTCGAATCAACCACCGAGCACCTTGTCCGCGAGCACCTGCCTTATGTGCGGCGCTTTGCTTCACGGAACGTGGAGGACGGTGAAGAGCCAGAGGACGTCTTCCAAGTGGCGTTCATGGGTCTGCAGCGTTCCACAAGGCGATTTGATCCCGAGCGTGGTTATCGCTTCCTCATCTACGCCACTTACTGGATGCGGCAGGCCATCACGCGATGGCGCGCTGATGAAGGCGCGGCGATCCGCATCCCCGTGCATCGAAACGAGAAGATCACCAAGCTTGATCGCGCCCTCGACAGGCTGGACGTCCGGGTTGGTGGCGCCGTTTCCGACCTCGAACTCGCCGAAGAGCTGGAATGGGCAATCGACGAGGTCAGACAGTTCCGCAGCATCCCGCGTGAAGCAGAATACCCTACAAGCATTGACGACTGGGACAACCTGCTGCCCGAGCTGTCAGAAGCGGATGTCTTCGACTTGGCAGAAACCGAAAGGATCGTGACAGACACACTAGCTGAGCTGCCGGAACGTCAGGCTGATGTGATCCGGATGCGCTTTGGTATCGGGCGCGATTCTGACATGACCCTCGAGGAAATCGGTCAGATCTACGGAGTGACGCGCGAGCGCATTCGCCAGATCGAGGCGAAGGGCCTTGATCATCTTACCCATCCGGGTCGCAAGCGTCGGCTCCAGGAATTGCTCGGGATGTGACGGAATGGGTGTAAGAAATGCTCCTCCTCATGCCGGTTCGATGCTCGAGTCCCTTCGTGGGCTCGGCTACGCGCCTCCCACCGCACTTGCAGATCTGGTCGACAATTCCATCGCTGCAAATGCGGGCGAGGTCGCCGTTCATCTTGAATGGGCTGGTCCAGAGAGCTGGGTAAGGATCGTCGATGACGGCGACGGCATGGACGACGCGGCTTTGGAGGCCGGCATGCGCCTTGGCGCACGCGATCCGAGGGCTGAACGCGCCACCACTGACCTTGGGCGCTTCGGGCTGGGCCTGAAGACGGCCAGTTTCTCCCAGGCTCGTCGTCTGACCGTCGCCAGTCGGAAGAAAGGTGGACCGGTCGTCTGCCTGCGCTGGGACCTCGATCTCATCGGTCAGGAACCCGGCGCCGAATGGCCACTCTTTGAAGGACCGGCGCCGGGATCAGAGCATCTGCTTGCGCCGCTGGACCAGATGGCCCACGGCACGGTTGTTCTTTGGGAGAAGCTGGACCGTATCGTGACCGATGGCTTCGCGGCGACCGACATGATCGAGCTCGCAGATCGCGTAGAGGCGCATTTTGCGATGACCTTTCATCGTCTCCTCGATGGCCAACTGCCCATGTTACGTTTGGCTCTCAATGGCAGAGGATTGAAGCCGTGGGATCCGTACTTGATGGGACATCCCGGCAAGAGGTTCGAAAGCCCCGAGTATCGGATACTCCACACAACAGGTGTGACTGTGCAATGCCATGTCCTTCCGCATCGCGACATGCTCAAGCCTCTCGAACAGGAAACCGCAGCGGGGCCTGGAGGATGGACGCAGCAGGAGGGCTTCTACGTCTACCGCAACAGGCGTCTCCTGCTCGCCGGGGGGTGGCTTGGCCTCGGCGATGGCGGCAAGCCATGGCCGCGCGATGAAGCTCACAGGCTCGCCCGTATCCGGCTCGATATACCGAACAGCGCGGATACAGATTGGAAGATCAATGTTCTTAAGTCGACAGCCAGTCCCCCGGTGCGACTGCGATCTCAGCTTCACCGTTTGGCAACAGAGACGCGCGACACGGCGAGGCGGGTCTTTGCCCACCGGGGTCACGTCACTCCGGCCTCAGGCACGCGCTCGAACGCAGTCGCCGAAGCATGGCAAGTGCGGCGTTCGGCACAAGGAACGTCGTACCGGATCGCGCGTGACCATGATCTTGTCGCCTCGATCCTTGATCGCGCCGGTTCGCTCAAGTCCGACATCCTCGCACTTCTGAAGCTGATCGAGGAGACAGTTCCCGTGCAGCGCATCTGGCTGGATACAGCGGAAGACAAGGAGACGCCGAGAACTGGTTTCGCCGGAGCGGCAGACAACGAAGTCATGGAGACCCTGTCCTCGATGTTTGAAGCACTGGTGAAGTTCCGCGGGCTCAGCCCGACCGAGGCGCGCGAGCGGCTTGGTCGTACGCCCCCATTCGACCGGCACCTCGATCTGGTTGCAGCCCTTGAAGCGAAAGACACGCAATGACGATTCCAAACCAGAAGGCCTTCGATTCAATCCTTTCCATGGCCCAGAACATGCTCCGCCTTGCCGCGGAACGCGCTCAGAGCCCCGTCACGCCGGAAATGATCGAGAAGGAGCTGACCAAGCTGTCGATCATGATGGAGGACGATTTCGCCCTTGTTGATCGGGACGCACTCGTCGACGAACTGATCCGCCGTTCAAGTCGCACAGTGGGCGAGAACGCCACCCTATCGAACGGTGAGGACCATGTCGCCTGGCTTGATGCAGAAAGGAAGAAGGGCTGGACCTATTGGCAGCGCTACTCGGAATACATGGAAGCCCGCATCCCCTGGACGGCCCTCGACGCCCTCGACGTCGCCACTGACGAAGTCCTTTCACAGCTCGAGGACCCGACCCGGGAAGGTGCTTGGGATCGTCGCGGACTGGTCGTGGGCCACGTTCAGTCGGGGAAGACAGGCAATTATACCGGACTGATCTGCAAGGCCGCCGACGCCGGTTACAAGATCATCATCGTGCTCGCCGGACTGCACAACAACCTGAGAGCACAGACACAGATCCGCCTCGACGAGGGGTTTCTCGGTTTTGCCACCATCGCGGATGCTGACGAGCTCCCAGCAGTGGGGGTCGGACTGATTGACAAGGACATGTCGGTCCGTCCCAATGCTGCAACGAATCGGAGCGACAAGGGCGACTTCAATACGGCCGTTGCCGCGAAGATGAACATCAGCCCAGAACAGCGACCGTGGTTGTTCGTCGTCAAGAAGAACAAGACGGTGCTGGAGCGCCTGCTGCACTGGATCCGCAACCGTGTGGCCAATCACGTAGACCCCGAAACAGGTCGCAAACTCGTCACCAACCTGCCTCTCATGGTGATCGACGACGAGTCCGATCACGGATCTGTTGACACCGGTGAAGATGTCGTGGACGAGTTCGGCAACCCGGATCTCGAACATGAACCCAAGACGATCAACAGGTTGATCCGGTCGATCCTCCATCATTTCTCGCGGAAGGCTTATGTCGGTTACACGGCGACACCCTTTGCGAACATCTTCATTCATGACCGCGGGGAGACTCAGGAGCACGGACCGGACCTCTTCCCCGCAGCCTTCATCACCAGCCTTGCGGCGCCATCGAATTATGTTGGACCGGGTCGTGTCTTCGGATCAGCTTCCAGCACGCCAGAAGACCTGCCTCTGGTGCGCCCGCTTTCGGACGATGAGTTCCAGCCGTGGATGCCGCCACGACACAAGAACGGCTACCGGCCGCGATGGCAGGGGGATGACCGTGTGCCGGACTCGCTCGCAGAAGCGATCCGCTCCTTCGTCTATGCCTGTGCCGTGAGGAAGCTGCGCGGACAGGGCAGCAAACACTCCTCGATGCTCATCCACGTTACCCGCTTCACCTCGGTGCAGAACGCCGTCGTCAACCAGGTCGCAGAGTACGTGCGAGATCTGAAGGGCCGATACACCCGCGGCATCGAGCTCGAGAACCTCGAGGCGTCCATGCGCACGGAGTATCAAGAAACCTTTCTGCCAGGGATGCAGGGTATCCGTTCCGCCCTCGTCGAAGGCGGAACGCTGGAGGACTTCTCGTGGGCCGACATTCGCGCCGTTCTCCCCGACGTGCTGTCCGACATTCGCGTCCGCGAGATCAACGGCACGGCCAAGGACGCACTCGATTATGCCGAAAATGATGGCACCGGCCTCAAGGTGATTGCCATCGGCGGCGACAAGCTGGCGCGTGGTCTGACGCTGGAGGGTCTCTGCACGAGCTACTTCCTTCGGACCGCGCGCATGTACGATACGCTCATGCAGATGGGGCGATGGTTCGGCTACCGCGACGGCTACCTCGATGTCTGTCGCCTCTACACATCACAGGAAATGGTGGAATGGTTCGGGCATATCGCCGACGCCGCCGAAGAGTTGCGCCAGGAGTTCGACAACATGGTCGCGGCCGGCGCCACGCCAAAACAGTTCGGTCTGCGGGTGAAATCACATTCCGTGCTGACGGTTACCTCTCGGGCCAAGATGAGAAACGCTCGAGCGATGCAGCTGACCTATTCGGGTGACCTTCTGCAGACCATCGTGTTTCCCAACCGCAAGGACGACATCACGGCAAACTTCAAGGCCACGGATCGGTTCATCAACGCACTCGGTCCATCGATGGATCTGAACGATCAGCATTTCGTTCCACAAGGTCAGAAGTGGAACGGTCACCTCTGGCGAGATGTACCAGCCTGAGCGTGATCTCGTTCCTGCGGGATTACAGGACCCACCCTGCCAGTTTCCGGATCATGAGTCCGCTGATTGCGGACTTCATCGAGGAGATGAACAAGGATAGCGAGCTCACGAGCTGGACGGTTGCGCTTATCGGGAAGGACACAGGCCCGGACGACAAATACCGCACGGTTGGCGGTGCCTCGGTCAACATGCTGAAGCGGAGAAGAACGACAGAACATGCGGACCGTTACTCGATAAAGACCCTAATCTCGCCTCGCGATCAGGCCATCGATCTGACCGAAGCGGAATGGAAGGCAGCGCTCGATCTCAGCCAGAAGACCTGGCGCAACGACACGGATCGAAACGAAGGCAAGGAGCCACCCTCCGAACCGAGAGGTCCGCAGATTCGGCACGTACTTGGAGAAGGCGTCGCCGAAGCGGGCATTCCGGCTCGCCGGGAACGCGGCCTGCTCATGCTCTATCTGCTCGATCCCGATGGTGCGTGTGTCGATGAGCTGAAGGATGCCGATCCCGTCGTCGCCTGGGCAATCAGTTTTCCGTCAAGCACCTCCGAAAAAAGGGTCTCCAACTCGAGGTACATCGCCAACAGTGTACTGTGGGGGGGGCTCAATGACTGGGTGGACTGAGGAGGGTATCGCACGTGCCTGGCGAGCACTCGCGCGACAGGAAGCGGCGGAAGACTGGCGATTTGTGCATCTCACCGACATGGGCGCCGTCTCAATCGAGGCGGGTTGTCACTTTCCACTCGGACGGGAGGCGCTGATCGTCTCCTTTCCGGGATCGTGGCCGGTGAATCCGGCAAGGCTTCCTGAAGGCAAGGGCTTCGACGTCTCCTGCATCGAAGGTCAGACCGTATTCGCAGGCAAGACGGCGATTGCTCTCGTCAGGCGGCCAGAAGGCTCACCCGACATCTTCGTCATCATGGTCGTGGATGTCTTGAGAACTTTGGAGACTGCAGCCAACAGCGCGGGCCGTGAGGTTATGGAGGCCTTCCTCGAGCGGGTCAGGGAGTGGCAGGCTTTCATGGCCCGAACGCACCGCCCTCTTTCGTCCGACGCGCAGATCGGCCTGCTCGGCGAGCTTTGGATGCTCAGGTTGCTGGCGGACACTTCCCTAGGGGCGGGTGCTCTTGACTGCTGGCAGGGACCGCTGCGGGCGGCGCAGGACTTCCACATTCGGGGAGGCGCTGTAGAGGTGAAGAGCACGGTCCGGACTGGCAGCTTCCTCGCGCGGATCAACAGCATCGAACAGCTGGATGGTGACCGGGCGCCCATCTTCCTGTGCGCCTTCCGCTTCGAGGAAAACACCGATGGGATCTCGCTCGTCGGTCTTGTGACAGAACTCCGAGAGAGGTTCGGAGCGGCCGGAGTGCAACGCGGCTTCGAAGCGCTGCTCATGGTAATGGGATACCTCGATGAGCATGCAGTGCTCTACGAACGTACACTGACATTGAAGGATGTGAGGGTACTCCGCGCGGAAGGTGACATGCCGCGTCTTACGCGCGCTGCGCTTCCAGCTGCCATCCGCTCAGCTGCCTATGTACTCGACCTCGACGCGCTCGAGGTTCCCTTGATCGGACTTTCAGAGTTGATCAACGAATTTGGACTGGATTGACATGAGCCTCGAAGAATTTCACCGCAACTTTCGTTCCGACCTGCAGACCATCATCGCCGAGCGCGTAGAGGCTGGCGAAGGCCCCTTTCCTTCGGATGAGCTCGTCTTTGCGGAAATGGTCATGGAGCATGTCGCAGAAACCGGGATCTGCGAGGCCCCAACCGTTTGCCACTGGAGCGGCAAGGTCGGCAACGCGAAGCTTCGCATTACGGGCTACGCGCTCAGCTCCGATGAAACGGCCCTCGACTTATTCGTGACCCACTATTTCGGGACCGAAGAACTGAACGATCTCAGGGACTCGGATGCCACCGCAACCGCAAGCGAAGGAGTTCGATTTCTGTTTCGAGCGGCAAGCGGCAACCTCGATGCAAGGATCGATCCGACACATCCAGTCAGGGATCTGGTCACCACCATTCGTTCTCGCTGGGGCGACATCGACAGACTTCGTGTATTCGTGATCACCGATGGCAAGACCAAGACCAAACGATTCTCAAACAAGGAGGTTCACCAGAAGATGGTGGCCGTCGAGGCCATGGATATGGAGAGGCTGTTCCGCCACACCGAGGGCAAACCGCGAGACGAACTGGCCGTAAGTTTCGTTCAGTCGATCGGTTGGGCACTACCCTGCGTGCACGTCCCAGACCCGGACGCTGACTACGAGTATGCCCTTACTGCCATTCCCGGGCAACTCATCCGGGATCTCTATCTGCGATACGGGACGACGCTGCTCGAAGCCAACATTCGCACCTTTCTGGGGAACAAGCGCGCGGTCAACAAGGGCATCGTCGAAACGCTGCGAAAGGAACCGGAGCACTTCCTCGCCTTCAACAATGGCCTCGTGCTTGTCTGCGACGAAGCCGCCTTCGAGCGAACCGAGGACGGGAATCTGGGCCTGTCCTTCCTGAAGGGTCTGCAGATTGTGAACGGCGGCCAGACAACCTCGACCATCTACTTCTCATCCCGCGATGATCGCACGATCGATCTCAGCCATGTCATGGTCCCGGCCAAGATCATCATCCTCAAGGGATCGCAGGACGAGGCGCGCGAGAGACTGATAAGCAGCGTGTCCCGCTATGCGAACAGTCAGAACGCGGTGAAAATGTCCGACTTGTCGGCGAACCGCCCGTTCCATCGAGAGCTTGAGAAATTCGCGAACGACACCTGGTGCCCCGACGGCGCGACGAGATGGTTCTACGAGCGCGCAGCTGGCGCCTATAACGTCATGCTACTGAGAGAAGGCACCACACCGGCGAAGAGACGAAATCTGAAGGAGATGATCCCACCGAAACGCAAGCTGACCAAGAACGACATCGCGAAGTACCATGAAGCTTGGCGTTGCAAGCCAAACCAGGTCGCAATGGCTGGCGAGAAGAACTTCGCGGCCTTCATGACTGCTCTCGATGACGATCCGACCATTGTCCCCAGCCCGCTCGATGCTCGCTGGTACCGGGCGATGATTGCTAAGGTCATTCTGTTCAAGGCGATCGAGAGCATGATCAAGACGAAGGAAGCAAAGGAAGTATTCCGCCAGGGATGGGTCAACATCGCGACTTACGTCGTATCAGTGGTCGCCGATAGACTTGGTGATCGGCTCGACCTCGAGCAGATATGGATGCGGCAAGGGATTTCAGCTGGTCTGCGGGACCTGCTCTGGGACTGGGCCGTTGTCGTGAACGCCGAGTTCAACAGGATCGCCCCGGGCCAGCAGATTTCAGAAGTCGCGAAACGAGCCGACACATGGGCCAAAGTCAGAGCGGCGGACTACCCGCCTCATTCTTTGTCAATACCTGAAATAAAGCAATAGAGACCATTTGGTCAGCGCAGAAATGGCAAAAACTCGAGACATCGGCGAGACACGGAAACGTTCCGATGACATGATCTTGGTCGGGTACTTTCTGTCGCGTTGCACAGACTATTCCGATGGCAAGGTGCCAAGGCGCCTGCCTCACTGGGCGTCGACAGTTGGAATGGTGCGTACGACCTGTTCTTTGATGTGCTTTCGGACGGTCGCTCTCAACAGCAGTTTCGCCATACACTCAGGAATACGCGCGACATATTTGATTCCCTTTTTGACAATGGTCGAAAGGGTTGGTCGGATGGTCAGAAGCGAGGGGCAGAGCTTAGCGAACGAGACCGCGCAGTTCACGAACACTGGATACGGAACAGCGATGAAGATCTGTTCAGCAAGGTTCGTGAGTTTCTTGTAGAACAGCGTCGACACCGAAATCCGGATTGGACCCGTGACGAGCTAATCATTGCACTCGACTATCATCTGAATCATCGTAATTTTGATCCTCGGCCCCAATCTGAGGAAATCGGTGAACTCGCGCAGCATATCGCGAAAGTTGGTGCAGCCTTGGGCCTGATAGAACGTGGGTTGATTTTGCGAACGCCAGATGCAATCGCCATGAAGTTGCGAAACTTCAGTTCTTTCGACCCCCAATATACTGATAACGGCAGAAAGGGGCTAACCAATGGCAACAGGCTTGAAGTTGAGCTTTGGGAGGAGTTTTCGGGACGTCCGGACGAGGTGGCGCGGGTTGCAAATGGGATCTTGGAGTTAATCGGCGCCAGTGAAGCGGAGATCTTGGCTCTCGACGACCTCGAATTCGAAGCATCAGAAGGTCGAATAATGACCCGAGTTCATATTTCCCGAGAACGAAACAGCACACTCGTGAAGAAAAAGAAAGCCGCCGCGCTGAGACAGCATGGCTGTCTTGCCTGTGAGGTCTGTGGTTTCGATTTTTTGCAAACCTACGGAGAGAGGGGTCGGGAAATTATCGAATGCCACCACACCCTGCCAATTTCATCGCTCGGTGAACACGGCAAGACGAACCTGAAGAACCTTGCCTTGGTCTGTTCCAACTGCCACCGGATGATACACGCTCGACGCCCTTGGTGGTCAATTGACGATGCTAAGGCCGCGCTGAACGGCGCCAACGGATCAAGAACCCAAAGCTGAAAGGAGCAATCTCGAAATCTGTTTCGCGAGAAACGGCGGCACGGCATTTCCGACCTGGACATACTGCTGCGTGCGGTTGCCAAGAAACAGGTAATCGTCGGGAAATGTCTGCAGCCGAGCAGCTTCGCGCACCGTCAGGCTCCGGCACTGGATCGGATCGGGGTGAATGAAGTAGTGGCCATCTTTCGAGATGTGGCTCGTGACCGTGGTCGATGCCTCGTCCGCCAGCTGAACCCGGAAGCGGTCATTAAACACACCGCTGTGCCAGTTGCGGTGATCGGGGCTGAGCACCAGAGGAAAGTCGGCGGCCTTCGGGCTGTAGCCACGGACGGTCCCGAATACGGCGGCAAACAGGTAGCGACCCAGATCCGATGCCATGTGCCCGCGCGTCTCGTGCTGGGCGATCGCGCGAAGTTCCGGTCGCTCGATCCACTGCAGCAACTCATCGTTCGAAGTGCCATAGCCGTCTGGCAACCGTGACGCAGCCCGAACGGTAGGCGGATTTTCCTTCACTTGCTCCGAAACGGTCAGGAACGCTTCACGGAGCGCACGTTTCTCCTTCCCCTTGGAGATGCCGGCCAGCAGCTTCGCGGCGTCAAGGACTTCTCCTCGCCAGGCAGCGGCGTCGTCGCGCCCGCGGCTGATGCCGCTTCGCAAGGCGGGCATCGTTTCGATGACATCGCCGACGGTCCGCGCCATCCCAGATACAGCGATCTCCGCATCGGCGGCCCGTCCTACGAGGTCCGAACGGATGCCGACGATGATCACCCTGTGGCGACGCTGCGGGACTCCAAACACCTCGGTGCGCACGATGAAATCCGAAGGCTGTGTCGCCTCCTGCAGGTTGGCCTTGCCATCGTCGACCCGGACGGCACGGAGTTCGTAGTGATGGGCGTGATCCGTGCCGAGCGAGGACAAATCCTCCATCAGCATCTCGAAGACAAGTCTGCTCTCGACCGTCGACGAAAGCATGCCCTTGACGTTTTCCATCACGAAGGCGGCCGGACGAAGCTTGTCGAGAACCCGGATGTACTCGCGAAAAAGGTAGTGCCGCGCATCCTCTTCCGGGACATAGCCGACCTTGCCCCTAGAACGGGCGCGCCCCACTAGGGAATAGGCTTGGCAGGGCGGTCCGCCGATCAGAATCGTGTCGTCGTACTTTCGTTTCAGCTTCGCTATAGCGCCATCTATGGCGGTCGCCGCAGCCTCGGTTCCGAGTTCAAGCGCGCGGGCTTCGTCGATGGTATGCTGCCACGATTCAGCGTCGACGGCTGACCAATCTGGTTCGGATGCCAGCCCAGCATGGAAATCGATGAACTCTTTCGGCAAGACGCCATGACGCGCACGGTACTCGCGCAGAAAAGCCCGCAGCGTCAGGGTCCGATGGGCCGACGCCTCCTTCTCGACCGAGATGCCGATCCGGAACGGCGCATGTCCGTCCTCGATGTGGGACGCGAACCCCTCGCCAAGTCCGCCCGGGCCGGCAAACAGATCGACAATGCCGAAAGTGGAAGGCAAATCAGGCTCCTGACGAAGTTCATGCAACCGGTGTATACTAGAACCATAGGCGAAAACCAGGGCAGATGTGGCCGATATCGTGGACCAGCAGACCCGTTCCCGGATGATGTCCGGAATAAGGGGAAAGAACACCAAGCCCGAGCTGGCTCTCAGGCGGGCATTGCACGCGCACGGTTTCCGCTTCCGGCTTCATTCCGGCAACGTTCATGGTCGACCGGACCTTATCCTTCCGAAGTACCACGCCGTGGTCTTCGTGCACGGCTGCTTCTGGCATCGCCACGAAGGCTGTCGCTACACGACCACACCAACGACCCGACCGGATTTCTGGCAGGCGAAATTCGAGGCAAACATCGTTCGGGACAGGGCCGTTCGTATGATACTTCTGGAAGAGGAATGGCGCGTGGCAATAGTATGGGAATGCGCCCTGCGGAAGGAGGAACAGGTGGAGGCCTGTACAGAATGCTTGTCGATCTGGCTTCGATCGGACCAACCCCAGATCGAGATCGGCGATGTCGACGCATATCGACCCTAAGCGGAAGGGCGGTTTCCCCTTCGAGGCCATAAAGCTCCGCACCGTGGTGCTCGAGCGCTCTTGCTGAGCCGAAGTCAACATGGATGAAGCCCAGCGAGTCATATCCTCGAAAGAAAATCTGGCGAATGACAAAGAAAGATGGAACAGGCTTGCCAAAAGCTAAAGCCTGTTCGTTTGGGATCTGAAGCCCACTGCTTTCATCTTCTGCCATCGTTTTCTTTCCCACTTAAATTTCTGAAACTTCCAATACGCAAAGCGGGACTATGAATCGAATCTGGGTGCTGCCTTTCTGGCCCTATCGATGAGACATTTTTTTTCTTCGTAGCGAGTGTCCGAATCTGCAGCCAGGACATTGCCGTGACGATCGAGCGCGAGGGACATGTCACGCATCTAATTGCCGAGTGGGTCGAGGATATCTCGTCGATGTTCTTGACGCTTGCGCTGCCGGTGACGGTCGACATGGATGACGGGCGAGCGGGTGAGATGCCCACTCTGGCGGCGGAGATGTCCGCAACTCAGCCCGCCTATCCCAAGGAGCAGGCGGAAAAGCTCTTTTCGAACCGGGATCTTCATTGAGATTATGAAGCACAGGATCAGTCTGACCTTGTGTCAAATTCTACTGTTGTGCGATTGCAACACTCCTGACCTACAAGTCAAATCTCGCTTGGATCGAATCATCTGAGGCCGTTATCTGGCCTGCTCGGCCCATAGAGGCCACATTGAAATGTCTCAAAGGAAAGGAGGGTAAATGAATATGACAACCATCTGCTTCGCCCTCCTCGGGCAGCTTTCCATATAATTCGCTGCAAATAGGGTGAATTCCGGTCCGACAACAAGTCGGCCCAATCGCCCCCGACTTTGAGATATCACCATGGACAATCTTTCCATGGACCGCTTCTCCAGCGCAAACCGCTCGGGGGAAGTGGTCCACTTCCTTATTGAACATCCGGTCGCAACTGGACGCCAGTGCGCACGACAAACGCCGAACTTGCTCGTCGTTTTCGGTCTGGCGCGTGAATGCGCGTTGAAATCGATCTCGGCTCTTCGGTCGGCTGTTTTCTATCCCCGATACGGCTTTGAGGCGCGCCATGTTTGATAGCTTTCAGATATGGCTGGGCCAGATGATGCTGAATGATATCTTCGTCGGGGGTATCGCCCTTGGCAGCATCGGGATCGTCATGGCTGCGGCGCGCATTTTCGCAATGATGGTTGATCGACTGGTATCGCGTCGCGCCTGGGTCCGGCTGACCATCGATAACCGGTCCGCAGCCTATCGTCACCTCTGCCTGTGGATGGAAACGAACAGAGTTTTGACCGGGGTCAAGCATGTGCGGGCCACCGATAACGAATGGAGCAACGGCACCATTGACTACGCTCCGGCACCCGGCCGTCACTGGTTCGTCATGGGTGGCAGACTCTGCTATCTGCGCCGCGAGATAGACGAGAAATCCCGTGTAGGGGGAGCCAGTCGTCAACGCCCCATGGAAACACTGGAGGTCGGTATGCTGTTCGGGGGCCTTTCCGTCATCCAGGACTGGATCGCGGAAGGTGCACATATCGCCGCGACACGCGACCGTCGGGGGCCAATGCTCCATGTTTTCAAGGAAGGCCATTGGGATGATGTCGGCGAAATCCCCCGTCGCTCTATCGCCAGCGTGATCGACGAAGATCACCGAGCGAACCGAGTTCTCGATGACATGCGTTGGTTCTACAATGCCAGTGAATGGTATTCTGCGCGTGGCGTCCCATGGCGGCGCGGCTATCTCTTCCATGGCCCGCCCGGCACCGGGAAATCCAGTTTGATACGGGCCTTGGCATCAGAACTCGATCTCGACATTGCGGCCCTCGATATCAGCCGCCGCAACCTCACCGATGAGGACCTGCGTGAAGGGTTGATGTCCGCGCCTTGCCGCTGCCTGATCAGCATCGAGGATGTGGACGCGGTGTTCACCGGACGAGATGCGGGAGATCGGCGATATGGCATCAGCTTCTCGGGCCTCCTGAACGCATCGATGGGGTGGGATCCCAAGAAGGGCGGGCTCTGGTCATGACCACCAATCACCTCGAAAGACTGGATCCCGCCCTGATCCGTCCGGGTCGCGCAGATATGCATGTGGAACTGGGGCTGGTCGGAGCAGGTGCCGCCCGCGCTCTGTTTGAACGGTTTTTCCCCGACCATCACGCTGCAGCCGCTGAATTCGAGGCTGCGCTTGGCATACATCGCTTCAGCCCTGCGACGATACAGGGCTGGTTGCTGCGGTATCACGACGATCCCAAAGCGGCAGCGCAACCCGAAGAACTGATCCACCGAACCGACGCCACTTTCAACAATGGGATCGGGGTAGCATCCTGTAACATCCAGAAATCTAATGAGTGGCATGAACTGCCAGGAGAGGATGTTAATCAGCAGCAGCCCGTTGCTCCACATCCACCCAATGCTTGTTGATCGGCAGCTTCCGGGCACGACGCTCGAGATCGGCCAGCGTCACAGGCATGTAATCCCAGACATCGACCCCGGCGTTGACGGCATTGCGCGAGCCGAGCCAGTTGTTGTGGACATGGCCGAAGATCTGCAGCGCGCCCTTGCGCGCCCCGTTCCAGGTGATCATCGGGTAGTGACACAGGACGTTGCTTTTGCCATTGTCTTCGACTTCGGTCAGTTGCGTGACTGAATCCCAGGGCAATAGCTGTGTCAGTTCGCCGTCGTGATTGCCGACGACCAAGTGATTCTTCGCGCCCGGGAGTTGTCCGAAGATCATTTCCAGCCAGGCCACATCCTTCGCCGCAGGTCCGAAGGCGAAATCGCCGATGATCCAGAGCGTGTCCTCGGGTTTCACCACCTTCCACATGTTCTCGATTAAGGCGGAATCCATATGGCTCACCGAACGGAACGGGCGGTCACAGAACGGGATGATGTTTTCATGGCCAAAATGCGTGTCGGCGGTGTACCAGACGGTCATTCCGGTCTCTCGGTTTTATCCGTCACAACTTCATAGCTGTTCGCGTTTCGAAACAGCACCCGTCCGAAATCTTGAAAGACCAGGCTATCCGCCCCGATATTGCCGCACTGACAATAGGCCATGCCGATGGTCGCGCCCTTGGGCGCCGAGACATCCCGATGCCAGCTCTCGACGATCGTGTCGCAGCGTAGACATCTGACGCGAAACGGCCCGGGTGTCCTGTCTGTAGCAAGATGTGAGGGTTCCTTTCCCATGTCGTCATGTCCTCCGAATTTTCGTCGGATATTCCAATACTTTCATTTTCATAACTTTTCCTTACCGACCGGAGGCCCAAAATCCACTTCGCCATGTGCGTTCTCGGGGTTAATCTCAGAAATAAGATCATCCAGAGACGGCCTAAGATCAGCGTTGTCGTCGAGTATTTTCCTCGAGTGGCTGGTTAGCAATTTCGCTTCGTCCGGAGGGATATCCTCCGTGTGGCGGGCGTAGGTCATGCCGCCAGAGGACAGATCCCGCTTCAATGCCGCAACCAACTGCTCTTTCAACTCATCGGACATGTCTTCGAGCGTGTAAGCGTTTTGGTCTTTCTTGCTCATGGCTCGCTCCTTCGCGTTTGGCCATTGCAGATAATTCAGGACTTGATGTCGGGGAACTGATCTACCGGCTCAAGCGGCTCAACACTGGTCAGCACGTCGATTAAATTCTTACGGCCCATAGAGCTATACCGATGACGACCGGTCGCAATGAACAGACGACAGAATCTTTCCCAATCGTGCAGGTAAATCATCTGCTCACCGGTCGTACTATCGCGCAGAATAGTCGATCCGGCAGCACTTTCTAGCCAAAACTCCCAGAATGGGAGGGCCTCGATGTCGCTCTGCCGAACCAACCCTCGGACAACCGGCAGGCCAAAAAATGTTCTGTTCGTCATTCCCCACCCCATATCCTGTCGAAACAGGATTTGAATTCGTCGCTATGATACCAAGACCATCGGGGACGCCAGTGTTACCCAAATCTCCGCGGAACCGAAATAAGCGGTAATTTTACCAAAAGTTGCTACAACGAGATACGGGGACGCCAACGCCGGATTATCGATTTTGGCAGCACGCGCTTCCCGCTATCGCGCCATCCCTGAAGGTAAGATTGTGAAACCACCCATTTCTGCTTGCCGCCGGTAGGAAGACCGTCGAATTGTTGCGTCAAGGTGGACACATCCAGATCCGCTGGTAGATCCTTTTTTACCTTTGCTACGAAATCGATTGATTCCTGGGTCGGAATGTAGACTTCGATCGTTTTCTGCCCCTTGGCCGTGACAGCTTGTTCCTCCTGAACGTCAATCAGGCCATGGATTACGAGGAGCTCAGCGCTGTCCTGCGGAATGTAACCGAAATCGACCGCGACCAGTATCAGCAGGCCGAGCATGCTGTCAGTTTCATCCGAACTGAATTGATCCTGCAGTTGCATGCCGAGTCTATAGTTTCATATCGGAAGGTTCGATGCTGTCTCCCGAAATCTGTTCGAGGATTTGACGATCCGTTTCCTCGAGATCCTCCCGTGCTAACTCATAATCAACCAAACTGAAGCGTATCGTGGACTGGCCGGCCTCGGTTTCATATCTCGCGGTAAAAACGGCAGAACATTCTGGCGGGGCGACGGGGCGCCGGTCGGAATCGAACGCATAGCCTTGATACGTCAGATGCGTGCAAGGCTCTTCCTCTTGTGGCGAAAGTTGGCCGGAAGGCGTCCAGACATATTTGACCATCCTTCCACCGAGTCCATCAGCCCCCGCCCAACTTGGTTTACCGTATAGTTCCTCGATCTGAGCAGCTAGTGCGGCGGGATCGGGTAGTTCAGCATTTGGTTTCCGCATGGTGCGCCAGAGGCCGATAAGACGACCCTCAAGCACAGGTGTCGAATTTCTCAGTGTTATTTCCTCGTAGGGCTCATTTCCCATCCTAGTCCGCAAGCCGATGCCTGCTGTATCGTAGCCAATGGTGATGTCTGCTTCGAAGCGCAGCCCGTCGGGTGACGTCACGACTTGTTGGATAACCTTGGGATTGAGTGATCCACCCAGATGCTCTTCGAGCTCAGGTATGGTTTCTGTCGCAATCTGACCGGGCTGGAGATCGAGAATCTTGTACGGGTAAGGGCGCGGATCGGGCGCTGGCAGTGGTGTTAGGTCGTCAGCGAAGGCTGGACCGACGGCCATGCAGAAAATGGCGGCGCGAAATATCTGGTTGTTCACTGGCAGTACTCCCCAATCTTCACAAAATGAATCATTCACTGCAAATGATACGATAAGTCCGTGGACGATCAAGCATCTTTTCGATGCAAGAATGTGCATGGAGAAAACGTTCACGGTCAACGACTTTGGCAAGCGTTTGCGGGAGCTGCGTAAATCACGCGGCTACTCGCAGGAAAGCTTTGCATTGCTGGTTGAGCTAGACCGAACATATATCGGCGGAATCGAGCGTGGTGAACGAAACCCGGGTCTTAAGGTAATCTTGAAAATTGCGGAGGCCCTGGAGATTCCCCCCCAAGAGTTATTCTTCAATGGAAATCGGTCTGCTTAGGCGGCCGATGACTTATCACTGGGTTTTCATCCAGCGACGACTTGAGCCGGGTTGCTATTGGTTACAGTTGAGGCGGCACGGATCTGCCACAACGAAAGCTTTCGGCAAGTACGTCTGCAAGTTTGCGGGCGATCTCATTGAGGCTGCCCCTTGCAGCATTTCATCCAGAGTAACGCCGGCGCCACGTGCAACCGGCTCGAACACGTCGCGGGAATGGGAACCTATCTCAGAGGCTTCTGGGATCGCATGCGATCTGATGCAGACGACGCGGGTCCCGGTTGGACCGAGTTCCGCTGCCAGCAGCCGTGTCATAGCTTCTGTTGCCGCACATGAAACTCTGTAGCCGAGATAGTGTGGACCGACACGGCCAAAAGCCGATGTCACGGGGGCATTGAGGCGGAAGCGCGCGGAAATCCATCGGGGCTCGCGGCTACGATATGTCGGGCCGCTCAAAGAAGCTTCGGACGCCCCCTCGCGCTCAGGCGGCGTCCGAAGCTTCTTTTGCGATAAGCGCGGCGTACTTCCACGGAAGCAGATCATCCAGGCGGGTCATTTTCTGATCGGCGATGCGTCCCAGAACCCATATCAGCCAAGCGTCGTTTATATACGGCGTCAGATCATTGTTCGTGGCTATGAAAGCTGCGACTGCACTTTGGTGCACAACGCCCTGCCGGAACCATATCGTCAACTCACAGGCATGGCTCTCAGTCCCATGCCCCGTGCTCGGTTCGGTCATCACCGCCGAGATCATGTTGATTGCTCCGGAGCAGTTGGGGCAGAATTGACTTCCAAGCCTCCAGCATAGAGCGGAAATAGTCAGGGTCGTCTTTCAAAACCGTCTGTACTCCCATGCCACGCACCAAGCAGACAGTCATGTTCAACGCGACGCGCGTTGACTGAGGCAACCCATCGGCCTGTTTTTCGAATTCCCCCCAGATGCCGTCCAGAGCCGCGTGAAAGTCCCTCACCACCGGTATCATACGCTCTCGAAGCTCTGCGTCAGTTCGGGCTTCATTGATGAATTCCAAAGAGATGTAGAAGAACCGGCCCGAGAACATTTGCCACAGAAACTCCACGAAATCCCCAAGGCTCACCTCCTGGCGCGCGACTCTGCTAGCGGTTTCCCTGATTTCACGTGTTCCTTCGCCCAGAAGGTCTTCCATCGCTGCGATGATGATATCAGACCGGGTAGGAAAATGATGCAGTAGAGCGCCACGTGACACCCCGGCGCGACGGGAGAACTCTGGCGTTGACGCGGAATTGTAGCCCAGATCATAAATGACCTCGAGCGCTGCCTCGATCAGTTTCTCGCGCATCGCGATGCTACGGGCCTGCACTGGTTTCTCGCTGCGTCTCGGTCCTGAAGTTATGTCGGCCATTGATCCTCCCCTGGGAACCGGATCGACACTATGCCGTCAATAGGCGAGCGACGGAAGCCAGAGCGTCAAGATCGGAAACGCGATCAGGATGATCAGCGTCAGTAGGTCCATCGCGAGAAACCAGGTGATGCCACGGAAGATCTCCGGCAGGGTCACGCGATTGTTGAGCGCCCCGTTAATCATATAGACATTCAGCCCGATCGGTGGCGTTATCAACCCGATTTCCAGGAGCTTGATGACGATGATCCCGAACCAAACCGGGTTGATGTCGGCCTCGTTCACAAGCGGGACAAGGATCGGCAGGGTCAAAAGCAGCAGGCCAATGCTGTCGATCAGCATACCTAGGACGAGGTAGATCACGGCCACGGCAAACAGGATCCACCAGGTTTCGGTGCTGACCGAGAGGATTGCGTCGGAAAACGCCCGTGGGAAGCCAGACAGCGCCAAAAAACGCGTGAAGAAGAGCGATCCGATCAGAATGATAAAAATGGAGGCAGTAGAGACCACAGCCTGCGTGACTGCCTCGAACAGTGCGGCACGTGTCAGCTTGCGCCGGACGACGGCAATGACTAGTGCCGCAAAAGCACCCAGCGCGCCGGCCTCCGTGGGCGAGAAAATGCCTGAGAAGATGCCACCCAGAACCACGAGGATCAGGGTCGGCAGCGGCCAGACATCGCGGAACGCCTCGCGCCGCTCCTCCGGGGTCGGGTTGATCTCGACCGTTCCTGCAAGACTTGGGGTCACCTTCACCCTAACCATGATCATTACCATGTAGATCAGCGCCGAGAGCAATCCGGGCAGGAATCCCGCCATGAAGAGTTGCCCCACCGAAACCTGCGCGTAGACGCCGTAAAGGATCAGCAGGACAGAGGGAGGGATCAGCGAACCCAGCGTGCCCGAAGCGGCGATGGTGCCGGTCGCCAGTCCACGGTCATAGCCGTTGTTCAGCATCTCGGGAACCGCCATGCGCGACATCGCCGAGGCCGTCGCAACCGACGAGCCGGAGGCCGCAGCGAAGAAAGCGCAGGCTCCAACAGAGGTGATTGCAAGGCCTCCAGGCAGCCGGGCAAGATAAAGCCTGAGCGCCAGGAAAAGCCCGCGGGTCATGTCGGTCGAAGAGCAGATGAAGCCCATCAGGAGAAACATAGGTGCGGCCGAAAGCTCCCACTGGCCAACATAGTCGAAGGGCGTGGCAGAAATCATGCCCCATGCAACATTCATGTTGAACATGATCCCGATGCCCGCGATGGACACGAGGCCAAGGGCCAGTCCGATCGGCACTCGGATCGCGATCAGCACGAGCGCGGCAGCGACACCTGCGATTCCGATTTCCAGATTGCTCATTGGGTGGCCTCCCGAAGCGCATGGGCGGGGCGGATCAAAGTGCTTGCCGCCGGATGATGGCGCGCAGCAGGTTCGCCAGCACTGCCAGCAATGCGCCCGCGAACCCGATGGGTAGGGCCCAGCGGGCCGGCCAGATGTAGAACCGGAAATTGCTCATCGCCTCCTCCGCGCGCAGGGTCGCGCGGGTGGCGTCGAGCAGGGATTGCCAGAACAGCATTCCGAAGAAGATCAACCCCAGCAGGCAGGCGAAGATGTAGAGGGCAAGCTGTACCGATTTTGGCATCATCTGCGCGAAAAGATCAACGCGGATGTTCTCGTTTTTGTACTCGACATACCCAAGCGCAAGAAACACCAGCGCCACCATGTAGTAGAATGACACCCATTCAAGCGTACCGACGATTTGGCCGTTGACAAAATAGCGCACACCCACGTCGAGCGTGATATGTATCATCATCAGGAGCATCACGAGACAGGCCGCGGTTACGGTGCCGATGTTCAGCCAGCGGATGGCGCCCAGGACGATTTGCATCGTGAAACCTTGCCTTCCTTGGAGCATCTAGCGGGCCTGCAAGCGGTGCAGGCCCGGGGCCCACACACAGATCAATTCACACCGTAGGTCGACGCGTCGATCTTGCTGAAGATCTCCTGCATGGCAAGCTCGGTTAACCCGTCCTCGTCAGTGGCGTCGACATCGACCAGCAGATCCTTCCATTTCTGCATCGTCGCCTCGAAATCGCTGATCAAAGCCTGGGGTTCGGCCACGCCGAAATCGGTACCTGCCTTCTCGGCGGCAGCTGCGGATGTCCGGTCGCGGAATTCCGCCACGTGGTCGGCCAGGTCCTGCTCCGGTTCGTAGACGTTGCCGCCCGCATCCCTGGACGCCTGAAGGCCGGCCTCAACCTTTTCATTGTAGGCAATTACCATGCGCGCCATCGACCGTGCCGAGGCCTCCATCAGTACTTCGCGCTGTTCGGGGGTGAGGCCAGCCCAGAAATCGGGATTGTAACCCCATTGCGGCCCCGACCAGTACATGCCGGTCGACAAAAGCGTCGTGTGCTCGGCCACTTCGAGGAGAGAGCGGTCCACGAGGTCGCTTGCGGCGTTGGTGGCGCAGTCGAGCGTTCCGCGCTCGAGGCCGGTATACATCTCGCTCGACGGCACGTTGACCGGAATGCCGCCGGCCTCTTCGACCCAGACCGATACGGCCGATCCCGCAGTGCGGATGCGCTTTCCCTTCATTTCCTCGAGAGTACGTACCGGGCTTGAGCACATCAGCACATAGGCCGGGGTCGCGTAGGCGCCAAGGTAAACCAGCCCCTTGTCCTGCCACTCCTGAAGCTGGACTTCATTATTCATCGAGAAATCGGTGACGGCAAAGATCGCAGCGACGGGATCGGAATAGGCGAAGCCCAGTTCCTGCACTGCATTGGCAACCGGCAGATCCGAGGGCGTGTAGATCGCCGCGTGATGTGCGACCTGCACGACGTTGTCCTGGATACCCTGCAGTGACGCGCGCGGTGCCAGCAGGACGGTGCCTGTGTAAACCTCGGGAACCAGGTCACCTTCGGACAGTTCCTGCACCAGTTCGGCCCAGCGAATATAGCCCTCGCCAGACATTGGCACGGCGCCGTCGTAGAAGCTGTTGGCGATGAAGTTGGTTTCCGCGGACGCAGCGCCGGCCATCATCAAACCGGCAAGCGTGGTAAAAGACAGCAGTTTTTTCATGGTTGTTCCCCTGTTGGTTGGAAATGCAAACCGCCAACTGTTTTTATGCTTGGTCGCGGCGGTATTGCGGATGGTCATATACTCCCGCTCTCATGTGCCTCTGCCATTTCCCTTAGAGAGTTGAACCGGAAGGTTGTCTCCGCCAACTGCCCGGGATCCATCGTGGCTCCGAAGCCCTGCTTCTGGTGACGTCGATAGATCCAGGCGTTGTCGAGTCCGTTGGCGCGCGCCGGCACATGGTCGTGAAACATGCTCTCGGCTGTATGTAGCAGTTCGGTCTTCGCGATCCCCAGACGCTCTATCCCGGCAAGCAGATAATCGAAATTCCGCTGCGCCGGCTTGTAACTGCCGATATCCTCGGCGGTGAATACCCCGTCCCAATCGATACCCAGCTTGCGGGCCGAACCGGCGAAGCTACGATTGTCAACATTCGAGAGGACGATCATCCGGTAATGTAGCTTGAGATAGGCCAGCGCGTCTGCGTTGTCGGGAAAGGCCGGCCAATCAGGAACACTCGCGCCATAGCGTTCGCATTCCTCCCAATCAACGGCCAGGCCCAATTCCTCGGCGCAGCGGCGATAGACTGTAGCCAAAAGGCTAGAATAGGTCCTTCCAGGTGTCTGAGCCTGTGCGGCACTCTCGTTGCGGGCATGCATTTCGAGAACCGCGTCATCGGACATCTCTGTGCCCAATCGGTCGGTCAGCGGCTTTAGCCCGGCCAGCATCCCGCTTTCCCAGTCAATCAGCGTTCCATACACATCGAAGCTGAGCGCGGTATAATCCCTGAGCCTTGCCATCAGAGCCCCGCGGCCTTCTTGACCGCCTCCCCGCCCTTGAGAATAAGCGGCATGTACACGCCTTGCTCCGTCAAGAGTTTGAGGTCTTCTAGCGGGTTGCCGTCGACTGCGATGATGTCGGCATGAGCGCCGGGCGCGATAGTGCCGATCTGCCCCTCCATCCGCAGCACCTTGGCCGCATCCAACGTGGCGGAACGAATTACGGCATCTGCCGGGATATAGCGACCGCGCAAGGTGAATTCGTCCGACTGCGCGGTCTGCATCCCGCCAAGAAGATCCGAGCCGTAACCCATGATAGCGCCCGCCGCATATAGCTTCTCGAGCCGTTCCAGTCCGTGTTCACGTACGTCCGAGACCTTGGCAAGGGATGCCGGCGGCAGACCGAATTCCGCGCCTTTGCGGGCAAGCAGGTCGTAGGTGATATTGGTCGGCACAACGGGGATGCGCTCCTTCGCGATGCGCGCAATGGTCGCGTCAGAGATAAGGTTGCCGTGCTCAATGCACTCGAAACCGCAGTCCAGCGCCCGGACGATTGCCTCGTCGGAATAGAGATGTCCTGTTGCGTAAGTGCCGAAACTCCTTGCGATCTCGACCAGCGCCTTCAGCTCATCGACCGAGAACACGAGATAGCCGATCGGGTCGGACGGTGAGGACACGCCGCCATCCGCCATCACCTTGATAAACTGAGCACCGTTCTTGATTTCCTCCCGTGCAGCTCGCTGCACCTCTGGAACGCCGTCACAGATGCGCCCCATGGCGCCCAGGCTCTGGTCGTACCAGGCGACCGATTTGTTGTCAAAAGGACCACGGTAATCGGTATGCCCTCCGGTCTGCGACAGGGCCTTGCCACAGATCACCAGTCGTGGGCCGAGAAATGCGCCTTCTTCGACCGCCACCTGCAAACCCCGATCAGCGCCGCCTAGGTCGCGCACGGTGGTGAAACCGCGCATCAGCATATTGCGCATCAGCACGCTACTGCGCGCAGCAATCAGTGACGACGGCAATGCCGCATTCAGCCCCAGATTGGCCGTCGAGGCGATGACGTGGACGTGGCAATCCACCAATCCTGGCATCACTGTCAGGCCGTCGAGATCAAGCACCTCGTCAGTCGTTGCTGTGGCTGCAGTACCGACATCGCGGATTATCCCATTTTCGATCACGATCCCCATGGGTTCGGTCGGTTCGGTCGCGGTCCCGTCAACGATCCGGGCATTTTTCAGGAGTTTTACGGTCATATCACCTCGTATTCCCGGATAGCGCCAGGTTCTGCCCCATCCTTTGCCAGAACTGTCAGTCCGCCATGGGGTGGCTCACTCAAGCGCCGCTTCGCGTCTTGTGCCAGTCTTCCAAGTAATCGAGCACATATTGCAGGTCGACCACGTCGACATAGCGCCGACCGAGATCACGCAGATTGTCGCGATGCGGTTGTTCCTCGATGTCGCCAACGCAATCCTCGGGTACCAATGTTCTGTACCGATGGCTGAACGCATCGATCGAGCTCGCCCGGATGCAGCCGCTGGTGTTGCAGCCGGTGACGATGACGGTATCAACCCGTTCCTTCGCGAAGAAGTCGGAAACATCGGTGCCGAAGAAGATCGAGGGGCCTTTCTTGCAGACAAGGAGATCGTAGTCCGGATCGTAGATCCGAGGGTCCAGCTCCACGCTTGGATGATCACGGCGAAACGTCTCGCGCACCGCAGTGATCTTCCAGTAGGGCATTTCGCGCTCGTTCATGTAGGCGGTGTTGCAATTCGCTATCGGCACATCGAAATCGCGGGCGACCTTCAGCAGTTTCTCGGTGTTCTCGAGAGCCCGCATCACGAGGGGAGCTCCACCCAGCGGGTACTGCGCCTCGGTGAAACCCTTCTGGAAATCCACGACGACGATTCCGGGCTTGAAGCCGGTTCCGACCGGAATTTCGCCGTAGCTTCGCTGCTTGTAATCGTCCTGTGCCGGCATCCGTGCGCCTCCCTGATATTAACGATAACAGAATGCGGCATCAAAAAAATCAGTCAAGACTGTTTTTATTATCGACAGGTCTGTCCACTCTGACTCACGAAAATGTTACTGATCAGATTCTGGACATTCTAATCACCCATGGACGCGCGCGGGCTAAACTTGTGCCTTGTCAAGGAAATATCATTAACAATACAACAGCCCTCTATTAGGGTCTAAAAATCAACCGAAGCATCTGAATTAAATAATAATATTTACGATATCATCCTCTGACAGCATGAATGAAAGCAACGAATACTATCACACTAGATATGCAATTTGCTTTCAGATTGCAGTTATCTGACAGCACTTAACCCATTCAACTGGAAGCTGTTTATTTTATTTTATAACAATATGTTAACAATAAAATACACCTGATTTAAGTATCTCCAACGCCGACAACTTCTCTCGAACAACACAATATATTGATTCCCGATTCGGTTAGTGAGATTGCTGGGGTGCGAATCAGTGGAGATCCCAATGTGGCAAGTCATAAATCAGCATGAACTCTTGAAGGCTCGCCTGCATGAGCGTGGATCGTCATTTGCAGCGGTCGCGCGAGAGCTAGGCGTGCACCCGTCGGCTGTGACTCATGTTGCGAAGCGGAAGCACAAATCTGCTCGAATCATGTCTGCCCTTGCACGACACGCCGGCCTCGAAAAAAACGATTTGTCGCCAACCGATGAAGAAACGAAAGCATCCACTCAGTCTCAGCAGGAGAGCAATATGCCTACATAAACGAAAAAAGCTCGGGAGTTCCACCACCCGAGCCCTTCCGTGAGGATCAATGACCCACATTTCCTATAGCCATTGATTCTCTCTTTTAGCATCCATGTCAACAAAAAACGCGGGCCATGAGACGTCTGCACATGGAAGAATTTATCCAAGAGTGTGACAATGACAGCCCATCAAGGTGCGGATAATATCTCCAGCGTACGTCTCACGCTACTCGCAATATTGCGGTGCGCTCTCGGTTCAGCTGTAGATGCTGGAAATGGATCACGCGAAAATCTGATGGACGACACGTTCGCGTCCAACCCGAAGGTCCTCGAGCTTCTGACGCCTCAATCAGATCAGGGTCGAAATCGACTGGTTCCTTGCACCGGTCACTTCGGCAAGTCAGGGACGATCCAGAACGCTTTCGTCCATCAACTCGACATGCGGCCCGATCAACATAACCAAAAGGAGAGAAGCATGTCGTAGTTTAAAGGAAAAAGGGCTGGGAGGTTACCGCCTCCAAGCCCCTAATTCGGGTATCCAGGACACCCTTGCTCTAATTCTCGGATACCCACTTTTCGATCAACGAGTCAAGCGCTCGGCGCTCCTGCTTGGTGTGCCAAGACAAACGTCTGACATCTGAAAGGGGTCTTCCATGACCATTCTCACGCGCAGTATTCGCGCGGCAGACCAGGTGTGTCTGCCACTCACCCACTTTGTCCGCCTCACTAAAAGAGGAGGTGGCCATGTTTGATCAGGAATTCGATGGCTTCGTCTTGCCAGAACCATCACGCGCAACGCGCCCGGTCTCATGGCGATCCCGCGGTAGCTGCCGTGGAACAGTCGTGCTGAGGCTCCAAGAACGCCGCCAGGTCGTCGTCTATGAAAGCCTTCTCGAGCTCATGTGCATCCTGCTGATCACGACGCGCGGGGATGTCATCGACGTCTGGGATCAGCCATCTGCCATCAAGTTTGTCAGACCGGATGGGAGCGCCCATTCTCATACGCCCGACTATCTAGTCGAGTTTTCTGATGGTACGCGCTACGCCGTTGCCGTGAAGCCAGCCGACCGCGTGAAGCAGCGCGATTTCGATATAGAGTTGAGCTATGTCGCCGCCTCCATGCCGCTGGAATATGCCGATGACATGATCCTCATGTCTGAAACGGACTTCACCAGGGCACAGGCACTCAACGCGGCAAGATATCACGAATTTTCCAAAACACCGGATAATGAAGCGGACAAGAAACTCGCGGCGGTAATCCGGCAGCATAAAGAGCCCCAAACCGTAGCATCCCTCATGGAGCGTATCGACCTAGCCGGACGGGGTTTTCGCGCAGCTTTCCGAGCGATCATCGAAGGTCGTCTCAAAAAAGTGGCGCATGGGAAAATCGGCCTGCAAACACTCGTCGTAGCGGAGGAAGCAGCATGATCTTTCGCTATGATCCAAGCGACACTTTCGTCATTTTCGGCATCCACTATAGTTGCACTCACCAGACCGATGCGTTGTGCGTATTCGAACCGAAGAATTCCGCTGATGGCACTGCCAAAACGTTAAGCCGGAAGGAAATCGCATTCCTGCGTCGGGGTAACAACTGGCGTTTCATCCCAGGTCCGAGCACACAGGAATGCATACGAAAATCTGCGACTCGTAGCAGCAAATCCTTGCAGTATTTACATCAAGATGACCGGGAGAGTGCTGTCTTCGCTTTTATGGAGTGCATGAATCTTAAGGCCTTTCACGACGCCGGTGCCGTCAAGCTGACACCCCGAAGCCTCCGGACAAACTGGCCGAAGATTGTCGGCGCCTTTCGGGTCAACGAAGAATCCCGCAATGCCGGGGATGGACCAAGGCGGGGCGGCAGTGCTCTCCCGCCTCAACGTCGACCGCATTCTCCTGAAACGCTGCTCAAATTGTACCGAAGGCTTCGTAAAAACAACTATGACCCGTCTGTGCTCGTCCCGCGTTATCGCGTCCGCAAGGGCGTGGGGCGACGGTTCTGCCGGGACACCGAGGACTTCATATCCGAGAAAATTCGCGCGTATGCGACACAGGAGAAAATGTCCAAAGTTGCGGTCGCCAAAGATACCCGAAACGCCATTATTGCAGAGAATAAGCGACGTGCCGAGCGTGGTATTCGCGCTCTGCATGTGCCCTCAGAACGTACCATCGAACGTCGTATCGATTTGTTGGATCCGTTTGAGGTTGCCGTATTTCGCGATGGTATCGATCAAGCGCGCATGGATTTTGCGAGATCGTCTGGCGGCCCGGATGTCCTCTATCCTATGGAGCGCGTCGAGATCGATGAATGGGAAGTGGATGTGCGAACCCTGTTCAAGAGGTTGGCAATTTGGAACGAACTTCCTGCCGACCTTCGCGAAGATGTCCCGTCCGGCCGACGTTGGATCTACGCTGCGATCGACTGCGCGACACGCTGTATCCTGGCAATCTCAGTCTGTGGTCGCCCGAATGCCGATGCCGCTCGCCGAGTGATTGGACAAATCCTCGAGGACAAAACCGAATTTGCCCAAGCCGTTGGCGCAGAAGGTACGTGGGACTTCTTCGGAACACCCCATTTGATCTGCTCTGATACCGGGTCGGCATTTGCCTCGGACATGTTTGTTGCTGCCGTGAATTCTCTGGGCGCAATCATGCTGTTTCCTCCCATAAAAATTCCGGAGCTCCGCTCCCGGATTGAGCGGGTGTTCGGAACCATGGCCCGTCAGCTCATGCCGAGGCTCCCCGGTCGGACATTCGACAGCCCGAAATCGCGGGGGAATTATCCCTCCGAGGTCCGGACGGTGCTTACGGATGAAGACCTCACCCGAATCCTGACCATCTGGGTCGTTGACCACTATCATCACCAGGAACATCGGGGGCTCCCGGGCGGACAATCGCCCGCTAGTCGATGGCGCGAGCTCGTCAGCAAGTATCATGTCACTGAACCGCCCGACACGAATACGCGCCGTGTTGCGCTCGGCTATGAATTTGAGCGTGTCCCATCAAAGCAGGGCGTTGTGTTGCTTTCGAATCACTATTCATGTCCGGAGCTTGAATCATTCTGGCGACACAACAAGGGCAAGTCAGTCCGACTTCGGATCGAGCCAAGCAACATTGGCGCAGTGTCGGTTCAAATCGGAACGGAGTGGTTCCCCGCACCGGCACGCAATGGTGAGGAACTCGAAGGCATGTCCTTGGTCGAATGGACCATGGTCATGCGTGAATTCCGAACGCGTTACGCCGGTGAGGCCAAGTTAACCCTACCGCAGCGAAATCGCGCAATCCAAAAAATCAAGGCAATAGTCGGAGACGCTTGTGAGAGAACTGGGTTGATCGATCCCGATTATTCCGCCGAGCATCTGGAGTACCTGGAAAACAATCTATGCGCGGGTCTGTTGTTCGATCACCCCGATCTGCCGCCAGCTTCAGATGATGATGTTCCATTTGGTCGGCGTATCACCCCCAGCACCTCAGCAACAAAATCGGAACAGACGCTTGCCCAGAAGCAAACAGAAACTTTCCCCGCCGTCCAATTCAATAGCGAACCAGCCTGGAAGCTGGAGGAATGATCATGAACAACTACACCCATCTTTCCCCTGAAATTCACCGTCAACTGGCCCGCCTTCGGAGTCGCTTCGTGCCGAGGCGCTGTTTTTGTGAGTTCTCGAATGCGATGAGTACCCTCGAAGATCGGCGCCGCGCGGAAATCGCCGAAGGTCTGAACCCCGAGGCGCGCGGTGTGGCCGTAATCGGCAACAGTGGATCTGGGAAATCGACGGCGGTTACCCATTTCTTCCGGGGCCACGACACTCTCCGGATGCTGTCTCACGAAGACGAGACTGCGGATGTCGCCAGTTTCCTTGTCCCTTCTCCGGCAACTCTGAAGGGAGTGGGAATCTCCTGCCTCAGCGGACTTGGCTACCCACTGATGCGGGACCGTACCGCCGGGATTATTTGGGAACTTGTCCAGTCGCACCTTCGGGAACTACAAGTCATGTTCCTACATCTGGACGAGGCGCAGGACCTGATGGGGTCGCAGAGCGAACGCGAGATGTTGGCCGTAGTAAATACGCTGAAATCCGTGATGCAAAACAAGCACTGGCCAGTCAGTATCGTCTTGAGCGGGCTGCCTACCTTGAAAACACTGCTGAATCTGGACCCTCAGCTCGGCCGGCGCTTCACGCCGGTTAGCTTCAGCCAGCTTGATGACATCAATGATGGCCAGAATGTGTGTGCTTTGATTCAGCAATACGCCCAGGCTGCGGTTATCGAATGCGCAGAAGAGGTGCGAACGGAAGATTTTGTCGCGCGCCTGATCCATGCGGCAGCCAACGAGTTTGGTATTCTAATCGAAATCATCATCGGTGCCATCGAAATCTGCATGCGCAGAGACGAAAGCACCTTGGGCAAAGAGCACTTCGTGGCCGAGTTTCTGCGGCGGACCGGATGTGTCGATGACCTCAATCCCTTTGTCCGGCGAGACTATAGCGCTCTTAATCCGAGGCTGATCCTTCCGGTGCACGAAGATCTACTGAATGGCAAAGTGCCACCCCGTCGAGGAGCACCAAAGAAATGACGCGTCTCAGGCTCACGGTTTCGCCCTACGAGGGCGAAACCTCCCTCTCCATAATCTCACGTCTCGCCCGCCGCAATGGGGCGAGTTTCGTTCAAGATTTCTGTTCTGACATGGGTGTTAACTGGCGCGATGCAGCCAATGGGGACACGACTGAAATTCAGTCTCTTGCCCGCCTCTCTGGCCTGCCGAGCCACATGCTGAAGGATCGCTCGGTGACCCGCATGCACGATGCCGGCTATATGCTGAATGGACAGTTTCTCACATCGAAGTCGTTGGGACGACGCGAGCTTCGGGTGTGCCCCCGCTGTTTATGCGAGAACGACAGGCAGGGAGGCGAATTCGCGCGCCACGGTCGCTTGGAATGGCTGGTCAGTTCGTATCGAACCTGTCACATCCATCGTACCCCCATGCTTACTTTGCCAGACGCGAACTACCCTCGGTGCCACCATGACTTCATCCAGCGCGTTCGAGATCACTGGCGGACCATCCTCAGGGCTGAGCAGGAACTGGTTTCGCAATCCGGGCGAAGCCAGTTCGAAGCGTATATTGCATCACGGGTCCGTGGGGACGAGCGGAACGATCCATGCGATGATCTCGACCTAGACCTGATGTGCCGGCTGAGTGATGAATTAGGTGTCGTGTTGGAATTCGGGGCATCGGCCTACCCTTCAAAGCTTACCTCGGATGAAATGGGCCAAGCGGCGGAGGCCGGATTTCTTGCACTTTCGGGTGGCCCCGACAAATTGTACTCAGCGTTCCAGGCCATTCGAGCAGCATCTACGAGTACCGTACCCGGATTCCAAGCTGATTTCGGCGTGTTAGCACGTCGGATTGAGCGCATCGATCATAGCTCATCCAGATATGCCGGATTCATTGACCAACTTACCGACTTTGCCTTCACGCATTACCCCTATGCCAAGGGGGACATCCTCTTCGGACGAGAGTGCTCTGAAAGGCGCGTCCACAATCTGGCGTCGGCAGCCGAAACACATGGCCTGAACTATTCGCGAATGTGGCGCATCGCGGTAGGTCTAGGCCTCGGGACGACAGAGCAGGCCGAGCGAATCCAGTTTTCTGCTGTGGAGAATGATCGGACGATCGCGGAGTACGCAGCCTGCCTATCTCCGAAGCGGGCCGCCGAAAGGTTGGGGATCAGGGGAGAAATGTTGAACAGGCTGGTCAATGCCGACCTGATAGCCCCCCGTTTCGATTTGACAGGCCTCGTGCCGGTCTACCATCCGGAGGATCTCAGCCATCTTACCAGCTTTCCCGCAATGCAGGCAGAGCTGGTGGAAGCACTTCCAGACGGGTACGCCAGCCTGACCACCATAGGGGTCCACGCTAAATGCCGCTTCGAAGAAGTGATGCGGCTCGCTCTGGATGGCAAGCTGAAGTCCCTTTGCCGGATGCAAGAACATCCCACGCTGGACGGACTGTATGTGAGTCTCGACGATCTGAGGGATCAGTTGGAGGAACCAGCTCCATCGGGTTTCACGAGGAAGGAAGCCAAGCGCTTGCTAGGAGTTAACTCTTCAACGATTGCTTGGCTTGTGCGGCAAGAGTTGCTGCCTTCGACAACAGTCAGGCATCATCGTCATCGCCGCCCAGTGACCTTGATCAGCCAACAGGGACTCGTAGGCTTCCTCAAGAAATACGCCACCCTCGGCATGATGGCTTCGGCAGCGCATACTCAGGCCAAGCATGTAGCTGCCAAGCTGGCTAGGGCCCGAATTTATCCGCTCGATTTGGATAACCACCTCAGTAAGATCTACGTGCGCACGCCGAAGTTGGAAAAGCTGTTTGATCCAGGATGGTTGCCTAGTCTCGTAGCGGGCTGATTTCTTATTCTGACACGGCATTCGCCTCGCCACCCTCAGGGTGGCGGGTTTTTTTCATGTTTGTGTCAAGTGGATGAAACGCCGGTCCTCGGGCATACTCGCTAACCCTCCCAAGCGACAATCCAAGTGTCGAAAAGCGCAAATATGCTGTCGGAGATTAGTTGAAGAACTCATAAAAATCAGTACACTAGCCAAACTCCAAGCGGCAAACCTAGTGTCGCCGAACATTCATTGTTGTCGAGCGATACGAGTAAGTATCGCAAACGACAGTGAATTCGTTTCAAACGACGTGCGAATCTATCTCAATCGCTGATTGGGCGGGTTTTGGGGGTCTCCTCCCGATATGCAAAAGCCCCGCCGATGATCGACGGGGCCTATTTTTCGGCGTTGTCGTGGATCAGTTCGCGATCACCGGAGCGGGCTTCTATGCGCAGATAGATTTTGCTGCATTGGTCGGGCAAAGGAATCGGCCAGACCTCTGCTTTGTCCAACCGGGCAGCGACATGTCTCGCCTGTGTACCAAGCTCGTAAGCCATGAGCCCGAGCGGCAAGTGCAGGTCGAGGAATCGATCCAGTTCCTCTGACGCAATCGAAGACAATGGCTGGCGTGTACGCGGATCGGGAACTTCTCTGCTGGCGATTATGCCATTTTTCAGGAGCAGACTGACGGTCGAGCAGTTGACATGCAGTCGTTTTCGCAGCGCGTTAAGCCGGTCAGTGGCGGTGTCTCGAAACAATCCAGTATTTCGGACAGCCCAACCCGCATAACCCTCTAGTACAACGAGAAAATCCGGATACAGCCGGATTGGGAGAGCGCTTTAGCTAGGGTAGCTGGCGGAGGCGGTGGGATTCGAACCCACGGTGGGCGTTAACCCACGTCGGTTTTCAAGACCGGTGCATTAAACCACTCTGCCACGCCTCCGACGGTGCTCGATTATCTTGCCGTGCGGGCGGGCGCAACCTCTTCGCGGTTCAGCGGCGCAGGGTGACCACGTTCGAAGCACCGGCGATCTCGACCTGGGTCACGCCGGCAAGCTGGGTGTTGGACAAGGTCAGGGCCGCCGTGATAGAATCGACGGCCGGATTGGCCGGGAGCCGGGCCGCTTCCTCTGTGGGGGGCGGCGGGACGGCCACGAAACGCAGCCGCAGCACGCCGTCGGGATCGGGCGATATGCGTCCGCGCGGCTGTGGGCGCAGGGTGACCAGTTCGGCATCGTGATAGCCCTTGGTCGGTGCGATACCGGTGACCACGAGCAGGCGCCCCTCGTTCAATGGTTCCCATCTTGCCGACAGGATCCGGGGAATACCGGCGCGCTGATCGCCGGCCGTTTCATAACCGCCTTCGGGGGCCAGCGTGGTGGACCGGTCTCTGCCGCCACCGCCCCAGCCAAGCGGGTTCCAGCCGCTGTCGCTGAAGCGGCCGCCACAGCCCGATAGCAGCAGCGCAGAGATCAGCAGTGGTGCGGTCAGTTTCGTCATCTGGCGTCCCCCGGAGGTTTTGCCCGATTGTTAGGGGAAATCGGCGCGTCGTTAAAGCCTCTTTGACCTTCGCCGCCGCCCGCGTTAATCCGTCATCGAAAAAAGGAGCCCTCATGGCCAGTCCCGCATTCGAAGACATCGCCGATACCTTTGACTTCCTGGATGACTGGGAGGAGCGTTACCGGCATGTGATCGAGCTGGGCAGGGCCATGGCCCCGATGGAACCGGCGCTGCAGGTGCCCGCGACCAAGGTGGAGGGCTGCGCCAGCCAGGTCTGGATCATGCCGCGGATCGAGGATGGGCGTTTCGATTTCCAGGGCGACAGCGACGCGATGATCGTGCGCGGCCTGATCGCGATCCTGCATGCGCTTTATTCCGGGCTGACCGTGGCCGAGGTGGTGCAGGTGGATGCGCAGGCCGAGCTGGCGCGGCTTGGCCTTGACGAGCACCTGTCATCGCAGCGCTCGAACGGGCTGCGCGCCATGGTACTGCGGATCAGGCAGCTTGCCGCCGACGCAGCGTGATCCAGCCGCCGCCCAGCACGCGGGTGCCGCCGGTTTCATAGAACACGCAGGCCTGGCCGGGGCTGACCCCTTCCTCGGCATCCAGCAATTCGACCTCGGCGCGGCCATTCTCCAGCGGGCGCAGGATCGCCGGGCGCGGAGGCCGGGTCGAACGGATGCGGACCGAGCAGGGAATCTCGCCCGTGAAGGGCTGATCGCCCAGCCAGTTGACCTCCGATACCGGAACGATGGTCGTAGCCAGCGCGGATTTCGGCCCGACGACAACCCTGCGCTTTTCGGGATCGAGGCGGACGACATAGAGCGGCTCGCCCAATCCGCCGATGCCCAGCCCACGGCGCTGACCGACGGTGTAATGGATCACGCCGCGATGCCGGGCCAGGACATTGCCCTCCATATCCACGATCTCGCCCGGATCGGCGGCGCCGGGGCGCAGCTTTTCAATCACGCTCGCATAATCACCGTTCGGCACGAAGCAGATATCCTGGCTGTCGGGCTTGTCGGCGACCGACAGGCCATATTCGGCGGCCAGCGCCCGGGTCTCCGCCTTGCTGACCAGGTGGCCGAGGGGGAAACGCAGGTAATCCAGCTGCTCTTGCGTGGTCGAGAACAGGAAATAGCTTTGATCGCGGGCCGGATCGGCGGCCATGTGCAGTTCGGCCCGCCCGGCACCGGGCTTGCGCTGGATGTAATGGCCTGTCGCCATGCAATCGGCATCCAGGTCGCGCGCGGTTTCCAGCAGGTCGCGGAACTTCACCCGCTCGTTGCAGCGGATGCAGGGCACCGGGGTCGCGCCGGCCAGGTAGGCATCGGCGAATTCGTCGATGACCGATTCGCGGAACTTGTTCTCGTAATCCAGGACGTAATGCGGAAAGCCCATCCGCTCGGCCACCCGGCGGGCATCGTGAATGTCCTGCCCGGCGCAACAGGCGCCTTTCTTGGCCAGCGCCGCGCCGTGATCGTAAAGCTGCAGCGTGACCCCGATCACGTCGTAACCCTCTGATTTCAGCTTGGCGGCCACGACCGAGCTGTCCACGCCGCCCGACATGGCCACGACCACGCGCGTCTGCGCGGGCGGCTTGGCAAAGCCGAGGCTGTTCAACTCGGTATCGCGCGCCGGGGCGCGATCGGGGGCAAGCGAGGTCATGGATGGGCTCCGGGCCGTGTGGCCGTCATCAATTTCCGTAAGAATATAGGCAAATGCCCGGTATTCTCAACCCGGGCAATGTGCAGAACTAACCCGGAATTAAGCTCTTTGTGGCGAAATTTCCCTGACTTGAGCAAAGCCAGGGAACAAAGCAGTGACGAAAAAAGACCGCCCGCTGACCGCGACCTTGCCGAACGGCACGATCCTGACGGTTGCGGATCTGCCACCGCCTTCGACCCGTTGGGTTGCATCCCGCAAGGAAATCGTCGTGAACGCAGTCGCTTACGACCTGATCTCACGCGAGGAGGCTCTGCGGCGATACGGTCTCTCGGAAGAGGAATTCGAAAGCTGGTGCCGCGCGCTGATCGATCACGGCCCTACCGCGTTGAAAGTGACGTTGCTGCAGCGGTATAGAAAGTAGTGGATTCCGGAAGAAAACAACTTCAAGATGAATTAAGAATCCTTAAATACAATCTGAAGTAGCTTAAACGGAATCATGTATCGACCAGGACCAAAGATGTCATGCGAATTTTACTTGTAGAAGACGACCCCTGCACCGCGCGTGCGATCGAACTGATGCTGACCTCGGCCAGCTATAATGTCTTCGTGACCGATATGGGCGAAGAAGGCATCGATCTTGCAAAGCTTTACGATTACGATCTCATCCTTCTGGACCTGGACCTGCCCGACATGGACGGGATGGATGTCGTCCGCAATATCCGCCTTGCGCGGATAGATACGCCGATCCTGATCCTGACCGGCTCGGACGACATGGAAAAGAAGCTGCGCGGCTTCGGCTTCGGCGCGGATGACTACATGACCAAGCCCTTCAACCGCGAAGAGCTGCAGGCCCGTATCCGCGCCATCGTGCGCCGTTCACAGGGGCACAGCCAGGCGATCATCCAGATCGGCGAGATCACGGTGAATCTTGACGCGCGCGCGGTCGAGGTGCGGGGCAAGCCCGTCAACCTGACCGGCAAGGAATACCAGATCGTCGAGCTTCTGGCGATGCGCAAGGGCACCACGCTGACCAAGGAGATGTTCCTCAATCATTCCCATTTTTGTATAACTAGTTGATTTTGCTATGATTCAATCTGACGTTTCACTCGTCGTTTCAATTTTCTCTTTTCGTTCATCAGGTGTTCTTCGGGCTCTTTGCGCCTCTCGCGCCTTCGATCGCATATCCGCGCGGCGGCTGTAGTGGCGGGCCATCTGCTCGGACGTGTGGCCAGTGATTGCCATCACATGCTCGATCGTCATGCCCGGAAGACTGGCTATTTCCGCTGCCGCGGAGTGGCGGAGGCTGTGTATATCCCACGCCTCGGCGCCGATCTTCACGCGCACATCCATCACCAGTTTATGCGCGAATGAATAGCTGACGGGCTTTCCGTTGGGCTGTGCAATGATCGTATCGCCGTCGCGCGTCGTCTTGTCGATTGCCCCTGCAAGCGCATCGGTGAGCGGCACGAAGATCCCGTGACCGGTCTTTTGCTGGCGAACCCAGATCCCGCCGTCCTCGATATCTGACCAGCGCATCTTGAGAACGTCACCGATCCGTTGACCGGTCCCCAGAAGCATTTCGAATATCAGGCGGGGTAGGGGGGCAGCCGCTTTCCTGAACGCCTTGATCTTATCGGTTGGCCACGGCTCACGCTCAGGTTTCTTGCCTTTCAGCTTCTCGATTTTCTCAGCAACGTTGCGCTCTACCCATCCGATCCGTCGCCCGTAATTCAGCAAGGTGGACAGCACGCCGATTTTACGGTTCGCGTCTGTCGGGGTGTCCCTCAACGCGTCCCTCATTTCGTAGATATGTGCCGTGCGCAGAGTGGCGGGGTCGATATTCCCCGCGACATCCTCCAGGTATTTGAAGTGCCGTCCGTAAGATTTTCGGGTGTTGTAGGCCAACTCCAGCCAACCAGGATCGCTCACGTATTTCTGGATCAGACCTTTGATCGTGCGTTTCGGTGCCGGCGGTCGACCGCGCATGAGCAGCGCATATTCGGCAGCAAACTCGGCCGTACCCGGCTGTTCATACATGCGCTGCGTGGTTTTCCACCGGCAAAAGTAGAGGTAACCTTTTTGGCCTTTTCGATAGACATATGCAGGCAGATCGCGCTTCACTTCTTCGCCCACTGAATCAGGTCTGCGGCGATGGTGTCCTGTTGATCCTTCGGTACAACTGTCATTGTCCCATCTGGTTCAACCTTTACGGCCAAGCCCATTGCACACCATTCCGCGACGGCTTTGCGAATATCTGACGGGCGCATGAGGGGCTTGGCTGTATTCAAAACATCACCTCCTGCCGAGCATCGACCCGATCCATCCATCGGAAATCGGGGTAAAGTTGTGCCTGGTTGCGCCCGCGCGGATCGCGCCGATCCCAGACAAACCAGGCGTTGCGCTGCGGCGGGCTGCCTTCGCCGGTGAAATCCAGCTTCCAGCGCATCAAGTAGCAATGGCTGAACGGATGGGTGTCCAACAACTCGCCCAGGCCATTGGCCCGGGCGGCCGGCCAGTCCCAGGACAGCAGCAGTGCCAGATAGTCCCAGCCCTGCATGTCCAGCGTATGGCGTAGCCATCGCCCCTTGCCGTCGCGGGCATTGATCTCGCAATAGGGCGGATTGGTGATGATCCCCCGGGCCGGGCTGGCCCGGTAGCTGTAGAAATCAGCGGTCCAGCTCTTCGGGCAACCTCGATCGATCAAGTCAGAAGCGAGGCAGCCCACTCCCATCGCGCGGATCTCGCGGACCAGGGCGCCATCGCCGCAGGCTGGCTCCCAGATCACCTCACAATCGTGGATGCGTTCGCCGTCATAGGCGAACAGGGCCCGGATCGCCTCGGGTTGGCCGGTAGGGTAGAAATCTTCGTCGCGGCGCTGGTCGGCCTGCGGGCGGCGCTGTTCGGGTAGTTCGGCGAACATCGAGGATGCAGCGTCCGGTCGGGACGCTTTACCGCTGATGGCGCGAAATAACGGCTTCGTGGAGGGGGCGCGGGTCACTGCTTTCGGCCTCGCTTCGCCTCTCGAGCCTGGTGCTCCAACTTCGTGATAGCCATGATCGTTGGCTTAACCTCGGGGGCGGCATCGTCATAGCCGCGTCCGAAACGGCCATTCAGCCGCGGCAACATCGCGCGCGGGATCAGCTTCCAATTGGATGGCGCGGTATTGGTCTTGTCCCCATCCAGGCATTTGAGTGCCATGCCATCGGGAACCGGGCCGTTTTCCTTTTCCCAGAGCCAGCGATGCTTTTGGACGTAGCGGCGTTCGTATCCGGTGTGCGGATTGGTTTCGGCAACGCTGATCTCGATATAGCCATCTTTCGACAGACGTTCATGGCCCAGGTGCCGCGTGTTGTGCGGGAGATTGCCCTTCTTGAACTGGGTTCGCGCACTGTTCGGGTGATAGGGCATCTTCTTGCCCTTGTTCTCCGGCTCGCGCCCTGGCTCGTACTGCCCGGTACGTCCGGTCATCCAGCCCTTTCGCTTGCAGAGCGATTTGAAGGTCGCGAGCGAAATATCGTCACGCTCGAAGCGGGCACAAAACAGCTCATGCAGCTCACGACGAGGCATTTCCTTGCGCCTCTCGATCCATGCCAACTCGTCGGCATGGTACGTGATCGGATGCCCTTTCATTCTTCCGACTTTCCGATCTTCGGCAGCATAGGAAGAACTGCCTGGCCATGTTCGGCATAAAGCTTCGCGGCTTTCAGCTGGAGGTCCGCATTACCCACGATCTGATCGGCGACTGAGACGATGGCCTCGGTTCGTTTGACCTCCTGCTCGATCTGTTCAGCCGACATTCCCTCATCGGACAGTCGCTCGAGCTGCGCAAACAGGTGGTTGTTCAAATCGCCAAGCTTGTTCTTCATCGTGAAACTCCGGGGATTCAGGATTGCTTTTCCGCCATGCGCACCAAATGCGCATCGATCTGGTTGCGCGCCTCCTCGACGGTCCAGGCGGTGCCATGGCCGTCGCTTTCGTCATGCGACCAGATGTAGGGATGCCAGGGCACGTCGGTGCGGCGGATTTCGATATCACGGTGGAAGATCGGGAGAGGCGAGATCGGGCGCTCGCTCATTTCAGCCACCATGCGGCTAGGACTCCGCCCGCGAAGGTGCCGAACATGCCCACGGCGATGTAGATCAGATCGCGAGCCTTGAGGGCTTGTAGGGGCGATGGTGCCTCATGATCCTCGACGGCCGGCAGGTCGATCGGCAGTGGTTCGATGGGATGGCGCATTTGCGCCACCCTGTCTTTTTCAGAGCCGCTCACGCCGCACCCACCTCTGGCACGCCCATCATGAGCGGAACCTCGGTCTCGGCCTGTGCGCGATACATGGCCTCCCGAGCAGCATCGCGAAGCGCGACATCGGCATTGTAGAGGCTGACAATGAAGCGCACCTCGCTGCCGGATTTCCGATAACGGAAGCGAACGGCGAGGCGATACAGCGCGCCTTCCTCGAACACCGGGATGGCGATCATGAACAGGTTCGGCAGGCTCAGCGGCTGACCGTCCGGATCCTTGTGCTCGGTCAGGAACTGGACCCTTGCTTCGCCCGTGTCGCGATCCGTCTTGACCTGCAGGTGACCGGTTTCATGCACCTGGAATTCACGGGACAGATGCGCCAGCGCCGCATATTGCCCGAACCGGCCCTGCAGCTTCTGCGCGATCTCGATCATGCGCTCTTCCCATGGCTGTAGGTCGCCGGAGACCTTGCCTAGTAGTGCCGGCGTCGGATCGAGGAAGTCATTGGCGTTGTCCTCGATGAACTCGCCGAACTCGTCTTTCGTCAGGCTCTTGCCGCTGATGCCGGTCCAGCGCTTCCATTCCTCGGAGACCGGGAAGGTATAGACACCGGTATGACGGCCGTGGCTGGCTGACGGATCACCGCTCTCAGGATCGATCACCGGCGCACCGCCGCCGTGATAGTCGATCACGGAAATCATTCTCGGCGTCGGGTGGATTTGCCCGAACAAGGCAGTGGCCTCGCCCTTGAAGCGATTGGTCCAGGTGATCAGGCTGTCGATATCGGCCAGCTGTGCCTTGCCCTTGCGCTGCAGCGGTCGCAGCGCCTCCATGACCGAGCGGTGCTGCGCGGTCAGATCATGCAGCTTCATGCCTTCCGGGGCTGCGACGATATAGGGTGTCTCCGGCGCTTCTGCCGTGGGAAGCGAGACGAACTGTACCTCGCCCACGCGCTTCATTTCCTCGATCACCGTCTCGGCGATATTCTTCGGGGTGTCCTGGGTCATGGTCAGTTCTCCTTACTCGGCAGTGCGCAGCTCGCGGCGACCGTCATCGGCGTCGCGGATCTCCATGCGGGATTGCGCGGGGTTGTGGGTGGTGATGGCGCCGCCGCCGGTCATCCAGGCGACCGCCTTGTGCTTCGGCGGTTTCGGCCCGACGATCTTGTCGTCGACGGTCAGCTCCAGCTGGCCAAAGCGATCCAGCTTCATGTCGATGGTGAGCGTGATCTTGGCCTTCGCGCTGGCCGAGAAATCATTGGCGAATTGCCGCATCTCGATATTGTTGGCTTCGATCCGCTCCTGCAGGTCGGGCAGGTAATCGCCGTTGTCAGCCAGAGACAGAATCTGGTCGAGGCTGCGCAGTTCCGGTGTCTGCGACATGATTTGTCCTTTCAGGTTAAGGTTGCAGGGCACCCGGCCAGAAGCCGGGCACGCCCATTCATTCGACCCCGCCGTCGCCGTCGCCGTAGCCGTCGCCGTCGCCGTCGCCGTAGCCGTCGCCGTAGCCGTAGCCG
>NZ_PXNQ02000009.1 GCF_003007735.2 Paracoccus methylarcula
GGCATTGCCGTGGAGGATGTCGTGCCCATCGTCGCCGGTGATCCAATCATTGCCGAGCTTGCCGAAAACGGCATCATCTCCGGTTCCCGCCCTGATGGTGTCATGGTCATCGCCACCGACGATCCGGTCATCTCCGTGCATGCCGAATAGCCGGTTCAGCCCCTCGATTCCGAGCAGCGTGTCATTACCGTCTCCGCCAAGCAGCCGATCATCCCCCGGACCAGCGATCAGCCGATCATCGTGGAGACCACCGGAGAGCAGGTCATTCCCGGCGCCTCCGTCCAGATGGTCCCTGCCGTTCTCGCCCATCAGGCTGTCATGTCCGGCATTGCCATGAAGCGTGTCGTTGTCGGGGCCGCCGAAGCCGCTGTCATTTCCCAAACCAGCCACGAGCAGGTCGAGGCCGGGACCGCCCAGCAAGAGATCATCGCCGTCATCACCGGCCAATCGGTCGTGACCGTCATTCCCATGCAGGGAGTCATTCCCACTGCCCCCTGCAAGCGTATCGTCGCTTTCACGGGCCACGAGCATGTCCGGACCCCCCATGCCGGTCAGCCTGTCCGCGCCGCTTGTGCCGAAAACATGCTGCCCGAGGGTTGTCGAAACAGGGGGAGGCAAGGGGGGCTTGGTGATGTCGATCTCGGGTAGATTGTAATGGGTGATGGGGAACAGGTCGTTCGAGAAATCGGCCTCGGTCAGTTGCCGTCCGTCGCTGGTGATGATGTCGATGGTGACATCCTGGAACCGCAGCTTGATCCCGCCGGTCCTGGGTTGGAAATCTATCTGGTGGAGGCTGCGGATCATGCCGAGCTGGCTCAGATCCAGATGATCCACACCGGGTTCGAAACCTTTGATCAAGTTTCTGCCGCTAGTGTTGGCTGGAACGAAGATATCCGCACCGGATCCGCCGAACATCTTCACGTTGGAGCTCGTCGCAATGAGTATGTCATCACCTTCCCCCCCAAGCATCGTCGTGGTGCCCGGTTGGCCAAGTATCATGTCGTTTTCCGCGGTTCCGACCGCTCGACCCGTCGTCGTGGAACCGGTCCAGCCGATCTTGCCGGGATCGAAGACGAGTTGCGTGATGCCTGTTTCGGTGGCCGAACTGATGAAAAGCACGATCTTGCCATCGATGACCTTTGCCTCGATGTCGCTGATATCCGCCAGGGTCATGTCATCCCTGTCCGCGAGGGTTCGCAGATGCAGGAGCCGCCCGTCGGGCTGCAGGGTGAAGACGCTGAAGCCATCATCCACCCCGCCGGCGAAGACGAAGGTGCGGCCATCGATGGTCGCGGTCTCAAGCGAGGTAACTGCTTGAAACGCCGTATATCCCTCGTCAAGCACATGGTCGGTGGGTTTCAGCTTGCCATCGGCGAGAAGCTGGAACACCGTCAGGGACGAAGATCCCGCCGCGGCGACAATGACATAACTGCGGTCCTCGACATGAACCGCCTTGATATCGGTGGGCACCGCGTAACCTGTTCCCATCGCGGCGACATGCAATGCCTTATGGGCGATCTCCCCGGAATTGCTGATTCGATAGGTGGAGATGAAATCGCCCAACGCGGAAATCGCGACCAGGAAACGCCCCTCTCCGGCATGCGTCTCGATGATCTTGTCCAGTGAACTGCCTGTCGGGGCATCGATTGACAGATGCGAGTGGCTCGCCGGTTGGGCAGGCCGGCCCCGGGCATCCATTTCATGTATCGCGATGTCGAGTTCGTCCCGATGAGCGAGGTAGAGAAAGCTCCCCGCCGGGCTGTCATATTGCCCCAGGGAGGAAATCGGGGCATCGATTCCGGTTCCCGCGAGGATGGGCGTGAATTCCCCAAGCTTGCCGGTTTCCGTCACGCGGATGCCCAGATGCTCCGCACCTCCCAGATGGCTGTGGTGGATGAATGTGCCGCCATTCATGTTCAGCAGGCTGATATCGGGTTCCTGCTGATAGGTGAATTCCGGAAGGAAAGGGCGGGTGTCAGCCGGTCGCAGCAGTTCGCCGGAGGCCGGGATCGTATAGGAACTGAGGCCGCCGCCCCTGAATTCCGTGGTGGCGAATAGCAGCGTTCGGCCACCAATCGACAGGATTTCGAGGTCCGATATGCCGGACAGCCATTTCGTGCGTGTAACACCGTAGGTGCCCACATGTTGATAGGTCAGCATGATCGGTCAGTCCGTTATGGCGGGCCGACGTCATCGAATTGGCGCCGGTCAGGTTATCAAACCATGAACCGTGCCGTGAATGCACCAAATTTGAATGGTGTATTTTAATAAAAACAGATGGTTACGGCGTCGAATCCGGGTCGGTGGATTGCGGCTTCTCACCACGGAGGGCCAGCGGACCATAGAGGATCAGCCCCGGTTGGGTGACCTCGGCATTACGCATCATCACGGCCAGTTCACCGATCGTTGTATGGACAAGCCGTTGATGCGGATGGCCGACCGCCTCGGCGAACAATGCGGGTGTCGAAGGAGGCAGGCCATGGGCGTGCAATCCATCGGCCAGTTTCGGAAAGCTGCGCTGGCCCATGAACACGACGGTCGTCGCGCCGGGATCGGCGATGGCGGCCCAGTTGATGTCCTCGGGCAGATTGCCCGTGACATCGGCGCCGGTCACGAATTGCAGACGGCGCGCGGTCAGGCGGCGGGTCAGCGGTAGACCGGCGGCGGCGGCGGCGGCGCTGGCCGAGGTGACGCCGGGGACGATCTCGAAGGGGATCCCGGCCCCGGTCAGGGCGATCAGCTCTTCCTCCAGCCGGCCGAAGATGCCCGCATCGCCGGATTTCAGCCGCACCACCCTGCGGCCTTGCCGGGCATGCCCGATCAATAGCGCGTTCACATGTTCCTGCCGCGCGGACGGACGCCCCGCGCGTTTGCCGACGGCGATCAACTCGGTCTGCGGTCCCGCCTGGTCGAGCACCGGGCCCGAGGCCAGGTCGTCGAACAGGATCACATCGGCCTCGGCCATTCGTCGTGCGGCCTTCAGCGTCAGCAATTCGGGGTCGCCAGGCCCCGCCGAGACGAGAGATACGAAACCAGTCGATTGGGCAAGGGCGGTCACGGGTGGCGGCCTTCCGGTCTGTGATGAGGGTTACCAGCTATATCATCGGGACATGTGGTGACAACGTATTTGATCGCCCGCCGCAGGGCGGGACCTCCCGCCTCTATACTTGACATGTTTAGTCGGAAACATTAGCGCAGTCCCGTCGTTAACCTTTCCATTACCGATCCGGCCGGAGCAGATACGTGAAGCCCATTCCGAGAAGCGCTTGTCCCGCCCCGGCAGGACCGGTCACCGATACCGGAGCCTCCATGCGTGCCTCGCCGATGGGGCCGGTCACCGGCAACCCAACAACCACACAAGACCAAACGCGTCCGGCTGCCGCTTCGATGGCGCCACGTTCCCTTGGCTACGGAGCCCGCCATGTCTGAACTCTCCTCGACACTTTCGACCCTGCCGCTGGTGGAAATGATCCGCGATGGCGGCTGGACGATGTGGCTGATCGCGTCCCTGTCCGTCGCCACGCTTGCCGTGGTGCTTTGGAAACTGTTCTCGCTGTCACGCCTGGGGGTCTGGGGCGGCAGCCATTCGCGCCGCGCCATCGCGCTCTGGGCCGAGGGCCGCCGCCGGGAGGCGATGGCAGAGGTGCGGGGGCGTCCCTCCGCCCGTGCCCGCGTCGCGCAGGCGGCGATCGGCACCTCGCTCGATCCGGCCATCGACGACAAGACTGCGCGCGAGGAAACCGCCCGCATCGCGCGCCAGACCCTCTACCGCGCCCGCGAAGGGCTGCGCGCGCTGGAACTGATCGCGACCATCGCGCCCTTGCTGGGCCTGCTGGGCACCGTTCTGGGCATGATCACCGCCTTCCAGGTCCTGCAGGAATCGGGCAACCGCGCCGACCCTTCCGCCCTGGCGGGCGGCATCTGGGAGGCCCTGCTGACCACGGCGGCGGGCATGGCGGTGGCGATTCCGGCAGGTGTGGCGCTCAGCTGGTTCGAATCGATCGCCGACCAGTTGCAGGCCGATCTGGAAGACCTGGCGACGCGCATCTTCGTCAAGGCTGACGCGCCGCAGCAGCCCGCCCTGCGGCTTGAGGCGGCGGAATGAGCGAGGACAGTTTCGATCTGGGGCCGCGCCGGCATCCTCGAAAGATGTCGCTGACGCCGATGATCGACGTGGTCTTCCTGCTGCTGATCTTCTTCATGCTGTCCTCGCGTTTCGGCATGGATGCGGTCCTGCCTGTCGCGGGCGGGTCCGAAGGATCGGGCAGCGAGTGGCAGGGCGCGCCACGCCTTGTCGATATCGCGCCTGATGGCATTTTGCTGAACGGTGTCGAAACGCCCGAAGGCGATCTTGCCCGCGCGCTGGCGGCCCTGATGCCCGAAGAAGGGGCGGCGGTCATCCTGCGCCCGCGCGACGGGGCCGATCTTCAGCGCCTGGTCGGCGTTATGGACCATCTGCGCGCGGAAGGTTTCAACAACATGATCCTGGTCGAGTGAGCCATGCGTATCGACATGCCCCCCCGCCGCCCGCGAGGCGAATCGATCATCCCGATGATCAACGTGGTCTTCCTGCTGCTGATCTTCTTCCTGCTGACCGCGCAGATAACCCAGTCCCCGCCATTTGAGCTAGAACCCCCGGAAAGCGAGGCGGAGATCTCGTCGCGGCATGGCGAGGAGCAACGAGACCGCAACGTGCTCTATGTTTCGACCGCCGGTGAGCTCGCCTATAACGAGACCCGCGGCGATGACATCTGGGCCGAGATCGGCGCGAGGAAAGGGGGGGCGCCGCTGGAGATCCGCGCCGACAAGGGGGTGAATGCCACGCAGGTCGCGGCATTGCTGAAACGGCTGCGCGAGATCAGCGACGCCGGTGCCCAACTCGTCGTCAGCGGAGGTTGAGATGGCATCCGCGCAGAAATGGGAAATAGCCGGTTTCGTGACCATCGCCGTTGCGCTGCATGTGTCGGCGGCTGCGGTGCTGTTGCCCGAGCGGATCGCGATGGGGGCGGCGCTACCGGCGCCACCTGCGCCGGTTTCGGCGGGTTCCGGCGACATGTCGGAGCTGATCGAGCAATGGGAGAACCCGCCCGAGACCGCATCCGAGCCGGAAATGACCGAGCCCGAGGAGATCGCCGCGCCGGAGATCGAGCAGCCCACGCCCGACGCGGCACCCGACAGGGCGCCGGAGGTTCCGCAGGCCCCCGCCGCGCCGGAACTTAGCGCCGCCAGGCCGAACCTGCCCGAAACGCCCGAGCCTCAGCCCGAACTGGTAAAGCCGGAACTTCCCGAATTGCAGAGTTTCGAACCGCCCGAGATCAAGTCCGAACTGGCGCTCGATAGTTCGACGCGCCCCGACCGCAAGCCCGCGCGGACCAAGCCTGAACCGAAACGCGAGGTTCAGCGGCAGGCAGAGCCGAAACGCGAACCCGCACCACAGCAACAGGCAGCCAAGCCCCAGCCCCAACGTCAGCCTGCGACGCAAGGGGGAGGTGCCGGAGGCAATTCCTCGGTACGTGCCGCAGGCGGCGGCAGTGCCGGGATGAGTGCGCAGCAGCGGGCAAGCTTGTTGTCGCAATGGGCGCAGCAGATCAAGGCCTGTTTCGCAAGAAAGGCCGGCACGGTTAAGCCAACCGGACGCGGAGGGCAGGTTACCCTTCACGTCACCATAGGCAGCAATGGGGTTGTTCAAGGTCTGGGATTGGCGGGGTCAAGCGGAGATTCCGCCGTGGATCAGGCTGCGGTCAGGGTTGCACAGCGTATCAGGCGTTGTCCCGCCGCTCCTGCGGGGCTGAACCTGTCGAGCCAGACCTTCAAACAGCCCTATACTGTGCCGCGACGATAACTCGGCACCTCAAGCCGCTCTGTCAGGCCCGGTCCGCCGTGTCCAGCCAGATCGTCACCGGCCCGTCATTCAGTAGCCGCAGCTTCATGTCCGCGCCGAAGCTGCCCGTTTCGACGGGGATACCCATCCCGCGCAGGCACTCGGCGAAATGCAGGTAGAGCCGCTCTCCGTCCGCGGGTGATGCTGCCGAGGAAAAACCGGGGCGGTTTCCGCTACTTGTATCTGCCGCCAGCGTAAACTGGCTGACCACCAGCGCCCCGCCCGAGACATCCGCAAGCGAGCGGTTCATCCGGCCCTGGTCGTCCCGGAATATGCGCAGCTTGGCCGTGCGGGCGGCAAGTTTCTCGGCGGCGATCTCGTCATCGCCCCGCATCGCGCAGACCAGCACCACAAGGCCCGGCCCGACCTGGCCGATGACCTGCCCCTCGACCTCGACCGAGGCTTCGCCGACCCGCTGAACCAGTGCCCTCATCCCAGCATGATCCCCAGCACTACCGTCATCAGCCCAAGCGCCGAGATCACCAGCGCGCCCATGTTGACGGCCAGGATGCCCTGCATCCGCGCGCGAAAGGCGTTTTCGTCCAGCCTGGCCCGGCGAATGCGGATGACGGTGACAATGCACCAGAGCAATGCGGCAAGCCCCAACAGCGTCAGCGCGGCTCCGCCCCAGACCAGCATGTCGAAAATCTCCATCTCGCGCCCCCTTCAGGTCATCTCCGGAACTCGCCGCCGGGCCTAGCCTCGATCAGGGCGCGAGGCAAGACGCGGCCATTGCATTGGCCATGCAGCGGCTGCGGGAGGTTCCGATGCCGTTCGACGTGGTTTACAATAGGCGAAAAATATCCATGTAATTTAGTCGGGAATTGACCTCGAATGGCCGAACGCTTAGTTCGGGCTCGACACGGGACCATGCAAAGAGGATAGCCATGCGTCAGACTGCAGAATTTCCGACGGCCCGAGGCCCGCAATTGCTGGCCACCATGTCCAAGCATTTCGCCCACAAGATCGGCGTGGATGTGCAGGATGACCGCTCGCGCTTCCATTTCGAGATGGGCGAGGCAGAGATCGAGACGACTGCCGAGGGATTGCGCCTGACCGCGGACGCCCCGGAAGAGGGCGGCATGGACCTGCTTCGCAGCGTGCTGGAAAGCCATCTCCTGCGCTTTGCCCATCGTGAGGATCCGCAACCGCTCAACTGGAGCAGCCCCGCCGGTTGACGGTCGGGGGATGGTGTCGCAAACAGGCGGTTCCCGCGCAAGGAGAGCCAAATGAGCGCCGCGAACTGGATTGCCGCCGAATATGACGGCGCATGCCTGCGTATCTGGTCCATGCAGGGGGCCGAGATTCGCGCGCGGCAGGAATTTCCTTGCCGCTCGCGATCCGCGGTGATCGAAGCGCTGCGGGATCGGCCCGATCTGCCAGTTCTGCTGGCCGATCTGACCGGCGAATTTCCCGCCGGGGGAAGCGTCGCTCCCGCCCCGACAAATCTTCAACTGACGCGCGATACCGGCAGTGCCCTCCGGATCTGGGTGGCTCAAGGAGTCACCCAGGCAACCCCCGATGCCGCGCTGCATGGTCAGACGGCGGCGATCGCCGGGCTTCTCGCGGCAGAGCCGCAATTCGACGGGGTGATCTGTCTTCCCGGTCGCCAAGGCCATTGGGTGCGGATTTCGGCGGGCGAGATTTGCCATTTCCAGGGCTATCTGACGGGCGAATTGCTCGCTCAGCTTTCCGGCGGCCCGGATTTGACCGACGCAACCACAGATCCCGATGCGTTCATTGCGGCGCTGGAGGATGCGCTCAGCCGTCCGCATCGCGCCTATGGGCGGCTGCTTGCCCTGCGCGGCGCGACAGGGGCAGGGGCATCGCAGCTTGCCGGTCTGTTGATCGGTTGCGAATTGGCAGACGCAAAACCCTATTGGCTTGGTGAGATGGTCGCCGTGACCGGTCACGCGCCGCTGGCCGATCTCTACGCCGCCGCGCTTGAGCGGCAGGGTGTTTCGGTTCAGCGTCCGGAACCAGATGCGGCCTTGCTGGCCGGGCTGCATGCGGCATGGAAATCCCTGCCGAAGAGCGTTCCCGAGGGGCGGCTGCACTGATCGGGGGATACAGGACTGATATCCCACCCTTTCCATCGGCAAATATGATTGCACACGCGATTATCAGTTGCCGCTTGGGGGGAATTGGGAGCATTCTGTGAATGCGCTTTCATTCATGACTAACGGAGCGCGGCTGACCGACGGCGTTCCCGCACCTGCGCCATCAGGAGATGAAGATGCGAGCCCTCAAGGCTGTCTTTGGATTGCTGGTCATCCTTGCTGCGGCGGCAGGTGGGCTATATGTCACCGACCGGCTGCTTGCTTCGCCCAATGCGACGGAACGATCCGGCGGCAGGTCGGCTGCGCCGCTTGCGGTGGAAACCATCCCGCTTGAGACCATGACCTTCTCGGATGCCGTCCGGGCCGTGGGCACGGCGCGGGCACGCAAGGCCGTCGATCTGGTGGCCGAAGCCAGTGGCCGCATCACCCGTATCGCCTTCCGTCCCGGGGCCGAGGTTGCGAAAGGGGATGTCCTGCTGGAGTTGGACGACCGGGCCGAACAGGCCGATCTCAAGGCCGCGGAAGCGACATTGACCGAAGCGCAGGCCGCCTTCGCCCGACAGGAGCAGTTGAACAGGACTGGCAATGCCTCGGACGCGGCCTATCAGAGCGCCAAGGGGGCGCTCTTGCGGGCCGAGGCCGAGCTTGATCGCGCGACCGCGCTGCTGGAGGACCGGCATATCCGCGCGCCATTCGCGGGCGTGACCGGGCTGACCGATCTGGTCGAGGGGCAGATGGTGGACGCCTCGACCGTGATCGCCACGCTGGACGACCTTTCGGTGGTCGAGGTCGATTTCAGCGTGCCGGAAACCCTGCTGTCGCGGCTGGAGACGGGTCAGCAGGTCAGGCTGAGTTCGGCGGCATGGCCGGGCCGGATCTTCGAGGGCAGGATCAGCCGGATCGATACGCGGGTCGATGCGGCGACCCGGTCCGTCGCCTTGCGGGCCGAGATCGCCAATGACGACCGCGCTGACGGGGGGGATGTTCCTGCAGGTGGAACTGGTTCTGGACGAACGCCGGCAATTCGCAATTCCCGAACAGGTGCTCAGCGTCGACGGCGACCGGAATCTGGTGCTGCTGGCCCAGGACGGTATCGCGCAGCAGGCCGAGATCGAGATCGGCCAGCAATCGGACGGAATGGTCGAGGTGGTCTCCGGGCTGGATGCGGATGCGCGGATCATCGTGACCAACCTGCATCGCGTCGCGCCGGGGATGGAAATCGAGGCGATCTCCCGCAGCCGCAGCGCCCGGAACCCGGCCGCATCCGGTGACGAGGGATGAGCCTGCCCGATCTGTCATTGCGCCGCCCGGTCCTGGTCACGGTGCTGAACCTGCTGATCGTGCTGATCGGCGCCGTGGCGATGACCCGGCTGCCGGTACGGGAACTGCCGCAGGTGGAGGCCGCGCAGGTGACGGTGCGGGTGAATTATACCGGCGCCGCCCCGGATGTCGTGGACAGCCAGGTCGCGACCGTGATCGAGGGCGCGCTGGCCGGGGTGTCCGGGGTGACCTCGATGTCAACGCAATCCGAGCGCGGACGCATGCGCACGGTGCTGGAATTCGATCCGTCGCGCGATATCGATGCCGCCACCAACGATGTCCGGAACGCGGTGGAAAGGGTGGTCGGCAACCTTCCCGACGAGGCCGACCGGCCGCGGATCGACAAGAATGACAGCGAGGGTGACCCGGTCCTGCGGCTCAGCCTGTCCAGCCCGTATATGACCCCGCTTGAATTGTCGGATTACGCCGATCGCTATATCAAGGACCGTCTGGCGCGATTGCCGGGCGTGGCCAATACCGTGATATATGGCGAGCGTGCGCCGTCGATGCGGATCTGGCTGGACCAGGCGCGCATGGCGGCGCATGGGATCACCACCTCGGATATCATCTCCGCCCTGCAGGCCAATAATGTCGAACTGCCCGCCGGAGAGATCGAAACCGGCGCCCGGCAATTGCAGGTGCTTGCGCAGACGCGTTTCACCTCGCCCGACGCGTTCCGGCAGATGGTGGTCCGCGATGGCGGGGTCAGGCCCCTTCGCTTGGGGGATGTCGCGAAGATCGATCAGGGCGCGCAGCAGACCGAGTCGAATTTCCGCACCAACGGGGCGACCGCCCTCGGCATGGGGGTCCAGCCTCAGGCGCAGGCCAACACGGTCTCCATCTCGAATGCCGTCCGCGCCGAGTTGGAGCGTATCCGCCCGACCTTGCCCGAAGGCATGGAGCTTGGGATCACCTCTGACGAAGCGGTGTTCATCGAAAGCTCGATACGGCAGGTGGTCAAGGTGTTCACCGAGGCGGTGTTGCTGGTCACGGCGGTCATATTCCTGTTCCTGGGATCGGCGCGGCTGTCACTGGTGCCGGTCGTGACGATCCCGATCTCGGCCTTCGGGGCCGGGCTTGCGATGATGCTGCTGGGCTTTTCGATCAATATCCTGACGCTTTTCGCGCTGATCCTGGCCATCGGGCTGGTCGTGGATGACGCCATCGTCGTGCTGGAGAATATCCAGCGCCACCGCAGGATGGGCGAAAGCCGGGCCGAAGCTGCCCGGCGCGGTGCGGGGCAGGTCAGTTTCGCGGTGATCGCGACCACCGCCGTCCTGATCGCGGTCTTCCTGCCGATCAGTTTCATGGAGGGGCAGATCGGCCAGCTTTTCGCAGAGTTCGGCATCGTTCTGGCCGTTGCCGTGGCGGTTTCGGGCTTCGTCGCCTTGACGATATCCCCGGTGCTGGCATCCAGGGTCCTGCCGCGCGAGGATCGGCCGGGCCTGCTGACCCGTGGCGTCGACCGGCTCATTCACTGGCTGGAAAAGGGCTACGGCGCGTTGCTTGGCCGGATGATCGCCCGGCCCGTGCCGATCCTTGCCATCTGCGCCTTTGCCGTCGCCTCCGCCTTCGCGATCTATCAGCATCTGCCACGGCAATTGACGCCGGACGAGGATCGCGGGCAGTTCCGCATCTATGTCTCGGCCCCGCAAGGCTCGAACCTCGCCTATACCGACGCTGCCACGAGACGGATCGAGGCGATGCTGGAGCCAATGCGCGAGGATGGCATCGTCGACAATGTGACCGCCATCGTCGGAACCTGGGGAGAGTTGCGCCGGGCGATCCTGTTCGTCACGCTCAGCCCTTGGGATCAGCGTTCGCGCAGCGTCGAGGACGTGATCTCGGAATTGCGGCCCCAGCTTGAACAGGTCACCGAAGTGGCCACATTCGTCCGCCCATCGGGAGGGCTGGGCATAGGTGGTGCGCAGGGAAGTGTCCGCTGGATGCTGGGTGCCCCGGATATCGAGCGCGGGGTGGATTGGGCCGGTCAATTGGCGAGTTCGCTGGAGGATTATCCGGGGCTGGCTGCGGTCGAGGTGAATTACTCGGCCAACCAGCCGGGCGCGACCCTGTCGATAGACCGGGCCCGCGCGCAGGACCTGGGTCTTTCCTCCGATACGATCGCCCAGACCCTGCAGGTTCTCTTCGCCTCGCGCAGCGTCGGCGAATACAGCACGGATGGCCGCCAATATCCCGTCGTGCTGCAGGCCGCCCCGGAGGATCGCGATTCCGTCGAGGACATGTTGTCGGTGCTGTTGCGCAACGATCGTGGAGACCTGATCCCGCTCTCGGCCTTCGCGTCGATCCGGACCGGCGCGACCGCCCCCGAGATCAATCGCTATGACCGGCTCATCTCGGTCGAGATGGAGGCTGATCTGAACGAAGGAACCGATCTCGCGACCGCGATGGAGGCGGTGCGGGACGCGGTCGGGGAATTGCCGGTCGGGGCGACATTGGCCTGGCAGGGACAGGCGGCGGATTACCTGGAATCCTCGGGCGGGCTCGCCATGGTCTTCGCGATGGCATTGGCGATCGTCTTCCTGGTGCTTGCCGCACAATTCGAAAGCTTTCGCTCGCCCCTGCGATCATGCTGACCGTGCCGCTTGGGTTGGGTGGGGCGGCGGTTACGCTGCTGATCACCGGCGCCTCGGTGAATATCTTTTCGCAGGTGGGGATGATCCTGCTCATCGGGATCATGGCCAAGAACGGCATCCTGATCGTCGAATTCGCGAACCAGTTGCGGGCCGAAGGCCGCTCGATTCCCGATGCCGCCCGCGAAGGTGCGGTCACCCGGCTGCGTCCGGTCATGATGACCACCATTGCCACGGTCCTGGGCGCGGTGCCGCTGGCGCTTGCCTCGGGCGCGGGGGCCGAAAGCCGCCGCGCCATCGGTGCGGTGATCGTGGGCGGCCTTAGCCTGGCCTTCGTTCTGACCCTGCTTCTGACCCCGGTCATCTATGTGCTGATCGAGAACCTGCGCCGCAACCCCGACGAACAAGCCGAAGGCGAGGGAAAACCGGTCTCGCTGCCGGCAGAATAGCGCGGGATTCGCGACCCGGTTTCCCCTTGCTTGCTGCCCCTCGGATGTGCCGTCGCCCCTTGTGCCAATGCAGGGGAATGGGCGGCTATTTGCATTCGCTGTGCTCGGGCGATTCCCGTCGCAACAAAATTGTCACATTTTAAAATCACAAAATCACATAAATTATGTTGATATACGTGAGTGGCTGTTATAATACCATCGCGTCGAACCGGAATCGGTTGAAAGGATGCGACGTGAAGCGGGATGAGCGCAGGCAGGCGATCATGGATCTTCTGATCGAGGCGCGGGCCGTCGATCTCGACGATCTGGCTGGCCGTTTCGCGGTGTCGAAGATGACCATTCACCGCGATCTCGACGATCTGGAACAGGCCGGGTTGTTGCGCAAGGTGCGTGGCGGCGCGACCATCGAGACGGGGACGCAATTCGAAAGCGATTTCCGCATCCGCGAATTGCAGGATGCCGATGCCAAGACCCGCATGGCGCGAGCGGCGCTCGAACTGGTCGAGCCCGGCATGACCGTGATGGTCAATGACGGCTCCATGGCGGCCCTGCTGGGCGCCTGCCTGCCCGACAAGGCGCCGCTGACGGTGATCACCAACAATGCCGCCGTGATCGACCGGCTCAAGGATGTGCCGCGCGTCACCCTGATCGCGCTTGGCGGGGTGTTCAGCGCCAAGTTCAACGGCTTCTTCGGCGTCGTGACCGAGGCGGCGCTGTCGCGGTTGCGCGCCGATCTGGCCTTCATCTCGACCCCGGCACTCGCGGGGTTGCAGGCATTTCACATGGACGATGCCGCAATGCGGGCCAAGCGCGCCATGATCTCTGCCGCCGGGCGCAGCGTGCTGCTGGTCAATCACCGCCGCTTCGGGCGTTCTGCCCTGCATGTGCTGGCCGATCTGGCGGAATTCGACTCGATTATCACCGATGCGACCCCGCATCACAGGATCGCGCCGCGATCGACCGGGCGGGGATCAAGCTGACCATTGCCAAGGACTGACGACATGACGGATTTCTGGATCGGCACCAGTTGGAAGATGAACAAGACACTGGCCGAGGCGCGCAGCTTTGCCACAGCGCTGGCCGCAGCCGATGGCAGCCGTGATCTTCGCATCCAGCGCTTTGTCATCCCGCCCTTCACCGCTATCCGAGAGGTCAAGGCGATGCTGGCGGATACCAGCGTCAAGGTCGGCGCGCAGAACATGCATTGGGCCGATGAGGGCGCATGGACGGGCGAGGTCTCGCCCTTGATGCTGACCGATTGCGGGTTGGATATCGTCGAACTCGGCCACTCTGAGCGCCGCAAGCATTTCGGCGAGACCGACGAGACGGTCGGCCTGAAGACCGAGGCCGCCATCCGTCATAACCTGATCCCGCTGATCTGCATTGGCGAAACACTGGAGGAACGCGAGGCGGGCAGGGCGCAGCAGGTGCTGGAGGCGCAGGTCCGGGAGGCACTCGGGAAACTGTCCGGGGACCAGAAAACTGCCGGAATCCTGCTGGCCTATGAGCCTGTCTGGGCCATCGGGGAAAACGGCATTCCGGCGACATCGGATTATGCCGATGCAAGGCAGGCCGAGATCATCGCCGTGGCGCAGGATATGCTGGGGCGGCGTATCCCCTGCCTCTATGGCGGCTCGGTCAATCCGGGAAATTGCCAAGAACTGATCACCTGCCCGCATATCGACGGGCTGTTCATCGGGCGCTCGGCGTGGAAGGTCGAAGGCTATCTCGACATCCTCGCCCGTTGCGCCGCCAAATTGTGAAGGAGAGCGACATGAAACTGGCAATCGCAGGCGACAGCGCGGGCGAAGGGCTGGCCAAGCTTTTGGCCGACCACCTGAAGGACCGTCACGAGGTGGCCGAGATCTCGCGCACCGATGCGGGGCCGGACGCCTTCTATGCCAATCTTTCGGACCGCGTGGCGAGCGAGGTTCTGGCCGGCACCTATGACCGCGCCATCCTGGTCTGCGGCACCGGCATCGGGGTCTGCATCTCGGCCAACAAGGTGCCCGGCATCCGTGCCGCGCTGACCCATGACAGCTATTCCGCCACCCGTGCGGCTCTGTCGAACAATGCGCAGATCATCACCATGGGTGCGCGAGTGATCGGGACCGAGCTGGCCAAGACCATCGCCGATGCATGGCTGACTGAAACCATGAATTTCGACGCGAATGGCCGCTCTGCGGGCAATGTGAACGCCATCGATCAGGTCGATGCGAAATATAACAAGGCCTGATCGGATGATGTCATGATGCTGAAACTGCCCGATGACGGTCCCGCACGAGGCCGCCCGCTGGAAGAGGTGCTGCCGGGTGACGGCCCCGGCGCCATCGCCCTGGCGATCTTTCGCGCCCTGCCGTCGCTTGCGGCACGCCTCGCGGCGGGCAGGCTGCATGGCGATCCCGATGCCATCGTCGGCACCAATGACAGCGGCGACCGGCAGAAGGCGCTGGATGTCGCCGCCCATGAGCACGTCGTTGCCGCCCTGCGCGCGGCGGGCGTGCGGCAGGTCCTGTCCGAAGAGGCCGAGGATGTCGCGCTGCTGAACCCCGAGGGCGCCTATGACGTCGCGATGGATCCCATCGACGGCTCGGGCAGCATCGGCATCGGTGCGCCATTGGGCATGCTGTTCAGCATCCTGCCCGCCGCGCCAGAGGGTTTCATGCGCCCCGGACGGGCGGCAGTCGCTGCCGGCTATGCCTCTTTCGGCCATTCCGTCGATATCGGTTTCTCACTGGGCGAGGGTGTCAGCATCGCCACTTTCGATGCCGAGATGGGCGGCTTCCGCATAGCGCGAGAAGGCGTGACGCTGAAACCCTCCGCCCCGGTGCTGGCCTATAACGCCTCGAACGAGCGTCACTGGCCCGAAGGCTTGCAGGCATGGCTGCGTGATGTCCGGGCGGGGAAAGACGGCCCGCTCGGACGGGACTACAACATGCGCTGGCTGGCCGCCGCTGTCGGCGAATTGCACCGCATCCTGCTGCAAGGCGGCGCCTTCCTCTATCCCGCCGATCATCGCCCGGGCTATCGGAACGGCCGGTTGCGGCTGATCTATGAATGCACCCCCATCGCCTTCCTGATCGAACAGGCGGGCGGTCTGGCCTCGGACGGGCAGGGTCCGGTTCTCGACCGTCTCCCCGACAGCCATCACGGCATGAGCCCGCTGATCTTCGGCGGCCGCGAAGAGGTCGAAACCATCCTCTCATATCTCTCGCGCTAACCCTTGGGAATGGCCCTGACATTGCCTGCCTCTCTTCTTCTTCATGCAAATATCCCGGGGGTCGCCGGTTGGTCCGCCACTGGTTCGAGAACCAGCCGGCGACGGGGCTGGCCCCCGGTTTGGCCGCAAACCCGGCTTCGCTCCGAAGAACCCTCTTCATGTTTCAAGGATAAACCCAATGGCCATGATCACCCTTCGCCAGCTTCTCAATCACGCAGCCGAGCATGGCTATGCGGTTCCAGCCTTCAATATCAATAACATGGAACAGGGACTGGCGGTGATGAACGCCGCTCAGGCCACCGACTCGCCGGTCATCCTGCAGGCCAGCCGGGGCGCGCGCGCCTATGCCAATGACCTGGTGCTGGCCGGTCTGATCGAGGGCTTTGCCCGTGCCTTCCCCGATATTCCGGTCTGCATGCACCTGGATCACGGCAACAACCTGGCGACCTGCGCCACCGCGATCCAGAACGGCTTTACAAGCGTGATGATGGACGGCTCATTGCGCGAAGACGGATCGACCCCCGCCGATTACGCCTATAATTCCGGCATCACCGCCGAGGTGGTGCGGATGGCCCATGCCTGCGGCGTTTCGGTCGAGGGGGAGCTGGGCGTGCTGGGCAGCCTGGAAACCGGCATGGGCGACCAAGAGGACGGCCACGGCGCCACCGAAAAGCTGGAGGAGGACCAGCTTCTGACCGATCCCGCCGAGGCAGAGCGTTTCGTGACGGATACCGGGGTCGATGCCTTGGCGGTGGCGATGGGCACCAGCCACGGCGCCTACAAGTTCACCCGCCAACCCGATGGTGACATCCTCGCCATGCATGTGATCGAGGAGATCCATCGCCGCTTGCCGAATACGCATCTGGTCATGCATGGCTCGTCCTCGGTCCCCGAGGATTTGCAGCGCATCATCAATGACCATGGCGGCGATATCCGTCCAACATGGGGTGTCCCGGTCGAGGAAATCCAGCGGGGCATCAGGTCAGGCGTGCGCAAGGTGAATATCGACACGGACAACCGGCTGGCCATGACCGCCGCGATCCGCAAGACATTGGCCGAGGACCCGTCCGAGTTCGATCCCCGCAAATATCTCAAACCGGCGATTGCGATGATGGCAGAGGTCTGCAAGGCCCGGTTCGAGGCCTTTGGCGCAGCCGGCCATGCCTCACGCATTCGTCCCCTGCCGTTGGCGGCAATGGCGCGGCGGTACTGAGCTTTTCCACGATATTCTTGCGTTGCTTCGATATGGCTTGGCGGCCTGGAAAAGAGGCATCTGGTCGGGCAGCCTGACCAGCCCGGAATCAAGGGCCGCAGGCCCGCCGGGCAGCGCCCGACCGCCCCCATGGGCGGGCGCTTTGCTGACGTTATCCTGTAGTTTCAGCTTTGTCCGGGATTGCAGCATAAACCGCGCAGCACAGGTGCCGGGATGCCCACCCGCGGTTGGGCACTGCCCGGCTTTATTGCGAATGGATGGTGCGAATACGGAAAGCATGACCATTTTCAGGTGGCCAGGCTATAGCAAGCCCTCCGTAAGAGAGAAATCACCGGCTCTTGACGGATCACACCGCGTCGGAACCCGCTGCGTGACATCCGGAAAGGTTCATTCCATCAATGCGCGGGCCGTCACCTCATCCGTGATCAGCCCCGAGAGGCGGCCACTGTTCAGCACCGCCCGGATCGCTGGCACCTTTTCCTGCCCGCCCGCAATGGCCACGATCCGACTGCCTTTCGGGCCCTCCAGCCCGGCGGAAAGCGTGCGCAGGCTCAGCGTGGTTTTCAGAACCCGGCCCTTCGCGTCAAAGAAATGCCCGAGCATCTCGCCAACCGCTCCGACCGAGTTTATCTCTGCGATCTCATGGGGTTCGATCATTCCCGAAGCGACGAGCTGCGCCCCCGCATCCGCCGTGCCGATGCCTGCGAATTTCAGCGCCGCGCCATTGGACAGCTCGAAGATCTCGCGCACGCCGGGCTGGGCCAGCAGGATCTCCCGGTCCTTCTCGGAATTGGCGAAGAATGGCACCGGCAGCACATGCGCCTGCGCGCCGGTCTTGTAGGCAAGGCTGTGCATCACGTCATGCGGATTGGCCGCGTAATGCCGGGTCAGCCCACCCAGAAGAGACACGAAACGCATGCCGGAACCGTCGAAGCGCGGCAATTGATGCACCGCTGCCGCCAGGGTCCGCCCATGGCCGAGGCCGATCACCTCGTGCTCGCCACGCTCGATCTCGCGGCGCAAAAAGCCCGCCCCGGCCAATCCAAGTGCCCGCAACGGCAGCCCGGCCTCTCCCAAATCCGGTGCGACCTCGCAGTAATTCAGGTGATAACGGTCGCTTAGCTGGTCCTCCAGCATGGCGCATTCGACGATCTCGCCATCGATCGAGACCTTCACCACGCCATCCGCCACCGCCCGCGCGATCAACCGATGCGTCTTGACCGAGGTTAGCCCAAGCCGCTTGGCCACCGCCGCCTGCGTCAGCCCGCCCACGTAATGCAGCCATGCGGCCCGGGTCGCGAGGCTTTCTTCGGGATCGATCCTGGACATGACGGAGGCCTTTCCCCTGGCTATATGTTCAGCTTGTCCGCGCCGCTGTCGATATGCGGCGCCCAGAAGGCCACGCTTTCGGCGATCTGCCCGATCACCTCGCGGTCATTGGGCTCGCGCTCCTTGAAGCTCAGTTCAAGGCAGATCTCGTTATCCGCCGCCCCGCCCTCGGCGAAGGCCCGCAGCAGCGGCTCGGGCTGGATATTGCCCCTGGCGTTGAATTCGGCAGTGAAGGGGCGATGCCCGCCCTTGTCCAGCAGCGATTGCTTTATATGGATGATCGGGGACAGGCGCGGCACCGCCCGTGCCCAGGCATAGGGGTCGTAATCGTCGGGATTGTCGCTGGTCACATCGCCATGATCGATATCAGCCATCATCCACATCGGCACGGCCATCCCGGCGGCGCTCAGCCGGTCCTGCAGGGCCATGCTCGCGGCGATGGTCTCTCCGAATTCGCGGCCGATGCTCATGGGTTCCCAGAAGACATAATCGAGCCCCGCAGCCTTGGCATGTTCCGCCACCTCGGCCCAGCAATCGATGGCGATCTGGATCAGTTCCTCGCGCTGTGCCGGATCGTCGTAATCGCGATAGGTGAAGATCGCGAATTGCGTGCCGACGGAATGCCCGCCAAGATCCGCGATGATATCGGCGAAACCCTTGAACCAATCCACGTAATAGCGCCGCACGTCGTGGTCGGGATGACCGAAATGATTGAGTCGCCCATAGGGTCCGGTCATGCCGCTGGTCACGCGGACCCCGGTGCGGTCAAGCGCCCGGCCCATCTGTCGGGTCAGGCGGCGGATCACCGGGGCGGGCCATGACGGGTTGACGAATTCATGCGTGAGCTGCAGGTCGCGGATGCGCAGATCGTGGGCGACGGTATCGATCAGGTCATCCGGCTCGGCAAAGCGATTGACCAGCGGGTTGGTGTTCAGCGACAGGGTCAGGGGCATGCTGTTTTCCCGGCAGTGTATCGAGGTGAGTGGTAATCTTGCGCGGAATCAAGGCCCGAAGGGCCGCCGCGCAGCGCCCGTCCGCCCCACCGGATGGGCGCTTTGATGCCGTCGGACAGCGGTTCCAGCCTTGGTCGGGATTGCACCATGAAGCGAAGGCCACAAACCTCTGCCGCCCATCCGACGGACGGGCGCTGCGCGGCTCCACATGCGGTGAATGGCGATCTACGCGGCATCCGCGAGACCTGCGTTGTCGAACCATTCGGTGAATGCCGCGCGTTCGGCCTTGTTCAGATGCAGGTAATGCTTGGTCCGCCGCCAGAGGATATCCTCGGCGGTCAGCGCCCATTCCTTGCGGGTCAGGTAGCGCGCCTCGGCCTCGTAAAGCTGGCCGCCGAAATGCCGGCCAAGATCGTCAAGGCTCAGCGCGCCCGCGACCACCTCCTTGGTGCGCGCGCCGTAGAGCCGCCCGTAATGATGCACCAGCTTGCGCGGCATCCATGGATGCAGTTCCCGCAACAGGTTGGCATAGCTTTCATAATCCGCATTGGCGATCTCTCCGCCCGGTAGCGGGGCAGTTTCGGTCCAGTCCGGTCCCATATCCGGGAAAACCTCTTTCAGCCGATGCATGCCGCGTTCCGCCAATTCGCGGAAAGTGGTGATCTTGCCGCCGAACACGTTCAGAAGCGGAGCACCGCCATTCCGGTCGAGATCAAAGACATAATCGCGCGTCACCGCCGAAGGATTGCCCTGCCCGTCGTCGAACAGGGGACGCACCCCGGAAAATGTTTCCAGAACGTCCGAACGGCGCAGCTTTTCCTTGAAATAGCGGTTCACGGCGGCCAGCAGGTATTCAATCTCGGACTCGTCGGCCTGCACATCCTCGGCCCGGCCCTCATAGGCGATATCGGTTGTGCCGATCAGCGCCTTGTCGCCCTCGTAGGGGTTGATGAAGATCACCCGCTTGTCGTGGTTCTGGACGAGATAGGCGTTACTGCCCTGCCAGAATTTCGGCACGATGATATGGCTGCCCTTGACCAGCCGGACATTGCGGCTGGAATTCGCACCGGCCACGCGCCCGATGACGTCGCTGACCCAGGGACCGGCACAATTCACCACGCAGCGGGCGCGGAAGCCGCGGGTTTCGCCGGTGATCTCGCTGCGGGTCTGCACCGTCCATGCGCCATCCTCGCGCCGGGCCGAGATGCAGGGGCTGCGGGTCAGGATCTCGGCGCCTTTCTCGGCTGCATCGACGGCGTTCAGCACGACAAGGCGGGCATCGTCCACCCAGCAATCGGAATATTCGAAGCCCTTGACATATCGATCCAGCAGGGGCGCGCCCTCGGGGTCGCGGCGCAGATCCAGCGTGCGGGTGCCGGGCAGCTTCCTGCGCCCGCCCAGGTTGTCGTAAAGGAACAGCCCAAGCCGGACCAGCCATGCCGGGCGGTCCTGCGGGCTGTGGGGCAGCACGAAGCGCATCGGCCAGATGATATGCGGGGCAGAGCGCATCAACACCTCGCGCTCGATCAGGGCTTCGCGGACCAGCCGGAACTCGTAATATTCAAGATAGCGCAGCCCGCCATGCACCAGCTTGCCCGAGCGCGATGAAGTGCCCTCGGCGAGATCGCCCTTTTCGCACAGCACGACCTTCAACCCCCGGCCTGCGGCATCACGGGCCATGCCCGCGCCATTTATCCCGCCGCCGATCACGAAAAGATCGATCATCTCGTTGCCGGTCGTCATGTCAGTCTCCTTGTCAAAGGCGTCTGTGCCGCGCGGACACGTGCCAATGCGTCCCATGCCGGGGGCAGCGCCTGCCGCGATGCGGTGAATGCGGGGAAGAGCCGCGCATAGGCGGCCACGAGATCGGGGTCGGGCGCCTCGGCCTCGCCCAGAAGCGGCGTGACCCATTCGCCGATACAGGCCTCCATGTCGGGATAGCGCCGATCGCCACCGCGGCCATCATCGCCGCCCCGGCCGCGCCCGCCTCGTCGCGATCAGAGACGCGCACCGGCGCGTCCAGCGAGGCCGACAGGATGCCGCGCAGCCCCCTGGATCGCGCCGCCCCTCCGGTCAGGCGCAGTTCCGAGGGCAGGGGCCCCATCGCGGCATAGCAGTCGCGCATGGCCATCCCCAGCCCCTCGGCCACGGCGCGCAGCAGGTCGGGATAGCGGTGATGCTGCGCAAGCCCGACAAAGCCCGCGCGCGCATCGGCGTTGACGAAGGGGCCGCGCTCTCCGGCGTCCGAGATATAGGGGTGATAGACGATCTGGCCGGGCCGGCTGGTGGCCAGCCAGCCCTCGATATGATCGACAAGGTCGCGATGGCTGACCGAATGGCCCATATCCGACATGATCCCGGCGGCCATCCCCAGCACCCAGTCAAGATTCAGCGTTGCCGCCATGTTGGTCTGGACCTGCGAGACGATACCGGGGATGGGCAGGCAGATCACATAGCCGGTGCCTTCGGCGTTCAGATGCACATCCGGGGCCGTCACTGCCCGCAGATGCACTCCGGTCGAACCCACGGTCGAACAGGCCACGTCGCCCGCTCCGCCATGAACCCCGGCGCCAAGCGCGGTCATGACCATGTCCACATAGCCAAGGCTGACGGGCGTTCCCGCGCGCAGCCCGGTCCGGGCGGCAGCCTCTGCCGTCAGTGGGTGGGTGATCTGGCTGCCATCGACGATCTCGGGCAGCAGATTGCGGCGATGGGTCAGGCCAAGCGCGTCGATGACGGTGTCGTCATATCGGCGATTGCGGAAATTGCCGAAGGTGAAGCTGGCTTCCGACGGGTCGGTCGCCCGGATGCCGGTCAGGTTCAGGTAAAGCCAGTCCTTGCAATGCAGCGCGACCTCGGACTTGTCCAGCAATTCGGGCGCATGGATGTCCATATGTGCCATCTGGCTGCCTTGCTGGCAAGTGTTCAGCCCGGTTCCGGTGGCCTCGAAACGGGCGCGGTTGGCAGGGCTGCTTGCCAGGCGCTCAACCGTAGGCGCGGCCCGGGCGTCCAGCCAGATCCATGCATCGCCGACCGGTCCGTCCCGGCCCACCAGCCATGTGCCATCCCCTTGGGCGGTCACCGACAATGCGGCGGTGCGGGAGGCGAGATTGCCGATCCGTTCGCCAAGCTGTCGCAGCGCGGCGGCGCAATCCTCCCATGTCTGGTCAAGATTTTGCGTGGCAGAACCATCCGGTCCCGTCGCGTAGCGATTCGGCACCGATGCCGCCGCGAGCTGCTGTCCATGCAGGTCGAAGCCCACGGCCTTGATGACCGAGGTTCCCGCGTCGATGCCGATCAGGATGTCAGCGCCTTGCATGATTCACCTCCGTCGAATCGGTGTCCCTGCCGTCCATCGCGCCCTTGCCGGGATATGGAGGCCCGATACATGGGGTCGCTTATATATCATAATTATCCCACAGTGAATGTATTTTTTTACGGACTGCGAAAATAATTTCATGTACGCTTATCTTGTGGAGGGGTGCGCTGCGATTCGAATGAGCAGGTACCTCTTCCGATCTGGAGGCGGAGGATGCAATATTCTATATATAGATTGCCGATTTCGGGGGATGTTTCGCGATCTTCCCGTTCTGTTTCCGGCCAAATCATGGCTGATGTTCTGGGGGTTTGCACGGAAGTTTCCGCGAATCATTTATCTTTGTTGACTGAGATAATATCATTGTTATATCATAAGCGCCAATCATTCGCGCCGGGGAGGGCGCCGTATCCGGCTTGTGGGGAGGACGTCATGCAATTGCCAGGAATATCCCGTGCCAGCCCGGTTCGCGCCCGTAGCGCCCCGACCATCCTCACTCAACCCGAGGCCGCATCATGACCCAGAGCACCGCCCCGACTTCCTCCACCCCCGCGCCGAAAGCACCGGCACCCTCGCGGCGCGGGCTGATCATCGGAGGCGTGCTCGCGGCTGCCGTGGCAGCCGGCATCGCGCTGGACACCACCGTCGTGCAGATCGGCTCCGAATCCGATGCCCGCCAGCAGGCCTTCTCTCCGGACAGTTATGGAGAGGGAGAGTTCCCGCGCATTCAGGCATTCGTACAGGGAAAGGCCGTTGACGCCGCGACGTTGGCCCCTGCCGTATTGGCCGACAAGGATGCCGCCGCCGAAGAATACGGCACCCCGGCCTCGACCGGCGCGATCATGCCCGTCACGGTGACGGGCGTCGTGGGCGAGGGCAAGTCCGGCGTCTATACGCTGACCGCCGAGGGCGTGCCCGAAGAAATCACCCTCCGCGTCCAGACCGGCCCCGCCATCAACGGCACCGAGCTGCGCGACGCGCCGGGCGATATCGCCTTTGGCCAGTTCAAGAACCAGATCGAATACCAGGATGCGGGCTCTGCCATCAACCGCGCCATGAAGGCCTCTGTTCTGGACGGGATAGATACGGCCAGCCTGCCGGGCAAGACCATTACCGTCACCGGTGCATTCCGGCTGATCAACCCTGCGAACTGGATGATCACCCCTGTCGCGCTGGAGGTGAAATGAGCTCTGAGCCCCCCATCCCCGACGCGCAACCGGACCTGCGGGAAGTCGTGCTTGCCGCCCGCAATGTCGCCAAGTCCTATGGCAATGTCCACGCGCTGAAAGGCGTGAATTTCGACATTCACCGTGGCCAGGTCACGACCCTGTTCGGCGAGAATGGCGCCGGCAAGTCGACACTGATGAAGGTGCTTTCAGGCGTGATCCAGCCGACATCCGGCGAGATCATCCTCGATGGGCAACCCGTCAGTTTCAACAATGCCGCCGATGCCCGCGACCGCGGCATCTCGATCATCCACCAGGAACTGTCGCTGGCCCCCAACATGACGGTGCGCGACAATATCTTCATGGGGCGCGAGATCAGGACCGCCACCGGCGTCGATTTCGCCGAGGAGGAACGGCAGACCCGCAAGCTGATGGAAGATCTCGAAGAGGATATCGACCCGCTGACCCCGGTCGAGGAACTGCGCCTTGGCCAGCAGCAGATCGTTGAGATCGCCCGCGCGCTGTCGGTCAACAGCCGCATCCTGATCATGGACGAGCCGACCTCGGCGCTTTCGGCCAGCGAGGTGGAGGTTTTGTTCAAGGTGATCCGCGACCTGACCGCGAAGGGCGTGTCGATCGTCTATATCTCGCATCACCTTGAAGAGGCGCTGACCATCACCGATCACGCGGTGGTGCTGCGCGACGGAAACATGACCGCCTATGCGCCACGTGCCGAGATCGATCTGGAATGGATCGTCCGCAACATGGTGGGCGAAAACTACGACCTTGGCTCGCCGCCCGAAGGTCACGACATGGGCGAGACCGCATTGTCGATCCGCAACCTGTCGGTCCCGGATGCTTCTGGCGTCGATCTGGTGGACGGGATGTCCTTGGATGTCCGCGCGGGCGAGATCGTCTGCATCTATGGCCTGATGGGGGCAGGGCGCACCGAATTGCTGGAGGCCATCGCCGGGCGGCTGAAGGCTACCGGCGGCGAGATCGTGCTGGAAGGCCGCGAGGTATCGCATCTCTCCATCGGCGAGCGGATCGCGCGCGGCCTTGCACTGGTGCCCGAGGATCGACAACGCGACGGACTCGTGCAGACCATGAGCGTCGGGCAGAACCTGTCGCTGGCCTCTATCCGTAGCTTTACCCGGGGGCTGTTCACGCAGACCCGCGCCGAGAGGGCGCTGATCGGGGACAGTATCCGCGAGGTGACCGTCAAGACCGATGGCCCCGATGCGCCCATCGGCTCTTTGTCAGGGGGCAACCAGCAGAAGGTGGTGATCGGCAAGATACTGGCCACGAAACCCCGCGTCATCATGCTGGACGAACCGTCGCGCGGCATCGATATCGGCGCCAAGGCCGAGGTATTCAGGCTTCTGGCCGAAGGGGCGAAACAGGGGCTTGCGGTGCTCTATTCGACCTCGGAGGTCGGCGAATGCCTGTCGGTCGCGCATCGGATCATTGTCATGCACAAGGGCCATGTCTCGGCCGAATTCGATTCCACCGTCACCAAGGAAGAGATCATGGCCGCCTCGGGCGAGTCCGTGGCCGCCTGAAGGACGAGAGCGAGAGGGAACAACCCATGTCGGATACCACCATCACCCGCGCCTCGGACGGACAGGCGAAGAAATTCAATATCGGCCGCCTGCTGCTGGAGGGGCGCGCCTTCTTCGCGCTGATCCTGATCATCGCGGTGTTTTCGTTCATGTCGCCGAATTATTTCACCCTTGGCAACTTCCTGATCATGTCCAGCCATGTGGCGATCTATGGATTGCTTTCCATCGGCATGCTGCTGGTGATCCTGAATGGCGGCATCGACCTGTCGGTGGGCTCGATCCTTGCGTTGGCGGGCGCAGTGCGGGCGCGATGATGCAGGGGATCGAATTGCAGGCCCTGGGCGTGATCCTCTATCCGCCGGTCTGGGCCGTGGTCGTGCTGACCTGCGTGCTGGGCGCGCTGGTGGGCGCGGTGAACGGCGTGCTGATCTCGATCTTCAGGGTTCCGGCCTTCGTCGCCACGCTTGGCGTGATGTATGTGGCACGCGGCATCGCGCTGCTGATGACCAATGGCCTCACCTATAACAACCTGTCGGGACGGTCTGAGCTGGGCAATACCGGCTTCAGCTGGCTGGGTTTCAACCGCATCGCGGGGATCCCGATCTCGGTGCTGGTGCTGGCAGCGATGGCGATCATCGCCGGTCTGATGCTGTCGCGCTCGTCATTCGGGCGCTGGCTCTATGCCTCGGGCGGCAATGAGCGCGCCGCCGAATTGTCCGGCGTGCCGACCCGCCGGGTCAAGATCACCGTCTATACGCTGTCGGGTATCCTGTCGGCCATTGCGGGGCTGGTCCTGTCCTCGCAGTTGACCTCTGCCGGACCCACCGCAGGCACCACCTATGAATTGACGGCCATCGCCGCCGTGGTGATCGGCGGCGCGGCCCTGACCGGCGGACGCGGAACCGTGCGCGGCACCATGCTGGGGGCCTTCGTCATCGGTTTCCTGTCGGACGGGCTCGTGATCATCGGCGTGTCCTCCTATTGGCAGACTGTCTTTACCGGCGCCGTGATCGTCTTGGCCGTGCTGATGAACTCGCTGCAATACGGACGCGGCACCCGCAAGAGCTGACGTTCCCGAACATCACCGCCCGGACAATGACAAGGCCGGGCGCCACCCCCTGTCCGGTAAAACGGCAGAACCACCAACCCGAAGGGAGAGAGACAATGATGAAGATGACGCGCCGCCTGATGCTGGCCGCCACCGCAAGCCTGCCGCTGATGGCGGGCTCGGCATGGGCCGAAGGACTGATGACGATTATCGTCAACGATCCGGCGAACCCCTATTGGTTCACCGAGGGCGAGGTCGCAAAGGCCACCGCCGAAGAACTGGGCTACACGGCCAATGTCGCCGCGCATAAGGGCGATACCAATACCGAAAGCACCCTGATCGACACCGCCATCACCAACCAGTCGGCGGCGATCATCCTCGATCCGGCCAATGCCGACGGCTCGGTCGGTGCGGTCAAGAAGGCTGTCGATGCGGGCATCCCGGTCTTCCTCGTCAATGCCGAGATCAACCAGGAAGGTCTGGCCAAGGCGCAGCTTGTCTCGAACAACGCGCAGGGCGCGGCGCTTGGCGCGCAGGCCTGGGTCGAGGCGGTCGGCGACAGCGGCCCCTATGTCGAGCTGTTCGGCGCACCCTCGGACAACAACGCCGCGACCCGCTCGAACGGTTTCGAGACGGTTCTGACCCAGTATCCCGACCTGGAAAAGGCCGATCAGGAGGTCGCCAACTGGGACCGCACCCAAGGCTATCAGAAGATGCAATCCATGCTGCAGGCCAATCCCGGCATCATCGGGGTGATCTCGGGCAATGACGAGATGGCGCTTGGCGCCATCGCCGCGCTGAAAGAGGCGGGCAAGCTGGATCAGGTCAAGGTCGGCGGTTTCGACGGCTCCCCCGATGCGGTCGAGGCGGTCAAGGCCGGTGAGATGCAATATACCGTCCTGCAGCCCGTCGCGGTCTTTTCCGAAGAGGCGGTCCGGCAGGCCGACAATTTCATCAAGAACGGTGAAACCGGTGTCGAGATGGAAAAACAGCTTTTCGACTGCATCCTGATCACCGCCGACAATGTCGATCAGATGACCTCGCCCTTCGTGCTTGAGCAGTGACGGGCAGGGGGCGCGGTTAGCCGTGCCCCTTTCCCTTCCGGCGGGTCAGGCTATCCTGTGCTGGCATCGCCACCGGATGACGGGCAGGAGAAAGACACATGGCAGACAGCCCGGATCAGGCCCCGATAGACCGGCTCATTGCCGATGACCTGCCCAGTGACAGCCGCCAGGCCCGCCAGATCGCCCGCCGCCAGATGATCGCCGAGGCGGTCATGGCCGAGGGCACGATGCGGATCGAGGACCTGACCGAGCGTTTCGGCATCAGCCTGATGACCGCCCATCGCGACCTGGACGATCTTGCCAGCCGGGGGCTCTTGCGCAAGACGCGCGGCATCGTCTCGGCCGCCCCCACCAGCCTGATCGAAGCCAGCGACGCCTATCGAGACACGAGGCAGGCCGCCGAGAAATCCGCCATCGCCGCTGAAGCCGCCCGGATCATCGAGCCGGGGCAGGCAGTGTTCTTCGACGATTCCACCACCGTGTTCCGCATGGTCCCGCATCTGGCCGCCAAGGTGCCGCTGACGGCGATCACCAATTCCATCGCCCTGATGAACGCGCTCAAGGATATCCGCGATCTTACCCTGCTGGGGCTGGGCGGGCAGTTCCACAACTGGTGCAACGCCTTCATGGGTCCCGGCACCACCGCCGAGATCCGCCGCCTGCGGGCCGACCTGGTCTTTCTGTCCATGTCCGCGATCACCGATGGAATGGTTTTCCATCAAAGCCCGGACATGGTCGAGACCAAGCGCGCCATGTTCGACAGCGCCGCCAAGCGCGTGCTGCTGGCCGATCACACGAAATTCGAGCGCCGCGCCCTCCATGCCATGGAGCCACTGGAAAAATTCGATCTGGTCATCGTCGATGACGGCACGCCCCCGGCGTTGATCGAACGGATGAAATCGCGCGGCATCGAGGTGCTGGTGGCCAGCCCTGAACGCGCCGGATGATCCGCCGCGTTCGATAAGGCCCGTGTCAGGCGCTTCCCTGATGGGTCAGTGCCGCCTCGACCCCGCGCAACTCGGCCAGCCCCTTGAGCCGCCCGATAGCTGGATAGCCCGGCTGCCCCCCACGTCCGATATCGTCAAGGATGTCCTGCCCGTGATCGGGCCGCATCGGGATCGCCGCATCCGCGCGACCCGCCTTGCGCCGCCGTTCCTCCTCGCGCAGGACCGAGGCGACCAGCGCCACCATGTCAGTCTGCCCGCCCAGATGCTCGTCCTCGAAGAAAGAGCCGCGGATCGCATCGCCGTCGCGCCGGACATTGCGCAGATGCAGGAAATGCACACGCGCGCCAAAGCGCTCCATCATGCCCGGCAGGTCGTTGTCGGGCCGCGCGCCCAGGGAACCCGAGCACAGCGTGATCCCGTTCGCGGGCAGATCGACGGCGGCAAGGCGCTCGGCGTAATCGGCCTCGGTGGACATGATACGGGGCAGGCCCAGCAGGCCGAAGGGCGGATCGTCGGGATGGCAGCACAGCCGCACCCCGATCTCTTGCGCGACGGGGGCGACCTGTTCGAGGAAATCGTGGAAATTCCGGCGTAGCACCGCATCGGTTACGGGGGCATAGCTGTCCAGAAGATCACGCACATCCTCCAGGCTGAAATTCTCCGCCGCGCCCGGCAGGCCGAATACGACATTCCCGGCCAATTGCTCGCGCCGCGCCTCGTCCATGGCGGCAAAACGGCGAGCGGCCTCGTCGCGTATACCCTCGGGGAAATCCTCGGCGGCGCCTGCGCGCTTGAGGATATGGATGTCGAAAGCCGCGAAATCGGTGAAATCGAAACGCATGCAGGTCGCGCCATTGGGCCTGCGCCATGCCAGGTCGGTGCGGGTCCAGTCCAGCACCGGCATGAAATTATAACAGATAACCTCGATGCCCGCCGCCTTCAGGTTCCGCATCGAGGCAATCCAGTTCTCGACATGCGCGCGCCAGTCGCCGCTTTGCGTCTTGATCGCCTCGCTGACCGGCAGGCTCTCGACCACCTCCCATTTCAGGCCCGATGGCGTGCCGTCCCTCATCGCGGCGATCTGTGCTTGCCGTCGGGCGATCTCTTCGGGTGTCCAGGGCGCGCCACTGGGAAGGTGATGCAGCGCGGTCACCACGCCCTGCACCCCGGCCTGCATCATGTCATCGATGGATACCCGATCCTTCGGCCCGAACCACCGCCAAACATGTCTCATCTCATTCTCCTGAATACAGCGAATCGCTATCCCGGGATCCGCTCTTCTTCTTCATGCAAATATCCTCGGGGGTGCCGGCTGGTGCGCCACTGGTTCAAGAACCACCGGCGACGGGGCAGACAACCCCCCGGCCATCTCACGTCGCGAAATCCAGTTGCACCTTGACCGCCTGTGCCCGATCACCGGCCAGGTCGAAGGCCCGCACCGCCTCGCGCGCGGGCAGCACCTGCGTCACCATCGGCGACAGGTCGATCTCTCCAAGGGCGATCATGCGGACGGCCTCGGCGAATTCCCTGTCGAAACGATGGGTGCCGAAAAAGCGCAGCTCCTTGCCCACGATCAGGTTGAGCGGCAGCGGCGTTGTCCCGCCGACACCGATCTGCACCATGCTGCCTTGCGGGCGGGTGACGCCGATCGCCTGCGCGATGGCATGCTGATTGGCGGAACATTCCAGAACCACGTCGATCCGGCCCTTGCCTGTCGCGTAATCGGACAGCCCGTCAGGGTCCCGCGCCACGTTCACCACCCGGTCGGCTCCCATTTCTTCGGCGATCCCCAATGTGAAATCCTGCACATCGGTCACGATGATCTCTGCCGCACCGTGCAGATGTGCCAGCGCGGTGCAGATCGCTCCGATCGGTCCGGCGCCGGTGATCAACACGCGCTGCCCCTCCAGCGAAGGCGCCATGGAGAGCGCGTGCAGGCAGACCGCCAGAGGTTCCGCTCCGGCTGCGGCTTCAGCCTCGACGTAATCGGGCAGGGGCAGGCATTGCGCCACGGGATGGGCCAGCCGGGTGCGGAACAGCCCGTTTTCATGCGGCAGGCGCATGGCCGAACCGTTGAAGCGCATCTCCAGGCAATGCCGTTCCTGTCCGGCCATGCAGAACGCGCATTCCCCGCAGGGGCGCGATGGAGACAGCGCGACAAGCTGTCCGGGTTTGAGCGCCGAGTCCGCAGGTGCGGCCTCGACCACGCCGGCGGCCTCGTGGCCCAGGATGATCGGCTCGCGCACCCGGACGGGACCGAAACCGCCATCGTGGTAATAGTGCAGGTCCGATCCGCAGATACCCCCGCGCTGAACGCGGATCACGGCCATGCCCGGCGCTGCTTCGGGCGCGGGCAGGTCCTCGATGCGCAGGTCATGGGCGGTATGAAGGCGGCAGGCGATATCGGTCATGTCATCAATCCATCAGGGAGGGCAGCCAGGTGCTGATCGCCGGGATATAGGACACCAGCAGCAGCACGAGGATATTGGTAATCAGGTAAGGTACCAGCGCCCGGATCACCGGGGCAAGCGGCAGCCGTGCGATATTGGCGCAGACGAACATGCAGACCCCGACCGGAGGCGTGGTCAGCCCGATCATCAGGTTCAGCACCGCGAAAACCGCGAAATGCAGCGGCTCGACCCCGACGCCCTGCGCCAGCGTCATCAGCGGCACGAAGAGGATGATGAGCGCGGCGATGGTCTCCATGAACATGCCGACGACCAGCAGCACGACATTGATCAGCAGGATCACCAGGATCCGGTTGTCGGTCACCGACAGCACCCCGTTCGCGATCATCTGCGGGATCTGCTCGCTGACCAGGATCCAGCCAAAGACATTGGCCGTGCCCACCAGCGCCAGGATCCCCGCCGAACTCACCGCGCTGTCGATCAGGATTCCCGGCACGCGGGCCAGCGGCAATTCGCGATAGATGAAGGCGCCGACGATGACGGCATAGATCGAGGCGACGACGGCGGTCTCGGTCGGCGTGACATAGCCCGACAGCATCCCGCCCACGATGAGCGCGGTCATCGCCAATGCCCAGAATGCGCCGAGGAACGAGAGTCCCAATTCGCCCCATCCCCGCCATGCCTGGCGTGGGAAATTCCGGCGGCGCGCGATGATATAGGTGGTTATCATCATCGCCAGCCCCAGCATCAAGCCTGGAACCGCCCCGGCGATGAACATCTTGCCGACCGAGATCCCGGCCAGCGAGCCCACGATGATCATCGGCACCGATGGCGGAATGATCGGCCCGACGGTCGAGGAGGCCGCCGTCACCGCGGCCGAGAAATCCGCCGGATAGCCCGCCTTCTTCATGCCGGGGATCATCATTCCCCCGATCGAGGCCGCATCCGCCACCGCCGTGCCGGAAATGCCGCCGAACAGCATCGACGAGGCGACATTGGTCTGCGCCAATCCGCCGCGCACCCAGCCCACCATCGCCTGCGCGAAGCGGATGATCCGCCCGGTGATGCCGCCGCTATTCATCAGGTTGCCCGCAAGGATGAAGCCCGGAATGCAAAGCAATACGAAACTGTCCATTCCCGCATACATCTTTTGCGGAATCACCACCAAAGGCATGCCGTTCCACAGCAGATATGCCGCCGAGGACAGTCCGAGTGTGATCGCCACCGGCAGACCGATTACAAGTCCAAGAAGGAATGTCAGTCCAAGGATCGCCAGACTCATTCGATCTCTCCCATCAGGTTCTCGGGACGGCCATCGCTTGCGCCGGTCAGCATGCCCATGCCGCGCAGCAAGGCCGCCAGTGCCAGCACCGCCAAAAGCAACAGCACGCTGCCATGCGCGTAATTCATCGGCAGTGCCATGGCGGGGGAGGTCTGCATCGCACCGATCCGGGTGAAATGCATGGCGGGCCCGATCAACAGCAGGCAGAAGGCCAGGACCAGCCCCGCCGAAACAAGCCGTGAGACCCATGGCAGACGTCCCGGCAGGCTCTCGCTGACCAGGTCGACATTGACCAGATCGCCCGTCAGCAGCGCCAGCCCGGTCCCGAAGCCCGCGAGGTAGAGCAGGGCAAAACGGGTCAGTTCCTCGGTCCAGACCGGTGAGGCGCCGACAAAGCCGCGCCCGACCACCTGCACGGTGACGGCGGTGATCAGCACCATGAAGGAGATCCCGGTGCCCAATCGCAAAAACGCCCGCATCCAGCGGATCAAGACGGTCATGCTTCCTCCACGGTTAATCTTGGCTTCGGATCATCAAGCTTGGAAATATATCGAGGCGGCCGGCTCCGATACCGGCCGCCCGCAGGATCAGCCCTGGGCGGCGAATAGCTCTTCGACCACCGGCTTGATCTCGTCGCCGACATTGGCCAGCACGGCGTCCTTCGCCTGCGCCGCGAATGCCGCCTTGTCGCTCTCCACGAATGTCATGCCCTTGTCCTGCAAGGCCTTGGTCAGACGATCCTCGTCGGCCAGGAACAGCTCGCGCTCATATTGCTGCGCGGTCTCGGCGGCCTGCGTCACGGCCTCCTGGTCCTCGGCGGACAGGCGGCCCCATGTCATCTCCGAGATGGTCAGGTAAATCCATGACCGCACATGCTCGGTCTTGTTCACGAATTTCTGCACCTCGTTGAAATTCGCCGACTCGATCAGCGCCAGCGGGTTTTCCTGCGCGTCGATCGTGCCGTTCTGCAGCGAGGTGAAGACTTCGCTGAAAGCCATCGGCGTCGGCTGCGCGCCAAGTGCTTCCCACGTTTTCACGAAAAGCGGCACATTCGGCACCCGCAGCTTCAGCCCGTTCAGATCCTCGGGCGTCATCACCTCACGGTTCGAGGTCAGGTTGCGTGGCCCGCGCGCGAAATAGGCGATGGGGCGGATCTGAGCCTTGGCAAGGATCTCCTCCTTGATCTGCGTGCCGATATCGCCTGCCGCGACCTCGTCCATCTGCTCCAGCGTCAGATAGGCATAGGGAACCGCCAGCAGCGCCGCCATCGGTGACCAGTTTTGCAGGCTCTCGCCGGTGATCGTCATGTCGGCGGTGCCAAGCTGCATGCCGTTGATCAGGTCGATCTCCTTGCCAAGCGATTCATTGGGGAAAACCTGGACCTCGACGCGGCCATCGGTCAGCCTGGCGACTTCCTCGCCGAATTTCAGCGAGGCCTTGTGCCAGCTGTTTTCCTCGTTCGCCAGGTGGCCCAGCTTGATGGTCACATCGGCGGCATGGGCGCGGATCGCAGGCGTGGTCAGCAGGCTGGCCCCGGCCAGCGCGGTGAATTGACGGCGGTTCAGTTTCACGATGGTTCCTCCTGATTTCATTTCGTGAAGAATTCGGGTTTGCTGCGGGCGATCTCGGGCAGGTCGTTCAGCACTTGGCGCAGATGCAGGCGCATCGCCTGTTCCGCGGCATCCGCGTTGCCCTCGCGCAGCGCCTGCACGATGGCCCCGTGCTGCTCGATCAGCTTCTGGTGGTCAAAGACCCGCGCGGTGATGTGCCGCAGCCGGTTCATCTGGGATTTCAGCCCCTCCAGCACGTCCCAGACATCGCCATGCCCCGCCGCGACGGCAAGGCTGTGATGGAACCGGTCGTCCAGCGTGATGAAGGCTTCGACATCCTGCCGCTCGCTGGCCTCTCGCTGCGCGGCAAGCTGCTCGTCCAGCCGGGTCAGCAGCGCATCATCGAGATTGGCCGAGACCATGCGGATCAGGTCGCTTTCCACCGCCTCGCGGATCAGGCGCGCCGAAAGCACGGCCTTGACCGAGATCCGGCCGATGAAGGTGCCGCGCTGCGGGCGCACTTCGGCCAGCCCCGTGGCGGTCAGGCGGATGAAGGCTTCGCGCACCGGCTGACGGCTGACGCCTGCTTGCCCCGCGATTTCGGTTTCGCTGAGACGCGCGCCGGGTTCCAGCTCACCGCGAAGAATACGGCCATGCAGCCAGGCATAGACCTGCTGCGCAGTCGAATTTCCCGATGTGACGATATTGAACTGGTCCACGGTGATCCTCCTGTCGAGAGCTACTATACCATACTTCCATACAAGTCAATTGCCATGGCGACGGGACTTGTGCCCGCGATGGCCGGGGTGACCTGCATGAACAAGAAAGGGAGCGTCGGTCCGATCACAATCGGCTCCAGTATGTTTTTCATACTGATCTTGAGGTGTCGGTTCAGGGGGCATTTCTTCTTCCGCCCGAATGCGGGGGAAACGTCGCGCAACGCGCGTATCCGTTGTGTCGGATTCCTGCAGGAGATCACCTTGTTCGGATTGTCGCCCGGATTACGGTTGCCGTGCCAGCCGGAGCAAGGCCCAACGGGCGGCATCCGCAACCGCCTCATCAGGGTCGTTCACGAGCGGCCTTGCGGCTTCCGCCAATCTCGGCTCTCCGGAATTTCCTATCGCATAAAGGACGTTACGGACAAATCGATCACGCCCGATCCGCTTGATCGGACTGCCGGAAAACCGGGCCCGGAACCCGGCATCGTCCAGAATGGCGAGTTCCTCCAGTGGCGGCGCATCGACGATACCGCGATATCGCATCTCGGTTCCCGTCTGCGCGAACTTGTTCCAGGGACAGACGGCAAGGCAATCGTCGCAACCATAGATCCGGTTACCCATCAATTCCCGCAATTCGGGATCGACCGGCCCCTTGTGCTCGATCGTCAGGTAAGAGATGCATCTTCGCGCATCCAGTTGAAATGGCGCAGGAAATGCCTTTGTCGGACAGATGTCCAGGCAGGCGCGGCAGGACCCGCAATGCTCCCTCTCCGGCTCGTCCGGTGGCAGTTCCTGCGTGGTGAAGATGGCACCCAGGAAGAACCAGCTTCCCAGTTCCCGCGACAGCAGATTGGTATGCTTGCCCTGCCATCCCAGGCCCGCCGCCTCTGCCAGCGGTTTCTCCATCACCGGGGCGGTATCGACGAAAACCTTGATTTCATGGCCCGGTTCCTGCTCCAGCAGCCAGCGTCCCAAGCGTTTGAGCCGCTTCTTGACCAGGTCGTGATAGTCCCGCCCCTGCGCATAGACGCTGATTGCCGCGCGATCCGGCTGTGCCAGAACCGCCAGCGGATCATGGTCTGGCGTGTAAAGTTCGGCCAGCATGATCACCGAACGCGCCTCGGGCCAGAGCGCCGCCGGATTGCCGCGCCAATGCGTGCGCTCGGCCATCCAGCTCATCTGTCCATGCCTGTCCGCTTCAAGAAACGACTGTAATCGCCGAGCAATTTCCGGCGCCGCGTCCGGGGTTGTAATCCGCATCCCGGCAAAGCCGACGGCCTCGGCCTCAAGAGCCAGGGCAGCCTTGATCTTCTTCTTTGTGAAAATACCTCGGGGGTCCGGGGGCTGGCCCCCGGCCGTCGCGGGACGCGCGCCGCGCCCGCCCGTCCTATCCGAAGTCCAGCTCGGCATAATGCGGGGCCGGATGTATCCCGGGAACCTGATCGGCCAGGACCGGACGGAAAGCCGGGCGTGACTTGATCGTCGCGTACCAGTCCCGCACCATCTCGGACCGGTCCCAATCCACGTCGGAGATGTAGTCCAGGCAAGAGAAATGCGCCGCAGCGGTGAAATCGGCCAGCGACAGGGTGTTACCTGCCAGCCAGCGGCGGGCTTCAAGAAGGCTGGCAAGGTAGTCGATATGTTCCTTGATCGCCCTGAGCCCGTCCTTGACCACCCGGCTGTCGGGATAGCCCGAGCGCATGATCTTTTTCCACACACGCTCCTCCATGATCGGGCGCGTGACCTCGGCATTGAACTTGTCGTCGAACCAGGCGCAAAGCCTTCGCACCTCGTGCCGCTCCATCGGGGTTTGCGGCATCAGGGGCGGGTTCGGCACGGTTTCGTCCAGATATTCGACGATGGCCTGGCTTTCGGCCAGCATGTTGCCGCGATAGCGTAAGACCGGCAGCTTGCCCGCCGGGTTGCGGCGTTTCAGGTCGGGAGGGCTTTCCCAATACCGTTCCTCGACCAGTTCGACCTCGATCTTCTTCTCGGCCAGAACCAGCCGCACCTTGCGGCAGAAGGGTGACAGCATCGAGTGGTAAAGGCGCGTGGTCTGGGTGTTGTTGTTCATTGACTGCTCTGGGCCTCTTCGTTGCCGGGCGTTCATATTGATACGGCGGCGGCAATGTTGTTTCAACCTGATGGGTTGCTGCTCACAGGCAGCCGGCCCTTCCGTCCCGCGCGATCGTGGCCGCTCCATCGGCGATCGAGCGTGAGCGGCGCGATGCCTGATGCGGGCTGCGGGATTTGGGCGCGGGCAGGATCGCGGCCAGCCTTGCCGCCTGCACCGGGGTCAGCTTGTCAGGTGTGGTGCCGTAATATTCGCGGGCGGCCGCCCCCACACCGAAAATGCCCGGTCCGAACTCCGCCACGTTCAGGTAAACCTCAAGGATCCGCTGCTTGGACCAGAGCGCTTCGACAAGCGGTGTGAACACCGCCTCCAGCAATTTCCGCGTCCAGCTTCGGTTTTGCCACAGGAACACGTTCTTCGCGGTTTGCTGGCTGATGGTCGAGGCGCCATGCGAGCTGCCGGAGGCGACCACCTTCCGGATCTCGGTCATGTCGAAACCCCAGTGCCGGCAGAAATTGGCATCCTCCGCCGCCACGACCGAACGGCGCATGACCGGGGCGATATCCCCGATATCCGCCCATTCGCGAGGCTTGATGGGATGGTTGCGCGACTCGGCGATGATGGTCCATGTCGTCGGCGGATTCACCAGGCCATAGAAGGCCACCAGCACCATCATCAGCAGGAAGACGCGCAAGAGAAACCAGCGCAACCAGATGGCCAGGCGGCGCAGCGGCCGCCAGCGCACGGGCTTGGCGCCTTTCCGGGCGGGTTCTGGCGCAGGGGTTCTGAATAACAGGCGCAGGATCATGATCGGGCTTTGTCATGCTCCTTGCCGCGCAGTCAAGCATCTGCTTTTGGAATGACGAATGCGGCCCGGAAAAGGCCGCATTCGGAACTCGTGCAATCGCCGGGTTACTCCGCCGGAACCGCGCTGGCGTCATCGACCGCCTCGATCGGATGAGGCAGATGCGGCAGCATCTCTTTCGGGCAGACCTGCAGGAAATTCACCTTCTCGCGATCCCAGTCCTGCAGGATGTCCTCGGCCCTGCGCGACATGGTTTCCCTGTGGTGACGCTCGATCAGGGCCTTCAGCTCGGTCTCCCAGTGATCCTGCGTGACCGGGCACATCACCAGCGTTTCCGGGTTGATATAATCGCGCGCAAACCCTTCGGGATCATAGAGATAGGCCATGCCGCCGGTCATGCCCGCGCCGAAATTCGCGCCGATCCGGCCAAGGATCACCGCGATGCCACCGGTCATGTATTCGCAGCCATTGCTGCCGCAGCCCTCGATCACCACTGTCGCGCCGCTGTTGCGGACGGCAAAACGTTCCCCGGCACGGCCGGCGGCGAAGAGATAGCCGTCGGTGGCGCCGTAAAGGACCGTGTTGCCGATGATGGTATTGTTGGCGGCGGTCAGCGGCGAGATCATCGGCGGACGCACGGTGATGGTGCCGCCCGACAACCCCTTGCCGACATAGTCATTGGCATCGCCCGAAACCTCCAGCTTCAAGCCCGGAGCGGCGAATGCGCCAAGGGATTGTCCGGCGCTGCCGGTCAGCCGGACCGTCAGGTGATCGGGCTGCAGATCGTTGCGCATACCGAATTTCTGCACGATCATGCTGGATGTCCGCGTGCCGATGGTCCGCAGCGTGTTACGCACGGCATAGGAGAGCTGCATCTTCTCGCCATCCGAGAAGAACCGCTCGGCATCGCGGATGATTTCCGCGTCCAGCGTGTCCATCACCGCGTTGCGCGGTTTGCTGCGATCATAGACGATCTTGTCCCAGCCATCGACGGTGATCAGGAGCGGATTGAGGTCCAGATCATCCAGATGCGCGGCGCCACGGCTGACCTGTGTCAACAGATCGGCACGGCCGATCACCTCGTCGAGGCTGCGCGCCCCGATGGAGGCCAGGATCTCGCGCACCTCCTGCGCATAGAAGGTGATCAGGTTCACCACCTTGTCGGCGCTGCCGGTGAACATGGCGCGCAGTTTCTCGTCCTGCGTGCAGACGCCGACCGGGCAGGTGTTCGACTGGCACTGGCGCACCATGATGCAGCCCATGGCGATCAGGGCGGCGGTGCCGATACCGTATTCCTCGGCCCCCATCATCGCCGCCATGACGATGTCGCGCCCGGTGCGCAAGCCGCCATCGGTGCGCAGTGTCACGCGTTCGCGCAGACGGTTCATGGCAAGAACCTGGTGCGCCTCGGTCAGACCCATCTCCCAAGGCAGGCCGGCGAATTTGATCGAGGTCGCCGGACTGGCTCCGGTGCCGCCGTTATGGCCCGAGATCAGGATCACGTCGGCCTTGGCCTTGGCCACGCCCGCAGCAATCGTGCCGACGCCGCTGGAGGCCACCAGCTTGACGGTGATCTTGGCACGCGGGTTGATCTGTTTCAGGTCATAGATGAGCTGCGCCAGATCCTCGATCGAATAGATGTCGTGATGCGGCGGCGGCGAGATCAGCGTCACGCCGGGCGTCGAGTGCCGCAGCCGGGCGATCAGCTTGGTGACCTTCATGCCCGGCAACTGCCCGCCCTCGCCGGGCTTGGCGCCCTGGGCGACCTTGATCTCCAGCTCTTCGCAGGCGTTCAGGTATTCGGCGGTGACGCCGAAGCGGCCCGAGGCGACCTGCTTGATCTTGGCGCAGGGATTGTCGCCATTGGACAGCGGATGGCTATGCGCCGGATCCTCGCCACCCTCACCGGAATCGGACTTCGCGCCGATCCGGTTCATGGCGATGTTCAGCGTCATATGCGCCTCGGGCGACAGTGCGCCCAGGGACATCCCCGGCGTCACGAAGCGCTTGCGGATCGAGGTGATCGATTCGACCTCTTCGATGGGTACCGGCTTGCCGAGCGGCTTCATGTCCAGCAAATCGCGGATATGGATCGGCGGATTGGCCCGCATCGCCGCGCTGAACTGTTTCCAGATGTCGTAAGAGGCCTTTTCGCAGGCCATCTGCAACATCTTCATCGTATTGGCTTCCCAGGCATGTTTCTCGCCCGAGCGGCGCAGCTTGTAGAATCCGCCCACCGGCAGCAATTCGACATTGTCGGCATGCCAGCCCTTGTGATGGATGTCCTCCAGCTTGGCCTGCAGCCCGTGCAGCCCGATGCCGCTGATCCGGCTATGCATGCCGGGGAAATACTCGGCCACCATGGCGCGGGACAGGCCCACGGCCTCGAAATTCAGCCCGCCGCGATATGACGACAGAACCGAGATTCCCATCTTGGCCATGATCTTGAGCAGCCCGGCATCGATGGCGTCGCGGTAACGGCGCATATTGTCGATCAGGCTGTCTTCCAGCAGGCCACGTTCGATCCGGTCATTGATCGAATCCTGCGCGAGATAGGGGTTCACCGTGGTTGCCCCGGCACTGATCAGCACCGCGAAATAATGCGGATCGATGCATTCGGCGGAACGGACATTGATTGAGCAGAAGGTGCGCAACCCCTTGCGCGTCAGCCATGAATGCACCGCGCTGGTGGCAAGGATCATCGGCATGCCGATCCGGTCCGGCCCCTGGTGCTCATCCGTCAGCACCAGATGGCCCGCGCCGGAACGCACCGCGTCCTCGGCCTCGGCCCGGATCCGGGCCAGCCCCTCGCCAAGCGCGTCCTGCCCGGCACCGTCGGCGAAGCTGCAGTCGATATAGGTGACGGCATCGCCGAACATCCGGCACAGCTCGGCATATTCGTTATTGGCGATGAACGGGCTTTCGAGGATCAGGATCTCGGTCTGCGACGAGCTTTCATCCAGCACGTTCTTGAGATTGCCGAACCGGGTCTTGAGGCTCATCACCCGCGTTTCACGCAGGCTGTCGATGGGCGGGTTCGTCACCTGGCTGAAATTCTGCCGGAAGAAATGGCTCATCGGCCGATACTGGTTCGACAGGACGGCGGGCGGAGTGTCGTCGCCCATCGAGGCCAGCGCCTCCTTGCCGTCCTCGGCCATGGGCGAGAGCACATGTTCCAGCTCTTCCATGGTGAAGCCGGCGGCGATCTGACGGCGGCGCAGCTCGTCGCCGGAATAGCGATGCATTTCGGGCAATTCGCGCATGATGTCGTTCAGATCGACGACCTTTTCGATCCATTCGCCAAAGGGCTGGCTGCCGGCCAGCCGGTCCTTGATCTCGGTATCGTGGTAGAGCTTGCCCTCCCACATATCGACCGCGATCATCTGTCCCGGACCGAGCGCGCCCTTTTCGCGGACATTGGCCTCGTTGATCGGCACCATGCCGACCTCGGAGCCCGCGATCAGCAGGTTGTCGCCGGTCACGACATAGCGCATCGGCCGCAGCCCGTTGCGGTCCAGCCCGCCGCAGACCCAACGGCCGTCGGTCATGGCCAGCGCGGCGGGACCGTCCCAGGGCTCCATCACGGCATTGCAATAGGCATACATGTCGGCCCATGGCTGCGGCATGTCGGTGGTCGCCTTGGACCAGCTTTCCGGGACCAGCATGGTCTTTGTCATCGGCGCGGAACGGCCAGAACGGACCATCACCTCGAAGACCGCGTCCAGCGCCGCCGAGTCCGACGATCCGGCGGCCACGATCGGCTTGATATCCTCGGCCATCTCGCCAAAGGCGTTCGAGGCCATGCGGATCTCGTGGCTGCGCAGCCAGTTGACATTGCCTTTCAGCGTGTTGATCTCGCCGTTATGGGCCAGCATGCGGAAGGGCTGGGCCAGCCACCATTGCGGGAAGGTGTTGGTCGAATAGCGCTGGTGATAGATCGCGAAGGAGGACTCGAAGCGCTCGTCCTTGAGATCGGGATAGAACTCCGCGACCTGCTCGGCCAGCATCATGCCCTTGTAGATGATCGACCGGCAGGAGAGCGAGCAGAAGTAAAGCTCGGGCACCTGCGCCGCTACCGCGGCCTTCTCTATCCGGCGGCGGATGATGTAGAGTTCGCGCTCGAACTGGACGTGATCGATATCCTTCTCGCAGCGGATCAGGATCTGTTCGATCTCGGGGCGGGTGGCGTTGGCCTTGTCGCCCAGCACGGCGGTATTCACGGGCACGTGCCGCCAGCCATAGATATAGTGCCCCATCCGCAGAACCTCGGATTCCACGATGGTCCGGCATGCCTCCTGCGCCGCGAAATTGGTGCGCGGAAGGAAGACCTGTCCGACGGCGATCAGCTTGTCATTGTCGGGCTCATGCCCGGTGCGGCGGACCTGGTCGTAAAAGAAGGGGACCGGGATCTGCACATGGATGCCCGCACCGTCGCCGGTCTTGCCATCGGCATCCACCGCACCGCGGTGCCAGACCGCCTTGAGCGCGTCGATGCCGTTCTGCACCACCTGGCGGCTGGCCTTGCCATCGATGCTGACCACCAGCCCGACGCCGCAAGAGGAATGCTCGTCCTCTTGCCGGTAAAGGCTGTTCTCGGCCATCCAGTCGCGGCGGGCCTGTTCCTCTGCTTGCCAATCCTTGCTCATAGCTGGGCCCTTTCGTCAGGGAGCTGCGCCACTATCTGGCCGCAGTCGAATTGCGGGGTTGTTTCACCGAAGCCCTTCTCGCCCGGGAAATTGAACAGGACGGGGCTGTCATTCGTTTCCTGCCGAAGCCCGGTCCAGTCGCTCTGTGTCTCCTGGCCGCCGAAAAAGCGGCCCATCGCGCGGTTGATGAATTGCTGGCCCGATCGTTCGATCAGCACCTCGCCATTGACATCGGTGGTGGTCAGTTCGAACCGCGTCTTTTCCAGCTTGATTCCATCGACGGTGACGGTCTCTCCGGTCAGTTCGTCATGGCCGACATGATGCAGCCGTTCCCCGGTATTGGACTCGGTCCAGAAGTCGAAATCATCATGGCCGGTCTCGATCAGGGTGCTGAAACTGGCGTGGTCCCTGGCCTCATCGACCAGCCGGTCCTCGATGCCGGAATTGGGATTGCGGCTTTCGATCCAGCGCGTTTCGGAATCGATCCGCGAGATATGGGTCGGCCCGTCCTCGTTGAAGATCGCGCTGCGCTGATGCCCATCCGGATCCGTGCCGCAACGATAGATCTGGCTGACCGTGCAGCCGCGATTTTGCACCGTCACTTCGAGCTTGCAGCCCTGTGGCGGCGTGAAGGTGCCGGCATGGCTGGGCAGGGCGGTAAACGGTAATGCCGCAGCCCATGCCAGAACGGACAGTATTCCCGGCCCTTGCAGGGTGATCCGCGAGTCTTGCCGGGGGTGGATGCAGGCTTTGTGTCTCATTCTCACGGCCTCATTCAGCGGCGACGCGCGCGTCGCCGGTCAGGAAGTTCGAGATCGATTCGGCAGCCTCGCGCCCGTCCCGGATCGCCCAGACCACCAGGCTGGCCCCGCGGACGATATCCCCGACCGCGTAGACCCCGGGGATAGAGGTGCGATGCGTCTGGAAATCGGCCTTGATCGTGCCCCAACGGGTGACCTCCAGCCCATCGACGCCCCAGAGCTGCGGCAGTTCCTCGGGCTCGAAGCCAAGCGCCTTGATGACCAGTTCGGCGGGCTCATCGTAATCGGCCCCTTCGATCAATTCCGGGGATTGACGGCCTGTAACATCGGGCGCGCCAAGCCGCATCTTCTGGACGCGGACGCCCCCGACTTGCGAAACGCCATCGACATCGCGTTCCTGCGCGGTGGCGGCCTCTCCGGTCACATGGCCGGTGAAGGCGCCGGGGGCCGAGAGCCAGACGAATTCCACGCCCTCCTCTTCGGCGTTCTGAACCTCGCGCTGAGAGCCCGGCATGTTCGAGCGGTCGCGGCGATAGAGGCATTTGACCGATTGCGCGCCCTGGCGGATCGCGGTGCGCACGCAGTCCATGGCGGTATCGCCGCCGCCGATGACGACGACGCGCTTGCCCTTGGCATCCAGCTCGCCATCGTCGAAATCGGGCACGTCATCGCCGAAATCGACCCTGTTCGAGGCGGTCAGATAGTCGATGGCGCGCACCACGCCGCCGGCATCCGCATTGTCGATATCCAGGTCGCGGGTCTTGTAGACACCGGTGGCGATCAGCACCGCGTCATGCTTGCCCCGGATCGCGTCGAAGCTGATATCCTCGCCGACATTGCAGTTCAGCACGAATTCGACGCCGCCATCCTCCAGCAGCTTGTTGCGGCGCAGGACGATGTCCTTCTCCAGCTTGAAGCCGGGAATGCCATAGGTCAGCAATCCGCCCGCGCGGTCATGGCGGTCATAGACGGTGACCTGGAACCCCATCCGGCGCAGCGCATCCGCCGCCGCCAGGCCACCCGGCCCGGCGCCGATGATCCCGACGCTTTCGGCGCGTTCCTGACGGGGCGAGACCGGCTGGACCCAGCCATTCTCCCATGCGCTGTCGGTGATATATTTCTCGACCGCGCCGATGGTGACGGTGCCGTGGCCGGATTGCTCGATCACGCAATTGCCTTCGCACAAACGGTCCTGCGGACAGATGCGGCCGCAGATCTCGGGGAATGTATTGGTCGATTGGCTGACTTCGTAGGCCTCTTTCAGGCGGCCTTCGGCGGTCAGGCGCAGCCAGTCGGGGATATTGTTGTGCAGCGGGCAATGCGTCTGGCAATAGGGCACGCCGCACTGGCTGCAGCGGCCAGCCTGTTCCGCCGCCTTTTGCCCGGCGTATTCGCGGTAAATCTCGTGGAAGTCCTCGCTGCGCTCGGCGGCGCTGCGTTTTTCCGGCATCTCGCGCGGAGTGGATACGAATTTAAGCATTTTCTGCGTGGCCATGGCTGCGCAACCTTCCGAATGTCAGGAACTCCCGCAATCCGGATAAGGCAAGGCGAGGCGAATGAAAAGTCAGCAATACTGACCTAAATGGTGATTTCCTGATGCTGCAAGAGAAAAAATCTTTGGAAATGGCTCAATTTAGGTCAGTTATGCTTACATACCTGCCGCGAGAGCCAATAAAACAAGGCTGCCGATAATGATTCGCCACCAGCCGAACAGCGCGTATCCTTGCTTCGAGACATAACCCAGCAGCCAGCGCACCACGAAGATCGCCGTGATCATGGCGCAAACGAAGCCGATGGCGATATTCCCCAATGCCGCCCCGTCCAGCACATCGCGATTCTTGTAGAGATCATAGGCAAAGGCCCCGAGCATCGTCGGTATCGAGAGGAAGAACGAGAATTCCGCCGCCGAGCGCTTGTCTGCGCCCAGCAGCAATGCCCCGACAATGGTGGCGCCCGATCGCGACACGCCGGGTATCATCGCCAGGCACTGGATGACGCCGATCTTGAAGGCCATCGCCAGGGGGAAATCCTCGGCCCGGTGATAGGCCGGGTTCGTCGCCCACCGATCCACATACAGGATCACGATCCCACCCAGGACCAGCATGGTTGCAATCAGCACCGGGGTTTCGAACAGGATCGTCTTGATGACGTCATGGGCCAGGACGCCAAGCACCACTGCGGGCATGAAGGCCAGCAGCACCGCGGCGATGAAGCGCCGCGATTGCGGGTCGCGTGGCGCCGTGGAAAAAATCTGCCACAGGCGTTCGGCATAGACCGCCAGGATCGCGAGGACCGCGCCAAGCTGGATGACGACCTCGAATGCCCGGCCGGGCGAGACGAATCCCATGAAATGACCGGCCAGCAGGACATGTCCCGTGGAAGAGACCGGGATGAACTCGGTCAGGCCCTCGAGAATGCCGAGGACAACGGCGATGATGGTATTGGGCTCCATCAGGAGATGCGCAGGTTCTTGGCCGATTGCTTGATATCGTCATATTGACCCGATGGGCGGAAGCGCCAGAGATAATCCTCGATGACGGCCTCGGGGGCGCTTGGCTGGATCCCGAATGCGGCAAATCCCCGGGCATCCTCGCCGACGATATTGTCCTGCCGCAGCAATGCAAGCTGATCGCCGTTCAGAAGCCTGTTGGTGAACAGCCCGCCGGTCAGGTATTGGGCCGCGTCCAATATGCCCGCGCCGATGCGAGCAAGCCAGAACGGCATGTTCAGCACCAGCCGGCGGCGATAGGTCACCTTCAACACCTGTTCCACGATTTCGCGGACGGTCAGCATGTCGGGACCACCCAGTTCATAGATGCCGGATGCGACTTGCCCCTCGGCGGCGATGACTGCGGCCAATGCCACGTCGTCCACGTGAGCGGGTTGCATCCGGGTGCGGCTGCCGATCACCGGCATGATCGGGCCGAATCGTGCCAGGCTCGCGAAGCGGTTGTAAAAGCTATCGCCGGTCCCGAAGAGCACCGAAGGCCGCAGGACGACCGCGTCGGGACGGTTCTCGATCACAGCGGCTTCGCCCCGTGCTTTCGCGGCGACATATTTGCTGGACGAAGCGGCATCCACGCCAAGACCCGAGATATGCACGACCTGCGCGATTCCCATCTCTTGCGACAGGCGCGCGATGTTCCGGGCGCCGTCCTCGAAAATCGATTTGAAGGTGCTTTTCCCTTGTTTCGACGTGATATTCACGCAGTTGACGACGGCATCGGCACCGGACATGGCCGCCCGGACCGATTCCTCGTCACGGATATTGCAAAGTACCGGAACGACCTGGCCCACCGCGCCATAGGTGCGCGTGAACAGCGCCTCGTTCGGGCGGCGCACGGCAATCCGCACCCGCCAGCCGCGCTTGGCCATCAGACGTGCCACCTGACGCCCAAGAAACCCCGAGCCGCCAAAGATCGTGACCAGTTTCGCCATGGGCTTCTCGCCTCCTTCGTGCCGCGTCATAGCCTCAATACTCAAGGCGAGGTCGCGCGACAAGGCGCCCCGCCGGGGTCAAACGCCGCAGGGCCGCAATTTTCAGGTAAAATTTGCGCAAATGCGGACACATATCGGCCGCGACCCGGAGGATCTCATCCCGGGAGCGATTTTTTTGCGAACATCCCATTGACGCCCCCACCGACTGGTTATAGTTACCCCGCTCACACCACCTGCCCAGGTGGCGGAATTGGTAGACGCGCACGGTTCAGGTCCGTGTGCCGCAAGGCGTGGAGGTTCGAGTCCTCTCCTGGGCACCAAGTCTTCGATTACAGCCGATCTAAAATCCCCCGAAACCCACAAAAACAAGGGTTTCGGGGATTTCACTTGGTCGGGCGTGGTGCAAATTCGCTGAGATTCTACGCATGATCATGGTATTTCTGGCTTTCCGATACCATGATGCGAGAGGCGAAAAATACCATGCCCCTGAATCGGAGATTCGGCTGTGGCTTTGACTGAACAACAAATACGCGCCCTGAAACCCCAAGCGAAAGCTTACCGCAAAGGGGATAGGGATGGGCTCTACCTGCAAGTGACCCCTTCAGGCGGGAAACACTGGCGCCTGAATTACAGTTTCCAAGGCAAGCAGAAGACTGCCAGCTTTGGCAGCTATCCCGAGGTCAATCTCTATAATGCCCGCCAGGAACTGGCGAAGGCGAAAGACCTGTTGCGGGATGGCATCGATCCGAACGCGGCAAAAAAGGCTGATGGAGGTCCATCTGACCCCGAGGGCGAGACCTTCCAATCTGTCGCAACCCGATGGTTCAAGCTGAACAAGGATCAGTGGGCATCCAGCTACTACAACCGGATGCGCAACCGCATGGTGCGGGATTGCTTCCCGGAGATAGGGGGCAAGCCTGTTGCGAGCATCACGCCTGCTGACGTGCTGGCCTGCATCCGCAAGATAGAGGAGCGTGGCGCTATCGAGACCGGCAGGCGCATTCATCAGATTATGGGGGCTGCCTTCCGATTCGCAGTGGCCGAGAACCTAATCCCGTTCGATCCATCCCGAGATATTGGTAGCGCCTTGGCGCCCAAGCCCAAGGTCCAGCACCGCGCCGCCATGCCTGCCGATCAGATTGGCGACTTTCTGAAGAGCCTTGACGGATACCGCGTTGACCCTGTGACGGTCGCGGCAATGCGCTTGGTGATCTTCACGGTTGTGAGAACGTCAGAACTGAGATTTGCCGAATGGTCCGAGTTCGAGGATCTGGACGGCAAGGAACCGTTGTGGCGCATTGCGGGCCCGAAAATGAAGATGCGGCGCGATCACTTGGTGCCGCTATCCCGGCAGGCGGTGCAGGTGCTGAAAGAGTTGAAGCCCCTGACAGGTCATCAGCGATTCGTTTTCCTGAGCCAGCAAGCCGGGATGAAAAAACCGATCAGTGAAAATACGATGTTGTATACTCTCTACCGCTCCGGGCATCACTCGCGCGCAACCACGCATGGATTCAGGTCGTCGTTCTCGACATGGAGTAACGAGTCCGGCTGGAACCGCGACTGGATCGAGATGTGCCTGGCGCATGTCGATGGATCGGTGAGGAGCGCATATAATCATGCTCTCTACTTGGGCCAGCGCCGGAAACTGTTGCAGGCGTGGGCGGACTTCATCAGCCCGCCTGGCGAGTTTGACGATATCCTATAAGTATATCTGATATTCGATCGAATGGGCGCCGTGGACTCGGCGCCCATTTCTATGGCACATTCAACTATATGTGGTGGTGTCCCTAGTTAGTCAACTAGATGTTGATTGATTGGGGCGCCGTAACGCAAAGAAAAAGAGCGTCTCGGGTTTCCGGCCCATGTGAGACGCTCTTCATAGAAAGTGTGAACCATGACTAACATACCTGCGAGTGACTCGCAATACCGTCTCGACGCTGAATCCCTCGATCTGCTAGGGGGCACCAATGTTGTCCCGCTGCGGATTCCCACCAATAACCGAGATGCGGCGCTTCATTGGGCCGAGCGCGGGCACCGCGTGCTGTTCCTGCGCGATTGGGGGGATGGTGACGGTAGAAAGCCTTTCGAGGGATGGCAGAGAGGCGCGACGACCAGCGCCGAGGTGATCAACGGATGGTGGGATAAGTATCCCGACGCGATCCCGGCATTGCTCTGCGACAACAAGGTTGTGCTGGATGTTGACGTGAAACACGGTAATGACGGGATAGCGACTCTCCGGGGGAAAGGTTTCGGTGACCTCGCCGCCTTGTCGCCAAGCCGGACGCGGACCAAGAGCGGCGGTTATCATCTCTTCTTTGAGGGCCCCGATGACCGGGTGAAAAACTGGGTTGGCGAAGTCGGGCCGGGGCTGGATACCCGTTGCAACAGCGGCGGGCTTGTCATTGCCCCCTATGCGACGATTGAAGGCAAGCAATATGTGCCCGAGGGGGCGCCGCTTGGATCGGTCGCACTGCCCCGCTTCCCCGATGAACTGGTGCCCGAGGACAAGCAGGACTACCCCTCAGTCGAGGCGCAGGAGGCCGACGAGGAACAGCGCGAATGGGCTGCTGATCATTTGCGCAAGCTGGCGTCGAACCTGGCGGCAACGCCATTAGGCGAGCGCCACGGCACCCTGAACGCTGCTGCACTATGGGCAGGGGGCGCAGGAGCCCACAAGGCGCTGACACAAGAGCAGGCGATGGATGCCCTGCTTGCAGCCTGCCGGAAATGGCCCGAGCCTTTTGACGAGCGTAAGGAGCGCGGCAAGATCGAACGCGCATGGCGAGATGGGTTGAAGAAACCTGTCATGTTGCCGGGGATGCATGACCATACGGACGTTTTCGAGGATCAAGGCGAGCCGGAACAGCGCGAGGAAAAGCCGGATCTAGATTGCGACACATGGGAATTGCTAGGCGGGCCGGATGTAGAGCCCAAGGGCAAGCAAGATCCCCGCGTCGTATTGAATGATCACCATGCTGTCGTGAGTCTTGGCGGCAAGACTGCGATCATGACGATTGAAGGCGACCGGGTTGCATTCGGTAATCCTGCCGACCTGAAGTTGCGCTATCAGAACCGCCGCCACGGGAAGCGCACCTTGGCCGAGGCGTGGCTGGAATGGAGCGGCAGGCAGGAATATCCCGGCGGCGTTGTTTTCCGCCCCGATGGCCGAGCCCCGGTTGCTGCTTATAACCTGTGGCGCGGATGGGCCATTGAGCCGAAAGAGTCGGCATCGTGCCATCTATTCCTGGACCATTTGCGCAACGTCATCTGCAACGGTCATCGGGGGCATTATGAATGGATACTCTGCTGGATGGCGCACATGGTCCAGCGCCCCGCCGAAAAGCCGCGATCTGCCATTGTCCTGCGAGGCGAGAAAGGGGCGGGGAAAGATATTGTGGCATCCTATCTATCCCGGCTCATGCATGAGTCCGCCTATCTGAATACTGCCGATCAGGAATCCGTATGGGGGCATTTCAATGGCGCGATTGCAAACAAGCTTTTCATCCATCTGGAAGAGGCATTCTTTCATGGAGACCACGGGGCAGACTCGCGGGTCAAGAACCTGATCACCGCCAATAAGCAGACGATCAATGAAAAGCATGCGCCAGTCTATTCCGTGGAGTCGTTCCATCGGCTCTGGATCACATCGAACGAGTTCCGCCCGGTAAACGCCACCTCGGGCGAAAGGCGTTATTTCATCTCTGAAGTGTCGGATGAGCAAAAGGGCAATTCAGCATATTTCGATGCGCTTGTGCGCGAGATGAACGGCGATGGTCCGAGCGCCCTAATGCACCTCCTCATGCACTACGACTTGACGGGGTGGCATCATCAGCCACCAGCTACCGAAGCCTTGCTGGACACCATCGCCGAGGGGCTCAGGGGCGTCCAAGCGTGGATGGCTGATTGCATTGAGGCTGAGGGAATCGTTGCAGCCGACAGAGCCTTGTTGTGGCGAGGTGAACCCATCGAGACTGACCGATTGCGTGATGCATTCGAGGGATGGGCCAGCAAGCCCGGCAATCGCTATCGTACGCAGCAAACAAGCGAAAAGGCGTTCGGCAAGCAAATAGCGCCATTCCTCGCCAAGCGACGCTTCAAGGAAGGCCCGCGCGATGATCGCGAATGGTATTACCTGCTTAAATCCCCCGAGGACTGCCGCAAGGTCTTGGATAGCATCATATCGAAAGGCAACCAGGCATGATGGGCGTTCTATCAGGCGTGACCCATGTGACTCGGGTCACGGATATCAACATGGGTCACCGATTTTCTTTTGGTTTCAAGGCCGTGACCCATGTGACCCATGTGACCCGTTTAAAAAGAGACTCATACACGCACATGCGCGCGCGCACGCACACGCACACTCGCGCGCAGGGCTACATCAAAACCACATGGGTCACGGGTCACATGGGTCACGCATCGATTTCTCGCGATCTTTCGGGTCCTTCCGAGGCCGACACGCCCGACTTGGGGGCGCTGAACCGTGTGGGTCCACTTTCCAAAATGAAAAATTTTATGGTGTAACAACATGGATTTAAATCGATCCCAGCCCGAGAACGACGATCACGACGACCTGTTGGGTGGGAATAGTCGAGATTCTTCGCCGGAGATCCCGAATCCTGCCCCGCTGGCTGGCTCTAGCGACTCGTCCGAAGCGTTCCCGCATGAAGTGAAAGAGGGCACGCTGGCGCAAATTCTGGGCATCACGGGAAATCGCGTCAGAGTGCTTGCGCAGGATGGAGTCGTGGTCCGATCCCGTCGCGGCTTTTACGACACTCGCGCATCGATCAAGAACTACTGCGCCAGGTTGCGGGAAGGCGCATCACGGGCCGGGAAACAACCGTCAGAATCCAGCGATCAGAAAGCCGAGGTGCTGCGCCTGACACGCGCCAAGGCCGACAGGGAGGAGGCACGGGTTGCTCGCGAGCGCGGCGAATTGATTCCGATTGATGATGTGCGCCGGGAATGGACCGACCTTGCGGTCAACTTGCGCAGTCAGATTCTCAATATCGGTCCTCGCGTATCCGCCCGCACCGGGCTGGACCGTGACACCGCCGCCTTGCTTGAAGAGGAATTGCGCCTTGCCTTGACGGAGTTGGACAATGCACGCTGAGACCTTCCGCACCCTACGCGCCGATGTTTACGCCGCCTTGCGCCCCCCGCCGCAACTGGACCTTGCCGACTGGACCGAGAAGCACGTTCGGATTCCGCAGACGGTCAGCGCCGAGCCTGGGCGCATGGTCCTGATGCCGTGGCAACGGGAAGTGGCCCGTTCGATCGGCAACAATCGCGTGGGCAGGGTCAGCATCCTGAAGAGTTCGAGAATCGGCGCAACGCAACTGATGGTCGCGGGGCTCGCCCATTACGCCCTGAACGATCCCGCCCTGCAGCTTGTGGTGCTTCCCTCCGAGTCTCTGTGCAGGATGCTGCTGACGGATATGATCGAGCCGACCTTTAACGCATCCCCGGCCTTGCGCGGCGCCTTGACTGAGAATGTCAGCGGTCGGGATACGATGCTGACGCGACATTACGCCGGAGGCCGGTTGTCGATCGTGTCAGGCGCCAGCGGGAAAAATTTGAGGGCTCGTGCGGCTCGCGTGCTCTGGATGGACGAGGTTGACGGGCTGGAAGTGTCCGCAGGCGGTGATGACGGGGAAGGCGATCCCGTGGCGATTGCATTGCGCAGGGTGGCTTCCTTCGGCTCGCGGTCCAAGGTGGTGATGGCATCCACCCCTATAGACGAGGCGACCAGCCGGATTGCCCGAGCCTATGAGGAGGGGGATTGCCGCCAGTGGCACCTGCCATGCCTCCATTGCGGCACCTATCAGGAATTGGAATGGTCAATGATCCAGTGGCCGACTGGCAAGCCCGAGGAGGCGTATTTCTGTTGCCCGGCTTGTGGCGCAATTACGCAAGAAGCAGACAGGCCGAAGATGCTGGACCGTGGCAAGTGGGTTGTGACCCGCCCCGAGGTGATTGGGCATCACTCTTACCGCATTAACGCGATCGGTGGTTCAGCCCTTGAGTCATGGGGGTCTATCGCCGCGCAATTCGTCGCCGCCAAAACCAACCCGAATCTGCTGAAGGTCTGGACGAACCAGCTAGAGGGGCGCGTGTGGCGCGACGGGTCAGACGGCCTCGAACCCGGCGACCTCATCGACACAGTGGAGCCGATCGGGCTGGACGGTCGCATCCCCCCGGAAGTTATCATTTTAACCGCAGGCACCGACCTGCAGGCCGATCGCGCCGAGATATCCACCCTTGGCTGGACCGCTGACGGGCGGGCGCTTGTCCTTGAGCATTCTGTGATCTGGGGCGATCCGTATGGCGATGACCTCTGGCGCGATGTACACGACCTGCTGGCTCGGTCCTTCCCGCACCCGAATGGGGGAACGCTACGCTATGACGCTGCCCTGACCGATGCCGGATTTGCGACACAGGAGGTCTACAACGCAACGCGGGGATATGCCGCCAAGCGGATATTCCCCTGCATGGGCGTCAGCGGATGGAAACGCCCGCCTGTCAGCTTGGGTAAGGCTGCCGGAGATAAAACGATCAGGCTGCAGCTTGTCGGCACCGACCCGATCAAACAGCGCATTATGGGCATGGTCCAGGGTGGCAGTTTCCGGTTCAGTGACTCGTTGTCGGAGGAGTGGTTCGACGGTTTCACGGCGGAACGGCTGCGCACCCGATTTAACAAGGGATTCAAAGTGTTGGAGTGGCACAAGGTGCGCCAGAGAAATGAGCCGATCGATACTTGCACATATGCGGTCGCAGCCCGATCGCTGTTGAATATCGATCTTGATCGGAGGGCGGAAGAACTGGCATCACAGGCCGCGCCAGCACCCGCCCCCCGGAGGATCAAATCCCGCTGGATGCAGGGGGGATAACGCGCCAAAACAAATGCCGAGCGAAATTAAGCCAAGTTTACTGATACGAGGGCGAATTTAATAATTAGCGGTTTTGTGCAAGCGCTTCTTGAAATGCACTCGCCGGTAACTTTCCAACTACAGAACGGTTTCTTCCCTGTAATTTAAACTCAAAACCAGTTTTTGCGGCGGACTCGAATTGTTGCTTTGTAAGCTGAATGAGGCCTTCTTCAGTCATACTACAGCTACCGCCGCCGCAACCAGAAACGTGCTCACCTGTAACTTGATAAGGCAATTTGTTCCCGAATGACCAAGCTTCTCTGAAAAATGCCCATCCTAAACCAGTTGATAGATACCTTGTCCCAACGGCGTAACGGATTTCGCCATTCTTCTCTGCTACGATTGTTGTGGCGTTTAGATTATAAAGTAACCCACCTGCAGCCGGATAAAACTTTGAATGCCCTGCAGTAACTCCAGTATGAACGTCTGAAATTGTGCCTGCCTCATTACTGCATGAAGCAATAATAAAGGTAGATGCCGCAAGGGCAATTGGCATTAAGAACCTAAACAAATTGTCCCCCTTCGGTTAGATAACGACAGCGTGAGCGAAAACTTGCCGACCGTCAAGTGAGTATCTGTCAATCCTCGCCAGCGTGCGAGCAACAGCGCATCATAGCCGATAGCGGCGTGGCGCTGGACAGGCTACATTCTGTTGATCGTGACGAAAGGCAATCCCCCGTCACTTAGGCTGTCCCGCACATGGGCTGCAGTCATTCCCGACTCCTCCTCGCCAATGTCGGCCAGGTCCGGGGTGCTGGAATAGAACGGCAGCGAATGGAATTTGTCAGCGTGTTTTCCGACCCCTCGCATGATCGCCATGCATGGGTGCCAGCCCGGTTCTGACCGCCCCCGAAATTGGATCTTCCGCTCTTCCGCGCTCGCTGGCCTGAGCCAGAATCCCCTGTTGGGGAAGCGGCGGGCGAATCTCCTGTCGATTTTTGCGGGCATCGGGGAATCCTTGCCAGGGTGCCTTTTGTAAATTGCCCCATCCCGCGAGGTTGCCGGGATGGGGCGTCCTGACCTGTCCATCAGGATTTCGTGGCAGGGCCGACCGCAGCCGCCCCTGCCCATGGTTCTCAACATCTGGACACCGCCCTTGTAGCACTTGCTTCTGATTGACGCAAGATACTTGCTTCAGATTGACGCAGGCTGTATAAGCGCCGTGACTGACATGCACCCTGACGAGGAATCCACAGATGACTGAGCGCACCGCAACCCTCCGCGAGATCACCGACGCCCTTGCCACGGCGCGCGGCATGAGCACCGACGAGCACGAACGGCTTTATAGCCGCGCCAGGACCATGCGCGACCGTGGCTTGATCTTTACCCGCTTGCCGCGTTCGCAGGGGCGAGAGACCAAATACGCCGAGGGCGATATTTGCGCCGCCGTCACCGCGATCAGCATGAGCCTCGCGGGAACCAGTCAGGACGTGATTGCGGCAATGCTCGGGCAACTACGCACCTTCGGCCCGCGCGGCGAGATCCATGCCTGCGGCACCCCGGCTTTCGAGGATCATCTTGCAGCAATCCGTTCGGGCGCGCCGGTTTTCGTCCGTTTCGACGTGGTACATCTGGGCGACGACTCCGGGCGCTGGCCGGGCACTCATTCGCGGATGGGCTCACTCGCAAGCCTTGGGCTGGAGGAGGAGTTTGAACGGACGGACGCTTACGGCGCTACATACCGTATCGAGAAAAGCGACCTGATCCCCGTCACGCTCCACTGCAAGCCGGTCCTCGACATCTTGGCCGAGGATTGATCGGTATGGGCTGGTTGCGAAACCTATTAGGCACGACAAAGCGCAGCTATGAGGCGGCGACCCCGAGCATGAGCCGGTTTGACGCTGGCCGGAAGCGCTTTTCCAGCTATGGCCCGGAGACCGTGGCGGCTGGCCCATCGATCCGCAGCCGCGCCCGGCATGCCGCCGAGAATAACAGCTTGACCGCCGCCGCGATCGGCGCATGGTGCGACAGCGTGATCGGACCAGGTATCAGGCCGACCAGTCAGCACCCCGACCCCGAGACCCGCGCCACCCTCGACGCCTATTTCCAGCGATGGGCGCGACATGCCGACGCATCGGCCCGAGGGGATTATTACGCGATCCAAAGCCAGGTTGCCCGAGCCGAGCGGATTGACGGTGAAAGCCTCCTGCTGTGGCGCGGTGACAAGCTGTTGCACTTGCCTCCTGAGCAATTGGCCGACATCGCGACCGATCAGATCGTCGCCGGGGTGGAACTCGGTGACGATGGGCAGGCGGTAGCATACCATATCCACCCGCAGCGCCCGGATGCGATGAATGCGGCATATCACCCCCCTATCCGCGTTCCCGCCGATCAGGTGATCCATGTGATGGAACCTCGCGGGCCGGGACAGGTCCGGGGCGTGTCATCCTTGGCTCCTGTCCTGTTGACGCTGGCGTCACTCGACGGGCTGGAAGATTCACTCCTGATGCAGAACCGCATGGCCGCGCTCCTGTCCGTCATCGTGACGGATGAACTGCAACAGGACGGCAAAGACCCCCTTGCCGATGGGGAAGGACTCGCGCCCGGTGAGATTATCAAACTTCCCGGAAACTTGAAAATCACCACCATCTCGCCACAACAGAGTCAGCAATCAGGAGAGTTCCTGAAGCACATGACGCGCCGTGTCGCGGCAGGGGTGGGCGTGCCCGATTGGCTCATTTCGGCGGATGTCGGACAGGCGAACTATTCCAGCTTGCGCGCTGCGCTCGTGGCGTACAGGCAGCGCATAGAGCGTTTCCAATTTCAGATCCTCGCGCCGCAAATGCTCGATCCGGTCTGGCGCCGTGTCGCGACTATGGCGGCATTGGAACACAATATCCCGATCGATGACGACTTGTTTAGCGTCGAGCATATCCCGCCTGCACAACCTTGGGTTGATCCGATGAAAGACGCCAACGCCTCGATCCAGATGCTTAAACACGGCTTGGCGAGCCGCAGGCAGATAGTCAGCGCCCTGGGCTATTCCGTCGAGGAACTGGACGCCGAGATCCAAGCCGATCGCGAACGGGAAGCCGCCCTGGGTCTGACCTTCGGCGCACCGAAAAAGGAATCCGAAGCATGACGACCACAGTATTCTTTCGCGCGGCAACACTGGCTGCAACTGCCGATCCGCTGACATTTACGGCTGTCATCGCAACGCCCTTCCCGGTTCAGCGCCGAGACCGCCGTGGGCCGCTGCTGGAAGTTCTCAACCCTCATGGCGCACAAGCTGCAACCGATCCGTTGCCGGTCCAGTTGGATCACCGCACGAGCGCCCGCGAGACGATCGGCACGGCAAGCAATATCCGGGTGGAGGAAGACCAGTTGCTTGCCGACATCCGCCTGACGACCGCCGACGATGCCGAGCCTATCCGGCAGCGCATAGCTGACGGCACCCTGTCCACATTCTCTGTCGGTTACACGGTCAGCCGATCGAGTGAAACGCGGGACGCTGACGGCAACCGCGTCGTGACCGTTTCCAGCTTCAGGGTGATGGAGATCAGCTTGACTCCCATCCCTGCCGATCCAAACGCCCGCAAGAGGAGCGAAACAACCATGCCCTATGATATCGAAACCCGCGAGGCGCTGATTGATGATCTGCGCGAACGCTGCAAACTGCCTGACGACTGGGGGCAGGATCTCACCGAGGAAGCCGTGACCGATGATGAGGTGCGCAGCGCAGCCCTAGAGGCGATGCTGACCCGACAGACTCCGACCATCCGCGTCACCCGCAGCCATGACGATCCACAGGCGATCGTCAGCCGCGCCGCCGCTGGTGTCTATGCCCGGATGAGCGGCACGGAGATCCCCGAGGCATCCCGCGACTACGCGAATATGTCGCTCATGGATCTGGCGAAAGACTCGCTGTCCCGTGCTGGCGTCAGTCATCGCGGCATGTCGGTTGATGAGGTGTTGCACCGATCGGTTGCCGGAACGTCAGACTTCCCGGCGATTGTCGCCAATGTCGCCAACATGAGCGTGGGACAGGCTTACCGGGTGGCAGAGTCCCCGCTCAAGGTCTTGTTCAAGCGCCGCAGCCTGTCCGACTTCAAGGTCGCCAGCACCGTTCGGGCCGGAGGGCTTGGCCGCTTGGAGCCCTTAACGGAGCACGGAGAGATAACCGCAACAAGCCGTGCGGAAGAGGCCGAGCCGCTGCAACTCAGGACGTTCGCCCGCCGCTGGGATTGCAGCCGTACCCTCATTATCAACGATTCGCTCAATATCCTGGCCGATACTACAAGCCAGCTTGGTGAAAGTGCAGCCGCGACGGAAGCCGACCTCTGCGCCGATCAGTTGCTTGGCACCGATACCCTGAGCGATGGGACTCCGTTGTTCGATGCGAGCCGGAATAACGTCCATACCGGCACTGCCGATCTGGTTGCCGATCTGGCAGCGGCGCGGCTGATCATGCGTCAGCAAAAGAATCTGGACGGCATCACGCCTATCTCGGTATCGCCCAAGTATATCGTCGCTGGCCCGAGCCGTGAGACTGATCTGGAACAAGTGTTGGCCACGATCTACGCCAACACAACGGCAGATGCGAACGTCTTTGCAGGCAAGTTTCAACTGCTGATCGACCCGAGGATCGAGACAGACGACTGGTTTTTGTTTGCCGATCCTGCCCGCGCTGCCGTCTTCAATCTCGGCCATCTTGCTGCCGCCCCCGGCCCGCAGGTCCAGAGGCAAGAAACCTGGTCCACATTAGGAATCAGTTTCCGTTGCTGGATGGACGTGGGCGCAGGCTTCGCCGGATGGCGCGGCGCTGTGAAGGTCACGGGATAATGGCGACCCTGGCCGAACTGCAAGCCTATCGGGAACGGCTGTTGGAAACCCGTTACTCGGGAATCCGCAGCCTGACCGATCAGAATGGCGAGCAGGTCCATTACCGCAGCCAATCGGAGATCGAACGCGCGATCGCCGCGCTTGACGCCGAGATTGCCGCCCTGACCTCGGGGCGGTCCAATCGCATCAAACCCATCATGACGAAAGGTCTAGAACCATGAGCACTACATATCTGCAACCAGGTCATACCCTGACCATCACCGCGCCCGCCGCCGTCGCATCCGATGATGTCGTGATCGTCGGCGATATCGTCGGCATCGCTCAGGGGGATGCAGCGTCAGGCGCACCCGTTGACGTGACCGTGACCGGCTGCTGGGAACTGCCGAAGGTCTCGGCTGATGACGTCCAGACCGGCGAGGCATTATTCTGGGATGCGACGGCGGGTCTCGCCACTGTCGTATCAACCGGGAATACCGCCATCGGTTACGCCATCGCCGATGCCCCCGCAGCAACTGGAACCGTAGCCGTCAGGCTGCCCGGATAAGGAGATCCGACAATGGCAAAGATGCTCGCGAAAACAGACATCATCATGCCCGACGATGTGCTGATCACCAAGGGCTCGGTTTTCGACGCAAGCCCGGCACAGGCCCGCCAGTTTGATCATCTCAATGCGGCGCGCGCTGCGACCGAGGCCGAAATCAAACAGGCCGAAGCCAATCGGAAGAAAGCCAACGGCACCGCCTGATTCACCTCGCGCATGATCTAAAGAGCCGTCCTTCGGGGCGGCTCTTTTCGTTATATTATCACCTGAATTTTGGACTCGAATCCCTGTGGAAACTGCTCTAGCATGGTATCGGGCATGGTATCGCCATGCTCAATCGGCTTGATTCTATTGCATTTGTGATGCCTCTCCTGGGGGCACCAAATAAAAAACCGCGTTTTCAGACTGTTGTCTGGACGCGGTTTTTTGTTGCGCATGTCGCGGAAACGCCGCCGCGTGCACAGAGCGGCGGCGCCTATCCGGATCTCCCCTACAGCTCGTCGCGCCAGCGATTGACCAGCGGATAGCGGCGATCCAGCCAGAAGGCCCTGGTCGAGATGCGCGGGCCGGGGGCGGCCTGATAGCGTTTCCACTCGCTGATATAGAGCAGTTTCTCGACATGGCGCACGGTTTCGGCGTCGAAACCCTGTTCGACCAGGTCCTTGAGCGCCAGATCCTTTTCGACCAGCCCTTCGAGAATCGCGTCCAGAACCTCGTAGGGAGGCAGCGAGTCCTCGTCCTTCTGATCGGGGCGCAGCTCGGCCGAAGGCGGCTTCGAAATGATCTGCGGTGGAATCACCTCGCCCTCGGGGCCCTTCATCCACGGGCGGTGATTGGCGTTGCGCCAGCGGCAGGTCTCGAAGACGCGGGTCTTGTAGAGATCCTTGATCGGGTTGTAGCCGCCCGCCATGTCGCCATAGATCGTCGCATAGCCCACCGCGACCTCGGATTTGTTGCCGGTGGTCAGCAGCATCTCGCCGAACTTGTTCGACAGCGCCATCAGCATCACCCCGCGCAGGCGGGACTGGATGTTTTCCTCGGTCGTGTCGGGGCTTGTGCCCTCCATCAGATGTGCCAGTGCGCCTTCGACGGCATCGCGGGCAGCATCTATCCTGACGGTATCCAGCCGTGTGCCCAACCGTCCGGCGCAATCGGCGGCATCGTCGAGGCTGGCTTGCGAGGTATATTCCGAGGGCAGCATGACGCAGCGGACATTCTCGGGGCCGATGGCGTCAGTGGCGATCGTGGCGACCAGGGCCGAATCGATGCCGCCCGACAGGCCAAGAACCATCCTGGAAAAGCCGGATTTGCACAGATATTCGCGCAGGCCCAGCATCATCGCGTGATAATCCTGCTCCCACGCGTCGGGCTGCGGGGCCAACTCGCCGGGTTCGGCCCGCCAGCCGTCCTCGCCTCGGGTGAAATCGACATGCGCGATGACTTCCTCGAAGGCGGGAAGCTGCACGACCTTCCTGCCGCCCGGATTCAGCACGAAGCTGGCGCCGTCGTAAAGCTGGTCGTCCTGACCGCCGACAAGGTTGACATAGACCAGCGGCAGCCCGGTCTCGACAACCCGCCCGACCATGTGTCCCATCCGCAAGTCAAGCTTTTCGCGGTGATAGGGCGAGCCATTCGGCACGATCAGGATCTCGGCGCCGGTCTCGGCCAATGTTTCGGCCACATCCGGATACCAGCTATCTTCGCAGATCGGAGAGCCGATGCGCGCCGCACCGACCGGGTAGGGGCCGCTGATCGGGCCGCTGTCGAACAGGCGCAACTCGTCGAAAAGCTGCTTGAAGGGCAGGTGGTGCTTGAGGACGCGGGCGACCAGCTTGCCATCCTTGAAGATCCAATAGGCGTTATACAGCTTGTCCCCATCGCGCCACGGACCACCGATGCCGATCGCGGGGCCGTCCGCACATGCCGCACCGACCTCCTGGATCGCGGCCATGGCCTGCTCGGTGAAGGCGGGTTTCAGCACCAGGTCCTGCGTCTGGTAGCCGGTGATGAACATCTCGGGCAGGGCCAACATGTCTGCTCCGGCTTCCTTCGCCGTGGCCCATGCCTCGCGGGCCTTGGCGGCGTTGCCGGGCAGATCGCCCACGGTGGCGTTCAACTGGCCGATGGTCAGGCGGAAACGGTCGGTCATGGTCATGCCCCTGTTATCTCGGTCCCGTGATAGGGGAAGGCGGCGGAAAGGAAAAGTCGGGCTTTGCGCGCGGCGGGTGCTTGGGGTAGACCATGGGGCAAAAGTCAGGGGCAAGGGCGATGATGGCGGCGAAACGGACAGCGACGAAAGCGGGCGCATTCGCGTTGATGCTGGCGATGGCGGCGGTTGCGGCGGATGCGCAGGTCATTACCAAGCAATATGACGACGGCGGCGTCTATGAGGGCACGTTCCGCAATGGCCGCCAGCATGGGCAGGGCAGTTACACGCTGCCCAATGGCTACAAATACGAGGGCGATTGGGTCGATGGCGAGATCCTGGGACAGGGCGAGGCCGTGTTTCCCAACGGCTCGGTCTATGCCGGGCATTTCGCCAAGGGCAAGCCGGACGGCAAGGGCAAGATCACCTATACCGACGGCAGCACCTATGAGGGCGACTGGATCGCCGGTGAGATTACCGGCGAAGGCGAGGCGCATTACGCCGATGGAAGCGTCTACAAGGGGCAGTTCGTCAAGGGGCTGCACCAGGGCAAGGGCGTGATGACCCGACCCAATGGCTATCGCTACGAGGGTGAGTGGAACGCCAATATCAAGGAAGGGACGGGCAAGATCACCTATCCCGACGGTGCCGTCTATGAAGGCGGGATGCTGGCCGGTCAGCCGGCGGGCAAGGGCAAGCTCAGCATGCCCGACGGAATGACCTATGACGGCATTTGGGCGGCCGGCCAGATGTCGGGCAGCGGCGTTCTCGTGCAGCCCTCGGGTGACCGTTACGAAGGCGAGATGCGGCAGGGCAAGCGCGAAGGGCGGGGGATCGCGACCTATGTGAATGGCGAGGTCTATGACGGCCAGTTCGTGAATGACCGTCGGCACGGGCAGGGGACATTCACCGGCACCGACGGATATGTTTATGCGGGGCAATGGGTCGAGGGCCGGATGGAGGGCAGGGGAGAGATCACCTATCCCGACGGTTCGGTCTACGGGGGCCAGATGAAGGAGGATCGCCCGGACGGAACCGGCAAGATCACCTATCCGGACGGCTCGACCTATGAGGGCCAGTGGCTGGAAGGCGTGATCGAGGGAGACGGAAAGGCCAGCTATGCCAATGGCATGGTCTATGAAGGCGGTTTCAGGAATGCCCGGAATCACGGGCAGGGCCGGATGTCCTATCCCGATGGCTATGTCTATACCGGCGCATGGCGGGACGGACAGCGCCATGGCGAAGGACAGGCGACCTATCCCGATGGCACGGTTTACACCGGCAGTTTCGTCAACGGGTTGCGCGAAGGGCAGGGCAAGCTGACCACACCCGACGGCTTCGTCTACGAGGGCGGCTGGAAAGAGGGTGAGATCGACGGCAAGGGCGTTGCCACCTATGTCAATGGCGACCGCTACGAAGGGCATTTCGTGGCAGGCAAGCGGCAGGGTCAGGGCCTGATGCGCTATGCGACGGGAAAGGTGGCCTCGGGTGAATGGCAGGAAGATCGTCTGATCGATGCCGATTCCGAAGCGCCCGCCGAAGAGGGCGCGCAGAATGACGGCGAGGCCGAGGCACCGAGCCTGCCCGAGGAGGCTCCGGCCGAGGGTGGGTAATCCCGAGCAGATGCGCTCATTCTGACGACGCCTGTACGAAGGGGCGGGATTTGCATCCCGCCCCTGTCAATGTCGGCATTTTCCGCCGCCCCGATCCGTGGCGAGGGATCACAGCATGGGCTTTGCGTGTTTCAAATGCCGCGCGACGAGTTTCTTGACTTCGGAACCTTTCGCAGGGATCAACCGTGCAGACTCGGCCATGAAATCCGGCTCGGTGATCTGCGGAAAGAGCGTCTCGATCTCTTTCCTTGCCTCGGGCGGCACGCTTTGCAGCGCGACCGGGCCGGTGAACAGGCTTTCGGTCGGCGCGTCCTCGGAAAAGATCACCTGGTGCTTGTCGAACAAGATGTGGAAATAGGTCACATCCTCGACATCCCCGGCGATCTCGCTCCCGTTCATCCCGACCAGCTTGCTGGCGGGGATCAGGATTTCCTCGGCGCCGAACATGCGCTGCGCGATCTTCGAGCGGACCAGGACCCGGTGCTGACGGCTGACCATCAGATCCCGCTTGGGCAAGCCGTTCCCGAGCGCACCCGCAGGGATACGGATCGGGCGCAGCTTCGGGTTATGGGCCAGATCGACGGCATCGCGTCTGGTCGAGCCGATCCAGCGGATGGGCTGATAGCCGTCATCGAGGGTGGCGATCATGTCCCCGGGCTGGAGTTCCTCGACGGGTTTGTTGCCTTGGTTGGTTTCGATCAGGGTGCCGGAGGTGAAGCAGGGGATGGGATCGGGAGTGGGGGTGAAACTGCTTGCGTCCCACAAGCCAGTATATGCAGGGGGGAATTCGGTATCTTCATTCTGCCACACACCAGCATCTTCATATGATGAAACCTCCCAGTCATACACATTATTAAAGGTATAGTAGGTTCTGCCGCCAATTGACAGTTTGACAAACTCTCCGCCGGTTGGATTGGTATCTAGAGGATGTCCGACACTGTCTTGCATATACCAGAGTTCCTCCAGATAAATATCCGACCCTGCAGGAATACCGTCAAAGGATTCATATAATACCTGGTCATATTCTGAATAGTACAGATTACTATTGTAGCCGTAAGCATCAAGATGGGCAAAATTATCCCCACTTGCATCGCTGACGTCTTCGATTCTTACTTCCTGAAACTTGGAGAAATCGGTGATCCGGACACTACCATAAGGCTGCGATCCATAATACCCATCGGTTTGAAAATCCACATATGCAGGATCGATAACATAAAAACTATAGTAACCAGTAATAGTAGCCACTTCGAAAAACTCCACGATAACTCAGTAACACCCTCTATCCAAGCGGAGGGTCGAACTATTTCATAACATGGTTAATGAAGCACGAGTTGTCGTGCTGGGCCACACCGCTATGACCTGAAAGTCGGAAGAACTGTTCCGGATTCGGAACAGTTCCGGAGATTATTTCGAGTGCAGCGCCCCGTTCCCAATTTCGATCGCTGCCAAGCTCCTCACCTCACCTCGAATCGGCGAGAACAGGTCCCTCACCGGTTTTCGGAAACAGGCGGAGGCCGGTCTCGTCGGTGTCAGGCTGGATCCGCCGCTTCCAGTGCCGAAAGAGAGGGAACTGTCGCGGCGCGTTGCGTCCCTGCACCGATGGAATCCACGGACAGCCCCTTCAAGCATGGAAATCATTCCCCCGGTTGCACGCTCAGCCGCCTTTCCGGGGCGCGGGGTATCCGCACCGGGCCATAACCCAAAAGGCGAAGCGCGTTCAGGGTCACGAGCACGGTGGCCCCGGTATCCGCGAGAATCGCAATCCAGAGGCCGGTGACGCCCAGCACGGTCGTGACGAGGAACACCGCCTTGAGACCAAGCGCTATGGCGAGATTCTGCCGGATATTGGTCATGGTCGCGCGGGCGAGGCGAAGCTGCGCGACCACATCCATCAGCCGGTTGCGCAGCAGCGCGCCATCCGCGGTTTCAAGAGCCACATCGGTGCCCGAACCCATGGCGATGCCGACATGCGCGGTGGCCAGGGCGGGTGCGTCGTTTATGCCGTCGCCGATCATCATCACCCGGTGCCGATCGGTGAGGCCGCGCAGCACGGCCACCTTGTCCTCGGGCAAGAGCTCCGCGCGGTGATCGATGCCGATCTGTCCGGCGATGGCGGCCCCGGTCAGGGCGTTGTCGCCGGTCAGCATGATTGCGGCGACGCCCAAATCATCCAGGGCGGCCACGGCCTGCGCCGCGTCCTCGCGCGGCTCGTCCCGCAGCGCCAGCAGGCCCAGAAGGCGATCCGGGGAGAAGACTGCGACCACTGTCTTGCCCTCTGCCTCGAACTTTTCGGTCCGTGCGGCGCTCTCACCGGTCAGCACGCCCGATTCGGCGGCAAGACGCGGGGCGCCGACGGTCCAACGCGTCCCTTCCATCATGGCGAAAGCGCCCTTGCCGGGAATCGCGCCGGCATGGGTGCTTTCGGGCCAGTTCAACCCGGCCTCCTCGGCGCGGGCAAGGATGGCCTGGCCAAGCGGATGGCTCGCCCCGGTCTCGACCGCCGCAGCCATGCGCAACAGATCCTCTGCCGTGCCGGAAACGGGCAGTATATCGGTCACTCGCGGCCGCCCTTCTGTCAGGGTGCCGGTCTTGTCGAAGGCCACGATGCTGGTCCTTGCCGCCGCCTCGATCACCGCGCCGCCTTTTATCAGCAATCCCTGCCGCGCCCCGGCTGAAAGCGCCGAAGCGATGGAGGCCGGGACCGAGATCACCAATGCGCAGGGGCAGCCGATCAGCAGCAATGCGAGTGCGCGGTAGATCCAGATCTCCCAATCCGCACCGGCAATCAGGGGCGGCAGGATGGCGACCAGCACCGCCACGCCGACCACGGCGGGCATATACCAGCGGCTGAAGCGGGTGATGAAGCGCTCCGTGGGGGGCCGGGCCGTCTCGGCCTCTTCCACCAGGCGGATGATCCGGGCGATGGTGTTGTCCTCGGCGGCACGCGTGACGCGCAGCCGCAATTCGGCCTCGCCATTCACCGACCCGGCGAAAACCTCGGCTCCGGGCTCTTTCAGGCGCGGCACGCTTTCCCCGGTGACAGGGCTTTCATCGACACCGGATGTGCCTGCGACCACCGTGCCATCGGCGGGCACGCGGTCGCCGGGGCGGACCTGCACGACCTGGCCGACAGAGAGCGTGGCGGCGGGCACCTCGCGGATGCGGTTGCCGGTCACGAGGCGGGCGGATCTCGGCACCAGCCCGGAGAGCGCGCGAATGCCGTTCCGGGCCTTGTCGGCGGCGAGGCTTTCCAGCATCTCGCCCATGGCGAAGAGAAAGACAACCAGTGCCGCCTCGCCCGCCGCATCGATCGCAAGCGCACCGAGCGCGGCGATGCTCATGAGCATTTCGATGGTGAATGGCATCCCTGCCCGTGCCAGGATCACCGCCCGTTTCGTGATCGGGGCAAGGCCGATCAGCGTGGCAAGGGTGAATGCCCATTGCGCCGCCAGTCCGCCGACAGTCAGTTCCACCAGCCATGCCGCGGCCAGAAGCAGGCCGGTGCCAATCAGCATCCGGCCCTTGCGGGTCCGATACCATGCGGGGTCCTGCCTTTGTCCGGGGGCCTTCTGCGGCGGGATATGCGCATTGCCGGGATAGGCATCGACCGGCAGGACAAAGCCACGCGGGGAAGTTTCAGGTTCGAAAGCGCCTTTCGGCGAAAGCCCGAAGCCCAGCCCTCGTACGGCTTTCTCGACCTCATCCCGCGATATGCGGGAGCCGTCGCGGCGCAGGCGCAGGCGTTCGGCCATCAGGGCCACATCCACCTCTGACACGCCAGGCAAGCGTTCGAGCGCAGCACGGATCTTGGCGGCGCAAGAGCCGCAATCCATGCCCGTTACGCGCCATTCCTCGATGATCGTGCCGTCATTTTCCATATCGTGATTCCGCCGATTCGTTTCCGATCGCAAGGAAGATAGGAGCTACAGCGACTATAGCTTCAAGAGGGTAACCGGAAAAATTCGCCGCTTTCCGGGAATGCCACACGTTCCCGTGACCCCGGGCCGCCGGCAGGGTCTCACCGTCGGTTGGTTGCGGGAATCCGGCTGGAAAGCTACAAGGGCTGTAGCATCAGGAGGCGCCATGCTGACGATCGGAACCCTCGCGAAACGCACCGGGACCAATGTGCAGACGATCCGTTATTATGAACAGATCGACCTGATGCCGGTGCCGGGCCGAACCGAGGGCGGGCAGCGCCGCTACAATGACGCGGATCTCGACCGGCTCGCCTTTATTCGTCATGCGCGGCAATTGGGATTTGCCCTCGATGCCATCCGGGAGCTTCTCGATCTGTCCGACACGCCCGACCATTCCTGCGCCCATGTCGATTCCATCGCGAAAAAGCAGCTAAAGCAGGTCGAGGCCCGTATTGTCCGCCTGGAAGCGCTACGGACCGAACTGAGGCGCATGATTGCCGATTGTGCCGGTGGTTCGGTGGCGGATTGCCGGGTGCTCGAAGTGTTGCGCGATCATGGCGAATGCCTTGCCGATCATGACGGCACCCCGGCGTGACAACCCGGGATGACAGGTAGCTGTCGGCGTTCGATCCAAAGGCAACGGACGCATGCAGGTCAGGTGATCTTGCAATGCGCTTACCCGCCGCCCGGAGCAAGAAAGCGATCAGGCCACAAGTGTAGGGGGGGCGGTCTTGTCATCGTCGCTGCTGCCGTCATCGGGCAGTCCTTCGCGTGACAGCAGCACCGCAACCGGGCGCAGCCACGGGATATGCGCACAGACGATCATCAGTGCGACCATGATCGGGACCGCCAGGAACATGCCGGGAATTCCCCAGACCGCGCCCCAGAAGGCAAGGCTGAGGATGATCCCGAAGCTCGACAGCCGCAATGTCTGGCCAAGCAGCATCGGGTCCAGCACATTACCGATGGTGAATTGCACCAGGGTGCAGGCCGCGGCGATGATCATCGTCACGGTGGTATCGCCACTGAGAACGAAGGCCAGCACCGCCGCGATGGCCGTGGCGATGATCGAGCCGACCGAGGGGATGAAGTTCAGCACGAAGGTCAGCAACGCGATCGGCCCGGCAAGGCCGACCTCTGCCAGCGTGAAGATCAGCCAGACGGCCACCGCCGTCACGGTGCTGACCGCCGTCTTGACCACCAGGTAGCGGTTCACCCTGTGCATGATCGAGGAAATGATCCGCCGGACCTGCAACGCCTTCTGCGGGTCGCCGGTCAGGCGTTCGACCTTGACGGGGAACCAGACCTGCTCGGCAAACATGAAGCCGACGAACAGGATCACCAGGACGCTGCCCTGCAGGACGCCGGTCGCCTGACCGGCAAGCGATCGGATCCAGCCGGTGATATTGAAATTCGAGATCGCGGTCAGCAGGCGGTCCTGCACATCCGGGCCCAGCCATTGCGTCAGCGTCGGCAGGGCGGCCTGCGCCTGTTCGACATAGACGACAGCGGTCTGGACGACCTGGTTTATCTGGGCAACGACCGTGGTCGAGACCCAGAGAACCCCCAGCACGATGCCGATCAGCGCAAGCATCGTGCCCATCCAGTTGGGCACCTTCAGGCGCGAGCAAATGGCAAAGATCGCATCGGTGGTCAGCGAGAACAGGATGATGGCGATGGCCAATGAGATCAGGATGAAACGTGCCTGCACCAACATGAACAGGATCAGCCCGAATGCGATGATGCCCAGGAACCCCGTCTGGAGCCGTTCCCGCAATACGCGCTCGCTAGAATGATCCACCCCGTTTCCTCGTTATTTATGACATCAAACCGTCTCCGGCGGATTCGTGGTCCCGCCGGGTTCCTATTCTTCAGCCTCGCCGCTGTCTTCGGATTCGGCATCGCCTTGCTCGGCGACACGGGCGACCGACACGACCACCTCGCCACTCGCGGTGTTGAAGACCCGCACACCGCCTGCCGAGCGCGAACGGAAGCTGATCCCCTCGACCGGCACCCGGATCGACTGGCCGGTCGAGGTCGCCAGCATGATCTGGTCATCCGGCTCGACCGGGAAACTGGCGACCAGCGGGCCGCCGCGCATCGCCTTGTCCATCGCCATGACGCCCTGGCCGCCGCGCCCGCGCACCGAATAATCGTGCGAAGAACTGATCTTGCCCGCGCCCTTGGCGGTGATGGTCAGGATCAGGTCCTCGGCCGCCGACATCTCGGCATAGCGTTCCTGCGTGATGCTGCCTTCCTCGACGGTGTCCTCGTCCTCATCGGCCTCGGCCCCGTCATCCAGCGCTCCGGCCACGGCGCGGCGCATCTTGAGATAGGCGGCGCGTTCGGCCGGATCGGCCTCGAAATGCCGGATCACCGACATGCTGACGACACTGTCGCCCTTGGCCAGCCTGATGCCGCGCACCCCGGTCGAATCGCGGCCCTTGAAGACCCGCACCGCCGTGGTGGAAAAGCGGATCGCCCGGCCCCCGGAGGTGACCATCATCACGTCGTCCTCTTCGGTCGCCATGCGCGCGGCGACAAGGCTGACGCCTTCTGGCAGTTTCATCGCGATCTTGCCGTTCGAGCGGACATTGGCGAAATCCGACAGGGCGTTGCGGCGCACATCCCCCTGCGAGGTGGCAAAGACGACCTGGTACCTGTCCCATTCGCTTTCCGGCGCATCCACCGGCATCAGCGCGGCGATGGAAACGCCCGGATCGATGGGAAGGATATTGACGATCGCCTTGCCCTTGGCGGTCCGTCCGCCAAGCGGCAGGCGCCAGGTCTTGAGCCGGTAGACCATGCCGTCGGTGGTGAAGAACAGCAGTTCCGTGTGGGTATTGGCGACAAACAGCGTGGTCACCACGTCGTCTTCCTTGGTCGCCATCCCCGACAGACCCTTGCCGCCGCGGCGCTGCGCCCGGAACTCGGCCAGCGCGGTACGCTTGATATAGCCGCCCGAGGTGATGGTGACGACCATGTCCTCGCGCTCGATCAAGTCCTCGTCCAGCATGTCGCCGGACCATTCGGTGATCTCGGTGCGGCGCGGCACGGCGAAGAGCTCCTTCACCTCGCGCAGCTCGTCGCTGATGATGCCGAGGATCCGTTCGCGCGAGGCGAGGATCGCCAGGTATTCGCGGATCGAATCGGCCAGTTCCTGCAACTCGTCGGTGACTTCCTTGACGCCGATCTGCGTCAACCGCTGCAGCCGCAGGTCCAGGATGGCGCGGGCCTGCGTCTCCGACAGGTTGTAGGTCCCGTCCTCGTTGATGGGATGCAGCGGGTCGTCGATCAGCCGCAGGTATTCGGCGATGTCATGGGCGGGCCAGCGCCGCTCCATCAGCCGCGCGCGCGCCTCTGCCGCATCGGCCGAGGAACGGATCGTCGCCACCACCTCATCGACATTGCTGACCGCCACGGCCAGCCCGCAAAGGATATGGCTGCGCTCGCGCGCCTTGCGCAGTTCATAGGCCGTGCGCCGTGCGACAACTTCTTCGCGGAAGGCAATGAAATAAGTCAGGAAATCCCGTAGCGTAAGCTGCTCGGGACGGCCGCCGTTCAGGGCCAGCATATTGCAGCCGAAATGGGTCTGCATGGGGGTAAAGCGGAACAGCTGGTTCAGAACCACATCGGGGGTCGCGTCCCGTTTCAGCTCGATCACCACGCGCACGCCGGAACGGTCGGATTCGTCCTGGACGTTGGAGATCCCCTCGATCCGCTTTTCCTTGGCCAGATCGGCGATGCGTTCGATCAGGTTGGATTTGTTCACCTGATAGGGGATCTCATCCAGCACGATGGCATAACGATCCTTGCGCGGTTCCTCGATATGGGTCTTGGCGCGGATGATGACGCTGCCGCGCCCCTCCAGATAGGCCTTGCGCGCGCCCGAGCGGCCCAGGATCAGGGCGCCGGTCGGGAAATCCGGGCCGGGAACGATCTCGAGGATGCGTTCGGTCGGCAGGTCGGGATTCTCGATCAGTGCCAATGTCGCATCCACGATCTCGCCCAGGTTATGCGGCGGGATATTGGTGGCCATGCCGACGGCGATACCGCCCGCACCATTGACCAGCATGTTCGGGAAACGCGCGGGCAGAACCGTCGGTTCACGATCCTTGCCGTCGTAATTGTCCTGGAAATCGACCGTGTCCTTGTCTATATCCATCAGCAGGTAATTGGCCGGCTTGTCCATGCGCACTTCGGTGTAACGCATCGCCGCCGGGGGATCGCCATCCATCGAGCCAAAATTGCCCTGTCCGTCCAGCAGTGGCAGCGACATCGAGAAACTCTGTGCCATCCGAACCAAGGCGTCATAGATCGCGCTGTCGCCATGCGGGTGGTATTTACCCATCACGTCGCCGATCGGCCGGGCCGATTTGCGATAGGGCTTGTCATGGCTGTTGCCGGTCTCGTTCATCGCATAAAGGATGCGGCGGTGAACCGGTTTCAGCCCGTCGCGCAGATCGGGGATCGCCCGGCTGACGATGACCGACATGGCATAGTCGAGATATGAGGTCCGCATCTCGGACGAGATGTCGATCAGCGGCCCATCATGCGCCATGACCTGGCGGGGGCTGCTGCTGTTTTCGTCGCCTGTTTCCGGGGTTTCCGGCAGATCGTCTTCAGGAGTGTCGGCCACGTGAATTCCTCAACATCTTGTTGAGTTTCGGTATAGCGGACACGGTCGGTGGGAGCAATCTCGCACCCCGGGTTTTGCGGGGATTCGCCAATAAACCTGGTGCGGTCGTCTCGCCTGGCGTGGCTTGCCCGGGCTTTCAGCGGGCCCGGCGCGCGGCCATTCCCCAGACCACGGCAAGACAGGCCGAAAACACCGCGTTCCAGCTTGCCATGGACAGGCCGAGAAAACGCCATGTGACCTCGTCGCAGCGCACCACCGGGGCTTTCTGCAGCTTTGCCATCAGGTCCTTGGCCGACATGTTGGCGATATCGCCGATCCCGCCCGAGCAATGCGAGGGGCCGGGCCACCAGGCCATCTCGACCCCGCTGTGATAGAGGGCCAGCCCCATCGCCACTCCGGCCACGGCCATTCCCAGCAGGGCCAGCGTCCTGACCCGCCCTGTCAACAGGATCAATCCGGCGACGATCACCGCGGCCAGATGCGGCCAGCGTTGCAGGATGCACAATTCGCAAGGCGCATAGCCCGCCGCCTGGAACCCCAGTGCCGCCAGCAGCAATGCCGCCGATCCGCCTCCGGCGAGAAGAGCCAACCGAGTTGCGTTCATAGATACCTCAGTGCGACAAAGCCTCCGACGAGGCAGACCATGAAGACGGTGAAGACCAGTCCCAACCGCCGTTCGATGAAATCGCGGATGGGCGGTCCGAACCGCCACAGAAGCGCGGCGACGACAAAGAACCGGCCCGCGCGACCGATGATCGCAGTCAGCACGAATAGCGGCAAAGGGAAACCCACGGCGCCTGAAAAGATCGTGATGACCTTGAAGGGAAAGGGCGTCAACGCGGCGAACAGCACCGCCCATCCGCCATATTCGGCAAAGCGGGCGGCAAGCTGGTGATAGGCCTCTTCCTTGCCATAGGCGGTCAATACCCATTGACCGGCGCTGTCCATCAGCGCCGCGCCGATCCAGTATCCCAGCAGGCCGCCCAGCACCGAACCGAGCGTCGCCACGGCTGCGATGACGAAGGCCCGTGCCTTGCGCGCCAGCACCATCGGGATCATCAGCACATCCGGCGGGATCGGAAAGACCGAGCTTTCGATGAAACTGACCCCGAACAGGGCGGGTATCGCGTGCCGATGCGCCGCAAGCCCCATCGTCCAGTCATATAACTTGCGCAGCATGCGGTCCCCTTCGTTCCGGATCCTGACTTGACCGCAGGGGATCGGGTCGTCAAGTCACTTGCGAATGCATTGCGCTGCGGCGATGATCCCGAGTCAGGATCAAACCGGGTGAGGCAGAGCTATGAGATGGCGGGGCAGACGCGGCAGCGGCAATATCGAGGATCGGCGTGGCATGCGCCGCACGCGCGCCGGAGGCGTCGGTGTGGTGGGCATGCTGGCGGTTCTGGCGGTCGGCTATTTCTTCGGCATCGACATCACGCCCCTCGTCCAGGGGCTGGACCAGGGGCAGCCTTCGCGGCAGCAGGGCGCCCCGCTCAGCGAGGCCGATCAGCAATACGGCGAATTCGTCTCGGTCGTTCTGGCCGATACCGAGGAGGTCTGGGGAGCAGCCCTGCCCGAGCAGGCGGGCATGGACTATGTTGAACCGACGCTGGTGCTGTTCAGCGGCGCGGTGCAATCCGCATGCGGTGGCGCCTCGGCGGCGATGGGCCCGTTCTATTGCCCCGGAGACCGCAAGGTCTATCTGGATACCGATTTCTTCGACCTGATGGCACAGCGGATGGGGGCCGGGGGCGATTTCGCCGCCGCCTACGTGATCGCGCATGAGATCGGCCACCACGTCCAGAACCTGACCGGCATCCTGGGGGAGGTGAATTCCATGCGCAGCCGCGTCAGCCAGGCGGATTCGAATGCGCTGTCGGTGCTGACCGAGTTGCAGGCCGATTGCTATGCCGGGATCTGGGCGCGCCATGCGCAAGAGCGTTTCGGCACGCTGGAAGAGGGCGACCTGGCCGAGGCGATGGGGGCCGCCGAAGCCGTCGGCGATGACGTGATCCAGTCCAACGCGGGGCGCACGCCGATGCCTGACAGCTTCACCCATGGCAGCGCGGCGCAGCGGCAGGAATGGCTGATGCGGGGGTTCCGCTCGGGCCAGATGGCGCAATGCGACTCATTCGCCGAGGCCGGGCTGTAGCGCAGGCGGCAGGGAACCGTTTCAGCGCGGCAGACGAACTCCGCGGCCCCGCTCCATCATCGCCCATTCGGGCCACCAGCCCAGCTTTTCCAGTGCGACGATGGCAATGACGATGGCGACAACGGCCAGGACCAGCTTGACCATCCGCGCAGTTGGCGGGTGGCGCGCCCATTTCGATGCCCGGAGAAGCCAGACCAGGTTGTTCATCGCCCAATTATCCTGTTACTGCCCTTGGACTAGCAAACAACCCGATCCGCCGAAACCCAAGAGTTCTCCTTGCCGCATCATCAGGACAATCGCGACCTCCCCTATACCGCCCGCCAGATGTTCGACCTCGTGGCCGATGTGGAAAGCTATCCGCTATTCCTGCCATGGAACAGCGCGGCCCGCATCCGCTCGCGCCGGACCCGCCCCGACGGGGCAGAGGAAATCGCCGCCGATCTTGTCATCAGCTTCAAGGTCTTCCGTGAACGGTTCGGCAGCAGGGTGGTGTTATGGCCTGCCGATCCCGGCACCGGGAGCCTGAAGATCGACACCGAATACCTGGACGGCCCTTTCAAGCATATGCGCAGCGGCTGGACATTCATGGATCGCCCCGGAGGCGGCAGCCGGGTCGAGTTCTTCGTGGATTTCGAATTCCGCAACGCCATCCTGCAACGGCTGATCGGCGTTGTCTTTCACGAGGCCATGTCCCGAATCGTCAAGGCGTTCGAAGACCGCGCCCGCACGCTTTACGGCTGAGTTCCGGGCCGCCGCCGAATGTGCGGCCCTTCTTCTTCATGCAAACATCCCGGGGAGTCGCCGGAACGGTGGCGGGGCAGGGCCCCGGAAAGGCCCCGCGCCACGCGGCAGAATCAGCTGACCGCCGCCTTCAGTGCCTCGGCCCGGTCGGTCTTTTCCCAACTGAAGGCAATTGCGCCGTTCAGCGTGTAGGGATCGCGTCCGAAATGCCCGTAACTGGAAGTCGGGCGATAGATCGGATGCAGCAGGTCCAGGTCGCGGATGATCGCGAAGGGGCGCAGGTCGAACACGTCGCGCACGGCGGCAACGATCCTGTCATGCGGAACGGTCTCGGTGCCGAAGGTGTTCAGCGAGATCGAGGTCGGCTGCGCCTCGCCGATGGCATAGCTCACCTGCAATTCACAGCGCCTGGCCAGCCCCGCCGCCACGATATTCTTGGCGACCCATCGTCCCGCATAGGCCGCCGAGCGATCCACCTTGGACGGATCCTTGCCGGAAAAGGCCCCGCCGCCATGACGGGCCATGCCGCCATAGCTGTCAACGATGATCTTGCGTCCGGTCAACCCGCAATCGCCCACCGGCCCGCCGATCACGAATTTCCCGGTCGGGTTGATGAAATATTTCGTCTCTTTCGACAGCCATTCGGCGGGCAGGACCGGCCTGATGATTTCCTCGATCACCGCCTCGCGCAGATCGGCAAGCCCGATATCGGGGTTATGCTGCGTCGACAACACGACCGCGTCGATGCCCTCGGGGCGCCCATCCGCATCGTAGCGCAGCGTTACCTGCGATTTCGCATCCGGGCGCAGCCATGGCAGGATGCCATTGCGGCGAACCTTGGACTGCCGCTCGACCAGACGATGCGCATAGGTGATCGGGGCGGGCATCAGCACGTCGGTCTCGTCCGAGGCATAGCCGAACATCAGCCCCTGGTCGCCCGCGCCCTGCTCCTCGAGCTTTTCGCGGTCGACGCCCTGGTTGATCTCGGGCGATTGCTTGCCGATGATATTGATGACCGAGCATGTCGCGCCGTCGAAACCGACATCCGAGGAGTCATAGCCGATATCGTTGATGACCTCGCGCACGATCGATTCCAGATCCACCCATGCGCTGGTGGTGATCTCGCCCGAGATGATCGCGACGCCGGTTTTCACCATCGTCTCGCAGGCGACGCGGGCGCGCGGGTCCTCGGCCATGATGGCGTCGAGGATGGCGTCCGAGATCTGGTCGGCGATCTTGTCGGGATGGCCCTCGGAAACGGATTCCGAGGTGAACAGAGAATATTCACTCATGTTTCAATACCGGTAATGATCTGATTTGAAGGGACCTTCGGGGGTGACGCCGATATATTCGGCCTGCTCGCGGGACAGTTGTGTCAGCTTTGCCCCGATCTTGTCCAGATGCAGCCTTGCGACCTTTTCATCCAGATGCTTGGGCAGGATATAGACGCCGGGCTTATAGTCGCCGCCCTCGCTCCACAATTCGATCTGCGCCAGCACCTGGTTGGTGAAGCTGGCCGACATCACGAAGGAGGGATGCCCGGTCGCATTACCCAGGTTCAGCAGCCGCCCCTGCGACAGCAGGATGATCCGGTTGCCCGAGGGCATCTCGATCATGTCCACCTGGTCCTTGATATTGGTCCATTTGTGGTTCTTGAGATTGGCGACCTGAATCTCGTTGTCGAAATGGCCGATATTGCCGACGATGGCCATGTCCTTCATCTCGCGCATATGCTCGATGCGGATCACGTCGCGGTTGCCGGTGGTGGTGATGAAGATATCGGCGCTACCTGCCACATCCTCCAGCGTCACCACCTCGAACCCGTCCATCGCCGCCTGCAATGCGCAGATCGGATCGACCTCGGTCACCTTCACCCGTGCACCGGCGCCGGCCAGCGAGGCCGCCGAGCCCTTGCCGACATCGCCATAACCGCAGACGACCGCCACCTTGCCCGCCATCATCACGTCGGTGGCGCGGCGGATGCCGTCGACAAGGCTTTCCTTGCAGCCATACTTGTTGTCGAATTTCGACTTGGTGACGCTGTCATTGACGTTGATCGCCGGGAAGGGCAGCAGGCCCTTCTTGTGCAGGTCATAGAGGCGATGCACGCCGGTCGTGGTTTCCTCGCTGACGCCCTTGATCGCATCGCGCTGAGCGGTGAACCAGCCGGGGCTTTCCACCAGCCGCTTCCGGATCTGGGCAAACAGCGCCTCTTCCTCTTCGCTGGTCGGGGTGGCGATCAGGTCGGTTTCGCCCGCCTCTACCCGCGCGCCCAGCAGGATGTAGAGCGTCGCATCCCCGCCATCGTCCAGGATCATGTTCGCCGTGCCCCCATCCTCATCACTGGCGGAGAACTGGAAGATCCGGTCGGTATAGGACCAGTATTCCTCCAGCGTTTCGCCCTTGATGGCAAAGACCGGCACGCCGGTCGCGGCAATCGCCGCCGCGGCGTGATCCTGCGTCGAATAAATATTGCAGGACGCCCACCTTACCTCGGCGCCAAGCGCGGTCAGCGTCTCGATCAGCACGGCGGTCTGCACGGTCATGTGCAGCGAACCCGCGATCCGTGCACCCTTCAGCGGCTTCGCCTCGCCATATTCCGCCCGCAGGGCCATCAGCCCCGGCATCTCGGTTTCGGCGATGTCCAGTTCCTTGCGGCCGTAATCAGCCAGAGAGATGTCCTTGATGATGTGATCGGTCACGGGAATCCTGCCTTCTCGTCATGCATGGGTTGCAAGCGGCATAGCGCATCACAAGCCCGAGCGGAATGCCGCTTTGGCTACAAGTTGATACATTCGTCGCGAAAAGCCGCAATGCGCGAAAGCGGCTGCCCGTTCATCCGTCGCTGCGCGCCTGCCGCTTGCGCTCATGCGGATCGAGCCAGCGCTTGCGCAGCCGGATGCTCTTGGGCGTCACCTCGACCAACTCGTCGTCATTGATATAGGCGATGGCCTCTTCCAGCGACAGCCGCAGGGGCGGGGTGAGCCGCACCGCGTCATCCGTGCCCGAGGCCCGAACATTGGTCAGCTTCTTGCCCTTGAGCGGGTTCACCTCAAGGTCGTTGTCGCGCGAATGCTCGCCGATGATCATGCCCTGGTAGACCTGCTCCTGCGCGCCGATGAACATCTTGCCGCGCTCTTCCAGGTTCCACAGCGCATAGGCGACGGAAACCCCGTCCTCCATCGAGATCAGCACGCCCTGGCGGCGGCCCTGGATCGAGCCCTTGTAGGGGGTCCAGCCGTGGAAAATCCGGTTCAGCACGCCGTTTCCACGCGTATCGGTCATGAATTCGCCGTGATAGCCGATCAGCCCGCGCGAGGGCACATGGGCGACGATCCGGGTCTTGCCATGGCCTGCCGGGCGCATGTCGACCATTTCGCCCTTGCGGTCGCCGGTCAGCTTCTCGATCACCGCGCCGGTATAGTCGTCATCGACATCGATGATGACTTCCTCGACCGGTTCCAGCCGCTGGCCGTCCTCTTCGCGGAAGATCACCCGGGGGCGGCTGATCGACAGTTCGAACCCCTCGCGGCGCATGTTCTCGATCAGCACGCCCATCTGCAATTCGCCCCGGCCCGAGACGACGAAAGCCTCGCCGCCCGGCGTGTCCTCGACGCGGATGGCGACATTGGATTCGGCCTCTTTCATGAGCCGTTCGCGGATCACGCGCGATTGCACCTTCTTGCCGTCACGCCCGGCCAGCGGGCTGTCATTGATGCCGAAGGTGACGCTGATCGTGGGCGGATCGATGGGCTGCGAGGGCAGGGCGGTCTCGACCTCGGGGGCACAGAGCGTATCCGCGACGGTTGCACGCGCCATGCCCGCCAGCGTGACGATATCGCCCGCCACGGCTTCTTCGATGGGCTGTTGCGTCAGCCCGCGGAAGGCCAGGACCTTGGAAATCCGGAACTGCTCGATGCGCTGGCCATCGCGGCTCAGCGCCTTCAGCGTATCGCCCGCCTTCGCGCGGCCAGATTCGACCCGCCCGGTCAGCAACCGGCCAAGGAAGGGGTCGGCGCCAAGAGTCGTCGCCAGCATCCGGAATGGCTCATCTGCCCGTCCGACCTGTTTCGGCGCCTCGACATGACGCAGGATCATGTCGAACAGCGCGGTCATGTCCTGGCGCGGCCCGTCCAGCGACTCGTCCGCCCAGCCCCCGATGCCCGAGGCGTAGAGATGCGGGAAATCGAGCTGCTCGTCGCTGGCGCCCAGATTGGCGAAGAGGTCGAAGACATCGTTCAGCGCGTCGTCGGGCTCGGCGGCGGGCTTGTCGACCTTGTTCAGCACCACGATGGGACGCAGCCCGAGCGCCAGCGCCTTGGACGTGACGAATTTCGTCTGCGGCATCGGGCCCTCGGCGGCATCGACCAGCAGGCAGACGCCATCGACCATCGACAGGATGCGCTCCACCTCGCCGCCGAAATCGGCGTGGCCCGGTGTGTCGACGATATTGATCCGCGTGCCCTTCCATTCCACCGAGGTGGCCTTGGCGAGAATGGTGATGCCGCGCTCGCGCTCGATATCGTTGCTGTCCATGGCGCGCTCGGCCACGGCCTGGTTCTCTCGGAAGGACCCCGATTGCTTCAGCAACTGGTCGACCAGCGTGGTCTTGCCGTGGTCGACATGGGCGATGATGGCGATATTGCGGGTATCCATTGGGTAGCCTTCCGGTTTGCGCCGCTGCCCTAGCCGAGCGGCGGAGGAAAAGCCAGCCGAAAGTGATCCGGAGAGGGGAAGGCGGGCCGGTTCGGGCCGGTTCGGGCCGTTACGCGGCGATCCGGCACCAGATCGCGACCCGGAACCGGGACATGCGATGCCCCCGGGCGCGATACGGCTGACCAGCCCCTGGGCAGAGGGACTGGCTACCTTCCTCGATCTGTCGCCGGATGCCGTTCCCCGCTCGTCAGCAGGTATCGTTCAGAGACCGAGGATTTCCTTCGCTTCGGCCAGTGCATCGACCGCGGCCTGGTGGTTGCCGGCATCATGCTCGGCCTCTCCGAGGTCGCGCAGTTCCTGCACCTTCGCGAGATCGGCTTCCGAGAGCGAGGCGGTTTCCAGCGCGGCGTCGATCTGGCTCATATCCGCCGGGCATTGGAAGGCGAGGGCGGGACTGGCGGCGAAAGCGGCGAAGGCCAGGGCGAGGCTCAGGCGTTTCATGGCGTTGTCTCCTTTTCTCACGTTGTGGGACAGTGGCGAAACTATAGCACAGGAGTCCGTTATCGAGACAGTGCAACGGGCGATGTCTCGATAACGGCCACTTTCCGCGTCATTGCCGGTCAGGTGGGAGTGGGCCAGTTGATCGGGAGGGTGGCTGGTTTGAGTCCTTTGCGGTTATTGCCTTGCCCCACCACATCGTTCAAGTTGGATGTAACAAAACGGGACAGGATCAGCGGCTATGAGCTTCCATAATTTTCGAATGCTGACTACATTCGTCGCTCTCTTTAGCGTTTTGCCCGCCCACTTCCTGACCGCCCAACCAGCGGAGAAAGCACTGTCGAACGCGTTGTCGGATTGTCGTCAGTGGGCTGCTGACATCGATGGAGAAAATTTGCTCCCCGAACCTTGGAAACCAATTCTTGAGAACTTCGAGACCCAGAACCGATTGGATTCATTCTACTTAAACTCTTCATATCCATTATACATCTATACTAGTTTTGAAGAAACAATATCTGAAACTCTTCCTTATGCGAACAAGATATGCCGGATTAGGTCTATCGATACATCGACTGGCGCATTCTCCTGGATTGGCGGTGAAATTAACGTCGGCAATATCTGGGACGACATCCGTCCCTTGCCAGACGAGACCATTAGACAGCAGTTAAGCGAGCTAGCCTACGAATTCGAGCACGATCCAAATATCGTCCCACTTTTAGGTACTGAAGATGATGATACCCGTATGCTTCTGGAATGTAATCGAAAATCCTCGATCAGTCTACTGATCCCCTCCCCTAGACTTGCTTCTGCTGATTGGTCATTGGAAGTGCATTTTATGGCGGGTCCCCCGACGGACGACTCCGTCACCGCCGAAGCCAGCAATAACTGTCCGTAAAAGATTGGCCGCTACAGCTAAGGGGTAAAGTCGACAGCTTCGTCCGCATAGCCGACATCCCCAACACAACCGGATACCACCCGCCCCGTCCCCACGCTCGTGACATTCCCGCCTCGGGCGCAACGCCGGTTTCACGTCTTGTGTACGCTTCGTGCGATGGGTTGCCTCGGCAAATGCCGGTCAGGCCTCGCGGCGAGCGTTGCACATGACCGGCATTCGCGGCCATTGCGCGCTGCCCTCCGAGCAGTGCCTACGGATGCCTCGCCGCCTCGGGTCAGCGCAGCCCGAGAAAGGACAGGATGAACAGCACCACGACCACGAGGCCGATGATATAGATGATGGAATTCATGGCTCGATTCCTTCTGTTGCCATATGTGAATAACCGCTTTCGCCGTGTTCTCCAGAGGATAACCGGTGGAAGACGATCCGGTTCCGCCGCGCGGTCTAGCCGCCGGGCAGCCAGTCCAGCCCGTTCTCGGTCAGGTGCTCGGGATTGTATTCCGCGCTGACCCAACCGCGATATCCCGAGGCGTCCAGCGCCGCGAAGAATGCCGGATAGTCGATCTCGCCGCCGGTGGGCTCGTGGCGGCCGGGATAGCCCGCGATCTGGATATGCCTGATGATCGGGGCATATTCACGCCAGGCCCCGATCGCGTCGCCGGTGATGGCTTGGGCGTGATAGGCGTCGAATTGCAACCCCAGATTCGGTGCGCCGAGCTCTGCGATGATTTCCGCCGCCAGTTCGAAATCCGCCAGGAAATAGCCGGGCTTGTCGGTCGGATTGATGACCTCGATGGTCAGGCTGGCATGCGGCGCGCGCTTGGCGGCCCAGGCCAGGTTGCGGATGAATATGGCGCGTGCGGCGGCATCCCCGGTGGTGCCGGCCATGACATGGATATGCCGCGACCGCAGTGACCGGGCGAAGCGCAAGGCCCGGTCGAAATCGTAGCGAAAGCGCTCTTCGAGCCCCGGCACCGCGGCGAATCCCCGTGGTCCGCCCGCCCAGTTCGGGGGTGGGGTATTGATCAGCACGATCTCCAGACCCGCCGCGACGGCCTTGCGCGACAGCGTGGCGGCGGGAATGTCATAGGGGAACAGGATCTCGACCCCCGCAAAGCCCGCCCCGGCGGCAGCGGCGAAGCGTTCCTCCATGGGGATCTCGGTGAAAAGCATGGTGAGATTGGCGGCGAAACGCGGCATCGGGCGTCAGATCTCGAGTGCGAAGAACTGCCCGTCCGAGCGGATGCCCGCACGCCCGTCCGGCCCATCCTCGGCGGCAGCGGCCAGCCGGTAGAAGGTCTTGCGATCGATCAGCGCCTCGAGTCCCGCACGGATATGGACATAGGGCCGCGGTTCGGCCTTGTCGCCCCGGATGATGATCGGATGATCGGCATCGGCGGTTACCTCGTCACCGACATTGGTGGTGAAGGTGATCCGGTCCGAAGCGATATCGGCATCGATGGCGATGAAAGGGGCATCCTCGACGCGAATCCCCACCTTTTCGACCGGCGTGACAAGGAAGAACCTGTCATCCTCGCGCTTCAGCACGGTCGAGAACAGCCGCACCATCGCCGGCCGCCCGATCGGTGTGCCCTCGTAGAACCAGGTTCCGTCGGCGCGGATCTCCATGTCCAGATCGCCGCAGAATGGCGGGTTCCACAGATGCACTGGCGGCAATCCGCCTTTTCGGGCCGCCTTGCTGGCTGCGGCGGCAATTCCCTCGGCGCTCACATTATTGTCAGACTGATCCGGCATTCGATATGGTCGCCCCTTGATGACTTCCCTATGCTCCGGTCTAGAGCAGCAGAAGGGCATTGTCATGACTTCGGATGAAATTCTGGTGCAGGAGGTCGAGGCGCTCGGGCAGCGCCTTGCCGAGGCACGCAGCAGTATCGAGCGGCGCTTCGTCGGTCAGCACGCGGTGGTCGAGCAGGTTCTGGCGGCGATCCTGTCGGGCGGCCACGCGCTTCTGGTCGGCCAGCCGGGGCTGGGCAAGACGATGCTGGTGGACACGCTGGCCACGGTGCTGGGGCTGGACAACCAGCGGGTGCAGTTCACGCCTGACCTGATGCCCGCCGATATCCTGGGCTCGGAAGTGCTGGACGTGCTCACCGATGGCAGCCGGGCCTTCCGTTTCATCGAGGGCCCGGTCTTCACCCAGCTTCTGATGGCCGACGAGATCAACCGCGCCTCGCCCCGCACGCAATCGGCGCTGTTGCAGGCGATGCAGGAGCGCGAGGTGACGGTCAGCGGTCAGCATCGCCCGCTCGGGCGGCCGTTCCACGTGCTGGCGACCCAGAACCCGATCGAGCAGGAGGGAACCTATCCGCTGCCCGAGGCGCAGCTTGACCGGTTCCTGTTGCAGATCGACGTGGATTATCCCGACCGTGACACCGAACGCGACATCCTGCTGGCCACGACGGGAACCGATGAAGGCACCGCGCATGCGGCCTTCGACGCCGAGGGGCTGATCGCGGCGCAGCGGCTGATACGGCAGATGCCGGTGGGCGAGGCCGTGGTCGAGGCGATTCTCGATCTGGTCCGCGCCAGCCGTCCCGGTGCACCGGAAGCGGAAGGCGGCATCGCGGATACGCTTATCTGGGGGGCGGGGCCACGCGCGGCGCAGGCGCTGATGCTGGTGACGCGGGCGCGGGCGGTGCTGAATGGCCGTTTCGCCCCTACGTTGGAGGATGTCGAGGCGATGGCTCCACCGGTGCTGCGCCACCGCATGGCGCTGTCCTTCGCGGCCCGTGCCCGGGGCGAGAGCGTCGATGGTGTGATCGACCGGCTTGTCGGGCAGCGGCTGAATTCCAGTCAGGCGGCATGAGGCGGCTTTGGCACTGACCACCACGGAACTTCGCGCACAAGCACAGGCTGCCAGCGCCCATCTGCCCGGCCTGATCCTGTCGGCCGAGCGCCTGGCGGCGATGGTCGCACCCGGTGCGCATGGCCTGCGCCGGGCCGGTCCGGGCGAGGATTTCTGGCAGTACCGCCCCGCGACCCATGGCGATACGGCACGCAGCATCGACTGGCGCCGCTCGGCCCGCTCGGATTCGCAATTCGTCCGCGACCGCGAGGCGCAGACGGCGCAGACGGTCGCTCTATGGGTCTCGGGCGGGCAGGGGATGGCCTATGCCGGCGCGCCGCACCGGCCCAACAAGGGCGCGCGCGCGCAATTGCTGGCGCTGGCGCTGGCAATGGTGCTGTTGCGTGGTGGCGAACGGGTCGGGCTGCTTGGCCAGCCAGCCCGGTCGGGACGGATGCAGGCCGAAAGGCTGGCCGAGGGACTGATCCGCGCGGCACCGGCGAAGGGAGACGAGGATGCGCCATCGCCCGAGGCATTGCGCCCGAACCAGCACCTGGTGATCATTTCGGATTTCCTGACCGATCCGTCCTGGCTCGAAGCCCTGTTGACCCGCGCCGCGGCGCTCGATGTCCGGGGCGTGCTGATGCAGGTGCTGGATCCGAACGAGGAGAATTTCCCCTATTCGGGCGCTGTGCTGTTCCGCTCGCTCTCGGGGGCGGTCCGCCATGACAGCCGAGATGCTGCCGGACTGCGCGAGGCCTATCAGGCGCGCCTGGCAGGGCGCCGCGACTGGCTGCGGGCGCAGGCCGAGGGCGCGGGCTGGCGTTTCGGCCATCATACCACCGACCATGCCCCCGCACTCGCGCTGAGCTGGCTTTACCAGGTGCTGGAGGGCTGATGCTGATACTTGGTCCCATCGGTTTCGCGGTTCCCTGGGTGCTGTCGGCGCTGGTTGCGCTGCCGGTCCTGTGCTGATCCTGCGCGCCGTGCCGCCCGCGCCGCGGCAGGTGGCGTTTCCGGGAGTCGCCCTGCTGCTGGGACTGGCCGACAAGACGCCGGTCGCGCGCCGCACGCCCTGGTGGCTGCTGTTGTTGCGGTTGCTGGCCGTGGCGGCGCTGATCCTTGCCTTTGCCGGGCCGGTCTGGAAACCGGTCCCGCGTGCTGGCACGGATGGGCCGCTGCTGGTGGTGATGGATGCGGGCTGGGCCGCTGCGCCCGATTGGGCCGGCCGCCAGACCCGCGCCGAGCGGGCCTTGACCGAAGCGGCCTCTGATGGTCGCCCGGCCGCCCTGCTGCTGGCCGATGGGCGGACCGGTCCAAAGCCGCTGGTCTTTGCCCCCGCCGACAGGTTGCTGGCCCGGCTGCGTGCGGCGCAACCGGTCTCGTGGGAAACGGCGCTGCCAGATGATCCCGAAGCCGCGCTGTCCGAACTGCCAGACGGGTCGCTTTCGACGCTGTGGCTTGCGGATGGCCTGGATCATCCGAACCGCGCCGAATGGCTGGCGGCGCTGACCAGCCGGGGGACGGTCACGGTCGTGCCGCCCGCCGGCCCGGTGCGTGCGCTCAGCCTGCATGGCGGCGATACGCCGTCGCTGACGCTGATATCGTCGGATGACGCGGCACCCGGGATACTCGCCATCGGACCGGATCCGCAGGGGATCGAGCGGGAGCTGGCGCGTCTTGCCCCCGGCGATGCGGCGACCGAGGCCGGGGTGACGACCCGCCCCACCGCCATCGATCTGCCGCCCGAGCTGCGCAACCGCGTCACCCGTTTCCAGGTCGAGGGCGAGGCGCATGCCGGGGCCGTGGTGCTCGCCGATGATCGCGTCAAGCGGCGCAAGGTCGGGCTGGTCGGCGACGCGGATGCCCATGCCGAGGGGCAGCGGCTATTGTCGCCGCTTTACTATCTGCGCCGCGCCCTGGCGCCCACCAGTGACTTGGCCGAAGGGGGTTTGGGCGATGTGCTGGATAGTGCACCCGACGTGATCATCCTCGCCGATCAGGTCGATATGGCCGAGATCGGCGAACTTGCCGAATGGGTAGATGCGGGGGGGCTTCTGATCCGCTTCGCCGGGCCGCGCATGGCGGGATATGAGGGGCTGGTGGACGAGCCGCTCCTGCCGGTGACATTGCGGCAGGGTGGGCGCGATATCGGCGGGGCACTGAGCTGGGGCGAGCCGCGCGGGCTGGAGCCTTTCGATACCGACGGACCCTTTGCCGGGCTGGCGGTGCCGGAGGATGTCACCGTCCGGGCGCAGTTGATGGCGCAGCCTCTCCCGAACTCTCCGAGCGCAGCCTTGCCTCGCTGAGCGACAATACCCCGCTGGTCACCCGCGACGGGTTCGGTCAGGGACAGGTGGTGCTGTTCCATGTCACCGCCAATGCCGAATGGTCGAACCTGCCGCTTTCGGGCCTGTTCGTGCGGATGCTGGAGCGGCTGGTCGCCACCGCCCGCACCAGTCCGGCGGAGCGACAGGCGGATGATCGCGAGCATCCGTTCTGGACGCCCGAGACCGTGCTGGACGGATTTGGCCGGGCCCATCCAGCCGAGGACCTGGCGCCGGTGCCCGCCGAGGATCTTGCGGAAGGGCCGGGCCCGGATCGTCCGGCGGGCATCTATGCCGCCGGGGAACGGCGGATTGCGCTGAATGCGGGCGGTGATTTCACCATGGCGGACTGGCCCGGTGCCGTTCTTGAAAACCGTTCCGAGGGCTCAGAGCGAAGCCTCGGGGGTTTCCTTCTGGCCGCAGCCGCGCTGATTCTGGCTCTGGATGCGTTGGGATCAGCGGCCCTGGCGCGTGGTGCGCGGGTCGCGGCGGTCCTGCTGATCGCGCTGTCCGGTCTTTCCGGAACGCGCGCGACCGCGCAGGAGCCGGTGCTCGACCCGGAATTGACCCGCGCCGCGGATGAGGTGGCGCTTGCCTATGTCGAGACCGGGGACGAGGAGGTGGACCAGACCTCATACGAGGGATTGCGCGGATTGTCGCAAGCCCTGCGGCAGCGGACCTCGGTCGAACCGGGAGAACCGATCGGAATAGACCTGGACCATGACGACCTTTCGGTGCTGAGCTTTCTCTATTGGCCGGTGACCGGGGACCAGCCGATGCCATCCCCGCAGGCCTATCTGCGGCTGAACCATTACCTGCGGTCAGGGGGCATGATCCTGTTCGACACTCGCGACGGGGATATTGCCGGTGTGGGCGGCCCCGATATGTCGGAATCGTTGCGGATACTGGCTTCGCCGCTGGAGATCCCGCCGCTCGCGCCGGTTCCCGAGGATCACGTCTTGTCCCGCAGTTTCTACCTGCTGGAGGATTTCCCGGGCCGCTGGCAGGGCCGCTCGGTCTGGGTCGAGGCGCCGCCGGTCGGGGCCGAGGCGCGCGAGGGCGTGCCGTTCCGGCAGCTCAATGACGGGGTCAGCCCGGTGGTGATCGGTGGCAATAGCTGGGCCGAGGCCTGGGCAATCGATGACAACGGCTATCCCAGCTTTCCCATCGGCGGAGGCTGGGAGGGCGAGCGCCAGCGCGAGATGGCCTATAGATTCGGCATCAACCTGATCATGTATGTGCTTACGGGGAACTATAAATCCGACCAGGTGCATGTGCCCGCCCTGCTCGATCGCCTGCGCGTGGAAGAGGAGCTTGCCCCATGACCACCGCGCTGCGTTTCGACCCGGCATTGCCATGGTGGGCCATCGCCGCGCTGGCGGGGCTTGCGGTTCTGGTCGCGGGCTTCGCGCTGTGGCGCGGGCTGCGTGGCTGGGCATGGCGGGGATTGGCGGGGCTGGCGGCGGCCATGGCGCTTGCCGGGCCGGCGCTGGAGATGGGCAGCCGGGCGGGGCTGTCGGACATCGTGATCCTGCTGGATGACCGCAGCGCCAGCCAGGGACTGCCGCGCGCGGCGAGCAGACCGATGCCGCCGTGGATCGGCTTGGCCAGCAGATTTCCGCCCTGCCGAATACCGAATTGCGGCGGGTGACGGTAGGCGACGATGCCGATGGCACGCTTCTGGCCACTGCCATGGCCCGTGCGGTCGCGGCGGAACCTGAAGGACGGCTGGCCGGGGTGATCGCCGTCACTGATGGCCGGATCCACGATCCGGCCATGCTGCCTTCCGATCTGCCCGCGCCGTTTCACGCGCTGCTGACCGGGCGGCCGCAGGATTGGGACCGCCGCCTGGTGATCGAGGAGGCCCCGGCCTTCGGCCTGATCGATCAGCAGGTGACTATCCGCCTGCGCATCGAGGATCAGGGCGAGGTGCCGCCGGAGGCGCGCACCGGCTCGGTCAATCTGCGTATCAGCATCGATGGCGAGGATGAGCAGGTCTTTGCCGTGCCGATGGACAGCTCGCTGGAACTGCCGGTGACGCTGACCCATGCCGGGCAGAATGTCGTGCAGATCGGCTTCGACGCGCCCGAGGGCGGCGAGTTGACGGACCGCAACAATACCGCCGCGCTCAGCATCAACGGCGTGCGTGACCGGCTGCGCGTCCTGCTGGTCTCGGGCGAGCCTCATGCGGGTGAACGCACCTGGCGCAACCTGTTGAAATCGGACGCGGCGGTGGACCTGATCCATTTCACCATCCTGCGCCCGCCCGACAAGTCCGACGGGGTGCCGGTGGACGAATTGTCGCTGATCGCCTTTCCCACGCGCGAGTTGTTCCTGGAACGGATCGATGATTTCGACCTGATCATCTTCGATCGCTACCGCGTCCGGGGCATCCTGCCGCCAGATTATTTCCGCAACATTGCCCGCTACGTGGAAAACGGCGGCGCGATCCTTGTGGCGGCGGGGCCGGAAATGGCCAGTGTCGAAAGCCTGAACCTGTCGCCCCTGGGGACGGTCCTGCCAGCGCGTCCGACGGGCCGGGTGATCGACCAGCCCTTCACGCCCACCCTCACCGAAGCCGGGCGGCGTCATCCGGTGACATCCGGTCTGCCCGGCGCACCGGGGGAAGAGGGCGGTGAAAGCTGGGGCCGCTGGCTGCGCATGGCCGAGGTGCGGCCGAATCCCGAAGCCGAAGTCGTGATGACCGGCGCCGACGACCTGCCGTTGCTTATCATGGACCGGGTCGGAGAGGGGCGCGTGGCCATGCTTACCTCGGATCAGGTCTGGCTCTGGGGGCGCGGTTTCGAGGGCGGAGGGCCGCAGCTCGAGATGCTGCGCCGCATCGCGCATTGGTCGATGAAGGAGCCGGAACTGGAAGAGGAGGCGCTGCGGGCCGATGTCTCGGGCCTTGATGTGCGCTTCACCCGGAGGACCATGCAGGATCGTGCCGGACCGGTGCGGATCACCCATCCGGATGGCGAGACCGAGGAGCTTGCGCTGCAAGAGGACGGGCCGGGCCGGTTCACGGCCGGCTGGACGGCCCCGGGACCGGGGCTCTACCGGCTGCGGGATGGCGATCTGCGCCGGGTTCTGGCGCTCGGTCCCGCCGCGCCGCGCGAATTCGAGCAGACCGTGGCCAGTGACGAGGCGCTGTCGCCATTGACCGAGGCGACCGGCGGGGCGGTGTCGCGGCTGTCGGATGGGGTTCCCGATCTGCGGACGGTCGCGCCGGGACGGCCTGCGCATGGCCGGGGCGTGGCCCGCGACTGGATCGCCGTCACCCCGCGAGAGGCGGCGACTGTCACCGGATTGGAACGAACGCCGTTGCTTCCGGGTTGGGTGTGGCTGATACTGATTTCGGGGTTGATCCTGGCGGGATGGCTGACCGAGGGCCGGGCAGGTGGCGGCGCGCCGATGAAGGGGCGGGCCGGTGACGGGTCCGGCTGAAGCTTGCCAACGCATGGGCTCGTTGATAACCCGAAGAAAAATTGCCGCAAGGAACGCTCATGGCCGATGAAAAGCGCAACCCCGCACCCTATACCGAAGCCGATCTCGGCCTCATCAAGCGGATCATTCCGCATCGCTACCCGTTCCTGTTCATTGACAAGGTGCGTGACATCGTCCCCCACCAGGGCGGCGTGGGCATCAAGAACGTCACCTGCAACGAGCCGCATTTCCAGGGCCATTTCCCCGATCAGCCGATCATGCCCGGCGTGACCATCGTCGAGGCGATGGCGCAGACTTCGGCAGTGGTGGTGGGGATCAGCATGAATATCATCGATCAGCCGATGCTGACCTATTTCATGGCCATCGACAAATGCAAGTTCCGCCGCATGGTGGTGCCGGGCGATGTCCTTGAAATGCATGTCACGGCCAAGCGCGGCGGCGGCAAGATCTGGAAATTCGAGGGCCGCGCGATGGTCGAGGGCCAGCTTTGCGCACAGGCCGAGTTCACTGCCATGATGGATGCTAAAGCCGATGGCTGAAACGAGAATCCACCCCTCCGCGGTTATCGAGCCCGGCGCAGAGATCGGCGCGGGGGTCGAGATCGGCCCGTTCTGCGTGGTCGGCCCACAGGTCCGGCTGGCGGATGGGGTGGTGCTGAAATCCCATGTCGTGGTAACGGGCGAGACCTCGATCGGCACGGAAACGGTGGTCTTCCCCTTCGCCTCTGTCGGGGAGATCCCGCAGGATCTGAAGTTCCGGGGCGAGCGGGCGCGGCTGGAGATCGGCGCGCGCAACCGTATCCGCGAATATGTCACCATGAATCCGGGGACCGAAGGCGGCGGCGGCGTGACGGTCATCGGCGATGACGGGCTGTTCATGGCAGGCGCGCATGTCGCCCATGATTGCCGCATCGGGAACCGGGTCATCCTGGTCAACAATGCCTCGGTGGCGGGGCATTGCGTGCTCGAGGATGACGTGATCGTCGGTGGATTGTCGGGCGTGCATCAATTCGTCCGCATCGGCCGCGGGGCGATGATCGGCGCGGTGACGATGGTCACGGCGGATGTCATTCCCCATGGTCTGGTCCAGGGTCCGCGCGGTCACCTGGACGGGCTGAACCTCGTTGGTCTCAAACGGCGGGGCGCCAGCCGCACGGATATCGCCGCGCTGCGCGACCTGCTGGGCGCATTGGGACAGGGCTCGTTCCGCGACACTGCCCGCGCCCGTGCCGAGAACGATGCCACGTCGCTGGAGCGGGACGTGCTCGACTTTATCCTCGCTCCGTCCGAGCGCTCATTCCTGACGATGAAATCATGACCCGTACCGCAGTTATCGCCGGGCAGGGCGCGCTTGCCCCTGCCGTCATCGCCGCACTCGAAGATCCGCTGGTCTACGCGCTGGAAGGCTTCGCGCCGGATCTGCCGGCCACGCCTTTCCGGCTGGAACGGCTGGTTCCCTTTCTCGACGAGCTGATCGGGCAAGGAGTGCAAAAGGTGGTCTTCGCCGGGGCGATTCGCCGCCCGCGGCTCGAACCCGAGGCCTTCGATCCGCGCACCGCGCAACTGGTGCCCCGCATCCTGACGGCGATGCAGTCCGGGGACGATGCGGCACTGCGCGAAGTGCTGGATGTCTTCGAGGAGCATGGGCTGGAAATCTGCGGCATCGAAGAGATCATCCCCGATCTGCTTCCCCCTGCGGGAGTGCTGACCGGCACCCCTTCCGATCTTGACCGGCGCGATTCCGCCCAGGCTGCCAATATCCTGTCGGGGCTAGGGCCTTTCGATATCGGGCAGGGTGTCGTGGTGGCGCAGGGATTGTGTCTCGCCATCGAGACCCTGCCCGGAACCGGGGCGATGCTGGAATTCGCAGCCGCTCATGCCGGGCTGCGGCCCAATCCGAACGGCGCTCGGGGTGTGTTCTACAAGGCGCCGAAGCCAAGCCAGGACCGCCGTGTCGATCTGCCGACGCTCGGCCCCGACAGCGTTTCGCAAGCCGCCTCGGCGGGGTTGGCGGGAATCGCATGGCAGGCGGGCGGGGTGATCCTGCTTGACCGGAAAGAGGCGATCCGGCGTGCCGATGAGGCGGGGTTGTTCCTGTGGGCGAGGGAAGATTCGGATATTTAGATGAAGAAGAAGGGTTGGAGTCTTCTTCTTCATTCAAATATCCATAACGCAGTGCAGCAAGTGAAAGGACGACATGAGGTTCTTTCTGATCGCGGGCGAGCCTTCGGGTGATCAGCTTGGCGCGGCGTTGATGGCCGGGCTGAAAGAGCTTGTGCCCGGTGTCGAGTTTGTCGGCATCGGCGGTGCGGCGATGGCAGCCGAGGGGCTGGCCAGCCGTTTCCCGATGGACGAGCTGAGCCTGATGGGCATCTGGGAGGTGCTGCCGCAATACCGCAACCTCAAGCGCCGGATCGCCGAGACTGCGGCGGCGGTGGCCGAGGCGGCGCCGGATGCGCTCATCACCATCGACAGCCCCGATTTCTGCCTGCGGGTCGCTCGGGCGGCGCGCGGGATGGCGCCTTATCTGCGCACGATCCATTATGTCGCGCCCTCGGTCTGGGCCTGGCGGTCAGGGCGGGCGAAGAAGATGGCGCAGGTGATCGATCACGTGCTGGCCCTGCTGCCCTTTGAGCCACCCTATATGCGGGAGGCCGGGATGAGCTGCGATTTCGTCGGCCATCCGGTCGCGGGCCTGGAAGTGGGCGGCCCGGAGGAGGCCGGACGGTTCCGTGCGAACCATGGTATCACCACGGATGCGCCGGTCGTGCTGTGCCTGCCCGGTTCGCGCAAATCCGAGGTCGGGCGGCTGGCCGGGCGTTTCGACGAGGCGTTGATCCGGCTGCGTGACCGGGTGCCGGAGATCCGCGTCGTGCTGCCCACCGTTCCCGGTGTGGCGCATATGGTGCGCGACATGGCCCGCCGCTGGCCGACCGTGCCGATCGTGGTCGAGGATGAGGCGGAGAAGCGGGCGGCCTTCGCCGCGGCCGATCTTGCGCTGGCGGCCTCTGGCACGGTCAGTCTGGAACTGGCGGCGAACCGGACGCCAATGGTGATCGGATATGACATGGCGCCGATCAGCCGCCTGATCGTCGGCATGATGCTGCGGACCGATACCGTGACGCTGGTCAACCTGGTCAGCGAAACCCGCACCGTGCCGGAATTCCTGGGCCGGGAATGCCAGCCGGGTCCCATGGCCCTGGCATTGCAGACCGCGCTCGAGGACATGACCGCGCGCAAGGCGCAGCTCGATGCGATGGACCTGACGATGGAGCGTCTCGGCAAGGGAGGAGAGGCGCCGGGCCTGCGCGCGGCGCGCTCGGTCCTGGAAGCGGTCAGAGCACTGCGGTGACGATGATCTCGACCTTGTAGTCCGGGGTTGCCAGCTTCGATTCGCCAGCGGCGCGCGTGGGGGCATGGCCCTGGGGCACCCATGCATCCCAGACTGCGTTCATCTCGGCGAAATCCGCCATGTTCGCGAGCCAGATCTGGGCGGCGGTGATCCGCGTCTTGTCGGTGCCGGCCTTTTTCAGCAATGTTTCGATCTGTGCCAGGATGGCGCTTGTCTGTTCGGTCACGGATTTGCCCGGTTCGGCCACCTGGCCGGCCAGCCAGACGGTGCCATTCGCCACTACGGCCTGGCTCATCCGCTGGCCGCATTCGATACGCTTGATGTCGGTCATCTTTATACTCCTTTGATAAGACGCCAGAAAAATATCGCGCTCATGCCAAAGCCCACTGCGGCGATCAGCAGCCGCAACACCCGCCGGGGGATGCGCCGCGAAATCGCGGGACCGGCATAACCGCCCATGATCGTGCCGGCCGACATGATCGCCGCCGGCCCCCAGACTATCTTGCCCGCAAAGGCGAAAATCGCAAAGGCCATCAGCGACAAGGCAAAGCTGAGCCAGCTTTTCAGCCCGTTCATCTGGTGCAGGTCGCTCATGCCCCACATCGCGAACAGCGCCAGCAGGATGATGCCCAGCCCGCCGTTGAAATAACCGCCATAGATGGCCACCGGCAGCAGGGTGCCCAGGCCGAAGGGAACAACCACGGAGCGCCAGCGTGCGGCAATCTGGCGGACAGGTTCGGACCAGTAGAACACGACCGTCGCCAGCAGGAGCAGGAACGGCACCAGCAACGCGAAGGCCCGATTCGAACTGAGCAGCAGCAGCGCGGAACCGGCGGCCCCGCCGATCACCGTCCAGAGCGAAAGCTTTTTCAGCGGCGCATCCGTCAACGCGGCAAGATCGCGGCGAAAGCCGATCGTCGCAGCCAGGTAGCCGGGCAGGGCGGCAACGGTGGAGGTGGCATTGGCGATCACCGGCGGCACACCGGTAAAGACCAGCGCGGGAAAGGAGACGAAGGTGCCGCCGCCCGCAACTGCATTCATGATGCCGGCGACGATCCCGGCAAGGAACAACAAGGCGAAATCCGGCATCCGAACCATCCTGTAGGCGGCGACGACGCTGGTTCCCGGGCCCGGATCTCGGCGAAGTGCAGTCATGACAATCTGATTGCTCTTGCGCGGAACCGGCCGTAGATGCAACGGCGAAATGTCACGGAAGGGAAGGGGGCCCGCATCGTCTTTCCGGCCGTAATCCGCTTGCAGAGCTTCGCCCCGACGACTAGAAGGGCTGAAATTTTCAGGCCGCCGCCTCACCGGTGGCCCTTCTTGCTATGAGGACGATGATGCAGGTCAAGGAAACCCAGAACGAAGGTCTGAAGCGCGGCTATCAGTTTACGCTGCCCGCGGCGGATCTGGCTGCCACGGTCGATGCCAAGCTGAAAGAAGCGCAGCCCGAGATCGAGATGAAGGGCTTCCGCAAGGGCAAGGTGCCGCTGCCGATGCTGAAGAAGCAGTTCGGTCCGCGCGTCATGGGCGATGCGATGCAGGAGGCGATCGACGGCGCGCTGCGCGATCACCTGGAGAAATCGGGCGATCGTCCCGCCGCCCAGCCCAAGGTCGAGATGGAAAATGGCGAAGGCTGGAAAGAGGGCGACGACGTCGTCGTGAACGTCTCTTACGAGGCCCTGCCCGAGATCCCCGAGGTCGATCTGGGCAAGCTGTCGCTGGAGCGTCTGTCGGTTCCCGCCGAGGAGGCCGCGATCAACGAGGCGCTGGAGAACCTGGCGAAATCGGCGCAGAATTTCGACGACCGCCGCAAGGGCAGCAAGGCCAAGGATGGCGACCAGGTGGTCATCGACTTCAAGGGCTTTGTCGATGGCGAAGCTTCGAGGGTGGCTCGGCCGAGGATTATCCGCTGGTCCTGGGCTCCAACAGCTTCATTCCCGGCTTCGAGGAACAGCTCGTCGGTGCCAAGGTCGATGAGGATCTCAAGGTCGAGGTGAAGTTCCCCGAGGAATACGGTGCCGAGCATCTGGCCGGCAAGGATGCCGTCTTCGAGTGCAAGGTCAAGGCCGTGAAAGCGCCCAAGCCGGCCGAGATCGATGATGAGCTGGCCAAGAAATTCGGTGCGGACGATCTGGAGGCGCTGAAGAAGCAGATCTCCGAACGGCTCGAACAGGAATATGCCGGTGCCGCACGTGCGATCATGAAGCGCGGCCTGCTGGATCAACTGGACGAGCAGGTGAAATTCGAGCTGCCCGAATCGCTGGTCGAGGCGGAGGCGAACCAGATCGCGCACCAGTTGTGGCATGAGGAGCATCCCGAAGAGCATGGCCACGATCACGGCGAGATCGAACCTACCGACGAGCACAAGAAACTGGCGGAACGCCGGGTGCGTCTTGGCCTGTTGCTGGCCGAGATCGGCCAGAAGGCCGAGGTGACGGTGAGCGACCAGGAAATGACCCAGGCCGTGATGCAGGCCGCGCGCCAATATCCTGGTCAGGAGCGCGCCTTCTTCGAGTTCATCCAGCAGAACCAGGCAGCTCAGCAGCAACTCCGCGCGCCGATCTTTGAAGACAAGGTCGTCGATCACATCGCGGAAAATGCCGAGGTGACCGAGAAGCAGATCACCAAGGAAGAGCTGGAAAAGGCCGTCGAGGCGCTGGACGAATTGTAATCGGTACACCCACCACCCGATGACAAAAGCCGCGATCGGTCAGATCGCGGCTTTTTTCATGTTCGGACCGGGCGGTTCCGGTCGTCCGCTTCTTGCCGCCCGGCAGCCTGGCGATTATCCTTGATCCCATGACCGCCACCGTTCACCTCATGAAACTCTGTGTCGGCTCCGAGGGGCCGGAAGAACTGCTCCGCTGGCAGCAATCGCGCTATGGCGACGATCCCGCGGTGCATGTCACCCGCATGTGGCCCACGCGGGAAAAGGAATTGCTGGATGGCGGTTCCCTTTACTGGGTCTTCAAGGGGGTCATGCTGGCAAGGCAAAGATTGTTGCGGATGGATGAACGGATCGGCGAGGATGGTATTCGCCGTTGCGCATTGATCCTGGATCGCGACCTGGTCCGCGTGAACGCCGTGCCGCGCCGCCCCTTTCAGGGCTGGCGTTACCTGAAGGCAGCGGATGCACCCGCCGACCTTCCTGCCGGCCGTCGCTCGGAAGAGGCGCTGCCCCCTGCCGTGGCTGCGGCATTGGCCGAGATGGGGCTTGTGTGACGCGATGTCTTGACGCCATTGCGGGCTGCGGCTAAGCGGGTGCCATGCGGGTGTAGCTCAATGGTAGAGCAGAAGCTTCCCAAGCTTACGACGAGGGTTCGATTCCCTTCACCCGCTCCAGTTCTTCCAGATCATGTCGGCAAACTGGGCAGCGATAGCGTGATGCTTGTGCTGTCGATGAAGTTCGGTGTGCGGTGGGTAGTCTGCCGGCAAGCCGTGCCCGTGGGCGTAGCCCGGAGGCGATGCTTGGGATGGATTTCCCAGGCACCGCCCCACATTCTTCCGTCAATCCGACCGCATTTCAAGAAGGATAGGAGCAGAATACACCAGCGGGTGCATTTCCCGGCAGACAATTCAGCTCGTGCCCGAATCGCGAAGAGGGAAGGCCGGTATCAGCTGGGGATCAGGAGCTGGATATTGTGTTTGCTCATATATTCCTTGAAATCATTCAATCGTTTCAAATATGTTTCTTTTTGCCGGTGGATGGCACTCTTGTTTAAGTGTTTCTTGAAGGTGTTCTCCACACCTTCGGAAATCAGCTCGTCTGTCGTTAACCGGGGAAGGTCGTAAAAATCGGTCATTTCCGCAACTCTGTTGTCATGGCAAAGGAAGATTCCCGGGCGGCCGGCTTGCAATGAGGCTATGCCGCCGTGAAAGCGATCCCCGATATATGCGTCATGCATCCGGGCGGCTTGCCGCCAAGCGGAAGTTTCCGAGAAGTAATAGTAGTTTTGAAGATCGACAGGTATTCCGATCTCTCTGGTGAGCAAGTCGTTCAGAAGTTCCCGATTCCCGGTGCATGTGGCATCATCGAAGGAACCGTGCTTTTTGAAAAAATCTGCATATGCAAAAAATTCATCCTGAAAAACATAGGAGCCGCGGAGATCCCGCATGGCCCTGGCGAGCTTTACCCCCCGGTTGTAATTTCGACCGCCTTTGACTGTCAGATATCCCGCTGTTATAAGGTTTGCCTGTTTTCCCTTTTCGATAGCATCCTCGCCATCTATTGACATGATCGAGGATGGAAAGACGAACATGCTCGGGCAGCCCAATGCCCGGCTGTTCGTAAATCCATTCCCATGCAGCCATGCCTCAGTTTCAAGACCTCGAACGCCAAAAATCAAGGCGCGGCGATTGTAAATATCAAGAATTTCCTGAACTGATGGGTGCATCTCAGAAAGTATGGGCTGACCCTGTAGTCCGGCGCCCAGCACGATAAATGGTACAGAATTCCCGATAGCGTTTAACGCATCGCGAAGTCTCACCAGTTCCTTCTTGGCTGATATGAAATTGGCGGCGGAAAGCACCAATAGGTCAAAGCGTTGCGATAGAACTTCTCCTATCCGACTGCCAAACTGACGGTGCAGGGCCCCGAGATTCGCGAAAGCGGATTGACGGCGATTGCAGGCGAAGATTCGAGAGGGAGCCTCACCATGAATGAGATTTCCTCGATTGCTCGTAAGTGAATGCGTGCTGCGCAGCCCCGCCATGGTATCTGTAACAGCATGCGTTAAGCCCGATGTCCCCGGCAGCCGTATCTCTGGTAGATGAGATGAGGTGCCCGGTCCATGAAAGAGAATTCTCATTATTTTCCTGCTTTCCTTGCTTTCATATCAAGTCTTTCATGCCGAAAGATGTTGATTGCCCCATGTCGATCTGGAGGTCGAGGGATCTGATCTCATTTGATTTACTTAGAATTTCCAGTCGTTCAGCCATTCCAGGACCGTTTCGGGCAAGCCTTGCAACTTGGCGATACGAACGAGTTTGGGAAGTGCTTCATTTGCTGCCTCAATCTCTGGAACAGGGCGGCAGCGGCCGAAATCCTCGACTTCCTGGTAAAACGGATATGTCTGTGTCATTTCATTGAGGCTTTCCGCTACAGGACGGAAATTATTCAATAAGACCTCTCGATATTTCGGCCCGAACATTTCGACTTGACTGTCGGGAACATGGGGGATCGTTTGCCGTGCCTTGGCCGATGAGAGCCAACTGACCAATCTCCTGGCCTCTTCACGCGGCAGATCGTGTAAACAGCGCCGGCCCAATTCTGCAAATGCGCAGGGAATCGAAGGGTTCTGATTCTCCGGAAGGGTTATATTCTTGGGGAATATTATCTCCGAATTGTTGATGAAATCTTTTACCGCTCCACCAGCTGACATTACGTCATCATAATTTCGAATGATCAATCTGGCGTTGGAAAAATGATCTTTCACCCATCCGTCGATCATTTTGGCTTGCTGGAAATGTGCGCTGTCAAGATACTGATCGAGCGCACCATCGTGGAGCCGGTCAAGCTTCGCTCCGAATTTCAATCTTTGCCTGTGCCAGGATGATATGTAATCATCCGGGCGGCGTAAGTTGCAGTATATTGTGACGTCATGGCGCCCGAAACGTGCAGCGAGGCGTTCGATGCTCTTCCGCTGCTCCGTCAATCCGAGAAGCGCAAACACCTCGGAGCAGATTATGGCGGAATGTGGGTTCAGGTCCGAGATCTGATTTTCGATCATCTCGAGCATCTGAAAGCCACTCGGCAGCGCCGGATAATATGGAGGGATACCGTGTTTATCTTCTTCGTTCTTAAGTCGAAGCGCCAGCGCGTTATGAGGCTCGATTATATTCAGGCTTTCGCCAAGGGTTGGTATGTCCTTGCCCGAGACCGCCGCCCTCAGGTTTCGAGAAATTCCCTTGGACTCCACGGATGGATACAAGATTCCTGCACGCAACAGGCGCAAGTAATTGCTGGACAAGAAGCTTTGTATGGAAGTGGAGCCAGTTTTGAAGTGACCGATGAATATGACTAATTTCAATTCAGTTTCCTTTTGTCACTTCATATTGTAGAGGGTTGCGCAGCATGATTGCTATAAGCTTTCCATCTCTTCATGAGAACGTCTCGCATCGAAACAATGTGGACCTTTGGACGCGCCCGATTTCCGGATTTACACCAAGCTCGAAGGCGGGTTCGATGTTGTCACATATATGCGGACATCTTCATGTCACTGTTTTCCCGGTACTTTCTTCCTCAGCGAAGGGTGTTGGGGTCAGCGATGGTTCGCCGTGCTGTTTGCCGCAGGCAAGCTAAGCTTTGCTTGTTGTTTGTCAACCCTCGTGCTTTTGCGATGTCGCTACTGCTGGAACTACGTCTATCCGGAACAATGACACCGCATAGCAACACTGGTCGCGCGGTCACAATGTACCCGTATCCCTGCAAGCGACCAGCCTGGCTCGGTTGGCGGGCGGGCAATCGGAACGCCATCACGACAGCAGGGATATTCGCGCCGCGTTCTTCATGGCTTGGGTAAGCGGTTCGATGGCGGCAGCGGAAATGCGGGCGATCTGCCAGTAGAGCGGGACGTCCAGGGGCCGATCCGGGGCGAGATCGATCAGGCGGCCCGTGGCAAGGTCCTCGGCGATCATCGCCTCGGGATTCATGCCCCAGCCAAGGCCGAGCCGGGTGGCTTCGGCAAAGGCCTGCGACGAGGGGATCCGCTGCAAGGGCTGGGCGATACGGCGGCCGGTCATTTCCCTGATCCAGCGATCCTGCAGGCTGTCCTTGCTGTTGAAATTGAGAACCGGCGCGCGCGAGAGGCTTTCCGCATCGGCACCATCGGGGAAATGACGCGCGGCGAATTCCGGGGTGGCGGTGGCGCGGTAACGCATGCGGCCAAGCGGAATGCTGTCGCAGCCGGTGACCGGGCGGCTGTCGCTGGTCAGTGCGGCGACAACCCGGCCGTTGCGCAGCCAGTCCAGCGCGTGATCCTGGTCGTCGATGACCAGGTCGATCAGCCCGGGCGCAGCGGTCAGCGGTGTCATCGCCCAGGTGGCGAGACTGTCGGCGTTCATCGCGATGCGGATGACCGGCGGCTGTGAGGGGCGATAACTGCCCGCGAGCGTGCTTTCCAGCAGCCGCACCTGGTCAAGATGGGCGGCAAGGCGCAGCCCGGCCTCGGTCCCCTGCACGGGCGGCCCCCGGTCGATCAGCACTGCGCCGCTGCGATCCTCCAGGTTTCGGATGCGCTGCGAAATCGCCGAGGGCGTGATCGCCAGGGCATGGGCGGCGGCCTCGAAAGAACCGCGGCGGATGATCTCGGCAAGCGCCTGGAGGGCGGGATAGTCCAGCATCAGTTTTACTTAATCAAGATAAGATATATTCATTTTACTTAAACACCCTGGCTTGGCATCAGCAAGCCTGAAGGAGTTTGCCATGATGTCTTATCTTGCCGGTCTGGGCACCGGACTGTCGCTGATCCTCGCTATCGGGGCGCAGAATGCGTTCGTGCTGAAACAGGGGCTGATGCGGCGGCATGTCCTGGCCGTATGCCTGTTTTGCGCATTGTCGGATGCGATCCTGATCGCTGCGGGTGTCGGCGGCATGGCGGCGGCGGGCGCGCGCCTGCCCTGGCTGATGGAGGCGATGCGGTGGGGCGGGGTCGCGTTCCTGCTGTGGTACGGGCTGAAATCCTTCCGCGCGGCGCTGGCCGGGGGCGAAGCCCTGCGGCCCGAGGGGCGCAGCAACGGGCTGGTCACGACATTGGCGGCGATCGCGGCGCTGACCTGGCTCAATCCGCATGTCTGGCTGGATACGGTGGTTCTGCTTGGCGCCGTGTCGGCGCAATGGCCGGATCGCACCGGATTCGCCGCCGGAGCGATCACCGGCTCGTTCCTGTTCTTCTTTGCCCTGGGCTATGGAGCAAGGCTGCTGGCGCCGGTTTTCGCGCGCCCCCGGGCCTGGCAATGGCTGGAGGCCGGGGTGGGTTGCGTGATGTGGGTCATTGCGCTTCGGCTGATGATCGGCTGAGAGGGCTTGCAACCGCCCGCGAAAGCGTGTGATTGCATGATATGCAAATCGAACTCGATACGCGGCGCGACCTGATCGGCATCGGCTGGATGCTGGTGACCGGGCTGTGTTTCGTGGCCGTCAACGGCATCGTTCGTGGTCTGGAAGGCGCGGTGCCCGCTCCGCAGGCGGCCTTCATCCGCTTTCTTTTCGGAACGGGTTTCCTGCTACCGGTGCTGCTGCCGGCGCTGCGACGCGGCTTTCCCGCGCCGGTCTGGCGGCTGTTCGGCTTGCGCGGGGTGCTGCATGTGATGGCGGTGATCGGCTGGTTCTATGCGATGTCGCGGATCACCGTGGCAGAGGTCACCGCGATCGGCTTTCTCAACCCGATCATGGTCACTGTCGGCGCGGCGCTGTTTCTTGGTGAAAAGCTGGCTGCGCGTCGGATTGCCGCGATTTTCGTCGCGCTGCTTGGTGCGCTGATCGTACTGCGGCCGGGGATACGGGAACTCGATCCGGGGCACCTGTCGCAACTCGGGGCCGCGGTGGCATTCGGCATATCCTATCTGCTGGCCAAGCAGCTATCCGACAGGGTGCCTGCGGCGGTTGTCGTGGCGATGATGTCGCTCACGGTTTCTGTCGGACTGGCGCCGTTGGCCTATGCGGTCTGGGTCCCACCAAGCATTGCGCAGATCGGCTGGCTGGGGCTGGTCGCGGTATTCGCGACATTGGGGCATTACACCATGACCCGGGCTTTCGCAGCCGCGCCGCTGACCGTGACGCAGCCGGTGACCTTCCTGCAACTGATCTGGGCCAGCCTGCTGGGCGTGCTGGTCTTTCACGAGCCGCTGGATGGCTGGGTCATCCTGGGTGGCGGGCTGATGATCGGCGCGATCACCTATATCACCTGGCGCGAGGCCCGGAAGCGGGCCGCGACCAAGACACCGCCAGTCGATGTGACCAAGGCATAACCGGCAGGATTGCGTCGATCCGGCCGCGCGCCCGGGGCGCGCGGATCGCCCCGGCTTTCCTGCGAAGCCGTTACAGGTAGTCGCTGCGCTGCAGCCCGTATTTGGCCATTTTCTCGTTCAAGGTTCGCCGCGGCAGGCACAGCTCGTCCATGACATTGGCGATGCTGCCCTTGTGGCGGCGCATGGTATTGTCGATCAGCATCCGCTCGAAGCTCTCGACATATTCCTTGAGGGGTTTGCCCTCGGTCGTCGTGGCCTGCTGGTTGTCTTCGCCATCCGCCATCAACAGCGATGCGATACTGCCCGAGCCGCGCCGGTTCTGCAGCACCGCCCGCTCGGCCACGTTGATGAGCTGGCGGATATTGCCGGGCCATGGCGCTTGCAGAAGCTGCGCGGCCTCCTGTGCGCCGACCTGCGGGGCCTCGCAGCCATATTCTTCCGAGAACTGTTCTGTCATCCGGTTGAAAAGCGTCAGGATATCCTCGCCCCGGGCGCGCAGCGGCGGCAGGGTGATATTCAGCGCCGAGAGGCGATAGAACAGGTCGGGGCGTAGCGAATCCTCGGCCTTGCGGCCTTCGCCCCGGGCATTCGAGATGGCGATGATGCGTGTCTCGGCGGGCGGGCCCTGATCGCTGATGAAAGCCAGAAGCCGCGCCTGCAACGGTTCCGACAGGGCCTCGACATCTTCGAGGCACAGGGTGCCGCCACGCGCCTCCTCGACCGAGGGAAGCCCGTCATCCACCGGACCGAACAGCCGCGCGGACAGGGCCTCGTCATTATATGCGGCGCAGGAGATGGGCACGAATTTCTTCGTCGCACGCGGTCCCACGGCATGCAGCGCATGGGCGACCAGGGTTTTGCCGGTGCCGGTTTCGCCGTCGATCAGCACATGGCCGTCCGCCTGCCCGAGATCGAGGATGTCCTCGCGCAGGCGTTCCATCACCGGGCTGGAGCCGATCAGCTTGGACATGACCTGCTGGCCGTCCGAGAGATCGCGGCGCAGGGCGCGGTTGTCCAGCGTCATGCGCCGGGCTTGCGTGGCCTTCTTGGCCAGCGTGGTCATCCTGTCGGGGTTGAAGGGCTTTTCCATGAAATCCATGGCGCCCAAGCGCATCGCCTCGACCGCCATCGGCACATCGCCATGACCGGTGATCAGGATGACCGGCAAGGCCGAATCCATGCTCATCAGGCGCTTGAGAAAAGCGATTCCGTCCATCCCGGGCATGCGGATATCCGACACGATGATCCCCGGCCAGTCCGGCCCCACGACTTTCAGTGCATCCTCGGCGCTGGCGAAGGATTCGGTCTCGAAACCCGACAGAACCAGCCATTGGCTGATCGACTCCCGCATGTCGGGCTCGTCGTCAACGATCGCAATCTTCAGTTTGCGGGACATCAGGCATCCTCTCTTGTATTTCATTCGGCAGCAAGCGCCTCGTCCGGCTCCTCTTCGGGCCGATTCAAGGGCAACTCAACCTGAAACACCGCTCCACCACCTTCGGTTTCATTATGGGCGGTCAGACGACCTCCGAAATCCGCCACGATAGACGAAGAAATCGCCAGACCCAATCCGGTTCCCTCTCCGGGTTTCTTTGTTGTCCAGAAGGGTTCAAACAGTTTTTCCAGGTCAGCGACACCCGGACCGTTATCGCTGACGGACACATAGGCGTGAGCGCCCCGGCTCACCTCGATATCGATCCGGCCGTCGCGCCGGTCCTTGACGGCATCGACGGCATTGCGCAGCAGGTTGATGATGACTTGTTCAAGGCGGATCCGGTCGGCCATGACCATCACCTTGTCGCGGGGCAGGTTGCGGCGCACCTGGATCGGGCGCTCGCGCAATTGCGGCTCCATCATCGTCAGGGCGGAACCGACCGCTTCCCGCAGGTCGACCGGCTCGACCGCTTCTCCGCCCTTGCGGGCATAGGATTTGAGTTGCCGCGTGATCGTGCCCATGCGGTCGATCAGGTCGTTGATACGCTGAAAGCTGGAAAGCGCCTCTTCGGGGCGGCCGCGCTGCAACAGCAAGCGGGCACCGGCCAGATAGGTCTTCATCGCCGCCAGCGGCTGGTTGAGCTCGTGACTCACGCCCGCCGACATTTCACCAAGCGCCGCCAGCTTCGAGCTTTGCTGGACGGTTTGCTCGGCCACTCGCAGCTCTTTCTGCACCCGTTCGCGTTCGGCGATCTCGCGGGTCAGGCGGGCATTCAACACCCGCAAATCCGCAGATTCCCGCATATAAGCCACCGATTGCATCCGGGCCCGGCGCGACAGGATATAGAAACTGGCCGCCAGCAGGATCGCAAAGCCCATGATTTCAAGAGCCAGAACCGCGTTCACGCGCTCACGGATCGAGGAATAGGTGGTGAAGCCGATCATCTTCCAGCCGCGAAACGGGATCCGGCTTTCGGTCCGCATCACCGCACGGCCCTTGACATAGGCATCGGCGGGGGCGGTGGTCCAGTCGGTGGTGACCTGGAAGGCCCGCTGGATCGCCGAGGGGGCAGAGCGCACCGACAGGGCCTCGGGCATGGTCAGTCCCCGCCAGCGCGGCTCCGTCGACAGGATGATACTGCCGGAACTGTCGGTGACGGCCACCGCATCCGAAATGCCGGCCCAGGATTGTTCCAGCCGCGTCAGGTCGGCCGCGACGACGATGACGCCCATGGTCTTGTTCTCGGTGACGACAGCACGGGAATAGGTGAATTCATAGGCGCCTCCGCCGGTTTCGTTCGAGACCGTGAAAACGGTGTCGCGCGAACGCAGCGCCTCGACATAATAGGGGGCGAGCGAATTGTTGGTGCCGATCTGGTAGCGGTCCGTCGATCCGACGGTCCGGCCCGACGCGTCGAGCAGGCGAATCGAGACCGCGCCGATCTCTTTCTGGGCGGCGATCAGCCGGGCCGATGTGCTGGAAAAATCGTTGCTGGTCAGCGATCCGATCAATTCCGGGTCGCGGGCCAGCAGTTGCGGCACGACGGCGGTACGCTGCAATTCTGAGATCAGGTTGCCGGTATAAAGCGCCAGCCGCAATTCGGCCCGCACCTGGGTGTTTTCGGAGAACCGTTCCGTCAGCCATGCATTGGTGGCCCAGATTGAGACCGCGGCTGTCAGTACGATGGTCATGATCGCGCTGCGCAGCCACCATGGGCTGGCCGCCGGAGGTAATCCGCGGCGCGACCTGTTCGACTTGGCCGTCGCGATGTCATGTTTCTCGGTCAAGGACCGTACTTTCGCCAAATTTGCGTAACTTACGCAATCTAGGGCCAGATCGGGCAGCGCTCAAGTCAGGCGTAGGCCAGCGCCTCGACCAGACCCCTGAACAGGGGCTTGCCGTCCGAGCCCCCCAATGTCGCGTCAGCGGCGCGTTCGGGATGCGGCATCATGCCCAGGACCCGGCGATTGACCGACAGGATGCCGGCAATATCCGCGACCGAGCCGTTGATCGCCGGCGCATAGGTGAAGGCGATCCGGTCCTCGTCCCGCAATTGCGCCAGTCCATCCCCGCCGATCTGGTAGTTGCCGTCGTGATGGGCGACGGGAATGGTGATCCGCTGACCCGCCGAATAGCCGGAAGTATAGGCGCTGTCGGTGGTGGCGACCTCCAGCACGGCGGGCTTGCACAGGAAGGTCAGCCCCTGGTTGCGCATCAGCGCGCCGGGCAGCAGGCCCAGTTCGGTCAGCACCTGGAAACCGTTGCAGATCCCCAGCACGTAACCGCCCTTGTCCGCGTGCTCGCGCAGGCTTCGCGCGATGGGCGAATGCGCGGCAATCGCACCGCAGCGCAGGTAGTCGCCATAGGAAAACCCGCCCGGCACGGCGACCAGATCGGTGCCCTCGGGAAGCGCACTGTCCTTGTGCCAGACCCGTGTCACCCCGGCCCCGGCCTGCTCAAGTGCAACGGCAAGGTCGCGGTCGCAATTCGATCCCGGAAAGGTGATGACGGCGGCTTTCATGGGCAGGGCTCCTGTGAGGGATGGCAATGGTTTAGCGCAACCCGAGCGTCAAGGAAAGAGGCCGTCGCGCCCCTCGCCCTCATTCACGAGGGCGAGGGCAGGGCGCAGAGGCGCTCAGCCCTCGATCCGGGTGAAATCGGCGATCTGGCGGCCAGCCTCGCGGATGCGGGAAAGCAGGTTGAGCCGGTTGCGCCGGACGATCTGGTTGTCGGTATTGACCTGCACCGCCTCGAAGAACGCGTCGATGGGCGCGCGCAGCCCGGCGATGGCGGTCATGGCGGCGGGGAAATCCTCTGCCTCGATGGCGCCCTTGATCGCCGGTTCCGCCGTGTCGAGCGCCTTGAACAGCGCGCGTTCCTCGTCGGATTCCGCAAATTTCTGATCGGCACCGAAACTGTATTCGACGCCGTCCTTGTCCTCGGCCTGGGCAAGGATGTTTCCGGCACGTTTCAGTCCCTGCGTCAGGTTCTGCCCGTCCTCTGTCTTCAGCATCTCGTTCAGCGCGGTGGCACGGTTCACCACCTGCACCAGATCGTCATTGCCAGGCTGCGCCAGCACCGCGTCGATGATGTCGTGACGAATGCCCTGGTCGCGCAGATGGACCTTGAGACGGTCATGGAGGAAGGCGAGGAGGTCGGCGGCGCGCTGGTTTGCAACTTCGGAGCCTGTAGCTCTTCCTTCTGCTTCATTCAGCCCGCTGGTGAGCTGGATACTCATCAATGCCGCATCAAAATTGTCGTGGCCCGCTTTGCTCATAGATTCTCTGGCGACGAAAATCGTTACTGCAAGAGTGTTGAGTGCTATACGAACGCCATTCGACAGCACCAGCCGGATCACCCCCAACGCTGCCCGCCTGAGCGCGAAGGGATCCTTCGATCCGGTCGGCTTCTCGTCGATGGCCCAGAACCCGGTCAGCATGTCGATCTTGTCGGCCAGCGCCACGGCGACCGAGACCGGGGCCGAGGGCACCGCGTCGGACGGCCCGAGGGGCGAATAGTGATCCCGCACGGCATCGGCCACCGCATCGGCATGACCCGCGGCCTTGGCGTAATACCTGCCCATGATGCCCTGCAATTCGGGGAACTCGCCGACCATGGCCGAGCGTAAATCCAGCTTGGCCAAACGCGCCGCCTGTTCCGCCTGATCTGGATCGGCCCCGACCAAGGGCGCAATCTCACGCGAAAGCGCGGCGATGCGCTCAATCCGATCCGCCTGAGAGCCCAACTGCCGGTGGAAGGTCACGGATTTCAACCCTTCGGCCCAATCCTCCATGCCCGCTTTCGCGTCGCGCAGGTCGTTTTCCCAGAAGAAGGCGGCATCCGACAGTCGGGCTGCCAGCACGCGCTGGTTCCCGGCGAGGATCGTCGCGCCGTCATCACTGGTCTCGATATTGGCGACGGTGACGAAACCCTCGATCCGTCCGGTCTTTGGATTGCGGGCCGAGAAGAATTTCTGATGCTCCTTCATCGAGGTCTGCAGCACCTCGGGCGGCAGGTCGAGGAAACGTTCCTCGATCACCCCCATCAGCGGCACCGGCCATTCGACCAGCCCGGCGACCTCGGACATCAGCCCGTCATCCGACACGATCTCCCAGCCACGCGCGAAGGCGAGGCTGCCGGCCTCCTGCCGGATCGCGGCTTCGCGTTCGTCGTGGTCCAGCATGACCCGGGCGCGGCGCAGTTTCGCGGCATAATCCTCGAACCCCGTGACGGCGAAGGGCTCGGGCGACATGAAGCGGTGGCCGCGTGTCGTGTCGCCCGCCGCGATACCCTCGACGGTCAGTGGCACCACGGATGTGCCGGTTTCATCGGTCAGGATGCACAGGATCGAATGTAGCGGACGCACCCAACGCAGCGATCCGCCGCCCCAACGCATGGATTTCGGCCATGGAAAACTGCGGATGGCGGTTTCCAGCACCTCGGCCACGATCACGGCTGCGGGGCGGCCCGGCTTCTCGATGGTGGCGAACCAGACCTGCCCCTTCTTGTCGTCGCGCTTCTCCAGTTGATCGCGGGTCAGGCCAGCACCACGCAGGAACCCTTCCAGCGCCTTTTCGGGTGCGTCCACGCGCGGGCCCTTGCGCTCTTCGCGGGTGGTGGGGCTGTGGGCGGTCAGCCCCTCGACGGTCAGGACCAACCGGCGCGGGGTGCTGAACGCACCCGCCGAGGCATAGGTCAGACCGCCTTCGACCAGCCCGTCGGTGATCAGGCGTTTCAGGTCCGCACGGGCGCGGGATTGCATCCGGGCGGGGATTTCCTCCGAGAAAAGCTCGATGAGAAGGTCGGGCATCAGTCCATCACTCCGCGTTCCGGGGTCTTGTCGTTATATTGGTGCCAGCCATAGGCGCGGCCATCGGGATAGATCGCCAGCACGCGGTCCACATCCGGTTGAACTTCGGACTGGCTCAGGACGGCACGGGCAGCGCCGGATTCGAGATCCGCGCCGATCTGTTCGGCATCGAAGCAATCGAACCAGCGCGGGCCGACCAGCGGGGTGGCACCTTCGAAGGAGGTGGCATCGGGGAAATCGCCCTCGATGCGGAAACATGCGCGCCAGCGGATCGGTGAGCTGTCGGCGTCGATACCCTTGAAATCGGCGATCTGAAGGTCCTGAGCCCCCGCATCGGTCCTGATCTGCACTGCGGCTGCCGGGCTGTCCGGCGCGATCTCGTCGTAGAAACCATATTCCTGCGCATACCAGATCCCGCCCCCCGCAACGGCGGCGGACAGGATCAGGGCAAGGCCGACGATCTTGCCGTTCACGCCTGCGCTCCCGCTGCCTCGGTGGTCACGAACAGGTCGGCGCATGCCTTGGCCAGCGCCCGGACACGGCCGATATAGGCCTGCCGCTCGGTGACCGAGATCACCCCGCGCGCGTCCAGCAGGTTGAAGACATGGCTGGCCTTGATGCATTGGTCATAGGCCGGATGCGCCATCGGGATACGCGCCCGGCGCTGTCTGTCTCGTCCGCACCGAGGATACGGGCGCATTCGGCCTCGGCATCCTCGAAATGCCGGAACAGCGTGTCCGTGTCGGCCTGGTCGAAGTTCCAGCGCGAATATTCCTGTTCGGTCTGAAGGAAGATATCGCCATAACTCAGCGGAATGGCGGCGTCGGGGTCGTTGAAGGGCATGTCCATCACATGCTCGACGCCCAGCACATACATTGCCAGCCGCTCCAGCCCATAGGTCAGCTCGCCCGAGACGGGTCGGCAATCATGCCCGCCGACCTGCTGGAAATAGGTGAACTGGCTGACTTCCATGCCATCGCACCAGACCTCCCATCCCAGTCCCCATGCGCCAAGCGTGGGGCTTTCCCAGTCATCCTCGACGAAACGGACATCGTGGGTCATCGGATCGAGGCCGATGGCGCGCAGGCTGCCCAGGTAAAGTTCCTGCAAATTCGCGGGGCTGGGTTTGATGATCACCTGATATTGATAATAGTGCTGCAACCGGTTCGGATTCTCGCCATAGCGGCCATCGGTCGGGCGGCGCGATGGCTGGACATAGGCCGCCGCCCATGGCCTTGATCCAAGGGCGCGCAGGGTGGTCGCGGGATGGAAGGTGCCCGCACCCACCTCCATGTCATAGGGTTGCAGGATCGCGCAGCCCTGTCCGGCCCAGTAATTCTGAAGGCGGAGAATGACCTCCTGAAAGCTGCGGGGGCGGTTGGGGCTGGTCATCGGGGCGTCCTTTTTGCATAGATCGTGCAAAGCGTCCCGCGCCTTCTAGGCGTGGCTTGGGGCAGGGTCAATAAAGGGTCGGGCAGCGGCCCGCAAAGGAGGCCGGTATGCGGCACATGATGAAGACGGTTCTGGCTGTGGGGGTTCTGACGGCGGGTTTGCCGGTCGCGGGCTTCGCACAGGATGCGGTGATACGGATCGAGGCCAAGCGTGGCGAGGCCGCGGCGAACGAGGCGGCAGCGGGTTGGAGCCGGAAATTCGACGACGTGGTGACATTCCCGCTGAGCGGCGGCTGGATCGGGATCGCCCTGGGTCCGCTGTCACCGGAAGAGGCCGAGACACGGCTGGCCGAGCTGCGCGCCGCCGGAGAGGTGCCGGCCGACAGTTTCGTGGCCGAGCCGGGAAGCGGTGTGGAATTTACGCCGGTTGCTGCCACGCCTTCCGACGATGCCGAACCGGCGCAAGACGATGGGGCTGCGGCAACGGTCCCCGAAAACCTGCAGGTCAACCCGGTGATGACCGGAGGGCAGCCCGACAACGCACCCGAACCCGTTGCCGAACCCGCCGCGGCAGCGCCGGGCACTTATATCCGGCTGCAATCCCTGCGCACTCAGGCCGAGGCCGAGGAGGCGCTGGCTGAGTGGCGCGAGAATTTCCCCGGCGCGGGGCTGTGGCATTTGCCGGGCGACTGGTACGGCGTAGCGCTTGGCCCGCTGGAGGAGGACACTGCCCTTGCATGGCTGGCCGCCTTCAAGCAGGCCGACCTGATGCCGGGTGACGCCTTTACCTCGGATGCGGCGGAGATGGGCGAAGAGGTGATGCCGGGTGAAGCCCCCGATCTGCCAGCACCGGGCGAAGCGCAAGAGATGCCGCCGATGGACGAGGTGCAGAAGGCGCTGCGTTGGGCCGGGCTTTACGAGGGCGGGATCGACGGCAAGGCCGGTCCCCAGACCCGCGCCGCCATCAATGCCGAGATCACCGGTCAGCGGCTTTCCCCCGATCCCGGCACCGCCATGCGCAAGCTGATCGAACGGCGCGCGGCGTGGCGCGACGAGTTGGGGCTGACGGTGCTGGAGGACGAGCATACCGGGCTCAGCCTGACGGCGCCGATGGACAAGCTGCAATTCGACCGCACCGAAAGGGCGCTGTCGATCTATGCGCCGAAGAACGATTCCGGGGCGGCGCTGATCCTGTTCAGCCAGCCGGGCGGGCAGCAGGAGCTTGTCGATCTGTCCGGGCTGGTCACCGCTCTTGGCTGGGTGCCGCAACCCAAGCGGGTGATCGAAAAGGGACATGTCCTGCTGGAAGGCAAGAATGCCGATCACCATGGCCGGGCCGAGGGCTGGGTGCGCGACGGGCGGGCCGAGGGCTTCGTGCTGATCTGGCCCGCGAATGATCCCGCGAACCAGACCCGCCTTGCCGCAGAGATGAGCGACAGCCTGACCCGGCACGCTCCGGCACAGGATGACCCGGTTGCACCTGGGTCCGAAACCGATGCGGCGGAAAACGTAACCGGACAGCCCTGAGAACCTGTCGGGGCGGGCGGAAAACCACCGGGGCATCACCCCATCGGCTACGCGCTGGAAATTCACGTCCCGCGATCGCCGGGGGCTGCCTGCCCCCGGACCCCCGGGGATATTGGAGTGAAGAAGAAGGCGCGCCGTTCAGGACCGCCAGAATTTCGGCAGCAGCAGCACGAGCACCGAGACAAGTTCGAGCCGTCCCAGGAACATGCCGAGGATCATCATCCATTTGGCGCTGGCCGGAAAGTCGACGATCGAGCCGTTCGCGCTGATCTCGGGTCCCCATGCCGGGCCGATATTGGCGATGGCCGTCCATGCGGCGGTCAGCGCGGTTTTCGTGTGCAGTCCGGTCAGCGAAAGCCCGACGATCAGCAGTCCGAATGTCAGCATGAACAGCGTGAAGAAGGCCATCACCGAATCGATCACCTCCTGGTCGAGGGGGCGCCCGTCATAGCGCAGCGGATAGACGCGATGCGGCGAATGCAGCCGCCGGATTTGCGCGCGGACCGCCTGGAACAGCACCAGGTAGCGGAAGATCTTGACCGAACAGCCGGTCGAACCGGTGCAGCCGCCGATCAGCCCGACCACGATCAGCAGCGCCAGCGGCAGATGCCCCCAGGCAACCATGTCCGTCGAGGCATAGCCGGTGCCGGAAAATGTCGAGATGGTATTGAAGACGGTCTCGCGGATCAGCTCACCCGGATGATCGCCCTGATGCATCACCAGCAGCCGGTAAAGGACGATGATGGTGCATGCATAGAAAATCCAGCGCAGATAGGCGCGGATCTGGCTGTCCTGCCAGATGGGGGGGAAATCGCCGCGCATGACCTGGACCATGCGGATGAAGGGAATCGAGGCGAGGATCATGAAAACCGACGCGGCCCATTCGGGCGGCCCGAGAAACGCTCCGAAACTCGCATCATAGCTGGAAAAGCCGCCGGTGGAGACGGTCGACAGGGAATGCATGATCGCGTCATATCCGTTCAGTCCCAGCAGGATATAAGTCAGTGCCGCGGCAATCGTCAGCAGGACGTAGAAGCGGGTCATCTCGGCTGCGATCTCGCCTGCACGGGGCAGGATTTTCCCCAATGTGTCGAAGCCTTCGGACCGGAAGAACTGCATGCCGCCGACCTTCATCACCGGCAGGAACACCATGGCGACGACGACGATCCCCAACCCGCCGATCCATTGCAGGATTCCGCGCCACAGATGTGTGCCGCGCGGCAGGCCGTCCAGTTCGGGAAAAACGGTGGTGCCGGTGGTGGTCACGCCTGACATCGCCTCGAAATAGGCATCGGTGAAGCCTGCATATGGCTGACCGATGATGAAGGGCAGGGCGCCGAAGACCGGCAGCACGGCCCAGAGACCCGAGGTGATCAGGAACGCCTGTTGGATGTTGAGCGAGCGGTAATCGCCGCGCGATGCGAACGTGACCAGCAGTCCCGCAACGACGGTGATGACGCCGGATTGCAGGAAGACTTCCCAATGGTCATTTCCGACCCACCAATCGGCCACCATCGGCAGGGCCATCGATGCGCCCAGCACGACAATGACCTTTCCAAGCGGGTGAGCGACCGGGCGGATATCCATCATGTCGTTTGCTTGCCGTGCGGGACGCGGAGCGTCAAGCGCTGAAAACCCCTGGGAGGCGCCGCTCCGATCCGGAACCCGGTGCCGCCAGGGGATGTATATCTATATCGGAGCGGCTATAATCGTCCCGGTAGCGTGACCGCATATTCCACGGAGGAAATATGGCAGCCCATCCCGTGACGATGTCCATCAGGCCGGATGTCCGCGGCCATTTCGACCGCGCAACGAACACGATCAGCTACATCGTGAAGGATCCCGCCTCGGATGCCTGTGCGATCATCGATTCGGTCATGGATATCGATTACGCGGCGGGCCGGATCACCTATGAGCACGCCGATATGCTGATCGACGAGATCAGCCGCCGCGGCTTGCGCCTGGAATGGATCATCGAAACCCATGTCCATGCCGACCATCTTTCAGCAGCGCCTTATATCCAGGACCGCTTGGGCGGCAGGATCGGCATCGGCGCGGGTATCATGGTGGTGCAGGATGTCTTCGGCAAGATCTTCAACGAAGGGACCGAGTTCCAGCGCGATGGCAGCCAGTTCGATCATCTGTTCGAGGATGGCGACCGCTACAAGATCGGCGAAATGCCCTGCTTTGCCATCCACACACCCGGCCATACGCCCGCCTGCATGACCCATATCATGGGCGATGCGGCCTTCGTGGGCGATACGTTGTTCATGCCCGATGGCGGCTCGGCCCGTGCGGATTTCCCCGGCGGCGATGCGGGCGTGCTTTACGACAGTATCCAGAAGGTGCTGGCATTGCCCGACGAGATGCGGCTGTTCATGTGCCACGATTACGGCCCGAACGGGCGCGACATCCGGTGGGAGACCACCGTGGCCGAGGAGAAGGCGCATAATATCCATGTCGGTGGCGGGCGAAGCCGCGAAGAGTTCATCCGCTTCCGCACCGAGCGCGATGCGCAACTGGCGATGCCTCGACTGATCATCCCCTCGCTGCAGGTGAACATGCGGGCGGGCGAGGTGCCGACCGACAAGGACGGCCGCCCGATGCTCAAGGTTCCGGTCAACGGGCTGTAGGGGGCGGGGTCAGGCAAAGCGCTTGGCCCCGGCCACGCAAAGCACCACGAGCAGCGTGATCCCGATCATCGATGGCGCCACGGGTTCATGCAGCAGCAGCCATGCCAGCATCAGCCCGAAGAAGGGCTGCAGCAATTGCAGCTGGCCAACCCCGGCAATGCCGCCGATCGCCAACCCACGATACCAGAAGACGAAGCCGACCAGCATGGAAAACACCGACACATAGCCCAGCCCGATCCATTGCGCGGGGCCGATCCCGCTCAGGCTGGCGGGCCAGACAGCCCATGCCAGCGCCGCCATCACCGGAAGCGAGAGAACCAGCGCCCAACAGATCACCTGCCAGCCTCCGAGCCGCCGCGACAAGGTCGCGCCTTCCGCATAGCCGAAACCGCAGGCGAGGATGGCCGCGATCATCAGCAGATCACCGGTGAACTGCGCGTCACTGTTCTGGATCAGAGCATATCCGGCGACCAGCAGGCTGCCGAGGCAGGAAAACAGCCAGAACAGAGGGGCCGGGCGTTCGCCGCCGCGCAGGGTCCCGAAGATCGCGGTGGCCAGTGGCAAGAGGCCGATGAAGACGATGGAATGCGCGGCGGTGACATATTGCAGCGCCATCGCGGTCAGCAGTGGAAAGCCTACCACGACGCCAAGCGCGACGATCGCCAGCGACATCATGTCGCCGCGCTCCGGCCGGCTTTCGCGCAGCAGTTTCAGCAGCATGATCGCGATGCAGGCCGCCAGCACGGCGCGGGCCGATGTCAGAAAGAGCGGGCTGAACCCCTCGACCGCGACCCGCGTTGCCGGCAGCGAGCCGCTGAAAATCAGCATTCCCAGAAATCCGCTGCCCCATCCCGCCGTCATGCCCTGCATCCCGCTGCTCCTTTCATGTCATGGCACGTGGATAAGAGGACAGGGCTGGTGAAGACAGATACAAACCAATACAATTATGACAATCTGTATTGATACATTAACCAATACAAATGAGTGACAGATGAAGAACCGGACAGAACAGGTCATGCAGGCGATCCGCCGCAGGATCGACGGCGGCGCGGTCGCGCCGGGGGAAAAACTGCCCTCGATCCGCGGCTTTGCGGCGGCGATGGGGGTTTCGCCCTCGACCGTGGTCGAGGCTTATGACCGGCTTGCCGCCGAGGGGGTGATCTTCGCGCGCCGCCGCTCGGGCTTCTTTGCTGCTCACCGCAACCGGCCCGTCGCCCTGTCCGAACTGGGACCAAGACTGGAACGCGAGATCGATCCGCTCTGGGTCTCGCGCCAGTCGCTGGATGCCGGTGAGGACGCACCCAAGCCGGGTTGCGGATGGTTGCCCGCCGACTGGATGCCCGTGGATTCGCTCAGGCGCGCGATCCGTGCTGCGGGGCGGGCGGATGACGGGCTGCTGGCCTATTACGGCGGCACCCGCAGCGAGGTGAAGCTGCGCCGTCTGCTGTCGCGGCAGCTTGCGGATCAGGGGATCGAGGCCGGGCCGGATCGTATCCTGCTGACCGCCTCGGGGTCGAACGCGATCGATCTCGTCTGTCGTCTGCTGCTTTCACCGGGCGACAAGGTGCTGGTCGATGATCCCTGCTATTTCAACTTCCAGGCGCTGTTCCGGGCGCATCGGGTCGAGATCATCGGCGTGCCCTATACACCGCAGGGACCGGATATGGAGCATTTCGAAGCGGCACTGGCCCGGCACAAGCCGCGCCTCTACATCACCAATTCGGCACTGCATAACCCGACGGGGGCGACGATCTCGGCGCAGGTCGCGCATCGCCTGCTGACCCTTGCCGCCGCGCATGACCTGATCGTGATCGAGGACGATATCTTTGCCGAATTCGAGCCCGATCCTTCCCCACGGCTGGCGGCGATGGACGGGCTGGACCGGGTGATCCGGATCGGCAGTTTCTCCAAGACGCTCTCGGCCTCGGTCCGCTGCGGCTACGTCGCGGCGCGGCCCGACTGGATCGAGGCGCTGATCGATCTGCAGGTGGCCACCAATTTCGGCGGTCCGAGCCCGCTGGCAGCGGAGATTCTGCATCACGCGCTGAGCGATGGCGGATATCGCAAGCATATGGAGGCGCTTCGGGCGCGTCTTGCACGGCTCCGGCGCTTGACCGGCGCACGGCTGAGCGGGATGGGGATTATCCCCTGGCTCATGCCTCGCGGTGGTTTCTACCTGTGGTGCGCGCTGCCCGAAGGCACGGACGGGGCGGCGATGGCACGCGCGGCTCTGTCCGAGAATGTCGTCCTGGCGCCGGGGAATGTCTTCAGCCCCTCGCAGGCGATGACGTCATATATGCGTTTCAATGTCGGCCAGATGGGTGATCCGGGGATCTATGACATCCTTGATCGCGCCATGCGGGCGGCGGCTTGACATGCCGATTCCGGCTATCTCGGTGGCATCGCGCAGGCATGCTCGAAAGGCGATTTTAATCCTCACCGCGCCCTTGAACGCGCCCCCTCCGCAGGCTACCTTGAAACCAAGTTGAGATCGGAGGGCGTGATCATGGCGCCCAGGCGTCCCGCGGGTGGGGGCGCGTTCCCGAAAAATACGGTTGAGCCGTCCGTCACCCGCCAGACCGAGGAGGGCGCGCTTTATGCGGCGCTCGATCTCGGGACAAATTCGTGCCGGATGCTGATTGCGCGACCGCGCGGCAGTCAGTTTCAGGTCGTGGACAGCTTCTCCAAGCCCGTGCAGCTTGGATTGGGGCTGGAGGCTTCGGGGCGCCTGTCCCGGAGTTCGATGGCACGTACCATCCACGCATTGCATGTCTGCCGCCGCAAGCTGGAACAGCACAATGTCAAAAGCATGCGGCTGGTCGCGACAGAGGCCTGCCGCCGGGCGCGGAACAGCCGCGATTTCATGCGCAATATCCGCCGCGAGACCGGTCTGCCGCTCGAGATCATCGATGCAGAGGAAGAGGCGCGGCTGGCGGTGATCTCCTGCGCCCCGCTGGTCAGCCACAAGACCGAGACGCTTCTGGTCGTCGATATCGGCGGCGGCTCGACCGAGCTGGTCTGGATCGACCTGGAGGATGTCGAGCCGCGCGAGCGTCCGCGCGCGATCATGCGGCTGAGCGACGGTTTCGGCAATCCGCAGCCGGGCGGGGCGCGGGTGGTCGACTGGATCAGCGTGCCCCTTGGGGTGGCGACGCTGCGCGACATGTTCGCCGATGTCGAGGACGACCAGGGCCGTTTCGCGCTGATGAGCTGGTATTTCGAGGAACTTCTGGCCGATTTCGCGCCCTATGCGGACGGCTCGCCCGACGAGGGGTTCCAGATCATCGGCACCTCGGGCACCGTCACCACGGTCGCGGCAAGCCATCTCAAGCTGCGCCGCTATGACCGGACCAAGGTGGACGGGTTGACGATGAGCACCGCGCAGATCGACCGGGTCATCCATTCCTACCTGGCCCTTGGCCCTGCCGGCCGCCGCTCGGATCCGAGGATCGGGCGGGAACGGCATGCGCTGATCATGTCTGGCGCGGCGATCCTGCAGACCCTGATGCGGGTCTGGCCGACGAACAAGCTGTCGGTCGCCGATCGCGGACTGCGTGAGGGGTTGCTTTATGCCCAGATGGTGCGCGATGGGGTGCTCAGGCCGGAAGGGCTGAATGGAGTGGCATGATGGCAGCAAAAGGTTCAGGCGGTAGCCGGGCAGGAAAATCCAGCGGGCGCGGAGAGCGTGACCTGCGTGTTCGGGTCAAGACCGCAAAGGGACGCAAGCTGTCCAGCAAGCTGTGGCTGGAGCGGCAGTTGAACGATCCCTATGTCGCGCGGGCGAGGCGCGAGGGGTATCGGGGACGGGCCGCCTACAAGATCCTTGAGCTGGACGACAAGTATCGCTTTCTCGTGCCGGGCGCGCGCGTGGTCGATCTGGCTGTGCGCCGGGGGGATGGTGCCAGGTGGCCGTGCAGCGCGTGAACGCGCTTGGCGAGAAATCCGGTAAAGCGGTGGGCCGGGTGCTGGGCGTCGACCTGCAAGAGGTCGATCCGGTGGCGGGGGCCGAGATTCACCTGCTGGATTTCCTGTCCGACGGTGCCGATGACAAGGTCAAGGACTGGCTGGGCGGAGCGGCCGATGTCGTGATGTCCGACATGGCCGCGTCCTCTTCGGGTCACAAGGGGACGGATCACCTGCGTATCGTCGCGCTGGTCGAGGCTGCTGCCGCGCTGGCCCTCGATGTTCTCGAACCGGGCGGAACCTTTGTCGCCAAGGTGTTGGCGGGCGGTGCGGAAAGCGACATGCAGGCGATGCTGAAACGGAACTTCCAGAAGGTCGCCAATGTAAAACCCCCGGCCAGCCGCAGCGACTCGTCGGAGAAATTCGTGGTCGCGACCGGATTCCGGGGCCGCCGCGATCCCGTCGAAGAGGACGATCAGGAGGATTGATCCCGGAAAGTTTCGGGGCGCTGCCCGGTCGCCGCGACAAAGCTGCGGGTGAAATGGGTGTGGCTGGTATAGCCCAGTTCCTTCGCGATCTGTGCCGGGCTTTGTCCGCCTTCGCGCAGCATTTCGACCGCCCGTTGCAGCCGCACCTCGTGCATCAGGTCGATGGCACGCTTGCCCCGGGCGCTCTGGCAGGCATGGTCCAGCGCCGCCGTGCCCGTTCCCAGCTCTGCCGCGAGATCGGCGATGGTCGGTCCTTCCCGCAAATGCGCCATGGCCAGCGAAAGAAAGCGCTCGACCAGAGGACGTTGCGTTTCGCCGAGGAGAGGCGGCAGGCCCGCATTGGCACGGATGGGTTCGAGCCGGGCAAGGCGCAGGGCCAGAACCCCAAGCAGGCATTGCAGCGCCTTTTCGGAATTGGGTCCGGCGCTTTCCTCGGCCAGTTCCCGGAGGGTTGCCAGCAGCGCCTCCCTGGATTCGCCGGCGGAGCCCGCCATCGGCTGCCGGGGAAATGGCGGATCGATATCGCGCAGCAATGCGGGGGCGAGCAGCAGGGCGTGGCCCTCGGTTCCCGGCATCGGCAATGCGGCAAAGGCGGTTCCGGCGGGGATGTAACGGACCGCATCGCATTCCATGACATGCTGCTGCCGCGGGAAGTTCAGGCGCAAATGCCCCACGGTCACCCAGATCAGGATATGATCGGCACGGGTCCGGGGCTGCGGAGGCGTGGCGCGGCTGCCCCAGATGAACCCCGCCAGCGGCAAGAGGCGCAGCCCGGATTGCCGCACTACCGGGCGCTGTGCAAAGGGGCGGCCCGCTGTGGCCAACACCTTCGGCGGCATCGGAAGGGGCGTCGTCCCGAGCCGGTCCGTGGCGGCGTGATAGCGGTGCATATCCGGGGCACGTCCCTCGGGAATATGCGCATCGTTGATCCGGGCATCCGGCAGGCCGCCTGCCATCGGGCGAGACTGGCCCGATGGGCTTCGCTCTGCGAAGGGGCTGGGCGAGAAAGGAAAACCGCCCTCCCAATCTGTTCGATCATGAGACGCCATCTGTAACCGTGAACTCATATACTCTCCGGGTAAACTGTCGCCTAACGCCGGCGGTTCGGCAACCGTGAATCCCGAAAATATCCGGGTTGCGTGACCGGCCGGGTCAGTCCCTTGGTCCCACCGGCCAGTCCTGCCAATCCTTCATCCGGTTCCGGAACCATATCCGCTGCGATTTCGCATATTGCCGGGTAGAGATGATGGCGCGCTCGGTCGCGGTCTCAAGATCGAACTCGCCCCGCAGATGCGCAACCAGTTCCGGCGCCCCGATGGCGCGGGCCCATTGCTTGCCGGGATCCCATTCGGGCAGCATCGCCTGCACCTCGGCCAATGCCCCGCCGGCCGTCATCAAGCGAAAGCGCCGGGCGATGCGCTCGGCCAGCCAGTCCCGGTCGGCGCTGATGACCAGCCGCTGGCATTCTGCGGCGGGGATCAACGGCGGTGGGGTGTCGGCCTGCCAGGACGCCAGCCCACGCCCGGTCGCCCGCAGCACCTCCCATGCGCGCTGGACACGTGCCGGGTTGCGGAGATCGATGCGCTGTCCGGTTTCCGGGTCGAGCTCGGCCACCATCTGCGCCAGCCCGCCTTCCTCGGCCAGCATCGCGTCACCCGCCGCACGGATCCCGGGCAGGACAGGCGGGACATAGGCCAATCCCTGCGTCAGCGCCGTCAGGTAGAGCCCCGTGCCGCCCACGACGATCAGGCGCTGATCCGCAAGCTGGGCGACATCGCGCAGCCAGTCTCCGACGGAATAGCTGCGATCCGGCGTGACATGGCCATAAAGCGCATGCGGAGCCGCGGCCTCGTCGGCTTGCGAAGGCCGCGCGGTCAGCACCCGCCAGCAGGACCAGATCTGCAAGGCATCGGCATTCACGATCAGCCCGCCCTGTGCCTGCGCCACCGCCAGCGCCAGTGCCGATTTGCCGCTGGCGGTCGGCCCTGCGATCAGCAGGTGGCGCGCGGGGTCGATCTGTGCGAGATCGGGTGCTTGCATGGGTGGTTCCGGGCGGTTGATCCTGTCCGCTTTTTGCGACATTTTGCGCGGCAATGAAAGCGGCGGGCGCGGCGATGAAAAAGGACAGGACATGACTGATCGAACGGGCTCTGCGCCCACTCAATATGGCCGGGTGATGCTGAAGATCTCGGGAGAGGCGCTGATGGGCGACCAGGGCTACGGCCTGCATCCGCCCACCGTGGCCCGGATCGCGAACGAGGTCGAATCGGTTGCCCAGATGGGGGTCGAGGTCTGCATGGTCATCGGCGGCGGCAATATCTTCCGCGGATTGCAGGGCAGTGCCCAGGGGATGGAACGGACCACCGCCGACTATATGGGAATGCTGGCCACGGTGATGAACGCGCTGGCGATGCAGTCGGCGTTGGAGGCCAAGGGCCTGCATTGCCGCGTCATCAGCGCCATCCGGATGGACGAGGTCTGCGAGCCCTATATCCGCCGCCGCGCCATCCGCCACCTGGAAAAGAAGCGGATCGTGATCTTCGCCGCCGGGACCGGCAATCCCTATTTCACCACCGATACCGCAGCCACGCTGCGCGCCAACGAGATGAACTGCGAGGCGATCTTCAAGGGCACCAAGGTCGATGGCGTCTATGACAAGGATCCCGAGAAACACGAGGACGCGACGCGCTACAACAACGTGTCCTATGACGAGGTGCTGCAAAAGCATCTGGGCGTGATGGATGCCTCGGCCATTGCGCTGGCGCGCGACAACCGCCTGCCGATCATCGTCTTCTCGCTGGACGAGCCCGGCGGGTTCCGGACCATCCTCGAGGGTGACGGCACCTATACCCGGGTGCATAACTGACGGTGTGATTTCCCGTCATCGGCCGGGCGGTCAAATGCCCGCCGATCGGCGGGTAAAGCCTTTGCCAAGCCTGTGTATTGCGGTTACAAGCGGTGAAAATCCAATTCAGAGGCAGTCCGAATATGGCAGAGGACATCGAAATCGATATAGACGATCTGGAACGGCGGATGAAGGGCGCGATGGAAAGCCTGCGCCATGAATTCGCTTCGCTTCGCACCGGCCGCGCTTCGGCCTCGATGGTCGAGCCGGTTCAGGTCGACGCCTATGGCCAGATGACACCGATCAACCAGCTTGGTACCGTGAACGTGCCCGAGCCGCGCATGGTCACCATCAATATCTGGGACAAGTCCATGGTCGGCAAGGTCGAGAAAGCGATCCGCGAAAGCGGCCTTGGCATCAACCCGCAGACCAACGGCACCATCATCATGCTGCCGATCCCCGAGCTGAACGAGGAACGCCGCCGCGAATTGACCAAGGTTGCCGCCCAATATGCCGAAAGCGCGCGGGTCGCGATCCGCAATGTGCGCCGCGACGGCATGGACCAGGTCAAGAAGGGCAAGGCCAGCGGCATGCCCGAGGATGACCAGAAATTCTGGGAAACGGCTGTCCAGGAACTGACCGACAAGATGATTGCCGGTGTCGATGAGGCGCTCGAGGCCAAGCAGGCCGAAATCATGCAGGTCTGAGGAATCATGGCCGCCGGACCTGCACAAGCCCTGACCGCGACGGGTGGCGTAGAACAACGCCCGCGTCATGTTGCCATCATCATGGACGGAAATGGCCGTTGGGCGACCGAACGCGGCTGGCCGCGGCTGGTCGGTCATCGCCGCGGCGCCGAGCGCGTCAAGCAGATCGTCCGCGCCTGTCCCGATCTCGGGGTGAACTGGCTGACCATCTATGCCTTCTCGACCGAGAACTGGAAACGCTCGACCGAGGAAGTGCTCGGGCTGATGAAGATCTTCCGCCGCTATATCGAGCGCGAGGCCGAGGGCATGTCCGCCGAGGGCGTGCGGATGCGCTTCATCGGCGGGCGCGAACGGCTGGATCCAAAGCTGCGGGCGCTGATGTCCTCGATCGAGGCGCGCACTGCGGGCAATACGCGGCTGAACCTGACCGTGGCGATCAATTACGGCGGGCGGGACGAACTCACCCGAGCGGCAGGGCGGCTGGCGCAAAAGATCGCGCGTGGCGAACTGGCGGAGGCGGGCGAGGACGATCTGGCGGGATGCCTGGATACCGCTGGCCAACCCGACCCGGACCTGGTGATCCGCACATCGGGCGAGACGCGGACCTCGAATTTCCTGCCATGGCAGGCCGCTTATGCGGAATACGAATTCACCCCGACGATGTGGCCGGATTTCACGCCCGAGCATCTTGGGACCATTCTCGAGCGTTTCGGCATGCGCGAGCGTCGTTTCGGGGGCGCATGACAAGCAAGGGGCCGATAGCACCGAAAACCCCTGTCCCTCCGGGTAAATGGGCCGATCTTTCAAGGCGTATCGCCTCGACATTGGTGTTGCTGGCAATCGGGCTGCTGCTGGTGACCGCCTCGGGCGTCTGGTTGCGTTTGGGCATGGCGGTGATCTCGGCGATCACTTTCTGGGAACTGGCGGCGATGACCGGCTGGCGGTATCCGCGCTTCCACGCAGGTTTCGGCCGATGGCGCCCCATCGCGTTGGCCGTGATCGCCGGTTTGTCGCAATTCGCCGCGCTGATGATCCTGCATCCGCTGGCATGGCTGCTGCTGGCCGTGCCGATCCTTGCCGGCCTGCCCGGCGCATTGGCGCGCGACCGCTGGACCTATGCGGTCTTCGGCATCGCGATCCTGCTGGTTGCCTATGGTCTTGTCGGCTTTCGCGAAGAGTTCGGGCTGGGCTTCGTGCTGTGGCTGATGGGGATCGTGATCATCTCTGACACGGCGGGCTATTTCTGCGGCCGGATCATCGGCGGACCGAAATTCTGGCCCGCGCTCAGCCCCAAGAAAACCTGGTCCGGCACGATTTCCGGCTGGATCGGCGCGCTGATTTTTGGCACGGTCCTGTGGTTGGCAAATTGGGGCGACGCGGCACTGATCTGGTGTTCGCCGCTGGTTTGCTTTGCGGGCCAGATGGGCGATATCGCCGAAAGCTGGCTCAAGCGACGGGCGGGCGTCAAGGACAGCTCGAACCTGATCCCGGGGCATGGTGGTTTCATGGACCGGTTCGATGCTGTGACAGGGGCGGTTCTTGCAACGATGTTGCTGGGGATTCTGACCAGTCTACCGGCGGTTAACTGAGACATGCGACGTATTTCGATTTTCGGAGCGACCGGATCGGTCGGAACCAATGGGATTGACCTGATCCGTCGGGCAGGCGGAGCGGAGGCGTTCCATGTCGTTGCGCTGACTGCCGGGCGGAATATCGAACGGCTCGCCAGCAGCGCGCGGGAGATGCGGGCCGAGATCGCGGTGACGGCGCATGAGGAATTGCTGGACGATCTGCGTGCACGGCTGGAAGGCAGCGGCGTCGAGGCTGCCGCCGGACCTGCGGCTCTGGTCGAGGCGGCGGCGCGTCCGGCGGATTGGGTCCTGTCGGCCATCGTTGGCGCGGCAGGGCTGGCGCCGGGCCTGACCGCGCTGGCCCAGGGTGGCGTGCTGGCGCTGGCGAACAAGGAATCGCTGGTCTGCGCGGGGCCGTTGATGCGCGCAGCGGCAGATCGGAACGGCACCAAGATCCTGCCGGTGGACTCGGAGCATTCCGCGATTTTCCAGGCTCTTGGCTCGGAAAGCCGCGATAGCGTCAAACATGTGACCATCACCGCGTCGGGCGGGGCGTTTCGCGACTGGCCGCTGGAGCGGCTGGCGGCGGCGACCGTGGCCGAGGCCTCGACCCATCCGAATTGGGCGATGGGACAACGGATCACCATCGACAGCGCCTCGATGTTCAACAAGGCCATGGAAGTCATCGAAACGCATGAGTTTTTCGATCTGGAAGCGGAGCGGATCAAGGTCCTGCTCCACCCGGAATCGATCATTCACGCGATGGTGACCCATGTCGATGGCGGAACCATCGCCCATCTGGGCGCGCCGGATATGCGCCATGCCATCGGCTATGCGCTCAACTGGCCCGAACGCGCGCCGCTTCCGGTCGCCGCGCTGGACCTGGCCAAGACCGGCAGCCTGACCTTCCGCGAGCCGGACGAAACCCGCTGGCCCGCCCTGCGCCTTGCGCGCGAGGTCATGGCGGCGGGCGGCATGGCCGGGGCGGTGTTCAACGCGGCCAAGGAACAGGCACTTGACGATTTCATCGCCAACCGGATCGGCTTCGTGCAAATGGCACCCCGGGTCGAGGCTGTGCTAGAGACGCTGTCGGGGCAGGCGGGTTTTGCCGATCCGCCCGCCGATCTGGACATGGTCCTGCATTGGGACCGCATCGCCCGGCAGGAGGCCGCAGCATGACTGATCTGATCCCGCAATTCGGGGGAACCCTTTGGACGCTTGCCGCCTTTGTCGTCGCGCTGGCCGTGATCGTGACCGTGCATGAATACGGCCATTACATCATCGGCCGGTGGTCCGGCATCCGGGCCGAGGTGTTCTCGGTCGGCTTCGGCCCCCGGCTGATCGCACGCCGCGACCGGCGGGGAACCGTCTGGCAGATCGCGGCAATTCCCCTGGGCGGCTATGTCCGTTTCCTGGGTGACGCCAATGCCGCCAGCGCCGGAACCGGGCTGGAGGTCGATCCCGCGCTGAAGCGGCAGACCTTGACCGGCGCCCCGCTTTGGGCGCGGTTCTCGACCTTGCTGGCCGGGCCGGTGTTCAACTTCATCCTGTCGATCCTGATCTTTGGCGGTTTCGCGCTGGTGCAGGGGTTGCCGACGCAGGAGGTCAGGCTGGGAGAGATCGCAGCCGCGCCACCGCAGGTCGTGAATGAATTGCAGCCGGGGGACCGGGTGCTCGCGATCGGCGGGCTGCCGGTCGAAAACTGGCGGGACATGTCGCGCATGGCCGAGGACCTGCCCATCGCGGAGCAGCATGACTGGCGGGTGGAGCGTGACGGTGCCGAGATCATCGTGACCGGCCCCGATCCGATGCCCGCGAGGATCACCGGCGTGGCGCCCCGCAGTGCTGCCGCCGATGCGGGGCTGAAGGCGGGGGATGTGATCCTCAGCATCGACGGCCGCCCGATCTTGCGCTTTTCCCAGATGCCGGAGATCGTGGCCGCAGCCCAGGGTCAGCCCCTGCTGCTCGAAGTCTGGCGGCAGAATGACGGAACGGCCAGTTACAGCCTGGTGCCCAAGGAGCAGGACATTCCCTCAGCGGGTGGCGGTTTCGAGAAGCGCTGGCTGATCGGTGTCACCGGCGGCACGAGCTATTTCGAGCCCGCGACCCGCCGGGCGGGACCGCTGGAGGCCTTGTGGCTGGGGGTCTCGCAGACTTGGGACATCATCGCCTCGTCGCTTACGGGACTATGGGCGATGATCACCGGCCAGATCGGAAGCTGCAACCTCGGCGGCGCGATCTCGATCGCCGAAAGCACCGGGCAGGCCGCCAGCGCGGGGGCGGAAAGCTTCCTGTGGTGGATCGCGGTGCTGTCAGCCGCGATCGGGTTCCTGAATCTGCTGCCGATCCCCGTTCTGGATGGCGGACATCTGATGTTCTATGCCTTCGAGGCCGTGACGGGACGTCCGCCTTCGGACCGGGTGCTGAACCTTTTGACCGCATTCGGGATGGCCGCGGTATTGAGCTTGATGATTTTCGGCCTCACAAACGATCTTTTCTGTCCCTGAAACGCGATGCGCTTTTGACAGCCTACCCCGGTTAGGGCTAGAGAAAGGACCAAAAGAAGGCGTCGGCAGGCGCAGATGCAGGCTGGAAAATAGAGGGGCGGCAATGACACGGAAACTGAGCAAGGGCGCAGTCGCGCTGGTGACGGCTCTGACGATCTCGGTCCCTGCGGGGCTGTTGGTGCCGCAACCCGCTGCGGCTTATGTCTTCAACGATGTGCGGATCGAAGGGACGCAAAGGGTCGATCCGGCCACGGTGCTGTCCTATGCCAATATCGCGCGCGGCCAGGACGTTTCGGCGGGAGAGTTGAACGACGCGTTGCAGCGTTTGCAGAATTCCGGCCTGTTCGAGACGGTCGAGGTGGATCCGCAGGGCGGGGTTCTGGTCATCAGGGTCAGCGAATACCCGACCATCAACCAGATCAGCTTCGAGGGCAATCGCCGGATCAAGGACGATCAGCTTGCGCAGGTCGTGCAAAGCCAGTCGCGTAGGGTCTATGAGCCGTCGCAGGCCCTGACCGACGCCTCGAACATCGCGCAGGCCTATGCGACGGAGGGGCGGCTCGCGGCGCGTGTCGATCCCAAGATCATCCGCCGCAGCGACAATCGCGTCGATCTGGTCTTCGAGATCCGCGAAGGCGACCTGACCGAGATCGAGCGGATCAGTTTCTCGGGCAACCGGGCCTATTCGGATCGCCGCTTGCGCCAGGTTCTGCAAACCAAGCAGGCCGGTATCCTGCGCACGCTCATTCGCCGCGACACTTTCGCCCCCGAACGTATCCCGCTGGACGAGAGCCTGCTGACCGATTTCTACCGGTCGCGCGGTTACGCCGATTTCAAGGTGCAGGGGATCGCGTCCGAGATCACCCGCGAACGCGACGCGTTCTACATCACCTTCAATATCCAGGAAGGTCCGCGTTACCGCTTTGCCCGCATCGATACGGTGTCCGAGATCCCGGGCGTTGATGCCTCGGCCTTCGCGGCACAGAACCGGGTCGGGCGCGGCGATTACTACAACCCGGCCGCCATCGACAACACCATCCGCCGGATGGAGACCGTGGCGATCCAGCAAGGGCTGAACTTCGTCAATATCGAGCCGAGGGTGACGCGCAATCCCTCGAACCAGACGCTTGATCTGGTCTTTGCCCTGACCCGCGGCCCGCGCGTCTTCGTCGAGCGGATCGATATCGAGGGCAACACGACGACGCGGGACGAGGTGATCCGCCGCCAGTTCACGACGGTCGAAGGCGACCCGTTCAACCCGCGCGAAATCCGCAACGCGGCCGAGCGTATCCGTGCATTGGGTTATTTCTCCGATGCGCAGGTTGATAGCCGGCCGGGAACCAGCGAAGAACAGGTCGTCGTCGATGTGAACGTGGAAGAGCAGCCGACGGGCTCGCTTTCCTTCGGTGCGTCCTATGGCGTCAATTCCGGCGTCGGGCTGAACGCATCGCTGACCGAGTCGAATTTCCTGGGACGTGGCCAGACCGTCGGTCTGAGCATCGCGACGGCCAAGGATGACCGGCAGGCTTCGTTCAACTTCGTCGAGCCCTATTTCCTGGGCCGTGACCTGCGTTTCCGGTTCAATACCTGGTATAACGAGACCGAAAACCTCAATTCGGATTACGATACCCGTTCCATCGGCATCGCGCCTTCGATCGAGTTTCCGGTTTCGGCGAATGGCCGACTGGAACTGCGCTATCGCCTGTCCGAGGAAAAGCTGGACAATGTGGATGAGGGAAGTTCCCAGATCCTGATGGATGAAGCGGAAGGCGGGGCACGGCTGAGCTCGGGATTCGGCTATACCTATAGATGGGACACCAGGATCACCGGGCTTGACCCGCTGACCAGCTACAAGCTGGAATTCTCGCAGGACTTTGCAGGGGCTGGCGGCGATGTGAAAAGCGTCACCACCACCGCTTTGGCCGGGATCGAGAGCAATGCTTGGCGCGAAGAGGTGACCCTGCGGGCCGAGATCGAGGCGGGTGCCGTTCACGCCTATGGCGATTACGAGACATGGATCCTCGACCGTTTCCGGGGCGGCAACAAGATTCGCGGGTTCGAGCCCAACGGAATCGGCCCGCGTGACCTGGCCGCGCCTAACGAGGATGGCCTGGGCGGCAACTATTACTGGGCCGCGCGCGCCGAGGCGCAGTTCCCCCTTGGCCTGCCCGAGGAATATGGCATCACCGGCGGTCTCTTTGCCGATGTCGGCTCGATCTGGGGGCTCGACAATACCGTGGGCACTGACGGTAATGTCGTTGATGACGACATGTATGTGCGTGCCGCCGTCGGCGCCTCGATTTTCTGGACAACACCGATCGGACCTCTGCGTTTCAACTTTTCCAAGGCGCTGCGCAAGGAAGACTATGACGAGGAACAGAGCTTCGATCTGACCATCTCGACAAGGTTCTGATGCCACGCCTTCTTCGCATGATCGCGGCGGTCTGGCTGGCTTGTGCCTGCCTGATCGCCGGATCCGCCGTTTCGGCGCAGGAACTGACGGATGACCTCGCACCCACCGAGCCGCCGAGTGCCGAGCAACTGCCCAATCGAACCATCGAGACGGGGGGCGAGATTCCGCAGGATATGGGCGCGCCGGTTCTGACCGTGGACCAGGAACAGCTGTTTGCCGGATCGGCATGGGGACAGCGCGCGAAGGCGGAGCTGGAAGAGGAAGGCGGCAAGATCGAGGCCGAAAACGAGCGGCTCGCGCAGCAACTCTCTGACGAGGAGGCGGAACTGACCCGCAAGCGCGAGACGACGGATCCGGCGGAGTTCCGAAAGCTTGCCGAGGCATTCGATGCCCGCGCCACCGAGATCCGCCGGGAACGGGCGCAGATCGTGCAAGAGTTGAGCGCCCGGAACGATGCCGAACGCAACAATTTCTTTCAGGCGGCATTGCCGATCATGGGAGAGGTGATGCAGCGCCGTGGTGCGGTTGTCGTGCTCGACCGGCGAACCGTGTTCGTCTCGTTGAGCGCCATCGACATTACCGAGGAACTGATCGCCGAACTGGACAAGCGCATCGGCGAAGGCCCCGCAGCGGCAACCGGCGATGAGGTGCCGGAACAGGGTGACAGCGGCGATTAGGGAAGCTGTGCGATCCTTTCGCCGAGCAGGGCGAACAGCCCGTCGCGGTCCAGGTGCCGGATGAACAGCGCATTCGCGGGGCGGTCACTGACACGCCACCAATCCGCGACGGTCATGCCGGTAGTGAATTCGCCCTGCGTTTCGATCTCGACATTGATTTCCCGTCCCTCGAACAATTCGGGGCGGATCAGCCACGCGATGGTGCAGGGATCATGCAGCGGTGCGCCCTCGCTGCCGTATTTCTCGCGGTCGAAGCGTTCGAAGAAATCGGTCCAACTGGCGACGGCAGGACCGCACCGGTTGGGCAGGGCGCGCATCGCATCGACCCAATCACGCGAGGTCAGCGCCTCATGCGTGGCGTCCAGCGGCAGCACGACCAGGGGCACGCCCGAGGCGAAGACCGCCTGTGCGGCCTCGGGATCGACATAGATATTGAACTCCGCCGCCGGGGTGATGTTGCCGACCTCGAAATAGGCGCCGCCCATCAACACGATCCGTTTCACGCGGGGGATGATGTCGGGCGCGCGCTCGAAGGCGGTGGCGATATTGGTCAGCGGCCCGATCGGCACCAGCGTGACGCTGCCCTCGGGATGCTGCCGCAGGGTCTCGATGATGAAATCGACCGCATGCAGGGATTGCAGCGGGATCGAGGGCGCGGGCAGTTCGATCCCGTCAAGGCCGGTCTTGCCATGTACATGCTCTGCCGTGACCAGCTTGCGCTTGATCGGCACCTCGCAACCCGCGTGAACCGGCACGTCATGCCGTCCGGCCAGCTCAACGATCTTGCGCGCGTTCACCTCGGTCAGCGGTAACGGCACATTTCCGGCGACAGCGGTGATGCCCAGCACCTCCAGTTCGGGACTGGCCAATGCAAGCAGGATCGCGACGGCGTCGTCCTGTCCGGGATCGGTATCGATGATGATTTTCTGCGTCATGATTATCCCTCGCTTTCAACAAGTTCTGCGCGGCGATGCGAAGAGGTGCAACCGGAAAACCGGATTCCGGTGAAATCCGGCCGTCCACGGAACTCCGTCCCTGCGCGGTTGCCGAGGACATTACAGAAAACGTGATCCCCGAATGCCCGATTTTCTGTTACACTATAAGTGCCTAGGTGTGAGATATGCCTGTGCCGCGCATTCCCGATGCCTAGACGCAGCGCATAAGGGAGACTTGAACATGGACCATACAATCGGAAACCCGGCCTCATGGGTGGCGCGCCATGTGATTGCCACGTTTTCCCATTTCGGTGTCATGATACGAACCATCGGGGGCGACAAGGAGGAATCGAAGCCGATCATCCGGACATTGACCATGGGTGACCTGCGCGACGCGCTCGCGCAAGGCTATGACGATTTCAAGACTTTTCGTTCCGACGTGATCACCGTTTGCACGCTTTACCCGATCATAGGCGTTTGCCTGGCCTTCATGGCATTCCAGGGCAGCCTGTTTCACCTTGTCGTTCCGCTGATCTCGGGCTTTGCCCTGCTTGGGCCGGTCGCGTCGGTCGGCATGTATGAAATGAGCAGGCGCCGAGAAGCGGGGGAAGAAACCAACTGGTTCGCCATTTTCGAGGTTATCCGATCCCCCGGGATCGGGGCGATCGTCGTGCTTGCCGTGATATGCTTCGCGATCTTCGCGGCCTGGCTGGGGCTTGCCCATGTCATCTATCTGCTGACCATCGGCACATGGCCACCGGAAAGCATCGGCTCCTTCCTGGCTGACGTGTTCGGCACCGGAGCGGGCTGGACGATGATGATCGTGGGAACGGCGGTGGGCTTTGTCTTTGCCCTTCTGGTGCTGATGACGGTTATCGTGTCCTTCCCCCTGCTGCTGGAGCGTAATGTCGGCGTGGTGACCGCCGTCATGACCTCGGTGCGGGTGGTGATCGCCAACCCGGTCACGACCATGGCCTGGGGGCTGATCGTGGCGGTGTCGCTGGTGATCGGATCACTGCCCTTATTGCTGGGGCTGAGCGTCGTGCTGCCCATCCTGGGGCATGCCACATGGTATCTCTATCGCAAGGCGGTGGTCTGAGAGACCGCGTGCCTGATCCTGCGTAATTGACCCGAGGGGCGGTGTTCACAATGGCGGAATATCGCCCCCGGCCCGCATCGCGTGAAATCCGGCGACGAAATCGTCCAGCCGCCCTTCGGCGATGGCATCGCGCAGCCCAGCCATGAGTTCCTGGTAGTAATGCAGGTTATGCCAGGTCAAGAGCATGCCCGAGATCATCTCTCCGGCCCGGAACACGTGATGCAGATAGGCGCGGGAATAGCTGCGGCAGGCCGGGCATGAGCAATTCTCGTCCAGCGGGCGCGGATCGTCCTGGTGGCGGGCATTCTTGATATTGATCTGACCGCGCCGCGTCCATGCCTGCCCGGTCCGTCCCGAGCGCGAGGGCAGCACGCAATCCATCATGTCCACCCCGCGCTGAACCGCGCCGACGATATCGTCGGGCTTGCCCACCCCCATCAGGTAGCGCGGCTTGTCCTTGGGCAGGAGACCGGGGGCATAGTCGAGCACGCCGAACATCGCCTCCTGTCCCTCACCGACGGCCAGCCCGCCGATGGCATAGCCGTCGAAACCGATCCCGGTCAGGGCCTGTGCCGATTCCTCGCGCAATTCGCGGGTCACGCCGCCCTGCATGATGCCGAAGAGCGCGTGACCGGGGCGGTCTCCGAAAGCGTCGCGCGACCGTTGCGCCCAACGCATCGACAGGCGCATGGACCGGGCCACATCCTCTGGGGTGGCGGGCAGGGCGGGGCATTCGTCGAAGGCCATCACGATATCCGAGCCCAGGAGGTTCTGGATCTCCATGCTGCGCTCGGGCGTCAGCACATGGCGCGAGCCATCGATATGGCTGGCGAAGGTGACGCCTTCCTCGGTCAGCTTGCGCAAGGGGCCGAGGCTCATGACCTGGAAGCCGCCCGAGTCGGTCAGGATCGGCCGTTGCCAGTTCATGAAGTCATGCAGCCCGCCCAAGCGCGCGACACGCTCGGCGCCGGGGCGCAGCATCAGGTGATAGGTATTGCCCAGCAGGATGTCGGCCCCGGTTTCGCGCACCGATTCCGGCAGCATCGCCTTGACCGTCGCGGCGGTGCCCACGGGCATGAAGGCGGGGGTGCGGATCTCGCCCCTTGGCGTATGGATGATGCCGCTGCGGGCGTGGCCGTCGCGGGCATTCAGCGTAAAGGAAAAGCGGTCGGACATGATCGGGTCTGCTTTGTCTGGAACCGCCCGCCCTTAGCCGCTTTGGCCCGCAAAGGCAATCTGGCCCGGGCTGGACCGATGCCACCCCATGCCCTATATAATCGAGTGAAATGGACAGGAACGCGTTATGACCGAACCGATGATGGAAGGGGCTCCGCTGATCGCGCCCTCGAGCACAGATCACCCGCTTTACGAATCCGTGGTCGAGGCGTGCAAGACCGTCTACGACCCCGAGATCCCGGTGAATATCTATGACCTGGGGTTGATCTACACGATCGACATCAGTGACACGAACGCGGTTCGGGTAATCATGACGCTCACCGCGCCCGGTTGCCCGGTGGCGGGAGAGATGCCGGGATGGGTCGCCGACGCGGTCGAACCCTTGCCGGGCGTGAAACAGGTCGATGTCGAGATGACCTTCCAGCCGCAATGGGGCATGGACATGATGTCGGACGAGGCGCGGCTGGAACTGGGCTTCATGTAGAACGCGCCCTTGCCGCCCGGTGGCGGCGATGGCGGGGGGCTGTCTGCCCCCCCGGACGCCCGATGGGCGTCTCCCCCCCGAGGATATTTTCCTGAAGAAGAAGCAGCCAGAGCTGGTCACACCTTGAGACGAGGCGGGCGAGGCCTTATCTTTCAGGGCAGCGAGACAGGAAGGTTCGATCATGTTTGGGATTCCCGGCGCATCTCCGGTGACCATGACCCCCGCGGCAGAGCGGCAGATTGCCCGGCTGATGGCCGGCAAACAGGCTTATGGCCTGCGCATCGGGCTGAAAAAGGGCGGCTGCGCGGGGATGGAATACACGATGGAACTGGCCGAGACGCCCGAGGCGAACGAAGAAGTGATCGAGCAGGGTGCGGCGCGGGTGATGATTGCCCCGATGGCGCAGATGTTCCTGTTCGGGACCGAGATCGATTACGAGACCGGGCTGCTGGAATCGGGTTTCCGGTTCCGCAATCCGAATGTCACCGATAGCTGCGGCTGCGGTGAATCGGTGCGGTTCGAGCCGCTGGAAGGCAGCCGCGCCCAGCCCTGATCCCGCCCGGCCAGGGGCCGGTTGCGGCGCTATCATGATTGCACCCCGGTGCCGTTCCTCTTAATCCGTGGCCTGCAACGGATCAGGAGGATGATGATGGCGCCGCGTAAACTGGCCGCAGGAAACTGGAAGATGAATGGCGATCTCGCCGCGCTGGCAGAGCTGGATCTGTTGCGTGAAGCGCATCCGGAGCCCGGCTGCGAGGTGCTGATCTGCCCTCCGGCACTATTGATCCATCCGATGAAGGCGCGCTTGGGGGCCCATGCGACGGCGGTGGGCGGGCAGGATTGCCATGCCAATGCGTCGGGGGCGCATACCGGGGATATTTCGGCCTCGCAATTGAAGGATGCCGGCGCGACCTATGTGATCCTCGGCCATTCCGAGCGCCGCGCCGATCATGGCGAGACGGATGCCGATGTGGCGGCCAAGGCGGCGGCGGCGCATGGCGCGGAGCTGACCGCGATCATCTGCGTGGGCGAAACCGAGGCGCAGCGCGATGCGGGCGAGACGCTTGCCGTGATCGGAGCGCAACTCGCGGGATCGTTGCCCGAGGGGGCGAGCGCGGCCAATACCGTCATCGCCTATGAGCCTGTCTGGGCCATCGGAACCGGCCGCACCCCGACCGAAGCGCAGATTGCCGAGGTTCACGCCTTCATGCGCGAGCGGATACAGGACCGCGTCGGTGATGCGGACGAGGCGCGGCTGCTCTATGGCGGCAGCGTCAAGCCCGCGAATGCCGCCGAGATCTTTGCCCTCCCGCATGTGGATGGTGCGCTGGTCGGCGGCGCCAGCCTGAAAGCCGCGGATTTCGGAGCGATCATTTCGGCGCTGGAAGCGGCCCGATAGGCGGATTTTCGGGCTTTTGCCCGGAAGCGATGGCGGGGAAGGGCGGGCGAGCCCTTTCCATCCGGTTCGCTTGGGCGTATGTCTGCGCTGTTGGCGGACGAACCGCCCAGTTCAGAAAGAGCCAAATGAGCCAGCAAATCAACACGATTACCCGTACCGAGGATCTTGCCCGCTTTGTCGAGATCGCGAAATCCGCCCCCTATGTCACCGTCGATACCGAATTCCTGCGTGAACGGACTTATTGGTCGAAACTCTGCCTGATCCAATTGGCCATTCCGCCCGCCTCGACCGCGAAGGAACCGGGGGGCGAGGCCGTTCTGGTCGATCCCCTGGCCGAGGGGTTGTCGCTGGAACCGCTTTATGACCTGTTCCGCCACAAATCCACGGTGAAGGTGTTCCACGCCGCGCGCCAGGATCTGGAAATCTTCTTCCATGATGCGGAACTGTTTCCCGAACCGCTTTTCGACACTCAGGTCGCGGCCATGGTATGCGGTTTCGGCGAACAGGTCGGATACGAGACGCTGGTGCGCAAGATCGCCCATGCCAGCCTGGACAAATCCTCGCGCTTTACCGATTGGTCGCGCAGGCCGCTATCGGATGCGCAGAAATCCTATGCCTTGGCCGATGTGACCCATTTGCGGGTCATCTACGAATTCCTGTCAGGGGAGCTTGCCCGGAACCACCGGGAAAGCTGGCTGGCCGAGGAGATCGCTGTTCTCGAAGACCCCGAGACCTATATCACCCGCCCGGAAGATGCCTGGCAGAAGGTGCGAACGCGCACCAATTCACCGCGCTTCCTGGCGCTTCTGCGCGAATTGGCCCGGTTCCGCGAAACCTATGCGCAAGAGCGCGATATCCCCCGGTCGCGCGTGTTCAAGGATGACGCGATGATCGAGCTTGCCTCGACCAAGCCGGCCAGCGAAAGCGATCTGGGGCGATCCCGGCTCTTGCTGCGCGAGGCGCGCAAAGGCGATATCGCCGCAGGGATACTGGCGGCGGTGAAGGCGGGGCTTGAGGCGCGCGAATTGCCGCAGCCCAGGAAGGAAACCCCCGGCAAGCCGGGAAATGCGGCGCTGTCCGATCTCTTGCGCGTGCTGTTGAAGGCCAAGGCGGATGAGGCTGGGGTTGCGCCCAAGCTGATCGCCTCTTCTTCGGATCTCGATGCGATCGCCACCGGAGAGCGGGACTTGCCCGCGTTGAAGGGCTGGCGGGCGGAAGTGTTCGGGCAGGATGCATTGCGGCTGGCCACGGGCGAAATCGCGCTCTCGGCCGGCAATGGCCAGGTTCGTGTCGTCCCGGCGGGTTGACAGCATGCGTGAACGGATCAGCCTGGGCCGCGTCTATCCCGAAGATTGCGATGCGATCGTCGAGGCGATGCGAAATCCCGAGATGAGCCGCTGGCTGACCTCGATCCCGCAGCCCTACGAGTTCGGCGATGCGGCCCAGTTCGTCGCCGAGGCGGGTGCGGAGGAATATGCGATTCGCGTCGATGGCGAGTTGGCGGGAATGCTGCGTGTCGCCGACAGTTTCGGCATCTGGATCGCATCGCGTTTCCAGCGCCAGGGCATTGCCCTGCGCGCCGCCGTGTTGGGACTCAGCCGCTGTTTTCTGGCCGGGTCAGAGGGGATCGACGCGGTTTACCTGAATGGCAATCATCGCTCGGAAATGCTGTTGTCGCGGTTGGGGTTTCGCGCGAAAGGGCAGGTCACCGCCTGGTCGCGCGCCCTGGCGAAGGAACTGCCCGCCACCTCGCTGCATCTGGCGCGGGCGGATTTCGCGGCGCGGCATGGGATTGCGCTGGATACCCCGCGTCTGAGAATCGACGGGTTCCGGCCCAGTGACCTGGCCGACCTGCACCGCATCGTGACCCGCCCCGAGGTTGCCCGTATGCTGCTGCGCTTTGCCCCGGACATGAGCTTGCAGGAAGTTGCGCCGATCTTCACCAAGGAGGCTCTCGTGCCCCCGATGCGGCTGGTGATTCGCCATCAGGGCCGGGTGGCGGGATCGGTCGGGATGCTGCCCGGCGATGTGCCCTCGATCGTTTATTTCCTCGACCCGTCCCTGGCCGGAAATGGGCTGGGGCAAGAGGCCGTCAGCGCATTCGTGAATGAATATCTGTTGCGCTTCGATCCGCCCGAATTGCAGGCCGAGGTATTCGACGACAATCCCGCATCCGCCCGGATCCTGCGCAACCTGGGATTCCAGCGCGTCGAGGACATAGCTTGTCCATCGCTTGGCCGCGAGGCTGCGGCGCCAGCCGGTATCTATCGCTGGCGGCGCAGCCACTGACCCTGTGAAACAGGCGGTTACGGCGGGTCTGGATCGGCTGGAAAGGACGGTTGCAGGATCTCTCCGCCAGGGATGACCGGTGTGAATTTCGTCCCGTCCAGGTCGAAGCGCTGCGGCCTGACGCCGACGGTTCCCTGTGAAACCAGGCAACCAAGCGCCCGGGTCACATCGTCGAGATCGGATTTCAGCGGCAGGAGCAGCATGTTCCCTCGTATTCCCGAAGATCCGGGGACGGATTGGGAGGAGAGTTGCATCTCTGCGATCTGCGGTGCGCGGAACACGGTTTCCGTCACCTCGGACACCCGCTTGCGCGACACGCGATTGATCAGCGAGCAAAGCGGCATCCCGCGCAGTTCCATCCCCATCAGATCGACCAGATGCTGCCCCACCAGCCGGAAGCGGGCCATTCCCGGGGCCAGCCGCTCGACCAGGAAGGCATAGTCCAGCACCCTGGATATGGCATCCGCCGAGACATCCGCGCGCAGGGGGACCGATCCATTGCGGCGTAGCCCTTGCCAGTATTCGCGCATCTCCGCCATGATGCAGCCGGCACTGGGCCGCTTGGAATCCACGATATACAGGATGTTGCCGGTCTGCGTAATGCGATACCTGTTCGTCTGTTTTTCCACGTCGAATCTGTCCGGTAGGTCACAATATGCGTCATGATATGCGGGTGGCCCGATACCGCGTTCCACGTTCCGCAATCACATCATCAGGTTACGGCCATGACCTGCCGCCGCCGAGTCATTTCCTAACAGATGGTTAAGGCGCGATCCGGACCTGTTCCGACCGGATCCGGGCTTGACCCATCGCGGGTGCTGGTCCATCCCATCCCCGAAACTGGCCGCAGAGGATAACGCCGATGGATCGTACCGGGTTGCTGATCATCCTGTCATCGCCTTCCGGCGCCGGCAAAACCACGCTGGCGCGGCGCCTGATGGAATGGGATCCGGCGCTCGGCTTTTCCGTCTCGGCCACGACCCGCCCTCCGCGCGCGGGCGAGGTGGACGGGCAGCATTACCATTTCACCTCTCTGGAAGAATTCCGGGCCATGATCGAGGCGGACCAGATGCTGGAACATGCCGAGGTTTTCGGCAATTTCTACGGCAGCCCGCGCGGGCCGGTCGAGATCGCCATGCGCGAGGGGCGTGATACGCTTTTCGACGTGGACTGGCAGGGCGGGCAGCAAATCCGGGCATCCGCGCTTGGCGGGCATGTGGTCTCGATCTTCGTGCTGCCGCCCTCCCTGTCCGAGCTGGAGCGGCGGCTTCGCGCCCGGGGACAGGACAGCGACAAGGTGATCGAGGGGCGGATGGAGAAAAGCCGGGCCGAGATCAGCCATTGGGCCGAATACGACTATGTGCTGGTCAATGACGATCTGGACGAGACCGAGGCCCGCCTGCGCGCCATCCTCACCGCCGAGCGGCTCCGCCGTGACCGGATGGGTGGGCTGGGGGCTTTCGTCAAGGGGCTGATGGAGGAGGATCGCTGATGATCTGGGAACTGGACGGAATTGCTCCGCAACTGGCCGAAGATGCCTGGGCCGCCCCTGATGCGCAACTGACGGGGCGCGTTGTGCTGGAAGAGGGGGCCTCGGTCTGGTGGGGGGCTGTACTGCGCGGCGACAACGAGGAAATCCGGATCGGGCGGGGCAGCAATGTGCAGGATCTCTGCGTGCTGCATACCGATCCCGGTTTCCCCTTGTCGGTCGGGCCGGATTGCACGATCGGTCACCGGGCGATCCTGCATGGCTGCGAGATCGGCGAGGGGGCGCTGATCGGCATGGGCGCCACGGTGCTGAATGGCGCGAGGATCGGGGCAGGGGCGCTGATCGGGGCAGGTGCACTGATCGCCGAGGGCAAGGAAATCCCGCCCGGTGCCCTGGTCATGGGCGCTCCCGGCAAGGTCGTGCGGATGCTGGACGACGATGCGCAAGAGGGATTGCGGGCCGCCGCAGCGCGCTATCGCGACAATGCGAAACGGTATCGCGCGGGGCTCCGGCGCGTCGAATGAATGCCGAGACGCAAAGACGCGTGGCCACGTTGCTGGACGGCATCCCGATCGCCATGATGGCCGTGGATGGCAGCGCCCGGATGATCGGGGCCAATCAATCCGCCGAGGCGCTGTTCGGTTCGGGTCTCCTGGACCGGCCCTTCGTCACCGTCGTGCGCCACCCGGCGGTGGTGCAGGCGGTGGATTGGGTATTGTGGCCGGACGGTCATGACGCACCGCCGCCCGATCCCACGCTTCCCACGCCTTCCGACGGAACCGCGACCCTGCGCGCCAGCCTTGCCGCCGACGGGCGCGACATCGCCGCCGAGGTGACCGTTTCGCCGCTTCCCGCGGGGATCGGGCGGGGCGCGCTGATCGCCATCCTTGACCAGTCCGTCGCCGAAGAGGCCGAACAGATGCGCCGCGATTTCGTGGCCAATGTCAGTCATGAGCTGCGCACCCCCCTGACCGCGATGATCGGCTTTATCGAGACATTGCGCGGCCCGGCCCGCAACGATGCCAAGGCACGCGACCGTTTCCTCGACATCATGGAGCGCGAGGCGAACCGGATGAACCGGCTGGTCCATGACCTGCTGTCGCTCAGCCGCGTGCAGTCCGAGGAACGCCGCCGGCCCTCGGCCGAGGTCGATCTGCCGGGGCTGCTGCGCAGCGTCATGGCGACCATGCAGCACAGCGCCGACGAGGCCGGTGTGAGTTTCGAGACCGAAGGGCTGGACATCGACCTGAGCCTGCCCGGAGATGCCGACCAATTGGTGCAGGTGTTCCAGAACCTGATCGAGAACGCGATCAAATACGGCACCTCCGGGGGGCGGGTCCGGATCGGCTTGCAGCGGATCGCCTACGAGCCGCTGTTGCGCGGCCCCGGTTGGGCGATCCGGGTCGAGGATTTCGGCGAGGGCATCGACGAGATGCATCTGCCGCGGCTGACCGAGCGGTTCTATCGCGTCGATACGCATCGCTCGCGGGCGCAGGGCGGCACCGGGCTGGGGCTCGCCATCGTCAAGCATATCGTCAACCGCCATCGTGGCCGGCTGCGGATCACCAGCCGCAAGGGCGAGGGTAGCCGCTTTACCGTGATCCTGCCCGAGACCCTGCAACGGGGCTAATCTGTCGCAGCAGGGGCGGGAACCCTCGCCCTCGGGCGGCGCATCGCATATATACCTCGTGAACCGAAGACAGGAGAGCCGGATGTCCGATCCCGATCCCGCCAAGCTGGCCGCCTCGCGCGCCGCAATCGAACTGGTCCGCGATGGCATGCGGGTGGGGCTGGGCACCGGCTCGACCGCAAGTGTCATGGTCCGCGAACTGGCCGCGAAGGTGCAGGCCGAGGGGCTGGCGCTGCGCTGTGCCGCGACCTCGCAGGCGACGGCGGACCTGGCGGAAAGCCTTGGGCTGCGGATCGAGAGCCTCGATCAGATCGGCTGGCTGGACCTGACCATCGACGGCGCCGACGAGGTCGATCCCGACCTGAACCTGATCAAGGGCGGCGGAGCTGCGCATCTTCGCGAAAAGATCGTCGCCATGGCCAGCGACCGGATGGTGGTGATCGCCGATCCCGGCAAGGTGGTCGAGCAACTCGGAGCCTTTCACCTGCCAGTCGAGGCGCTCGCCTTCGGTTTCGAGACGACGCGGGAACTGATCCGCCGCGCATTGGAGGATCTCGGCCTCAAGGGGCGGCCGATCCTGCAACGCCTGCGCGATGGCGAGCCCGTCATCACCGATGAGGGGAATTACATTCTCGATCTGGCGCTTGAGGCCATTCCGGATGCGCCTGCGTTGGCGCGCGCGTTATCCGCGATCCCGGGCGTGGTGGAACATGGGTTGTTTCTTGGCATCTGCCATCTTGCGATTATCGGGCGAGCCGATGGCAGCGTGGTGGAATTGCGGCGCGAAGACGAGGAAGGGGTAGCGTGATGAGTTTCGACTATGATCTGTTTGTCATCGGCGGCGGTTCGGGCGGGGTGCGCGCGGCGCGGATCGCGGCGGGACAGCATGGCGCCAAGGTCGGGCTGGCCGAGGAAAGCCGCATGGGCGGCACTTGCGTCATCCGGGGCTGCGTGCCGAAAAAGCTGATGATCTTTGCCTCGAACGCCCCGCTGATGGCCGAGGAGATGCGCGGTTATGGCTGGGCCGATGCGGCGGCGGGCGAATTCAGCTGGCGTGATTTCCGCGCCAAGCTGGATGCCGAGCTGAACCGGCTGGAGGCGGCCTATACCTCGGGCCTGAACAATGCCGGGGTCGAGATCCATCACCAGCGCGCCCGGCTCGCCGATCACCACACGATCGAGCTGACTGACGGCACGCGCAAGACCGCCAAGCATATCCTGATCGCCGTGGGCGGACGTCCGGCCAGACCCGAGATCCCCGGGGCGGAACTGGGGCTGATCTCGGACGATCTGTTCCTGCTGGACGAGTTGCCGAAACGCGCGCTCCTGATCGGCGGCGGCTTCATCGCCTGCGAGTTTGCCACCATCCTGAACGGGTTGGGGGTCGAGACCGTGCAGGCCTATCGCGGTGATGCGGTGCTGCGCGGCTTCGACCGCGAGGCGCGCGAGATGGCAAGCGCCCAGTTGCAGGATATCGGCGTCGACCTGCGCCTTGGCCTGTCGCCGATGGGGCTGGAAAAGACCGGCGACCGGACCACCGCGCGGTTCGATGATGGTAGCGCGGATGAATTCGACGCGGTGTTCCTTGCGACAGGGCGCGCGCCCTATACATGGGGGCTGGGGCTCGAGAATACCGGCGTTCGCCTCAAGGATAACGGGGCCATTGCGGTCGATGAGTGGTCGCAAAGCTCGGTGCCGTCGATCTTTGCCGTGGGGGACGTGACCGACCGGGTCAACCTGACCCCGGTGGCGATCCGCGAGGGACATTCCTTCGCCGACACGGTGTTCGGCGACAAGGCCCGGCAGGTAAACCACGATCTGGTCGCCAGCGCCGTCTATCTACGCCCGCATGAGCTGGGCAGCATCGGGCTGACCGAGGAGCAGGCGGCAGAGCGGGGCCCGGTCGATGTCTATTCGGCGGTGTTCCGGCCGATGCGCTCGATGTTCGCGGGCTCGGATGCCCGGACCATGATGAAACTGCTGGTCGAGCCGCAAAGCGACCGGGTGCTGGGCTGCCATATCTTCGGCCCCGAGGCCGGAGAGATGATCCAGCTGGCCGCGATCCCCATCACCATGGGCGCGACAAAGGCCGATTTCGACGCGGCGATGGCGGTGCATCCGACCGCCGCCGAAGAGCTGGTGACGATGCGCAGCGTGACCCGGCGCCATGGCGGCGAGAAGTGAAAGCGGGCGGGCAGGGTTGACTTTTGTTCCCCCGCCCCCAGTTTGCGACTAACGGAATTGACAGGGAAGGAAGGTCAACCACATGGCAAATCAGGGCCCTTGGGGCGGCGGCGGTAAAGGTGGCGGAGGTGACGATGATCGCGGCAAGCGTCCGTCGAACCGGCCTTGGGGCGATCAGCAGCCTCCGAAGGGTGGGCCGGAGCGCCCCGGCCAGCAGGGTGAGCAGATGCCCGAAATCGAAGAGCTGATGAAGAAGGGGCAAGAGCGGCTTCGCGTGCTGATGGGCGGTGGCGGCGGCGGCGGCCGCAACGGCGGCGGTCGCGGACCTTCCGGGCCGGGTTTCGGTTTCGGCTTCAACCGCACGACCCTGTCCATCGTGGCGCTGGTTGCCATCGCCATCTGGGCCTTCTCAAGCTTCTACCGTGTGCAGACCAATGAAAAGAGCGTCGAGTTCCTGTTCGGTCGCGCGGTCTCCGTGGGAACCGAGGGTCTGAACTTTGCCCCCTGGCCCATCGTGACCGCCGAGGTCGTGTCGGTGACCAATGAACGCGTGACCGAGATCGGCACCGGGCGTGCCGGGCCGATGGATAGCGGGCTGATGCTGACCAGCGACCAGAATATCGTGGACATGGAATACCAGGTGGTCTGGAACATCGCCGATCCCGAGAAATTCCTGTTCAACCTGGCCGATCCCGCCGACACCATCCGGGCCGTATCGGAATCGGCGATGCGCGACATCATCGCGCGCAGCGAACTGGCGCCGATCCTCAACCGTGACCGGGGTTCCATCGCCAGCGACCTCAAGGATGCGGTGCAGCGCACGCTCGACGCCTATCAGTCGGGCATCAACGTGGTTCGTGTGAACCTCGACCGCGCCGATCCGCCGCAAGAGGTGATCGACGCGTTCCGCGAGGTGCAGGCCGCGCAGCAGGAACGCGACCGGCTGGAGAAAGAGGCCGACGCCTATGCCAACCGCGTCCTCGCCGAGGCGCGTGGTCAGGCGGCTGCGCTGCTTGAAGAGGCAGAGGGCTATCGCGCCCAGGCCGTGAACACGGCCGAGGGCGAGGCGGCGCGCTTCAACTCGATCTACGAGGAATATGTCAAGGCGCCGGAAGTGACCCGCCGCCGGATGTATCTGGAAACCATGGAAAAGGTTCTGGGCGGGCTCGACAAGATCATCCTGGATGAAGGTGGCGAAGGCTCGAATGTGGTGCCTTACCTGCCGCTGGATCAATTGCGCCGCTCGGGCGGTGGCAGCAACAGCAAACCGACCGAAGGGGACAAGTGATGGCCGCCCGCAAAATAGCCCTTTCCGCACTTGCGGTTCCAGTCATCATCGGGATCGTCGTTGTCGGTCTCGCCTCTGTCTTCATCGTGGACGAACGTGAAAAGGCGCTGGTTCTGCGCCTTGGCCGCGTGGTTTCGGTGCAGGAGGCACCGGGGCTGGGCTTCAAGGTGCCGTTTCTCGACAATGTCGTGAAATATGACGACCGTATCCTCGGCCTGCCGACCACGCCGCTTGAGGTGACGCCGCTGGACGATCGCCGCCTGGTGGTCGATGCCTTCGCGCGCTGGCGCATCACCGATCCGGTCGGCTTTCGTCAGGCCGTCGGCGCCGGCGGCATCGAGACCGCGCAGGGGAGGCTGGAGCCGATCGTGAACGCCGCGATCCGCGAGGTTCTGGGTGCGGTTCCCTCGACCGATGTGCTATCCGACGACCGGACCGCGCTGATGAACCAGATCCGCGACGAGGCACGAAAGAACTCGGCCGGGCTGGGGGTCGAGATCATCGATGTGCGGCTGACCCGCACCGATCTGCCCGAGCAGAACCTGAACGCCACCTATGCCCGGATGCGGGCCGAGCGCGAGCGTGAAGCGGCGGATGAGAAGGCACGGGGCGGCGAGGCCGCGCAGCGTGTCCGTGCCGCCGCCGACCGGACGGTCGTCGAATTGACATCCGAGGCGCAGAAACGCGCCGATATCGTTCGCGGTGAGGCCGATGCGGTCCGTAACGCGATCTATGCCGATGCCTTTGGCCGCGACCCCGAATTCTTCGCATTCACTCGCTCGATGACCTCCTATGAGCGGGCGTTGAAGGGGGAAAACAGCCAGATGGTGATCAGCCCGGATGGTGAATTCTTCTCCTATTTGGCCGAGGACGGCTCGAAGACAGCCAATCCGGCGTCAGAGCCGGTGCCTCCCGGAGACCGCGCCTCGGAAGCCCAAAGCCAGACACGGGGTCCGGCGGGGGGCGAGGATCAGGAACTGGTCACGCCAGAGGTCACCGATCGCGAGGGCAAGCCCCTCGGTGAATCGGCAGGGGTAAAGCTGACCCCGGTCCCCGAAAGCCTGGTCACCCCGCCCGAGGAGCCCTCGGAGGTGATGCCGCCCGCCGAGGAACCGTCCGCGGACGGGGCGGAAGGCGGGACGGAAGCGCAGGGGCAGGCCCCCGCGGAGGAAGCCGCCCCTGCGGAGGAAGCCGCCCCCGCGGATGACGAAACCTCGGAAGAGCTTCCCCCCGCAGAGGACCCCGCGCCGGCGGAGGATGATGCGCCGGAGGATGCGCAAAACGGAAACTGAGCCAAGGGCGGGCGGAAACATGGTTTTCCGCCCGTCTTGCAATAAAAGTCACGATCAGTTCACTCGCTGCGAGCGTGCTTTATTTGCAACGAGCCGCGAAATCCGTTTCACATCAATCCTGTCCCGGCTGCGATCGATCAGCCGCAATTCAATTGAAATATGAGGACATTCAGCATGAAACCGCGTTCTCCTCGGTATCTTCTCACCGCCTCGGCCCTGGCCGTGAGCCTAGGCCTCGGCTTTGCCGCCGCGCAGCAGACCAAACCCGATGTTTCACCCGAAGTCAGCCAGCAGGCGCAGGAGGCGGCGAACAACAACGAGCCGCTGACCGCACCGAAGGCAGAACCCGGCGCCCCTGGTGTCATGCCGCAAAGCTTTGCCGACCTGGTCGAGCAGGTTGCACCGGCGGTCGTGAACATCACCACCACGGCGGTGATCTCGCAGCCGACGCGCGGACCGGGGCCGGTTTTCCCCGAGGGCAGCCCGTTCGAGGACCTGTTCCGCGATTTCGGCTTTCCCGAGTTCCCCGGACCTGACGGGGCTCCGAACAGGCCGCAGCGGTCGAATGCCCTGGGTTCGGGCTTCGTGATCTCGGCCGATGGCTATATCGTCACGAACAACCATGTCATCGAGGGCGCCGACGAGATCGAGATCGAGTTCTATTCGGGCAATACGCTGCCCGCCACGGTCGTGGGCACCGATCCGAAAACCGATGTCGCGCTGCTGAAGGTGGAAAGCGACGAGGCGATTCCCTTCGTGAAATTCGGCGATTCCGATTCGGCGCGGGTGGGTGATTGGGTGCTGGCCCTGGGCAACCCGCTCGGACAGGGCTTCTCGGCCAGTTCGGGGATCGTCTCGGCCCGCAACCGCGAATTGTCGGGCACGTATGACGATTACCTGCAGACCGACGCGGCCATCAATCGCGGCAACTCGGGCGGCCCGCTCTTCAATCTCGACGGAGAGGTGATCGGCGTGAATACCGCCATCCTGTCGCCCAATGGCGGCTCGATCGGGATCGGTTTCTCGATGACCTCGAATGTCGTCTCGAAAGTGGTCGATCAGCTGCGCGAATATGGTGAAACCCGCCGTGGCTGGCTGGGCGTCAAGATCCAGGACGTGACCCCCGACATGGCCGAGGCCCTGGGGCTGGAAACCAGGGGCGGGGCGATGGTGACCGATGTTCCCGACGGCCCGGCCAAGGATGCCGGGATGCAGGCGGGCGATGTCATCACCGGTTTCGATGGCGGCGAGGTCAAGGATATCCGCGAACTGGTGCAGCGCGTTGCCGATGCGCCCGCCGGCGAGCCGGTCGAGGTGACCGTGCAGCGCGATGGCGAACCGGTGACGCTGACCGTGACGCTTGGCCGCCGGGAGGTCGCCGAAGGCACCGCCGATGAGCAGGGGCAGGCGAAACCGGTGGCTCCGGGCGAAGAGGAGTTGCTGGGGATGACCATCGCCACCCTGACCCCGGAAATCGCGGCCGAGCTGGATCTGCCCAAGGATGCGCAGGGGCTGGTGGTCAAGGAGGTCGATCCCGAAGGCGCCGCCGCCGACAAGGGCCTGATGCCCGGGGATGTCATCACCGAGGCGGGGCAGCAGGCGGTTTCCTCGTTGGACGACCTGAATGCCCGCATCGACGAGGCGCGCGAGGCGGGCCGGAAATCGGTGCTGGTCCTGATCCGTCGCGGGGGCGAGCCGCGATTCGTCGCGCTGCCGGTCGGCGAGTCCTCGGAATAAGGCCTGCATTGCCGATGAGCCAGAAGGGGCGGGCCTGCCGGTCCGCCCCTTTTCATTGCGGCAGCGATGTCTTATTTCCGGCGCAGCAAAGGAAGCGAGCAAATGGCCAAGATCACCTATATCGAGCATAACGGCACCCGCCATGAAGTCGACGTCACCCCCGGCATGACCGTGATGGAGGGCGCGCGCGACAACGGAATCCCGGGGATCGATGCCGATTGCGGCGGTGCCTGCGCCTGTTCGACCTGCCATGTCTATGTGGACGCGGAATGGATCGACCGCCTGCCTCCACGCGACCCGATGGAAGAGGACATGCTGGATTTCGCCTATGAACCCGATCCCGAGCGCTCGCGCCTGACCTGCCAGTTGAAAGTGACCGACGAACTCGACGGACTGGTCGTGCAGATGCCTGAGCGCCAGATCTGAAGCGCTCCGGCCTTGCCCGGCAGGCAGATATCGCCCCGGGCAAGCGGCCGTTTCTTCTTCATGCAAATATCCTCTGGGGGTCCGGGGGGTGAAACACCCCCGGCCATCGCGGGACGCAAATTCACGGCCTCCACCTGCAGGGTGTCAGCCAGCCGCCCGTGCCTCGCGGCGGTGACGAAGCGTCAGCCAAGCCAGCGCCAGCCCTGCCAGCGCCAGGAAGGGCAGCATCGCCAGGTTGACCGCGCTCCATCCGGCTTGCGGCGATCCTCCGAGGCAGTTCATCAGCCCGCCCGACGAAAGCGAGGCGATGAACACACCGGTGAACACCACGAAATCGTTCATGCCCTGCACCCGGCCACGCTCGGCGGGGCTATGGGAGCGCGCCAGCATCGCCGTCGCGCCGATGAAGCCGAAATTCCAGCCCAGCCCCAACAGGATCAATGCGCCGAAGAAATTCGTGAGCTCCACCCCCGACAGCGCGACTCCCCCGGCCAGGGCCAGCAGGATCAGGCCCAGCCCGACGATGCGGGTGGTGCCAAAGCGATTGATCAGCGGCCCGGTGATGAAGCTGGGCGCATACATGGCCAGCACATGCGCGCTGACGATATCGGCGGCGTTATTGGCGGCGAAACCGCAGCCGACCACGGCAAGCGGGGTCGAGGTCATCACCAGGTTCATCAGCGCGTAGGACACCATCGCGCAGATCATCGCCACGACGATGGCCGGTTCGCGCAAGAGCTGCGGCAGGGGGCGCCCCTGGTCCTCGCCATTCTGCGCGGCAGGGGGCTTGGGAATGTCCAGGAACATGAACAGGGCCAGCCCCAGCAGGTTGACCACGATCACCGCGATATAGCTGCCCAGGAAGGGGATCGCCCCCAGGTCGTTGGTGGTTCGTGCGATGGCCGGGCCGATGATGGCTGCCGCCAATCCTCCGGCCATCACCCAGCTGATCGCGCGGGCCTCGAATTCCGGGGGTGCGGTATCGGTGGCGGCGAAGCGAAAGAATCCCTGCGCCGACATGTAGATCCCGGTCATCAGACCACCCGCCATGAACAGCCAGAAACTGCCGACCCACAGCGCGGCGGCGGAAACCGCCGCCCCCAACGCGCCCGCCAGGACCGCCAGCATGAATCCGGCGCGCCGCCCGTGATGCTGCATGAAGCGGGCCAAAGGCCGCGCGGTCAGGGCCGAGCCGAGGATGATCATCGACAGGGGCAGGGTAGCAAGGCAGGCATTGGGCGCAAGCGTCTGCCCGGCCAGGCCGCCGAGGATGAAATTTACCGGCATCTGCGCGCCAAGCAGGGCCTGTGCGGCAACCAGCACCACGACATTGCGCCGGGCGCGGGTCATGCTCGCCGCGGTGCTCAACTTCGTGGCAGGGCCGCGGCGGTTCGCGCCCGGTCCTCGATCGCTTGCCAATTGCCCGCCGCCATGTCGGCATCGGTCACGATCCAGCTTCCGCCGACGCAGATGACATTGGGCAGGCCCAGGTAATCGCCCGCATTCGAGGGCGAGACGCCGCCCGTCGGGCAGAAACTGATCTTCGGCAACGGACCGGCCAGCGATTTCAGGGCAGGGGCGCCGCCCACTGCCTCGGCAGGGAAGAATTTCAGCATGTCGAAACCGGCATCCGCCGCCCGCATCACCTCGGAGGCGGTGACCGCGCCGGGCAATAGCGGCAGTTCCAGTTCGGCGCAGGCCATGATCAGCTTGCCGGTGGCTCCCGGCGAGACGGCGAATTCCGCCCCGGCATCCTTGGCGCGTTTCGCGTCATCCGGGGTCAGCACGGTGCCCGCGCCGACATGTCCGCCCTCGACCGCCGACATCGCCCGGATCGCGTCCAGCGCGGCATCCGAGCGCAGGGTTACTTCCAGCACCGGCAATCCGCCCGTCACCAGCGCCCGCGCCAGGTCGGCGGCCTTGCCGGCATCCTTGATGACGATCACCGGCACGACCGGGGCCAATTGGCACAGCGCACGGGTCTTTTGCGATTGGAGTTCTGGGGTCATGGCCTCACCTCACTGGCGGAAATCGCCTGCAAACTGACCCCATTGTCCCGGCAATGCAAGCAACTTGCCGTGACTTTCGGAGGCGATGCCGCCTCGCCGGTGCCGATGGCCTGCCGATGAAGGAGCGTTCACATCCCGCCCAGATGCAGGGCCGTGAAGATGGCCGAGTAATGCACCGCTGCTGCTGCGACGACGAAGACGTGCCAGATCGCGTTCTGAAAACGCAGCTTTTCCCGCAGGTGAAAGCTTATCCCGGCGGAATAGATCAGCCCGCCGATGACGATCAGCCACATGGACGCCCCCGGCAGATAGCCCGAGATCGGCCCGATGGCGACCAGCCCGCTCCAGCCCATGGCGAGATAGAGCAGCACCGCCAGCCGGTCGCCCCGGCCGGGAAAGGCGCATTTCAGGACGATTCCCAAAAATGCGACCGTCCAGATCCAGACGAGCAGCGCGGTGATCTGCGGATCACTCATCCCTTGCTGAAGAAGCGGCGTGTAGGTTGCCGCGATCAGGATGAAGATCGCCGAATGATCGAAGCGCCGCATCACCCATTTGACCCGCGAATGCGGCAGCATGTTATAAGCAAACGAAACCCCCAGGGCGAGAACCAGCCCCAGGCTGTAGATCCAGATGGCGACCTGCTCGCCCCCGCCGCCCCATATTGTCGCATAGAAGATCAGCGTGGTCGCGCCGATCAGCGCGAAAGCCATGCCGATGCCGTGGACGATACCGTCCGCCAGCAACTCATAGAAATCATAGGGTCTGCCAAACGGGAATTGCGAGGTCATTTGCGGCAGGGCCTGTCTGGATGGGATAGCCTTGCCTGTCATGATGCGCGATAACTGCCGATGACGCAACGCGACCTGCATGCTTTTCTTGGCCGATCCCCTTGCCAAAGCGGCCCGGAGCGGCTATTTCCCCCACACTTCTCAGGCAGAGGAGGGCCCTTGCGGGAGACATCCGTGAACGGTCCACCGGTTGGGGCATCCGCCTCGAAACCTCTGCCAAGGCGCAAACCGGAAAGGAAATGGACATGGCGCTTCCCGAATTTTCGCTGCGTCAGCTCTTGGAAGCTGGCGTTCACTACGGTCACCAGACTCAGCGCTGGAACCCGCGCATGGGCGAATTCATCTACGGTGATCGCAACGGCATTCACATCATCGACCTGACCCAGACCGTGCCGATGCTGGACGCGGCGCTGCAGGTCATCCGCGACACTGCTGCCAAGGGCGGCCGCGTGCTGTTCGTCGGCACCAAGCGTCAGGCGCAGAAATCGATCGCCGACGCGGCCGAGAAATCGGCGCAGTTCTACATGAACCACCGCTGGCTGGGCGGCACGCTGACCAACTGGAAAACCGTGTCGCAGTCGATCAACCGCCTGAAGGCGATCGACGAGACCATGGCGGGCGGTGCCGAGGGCATGACCAAGAAGGAACGCCTTGGCCTCGAACGCGAGCAGGCCAAGCTGCAGGCTTCCCTGGGCGGTATCCGCGACATGGGCGGTCTGCCGGACCTGCTCTTCGTCATCGACGTGAACAAGGAAGACCTGGCCATCGCCGAGGCGAAGAAGCTGGGTATCCCGGTCGTTGCCGTCGTCGATACCAACTGCTCGCCCGACGGCGTTGACTACATCATCCCGGGCAATGACGATGCGGCGCGGGCGATTGCGCTTTACTGCGATCTGGCCAGCCGTGCGGCCCTTGACGGGATGTCGGCGCAGATGGGCGCTGCCGGGGTCGATATCGGCGCGCTGGCCGAGGCTCCGGAAGAGGTTCTGGAAGAAGGCGAGGCCGAAGCCGCCGCCGCCGAGCAGGCCACGACCGACGCCTGATCTCGCCGGATCGGATTATCGCAGGTTTACAGAATTGTCGTCAGGCGGGGATATGCCCCGCCTGAGGCGTTGAACAAAGGAGACGGATCATGCTATCACAGCCGCGATGGTGAAGGAGCTGCGCGAGACGACCGGCGCAGGGATGATGGACGCCAAGAAGGCGCTGACCGAGACTGATGGCGACATGCAGGCCGCATCCGACTGGCTGCGCACCAAGGGCCTTGCCAAGGCCGCCAAGAAATCCGGCCGCGTCGCCGCCGAGGGCCTGGTTGCGGTCGCCACGCGCGACGGCAAGGGGGTCGCGGTCGAGGTGAACTCGGAAACCGACTTCGTCGCCAAGAACGAAGAATTCCAGAACATGGTCCGCAAGATCGCCAATGCCGCGCTGGACGTGGACGATGTCGAGGCGCTGAAGAACGCCCAGATCGACGGCAAGCCCGTCTCCGAGGTTCTGACCGACGCGATCGCCAAGATCGGCGAGAACATGTCGCTGCGCCGTATGACCGTCGTGACTGCTCCGGCCGTCGTGACCTATGTGCATAACTCGGTCGCCGAAGGCATGGGCACGATCGGCGTGCTGGTCGGCCTGGAAGGCGGCGATAACGAGATCGGCCGCCAGATCGCCATGCATGTCGCCGCGACCTCGCCTGCCTCGCTTGGCCAGGACGACCTGGACCCGGCGTTGATCGAGCGCGAAAAGCAGGTGCTGACCGAGCAGGCTCGCGAATCCGGCAAGCCCGAAGCCGTCATCGAGAAGATGATCGTGGGCCGGATGAACAAGTTCTTCGAAGAGGTCACGCTGCTGGGCCAGAAATTCGTCATCAATCCCGACCTGACGGTCGAGGAGGCGGCGAAAGAGGCCGGCGCGACGATCACCGGTTTCGCCCGTGTCGCCGTGGGCGAAGGCATCGACAAGAAGGAAGAGGATTTCGCAGCCGAGGTCGCCAAGACCCTGGGCGGCAACTGATCCGTTCCTCATCGTCTGGATGAACGCGACGCCAGCCGATCCCGGTTGGCGTCGTATTTTTTGCCTTCTTCCCGATCAGGTGCTGGATTCGTGTACCGAAAATGTGCCAATCAGGCTGAACTGTCCGACTCCCTTAATCTGTTTACCAGGTATGCCCTTCATCATTGCCATCGACGGACCCGCCGCATCGGGTAAAGGCACGATTGCCCGTGCCCTGGCGGATCACTACGGGTTTCACCATCTCGACACGGGATTGCTCTATCGCGCCACCGGTGCGAAAGGCGGCGACCCGGTGGAGGCCGCCCGCACCCTCGTGCCCGACGATCTGCGCCGCAACGATCTGCGCAGCGCCGATGCGGGGCAGGCCGCCAGCCGCATCGCCGCCATACCCGAAGTGCGCGCCGCGCTGGTGGATTTCCAGCACCGCTTTGCCGCGCAAGAGCCCGGGGCGGTCCTGGACGGGCGCGATATCGGCACGGTGATCTGCCCCGATGCGCAGGTGAAACTCTACGTGGTCGCCTCGAACGAGGTCCGGGCGCGGCGCCGGGCCGAGGAACTGGGGGCGGACCCGGCCGAGATGCTGGCCCAGTTGCACGAGCGCGACCGCCGGGATCGTGAACGGGACACCGCGCCGCTGCGCCCCGCCGATGACGCGACAATCATCGATACCAGCCATATCTCTGTCGATGAGGCGATCACCGCCGCCATCGCCATCGTGGACCGGGTGCGCGGCTGAGCCTCTTGCGCTGATCCCGCCAATAGGCGAGGCTATCTCCCGCAAGGAGGAGCCGCCATGAATATCCAGCCCCGCGCCATCGCCGCCGCCTCGGACGGCGTCTTCATCGACAATCGCTGGCAGCCCTCCGCCAGCGGCGCCACGCTCGATGTCATCGACCCGGCCAATGGCGAGGCCTTTACCCGGATCGCCGCCGGGAATGCGCAGGATATCGACGCGGCGGTCACCGCCGCGCGGCGCGCCCGCGAGGGGGAATGGGGCAGGCTGACCGCGACCGAACGCGGGCGAATCCTTGGCCGGGCCGCCGCGCTGGTCCTTGAGAATTTCGAGGAACTATCCGCGCTGGAGGCCCGCGATACCGGCAAGCCGATGACGCAGGCCCGCGCCGATATCACGGCGGCTGCCCGTTACCTGGAATTCTACGGCGGCGCGGCCGACAAGGTTCACGGCGACATGATCCCCTTCCTGCCGGGGCATTTCGTGACCACCGAATACGTGCCTTTTGGCGTGACCAGTCATATCATCCCGTGGAACTACCCCGCGCAGATGTTCGGTCGCACCATCGCCGCCTCTCTCGCGATGGGCAATGCCTGCGTGCTGAAGCCCGCCGAGGATGCCTGCCTGACGCCCTTGCGGCTGGCGGAATTGCTGCGCGACGCCGGGCTTCCGCCGGGGGCGCTGAACGTGGTGCCGGGGCGCGGGGAAGAGGCCGGGGCGGCGCTGTCGGCGCATCGCGGCATCGATTTCATCAGCTTCACCGGCAGTCCCGAGGTCGGCGCGGCGGTCCAGACATCGGCGGCGGCGCATCATATCGGCTGCACTCTGGAACTGGGCGGCAAATCTCCGCAGATCGTCTTTGCCGATGCCGATCTGGACCGCGCCATGCCGATCATCATGAAGGCGATCACCCAGAATGCCGGGCAGACCTGTTCTGCCGGAGCGCGGCTGCTGGTCGAGGAAAGCATCGCCGAGACCGTAACCGAGCGTCTGCGCGCCGAATTCCCGGCGCTGACCGCGGGCGCGCCCGAGGATGACCGCGATCTCGGCCCGCTGATCAATCCGAGGCAATTGGCCCGCGTGCGCCGTTTCTGCGAGCAGGCCGATGCCGATGCCATCCCGCTGATTGCCGAGGGGAAGCTGGATGCGAGCATCTCGGAAAACGGTAATTTCATCGCTCCGCGCGCCTATGGCCCGGTTCCCCGCGATCACATGCTGGCCCGGCAGGAGGTCTTCGGCCCGGTCCTGTCGCTGATGACATTCCGGGACGAGGCCGATGCCGTGGCGCTGGCCAATGACACCGAATACGGGCTGGTCGCCGGGGTCTGGTCGCGCGATGGCAGCCGGGCGATCCGCGTGGCGCGGCAGATCATGGTCGGGCAGGTCTTCGTCAATGCCTATGGCGCCGGTGGCGGGGTCGAGTTGCCCTTCGGCGGCATGAAGAAATCCGGGCATGGCCGGGAAAAGGGCTTCGATGCGCTTTACGAATTTGCCGCCACAAGGACCATGGTGATACGGCACGATTGATTGCCGCAACGGGACCGGGGTTCCACCCCGTCGCCGGGTGGTTCTCGAACCAGTGGCGCACCACCCGACAACCCCGGGATATTTGCATGAAGAAGAAGGGGGCGAGCCGCTGCCGGAGGTCGGGGTGCGGCAAGCAGTAGTGGATCATCCCGCGATGATCTCGAATCTCTCGACATCCACCATGCCGCGATCGGTGATCTTCAGGGCCGGGATCACCGGCAGGGCGAGGAAGGCGAGCTGCAGGAACGGTTCTTCCAGCGTGACGCCAAGGCTGCGGGCCGCCTCGCGCAGATCGACCAGCCGGTCGCGGACCGCCTCGAAGGGATCGAGGCTCATCAGTCCGGCGATGGGCAGGGCAAGCTCGGCCAGGATGCGTCCGCCATCGACCACGACAAACCCGCCCTCGATATCCGACAGCCGGTTCGCGGCCAGCGCCATGTCATCGTAATCCGCACCCACCACGGCGATATTATGGTGATCGTGGCAGACGGTCGAGGCGATGGCGCCGCGCGCGATGCCAAAGCCGCGCACGAAGCCGGTGGCGATATTGCCGTTCCTGCCATGGCGCTCGATCACCGCGATCCGCATCAGGTCACGCGCCGGATCGGGGCGCTTGTCGCCATCCTGCGGGGTGATCTCTTCGCGCAGATGCTGGGTGATGATCTTGCCTTCCATGATCCCGATCACATCGGTTTCGGCCCTGTTGCCGCTGCAGCGGAAATCCTCGGCCCGAACCGTCGGAGCCTTGACCGAGGCCCGCCCGACCGGCGGAATAAATCCGCGCTCTGCGAAAGCGGCGTCTTCGACCACCCGGCCCGCGCAGAGCACCAATCGTGCATCACATGCCTCAAGTGAGCCCACCGCCACGATATCGGCCCGCAAGCCCGGCGCGATCAGCCCGCGATCCTTCAGCCCGAAGGCCTCTGCCGCCGAAAGCGAGGCGGCGCGATAGGCGGACAGCGGCGTCGTGCCCAGCTTTATCAGCCGCCGGATCATGTAGTCGAGATGGCCATGCTCGCCGATATCCAGCGGATTGCGGTCATCGGTGCACAGGCAGATATAGCCGCTGGCCGCCTCGGTCAGGATCGGTTGCAGCGCGTCCAGGTCCTTGGAGACCGAGCCCTCGCGGATCAGCACCCGCATGCCCTTGCGCAGTTTTTCCAGCGCCTCTTCGGCCGTGGTTGCCTCATGCTCGGTGCGGATACCGGCGGCGATATAGGCGTTCAGGTCACGGCCCGAAAGTTGCGGGCAATGCCCGTCGATATGGCCGCCCTCGAACAGGCGCAGCTTGGCCATGGCAGAGGGGTCGCGATGGATCACGCCGGGATAATTCATGAATTCGGCCAGCCCGATGCCGGACGGATGATTCATGACCTCGCGCAGGTCATCGGCCTCGATCCGGGCGCCCGCCGTCTCCATATCGGTCGAGGGCACGCAGGAGGACAGTTGCACCCGCAGGTCCAGCAGCAGATGTTCCGAGGCTTGCTGGAAATAGCGGATCCCGTCCAGCCCGATGACATTGGCGATCTCATGCGGGTCGCAGATGGCGGTGGTGATGCCGCGTGGCGTCACGCAGCGGTCGAATTCAAAGGGCGTGACAAGGCTGCTTTCGACATGCAGATGGGTGTCGATGAAACCCGGCACCAGCGTCAGGCCGGTCACGTCGATCACCTCGCCTGCGTCGTAATCGGCACCGATTCCCACGATGCGGTCGCCGCAGATCGCCACGTCGCCCGCAATCATCGCCCCGGTCACCAGATCGAAGACCTGCCCCCCGCGCAGCACCAGATCGGCGGGCTGATCCCCACGGGCCTGCGCGATACGCCGTTCCAGATCGTCCATGCGGGCCTCCGTCATTGTCACCCCCTACAGAACCCCATCCCCGTCCGACAGTCCAGATCCGCTTGCCCCGGATCTGCTTGCCATTGGCATGGGCGCATGCTTGCCTGCGGCCAGCAGCGAGGGGAGGGTGCGCCATGACACTGACGGCAGAAAATTTCCACAGCCATTTTTCCACCGGGGGCAAGGCGGTGAATGGCTGGTGTGGCCTGCCATCGGCAGCGACGGCGGAGATCGTCGCGCGGGCGGGTTTCGACATGCTGACCATCGACATGCAGCATGGGCTGGTCGATTACCAGGTGATGCTGACCATGCTGCAGGCAATGTCGGCCAGCACCGCGCCCAAATTCGTCCGGCTGCCATGGAACGAGCCCGGCATCGCGATGAAATGCCTCGATGCCGGGGCAAGCGGCATCATCTGCCCGATGATCAACAATGCCGAGGATGCAAGCCGCCTTGTCGCCGCCACGCGCTATGCGCCGCTTGGCGCGCGCAGCTACGGGCCGGTGCGGGCCGCGGCGCTTCATTCCGATTACGTCGCGCGGTCAGGGGAGCTGGTGCAGGTCTTCGCGATGATCGAAACCGCCGAGGCGCTGGCCAATCGCGACGCGATCATGTCGGTCGAGGGGTTGTCGGGCATCTATATCGGCCCGGCTGACCTGGGGCTGTCGCTCGGTCATCCCCCGACACTCAGCCCCGAAGCGCCAGAGGTGCATGAGGCGATCGATGCCATCCTCGCCTCGGCCCGAAAGGCGGGGCTGCTGGCCGGTATCCATTGCGGCTCGGGAGAGATGATCCGGCAGATGCATCAGCGCGGCTTCGACTTTGCCTCGCTCTCGACCGATACGGGGATCTTCACCCATGCCATCGGCGCAGCCCTGGCGGATGCGCGCGGGCAATAGCGAATCCACGGGCCGCTTCTTCTTCAGGAAAATATCCCACGGGGGGTGCCGGGGGGTGTGAAACACCCCGGCCATCGCGGGACGCAATCACGGCTTGCCTGTCAGGGCGTCCAACGCAGGAAATTGGCGATCAGGCGCAGCCCGACCTGCTGGGATTTCTCGGGGTGGAACTGGGTGCCGACGATATTGTCGCGCCCGACCACCGCCGTCACCGGCCCGCCGTAATCGACATGCGCCAGCAGGTGCGCCGGATCGGCGACGCGGAACTGCCAGCCATGGACGAAATAGGCGTGATCACCGGTCGCGATGCCCTCCAGCACCGGGTGAGGGTGGTCGATCACCAGGTCGTTCCAGCCCATATGCGGCACTTTCAGGCCCGGCGCGTCGATGGCCTCGATCTCGCCGCCGATCCAGTCCAGCCCGGCGGTCTCGCGATATTCATGCCCCCTGGTGGCCAGCATCTGCATACCGACACAGATCCCCATGAAGGGCGCGCCGCGCGTCAATACCGCCTCGCGGACCGCCTCGGCCATGCCGTCCACCTCGCCCAGGGCCTCGCGGCAGGCGGGGAATGCGCCGTCGCCGGGCAGCACGATACGGTCGGCGGCGAGGGCGGTTTCGGGGTCCGAGGTCACGACGACCTCGGCCCCGGCCTCGCGCCCCATCAACTGGAACGCCTTGGCCGCCGAATGCAGGTTGCCGCTGTCGTAATCGATCAGCGCCACGCGCATCACAACGCGCCCTTGGTCGAAGGCAGCACGCCGGACATGCGCGGATCGGGCTCGACCGCTTCGCGCAAGGCGCGGGCGGCGGCCTTGAAGGCGGCCTCGGCGATATGGTGGCTGTTCAGCCCGTGCAACCGGTCGATATGCAGCGTGATGCCGCCATGCGTGGACAGCGCCTGGAAGAACTCCCGCACCAGTTCGCAATCGAAGCTGCCGATCTTCTGGCTGGGGAAATCGACATTCCAGACCAGGTAGGGCCGCCCCGACAGGTCCAGCGCCGCGCGGATCTGCGCGTCATCCATTGCCAGGTGAAAGCTGCCATAGCGGCGGATGCCCTTCTTGTCGCCAAGCGCCTTGACCAGCGCCTGCCCGATGGCAATGCCGGTATCCTCGACCGTGTGGTGATCGTCGATATGCAGGTCTCCCTTGGCGGTCACGCTCAGGTCGATCAGCGAATGCCGCGAGAGCTGGTCCAGCATGTGATCGAAGAACCCGACGCCAGTATGATTTTCATACTGCCCGGTTCCATCGAGATTCAGCTCCACCTCGATCTGCGTCTCGGCGGTCTTGCGGGTGATCTTGGCCTTGCGCATGGGATATCCTTCTCATTGCATGGCGCTTATAGGACGGGCGGGGCGATCAGCCAAGATGGACCTGTCCCTCGGGATAGCGCACGCGGGGCGAGATGCGGGTGGCGAGGAAGAAGCCGAGCGTCAGCGGCCCGACCCGGCCCAGGAACATCACCAGCATGATCACCCCGCGTCCAAGCTCGTTCAATTCGGACGTGTAACCGCGCGACAGGCCGGTGGTGCCGAAGGCCGAGGCGACCTCGAAGCTGATATCGAGGAAATGGCCGTCATGGGTGGCCGTCATCACGAATACCGCCGAAAAGACCAGCATGGCGGCGATGGCGACCAGCGCCATGACCTTGAGCACCTCGTCCAGCCCGATCGAGCGCCCGAAGGCCCAGATCTGGGTGCGGCGGCGAAAGAAGGCCAGCGTGGCCAGCAGCATGACCACCACCGTCGTCACCTTGATGCCGCCCGCCGTCGAGGTCGGCCCGCCGCCGATCATCATCAGCGCCATGTAGAGCAGCGAGGTGGAATCATGCAGCCCGCCGATATCGGTGGTGTTGAAGCCCGCCGTCCGCGTCGTCACGCCCTGGAACCATGCAATCGTCATCCGCGATGCGGCGCTGTCATAGGCTGCGAGCGTGCGGGGGTTGTTCCATTCGAGAATGGCAGTCAGCCCGACCCCGATCACCACCAGCGCCGCCGTGCCCACCAGCATCAGCCTCGTATGCAGCGACCAGCCATGCCAGAACCGCTGGCGGAAGACGTCCGAGATGACGACATAGCCGATGCCGCCGGTGATGAAGAGCAACGGGATCACGCTGTTGACGACGGGATCGGTGGCATATTCCGTCAGCCCCGATGAAAAGGTCGAGAAGCCCGCATTATTGAAGGCCGAGATTGAATGAAAGATCGAATGCCACAATCCCGGCCCCAGCCCGGTGCGAGGGATGAAGGTCAGGCAAAGCAGCATTGCGCCCGCGATCTCGGCCATCAGCACGACGCGGAAGATCGTCTTTACCAGTTTCATCAGCCGGACATAGGAGGTCTGGTTCAGATCCTCGCGCAGATAGGTGTGATGGGTGATGCCAAGCGGCAGCCCGAGCGCCGACAGGACCAGCACGGCAAAGCTCATCAGCCCCAGCCCGCCCAACTGGATCAGCAGCGCCACGATAAGCTGGCCCCAGAAGGTCAGCGTCAGCTCGGTGTCGATGACGGCGAGCCCGGTCACGGTCACCGCCGAGGTCGAGGTGAAGAGCGCATCGCTGAGGCTGATCGCCTCGCGCGTCATGAAGGGCAGCTTCAGCGCGAAGGCACCCAGCAGGATCAGCACCATATACAGCGTGGCCAGCACCGCGGGCGGCGGCGTATGCTCAAGCCATCGCCGCAGGGCGGTCGAAAGGGGGCGTTTCACAGCCGGTCGCCGAATTGCGTCAGTTCGACCCGTTTGCCCAGCAGAAGCAGCCGGTCATTGGTCAGCAGGACCGGATCGCGTTCGCGCAGGTCTATATATTCGGTGCCGCGCATGATGCCCAACCGGGTGATGCCGGTTCCGAAAGGCAGATCGGACAGTTTCTTGCCCTTCAGCCGCTCGGGGATCAGCAGGTTGACCACCGAGAACCCGTTGCCGAGGCTGACATAATCCTGCACCGCCGGATTGTTCAGCATCTGCGCGGCATGCCGGCCCATTTCCAATCCCGGCAGGACCACCCGGTCGGCGCCGATCTTGGAAAGGATGCGGTGATGGGTGCGGCTTTCGGCCTTGGCCCAGATGGTCTCGATGCCGATCAGCCGCAGGTTCATCGCCGCGATGACGCTGCTTTCCAGGTCATTGCCGATCGACACCAGCCCGACATCGTAGCGATCCACCCCCGCCTCGCGCAGCGCGCCTTCGTCGGTGGCGTCGAGAATGACTGCGTTGGAAAGCTGTTCGGCCAGTGCCGCGACGCGTTTCTGATCCCTGTCGATGCCCAGCACGCGATTGCCGAATCGTGCCAGTTCCGTTGCGACCACGCTGCCGAAGGCGCCAAGGCCGACGACGACGAAGCTTCGATTTTCCTTGCCCATCGGGACTCCGGCCGATTTCCAAATGCCGCCCATTTCTCACCTGCGGCATCGTCGAGGTCAAGCATGGGCGGGGTTTGAGTCGCTTGTGACTGCTAACCCGTCGTAAAAGGAGCGCTTTTTGCAGCCATCCGGTCATTGTGATAGGAATGTGAAGATGGGAGAGCGTTGCGCGGGATTTTCACCTGCGCCGATGCGCTGAACCGATCCGAACCGATCCGACCGAAACCGAAACGAAAAACGGAACGAGAAAGGGACGCATGTCAGACCAAACACCCAACCCTCCCCGCAAGGGGCACAAGGGCCGACCTGGCGATGAGTGGCGCGAGCGCGAAGCCCTGAAGGGCCGCTTCGAGCCGGAACTTCCCGAAGCCAGTGAAGAATCCTTGCCCTCGCCGGAAGGTCCGACCGAGATCATCGAAACCGCATTCGAGGTCGGTCAGGACAACATCGAGGGCAAGGCTCCGATTCCATTCGATATTCACAATCCGGTATTCGCCATTTCGGCGGGCGCCGTGGTTCTGTTTACCGTTATCACGATCATCCTCCAGGTGGTGACGGCGGTGCCGCCGATCGATGGCGTGCCGCAGCCAAGCGGTATCCAGGCCTCGTTCGAGGGGCTGCGCAACTGGGTCACCTCGACATTCGACTGGTTCTTCCTGCTGGCCGGCAACATCTTCGTGGTGCTTTGCCTGGCGCTGATCGTTTCGCCCCTGGGCAAGGTGCGCCTCGGCGGTCCCGAGGCGACGCCGGATTTCTCGATGATCGGCTGGTTCGCGATGCTGTTCGCCGCGGGCATGGGCATTGGCCTGATGTTCTACGGGGTCAGCGAACCTCTCGGACATTTCCAATCGGCATTCGGAGGTCCGGTCGTCGAGGATGGCGTGCGGACCGATTGGGCGCCGCTGAACGGCGCCGAAGGGGACGAGGCCGCGGCAAGGCGGCTTGGCATGGCCGCCACGATCTTCCATTGGGGGCTGCACCCCTGGGCGATCTATGCGGTGGTGGCGCTGTCGCTGGCGCTGTTCGCCTATAACAAGGGGCTGCCGCTGACGCTGCGCTCGGTCTTCTATCCGCTGCTGGGCGAGCGTGTCTGGGGCTGGCCGGGGCATGTCATCGATGTGATGGCCGTGCTGGCGACGCTGTTCGGCCTTGCGACCTCCCTGGGCATCGGGGCAGAGCAGGCGGCGGCCGGTTTCAACTTCCTGGGGCTGTTCGAAGCCGACGCGACCGCGAAGGTGGTGCTGATCGTCCTGATCACCGGGGTTGCGCTGATGTCGGTGATCCTGGGTGTCGAGAAGGGCGTCAAGCGCCTGTCCGAGCTGAACATGGGCCTTGCGGTCTTGTTGTTGTTCTTCATCATCGCGGTCGGGCCGACGATGAGCATCATCACCGGTTTCTTCGGCAATCTGGGCGCTTACGTGAAAGAGGTCGTGCCGCTGTCGAACCCGTTCGGCCGGGACGACGACAATTTCCGGCAAGGCTGGACGGCCTTCTACTGGGCCTGGTGGATCAGCTGGTCACCCTTTGTCGGCATGTTCATCGCCCGCGTTTCGCGGGGCCGCACGGTGCGGGAATTCCTGATTGCCGTGCTGATCGTGCCGATGCTGATCTCGGTCCTGTGGATGACCGCGCTTGGCGGCACCGCGATCTCGATGACCGCCGAAGGGATCGAGACGATTGGAAACGCGGCATTGGAGCTCAAGCTGTTCGAAATGCTGACGCATCTGCCATGGACCACGATCACCAGCACGGTGGGGATCATCCTTGTCATCGTGTTCTTCGTGACCTCGTCGGATTCCGGTTCGCTGGTGATCGACACGATCTCGGCGGGCGGCAAGGTCAATGCGCCGGTGCCGCAGCGGATCTTCTGGTGCACGATCGAGGGCGTGGTCGCCATCGCCCTGCTGCTGGGCGGCGGCCTGGCCGCGTTGCAGGCCATGGCCGTCTCGACCGGGCTGCCCTTTACGCTGGTCCTGCTCGGGGCAAGTTGGGCCACGGTCAAGGGGCTATTGGCCGAGCGGCGAGAACTCGCCTGAGTATGCCGAGATAATCAGTGGAACGGGCGGGAAAATCCTGCCCGTTCTTGTTTTATCGTCCCATGGGTGCCAAAACCGGGGATATCGATTCCGAAGGACCGCCACGATGAGCGAAATTGCCGCCAGTGAACGCCGTCTCAGTGCCGCACTCGATCGCATCGACCAGATCCTGGAAACCGGCCGCTCCCGATCGGTATCGCCGGATGCTGCGGGCGAGCCGAACCTGAGGGATGCGCTGGAAGCGGCGCAGACCGAGAATGCCCGCCTGAAGGCCGAGATCGCCGAATTGAGAAAGGCCGATGGCGCCTTGGCCGAGCCCGTCCCTGGAAATGGCGAGGATCGTCTGGTCGAGGCGGGCGAACAGGCGGCACGCCTGGCGGCGGCGAATGACGATCTGGCGGCTGCGAACCGGGCGCTGGTCGAGACCGTCGCGGCGCAGGCCGATGGCGATTCCGTCACCGCGATCCGCGAGGCGCTGGAGGCCGAGATCGAGGCGTTGCGGGCCGCGCGGGCCGCCGAGATCTCGAATCTCGGGGATATCATCATCGAGCTTGAACGGCTCCTGCCCGAGGCGGACCATGCTGCCGCGCCCGCGCCCGAGATGGCAGGCGACGATGCCGGCGTGCCCGAGGACGGCGGCGAGGCGGGAAACCGGGACGGGCAGGGGCTGTTCTCGGGCGTTTACGATGATGTGGCCGAGGACGAGACCGGGGTGGAGGAGAAGTAAATGGCGGAAGTCGAATTCACCATCGGGCACAAGGAATACAGCCTTGGAACCCAGGATGGCGAGGAAAAGCAGTTGCAACGCGCCGCCGAGATCCTGGATGGCGAGGCACGGCAGATCATCGAACAGGCGGGCCGGATGCCCGAGCCGCGCCTGCTGCTGCTGGCCGGGCTGATGCTTGCGGATCGTTTCGCGTCGATGGAGGCGCGGGCCGAGAAGGCCGAGCGGCTTGCCAATCGCCTGCAATCCAACCCGACCCGCGTCGAGGTGCCGGTGATTCCCTCGGACCTGAAGGAGGCGATGGCCGAACTGGCCGCCCGCGCCGAATCGCTGGCCGAGCGGCTGGAAGATCAGCAGAACGGTTGAGCCACGTTCTTTTCCGAAGATCGGGTGTGGGGTGGGATATTGTCCCGGGTGATGACTGGGGGCGCTGCCCCCGCGCCCGTTCCGGGCGCTCCCCCGGGATATTTTCATGAAGAAGAAGCGGCTTTCTGGGTGCGATATTGATCGTTCATGATCAATGGGTAAGCGTGATATGTTGCAGTCGATTCGATGAATGGCTCGTGGTTGGCGGCCATGCTGTCTTTGGGGCGGTCAGGCCCGGAGAAATTCGCCTGTGCCGGGTATGGCTGGATGAAAATGCGTGGCCATTAACCCGCTGTTAGGATTTTGCGGGTAATGATCTCCGCATGACCCGAACCGCTATTGGTCACCCACCACCCATGAAGGCCGACAGGGTCTCGGCCACCGCCTCGGGCGCATCGGCATGCATCCAATGCCCGGCATGCTTGATGCGCAATAACCGTGCCTGCGGGAAATATTCGCGGATGGCGGCCTCGCCCGCGTCATCCACGTAATCCGATTCGGCACCGGCCATGAACAGGGCCGGGCCGTCGAATATGCCCTTGGGCAGGCCCTCGGGCCAACCGGTCGTGCGGTCCATCCAGTCGCGCAGCGCCGGCAGGTTCAGCCGCCAGCGGGGCGGATCGGATTTCAGGTCCAGCGATTGCAGCAGGAAGGCCCGCAGGCCGGTATCGTGGATATGTTCGGAAAGGCGCCGGTCTGCCTCGCTGCGCCGGACCACGCCTTGCAGATCCATCGCTGCCATCGCGTCGACCAGATGGTTCTGGCTATGGGCGTAAGCCACCGGCGCGATATCCATCACCGCCAGCTTGCGGATCAGTTCCGGTTGGGTCAGCGCCAGGTGCATCGCGGCCTTGCCGCCCATGGAATGCCCGGCAAGATCGACGCGCCCGCCGAATGCCCCGATCACCTCGGCGAGATCGCCGGCCATGGCGGCATAGCTGTGATCGGGATCATGCGGGCTGTCGCCGTGATTGCGTTGGTCGACAAGGATGACCCGACGCTGTTCGGAGAGGCGCCGGGCGATGGCGCCCAGATTGCGGCCCTGCCCGAACAGGCCGTGGACCAGCATGATCGGCAGGCCCTGATCCTGCCCGGTGACGGAGTGATTCAGCTTCATGGCGGCGATCCTATGATGTCTGGCCTGCCTGCGCCATCCCGTCTATGAGTCGGGCATGACTCGCGATGCACAGACAATCGAAGATGTCCGCGACATGGCCGATGAGGTCGCCGGACTGATGGCCGATCGTTTCGGTGGAGCCCGCCGGGGCGAGCACCCGGACATGCAGGCCATGCTGCGGCGCCGGGGCGGAGCCCTGCCGCGCAAGTTGCGGCGGATGGCCAGGCTCCTGTCCGAGGCCGATCTGCATGGCGCCCAGCCAAGGATCGCCCGGCAACTGGATTTGCCCGCCATCAGCCGCGCCCATCGCGCGCTGATCGCGCATCTGCAACCGCTCGGAGAGATGAGCCGCTGGCGCAACCGCGCGCTGAATTTCGCGGCCTCGGTCCTGTTCGGGCTGATGCTGCTGGCGGCGCTGCTGATCTGGGTGATGGTCAGGCGCGGGGCTCTCTGAGCCTTTCGCGCGCTTTGCGTGTATCGCAATGCTGCCTTGCCTGTTCGGGCCCTTGTCTATGCTGCGCCGCAGCATGATCTTGGCACCGAACTGGAAAGGACTCGTCATGAGTGATTCGCGCGGCCTGCGGCCTGCCATCATGGCCCTCTCGTTGGGGGCCTTCGCGATCGGGACGTCGGAATTCGCGGCGATGGGGCTGCTACCCTATTTCGCCGGTGACCTGGGGCTGACCGAGCCGCAGGCGGGCCATGTCATCAGCGCCTATGCGCTTGGCGTGGTCATCGGCGCGCCGCTCACCTCGATCCTTGGGGCGAGGCTGCCGCGGCGACGTTACCTGGCGGCGCTGATGGCGTTTTACGGGGTGATGAACCTGCTGGCGGCAGTGCTGCCGGGTTTTGCCTTGCTGACGGGGATGCGTTTCCTGGCGGGGCTGCCGCATGGCGGTTTCCTGGGCGTGGCGATGCTTTATGCCGCCGATGCCCTGCCGCGCGAGCATCGGGCGAGGGGGGCGGCGCAGATCATCATGGGGCTGACGGTTGCCAATATCGCCGGAGTGCCGCTGGCCGGAGCCCTGGGGCAGGGGATCGGCTGGCGTTGGGGCTTTGCGCTGCCCGGGGTTCTGGCGCTGGTCTCGGCCTGGGCGATCCTGCGGCTGGCGCCGCGCGTGGGCGCGGATCCGAATGCGCGGCCCTGGGATGAGTTGCAGGCGCTGCGCAATCCCAGGGTGCTGTGGCTTCTGGCGGTGAGCGCGATCGGCTTTGGCGGGTTGTTCGCCGTCTATGCCTTCCTGACGGCGGCGATGCTGGCCACGACGAATGCTCCGGGCTGGGCGATCCCGCTGGCACTCGCGATGTTCGGGGTGGGCGGCACGCTTGGCACATGGGCCGCCGGGCAGATAACCGAGCGGTTGGGCCAGATCCGCGCCGCCTATATCAGCCTTGCGGCCATGGCCGTGACGCAGGGTTTCGCGGCGTTGGTCGTGGGCGACTGGATGCTGATGGTGCTGTCTTCCTTCCTGCTGGCGGCGGGGGCGGGGCTGGTCATTCCGCTTCAGACCCGGCTGATGGATGTGGCGGGCCCTGCGCAGAGCATGGCCGCCGCCATGAACCATGCCGCCTTCAACGCCGCCAATGCCCTGGGGCCGTTCCTGGCCGGGGCCGCCCTTGCCGCCGGATGGGGCTGGCAGGCGCCGGGCCTTGTCGGAATCGGGCTTACGGTTGCGGGGGCGGTGGTTCTGACGCTGGCGGTCTGGCAGGATCGGGCAGTTGCGGTGCCGGAAGGCTGCGCATGATGACCCGGCGCGAGTTCGAGGCGAATTCGCGCCGCCATGTCACCAAGAGCACCACCACCGCCGCCAGGAGCAATGCCCAGGCTCCGGCCAGCCATGCCAGCCCCGCGAGCGCGAAATAGACCGAGCGCAGCCCGGCATTGAAGCTGCGGGCGGCGGTGATGTTCAACTCTGCCGCCTGGCTGGCGCGGTCGCGGGCCATCGGGTGGTCGGTCTCGTTCGGGACCGCCGCCATCATGATCGCGCAATAACCGAACAGCCGGTGCGACCAGACGAATTTCAGGAAGGCGTTGACGACGAAGAACATCGGCACCAGCAGCTTGAGTTCCCAAAGAAGCGCGGTGCCATGCTCCAGCTCGAATTCCCGCGCGATGCCGCGAAGCCGGTCGGTATTGCCGATCAGGGCCAGCGCGCCGCCGATGGCGATCATGCAGGCCGAGGCGAAGAACGCCGTGCCCTCGCGGAGGCTGGCGAGGATATTGCCGTCGAAGATGCGCGGGTCGCGGGTGACGAAATGTTGCATCCATTCGCGGCGATAGCGCTTCATCAGCACCGAGACCGAGGGTTTGCCGGGCGGCGGGTTCTCGGTGATCCAGCCGATGCCCAGCCATGCGAGGAACAGCAGCATGACGGCCGCCATATCGAGCGGCGTCAATTCGGTGGCGAAGGGGATATTGGCGAACATGTCCATTTCTATAGCATTTCCAGCAAGGGTGGATACCGGTTTCGCGCCCCGAAGGCATATCGGAACGATAGGCCGTGAGGCGATCCGGCGAAATGCGGGGATGGTCGGAAAAATCAACCGCCGGGTCTTGAAAGCCGCGATTCCGCTACCAGATTTTTGGCATCGGCGGCCGGAATGGCGCCGGTGAACCGCCCGCCCGGAGACCGGGGGGCAATGACATGGCATCGCTTATGAAAGGATGTGACTGATGCGTAATTTCGACCTGACCCCGCTTTATCGTGCCACCGTGGGTTTCGACCGGCTGGCCGACGTCATGGACCGCGCTTTGACCGCTGACGTGGCCGCGCCGACCTATCCCCCCTACAATATCGAGAAGACCGGCGAGGACAGCTATCGCATCTCGATCGCCGTGGCCGGTTTCGCCGCCGACGATCTGAGCGTCGAGCTGCGCGACAGTGCCGTCATCGTCGCGGCCCGGAAGGCCGAGGAGGACGAGGACCGCAGCTACCTGCATCGCGGCATCGCCACCCGCGCCTTCGAGCGCAAGTTCACCCTGGCCGATCATGTCCGCGTCGAGGGCGCCAGCCATGTCGATGGCATGCTGCATATCGACCTGGTCCGCGAGATCCCCGAGGCGCTGAAGCCGCGCCGGATCGAGATCGCCAAATCTGCCCCGAAGGTCGAGAAGCTGGACGCCTGATCGCGCTGTCTTCCGCGGTGATCGGGGGCTCTGCCCCCGTTCGTCGCTGACGCTCCTCACTCCCCCGGGATATTTGGATGAAGAAGAAAGGGGCGGCTTTCGGGCCGCCTTTTTGTGTGGGGTGGTCGCTTCGTGGCCTCAGCGCATTAGCGTGTTGTTGCCATGAGGACGCTGCCGCCGAGCAGGCAGGAACCGCCCGCATAACCCATCCTCTTGCGGGCCGTGAGGCTTTGCAGCCGGGCGCTGGCCTTTACGGCCAACAAGGCATAAGCACCAAGCACAAGCGCGACGAGCAGCGTGGAAGTCGCCATGAGGATCAAAAATTGGGGAAGCTGCGGGGCGCTCGGTTCGATGAACTGGGCAAGAAAGGCCATGTAGAACATGATGGCTTTCGGGTTGAGAACGCCGGTCAGGAAGCCCGCGCCCAGGCTTCCCCGTGTAGCGGCAGGACCAATCGGTTTGACTTCCAGCAGGTTGTGAGCAGCCTTGATCTGCATGAAGCCCAACCACGCCATATAGGCCACGCCCGCCCATTTCAGCGCCATGAAGGCAATGCTGGATGATGCCAGAATCAGGCCAAGCCCCAGATAGGATGCCATCATGACGATCACGCCTCCGGCAAGGTCGCCAAGGATGCAGAAAATGGCGGCTCGGGTTCCACGAGACAGGGATTGCCCGATCACCATGAATACGCTTGGGCCGGGAATAAGCGAGATCACGGCATAGGCGATCACATAGGCGATCCAGTTCTCGAAGGGCATTCATCTGCCTCCTGATCTGTCTGGCATAGCGGAAAGCATTCGCCGGCAAATGGCAAGCTTGTCCGTATCGCGCATGTCCGGCCGCTTCCGGCCGCACCCCATCCTAAAGACTGCGCCGCGCCCGCAGGGCCGCGCTGATGGTGCCGTCGTCGAGATAGTCGAGTTCGCCGCCGATGGGCACGCCTTGGGCAAGACCGGTGATCGAGACACCGCTGCCCTCCAGCGCGTCGGCGATGTAATGGGCGGTGGTCTGGCCGTCCACGGTGGCGTTCAGCGCCAGGATGACCTCGCGAATGCCCTCATTCCCGATGCGGTCGATGAGGGCGGGGATGCGCAGATCCTCGGGGCCGATCTCGTCCAGCGCCGAAAGCGTGCCGCCAAGCACGTGGTAGCGGCCGCGAAAGGCCCGGCCGCGTTCGAGCGCCCAGAGATCGGCGACATCCTCGACCACGCAGATCTCGCCATTGGCGCGGGCCGGATCGGCGCAGATCGCGCATTGCTCGCGGTCGGTGATATTGCCGCAGGTCAGGCATTCGCGCGAATTCCGGGCGACATTGTCCAGAAGCTGGGCAAGCTGGGTCATCTGGCCGTTGCGCTTGCGGATCAGCTGCAGCACGATGCGCCGGGCCGAGCGGGGGCCGAGGCCGGGCAGCCTTGCCATCAGGGCGATCAGCGCCTGGATGTCGTCGCTGCCCTCGGCCATTGCGTCAGAACGGCAGTTTCATGTCGGCGGGCAGGCCGAGTTCCTGGGTGATGCGGGACATCTCGGACTGCATCTTGTCCTGCGCCTTGCGCTGCGCGTCCTTGATCGCGGCGAGGATCAGGTCCTCGACCACCTCTTTCTCGCTTGGCTGGAAGATCGACGGGTCGATGTCCAGCGATGTCAGCTCGCCCTTGGCGGTGGCGGTGGCCTTGACCAGCCCGGCGCCGGATTCGCCGGTGACGGTGATCTTGTCCATATCCGCCTGCATCTGCTGCATGCGGTCCTGCATGTCCTTGGCGGCCTTCATCATCTTGGACATGTCGCCAATGCCGCCCAATCCCTTGAACATTCCCTAATCCTCATCCTCGAACGGATCCCATTCCTCGACTTCGGCAACGGGTCCCTGTGTCATGTCATGCGGGTTCGCCGCGCCCTCGGCGGCGATCTCGTCGGTCTGTAGCGGTTCCGGTGCGATCCGGGAGACGTTTTTCAGTTCTGCCCCCGGAAAGGCGGCCAGCACCTGCTGCACGATGGGCAGTTGCAGGGCCCGTTCGCGCGCGGCCTTCATGTCGGCCTCGCGGGTCTCGGCGATGGTGGGACCACCGCCGCCATTCGAGACGGTCACCACCCAACGCTGCCCGCCGCACCAGCCGCGCAGCCGTTCGGCCAGCCGCTGCGCCAGGTCGGCAGGCGGGTTGGCGCGGGGTTCGAACTCGATCCGGCCGGGGCTGTAGCGGACCAGCGCGACATGACGCTCGACCTGCACGAGCAGAAGCATGTCGCCCATGCGCCGGATCAGTTCCATGACCGAGGCGAAATCGGGATAGGCCGCGAAAGCGTCGGGCGAGACGGCCAGCGCCGTGGCCGCGCCCGAGGGTTGCACGGTGCCGGATTGCATCGCGACCGGTGGCGCGGGGCGGGTGGCACGCGGGGCCTGCCCGTTCGGGGCGGCTGGCGCGGCAGGTCCGCGCGTGAAATCGCCCGCCGCCTGCGCCTGCTGGACCTTGCGGATCAGCGCCTCGGGGTCGGGCAGGTCGGCGACATGGGTCAGGCGGATGATCGCCATCTCGGCGGCCATCATCGCGTTGGGCGCGGCAGAGACCTCTTCCAGCGCCTTGAGCAGCATCTGCCACATCCGGGTCAGCACCCGCATCGGCAGACGTCCGGCCAGATCCTGCCCGCGGGTGCGTTCATCGGGCGAGATGGTGGGGTCTTCCATCGCCTCGGGCGTGATCTTGACGACCGAGATCCAATGCGTGATCTCGGCCAGGTCGCGCAGCACCGCCATCGGGTCGGCGCCATCGGCATATTGCGATTGCAGCTCGGTCAGGGCGCTGGCGGCGTCGCCGCGCAGGATCATCTCGAACAGGTCGATGACGCGGCCCCGATCGGCCAGGCCCAGCATCGCCCGGACCTGCTCGGCCCCGGTTTCCCCGGCGCCATGGCTGATCGCCTGATCCAGCAGGCTGGTCGCGTCGCGGGCCGAGCCTTCGGCGGCGCGGGTGATCAGGGCCAGTGCCTCGTCGGTGATCTGCGCGTTTTCCGCTGTGGCGATCCGGCGCAGGAGCGCGATCATCACCTCGGGCTCGATCCGGCGCAAATCAAAACGCTGGCAGCGCGACAGGACGGTGACGGGAACCTTGCGGATCTCGGTCGTGGCGAAGATGAATTTCACATGCGGAGGCGGTTCCTCAAGCGTCTTGAGCAGCGCGTTGAAGGCGCTGGTCGAGAGCATGTGGACCTCGTCGATGATATAGATCTTGTAGCGGGCCGAGGCCGCCCGGTAATGCACCGATTCGATGATCTCGCGGATATCGCCGACGCCGGTGCGCGAGGCCGCGTCCATTTCCAGCACATCGACATGGCGACCTTCGCTGATCGCCACGCAATGCTCGCATTGTCCGCAAGGCTCGGTCGTGGGGCCGCCCTGGCCGTCGGGGCCGACGCAGTTCATGCCCTTGGAGATGATCCGGGCGGTGGTGGTCTTGCCGGTGCCGCGGATGCCGGTCATGATGAAGGCCTGCGCGATGCGGTCGGCGGCGAAGGCGTTCTTCAGCGTGCGCACCATCGCATCCTGCCCGACAAGATCGGCGAATGTCTCGGGCCGGTATTTGCGGGCCAGCACCTGATATGCGGGTTTGTCTTCGCTCATCCTCACCTCGGCGGTCGCGCCACTCTAGCCTTGGGGTCGGGCGGCGGCAACCGGGGTTACATCGCCAGGATGCGGATGCCGGTAAAGAGCACAGCCGACAGGATCGCGGCGGCGGGAACGGTGACGATCCATGCGGCCACGATGGTCAGCACATGCGAGCGGCGCACCAGCTTGCGGCGGCGGCGTTCCTCGGGGCCGACGCGGGGGCTGTCGGGGATGGCGATATGGGCGCGGCGCAAGCGGCGCTCGGAATCCCATTCGCGGAAGAAGCCGACGCCGAAGACCGCGCCGACCGCGATATGGGTGGAACTGACCGGCAGGCCAAGCCAGCTTGCGACGATGACCGTGATCGCTGCCGACAGGGCCACGCAATAGGCGCGCATCGGGTTCAGCTTGGTGATCTGGCTGCCGACCATGCGGATCAGCTTCGGCCCGAAGAGGAACAGCCCGAACGAGATCCCGAAGGCACCGATCAGCATCACCCAGAAGGGGATGCTCACGGCCTCGGTGAAACTGCCGGTCTGCGAAGCGGCGACGATCGCGGCCAGCGGGCCGACCGCGTTGGCGACATCATTCGCGCCATGGGCAAAGCTGAGCAGCGCGGCCGAGACGACCAGCGGGATGCCGAACAGGACCTTGAGCGACTTGTTGCGGTTTTCCAGTCCGCGCGACTGGCGGCGGATGACCGGGATCATCGTCAGCCATGTCGCCACGCCGAGCACCAGCCCGATCAGCAGGGCCAGCCCCAGTGTGACCGAGATCAGGTGCTTGAGCCCCTTGAGCGCGAGATAGGCGGCAAAGGCACCTGCCATGATCCCCACCAGCACCGGCACCCAGACCCGGGCGGCGGCGATCTTGTCGTCGCGATAGATGATCCGGGCCTTGATGAACCACAGGAACCCGGCGGCGCAGAGACCGCCAAGCGCGGGCGAGATCACCCAGCTTGCGGCGATGGCGCCCATCGTGCCCCAACTGACCGCGCCAAGCCCTGCAGCCGCGATGCCCGCGCCCATGACACCGCCGACGACCGAATGGGTGGTCGAGACCGGCGCGCCGATCCAGGTCGCCAGATTGACCCAGAGCGCCGAGGACAGGAGTGCCGCCATCATCGCCCAGATGAACACCGTGCTGTCGGCCAGGCCGGCAGGCGCGATGATTCCCTTGGAAATGGTCGAGACGACGTCGCCCCCGGCGATCAGCGCGCCGGCGCTCTCGAAGATCGCCGCGATGGCGATGGCGCCGCCCATGGTCAGCGCGTTGGCGCCCACCGCCGGTCCCATGTTGTTGGCCACGTCATTGGCGCCGATATTCAGCGCCATATAGGCACCGAACCCGGCTGCCACGGTGACGATCAGCGCGTTGTTGCCCTGCCCCAGGAACAGGGAAGCGGCCAGTCCCACCAGTACGATGAAGACCAGCGCGATGCCGGGGCCGACCAGCGGGCGTCCGGTATAGGCCGCGGCCCGTTCTAGATTCGAGAACCTGCCGAGATCGCGGTCGAGCGTCTCGAGATGGCGCGCTTCGAAATCCTTGTCGGACATGTGGCCCCCATGTTTCGGCAGGGGTTGCCTAGGCGGGATTCGCCTGCAGATCAAGCGCCGATGAGTTGCGTCCCGCGATTGCCGGGGGGCTTCGCGCCCCCCGGAGCCCCCCGCGAGGTATTTGGACAAAGAAGAAATGCGGGAGGGCTTTGGGTCGGACCGGGCAAGATCGGGCCGGGATGCGGTTCCGGCCTGTTACGCGGCCTCGGTCCTGCGTGCGAAGGCGATTTCCGCTTCGGTCAGCGGGCCGGGGAAATGGCAGGCGGTCTGGTGATCCGCACCCAGCAGCACCGGCGCCTCTGCCGCGCATCTTTCGGTGGCGCGCGGGCAGCGGGTGCGGAAGACACAGCCCGAGGGCGGGGCGAGCGGCGAGGGCAGGTCGCCGGCCAGCGGCACCACCGATCCGGCCATGTCATGCGCGGGATCGGGCACCGGCACCGCCGATAGCAGCGCCTGCGTATAGGGATGCTGGGGCGCGGCATAGAGTTCGTCGGAAGAGGCGATCTCCATCACCCGGCCCAGATACAGCACCATCACCCGGTCGCTGATATGTTTCACCACCGACAGGTCATGGGCGATGAAGATCAGCGCGAGCCCCAGTTCCCGCTGCAGCCGGATCAGCAGGTTGATGACCTGCGCCTGGATCGAGACATCCAGCGCGCTGACCGGCTCGTCGCAGATGATCAGCTTCGGCTCGACGATCAGGGCGCGGGCGATGCCGATGCGCTGGCACTGGCCGCCGCTGAATTCATGCGGATAGCGGTTGATCTGGTTGGGCAGCAGCCCGACCTTTTCCATCATCGCCTTGACCCGTTCCTTCACCTCGCGCGTTTCAGGCCGGGGTGATGGGTGGTCAGCGGTTCGGCGATGATCTGGCCCACGGTCATGCGCGGGTTGAGCGAGGCCAGCGGGTCCTGGAAGACCATCTGGATATCGTTGCGGTATTTCATCATCTGCCGGGGCGACAGCCCGATCAGGTCCTTGCCATCGATCCATTCGGCCTGTCCCTCGGCCGGGACGAGGCCGATCAGGGCGCGGGCCAGCGTCGATTTCCCGCAGCCGGATTCGCCCACCACGCCAAGGGTTTCGCCGGGAGCGAGGCTGAAATCCACGCCGCCCACCGCGTGCAATTCGCGGGGCGGGGTCCAGGGCAGGTCGCCCTCGCGCCGGATATGAAAGGTCACGCGCAGGTCGCGCACATCGAGCAGGGGTCTGGTCATGGCTGTCCACCTTGCGTCGTGGTCTGGGCTTGGGGCGGGCGCCGCTGCAGCACATCGTCCAGCGGCGCGAAACAGGCGCGGGCGCGGGCGTGGGCGAATTCCTCCAGCGCGGGGCGCTGGCAGGCGCAATCTTCACGGCGATAAAGGCAGCGGGGCTCAAAGGCGCAGCCGGCGGGCGGGTGCGTCATGTTGGGGGGCGAGCCGGGAATGACCGACAACTCGTCGCCCTCGTGATCGATCCTCGGGATCGCGCCCAGCAGACCCTGCGTATAGGGATGGGCGGGCGCTGCGAAAAGCGGCCCGACCGGCCCCGTTTCGCGGATGCGGCCGCCATACATGACGGCGACCCGCTCGCAAGAGCCCGCGACCACGCCCAGGTCATGGGTGATCAGGATCATCGCCATGCCGAATTCGCGCCGCAGCTCGGCCAGCAGGGTCATGATCTGGGCCTGCACCGTCACGTCCAGCGCCGTGGTGGGCTCGTCCGCGATCAGCAGGCTGGGGCGGCAGAGCAGCGCCATGGCGATCATCACCCGCTGCCGCATCCCGCCCGAGAATTCATGCGGATAAAGGCGGACCCGCCCCTTCGCGTCGGGAATTTTCACGGCATCCAGCATCCGCACCGCCTCGGTCACGGCCTGGCGGCGGGACATGCCCTTGTGCAGGGTCAGCACCTCGGCCATCTGGTCGGCGACCCGCATATAGGGATTGAGCGAGGTCATCGGGTCCTGGAAGATCATCGCGATCTTCTCGGCCCGGATCCGGTTGAGGATTTTCGGCGGCGCGTTCAGGATCTCCTGCCCGTCGAAACGGACCGAGCCGGTCGCCTGTCCGTTGCGGGCCAGAAGCCCCATGATGGCAAAGGAAAGCTGCGATTTGCCGCTGCCGGATTCGCCGACCACGCCGAGCGTTTCGCCCTGGTCCACCGACAGGCTCACGTTATTGACCGCCTGCACCATGCCGTCATTGGTGCGGAAGCTGACGCTGAGATCGTTGATGTCGAGCAGTGCCATCTCAGCGCTCCTTCGGGTCGAGGGCATCGCGCAGGCCGTCGCCCACGAAGAAGAAGCCGAAAAGGGTGATGACGAAGAAGAACAGCGGGAAGGCCAGTTGCCACAGCGTGCCGTAACTCATCGTGCCCGCGCCTTCCGAGATCAGCGCGCCCCATGAGGTCAGCGGTTCCTGCACGCCGAGACCGAGGAAGCTGATGAAGCTTTCGGTCAGGATCATCAGCGGCACCAGAAGCGTGGCATAGACGGCGACCACGCCGAGCAGGTTCGGGACGATATGGCGGATGATGATCTTCCAGGTCGAGACACCGGTGGCGCGGGCGGCCTCGATGAATTCGCGGTTCTTCAGGCTCAGCGTCTGGCCGCGCACGATCCGCGACATTTCCAGCCAGGAGATCAGGCCTATCCCTAGAAACAGCATGGCGATCGAGCGGCCGAACATGACCAGGAGCAGGATCAGCACGAACATGTAGGGCACCGACATCAGGATATCGACCGCGCGCATCATGAACTGGTCGGTGCGGCCCCCGACATAGCCCGCCGTCGCGCCGTAAAGCGTGCCGACGATCACCGCGATACCGGCGCCGACAATGCCCACCATCAGCGAGATCTGCGTGCCCTGCACGGTGCGCGAGAACAGGTCGCGGCCCAGGTCGTCGGTGCCGAAGTAATGGCCGTTTTCCAGCGAGGGCGCACCCATCGTGGCGACCTGTCCCATGACCGAGAAATCCAGTTCCTCGTTCGACCAGACCGCCAGCATGTCGCCGAACAGCGCGAACAGCGCCACGAGGACCAGGATCACCAGCCCCGCCATCGCCGCCTTGTTGCGCAGGAAGCGCTTGCGGGCATCGGCCCATGGGCTGCGGCCCTTGACCTCTTGCTCGACCATGCGGGTGGCGAGGCGTTGCATCTTTTCTTGCTCGATCACCATGACTCAGTACCGGATTTTCGGGTCGATCCACGCATAGAGGATATCGACGACGAGGTTGAACAGGATGGTCAGCGACCCGATCAGGATCGTCACGCCCATCATCACCGCGTAATCGCGGTTCAGCGCGCTTTCGACGAAGGCCTTGCCGATGCCGCCGGTCGAGAAATAGAGGTCGATCACCACAGAGCCGGTGATCATCGACACGAAGACCGGGCCCAGGTAGCTGATGACCGGCAGCATTGCCGGTTTCAGCGCGTGGCGCAGGATGACGCGATGCTCGGGCATGCCCTTGGCGCGGGCGGTGCGGATATGGTTGCTGCCCAGCACCTCCAGCATGGAGGAGCGGGTGATCCGCGCGATCGAGGCCATGTAGCTGGTCGCCAGCGCGACCACCGGCATGATCCAGAAGCTGGGATCGCTGAAACTCCAGCCGCCGCCGGGCAGGATGCGATACCATAGCGTGAAGATCAGCACGAGGATCGGCGCCATGACGAAATTCGGCAGGACCTGCGCTCCGATCGAGATGCCGACGGCAAGGTAGTCCAGCCAGCTATTGTGACGGATCGCGGCGGCTACCCCCAGGCTTACCCCGACCAGAACGGCGGCCAGGAAGGCCAGCGAGCCATAGGTCAGCGTTACCGGGAACCCATCGGCAAGCAATTCGTTCACCGTGCGGTCGGGATAGACGAAGCTGGGACCGAAATCGAAATGGACGACGATCCCGTAGACATAGTTGACGATCTGGCGCCAGAGCGGTTCGTCCAGCCCGTATTTGGCATTCAGATTGGCCAGCACGCGCGCCGGAAGTTCCCGCTCGTGCGAGAACGGACCGCCTGGGGCCAGGTGCATCAGAACAAAGGAAATCACGATCAGCAGCAGTAGCGTCGGTATCGCCACCGCCAGCCGTCGCATGATATACGCGAACATCGGCGCAGCCTCCCTGCGGATTTAGGTCAGTCTATATGACCAAAACCGGGAGGAGATGGAACCCCTCTCGGCTGGTTTTCCCAAGAGGGATCACTCGGCCACGCGATACATGTCCTTGGCGTACCAACTCATCATCACGTTATCGAGCGGCGCGCCGCGCAGGCTCGGCTCGATATATTGCGGCTGCGAATAGTGATAGGCGGGGGCCAGGGCCATGTCGCCGATCAGGATCTGCTCGGCCTGCTTGTAAAGCTCGGCCGGATTTTCCGAGGTCGCGGCCTCGGCAAGCAGCTTGTCATATTCCGCGTTGGACCATTTGCCCTGATTGTAACCGTCGGTGCGGAAGTAATCGAGGAAGGTGGAAGCCTCGTTGTAATCGCCGCACCATGCATAGCGGGCGACCTCGAAATCCTGGTTGTTCAGGCGGTCGATATGGACCTTCCATTCGTAATTGTTCAGCGTCACGTTCACGCCGATGGCCTTCCAGAACTGCTGAACCGCGATGGCCAGCTTCTTGTGATCTTCCGAGGTATTGTACTGGATCGTCAGCTCCAGCGGGTTGTCGGGGCCGTAGCCCGCTTCGGCCAGCAGGGCCTTGGCCTTTTCCAGCCGTTCCTGCTGTGTCCAGCCTGCCATCTCGATTTCCGGGGCCTCGAAGCCCTCGATTGCCCAATGGGTCCAGAAATAGGCCGGTTCCTGGCCGCCCTGCAGGATCTTGTCCACGATGATGTCGCGATCGACCGCATAGGATAGCGCCTGGCGCACCCGCAGGTCCTTCAGCTCTTCGGGTCCCTTGTCCGACAGGTTGAAGATATAGGCGTAAGAGCAGGCCCATGGCGGCGCCACGACCGAATCACCATGTTCTTCCTTCAGGCGCGGGAACTGCCCGGCGGGAAGCTGGTTCATCCAGTCGATCTCGCCCGCGAGCGTCCGGGTCAGGCCGGTGTTCTGGTCGTTGACGGTGACGAATTTCACCTCGTCGATGATGGTGTTTTCGGCATCCCAGTATTGGTCGTTCTTGACCAGCACGGCCTCGACGCCGAGATCGTGGCTTTTCAGCACATAGGCGCCGTTGCCGACCATGTTGCCGGCCCGGGTCCAGGCTTCGCCATGCTCTTCGATCACCTTTTGCGGGGTGGGGTAGGTCGTGGAATGCGACAATGTCTTGAGGAAATACGGAGTCGGCTTGGTCAGCGTGACTTCCAGCGTCTTGTCATCGACGGCCTTCGCGCCCAGTTCCTCGGGGGCTTTCTCGCCATTCACGATCGCGGTCGCGTTGACGATGTTCATCAATTCCATGAACCATGCATATTCCGAGGCTGTCTCGGGATTCACGGCGCGCTGCCACGCATAGACGAAATCGCCCGCGGTGACCGGATCGCCATTCGACCATTTCGCATCACGCAGATGGAAGGTATAGGTCAGCCCGTCCTCGCTGATCTCGTGGCTTTCGGCGACGCCGGGGATCATGGCGCCGGTCTCGTCCTCGTTCATCAGCCCTTCGAAAAGCTGCCGGATCATGTCCGAATCGGTCCGCGAGGATGTCAGTTGCGGATCGGCGGACTTGATCGCGTCGAGGATCCAGAAGCTGAGTGACTGGTCCTCGGCCAGTTTCTCGCCCTCTGCGGGTTGGGCGGCATAGGTGGGCAGGGCCAGCGCGGCCACAAGCGCGGTCGTCGTGAACAGCTTTGTCATAGCGTTCCTCCTTGTTGAATGTCGATGCCTTTGCACCGGAATGGGATGAAGGTAAATCAACGGTGGATGGCGTAAAGTTGAATTGTTGCTTTTCTATTAACCAAACTGCGGAAGAGAGGCCGAAATGACGGGACAGGGCCATATCACGCTGGTCACCGGCGGGGCGCGGTCGGGCAAGTCGGGCTTGGCCGAGCGGCTGGTCGCGCGCCATGATCCGCCTTGGATCTATATCGCGACGGCGGAAGCGCGGGATGGTGAGATGGAAGAAAGAATCTTTCAACATCAAAATCGTCGCGGGAAAAGTTGGACTACAATCGAGGAGCCTGTCGCATTGGACCGCGCCTTGCGGGACAGCGATGGCCGAGGCGTTCGGCTGGTCGATTGCCTGACCCTGTGGCTGGCCAATTGTGGTGAGTCCGCCGATATCGAGGCGCTGATCCTTACCTTGCGTCAGCAATGCTCGCCTGTCGTGTTGGTGAGTAATGAACTGGGGCTTGGGATTGTGCCGGACAACGCCATGGCACGTCGTTTTCGCGATCACCATGGCTGGATGAACCAGGCGGTGGCCGGGATCGCGGACGAGGTCTGGATGTCGGTCAGCGGCCAGCCCTTGCGGCTGAAACCCGCGCGGGAGGATATAGATGCGCTCATATGATGAACTGGCGGCGCAAGCCGCGCGTGACCGGCAGGACAGCCTGACCAAGCCGCCGGGTTCCCTTGGCCGGTTGGAGGAGCTTGCGGTGTTCCTGGCCGGGTGGCAGGGGCGTGAACGGCCTCGGCTGGACCGGGCGCAGGCCATCGTTTTCGCGGGCAATCACGGCATTGTCGCGCAGGGCGTGAACCCGTTTCCCGCCGAGGTGACCGAATTGATGGTTCGGAACTTCCGCGCTGGCGGCGCCGCGATCAACCAGCTTTGCCGGGTGGCGGGGGCCGGGCTGTCCGTCCTGCCCCTGGAACTCGACCGTCCGACGCGCGATTTCACGCAAGCCCCGGCGATGGATGCCGCCGAGGTCGAGGATGCCATGGCCCAGGGTGCGCACGCGGTCGATGCGAATGCCGATATCCTGCTGCTGGGCGAGATGGGGATCGGCAATTCCACCGTTGCGGCGGCGCTGGCGGCCTCGATTTTCGGGGGCGTGGCGCAGGATTGGGTCGGGCCGGGCACCGGCGCCGAAGGGGATATCCTGTCCCGGAAATTGCAGGCCGTCGAGGCGGGGCTTGCCCGGCACCGGCCCGTCACGGCGCGCGAGACCCTGGCGGCCTTCGGTGGGCGTGAGCAGGCGGCGATCTGTGGTGCCGTGCTGCGGGCGCGGGAACTGGGGTTGCCGGTGATCCTGGACGGATTCATCTGCACGGCGGCGGCCTCGGTCCTGACCCGCGACGATCCGCAGGTGCTGAGCCATTGCCTGATCGGTCACGAAAGCGCCGAGCCGGGGCATCGCCGCCTTGTTGATGCGCTGAAGATCAGGCCGGTCCTGTCGCTCGACATGCGCTTGGGAGAGGGTTCCGGCGCGGCGGTGGCGCTGCTCTTGCTGCGTGCCGCGGTCGAGTGTCATAACGGCATGGCGACATTCGCGGAGGCCGGAATTGGCTAGATGGCATCAATTCGTGCTGGCGCTTGTGTTCCTGACGCGCCTGCCGCTGGAGCGGCTGCTGCCGCCGCGCATATTGCCGCTGGCGGCAAGCTGCTGGGCCTTTCCGCTGGCCGGTGCGGTGGTGGGCGCGGTGGCATCGCTGCCATTCCTGCTGCCCGGACCGGCCTTGCTGCATGCCGCCCTGTCGGTTGCGCTGGCGGTCTGGTTCACCGGCGCGCTGCACGAGGATGCCCTGGCCGATTTCACCGATGCCGCGGGCGGGCGCAACAGGGAGGACCGCTTGCGGATCATGCGCGATTCGGCGATCGGCAGTTTCGGGGTGATTGCCCTGATCCTGACCAGCCTGATCCGCGTGACGGCCATCAGCGTGCTGGGGCCGTGGCATCTGATCGCCGCCACCGCCTGCGGCCGCACGGCAACCGTGCTGACCCTGGGGGCCATGCCGCCCGCCCGGATGGACGGGCTGGGACATGCGGCGGGCAGGCCCGGACCGCGCAACCTGGGATTGGCCTCGCTGATCGCGATCCTGTGCCTGCTCTGGGCCGGAGAGGGTGCCTTCATCGCGTTGATCGCGGGGCTGGCGGCCATGGGCTTCACGATCTGGCTGGCGCGGAGATGGCTTGGAGGACATACCGGCGATGTGCTGGGCACGGCCTCGATCCTGACCGAGACGGCAATGCTCGCCGCTTTCGCGCTGGTGATCTAGCGGTTCCCGGGATTTTCTTGACCCCCGCGAGAGCTTCGCGCATACCCCCGCACAGTTCAAAAACGCCGGTAAAGCGGCGGCCCCGCAGATGTGGGGATGTTTCCGAGGGAGGGAATCATGGGCGGCCTTCTGGCCTTGTCGCGTGGCATAGACCGCGTGAACAGCGTGATCGGGCGCAGCGCGTCCTGGTTGATCCTGCTGGCAATTTTCGTCAGCGCGACGAACGCGGTGATCCGCAAGCTTTTCAGCATCTCATCCAATGCCTGGCTTGAATTGCAATGGTATCTCTATGGCGGGGCGTTCCTGCTGGCGGCGGCCTATACGCTGCTGGAGAACGAGCATATCCGCATCGACATCCTCTATGGCGGCCGTTCGCGGCGGACCCAGCACTGGATCGACCTGATCGGGCATCTCTTCTTCCTGCTGCCGATGGTGATCCTGTCGCTCTGGCTGATGTGGCCATGGCTGCTGCGCAGCATCCGCTCGGGCGAGATGTCGATGAATGCCGGCGGGTTGATGCTGTGGCCCGCCAAGGCCGTGCTCTTCACCGGTTTCGTGCTGCTGCTGTTCCAGGGCATATCCGAAATCGTCAAGAAGATCGCCATCATGCGCGGATTGATCGAGGACCAGCACGCGCCCTCCGGCCATCACGTGCCGCTGGAGGTCGATCCCGAGCTGCTGGCGCAGGCCGGGTTCGCCGCGCCGGATCGCGAGGACGATGACGGGAAAGACAACCGGGGCGGGGAGACACGCAAATGATGGAACTCATCGCGCAGAACATGGCGCCGATCATGTTCCTCTCGCTGATCGTCTTCCTGCTTCTCGGCTATCCGGTCGCCTTCGCGCTGGCCGCGAACGGGCTGCTGTTCTTCGTCGTCGGGGTCGAGTTGGCGCCGCTTTCGGCTGGCACGATCCATCTCGACTGGCCATTGTTGCGGGCGATCCCCGACAGGTTCTTCAACGGGGTGGTGTCGAACGAGACATTGCTCGCGGTGCCGTTCTTCACCTTCATGGGCATCGTGCTGGAGAAATCCGGCATGGCCGAGGACCTGCTGGACACGATCGGCCAGCTTTTCGGCCCGGTGCGGGGCGGGCTTGCCTATGCGGTGGTGATCGTCGGTGCGTTGCTGGCCGCGACCACTGGCGTCGTGGCAGCCTCGGTGATCGCGATGGGGCTGATCTCGCTGCCGATCATGCTGCGCTATGGCTATGACCGACGGATCGCCACGGGGGCAATCGCGGCCTCGGGAACATTGGCGCAGATCATCCCGCCCAGCCTGGTGCTGATCGTGCTGGCCGACCAGTTGGGGCGCTCGGTCGGAGACATGTACAAGGGCGCGCTGATCCCCGGGCTGGTGCTGACCGGCATCTATCTGGGCTATGTCTTCGTCATGTCGATCATCCGCCCGAACGCGTTGCCTGCGCTGCCGAAAGAGGCGCGGACGCTCGGATCGGGGATCGCGTCGCTGATCGTCGCGCTGGCGGCGGGTGTCGGGGTCTTCTACCTGGCCTGGACATGGCTGCACCCGGCGCATGGGAATGATGCCGATATCCTGGCCGCCGCATTGGCGGTGATCGCGGTCTATCTTGCCGCGGTGCTGGACAGGGTGCTGAAAATCGGGGTGATGTCGCATCTGGCCCAGCAGGTCATCATCGTGCTGATCCCTCCGCTTGCGCTGATCTTCCTGGTGCTGGGCACGATCTTTCTCGGCGTCGCCACCCCGACCGAGGGTGGTGCGATGGGCGCGGTCGGCGCGCTGGTCCTTGCGGCGGGCAAACGGCGGCTGAACCTGGGCGTCATCAGCCAGGCGCTTGCGGCGACGACGCGGCTTTCGGCCTTCGTGATGTTCATCCTGATCGGTGCACGGATTTTTTCGCTGACCTTCTACGGCGTCAACGGCCATCTCTGGGTCGAGCATCTGCTGACCTCGCTGCCCGGCGGCGAATACGGTTTCCTGATCGCCGTATCGCTGCTGGTCTTCTTCCTGGCCTTCTTTCTCGACTTCTTCGAGCTGGCCTTCATCATCGTGCCGCTTCTGGCGCCTGCCGCCGAAAGCCTCGGCATCGACCTGATCTGGTTCGGGGTGATCCTGGGCGTGAACATGCAGACCAGCTTCATGCATCCGCCTTTCGGATTCGCGCTGTTCTACCTGCGTTCGGTCGCACCGCGGGAGCCCTATGCCGACCGGGTGACGGGGCAGACCATTGCGCCGGTCAAGACCAGCCAGATCTATTGGGGGGCCGTGCCTTTCGTGTGCATCCAGATCGTGATGATCGCGGTGGTGATCAGCTTTCCACAACTGGTGATGCATTACAAAGGGGCACCGGTTGATACCTCGAATATCCGGATCGAGATTCCCTCGGGCGGGTTCAATTCCGGCGGCGAAGGCGGCTTCGGTCAACTCGGTGGCCTGGGCGGCTCGCCCTTCGGACAATCGGGCGGCGGGGATGCGGCACCGTCATCGGGTGGCCTGGGAGAACTGGGTGGCCTTGGCGGCGTGCCGAATTTCGGCGCGCCGCAGGGCGGAGCCGACTCGCCAGAGGAGGGCGGGGCACCGGCAGAGGAAACAGGTGAACCGGCAGGCGGGCTTGGCCTTGACGGGCCGCCGCCGGGTCTTGGCGGGAACTGAGCGGCAGGGGCGATTCGGCCTCGGCTTGCGCCCTGCCGGCGTCGTTTCCGCAGAATGGCGGGAAAGGCCGCAAGCGCCGGCTTAGCGGGTGATGGCAGCGGGGGAGATCTCGCGCAGGATGCAGGGGATCTCGATCCTGACATTGCCCGTCGGCGGCGTTTCGACCAGTTCGAAGGTGGTTTCCAGCATGGCCGGGACATTCTGCTCGGTCATGCCGACATTCTGGGGAAGAAGGGCGGCGAAGGGATCCCAATCGAAACAGCCCAAGCGGATATCACCGGACCCGTGCCGCTGTTCGTTCAGCCAGTGGATCACGCCTTCCAGTGTAATCGTCGAATTCACGAACAGGCCGGAGCGATCGGCAAGCGTTTTCGTCGCCATCGCGGCGATGGCCTTGTGCGGCGAGTATCCGGGCATGATGATCTGATCCGGCAGGACGGACAGCCCGATTTGCCGATGCGCTGCCCTGAAACCGCGCAACCTTTCGGCCGTGTTGTGATCCTTGCTGCGTCCGCCGATGAACCAGAGGGGTCGGATCTCGCCGAAATCGCGTTCCATCCGGGACAGGATCAGCGCCGTCAGATCGCGTGCACCGGTGAAATTGTCTGACACGATCGACGGCGCGTTGCTGCCGGGAAGATCGAGGTTGATGGCGCGCACGCCCGCCGCCGCGCAGAATTCGCCGATCCGGTCGGGATCGGTGGCGCCGGTGACGATGAGGCATTCGGCCTGGTAGGAGATCAATTCGCGCGCGGCCTCGAATTCCAGATCCGGGTCGCGTTGCGTGCAGGTTATGACCGGAAACAATCCCCGGGCGCGGGCCATGATCTCGAACTGCTCGGCAATGGCGCCGAAATAGCGGTTGTCGTATTTCGGAACGATCATGCCGATGATGCGGGATCTCTCGCGCCGCAGCAGGCTGGCTTGCAGGTTCACCGCGTATCCCTGCTCGGCCGCGATGCGCGAGACGCGTTCGGCCAGCTTTTCACTGATTCGGCGCTTTTTCCAGGTTCCGTTCAGGATTGAACTGACCGCGCTCGGGCTGGTGCCCGCAATCTCTGCCAGGTCGTAAATCGTTGGTCGCTTTGCGGAATTTCCGTCACTCTCGGCCATGTTTCCCCGATCTGAGATGGCGGCCCAAGACCTGCCGGATACTTCATCTTGACAGGAAAGGGTGCTATCTGCAACGATGCTACATCGATTGAGCATGCATGCTCAATCGGTGGCGCTGCCTGGAGGACGGCGGGAGGGGGAGCGGGGTCTCCATTGGCCATCCGCATTCTGATCGCGTTGCGGCAGGGCCCGGCGCGGCCCGGTTCCCGACCGACGATCCTGCCGGGTGCTCGGGATAAGTGGAGGAAACACGAGATGAAAATCAGACATTCTATCGCGACCGTTTCGGTCGTGGTGGCCGGGCTTTTCGCCGCGGCTGCCACCGCCCAGGAGGCGGCCACCGTCGCCTTCCTGATGCCGGACCAGGCATCGACCCGCTATGAAGAGCATGATTTCCCCGGCTTCAAGGCCGCGATGGAAGAGCTGTGCCCGGATTGCGAGATCGTCTATCAGAACGCCAATGCCGACGCGTCCTTGCAGCAGCAGCAGATCAATTCGGTCATCGCGCAGGGCGCGAAGATCATCGTGCTGGACCCGGTGGATTCCTCGGCTGCCGCCGGACTGGTGCAGATCGCCCATAGCCAGGATGTGAAGATCATCGCCTATGACCGTCCGATTCCGGATGTGCCCGCCGATTACTACGTCTCTTTCGACAACAAGGGGATCGGTCAGGCCATCGCGCAGTCCCTGGTCGATCACCTGAAGGCCGAGGGCGTGCCCGAGGGGGCCGGAGTGCTGCAGATCAACGGCTCGCCCACCGATGCGGCGGCGGGGCTGATCCGCGACGGGATCGACGCAGCGCTGGATGGATCCGAATACAAGACGCTTGCCGAATATGACACGCCTGACTGGGCTCCGTCCAAGGCGCAGGAATGGGCGGCTGGCCAGATCAACCGCTTTGGCGGCGAGATCACCGGCATCGTCGCCGCGAATGACGGCACGGCAGGCGGCGCGATCGCGGCGCTGAAGGCGGCGGGGGCCGATCCGCTTCCGCCGGTCACCGGCAATGACGCGACCATCGCGGCGCTGCAATTGATCATCTCGGGCGATCAGTACAACACGATCTCGAAACCGTCCGAGATCGTGGCGCGCGCCGCCGCCGAAGTGACCACGACCTTCCTGAAAGGTGAGACGCCGGAGGCCAAGACGACACTTTATGACACGCCGTCCGAACTGTTCGTGCCGGCCGTCGTCACCCGCGAGAACATCAAGGCCGAGATCTTCGACAAGGGCATCCACACCCCGGAAGAGATCTGCACCGGCGATTATGCCGAAGGCTGCCGGGAACTGGGCATTCTTCAGTAACCGAATGTCACGGCGCGCGTTCAGGCGCGCGCCGCCATCACGGAGAAACACCGCATGGCCTCAAATCAATCCATCACAGGCGAACCGATCCTCAGGCTGCACGGCGTGTCCAAGCAGTTCGGGGCGGTTTCGGCGCTGACCGATATCGACCTGGACATCCATGCCGGCGAGGTCGTGGCGCTGGTCGGCGATAACGGCGCCGGAAAATCCACGCTGGTCAAGACATTGGCCGGAGTGCATCAGCCAACCGCGGGCAGTATCGAGTTCATGGGCAAGCCCGTGACACTGGACAGCCCCGGCACCGCTCTGGATCTGGGCATTGCGACCGTCTTCCAGGATCTTGCGCTGTGCGAGAACCTGGACGTGGTCGCCAACCTGTTCCTTGGGCACGAGCTGGCGCCCTGGGCTCTGGACGAGGTGCAGATGGAGGTGCGCGCCTGGACGTTGTTGCAGGAACTGGCCGCCCGCATCCCCTCGGTCCGTGAACCCATCGCCTCGCTTTCGGGCGGGCAGCGGCAGACGGTCGCCATCGCGCGCTCGCTGCTCTTGGAGCCCAAGGTCATCATGCTGGACGAGCCGACCGCCGCGCTTGGCGTCGCGCAGACCGCCGAGGTGCTGAACCTGATCGAGCGGGTGCGCGAGCGGGGGCATGGCGTCGTGCTGATCTCGCATAACATGGAGGATGTGCGCGCCGTCGCCGACCGTGTGGTCGTGCTGCGATTGGGGCGCAATAACGGCGTTTTCGATGCCGATACCTCGAACGAGGAACTGGTCGCCGCGATTACCGGCGCGTCCGAGAATTCGGTCTCGCGCCGCCGGGCCCGCAAACTCGAAGAAATGGATCAATCATCATGACCGAAGAGAAAAGCTCCACCGCGCTGGACCGGTCCGACAGCCGGGTCCGCCATGACGAAGGCATCATCGGTGCGGTCCGCGCCTTCATGGATCGTATTCGTTCGGGTGATCTGGGCATGCTGCCCGTTGCTGTCGGCCTCGTGCTGATCGCGACCGTCTTCACCTCGCTGAACCCGGTCTTCCTGGCGCCGAACAATCTTGTGAACCTGCTGTTCGATGCCGCGGCCGTCGGTTGCATCTCGCTTGGTGTCGTCTGTGTCCTGCTGCTGGGGCAGATCGATCTGTCGATCGGCTCGATGAGCGGACTTGCCTCGGCATTGATGGGGGTGCTGTGGGTCAAGATGGGGCTGCCGGTTCCGTTGGCAATCCTTGCGGCACTGACCGCAGGGGCCGTGACCGGGCTGGTCTATGCCAGCTTCCTGAACCGGTTCGGGATGCCCAGCTTCGTTTCGACACTGGCCGGGTTGCTGGCGCTGCTGGGGATGCAACTTTACCTGCTCGGCTCTACCGGGTCGATCAATCTCAACTACAATTCGGCCCTGGTCCGCTTTGGCCAGATCCTGATCATGCCGGCCTGGCTCAGCTATTTGCTGGCGATCCTGCCGGGGGTGGTCAGCGTCACCATGGGGCTGCGTGCCATGCGCCGTCGGGCCGAGGCCAACCTGTCCAATCCGGGGCTGAGCGTGCTGCTGGCCAAGGCGGGCCTGCTGACCGTCGCGCTTCTGATCGCCGTGTCATATCTGAACACGGGCCGTGGCGTGCCTTACATGTTCGGGCTGTTCGTGCTGCTGGTCGTCATCATGAACTATGCGCTGACCCGCACGAAATGGGGCCGCTCGATGTTCGCCGTCGGCGGCAATAGCGAGGCCGCCCGCCGCGCGGGCATCAATGTCAACCGCATCCGCCTGTCGGCCTTCATGCTGTGTTCGACACTGGCCGCGCTTGGCGGGGTGCTGTCGGCGGCGCGGCTGGCCTCGTCCAGCCAGCAGGCGGGCACCGGGGACGTGAACCTGAACGCCATCGCGGCAGCGGTGATCGGGGGAACTTCGCTGTTCGGCGGGCGCGGCTCGGCCTGGTCGGCGCTGCTGGGGGTGCTGGTCATCCAGGCGATCTCGAACGGGCTGACATTGCTCAATCTCAGCTCGTCGCTGCGCTACATGATCACCGGCGCGGTTCTGGCCATCGCGGTCATCGTCGACTCGCTGGCCCGCCAATCCCGCGCAAGCCACGGCCGCGCGTGACCCGAAGACAGGAGAAAAAAGATGGCTGAACTGATGACAGGCAAGGTCGCGGCGATCACCGGCGCGGCCTCGGGGATCGGGTTGGAATGCGCGAGAACGCTGCTGGCCGAGGGGGCGACGGTCGTGCTGATCGACCGGGCCGGGGACCGGCTGGAGAAGTTATGCGCAGAGCTTGGACCGCAGGCGAAACCGCTGGTTGTAGATCTGCTGGACGGTGCGCAGGTGGACGCGATGGCGGCGCGGATCGAAGAGATCGCCGGGCCGCTGGACATCCTGCATGCCAATGCCGGCGCCTATATCGGCGGGGCGGCGGCCGAGGGCAATCCCGATGACTGGGACCGGATGCTGAACCTGAACATCAATGCGGCCTTCCGCTGTGTTCGCGCCGTCCTGCCCGGCATGATCGAACGCAAGAGCGGCGATATCATCTTTACCTCCTCGGTGGCGGGCGTCGTGCCGGTGGTGTGGGAGCCGATCTACACGGCCTCGAAATTCGCGGTGCAGGCCTTTCTGCATGCGACGCGGCGGCAGGTGTCGCAGCATGGTATCCGCATGGGCGCGGTTCTGCCCGGTCCGGTCGTGACCGCGCTGCTGGACGACTGGCCCAAGGCCAAGATGGAAGAGGCGCTGGCCAATGGCTCGCTGATGCAACCCGGGGAGGTGGCCGAGGCGGTGCTGTTCATGCTGAGCCGTCCGCGCAATGTCGTCATCCGCGATCTCGTCATCCTGCCGAATAGCGTCGATCTGTAACGGCCGGTCATTCACGAGGATTTCCCATGACAGAAGATCAATCCGAAGGCGCGTCGGGTGCCTTGTTCCTTGGCGTCGATGTCGGCTCGGGCAGTGCGCGTGCGGGCATCTTCGACGCGGCAGGCCGGATGCTTGCGTCAGCCAAGCGCGACATCACCCTGTGGCGCGAGGGCGCCGAGATCGCCGAGCAATCCAGCGATGATATCTGGTCCGCCGTCTGCGCCTCCGTGCGCGAGGCGGTGGGCAAGGCCGGGATCGATCCGGCGCGCGTGGCGGGGATCGGCTTTGACGCCACCTGCTCGCTGGTCGTGCTGGGCGAGGGTGGTGCGCCGGTCTCGGTCAGTGCCTCTGGCGATGACGCGCGCAATATCATCGTCTGGATGGATCACCGCGCCGTTCGCCAGGCCGAGCGCATCAACGCGATGGGCCATCCGGTGCTGCGCTATGTCGGGGGCGTGATCTCGCCCGAGATGGAAACACCCAAGATCCTGTGGCTCAAGGAGAACATGCCGCAAAGCTATGGCAGGGCCTGGCAATTCATGGACCTGGCGGATTTCCTGACATGGCGGGCAAGTGGCGATCTGGCGCGCTCGACCTGCACCGTGACCTGCAAATGGACCTACCTGGCCCATGAGAGCCGGTGGGATCCGGATTATTTCCGGCGGATCGGGTTGGCCGAACTGGCGGATGAGGATTTCGCCCGGATCGGCCAGCAGGTCGTCGCCCCCGGCACTCCGCTTGGGCAGGGGATGACGGTCGAGGCGGCAGCGGAATTGGGGCTTCGTCCGGGAACGCCTGTCGCGGCGGGGCTGATCGACGCTCATGCGGGCGGGATCGGCACGGTCGGGGTCGAGGGCAGGCCGCAGGATAACCTTGCCTATGTGTTCGGCACATCTTCCTGCACCATGACCTCGACGGACGAACCGGTCTTCGTTCCGGGTGTCTGGGGGCCCTATTACCAGGCGATGGTGCCGGGATTGTGGCTGAACGAGGGCGGGCAATCCGCCACCGGCGCGGCCATCGACCAACTCCTGTCCTTTCATCCCGCCGTAGCCGAGGCGCGGGAAGCGGCTGACAAGGCCGGGCAACCGCTTCCCGTCTGGCTGGCCGAACAGGCAAGTGCCGCCACCCCGTCGCTTTCGGCGGCTATCGATCTGGCGGAGGGGCTACATGTCGTGCCCGAGTTTCTCGGCAACCGCGCTCCCTTCGCCGATCCGCATGCCCGGGCGATGATCGCAGGGCTGGGCATGGAGCGTGATGTCGATAACCTTGTTGCCCTCTATATCGCGGGGATCGGCGGCATCGGATACGGTTTGCGCCAGATCATCGAGACGCAGGAACAGGCCGGTGCGAGGGTGCGCCGGATCGTGATCTCGGGCGGAGCGGGAGAGCTTGATATCGTGCGGCAGCTTCTGGCCGATGCGGTGAATATGCCGGTGATGACGGTGACCGCCGAACAGCCGGTTCTGCTGGGCTCTGCCATTCTCGGGGCATTGGCGGCGGGGCATTTCCCGGACATGCCGCAGGCGATGCGGGCGATGTCGCATATGTCGCGGGAATACCGGCCCGATCAGGCGGGGGCGCGTCAAGCACATGAGGATCGCTACCGCGCTTTCCGCTGCCTCCAGGAGGCCGGGCGGAGGATCCGGCAAAAGGATTGGTCCGGGGTGCCGCGGCCATCCGCGTGAACGGATGGGCAAACGCATGGGGCGATGCTAGAACAGGCGGCCTGTGACACGGGATATTGCCGCCTTCGGGCCTGACGGGATCGCATTGCCAAGATGACACCAGCCGCGCGGATCAATGCAGCAATCGGGCTGCTCGATGAAATATTTGACGGCCGTCCGGCCGAACAGGCGCTGCTGCGCTGGTCCCGGGGCAGCCGCTATGCGGGCTCCGGGGACCGCGCGGCGGTGCGCGATCTGGTCTATGAGCCTTGCGGCGGCGCAACAGCCTGGCTGCCCTGGGTGGCGGGCTGTCGGGCCGGGGGCTGATGATCGGCCTCTGCCGCGAGGCGGGACGGGATCCGGACGAGGTCTTTACCGGCGCGGGCTACGCCCCGGAGCCGCTGAGCGCGGAAGAGCGGGCGGCGGGTGATCGTGGCGATGCCGAGGATTTGCCCGGCTGGCTCTTGCCGCTGTGGCGCCAGTCGCTTGGTTCGGAGGCCGCTGCGGTTGCCGAGGCGATGGGCCGGCGTGCGCCGGTCTGGCTGCGTGTGAACCCGTTGCGCGGAACCGCCGGCGATGCGCTCTCCCTGCTCGCCGGGGATGGAATCGAGGCCGAGGCATGGCCGGACTTGACCGATGCCCTCCGCGTCACCGCTGGAGAGCGGCGCATCAACGGAAACCGCGCCTATCTGGAGGGGCTGGTCGAGCTTCAGGATCTGTCGCCGCAACTGGCCTGCGCGGCCTTGCCTTTGCAAGAAGGCGACCGGGTGCTGGATTACTGCGCGGGCGGCGGCGGCAAGGCGCTGGCACTGGCTGGCCGCCAGCCCGGATTGCGCCTTTTTGCCCATGATGCGGAACCGGCCCGGATGGCGGATTTGCCTGCGCGGGCAGAGCGGGCGGGAACGCATATTGAGCAGGTTTCACAACCAAAGGGTGTGTTTGACCTGGTGGTCGCGGATGTGCCCTGTTCCGGCTCGGGCACCTGGCGGCGCACGCCGGACGCGAAATGGCGGCTGACCGGGGACATGCTGGAGGAATTGCTCCGGACGCAGGGGGAAATACTTGATAAAGCGGCAGGTTATGTCGCGTCTGCTGGGTGTCTGGCCTATATGACCTGCTCGTTGCTGGCGCCAGAGAATGACGATGCCATTGACGCTTTCCTGGCCCGGAATACCCGCTTTGCGCAAATCGCCCGGCACCGCTGGACGCCGCTGACGGCCAGCGACGGCTTCTTCATGGCGTTATTGAAATGCAACTAATAGTTGCATAACGCTCTCCTTTTCAATTAATGGAATCTTAACGATTCGGCCCGTAAGCCGAAACATCCGGCTTTGCGAGAGTTCGAGTTGCATGACCCATCTGGATGAGCGCTTGGCATTCCCCGTGACGCGATATGGCTGGTGCCGTTCCTGTTTCTTCCCGGGCTGGTGCTGTTGATCCTTCCGGGACATGGCGTCGGGGCCGCGGCGATGGTGATCGCCGCCATTGCTGTCTCCTGGTATTGTGTCGGCGGTGTGGTCACGGTGTCGCATATCTCGCGGAATGTCTTGCGGCGCCGGGCGCTGGCCGCGATCCGCGCCGAGGTCGAGGCGGCGGTGGATCCGATCTGGATATGTGATTGCGACGGCAAGGTGCTGTTGCAGAATATCGCGTCGGTCGACGGGTTCGGAGATGCGATGGGCGGGAATATCCGCCTGCCGATTTCCCGCATGAAGGCCGACGCGGACGGGGTGCGGGACGAATTGGCCAGCCGCGCCTTCGAACTGGGCCGCGCCGAGATCGCGCTGCAAGGGGGCGATGCGCTGGCGGTCAGGCATGTGCCGGATGCGGCATTGCAGGTCTGGTCATATTGCCCCGCCGATGATCGGTCCGGAACTGCGGACGAGTTGGCTGGCGGGGATGCGGGCGGTGAATTCGATTCGCTGCCCGTCGCGCTGCTGCGGCTGACGCAGGATGGATATATTCGCCGCGCCAATGCTGCTGCCCGGCAGTTGTTGCTGGGCCGCCTGCCCGAGGGAAATTGCCCTGCGCCCCATCTTGGCAGCCTGCTGGACGGGCCGGGCCTGCCGATTGGCGACTGGCTTCGCGAAGTTTCCGCCGGGCAGGACGAGAAGCGCATCGCGATGCTGCGCCTTCGCGATGCACAGGGCGGAGGCGCCGATGGCCAGGACCGTTATTTCCAGTTGTCGCTTTCGCGGGCGATGACGGGATTGCCGGGGTTCCTGGCGGTTCTGACGGATGCCAGCGAGCTGAAGACCCTGGAAGCTCAATTCGTGCAAAGCCAGAAGATGCAGGCGATCGGTCAGCTTGCCGGAGGTATCGCCCATGATTTCAACAATCTGCTGACGGCGATCAGCGGGCATTGCGACCTGCTCATGCTGCGCCGCGACAAATCCGATCCGGATTATGCCGATCTGGATCAGATCAGTCAGAATGCCAACCGGGCGGCGGCGCTGGTCGGTCAGCTGCTGTCATTCTCGCGCAAGCAGAAGCTGACGCTGGAACGGCTGGATCTGCGGGACATCCTGGCCGATCTGGCGCATCTGCTGAATCGTCTCGTGGCGGGTCAGGTCGCGTTGCATATCGGCCATGATCAGGCATTGATGGCGATCCGCGCCGATCGCCGCCTTCTCGAACAGGTGATCGTGAACCTGGTCGTCAATGCCCGCGATGCCATGCCGCGGGGCGGCGATATCCTGCTGCAAGCCGAAAACCTGTCCCTGGAAGCGCCCCTGACCCGCGATGGGATCACGATGCCAGCCGGGGAATATGTCTGCATTTCTGTCCGGGACGATGGTTGCGGGATCGCGCCCGAGCACCTGGGCAAGATCTTCGAGCCGTTCTTTACCACCAAATCGGTGGGCGAGGGGACCGGGCTGGGGCTCTCGACCGTCTATGGCATCGTCAAGCAGACCGGGGGCTATGTGTTTTGCGACAGCGAACTGGGTGCAGGGACGCGTTTTTCGGTCTATTTCCCCGCGCAGGCTGCCACGGTCCCGGAGGAAAATCCGCGGAACGGACCCGTGGCGGCCGCGCTGCCGGGGATCGCCGATCGGCCCGAAACCGTGCTGCTTGTCGAGGACGAGGCATCCGTGCGTGCCGTGGCGGCCCGCGCCCTGCGCCTGAAAGGCTGCAAGGTGCATGAGGCGGATGGCGCCGATGCCGCCTTCGCCTTGCTGGGCGATCCCGATCTGCGGGTCGATGTCTTCGTGACCGATATCGTGATGCCGGGCATGAACGGACCGGCCTGGGTCCGGACCGCGCTGGAGGACCGGCCGGGGACGAGGGTCGTGTTCATGTCGGGCTATTCCGAGGATGTTTTCCCGGAGGGGCAGGTCTCGGTGCCGAACTCGGTCTTTCTGGCCAAGCCCTTCACATTGGCCGATTTCACCCGGACCGTGCAGGAGCAGGCCGCCGCGACACGGGCCGCCGCGACACGGGCCGGGCCGGCGTGGCCGTGACCGGAAGGGTGGGATGTTCCGCCGTCAGTTCAGCGTTGCATAGAGATCGAGATCTGCCTGCATCGCCCGGCGCAGCTTTTGCTCCTGCTCGGGGAGCAGGTCGACATCGACGGCGGGAGGCACATTCGCGCGAGGCAGCTCGACCGCGCAATCCAGCCGGTCTTCCAGGAACTCGACGAAAATATCTATGTTTTCATAGCGGAAGATCCGGTCGACCGCATGGCCATCATGCTGGAGGAAGCTGGATTGATCGCCGATGCCCAGGGATTGCGGCCCTCCGGCTGTTGCATATTCCTCGGCAAAGCGCGCGAAACTGACGCCTTCCATGAGATGTTCCGGATCGTCCAGATCGTCGCGCAAGCGGAAGCGATACCAGCTGCGCAACCACTCGACCGGATCGCGCATCAGGGCCACGGTCGTGAAGCTTTCGCCCGCCTGTGCCGTCAGCCATGGGCTGACATGGCGGTGAAACGTGGCAATATCGGTATGCTTCATCGTGGCCGGGCGCTGTATCGACGTCGTCGCGAGCGATTCCAGCGCCATGGCAATCGCGGTCGAGCCCGCTTTCGGAGTGGCGAGAAAAACCAACCGTTGATCCCAGAAAATCAGCATCGTCACACCTTTCCTTGGCCTCCCGCAGGAGGCGCGGGTCGGATATCGGGCAGGAGGCGGGATGTAAATATTTTCTTGGGTGTTTTGCGGGATGATCGGAGGACGAATCGTGCGAATGCGAGAGTTAGGGCTTGAAAAATGGCGAATATTGGCGCATCCATGGTTGGAACAAGAGGTGAACATCCTTTCGGTCGAGCAGATTGCTCCGCATGCGGGGCTATGGAATAAGGACAGGACATTATGGCAACGGCGAGCATCTTGGACATGAACGACAGACGCAGCGCGGACAAGCAGAAGGCGCTGGACAGTGCGCTGGCGCAGATCGAGCGGCAATTCGGCAAGGGCTCGATCATGAAGCTGGGCGCCGACAACCCGGTGACCGAGATCGAGGCGACCTCGACCGGCTCCCTGGGGCTCGACATCGCCCTGGGGATCGGCGGCTTGCCGAAAGGCCGGATCATCGAGATTTACGGCCCCGAGAGCAGCGGCAAGACGACGCTGACCCTGCATGCTGTCGCGGAAGAGCAGAAAAAGGGCGGGGTCTGCGCTTTTGTAGATGCCGAGCATGCGCTGGATCCGCAATATGCCCGCAAGCTGGGCGTCAACCTGGACGAGTTGCTGATCTCGCAACCCGACACGGGCGAGCAGGCGCTGGAGATCGTGGATACGCTGGTGCGATCCGGCGCGGTCAGCATGGTGGTGGTCGATTCGGTCGCCGCCTTGACCCCGAAAGCCGAGATCGAGGGCGATATGGGCGATCACCAGGTCGGCGCGCAGGCCCGGCTGATGAGCCAGGCGATGCGCAAGCTGACGGCCAGCATCGGCCGGTCGAACTGCATGGTGATCTTCATCAACCAGATCCGGATGAAGATCGGCGTGATGTTCGGCAATCCCGAGACGACCTCGGGCGGCAACGCGCTGAAATTCTATGCCTCGGTGCGCCTGGACATCCGCCGCACCGGCTCGATCAAGGATCGCGACGAGGTGACCGGCAACACGACCCGGGTGAAGGTGGTCAAGAACAAGGTCGCGCCGCCCTTCCGGCAGGTCGAGTTCGACATCATGTATGGCGAGGGGATCAGCAAGGTCGGCGAGTTGATCGACCTGGGCGTAAAGGCCGGCGTGGTCGAGAAATCGGGCGCCTGGTATTCCTATGGCGACGAGAGGATCGGGCAGGGGCGCGAGAATGCCAAGCAATACCTGCGCGACAACCCGGCCGCGGCCCACGCCATCGAGGACAAGATCCGGGCAAGCCACGGGCTGGATTTCGGCGCCGAAGAGGCCGGAGAGGATGATGTCCTGGGCGAGGAGTGATCGCCCTCGCCATCGTTGATTAAGCAGCGCGTGGGGGCTTGTCCCCGCGCGCCACTTTTGATCCGGGGGTTTTGCCCTGTCCGATATCGGGCTGAAGAAGAAGCGGGGATGCCGGGATTGCTGGACAGCCGCATTGGCTGGGGCTAGACCGTAGGCCAGCCCGGCCAAGGCCGGACGCGAATATTTTGCGAGAAGGCCCCATATGCCCAGTCTGAACGACATCCGATCCACCTTCCTGAGCTATTTCGAAAGGAACGGCCACCAGGTCGTCGACAGCAGCCCGCTGGTGCCGCGCAACGACCCGACGCTGATGTTCACCAATTCGGGCATGGTTCAGTTCAAGAACCTGTTCACCGGGATCGAGACGCGCGATTACAGCCGCGCCACCACCTCGCAGAAATGCGTGCGGGCAGGCGGCAAGCATAACGACCTGGATAATGTCGGTTATACCGCGCGGCATCATACCTTTTTCGAGATGCTGGGGAATTTCAGCTTCGGCGATTATTTCAAGGAGCAGGCCATTCCCTATGCCTGGGAACTCCTGACCCGCGATTTCGAGATTCCCAAGGACAAGCTGCTGGTGACGGTCTATCACACCGATGACGAGGCGGCCGATATCTGGAAGAAGGTTGCCGGGCTGCCCGACGAGCGGATCATCCGCATCCCGACCAGCGACAATTTCTGGCAGATGGGGCCGACCGGTCCCTGCGGACCCTGCACCGAGATTTTCTTTGACCATGGCGACCATATCTGGGGCGGCCCTCCGGGCAGCGCCGAGGAGGATGGCGACCGCTTCATCGAAATCTGGAACCTCGTCTTCATGCAGAACGAGCAGTTCGAGGATGGCTCGATGCGGGCGCTGGACATGCAGTCGATCGATACCGGCATGGGGCTGGAACGGATCGGCGCGCTCTTGCAGGGCAAGCATGACAATTACGACACCGACCTGATGCGCAGCCTGATCGAGACCAGCGCCCATGCCACCAGCAGCGAGCCGGACGGGTCGGGCAAGGTGCATCACCGGGTGATTGCCGATCATCTGCGCTCGACCAGCTTCCTGATCGCCGATGGGGTGATGCCCTCCAACGAGGGGCGCGGTTATGTGCTGCGGCGGATCATGCGGCGGGCGATGCGGCATGCGCATATGCTGGGCGCGCAGGATCCGGTGATGTATCGGCTGGTGCCGGCGCTGGTCCAGCAGATGGGGGCCGCTTACCCCGAGTTGAACCGGGCGCAGCCGCTGATCGAAGAGACGCTGCGCAGCGAGGAGACCCGCTTCCGCCAGACCCTGGACCGCGGCTTACGCCTGCTGGACGACGAATTGACCAGGCTGCCGGAGGGGGCGAATCTGCCGGGCGAAGCGGCGTTCAAGCTGTATGACACCTATGGCTTTCCGCTGGATCTCACGCAGGATGCGCTGCGCGAAAAGGGCCGGGCGGTCGATACGGACGGTTTCGACAGTGCCATGGCCGAACAGAAGGCCAAGGCGCGCGCCGCATGGGCGGGTAGTGGCGAGACCAAGGATGCCGCGATCTGGTACGATCTGGCCGAAAGGCACGGTGCGACGGAGTTCCTGGGCTATGACACCGAAGAGGCCGAGGGGCAGATCCTGTCGCTGGTCGCCGATGGCGCCGAGACCGACGAGGCCGGGCAGGGCGCCAATGTCCAGATCGTCGTGAACCAGTCGCCCTTCTATGCCGAGTCGGGCGGGCAGGTGGGCGATACCGGCCTGATCAAGACCGATACCGGCGCGGCGCGGGTGACCGACACCAAGAAGGTCGCGGGCGTTTTCCTGCATATCGCCGAGGTGACCGTGGGTACGATCCAGCGCGGACAGGGCGCCCAGCTTTCGGTCGATCACGACCGGCGGACAACCATCCGGGCGAACCATTCGGCCACGCATCTTCTGCACGAGGCCCTGCGGCGCACCCTGGGCGAGCATGTGGCGCAGAGGGGCAGTCTGAACGCGCCCGACCGGCTGCGCTTCGATTTCAGCCATAACCACGCGGTCACCGCTGACGAGATGTCGAGGATCGAGGCGGAGGTGAATGATTTCATTCGCCAGAACTCCCCTGTCGAGACGCGGATCATGACCCCGGACGATGCCCGAGCCCTGGGCGCGCAGGCGCTGTTCGGCGAGAAATATGGCGACGAGGTGCGTGTCGTCTCGATGGGCCGGCTGGAGGATAGCGGCAAGGGACATGACGGCGCGACCTATTCGCTGGAGCTTTGCGGCGGCACCCATGTCGCGCGCACCGGCGATATCGGCGCTTTCGCATTGCTGGCCGACAGCGCCTCTGCCGCCGGGGTGCGGCGGATCGAGGCACTGACCGGGCAGGCGGCGATGGATCACCTGCGCGGTGCCGATCGCCAATTGGGCGAGATCGCCGGGATCATCAAGGCGCAGGCCGGGGACGTGGTGAACCGGGTGCGGGCGCTGGCCGATGAGCGCAAGGCGCTGGCCAACGAGGTGGCGCAACTGAAGCGTCAGCTTGCCATGGGCGGCGGCGGTGCCGCCGAGGCCAAGGACATCGCCGGGATCAAGTTCATCGGGCGCAAGGTCGATGGCGTGACCGGCAAGGAGCTTGGCCCGCTGGTGGACGAGATGAAGGCGCAGCTTGGCAGCGGTGCCGTGCTTGTATTGGCCGAGGCCGATGGCAAGGCCACCGTCGCGGCTGGTGTGACCTCGGATCTGACCGGGCGTATCAGCGCCGTCGACCTGGTGCGGGCGGCGACAGAGGCGCTTGGCGGCAAGGGCGGCGGCGGCCGTCCGGATCGCGCGCAGGGCGGCGCGCCCAGCCTGGCGAGTGCCGACAACGCCTTTGCCGAGGCCGAGAAACTGATAGGAGGTGCCGCATGACCGCGCTCTGGATTGCCCATGTCCATGTGACCGATGCCGAGGCCTATGGCCGCTATGCCAAGGCTGCCGGCCCGGCCATCGCTGCGCATGGCGGCATGTTCCTGGCCCGTGGCGGGCGTTACCGGCAGATGGAGGGCAATGACCGGCCCCGCAATGTCGTGGCTCGTTTCCCAAGTTTCGAGGCTGCGGTCGCCTGCTATGAAAGCGCCGAATACCAGGCGGCGCTGGCCCATGCGAAGGGCGCCTCGGAACGTGATCTGGTGATCGTCGAGGAAACGCCCCCCACGGAATAGGACAAATCCTTGCCCGGCTCCGCCATGGGGGCGGGCTGGATTATGTCTTGTCGTTCGTCGATGTTTCGACCGGCTCGGCCGTTTCAGGCGTGGCCGGTTGAGGCGCGTCTTGCCGGTCCACGGGTGCAGAGGCGGAAACCGCAGGTGCTTCCTGCTTAGGTTCCGCTATCGGTGAGGCCGATACGGGGGCCTGCCGCACCTCGGAGACAGCCTCGGCCGTGGAAATCGCCCGCCGGAAAATCAGGAGATTGTGGTAAACCGTGCTGCGCCCGGTCAGGCCGGTGCGCTCTTCGCTCGGCAGCACATCCGAGCGGAGAAATTCCCAGCCATCCGCCGCCATCCGGTTCAACTCGCCCGTCAGCGCCAGCGCATAGCGGTCGGTCGGCGTCTTGGCCTCTTTCGCCTTTTCACCACGTGAAGGGGCGGGGATGGCGGTGTATTCAAAGCGGGTCATAGTGATCTCATGCTTGGCTTCGCTCCGTGTTATGTCAGTGCAGCGCCGCTGACCAGCACCTAGAGCGAATTTTCGCGCTCAACCCGCGCAGAGCCGGAATTGAGCGAAAGCAGGCGCAACAGCGAGGCCACCCGGCCAGCGAATGCCTGCGCCTGACCGCTTCCTATGCCAGCTTTTTCGCCACCAGCTCGTTCACCGCCGCCGGGTTCGCCTTGCCGCCGGTCGCCTTCAGGACCTGTCCAACGAACCAGCCCGCCAGTTTCGGGTTCTGCCGGGCCTTCTCGACCTGTGCCGGGTTGGCGGCGATGATCTCGTCCACCACCTTCTCGATGGCGCCCAGGTCGGTGACCTGCTTCATGCCGCGCGCCTCGACGATCTCGGCGGGGTCGCCGCCCTCGGTCCAGAGGATCTCGAACAGGTCCTTGGCGATCTTGCCCGAGATGTCACCCTTGGCGATCAGGTCGATCACGCCACCAAGCTGCGCGGCGGATATGGGCGAGGTCTCGATCACCAGCCCCTCCTTGTTCAGACGGCCGAACAATTCGTTGATGACCCAGTTCGCGGCCTGCTTTCCGTCGCGGCCCTTTGCCACGATCTCGAAGAAATTGGCGTTCTCGACATCGGCGGTCAGCACGCCGGCATCGTATTCCGACAGCCCCATTTCACGCACGAAACGGGCTTTCTTCTCGTCCGGCAATTCCGGCATGCTTGCGGCGATCTCGTCTACCCAGGCCTGCTCGATTTCCAGCGGCAGCAGGTCGGGATCGGGGAAATAGCGGTAATCATGCGCCTCTTCCTTCGAGCGCATCGAACGGGTCTCGCCGCGATCAGGATCGTAAAGCCGGGTTTCCTGCACGACCGTGCCGCCATCCTCGATAATGGCGATCTGGCGGCGGGCCTCGAAGTCGATGGCCTGCTGGATGAAGCGCATCGAGTTCATGTTCTTGATCTCGCAGCGGGTGCCGAGATGCGAGAAATCGCCGGTTTCGGCATATTTTTCATAGGCGCCCGGAGGGCAGACCGAGACGTTCACATCGGCGCGCAGGTTGCCGTTCTGCATATTGCCGTCGCAGGTGCCCAGGTAACGCATGATCTGGCGCAGCTTGCCGACATAGGCGGCGGCCTCTTCGGGGCCACGGATATCGGGGCGGCTGACGATCTCCATCAGCGCGACGCCGGTACGGTTGAGATCCACGAAGGACATGTTCGGATCCATGTCATGGATGGATTTGCCCGCGTCCTGTTCCATGTGGATGCGCTCGATCCGGACGCGGCGGGCGATGCCGGGGCCCATATCGACGATCACCTCTCCCTCACCGACGATGGGATGGTAAAGCTGGCTGATCTGGTAGCCCTGCGGCAGGTCGGGGTAGAAATAGTTCTTGCGGTCGAAGGCGCTGACCAGGTTGATCGCGGCTTTCAGCCCCAGCCCGGTGCGCACCGCCTGCGCCACGCAGAATTCGTTGATCACCGGCAGCATGCCGGGCATGGCCGCATCGACGAAGGCGACATTGCTGTTCGGTTCGGCCCCGAATTCGGTCGAGGCGCCCGAGAACAGCTTGGCCCTCGATGCCACCTGAGCATGCACTTCCAGCCCGATGACCAGTTCCCAGTCACCCTTGGCACCGGCGATGGTTTTCGGTTCGGGAGCGGTGAAGGAAAGATGGTCAAGCATGGGGCTCTCGCTCTGGCTATGGCGGTCTGGCGGCGGTTTTAGGCCAGTGCGCGGCTATTGTCACGGGGGCGCGGGCGTAGATGGCCGTGATTTGATTTGCCAAGGGGTTTCAACAAGCCGGTCCTGAACGATCTGGGGCAGGGCGCGGGCGGGCTGCCGCAGGGGCAAAGGGAAGCCTTGGACGAGATCGCAAGGCTGATGAAATTGCGGTTCTTGTGGCAGAATTGGCGTGTTTCGCCCGCTTTTGCCGGGAATTGGGCGCGAAACCGCCGATTGCTGAACCGTTAACTTGCATGAAAGGTTTATCGGGTTATGGGGTTTCGCGACGAAACCACCTGACGAGATTTGCATGCGTTCCGTGATTGCCCTTGCCGCTCTGGCCATTCTTGCGGCCTGTAATACCGATACGGGCCCTTCGGCCGAAGAGAAGGCGCGGGAGCAGGCGCAACAGATGTCGCTGGCCGTCAGCCCGCCGATGCGCTGGCAGCACAAGAGCGGCTCGGATGCCTGGACCAAGGCGACGCTGGTGGCGCTGGAGCGCGAGGGCGTGACCATGCTGTCGAACGTGCCTCATGACATCGAGACCTATTGCCCGAATTACGCGGAACTGGACAAGACCGGCCGCAAGGCCTTCTGGGCGGGTTTCATGTCGGCCCTGGCCAAGCATGAAAGCACCTATAATCCCAAGGCCGCAGGCGGTGGCGGCAAGTGGTTCGGACTGATGCAGATCGCGCCCGGGACCTGGCGCAGCTATGGCTGCAACGGCAATATCACCAATGGCGCGGATAACATGGCCTGCGCAGTGCGGATCATGTCGAAACAGGTCGGCCGCGACAATGCCGTGGTGCGCGACGGCAGCGGCGGCTGGCGTGGTGTGGCGCGGGACTGGGGGCCGATGCGCAGTGCCCAGAAACGCGCCGATATCGCCGCATGGACCAGGAGTCAAAGCTATTGTACCGCCAGGGCCGAGGGCTGACGGCGCGCTTCCCGCTTGAGCGTCCGGCCGCTTTGGCATAACAGGCATTCATGCGAATACTATTTCTTGGCGATGTCATGGGCCGTTCAGGCCGCCGCGCGATTACCGGAAAGCTGCCGGAACTGCGGACAAGGCTGAAAGCGGATTTCGTGATCGTCAATGCCGAGAATGCCAGCGGTGGACGCGGCATCACGGCGGGGCATGCGCAACTGCTGCTCGATTCAGGCGCGGATTGCCTGACGCTTGGCGATCACGCCTTCGATCAAAAGGACATGCTGGCCTTCATCGAGCGCGAGCAGCGCATCATCCGCCCCCTGAACTTCGCCAAGGAGGCTCCGGGCCGGGGGGCCGGGGTGTTCAGCGACCGGCGCGGGCGCAAGGTGCTGGTGACGCAGGCATTGGGGCAGGTCTTCATGTCGCGCCCTTATGACGATCCGTTCTCGGCGCTGGATGGCGTGCTCCGAGCGCATCCCCGCGGCGGCATGGTCCAGGCCGCGATCGTCGACATCCATGCCGAGGCCACCAGCGAAAAGATGGCGACGGGGCATTTCTGCGACGGGCGCGCCTCTCTCGTGGTCGGCACGCATACGCATGTGCCCACGGGCGACGCCCAGATCCTGCCGCGTGGCACGGGCTATCTGTCCGATGCCGGAATGTGTGGCGATTACGACAGCGTGATCGGCATGGACAAGGCCGAACCGCTGCGCCGCTTCATCACGGGGATGAACCGCGACCGGTTCACTCCCGCCGAGGGCGAGGCGACGATATGCGGCGTGCTGGTCGAAACCGACGACCGCAGCGGCGAGGCCCGGCGGATCGAGCCTGTGCGCGATGGCGGCCGGTTGGCGCAGACCCATCCCGCGACTGCGTGAATGACGGTTTTCCGCTGATACGCCCCATCTTTGTCACCCATCGGATGCTGGCCCCTCATATCTTCTTGCAGGCGGCGAGGGATTCAGATCATGATGCGCCGACTGGCCGATGGGGTTTATGTTGAGAGAACTGTATGTTCGGATTTGAGCTGAGCGGCACGGTGGCGGCCATCGCCACGATATTCATCATTGCCGGCATGCTGACCCTTTTCATTCGTGAAATCTATCCACCTGAAGTCACGGCGATCCTGGGCGCGGTCGTGCTGTTGTCTGTGGGGATCCTGGATGTCAGCCATGTGGCGGGTGTGCTGTCGAACCCGGCGCCATGGACCATCGCCTTCATGTTCATCATCGTCGGCGGTCTGGTGCGAACCGGGGCGCTGGACTGGATTGGCCAACGCGCCGCGCGCCATGCCGGAGACAGGCCGTTGATCACGCTGGCGCTGATCTCGGTCGTGGTCTGCGTGATGTCGGCCTTTGTCAACAATACGCCGCTCGTCGTGGTGATGATGCCGATCTTCATGCAGCTTGCGAACGAGATGGGGAAATCCCCCTCCAAGCTGCTGATCCCGCTGTCATACCTGTCGATCCTTGGCGGCACGATGACGATGATCGGCACCTCGACCAACCTGCTGGTCGATGGTGTCGCGCGCAGTTCGGGAATGGACGCCTTTACCATTTTCGAGATCACACCTGTCGGCTTGGCGATGGCGTTGGTAGGGGTGACCTACCTGCTGCTGGTCGCGCCGCGCCTGTTGCCGGATCGCGATTCGATGTCCCAGCTGATGTCGGGCCGTTCGAAGATGAAATTCTTCACCGAGGTCGCCATCCCCGAGGATTCCGCGCTGATCGGAAAGGCGCTGGACGAGGTGGATATCTTCACCCGAGATACCGCGCGGGTGATCGACGTGCTGCGCGGCGATGCATCCTTGCGCCGTGACCTGGCTGCAGTGCGGCTGGAGGCGGGCGACCGCGTGGTTCTGCGCACCCCGATGTCCGAGGTGCTGGGGTTGCAGAGCCACAAGGACCTGCGAATGGTGGACAAGCTCAGCTCGGTCCAGACCTCGACGGTCGAGGTGCTGATCACGCCGGGCTGCCACATGGTCGGCCGCAGCCTCGGCTCGATGCGGCTGCGCAGGCGCTATGGCGTCTATGTGCTGGCCGCGCATCGCAAGAACCAGAATATCGGACGGCAACTGGACGACCTGGTCGTGCGCGTGGGTGACACCTTGCTGCTGGAGGGCGCCCCCGCCGACATCCAGCGATTGGCCAGCGAGATGGAGATGGTCGAGGTCAACGCGCCCTCCGACCGCGCCTATCGCCGCAAGCATGCGCCGATCGTGGTGGCAACACTGATCGCGGTGGTGGTCCTGTCGGCATTCGAGATCGCGCCGATCCTGCTTCTGGCCTTCATCGGTGTGGCGGTGGTTCTGGGCACCCGTTGCATCGATGCCGACGAGGCGCTGAGCTTTGTCGATGGCCGGCTGATGGCGCTGATTTTCGCGATGCTGGCCGTCGGGGCGGGGCTGGAAAATTCTGGCGCGGTCGAATTGATCGTGACCCGGGTTGCCCCCTGGCTGGCGCAATTGCCGCCCTGGGGGCTGGTGCTGGCCGTATACCTGCTGTCGATGGCGCTGACGGAAACGGTGACGAACAATGCCGTGGCGGTGATCGTCACGCCGGTCGCGATCTCGCTTGGCAATCAGCTTGGCGTCGATCCGCGCCCGCTGGTGATCGCGGTGATGATGGGAGCTTCGGCCAGTTTCGCCACGCCGATCGGCTACCAGACCAACACGCTCGTCTATGGTCCCGGCGGCTATCGTTTCACCGATTTCATCCGCGTGGGCCTGCCACTGAACGTGCTGATGGCGATCACGGCATCGACGGTCATCCCGATCTTCTGGCCGCTCTGATTCGGATTGCAACTTGTGTGAAACGCAATGCCGCTATGCAGCATTGCAGGTTGCGGCAATGCTGCGTGTGCACAATATTGAGCGCAGGGAGGAAACAACTTTGTGAGATACAAGGAGTTTCCTATGGCAGGGACCGCAACCATCGACCGCCGCGCGCAGTTTTCCATCCTCAACGCGTTGGCCGCGCCATTCACGGCCATTGGGCGTTTCCTCGTCCTGTTGGCGGAAGCCAACCCGAGAATGCGCGAACTTGATCGTCTGAGCCGCGTCTCGGATGAGGATCTGGCCGCGAAAGGGCTGACCCGTGACGGCGAGATTCGCCGGATCATGGGCGTGAATTCCTATCTCTGAGCCCTGAGCCAGGCATCTGACTGACAAGCGCGCGTCCCCTGGCCGCGCGCTTTTGCATATCCGCCCATCACATCGCCCCTGTCCGGGGGGAAAGCTTTCGACCTTCATCTTGCGATAGGGCGCCTTGCTGGACTAAAAGCGCTCGAATCCGGAATCTACCTGAACTACGAAGGGCGACCGAATATGGCTGGTCATTCAAAATGGGCCAATATCCAGCATCGCAAGGGCCGGCAGGACGCGGCACGTTCGAAGCTGTTTTCCAAACTGTCCAAAGAGATCACCGTGGCCGCCAAGATGGGCGACCCGGATCCTGAAAAGAACCCCCGCCTGCGGTTGGCCGTCAAGGAGGCCAAGTCGAACTCGGTGCCCAAGGACGTGATCGAGCGCGCGATCAAGAAATCGCAGGGCGGCGATGCCGAGACCTACGAAGAGATCCGCTATGAGGGTTACGGCCCCAACGGGATCGCGCTGGTCGTCGAGGCGATGACTGACAACCGCAACCGCACGGCGTCGAACGTGCGCAGCTATTTCACCAAATCGGGTGGGGATCTGGGCCAGACCGGTTCCGTTTCCTTCATGTTCGACCGCGTGGGCGAGATCGTGTATCCGGCCTCGGCCGGGGATGCCGACACGGTGATGATGGCCGCGATCGAGGCGGGCGCCGATGATGTCGAATCCGATGAAGAAGGCCATTGGATCTATTGCGCCGACACCGATCTGAACGACGTCGCGACCGCACTGGAAGAGTCCCTGGGCGAATCCGAGACCGCCAAGCTGATCTGGAAGCCGCAGGCACCGACCGAGATTGCCGATCTGGATATCGCGCAAAAGCTCATGAAGCTTATCGATGCGCTGGAAGACGATGATGATGTCCAGAATGTCACGGGCAATTTTGACCTCTCCGAAGAGGTCGCCGCGCAGCTTTAGGTTGCTCGAAGGCACTGCCATCGACGCGCGGGCGTGAGCCTTCGAGATGATCTGCGCCGGTTTCCGGGTGATCTCGTCGGGAGGGTCGCGTTCGCTGGTCTTGGTCAGTGAACAGACCGGTCATGCGCTTTTTGTCGCCTATCGGTGAAAATTCACGAAAGGGTCATGCGGGTGAAGGGAACTGCCCCTGCGTGCTGTCTGTTAGTGTCCCGGAACAGAATGAAGCATGTGAGGACTGCAGATGCGCCGGATCATCCATAATAGCACCGCGATCGCCGCCTGCCTGTCGCTTTTGGCGCCACATCTGGCAATGGCTCAAGCCCATGGCTCCGGTGAGGCGTCGCAAGAGCTTTCCGAGTTTGACGTGATCGCGCAGGCTGATACCGAAACCCAACTGCCAATCGAAGGTGAGGCGGAGGAACAGACCGACGCCGAAGCCGAAGCACCGGTCGAAGGCGAAGCAGCGGATCAGGCGGATGCCGAGGCTGAAGCGCCGGTTGAAGCCGAGACGGCGG
>NZ_PXNQ02000010.1 GCF_003007735.2 Paracoccus methylarcula
ATCAGGAGGATGCCGAAGCCGCAGCGCCGGTCGAAGGTGAGACCGCGGATCAGGCGGATGCCGAGACCGCAGCGCCGGTTGACGCCGAGGCGCAGGCGGAAGAGCCGATTGCTGGCGAAGAGGCTCCGGTGGAACAACCGGTCGACGCGACCGAGCAGCCGGTCGAACAGGAAACCACGCAAGATGATACCCTCCCCGCACCCGGGGACGACCAGGCCCAGGAGACCGCGCCGGAGAGCCAGCCGAAGCAAGAGGTGATGGAGCAGGACGCGCAGGCACCGGCCGAGGATGCCGCTCCGGCACCGGAAACTGGCGAGACCGCCGATGCCGGGGCCGCCGATGCCGAGGCCACCGATGAGGATGCGCTGGCCAAGGCCCTGGCCGAGCAGGAGGAAACTTCCGACGATGCCCCGGAATCCGGCTCGCAGCAGGAGGTCGGCACGGAGGCCGAAACCGAGGTCGAAGCGGAAACCAAAACAGAGGCCGAAACGGGTGCCAGCGATGGCGTCCGCCTGACCGATTCGGAAACTGCGGCGCAAAGAGCCGGGAACATGAGTGGTCTCAGCAAGGTCCTGCAAGGTGAACTCGATGCGGGGATCCGTGCGGATCAACTGACCTGCCTCTCCGGTGCGGCCTATCCCTGCACTGATGGCGGGCCGGTGATGACCCCGAAAGGTGTCGTGCTGGAAGCGCAGGCCGACGGAAGCTTCATGCTGGCCCCGGCAAGCGACCAGATGTATCGCGTGAACGGGGAGGGCGAGCTGGTCGAGCGTGCCGCCGAAGAGGGCAGCACGGAAACCGAGGCCGCCAAGGAAGCGGCCACCGTCACCGAGGCACCCACCGCCGCGGCCCTGACCGCGGAAAGCGGCGAGGGTGAGGTCGTTGAACAGGAGGTGACCGAAGAGAACCGCCGGTCTTCCGCAGAGGATTTCGAAACCAGCCTGCACGACGCATTGTCGGGGATGGCCGGTCAGGACTCGCAGGAACAGGCGGCCAGCGCCGATGAGGACGATGACGACAATGACCTGACCAAGGCCCTGCTGCTGGGATTGGGGGCGGTTGCGGTCGGCTCGATGCTGAACAACAACCGCGAAGTGGCGCTCAGCTCGCCGGACCGGGTTGTCGTGACCCGCGCCGATGGCAGCCAGGAAGTCATCAAGGACGAGGTTGCCTTGCTGCGCCAGCCCGGTTCGACCGTCACCACCGAGAATTTCGACGACGGCTCATCGCGCACGATCGTGACGCGGGCCGATGGCAGCAAGGTGGTGACGATCCGCGATGCCGATCTGCGCGTCCTGCGCCGGACGCTGGTTTCGGCCGATGGCAGCTCGACGCAGCTGATCGACGATACCACCGGGGTGGAGCCGGTCAATATCGCGGAACTGCCGGAACCGGCGGCCCCGGTCCGGAGCGGCGACAGCCCGCTGAACGAAGAGCAGCTTCGTGCCGCCCTGGAGCGGGAAGCCAATATCGATCGCCGCTTCACCCTGGGCCAGATCCGCAATATCCCCGAGGTGCGGGCTTTGGTCGCGCCGGTCAATATCGACGCGATCACCTTCGAGACCGGCTCGGCGGCGATCAAGCCGGATCAGGCCAAGCAATTGTCGACGCTTGGCGATGTCATCCAGGACGCGATCAACGAGAACCCGCGCGAGATTTTCCTGATCGAGGGGCATACCGACACGGTGGGGGATGGGGCGATGAACCTTGCCCTCTCGGATCGGCGCGCCGAATCGGTGGCGCTGGCGCTGAGCGAATATTTCGACGTGCCACCCGAGAATCTCGTCGTCCAGGGATATGGCGAGCAATATCTGAAGATCCGCGCAGAGGGTGATATTCGCGCCAACCGGCGCGCCTCGGTCCGGCGGATCACGGATCTGCTGCAGACGTCCCAGTAAGCCGTTCGGACAGGTATCGCAGTGAAAGCGTCCCGGGCAATCCTGCCCGGGCGAGACCGCCCAACCCCGGCCCAATAGCACCCGGCACCTGCGACCATCTTGTCGTTCGGGGCTCTCCCCTCTTTTCGGTGACTTCAGGCGCGCCTGGCGTCGTTGACGAGGCGCAGGATCATCGGCGTCAGGATCAGTTGCATGGCCAGGTCCATCCGCGGCCCCGGGATGACGATCGAATTGGCCCGGCTCATCCACGACCCCTGGATCATCGAGATCAGGTAGGGAAAATCGATTCCCTTCGGATCGCGGAACCGGATCACCACGAGGCTTTCATCCGGCGTCGGGATCCAGCGGGCGATGAACGGGTTCGAGGTATCGACCACCGGAACGCGCTGGAAGTTGATGTCGGTCTGGGTGAATTGCGGGCAGATGCAATGCGCATAGGCATGCATGCGGCGCAGGATCGTGTCGGTGACGGCCTCGGTCGTATAGCCCCGGCTGGCCTTGTCGCGATGGATTTTCTGGATCCATTCCAGGTTGATCACCGGGACCACGCCGATTTTCAGATCGGCCAGTTTTGCCAGGTTGACCCGATCGTTGACGACCGCGCCATGCAGCCCCTCGTAGAACAGCAGGTCCGATCCGTCCTCGAAAGGCGCCCATTCGGTGAAACTGCCCGGAGGGGCGCCCCATTTCTCGGCCTGGGCATCGTTATGGACATAGTGCCGGGTCTTGCCGCGGCCGGTCTGGCCATAGATGCGGAACACCTCTTCCAGTTTTTCCAGCTCATTGGCGTCATAGCTGAAATGGCTGAAGGTCTGGTCGCCCTCGGCCTGGCGGCGGGCGAGTTCCTCTGTCATCGCCGCGCGGTCATAGCGGTGAAAGGCGTCTCCCTCGATGCTGACCGCATTGATGCCCTCGCGGCGGAAGATCTGGTCGAAGGTGCTCTTGACCGTGGTGGTCCCCGCGCCGGAAGAGCCGGTGACCGAGATGATGGGATGTTTCCTGGACATGGATGTTCCTTTGGATCAGACGCGGAACAACCCGCGATTGCCGAAAAGGGCGGACACTTCCGGTTCGGGAAGATCGTGATAGGTGGCCACGCGGCCGACCTTGTCGGGCGTGCCGAAGACGAAGGGGGCCGGGGCATGCAGGCTGGCCGGCACCCGGTCGAGTATCCGGTTGATGCCGTCGGTGGCCCTGCCGCCCGATTGCTCGACCAGGAAGGCGATGGGCGCGCATTCATGGACCAGCCGCAGCCGCCCCTCGGCATGGCCGATCCGCGCATCGCCGGGGTCGAGGAAAATCCCCCCGCGCAAGATTATGCGATGCGTCTCGGCCACCAGCGAGGCGGTCCAGCGCATGTTGAAATTCTTGCCATGCGGCCCGTCTATGCCCGCAAGGCAGTCGTCGATATAGGCCCGGATCGGCTGCGACCAGTGCCGGTAATTCGAGACATTGATGGCGAATTCCCCCATCTCGCACCGATCCGGAAGCGGGGGGGCGGGGAACTCGCGGAAAATCCCGGCCTCGCGGTCAAGGATGAATTTGCGCAACCCGTCGCCAAGGCTGACCATCAGGAGGGTCTGCGGCCCATAGATGAAATACCCTGCCGCCTCGATATGACGGCCTGCCCGCAGGAAAGTGGCCCCGGGGGCGTCCTGAGCCTGCTGGATGCTGAAGATCGTGCCGGTCGGGATATTCATGTCGATATCGGAGAAGCCATCCAGCGGATCGATGGCAAGGGCGAGACCACCCGCCGGATCGATCTCGACCGCGCTGCCGCGCGCCTTCGAGGCGTACCAGCGGATTCCCGCATGTTTCACGGCGGCACGGAATTCGGCATCGGCGATCAGGTCCGGGGCTTTCCGTGCCCCGCCATCCACGACCGTTCCGGCAGTTCCCGGGAAATTCCCGGTCAGCCCGCCCATCGAGATGCGCGAGGACAGGGCATGGGCCACCCGGCACAGCGCAACGACCGGCTTTTCCAGATGCGCGGGAAAGGCGCGCCCGGCCAGTTGCTGGATCTGCGTCATGGACTGAACCTCCCCTTTCATGCCCGCTTCGCAACTCGCTATTTCATTCCGGGATGATAGGAAATTTTAAAATTTTGTCGCTACCGGAAAGAAAACAACGCGTCTTCTGGACAGGATCACGCCGAAACAGCCGCGCGCGCTTTGGGAGCAGGATGATCGCGGAACGGTTGTGGCCGTCGCCAGGGCGATCGGACTTGCGTGCCGGCGGCGCATATCCAGCTGGAAAATCTTTAGGGAACAGTTGGCTGCGCGCTTGCTGACCGTGATATGGCGGGGACTGGCAGACGTCGCGGGGCAAGACCTTGCTGCGCGCCCATGACCGGATCGACGCCGCGACGATCCTGCCTTGGCCGACCTGGATTCGCTGAACCGCGGGGCCTGCGGCAATTTGACGCTAGGGCAGTGGCCACCAGCAAATATCTCGCGCCCGGATCGATACCTCGTCACCATTCACGGTTCCGGCACCCCCTCGGGACATCCGGTGAACATGATACGGAGCCGCTTTCGGCGGCCGGGCGCGATGAAATCGGGGGAGATGCAAGTGAGAGGCTGGACAACGACCCAAGCGGGACTCGTTACGGCTGCTTCCTTCCGGACCTGACCGGGTTGGCGAGGCGCCTGCCCGCGCCAACCTCTCGCCCTCTATCTAAGCGGCGATGCGTCGCGATGCAACCCCGCCGGAGACCGGCGGAAAGGTGGATTTCCTGCCCGGCCGGAGGGCAGTCCCGCCTCCTAGTGCCGGTTGTTCCGGCATCGGGAATATCCGCGCCGGGGATCGGCGGGAAATTGCGATGGAACCAAAGAACCCCGTGAAACATGCCGTAAAGGACAGGCTCCCAAGGGGGCTGAAACGAGTCATAAACGGATTATTAACATATCGTGGATTGTGGCTATGCTGACGACGTGGTTGAACAGTTCGCCGGGAATGGATTATCAGCACTCGGACGCGGCATATATGCCGCTATATTCCGGTAGGCGATCTGGACGGTTCCTTATGAAATTTTCTACGCGCATCGATGCGGAGATGCCCGCTTCGCGATTGTTTGACAAGGTCAATGATTTCAATCGGCTGGAGCAACTGCTGATCCAACGCGGCGCCAGCGTGACGCGGATCGACCCCGCCGATGAGCCCGGAACCGGGATGGGTTGGAACATCGCCTTCGACTGGCGCGGGAGGGAACGGGCCCTGCGCCTGGAAGTGGTGCGGTTCGACCGGCCCGAGCATGTGACCATGACAGGGCTGTCCGAGGCCCTGGAACTGACGATCGATTCGAGCGTCGTCGCACTGAGTCAGACCCGCTCGCGCCTTGTTTTCGAAGCGGATATCCGTCCGCGCAACATGCGCGCCCGGCTGATGCTGCAGACCGCCAAGCTGGGCAAGGCGCGGCTGGATCGCCGCTTCGAGACGCGAATCAGGGAACTCGTGGGTGAATTGGGAGGGTTGGGCTGACGCCCGGCCTCGGCTTCGCGATCACTGTTCCTGTGTCTTCCGCAATGGATCGGCCGGGTAGACGCCCAGAATTTCCAGCATCGACGTGAAATAGCTCAACTCGTCCAGGGCGCGCCGGACGGCCGGATCCTCGGGATGTCCCTGGATATCGGCATAGAACTGCGTCGCGGTAAACACGCCATCGACCATGTAGCTTTCCAGCTTGGTCATGTTGACGCCATTCGTCGCGAACCCGCCCATGGCCTTGTAGAGCGCGGCGGGAATGTTGCGGACCCGGAAGACGAAACTGGTCAGCATCTCTTCGGCGCGGCGGCTGTGGTCGGGTTCGCGCGACATGAGCAGGAAACGGGTGGTGTTGTTCTGCCGGTCCTCGATCTCGTCCGCCAGACGGTCCAGCCCGTAGATCTCGCTGGCCAATGGGGCGGCAAGCGCTGCCAGCGACCGATTGTCGCGGGCGGCCACCTCCTTTGCCGATCCGGCGGTGTCGGCGCCGGTGATCCCGTGAATCCCTTGTTCGCGCAGGAAATTGCGGCACTGTCCCAGCAGGACGGGATGGCTCATCGCCTCGCGGATCGCGGTAAGCGGCGTGCCGGGCAGGGCGAGCAGGCTGATATGGACCCGGACGAATGCCTCGTCGATGATATGCAGGCCGGATTCGGGCAGCAAATGGTGGATATCCGCAACGCGGCCATAGGTCGAATTCTCGACCGGCAGCATGGCCAGATCGGCCTTTCCGGCGCGCACCGCCTCGATCACGTCCTCGAAGGTCCGGCAGGGCAGCGCCTCCATCTCGGGGCGCGCCTTGCGGCAGGCCTCGTGGCTATAGGCGCCCGGTTCGCCCTGGAATGCGATGCGGTTGGTGGTCATGTCGGCGCTCCGATGTCCGAATTTTAGCTGTCGGCAGGGTAACTATACCTTGATCCCGGAAAGCGAAAGCGGATAGACAAAGCCGGAATTGACGAGCTTACCAATCGGGGACCGCACGCGATGTTCGATACCATGACCGTGACGAAGGCAGCCGGGGCGCTGATCGGCGCACTTCTGTTTCTGCTTCTGGCTAACTGGGCGGCGAGCAGCCTTTATCACGTCGGTTCCGGCGGTCACGGCGAAGGGGAGGAGCATGCGCAGGCATATTCCATCGAGGTGCCGGAAACCGAAGAGGGCGGCGGGGCCGCCGAGGAAGAGCAGATCGATTTCGCCGCGCTGATGGAGGCTGCCGATCCCGCCGCCGGTGAAAAGGGATTCGGCAAATGCAAGGCCTGCCACAAGCTTGACGGCACCGACGGCACCGGCCCGCATCTGAACGGCGTGGTCGGGCGCGACGTGGCCTCGGTCGGAGGCTTCGGCTATTCCGATGCGATGGTCGCCCATGCCGAAGAGGCGCCGCAATGGACGCCCGAGGCGCTGCAGGAGTTCCTGGCCAATCCCAAGGGCGTCGTCAAAGGCACCAAGATGTCCTTCGCCGGCCTGAAAAAGCCCGAGGACCGCGCCGATCTGATCGCCTATCTGCAAAGCGTCCAGTAAGCTTTTCCATTGCATGTATCGAAGGCGCGGCTTTGCCCGCGCCTTTTTTCTTTGCGCTCGCGGAATGTGTTCACGAAAACGCGGCTTGATTACCGGGAGGCTACTCGCCTAGCGTGACGCTCAACCATTCGTTGTTGGAGTCCGTCTATGCGCCATCTCGCCCTGATTGCCGCCTTCCTGCTTGGAGCAGCTCCGGCTGCGTTGTCTCAGGAGGCTTCTGCCAATGGCGAGAAGATCATCAAGTCCCACGGCATCACCTATTTCGGCGAGCCGCAACTGCCGGCGGATTTCAAGCATCTTCCCTATGTGAACCCCGATGCGCCCAAAGGGGGCGAATTGTCGCAATACGGGATAGGCGGTTATGACAGTTTCAATCCATATACCTTTCGCGGCCGGGCGACCGCACCAAGCGTCATGGCGATCGAAGACCTGATGATATCGGTGGCGGACGATCCCCTGGCCAGCTATTGCCTGCTATGCGAGACCATCGAATATCCCGAAAGCCGCGATTGGGTGATTTTCAACCTGCGGCCCGAGGCGAAGTTCAGTGACGGCACACCGCTTACCGCGGAGGATGTCAAGTTCACCCATGACTTGCTGCGGGAGAAGGCCTTCTCATCCTATCGCACCATGCTGCAGGAATATGTCGAGAAGGTCGAGGTTCTCGATCCGCATCGTGTCCGGTTCTCCTTCACGCCAGAGGCTCCGCGCCGCGACGTGATCTCGCAGATGGGGGGCATGAGCGTCTTCTCGAAGAAGGATTTCGAGGAAAACGAATATGATCTGACGCAGCCGACGAAGAAACCTTTCCTTGGTTCCGGCCCTTATGTTCTTGAACGGCAGGATTTCGGGCGCTCGATCACCTTGCGGCGCAATCCGGATTATTGGGGCAAGGATTTGCCGATCAATATCGGGCGGCATAATTTCGACAGGTTGCGCTTTGAATATTTCGACGATTACGATGCCGCCTTCGAGGCCTTCAAGGCGGGCGTCTACACGTTCCGGGTCGAACAATCCGATCAGCATTGGGCAACGCGCTACAATTTTCCCGCCTTCAATAACGGAGATGTCGTCAAGGCTGCGCTGCCCAATGGCAGTATCGCCGATGCCGATGCCTGGGTGTTCAACCTGCGGCGCGAGAAATTCCAGGATCCGCGCGTGCGCGAAGCCATCGGGTTGATGTTCAATTTCGAGTGGAGCAACTCTTCGCTGTTCTACGATTTGAACAGCGGGTGACCTCGCTGTGGGAAAACACCGATCTGAAGGCCACAGGTGTGCCGTCAGAGGCGGAACTGGCCCTTTTGGAACCCTTGGCGGATGATTTGCCCGAAGGGGTGCTGACCGGTGAGCCGGTGATGCCACCGAAATCCGGCGACCGTCAGTTGGACCGCAGGAACATGCGCAAGGCAGCGGCCCTGCTGGATGAGGCCGGATGGAAAACCGGCAGCGACGGGATGCGCCGCAATGACAAGGGCCAGACATTGAAGGTCGGGTTCCTCTATCACAACCAGAGCATCGAGCGTTACACGACTCCGTTCGTCCAGAACCTGCGCACGCTTGGCGTTGACGCGGTGGCGGAACGGGTCGATCCGTCCGAGGTGACGACCCGCACCCGCTCCCATGATTTCGACGTGATCGAGACGACACTGGGCGGCGCCTATGTCTTTGCGGGTGGCATGGAACAGCATTACGGTTCGGAGGATGCGGATGACGTCTTCAATCCGATGGGGCTGAGAAACCCGGCGGTGGATGCATTGCTCAAGACCGGGCAGAAGGCGACCACCCTGGAAGAGACCAATATCGTCATCAGCGCGCTTGACCGGGTGATGCGGGCGCTGCGGTTCTGGATTCCGCAATGGTACAAGCCCGATCATCTGGTGGCCTATTACGATTACTACGAACATCCCGAGGAATTGCCGCCCCTGGCTATCGGCGTGACGGATTTCTGGTGGGCGAATTCCGAGAAACTGGAAGAACTCAAGCAGAAAGGCGCGCTCCGATAACGGGCAAGTGGCTTGATTTTCGAGGCGGTATTGCCCAGAAGACGTGACAACCGAACAGGACCGCCAAGGTCCGCAATGTCCCAAGGGGCGGGCAGAAGGACAGGCTGATGGGTGCCTATATCCTGCGGCGTTTGCTGCTGATCATCCCCACGCTGATCGGCATCATGCTGGTCAATTTCACGCTGACGCAATTCGTGCCCGGCGGCCCGATCGAACAGATCGCGGCGCAGGTGCAGGGCGAGGGCGACGTTTTCGCCAATATCTCCGGCGGCAGCAGCGAGACCGGCGGCGAGGAGCTTTACAAGGGCGCCTATGGCCTGCCGCCCGAATTCATCGCGGAACTGGAAAAGGAATTCGGCTTCGACAAGCCCCCGGTCCAGCGCTTCCTGATGATGATGGGCAATTACCTGCGCTTCGATTTCGGGGAAAGCTGGATGCATGGCCGGGACGTGATCGATCTTGTGATCGAGAAACTGCCGGTCTCGATCACGCTCGGCCTGTGGTCCACATTGCTGGGCTATCTCATCTCGATCCCGCTCGGGATCCGCAAGGCGGTCAGGGACGGGTCGCGCTTCGATAGCTGGACCTCGGGCGTGATCATCATGGGCTATGCGATCCCGGCCTTCCTGTTCGCCGTGATCCTGATCGTTCTGTTCGCAGGCGGCAGCTATTGGAAGATCTTCCCGCTGCGCGGCCTGACAAGCGGCGAGGCTATCTTCTCGGAGCTGTCCACCTGGGGCAAGATCAAGGACTATGCCTGGCACGCGGCGCTGCCGGTGATCGCGATCTCGATCTCGGCCTTCGCGACCCTGACGCTTCTGACCAAGAACAGCTTCCTGGACGAGATCAACAAGCAATATGCCATGACCGCCCGCGCCAAGGGCCTGACCGAGCGGCGGGTGCTTTACGGGCATGTCTTCCGCAACGCGATGCTGATCGTGATCGCGGGCTTTCCGGCGACCTTTCTGGGCGCGTTTTTCGGATCCTCGATCCTGATCGAGAATATCTTCACGCTGGACGGTCTTGGCCTGCTGGGCTTCGAGGCCGCGGTCAGGCGAGACTATCCGCTGATCTTCGGGACGCTCTACGTGTTCGGCCTTCTCAGTCTGATCGTCGGCATCCTGTCCGACCTGACCTATGTCCTGGTCGATCCCCGGATCGATTTCGAATCGAGGGACGGCTGATGGCAATTTCGGAACTCAATCGCCGCCGGTTGCGTAATTTCCGGCGCAATGGCCGGGCCTTCTGGTCGCTGGTGATCTTCTCGGTGCTGTTCGTCGTCGCGATGTGTGCCGAGTTCGTCGCCAATGACCGGCCCATCGTGGTGAGCTACCGGGGCGATCTGTATTGGCCGGTGACACAATTTTACCCCGAAAGCGCCTTTGGCAGCGATTTCCAGACCGAGGCGATCTATAGCGACCCTGCGGTGCAATGCCTGATCGTGACCGGCGGGCGCGAGGCCTGCTGGGACGAGCCCGAGGAACTGATCGCATCGGTGAAGAACGGCACCAGCGACATTCCCAAGGCCGAGCAGGGCTGGATGATCTGGCCACCGATTCCATATCACTACCGGACGATCAACGATGTCGGCACCGTGCCGAGTGCACCGGACGGGGATCACCTGCTTGGCACCGATGACACGTCGCGCGATGTGTTGGCGCGGGTGATCTATGGGTTCCGGACCTCGATCCTGTTCACGCTGATCGTGACCGTGATCGCCTCGACCCTCGGTATCGCGGCCGGGGCCATACAGGGCTATTTCGGTGGCCGCACCGACCTGATCTTTCAGCGGTTGCTGGAGATATGGGCCTCGACGCCGGGACTTTACGTCATCATCATCCTGTTCGCGATCCTCGGGCGAAGTTTCTGGCTGCTGGTCTTCGTCACCATCATCTTCGGCTGGCCCGCGCTGGTCGGCGTCGTGCGGGCCGAATTCCTGCGTGCCCGGAACTTCGAATATGTGCGCGCGGCAAGAGCGCTTGGCGTTTCCGACCGCAAGATCATGTTCCGCCATATCCTGCCCAATGCCATGGTCGCCACGCTGACCATGCTCCCCTTTGTCGTGACCGGCACGATCAGCGGTCTTGCCGCGCTGGATTACCTGGGTTACGGGCTGCCCGCCTCGGCGCCCTCGCTCGGGGAACTGGCGCTACAGGCCAAGCAGAACCTGCAGGCGCCGTGGCTGGCATTCACCGCCTTTTTCACCTTCACAATCATGCTGTCGCTCCTCGTCTTCGTCTTCGAGGGCGTGCGGGATGCGTTCGATCCCCGGAAGACCTTCAAATGAGTGCCGCCACGGAAACCCTCTCGTCCCCTGCGCAATCCACGGCGCATCCACCGGATGCGGTGCTGAGCGTGCGCGACCTGCGCATCGGCTTTCGGCAAGAGGGGCAGCTCGTGCCTGCCGTGAAGGGCGTCAGCTTTCACATAAAGCGGGGCGAAACGGTGGCTCTGGTCGGCGAATCCGGCTCGGGCAAGTCGGTGACGGCGCTGTCCACGGTGCGGCTTCTGGGGCATGCGGCAGAGGTTGAGGGTTCCGTCAACTATGCCGGACGCGAATTGATCGATGCCCCGGACAAGGTTCTGCGTGATATCCGGGGCAACGATATCAGCTTCATCTTCCAGGAGCCGATGACCTCGCTGAACCCGTTGCACACGTTGGAAAAACAGCTTTCCGAAAGTGTCAGGCTGCATCAGGGACTGACCGGCGCCAAGGCGCGGGCGCGGGTGGTGGAACTGCTGAACCGCGTCGGCATCCGCGATCCCGAAACGCGGCTGGCCGATTATCCGCATCAGCTTTCGGGCGGGCAGAGGCAGCGGGTGATGATCGCCATGGCACTGGCCAATGGTCCCGATCTGCTCATCGCCGACGAGCCGACGACGGCATTGGACGTGACCATCCAGGCCCAGATCCTCGATCTGCTGGCCGAGCTGAAGGAGGCAGAGGGCCTCAGCCTGCTTTTCATCAGCCACGACCTTGGCATCGTGCGCCGCATTGCCGACCGGGTTTGCGTGATGAAGGATGGGCTGATCGTCGAGCAGGGCCCGGTCGAGTCGATCTTTGCTGATCCGCAGCATGATTATACCAAGAAGCTGCTGGCAGCCGAGCCCGTCGGTGTCGCCGATCCGGTCGCAAGCGATGCGCAGGTAATGGCCGAGACGAAGGATCTGAAGGTCTGGTTCCCGATCCAGCGCGGCTTGCTGCGCCGCACCGTGGGGCATGTGAAGGCCGTGAACGGCGCGACGCTGACGGTCCGCTCGGGCGAGACCCTGGGCGTGGTCGGCGAATCGGGCAGCGGCAAGACAACGCTGGCGCTGGCCATCATGCGGCTGATCGAAAGCGATGGCCCGATCCTGTTCATGGGGCGGGACATCGCGCTTGGGACGGCAGGCGACTCCGGCCCTTGCGCCGCGATATGCAGATCGTCTTTCAGGATCCCTTCGGCAGCCTCTCGCCGCGCATGACAATCGAGCAGATCATCGCCGAGGGGTTGGGTGTGCACGGGGTGGAACCGGGCCGCAACCGCCGCGAGATGGTCTCCGAGATCATGGTCGAGGTGGGGCTGAACCCCGAGACGATGCACCGTTATCCGCATGAATTCAGCGGCGGACAACGGCAACGTATCGCCATCGCGCGCGCGATGATCTTGCGGCCCAAGCTGGTGGTGCTGGATGAGCCGACATCGGCACTGGACATGACGGTGCAGGTCCAGATCGTGGATCTGCTGCGCGGATTGCAGCAGAAATACGGGCTTGCCTTCCTGTTCATCAGCCACGACCTGCGGGTGGTGCGCGCCATGTCGCACCAGATCATGGTGATGCGCGCCGGAGAGGTGATCGAACAGGGCAGCGCCAGCGATATTTTCGAGCGCCCGAAAAGCGATTATACCCGGACCCTGTTGAAAGCCGCCTTTCCAGACCGAGATCCATGAAGATATTGTTCGTTCACCAGAATTTTCCCGGCCAGTTTCCCCATCTCGCCCCCGCGCTGGTCAATCGCGGGCACGAGGTCCTGGCGTTGACGGATGTCAACAACAAGAATTCTTCACCGGTCAACACGGTCTGCTACAAGGAGCCGAAGCAGATCGAGAGCGACGGCATCCTGGGGCGAAGCTATTCCATCCATGCCGAACGGGGCCTGATGGCTGCGCGCGGGGCGCGGGCGCTGCGCGACGATCACGGCTTTGTTCCCGATGTCATCATCGGGCATTCGGGCTGGGGCGAGACGCTGTTCCTGCGCGAGATCTGGCCCGAGGCGAAATTGCTGATCTATGCCGAGCTGATGTATCGCACCCACGGGGCGGATGTCGGTTTCGATCCTGAACTGGCGCCGGACAGCCTGGAGGCGCGTTTCATGACCGTGGCGCGCTCGGCGCATCTGATACAGGGTATCGTGCAGGCGGATGCCGCCATCGCGCCCACGCAATACCAGGCTGACAGCTTTCCGCCCGAATTGCGACAGAAGATCACCGTCATCCATGACGGCATCAATACGCAGCGCGCCCGCCCCGATCCCGATGCACGCCTGACATTGCCGAATGGCAGGGAGTTGAAGGCCGGGGACGAGGTGCTCAGCTATGTCTCGCGCTCGCTGGAACCCTATCGCGGTTTCCACGTCTTCATGCGTGCCCTGCCCGAAGTGCTGGCCGCCCGCCCCGAGGCGCAGGTGGTGCTGGTCGGCGGTGACGGGGTCAGCTATGGCAAGGCGCCGGGGGATGGGAAAAACTGGAAAGAGGTGATGCTGGCCGAACTGGGCGACCGGCTTGACCTCGATCGGGTGCATTTCGTCGGGCGGGTGCCTTACGGGCAATACATGTCCCTGATCCAGCTCGCCCGGGTGCATTGCTACCTGACCTATCCTTTCGTGCTGTCATGGTCGCTGACCGAGGCGATGTCGGCCGGGGCCTATATCGTCGCCTCGGATACCGATCCCGTGCGCGAACTGATCCGCGACGGCGAGAACGGGCGGCTGGTGCCGTTCTTCGATGTGCCGGCGCTGTCCTCGGCCCTGATCCACGGGCTGAAGGGCGATCCCGAGGCCGAAGCCCTGCGCAGCGCGGCTCGGCAGACGATCCGCGACGGCTATGATCTGCAGCTTCAAAGCTTGCCGCGGCAAATCGAGTGGGTGGAAAGCTTTGATCCGATGCGCTAAACCCTGCCGGCTGGCAGATGAGGCAAATCATGGTCGAGATCAGGTTGACGAATACCCGCACGCGGAAGAAGGAAATCTTCACGCCGCTGGATGACCGGAATATCCGTCTCTATCTCTGCGGGCCGACGGTTTATGACCGGGCGCATCTGGGTAATGCGCGGCCGGTGCTGGTCTTTGACGTGCTGGTGCGGCTGCTGCGCCACGTCCATGGCGCGGGCCATGTGACCTATGTGCGCAACTTCACCGATGTCGAGGACAAGATCAACGACCGCGCCGCGGCGACTGGCCGAACCATCCATGACATCACCGAAGAGACGATTGGCTGGTATCACGACGACATGGACGCGCTTGGCGCCGACCGTCCGGATCACGAGCCGCGCGCGACCGATTATATCACGCAGATGGTCGCGATGATCGAAACCCTGATCTCGCGCTGCCACGCCTATGTGGCCGAGGGGCATGTGCTGTTCGACGTGCGCTCCTTTCCTGAATACGGGCGGCTGTCCGGACGCTCGGTCGATGACATGATTGCGGGCGCGCGGGTTGAGGTGGCGCCCTTCAAGCGCGACCCGATGGATTTCGTGCTGTGGAAACCGTCGGATGCCGATACGCCGGGTTGGGACAGCCCCTGGGGTCGCGGTCGTCCGGGCTGGCATATCGAATGCTCGGCCATGTCGGCGGCGCTGCTGGGGCCGTCATTTGACATTCATGGCGGCGGCATCGACCTGCAATTCCCGCATCACGAGAACGAGGTCGCGCAAAGCTGCTGCGCCCATCCCGATGGCGATTTCGCGCGTGTCTGGCTGCATAACGAGATGCTGCAGGTCGAGGGCAAGAAGATGTCCAAGTCCCTGGGCAATTTCTTTACCGTGCGCGACCTGCTGGATCGTGGCGTGCCGGGCGAGGTGATCCGCTTCGTCATGCTCTCGACCCATTACCGCAAGCCGATGGACTGGACCGAGACCAAGGCGCAAGAGGCCGAAGCGGTGCTTCGGCGGTGGCGTGGGCTTGTCGCGGATGTCGAACCCGCGTCAAGCCCCGCACCCGCCGTCATCGATGCGCTTGCCGATGATCTCAACACGGCGGGCGCCATCGCGGTTCTGCACGAACTGGCCGGGCAGGGGGATGGGCCTGCACTGCTCGCCTCGGCCCGCATGCTGGGGCTGTTGCTGCCGCAGATGGGAGCATGGGCCGAGGCGGGCGAGGATGCGGCGGATCTGATCGAGGCGCTGCTGGCCGCGCGGGCCGAGGCCCGCAAGGCGCGTGATTTCGGGCGGGCCGATGCGATCCGCGACGGTTTCAAGGCGGCGGGGGTCGAGGTCAAGGATACGGCGCAAGGCGCGGAATGGTCGCTGACGACTGGCTATGACGCGGCGAAATTGTCCGAGCTTGCCCGTTCGGTCGGCGCGTGACACTGGAAGCCTGCACCGAGACCCTGCGCGAGCACGATCCCGACCGTTTCGGGGCGGTGTTGACGGCCGCGCCGGAAAATCGTCCCGCGTTGATCACGCTTTACGCGCTGAACCTCGAAATCGCCCGGGCGCCGTTCCAATCCGCCGAACCGATGCTGGCAGAGATGCGCCTGCAATGGTGGATCGACCGGCTGGCCGAGATGGGGGATGGCACCGCTCCGCCCCTGCATGACGTGTTGACGCCGCTTTGGGATGCTTGGGGGGCGCGCGCGGGCGACCTGGCCGCATTGGCCGAGGCGCGGCGGCGGGATTGCGAACGGCAGGCTTTTTCGTCGCCGGCGCAGGTCGTCAGTTATGTCGAAGCGACGGCGGGGGCGCTGATGTGGCAGGCTGCTTCGTGGCTCGGGGTGCCGGAAAGCGCCCGTGGGATCGTGGCCGATCAGGCGCTCGGGGCTGGGCTGGCCGCATGGCTGCGGGCTTTGCCGCAATTGCAGCCATTGGGCTTGGGCCTTGCCGGAGCGCAAGAGAGCGATGCGCGGGAGCTGGCAGGGTTGGGCCGCGAGGCGCTGCGCCGGGCGGCGCGTGGCCGCCGCGCCATCCCGAAATCGGCGGCGGCGGCGCTTTATGCCGGTCCTCGCGCATGCATGTTCCTGACCGAGATTGCCGACGGCAAGATTAATTGTTTTAGTGATACGGTTGAAATAACGCCATTTCAGCGCCGCGCATCACTGGCGTGGTTAGCCTTGACAGGCCGCTGGTGGCGGTGAAGGGCAAGCCCCAAGGTCCGGCTCTTCATATGGAAAATCGGTGTTCTGCTCTTCACAGTGAAACCCTCTGTTCCTTCTTCTTCATGCAAATATCCTCGGCGGGGTTGCCGGTTGGGGCGCGACTGGTTTGAGAACCAGCCGGCGGCGGGGCAGACAGCCCACCGGCCATCACGGAATGCAATCACCAATCCCTTCCGACAATACAGGGCAATCATTCCCCCCGGCTGCATCACCGCATATACTTGATGAACCGTGTCTGCTTCCCGATCCTGTCATAGAGCAGCCGCGCCGTCGCATTGCTGTCCTCCGTCAGCCAATAGGTCTGCGCCGCCTCATGCCGGTCGGCCTCGGCATAAACCGCCTCGATCAGCACCCGCCCGACGCCTATGCCGCGGGTATCCGGATCGGCGAAGAGATCCTGCAAGTAGCAGCGCGGGTTCCAGTCCGAACTGGAGGATTGAAAGAAATAATGCGCGAATCCGCGAATCCGGCCGTCGATCTCGGCTCCGAAACCGAAAGGCTCACCCGTGCCGGCGATCAGCCGGTCCCAGAGCCGCTCCGTCACCCGATCCTCGACGCTACGCTTGTAGAACCGGTTATAGCCCTGCCAGAGCGCTTCCCAGTCTTGCCTGTCCTCCGAGGAAAGGCGACGGATGTCGATAGCTGCCATGTCTCCACCACCATGCTCATTGATGCGCTGCCGAGGCTATCCCTGAATGGGCAAAGGCCGCAAGTTGCCTCATATCATTCACAAACCCCCTTTCCATCCCGGCATCCATGTGGAAGGAATTGGAGCAAGACCCCGAACGGGCGCAACAGGGACGGCGCAATGGCGAAACGCGGATCGAATGCCGAAGCGAGACAGGGCTTGACCCTGATCGCGCCGCCGTTCCTTTATGCATTGGCGATCCTGGCCGTGCCGATCCTGACGATCCTCGGTTACAGCTTCCTGACCGATGGCTATCTTGAGGTCGTCCGCGACTTCACGCTCGACAATTACCGGCAGGTCTGGACCGATCCGATCGTGCGCACCATCATGCTGCGCTCGCTGATGGTCTCGGCTCTGGTGACGCTGGTCACGGTCGTGCTGGCCTTTCCCGTCGCCTATTATGTCAGCTTCATGGTCCGGCCCGAGCGCAAATCCATGTGGCTGTTCCTGATCACCATTCCCTTCTGGACCAGCTACCTGATCCGGGTGTTCCTGTGGAAGGTGATCCTTGGCTATAACGGCGTCATCAACTCGTCGCTGACCGGTCTCGGCATCATCGACGAGCCGCTGACCTTCATCCTCTATAACGTCAATTCCATCGTGCTGACGCTGGCCCATGCCTATGCGCCCTTCGCGATTCTGCCGATCTTCGTGGCGCTGGAGAAGATCGACCGCTCGCTGCTGGAGGCGGGCAGGGACCTGGGCGAGAACCGGCTGATGACATTCTGGCGGGTGACGCTGCCGCTGGCGATGCCGGGGGTGATCGCGGCGGTGCTGATCGTCTTCATCCCGACCATCGGCGATTACGTGACGCCCGAACTGATCGGCGGCGGCAAGATCCCGATGATCGCCAACCTGATACAGGTGCAGATGCTGGCGCTGGACAACCGGCCGCTCGGCTCGGCGCTGGCGGTGACGGCGATGCTGGTCGTGGCGGTGGTCAGCCTGCTGTTCCTGGCGCTGAACCGCCGGTTCCTGAAGGTGAAGCAATGAGCGCGGGGCGGTTCCGTGGCGGCGGGCTGCGTGCCTATACGCTGCTTTACCTGCTGTTTCTTTACGCGCCGATCCTGCTGCTGCCGCTGTTTGCCTTCAATTCCGGCACGATCATCGCCTTTCCGCTGAAGGGCTTTACCACCGACTGGTTCGTGCAGATGTGGGGCAATGCGACGCTGCGCCGGGCGCTGACGAATTCGCTGACCATCGCCGTGTCGGCCTCGGTGCTGGCGACCTGTTTCGGTGTTTTCGCCGCCCGCGCCTCCACCCGCTACGCCTTTCCGGGCAAGACCGGCATCATCGGATTCATCATGCTGCCCATGGTCCTGCCCGAGATCATCGTCGCCATGTCCCTGTTGGTGGTGCTGCTGGGCACCGGCGTGGAACTGTCGATCCTGACGGTGATCATCGGTCATACGCTGATCTGCATGCTACGGGATCGCCATCCTCTCCACCGCCTTTTCCAGCCTCGACCGATCGCTGGAAGAGGCGGCCTATGACCTGGGCGAGACGAAATGGAGCGCCTTCCGCCTGATTACCCTGCCGCTGGTGATGCCGGGGATCATCTCATCGCTGCTGATCTCCTTCACCATCAGCCTGGACGAATTCATCATCGCCTTCTTCCTGGCGGGGAACGAGCCGACATTGCCGACCTATATCTTCAGCCAGCTGCGTTTCCCTAAGCAGATCCCGATGATCATGGCGCTTGGCACCGTGCTGGTGGCGCTGTCGATCATCCTGCTGGCGATCGGCGAATATTTCCGCCGCCGGGGGATTGCCCGGATGGGCGGCAAGGATAGCGGAGGCTTTCTGTGAGCGACGATTCAAGCCCGATGATCGAATGCCGCGAGGTGCAGAAATATTACGGCGATTACCACGCCCTGCGCGGCATCAACCTGAGCATCCGCGAGGGCGAGTTCTTTTCGCTGCTGGGACCGTCGGGCTGCGGCAAGACCACGCTTCTGCGCGTGATCGCGGGTTTCGAGGATATTTCCTCGGGCGCGGTGCTGATCGATGGCAGGCATATGGAGGATGTGCCGGCGAACAGGCGGCCCACCAACATGGTGTTCCAGTCATATGCCATCTTTCCGCATCTGAGCGTGGCCGAGAATGTCGCCTTCGGTCTGCGCCGCGATCCCCGCCCGAGGCCCGAGAAGGCCGCGATGGTGGAAGAGGCGCTGGAGATGGTCGGCCTCAAGGGCTATGGCGCGCGGGCGGCCCATGCGCTGTCCGGGGGGCAGAGGCAGCGGGTGGCGCTGGCGCGCGCGCTGATCCTCAAGCCCAAGGTCCTGCTGCTGGACGAACCCCTGTCGGCACTTGACCGCAAGATGCGCGAGCAGATGCAGGTGGAGCTGATCAAGCTGCAGCGGCAGGTCGGCATCACCTTCGTGCTGGTCACGCATGACCAGGAAGAGGCGCTGGTGATGTCCGACCGTATCGCGGTGATGTTCGAGGGCGAGATCGCGCAACTCGATGAACCCGAGGCGCTTTATGCCCGTCCGGCCAGCCGCCGCGTGGCGGATTTCATCGGCGTGATGAATTTCCTGCCCGCGCGGATCCTGGACGAGGCCGATGGCGGTGCGCAGGTCGATATTCCCGGGCTCGGCGTCGTGGACTTGCCCGAAGGACAGGTGAGCCGGGCCGATGCAGATGACAGCGGTCCGATGATCGGTTTCCGTCCCGAGACAATGACCCTGCTGGGACCCGGCCAGGCCAGTCAGCAGGCCCGGGAGACCGGAGCGGTGATCGACGAAGTCGTCTATTACGGAGACATGACCTATTACGACCTGCGCCTGGACGGCTCGGCCCGCCTGAATGGCAACGCAAGGACCGTGCGGATCTCGATGCGCAATGTCTTTGGCCGTGAAGTCCCCTGTGTCGGCACGGCCGTGCGGCTGGCATGGTCGCCCGGCTCGCTGGTGCTGTTCCGTTAACCCGGTTTCAAGCTTTTGGTCCTATCGTCGGCGGATGGCGATATACTGGAGGTGGATTGATACGGGATGATGAGTGCCTTGCATATCGACACGCTGAAATTCTCTCGCAAGCTGGTCGCAGCGGGTATGGAACCCGCCGCGGCAGAAGCGATTGCCGAGACCTTCATCGATGTGGATACCAGCGAACTGGCGACGAAGCAGGATCTGGGCGTGGTAAAGCAAGAATTGAAACGGGATGTTGACGAGGTGAGACAGGAACTAACCGCCTTCAGGCAGGAGCTGAAAGCGCAAATCCACGCGCTGGAGGTGACGACAAAGGCCGATCTGCGCGATCTGGAAAATCGGCTGGTTATCAAGATGGGTGGGATGATCGTCGGGGCGCTTGCCATTCTGACCGCGCTGATGCGGGTGCTGCCGCCGGTTTAGATCAACCTAGATTGTTCTGAATTTTCTTCGGCAAGGCCTTGCGAATGATGTGATAACTGGCTTCGATCCGGTGGCGCAGCTCATCTTCGGAACTGTCCAGCGGCAGGGCGACCCAGCTTCGATGCAGATAGCGGGCGTGCTCTGCTACCCCCGCCTCGATCAGCATTTCGGCCGTCTCGACTCCATCGGTCTTGACTGAAACGGAAGGATCGACGGCCCCGGTCACCGCGAACATCTTGCCACCGACCTTCCAGCAATCATGCCCGCCGCCCCAGGGGTCGGAATGCTCGGCCCCAGGCAGGGCGGCGCAGATGCGGTTGACGGTCTCGCGGCTCATTCGTTGTCCTCGCGGCGCTCCAGCCGGATCAGGATGCCGTCACGGCCGCGAACGGTCAAGCGGGCAACGGGAACCGGGGGCACGCGCCCCGGTGACAGGCGGAATGCCGCGACGATCCGGGCCAGCATGACGACCCCTTCGAGCATCGCGAAACCCGCACCGGGGCAGACCCGCTGGCCTGCCGAGAACGGGATGAAGGCGTCACGGGCGCTGGCCTTGCCCTCGGGGGTTTTCCATCTGCCGGGATCGAAATCGTCGGGCCTCTGCCATAACCGCTCATGGCGATGCAGATGCCACGGGGACAGCACCAGTTGCGCGCCCTTGGGAACCCGGCGCTCCCGGAAAATCTCGGGCCGGGTCGCCTCGCGCACCATCATCGGCACTGGCGGATAAAGGCGCAGCGCCTCGCGAAAGACCGCCCGCGTCACCTTGAGCGTCGAAATTGCGCTGAACTCCCCGGGCAGTGCGCGGCCCTCGGCGGCGACGCGTTCCTGCCATTCCGGATTGGTGGCAAGCAGCCACAGCGCCCAGCCAAGGGTCGAGGCGCTGGTTTCGTGCCCGGCCAGAAAGAAGATCGCCACCTGATCGACCATTTCCGAGGCGCTGAAACAGTGCCCGGTGTGCGGATCCGGCGTCGTCATGATCTTGGTCGCCAGGTCGTTCGGCGCGGTACCGGCCTCGATCGCGGCCATCCTCTGGGCAACCAGGCTCTCGATCAGCCCGCGTATCTCGGCGGCTGTTCGCCGGGTCCGCGCCGAATGCGGGCGCGGCAGCCAACGGGGCAGGGGCACCAGGGCCGCGAGGTTCACGATGGGCTGTGCGTCCTGATGCGCCCTGAAGGCGCGAAAGACGCGCGACGCGATCTCGTGCTCGATCGGCAGGGAAAACAGCGCGCGAAAGATCACGTCGGCGGCGGCATGGCTGGCCTCGGGCTCGATATCAATCTCGCCTTCGGTCAGCCGCGCCAGCGTGGCATCGGCGGCGGACCAGATGGCGGGAAAGCTTTCCCGCAGCCGCCCGCCCTCGAAAGCGGGGTCGATGATACGGCGCTGATGCTTCCATTGCTCGCCATTGGTCACGAAGATGGATTCCCCGAGCAGCGGCGCCAGACCCTCGCGCAGCCGGTCGGATTTCGGAAAATCGTCGGGGCGTTCCTGCAGGATCAGCTTGACCAGACCGGGATCGTTGCAGACGAAACTATGGATCAGCGGGTTGCGATATTCGGCCATCCAGGCCCGGTAGAATCGTTCGGGCAGGGCAGAGAGCAGGTCCCGCCGAAACCCGCGAACAAGGCGGAGAAGGCCGCCGCGCCCTCTGGTGCTGTCCGGTTTTGGGGGCTTCATCTCCGGACACCCGGGCCAGCCGCGAGGGTGATCCTGCCCGGCGAGGGGGCTCGGTCCGCGAAACGTTCCGACAATGGCACCGGACCTCCGGTGATGGCGAAATAATCGTAATCATGCGGGTGGTCGAAAGCGCAGAGATACTGGAAATGCCGCCGGAACCAGCGCCAGCGCATCGCCTTGCGGCGCTGTGGGGACAGGGTCTGGGTGAAGGCGGCGGAAATCACCAGCGGCCAGCGTTGTTCTGGCCCCGCGACCCCGGTCACCGCGACGGGATCACAAAGGCCGAAGCAGCAGGCGTCACCGGGCGCGCTGACATCCAGCCAGAAAATCTCGGGCCTTTCCGACAGATAGGCAAGATCGTCATGCAGGCGCTCTGCCCGAGGCAGGAAAGAAGCCATCGGCACGACATGGCCAAGGCTCAGCAATGCCAGCCTGGGGCCATCCGCTGGCAAGCGCCCGGCCCTGATGACATCGGCCAGCAGAGACACGGCCAGATAGGCACCCGAGGAATGGCCGACGACCAGCACCTCGTCCACATCCTCGTTCAGGCTGCCGCCAGCCGGTCACCGAATTCCGCCAACCGCGTTTCCAATTCGGCGGGATAGGCGCCGTGATGCTGGGCGGTAAAGGCATAATCATGCATCAGGTAATAGGCGAAGAGGCGATTATCGAGCCGCCGGAATCCCAGAAGGACGCCCCAGATCACCGCCAGCGCCAGCGGCAACCCGCCCCACCAGCCCAGCAGATGCGATACCAGCCAGCCCGCCAGCACTCCGATCAGGATGGCCAGCAGCGCTTGCAGCAGCAGCACCACGATCGGATAGAGCGCCGCCAGCACCGGCCCGCGCCGAAGCCGCATCAGCCTGAAGAGCGCGCCCGTGCCGATATAGGCCCATGCGGTGGTGAAAAGCTGCCCATATGTCCCGATGATTCCGCGACGCATCGAATCCTGGACCAGATCGGCCCAGACCAGCACTTCGAACCGCGTCTCCGCCGGGCCCTCGGGGAAGCTGCCGCGGGATTGCCAGCCGAATCCGGTCTTTTGCGATTGCGGCACGATCTCGATCCCATAGCCGGAGATTGCCGCCTGCGCCGCTGATTCCTTGCGAAACAGTTCGCGGTAGCGGCGGGGCGGGACAGGATCGAAACCCGGAATATACAGGACTTTGCGACGGAATGGTCGGGACATGATCTGGCCTTGCAAAACCAGCGCAGAATAAGCGAATTCTGCTGTGCGGCAATCCGCCCCTGCGCGAGAATCCGCTATCGTTGATTCGGCAAGGGGACGGATCCGGCGCCGTCGCGCAGGCGGTTCCGTGGCGTCGAGCGTCTCGCTCCTGTCCCTGGCCGGGATGCAGGAAGAGCTACTATTGACCAACTAATAGCCATTCGGTTATATGTCCTCCATGAACAACTGGCTATCGGATGGACAATGCTTCAGAACGACACACTCTTCAAATCACTGGGCGACCCGACACGGCGGCGGCTGTTCGAGCATCTGTGCCTGGAAGGCGAACAGACCGTCAGGGCACTGACCGAGCGCGCGGGGATTTCGCAGCCGGCCGTGTCCAAGCATCTCGTTGTGCTCAAGGGTGCCGGACTGGTTGCGGGGCAGCAGCGGGGCCGTGAGACGCTCTATGCCGCGCAGGCCGGTGCGCTGCGCCCGCTTGTCGAATGGGCCGACGAGATGACTCGTTTCTGGGAGGTCAGGTTCGACCGCCTCGATGACCTTCTGAAGCGGATGGACCAATGACCGGCGGGCAAAACGAAACCGTCAGCGTCGTTGTGGAGCGCGAATTCGCGCATCCACCCGAGCGGGTCTGGCGGGCGCTCACGCAGCCGGAGTTGCTCGCGGACTGGTTGATGAGAAACGACTTTCGTGCGGAGCAGGATCACCGGTTCCAGTTCCGGGCGGAATGGGGCGAGGTCGATTGCCAGGTGCTGGAGGTGCGGCCCATGCACAGCCTTTCCTATACATGGAGCGCCTTTGACGTCGATACCGTCGTCACCTTCACGCTGGAGCCCATGGCGGAAGGCACGCGATTGAGGATGGAGCAGACCGGTTTCCGCCCCAACCAGAAACAGGCGCTCGGCGGTGCGAAAGGTGGCTGGGCGGCCTTCCTTGTCAATCTCGAACGCACGCTCGGCAAATTTTGAGGTATCAATCATGAAGATCAGCCATTTCATCCGCCAGTTCCACCGCTGGATGTCGATCATCTTCACCGCGCTGGTGATCGTGGTCACCATCGCCAATATCCGACCCGCAGCACCCGAATGGGTCAATTACACGCCGCTCCCCCCACTGTTCCTGATGCTCGTGAGCGGTCTCTACCTCTTCGCCTTGCCCTACATTCGGAAGAGCCGCGCATGATCGAGGATGTCGAGGATTACTTCACCAAGGGATGCGGGCGGTGCGCCCGGTTCGATACCGAAGCCTGTTCGACAAAGCTCTGGGCGGCGGGACTGGCAAAGCTGCGGGGCATCTGCCTGTCCGCCGATCTGGAAGAGGTTGTCAGATGGGGGCATCCATGCTTTCGGCACGCAGGTCGCAACATCGCCATCATCGGCGCCTTTCAGGACAGTTTCGTTCTCGGTTTCTTCAATGCGGCCCTCATGAAAGACCCCGAGAACGTGCTGGTAAAACCGGGGCCGAACACGCAGCACGCGGATACGATCCGGTTCACCGGTGCCGATCAGGTCGCGAAGATGGAGCAGACACTCCGGGCCTATCTGGACGAGGCCAAGGGTTACGCGGAGGAGGGCAGGACAGCACCGAAGACCGCCAGCACACCGGACCTGCCCGAAGAGCTGGTGGAGGCGCTGGATGACGATCCCGAACTGGCCGAAGCGTTCCATGCTCTCACACCGGGGCGACAGCGGAGTTACGTCATCAACCTGAATGGCACGAAGAGACCGGAAACACGCCGGAACCGCATCGCGAAATTCCACGACAGGATCCTGGCAGGCAAGGGTGCCAACGAGTATTGATTGGAATGCCCAGGGCAGACCTTCAGCCAAAATCAGCCCCGCCTGCAGTCGTTCGAGCAACCCATCGCGAATGACCACCTCCGGCGCGCCAGCAGGATCGGGGGAGTTCTTTGCCGGAAAAGGCAAGGTTCCGGACGCTTTCCATCCTGAAACTGGTCGGGGCGAGAGGATTCGAACCTCCGACCTACGGTACCCAAAACCGTCGCGCTACCAGGCTGCGCTACGCCCCGACGAGCGTGCTTGTACCCGATCATCGTGGCGGGGGGAAGGGCTGCCGCACTACAACTTGCCATCGCATCACGGAAGAACTCCGGTTCATGGCCATTGCGCATTTCAAGGGGCGATACCGGGTGCCGGAACCGCTTTAACCGCAGGGCCAGGCGGCCTTTTCCTGGTCCAGTTGCGAGGTCGCCATCGGCTGTCCCGGCGCCAGGCCAAGGCGGGTGGCTTCGCCGCCGCCGATCTCCAGGATCAACTGTCTTTCGGGATGCGGATCCCCGGTGACCGCGCCCGGTATGGGCGTCTCGTCGAAAGGACGCGCATCCGGATGGATATGGCGAATCGTTCCGGTCGCATCCATGAAGACCAGATCGAGCGGGATGAATGTGTTCCGCATCCAGAATGCAACCTGCCGCGGCTTGTCATAGACGAAGAGCATGCCGCTGCCGGAAGGCAGCGTCTTGCGGAACATCAGGCCTCGTGCCCGTTCTTCGGAGCTGTCGGCGATCTCGACATCGAAATCGACGATTCCGCGCCCGGTCAGGATCGCCGCGCGATCATCGGCGCAGGCGAAAGAAGGCTCCGCTGCCGCTGGCAGGTGAAATGCCAGCGATGCAATGAGGCAGGCGAGCGGTAGCGGCGCGGCAGTAGTTCTATTCGGCCGCACGCGACAGGACCCAGTCCCGCAGATCGTCGGTCTGTTGCGCGGAACTTGGGAATAGCTCGACATTCGCCGGCTGGATCGCCTTGTCCCAACTGGTTACCTGCGCGGCCATGAGTCCCCGCGGGCCTTCGACCACACGCAGGCCGATCGCCTCGCCCAGCACCAGGTCGGAGAAGCCGGAATGCCGCAGGACCTCGATATGGACGAACACGTCGTCGGAATGGCCGAAGATATTCGCAAAGCCGAAGCCCTTGGCCTTGTCGAACCATTTCACGCGCGCGGGTTGCAGCGGAAGCGAGTCGAGCTGCCGGATGATATCGGCGTCGAGATCCTCGATCGGCGGGGTCCCGTCGCCTTCGGGCGGGTTGATCTCAAGCACTTCCGTGGCCTGCAGGCCGCGCGTGGTCGATTGAACCTGCACGACGACGCGCGAATGATCTGCCACGGAGCTGCGGCCGAAATTGCGAAGTACATTGGCGTGCAGAAGGATATCGGCGCCACCGTCGTCATTTACAATGAAACCGTATCCCTTGGTCGGGTCGAACCATTTGACCAAACCCGAAACAAGCATATTCTCCATCTCGTCCGTCTTCATATTCTACACCGTTTCCGCGACATTGGCAGGATTGTCGCACAGCCACTAGTTGCGCGCAACATGTATGGATTTCAGATTTCAACCGCGCGCCAAGCTGTTTCAGCCTAACGCCATGTTTTGAAATCACGTTTCTGCAACTCTTGGCAGAATATCGCAACTCATATTTCGCGGTTTGAACGGGTTGGTCAAGTTCAGGGGGATAATCGGGTAATCGTCCAAGCGGTTTTTTGCTTGCGCCAGCAAAACCGGTCATGCAGGCGGAAGGCCCCGTCCGCCCAGAATTCGATCTGGCTGGGCGCGATGCGGAAGCCTCCCCAGAATGGCGGACGGGGGGGATTGGTGCCGTGGACAAGCCCCTGTTTCGCCGTTGCCGCCATCAGGCTGGCCCGGCTGTCGAGGGGCCGCGACTGCGCCGATGCCCAGGCCCCCAGCCTGCTTTGCAGGGCGCGGCTTGCGTAATAGGCATCGGCCTGCGGTCCGTCTTCGCGGGTGACCGTCCCGCGGACCCGGATCTGGCGGCGCAGCGATTTCCAGTGCATGACGAAGGCGGCCTTGCTGTTGACCGCGAGCTGCTGCCCCTTGGCGCTTTCGTAATTGGTATAGAAAACAAAAGATCCGTCCAGTCCTTCGCCGTCGATATCCTTGAGCAGCACCATGCGGACATCCGGCAACCCGTCGGCATCGGCGGTCGCAAGCGCGATGGCGTTGGGATCGTTCGGTTCGCTGGCCTCGGCCTCGGCCAGCCAGCTGCGGATTATGGCAAACGGGTCATCCCCGGCAAAGATTCCCTCACGATCAGCCATCTTCGCCTCCTTGCGCTTGATGCTGCCAGACCTTTGGCCTAAGCACGGAAGGCAATTTGAAACCGCGAGGGACGCCTCATGTCAAGCGAACATGCAAGCGGGCTGATGGCCGGAAAACGTGGCCTGATCATGGGTCTGGCCAATGACAAATCAATCGCATGGGGGATCGCCCGGGCTTTGGCCGGTGCGGGAGCCGAGCTTGCCTTCTCCTACCAGGGCGAGGCGCTGAAGAAGCGGGTCGATCCCCTGGCTGCGCAACTTGGATCGCAGCTTGTCCTGCCTTGCGATGTCGGCGACGGCGCTTCCATCGATTCGCTGTTCGAGCGGCTGAACAAGGAATGGGGCAAGCTGGATTTCCTGGTTCATGCGATCGGTTTCTCCGACAAGGAGCAATTGCGCGGCCGCTATGCCGAGACCACGCGCGAGAATTTCCTGATGACCATGGATATCTCGGTCTATTCCTTCACCGCGGTCGCCCGGCGCGCCGCGGCGATGATGCCCGATGGCGGCAGCATGGTGACGCTGACCTATTACGGCGCCGAACGGGTCATGCCGCATTACAACGTGATGGGCGTCGCCAAGGCCGCGCTGGAGGCCAGTGTCCGTTATCTCGCCGAGGATTTCGGCAAGGACGGTATCCGTGTCAACGCGATTTCGGCCGGGCCGATCAAGACGCTCGCCGCCTCGGGGATCGGCGATTTCCGCTATATCATGAAGTGGAACGAGCTGAACTCGCCCCTGCGCCGCAATGTCAGCCAGGAGGATGTCGGCAATTCGGCGCTGTACCTGCTGTCGGATCTCGGGGCGGGCGTGACCGGTGAGACGCATCATGTCGATGCCGGTTATCATGTCGTCGGGATGAAGGCGGTGGACGCTCCGGATATCGAGACGGTCAAGCGGGACTGATTCCTCTGCTTCTGTGTTCGAGAGGGGGCTGTCTGCCCCCGCCGCGCGTGCCGCGCGACTCCCCCGAGGATATTGGTATGAAGAAGAAGGCGCGCGCCGGGCCTGATGGTTCAGCCGGATGCGGCGCGTCTTGCGCCGGAGGGGAGGATCCCCTGTCGCATCGGGCAGGCTAAGACCCTGTCAGCAGTTCCTCCAATACCAGCGCCATGACCTTGGCGCTGTCGGACATGTCCTGCACGCCGATCCACTCATCCGGTTGATGCGCGAGATCCAGGACGCCCGGCCCATAGGCGATGCAGTTCTTCAGCTTGCCGATCCGGTCGATATGTTTCTGGTCATAGGTGCCGGGGCTGACGACATAGCCCGCCTCGCGCCCCAGGACATCCTGGATCGCGGCGGCGGTCGTGCGCACGACCGGGGCCCCCTTGTCGGTCATCGAGGGGATGACCTCGAAGAGATCGCGGATCTCGTAGCGGAAACTGGGGCGTTGGGCCTTGACCCGCTCCATGAGCGCGGCGATCTCGGCCTTGACCTCGGCCAGATCCTCTTCGATCAGGAAACGGCGGTCGATCACGATGCGGCAGCGGTCGGGCACGCAGGGGGCGGGCAGGCCGGTATAATCCGCCGCCTGTTCCACCGCGCCGCCATGGATCGAATTGATGTTCAGCGTCGAGGACCGCGCGCCTTCCGGGATCACCGGCATTTCCGTGTGTTTCCCGGCCAGCAGTGGCCATAGCGCCGCCTCCATTTCCTCCAGCACGGCGCCCATGTGGCGGACGGCGCAATCGCCCAGGAAAGGCATCGAGCCATGCGCGATGCGGCCCTGGGTCTCGATCTCGGCCCACCAGACGCCGCGATGGCCAAGGCAGATGCGGTCCTTGTGCAGCGGCTCGGGGATGATGACGTGATCGACATGGGCGAATGCGCCCAGTTCCGCCAGATGGGCGACGCCGCCATAGCCGCCGGATTCCTCGTCCGCGGTGGCACTGATTTCGACGCTGCCGGCATGGTCGGGATGGGTGGCGACAAAGGCCTCGGCGGCGATGATGCTGGCCGCCAGTCCGCCCTTCATGTCGCAGGCGCCGCGGCCATAGATGCGATCGCCGTCCAGTTCCGCCCCGAAGGGATCGCGGCTCCAGCCATGGCCGATCTCGACCACGTCGTGATGGCTGTTGAAATGCACGAAATCGCCCGGCTTGGCACCCTGCCGCCGCGCGACGATGTTCCAGTGGGGAAATTCCTCGCAATCGCCGGGGGCGCCATGGGCGCGGATCATCTCGCAGCGCCATCCCTGCCGCGACATGCGCGCTTCGAGATAGTCGCAGATGTCGCGGTAATGGCGTCCCGGCGGGTTCAGCGTCGGGATGCGGATCAGGTCCTGCGTCAGCGCGATCAGCTGGTCGCGGCGGTCGTCGATGGCATCTTTGAGGCGGCTCATGGGGCAAGGCTAGGCGCATGGTCAACCGGTGGCAATATGGATCATTCACTCTTTACCGATCCCGGGCTTGCGCGTGGCGGCTGATGGCCTAAGATCCCCGCAAGTTGAATTGGGAGATTTGAAATGGCATCGCTGGAACAGCAGATTACCGACAGCCAGAAACAGGTGGCAGAGGCGCAGGGCAAGATCGCCGAGATGTCCAGGGTCCTGGACCGCGCCACCGCCAAGGCGGATGTGAAGGACCTGCCGCTGGATGTGGCCAATGCCACGCTGGCCGACGTTCACGCCCATACCGACGCGATGAACGCCAATATCGCCGAACTCATCATGGGGCTGGATGACGTGACATCCGGCTTTTCCAAGGATTTCGACGAACTGCGCAGCAAGACCGGGTGGGAGAAATTCGTAGGCGTCTTTGCCAGCGGCAAATCCGAGGCGATGCGGCAGGAACGTCTGCGCGCCGCCAGCATCGACGACAAGCTGCAGGACCTGATTTCCAAGTCCGACACGATCACCCGTCTGCTGGAAGGCCAACTGGGGTTGCTGAACGAGCAGAAGGACAAGGTCGAGGCGAATCTGGGCCAGACCCTGACCGAGCGCGAGGAGGTGGTCGCGACGCTGGAAAGCCTGCGCGAGCGGATCGCGGCGATGGATCCCAAGCTGATCGAGCTGGAGAACAAGGTCGCCTCGACCACCGACGCCTCGGAACGCACCGGCTACGAGACCGAGCTGGCCAATGCCAACAAGGATCACAATGCATTGGTGCAGGAAGAACAGGTCGCACTGGCCAAGTCGCAAACGCTGGAACGTTACATCGAGGCTGGCAAGACCTGGGTGGACAGCTTGCAGAACCAGGCGGCAACGCAGATGGTGCTGATCAACAAGCTGCAGACGGATACGCGCCAGCGCGTGGTGCTGTATGATGCGCTGACCAAGTCGCTCAAGACCGCGCAGCAGCAGGACGTGGCCCATCGCATCAACGAGATCGGCGTCAAGACCGACCAGGAGGCGCAGGCCGCCATGGCCGCCATCGGCACCGCCACCAATGATCGCATGGCCGACATGCTGGAGGCCCATGGCGATCACATGGTCTTCGCCCGCAAGGTGCTGGAGGAGAAGGCCAAGGCAGACGAACGCTTTGCCCGCCGCTTCGCCCAGATCGTCGAGAAGCATGACAGCAACCTGTATGGTGGCTAGGCAGTGGCCGAGACGGACAATCTTGACGCCGACCACCGCCGCTTCGATGACGAGGCGAGCGCGCGGGCCTTTTTCGACCAGACGCGCCGGATCGCCACCGTGCTGCCCGCCGCGCTGGCCGAGATGGTCCGCGACCGGCTGTTCAACCGGATCGAAACGGATGTCATCGGCGGCTATCTCTCGGCGCTGAAGGCCAGCATCGACGCCTTGTCGATGAAATACCTGATTTCGAACCGGATCGACGGTCCGCTCAGGCAGCATGTCACCATCGACATCCATGAATCCGGCCTGCCGGTCTGGTCCGAGATCGCACAGACCGCCGCCGATGCCGCCCAGGCAGGCGAGGAGCTGGCCCGCACGGCGGATACGCAGGTCATCAAGGATAGGATGATCCGCGAGATCGTCGGCGAATTGTCCATCCCGACCCGGCTGCAATACGCCATGTCGCAGCGGCTGTATTACGAGGCGCTCGCCAGGGGCGGGCTGTTCTGGCCGCAGATGCATCCGCAGGGTTTCTGGCTGTCGGGGCAGGAAGGGGGGCGGCGGCGCTGGCTGTTGCATTGGGCGGTTTATGACAGCCAGCTCAACGTGCCGGTTCTGTATCTGATGGAGGTGGACGATACCGGCCGCCACCCGCTGATCGAGGATGCCAAGCGCTGGCCCGAGGTGCGGGCGCATCTGCTGGCGCAATCGGTCACCTCGCTGCAATTGCTGACCATCGCGCAGGGCTTCGATCACGATTTCGACCGGCTGCATCCGCATCGGCTGCGCCGCATCGTGCTTGGCCCGGTCTATTCGCACAGTTTCACCGTGCAGGAAGGGCCGATCCGGCAGGTGCTGGAAAACGCCCGCGCTCCGACGGGTGAGGATTGGGCGATGGCGATGACGGTCGAGGATTTGCGGGCCAAGGGCGCGACGGTCGAATCCAGCGGCTTCTTCAGCGTGGTCGAGCGGCAGGTTTTCCATCTCGACCCGTTGGATACATATGGCGCGGGGCAGGGGGCGACCAGCGCCACCCGTGCCCTGATCCTGCCGCAGCGGCCCTATCAGGCGCTGGCGGCGCTGGACCCGGCGGGCTTTCGGGAGATCCGCAAATATGTGCCCGGACCGGATGGCCGGGTGGTCGGATATCGCTGACACGCATTATTGACATGTTCAGGCAGGCATTGGTCGAGAGAGGATTGAATGGACGCGCGTAACGAAATGGAACTGCCCGAGGCCGAGATCCGGGCTCATTACCCCCAGGCCCTGTCGCTGCTGACCGGGTTCGAGCATGCGCCGCGCCTTGGCAAATCCGCCCCCGCAACCCAGGTCGAGCGGTCTCCGGGGATACGCACGACCCGCCGTTTCCGCTCGACCACGCCGGGGCTTGCGGGGCGCTCCACGGCGCGGGCAGAGGGCACCCAACTGCTCCAGCGGATCGAGGATGCCGGTGGGGACGAATTGCCGACCCCTGCCGCCGCGACCGTAACCCGCGCCCTGCGCCGCGCCATCGCCATCGCGCTTGCCGTGGCCGGTGAGGTGGCGGCGCGGTCGGGTGCGGCGGAATTGAAGCGCACCAATCTGGAAAGCCGCCTACCCGCCGACCGGCACCGCGAATTCGCGGAATTGCTGGCGGTGGAATCGCTGGCGGCGCTGTCGGTCATGGCCAATGCGGCGGCTTTCCTGCTGGCCGAACATGCCGGATCGCATGGTATCGAGGGTATCACCAGCGACGAGGTATTGACCGATAACCCGCTGGCCGCCCTGCAAGGTGCCTTGTGGGAACTGGATCAGAACCTCGCGCGCCACGCAAAGGATGACGAGACGCTGATTGCCACCGTGCTGGGCTGGGCCGAGGCGCTGTCTTCCGCCACCGCCTCCCGGGGGGAGACGGCGGCGCGTATCGGTGCCTTCACCGGCGCAAGCTGGCGTGTCGAGGCGGATGATTTTCCCATCGCGGGTTTCTCCCCGGCCACGAAATCCCGTGGCCCGGCCCTGACCATGGCCTTCAAGAAACCCGAAGAGGTGATCGGCAACGCCATCGCCAAGCATCAGGCGATGCGGCTGGCGCGGATGGTCGTCGCCTATGATTTCGAACGGATGAGCAATCCTTTCGTGGAACTGGGCGGCTTTGTCTTTACCTTCCTGGGCGATGGCCGCCCCGGCACCGGCAAGACGACGCTGATCCAGATGATGGCCGGGATGATCAATGATTACTGCATGGTCGCGGGCTATCCCTTTCGCTATCGCAACCTGTCGGTGGACAATATCGACAGCTACCAGGCAAATCCGGCCAGAATGCCCGCGCCTTCATCGACGCGGTGATCGATCCCAAGGCGATCGGTTTCGGCACCATTGACGATATCGACCAGATCGCGGGCAAGCGCGGCGACCGGCAATTCTCGTCGGGCCAGCAGGAGATCACCGCCGTGTTGATGGAGGCTTTCGCCGGCGCCTCGACGGTGGTGCGCGGCAATTGCACCTTCGGGATGTTCAGCAACCATGCCGAGAATATCGACGATGCCCTGCGCCAGCGCGCCGCCGCCCGCTTCCTGATCGACGGGCCGATCACGCAGGACGATTATATCGACATTCTCGCCCTGCTTCTGGGCAAGCGTCACCAGATCCCGGTGGGCGATCACGATCTGATGCGCGCGCAGGCGATGCAAAAGGCCGTGGCGGACAGCTATGCCGGCCATTCCCGCCCGGCCGAGGCGGGGCTGGCGCGTGTTTTCGACGAGGTCACCCGCGATTTCGGCAAGCTGGAGACATTGGCCGAACTGGGCAGTTACCTGCACGCCATCGCCATGGCCGAGCCGCGTTTCACCGGCCGTGCGGTCAAGAACATCACCGATGCGGTCAAGGCCCGCGCGATGGATTTCGACATGCCCGACGAATGGTTCGAGACGCCCGAACCCTTCCTGCACCAGCCCTATGCGTGCAAGCTGGAGATGATCGAAGCCTTGCGTCAGCCGATCACGACAGAGATGGTGGTGCAGGAGATCAACCGCTATGCCGATAGCGAATGGCGTTATTCCGACAGCGCCGACGAGGCCGCCATCGAGGAAACCGTTCGCGGGATGGAGCGGATGGCAGAGGCCAAGCGGCGTTTCGCGGGGGAAGCTTGACGTGACAAGGGGCAGCGCGACATGAAACGCCTCATCGAGAAGGGCCTGATGTTCGGCAACCTGATCCGGGTGGATTCGTCTGCCTGGATAGGTCTGTATAATCGCGCGCTCAAAAAGCTGATCGGGCGGGAAACCGCCTTGACGGAGTTCCATATCGACATCTCGGGCTATTCGCCCGAGATCGGGGACGAGCTTGGCGATATGGATTACCTCGCCCCGGACGGGGGAAATCGGTATTTCATCCTGCTCACGACCGAGCAGAAGACCGCGCCGATGCTGAATGCCGATCTGTCGGTCCTGCGCGACGTGCTGCGCCGCTTCATCACCGAGAACGAAAGCCAGCTTTTCAGCCTGACCGCCCGTGACGCCGTCATAGGCGAGATCGACGACCAGGTCTGGCAATTGCGAAGCCCTGCCGATCTGCCGGCCATCCGCCACCTTCGCGTCAGTGCCGATACCACTGGCAACCACGTGGCCGAGGCCGACAAGCTGACCGCGATGATCGAGCAATTCCGCTCTGACCCGGATGCCTGGTGGGATGATGTCCTGATCGCCCGGATGATCGAACAGGCGAAGAAATCGGGCGATGTGCTGCGTCACCCGATCCGCCTTGACCATACCGATTTCGAGGTACCGGATTTCTGGACCGACAGGTTTGGCGGCACCTATGTCATCCGCTCGGCGCAGGAACCGGCGGTGATCTTCGCCGATCCGGATCACGAGATCGAAGTAGAGGGATTCCTGACGCTGACCATCTCGGACCGTCACGCATTGGCGGCGTGGCTGGCGCGAAATGCCCTGGCCGAGCCGATCATCAATGCGCGCGGTGCCGACGCCGCCGCGATCCTGCGCCAGAAGATCGATTTCATCCTCGCCGATGCTGCGGTCTGGCTGTGCCTCGACACCGGCAATGGCACAAGGGCGGAATTGCGCCGCGCCGCCGCCCGGATGGGGGATGATCTGCCCGCCGAGATCCGGGGATTGTCGGCGCTGCAACGCTATGCCGAGCAGGGCGGCGACTGGCCAGTGATCGATAGCGGCGATCCCGCCTATTTCCATGCGCTCCGGGCAACATCAGGTCCGGCTCGTGACCTGGTCAACCGGCTGCTCTCGGAACTGGCCCCACAGGATGTGCGGCAATTGTTCATCACCCATAAGCCGCTCTTCTATCGCCTCTACCAGGACTGGCCGGATGCCAAACGCGCCTATGTCGCGAACATGCTGGCCCGCGAATACGCCATGGACAAGCAGGGCACGCGCGAGGCGCTGTTCGGCCCGGAACCGGATATGGCGGAACCGGAACCCGCGCCCGCCTCTGCGGATCCATGGGGCATTCCGCGTGTCAGCCTGTCGAAAGGAGTGGTCGGACCCTGGGGCCGCGCTTCGGGAGGGGCGGGGTGATCAAGTTTTTCCGCCTGATCGTGATCGTGCTGGCGGTCGAGGCGCTGTTCTTCGTCCTGCTCCGCATCTATATCCGGTCGCTCCGGTATGAAAAGCTGGAACGAATCTGGGACGAACGCCATCCCGACAGGACCGGAGACAGCCCGGCCCGGGACGAGTTCGTCCGCAAATCGATGGTCGGTTACGAGAAATCGCTGAAGGTCAGGCTGACCTGGGCGGTTTTCATCATTCCGAACCTGGCGATCATGGGGATCGTCTATTGGGTGAACTGGCAGTAGGAGCCGCCGCATGTATTATATCAAGCTTGTCCTCGGGGTGCTGCTCGGAATCGCGGTCTTCATGTTCCTCGACTACGCGTTGCCGTCCAAGAACACGGTGCGGATCACCAATACCTATAACCGGCTGACCTCGGTTACCTCGTCCAACGCGATCTTCTACGCCTCCGAGGATACCGGCACGGTCGAGAATGCCTCGGGCCAGCGCGATGTCCGCTTCATCGATACGGTGCGGCCCAATGGCAAGGTCTTCGTCTATCGCAACGAGGATACCGGCTGGATCTGGCCGCCCTATCTCAAATATGACAGTGCCAACCTGCATTCCGAGGCGACCAACCTGAAATCCGGCGCGGGCAATCCGCAATGGGTCAGCATCACCGCCTATGGATGGCGGATTCCGTGGCTGACCGCCTATCCGAACGCCATCTCCATCGACACGCTGTCCGGCCCCAATGAGCGCCCCCGCAACTGGCCCGCCATGATCATCCTCGGCGTGCTCTTCCTGCTGCTTTTGCTGGCCTGGCGCATGTGGGCGCAGTTCCGGCAGCGCACCATCGATCCGGCGATCCAATCCGTCGATGACACATGGGACAATGCCACCGACCGTGTCAGTTCCGAGGCCGCCGAGGTCCGCGGCCGCTTTAGCCGCTGGCTGGACACGTTCAGGGGCAAGCCCCGCAAATGACGAAAGGGCGCGGTGAAACTTCTCCCGCGCCCCTTCTTCTTCATCCAAATATCCCGGGGAGTCGCGCGGCAAGCGCGACGGGGCAGAGCCCCTCAACGCCCCCGGATCCGCGGATCCATCGCGTCACGCAGACCGTCGCCGATATAGTTCACGCAAAGCACCGTCAGCGAGATGAATACCCCCGGCAGGATCACCCTGCTGGGATAAAGCGCCATCTGGTCTACCGCATCAAAGAGCAGCCGCCCCCAGGTCGGGAAATCCGGCGGGAAACCCAGCCCCAGGAAGCTCAGCGCACTTTCGGTGATGATCGCGGTGGCGATACCAAGGGTCGCGGCGACCATGATCGGCGACAGGACATTGGGCAGGACATGACGCAGGATCATCCGGCGCGGCGGCGTGCCAATGGATTTGGCGGCCAGGATGAATTCGCGCTCTTTCAGCCCCAGCACATCGCCGCGCACGATCCGGGCCGATTGCATCCAGCTTGTCGCACCGATGGCCGAAACGATCAGCAAGAAGATGCCCATGGCCGGGCCGAAGGATTGCGACAGCGGCTCGCGGAACAGCGTCACCATCAAGAGCAGCAGCGGCAGCAGCGGCAGCGCCAGGAACAGTTCCGTCAACCGCATCAGCGGCGCGTCGAGCCGGCGGAAATAGCCCGACAGAACCCCGATCGTGCTGCCTAGGAAAATGGCGATCAGCATCGCCGTCAGCCCCACCGCGATCGAGACGCGCCCGCCCGCCATCAGCCGGGCCAGCATGTCGCGGCCAAGCTGATCGGTGCCCAGGGGATGGGCTGCGGTAAAGCCGGTATTGCGGGCCCGGATATCGACATAGCCCGGATCGATGGTCCAGAGCCACGGCCCCACCGATACGAAAAGCAGCACCCCGACGAACAGCACCAGCGCGACCATGGCGCCCCGGTGGCTGCGGAATTGCCGCCAGACATCGCGCCACTGGCTGCGGGTTTCGCCACCCGCGACCTGCGGTTCATCAGGGGGCAGGGCGCTTGTGGCCGCTGCCGCCCCGGCGGTTTCCTCGATCAGTTCCTCGGTATTCATCCGTTGCTGGCGTTCTGTCTCAGTCATAGCGAATCCTCGGGTCCAGCACGCCATAGAGAATATCGGCAATCAGGGTGAATGTGACGATCAGGATGGCGAAGATGAAGGTGAGCGTCAGCACCATCGGGATGTCATTGGCGTGGATGGACGAGATGAGCAGCTGCCCCAACCCGTTCACCTTGAACACCTGCTCGGTGATGATCGCGCCGCCGAAGACCGTGGGCAGGCCGAGGGCGATGACCGTCACCACCGGGATCAGGCTGTTGCGCAGGACATGTTTCAGCACGACCTTGCGTTCTCCCAACCCCTTGGCGCGGGCGGTCCGGACATAGTCCTGCCCGAGATTGTCCAGCATCGAGGCGCGCATGAAGCGGCTGATCTGCGCGGCGTTATACAGTGCCAGAACCGTCACCGGCATGATCATCTGCCGCACCTGCACGAGGAAGCTGTCCCAGTCCTGGACCTCATGCGTGGTGTCATAGACCGATGGGAACCATTGCAGCTTGACCCCGAAGATGATGATCAGCACCACCCCGGTAAAGAAGGTCGGCATCGAGAAACCGACCATCGAGACGAAGGTGCCGATCTGGTCGAACCAGCTATATTGCTTGTAGGCCGACAGGATCCCGATCGGGATCGCGATCATCACGCCGACGATATAGGACATGCCCACCACAGTCAGCGTCTGCGGCACGCGCTGCGCGATCACGTCAAAGACCGGGCTGCGCGACTGGAAGCTGATGACCCGCTGCATCCCGTCGCTGAAATATGTGCCCAGCAACTGGTCGGTCCAGTAAAGCGGCTCGACCCAGAAGAACTGCTTCAGCCATAACACGTAGCGGATAAACCACGGCCTGCCGAGCCCGAGCGCCTCGCGCATCTTCTCCTTGACCTCGGGGGGTACAGTCAGCGGCACATCGCCCAGGGGATCGCCGGGGGAAGCCTCCAGCAGCAGGAAGATCACCAGCGAGATGAACAGCAGGGTCGGGATCGCCAGCAATACTCGGCGGATCGTGAAATTCAGCATCCGGAACCTCTTTGACGCCTCGGGATGGAACTGGCCCGGCCGCTAGCAGCCGGGCCGGATTGCGGTCATTCTTCGGCGCGATGCCAATCGGCCACGTTCCAGAACTCGCTGTCCCAGGGGTTCATGTGGACGCCGCCGAGACGGTTCGAGCTGACCGAGACGCGGCCACGCGCGATCAGCGGCAGATGGGTCATCGAATCGCGGGTGATCATCAGGTTCATCTTCTTGGCCAGTTCGGCCCGCGCCTCTATGCCCGATGTCTGCGCCATCTCGGCGATCAGCGCCTCGTACTCCTCGTCACAGTAGCGCGCGTTGTTTTCGCCCTGCCACTGGTTCTCGGGGCTGGGGATCGCCTCGCAAGAGCGCTCGGCCAGGAAGCTGCCCGGATCGGTGCCGTCATAGACATCCGTATACATCTCGACATCGGCATAGAACTTGACGATCGTATCGGGCGAACCGGGATCCGAGCCGAAATAGACGCTGGCATCCACGGTCTTGAGCTCGGTTTCCACGCCGATCTCGGACCACCATTGCTTGATGAGGGCCTGGAAATCCTGCCGCACGGCATTGACCGAGGTCTGGAACAGCAGTTTCAGTTTCCTGCCGTCCTTCTCGCGCACACCGTCGCCGCCGAGTGTCCAGCCGGCTTCCTCCAGCAGGGCATTGGCCCCCTCGATGTCCTGCGTCAGGCAATCGTCGTTATCGGATGCGTAAATCTCGGGGTTCGGAACCATGTTGCATGTCGCCTCCCCGGTCTCGCCATAGCCGATCTCGTTCAGCAATTGCCGGTCTATGGCCATGGACAGGGCCTGCCGGACCTTGAGATCCGAGAGGATCGGGTGCGGGTGCTTGAGCGTCGAGCGTTCGCCCTCGGGCAACTCCGGTGACGGATCGGACATGTTCAGCAGGATATGTTCGACCGTCGAGCCGAAATCGACCTCCAGCTTGCCCTTGCCCGCCGCGAGCATTCCCTCCAGCACATCGGGGGCGAGCTGGATGTTCCAGGCGTAATCATATTCGCCTGTCTCCAGCACCGCGCGGGCCGCCGAGGTCGAATCGCCGCCGCCCTTCAGGGTGACATTCGCAAAGGCGGGCTTGTCCGCCTCGCGATATTCCGGATTGGCCTCCAGCGTTACGACGTCATTGGTCTTGAAGCCGGTCGCGCGGAAGGGGCCGGTGCCGATCGGGCCGAAATTCTCGTCGGTGCAGGTCGCGGCCTTCGCGCCGGTGCAGTTCTCGAACTGGGCCTTTTGCAGGATCGGCGCCTGAGCCCCGATAAAGGCGGAATAAGGGTAGGGGCGCGGCGAGTCGAAGCTGATCCTGACCGTCAGCGGATCGACCACTTCGACCGATGTCACGCCTTCGAACTTGGCGGCCTGCGCGCAGCCGCCTTCGTCATTCATGCAGTAATCGGCGGTGAATTTCACGTCCTCGGCGGTCAGGGGCGTGCCGTCGGACCATGTGATCCCGTCCTTGAGCGTCCAGGTGATCGAGGTCAGATCCTCGGAAATACCGCCATTCTCCACCGTGGGGATATCGGCGGCCAGCCGGGGAACGATCTCGCCATCCGGCGCGAAAGTCGCCAGCGGCTCCAGGATCAGTGACGAGGCCAACATCTCCTTGACGCCGGTCGAAAGGTAGACATTCAGCGTGGACGGAGCCTGCCAGAGCAACAACTTCAACTCGCCATCCGTGCCGCGTTCGGCGAATGCGGGGGCGGCTGCCAGCGCCACGGCTGTCGCGGCGCCGGTCAGCAGGCCGGTCTTGAGCGTCTTGATAGACATTGAATTTCCCTTCCCGTTGCAATCTTGCGGATTTTCCCGTCCCGCGAGGCCGCTTGCCGTTTCGGCGCATGCCCGCCAGGAAGGCAGGCATGGCCATGTTTCCAGAGGCTTATTCCTCGACGCGATGCCAGTCCGCGACGTTCCAGAGCTCGGTGTCCCATGCGTTCAGCTCGACCCCGCCAAGCGAGTTGCTGACCGCCGAAGCCGTGCCGCGATAGACCAGCGGGATGATCCCGTTGCTCTCCTTGGTCAGCATCTCGTTCATCTTCTGACCCAGCTTGCCGCGTTCCCCGGGATCGGCGGTCTTGCCCAGTTCGACGACCAGCTTGTCATATTCCTCGTCGCAATACCGGTTGGTATTCTCGCCCTGCCACTGGTTTTCGGGGCCCGGCGCCTTCTCGCAGGTGAACTTGGCCAGGTAGGGCTCCGGGTTGTTGCCCTCGAAATTGTTGGCATACATCTCGATATCGGCATAGAACTTGTGCAGCGTATCGGGTGAGCCCGCGTCGCTGCCGAAGAACACCGAGGCATCGATGGTCTTCAACTCGGTCTCGACGCCGATTTCCGACCACCACTGCTTTATCAGTGCCTGGAAATCCTGGCGCACGGCATTGACCGAGGTCTGGTAGACCAGCGACAGCCGCACACCGTCCTTTTCGCGCACGCCGTCACCGCCGGGCACCCATCCGGCCTCGTCGAGCAGGGCCTTGGCGCCCTCGATATCCTGCGTCAGGCATTCGGTATTGGGCGAGGCCCATGCCTCGGGCGCTGGAACCAGGTTGCAGGTCGGCTTGCCCGCGGTTCCATAGCCGATCTCGACCAGCAATTCGCGGTCGATGGCCATCGACAGGGCCTTGCGCACCGCCGGATCGCTCAGGAACGGATGCGGATGCTTGACGGTCGAACGCTCGCCCTCGGGCAAATTGGGGGAGGGATCGGTCAGGTTGACCATGAGCCGCTCGACAAGGCTGCCGAAAGCCGCATGGACCTTGCCCTTGCCTTGCGCTTCCATGCCCTCGATCACGTCGGGGGCAAGCTGCGTGTTCCAGGCGTAATCGAACTCGCCCGTCTCCAGGACCGAGCGCGCCGCCGCGGCCGCGTCGCCGCCGCCCTTCATGGTCAGCCTGGCGAAGGCCGGTTTCTCGGGATCGCGATATTCGGGATTGGCCTCGAAGACGATCACGTCATTGGTCTTGAACGAGACGACCTTGAACGGGCCGGTGCCGATCGGGTTGAAATTCTGCTCGGTGCATGTCGGGGCGGCTGCGCCGATGCATTGCTCGAACTGCGCCTTCTGGATGATCGGCGATTGCGCGCCGACGAAGGCGGCGAAGGGATCGGGGCGTGGCTCGGTGAAATTGACCTTCACGGTCAGGTCATCGACCGCCTCGACGCTCTCCACCCCCTCGTATTTCGCAAGCTGCGCGCAGCCGCCTTCGGGATCCATGCAATATTCGGCGGTAAAGACCACATCGGCCGAGGTGACGGGCGTGCCGTCGGACCATTTCAGGCCTTCCTTCAGCTTCCAGGTGATGGAGGTCAGGTCTTCGGCAATGCCGCCGTTTTCCAGCGATGGAATTTCCTCGGCGAGCCGGGGGAACAGTTCGCCTTCGGGCGTGAAACCGGCCAATGGCTCAAGCGACATGCTGGATGCGATGATATCCTTGGTGCCGCTGGACAGGTACTGGTTCATCGTCGATGGCGCCTGCCACATGATGACATTCACCTCTCCGTCGCTGCCGCGTTCGGCCATGGCGGCGGGGGCCAGGGCCAGCGATGCGGCGGCGCACATCAGCAAGGTCTTCAGTTTCATGACATTCTCCCGTTGGATTTGGAAAGCCGCACGGGTCGGAGCCATTCGAAATGGTAATCCATTGTTCGGATTGCTTTTATCATTTCCTGTCCCGTATTTTTCGGGTCTTTGTTATGGATCCGTTTCCCTGCGGAATGTTTGCAGTTTCAAACGATCCACCCCGCGATGGCAAGCCCTATCCACATCCCCGGGGCGAAAGTTTCGGCTTTGACATTCCTTCGCCTGCCGCTAGCCTTCCTCCGGGACAGATGATCGGGGGCGCATGATGCTGGACGAGAAACCGCTTGTTTCCTTTGAGAACCTTCGGGTCGAGTTCGAGACCAATGACGGCACCGTGGTGGGCGTCAAGGATATCAGCTTCAACATCAAGCCCGGGGAATGCGTCTGCGTCGTGGGCGAATCGGGCTCCGGCAAATCGGTCAGCTCGCTTTCGCTGATGCGGCTGGTCGAATTCGGCGGCGGCACGATCACCAATGGCCGGCTGATGTTCGATCCCGGTGACGGCAAGCCGATCGACCTTGCGCATCAGGGCGCGCCCGTCATGCGCGACATTCGCGGCAACCGGATCGGGATGATCTTCCAGGAACCGATGACGGCGCTGAACCCGGTCTTTACCGTGGGCGACCAGTTGACCGAAGGGCTGATCGAGCATCGCGGGATGAACAAGTCACAGGCACGTGCCCGCGCGCTGGAAATCCTCAAGCAAGTCCGCATTCCCGAGCCCGAGCGGCGCCTTGATCAATATCCCCATGAGCTGTCAGGCGGCATGCGCCAGCGGGTCGTCATCGCCATCGCCATGGCCTGCGAACCCAGCCTGTTGATCTGCGACGAGCCGACCACCGCGCTGGACGTGACCATCCAGGCGGAGATCCTTGCCCTGATCGACCGGCTCAAGCGCGAAAAGCGGATTGCCGTGCTGTTCATCACCCATGACATGGCCGTGGTCGCGCAGATGGCGGATCGCGTCGTCGTCATGTATCGCGGCGACAAGGTCGAGGAAGGCCCGGTCGAGCAGATCTTCGAGGAACCGCGCGAGGATTACACCAAGATGCTGCTGGCCGCCGTGCCGCGCTTGGGCGAGATGACCGGCAAGCCCGCGCCCGAACGCCTGCGGCTGATGCGCGACGGCAGCTTGGGCGAGCCCGAGCCGATCATCGTCAAGGATCCCAAGCCGTTGCTAAGGGTCGAGAATCTCGTCACCCGCTTCGCCGTCAAGGGCGGGGTGCTGCGCCGCACCGTCGCCAATGTCCACGCGGTCGAGGATGTGTCCTTCACCATCAATTCCGGCGAAACCATGTCTCTGGTGGGCGAATCCGGTTGCGGGAAATCCACCTGTGGCCGCTCGATCCTGCGCCTGGTCGAGCCGGAAGCGGGCAAGGTCTCGATCGACGGCACCGACATCCTTGCGCTGTCGCAATCGGGGCTGCGCAAGGCCCGCCGCGACATGCAGATGATCTTCCAGGATCCCTTTGCCAGTCTCGATCCGCATATGAAGCTTTATGATCAGGTGGCCGAGCCGATGCAGAACTACGGCATCGGCAGCCGGTCCGAGCGCGAGGACCGCATCGCTGCCCTGTTCGACCGGGTGGAACTGCCGCGCAGCTTCATGCGCCGCTACCCGCACGAAATGTCGGGCGGTCAGCGCCAGCGGATCGCCATCGCCCGCGCGCTCGCGCTGAACCCCAAGCTGATCATCGCCGACGAGGCGGTCTCGGCGCTGGATGTCTCGGTGCAGGCGCAGGTGCTGAACCTGCTGATGGAGCTGCAGCAGGATCTGGGCATCTCGATGTTGTTCATCAGCCATGACATGGCGGTGGTCGAACGGGTCAGCCATCATGTGGGCGTCATGTATCTGGGGCGCATCGTCGAGATGGGAACGCGCCAACAGGTCTTCGAGAACCCGCAGCACAGCTATACCAAGCAGTTGATGCTGGCCGTCCCGGTCGCCGATCCCCGGCAGAAGAAGATCAACGAGGATCTGAATTTCAGCCCGATCCCCTCGCCGATGCACCCGGTCGATTACCAGCCCCACCCCTCCGTCTACCAGGAGGTCGCGCCGGGTCATCGCGTGCTGGTCGATCCGGTGACCCATTCGTGAGGGCCGATCCTCCTGTCGCTCCGGGCCAAGCGCCGCAATTCCGTGCCGATCTGCCCGAAGCCGCGGATGTGGTCGTCATCGGTGGCGGCATCGCGGGCGTGACCACGGCGCTTTATCTTGCCCGCGACGGATTGTCGGTGGTGCTGTGCGAAAAGGGCCTGATCGCGGGCGAGCAATCCTCGCGCAACTGGGGCTGGGTCCGGGCGCAGGGCCGGGACGAGGCCGAATTGCCGATCATGATGATGGCCCGGCAGCTCTGGCGGGGGCTGGCGCAGGAGATCGGCGAGGAACTGGGCCTGACGACCTGCGGGGTCAGCTATCTCGCATCCGACGAGGCGGCACTGGCGCGATACGAGGCATGGCTGGTGATCGCCCATGCCCATGGGCTGGACAGCCGGATCATGGGGCGGGCGGAACTGGACGGGCTGCTGCCCAATGATGCGGGCTGGCAGGGCGCGCTGGTCACGCCTTCGGATATGCGGGCCGAGCCGGGCGTCGCCGTTCCGGCCATCGCGAGGTTGGCGGCAAGCGAGGGCGTCACGATCCGGGAACATTGCGCGGTCCGGGCGTTGGAGGTTTCGGCCGGGCATGTCTCGGGCGTGATCACCGAGGACGGACCCATCCGCGCCGACCGTGTACTGCTTGCCGGAGGGGCGTGGTCGGGATTGTTTGCGGGCAATGCCGGGCTGTCCCTGCCGCAGCTTTCGGTTCGTGCGACCGTTGCGGCGACCGAGCCGCTTCCCGAATTCTGGTCGGGCGCAGCCGCCGATTCCAAGTTCGCCTTCCGCCGCCGTGCCGATGGCGGCTATACGCTGGCCCCCGGCACCACGCATGATTTCTGGATCGGTCCCGCCGCGTTTCGCCACCTGCGCAGCTACCTGCCGCTGATCCGCCGCGACCTTGGCCAGACCCGGCTGCAGCTTCGTGCCCCGAAAGGCTATCCGGACGCTTGGGGGACGCCGCGCCGATGGGCGGCCGACCGCGCCTCTCCCTTCGAGGCGATGCGCATGCTCAACCCCGAGCCCAACGCCGCCGCGCTGACCCGGCTGCAAGAGGATTTCGCCGCGACTTTCCCGGCGATAGGGCGCCCCCGGCTGCGGGCGGCATGGGCGGGGATGATCGATACCACGCCCGACCAGGTGCCGGTGCTGGATGAAACCACGATCCGGGGTTTCTTCATCGCCACGGGCCTGTCCGGCCATGGTTTCGGCATCGGTCCCGGCGTTGGGCGGGTCATGGCCGATCTGATCCGCGGCGGAGAAACCGGCTTTGACCTGGGGCGCTTCCGCTTCGCGCGCTTCTCGGATGGCTCGCCGGTCACGCTCGGCCCCGAATTGTGATACGATGGTGCCGCATCGGCCCCTTGCAGACTCTGCACAAAATCCGCATCCTATGTGCCGAAGGAGAACATCATGCCAGTCAAGAACCGCTTTGCAGAGCTTTTGCCCGAAATCACCGCGTGGCGACGCGATTTCCATGAGCATCCCGAACTGCTTTACGACGTTCACCGCACCGCCGGAAAGGTCGCTGAACTGCTGCGCGAATTCGGCTGTGACGAGGTGACCGAGGGCATCGGCCAGACCGGCGTGGTCGGCGTCATCAAGGGCAAGACCGACAGCAAGGGCCGGGTGATCGGATTGCGCGCCGATATGGACGCCCTGCCGATCAATGAGCAGACCGGGGTGGAATATGCCTCGAAAACGCCGGGCAAGATGCATGCCTGCGGCCATGACGGCCATACCGCGATGCTGCTGGGCGCGGCAAAATACCTGGCCGAGACGCGCAATTTCGACGGCACTGCCGTGGTCATCTTCCAGCCCGCCGAAGAGGGCGGGGCGGGTGGCGACGCGATGATCAAGGACGGGTTGGCCGAGCGTTGGGGGATCCAGGAATTCTACGGCATGCATAACATGCCGGGCATTCCGGTCGCCAGTTCGCCATCCGTCCCGGCGCGATGATGGCCGCCGCCGACCAGTTCGACATCACCGTGACCGGCAAGGGCGGCCATGCCGCCAAGCCGCATGAATGCATCGACACGACCCTGACCGCATCCCAGATCATCGTCGCGCTGCAATCCGTCGTGTCGCGCAATATCGATCCGCTGAAGAACGCGGTGATCTCGGTCTGCGTGGTCTCGACCGATTCGACCGCGCATAACGTCATCCCGCAGGTGGTCCAGCTCAAGGGCACCGCGCGCAGCCTTGCGCCCGAGGTCCGCGACCAGCTGGAAGAGGGGATCAAGCGCGTCGCCACCAATGTCGCCGCCGCCATGGGCGCAACCGCCGAGGTCGATTACCAGCGCGGCTACCCGGTGACGATGAACAATGAAGAGGCGACGGTCTGGGCCGCCGATGTGGCGCGCGGGATCGCCGGAGACGTGGACCTGACCATGCAGCCGATGATGGGCGGCGAGGATTTCAGCTTCATGCTGAACGAACGTCCCGGCGCCTATATCTTCGTCGGCAATGGCGATACGGCGATGGTTCACCACCCGGCCTATAATTTCAACGACGACACGATCCCCGCCGGCTCCAGCTGGTATGCCGGCATGGTCGAGACACGGATGCCCGCCGCCTGAGCGGGCAAACGGATTGCGTCCCGCGATGGCCGGGGGGTTGTCTGCCCCCCGTCGCCGGCTGGTTCTCGAACCAGTGGCGCACCACCCGACAACCCCGGGGATATTTGCATGAAGAAGAAAATGCGCGCGGGATCGCGCATTTCGTTGAAACCGAACCACCATGGCGGTCGGATCATGCCCTATCCCGGCATCGCCTCGCGCAGCCAGCCATCGGCATAATCGACGCGCGTGCAGTCCGAGAACCGAGCCAGCCGGTCGAGTTCCGCCTCCAGCCGGGCGAGCCGGGCCTTGCCCATGCGCAGGCCGGGCTCGGGCCAGAAGGCGCGGACGGAAAGGCAACCGGTCTCGCGCATTGCCTTGGCATCGAGACGGCCGATCAGGCGCGCGCCTTCCATGACGGGAAAGACGTAATAACCGTATTTGCGCCTGGCCTCGGGGACGAAGATCTCGATCCGGTAGTGGAAACCGAACAGCCGCTCGGTCCGCTTGCGGTCGCGCAGGGCGGGATCGAAAGGCGACAGGATGCGCGCGCGTCCCGAGGGTGGCTCGGGGGTGTCTTTCGCCGTCTCGATCATCTCGGGGCGGGCATAGGCGCGATAGGCACGGCCATCCGCCCCCTCGATCCGTCCTTCGATCAAGCGCCCGGCGGCCATCTCGGCCAGGCACCAGTCGCGGGCCTCTGCCGGAGAGACCAGATCCCAGAAGGCCGCGATCTCGCCATGAGTGGCAAAGCCGAGCCGGTCCAGCGCCGCATGGCAGGCCCAGTCAATCGCGTGCTCCGAAGGGCTGGGCGCGCGATGCGTCTCGGGGATTACCTTTTCGGTGAGATCGTAGATCTTGCGGAAAGCCTCGCGCCGGGCGATGGCCAGATCGCCGCTGCGCCACAGATATTCCAGCGCCGCCTTGGCGGGCTGCCATTCCCACCAGCCGCCGCCATTCCCGGCCTTGCCGTCGCCGGCCTCGCCCGCCGTCAACGGTCCCGCGCGGGTGATCCGCGACAGCACCTCGTCGCATTCGCCCAGGAAGGTATCGCCCTGCCATTTCGGCCAGCGCTCTTCCATCCGCTTGCGGCTGCGGCGGAATTTCTCGTGCCAATGGGGAAAGAACCGGGTCGGGATGATGGCGGCGTCATGGGTCCAGTTCTCGAACAGGCTGCGTTCACGCTCCAGCAGCCGCGACAGCGTGGCGGGGCGGTAACGCTGCCTGCGCGACCACAGGATCATGTGATGGGCGCGGGCGACGGTCTGCACGCTGTCGACCTGCACGAAGCCCAATCGTTCGATCAGGGACTGGATCTCGTTCGGACCGGCGGGGCCGGTCGGCGGTTCCGCAAGCGCGTGACGGTCCAGGAACACCCGCCGCGCCGTCGCATTGTCGAGATGAAAACCGGTCATGGCATAGCGATAGCGCGCCACGGCCGCCGCCGCAATCGCATCCGCGCGTCCTATTCCCCGATCAGCAGGACCGCGCGCCGGACCGCCGCGGCATAACCCTCGATGCCGAGGCCCGCGATCACCCCGTCGGCGCGCAGCGAGACATAGGAATGGTGGCGGAAGGGCTCGCGCTTGTGGACCTGGCTGATATGGACCTCGAAGACCGGACCCTCGAATGCGTTCAGCGCGTCCAGCACCGCCACCGAGGTATGGGTCAGCGCGGCGGGATTGATGACGATGGCGGCGGCCTGTTCGCGGGCTTCGTGAATCCAGTCGACGATCTGGCCTTCCCAGTTCGATTGCAGACAACGGATCTCGTGCCCGCCCGCCGCATCGCGGCACAGCAACTCGACATCCTCCAGCGTCTCGCGCCCGTAGATCTCGGGCTGGCGCTTGCCCAGCAGGTTCAGGTTCGGCCCGTTCAGCACATAGATGATCGCCATTGTCGTTCTCCGCCCCGGTTTCGCCTTGCCGTCAGTCTGACCCGAAAAGATCGCGTGTAAAGACCTTGTCGGCCACATCGGCAAGGGCCTCGGTCCGCCGATTGGCCAGGATCAGATCGGCCTCGGCCTTGAAGGCGTCAAGGTCGCGGATGACCCGGCTGTTGAAGAACAACTCGTCCTTCAGCACCGGCTCGTAGACGATCACCTCGATCCCCTTGGCCTTGATCCGCTTCATGATCCCCTGGATCGAGCTGTCGCGGAAATTGTCCGAACCCGCCTTCATCACCAGCCGGTAGACCCCGACCACGCGCGGCTTGCGCGCGATGATCCGTTCCGAGATGAAATCCTTGCGCGTCGTGTTCGACTGCACGATGGCCGAGATCAGGTTCTGCGGCACGTCCTCGTAATTGGCAAGCAACTGCTTGGTATCCTTGGGCAGGCAATAGCCGCCGTAACCGAAGCTGGGATTGTTGTAGTGATCGCCGATGCGCGGATCGAGCTGACGCCGGTGACGATCTCGCGCGTGCTCAGCCCGTGCTGCAGGGCGTAGCTGTCCAATTCGTTGAAATAGGCGACGCGCAGGGCGAGATAGGTATTCGAGAACAGCTTGATCGCCTCGGCCTCGACCGGGCCGGTGAACAGCACCGGCATGTCCTTGCGGATCGCCCCCTCGACCATCAGACCGGCAAAGCGATGCGCGGCCTCGCCATGATCGCCAACCACGATGCGCGAGGGATGCAGGTTGTCGTATAACGCCCGGCCTTCGCGCAGGAATTCGGGGGCAAAGATGATGCCGTCGAAACCGGTCTCGTGCCGCATCCTTGTGACGAAGCCCACCGGCACGGTGGATTTGACGATTATGGTGGCTTCGGGGGCGATCCGGCGCGCCTCCCTGATGACCGCCTCGACCGTCGAGGTGTCGAAGCGGTTGCTGCGCGGGTCGTAATTGGTCGGGGTTGCGACGATCACGAATTCCGCCCCCTTCATCGCGGCCTCCGCATCTGTGGTGGCCGAAAGCTGCAGGGGTTTTTCGGCCATGAATTCGGAGATTTCGCGGTCCTCGATGGGCGAGCGGCGGTTATTGACCATCTCGACCCGCGCCGGATCGATATCGAAGGCACACACGTCATGGCTCTGGGCAAGCAAGACCGCATTCGACAGCCCGACATAGCCAAGCCCGGCAACGGCGATCGGAATATTCTGGCGCGGAGACATGGTGTTTTCCCGGATTGATCGGATGGCAAGGCGTTCCAGCCGGTTTAGGGATTGCGCGGATTGCTGTCCAGTAACCGCTCAACCTGTGATGGTTGCCGCCGGAACGCCGCCGCCGTCACGAAGTTCCAGCACCGGCTGTCCTTGCGGGTCACAGCGCAACAACAGGCAGGCATCCGCCATCGGCTTTTCCGGCGCGGCCTGTTGCCACAGGACCGCTCTATCCGGGGCGAGATACGAAAGCCTGCCATCGGGATCGAGAACCAGCCGCCCGGGCCGGCCCGAAGCCGGGGACCAGAGGGTTTTTTCATCCGCACCGATCAGTGCAACTCCGTGATCGGGATCATTGACCAGCCGTGCCGCGCCATCCGCGGCGGACAGGGATTGCCCGGGGTTCAGCACCGGGTTCAGGCGGCTGTCCAACCGGTCGGCAAAGCTGCACTCGCCCGCCAGGCTGCGCCGTATCTGCGCGCGCAGCGTGGCCGGGTTCCAGCCGTGATGCCCGGCGGCGGCGGACAGGATCATGGTCTTGGTGAATGCGGCCATCGGGGTCATGTCGCCCGCGCTGATCGCTCCGGCCTCGGATATCCATGCGCCTGCGGCGTAATGGAATTCCCCGACCTGCCCGCCGATGACGCGGGTGCCGTCTACCACCACCACCCCGGCCTGCGTGGCAGCCTTCAGCGCCTTGCGGATCGCGCCCCGGCTGGCATCGCCGGTATCGCCCGAAGGAAAATTCCCCTCGCCATAGGATTCCAGCACGATCCCCCTGATCCCGGCTGCGACGGCATCCCCGATCATGCGGGCGAGGGGGGCGCTGTCCCCCTGGAAGCGTGTCGGAAAGGCGTTCAGCTGGATCACCGGATGCCTGTCCATCGCGGCGTCGATGGCGCTCAGCCGCTCGCGCGCCATCTGTCGCGCCTCCGAATCGTCCAGTGACAGATGCGGCGCGGCGGGGCCGGGCAGGGCGGTTGCATGACCGCGCCAGGCTCCGATCCCGGCCTCGGCCAAGGGCGGCAGATGCGGCGAATCGAAGGCGGCGAAGCGCGTGGTCGAGACCTTGATCGCCCGGTTGCCGCGCAGCAGCTTGCCATCGAAGAACAGCGCCAGTTCGGGGATGCGCAACCGGGCACAGGCCAGCGCCCCGCAGAAATTGGCGAAGGCGTCGCTGCCCGCGTTCAGGACCAGCCCCTCGGGCGTGTCCCGGAACATCGGCAGTTGCGCCCCGGTCAGGATCACCGGCTTGGACAGGACGGCGCGACCGAAACCGTATTCGTCCGTGACGTTCAGCAGGAACGGCAGGGCCGCGCCGGAGAAATCCATCGTATCGGTGCCATGCAGGATCACGAAAGCGTCGTGATCGGCATAGGTGTTCAGCACCGCTTCGGCGATCCGGCACCAGTCGCGGGGCTGCAGATTGGTGCTGTCCAGCGCGCCCGTGCCACGATCGGAGAAGCGCAGGGAACTGTCGAAATGCAGTTCCATTTCCGGCAGGGAAGCCGCGATCATCGGTGTCAGGATCGCCTTGGCGGCTTCGCCGAAACGGGCGGCGGACATGGGCACCAGGGGAAAGCCGACACTACTGATCGTGCCACCGGTATTGAGAATGCAGATCTTCATGGCCGTTTCCCTCGCTGCCGCCTCTTGCCTCATAGGCCGGGGCGGGGCGGGCGTCAAAGCGGGGAGGGGGCAGCCGGCGTATGTGTCGCAAGCATGATCAACCAAGATGGGAGCTTACGCGTTTATTTCAAGAACTCGTAAACCGTCCAGTTTCGCGTTAACCTTTTCCTCGCCAGCAGAGGAATGCCAGCATGACAATCAGCTTTACAGTCAATGGAGAAGAGCGCAGCGTCGATGTCGATCCCGATACGCCGCTGCTCTGGGTTCTGCGGGACGAATTGCGCCTGACGGGAACCAAGTTCGGTTGCGGCATCGCGCAATGCGGTGCCTGCACGGTGCATCTGGACGGCTCGCCGCGCCGTTCCTGCGTGACGCCGGTTTCCATGGTTGAGGGTTCGGATATCACCACGATCGAGGGGCTGAGCGGCCCCGAGGCAGAGGCGGTGCAGGCCGCTTGGCGCGCGCTCGACGTGCCGCAATGCGGCTATTGCCAGTCCGGTCAGGTGATGAGCGCGACGGCGCTCTTGCAGCAGGTCTCCTCGCCGAGCGACGAGGATATCGACAACGCGATGGCCGGGAATATCTGCCGCTGCGCCACCTATGTCCGCATCCGGCAGGCGATCCATGACGCCGCCAAGACATTGGAGGGCTGAGCCATGAATATCCATACCAGCCGCCGCGCCTTCCTGTCCGGGCTGATTGTCGCGGTCGCCCTTCCGGGGCTTGCCCGCGCGCAGCAGAAATCCGGCGCGGCCGCGTTTTTCAACGAGCTTCCCGAGGGCTCGGGCGAGATGTCGGCCAATGCCTTCATCCGCGTGGCCCCCGACAATACCGTGACCGTCCTCATCAAGCATATCGAGTTCGGGCAGGGACCCTATACGGGCCTGACCACGCTTGTCGCCGAAGAGATGGATGCCGACTGGTCGCAGATGCGCGCCGCAGCCGCCCCCGCCGATGTCGAGAAATACGCCAATCTCGCCTTCGGGATGCAGGGCACCGGCGGCTCGACGGCGATGGCCAACAGCTTCATGCAGATGCGCAAGGCCGGGGCCGGGGCGCGGGCAATGCTGGTCGCCGCTGCCGCCGAGCGTTTCGGCGTGCCCGCCGATCATATCACCATCGACAAGGGCATTATCAGCGCCGGCGATCAATCCGCGACATTCGGCGAATTGGCCGAGGCCGCCGCGCAGCAGACCGCGCCCGAGGATCCGCCGGTGAAGGATCCCGCCCAGTTCAAGCTGATCGGCACCGATCTTCCCAAGGTGGACAGCAGCGCCAAGACGGATGGCTCGGCGCAGTTCACCCTGGATGTCTATCGCGACGGCATGCTGACCGTGGTGGTCGCGCATCCGCCGAAATTCGGGGCGAAGGTGGCAAGCTTCGACGACAGCGCCGCCTTGCAGGTCTCGGGGGTGCAAAAGGTCGCGCAGGTGCCGACCGGCGTCGCGGTCTATGCCGATAATACCTATGCCGCGCTGAAGGGGCGCGACGCGCTGGAAATCGAGTGGGACGAGGCCGAGGCCGAGACCCGTTCGAGCGATGCGATGATCGAGGAATGGACCACAGCCGCCAAGGCAGGCGGGAAATGGGAGGTCGTCAAGACCGGCGATGTCGAGGCCGCCCTGGAAGGCTCCGAAATTGTCGAGGCCACCTATGTCTTCCCCTATCTCGCCCATACCCCGATGGAGCCGCTGGATGCTGTGGTCGAGCTGCGCGACGGCGAGGCCGAGGTCTGGATGGGCAGCCAGATGCAGACCGGGGACCAGGGCACCATCGCCAAGATCCTCGGCGTCGAGAATGTCCGCCTGCACACGATGCTGGCGGGTGGCAGCTTTGGCCGCCGCGCCACGCCCGACTCGCATTTCGCCGCCGAGGCGGCCGAGGTCGCCAAGGCCAATGGCAAGGGCGCGGTCAAGCTGATGTGGACGCGCGAGGATGACGTGCAGGGCGGCTATTACCGCCCGCTCACGGTCCATCACATGCGTGCCGCGCTGGATGATCAGGGCGGCATCAAGGCATGGGATCACGGCATCGCCGCGCAATCGGTGGTCATGGGCACGCCATTCGAGGCGATGCTGCAGGGCGGCCCCGACTTCACCGCCTTCGAGGGCGCGAACGAGCTGCATTACGCCATGGCCAATCACCGGCTGCGTTGGGCGCAGATGGAATCGCCGATCCCGACGCTGTGGTGGCGCTCGGTCGGGCATACCCATACCGGCTATGCGGTCGAATGTTTCATCGACGAGTTGCTGGAGAAAGCGGGCAAGGATCCGATCGAAGGCAGGCTTGCGCTGATGGGCGATGACCATCCCCGCGAGAGGGCCGTGCTCGAGCGCGTGGCCGAGATGGCCGACCAGTCGGGCGATTACGGTTATGGCGTGGCGGTGGTCAAATCCTTTGGCACCTATGTCGCGCAAATCGCCGAGATCGAGGATCGCGGCGGCATTCCACATGTCCACCGGGTCTGGTGCGCGGTCGATTGCGGGCTGGCCGTCAATCCCAATGTCGTGCGCGCGCAGATGGAGGGGGGTATCGGCTACGGCATCTCTGCCGCGCTTTACAGCGAGATCACGCTGGACGAGGGCGGCCTGATCCGGCAGCAAAACTGGGACAGCTACCGCATCCTGCGCATCCCCGAGATGCCCGCCATCGAGGTGGTGATCATCCCCTCTGCCGAGGCGCCCACCGGCGTCGGCGAACCCGGCACCCCGCCGATCGCCCCGGCCATCGCCAATGCGTGGCGCCGGATGACCGGCAATGCCACTCGCCGCCTGCCCATCATCCCGGTCGCATGAGAAAGGAGACCCGCATGAAACGCTTCCCCCTTTCGCTTGCGCTGGCAACAGTGCTGGCCTTTCCGGCGATGGCGCAGGATCTGCGCGCGCCCGCCGATTTCGACAGCATCGAGGATCAGACCGAACGCTCGGCGGCGATCTTCGAAGAGATGGGCAAGGTCCTGACCCATCCACGCTGCCTGAACTGTCACCCCAAGGGCGGCCCGACACAGGGCGACGACATGCAGCCGCATGAGCCTCCGGTGGTGCGGGGCGATGCCGATTTCGGCGCGCCCGGCATGACCTGCAACACCTGCCACGGTGCCGAGAATTTCGAGACCACCGGCGTCGGCGGGATCGAGAGCATTCCCGGCCACGAGCCATGGTCGCTCGCCCCGGTCGAGATGGCCTGGGCGGGGCTTGGCCTTGGCGAGATCTGCGAGCAGCTCAAGGATCCGGAACGCAATGGCGACCGCTCGCTGGAGGAGCTGCACGAGCATATGGCCGAGGACGGTCTTGTCGGTTGGGGCTGGGAGCCCGGAGAGGGCCGCACCCCCGCACCGGGCTCGCAGGAACTGTTCGGCCAGCTGACCCAGGCCTGGATCGACACCGGCGCGGCCTGTCCGGGTTAACCGGCGGGCGCCTGCCTGCGGCGTGGGCGGTCCCTCGTCTTCCTGCTCAGGGGTCGCCCATGGCGGGATTATCCATGCCGGGGCGGCGGGTCAGGTAATTGCCCATTCCGGGCGGAGGGACGCTTGCCATCAGCCAGGCAATGGCGAAGGCGAGTATCACCCAGAGACCAGGGGCCCGCCATCGCGGCATGCCGAGTCCGGCCAGAAGCGTGGCGGCCTCATCCGCCTTTTCGGCGGGAACGAAGATCTTCACGCCGCCCACCGCCTGCGACCAGTTCGAAAGGGTCAGCCCGCTATGCCTGTCGGTCGCGATGGGCGAGAAGCCATGCGCCTCCAGCGCCCCAAGCACGAGGGCGACATCCGCCGCCCCCTCCGCGATGGCAATCCTCTGCATCCGCCGTCCCGTTCCTTTTTCCGGCCTGTCAGCCAAACCCGGCTGCCCCATATCATTGCCACGCTGCGGGACGGCGGGAAATAGGTGTTGTTACCTCCTCCCGGACTCTATCCCGGCAGTTTCGGCGTCTCTCCCGGCGCGGTGGTGAAGGCATCCGACCAGTCGGGATGCCTGGCATATTGCGCCTGCACATAGGGGCAGAGCGGGATGATCCGGAACCCGCTCGCGCGGGCATCCTCGACCATATGCCGGACCAGCGCGCCCGCCGCCCCGGTGCCGCGCAACTCCTCGGGGGCGCCGGTGTGATCGGCGCTGATCCGGTTCCCGGCCCGCCGGGTAAAGGTCAATTCGGCCTCGGCATCGATGCCCGCGACGCGCGCCACGTAGCGGCCATGGCGGTCGTCAATTTCCTCGCGGGTGACGGTGATTTCGGTCATCTCATGCTCCTTTCAGCCAGTCCTGCGCAGCGGCCAGATCGGCCTGCGCCAGTTCATGCCCGGCCGGAACGGTCCGGGCGTCCAGATCGGCGCCACTGGCCCGGAGCCAATCATTCAGGCGCGCGGCATGGGGGCCATAAGGGTCATGCGCACCGGCCAGTGTCAGGACCCTTGTGCCGGTCAGATCGGGCTCGGGCAAGTCCTCCAGCACCGCCATGGGCCGGATCAGGATCGCCCGGCGCAAAAGCACCGGATAAAGCCCCATCACCGCCCCCGCGAAATTCGCGCCATTGGAATAGCCCAGCACGGTGATCCGCTCGGGGTCCAGGTCATAGGCGGCAATCGCCCCGCTCATGAAGGCGTCGAAGGCAGTGGCCTCGGCGCGGATATCCTGCTGGTCGAAACTGGTCATCGACAGGCGGCGGAAAAACCGCGCGACGCCCTCTTCGTTCGACCTCCCGCGCAAGCCGAGCAGGGTCGCATTCGGGTTCAGATGATGGGCCAGCGGCATCAGGTCGGCCTCGTTCCCGCCGGTGCCATGCAGCAGCAGCAGGGTCGAGCCGTCGGGTTGATCGGGCCGGTGGATGCGGTGGGTGAAGGGAAGAACTCTCATCGGGAACCTTTCCTCGCCCGGACGGGCGAATTGCGGCAACAAGACGCGCAGATCATCGGCGCGCTCCGCGAAATGCGGCGGGGTCATCAGGATCTCGCCCAGATGGCCGGGGGCCTCGTCGATACCCATGCCGGGGCCGTCCGTGGCCAGCTCGATCAGGATTTCCCCCGGCTCGCGGATATAGAGCGAGGTGAAATACTTGCGGTCATGGACCGTCACCTCGCCGCTGTTCAGACGCGACAACGCGGCGCGATGGGCCTCGATGGCGGGCACATCCGGCATCCGCAGCGCGACATGATCGATCACGCCCGTGCCGGGAATGCCCGCCACGAAACCCGAGGCATCGCGGATGTCCAGCGCATCGCTGTCCGAGACCAGCCGCGTCACGCCGCCCTCGACCGGCCCGGCGCGATAGCCGAAACGGCTCAGGAATGCGGCGGTCTGCTCCGGCAGTTCGGACCAGAGCGTGACGGCGCGCAGCCCATGCGGGGCGGCGGGCCAGCCGGTGTCGGGAACATCCGCGCCGACGAGCTTGACGATGATCCCGTCGGGATCCTTCAGGCGCAGCACCGGTTCGCCGAATTCGCGCGACGGCCCCTCGATCCGCAACTGGCGCTGCATGGCGCGGGTCAGCCAGTCGCCGATCCGGGCGCGGGGAATGGCCAGCGCGATCTCGGCCACCTGCCCATGGCCCACGCGGCCGGTCGCCCCATCCTGCCAGACAAGGAAACTGACCAGCGTTCCGGGATCGGCGGTCGCATTGCCATAAAACAGGTGAAGCTGTTCGGCATCCTCGAAACCGGCGCTCTGCTTGACCAGCGACAGGCCCAGAAAGCCCATCCATAAATCGACATTCGCCTGCACATCGCGGGTGATGGCCGTCACATGATGAATTCCGCTGGTCATGGCATGACTCCTTCCTGTCCGCAAACCAAGATGCGCCTCCGGCCCGCCCGGCACCAGCAAGGCTTTGCCCAACCCGGTGTTCGCGTTTGCCGAACGAATCTTCCCTTGGCGGTTCGGCGGAATCGGACCATCCTGTGAACAGGCCACAGGAGCCAAAGGAGGATCGCCATGAGCTGGAACCCCGCACTCACCCCCGGCTGCCCCGACGAGATCGGCCCGGATGCCATCGAGACCCTGATCATTCCCCGCGCCCGCGATCTCGGCGATTTCGAGGTCCGCCGCGCCCTGCCCGCGCCCAAGCGGCAGATGGTCGGCCCGTTCATCTTCTTCGACCAGGCCGGTCCTGCCGAGTTCCTGACCGGGCAGGGCGTCGATGTGCGCCCGCATCCGCATATCGGGCTGGGCACCGTCACCTATCTCTATCGCGGAGATTTTCATCACCGCGACAGCGTCGGCAGCGATCAGGTGATCCGGCCCGGGGAACTGAACTGGATGGTCGCAGGCAAGGGGGTAACGCATTCCGAACGCACCTCGGCCGAGGCGCGGCAGGGACCGAACAGCCTGTTCGGCATCCAGACCTGGATCGCCCTGCCCGAAAGCCACGAGGACATGCCCGCGACATTCGAGCATCACGGCAAGCAGGCCCTTCCCGAGATCCGCGACCAGGGCATCGAGGCCCGCCTGATCCTTGGCCGCGCCTATGGCGAGACCGCGCCCGCAACGCTTTATTCCGACACATTCTACCTGGACGTGACGCTTGCGGCACGGGCCCGTTTCCCGCTGCCCACCGATCACGAGGATCGCGGGATCTACATCACCGAGGGCTCGATCCGCATCGCCGGGCAGGAATACGAGGCCGGGCAGATGATGGTCTTCCGCCCCGGCGACCAGATCACCGTATCGGCCGGGGATCGCGGCGCACGGCTGATGGCGCTTGGCGGCGAGACGCTGAACGGACCTCGTTATATCTGGTGGAACTTCGTCGCCTCCTCGAGGGAGAAGATCGAAGAGGCGAAACGCGAATGGCAGGCGCAGCAATGGGGGCAGGGGCTGTTCGACCTGCCGGTCGATGATCGGGAGGAATTCATTCCGCTGCCCGATTGAGCACCCGGCGACACCGATCAGCAAATCCGAAGCCGCCGACCCATTTCATCGCGGCGGCTTCGGGATCTCCACGCATCACGTAAAGGACATGACATGACCGTCAAGACCCCGCAGGACATCCGCGATTTCTGGTTTTCGGCTGACATGCAGCCCTATTGGTTCAAGAAAGCCGAAGAGATCGACCGCCAGATCATCCAGCTTTTCGGCGCCACATACGAGGCCGCCCATGCCGGCCGGCTGGATCACTGGGGCGGCAACGCGCAGGACGCGCTTTCGCTGGTGATCGCGCTGGACCAGTTCCCGCGCAACATGTTCCGCGGCTCGCCCCGGTCCTTCGAAAGCAACGATCTCGCGCTGACCCATGCCCGCGCCGCGCTGGATCGCGGCTTTGATCAGGAACAGGACGAGACCACGAGGCAATTCTTCTACCTGCCTTTCATGCATAGCGAGGATCTCGCCGACCAGGAACACTCGGTGAAACTCTACGAAGCCCTTGGCAACGCCCATTCCCTGCATTTCGCCCGCGACCATCGCGACATCATAGCCCGCTTCGGCCGCTTTCCGCATCGCAACGCGGTGCTGGGCCGCGAGTCCACGGCGGAAGAGGTCGAATTCCTGGAAACCCATGCGGGCTTCTGACGATGGCGCCCGCCGCCTCCCCGGGAACCCGGTCTGCAAGACGGGCAAAATCCGCCTTCTTCTTCATGCAAATATCCCGGGGGTTCGGGGGCTGGCCCCCGGTCCCGAAACTTCCTAGTCTCGCATCCGCGCGACCATAGGAGAGATGATGACCGCCCTGCCTTGCTTTTACGCCCCCGAGACCGAGGCCCATGATCCGCGTTTCTGGATGCTGCGTGGCGTGCCCACTGCGAACAAGGAATTGCCCGAACGCGCCCGTCGCCTGCTGGCCGGACTGTCCGGGCTGGGGCTGACGACCGTGAACCCGCCCGAAACCGACCGCGCGGCGATGCGGGCGATCCATACCCCGGAATATCTGCAATTCCTGGAAAGCTGCTGGGAGGAATGGCAGGCCTTCCCCGGCGCGGGCGCGAGGTGGTCGCCAACCTGCATCCGCAAAAGGCCACGCAAAGCTACCCCAAGGGCATTGTCGGCCGTGCGGGATGGCATATGGCCGATACCGCCTGCCCGGTCGGGCGCGACACCTACAGGGCGGCGTTGCGCGGGGTTGATACGGCCCTGGCGGCGGCGGGAACGGTCATGGGCGGCGAAAGGGCGGCCTATGCGCTATGCCGGCCAGCGGGGCATCACGCCGATGCGGATACCGCGGCAGGGCATTGCTTCCTCAACAATTCCGCCATCGCGGCGCAGGCCCTGCGCGCGCGTCACGAACGCGTCGCGATCCTGGATATCGATGTGCATCACGGCAATGGCACGCAAGAGATTTTCTATGAACGCCCTGACGTGCTGACCGTCTCGATCCATGCCTCGCCCGAGTCCTTCTACCCTTTCTATGTCGGTTACGCGCATGAGACCGGGCGCGGCGCGGGTGAAGGCTTCAACCTGAACATAGCATTGCCACAGGGGCAGGGGGACGAGGAATGGCTGGCCGCCATCGCCACCGCGCTGGAGCGGGTCCGCGAATTCGATCCCGGCGCGCTGGTGCTGGCCCTTGGACTGGACGCGCATGAGAACGACCCGCTGAAGGGGCTGTCGGTCACCACCGAATGTTTCGGGCGCGCGGCGGCGCTGATCGCCGGGGCGGGCCTGCCCACCGTGATGGTGCAGGAGGGCGGTTATCTCTCGGACGACCTGACCCGTAACATCCATGCCTTCCTGGGCGGCTGGATGGATGCCGCCTGATCCATTGCACGAGGGATTCACGATGAAGACATTTCTTGCCAGCGCGGCGTTCTCGCTGATCGCCTTTCCCCTATCCGCAGAACCCATGTTGTCGATCCCGCTTCCCATCTCGGGAGAAAGCAACATCCTTCCGGTGGAATATGACTGCGGCGAGGGGGAAAGCCTCCGGGTGACTTATGTCAATGCGGGGGAGAACCAACTGGCGATCCTGCCCGTCGACGGGGTCGAGCGGGTCTTCGTGAACGTGATCGCGGCATCCGGCGCGCGCTACGTGGCGGGGGAATATGAATGGTGGAGCAAGGGCGACATGGCCAGCTTCACCGACCTGGCGGAGGATGGAAGCAGGCGGGAATGCCGGTCTGCGGGTCAGGGCGGGTAAGGGGCTCCGCCCCGCCGCGCGTGCCGCGCGACTCCCCGGGATATTTGGATGAAGAAGAAGCGCCCGGGGGCGGCTCAGACCATCCTGAACAGCGTGCCCCAGGGGTCGGTGACGGTCTCGCCCGCCCGCTCGGGATCGTTCACCACCAGTTCAGTCAGCCCGGTCATCTTCGGATCGCGCGGTCCAGCGCCCCGGCTGTTCCAGACATTGCCCGCGAGGTGGTGGTGATAGCCGTTCCAGCCGTACCACACCCCTCCCGGTCCTTCGAAGGTCCGGGTCAGGCCCATGGTTTCGCGGAAGAACTCATCCGCCGGGACGAGATCGCCCACCTGCAGATGCACATGGCCGACACGGCTGCCCGAGGGCGCGCCCCGCCATTCTCCGCTGCCCGAGGCCGTCAGGTCGTTCAGGTCCAGTCGCATGGTGAACATCTCGACCCGGTCGCCATTGCGCGTCCATTCGGATTCGGGCCGGTCCCGATAGATCTCGATCCCGTTACCCTCCGGATCGTCGAGATAGATCGCCTCGCTGACACCGTGATCCGAGGCGCCGGTCAGCCGCAGCCCGCTCTGGACGGCATGGCGAAGCCAGCGCCCCAGATCGGCCCGTTCGGGCAGCAGGAAGGCGGTGTGGAACAGTCCCGCCTGGCGCGGATCGCGTGGCGTGGCGGCGGGGTCGGCCCGCAGTTCCAGCAGCATCTCCTCGCCCGCGCCGAGGCGGCGGGTTTCACCGTCGCCACCAAGCGGGGCGAGGCCCAGTGCAGTCTCGTAGAATGCCGCCATGCCGGGCAGGTCCCGCACCGTCAAGGCGACGTGGTTTATGGATTTTCCGGTCATGGCAGCCTCCGTCATTTCAGTTCTGGCTGGCAGCGGCTGCGCCGCCGCCGATCAGCGCCTGCACGATCAGCGCGATGGTCCAGAAGGCCGGATATTCCCATCCGCCGCCCTCATTGCTGAAGAAGAAGCCGCTTGCACCATGGCTGAAGATGATCGTGCCCAGCATCACCGGCACCAGCGCCAGTGCGACCAGCCGCACCTGCCAGCCGATGATAAGGGCGATACCGCCAAGCAGTTCGGCCGCGATCACCAGATAGGCCAGTGCGCCCGGCAGGCCGATCGAGCCAAAGAACTGCGCCGTGCCGGCGGGGGTGAAGACAAAGATTTTCAGCCCGGCATGGGCCAGGAACAGCACGCCCATCGAGACCCGCAGGATCAGCGCGGCCAGGTCGGGGGCGTGCAGTTTCTCATTCAAGGTGGTCAGCATATGTCGGTCCTTTCACATAGCCTCGCTTGTGGTCATGGACGGAATATGCGTCTTTTCCATACGGATGATAATCGGTGCAAATGGAAGATGATTTATTCCAAATTGGAATCAATTGCTCCAGTCATGGTCGGGACCCCAACGCTCGCGCAGGAAGTCCAGCAAGAGCCGCAAACGCGAGGGCATATGGCGGCCCGAGGGTGTCAGCGCGTAGACCCCGGATTCCCCGTCGCGATATTCCGCCAATATCTCGATCAACCGCCTGGCGCGGACAGCGGGGGCGGCGATGAAATCCGGCACGCGGGTAATGCCCAGCCCGGCCTCGGCTGCGATGACGCAGGCCTCGGCATTGCCAAAGCGCAGCCGACCGGGCAGGTCCAGCAGAACCGGCTCGCCCTTGTCGCGGAAATTCCACGTGTCGGGGCGGGAGAAATTCAGGTCGGTCACGATGTCATGGCCTGCCAGATCGGCGGGGCGGCGTGGCACGCCCCGTGCCTTGAGATAGCCGAGCGCGGCGACAATCTTGACCCTTATGACTCCAAGCTTGCGGGCCTTGAGCGCGGAATCGGCAGGCTGGCCGATCCGGATCGCGGCATCGAAGCCATGTTCTGCCAGGCCCATGTAACTGTCGGTGAACTGCACTTCCAACCGGACGGCCGGATGTTGCCGGGCGAAATCGGTCAGGGCAGGCATGAGTTGCACGGTGCCGAAGGTCAGCGGCGCGGTGATCCGCAGCAGTCCGCGCGGATTCTGGCCCGCATCCCGCAGGCTGTCGTCCAGATCGTCGAGCTGGTCGAGGATCGCGCTGATACGGGTGAAATAGGCCTCGCCCTCGGCGGTGGGGGAGATGGCGCGGGTGGTGCGGTTCAGAAGCCGCACCCCAAGATGGGCCTCCAGCCCCGAGACCAGCTTGGAGGCCTGCCCCGGAGAGGTGCCCAGATGTGCCGCCGCGGCCGAGAAGCCGCCGAGACGGACGACCTGCGCGAACATGCGGTCGGCGGCGAGACGGTCCATTACAGGCTGGCGGCGAAGCCGGCGACGAAATCGGCGAGCTTCTGGCGGGTCTTGTCATCGGTCAGGTTGCCGTCCTGATCGCACAGATCGCCCGCGCGCGAGACCAGCAGGCGCCCCTCGTGCCATTGCCGCGTGCCAAGGGTGCGCAGCACGGGCAGCCAGTGGCTTTGCGAATGGGCGGTGCCGAAATTGCCGGGCGAGGCGCCGGTGACCGCGACCGGCTTGCCCTTGAAATTCTTGCCGCCATCGCCGCGCGACATCCAGTCGATGGCGTTCTTGAAGACACCGGGTATGCCGTTGTTGTATTCGGGCGTGACCAGCAACAGCCCGTCGGCCTCGGCCAGTTGCCGGTTCAGTTCCATCACCGAAGGCGGTATGCCCTGCGCGGCCTCTGCATCGCCATCGTAAAGCGGCACTTCGGCGATCGAGCCGATGCGGATCTCGACGCCTTCGGGCGCGACATCTCGGGCGGCGCGAAGCAGGCCGGAATTGAACGAGGCGCGGCGCAGGCTGCCGCTGAGGCCAAGGATGACGGGCATGGATTCCTCCCTGTGATGGCCGGGGGCAGGGTGCCCCCGGGCGAGTTCGGTTCAGGCGAGGGGTTTCAGCCCCGCCTCGATCTGCGCGCGTTTCGGTTCGAGGAAGGGCGGCAGAGACAGCCCTTCTCCCATGGTTTCGCGCGGCTCGTCCACGTCGAATCCGGGTTCGTCCGTGGCGATCTCGAACAGATTGCCACCCGGTTCGCGGAAGTAAAGCGAGCGGAAGTAGTAACGCTCGACCTCGCCCGAATTCGGAACGCGGAAACCCGAGACGCGGCTGGTCCATTCCGTCAGCGCCTGCTTGTCGGGCACGCGGAAGGCGACATGGTGAACCGCGCCTGCCCCCTGACGCGCGACGGGCAGGCCGGGCTGGACCGCGACATGCAATTCGGCCGCCGCGCCGCCCTCGCCCATCTCGAAGACATGCACCTGCCCCTCGCCGTCGGGGCTGGGATAGTCGCGGCTCTTGCGCATGTTCATCACCTGCGTCAGCACCGCCTCGGTCGGGCCGAGATCGGGGACAGAGATGGTGATCGGGCCAAGACCGCGGATCTGGTGTTCCGCCGGGACGGGGCTTTTCTCCCATGCCACGGAATTGCCCTCGGGCGCGGCGACGAGGCGCAGGCGCTGGCCCTCCGGATCTTCGACATCGAGGCTGGGGCGGCCGTCAAGCGTGGTGATCTGGCCTACATCGACACCCCGGTCGCGCAAACGTCCGGCCCAGTAGTCGAGGCTGGCCTCGGCCACGCGCAGCCCGGTGCGGCTGATCGAATGCGTGCCCCGGCTTTCGCGAGCCACCGGCCAGTCGAAAAAGGTGATGTCGGTGCCCGGGCTGCCCGCGCCATCGGCGAAGAACAGGTGATAGGCGGATGTATCGTCCTGGTTAACGGTTTTCTTGACCCGCCGCAGGCCGAGCGTTTCCGTGTAGAAACGGTTATTGCCCGGAGCATCGGCGGTGATCGCGGTCAGATGGTGGATTCCTGTCAGCTGCATGATGCGGCTCCTTTTCCCTTGTCTGAACGCAATATGGCGCAGCGCCGCCGTTCGCGGCACCCGGTGTCGGTGCAAAGCGGCGTTCGGATATTGCGAACGGCGGCAACTGGGTTATTGTCCCGATTATGGGCTGGTCGATCATTGATATCGAGACATTTCTGGCGGTTCTGGATGCGGGGAGCATTTCGGGCGCGGCGGCGCGTGCCGATCTGTCGAAATCCGTCGTCAGCAAGCGGATCAGCGATTTCGAGGCGTCCCTGGGCGTGCCCCTGTTCACGCGCCATGCCGGGCGGATCACGCCGACCGACAGCGCCTTTGCGCTGGCCGAGCGGTTGCGCCCCGCGCTGGCCGAACTGATCGCCGCGACCGAGAGCGTGGCCGGGCCAGAGGTCGAACTGCGCGGACGGCTGGCCATCGCCGCGCCGATGAGTTTCGGCATCCGCCATCTTGGGCCGGTGATCGCGGGATTCGCGCGCGCCCATCCGGGGCTGGAGATCGTGCTGGAATATGACGACCAGCTGACCGATCTGGGGCGGTCGGGTTTCGATGCCGGTCTACGGATCGGACATCTGAAGGACAGCACATTGATGGCCCGCCGCCTCTGCGAAGATCCGCGCGCCTTGGTCGCCAGCCCCGATTACCTGGCGATGCACGGGCCGCTGAACGATCCCGCAGACCTGCCCCGGCACGAGGTGATCGGCTATCTGAATGCGCGGCTTGGCGAGATCTGGCCCTTCGGCTCGGGGGTTCCCCTGCCGCGTTCGGGCCGGATCGCCGCGAATAACGGCGAGGCCATGCGGGATCTTGCCATCGGTGGGCTGGGGCTGGCACTGTTGCCGCTGTTCATCGTGCATGATGCGCTGCGCGAGGGGCGGCTGATCCGGGTGCTGCCCGAATTGCCGCAGGAACCGCTGCCGGTCAGCGTGGTCTGGCCGCCGGTCAGGCCGATGCCGCGCAAGGTCAGGCTGTTCATCGATCATCTGGCCAATGCCTTTGCCGAAACACCGCCATGGCAGGAGGGATTGCAATCATGACGTGCTATACCAAGAATTTTTCGCGTTAATTTTGGTCGATGCGCGGGAAAGATCAACCTCATGAAATGTATATAAAATACATTATATACCGAACAATTTTGTAGCGGATGGTCACAAATGCGAGTCTGCACCGGACGGTAAAATTTGGTTAACCTGACTCCATGAAGCGTCTCGGTGACGCAAATCTCAGCCATATGGTGCATGAAGTGAATATGATGATCAGCGCAGAGATGCGCCGAAAACCCGGACATGATCGCGCCGGATCCCGGAACGCCTATGTCCTTTACGCCCCGCTCGAACTGGAGCAGCGTGTGCTGGACGATGCCGGCCGGCAAATCGAAGCGGTGGCCTATGCGGTCGCTGATCGCATCCCGGCCATCAGGGCAGGCGAATTGATGGAACTCGCCGCACGGATCCAGAAATTCCGTATCCAGAGCTGAACAACATGAGGCGGGCGCATCGAAGCTAGACGGATATAACCATAACAGAACGGACCGGCCGCCTGAGGCTCCCTACCAGGCGCGCAAGGGTTCCGTCGCACATCAGGACCAGGCGGTGCGAAATCTTTTCTCCCCCCCGGGTTTCGTGCCGGACAGATGGAACTGACCGGGACGGCGCGATTATGCCGTCCCGGTGAACTTGATTGGTCACTCACTAGCCGCAAGCCGCCGGATATGCCATGCTGGCATGGCAGTTGCGTTTTGCGATCAGTGGTTTCCATGTCGGTTCTTGAGGTGTTCGGTCACAATCTGAGGAATTTGACGGCCCTTCGGGGGTCGCAGGCCTTCGTTGCCCAGGAATTGGACATCAACCGGATCCAGTTCCAGCGCTACCTGCGTTCGGAATCCTTCCCGAAACCGAATGTTCTCAAGCGGATATGCGATTATTTCGAGGTCGATGCCCGGATCCTGACCGATCTTCTCACACCGACGCAGCTCGATTTGATCTCAGCGGGACTTTACAATACCTCGCCCCTGCCGCCAGCCACTGCCGCGATGTACGAGGCGGTCGGCTTTTGCGTGCCGGACCAGGATTTTTTCCATGGCAGCAATGAGCTTCCCGATGGCGTCTACCAGATTTGGCGTGGTGCCAATTCACGCCGCGATTGTGCCACGCAGATGCTGCTGCGCATCAACACGCTTGCCGTGGCCAGGGTCGTCAGGGGGTATAACGCGCGCGAAACGGTTCCCCGCCATCTCCGGACATTGGGCCGCAAGCGGGAGTTTCGGGGCATGGTGCTACGGCAGCGTGAAGGCTACACGATGCTGTTCTTTCATAGTGAGCCGTCCCGCACCACCTCGCTCATTCATCTGCGCATGATCGAACTGGGCATGGAGACCGCCGCGACCGGGTTTGCGGTCCTTGCGCGCAGCGAACAGGAGCACGGGAACCGGATCACCCGCTGCCTGGTCATGAAGGTCGAGGGCGGCTGGCGGGAACAGCGCAGGATCGCGCGGATGCCCGCCTTCATTCCCTGGGAGGAGGTGCCGGAACATATCCTTCCGTTCATCCGTCCCCAGAACGAGACCTTCTGAGCCGAAATCAGCCGAATTGCGCCGGAAAGCTTCGTTGCAGCGCGGAATCCAGATCCGCCATCGTGACCGGCAGCCCCAGGTCGACGAGGCTGGTGACGCCATATCCGCTGATCCCGCAGGGCACGATGCCGTCGTAATGCGACAGCTCGGGTTCGACATTGATCGAGATGCCATGAAAGCTGACCCAACGGCGCAGCTTGATGCCGATCGCGGCGATCTTGTCTTCCGAGGGGGTGCCGTCGGGCAGCGGGGGCTTCTCGGGCCGCGTGACCCAGACACCGACCCGTCCTTCCCTGACCTCGCCGGTCACGCCGAATTCTGCGAGCGCCGCGATCACCCATGCTTCGAGCTGGGCCACGAAACGCCGGATATCGCGCCCCCGGCGGTTCAGGTCGAGCATGACATAGACGATGCGCTGGCCCGGCCCGTGATAGGTGTATTGCCCGCCCCGGCCGGCCTCGAAGACCGGAAAGCGCGCATGCAGCAGGTCGGCGGGCCTGGCGCTGGTGCCTGCGGTGTAGAGGGGCGGATGTTCGACCAGCCATATCGCCTCATCCGCGGTGCCCGCATGGATCGCGGCGACCCGCGTCTCCATGAAGGTCACGGCCTCTTCATAGCCGGTCACGCCACTGCTGATGATCCATTCCACCATGCGACGATCTGAACCGAAGCACCGGCGCCGTCAAGCCACCTTGGTGGGGCTGAGGCGGTGGGGCGTGCCCCGAATTCCCGTTGCAGGAATCTGCAGAATTCCTCTTTTCATTTTTGACGGGCTCGGCTATGACCCGCGGCACTGCCCGGATGCGGTCGTGGCGGAATTGGTAGACGCGCAGCGTTGAGGTCGCTGTTCCCTAACCGGAGTGGAAGTTCGAGTCTTCTCGACCGCACCAAATTTTCCAGTTGTTCGGTGGTTGCGAGATCGATGGCGAGACACTGTCCGTCTTCGATGCCGAGCCGGAGCGATCCTGTCCGGTGGGCGCCTACCAGCGTTCCACGCTTGGCCGGATCTGGGTCTCGAAGGTCCAGGCGTCTTCGGGCTGTTTCCAAAGATGCAGATAGGTTTGCGCGACGGATGCGGGCCGCATGAGCACCCGCTCGGACGCCTCCTGGCCCGAGGCAGTCATGCGTTCGCGCACCCAAGCGGTGTCCACGCCCGAATCGATCACCAGATGCGCGACATGGATGCCTTGGGGCATGAGTTCGCGCGCCGCCGCTTCGGCGACTCCGCGCAAGCCGAACTTGGCGCTGGCAAAGGCCGCGTAGCCGGGGCCGCCACGCAACCCGGCGGTGGCCCCGGTGAAGAAGAGACAGCCCTTGCCGCGCGGCAACATCGCCCTGGCGGCCTCGCGCCCGGTCAGGAAACCGGCATAGCAGGCCATTTCCCACACTTTCCGGAACACCCGTTCGGTCGTTTCCACGAATGGAAAATTCACGTTCGCGCCGATATTGAATATGCAGATCTCCAGCGGCCCTGCGGCCTCGGCATCGGCGATGAACTGGACGATCTCGTCTTCCTTGCGCGCATCCAGCGACCTGGCGGTGATGGAGCCGCCCGCCGCCTCGATGTCGCGGACGAGGGGGGCGAGCTTTTCGCCATTCCGGCGCCCGGCGAAGATCGTGAAGCCCTCGGCCGCGAAGGTCTTGCAGATTTCCGCGCCGATATAGTCCCCGGCACCGACGACGGCGACCGTTTTCCCGCGTTTCTTCATGCTTCATCCCCCATGCTGCTGTGTCTGCCGCCTGTCCGGCGGTGTCGTCGCGGGCCTGTCACCTGCCGGCGGCGGCGGTTTCCAGCCCGATCAGGTGGTCCTCGACATCGCGAAGCCGGTCTTTCCCGAAATAGATTTCGCCTTCGACATGAAAGGTCGGTGACCCGAAATCGCCCTGTGCGACGGCCCGGCGGGTATTGGCGAGCAGTTCGTCCTTGACGGGTTGGGTCTCTGCGGCGGCAAGGATCGCCTCTGCATCGAGGCCTGCATTCGATATGGCCGCGCCGGCGATGTCGGGATCGCCCATGTTCAACTGCTCTTCCCACATCCCCTTGAAAACGGTGTCGAGATATTCGGCGAAGACGCCAAGATGCCGCGCCGCAACCGCGCCACGCATCAGGCGAAGCGTATTGACCGGAAAGAACGGATTGCGCCTGAACCGCGTGATGCCGTGACGCGCGATGAAGCGCTGCATTTCCAGGCGTTCGTAGTTCAGCTTGTTCTCGATCCCCGCGTAAGCCTCTGCCGGAGAACGGTTGCCGGTGTCGCGGAACACGCCGCCGAGCAGGACCGGAACATGGCGGATGGTCGCGCCATGCCTTTCGGCGATCCCGGGGAGCAGTTGATACGCCAGATAGGCGTTCGGGCTGCCGAAATCGAAATGAAACTCGATCTCTTTTCTGGTCATCGCGGTCATTCCATTTTTGGAAGGAGAAGAATCCCCTACGTAAGTTCTGTTTCAGAACCTACGTGGCGCGAAGCACCGTGTCAATCGGGCGGAAAGCGAGGGAATCGCTGCATATCGGAGGGGGCAGGGCGGCTCGTCCGGTTGGCATGCTTCATTCCGCGCAATATATTCGGTCGTGTTGGCAAGGAGCCGGGAGGCCCAGGATGAAATGGAGCGAACTGGAACAGGAAACCTGCTCGATGGCCCGGACATTGTCCGTCATCGGCGACAGGTGGACCCTGCTGATTCTGCGCGATTGCTTTCTGGGTGTTCGCCGCTTCGATGATTTCCACGAGCGGTTAGGGGTGACCCGGGGCATTCTTGCGGACAGGCTCAAGCAGCTTTCGAAGGCCGGGGTGCTGAAGAAGGTTGCCTATCAGGAGCATCCGCCACGGCATGAATACAAGCTCACCGGCAAGGGGCTGGACCTGTATCCGGTGATCCTGTCGATCGTGCATTGGGGCGATGTCCACATGGCCGGAGAGGACGGCCGGCCCGTGCTTCACCAGCATATGGCATGCGGTCACGCCTTCGATCCCAGGATGGTCTGTTCCGAATGCGGAACGACCCTGAGTCCGCATGACGTGAAAGTGCTGCAGGGGCCCGGGAAGGCCGCTGACAGGAACCTCCCGGTTCGGCCAGCCGGGAAAATGGCGCAGTCGTGACCCGCTGCGGGTGACGGCGGGAATCGCTGGCGTTTGTTCTCTTTATGTTCTATGCTTGGCGCCATGTTGCCACCTCGCGATCCCGATGAAACCCTCAAGGCCCGTGGTGCCGATTCACGCCCCGCCGGGCGGTTCGAGCCGTATCAGAAGATGCGCGAATCCGATGGCTGGGACATTCCCGAGGACAGCCACCTTCTGAAGACCGAGGTGGTGACGGAAAAGCCGCGTTCGATCATTACCCGCAACAACTCCCCGGATATCGGCTTCGACCGTTCGATCAACCCGTATCGGGGTTGCGAGCATGGCTGCATCTATTGCTACGCCCGGCCCAGCCATTCCTATCTGGGATTGTCGCCGGGCCTGGATTTCGAGACGAAGATCACCGCCAAGCCGGAAGCCGCCCTTCTGCTGGAACGGGAGATCGCGCGCCCCTCCTACAAGGTCGCGCCGATCGCGTTGGGAACGAATACCGATCCGTATCAGCCGGTCGAGGCGAAGCTGGCGATCATGCCGGGGATACTCAGGGTGCTGCGGGACTGGAACCATCCCGCGACGCTGGTGACGCGGGGACGGGGCGTATTGCGCGATCTCGATCTCTGGGCCGAGATGGCGGCGAAGGACCAGGCGGCGATCGGGATCAGCGTGACGACGCTGGATGCCAAGCTGGCACGCGCGCTGGAGCCGCGGGCCCCCACGCCGCAGACGCGGCTGCAGATGATCGGCGCGCTGTCGAAGGCCGGGGTGCCGGTCCGGGTGATGGTCGCGCCGGTGATCCCGGTGCTGACCGAGCCCGAGATCGAAGCGATCCTGACGGCGGCGCGCGAGGCAGGGGCAAGCACGGCCAGCATGATCCCGCTGCGCCTGCCGCATGAGGTCGCGCCGCTGTTCCGCGACTGGCTGGAGAGGCACCGGCCGGGCATGGCCGCGCATGTGATGAACCGGGTCCAGGCGATGCGGGGCGGGCGGGACAATGATCCGCGCTTCGGGCATCGCTTCAGGGGCGCGGGGGCAGAGGCGGAACTGGCGAAGCAGCGCTTTCGGCTGGCGCGGAAAAGGCTGGGCTACCGGGAAGGCAGCCCGCCGCTCGATTGCAGCCGCTTTGGTCCGCCGCCAAGGACAGGGGACCAGTTGAGCCTGTTCTGAGGGGCGGGCAATGGCACCAATGGCAGGGATATGCCTCTTTCGACCGGAATGATGCCGGTCAATCCGCCCAGAACGGGATTCGCGGGCGGCAGAAATTCGTCACCGCCATTCCGACCGACAGGGAGCCGTCCCGCGGCCCCGAGCCGAAATGGGACAGGCCCGCGCCCTCGGCCTTGCGCGCCGGGTCGAGCGTGAAGACGATACCTTTCCCCTTTTCGCGCGGCTTGGGCGTGGCCCGCCAGAGACGGGCCTTGCCCGGCTGTTTCAGGACATGCCGCGCGAAATCTCCGGCAGCACACCAGTAATCGGTATCGTCACGCTGCACCTCATGGGCAACCGCGATCTCGGTCGGGCCGACTTGCCTGGCGATCATGCCGTTCCGGGCCATGAAGGCGCTTGCGGGCAATGGCAGCAATAGCGCGATCAGCAATATCAGTCGCATCGCAAAAATCCTTTGGGCCAAGATTGTTTCCGCTGCTTCATCATGACAATGCCCGACCCGCATTCATGCCGCAATAACCATTGCCCGAGTAACGGCCTTCCCCCCGGCGTCCCGTTCAACGATCATGTAGCCCCTTTCCTTCGAGAATCCTGGGCGCGCATTTCGCGATCCGCGAGATCCGTGTCGCGGATTGTTTCGCCTGCGAGAAATGCAGCACATAGCCCCGCTGCCGTCCCGGGGTCAGGGCCTCGAAAGCGGTCCTGAACTCGGGATCCTCATCCAGCCTGTCGATGAGTTCCCCGGGGAATTCGGGGGCGTGTTTGCTGAAACTCACCTTGAGACCGGCTTTCTCCAGCTCGATGGCCTCGCCGATATAATCCTTCAGGACCGTTTCCAGCCCGGTGATCTCCGCAAGACCGGTGAACTCCACCTTGCGCATCGATTGCGAATTCTCGCCCGGAGCAATGAGGATGCCTTCCCGGTCCTCTAGCAGGACGCCCTTGAAGAACCCGAGAGCGCAGCAATCCTTGAGGCGCCAGAGGGTGACGATATTGGCATTCTCAAAGCAGTAGCAGGGCGAGCGCCATTTGAACTCTTCCGTCAGCGGGGTGTCCCGCAGGATGGCCCGCAGCGTCGCCAGTTCCGCGCGCCACGGTTTCGGTTCGCTGAAATACGCCTTGATCCGGGTATCGGATTCGCTCATCGCCATTCTCCCTGCTTCTCGGCCCGGATTGTCCTCCACCTCCGGCCCCCTGTCCATGGGGATCGGGATGAGGCGAAACGCGGCTGGCCGGAAAACCCGCTGATCGGGCAGGGGCGTGTTGCGGCAGAGCCGGACGGGACCGCGCTTCCTGCGCTTGCGTCATCTCGCGATGCAATCCGGGCGGCTGCCGTTCACGCATTCGGGCTTTGCATTCCGCCGCGAGAGCCCCTAAATGTGGCGCGCGGGCGTCGGGCCCCGCACAAGGGAGTTTGCAATGCTGAACAATATCGGCCTTCCCGGCCTTCTTTTGATCGCGGTCGTCGTGCTGGTTCTGTTCGGACGCGGCAAGATCTCGTCCCTGATGGGCGAGGTCGGCAAGGGCATCACCGCCTTCAAACGCGGCGTGAAGGACGAAACCGAAGAGATCGAGAAAGCCACTGACGACACGCAGCAGGACGCGCCTGGCGACAAGGCGCGCGACGTGACGCCGGAAAACGGCGACCGTAGCTGATCGCGAAAGGGCACGGCCATGTTGGACATCGGCTGGAGCGAGCTTCTGCTGATCGGGGTGGTTGCGCTGATCGTGGTTGGCCCAAAGGATCTGCCGCATCTGTTCCATTCCCTGGGACGGTTCACCGCCCGGGCGCGCAGCATGGCGCGCGAATTCACCTCGGCGATGGAGGATGCCGCCAAGAGTTCGGGCATCGATGAGGCGGCGAATTCGATCAAGGACGTGAAATCGCTGACCTCGAAGAAATCGCTCGGACTGGACGCGCTGGACCGCGCCGCCGAACGGTTCGAGAAATGGGACCCGTCGCAGCCCGCGAAAACCGCTCGCCCCGATCCCGCCGCGCCGCAGCCCGCGGAGGAGCCTCCGAAGGCCGAGATTCCGCCAGCCGCGGAGCCATTGGAGGATGTGACAGCCGCCGATGAGGCAACCACCGGCAAGCGGCGCCTGCATGCGGTGCGCCGGTCGGATATGAAAGACGACTGAATTGGCCACGAACACCCAACCGGACGATGAGATCGATGACAGCTCGGCCCCGCTGATCGAGCATCTGGCCGAGCTGCGCACCCGGATCATCTGGTCGCTGCTGGCCTTCGTCGTGATGATGGTGCTGTGCTATACGGTCTGGCAGCCGATCTACAATTTCCTGACGCAACCGATCTGCGCGGCGCTGGATGCGCGGGGGCAGGATTGCCAGTTGCAGATCATCAAGCTGCAGGAAGGTTTCTTCACCGCCATCAATATCTCGTTCTTCGGCGGCTTCGCCCTGGCCTTTCCGATCATTGGCTACCAGATGTGGCGCTTCGTTGCGCCGGGGCTTTACCGCAACGAGAAAAGCGCCTTCCTGCCCTTTCTGGTCGCCTCGCCGGTGATGTTCGCGATCGGCGCGGCCTTCGCCTATTACGTGATCCTGCCGATGGCCTATGATTTCTTCCTGGGCTTCCAGCAGGGTCCCGTCGTCGCCACCCCCGACGAGATGACCGAGACGCGAGATGTCGCGGGCATCTCCTTCCAGGGGTCGATGCAGGAATATCTCAACCTGACGATCAAGTTCCTGCTGGCCTTCGGGCTCAGTTTCCAACTGCCGGTGCTGCTCACGCTGATGGGCAAGGCGGGGCTGGTCTCTGCCGAGGGGCTGGGCTCGGTCCGCAAATACGCGGTCGTCGCGATCCTGGCGCTGGCCGCCGTCGCCACCCCGCCCGACGTGATCTCGCAGGTGATCCTGTTCGTCGTGGTCTACGGGCTCTACGAGGTCTCGATCCAGCTTGTCCGCCGGATCGAGCGCAAGCGCGAGGCGGAGCTCAAGGCGCAGGGATTATGGGTCGAGGACGAGGAATGAAGGACATGACCGAGGCATCCGAGCCGCTGGAACGTATCGCCGCCGCGCTGGAGCGGCTGGCGCCGAAACCTCGTCCGGAGCCGCGCTTCACCGAGGCCAACGCCTATGTCTGGCATCCCGATCCCGATTGGCTGGAGCCGGTCGAGACCGTCGATCGCGTCGATCTGGTGCAATTGATCGGCATCGACCGGGCCAAGGACACGCTTTTGGCCAATACGCTGCAATTCGCCCGTGGATATGGCGCCAACAACGCGCTTTTATGGGGCGCGCGCGGCATGGGAAAATCCTCGCTGGTCAAGGCCGTTCATGCCGAGGCGGTGGCGCAGGACCTGCCTCTCGTGCTGGTCGAGATCGCGCGCGAGGATCTCGGCTCGGTCGGACGGTTGCTGGCCATCCTGGGACGGGCGCAGGACCGCCGCTTCCTGCTGTTCTCGGACGATCTCTCCTTCAGCCATGACGATACGCAATACAAGTCGCTCAAGGCGGTGCTGGATGGCGGGATCAGCGGACGGCCCGCAAACGTGATCCTCTACGCGACCTCGAATCGCCGCCACCTGATGCCGCGCGACATGATCGACAATGAACGCTCGAGCGCCATCCATCCGGGCGAGGCGGTAGAGGAAAAGGTTTCGCTGTCGGACCGTTTCGGGCTGTGGCTGGGTTTCCACCCCTGCAGCCAGGACGAATACCTGGCCATGGTGCAGGGCTATTGCGACGCCTATGACCTGAAGATCGCCCCCGAGGAACTGCGCGCCGAGGCGGTGGAATGGCAGGCCACGCGCGGTGGCCGCTCGGGCCGGGTGGCATGGCAATTCTTCACCGACCTGGCCGGTCGGCACGGCATCGCGGTCTAGCCCGCCATCCGGATCGCCCCCAAAGCCCCTTTCTTCTTCATGCAAATATCCTGGGGGAGGCACCCGGAACGGGTTACGGGGGCAAAGCCCCCATCGCCACGCCAATCCGCTTGCGCAAACGCTGCCTGCCGGGTTTCATGTTCACCATGAGCCCACGCAGCGTCACCCATATCCTGACCGGCACCCGGATCCGCGAACGGCGCCTTGCCCTGTCGCGCAGGCAGGCCGATATCGCGCGCGCGGCAGGCATATCTCCGGCCTATCTCAACCTGATCGAACATAATCGCCGGCCGGTGGGCGAAGACCTGGTTGCCCGCCTCGCCGAAGTGCTGGAGGTTCCGGCCGAGGAACTCGCCTCGGGCCGCGAAGAGGCCCGGATGGCGGCCCTGCGCGAGGCGGCGGCGCGCGCGCCCTCGGGCAAGGATCCTGCGCCCGAACTGGAGCAGGCGCCCGAACTGCTCGCCCGTTTTCCCGGTTGGGCAGGCACGCTGATCGCCACTTCCCGCCGCGCCGACGCGCTGGAGCGGCAATTGGTGAACCTGTCGGACCGGATGACGCAGGATCCCTATCTGCTGACCACCCTGCACGAGGTGCTCTCGGCGGTGACTTCGCTGCGTTCGACCGCCTCGATCCTGGTCGAGGAGGGCGAATTGCCCGAGGAATGGCGGCACCGCTTCCATGCCAACCTGGCAGAGGACAGTCTGCGCCTGTCCACGACGGCGCAGGCGCTGGTCGCCTATCTCGACAGTTTCGAGACCGAGGAGGGGATCTATACCCCGCAGGAAGAGGTCGAGGCATGGATGGCGGCGGGCACGCCTCCGATCGAGGAGGCAGCCGACCTGGCCACTGATGCGGCCCGCGCGCTGGCCCGCGATCACCTGCTCCGGATGAGGGCCGAACGTGCCGCACTGCCGGACTCGACCCTGGGGGGCGCCTCGGAGGCGGGCGACCCGCTGCGCATCGCCGCAAGGCTGCGGGCGCCCCTGGACCTGGTGATGCGGCGGCTGGCGGCGCTGCGCCCGCCGGGCTTCGAAGAGGTGGGGCTGCTGGTCTGCGATGGTTCGGGCACGCTGACATTGCGGCGTCCGGCTCCGGGCTTTCCACTGTCGCATCCCGGCGATGCCTGCCCGCTCTGGCCGCTCTACCGGGCCTTGGCCACGCCACAGACCGCGATCAGCGCGCGGGTCCGGGTGCCCGAGGGGCGTGAGTTCGACACGATCAGCTATGCCACGCGCAGCCAGCCCGAAGGGATCGAGGGACCGCTGCTGACACAGGCGCAGATGCTGATCCTGCCCGCCGCAGGTGCCCCGGACGCGCCCGGCCGGGTCATCGAGATCGGCGCTTCCTGCCGGATTTGCCCGCGTTCGGATTGCCCGGCGCGGCGCGAGCCTTCGATTCTTTCTCCGCATCGGGCCATCGGAGGGCTTTGACAGCGGGTCCGGTTGCTGCAAACTGGCAAGGCAGGCTGCGGGGGAGGCGGCACCTAGTCCTATGAGACCGGATATCTTGATGATCGAGGACGAACCCAACATCGCCGAGGCGGTGCGCTTCATTCTGACTCGCGACGGCTGGCATCTCGCGCTGCATGACGATGGAGAGGGCGGGATCGAGGCGATCCGCGATCAGCGCCCCCGCCTTGTGATCCTGGACCTGATGCTGCCCAATCGCTCGGGGAGCGAGATCCTGTCGGAATTGCGTGGCGAGGGTGATCCCGGCCTGGCAGCGACCCCGGTGCTGATGCTGACGGCGCGCGGCCAGACCGCGGAGGCGACGACACAGGCCGATGCGGTGATGGCCAAACCCTTCGCCAATGAGGAATTGCGCGCGCAGGTCAGGCGGATGCTGGGATGAGCGGGCGTCACTCACCATGGTGGCACCGGCAAGGCGCGCGGCCCCTGCGCGATCCGGACCGCTACAAAGCCGCGTGCTCTTTCTTCTTTGTAGAAATACCTATTGGAGGCGCCGGTCCGGACGCCCCTCCGGCCATCCCGCGCCGCCACCGGATCGGGGTTCCATCCACACCGGCCTGCCCCGAAGGACAAGGGCGCGCGCATGCCTGACCGGCCATTGTTCCTGGAGCGCGCCTCGTTCCGCCGCCGCCGCCTGGGCGATGCGGCGCGGGTGCTGCCGGTCCTCGCGGTCCTGGTGGTGATGCTGCCGGTCTGGTGGCAACCGCGCGCGTCAGTTTCGGGGTCGGGGCGATCGCGCTGTTCGGCTTCTGGGCGGCGCTGATCCTCGCGGTGCGGGTGCTGCATCGCGCCCTGATCCGGGCCGAAGCCGCCACCATGCGCGCGGCCGGCGATGCCTCGGGCGACAGTGACTGGAAGGATCCCGATGCCCTTTGAGACACTGGTCGCCGGATGCCTCGCCTATGTGGTCCTGATGTTCGGCGTGGCCTTCGCCGCCGACCGGGCGGCGCAGCGCGGCCATGTCCGCTGGCTGGATCATCCGGCGGTCTACACGCTGTCGCTGTCGGTCTATTGCTCGGCATGGACCTTTTACGGAGCGGTCGGCTATGCCAGCCGCTCGGGCCTGGAATTCGCCACCATCTATATCGGCCCGACCATCGTCTTTACCGGCGCGTGGTGGGGGCTGCGCCGATTGGTGCGGGTGGCGCGGATGCATCATGTCACCTCGGTCGCCGACCTGATCTCGGCCCGGTTCGGCAAGTCGAACCCGCTGGCGGCGATGATTACCCTGATCGCCGTCATCGCCGCCACGCCCTATATCGCGCTGCAATTGCAATCGGTCAGCCTGTCCTTCGAGGTCTTTGCCACCCAATCCCCGAACGGCCCCGAGATCGGGGGCGGAACGGCCCTGTGGGTGGCGGCGGGGCTGGCGCTGTTCTCGATCCTGTTCGGCACCCGCAACCTGGCGGCGGATGAGCGTCACCACGGGGTGGTCACCGCCATCGCGCTCGAGGCCGTGGTCAAGCTGCTGGCCTTCCTTGCGCTTGGCATCTTCGTGGTCTGGGGCCTGGCCGACGGCCCCGCCGATATCGTCGCCCGCATCTCCGCCGCAGCCGAAGATCCCGCGCGCGAGGGGTGGGTGCTGCGGCCCGACCGCTGGACCACATTGACCATCGTTTCCGCCGCCGCGGTGCTGACCCTGCCGCGGATGTTCCAGGTCATGGTGGTCGAAGCCGCCGATGAAGAGCGCCTGCATGTCGCGGGCTGGGCCTTTCCGGCCTATCTCTTCGCCATGTCGCTTTTCGTGCTGCCCATCGCGGTGATGGGGGCCGAGATGCTGCCCACCGATGCCAATCCCGATCTCTACATGCTGACATTGCCTCAAGCTTCCGGGCAGAACCTGCTGGCATTGCTTGTCTTTCTTGGCGGATTCTCGGCAGCGACCTCGATGGTGGTGGTCAGTGCCATCGCGCTGGCGACGATGATCTCGAACCATTGGCTGACGCCGCTCTGGCTGCTCTTGCGCCGCCGCCCGGCGGGCGACGATCCCGAGGATCTGCGCGGTTTCGTCCTGAATGCCCGCCGCCTCGCCATCCTGGCGGTGGTGGGCGCGGGCTGGGTCTATCACCAGGCCTCGGGCGGGACGAGCGCGCTGGCGGCGATGGGACTGGTCGCCTTTACCGGCATGGCGCAGGTGCTGCCCGCGATGCTGGGCGGGCTGTTGTGGCGCGGGGCCAACCGGATGGGAGCCTATGCGGGGGTCGGAACAGGCTTCGCGCTGTGGCTGGCGACGATCTTCCTGCCCTCGATCGGGATCGGGGTGGCGCCGGTGCCGGCCGAGGGCGTCGATGCGCTCTCCTTCGCGATCTTCCTGTCGCTGTCGCTGAATACGTTGGCCTTCATCACCGTCTCGATCTTCGGTTTTCCCGATCCGGTCGAGCGGCTGCAGGGCTTGTCCTTCGTCAGTACCATCCAGCCGATCCGCCATTCGCGCATGGCGCGTGCCGAGGACCGGGCCGAGCCGCTTCTGGCCATGGCCCGTCGTGTCTGGGGCGCGGATGCGGCGCTGCATTATTTCCAGGCGCAGGCGGCGGCGCAGGGGAAATCCGGATTCCTGCCCGACCTGACGCCGGGTTTCCTGACCGGGCTGGAACGGCGGCTGGCGGGATCGATCGGCGCGGCCACGGCCCATGCGATGATCGACAGGGTGGCCGGGGGCATGGCGCTGACCGTCTCGGACCTGATGGAGGTCGCCGACGAGGCCCAACGCGCCAAGGAGGAGGCGCAGCGGCTGGAGAGCGCCACGACCGAGCTTGAACGCACCGCCCGGCAATTGCGCGAGGCGAATGACAAGCTGACCGCGCTTTCGGTGCAGAAGGACGCCTTCCTGGGCCAGATCAGCCATGAATTGCGCACCCCGATGACCTCGGTCCGGGCGTTTTCCGAGATTCTCAAGACCCCCGACCTGTCCGATGAGGAGCGCAGCCGTTTCGCCGGGATCATCCATGACGAGGCCGGGCGGCTGACCCGGCTTCTGGACGATCTGCTGGACTTGTCGGTACTGGAAAGCGGGAACGCGCAGCTGACGGTCTCGGCGGCCAATCTGCACGACCTGATCGACCGGGCGCTGTCGGCGGCTTCGGCCACCCGGCCCGAGCGGGTCTTTACCATCGACCGCGACCTGCCCTCGGAGCATCTGGGCGTGATCACCGATCCAGACCGGCTGCTGCAGGTGCTGATCAACGTGATCGGCAATGCCCGCAAATATTGCGATGCCGAGCGCCCGGTGCTGACCATCCGGGTGATGCGCCGCGAGGGAAACGGCCCGCAGATCGATATCGGTGACAATGGCGCCGGGATCGACACCGCCCGCCAGTCGCTGATCTTCGAGAAATTCTCGCGGCTCAACGAATCCACGCGGGCTGGCGGGGCAGGGCTGGGCCTGGCGATCTGCCGCGAGATCATGGCGGTTCTGGGGGGCGAGATCAGCTATCTTCCGGGACAGGGCGGGGCCGCGTTCCGGATCACCCTGCCGTCACGGCCGCCCGCGATTTCCAGAAGGGGCGGCGTGTAACCATTTCTCAACCCTTCCTTGCCAGAACCTTCCCTCACAGCTTGAGGATTCGACATGGCGCAGAAGGGGCAAAAGGACGGCGAGAGCGGAAAGAAAGCCGATGCGCCGGGGAAAAAACCCGCAGCCGGGGCGAAAGGCAAGCCGCAAAAGCAGGATGGCGGCAAGCAGGGTGCGCAGGGGCAGGAGGGCGAGAGCGATCAGGGGCTTTTGCGGCAATTGCTGCAGGCCCGCAACCGCAGCAAGACGGAACTGGGTCGGGCACCGCAACTGCCCGTGCTGCCGCCTCCGACGCCTGCCCGTGCCGCCGGCATCGCCATCGGGCGAATCGCCGAGAACCTCTATCAGTTGCCGCTGGAGGCGGAATCCGTCGCGCTGGATGGCGCTTCGCTGGCCGAATTGCCGGAATTGCTGCCCGAGGGCGCGCTCCTGATCGTTCTGCAGGGCACGGGAGAGGCGATGGGCGTCATGGCGCTGTGCCGCGACACGGTCATGGCACTGATCGAGATCCAGACCTTGTCGCGCGTGACCGCCCGCCCGGCCCCATGCCGCAAGCTGACCCGGGCCGACGCGCTGATGTGCGCGGAATTCGCCAATGCCCTGATGGCGGAACTGGGGGCCGAGCTTGAGGCGCTCGATGATTTCGCGGGAATGGGCGATTTCCGCTATGCGACATATCTGGAGGATCCCCGTCCATTGGCGCTGATCCTCGAGGACAGACCGTTTCGAAGCCTGGCATTCCGGGTCGGGCTGGGGCATGAATCGGCCAGGAAGGCGATGATTTTCCTTGCCCTGCCGAAACCGGATGTTCCGGATGGAAAGGACATTCCGGCCGACCCGGCGGATGCGCGGGCAGAGCCGGTTCCCCGGGTGATGACGCTTGCGGCACCGAAACCGCCCGGGACAGGAGGGGCGGGGACGGTGACGCTCGCCTCGGCGATGCGGGAGGTGCCGGTCGATATCGTGGCCGTGCTGTGCCGCCGCCGGATCACGCTGCGTGAATTGCGGGCATTGGAGCCGGGCAAGGTGCTGAACCTGCCGCGGGTCAGCCTGGCCGATGCGACCCTGGAACTGGCGGATGGGCAGGTACTCGCCCGCGGCAAGCTGGGCGAGGCCGAGGGATGCCACGCTCTGCGTCTGCATGATCCCGATGTGCCGATCGCGGAGGATGCCGGTATCCTCCGGCAGATGCCGATGCCGGGGGAGCAGGAGGATGGCATGCTCCTCGCCGATCCGATCGCGACCGCGCTACCGGTCGATATGGCGGCTCCGGACCCGTTCCTTCAGGGGGATGGCGAAGCGGATCCGGCATCCGATCCCGGTCCGGATATCGTCCCGACCGTGTCTTCTGGCGCCGCATAACCCATGAATTGCGCCCGGGATGGCGCTTTTCCCTTGAAATCACCGCGCTATGGACGCATCTAACGTTGGCCCCGAATCCTGCGGGGCGACCAATACGGAGTGACCATGGCCAAGGAAGAAATGCTCGAATTCCCCGGCGTCGTGAAGGAACTCCTGCCCAATGCGACGTTCAGGGTCGAGCTTGAAAACGGCCATGAAATCATCGCGCATATGGCAGGCAAGATGCGGAAGAACCGCATCCGCGTTCTCGCCGGAGACAAGGTGCAGGTCGAGATGAATACCTATGACCTGACCAAGGGGCGGATCAATTACCGCTTCAAGTAAGACCGGCGCGCGTGATGGCGCCGGTTCATCCGTCATGACAAGGCCCGCGCCGCCCCGGCTGATCCTTGGATCGGCCAGCCCCCGGCGGTTGGAGCTGCTGGCGCAGATCGGGCTGCGCCCCGACGAGGTGCGGCCCGCCGATATCGACGAAACCCCGGACCGCAACGAATCTCCCCGCGATTATGTCGGGCGGATGGCACGGCAAAAGGCCGAGGCCCTGCCCCTGGCCGATGACGAGGCCCTGCTGACCGCCGATACCACGGTCTCGGTAGGGCGCCGCATCCTGGGCAAGCCCGCAGACCGCACTGAGGCGGCGCATTTCATGCGGCTGATGTCGGGCCGCAGGCATCGCGTGCTGACCGCTGTGGCGCTGCGCCATGCCGGGCGCACACGGTTGCGCCAGGTCGAGACCTTGGTGCGGATGCGGCCCATCGATGCCGCCGCGCTGGAACGCTATCTCGATTTCGGCGACTGGCAGGGCAAGGCCGGGGGTTATGCGATCCAGGGGGCAGGCGCCGAATTCATACCCTGGATACAGGGCTCGTTTTCCGCCGTTATCGGATTGCCGCTCTCCGAGACGGCGGCGATGCTGGCGGCCATCGGCATTCACGGAGGCAGGGCATGAAGGGGCGGCAAGTCGTTCTGGGGAAGTTTCACGGCAACGAGGCTGCCGCGCTGATGCAGGACGGGCAATTGATCGACCTGATCCTCGACCCCGCTTCGCCGACGGGGCTGGTTCCCGGTGCGATCTGCCGGGGCGTGACCGAACGGCTGATGAAGGGGCAGGGCGGTGTCTTCGTGCGCCTGCCCGATGGCCAGCGTGGCTACCTGCGCGAACGTTCAGGGGTGAGCGAAGGACAACCGGTCCTGGTGCAGGTCAGCGGAGCCGCCGAAGAGGGCAAGGCGATCCCGCTATCGGGTCGGCTCCTGTTTCGCGGCCGCTACGGGCTGGTGACCCCGGCGGCGCCGGGCATCAATGTCTCGCGCCGGATCCGCGAGAGCGAGACCCGCGAGGCGCTGGTGGCACTGGCCCAGGCACAGCTGGGCGAGCGCAGCCATGGCCTGATCCTGCGCAGCGCCGCGGCAGATGCCGATCACGAGGAAATCGCCGAAGAGCTGGGCCCGCTGATCGATCTGGCCGACCGGATCACCTCCGAGACCGCGGGCGGGCCGGAATTGCTGCTCGATGCGGCGACCCCCTGGGAATTGGCCTGGACCGAATGGGCCGAACCCGAGCCCGATGCGGTCGAGGAAGGCGAGGACAGTTTCGACCGTTGCGGTGTCAGCGACGCGATCGACGCGCTGCTGGGCGCCGAGATTGCCCTGCCGATGGGTGCCCATGCCTGGATCGAGCCGACCCGGGCCCTGATCGCGGTGGATGTGAATACCGGGAGCGACACCTCCCCCGCGGCCTCGCTCAAGGCCAATATCGCGCTTGCCCGGGACCTGCCGCGGCAATTGCGGCTGCGCGGGCTTGGCGGGCAGGTCGCTGTGGATTTCGCACCGATCCCCAAGCGTGACAGGGCGGTGCTGGAGCAGGTGCTGCGCGCGGCCTTCAAGGGTGATGGGGCCGAGACCAGCCTGATCGGCTGGACCAAGATGGGGCTTTACGAGATCAGCCGCAAACGTGACCGGGTTCCCCTGACCCGGCTGACCCGGCTGACCGGGGGACGCTGATGGCCTGCCCGATCTGCAACAAGCCGAGCACGCCCCGATACCGCCCGTTTTGCTCCAAGCGCTGCGCGGATGTGGATCTGGCGCATTGGTTGCGCGGCGATTACAACATCCCCGGCGAGGTTCTGGACGAGACCCCGCCCGAGGACGAGGAAAAGCGGTGAAATTTTCACCAAGGGGTCTGGACAGTTCCTCTTGCCATCCGTAAACACCGCTGCACGCCAGCCGTTGAAAGCGACGCGCAGGGGCCCGGATAGCTCAGTTGGTAGAGCAGCGGATTGAAAATCCGCGTGTCGGTGGTTCGAATCCGCCTCCGGGCACCATTTAACTACTTGAAATTATTTTCATTATTTGGTTGTGTCGCTGTTCAGTTATTCAGGTTTGACGTTTTTCGGGAAAAGGTTTGACAATTTTCGTTCGCCGTTCGATCTCCGAATCCATCTTCTCAGACGCTACCCGGTTTCGCTCCATGAGCTCTGCGTCTCGGGAATAATGGAGAGCCATGCTCTCGGTTTTCTGCCCAAGGTAATCGGCGATTTGGCGCAGGCTCATGCCGGCTTCGCGAAGAATCGTGGCTACCGTGAGGGAAAGGCGGGTTCTGCCGTACTGGTGGAAGAGGGTGAGGCGGTGACCTCTACCTGCCTTTCAATTATACGCTCCAATAATCGGCCTCGGCGACGGCCGCTAGATATTCCCCATCCTCGGCCAGGCGTGTTTCAACTCTTACTTTTGAACCCACTGGGAACTCCCATTCCTCATCAAGAGGAACGGACTGGTCCACGATGTGATAGAGCATTGTACCGATCTTGACGGCACTTACAGGCCGCCAAACTGGTACAGGCTCATCAACCAGCAGCACATGAACGGTTACTAGTTCAGAATTTAAAGCCATCAGGCCGCCATCAAGACACGATGACATTACCAATCTCGGCAAGCCGGTCGTGGGTCTTGTCCGAATGTGTCATGAACACCTCATATGGCCGTTCACGAACTTCACCTTCCAACTGCTCAGGGGCAATGAAGACGATGTCGGCGTCATCGGATGCTCCGTATTTGTAAAATTCCACCAAGCCGCTCTTCGACAGGCCGAGCAACTGCGAGAACACCTCCTGTTTCTCCAACTGAAATTTCCGCGCAATGGCCTCGACGGCACTAAGGACGGCATCCTCATCCAAAGCGTCAAGAAGAATTTCTCTTTCTATGTCAATGGGCTTCCGCAACTTGGTTGTAGCCTTCTAAAATATATTCGATTCACGCAAATTAAGCTTGTAGTGGCGAGCTCTGCGGTATTGGTAGAAGCGGGTAAACTGGTTCAGGAAACGTCTGCGCCACTGAAAGGGTAAGTGTCATTCAGAGGCAGTATTTTCTTGAACAATCCCGAAGAAACGCTTTGCCTTGCTCTGTCAAACCAGATTCTTCCACATATTCATCAAATTCCCTGTTGAGATCATTGAGATCACCAAGGGCCTCTATGATTGCACTGCTACCAAAGGCGACATACATATGCTCACCGGCGGGCAGCCAAAGAAATAGGTTTCGGCCAGCGAACTCTACAACGATATCCTCGTGCGAAAGCTCAAAGACTGCTTTCCATGCGCTAGATACATCATTCCGGATCAGTGTTTCTTCCTCGGCACCGTATTCGGCGTGATGAATGGCTACGCTTTCAGCTGTCTCATTCTGATCGCGTGCGGCAAAGCTGAAGAACTCGTTCCTGTCAATGTGGTCAGGAAATACTCTGGCGGAAAAACCGCGCTCCAGTATGAATGCAGGGCGCAGTGTTCTCTCTTCGTCCAATACCAACTTGAACAATGAAGTCATACTCGTTTGCTCATCACTTGGAGGTCCTATTCAGGGATTATAGCGAATTTCACTGCCGCGACCACTGTTAGGATTGCGGATTTCTACAGTGGGTCTGCCGTCGGAACTGCCAGGGCGAACAGTAACCTTTGAGCCATCTTCCAAAGTGCCGGTTTTCCCTGGTCCATACTTGGTATTGATGTCTTTGACGTTGTTCGGTTTGAGAGAATCAAAATCTCTGTTGGCCTGTGCAGTTCCACCGCTCTTTTCACCATGACTCGTTTTACCTTTTGTTTGTCGCGAAACGCCCGCTTCTTCCTCTAAGTCCCTACGACTCTTCTTGCATTCACCGATGCAGTTGTCCCGCTTCTTTGCATCAGAACCTTTTTCATCCGCCCTCCGCTTCGCGGTTCTTGGCCTAACCGGAGGGGACGGGCGCTTCAGCAGGCGCTTCAGGATGAGTTGGATCAGCTTCCCCATCAGTCAGCCACCCAAGGCTTCGTCAAGTTCATCGAGAACATCGTCGATGGCATCATCCGGATGCTTGTAGCTGCCTTGGAAATGGGCCTTGGCGACACCGTCCTGGTCGGCCCGTCCGCCGGTGATTGACATCAGGTAGGCCCATTTCATATGGGCCTGCTCGGACTCGAGGCCCATTTCCTTCCCCGTTTTCTCACAGATCATAACCCGATGTCGCAATTCAGCATCTGACAGGTTTTCTATACCGCCGGGATCAACCTCCCGAAGATAACTCATCACCTTGCGCCGTGACCCTTCCATGCGCATCTCGTTCATAGCTCGCATGGTTTCGGCATCGAAGCGCAGCGGGCCGGAATGGGGCGGTGGCCAATCCTCTAGCCTGTCTACAGAAAGGACTCCATCCGCCCATTCCACTCCAGGGGCACAGAGAATCTGGCGACATGGGCCGAGCAGGCGGGATAGTTGCGCGGCATTCAGCGCAGGGATGACCTGCGCCATGACATTGGCGTCAGCATGCCGAAAGAGCACCAGTTCATGGGCGGCACCACGGGGCGGAGCGGGGATTTCCTCGGGATCAGCGGCAGCAACCGACAGCTCACCGGCCTGGCTCTCGTTTGGCTCATCCTGATCCTTCGGGACCAGCACTTTGTTCAGCCTACGCAGGTGCTGGTAAAGTACTTCATCTGTCAGTGCGGCATCTCCGATCCAGAAGACCAGCCCCGGCTTATCATCAGCGATGCTCAGGATGCGGTCCAGTCGAGATATGGTGGCTGGGGCATTCCGTACATCGTCGAATGGCGTTATGCCGCCTCCGGACGGGTCACCTGCGGCAATGGCAGCATTCATCCGCACGTTCAGATCGTCCAGAGTGAGGGCGCCACTTTCCCATTCGGTCGCCCAGGCAGGCGGCGTGAATTTCTCACCTCCGATCCAGTCCCGATAAGGGTTGACGATCCACGGCCCGCCGAGAACCACAGCGGGATCTCCGTCATGTCGGTATAACGCCCGGCATTCCAGATCGGCCTCCCTGCATTTCATTTTGAGGCCGTCAATTACTGCGCCATCCATGACAGCGTAAACCCGGCTGTCAGGTTCCTGCGCCAGTTGCGTCAGTTGTATCAGAAGCTCCCTACGGCGCTGATCCATCGCCATTGGGGGTCAATCGACTTTCGTGGTCGGCAAAGACTGGTCAGCCTGTGCGGCTTGACAGGGCGTGGAGCCGATGCCGATCCCGGCAAGCAGATCGGCGGCCCGCTGTTCGCCGATGTACACGCTCGAGGAACCGGTCATCGCCAAACCGCCGCCGCTGAGGGCATCACCAATCCGGCCTGCAGGCTTTCCGTTGATGAACACGCCTGACGATCCCTCGGCCAATGTACGGCCATCGGCATACTCGTCGCCTTTGCGCATGGCGGGCCGTCCGTTGATGTTCACCTCGGGATCGCCGCCCATGGCGGTGGTCGCGGGGCGTCCGGCCCCCGGTGATCCGATATCCCCTTTGCGATGTGCCGGTGGCATGATCGTTCTCCTCGTTACTTACGATACAGGCCGAGGCTAGCCGTGGAGATATGGGCAGGCAATGATTCGTGGGCTGCTCGGCATCATTCCGGCAAGGATCTGGGTTTGACAGTTTGTCTATAAGTTGTTGAAATGCGGATGGTAGTTTGACGAAACTTCAGGCCGTAACGGCCTGATTCTTATACAATGGACTTGGCTTGAAAATCCGCGTGTCGGTGGTTCGAATCCGCCTCCGGGCACCATTATCTTGCCAGTCATATCGTTGCCATATGCGGGTTTCCTGCAATGGCGGATCTTACGCCGTGACGGCAAGGCATTTTTCATACTGCTCTGACAGAGATGTCTGCGGAAAGCCATGAAATCTCGCCGCCGTCCGGAGCCCAGTTCCCAAAGCCACCCCGCCCCGCAAGGCGATGATGCGGGCCGGGGCGAATTCCTATCGCAGCGCAATCCCCTCTGCGTCGAAGAGATGCATCCTGTCCGCCGGAATAGTCAGCCCGATACGCTCATTCGGCCGCAGGGGAAGATGTCCGTGCTGGCGCAGCATGAGCGGGCCGATGCCCTCGACCTGCACATAGATATTGGTGTCCGAGCCCAGATGTTCGACCACGTCGGCGACCCCGACCATCGAAGCGCCGTCGGGATCGGCGATATCCAGATGCTCGGGGCGGATGCCCAGTTGCGCCACGGCCGGAATCGCAGCCGGAACCGCCGGGGAAAACCCGATCGTCGTTCCGTTGCGCAGGGTGATGCCTCCCTCGGCCGGAGTCACGTCCAGCACATTCATCGTCGGCGATCCGATGAATTGCGCCACGAAGCGGTTGGCGGGCCGTTCATAGAGTTCCAGCGGGGTTCCGACCTGCTGGATATTGCCGCTATCCAGAACGACGATCCGATCCGCCAGGGTCAGCGCCTCGACCTGGTCATGGGTGACATAGACCATGGTCGCCTTCAGCCGCTGATGCAGCCGCGCGATTTCCAGCCGCATCTCGACCCGCAGGGCGGCATCGAGATTCGACAGCGGCTCGTCGAAGAGAAACGCCTTGGGATCGCGCACGATCGCCCGCCCCATCGCCACGCGCTGCCGCTGTCCGCCCGAAAGCGCCTTGGGCAACCGCTTGGTCAAGGCGGTCAGGCCCAGGGTTCTGGCGGCTTCGGCGACCTTCGATTGCTTCTCGCCCGCATCCGCGCCTCGGATCTCCATCGAGAAGCCCATGTTGCGGGCGACATCCATATGCGGGTAGAGCGCGTATGACTGGAACACCATGGCGATATCCCGGTCACGCGGTGCGACCTCGTTCATGCGCTGCCCGTCAATCAGGAATTCACCTTCCGAGATCGGCTCCAGCCCCGCGATCATCCGCAGCAGCGTGGATTTTCCGCAGCCCGAGGGGCCGACGAGAACGATGAATTCGCCATCCTCGATGGCCAGGTCGATATTGCGCATCACCTCGACCGGGCCGTAGCGCTTGGCGATGTTGCGCAGGTCCATTCGTGCCATGTGGCCTTCCTCCTATCCCTTGACCGCGCCCGATGTCAGCCCCTGGACCAGATACCGCTGGATGAAGAGGAAGAAGAGGCAGGACGGCACCAGCGCCATCACCCCCGCAGCCATCATCTGCCCCCAATCGACCGAGAATTTCGACACGAAGGTCAAAAGCCCGACCGGGAAGGTCATGGTATCGTTGGAACTGATCAGCATCAGGGCGAAGAGCAGCTCGCTCCACGCCGCGGTGAATACGAAACCCAATGTTGCCCCCAGCCCCGGCAGGGTCAGGGGAAAGATCACCTTGCGCAGCGCCTGAAAGCGGCTGCAGCCGTCGATCATCGCCGCCTCCTCCAGATCGCCGGGGATGCCGTCGAAGAAGGACTGCATCAGGAAGGTGGCGAAGGGGATGTTGAAGGCGGTATAGACGATGATCAGGCTGGACAGCGAGTTCAGCAGCCCCAGCTTGGCGATGATGGAATAGATCGGCGCGATGATCATCAGCAGCGGAAACATCTGCGTGACCAGCATCACGGCGATGATGACCGGCTTGCCGCGGAAATGGAACCGCGAGAAAGCGTAGCCGGCCGCCGCGGCGATCATCGTGGTGACGGCCGCGGTGGACAGCGACACGATCAGGCTGTTGGTGAAATAGGACAGGAAATCGGTCTGGGTCAGCACCCTGCGGAAATTGTCCAGCGTCATGGCGCTTGGCCAGAGCGCGGTGCCCTCGGTAAAGACCAGCTTGTCCGGGGTGACGGCGATTTTCAGCAGCCAGAACAGCGGGAACATGGCAAAGCCCACATATCCCGCAATCGCCAGGTATTTGCCGGTGGTCAGCGCCGGGTTCATGCGTGCGATCCGTGCCATCAGATTTTCACCAGCCTGCGCCGCAGCACCAGCAGGATCGCGGCATAGATCAACAGCAGGATCAGCAATGCGACGGCGATGGCCGAGGCATATCCGAAATCCAGTTTCTTGAAGGCGGTCGTGAAGATATAGGTCGACAGGATCTGCGTCGAATTGGCCGGCCCTCCCCCGGTCATGACAAAGATCAGATCGGCGAAATTCGCGATCCAGATCGTGCGCAGCATCACCGTGATGGCGATCATCGGGGCCAGGAAGGGCAGGGTGATCTTGGTGAACCGCTGCCACGGGCTGGCGCCGTCGATCTCGGCCGCCTCGTAAAGCTCTGCCGGGATGGATTGCAGTGCTGCAAGCAGGGTGATCGCGAAGAACGGGATCCCGAACCAGATATTCGCGACGATCGGCCCCCAGATGGCAAGCTCGGGATCGCCCAGGATATTCTGCGGCTCGCCAAGGATCCCCATCGCCGTCAGCCAATGCGGCAGCGGCCCGATGGTGGGATTGAACAGCCAGGCCCATGCCAGGGCCGACAGGAAGGTCGGCACGGCCCAGGGCAGGAAGACCAGCGACTGGATCAGCCGCTTGCCGTGAAAGCGCGTGTTCAGCAGCAGTGCCAGTCCAAGGCCGAGCAGAAACTGGAAACTGATCGAGCCGATCGTCCAGACGAAGGTGTTTTCCAGCGCGATCCAGAATTTCCGGTCGCTCCAGAGATCGAGGTAATTCTCGAGGCCGACGAAGCCGCCGCCGGGCCGGAGCAGCCTGACCGACTGGAAGGAATAGGAGATCCCGATGACCAGCGGCACCACCATGACACCGGCGATCAACAGGATGGCCGGGGCCAGGTAGAAATAGGGTTCAAGAACATACCGCCAGTAGAACGAGCGGCGCGCCCGGATTTCTCCGGGCGCCTTGCGGCTCATGATCACTGCTCGGCCTTCCAGTCTGCATATTCCCCGGTCAGGAACTCGGCCCATTCATCGGCGATATCCTGGGCGGTCCGCTGCCCGAGCAGGGCCTCCTGGCTGGATTCGATGACCACCGAATCCGCGAAATAGCCGAACTGAGGCAGGTAGACGGGCATCAGCGTGGGAACATATTCCTCGCCATTGAGCGTATCGAACCAGCCCTTGAACGCCTCGGATTTGAAATACTCGTCCTGATCTGCACCTTCGTGAATGGGGATCACGCCGATGGCGCGGGCCCATTCGATATTGCTCTCGGGGCTGGTCAGATGACCGACCAGCTTGAAGGCCAGATCCGGGTCTTCGGCGGAATCAAACACCGACCAGCCGGCGAAACCGATGGTCGGATAGGCCTTGCCCGAGGGGCCGACAGGCATCGGCACCACACCGAAATCCTTTTCGTCCATCCGCTCGCGGATGCCGATCAGGGCGTCCGGATCCTGGTCGAGGAACGCGCAGTTGCCGGAATAGAATCCCGCCACGATCTCGTTGAAGCCCCAATTGACCGAATCCTTGGGCGCGTAGCCTTTCTGGTACATGTCCAGCAGGAACTGGATGCCCTCGACCGATCCTGGCTCGTTCAACCGGCTCTCGCCGTCCTCGGTGAAGAACTCGTTCGAGCCGTTCATCACCGCGGCCATCATCATCCAACCATTCAAGCCGCCGGGGCCGCCGCGCAGGCAGTAGCCGTATTTGCCGTCGAGCTCGGACACGGCCGCGGCCGCATCCATGAAGTCCGCCATCGTATGCGGGGGCTCCGCCACCCCGGCCTGCTCCAGGAGCGTCTTGTTGTAGAACATCGCCCGCAGATAGAACCCATAGGGGATCATGGTCATCTTGCCGCCCGAGAGCGAGCCCATGTCGCGGGTTTTCTGCGTCAGTGTCGCGCCATGTTCCCAGTCACCGACATATGGTTCCAGGTCGACAAGCTGATCGGCATAGAGCGCGGCCCAACGCTCCGGCATCTCGACCACATCGGGAATGTCTCCCCCCGATACCATGGTCGCCAGCTTTTCGAAGGCCTGTCCCCAGGGCAGCGAGACGATCTCGACCTCGACCCCCGGATTGGCCTTTTCGAAGGCGTCGATCTGGCCTTGCAGCAGCTTGGTCCGTTCCGGGCTGGTGATCACCTCGACCAGCGTCAGGTTCTCGGCCTGTGCGGTCCCGGCCAACAGGGCCATGGTCCCGGCCAATAGATAGCGTTTCATGTATACCTCCCTTGTGGTTGTCAGGCGATGCCTTGTTGCAAGGCTTGGTGGAAATCGCGCCATAGGTCCTCCGGGTCTTCCAACCCGAGGCTGAGGCGCAGGAGATGGGGTGAGACCCCGAAGCGTTGCATCGAATTGTGCTGCCCCGCTTGCGAAAGCGATGCCTGCGCGGGCAGGGCGAGGCTTTCGAATCCGCCCCAGCTGACGCCGAGCCGAAAGATCCGGAGCGCATTGCAGAACCGGGGAATATCCACGCCCGGATCGAATTCGAGGGACATGAGCCCCGCGCGCCCGGTCAGCCCCGGCACCGCATCCGGACCGGGCGAATGGATCCGGTGCACCAGCGGCTCTTGCCGCAACCGGTCGAGGAAATGATCGGCCGTGGCCTGATGCCGCTCCATCCGCAGATGCAGGGTCCGCAGGGAACGGGTCAGCAGGAACGCCTCGAATGGCGCAAGCTTCGCGCCGAGCAGCGGTAGGGTCAGGTCCCGGATCCTCGCGATATGGGCGGCGCTGCCGATAACCACCCCGGCGACCGTATCGGAATGGCCTCCGATATATTTCGAGGCCGAATGCAGAACCAGGTCGATGCCGAGCGTGAAGGGGCGCTGGAATACCGGCGTCGCCCAGGAATTGTCGGTCATCGTCACGACACCGTGCCGGAGCGCATATCCGGCCACGCGTTGCAGATCCATGACCTGCATGACGAGGGAATTGGGGCTTTCCAGATAGGCGAGGGCATAGCCTTTCAACAGGTCCGGCTGATCCTCGAAAGCGCCGATCGGGTGATAATCGATATCGATTCCCATCGGCCGGACCATCCGTTCCAGCAGCCGGTAGGTATCGGCATAGACATGCTCGACACAGGCGATCCGCTGGCCCGGCTGGACAAATGCCAGTATCGCCGCCGCGATGGCGCCCATGCCCGAGGCGAAGCCGATCGCGGCCTCCCCTCCTTCGGCCTGTGCCATCAGGCGTTCGAACTCGGCCACGGTCGGATTCTGCACCCGCGTATAGATCGGCGCATCCGATTGCCCGGCCATGCGCGCGACAAGGCCGTCGTAATCCTCGAAGGTGAACAGCGAGGTCTGCACGATGGGCGGCGTGACGGTGCCGTGACCTGCCGCGGGGGTCGTCAGAAGCGTTGCCAGCTTCGTCTCGTCATTCGTCATCGCGGCCCTCTACCAGTTCGCGTGCTTCCGTTTCGACATCGGTCAGGATGTCCGACATCACCTTGATTGCCCGATCGGCATCCCGCGCGACGACCGCCTCGGTCAGATCGGCATGACGGGGGATGGTCGATCTGCCGAGCACCGCACCGAGCGGAGCATCGGCGGGGCCGGTGTAGAAATACTGGATCTGCTCGATCATCTGCGGGAAAAGGTCGTTTCCGGACCCGAGATGGATCTCGCGGTGAAACCTGTGATCGGCGGGCCGCCAATCCTCGCTCGCCTCATAGACCGAGATCAGTTCCGCGCCGCGCGCCCTGATCCGCCGCAGCGAATCGTCAGAAGCGCGCGCACAGCACAGCCGCAGGGCTTCCAGCTCCAGCGGGCGGCGGACTTCGAGCATGCGCAGGATGCTGCCGGCCTCGACCTGCAACGAAAGGGGAATATGCAGGGTGCGGGTCGAGATCTCGGACACGATCCTCGTTCCGGCGGATTTGCGCCGTGTGACGATCCCCAGTGATTCCCACTGCCGCAGCACTTCGCGAATGGTTGAACGGCCAAAACCAAGCTGCCGCGCCAGGTCGGTTTCGGCGGGAAGCCGGTCTCCCACGCCCCATCCGCTGCGCTCCACAAGCTCCTTGATGGCCTGGCTGGCTGCCTCTGTCCGGTTCATCACGCCCTTGTTCCGCCGAATCCCGATCTCGCGACAATTCTCTATGTCAGACATTATGTCAACTATGTCCGACATAATATCGGATGAGAGCAAAAAATCGCCCCGCTCTCGCCAGGAAAATCGCCTGAATGCGCCTGGCCGGCTCACCCTTCGCCGAGCATGTCCTTGCCCGCGTGGAGGGCTACGTGCCTGTGATCGCCAAGCTTTCCCGTGTCAGGGCCGAGACCGGCGCCCCGATCAGCCATCCGTCCGGTAATCGGCAAGGAATTGGTCGAGCTCTTCCCGCGTCGAGCTGCCCTCCATCGGGCCGGTGCGGGCCACGGCGCGGGCACCGGCGGCATTGGCAAGGCGAAGCGCCTCAAGCGGCGATGCCCCGGCGAGGCGCAGGGCGACGAATGCACCGCCGAAGCAATCTCCGGCACCGGTCGGGTCGATTTCCTCGACCTCGTGGGGCGCGATATCGGTCCGGCCGTTCGCGTCGAAGTGACTTGCCCCTTCCGCGCCGCGCTTCAGCACGATCTCGCGGATGCCACGCGCCAGCAGGTCGCGGATCGCGGCTGGTTCGTCCCGGGCTCCGGTCAGCAGGAACAATTCGTGTCCCGAGGGCAGGAAGATGTCGGTCCGGGCCAGGATCCCGTCCAGCCGCGCCCGCAATCCCGGCGAATCCAGGATCTCGGGCCGGATATTCGGGTCGAAACTGAGCGAGCCGCCGCGCGCCTTGACCCGGGACACGGCCTCCAGCGCCACCTCGGCCATGCCGGGGGAGGAAAGTGCGGTGCCCATGATATGGATATGCTCGCAGCTCTCCATCAGTGCCGCGCCCGCGCTGGTGATCGACAGGGTTGCGGTCGCGCTCTGCGCCATGGTGAAGACGAAACTGCGTGAACCGTCCTTGCGGTAGCGGACGAAGGCGCAGCCGGTGACCTCGCCCGAGGCCACCTCGATCCCCGAAATGTCGACGCCGTCCTGCGCAAGGCGGGCAATGTTCAGATGGCCGAAATCATCGTCCCCGACCCGGCCGATGATCGCGGCCTTTCCGCCAAGACGCCCGACCTGGTCCACGAAGATGGCGGGGGCGCCGGAGGGGTAGGGACCGATCAGCGGTTGCGCCTCGCGGAAGCCGTCCCCCTTCGTGGTGGCGATCAGTTCGACGAGGATTTCTCCGACGGTCAGGATCTTGGGCATCGGGCGCTCCGGTGGAACCTTGTGGCGAGGGTGATACGCGCGGCACCGGAGAGGCGGGCCGCGCGCTATGCCCGGTGACGGCGGGCTAGAGTGTCGCGCCCATCATCATCCGGACGATCTCTTCGTCATTCGTCTCTGCCGGGCGGCGCTCACCGGCGACGATTCCGCGGGCGAGGACGATGATCCTGTCGGCGGCGGCGAAGATGTCGGGCAGGTTATGCGAGATCAGGATGATCCCGACGCCCTTGCTCTTCAGCCGTTCGATCAGGGCCATCACCTCGCGCTGCTCGGGCACGCCCAGGGCGGCGGTCGGCTCGTCCATGATGACGAGACCGGCCTGCCAGTGGATCGCGCGGGCGATGGCGATGGCCTGCCGCTGCCCGCCGGACATCTCGCGGACAGGCGCGGCGGGGTCGGGGACGACAATGCCGAGGCCCTTCATCACCTTCACCGCATCTTCGCGCATGGTCTTGCGGTCGAGGAAGGGTAGTCCCAGCACCCGGCGGGTGCGTTCGCGGCCGAGATACAGGTTCAATCCTGGGTCGAGATTGTCGGCCAGGGCAAGATCCTGGTAGATCGTCTCGATCCCGGCGCTGCGGACCGCCTCGGGGGTTTTCCCGGTCAGCAATTCGCCGTTCATCCACACCTTGCCCGCCGTCGGCTGGTAGACGCCCGAGATCATCTTGATGACCGTCGATTTTCCGGCGCCGTTGTCGCCCGCGAGCACGACGCATTCGCCGGCATTGACCTCGAAGGAAACATCGCGCACCGCCTCGTTGCCGCCGAAACGTTTCCTGAGCCGTCGATCTTCAGCAATGCGCTCATGATCCGCCTCCGACGATATGGTGTTTCGACTGGTCGACCAGCACCGCGACGATGATGACAAGCCCCACGGCGACGAATTGCCAATAGGGGGGCAGGCCGCAGAAGACGAGACCGAACTGGATCACGGCGATGATGAAGGCGCCGATGACGGTGCCGGTGATCGTGCCCTGCCCGCCGGTGAGGGAGGCGCCGCCGATAAAGACCGCGGCTACCGCGTAAAGCAGGATCGGCTCACCGGCATTGGCGGCTCCGGCCGAGAAACGGCTGGTATAGATGAGGCCGCCGATCCCGGCGGTGACCGCCGAGAGCAGGAAGAGCAGGACGAGATGCTTCTTTACATTGACCCCGGCGCGTTCGACCGAGGCGCGGTTGGCGCCGAGGGCATAGGTATGGGCGCCGAATTTCGTATGTTTCAGCAGGTAGTGGCAGATCAGGGCGAGAATCGCCGCCGTCACCAGCGGGATGGGCAGGCCGAGAACATGGCCATTGCCGAAGGCCCGGGCATGGTCGTTGCGAATCGACACGGTCGCCCCGCCCGCCACGATCAGGGCAGCGCCGCGGGCGATGCCATAGGTGCCAAGAGTCCCGATGAAGCTGGGCACATTCAGAAGCGCCACCAGCCATCCATTCACCAGCCCCACGAGCCCGGCTGCCAGAAGGCCCGCACCCATGGCCAGCAGCACGACGAGCCAACCGGCATCGGCTCCGGCTGCACGGATGATCAGCGCCATGACCACGGCGGCAAAGCCGGTGCTGAAGGCGATCGAGAGGTCGATATGACCGGCCACGATGACCAGCGTCAGCCCAAGCGCGAGCAGAAGGATCTGCGACGCCGCGACCGAGATCGATTGCAGGTTGTAGACCCGGAACAGGAAGGTGCTTGCTGTCTGGGTCTGGGCATAGATTTCGAAAAAGCCGAGGATGAGAAGCAGGAACAGCCACGACCAGGCGTTGAGCAGGGACCTCACGAATGAGGCCCCGTTCTTGTTAGGCATGCGGTCCGTCCTCATTCCGCGTAGATGAACTTGGCGATATCGTCATCTTCGACATTCTCCGCGTTGATGACGGTGAACCCGGTTCCGATGGAGATCGGCACCGATTGACCTGTAAGCGCGGCATAGGCGGTCATGACCCCGTAATAACCGATCTCCGCCGGGTGCTGGGCGATGGCCGCATCGACGAGGCCGGAAGAGATATTGTTCACGATCGAGCTGGGCGCGTCGAAGGCGATGACGGTCACGTCCTCGGCCTTGCTGGCGCTTTCCACGCCATTGCCGGCACCGAGGGCCGAGAACAGGTTGGCGCCGAAGACACCGGCAATATCCGGGTTGCGGGCCAGCACGGCCTGGAATTGCGAGGCCGCCAGAGAGGCGTCGTTCTCGTTATACTGGGTCTCCAGCACCTCGATATCGGGATAGTTCTCGGCCATTTCGGCCTTGAAGCCTTCCTCCCGCTGGTCGGTGGTCGAGATGCCCGGGCGCACATTCGAGACATAGACCTTGCCCTTGCCGCCGATCTCTTCGGCCATGTGGCGCGCCGCCATGCGGCCGCCGCCGATATTGTCCGATGCGATATAGGAAAGCGGGAAATCGCCATCGCCCCCGCCATCCTGGTACTTGCCGTCATCGATGAAGGTATCGACGGTGATGACCGGGATCCCGGCATCGGCGGCGCGGCGCAGCGGTTCGATCATCTGGGTGCTGTCGGTCGGCGCGATCAGGATCGCGTCGGGGCCACGGCCGATCACGGCATCGAGAACCGGGGTCTGAAGCACCGGGTCGAATTCCTCGGCGCCCTGAAAATCCACTGTGATGCCCAGGGCTTCGGCGGCTGCCTGCGCGCCGCGATTCATGGTGATATAGAAGGCGTCCGTGGTCAGGCCCGGCACCAGCGCGATGGTGAAATCTTCCTCGGCCTGGGCCGCTCCGGCCATGCCTAGCACCGCTGCGAACAGGGTCGATCCGATAAGGTTCTTCATGATGTCTTCCTCCCTTGCATGAGACGGCCCTTGTATGAGACGGCTCGCTTCCAGGCCGCTATCTGACCGCCGCGCCCCTCCGTGCGGCGAATCGAGAAACGACCTTCGGTAGGACGCAGATTGCCGTTGTCGCCTTCATGCTGCAAGAAGCAAGTATCAGAAATTTATTTCAGGTTCTGAGTGATAGCCGACACCAGTCCCTCCCGGGTCATTCCTGTCCGCCCGTATCACCGGACCGGCAGGGTTCGCGTCGGGGTGCCCGTGTCGAGGCGTGGTGCGTGCAATAACCGTTGCTCGTCAGGGATGTTTCAGGCAGTAAGCCGTATCTGAAATATCTTTCCCGATGAGGCTGGATGACCAAGCCCCCCAAAACCGGCAAGCTCCTGAACCGCACGCTGATGCATGCCGCGGCGAAACTGCATTATATCGAAGGCCTGTCGCAGGTCGAGGTTTCGCGCCGCATGGAGGTTTCGACCGCCACCGTTTCGCGCCTGCTCGGCCTGGCGCGGGAAGAGGGGATCGTCCGCATCCAGGTGATGGATCTCGACGCGGCGGATGCGATGGGCGAAAAGCTCTGCTCCGCATTGGGGTTGAAGGCCGTGCGGGTGACAGAAAGCGACAAGCCGGCGGCGCTGAGCGCACAGGTCGGGTCTCTTTTGCTGGAGGCGAGGCTCGGGCCCGGATCGGTGATCGCGATCGGGTGGGGCCGGATGGTGCAGAGCGTGATCTCGGCGGGGTTTCCGAGGCTTCCGGATGTCGTCGTGGTGCCGACCACCGGAGGGATGCACGAGACGGCCTCTCATTTCCAGATCAATGAATTCGTCCGTATGGCGGCGGAACAGACCGGGGGCGAGGCGCGGTTTCTCTATGCGCCCTCGATGGTTTCGCCCGAACTGCACGCCGTCCTGATCCGGGATCCCGGCGCGGCCCGGCTGATCGCGCAATGGGCCCGCGTTGACGCCGCCATCATGGGCATCGGCCTGTTCCAGCGCGGCGGCGCCGGTGCAGATATCGGCTTCGACCCGGATGACGCCGAACGGGTGGCCGGTGACGTGGTGCGCCATTACGTCGATGCGAGGGGCAACGAGATTCGCTGGCCGGGGCAGGACAACCTGATGTCGATCAGCCGGGAACAGCTTCGGCGGATTCCCCTGTCCATCGGGGCGGCCGTGGGGCGCGAGAAGGCCGGGGCGATCATCGGGGCGGCCCGCTCGGGCATGATCAAGGCGCTGGTGACTGACACGCGGGCGGCGGGGCGTATTCTCGAATTGCTGGGAAATGATCAAGTATAGACTGAAATAAATTTCTGCAAAAAATTATTGAAGTGGGGAGTCGTGAAAGCTACTGCTTCGGCCAAAGGCAGTGTCGCGCCGATTCCAGGGCGGGCGGGCCGAAGCAACCACCCGAGACGAGGACCTTCCCGAATGACCAGCAACATGACCACATCCGAGCGGCGCGGGTATCAGCAGATCTGCGGCGATAACGGCCTGATGATGGTCGTGGCCTGCGACCAGCGCGGCGGAATGCGCAAGGTGCTTGCCGACCGGCCCGAAACGCAGGCGGCCATCGATGAGGCGGCCCTGGGGGTCGTGAAATCCGGGATCGTGCGGCATCTGGCCAACAAGGCCTCCTGCGTGTTGCTTGACGCGGTCTGCGCCGTTCCCAGGGTCGTGGATGACGGGATCCTGACACGGGATACCGGGCTGTTGATCGGTCTCGACGCTTCGGGCTGGGATACTGATGCGAAAGGCTACCGCATTTCCAGGCTGGTGCCGGGCATCACCGCCCGGCGGGTGCGCGAACTCGGGGGGACGGGGGCCAAGCTGATGGTCTATCTGCGTCCCGACCGTCCCGAGGCGAATGAGGTCAATATCGGCATCATCCGCGATTGCATCGCCGATTTCGCGGCCGAGGACCTGCTCCTCGTCGTCGAGATCCTGACCTACCAGTTGGAAGGCGAGAGCGACGCGGCCTATCGCGAGATCTTTCCCGGACTGATCGTGGAAAGCGCGCGCATCTCGCTTGAACTGGGTGCCAAGGTGCTGAAGCTGCCCTATCCGGGCACGGGCGCGGCCTGTGCCGAGATCTCCGCGCTTTGCCGGGATGTGCCTTGGGCGGTGCTTTCGGCCGGGGTCGATCACGGGACTTTCATCGGGCAGGTCGAGACCGCGATGCGGAACGGGGCTTCCGGTGTGATCGCCGGGCGGGCATTGTGGAAGGACTGCATCTCGCTGGATCCCGGGATCCACGAGGACAGGCTGGAGAATATCGCCAGCGACCGGCTGAAACAGATTCAGGAAATCTTGGACCGCCATGCTGACAGGCGTTGACAGGGCGATCGGGGTGGATGTGGGGGGAACCCGCATCCGCGTCGCCCGAATCTCTGCCGGGGGGGAACTGCTGGCGGGGGTCGTCGAGCCGGTCCGGCAGGACCGCGACGGCTTTACCGATCAGCTTCTGCGGCTGGTGCGGTCGCTGCGCGACGAAGGCTGCGTGGCGGTCGGGATCGGTATCCCCGGCCGCGTCGATGGTGCGGCGCAGAGGATTCGCTCTGCCGGATATCTCGATATCGCCGGTCTCGATCTCGTCGCCGCGGTCAGCCGGGCCACGGGTCTGCCGGTCCGGATCGAGAACGACGCCACCATGGCCCTGATCGCCGAGGGCGGTCTGCGACCCGGGGGCTGCGCGGGGCTGATCCTGATGGTCACCATCGGGACCGGGATCGGAGGGGCCATGCTTCAGGACGGTGCGTGCTGGTATGGCGGCGGTCTGTCGGGGCAATTCGGCCATGTCGTCGTCTCCGGCGACGGGCCCTTGTGCAAATGCGGTCGCCGTGGCTGTGTCGAGACCTTCAGCTCGGGAACCGCGCTTGGCCGGCTGATCGCCGATGCGGGCCTGCCCCCGGAACTGCGCGCCGAGGATCTGCTGGCCCGTGCCGCCGCCGGTGAGGCAGGGGTCTCGGCGCTGCTGGAGGCCTGGGCGGCACCCTTGCGCCGGGCGCTGGAGACGCTGGTCTCTGTTGCCGATCCCCGGCTGATCATCATCGGCGGCGGGTTGGGGCAAGAGATGGTCGCGGCCTTGTCGCGCCTGCCCAAGGCCGGTGACTGGTTTTCGCTGCCTGTCGAGGCGGCACGGCTCGGCGATGATGCCGGGGTGATCGGGGCGCTGGTTGCGCAGGGGGTGGCTGCCGTGCCGCTTGGGCTCGATATCGTGAAAGAGGGTCTGTTTACCCATATCGGCACCGGGGATCGCGCGCATAACCGGATGCTGGGCCGCGCGAGCTATCATGCGATCTTCAATTCGGTGGCCGGGTTTCCGGACAATCTTGTCCCGGTGATCGATGCATGGCACGGTTTCCAGCCGGAGGAGGTTCTGCGGGAGCATGTGGCGCGTGCGAGGATCGACCGGCTGGTCGAGATCTGGGTGGCGATCGGCCCGGCGCTGGCGGCCGAACGCTATCGCGCACGCTCTGCCACGCGTCATGCTGGCCACTTGCCGGCCTCTTATGCCGACGAGCTTTATCGATTGGCGGAACGCGCCCGACCGATGGCCCTGGGCCCGGTGATCGAGATCGATGGCGCGGCCCCCGTTCCGGCGGATCTGGCCATGCGGGTTCTGGCGGCCCTGGACAAGGAGACAGGCGATGGCGGATGAACACAGGGTGCGGCTTGCGGAACTGGCCGGGATACTTGCCGGGGCGACCGGTTCGCGACGCCTGATCGCGCTGGCCGGGCCTCCGGGTTCCGGCAAGTCCCACAGCGCCGATGCGCTTTGCGAAAGATTGACCAGGCTGGGGCGCTCTGCCGCCGTCTTGCCGATGGACGGGTTTCATTACGACGACGCGGTTCTGGATCAGCGCAGTTTGCTGCCGCGCAAGGGCGCGCCCGAGACCTTCGACACCGCCGGTTTGCGGCACATGCTGGGGCGTCTTCGCCGCAATGACGAGCCCGAGGTGGCTGTGCCGGTCTTCGACCGGGCGTTGGAGATCTCTCGTGCCGGGGCGCGGGTCATCGCGGCCGAGATCGACCTGCTGATCGTCGAGGGCAATTACCTGCTGATGGACCGGGCGCCATGGTCGTCGCTGCATGAATTCTTCGATGTCACGATACGGCTCGATGTGCCCGAAGCCGTGCTGCGCGAGCGGCTGACGAAGCGCTGGATCAAGGCGGGACTCGCGCAGGACGAAATCCGGCGCAAGGTCGAGGAGAACGACCTGCCGAATTGCCGGATCGTCATCGAGGCAAGCGTGGCGGCAGATTACCTGATCGAGAACTGAACGACCCGGGAGGGGGAGGAGGAGTTTCATGGCTGATTACGACAAGGGCCCCATCCTGGTCACCGGCGCCAGCGGCGGGATCGGCGGGGCCACGGTGCGGCTGCTTCGCGAGAAGGGGGCGGATGTCATCGCCGCAGGGCAGGACCGGGACAAGCTGGCGTCGCTGGCGCAAGAGACCGGCTGCCGCATCCTGGCTTTCGATCTGACCTCGGAGGAGAGTGTCGCGGGGGCATTGGGGGAGCTCGACCTTTGGGGCGTCGTGAATTGCGGCGGTTTCGGCGGCGAGATCGCTACGCCGATGGAGACCGACATTTCGGTCTTCGACAAGGTCATCTCGGTCAATGCGCGCGGTGCGCTGCTGGTCACCAAATACGCCTCGCGCAGCATGATCCGCTTGGGCCGGGGCGGCGCCATCGTCAATGTCTCGAGCCAGGCCGCGCTGGTAGCACTGCGGGGGCATATCTCCTACGGCGCCTCCAAGGCGGCGCTCGACAATATCACCCGGGTCTCGGCGCTGGAACTCGGGCCGCACGGGATCCGGGTGAACGGGGTGCATCCGACCGTGGTGATGACGCCGATGTCCGCCTGGTATTGGGGCCGCCCCGAGATCGAAAAACCCTTCCTTGAACAGATGCCCCTGGGACGGTGGGCGACCGAGGCCGAGATCGCCGCGCCCATCGCCTTTCTGCTGAGCGAGGGTGCTTCGATGATCAGCGGGATCGCGTTGCCGATTGATGGCGGTTACACCGCCGTCTGACGGATGCCGCGCCTATCGGGCGCAGCGGCGATTTCCCGGATCCAGTTAATGAGCCTGCCGGGCGAGGATCGGAGCTTCCTTTATCGCCCCGATGCGGTTTCAGTACTTATCGCGTGATTCCGACACCGGGCATGCGCCTTGGCCCTTGCGCCCGGATACGGGAAGGCATTCTCTGGTCCCGGCATCCGAAACCAAGCCCATACCACGAAGAGTCCTGCCCCATGCTTTCCAACCTGCTGATCGTGCTGCCGATCTTCGCCCTCGTCCTGACTGGCTGGCTGGCACGACAATTCGGGGCCCTCGGGCCGAATGCCACGCGCGAGGTCAACCGCGTCGTCGTCTACCTGGCATTGCCCGCGCTTCTGTTCGACATCACGGCGAATGCCGTTCCTTCCGAGATCTGGCAGCCGGGTTTTCTCGTTGCGTTCACGGCGGGATGCGCGGTGGTTTTCATCCTCACGATCGGGCTGCGGATGCGGCAGGGGGCGCCATTGGCGGATGCCGCTATCGACGGGCTGAACACGAGCTATGCGAATACCGGTTTCATGGGCTTCCCGCTGCTTCTGGCGGTCATCGGGGAAACGGCCATGGCGGCGACATTGGTCGCGACCATCGTCACCGCCTGCGTCCTTTTCGCGATTGCCATCATCCTGATCGAGAGCGGCCTGCAAGCCGAAACGCGCCGCCGCGACATCGCCCGGAAGATTTGCCTTTCGCTGGTCAGGAACCCGCTGCTCATCGCGCCGGTGCTGGGCGGGATCGTCATGGCGACAGGCTTGCGGCTTCCCGAAGCGCTCGACAGCTATCTGAAACTGCTTGGCGGTGCGGCCTCTCCCTGCGCGCTGATTGCCCTGGGGCTGTTTCTCGCCGACAATTCCGGGCGGCAGCCGCGCGCGGGAACGAAGGTCCAGACAATCCTGGTGGCGTTGAAGCTGATCGCCCAGCCCGCCGTCACGTGGATCATCGCCGTGCCGGTCCTGGGGCTTCCGGCGGAGACGGCGCATATCGCGGTGCTTCTTGCCGCGTTGCCGACCGGTACCGGACCCTTCATGCTGGCGGAATTCTACCAGCGTGAGGCATTGCTGACAGGCCGTGTCATCCTGATCACCACCATCCTGTCGGTCGGCACGCTGTCGCTTTACCTGGCCCTGGCTGGGTGAGCCGTGAAAAGCTCTTGTTCCGGTTCCGCGAGGGGCGAAGCCCTGTCAACTCTTGCAGTGCCGCCGCGCGCCGGTACATTCGGCTTTCATGCCGCCTTGCCGCGCCCCCGGCTGGCGCGAAACGCCCGGCGGTGTCATGGTCCAGACGGTCCTTTTTGAAAGCCGCGGATCCGAAGGGCATCGATCATGCCCGGTAAAGGAAAGTCGCAAGCAAGATGCAGGATAGCCAGATCATCCTTTTCATCCTTCACATCGCCGGTGCGGCAGCCCTTCTGATCTGGGCGGTTCGTCTTGTCCGGACCGGGGTGGAACGGGCATTTTCCACGCAGTTGAGGCTCTGGCTGCGGCGTTCGACCAAAAGCCGGTTCCTTGCGGCGGGCATGGGAACGGCGGCGGCGATCTTTCTTCAAAGCTCGACAGCGGTGGCGATCATGGTGTCGAATTTCGTGTCGCGCGGAAGCATCGCCACCGGGGTAGGACTGGCGATCCTGCTTGGCGCGGATATCGGTTCGGCCATCGTGGCGCAGATCCTGCTGCTGCGGCAGGATTTCCTTGTTCCGCTGCTCTTGCTTGTCGGCGTGGTGCTGTTCCTGCGCGGGGATCGGCCGCGCAGCAGGCAGATCGGGCGCATCCTGATCGGGCTGGCGCTGATCTTCGTCTCGCTCGACATGATCCGTGCCGCCACGGCGCCGCTTCTGGACAGCAGTGGCACCCTGGCGGTGATGCAATATCTTGGCCGTGACGGGCTGACCGCATTCGTGATCGGCGCGGTCTTCGCGTGGGTCGTCCATTCCAGCGTCGCCGCCATCCTGCTGGTGGTGACGCTCGTTGCCCAGGGGCTGCTGCCGGCATATGGCGCGGCGGCCATGGTGCTGGGGGCGAATCTGGGCGGGGCCTTCATTGCCTATGTGCTGACCCTGACCAGCCCGCTTCCGGCAAGGCGCATGGTCGTGTTCAACCTCGTCCTGAGAGGGGGGCTGGCTGCTCTGGTCCTGGTCGGACTGACCATGAATACGGCTGTGCTCGGCTGGCTGGGGCAGGCAGAGGCGCGGCAGGTCATCAACCTGCATCTCGCCTTCAACCTTGCCCTTGCCGCCCTGTCGTTGCCGTTCCTTGGCCCGATCGCGCGTCTCGCGGAATTCGCGATGCCCGAACGTCCCGATCCGGTGGGGGAGCTTGGCCCCGCAACCGCATTGGACGATTCCGCGCTCGACAAGCCCGATCAGGCGCTGGTCTGCGCCGCGCGCGAAATCCTGGCGATGGGGCAGGCGATCGAGATCATGTTGCGCGCCGTCGGCGGGCTTTACGACAGATGGGATGCGGGCACGGCAGAGGGGATCAGTAAACGCGGTGAAACCGTGAGCAAGATGCATTTCGATCTCAAGCTGTTCCTGGCCCGCCTCAACCGCCGCGAACTGGATGAAGAGGGGAGCCAGCGTTCCATGGAACTGGCCTCTCTCGCGGTCAGTTTCGATGCCGCCGCGGAACTGGTTTCGCGCAACCTGGCGGGGCTGGCAAAGCGGCTGCATGCCGAAGGGGTCGCCTTCTCCAGGCCCGGGCAAGAGGAAATCAGCGATTTCCACGACCGGGTGCTGGGCAATGTGCAATTGGCGCTGAATGTCATGATGACCCAGAATCCCGAGGAGGCGCGCGAACTGGTCGCCGCCAAGGACAAGGTCCGCGACGTGGAGCAGCATCTGCAGCGCAACCATCTTGGTCGCCTGCGCGAGGGGCTTGCGGAAAGTATCGAAACAAGCAGTATTCACCAGGAGACATTGCGGGCTCTGAAGCAGGTGAACACATCCTTCACGATGGTCGGCTATCCGATATTGACCCGGACGGGGGATCTGCTTTCCAGCCGCCTTTCAGGCGCCGAGGCGGAATCGGAAGACCGGCCGAAGAAACGGGGGAAAGGGCGGCGTTCCCGATCTTAGGCGGGGTAACCGGTCTTGCCGATATGCGGTTTCCGGCCCGGTCAACCTGCCTTAACCTGCGAACTGGAACACGAGGGAGAAGAATATGGATTTCATGGCAAAAGCCACGGCCATCGTGGGCGGAATCATGGTCCGGATGCGGCAGGCAAGTGCTCCGCGCGATCAGGCCGTGGGCGCTGAACCCGCGATTCCCGGCGCCCAGGCCCAGGGCATCATGACCCTCAAGATGCCCTCGGCAAAGGGATGGGAGCCGGGGCAGAAGCCCAAGGCGGCGCCGGGCTTGAAGGTCAACGCCTTCGCCGAGGGGCTGGAGCATCCACGCTGGATCGAGGTCCTGCCGAATGGCGATGTGCTGGTCGCGGAATCGCTGCTGGAGGCCGGGCCGCCGAAAGGGCTGTTCGAACGGGCGATGCAGGCGACGATGCGGCGCGCCCATGCCATCGGGGTCAGCGCGAACCGTATTTCGCTATGGCGCGATGGCGACGGCGACGGCGTCGCGGAGTTTCGCGAGGCGTTCCTGGAAGGGCAGCGCCAGCCCTTCGGCATGGCGCTGGTGGACGGCAATTTCTATGTCGGCAATACCGATGGCATCGTCAGGTTCCCCTATGAGGAGGGCGTCACACGGCTGACCGGCTCCGGCGAGCGGTTGGTGGAGTTCAAACCGGGCGGTCACTGGACCCGCAGCCTGATCGTCTCGCCGGACCGGAGCAGGATCTATGCCGGTGTGGGCTCGCTTTCGAATATCGGCGACGAGGGGATGGAAGCCGAGGAAGGCCGTGCCGCGATATGGGAGCTGGACCTGGCCAGCGGCGAGGCGCGCATATTCGCCTCGGGTCTGCGTAACCCGGTCGGCCTGGCATGGGAGCCGGTGACCGGCAAGCTGTGGACCGTTGTCAACGAACGCGACGGGCTGGGCGACGAGACCCCGCCCGACTACCTGACATCGGTGCAGGATGGCGGATTCTATGGCTGGCCCTATTGCTATTGGGGGCAGATCGTCGACGATCGCGTGCCGCAGGATCCGGAACTGGTGGCCCGCGCGATCACCCCGGATTACGCGCTTGGCGGGCATACCGCTTCGCTTGGCCTGTGCTGGATGCCCGAAGGCACCTTGCCCGGTTTCCCCGATGGCATGGTCATCGGGCAGCACGGGTCCTGGAACCGCTCGACCCTCAGCGGCTACAAGCTGATCTTCGTGCCATTCCGCGATGGCCGTCCTGCCGGTGAACCGCGTGACATCCTGTGGGGATTCCTGTCCGAGGATGAGAAGTTCTCTTATGGCCGTCCGGTTGGCGTGACCATCGGGCCGGACAAGACCTCGCTGCTGATGGCCGATGACGTCGGCAACGTGATCTGGCGTGTGACCGGGGCGTAGCGCATCACGCCCTGACCGAAGCGCCGCGCCTGCATGCCGCGAAGGCCGGGGTTCCACCCCGGACCCCGGGATATTTTACATGAAGAAGAAAGGGGGCTTGCTCCTGGATGGGGCCTCTTGTCCTGCTTCAAGCCTCGCCCTGCACCCGGATCAGGGTCTGCATGCCGGTGGCGACATGGACCTGCTGCCCGTTATCCACGGCCCAGACATCGAGCTGGCACACTGTCAGGGTGCGGCCCGGCTTGATCACGCGCCCCATTGCCTCCAGCCTTTCGCCCCGGGCCGGGTTGATCAGATTCAGCTTGAACTCGACCGTCAGCACGGCGCTGCCCTCGGGAAACAGCGTATAGGCCGCGTAGCCGCCTGCGGTATCGGCAATGGCCGAACTGCCGCCCGCGTGGAAATAGCCGTGCTGCTGGGTCAGTTCCGGCCGAAAGGGCAGGGTCAGCGTCACCTGTCCTGCCCGGATCCCGGTCATCTGGGCCCCCAGATGCGCCATCAGCCCCTGCCGGTTGAAGCTGTCGCGCACCCGGCGGATGATGTTCTCGTCCAGTTCCGCCCCGATCTCCATCTGCATCTCCTTCCTGAACCGCGCGATGGCGGAAAACCTAAAGCTCCAGCAATGCCCGGCGGAATCCCGGCTCGAACAGGACCACTTCGCGTGCGCCGAGATGGCGGGCATGGTCCAGCGCCCGGCCCGTCAGTTCCTGCGCCAGTTCGACCGCATCGGGCAGGGAACGGCCCTTGCCCAGCCCCGCCACGACCAGCCCGGCAAAGAGATCCCCGGTGCCGGGCAGGGCGACGGGGATATGCGGGGTTGGATGGCGGCTGAGTCCGTCGGGGCCAAGGATCACCGTTTCCAGAAGGCCCTTGCGCGTGTCCTGCAATTCGCAGCCGGTGGCGATCAGCCGTGCACCGGAGGCCAGGTTCAGGGCGGCGCCGGCCTGCCGCAAATCCTCCAGCGTAACGATGGGTTGGCCAGTCAAGTGCCCCAGTTCGAAGGAATTCGGCGTTGCGATATCGGCCAGCGGCAAGAGCCCGTCCCGCATCACCCCGGCGATCTCTTCGGGCACATAGAGGCCCGGCGCATGATCGCCCATCACCGGATCGCAGATATAGATCAGCGCGGGATTGGCCTGCTTGCAGCGCGCCACGAAATCGGCCAGGAGGCGGGCCACCTCGACCGAGCCGGTATAGCCCGACATCAGATAGGCCGCGCGCTGCGGCAGGCCGCGTTCCTCGGCCCCCAGCAGCAGGTCGGCGAAAAGATCGGGCGGGACGGGGGCGCCGCGCAGGGTCGGATAGTCCGGGGTGTTCGAGAAAATCACCGTGGGAATGGCGGCGATCTCCAGCCCGGCGGCCTGCATCGGAAACAGCGCAGCCGAATTGCCGACATGGCCATGCACGACCTGGCTTTGAACCGAGATCACCAGCGGCGGTCTTGCAATCTGCGTCATGAGGAACCCTCCAGCCTCCTGCTCCAATCCTCTACCTGACCGCTTTCGAGGCGCCGCCGCGCGTGACGCCGCCAGCCCTCGGCCAACACATCCAGCGATGCCATCCGCGACAGGTCGTCAGGGTTCAACCGCTCGACATACATCACATGCCAGAGGCGGCGAATGGTCCAGTCCGGCGCGGAGCGATCGATCAGGACAAGCGCGTCCCCCGGCGCGACGATGCCCGGCTCCACCACGCGATAATACCAGCCGGTCCGCCCGCTGCCCTGAACGCAGCGCGCCATGTCGGCGATTCCGAAACGGTGATTCAGCTTCCAGCAGGGCTGGCGGCCCTGCGAGACCTGCAAAACGGCCCGGCCAAGGCGGAACGTGTCGCCCACCGCCACATCCGCCTCGGTCAGCCCCGTAGTGGAGATGTTCTCGCCAAATGCGCCCGGTTCATCCAGCAACGGATGCGCTCCGATCTCGTCCCGCCAGACCGGGTAATGATCGCGCGGATAATGATGCACGGCCTTCTCGGGGCCGCCATGCACGCGCCGGTCGGCCTGTTGATCGCCTGCAAGACCCTCCGGCCCCAGCATGAGCGGCGCTTCCACGGGCGATTTCGCAATCCCGCTGGGGCGATCCGAGCCGGCAAGTGTGGCGGCTTTTCCAGTCAACAGTATGGTCTTCATCTGGCTGTCCCCTCCATCGATCCCGGCTGCGCTCAGAACGCCACGCCGGACCACAGGCAGATATTCGCATAGGGCGTGAACTCTCCGGTCCTGACGATGGCCCGTGCGCCCTTGCTGGCCTGCTTCAGATCGTCATGGGACAGCCGTTCCAGCATCCCGATCTGCCGCATGGAGAAGCGGTTGATCAGACCCGGATCGGCCTCAACCGTGGCGGCGGAACGTTCGACGGTCAGTTCCGACAGCACCGCGTCCAGCACCTCGAAAAAGCCGGGCACGCCGCCGGTCACGGCCAGGTCGATACAGCGCACCCCCGGCGGAACGGGCAGGCCGGCATCGCCGATGACCAGCAGGTCGCCATGGCCCATCGCCGCGATCAGCCCCGACAGTTCCGCATTCTGCAAGGTTCCGCGTTTCATCCCGACCCCCTCAAGTCCCGCTTGGCAGAACATCCGCCAGGTAGCGCATCATGTTGCCGCCCATCACCTTGGCGATCTGCGCCTCGCTCAATCCCGCATCCATCAGCGCCTGAGTCAAGGCAGACAGATGCGCGGCATCGAAAGGCGCATCGACCGAGCCGTCGTAATCCGACCCAAGCGAGACATGATCCTCGCCCACAAGCGCGATCGCGGCCCTGATCGCCGCCGCGATATCGGCAGGGGTCCGGCCGCAGACCACATCGGCCCAGTAGCCGATCCCGATCAGCCCGCCCTTGCCTGCGATCCGTTTCACCAGGGCATCGTCGAGATTGCGATGGCTGGCGCAATGCCCGTGAATGCCGGTATGCGACAGGATCGGGCGCGCGCCCTCGATGGCCAGCACATCCTCGACCATCCGTGGCGAGGCATGGGCGAGGTCGATCACCATGCCCTTTTCCATCATCGCCTCGACCACCTGATACCCGAACTCCGTCAGCCCGGCACCGCTGCCGCCCTCGCCATGCAGGCTGCCGCCCAACTCGTTGTCGAAGAAATGCGTCAGCCCTATGAGCCGGAAGCCCGCGTCATAGAGGACATCCAGATTGGCCAGTTCGCCTTCCAGCGGATGCCCGCCCTCTGAACCCAGCATCACGCCCAGAACCCGTTCGCCTCCGGCGCGGTCCGCCAGAAGATCCGCCAGATCCTCGCGCGTGCGAATGATGCGCAGCAGGTCGGGCGCCTTCTCGGCCATCTGCCGCAGATCCTCGGCCTGCACCAGCGCCCGCCCGCGCAAGGAAAACCATGACCGGACAGGGCGAAGCTGTCCCATGAAGAGCGGGGTGATATTGTCCGGCGCCTCGGTGCTGTTCTGGTCGTAATTCTGCCCGCGCGGGCTTTTCGTCACGGTCGTATAGACCTGCAATGCGACGTTGCCTTCCAGCAGCCGGGGAATATCGGTATGGCCGCGCGCCCCGCGTTCCAGCAGATCCCGGTCCCACAGCAGCGAGTCGGCATGCCAGTCGCCGATCACCAGATCCCGGTGCAGGGCCTCGGCCTCTTCCGAAACCGGCCAGCCCTCTTCAGGCATGCTCACCGGGTTCATGCTGCGCTCGACATAGCCGGGAGCGAAAGTGAAGAATGCGATGGCCGCAATGATCAGAAAAGTGGCAATTCCCAGTAAAATCCGCTTCAGCATTCCCTGCTCCCCTCGGTCCGGCCCAAGACGGCCCTTCTTCTTCATACAAATATCCGCGGGGGAGGGCGCGCCGCATGGCGCGGCCGGGGGCGGCAGCCCCCTTACCCCAATGGCATGAACATGATCAGTTGCGGCCCGGCATTGCCATGTGGCCAGATATCCCCGGTCTCATTGAAGCCCGCCTTGCGATAAGCAGCGATCGCAGCCGGATTGGCCATGTTGACGGTCAGCCAAACCCGCGCCTTGCCCGGATAGATGGGCGACAGATAGCCTTGCAATGCCGCCATGGCGGTGGTTCCGATGCCGCGCCCCTGCCGGTTGCGATCCAGGATCACCCCGCGCAGGCCGAGGTCATCGGCTTGCGCGAAATCATGGCGCAGGTGATAGGCGCGGTCGATCTTGAACAGCCCGACCGCTTCTTCACCTTCCCGAATCTCGTGCAGATCGACCGTCGCCTCGGGCTCGGCCAATGCCGCGCCAACGGTCCCGGCGAAACGCTCCTGGTCCGCCCGGACCGCGATATGCGCGACCCGGCCCGCATCCCGCCGGTCCAGCGGATGCAGCGAAACCGTCACTCCAGCGCTTCCAACTCGTCGATGAATCCTTCGATCATCGACAGCCCCTTGTCCCAGAAGGCCGGGTCCGAGGCATCAAGCCCGAACGGAGCCAGCAATTCCTTGTGATGCTTCGATCCACCGGCTGACAGCATCTCGAAATATTTCCCCTGGAAATCCGGCAAGCCATCTTCATAGGCAGCGTAAAGCGCGTTCACCAACCCGTCTCCGAATGCATAGGCATAGACATAGAAGGGCGAATGGACGAAATGCGGCACATAGGTCCAGAAGGTCTCGTAGCCCGGCATGAATTCAAAGACCGGCCCAAGCGATTCCGCCTGAACCGACATCCACAGCGCGTTGATGTCATCGGGGGTCAGTTCGCCCTCGGCGCGGGCAGCATGCAGTTTGCATTCGAAATCGTAGAAGGCGATCTGGCGGACCACCGTGTTGATCATGTCCTCGACCTTGCCCGCCAGCAGGGTCTTTTTCTGCGCCGGATCGGTGGTCTTGGCCAGCAGCGCCCGGAAGGTCAGCATCTCGCCGAAGACCGAGGCCGTCTCGGCCAGTGTCAGCGGCGTCGAGGCCAGCAACTCGCCCTGATCCGCCGCCAGCCGCTGATGGACGCCATGGCCCAGTTCATGCGCCAGCGTCATCACGTCGCGCGGCTTGCCAAGGTAGTTCAGCATCACATAGGGATGCACGGTCGTCACCGTCGGATGCGCGAATGCACCCGGAGCCTTGCCGGGCTTGACCCCCGCGTCGATCCAGCCCTTGTCAAAGAACGGCTCGGCCAGTTCGGCCAGCCGCGGCGAGAAACCGGCATAGGCGTCCAGGACCGTGCTGCGGGCCTCGTCCCAACCGATGGTCCGGGGCGCTTCGGTCGGCAGGGGCGCGTTGCGGTCCCAGACTTGCAGCTTGTCCAGTCCCAGCCAGCGCGCCTTGAGCGCGTAATAGCGATGCGACAGGCGCGGATAGGCGCGGGTCACGGCATCGCGCAATGCCTCGACCACCTCGGGTTCGACATGGTTCGACAGGTGCCGGCCATATTGCGGCGTGGGCATCTTGCGCCACTTGTCCTCGATGGCCTTTTCCTTGGCCAGCGTGTTGTGGATGCGCGCGAACAGCTTGACATTGTCGCCAAAGACCTTGGCCAGCGCATGGGCGGCGGTCTCTCGCTTGGCACGGTCATGCTCGGTCAGCAGGTTCAGCGTCGATTCCATTCCCATGCGCTCGCCGTCCACCTCGAATTCCAGCGCCGCCGTGGTTTCGTCGAAGAGCCGGTTCCATGCCGCCGCGCCCACGACGGAATTGTCATGCAGGAACTGCTCCAACTCGTCGGAAAGCTGGTGCGGGCGCATGGCCCGCATCCGGTCGAAAACCGGCTTGTAGCGGGCCGGGCCGTCAGCGGCGGCAAAGACCGCTTCATAGGTCTCGTCGGGAATGCGGTTGAATTCGAGGCTGAAGAACACCAGCGGCGTGGTGATATCGGTGATCCGCCCTTGCAGGTCGCCCATCAGCTTGGCGCGTTCCGCGTCGGTGGTATTCTGGTAATAGCGCAGCCCGGCAAAGGACATGATCCGCCCGGCGGTGATGTCGATCCGCTCATAGGCCTGGATGCAGGCCAGCATCTCGGGCGCGGACAGATCGGCCAGCTTGCCCTGGTAACGCGCGGCGAAATCCTGCGCTTCCTTCGTCAGACGCTCGATATCGGCGGTCAGTTCCGGAGCATCCGGGGCAGGATAGAGATCGCTCAGGTCCCATTCGGGAAGCTGCCCGAGTTCATTGCCTTTCGCCATGTCCCTGGAATCGAATGTCACATGTCCTGCCATCTTCGGTCCTTTCTCGATTGCCCTAGATGTGGACCGTAAGCAAGCTGCCTGCAAGGCTCGGGATGCGCTTTGACCGGATTGCCGTCGGGTCGGGGCGTGGTGGTTTCGGGGCAGGGTGCGGTGACGGCCCGGCGGCGATCACCACCCGGTCCCGCAAAAGGAAAACGCCGCCCCTTGGGACGGCGTTTTACATCGCAACAGCCTGGCTGGATCAGAAGCCCAGTCCGGCATATTTCGATTTGAACTTCGACACGCGGCCACCGGCGTCCATCAGCCGCGAGGAGCCGCCGGTCCATGCCGGATGCGAGGTCGGGTCGATGTCGAGCGTCATCGTGTCACCTTCGGACCCCCAGCTGGAGCGGGTCTGATAGGTGGTGCCGTCGGTCATCTTGACCTCGATCAGGTGGTAGTCGGGATGGATATCCTTTTTCATCGGGGGCCTCCGTTCACGCGTTTGCTTCAGCGCCCGACTTGGGCTTGTAGTTGGTTTTCTCGACGATGCGGGCGGATTTACCACGGCGATCGCGCAGGTAATACAGCTTGGCGCGGCGGACCTTGCCGCGGCGGACGACCGTGATCGCGTCGATATTGGTCGAGTAGAGCGGGAAGACACGTTCCACACCCTCGCCAAAGCTGATCTTGCGGACGGTGAAGCTGGCGCCGATGCCGCTGCCGCCCTTGCGCGAGATGCAGACGCCTTCATAGTTCTGCACGCGGGTCCGGGTGCCCTCGGTCACCTTGTAGCCGACGCGGATGGTGTCGCCGGCCTTGAAGTCCGGGATGGTCTTGCCAAGCTCGGCGATTTGCTCGGCTTCGAGTTCTGCGATCAGATTCATCGCTTCATTCCTTTTCTGGCTCGCGGTGGCCCCGCGATTGGTCTGATGCGCCCGAGAGCTGTCGGTCCTTTGCCGGGTCCATGTCCGACGCCTGTCCGGGATGCTTCCCGGCTGCGTCGGCCCATGCCCGCCACAGGTCGGGGCGGCGTTCCTTGGTCAGCCTTTCGGCCTCTGCTTCCCTCCAAGCGGCAATGGCCGCGTGATTTCCGGACAGCAGGACCTCCGGTATCTCGCGGCCTTCCCATTGGGCGGGCTTCGTATACTGAGGATGTTCCAGAAGACCCCGGTTGCCGATGGAAAAGGACTCCTCGGCCAGCGAATCCTGATTCCCCAGCACGCGCGGTATAAGCCGAACCGTCGCGTCGATCAAGACCTGAGCGGCGATCTCTCCTCCGGTCAGGACATAATCGCCGATGCTGACCTCCTCGACATCATGGGCATCAAGGACGCGCTGGTCAACACCTTCGAAACGCCCGCATATCAGGGTCACGCCGGGACCTTCCGCCAGGGCGCGGGCGCGGGACTGGGTCAGGGGGCGGCCGCGGGGGGACATGTAGAGGACCGGACCGGCGGGGCCGCCCCGTTTCGCGTCGCGCAGCGCCGCGTCCATGACATCGGCGCGGATCACCATGCCCGCACCGCCGCCCGCCGGGGTGTCATCGACATTGCGATGCTTACCCACTCCGAATTCGCGCAGCGGGATGGTCTGCAGGTTCCACAATCCCTGCGCCAGGGCCTTGCCGGTCAGCGACAGGCCGAGAATGCCGGGGAATGCCTCGGGGAAGAGCGTCACGATCCTTGCGGTCCAGACCCCCCTGACCTGCGGCTCGGCCATCAATTCGCGCGGGCGAAGGCTGGGTTTCGCTGTCAGGCGGCCATGGGATTTCATCGCTGGTATTCCTTTGCGGGCACGCCACGCAGCATTGCCTGCTTGGCTGCAGCCAGGGCATCCTCGTCCAGATCGCTGCGATTCAGCGCGATCAGGCGGTCGATCAGCTCGGGTGCGGGGCTGCGATGGTGATGCGTGGCAGGGCGAAGCATCCGGTTGTCCGGCAGGTTCAGGAAATCGACGAAAACCTGCGCAAGGCCGAAGGGCTGGTCGGCCAGCGCCTCCATCCCGTTCACCTGCAGGTCGAGATCGGGCAGAGCAGCAGGGATCGCTGTCAATGTGCGCTCGAACCCGTTCCCGGCCAAGCGGGCGGAAAAGTTGTCACGATCCTCGGTCAGCCGGACCGCCCTGATCTTGCGGGCCAGATGGGCATGGATGCTGATGGCCCAGTCCTGCGGATCGCGGGTCGTTAGCCAGACGGTCAGTCGCGGCGGTTTCGGCAGGATCTGCAGGGTCTCCCGATAGGTGTCGATGAGCGTCGCGGCATGGGGATAGGGATCGGCACCTTGCGCGCGCGGCATCGGCCCCAGCAGGTTCTCGTCGCTGATGATCAGGTCGCGGTCGCCAAGCGGCAGGGCGGCAAGAAGTTGCTGGAAATCCTCGCGGATCACCTGCAGCACATCGCGGTCGCCCAATTGGTGAAAGCGCCAGGCCCAACGAGAGATCTCGCGTGTCTGGGCGGGCAGCAAGATTGCCGCAGCCGGTTCGATCGCGGCGCGGTTGTCTTCAAGGAATTTCTGCAGGCTGGTGGTGCCGGTCTTGTGCAGCCCCAGATGCAGCAGGACCCGGGTCATTCGTCCGAGCCGGGCGGGTCCGCGATGATCCTGCCCGCCCTGAGATCGACGGTGGGGATAACGGCGCGGGTGAAGGGCAGCAGAAGCTGTTCGCGGCCGGTGACTTCAAGGATGTCGCCCGCGCGTGATCATAGATCGCGCGGACGCGGCCCAGGGACTGACCACCGGTGTCGAAGACCTCCAGCCCGATCAGGTCGGCATGGTAGAACTCATCGTCCGGCAGCGAGGGCAGGGCTTCGCGCGGGGCCCAGAGGGTCGTGCCGCGCAGTGCCTCGGCCTGTTCACGGGTCGAGACGCCCGAGAGACGCGCGCCGATACCACCGGTGACGGGGCGGGTCAGCTTGACGGTGAAGGAGTGTTTTCCGTCCTCGGTCGTCAGCGGACCGTAGCCGGCGATGTCGCGGGGGTCCGAGCAAAAGCTTTTCAGCCGCACCTCGCCCTTGACGCCAAAGGCTCCGGCGATGGCTCCGACGCAGATCTTATCGGACATGGCCTATTTCTCCCCGCAAAACCCGGCGCGCAGCCGGATGCCGCCGGAAGTCTCGCACAAATCCCTTTGATGCGAACGCTCGAACATCATCCCGGCCACGAAAACGGACAGGCCGAGGAAGACAAGGCGAAACAACCGGAACATGCGATGGCCGCAGCAGGCAGGCCCGGCCGGATGGCGCGGGCCTGCGCAGGCGATTACTCGGCGGCTTCGTCAGCCGGAGCTTCGGCGGGTGCGGCCTTGGCGGCCTTTTCTTCGGCGCGCTTCTTGGCTTTCTCGCCGGGCTCGGCCTTTTTCATGTTCTTGCGCTCGGCCTTTTCCTTGGCGCCAGCGGCTTCGAGGAAGCGGGCGATGCGGTCGGTCGGCTGTGCGCCCTGGCCCAGCCAGTACTGGACACGTTCCATGTCCATCTTGACGCGGTCTTCGCTGTCTTTCGGCAGAAGCGGGTTATAGGTGCCCAGCTTTTCCAGGAAACGGCCGTCGCGCGGCATGCGCGAATCGGTTGCGACGATGGCGTAATGGGGGCGCTTCTTGCTGCCGCCACGGGCCAGACGGATTTTCATTGCCATTGGTATTCTCCTTTGAAATGGCGGGGGGAGGGCGTTTTCACTTGCCCTCGGGTTGCAGTCCTTCGTGATGCCGGATCACTTCGGCGATCACGAAATTCAGGAATTTGCGCGCGAATTCCGGGTCGAGATCGGCCTCGCGCGCGAGGCGTTCCAGCCGTTCGATCTGCTGCGCTTCGCGCGTCGGATCGGAGGGAGGAAGGTCATGGGCGGCCTTGAGACGGCCGACGGATTGGGTGTGCTTGAACCGTTCGGCCAGCGTATAGACGAGGATCGCGTCCAGCCGGTCGATGCTGGCGCGATGCTCTTTCAGCAATTCGGCGGCGCGGGTGACGGGATCGGTCATGCGCTGGCTCCTGTGGCTGGCTTGGCGGCGGGGGCTGTCTGCCCATGTCGCTGGCTGGTTCTTGAACCAGTGGCGCACCGACCAGCGACCCCCGAAGATACTTGTATGAAAAAGAAGGCGGGATTCATGTCGCGGTTTCCCCGATCCGGCCGGGCGCCGGGTGGCGATAGACAAGGCAGGGCTCGTCGAACTCGGGAACCGGGGCGCTGCCGTCCCGCACCGCGCCGAGGCGTTCGGCCAGCGTGATGGAGCGGGCGTTGTCCCGATGGATATAGCTGACCGCGCCACTCCAGCCGAGCACCTGATAGGCATGGTCGCGGGCGGCCAGAGCGGCCTCGCGTGCATAGCCCTTGCCCTCGGCGGCAGAGGACCAGATCGTCCAGCCGATCTCCTGCTCGGGCCAGCCTTCGGGGAACCACGGACCGGTCATGCCGAGCGGAGTGTCATCCCCTTGCAGGGTAAAGACGAACATGCCCCAGCCACGCATGACCCAATGGCCGATGACATGGCCAAAGGCGCGCCAACTGTCGGATGGCTTGATCCGTGGTCCGCCGCCGATGAAGCGGGCGCGTTCCGACAGGTGGAATTCGCACCAATGCGGCCAATCGCCGGCGTGGGCGCGCGCAGGCAGAGCCGCTCGGTCGACAGGGGCGGGGCGGGGGACAGCAGGATCATGCCGGGACCTTCGCATGGCGATAGATCAGCACCGGGTGTCCCAGCAATTCGCCTTCGCGCTCGATCGTCGCACCGAGGCGTTCGGCAAGCGCGCGCGAGCGGGTGTTCTGAGGGTCAATATGCGAGATCAGCGGCGCGAAGCCCATCGGGCCCTGGGCATGGTCGCGGGCCATGAGCGCGGCCTCATGGGCAAGGCCGCGGCCCTCGAAACCTTCATAGATATGCCAGCCGAGTTCGGGTTCGGACCAGCCCTCGGGTTTGATCACGCCAACACGGCCAGCAGTCGCGCCGCTGGCCTTGTCCTCGACGACCCAGAAGCCATAACCGAACAGCATCCAATGGCCGACGGCCGAGGAAAAGCCGCGCCAAGCCCCCCATCGGTCGAACGGACCGCCGACGAAGCGGGCGCGTTCCGAGGCAGCGAAAGCCGCATGCGCCTCGAAATCCGACATGCGCGGTTCGCGCAGGATCAGGCGTTCGGTTTCCAGAACCGGAATATCGACGGAAAGCGTGGTCATTTCTTGCCGAACAGTCCCGACAGGCCGCCGGGCAGACCGGCCTTGCCAAGATCGCCGCCCAGGCCCTTGGGATCCTGCAGCATCTTGGTGGCTTCGGCCATTTTCGTCGGATCGACATTCTCCATATCGGGCAGGCCGCCGCCCTTGCCGGTCATCGCGCGCATCGCTTGTTTCAGCATGCCGCCCTTGCCCATCTTGCCGAGTTTCTTCATCGTATCAGCCATTTGGCGCTGCATCTTCAGAAGCCGGTTCAACTCGGCCACATCCAGGCCGGCGCCCAGGGCAATGCGTTTCTTGCGGCTGGCCTGCAGGATCGCGGGATTGGCACGCTCTTTCCTGGTCATCGAGTTGATGAGCGCGACCTGGCGGCGGACGGCGCTGTCGTCCATGCCCGCCTGCTCGGCCTGCTTGGCCATCTTCTGCATGCCGGGCATCATGCCCATGATCGACTGCATGCCGCCCATCTTCTGCATCTGTTCGAGCTGGCCCTTCAGGTCGTTCATGTTGAACAGGCCCTTCTGGAAGCGCTTCATCATGCGCTCGGCCTGTTCGACCTCCAGCACTTCCTGTGCCTTCTCGACCAGCGCGACGATATCGCCCATGCCGAGAATGCGGCCAGCGACGCGCTGCGCGTCGAAGCCTTCCAGCGCGTCCATTTTCTCGCCCAGGCCCACGAAGCGGATCGGCTTGCCGGTGACGGCGCGCATGGACAGGGCCGCACCGCCGCGCCCATCGCCGTCCATCCGGGTCAGCACCACGCCCGAGACGCCGATCTTGCCGTCGAACTCGGTGGCGACATTGACCGCGTCCTGCCCGGTGAGGCCATCGACGACCAGCAGGGTCTCGCGCGGCTGCGCGATGTCGCGAACCGCCTGAACCTCATCCATCAGCACCTGGTCGATATGCAGCCGGCCAGCGGTATCCAGCATGAAGACGTCATAGCCGCCCAAGGCCGCCTGCTGCTTGGCGCGCTTGGCGATCTGGGTGGCGGTCTCGCCCGGCACGATGGGCAGGGTATCGACGCCGATCTGCTGACCGAGGATCGCAAGCTGCTCCATCGCCGCCGGGCGGTTGGTGTCGAGGCTGGCCATCAGCACGCGCTTCTTCTCGCGCTCCTTCAGGCGTTTGGCGAGTTTCGCGGTGGTGGTCGTCTTGCCCGAGCCCTGCAGGCCGACCATCAGGATCGGGGCGGGCGGGTTGTCGATGCGCAGGGCTTCGGGTTCGTCCTCGCCCTGCAGGACCTTGATCAACTCGTCATGGACGATCTTGACGACCTGCTGGCCGGGAGTGACGGATTTCGTGACCGCCGCGCCGGTGGCCTTCTGCGTCACCGATTTCACGAAACTGCGGGCGACCGGCAGCGAGACATCCGCCTCGAGCAGCGCGACCCGCACTTCGCGCATGGCGGCGGTGACGTCGTCCTCGGACAATGCGCCCTGCTTGGTCAGCCGGTCGAAGACTCCGCCAAGCCGGTCGGATAGGTTCTCGAACATGGGCCGGGCCTCCTGAGCTCCGATGAATGGCCCGACGGGCCGGTGCAAAACACGAATGCCCCCGTGGGCGCAACGCGCTGACGGGGGGCGATCCCCGCAAGTTACGGGGACCGGAAGGGTGGTCCTTCCGGGAATCCGCAGCGTGATAGGCCGGGCTGCGGAGAATGTCAATGCCGGGCGATCCGGCGTGTCAGACCACCCATATCATCACGGATGCGAATCAGGGCTTCTTGTCGCGCCGGATAACCTCGCAAACCGAGATGTCATATTCATCGAACCAGGTCTCGCGGCCGTGTTTTCTTGCCTCGAGATGTTCCGGGTGGTTGGCCCATGCTTGCTGATGCTCATCGCTGGTGAATTCGACGATGGTGACCTGCTCGCCATCGTCGGCGCGAAATGTCTTGATCAAGACGAAGCCCGGCATCCGGCTGCCGATCTCTGCCATCTTCTTGCCGGTTTCGACATAAGCTTGGCGAGTTTCCTCGTGAACACGTGAGCGAAAGACAGTGATTGGCATTCCGGTATCCCTTGAGACCGGTATCCCTTGAAGCATGAAACTGGGCAACATCCCGGCTTTTTCCGGTAAAAACACCCGCTGTCAATCCCGGCGGGGGCAGGCGGGATATGCCGTCATCATTCATGGGGCGGCGCAACTCGGGACAAGCGGAACCCCGGTTGCGCCTGCAGGATCAGGCCGCCAATGCGCTCACCGCCTCTTGCGCGCGGGCAAGGCCGGCGTCGCGATCCATCGCCAGGCGGTCGGCGGCGACGAAGGTGACATCGGTGATGCCGAGGAAGCCCAGCATGTGGCGCAGGTAATCCGAGGCGAAGTCGACCTCCGATCCGATCGGCGTGCCGGCCGCGCTATAGGCGATGATGGCGCGCTTGCCCTTCAGCAGGCCTTCGGGGCCGGCCTCGGTATAGCGAAAGCTGATCCCGGCGCGGGCGATCTGGTCGATCCAGTTCTTCAGTTGCGCGGACAGGGTGAAATTGTAGATGGGCGAGCCGATCACCAGCACATCCGCGTCCTGCACCTCTTTCAGATAGGCGTCCGAGGTCGCGACCAGTTTCTGCTGCTCTGCCGTCGGGTTCTCGGGGGCGAGGCGGACGGCCTTGTACCAGTCGGTATCGATCGCGGGGACGCCTTCGTTCAGGTCGCGATAGGTGACGGTCGCAGCCGGGTTGTCGGTTTTCAGTTTCGCCACGATATCGGCGGTCAGCTTGCGCGAGATGGATTCCTCGCCGGTCACGGCGCTGTCGAGATGAAGAATATGCATGTCTGTCGATCCTCTTGGTTTGGCGTTGAGCAAGAATTAAGACTTTGCATGGGCGAACGGAATAGCGATAAATGCGCAATGTCTGTGCGGAGGTGCACATGAATATCGAAAGCTGGGACGATATCCGCACGGCTCTGGCCGTGGCGCGCACGGGAACGGTCAGCGGCGCGGCCGAGGCCCTGGGCGTGCATCATGCGACGGTGATCCGCCGCGTGGATGCGTTGGAAAAGCAGTTGGGCGCCAAGCTGTTCCAGCGGCATACCCGCGGCTATGCGCTGACCGAGGCGGGGCAGGTCCTGCTGCGCAGCGCGGGCGAGGCGGATGAGCGTTTCGCGCAGATGGCCTCGAACATCGCCGGGGCAGGCGACCGGATAGAGGGGGAACTGGTGGTGACTTCGCTGCCCGAGCTCTCTGATCTGGTCATGCCGCGCCTGCTTGCGCTGTTGCGGCGGAATCCCGGTTTGCGGTTGCGTTATGTCACCGCTGCGCGGCTCTACCGGCTTTCGACCGGAGAGGCGCATATCGCCATCCGCGCCGGGGCGAAACCGGACGAGCCGGATTACGTCGTGCGGCAGTTGGCGGTGCTGCCATCCCGGCTTTACGCGGCGCCCGCCTATCTGGAAGCCCATGGTCCGGTGGATGATCTGGCGCAGCATCGTTTTGCCATACCCCCGCCGGGGGCCGGAGGAGAGCGGGCCCCCTATATGCGCTGGCTGCAGGAACGCGTCCCCGAGGAATGTCTTGTCTTTGTCAGCAATGATCATGACGCCATAGAGGCTGTCGTCCGCGACGGGCAGGCTCTTGGGGTGCTGATGGATGCGCGGACGGAAGGGCTGGTCGAGGTCATGGCCCTCGCGGAATGGGATTCGCATCTCTGGCTCGTGACCCATGTCGACCTGCATCGCACGCCGAAGGTGCAGGCCGCGCTGGAGGCGTTGCGCGGTGGTGGAAAGAGGCAAGCTGTGCAAGGCAATTGAATGCCACGCCCGTTTCCTGCGCCCCGTCACGCCATCGAGCGGCTATATCCATATCGGTCATCGCGATGCGGGAGGGCGGGACGCCATGCAGATCCGGCGACTGAAATGCCATCTGTTCCCTTCCATCTGCACCGGCCATGACGCAGACTGCGCCGGAAGAGGAGCCGAGAGATGACCCAATCCCCCCCGCCGATCAGCCGTTTTCCCGTTCCCGATCTGGACAGCCTGCCCGACGATATCCGCCAGACCATCGAGAAGGTGGCCGAGAAATCGGGCTTTGTGCCCAATGTCTTCCTGGCGCTCGCCCATCGCCCGGCCGAGTTCCGCGCCTTCTTCGCCTATCACGACGCGCTGATGGACAGTGACGAGGGGCTCAGCAAGGCCGAGCGCGAATTGATCGTGGTCGCGACAAGCGGGCTCAACCGGTGCCAGTATTGCGTGGTGGCGCATGGGGCGATCCTGCGCATCCGGGCGAAGGATCCGTTCATCGCCGATCAGGTGGCGGTCAACTGGCGCAAGGCGGATCTGAGCAAGCGGCAGCGGGCGATGCTGACCTATGCCGAGAAGGTGGCGCTGAACGCGCAGGAGATCGGCGACGAGGACCACCGGGCGCTGGCAGAGGCCGGTTTCAGCGCCGACGAGATCTGGGATATCGGAGCCATCGCCGCGTTTTTCGGCATGTCGAACCGGCTGGTGAATGCGGGCGATATCCGGCCCAATGACGAGTTCTACATGCTGGGACGGCAATGAGGGCGCCGCTTGCGCCCGAGCCGCGGCTGGCCCGGCCCGGGATCAATCCACAGATGGAGGCCGCCGATTGGGCGCAGCTTTTGCTGCTGTCGCTTTTGTGGGGCGGCTCGTTCTTCCTGATCGCGGTCTCGGTCACCGGGTTGCCAGTGCTGAGCATCGTCGCGATCCGGTTGGGCGTCGCGGCGATGGTGCTGTGGCTGATCGTGCTGGCGACGGGGCGCAGGTTGCCGCGCGCGCCGGGGATATGGGCGGCTTTCCTTGTCATGGGCATCCTGAACAACGCCATCCCCTTCGGGCTGATTGTCTGGGGACAGACCTCGATTCCCTCGGGGCTGGCCTCGATCTTGAACGCGACCACGCCCTTGTGGACTGTGATCGTCTCGGGGTTGCTGCTGAGCGACGAGGGTTTCAGCGCCCGCAAGCTGGCCGGTGTTGTGCTGGGGCTTGGCGGGGTCGCCGTCATGATCGGGCTGGATACGCTGGCCGGGCTGGGGCATGCGATCTGGGCGCAACTGGCGATCCTGGGGGCGGCGCTGTCCTATGCCTTCGCCAATGTCTTCGGGAGGAGGTTCCGGTCCATGGGGCTCGACCCGGTGGTCACGGCGGCAGGGATGGTCACCGGATCGAGTGCGCTGCTGATCCCTCTGGCGCTATCGGTCGATGGCTGGCCCGGGGCGGAAGTGCCCGGACAGGTCTGGCTCGCCGCCATCGTTCTGGGCGTGCTCAGCACCGGCTTTGCCTATGTGCTGTATTTCCGCGTGCTGGCACGGGCGGGGGCCACGAATATCTCGCTGGTGACCTTCCTTGTCCCGGTCTCCGCGGTCCTGTTGGGATGGCTGTTCCTTGCCGAGACCCTGGGAGCGGCGCATCTGCTGGGCGTCGCCCTGATCGCCCTGGGGCTGGCACTGATCGACGGGCGGCTGTTCGGAGGGCGCAAATGAGTGTCGCGGTGCCTCGGCAAGAGGCCCTGCGCGGGCATGCGGCGATGCTGCTGTTCTCGGCGCTGGTGGCGGGGTCGTTCTCGCTTGGCGCGCGGGCGGCCAACCTGATCGATCCGGCGGCAATCAACGCGGTGCGTTTCGTCATCGCCGCCGGGGTAATCGGAGCGGTGGCGCTGGCCGGTCCCGGCATCCCACGAAAGGCGCTGCATGCACCGTGGAGATACCTGCTGCTGGGCGGCATCTTTTCCAGCTATTTCGTGCTGATGTTCGAGGGGCTCAAGACCGCCAGCCCGGTCTCTGCCAGTGCCGTCTTCACGCTGACGCCGCTGATCGCCGCCGGTTTCGGATGGCTGGTCATGCGGCAGCGGCTGACCCGGCGGATGGCGGCGGCGATGACGCTTGGCGCCGTGGGGGCGCTATGGGTGATCTTCCGCGGCGACATCGCCGCGATGCTGCGGCTGGAACTGGGGCGCGGAGAACTGATCTACCTGCTGGGCTGCGTGGCGCATGCGCTGTATATCCCGCTGGTGCGGCGATTGAACCGGGGCGAAAGCTCGGTCGTGTTCACGCTCGGCACGCTGGTCGCGGGGGCCATCCTGCTGCTGATCTGGGGATGGCGGGCCATCGGTGCGACGGCATGGGCGGATTTGCCGGCGATCGTCTGGATCACCCTGTTCTACGTCTCGCTCTTTGCCAGCGCCACGACATTCGTGCTGGTCCAGTTCGCCTCGCTGCGGCTGCCTGCCGCCAAGGTCATGGCCTATACCTACCTGACCCCCGCATGGGTGATCGCGCTCGAGTCCCTGCTGGGGCAGGGCCTGCCCGGAGGCATCGTGCTGCCCGGCGTGGCGGTGACGCTGCTGGCCCTGTGGCTGCTGCTGGAGGGCGATGACGGCTGACCGGCGATCGGACGAGGCCGCTTTTCATCCCCTCGCGCAGCCGCTAGGTTCCGCGCGGACAAACGAGGCAAAGAGGCAGTCGGTGGCGCATATCATCGTTGTGGGCAACGAAAAGGGAGGTTCCGGGAAATCGACGACCTCGATGCATGTGGCGACCGCCCTGGCGCGGATGGGCTACAAGGTCGGTGGGCTGGATCTCGACGTGCGGCAGCGCAGTTTCGGCCGCTACCTGGAGAATCGGGCGGCTTTCACCAAGCGCGAGGGGCTGGATCTGCCCACGCCGATGCTGGGAGTGCTGGGCGAGGGGAGCGACCCGCTGACCCCGGCGCTTCACGCGCTCGAGGCGGAATGCGACTTCATCCTGCTGGATTGCCCCGGCTCGCATACGAAACTCAGCCAGATGGCGCATACGCTCGCCGATTCGCTGATCACGCCGATGAATGACAGTTTCGTCGATTTCGACCTGCTGGCGCGGATGTCGCCCGAGGGCAAGGTGCTGGGGCCTTCGATCTATGCCGAGATGGTCTGGTCCGCCCGGCAGATGCGGGCCGAGGCCGGAGCCGGGCCGATCGACTGGCTGGTGCTGCGCAACCGCCTTGGCACGCAGGCGATGCATAACAAGCGCAAGGTCGGCGGGGCGCTGGCGACCCTGTCCAAGCGGATCGGCTTTCGCGTCACCGCCGGCTTCTCGGAGCGGGTGATCTTTCGCGAATTGTTCCCGCGCGGCCTGACCCTGCTGGATCTGAAGGAGATCGGCACCGAGAGCCTGAGCATGTCGAACATCGCCGCGCGGCAGGAATTGCGCGACCTGATCGCGACGCTGAACCTGCCGGGGGTGAGCGTCAGTTTCTGATCGTCATCACGGCCTCTTGACGTCGCGGCAGGATTGTCGCTAGTCGCATGAATGTCTATGTTTCGCAGATTGCATTTTTCGTTACAGGCGGTCGCGATGCGCATCCTGTCCATTGCCCTGCTCGTGGCTGGTTTGGCATGGCCTGCCATCGCCGAGGATGGTGATTCTTCCGTTAACTCTACCGAATCCGTGGTCGAACGCTCCGTTCCCTCGGTCACCGTAACTTCTGCCGAGCGGACCGAGGTGCAGGCGAGGGTGCCGGTCGTCGGCACGCTGATGGCCCGGCAGGAGGTGCAGGTCTACTCGCAGGTCTCGGGTCACGAGATCACCGAACTTCTGGTCGAGGCCGGTGACAGCGTCGAAAAGGGACAGGTGCTGGCGCGGTTGTCCACCGATACTCTGGCCGCACGGCTCGCGCAGGCCGAGGCCGGATACCAGCAGGCCGAGGCGGCGCTGAAACAGGCCGTCACGACATTGGAGCGGGCGCGGCGTCTGCGTTCGTCGAACAACGCCTCGCAAGCGACCCTGGACGATGCGGTCGCGGCAGAGGCGAATGCGCAGGCCGGGCTTGCGCAGGCCGAGGCGGCGCGGCGGATCGCGCAGCTCGACCTGGACCGGGCCGAGATCACCGCCCCGGTATCTGGACTGGTGGTGGAGCGCAACGCGGTGCTGGGCGGATTGTCCGGCAGCGCTAGCGGCCCACTGTTCACGCTGCTTGCCGATGGCAAGATAGAGATGTCCGCCGAAGTGATCGAAACCGCCCTGCAGAAAGTCTCGATCGGCGATCCGGCCGAGATTCGGGTTGCCGGGTTGGGGAGCATCACCGGCGAGGTGCGGCTGATCCCGGCATCGGTCGATCCGGTGACGCGCCTGGGCAAGATGCGGATCTCGCTGGAGGCGGTGCCGGGCCTGCGAACCGGGCTGTTCGCCAGCGGTTGGGTGATCACGGCGAAACGCGAGGCCGTGACCGTGCCTGCCACCGCCGTTCTGTCGGATGACCAGGGCGATCGCGTGCAGGTCGTCGAGGATGGCGTGGTGCGGTCCCGCCCGGTCAAGGCCGGTCTGCTGTGGCAGGAGCGGCGCGAGATCCTCGAGGGCATCGAGGAGGGCGAGCAGGTGATTGCCCGCTCGGGCGCCTTTTTCCGAGATGGCGACATGGTCAAGGCGGTCAGTTCCACGAAGGAGACGGAAGACGAAACCGCCAGCGCCACCACGCCCGCCGAAGGGACGCGCCGGCCATGAATATGTCCACCTGGTCGATCCGGCACCCGGTTCCGCCGATCGCGGTGTTCCTGGTGCTGCTGATCGTCGGGCTGTTCAGCTTTTCCCGGCTGCCGGTCACGGCGATGCCGAATATCGACCTGCCCATCGTCAGCGTGAATATCGGCCAGCCGGGCGCCGCGCCCTCGGAACTGACCACGCAGGTGATCCAGCCGGTCGAGGACAGCATCGCCTCGGTCACCGGGGTGCGGCATATCAGCTCGACCGCGACGGACAGCATGGCGGCGATCACCGTCGAATTCGAGCTGGAAACCGACAGCGACCGGGCGGTGAACGACGTCAAGGACGCGGTGTCGAATGTCCGGGCGGAACTTCCCGAGAGCATCAGCGAACCCATCGTCCAGCGGGTCGATGTGACGGGCTATCCGATCCTGACCTATGCGGTCAGCGATCCGACCCAGACCATCGAGGGGTTGTCGAAATTCGTCGATGACGTGATCGGGCGCGAGCTTTCGACCGTGGACGCGTCGGCAAGACCACCCGCATCGGCGGCGCAGAACGCGAGATCAAGGTGGAACTCGACCCCGACCGGCTGCTGGCGCATGGATTGACGGCGGCGGATGTCTCGGGTCAGCTTCGCGCCAAGAATATCGACATGGGCGGCGGGCGCGGCGATCTGGCGGGCACCGAATATTCGATCCGGACATTGGGTTCCGCCGACACGGTCGAGCAGCTTGCGGCGACGCCGATCGCCATCGCCGATGGAAGGACGATCCGCCTGGACCAGTTGGGGCAGATCATCGACGGGGCGAGCGAGGAACGCAGCTTCGCCCTGCTGGACGGTCAGCCGGTCGTGGCCTTCGGCGTCTACCGTGCGACCGGCAAATCCGATCTTTCCGCGGGCGACGGCGCCAAGGCAAGGCTGGAGCAGATCCGCGAGCGTTATCCGAATACGCAGGTCACCTTGATCGACGATGCCACGACCTATACCGCCTCCAGCTATCACAGCGCGATGGAGACGCTTTACGAAGGCGCGGCGCTGGCCGTGGTCGTGGTGTTCCTGTTCCTGCGCAACTGGCGCGCCACCCTGATCGCCGCCGTGGCGCTGCCATTGTCGATCATCCCGACCTTCTTCGTGATGCAATGGATGGGCTTCACGCTGAACGGGATCAGCCTGCTGGGGATCACGCTGGTCACCGGCATCCTCGTCGATGACGCCATCGTGGAAATCGAGAATATCGTCCGCCATATCGGCATGGGATCGCCGCCATACGAGGCCAGCGAAGAGGCCGCGAGCGAGATCGGCCTGACGGTCATCGCGATCAGCTTTTCGATCGTCGCGGTCTTTGCCCCGGTCAGCTTCATGGGCGGCATCGCGGGGCAGTATTTCAAGCAGTTCGGCCTGACCGTCGCCGTGTCGGTGCTGTTCTCGCTTCTGGTCGCGCGGATCATCACGCCGATGCTGGCGGCCTATTTCATCCGCGGCAAGGTGCATGAGGCGGACCTGCCCGACGGCCTGGTCATGCGCGTGCTGATGTCGGTCCTGCGCTGGACGATGCGCCATCGCGGGCTGACCCTGCTGGCGGGGCTGGGGATCTTTGCCTTTTCGATCTTCTCCTCGACCCTGCTGCCGACCGAGTTCGTCCCGGCCTCGGATATCGGCCGCAGCCAGATCGAGATCGAGATGCCGCCCGGTTCGACCATAGACGAGACCGAGGGGTCCGTGCGCGATCTGAACAGGCGCATTGCCGAGACGTCCGAGGTGAAATCGGTTTTCGCCTATAGCGACGGCTCGGATGTGACCTCGGCCCGGCTGATGATCAATTACGGCAAGAAGGATGATCGCGAGCGGTCGCAATTCGACCTGGAAAACGAGCTGAAGGAGCGGCTCGCCGAGGTTCCGGACATGCGCATCAATTTCCAGAACGAGGCGGGGCAGAACGACCTGACGATCAGCGTGCTGGGCGAAACCGAAGAGGCATCGGCAGAGGCGGCGGAGCGCCTGGTTTCCGCCATGGGTGAACTCGCGACGCTGGAGGGGGTGAGATCGTCGGCGAGCCTGCAACGGCCCGAGATCCAGGTCTCGCCGAAACCGGATATCGCCGCGCAGCTTGGCGTGACCGCCAGTGCGCTGGCCACCACCCTGCGCATCGCGACGCTTGGCGATACCGAGGCGAACCTGGCCAAGTTCAACGCAGGCGACGAGCAGGTGCCGATCGTCGTGCGGCTGAACGAGGCCTCGCGGAACAACCTGATGCAGGTGCGGAACTTGCGGGTGCCCAGTTCTTCGGGGCAGATCCCGCTGGTGACGGTTGCCGATGTGACGCTGTCGGCCGGTGCGACCGAGATCGGCCGTTATGACCGGCAATTCCGCACCACGGTCAGCGCGAATCTCGCGGATGGGGCATTGCTTGGACCGGTGAGCGCAGAGGTGGCCAACCTGCAGCAACAGGTCGAATTGCCGCCCGGCACCTCGATCCAACCGGCCGGCGATGCCGAGATCATGGGCGAGGTGTTTTCCGCTTTCGGCACCGCCATGGGCGCCGGCATCATGCTGGTCTATGTCGTGCTGGTGCTGCTGTTCCACAATTTCGTCACCCCGGTGACGATCCTTCTGTCGCTGCCGCTGGCTATCGGCGGAGCGATCCTCGCGCTCTTCGTGACCGGCAATTCGATCAGCATGGCGGTGGTGATCGGATTCCTGATGCTGATGGGCATCGTCACCAAGAACTCGATCATGCTGGTCGAATTCGCGCTGACCTCGATGGCCGCGGGCACCCCCAAGCGCGAGGCGATCCTGGACGCGGTGCACAAGCGCGCCCGGCCCATCGTGATGACGACAATCGCGATGACGGCGGGGATGGTGCCCTCGGCCCTGGCCACCGGGGAGGGGGGCGAGTTCCGTGCACCGATGGCAATTGCGGTGATCGGCGGGCTGCTTCTGTCAACCTTGCTGTCGCTGCTCTTCGTGCCGTCGCTGTTCTCGGTCATCCATGGTGGGCAGGGGCGAGTGTTCGGCTGGATCGGACGCCGGATCGGGCTGAACAAGGCGCGGGAGGTTCCCGCCGAATAAGCGGACGCGGCGCCGGTCGGCAGGGCGATGCGGGTGAACCGTCAATGCAAGACCGCGATAATCGGGATGCGGGCAAAGAAATTTGACTTGCCGCCCCGTCCGAAAAGATCCGGGAAAGATCGGGGAAAATGCGGTAAGATCGGGGCCGGGCCTCTTTGCGGCGACAATTTCACGCGTATTGACAGAGTGTTACAAAGCTGAGCCATATTCGTGATGAGGCTATCGGAAACACCCGGAGGATTGTCATGCGGATCGCACGCGGTTTCATCTTGCTTTGCATTTTCCTTTTGGGCTTTCCGATCTCCGCTGCGGCGCAGGACGGGCGTCGCATAGAGACGACCGAGAATGCCGATTATTTCGGTTTCGATCTGCGCACGGAAAAGGATGTCTCGCTGGATCAATGCAAGGCCCTTTGCCTCGAAGATCAGCAATGCCGCGCCTTTACCTATAACAGCAAGGCGCAATGGTGCTTTCTCAAGTCCGATTTCACCCGCTCCAATCCGTCGGAGGGCGCCGTGGCCGGCAGGGTCGTCGTCGAGGCGGCGGCGCCGGATCTCGGGGTGGCTCCGGCTTTGCGTTTCGTGCCGGAACATGTGCTTCGCGAGGCCCAGCAATATCGCGACAAGCTCTTGCGCGATGCAGCACCGGGCGACAGCGGTTTCCTGTCGCTGGTGTCGATGGCGGGACAGGCACTGAACAGGGGCGATTCCCGTGCCGCGATGCGGGCCTATTACGAGGCCATCGCGATGAAACCCGAAGATGCTGGCCTTTGGACGGGGCTGGCCCGCGCGTCGCGGCGACGGAACCCGGCGGGCAGATGAGTTCCAACCAATTGGAACGGGCTGGCACCTCTGCGGCGGTCAATGCCTATGACATGTCGCGCAGCCGGGATGAGCGGGCTCATGCCCTGGTGGTTCTGGCCGAGGCACTGGAGCGGCGCAGCCTCTTTCGTCCGGCGATCAGCGCCTACGAGGCGAGCCTGGAGTTGAGGAACGCGCCGGATGTGCAGGAGGCATATGCCGATCTCAAGCGCCGCAAGGGGTTCCGGGTGCTCGATCATTCGGTGGATTCCGACAGCGTCACGCCCCGCGCCTGTGTCCAGTTTTCCGAGAACCTGGTGAAAAGCGGTGTCGATTACGCGCAATATGTGACGGTCGAGAATGCGCGCTCCTTTGCCATCGACCGCAGCGATGCCGAGCTTTGCGTCACCGGGCTGAAACATGGCGAAGAATATCGCATCGTGATCCGGCAGGGATTGCCCTCGGCCATCGGCGAGGTGATTGCGCAGCCGATCCCGCTCGAGATCTATATACGCGACCGCGCTCCGGCCCTGCGTTTCACCGGCGACAGTTTCGTGCTGCCATCCTCGGCCCGGCGCGGCATTCCTCTGGTCTCCATCAATGCGCAAGCGGCGAAGCTCTCGGTCTATCGCATCGGCGACCGGGCGCTGACGCGGCTTCTGACCAGTTCGGAATTCCTTCGGCAGTTGAACGGTTATTCGCTGGATTACGTCTCGGGTCAGATGGGCGAACCCATCTGGGAAGGCACGGTCGATATCGACACCGAGTTGAACAAGGACATCGTCACCAGCATCCCCCTCGACGAAGCGGTGCCCGAGCGTAAACCCGGCATCTACCTGATGACCGCGCAATCTTCGGACGGGCAGGACGATTATTCGGACAACCGCGCCACGCAATGGTTCCTTGTCTCCGATATCGGGCTTTCCACATTCGCCGGGCAGGACGGGCTGTCGGTCTTTGCCCGTTCGCTTGAAACGCTGCGCCGATGGAGGGGGTGACGCTCCGGCTGCTGGCCCGCAACAACGAGATCCTGGGCGAGGCCGTGACGGATGCCGATGGGCGCGCGGATTTCGATCCGGGGCTTGCACGCGGAACCGATGGGCTGGCGCCGGCGGCGATCCTGGCCCGGCGGGGCGAGGAGGATTTCGTCTTCCTCGACATGACCCGCGCCGGTTTCGACCTGTCGGACCGGGGTGTGACGGGGCGTCCGGCGCCGGGGCCGCTGGACATATACGCCTGGACCGAGCGCGGCATCTATCGCGCGGGCGAGACGGTGCATGCCTCGGCCCTTGTGCGCAGCCCGGCTTCGGATGCCGAGGACGACCTGCCGCTGACCTTCATCTTTCGCCGTCCCGACGGGGTCGAGGCGCGCCGTGTCGTGTCGGATGGTGCGCGGCTTGGCGGTCATGCCGTGGAACTGGCCGTGCCGGAGAATGCGATGCGCGGCACATGGCGGCTGACCATCCATGCCGACCCGGACAAGCCGGCGCTGGCGGAAGAGATGTTCCTGGTCGAGGATTTCGTCCCCGACCGCACCGAGATCACGCTTGCCAGCGCCGATGACCGCATCCCGGTGGGGGGCGTGACCGATGTAAGCGTGGATGGGCGTTATCTTTACGGTGCCCCGGCCTCGGGCCTGTCGCTTGACGGCCAGTTGACCGTGGCCCCGACGCGGAAATGGCAGGCGTTTCCCGGCTATGTCTTTGGCCTCGATGACGAGGAGGACGTGGAGACCATGCGGGTCCCGCTGGCCGGGTTGCCGCTGACGGATCAGGACGGCAAGGCGGTCTTCCGGGTCGCGCTGGACTCGGCCCCGGCCACGACGCGCCTGCTGAGCGCCGAGGTCAGCGTGCGGATGCGCGAGGCTGGCGGGCGGGCTGTCGAACGGGCGCTGGATCTCGAAATCGAACCCGAAGGCGCGATGATCGGGATCCGGCCGGAATTCGGAGGCGGCCGCGTGGAAGAGGGCGGCACGGCGAATTTCCGGGTGATCGCCGCAGATCCCGAGGGCCGACGTATCGGGATGGAGGGGCTCAAATGGTCGCTTCTGCGGATCGACCGTCATTACCAATGGTATCGCGATGGCGGCTCGTGGAATTACGAAGCGATCACCACGACAAGCCTCGTTCAGGAAGGTATCGTGGATGCGCAGGCCGATAGCGAGCCGCAGATCGGCGTCTCGGTCGATTGGGGCCGCTACCGGCTGGAGGTGGAAAGCCCCGAGCCGGGCGGGCCGATCACCAGCGCGGCATTCGATTCCGGCTGGTATGTCGAGGCAAGCTCGACCGAGACGCCCGACGGGCTGGAAGTGGCGCTGGACCGTGAAACCTATGCGGTGGGCGATACGGCCCGGCTGCAGATCTCGCCGCGCTTCGCGGGCGAGGTCCTGGTGACGGTCGGATCGGAAAGCCTGCTTGAGACATTCACCGCAAGCGTTCCCGAAAGCGGCGCGAATATCGACATCCCAGTGACCGGAGAATTCGGCGCGGGCGCTATGTGACCGCGACCCTGTTCCGCCCCGGCAGCGATACCGAGAACCGCCTGCCGATGCGCGCCATCGGCGTGCAATGGCTGCAGATCGATCCCGCCGGGCGGCAACTTGCCGTCGATCTTGGCGTCAAGGAACAGGTCCGGCCGAATGCGCCGCTGGCCATCCCGGTCAGTGTCGATGGGCTGGAGCCCGGAGAGGAAGCCTATGTCACCGTCGCCGCGGTGGATCTGGGGATCCTCAACCTGACCCACTTTGAGCCGCCCGATCCCGAGGGCTGGTATTTTGGCCAGCGCAAGCTGGGGCTGGAGATGCGCGACATCTATGGCCGCCTGATCGATGGCTCCCTGGGCGCTGCGGGACGGCTGCGGACCGGCGGCGACGGCGCCAATATGGAAAGCAGCGGCAGCCCGCCGACCCAGAAGCTGCTCGCTTTCAATTCGGGGATCGTGCGGGTCGACGATGACGGCAAGGCCGAGATTTCCTTCGACATCCCGCAATTCAACGGCACCGCGCGGGTGATGGCGGTGGCATGGTCGGGCAGGGGTGTCGGACATGCGGTCAAGGATGTGATCATCCGCGACCCGGTGGTGCTGACCACCAGCCAGCCGCGCTTTCTCGCACCGGGGGACCAGGCGCGCCTGCTGCTGGAACTGGTCAATACCGACGGGCCGGCGGGCGATTACCGGCTGGCGATCTCGGGCATCGGTCCGGTCGCCATCGGTGCGGGCGCGGTCCCCGATACACTGACGCTGGAGGCCGGGGCGAAAACGGCCTTGTCCGTCCCCATCTCGGCCACCGGCGGTACGGGAGAGGCCGCGATCACCGTCACCCTGTCGCATGAGTCCGGGCTCGGCGTCGAGAAAAGCGTCACCCTGCCGGTGCGCCCCGGTGTCATGCCGGTCGCCGATCAGCGCATGGTCACGCTGGAGCCCGGTGGCGGCAGCCTGGTGCTGGACAACACGCTTCTGGCGGGGAGTTTCGCGGAAGGCGCCTCGGTCAGTGTCAATGTCTCGCGCAATACGGGCTTTGACATTCCCGCGCTGCTGATGTCGCTGGACCGCTATCCTTATGGCTGCGCGGAACAGACGACCAGCCGTGCGCTGCCGCTGCTTTATGTCAGCGAATTGTCGAAGGCTGCCGGGCTGGAGGACGATCCGGCGGTGAAGGGCCGGATCGAGGATGCCCTCAGGCGGGTGCTGTCCTACCAGTCCTCCTCGGGCAGTTTCGGCTTGTGGGGGCCGGGATCGGGCGATCTCTGGCTTGACGCCTATGTGACGGATTTCCTGACACGGGCGCGCGAACAGGGCTTTGCCGTGCCGGAACAGTCGATGGAACAGGCGCTCCGGAACCTGCAGAACTCGCTGGCCTATGACACGGATGTCGAGTCGCGGGGCAGCGAGATCGCTTATGCGCTTTATGTCCTGGCACGCAATCGCAAGGCTTCGGCGGGGGATCTGCGTTACTATCTGGATACCCGGCTGGACGATTTCAGAACACCGCTGGCCCGCGCCCAGCTTGCCGCGAGCCTGGCGCTCTATGGCGATGCCGGGCGGGCAGAGAGCGGTTTCGCCTCGGCTTTCCGTCTCGCACAGGGGCTGGGCGGCGGCTATCGCAGCCGTTCCGATTACGGCTCCGATCTGCGCGACGGCGCGGCGATGCTGGCGCTTGCGGTCGAAAGCCGCCCCGAGCCGGCGCTGGTGCCGCAGATGGTCGGCCTTGTCTCGGACATGCGCAACAAGACCCGTTATCTCAGCACGCAGGACCAGGCCTGGATGCTGCTGGCCGCACGTGCGCTCAGCCGGTCCGATGACGATATCCGCCTTGCCGTGGACGGAGCATCGCATGACGGCGCCTTCGCCCGGCGGATACCGGGCACGCAGTTCGATGCCGCGCCGCTGACCATCGCCAATCGCGGCAGCGAGCCGGTGACGGCGGTGATCACGACAGATGCGGCACCCCGGCAACCCCTGCCTGCGGGGGGCGAGGGTTTCACCATCACGCGGCGCTACTTCACGCTGGACGGTCAGGAGGCCAATATCACCAATGCCCGCCAGAACGAGCGTTACGTGGTGGTCATCGAAGTGACGGAGCAGCGTGACTGGCCGTCGCGCCTGCTGGTCTCGGACCTGCTGCCAGCGGGTTTCGAGATCGACAATCCGCGTCTCGTCGCAGTTCGCAGCTGGACAATTTCGACTGGCTGGGCAGCACCAGCGCGGTGCATACCGAGTTCCGCGACGACCGCTTCATCGCCGCTTTCGACCGTGGCGAGGGCAGCAAGGACAAGCTGCGGCTGGCCTATGTCGTGCGGGCGGTGACGCCGGGGGTCTTCATGCATCCGGCGGCCAGCGTCGAAGACATGTATCGCCCGCAATTCTCAGCCCGCACCGCGTCGGGCTTCATGGAGATCGCGGGGAACTGACGATGAAGCGGGTCGGGATCAGGGGGCGTCGCCGGATCAGGCGGGGCGCGATTGTCCTGTCGGTTCTGGCCGTGCTGCTGGTCGCCGGTGGCGTGGCGTTGCAACGGCTGGATGCGGCCTATCCGCCGCCGCTCGATCCCGCGCCGCTTTCAGCCGAGGTGGTGGACCGCGACGGAGCCCTGCTGCGTGCCTATGCGGCATCCGACGGGCGGTGGCGTCTGCCTGCGGATATCGACCATCTCGACCCGCAGCTCATCGAGATGCTGATCGCCTACGAGGACAAGCGTTTCTGGTCGCATTCCGGCGTCGATCTCCGGGCACTCGGTCGGGCGGCGTGGCAGCTTGCCAGCAACGGGCGCATCGTTTCGGGCGGCTCGACCTTGTCCATGCAGCTTGCCCGCCTGACCGAACCGCGCACCGAGCGCAGCTTTGCCGCCAAGTTCCGGCAGATCGCCCGCGCGATCCAGATCGAGCGGCGGCTGTCCAAGCGCGAGATCCTCGAGCGCTACCTGACGCTGGCGCCCTATGGCGGCAACCTGGAAGGGGTGCGGGCGGCGAGCCTTGCATGGTTTGGCAAGGAGCCGCAGAAACTGGAGCTTGCCGAGGCCGCGCTGCTGGTCGCGCTGCCGCAATCGCCCGAGGCGCGCCGCCCCGACCGGCATCCGCAGGCGGCCAAAGAGGCGCGCGACCGCGTGCTTGCCCGCATGGCGAGCGCCGGGGTGATCGCCGAAAGCGAGGTCGAGCGGGCATCGGGCGGCAAGATCGCCGAAAGACGCCTGCCGATGCCCGCATATGCCGCGCATCTGGCCGATGCGGTGATGCGGGCGGATCCCGGAGCGCGGAAGCATTACCTGCTGATCAAGCGCAGCGCACAGGCCAATCTGGAGACGGTCGCCGCCCGGTCCGCGCAGCGCTTGGGCGCGGGGGTCTCGGTCGCGATGATCCTTGCCGATGCCCGCACGGGCGAGGTTCTGGCCCGCATCGGATCGGCGGGCTATTTCGATGCCGCGCGTGCCGGATGGATCGACATGAGCACCGCCCAACGCTCGCCCGGCTCTACGCTCAAGCCCTTCATCTACGGTCTCGCCTTCGAAGAGGGGCTGGTGATGCAGGAAACCATGATCGAGGACCGGCCCGGCAATTTCTCGGGCTACCGGCCACGGAATTTCGACATGGCCTATCAGGGTGACGTGTCGGTGCGCACGGCCTTGCAGATGTCGCTGAACGTGCCGGCGATCCGGCTGCTGGACGCGCTCGGCCCGGTGCGGCTGGTGGCACGGATGCGGCAGGCGGGCGCCCCGCCGGAACTACCGCCGGGAGAGGCGCCGGGATTGGCCATCGGGCTGGGCGGGGCGGGGCTGACGCTGGAAGGACTGGTGCAGCTTTATGGCGGGTTGGCCAATCGTGGCCGCGTGCAGCCGCTGCGTCACCTGGCCGGGTCGTCTCCGTCGCGGCAACCGGCCCAGGTGCTGACTCCGCAGGCTACGTGGCAGATCGCCGATATCCTGTCGGGCGTGGTGCCGCCCAAGGGCGCGCCGCGTCTCGGCATCGCCTACAAGACCGGCACCTCCTATGGCTATCGCGACGCATGGGCGGTCGGCTATGATGGCCGCCACGTTCTGGGGGTCTGGGCCGGGCGGCCCGATGGCGGCTCGGTGCCGGGGTTGACCGGATATGTCGCCGCCGCGCCGATCCTGTTCGAGGCCTTCTCGAAATCGGGCATCGGGATCGAGCCCTTTCCCCCGGCCCCGCCGGGCGCATTGCGGATGACGGCCTCGGAATTGCCGTTCTCATTGCGGCGCTATGCAGCGCCGGATGGCGATCTGGTGACCGGAGCAGCGGGCGAGCCCGCGCCCGAGATCGTCTTTCCGCCGCAGGGTGCAAGGGTCGATCTCGGCCTTGCCCGGGGCGGCGGGGTCATGCCGCTTGCGCTCAAGATCAATGGCGGCCGGGCGCCGTTTCGCTGGCTGGCCAATGGCGTGCCCCTTCCCGAGATGTTCCGGCGGCGCAATGCGTCATGGGTGCCCGATAGCGGTGGTGCCTCGACGCTCACGGTCATCGATGCGGCGGGACGCACGGCAAGCGTCGATGTGTTCCTGGAATAGGTGTTTCCGGATCCGCAGGCCGGGCCATCGCCTGTCCGTCGATGGTCCGGCCCGTGGATTTGCAAGGCTTTATCGCCGGGCGGTTTGCGCGGGGATCACCTGATCCTGACCCGGGTGACGATGGCAAGGACGGCTACGCCCAGGATCAATGCGCTGACCAGGAAGACACCGCGGGGGCCGGACAGTTCCAGCACCGCGCCGCCGCCTGCCGCACCCATCGCGATGGCAAAGTTGATGGCGGCGACGATCAGGCCGCCCCCGGCTTCGGCCTCATCCGGCAGGGAGCGGGTGATCCAGGTCGACCAGGAGACCGGCACTCCGGCGAATACCAGCCCCCATAGCCCCACCATCGCCGCATCGAACGGAGCAAAGCCGCCCACCCATGACAGCAACAGCGCAAGGATCGCCATGGTCAGCGGCATCGCCATGAGTGCAAGCCAGAGCGAGCGCTCGATGACATGGGCGATGAGGTAAGTGCCCGCGAAATTGGCGATCCCGAAGATGAACAGGATCGCGGTGACACCTTCGATCCCGACTCCCGTGATCAGTTCCAGGAAGGGACGGATATAGGTGAAGAAGGTGAAATGCCCGGCAAAGACCAGCAGGACGGCGATCATGCCGATGCCTATCCCCGGGCGGGCAAGAACCTCGATCAGCGTGCCCAGTCTGGCCTTTCCGCGAGACGGCAGGGAAGGCAATGTCGCCATCTGGACCAGTAGCGCCAGGACGGCCAGCCCCGTGGCGACATGGAAAACGCCGCGCCAGCCGATCAGCCCGCCCAGATAGCTGCCGACCGGAACGGCAAGGACGGTGGCGGCCGAAACCCCCATGAACATGATCGCCAATGCGCGGGGAATCGCGTCTTCGGGCACCAGCCGCATCACCGTCGCGACCGACAGGGTCCAGAACCCGCCAAGCGCAACCCCCATCAGGATGCGTCCGAGCAATAGTAGCGGCAGCCCCGGCGCGGTCGCCACGATCAGGTTCGAGACGATCAGCAGGACCGAGAAACCCATCAGCACCAGCCGCCGGTCGATCCCGCGCGTTGCGACCGAGATCAGCAGGCTGGAGATCAGCGCGACAAAGGCCGTCGCGGTAACCGCCTGTCCGGCCGCGCCCTTGCTGATCTGCAGCCCCTCGGCGAGCGGGGTGAGCAGGCTGGCGGGCAGGAACTCGGCCGTGACAAGCGCGAAGACCCCCAGGGACATGGAAAAGACGGCACCCCAGGCCGGTCGCTCGACGGGGTGTTCCGTAATTAAGTCGATGCTGGGCGCCGTGGCGCCGAATGTATCCGTTGGCATGATCCGGTCCTTGTTCGGGATGACAGCTTTTCCCTATTTGGCTGGTCAATCCGGATTATCCATGTCATTTTATCCCGCATGTATGATCGAAACGCCGAAACTCCTGCCGAACGCGATGCCGTGAGCGAGGTGCTTCTCGGGATGCGCCTTCGCGGCGCCAGCTATTCCCGCCTGCGCCTGACACCGCCATTCGGCCTGCGCTTGCCGGAGGGAAGCGGCGCCCGCTTTCACTTCATCGGGCAGGGAGAGGCGGTTCTGCTTTTGCCGGACATGCCGCCGCGCAGGCTTGGGGCCGGCGATGCGGTCCTGATCCCGCGCGGACATGATCACAGTCTCCTGTCGGCGCCGGGCGTTGCGGTGCGGGATATCGCCTCATACACATCCCAGACCTTGTGCAAGGCGTTCTGCGAGATCCGCGACTGCAACGCCGAAACCTGCAGGACCCTCGATACGACCATCCTGTCGGGGGTGATGGAGCTTGACCTTCTGACCATGCATCCCCTGATCGCCCTGATGCCCGAGGCGATGTCGGTCGGCGCGTTGCTGGACAGGCAGCCCGAGATGCGGGCCATGCTGGCGGCGATGGAGGCCGAAATGGCGCAGGATCGCCCCGGTTCGGCCGGAGTGCTGGCCCGCCTTGCCGATGTGATCGCGGCCCTGATCGTGCGTGGCTGGGTGGAATGCGGCTGCGACGAGGCTTCCGGCGTCATCACCGCGCTGCGCGACCCCCGCCTTGCCCGGGTGCTGGTCGCGCTGCATCGGGAACCGGGCAGGGACTGGGATGTTCCGGCCATGGCGAGCCTGATGGGGGCATCCCGCTCGGTGTTCTCGGAGCGGTTCACGGCAATCGTCGGGGTCAGCCCGCTGCGCTATGTCACCGATCTGCGGATGCGGCTCGCCGCTCAATGGATCGGGCGAGATGGCGAAGCCATCGCGGCGGTGGCCCATCGGTTGGGTTACGGCTCGCAAGCCGCGTTCGCGCGGGCTTTCAAGCGGGTCATCGGGGTTGCGCCCGGCCATGTCCGGCGCATGAATGCCGCACAGCACCCGGGATCAGCCGGATAGGCGCCCACCATTCCGAGCAGGGATTTCCGGCGTCGCGCCGCCGCTCCGAAAGGCGTGCAAGCCGCGTGCAATTTTGGAATATTGAATTTTCTTCTGGCCGGATCGCGATGTTCCGCGATACCGTGCCTCTGCCACGTGATCGACGGAGCTGGAGGAGGCGAGACCGTATCAGGGTGCCCGGAAAGATCAGGATAACCTCGATCGCGGCGGTGATCGCGACCACCGCGATTTGCCTTGCCGCATATCTGTTGTCCTTCGAGTATCTCGTCAGGGCGATGCGCGACAGCGACAGGGGGGCAAGCCATTACGCCCGGGGCATCGATCTCGCGGTGACGCGTTTCGGGCATTTGCCACGGCTGCTGGCCGAGGATCCGCGGATATTGCAGGCATTGGCCGGGGAGGATGAGAAGCAGCTCGAGCAGCTGGACAGGCATCTGTCATGGGTCGCGGCAGTCTCGAATGTGCAGCGCATCCTGTTGCTGGACATCAATGGCCGGGCAATTGCCGGATCCGAACTCTGGAAGGATCCGGCACCGAAGGAGGAACTCTATACCTTCCGGCCGGATTTCAGGGCCGCGCTCGGCGGGACTGTCGGCACCTATTTCACCGTGTCGCCGGAAACCGGGGCATTTTCCTATCACGTCTCGGCGCCCGCCCTGAACCGGGAAGGTGTCGTCTTCGGGGTCGTGAGCGCCATGGTCTCGCTCGACGATGTCGGGCGGGCATGGGAAGATACCGGTGAGCTGGTCTTGCTGACCAATCCGCAGGGCGTGGTGCTGGCAGCATCCGACCGGGAATATCTCTATGGGCTTCTGAACCCGTTGAATGCCTATGAGCGGCGGCAACTGGAGCTTGGGCGGCAATTCGGGGACCTGTCGCTGCATGTCCTGGGCTGGAAGGTGAACGGCCCGGACCGGGTCGATCTCGAGGGCGAGACCTATGTCTGGAACAAGGCCATGGTGCGATCCGAACCCTGGACGATCCATCTGCTGACCGATCTGCGCGGCATTCGGATCACCTCGCTGCTGGTCGCCGCCGGGTTGCTGGTGCTGGCCTTGCTGATCGGGCTGATCACGGTGCTGTTCCAGAGTGCCCAGCTTCGCGAGGCGCTGCATCGCTCGAACGAGGACCGGCGGCGGCTGCGCGAAGCGCAGGACATGCTGGCGCGCAAGAACAGGCTTGCGGCCCTGGGACAGTTTTCGGCCTCGATCACCCATGAGCTGGGACAACCCATCGCGGCGATGCGCAACTATCTTGTGGCCTCGGAAATGGAGCAATCCGGCGAGAATGCCGGTCAGAATGCCGATCTGCATGGCGAACTGACGAAGCTGGTCGAGCGGATGGGGAATATCATGACCCAGCTCAAGAGTTTCAGCCAGCCGGGTGGACGCAGCTCCGCCCCGTTCGACATCCTGGCGGCCATCGAGGCGAGTATCGCGCTGGTGCGCTTCGACGCCGAGCGGATGGGCGTCGATCTGGCGTTTGAGGCCGAGCCGGATTTGCCGGCCTGCCTGGGCGATCAGGCGCGCTTCGAGCAGGTGATCATCAATTTGCTGACCAATGCGCTGGATGCGATGGCCGAGCAGCCGGTCAAGCGCCTGTCCATCCGCTGCCGCCGGGACGGCGCCGGACTATATGTGCGCGTCGAGGATACCGGCACGGGGCTGGGCGGCAAGACGCTGAGCGATCTGCAGGAGCCGTTCTTCACGACCAAGGCTTCCGGCAAGGGAATGGGGTTGGGGCTGGCCATCTCGTCCCAGATCGTGGGCGAGATGGGCGGAACGCTGAGAGCGCATGACGCGGCGGGCGGCGGCGCCGTGTTCGAGATCAGGCTTCGCGCAGCAGTGGAGCAGGAGGAGGGAGCCGGGTGAGCGAAAGGAAGATATTCGTGATCGACGACGATGCGGCGATGCTCAAATCGCTGCTGCAGCTGTTGTCGAAAGCCGGTTGGGACGTGAAATGTTTCGAACGTGCGCAGGCCGCGCTCGACCGCCTGGAGGCCGAGGACCCCAATGTGATCCTCTGCGATATGCAGATGCCGGGCATGTCCGGGCTGGAGCTGCTCGCAGGGATCAGATCCCGGCGCGCCGTGCCCGTGGTGCTGATCTCGGCCCATGGGGATATCCCGACCGCGGTTCAGGCGATCCAGGACGGGGCCTATTCCTTCCTTGAAAAACCCTATGATCCCCGTCGGTTGCTGGGAATTGTCAGAAACGCGGCAGAGAAGGACAACCTTCGCCGACAGACCGAGATCATGCGCGAGCAGATCGGCCGCCTGTCCGGGCTGGACCGTATCCTGATCGGCAATGACCGGCAGATCTCGGTGCTGCGCGATCAGGTGATGCAATTCGCCTCGATCGACAATCCGCTGCTGATCTCGGGCGAGACCGGAACCGGGAAGGAACTTGTCGCCCGGTCACTGCACAGCCTTGGCAGCCGGATGGGATTCCCGTTCGTCGCCCTCAATTGCGCGACCCTGTCGCAGGAGCGTTTCGAAGAACAGGTCTTCGGGGTCGCAGATGGCAATGCCGGGCTGATCCGGCGGGCCGAGGGAGGAGTGATGTTCCTGGACGAGATCGGCGCCTGCCCGGCCCAGATACAGGCCAAGTTCCTGCGGGTGATCGAGCATCATTCCTTCACCCCCATCGGCAGTGACGAGGAACTGACCGCCGATCTCCGCATCATCGCCTCGACGAACGAGGATCTTGAGGCAAAGGTCACGGCGGGTGAGTTCCGGCAGGATCTGCTGTACCGGATCAACGCCCTGTCCCTGCACCTGCCGCCGCTGCGCGACCGGGGGGAGGATGTCATCATCCTGTTCGACCATTTCCTGCGCGATCTGGCCGCCGTCTACGAGATCGACCAGCCCGAGCTTCTACCCGGCGAGCTGTCGGACCTGCTGTCGCATGGCTGGCCCGGCAATGTCCGCGAATTGCGGCATGTGGCCAATCGCAGGATCCTGGCGGCCACGCGCGGCGGCGGTTCGGTGAGCGAGGCGATGTCGCGCCAATCGGGAGAGGATCCGCCGCCCGGAACCCTGCGCGACGCGGTTGCGGCATTGGAGAGATCGATTATCGGCCAGTCGATCCGCAACCATGACGGGCGCATGGACGCGGTGGCCGAGGCGCTCGGGATCGGTCGCCGGACGCTGAACGAAAAGATGGTCAAGCTGGGGCTCGACAAGGCGCATATCCTGCGCTGAGCCGCATATTGGCGGATATCCGCAGGTGGTTCGCGCCGGGGCTGGCGGATTTCTTCATAGCCAGATCGAGCGTCCTGCCGATACTCTTCCACATGGCAATAACAAGGCAATAACGAGTCCAAGGGAGGATTATCATGTATCGCCATACAAAGTTTGCAGCCGGGATCGCGGCAGCCATATCTCTGGCCGGAACGGTTGCGATGGCCGAGCCGGAACCGGCCAGCTACATTCTGGCCACGGCCTCGACCGGCGGCACCTATTACCCGGTGGGCGTCGCGCTTTCCACTTTGGTCAAGGTCAAGCTGGAACCCGATACCGGTATCAGCCTGTCCGCCATCAATTCGGCCGGTTCGGGCGAAAATATCCGGCTTCTGAACGAGGGGGAAGCGCAGTTCGCCATTCTTCAGGGGCTTTTTGGCTATCTGGGATGGAACGGAGAAGGTGAGTTCGCGGAAAGCGGTCCGCAGGAAAAATTACGCTCAATCTCCATGCTCTGGCCGAATGTCGAGCAATTCATCCTTGACAAGAGAGCCGTCAAGAACGGAACGGTCAGCGACCTGATTGAACTCAAGGGGGAGGCCATGGCCTTTGGGGCCGAGAATTCAGGCGCGCTTGGTTCGACCGAGACGCTGCTGTCCGGGTTGGGGGTTGATATCTTCAAGGATTATAAACTGATCTATGCCGGTTACGGTCCTTCCGCTGAAGCCCTGCAAAACGGTCAGGTTAAAGGCATCAACCCGAATTCGGGGATACCGAACGGGACGGTCAGTCAGGTTTTCGCAACGGCGGGTGACAATCTCCAGATGCTGGAGGTCACGGACGAAGAACTGGAAAAGATGGATGGCGGGCGTGAATTGTGGACCCGGTTCGTCATTCCGGCCGGAACCTATCCGGGTGTTGAAGAGGATATCCAGACCATTGCCCAACCGAACCTGCTGGCGACAACAGCGGACATTCCCGAAGAGAATGTCTATCTGATGACCAAAGCGATCTACGAGAACCTGCCCTTCCTGCAGGCGATCCATCCGGCCACCAAGGAAATGGCATTGGAACAGGCCATCGCCGGTCTGCCCTTGCCGCTGCATCCGGGGGCGCGGCGTTATTACGAGGAAATGGGGGTCGAGATCCCCGACCGGCTGAAGGCGGCCGAGTAACCCAGTTCCCATCGGCCGGGGAGCGACAGCGCCCCGGCAGGTCCTCTCTCTTTCCAATGCGCTGATCTGCAATCACTTGCATCGATGATGCGCGTCCAAGTTAGCGCAGGGTGTTCGACCCTGCCGGGAGATACATAATGTCCAGCAATAACGAAGAGGGCGTTGTCGACGTCCAGCGGAACTTTGTGGGCAAGCTTGGGATGGCCATATCCGCGCTTTGCCTGCTCATCGCCATATTCCACATCTATGTCGCCTTCTTCCCGGTGGTGTCAGAGCTGCAGCGCAACGTCTTTCACTTCGCGGGTTTCGGGTTTCTTGCCGCGCTGACCTATCCGGCACTTGCCAGCAAGAGCGGGAACAGAACGCTCCTGATCATTGATCTGGTCTTTGCGGTCGCGGTTGCCGTGTCGGCGGTGCATCTGGCCTATGCTGAAAGCGCCATCTATGCCCGGGGGGTCAAGCTGTCCACGCTCGACTGGATCGCGGGCAGTATCTGTATCCTGGGAGCAGTCGAACTGACGCGCCGCATGACCGGTTGGGTGATCCCCACGGTGATCCTGATCTGCCTGTCCTACCTGGTCTTCCTGGGCAAGATCATTCCGGGCGTGTTCCATTTTCCCGGGTTGAAGCTTGAATCGGTGATGTTCCGCTCGATCTATGGCGATGATGCGATGTTCGGTTCGATCGCGCGGATTTCCTCGACCTATGTGTTCCTTTTCATCATCTTCGGCGCGTTCCTGATCCGCTCCGGCGCGGGGGATTTCGTGATCAACATGGCTCGCGCGCTGGCCGGGAAATGGATCGGCGGCCCGGGGATCGTGGCGGTCATGGCCAGCGCGCTGACCGGGACCATCTCGGGCTCTGCCGTGGCGAATACCGCCTCGACCGGGGTGATCACCATCCCGCTGATGAAGCGCGCGGGCTTCAAGCCCGAATTCGCGGGCGGCGTCGAGGCGGCGGCATCCTCGGGCGGGCAGCTGATGCCGCCGATCATGGGGGCGGGGGCCTTCGTGATGGCCAGCTATACGCAGATCCCCTACGAGACCATCATCGCCGTGGCCACTCTGCCGGCGCTGCTTTATTTCCTGTCGGTGATCTATTTCGTCCGCATCGAGGCGCGGCGGCTGAACCTGCAGCCGATGGAGGCGAGCGATATCACGCCCAAGCAGGCGTTCATTGAAAATGGCGCGAGCTTCGTCATCCCGATCACGATCCTGATCGCGCTGCTGGTCGTGGGTTTCACCCCGACCTATGCCGCCGTGGTGGGTATCCTCGCGGTGATCGCCTCAAGCTGGCTGACCAAGTCGCGCATGGGTCCCCGGGCGGTAATCGAGGCCCTGGTCATGGGCAGCAAGAGCATGATCATGACGGCGGTCCTGCTTTGCGCGGTGGGCCTGATCGTGAACGTGATCGCCACGGCAGGGGTCGGCAATACCTTCAGCCTGATGATCGCCAGCTGGTCGGGCGGCAATATGCTGATCGCGCTCGTGCTGATCGCGGTGGCCAGCCTCGTGCTCGGCATGGGGCTGCCGGTGACTGCCGCCTATATCGTGCTGGCGACACTTTCGGCGCCGGCGCTGGCGGGGATGATCTCGGACCGTTTCGTGATCGATATGCTGGCCGATGGCAGCCTGCCCGAGGCTGCCCGCGCGGTCCTGACCTTTGGCGCGCCCGAATATGCCGAGATCCTGGCCGGACCCGTCTCGCCCGATCAGGCGTCGGCGATCATCAAATCCCTGCCGCTGGAAGTGGCCGCGCCGCTGCGCGAACTGGTGGTGCCGCAACCGGTCGCGGTGACGGCGCTGCTATCGGCGCATATGATCATCTTCTGGCTCAGCCAGGACAGCAATGTGACACCTCCCGTGGCACTGGCCGCCTTTACCGCCGCAGCCATCGCCAAGGCTCCGGCCATGGCTACCGGGGTGGCAAGCTGGAAGCTGGCCAAAGGGTTGTATATCATGCCGATCCTGTTCGCCTACACGCCTTTCCTGTCGGGTGACTGGGCCGTGGCCTCGATGATATTCGGCTTCGGCGCGGTCGGGGTCTATGCCATCGCGGGCGCGCTTCAGGGCTGCATGGAATATCCTCTCGGCATCGTCGGGCGGGGCCTGGCGATGGTCGCGGGGGTCGTCTGCCTGTGGCCGGGTTATCACCTGGTCAGCCTTGGCGGGGTGCTGGCGGTGATCGCGCTCCTGGTCATCAATATCAGGACCGGCAGATATTCCGCCGCGCAGGCGGGAGAGGTCGAGGCATGACCCAAACGGCGGATATCGTCATCGCGGGTGGCGGCATCGTCGGACTGGCGACGGCGGTCGAGATCCAGAACCGCCTCTCTGATGCGCGGGTCACCGTTCTGGAAAAGGAACCTGCCGTTGCCCGGCACCAGTCGGGCCGCAATTCCGGGGTCATCCATGCCGGGCTGTATTACGCGCCCGGCAGCCTCAAGGCCTGGTTCTGCCGCGCCGGTGTGACCGCGACCGAAAGGTTCTGCACCGAGGAGCGGATCCCTTTCGAGCGCTGCGGCAAGCTGGTCGTGGCCACGAACGAGGCCGAGGCGGGCCGGCTGGCCGACCTGGCCGCGAGAGCGCGCGGGAACGGGATCGAGATAGAGGAGATCGACCGCCAGCAGTCACGCGAGATGGAGCCGAATATCAACTCGGTGGCGGCGATCTTTTCGCCGACCACCGGGATTGTCGATTTCGCCAAGGTGACCGAGCGGCTGGCGCGGATCTTCCAGTCGCGCGGAGGGATGCTCAGGACCGGGGTGCGCCTGCTGTCCGGGCGTGAGACGGGCAGTTCCGTGCGTCTGCGGACCTCGGACGGAGAACTGCAATGCGACCGTTTCGTCGCCTGCGCCGGTCTGCATTCCGACCGCCTGATCCGGGCCTTCGGGCATGATCCGGGCTACCGGGTAGTTCCCTTCCGGGGCGAATATTTCCGCATCCATAACCAGCCGCCCGACCTCGTGCGGCACCTGATCTACCCGGTGCCCGACCCCGAGCGGCCCTTTCTGGGTGTGCATCTGACGCGCAAGATGGATGGCGGCTTTACCGTCGGGCCGAACGCGGTCCTGGCTTGCAAGCGCGAAGGCTATGGCAAGCTGGCGATATCCCCTCGGGACATGCTGGAAACGGCCCTTTACCCGGGTTTCTGGCGGATGATCGGACAGAATTTCGGACCTGCCGTCTCGGAGCTGCGATCCTCGATCCTGCGGCGGCAATATCTGCGCAAGGTCCATGCCTATTGCCCGCGTATCCGGCTGGAGGATCTCGGTCCCTACCGGCCGGGGATCCGGGCGCAGGCTGTTGCGCCCGATGGCGGGATCATTGACGATTTCCTGTTTGTCGAGACCGAGCGCTGCGCCCATGTCGGCAATGCGCCTTCGCCTGCCGCCACCTCGGCCTTTCCGATTGCCGAGCATATCGCCGACCGGCTGCTGTAAAAGGGCAGGCGGGTGGATGCCGCCGAAGCGGCTTGACAACCCGGGACATGCCGCAACCATGTGACCCGCCAGAGACCCGGCCACGAATATCGCCGGGGAAAGGAGGGGCAGTGCAATCATTCAGCTTCCAGACCACCCGCTCGGTTATTGCCGAGGCCGGCGCCACCGCCAGGATCGGCGAGATCCTCGCCACGCGCGGTTGCCGCAAGGTGGGGTTCGTCACCGATGCGACGATCCTGGAACTCGGGCTGGCCGATGCGGCGCTCGACGGGATCGAAAGGGCCGGGCTGTCGGCCTGGATCTTTTCGGATATCCAGCCCGATCCGCCCGAGGAGATGATCCTGAACGCGGTGCGCGCGGCGCGCGGCGAAGGCGTGGATTGCGTCGTCTCCGTCGGCGGCGGTTCTTCCCTGGATACGGCCAAGCTGATCGCGGTCCTGCTGAATACGGATCAGCCGATTTCAGAGATCTATGGCGTCGATCTGGTCAGGGGAGAGCGCCTGCCCCTGATCCTGGCCCCGACCACCGCCGGAACCGGGTCGGAGGTGACGCCGATCGCCATCGTCACCACCGGCGAAAACGAGAAAAAAGGCGTGGTCGCACCGCAATTGCTGCCTGACTGCGCGATCCTCGATGCGGATCTGACCCTGGGGCTTCCGGCGCATGTGACCGCGGCCACGGGCATCGATGCGATGGTGCATGCAATCGAGGCGTTCACGTCGAGACGGCTCAAGAATGTCGTATCCGATTGCCTCGCGAAACAGGCGCTGGAACTGCTGGGCGGCAATATCCGCAAGGCCTGCGCCGAACCGCGGGACCGCGATGCCCGGGCGAATATGCTACTGGGCTCGATGCTGGCGGGAATGGCCTTCGCCAATGCGCCGGTGGCGGCGGTTCATGCGCTGGCCTATCCCCTTGGCGGGCATTTCCATATCCCGCATGGGCACTCCAATGCCCTGGTCCTGCCTTACGTGCTGGAATTCAACATGCCCGAGGCGCGGGCGCAATATGCCGAACTCGCCCCGCTCGTCTTCCCGGAACTGGAAGCCATGGGCGAGGCCGCGCGGGCAGAGGGGCTTGCCAGGGGCTTCAGGGAATTGGGCCCTGCGCTTGGCATGACAAGCAGGCTGGGTGAGATGGGCATCAGCCATAATCACCTGCCGATGCTGGCGGCGGATGCGATGAAGCAGGAGCGCCTGCTGATCAACAACCCGCGCGAGATGACCTACGAGGCGGCGCTGGAGATCTATACGCAGGCCTTGTGATGCCGGAGCGGGGCGTTCCGCGTCAGTCGATGGCGCGGATCAGCTTCTTGTCGAAGACCTTCAGGACCTGGGCGAGATCATGGCCGCGCTTGAGGATCCGGCCATCCATCGCGATCACGGCATAAAGGCCCTGCGCATTGCGCAGTTTCGGCCGCTTCTCGATCCGGTAGAGCGGATGCTCGGCAGCATGCCGGAACACGCAGAACACGGCGGCGTCGCGCAGAAAGGACATGGCGTAATCGCGCCATTCGCCGGCGGCGACAAATCTGCCATATACGGTCAGGATGGAGCCGAGTTCCGTCCGGTCGAAAACCACCCGGTCGGGATCGGTCGCAAACGGCGGAGCGGCGTTCATCATGTCAGGATGGTGACATTCCGCCGGGCGCAAATCAATGAAAAACGACGGCCCGGCCAGGGGCCGCCGCGAGTCGGCGGTCCGATGTCAGTAACAACCGATCTTCTCGATCCGGTCATTGCTGTTGATCTCGATATTCAGCCGGTCGGCGCGGTAATCGGCCGTCACCGGGTCTCCGGGGCCGATGATCCGCGTGCCGGTCGGGAAGTCCCTTGAATCGAGCACGGATTTCGGCTGGCCGACCAGGTTCTGCAACTCTTCGGCCCCGCAATTCTGGGGCAGGTCGAGCGCGGGGGCGGTGGATTCGGCCGCAGGCTCGCAGGCGGCCAGCGCAAGGCCCGACATCAGCGAGAGGATCAGGGGGGCGCGCATCGTCAGCCGCAATCGATATTGTAGATATTGCCCGAGGCGTCGAGGCGGAAGACGATCCGGTTGGGGTCGTAATCCTGCGGCTCGATGCCGCGATATTCGACGACGCGATATTCCTTGGTCAGGCCGATCGTGGGGATGACGCTGCCGGGCTGCGACAGATACGAGGTGTAATCCTTGGCGCCGCACAGGTCGGGTTCGCGTTCCTCGAGGCCCGAGATGCCCTGGGCCGGGGTCGGTGCCACGGGCTGAGCGGCTGGCAGCGCCGGGGGCGGAGCGGTCTGAGGCACGGGCATGCAGCCGGCCAGGAATGCGGTCGTCGCGGCGATGGGCAGGATCGTCGTCTTGATCATGGTGTCATGGTTCCCTCGTGCGCCCGGATCGGGCATGTGCCGTGATTTGTAACATGAAACTTACCGCTCGCCATCCCGGTTGAAAAGCCGACGGCGCGATCACTATTCCATCAGCGCATCGGTGCAACATCCGCCTCCCGGGCGCCGGAGCGCCGGTCGGCCGCATGCGCGGCGGGGCAATAGGCGCGCAGGAACATCGTGGCAGCCATTTCGGCGGAACGGAGGACCGCCGCCTCGTCGGTGTCGGCGGCCCTGGCCGCGGCGCGGTCGAGAACGGCAAGCCCGCAAAGCCGGATCAACTGCCGGGCGGCCAATGCCGTGTCCTCGATCTCCAGATCGCCCCGCTTCACGAATATCTCGAGCCTGTCGCGCAGGGGCTGTCCGAGCAATGTCTCGAACCGATCGTGATAGCCTCTGGCGATCGCCGGAAACCGGTTCGCCTCTCCGATCGCGAGCCGGAACAGCCGGATCTCGTGATCCGAGTTCAGCCAGCCGGTGATTTCCGCCGTGATCCGGGGCAGGCCGCTGGCGGCGGGCAGATCGGGCGGGACGGATTCCAGCGGCGTGGTCCGGTTGCGTTCCAGGGCCATCTGCATGGTTTGCTGGAACATCAGCCGCTTGTCCGGGAAATAGGCGTAGAGGGTCGCCTTCGAGACACCGGCGGCCCGCGCAATATCGTCGACCCCGGCGCCGGCATAGCCGTCGCGCTGGAAAATCCGCCACGCGCCGTCCAGCACCTGGTCGATCTTGCGTCCGAATGCGGCGTTCCTGCTCTTTTTCACTCTGACCATCATCACTCGTCCCAATTCAAACACATTCGTAGATACAATGTATGTCGGCGCCCGATAGTTGCATCGAAGGTCGAAAGCAGTTGTCTGCCGAAGAGGTAAAGAAAGATTCAATTTTGCCTGAAATTTTGGCACGAAGCGCGTGGAAGCTGGCGACGCTTTGGCCTAGCCTCCAAGAAGTGCAAGTCGAATCGTCAGTGTGAAAAGGAGCCTGCAATGGCCAACACGCATACGTCATTTCGTGAATCTGTTGAGCGGATGTTCACGCATGCCGCGGGGCTGATGACCCTTCCCCCCGGTCTGGAAGAGAAGATTCGGGTGTGCAACTCGACCTATACGGTGCGCTTCGGCGTCCGGCTGCGCGGCCAGATCCAGACATTCACCGGCTATCGCTCGGTCCATTCCGAACATATGGAGCCGGTGAAGGGTGGGATCCGTTATTCGCTCGATGTCAACCAGGACGAGGTCGAGGCGCTGGCCGCGCTGATGACCTATAAATGCGCCTTGGTCGAGGTGCCCTTCGGTGGTTCCAAGGGCGGGCTGCGGCTTGATCCGCGGGAATGGAACGAGGATGAGCTTGAGCGGATAACTCGCCGTTTTACTTATGAATTGTCGCGCCGAAACCTGATCTCTCCCAGTCAGAACGTCCCGGCCCCCGACATGGGTACGGGCGAGCGCGAGATGGCCTGGATGGCCGATGCCTACAAGCGCCTGCATCCCGACGACATCAACGCCAAGGCCTGCGTGACCGGCAAGCCGCGCACCGCGGGCGGCATCGACGGCCGGGTCGAGGCGACCGGGCGGGGCGTGCAATACGCGCTGCGCGAATTTTTCCGGCATGACGACATGATGAAACGGGCCGGGCTCGAAGGCACGCTCGCCGGCAAGCGGATCATCGTGCAAGGTTTGGGGAATGTGGGCTATCACGCCGCGCTGTTCCTGGCCCGCGAGGACAAGGCGCTGATTACCACGGTGATCGAGCGTGACGGCGTGATCAGCAATCCGCAGGGCCTGGATATCGAGGCGCTGCGACAGCATATCGTCTCGACCGGTGGGGTGAAGGGCTTTGCCGGGGGGGACTGGCGCGCGGATGGCAAGGCGGCACTGGAGGATGAATGCGACGTGCTGATCCCGGCAGCGATGGAAAGCGTCATCCATGGCGAGAATGCCGACCGGATCAGGTGCAAGGTGATCATCGAGGCCGCGAACGGTCCCGTGACCGCCGATGCCGACGAGGTCCTCAAGCGCAAGGGGGTGGTCATCATCCCGGACATGTATGCCAATGCCGGCGGTGTGACGGTGTCCTATTTCGAATGGGTCAAGAACCTGTCGCAGATCAGCCTTGGCCGACTGGAGCGGCGCCACGAAGAGGCCCGCGCCCGTATGCTGGTTGAGGAACTGGAACGCCTGTCGGCCGATACCGGCCTGAACTGGACGCTTTCCAAGGGCTTCAAGGAGGCGTTCCTGACCGGCGCGGATGAATTGGAGCTGGTTCGCTCGGGCCTTGACGACACCATGCGTGAGGCTTTCGGCAAGATGAAAGAGGTCTGGGTCGGCAACAGCAAGGTGGATGACATGCGCACCGCCGCCTATGTCGTGGCGATCCGCAGGATCTCCAATGTCTATGGCTCACTGGGGCTGTAGCGCCTGAACTCGTGGCCCGAAACCACCGCCTCGCCGATGGGGCGGTGGATGGATATGTTTGCCCTTTCTTGAGTATCTCTTTCGCGTCTGGCAAAGCCTCGGCCTGTCGATTGTGACGCGGGGTTTCTGTTGTGACCGGCGGGACCGGCCTTAAGATGGCGGTCGGATCAGTCTGGAAAGCAGTCGGGGCGCGCGGATTGCCGCCCCGCAAGGGAGGATCGGATGAGCTACAAGGCGCCAGTCGAGCAGATCGAATTCATTTTGCGGCATGTCGTGCCCTATGGCGAGGTCGCTGCAACGGAACGGTTTGGCGAGGCCGGTTTCGACACCGCCAGCGCGATCCTGACCGAGGCGGGCAAGCTGGCCGGCAATGTGCTCGCCCCCCTGAACCGCAATGGCGATGAGAACCCGGCGCGGCTGGAAAACGGCAAGCTGCGGTCTTCGCCCGGCTTTGACGAAGGATTCCGCGCGATTGCCGAAGGCGGTTGGGTCGGGCTGGCCGCCGATCCGGAACATGGCGGCATGGGGCTGCCGCAGGCGCTGAACATGGCGGTGGCCGAGATGATGGCGGGGGCCTGCCTGTCGCTGCAGCTCAACCCGTTGCTGACGCAAGGCCAGATCGAGGCGCTGGAACATCACGCCAGTGACGAGTTGAAGGCGCTTTACCTGCCCAAGCTGATCAGCGGCGAATGGTCCGGCACGATGAACCTGACCGAGCCGGGGGCAGGCAGCGATGTCGGCGCCCTGACCACCCGGGCCGAGCGGAACGGGGATGGCAGCTATTCGATCACCGGGCAGAAGATATTCATCACCTGGGGCGACAGCGATGTGACCGGGAATGTCTGCCATGCGGTGCTGGCGCGGCTGCCGGACGGGGCCAAGGGTACCAGGGGGATCAGCCTGTTCATGGTGCCGAAATTCATCCCGGACGAGAACGGCAATCCCGGCGTTGCCAACAGCCTAAAGGTCGTCAGCCTCGAGGAAAAGACCGGCATCCACGGCAGCCCGACCTGCGTCATGAGCTATGAGGGCGCGACCGGCTGGCTGATCGGCGAAGAACACAAGGGCATGGCGGCTATGTTCACGATGATGAACTGCGCCCGGCTTGGTGTCGGCATGCAGGGGATCGGCGTGGGTGAGGCGGCGCTTCAACAGGCCGTCGCATATGCGCAGGAGCGCAACCAGATGGGGCTGATCATCCGCCATCCCGATGTCCGGCGGATGCTGGCCACCGCGCGGGCCGAGATTTTTGCCGCCCGCGCCATCGCCCTGGCCTGCGCCACCGCGATCGATCTGGAAAGGGCGACGGGCGATGCCGATCACGCCGCGCGCGCGGCCTTCCTGACCCCGATCGCCAAGGCCTACGGCACCGATACCGGCTGGCGCGTCGCCGATACCGCGGTGCAGGTGCATGGCGGCATGGGCTATATCGAGGAGACCGGCGTATCCCAGTATCTGCGCGATGTCCGCATCACCCAGATCTACGAGGGCACGAACGGTATCCAGGCCATGGACCTCGTGGGCCGCAAGCTCTCTGACGGCGGAGAGGCGGCGGCGCGGTTGCTCGACGAGATCCTCGACGGTGCCAAATCCGCGCAGGGCGAACATCCCGACCTGGCCAACGAGGTCTGGCAGGCCGCCGAAACCCTGCGCGAGGCGACCCAGACTTTGTTGGAACGCGACCTGCCCGAACGTTTCGCGGGCGCGGTTCCCTACCTTTCGGCCTTCGCGCGGGTGCTGGGCGGATATTACCACCTGCTCGCCGCGCGTGCGGGGGGCGAGGCGCAGCTCGCGCTGGCCCGGGTCTTCATCCGCCGCGTGTTGCCGCGTTTCGGCACCGATCTGGACGAGGCGCTGGCAGGGCTCGGCGACCTGACTGCCATCAGCAACGAGACCCTGGCCGGGGAGATGGCAGTTTGATTGCAACCCCGTTCACGACGCCGCCCGCCAAAGGCGAGGCGATCACGGTTGCGGACGGGGTATTGTGGCTGCGTCTGCCCCTGCCCATGGCGCTGGACCATGTGAATATCTATGCGCTGGAAGAGGGCGATGGCTGGACCATCGTCGATACCGGATTCGACACAGGTTTGACCCGCGAGATATGGGGGGCCCTGCGCAGCGGTCCCCTTGGCGGCAGGCCGATCCGCCGGGTGATCGGCACGCATCATCATCCCGACCATATCGGGCTCGCCGGTTGGTTCATGCGCAGCGATGATGCCGAACTGATGATGAGCCGGACTGCATGGCTCACCGCCCGGATGCTGCAACTGGATTTGCAGGAGCGCCCCACGCAAGAGGCGCTGGATTTCTGGCGGCGGGCGGGGATGCCGCCGGAACTGCTGGAAAAGCGCGCGGGCGAACGGCCCTTCAACTTCGCCGATGTCGTGGCACCGATGCCGCTTGGCTATACAAGGCTGACCGACGGGCAGGAGGTCGGCTTCGGCGGGCGGCGCTGGCGGGTCGCGATGGGGCATGGCCATGCGCCGTGCCACGCCACCTTCTGGTCGCAGGATGACGATCTGGTGATCGGCGGTGACCAGCTGCTGTCCTCGATCTCCCCCAATCTCGGCGTCCACCCGACAGAGCCCGAGGCCGATCCGGTCGGTGAATGGCTGGAAAGCTGCACCCGCTTGCTTGAACTGGCCGAGCCGCGGCAGTTCGTGCTGCCGGGCCACAAGCTGCCCTTTACCGGCCTGCCTGACAGGCTGCGGCAATTGATCGACAATCACCACGGCGCCCTCGGCCGGATGGAGGCCGCCTTGCGCGCGGCCCCCCGCAGCGCCGTCGAATGTTTCGACATCCTGTTCAAGCGCCGGATCGACGAGTCGGTTTTTGGTCTCGCCCTGGTCGAGGCGGTGGCGCATGTGAACCATTTGCGCCGCAAGGGTGTGATCCATGCGGTCGGCGAAAGGGATGGCGCGGCGCTCTGGGGGGCGTGACAGCGCGCCCGCTTTCGGCTATCGGATGGCCAAGGACAAACCGGAGGGCAGAGGCATGGCCACGCATCACGAGATTACCGAACACGAACATGGCAGCATGGACATCACCCAGCAGAAACAGACCTTTGCCGGCTTCGTCCGGATGGCGGTCTGGGTCTCGGTGATATCGATCCTGGTGCTGATCTTCATGGCGCTGACGAACGCCTGATTACCGGCGCGGGAATATATCATGAAAAGACGCGTTTTTATTGCGGCGGCCCTGCCGGCGGCACTATCTGCTTGCGGCGCGGACAATATCTGGGCCAGTGACGAGGCGGTGCGCGCTGCGCGTTTCGTGTCGAACGAGCCGCCCTCGATCACCCTGTTCACGGTGATCGGCATTCCGCGCGGCGAGGGCGGGCATACCGCGCTGATGATCAATGGCAGCCAGCGGGTCATCTACGATCCGGCGGGTAGCTGGAACCATCCTTGGATCCCCGAACGTCACGACGTGCTTTACGGGATCACCGACAATTTCAAGAATTTCTATATCGATTACCACGCGCGCGAGACCTATTGGGTCGCCGAAGATACCGTGCCGGTATCCCGCGAGGTCGCAGATATCGCGATTCGCCGGGTCGAGGCGAATGGTGCCGCCAACAAGAGCTTTTGCGCGGTCGAAACCGGCACTGCCCTGCGCGGCGTTCCGGGCTTCGAGAATGCGCCGACCGGCTTTTCACCGATCAAGATGCGGGAATGGTTCCTCACCCTGCCGGGCGTGACATCGAAACGGCACAGGGATGGCGATCCGGCGAATAACCACAATGTGCTCATCCGCCAGAAGGACGGCACGATGACCGGCTACCCCAGGACGTAGAGCATCCCGAAAAGGGTGATCGCACCGCCAAGAATGGCAAGGATGACATTCTTGGTCAGGACACCGATGGTCACCGTCACGACGGCTGCCGACAGGCGGGCCGGTTCCGGCTGGCCGTCGGTCGCGGCGGGCCACATGACCAGCGGTGCGACCAGTGCGGGCAGGACCGCGACCGGCGTATAGCGCAGCATGCGCATGAACCATTGTGGCAGGTCGCGATTCCCCAAGGCGCCAAGGAAGGACCAGCGGATCAGGAATGTGCCGATCCCCAGCAGGACGATCACTACCCAGATGGTCAGGTCCGAATGGGCCGAACTCATGATTTGGCCTCCTGCCGCCGCTCGGTCCGGACTTCCAGCAGGGCACCGGCCGCCATGCCCAGAAGGGCGGCGATCATCATCCCCAGCCCGGATGGCAGCCCGGCCAGGATCAGCGCCGCAACGATCGAGACGAAACAGGCCGCCATATGCGCCTGCGTGCGCAGCATCGGGGCGATCATCGCAAGGAAGGTGATCGGCATCGCGAAATCCAGCGCGATATCGTCGGGAATGGCCCGGCCAAGCGTCGCGCCCAGCCAGCTTGCCGCGATCCAGGGGATGCACATCGCCACCGCCGCGCCAAGGAAATAGGCCAGCCTTTGCCGCAGGTTCAGGCGCGGATGGCGCTCGTAATGCTGGATCGCCAAGGCATAGCTCTGATCGATCAGCATATAGGCGACCCAGGCTTTCTGCCGCCCCGTGGCGCCTTTCAGCCAGGGGACCAGCGATGCCGAATACATTGCCATCCGCAGGTTGACGGCAAGGCCGGACAGGATCACCACCCAAGCGGGCGCGTGATCCGACAGAAGCTGAATGGCGGTGAATTGCGAGGCTCCGGCCAGGACCAGTACCGAGAAGCCGAGGATCTGCCCGATATCGATCCCGGCTTCGAGCGCCACGACCCCGAAAAGCAGCGCGAAGGGAATGATCACGATCAGGAAGGGCAGGCTTTGCACCATGCCATGGCGGAAGGCCTGCGCCGGGCTGCGCGCCAGGCGCGCGCGCTGACGGCATCGGCAGCGGCTTGCCGGGGCTGTGGTTGCGAGGCTGGCGACGGAGCCATGACGGGGGTATTCCTATCTGTCGTGCGAGCCTCTTGCTTGCATGATGTGCAGCGAGAGGCAAGCACCCGATGAAGATTTGCGCCCCGGTTCCCGACGCCGCTCTGCCGCAGGCGGTGCTGCTATGGCGCAGTGCTTTCGGGGGTGGAAGAGGGGTGATGCATGCCCGCGCCGAGAACGCCATCGCTGCGATGCGTGGAGAGGTGATCGAGGGAATCGTCGGTATCCGCGACGATCGCGGCGGTTTCCTGGCCGTGACACCGCCCCTGATGCGGTTGCTGTTCCGGGCTGCCCCGCCCACGGCCGACCTGGTTCTTGACGGTATCGTCGTGCGCCGGTCCCGCAGGGGCGTCGGCAGGGCCCTGGTGACTGCGGCGGAGGCCGAGGCGCGCCGCCGCCACCGCCACGGGCTGCGGGCCGAGGTGCAGTTGCGGAACCGCAGTGCCGTCGCCTTCTATCGCAGCCTCGGTTTCGTCGAAGAGGCGCGTGGCCGCTATGGCTGGCCCTGGTCGGGAATGGTCGCCATCATGCGAAAGCCGGTCTGAGCCGGGGGGCAAGGGTGGTTCGGCGTCCCGCGATGGCCGGGGCTCTGCCCGTCGCCGGCAGGTCTCTCGAACCAGTGGCGCTCCAACCGGCGACCCCGGGATATTTTCATGAAGAAGATAAAGCGGGTTCAGCCGAACACGCCCGCCGCCCGCCCGATCAGCATGAAGCCCCGCGCCGAGCGGGTATCGGCCAGCGCCGCCAGTTGCGCATCGTCCAGCCTTGGCGTTTCACGGGTCAGCATCAGGTCGAAATGGCGCAGGAAATGATGGGCGGTGTCGCGGAAGATCTCGTCTCCGCGCAGCAGTGCCGCAGCGGTCTCCAGCGCGATTTCATCATGAATGCCGCCGATTCTCGCCGCGATCTCACCACGTTCTCCCCCGGCAAAGCGGCGCCAGATCGCGGGTGGCACGGGATCGGGCGGCAGGTCGTCCATGTAGATGTCATGCTCGGCCAGCAGCGTGACGACATCCTGCGCGGCACGCAGGACCCGCGCGGTTTCGTGATCCTTCAGCGCCATGCGCAGCGCCGCGATGGTTTCCTGGTCATTCGCATCATCGGGAAAATTGAGCGCCCGGATCAGGGTTTCCGATGGAATTTCAATTGGCTCCGGCGCGTCGAAGCGCAGGCTTGCCTGCTGCGGTTGAGAGGCCGGACGTGCGGGCCTTGCCGCCGGAGGTGTCGGGGTTGCTGGGCGCGCCGCCGGGATCGTAGGAGCAGGCTGCCGCGGCATCTGCACGCCGCTGGCGGCGGGGGTGGGGGCGGTTGTTGACGGTTTGGGCCGTTTTGCCGCGAGTTCCTGCAATTGCGACAGGTTCCCGCGCAATTCAGCGGCCTCCTGGCGCAGCCTGTTGACGGCGCGGCTCACCCCGACCGCCATCCAGATCAGCGCGAAGGGCATGACCGCCCCGGTGATCGTCAGGATCCGGGTCAGGCCGCCCGACCCCGGGCTGGCCTCTCCGGGGATCAGAAGCCAGAACAGCAGCAGCAGGAGCAACCAGGCCAGGCTCAGGGCGAGGCCGATGATCACTTCCCTGTTGTGATCCGTAATCATCCTGTCATGGCTGTCCGGCAGCATCGGCTAGGCATACCTGATGGCGAGGATCTCGTAGCTGCGTTGCCCGCCCGGCGTGTTCACCTCGACGCTGTCGCCCTCTTCCTTGCCGATCAGTGCGCGGGCGAGGGGCGAGCGCATGTTCAGAAGGCCTCGCTCGATATCGGCCTCGGCCTCGCCGACGATCTGGTAGCTGCGCTTTTCCTCGGTATCCTCGTCAATCAGATCGACGGTGGCGCCGAACTTGACCGAGCCCGACAGTTTGGCGGGATCGATCACCTCGGAGCGCGACAGGATCGATTCCAGCTCCTTGATACGGCCCTCGATGAAGCCCTGCTTTTCGCGGGCGGCGTGATATTCCGCGTTCTCCGACAGATCGCCATGTTCGCGCGCCTCGGCGATGGCGCGGATGATGGCCGGGCGTTCGGTCGATTTCAGCCGGGTAAGTTCTTGCTCCAGCGCCTGAAAACCGCCGCGTGTGATTGGTAATTTATCCATCGCTGCCCTGTCCTGTCCTGGGTTGGGTTACTGTGTCGATGCTAACCGAACGCCCCCGCCATTCGACATGGCAGGGGCGCGAGAACCTGACTGGCATGGTGACTCCAAACCCGAGTGTTTTGCAAGAGCGCGCGCCGCGCCGATGGCAGTTTTCGGCTTGCGAATTCGCTGCGTCACGATTGCGCGGGAGAAAAACGCCATGTAGTGCTGTGTCAGCCAGAGAAAGGGGAGACTTCCAGCCATGACCGACGAGACCCAGACCCTTCGCGAATCGATGGAATACGATGTTGTGATCGTGGGGGCGGGGCCAGCGGGCCTGTCGGCGGCGATCCGGCTCAAGCAGATCGATCCCGAGATTCAGGTGGTGGTGCTGGAAAAGGGTTCGGAAGTGGGCGCGCATATCCTTTCGGGCGCGGTGCTGGACCCAAGCGGGCTGAACCGGCTGATCCCCGACTGGAAAGAAAAGGGCGCGCCGATCGCCACCGAGGTCACCGACGACAATTTCTTTGTCCTGGGCGAATCCGGGCAGATGAAGGTGCCGAACTGGCCGATGCCGCCGCTGATGAACAATCACGGCAATTACATCGTCAGCATGGGCAATGTCTGCCGTTGGCTGGCCGAGCAGGCCGAGGAACTGGGCGTCGAGGTTTTTCCCGGCATGGCCGCGTCGCAGATCGTGTGGGACGGCAACCGGGTGAAGGGCGTCGTGGCCGGTGAAATGGGGCTGAACGCCGACGGCACCCCCGGCCCGCAATACGAGCCCGGCATGGAACTGCATGGCAAATATGTCTTCATCGCCGAGGGCGTGCGGGGCAGTCTCGCCAAGGAGATCATCTCCAAGTTGAACCTGTCGGACGGGCATGAGCCGCAGAAATTCGGCCTCGGCATGAAAGAAATCTGGGAGGTCTCGCCCGAAAAGTTCAAGAAGGGCCGGGTCGTGCATACGATGGGCTGGCCGCTCGGCAAGAACGCGGGTGGCGGCAGCTTCATCTATCATTTCGAGGATAACCAGGTGCTGGTCGGCTTTGTCGTCCACCTGAACTACGCCAACCCGCATCTGTATCCCTACATGGAATTCCAGCGTTTCAAGCATCACCCGATGGTGGCCGAACTGCTGGAGGGCGGCAAACGCGTGGCTTACGGTGCCCGCGCGATCAGCGAGGGCGGCTGGCAGTCGATTCCCGAGCTGTCATTCGATGGCGGCGTGCTGCTGGGTTGTTCCGCCGGACTGGTGAACGTGCCGCGGATCAAGGGCAACCACAACGCGATGATTTCCGGCATCGAGGCGGCGGAGGCCGCGGCGGCGGCCCTGGCCGAGGGGCGCGAAGGCGACCGGCTGGAGGCCTATGACGCGGCTTTGCGCGGCGGCGATGTCGGCAAGGACCTGAAGCGCGTCCGCAATGTCAAGCCGATCTGGTCGAAACTGGGCCTGTGGTGGTCGCTGGCGCTTGGCGGTTTCGACATGTGGGTGGCGAACCTGACCGGCTGGAACCCTCTTGGAACCTGGAAACACGGCAAGACCGATGCGCAGGCGACCGGAAAGGCCAGCGATTACCAGCCGATCGACTATCCCAAGCCCGACGCAAACTGTCTTTCGACAGGCTGACCAATGTGTCCTTCGCCTTCACCAATCACGAGGAAAGCCAGCCCTGCCATCTGCAACTGAAGGATCCGGCGGTGCCGATCTCGGTCAACCTGCCGGAATTCGCCGAACCAGCGCAGCGTTACTGCCCGGCGGGGGTCTACGAGGTGGTCGAAGACGGCGACGGCGCACGCTTCGTGATCAACTTTCAGAACTGTGTCCATTGCAAGACCTGCGACATCAAGGATCCGAGCCAGAACATCAACTGGACCACTCCGCAGGGCGGCGACGGGCCGAATTACCCGAATATGTGATTGCGGGGCGGGGATGGCGACATTGCCCCGGGCGATTCGGGACGTTAGGCTCGCGTCAACGACAATATTACTTTCTCGATGGATGACGTGAACACGACTCGACCCAACCAGGCCCTGATCGCCGCGCTGATCGCAGGGATTTTCCTGCCTCTGGCCACATCATCCGCCGCGCAGGAGCCGCCGCCGCCACGCCCCGAACAACACGAGGCGTCGCAATCCGAATCGTCATCCGATGACAGCCCGCCCGCGCCCTTGACCAAGGGGCTTGCGGGGCCTTTCCTCGCCGCCCGGATGGCGACGGTGCTGAACGACTACCGGGCTGCCGCGAAATATTTCTCGCAGGCCGTCGCCCAGGATCCGAAGGACCGCTATCTGCAGGATGGCGCTCTTGTGGCGCTTATCTCGGCGGGAAATCTTGATCGCGCGACCGAACTGGCCGAGCAGATGGTCACCCAGGGGGGCGGGACCGAATTGTCGGCGCTGCTGCTCCGGGTCAGCCTGGCCCAGAAGGGGGACTGGGCCGGCTTGCTCGACATGCTGGATGACGCCGGTGGCAACGCCAAGGACAACAAGGACAACAAGCTTCTCGACGGGATGATGCGGGCATGGGCGCTGCTTGGGGTGGGGAACGCCTCGGACGCGCTCGCCACTTTCGAGGGGATGGCCAAGGCCCGGGACGTGGCGCCGATGGTCCAGTATCATCTTGCCCTGGCGCGCGCGATGGTCGGCGATTACGAGGGCGCGCAAAGCCTGCTGTCCAACCGGCAGGCCGGGGACCATCTTCTCGGCCTGACCGCGCGGGTCCAGATCCTGGCGCAGCTCGAACGCCGGGACGAGGCGGCGGCATTGCTGGACAGCGTGCAGGGGATCGAGGCCGAACCCCAGCTTGTCGAATTGCGGGAAAAGCTGGAATCGGGCGAGCAGATCACCTTCGACATCGTGCAGAACCCGGCCGACGGACTCGCCCAGCTCTTGCTGACATTCGCAAGCGCATTGGCCTCCAGCCCCGATCCCAACCCCGAACCCTTGTCGCTTATACATGCGCGGCTGGCGGCATGGCTTTCTCCCGAACTGGGGGCGGCGCGGCTGACAGTGGCGCAATTGTTGCAGGAACGGCGGCAATTCGACCTCGCCGAACGGGAATTCGAGGCATTGCGCCGGATGGGTGAGATGCGGCCGGTGGCGGAACTGTCGCGAATCGATGCGCTGGCCCGTGCGGGCCGTCAGGACGAGGCCGAGAGCGCCGCCTTGTCGTTGACCGCAGCCTATCCCGAATTGCCGCAGGCATGGGTCGCACTTGGCGACCAGCTGCGGCAGCAGGAGAAATTCGCACAGGCGGTGCCGGCCTATGACAAGGCGCTGTCGCTTCTGGCCGACGAGAAACCGGAACAGCGCTGGTTCGCCCTTTATGCCCGCGGCATCGCGCTGGAACGTATCGGCCAGTTCGACCGGGCCGAGCAGGACTTGCTGGCCGCGATCGACATCCAGCCGGAAGAGCCGAGCCTGCTGAACTACCTGGGCTATAGCTGGATCGACCGGAACGAGAACCTGGACCAGGCGCTCGAGATGATCCGCAAGGCGGTCGAGCTGTCACCGGAGGATGGTTATATCCTCGATTCGCTGGCCTGGGCCTATTACCGGCTCGGCCGCTATGATGAAGCGGTCGAACCGATGGAGCAGGCGGTCGCCAGGATGTCCTCGGATCCGCTGGTGAATGATCATCTGGGCGACATCTATTGGAAAGTCGGCCGCAAGCGCGAGGCAGAGATCCAGTGGCAACGCGCATTGTCGCTCGAACCCGGCGAAAGTGGCGAGGTAGAGGCCGATCGCATCCGTGCCAAGCTGAAACGCGGGCTGGACGCTGTTCTTGCCGAAGAGGAGGAAGCGGGCGAGAGTGAGCAGCTTCCCCAATCGCAAGCCGAGGCCGAGGCTGAAACCGCGCCCGCCGACTGATCGCCGATGCCGATGACAAGCCTGGTCGAACCGGCCCCGGCCAAGTTGAACCTTGCCCTGCATGTGACCGGGCGGCGGGCCGACGGGTATCATCTGCTCGATTCGCTGGTCTGCTTCGCATCGGTCGGGGATGAATTGCATCTGTCGCCCGGTCCGCTTTCCCTGTCGATCGATGGTCCTTTCGGTGAAGGCCTTGCACCGGATGATGACAATCTCTGCCTGCGCGCAGCCCGGCTGAGCGGGGCCGAAGCCGCGATCCGCCTGACCAAGAACCTGCCCGTTGCATCCGGTATCGGGGGCGGTTCCGCCGATGCGGCGGCGGTGCTGCGTGGTCTCCTGCGGATGGGATATGAACTGCCTCCCGATCTCCAGCGGCTCGGGGCCGATGTGCCGGTCTGCCTTGCCTCCGCATCCGCCCGGATGCAGGGGATCGGAGAGCATGTGACCCCGCTTCCCGCCCTGCCGGTGCTGCACCTGGTTCTTGCCAATCCCGCCGTGGCCCTGTCCACACCGCAGGTCTTTGCGATGATGGAACAGCGCGAGAACCCACCGCTGCCGAAGATCCCCGATTTCGGGACAGCGGGGGAACTGATCCGCTGGCTGCGCGGCACGCGGAACGATCTGGAGGAACCCGCGCGCCGTCTTGCTCCGGTGATCGGCGAGGTGCTGGCGGCGCTGGACGCCACGGGCGCCGGATTCGCGCGCATGTCCGGCTCGGGCGCGACATGTTTCGGCATTTTCGACAGCGTGGGAAGGGCCGCGGAATCCGCAGGCATCCTGGCGAGACAAGGCTGGTGGGCGGTGGCAACGGAACTGGCGCAACCGCTCGTGCCCGGCTAAGCTGTCAGGGAAGTATCGGAGGGCTGACATGCTGCGTCTCGGCGTCAATATCGATCACGTTGCCACGATCCGGAACGCGCGCGGCACGCCATGGCCGGATCCGCTGCGCGCAGCCCGCATCGCCGAAGCGGCGGGGGCCGATGGAATCACCGCCCATCTGCGCGAGGATCGCCGCCATATCAGCGATGCCGATATCGATGCGCTGATGGAGCATCTCGACCTGCCGCTCAATCTCGAGATGGCCGCCACCGCGGAGATGCAGCGCATCGCCCTGCGCCACCGCCCCCATGCGGTCTGCCTCGTCCCCGAAAAGCGCGAGGAACGCACCACCGAAGGCGGGCTCGACGTGGCGGGCAATGACAGCATGCTGGCCGATTTCATCGCGCCCCTGCGCGAGGCGGGATGCCGCGTCTCGCTGTTCATCGGTCACGAGCCCGCCCAGATCAAGGCTGCCGCCCGTATCGGCGCGGCGGTCGTGGAACTGCATACCGGCGCTTATTGCGATCTTGACACCGAAGGCCGGATTGCCGAGCGCGACGCCGAGCTTGCAGGCTTGACCGAGGGCGCGCAGCTTGCCGCCGAACTCGGGCTCGAAGTTCATGCCGGTCATGGCCTGACCTTCGACACAGTCGGCCCGATTGCCGCACTGCCGCAGATCGCCGAACTGAATATCGGCCATTTCCTGATCGCCGAATCCGTCTTTACCGGGCTTGGCGACGCGATCCGTGAAATGCGCCGCCGCATGGAGGAAGCCCGCGCATGATCCCCTCTTGTCTTCCCCCGTCGGCAGGAGAAGGCGGGTGCCGCAGGACAATGTTTCCGATGACGAAAAGCAGCTTCTTCTTTGAACAAATACCTGCATTCCCAAGCGGGCAGCCAGCGGCATGATTCTCGGTATCGGCACCGATCTTGCGAATATCGAACGTATCCAGGGCACGCTGGACCGCTTCGGCGATCGCTTCCGCAACCGCGTCTTTACCGAGACCGAGCTCGCCAAGGCCGCCCGCCGCAAGGACGAGGCGGGGACATTGGCCAAGAGATGGGCCGCGAAAGAGGCCTGCTCCAAGGCCCTTGGCACCGGGCTCGCGATGGGCATCAGCTGGCGGGACATGGCGGTCAGCAATCTGGCAAGCGGTCAGCCAGTCATGGAACTGACCGGATGGGCGGCGGATCGGCTGGCGCGGATGACGCCAGCCGATCACGATGCGACGGTTCATGTCACCCTGACCGACGATCATCCCTGGGCGCAGGCTTTCGTGGTGATCGAGGCATTGCCCAAAACGCGGCCCTCGGCTTGACTTTGCCCCCCGCACCGGACCATGAACGCGCGAATGCGGGGTATCTCTCGCGCAATGCTCGGAAGGACATGGACCATGGCTGACAGCGCGGCCGGCAAGAAGAAGGAAGGCATCTGGGAGACGATCAAGACGATCTTCTGGGCGCTGGTGATCGCGGGCATCTTCCGCACCCTGTTCTTCCAGCCATTCTGGATCCCCTCGGGCAGCATGAAGGACACCTTGCTGATCGGGGATTTCCTCTTCGTCAACAAGATGGCCTATGGCTATTCGCAATATTCCTGCCCCTTCTCGCTCTGCCCGATCTCGGGCCGCATCATGGGATCCGAGCCCGAGCGCGGCGATGTCGTCGTGTTCCGCCACCCCACGCGCGGTGTCGATTTCATCAAGCGCGTGATCGGCCTGCCCGGCGACGAGATCCAGATGAAGGGCGGGCGCTGTGGATCAATGGCGAAGAGACCGCGATGGAACCGGCCGAGGATTTCATCGAGGTCAAGGAACAGCAGGGCCCGCAGGGGCTGATCCCGCGCTGTGCGAACGACCCGGTGTCCGAGGGTGGCGATTGCGTCAAGCAGCGTTTTACCGAGACGCTGCCCAACGGCGTCAGCCACAGCATCCTGAACATCACCGATGGCTGGGTCGCCGACGACACCCCGGCTTTCACCGTCCCCGAGGGCCAGTATTTCTTCATGGGCGACAATCGCGACAATTCCGAGGATTCGCGTTTTCCGCAAGAGGTCGGCGGTCTCGGCTTCGTTCCCGCCGAGTTTCTGATCGGCCGGGCTGATCGCATCATGTTCTCGTCCGCCGGGCGGTCCCTGCTGTATTTCTGGACCTGGCGGGGGGATCGATTCTTCAAGGCGGTCAATTGAAGCCCGGAGCCGATATCCGCGCCTTCATGACCCGGCTTGGCCATGAGTTCGCGCATCCGGAACTGCTGATCCGTGCGCTGACCCATGGCTCGGTCGCTACGCCGACCCGGCCCGATAACCAGCGGCTGGAATTCCTGGGCGACCGGGTTCTGGGGTTGGTGATGGCCGAGGCGCTGTTCTCGGCTGATCTTCAGGCCAGTGAGGGGCAGCTCGCGCCGCGTTTCAACGCCCTCGTCCGGGGCGGAACCTGCGCGGATATCGCCCGCGAGATCGGCCTGGGCGATGTGCTGAAACTGGGCCGTTCCGAAATGCTGTCGGGCGGACGCCGCAAGGAGGCGCTTCTGGCCGACGGGATGGAGGCGGTGCTGGCCGCGATCTACCTGGATGCCGGTTTCGAGGCCGCGCGCGATGTGATCCTGCGGCTTTGGGCGAACCGGCTGGACAGCATCGACGACGACCCCCGCGACCCCAAGACCGCGTTGCAGGAATGGGCGCAGTCGCAGGGGATGGGCCCGCCGGTCTACGAGCAAACCGACCGCGGCGGCCCGGATCACGCGCCGGTCTTTTTCATCACCGTGCGCCTGGCCGATGGCCGATCCGCCGAGGCCAGCGGCTCGGGCACCAAGCGCAGCATCGAACAGGCCGCCGCACAGGCCCTGCTGGACCGGCTGGAGGGCCGCAAATGACCGATACCAATACCCGCGCCGGTTTTGTCGCATTGATCGGAGAGCCCAACGCGGGCAAATCCACGCTTCTGAACCGGATGGTCGGGGCCAAGGTCTCGATCGTGACCCACAAGGTCCAGACCACCCGCGCCCGCATTCGCGGCATTGCGATCGAGGGTGGCAGCCAGATCGTCTTCGTCGATACGCCCGGCATTTTCCGTCCCCGCCGCAGGCTGGACCGCTCCATGGTCGCCGCCGCCTGGGGCGGTGCGTCGGATGCCGATGTCATCCTGCTTCTGGTCGAGGCGCATCGCGGCATGACCGAGGGCGTCGAGGCGATCATCGCCTCGTTGAGGGAACTGGGCGGCAAGACCCGGGTCGCGCTGATCATCAACAAGATCGACCGGGTGAAATCCGAGGCCCTGCTGGCGCTGTCGCAGAAACTGAACGAGGCTTTCACCTTCGAGCAGACCTTCATGATCTCGGCCGAAAAGGGCTATGGCTGTGATGATCTGCGCGAATGGCTGTCAGGCGCGCTGCCCGAGGGGCCTTGGCTTTATCCCGAGGACCAGATCGCCGATCTGCCCATGCGCATGATCGCCGCCGAGATCACCCGCGAAAAGCTGACCCTGCGGCTGCACGAGGAAATCCCTTATCAGTTGACGGTCGAGACAGAAGCCTGGGAGGAGCGCAAGGACGGCTCGGCCCGTGTCGATCAGGTCGTCTATGTCTCCCGCAGCGGCCATAAGGGCATCGTTCTCGGCAAGGGCGGAGAGACGATCAAGGCGGTCGGTCAGGCCGCGCGCGCGGAACTGGAAGAGTTCATGGGCCGCCGCATCCACCTGTTCCTGCAAGTCCGCCTGCGCGAGAACTGGCAGGACGAGGCCGAGCGCTATAACGAGATGGGCCTTGATTTCCGCGATGGCAACTGACGGCCATGGCTGAGGCGCGGCTGGCAAGCGGTGTCTGGGTCTCGGCCTATCTGGCCCGGTTGGGGCTGGCGAATATCCCCGCCTATGTCGTCGCGCATGGAGATGATACCGCCGGAGCAGTGCTGGTCAAATGCGCCCGGCTGGATGGCAGCGCACAGCTTTATGCCCGCGAATGGGATTTCGAGACGGATATCCGGTCGTGGCAGACCGTGGCCGACGGTTCCGAGGCCGAGATCGACGAGGCGATCCGTCGGCAGCGCGGTTTCGATCCCGACATCTGGGTGATCGAGATCGAAAGCCGCGATGGCCGCACCCTGCTGGGTGAAGAGGGGTTGGGCTGAACGCTATTCGGCCTCTGGTGCCTGCCTGATTTGCAGATTATGCACAGCATATGAGCAGTTCTGCCGCCATCAACAGCGATTCGCCGCGAGGTTTCGCCTTTGCCCTGAGCGCCTATGTGCTGTGGGGGGTGCTGCCGCTTTACATGAAGGCATTGGCGCATATCCCGCCCATGCAGGTGATCGCCCATCGCGCCCTCTGGGCGCTGCCCATCGCGGCGGCGGTCCTGATCTGGCAGCGCCGCGGCGGCGACGTGATGGCCGCGCTGAAGAATCCGCGCCTGTTGGCCATGGCGGCACTGACCGCCGTGCTGATCACCGCCAACTGGACGATCTATGTCTGGGCGGTGACCAATGATCACGCGCTGGACGCCGCGCTTGGCTATTATATCAACCCGCTGTTCAGCGTGTTCCTGGGGGCGCTGTTGCTGGGCGAAAAGCTCAGCCGTACCAAGATGGTGGCCATTGCCCTGGCATGTGCGGCGGTTGTGGTCCTGACCGTGCAGGCCGGGCGCCTGCCCTTGGTTGCCGTGGGGCTGACCCTCAGTTGGGGCATCTATGCCTATTGCAAGAAAAGCCTGCCGCTTGGCCCCAACCAGGGTTTCACGCTGGAGGTTCTGCTGCTCAGCCCCTTCGCGCTTGCCTATCTGGTCTGGCTGGGCGTGACCGGGCAGGGGGCCTGGGGCGATGGCAGCGCGTTCGATATCCTGATGTTGCTGGGTTGCGGGCCGGTGACGGCGATTCCGCTGCTGTTCTATGCCAATGGCGCCAAGCTGCTGCGGCTTTCGACCATCGGCATCCTGCAATACCTGACCCCGACAATGATCTTTCTGACGGCGGTCTTCATGTTCAACGAGCCCTTCGGCCCGGCCCGCATGATCGCCTTTCCGATGATCTGGGCGGCGCTGGCGATCTATTCCGTCTCGCTGTTTCGCGAGGCCGGAGAACGCCGCCGCAATCGCCGCGACATCGCGGCGCATCGGATCCAGTAGGGGCGGCATTGTGCCGTGCCGACCGCGTTTCGCATCCCGTTGATGACAGGTCTCCTGAGCCGATGACACAATCTGCCGGTAATCCCGGAAGGTATTTGTTCAAAGAAGAAGATGCCGCCGAGTGGCAGTAGCCGGGATAGGTGTTGCCGGAAACTCTTGCCCGTGTCAGCCTTTGGGACATGCATATGAAATGAGGTTGAGATGGCGCTTCCAAGACAGCGCGGAACTTTGATCACGCTTGGCGTTGCCGATTTGGCTCGGGCACAGGAGTTCTATGCGGCATGGGGCTGGCAGCCGCACGAGGCCTCGCAGGAAGGGGTGGCGTTTTACCAGATGAACGGGGCGGTGCTGGCGCTGTTCGGCAAGGTCGATCTTGCCGCCGACCAGGGGCGGCCGGGGGCAGAGCTGGGGACAGGCGCGGTGACGCTGGCACAGAACTGCGCTGACGATGCCGAAACGGACGAGGTTTTCGCCGCTGCGCTGGCAGCCGGGGCGACATGCCTCAAGCCGCCGGAAAAGGTCTTTTGGGGCGGTTATTCGGGGTATTTCGCCGATCCCGACGGGCATGTCTGGGAAATCGCCACCAACCCGTTCTGGCCGCTGGCCGATGACGGCACGCTGACCCTGCCCGATCCGGGCTGATATGGCGATGCAATGGCAGGCCGAAGGCACCGTGATCGCCCGGCATTCGCATGGCGAGACGGCGGTGATCATCGAGGTGCTGACAATGCAGCATGGCCGCCATGCCGGGCTGGTGCCCGGTGGTGCGTCACGCAAGCGGGCGGCGATGCTGCAACCCGGTGCGCGGCTGGACCTGCGCTGGCGGGCGCGGCAAGAGGATCACCTGGGGCATTTCACCGCCGAGCCACTCAGGCAACGCGTCTCGCTGTTGAGTGATCCCCTGGGGCTGGCAGGGCTGAACGCGGTCTGCGCGCTGCTATGTTTTGCTTTGCCCGAACGCGATCCGCATCCGGCCTTGACCGAGATGACCGAGGCCTTGCTGGACAGGATGGAGGCCGGGCAGGATTGGGCCGAGGATTACCTGCACTGGGAAATGCTGCTGCTCGACGAGATGGGTTTCGGTCTTGATCTGAGCGCATGCGCGGTGACCGGCGCGCGCGAAGGACTTGCCTATGTCAGCCCGCGTTCCGGCCGGGCGGTCAGCCGGGAAGGGGCGGGGGAATGGGCCGGCCGGCTGCTGCCGCTACCCGCGCTGTTGGGAGGCGCAGGCGATAATCGCGGCAAGGGCCTTGCTGAAGGGCTGGCCATCACCGGATATTTCCTGGAGACGCGGCTGGCGGTGGAGCTGGTCGGCCGTCCACTTCCCGCAGCCCGGGAACGACTGATCCGGCGGCTGGCGAAGGCCGCCGGATCCAAGGAAGGTTATTGACCGCCGCGAACGGCGTCCAACGCGTTCACAGCGCTGTCCGCGCGATGGCCGCGTTCGAAGATCAGCCATGTCGAGGGCGATTTCACTTTCAGCACGCCGCCGTAGAACTCCATCTCGGTCGCCGATTGCAGCACCGACAGGAAGCGGCTCTCCAGTTTGAGATTCTTGCAGGCGCCTTGGTCGAAACGATCGGCGACAGCGCCACAGCCGGCAGTTCCGCCTGGTTCTGAGCCGAGTAGCTGTTGCATGGCCCCTTGCCCGAAATGCGCTTTTCCTCGACCCGCAGGGTGACGTCACGCAGGGGAACCGCCGCGCCATCCATGCCGACCAGCACGTAATCGCCGCCCGGGATGAAGCCGCGATCATCCCCCGAGGCGGTCGGGGTCGTCGGTTCGCAGGCAGCGAGTGCGAGAGTCGCCGCAGTGACGGCGACGGGAAGGCCGAGGCGGGCAAGTCGGGACATGGAAAATCTCCTTGGGCAGTCTAATTCGGTTTGAAACGCGGTAAATCCGCTTTGGTTCCAGACTTCTAGTCCAAATCGTATCAACCCAAAAGACGCCGCGCGATCACTTGCGCCTGAATTTCCGCCGCGCCCTCGAAGATATTGAGGATTCGCGCGTCGCACAGGACCCGGCTGATCTGGTATTCCAGCGCGAAACCGTTGCCGCCATGGATTTGCAGCGCGTTGTCAGCCGCTGCCCATGCCACGCGGGCACCCAGCAGCTTGGCCATCCCGGCCTCGAGGTCGCAGCGATGGCCGTGATCCTTCTCCCATGCGCTGAAATAGGTCAGTTGCCGGGCGATCATGATCTCGACCGCCATCATCGCCAGCTTGTCGGCGACGCGCGGGAAATGCACCAGCGACTTGCCGAACTGCTTGCGATCCAGCGCGTATTGCAAGCCCAGCTCAAGCGCGTTCTGGGCCACGCCGATGGCACGGGCGGCAGTCTGGATACGAGCCGATTCAAAGGTTTGCATCAATTGCTTGAAGCCCTGCCCAGGAGTGCCGCCAAGCAGGTTCTCGCCCTTGATCTCGAAACCGTCAAAGCCGAGCTCGTATTCCTTCATGCCGCGATAGCCCAGCACCTCGATCTCGCCGCCGGTCATGCCGGGGGTGGGGAACGGATCGCCATCGTCGCCCGGAGTCTTCTCGGCGATGAACATCGACAGGCCCCGGTAATCCGTGGTCTCGGGATCGGTGCGGGCCAGCAGCGTCATGATATGGGTGCGGGCGGCATGGGTGATCCAGGTCTTGTTGCCGGTGACCTTCCAATTCTCGTCATCCTTGACCGCACGGGTCCGCAGGCTGCCCAGGTCGCTGCCGGTATTGGGCTCGGTGAACACGGCGGTCGGCAGGATTTCGCCGCTCGCCAGCCGGGGCAGCCAATGCTCCTTTTGCGCATCCGTACCGCCGCCGAGAATCAGTTCCGCCGCGATCTCGCTGCGCGTGCCAAGCGAACCCACGCCGATATAACCGCGCGAAAGTTCCTCGCTGACCACCACCATCGCAGCCTTGGACATGCCCAATCCGCCGAGATTCTCGGGGATGGTCAGGCCGAAGACGCCCAGTTCGGCCAGTTCCTCGATGATTGCCATCGGGATGAACTCGTCCTTCAGATGCCATTCATGGGCATGCGGCACGACCTTGTCGTCGGACCAGCGGCGGAACTGGTCGCGGATCATTTCCAGATCCTCGTCCAGCCCGGTGGCGCCGAATGTCGCGCTGCCCCGGTTCTCGGCGATCAGGGCGGCAAGCCGGGCGCGGGTCTCGGGCGCGTTCCCGGCCATCAGCGCGCGGGCCGCATCCGATGGCTGCCAGTCGATCCCCAGATCCGAGAGGCGGGCGAACTCGTTCTGGCTCATCGGAATGCCGCCTGCGATCTGGGCCAGGTATTCGCCAAAGCCGATCTGCAGGATCAGTTCCTCCATCTCGCCTTCGACGCGCTCACCCCAAGCGGCGAGTTGCTTGAGCGCTTCGACATAGGTTGTCAGCCATGACAGCGCATGGGCGGCATGTTGGTGCTGTTCCAGAAGTTCGGCATCGGGTTTGTCCCCGGGGGCAACCATGCCTCGCAACGCCTCGGTGGCGCGCTTCTGCAAATCCTCGATTTCGGGCAGGACGGTTTCAGTCCGGTGCTGCATGTCTTTCATCGATTCGTCCTTTCGCGGCGTTGCAGCATTGCTAGAGCCTTCGCAATCGCAGCGCAACTATAATGCAAAAAGACGGCTGTTTGAGACTGAAAATGTCGTACCGAATTTGGGGATCGCTCAGGTATTCAAGCAAGGAAGAAAGGCCGGGCCGGGCGGATCAACCGCCCAGGGCTTGTGTCAGTTCCTGGGCGGAGGAGGCCACTGCCGCGCCAAGGGTCTTAACATGTTCATGCCCGATACGATGCGTGGGCCCGCTGACCGAGAGACCCGCGACGGCCTCTCCGGTCAGGTCGAAGACCGGGGCGGCGATACAGCGCATGCCGCGCGTGCGTTCCTCGTCATCGAAGGAAAAGCCGCGGGCGCGAATGCGGGTCATGTCCTCTTGCAGGGCTTCCGGACTGGTCAGGGTCTTGTCGGTGAAACGCGGCAGTTCGGAATTGTCGAGCAGGTTCCGCAGCGTCTCGGGACGGCCAAAGGCCAGCAGCGCCTTGCCGATGCCCGAGGCATGCAGGGGCGAGCGGGTGCCGGGCGGGAAAAAGGCGCGGATCGTCTCATGCGTCTCGGCCTGGCTGACGAAGAGCACCGCGTTGCCGTTGAGAATGCCGAGATTGGCGGTCTCTCCGGTATGTTCCATCAGGGCGCGCAGGATCGGCCGGGCGCGTTCCACGATGCCTGATCGGCGCATGAAGGCCGAGCCGAGACGGAAGGTGGCGGGGCCGATATGCCATGTCTGGGTGGCCGGATCGCTTTCGGCGACGCCGCGCGCGGCCAGCGTATGCAGGACCCGGTGCACGGTCGAGGGCGATTGCTTCATCTGCTCGGCAACTTCGCTTAGCGTCAGGCCGGGATTGGCCGCCAGCAGGTCGAGAATATCCAATGCGCGATCCAGCGCCTGGATGGTGCCGGATGTTTCGGGCGCGTCCTTGCGCGGGCGGCCCCGGCGGCGAGTCGGTTCGGCCATTATTTACCTCCGCTTGATGATGCATCCTCATTGCGGCGAAAATCGCCTTGGGCAAGTGGAAAATCCCAACTGGCTGGAAAGACGTCATAATATGGCATATTTCCGCTGATCGGAAATATTTTCCAGAAAAATTGCGGCATTGCAATAGGCGCGATACATTAACGATAACCCGCAGGAGGAGTGCCATGACAAGCCAGAACCCCGTTTTCATCCCCGGCCCGACCAATATCCCCGAGATATTGCGCAAGGCCGTGGACATGCCCACGATCGATCACCGCAGCCCGGTTTTCGGCAAGATCCTTCATCCCGCGCTGGAGGGGGTGAAGAAGGTTCTGAAGACCACCGAGGGGCAGGTCTTCGTCTTTCCCTCGACCGGCACCGGCGGGTGGGAGACCGCGATTTCCAACACCCTGTCGCCGGGTGACAAGATCCTGGCCACGCGCAACGGCATGTTCAGCCATCGCTGGATCGACATGTGCCAGCGCCACGGGCTGGATGTCGAGGTCGTGACGCAGGAATGGGGCGAGGGCGTTCCCGCCGATCGCTTCGAGGAGATCCTGACCGCCGACAAGGCGCATCAGATCAAGGCCGTGCTGGCCACGCATAACGAAACCGCGACCGGCGTGAAATCCGATATCGCCGCCGTTCGCCGCGCCCTGGACGCGGCGGGGCATCCGGCGCTGCTTTTCGTCGATGGCGTCAGCTCGATCGGCAGCATGGATTTCCGCATGGACGAATGGGGCGTCGATATCGCCATCACCGGCTCGCAGAAAGGCTTCATGCTGCCGCCCGGCCTGGCGATTATCGGCTTTTCGCCCAAGGCGATGGCGGCGGTCGAGACGGCAAAACTGCCGCGTACCTTCTTTGACATTCGCGACATGGCCAAGGGCTATGCGGCGAACGGCTTTCCCTATACGCCTCCGGTCGGGCTGCTGAACGGGCTGAACCTGTCCACGCAGATGCTGCTGGAGGAGGGGCTGGAGAATGTCTTTGCCCGCCACCACCGCATCGCCGAAGGCGTCCGCAAGGCCGTCTCGGCATGGGGGCTGCAGCTTTGCGCCACCCGGCCCGAGCTTTATTCCGACAGCGTCAGCGCGATCCGCGTGCCGGAAGGCTTTGACGCCAACAAGGTCGTCAGCCACGCGCTGGAATCCTATGGCGTCGCCTTCGGGACCGGTCTGGGCGATGTCGCGGGCAAGGTGTTCCGCATCGGCCATCTTGGCAGCCTGACCGATGTCATGGCGCTGTCGGGCATTGCCACCGCCGAGATGGTCATGGCCGATCTTGGCCTGCCGGTGACGCTTGGCAGCGGCGTTGCCGCCGCGCAGGAGCATTACCGCAAAAGCGCGACCGCCATCGAAAAGGCCGCATGATGAAGGATCAGACCATGTATATTCCAACGCTGGAGGACATGCTGGCGGCGCGGGAACGGATCGCGGGTCATGTGCATCGGACCCCGGTTCTGACCTCGCGCATGTTGAACGAACTGACCGGGGCCGAGCTGTTCTTCAAATGCGAGAACCTGCAGAAGGCCGGGGCGTTCAAGGCGCGCGGGGCTTCGAACGCGGTATTCGGTTTGACTGACGAGCAGGCTGCGAAAGGGGTTGCCACCCATTCCAGCGGCAATCACGGCACCTGCCTGTCCTATGCTGCGGGACGGCGCGGCATTCCCTGCACCGTGGTGATGCCGCGCACCGCGCCACAGGCCAAGAAGGACGCCGTCCGGGGCTATGGCGGGCGCGTGGTGGAATGCGAACCCTCCACCTCCAGCCGCGAGGCGGTGTTTGCCGAGGTCGTGGCCGAGACCGGGGCGGAATTCGTCCATCCCTATAATGATCCACGGGTGATCGCGGGGCAGGGCACATGTTCGGCCGAGCTGATCGAGCAGGTCGAAGGTCTGGATGCCGTGATCGCGCCGATCGGCGGCGGCGGGATGGTGTCGGGCACCTGCCTGACCCTGTCGAACCTTGCCCCGAACGTGAAGATCTATGCCGCCGAGCCCGAGCAGGCCGATGATGCCATGCGCAGTTTCAAGGCCGGTCATATCATCGCCGATGATGCGCCGGACACGGTGGCGGACGGGCTGAAAGTGCCGCTGAAGGAACTGACATGGCATTTCGTGCAGCGCCATGTCACCGACATCCTGACCGCCTCGGAGGCCGAGATCGTCGAGGCGATGAAGCTGATCTGGAAGCGCATGAAGATCGTGATGGAGCCCAGCAGCGCCGTGCCGTTGGCCACCATCCTGAAGAACCGCGACGTTTTTGCCGGCCAAAGGGTCGGCTTCATCATCACCGGCGGCAATGTCGATCTTGACAAGCTGCCTTGGAATTGAGGGAGGAAACCATGAACGCACCTGCGAATTTCGATGGGCTGGAAGTTGGCTTCGACGTGCCGGCGCTGCCGGGGATGGATGAGGCGGATATTCAAACTCCCTGCCTGGTCCTCGATCTGGACGCGCTTGAGCGCAACATCAAGAAGATGGGCGATTATGCCAAAGCACATGGGATGCGGCACCGCGCCCATGGCAAGATGCATAAATCGGTCGATGTGCTGAAGTTGCAGGAAAAGCTGGGCGGCGCCATTGGTGTCTGCTGCCAGAAAGTGTCCGAAGCCGAAGTTTTCGTGCGCGGCGGCATCAAGGATGTGCTGGTGTCGAACCAGGTCCGCGACCCGGCCAAGATCGACCGTCTGGCCCGCCTGCCAAAACTGGGCAGCCGGATCATCGTTTGCGTCGATGATGTCGCGAATGTCGCCGATCTCTCGGCGGCGGCGCAAAAACACGGCACCACGCTGGAGGTCTTTGTCGAGATCGATTGCGGCGCGGGCCGCTGCGGCGTCAAGACGACCCCGGAAGTGGTCGAGATCGCCAAGGCCGTGGATGCGGCCGAGGGCCTCAAATTCACCGGCATCCAAGCCTATCAGGGCGCGATGCAGCATATTGACGGCTTCGATGACCGCAAGGCCAAGCTGGACGCCGCCATCGCGCAGGTGAAAGACGCCGTGGACGGGCTCAAGGCCGTGGGGCTGGAGCCGGAACTGGTCTCGGGCGGTGGCACCGGGTCCTATTATTTCGAAAGCAATTCGGGCGTTTACAACGAATTGCAATGCGGCTCCTATGCCTTCATGGATGCCGATTATGGTCGCATCCTGGACCAGGACGGCAACCGCATCGACAAGGGCGAATGGGAGAACGCGCTGTTCATCCTGACCAGCGTCATGAGCCACGCGAAAGCCGACAAGGCGATCTGCGATGCCGGCCTCAAGGCGCAGTCGGTCGATAGCGGGCTGCCCTTTATCTATGGCCGCGAGGATGTGAAATACATCAAGTGCAGCGATGAGCATGGCGTGATCGACGATCCCGAGGGCGTGCTGAAGGTCAATGACAAGCTGCGGCTGGTGCCGGGCCATTGCGATCCGACCTGCAATGTCCATGACTGGTATGTGGGTGTCCGGAACGGCAAGGTGGAAACCGTCTGGCCGGTCAGCGCACGCGGGAAGGCTTACTGATGTGGGTTGTTCCAGAAAAAGAGATTGCCGGGCTGATGACGTCCGAGGCGGCATTCGATGCTGTCGAGGCGGTGTTTGCCGCGATGGCGAGCGGGGAAGCTATAACTTCCCCGTCGTGCGCGAGGCAATCGGGCATGAGGATGCGCTTTACGGCTTCAAGGGCGGCTTCGACAAGAGCGCCCTGAACCTGGGGCTGAAGGCCGGGGGCTACTGGCCGAACAACCAGAAACACGGCCTGATCAACCATCAGTCCACCGTGTTCCTGTTCGACCCGGATACCGGGCGGGTCTCGGCGGCGGTCGGGGGCAACCTGCTGACCGCCCTGCGCACCGCCGCGGCAAGCGCCGTCTCGATCAAGCATCTTGCGCCCGAGGGGGCCAAGGTGCTGGGGATGATCGGCGCGGGCCATCAATCGGCCTTCCAGATGAAGGCCGCCGCCCGCGTGGGTCAATTCGAGCGTGTTATCGGCTGGAACCCGCATCCCGAGATGCTGACCCGGCTGGCCGATACCGCCGCCGAACTGGGCCTGCCCTTCGAGGCGGTGGAACTGCCCCGGCTTGGGGCCGAGGCGGATGTGATCATCTCGATCACCTCGGCTTTCGAGCCGCTCCTGATGAACGGGCAGGTGAAGGGGCGCACCCATATCGCCGCGATGGGCACCGATACCAAGGGCAAGCAGGAACTCGATCCGGCGCTGGTCGCACGGGCGCGCCTGTTTACCGACGAGATTGCCCAATCGCTCAGCATCGGTGAATTTCAGCACGCCAGCGCGGCGGGAAGCATTTCCGACAGCGACGTTACCGCGATAGGTCAGGTCATCACTGGCAATCACGAGGGGCGTGGCGATGCGGAAGTCACCATTTTCGATGGCACCGGGGTCGGGTTGCAGGATCTTGCGGTCGCGGGCGCGGTCGTCGATCTTGCACGACAGCAGGGAAAGGCCATCGAGGTCGAGATCTGAACGTAATTCGTCATTAGTGGAAAGGGAGGTCCGCAATGTCCGATGCCAGTATTGAGGCAGGCAAGCCTGGGACGGTGCATACCGTCGATGAAATCTTGCCGGCGCCAAAGCTCATCACTCTAGGGTTCCAGCATGTGCTGGTCATGTATGCTGGCGCGATCGCGGTTCCGCTGATTGTCGGCAGGGCGCTGCAATTGTCGCCCGAGGAGGTCGCGTTCCTGATCTCGGCCGACCTGTTCGTCTGCGGGATCGTATCGATCATTCAAAGCCTTGGCACAACGCAATATTTCGGCATCAAGCTGCCCGTGATGATGGGCGTGACATTCGCCTCGGTCGGACCGATGGTGGCCATCGCCTCGGCACTCCGGGACATGAGGGGGCAAGGGCGCTGTTCGGCTCGATCATTGCGGCGGGCCTGATCGGGATCCTGCTTGCGCCACTGGTCAGCAGGATGCTGCGCTTCTTTCCGCCGGTGGTGACGGGGACGCTGATCCTGACCATCGGCATCAGCCTGATGCCTATCGGTATCAACTGGATCTTCGGCCTGCCGGTCGGACCGACCGCGCCCAAGATCGTCGATCCCGCGGCGCAGGAATGGCTTGCCCAGGCCCTGGCGGCGGGAGGCGTGCCGGATGGGGTGCAACTGGCTCCGACGGTGAAGAACCCGGCCTATGCCTCGGGTCAGAACATCCTGATCGCGGTCCTGGTGCTGGGCACGATCCTGCTGATTTCGCGCTTTGCCAAGGGGTTCGTCGCCAATATCGCGGTTCTGATCGGTATCGCCGCCGGTGGCGTGGTGGCCGCGATGCTGGGCATGATGCATTTCGAGAAGGTCGGCGAGGCAAGCTGGTTCGCCCTGATCAAGCCGCTGCATTTCGGCATGCCGATATTCGACCCGATCATGATCCTGACCATGCTGCTGGTCATGCTGGTGACGATGATCGAATCCACCGGCATGTTCCTTGCCCTCAGCGATATCTGCAAGAAGCCGCTGACCCAGAAATCGCTGGCCGCCGGTCTGCGGGCCGACGGGTTGGGCACGGCGATCGGCGGGCTGTTCAACACCTTCCCCTATACCTCCTTCAGCCAGAATGTCGGCCTTGTCGGCGTCACCGGCATCCGCTCGCGCTTCGTCTGCGTGGCGGGCGGCGCGATCATGATCGTGCTGGGGCTGATCCCGAAAATGGGCGCGCTGGTGGAAAGCCTGCCGACAACGGTTCTGGGCGGCGCCGGGCTGGTGATGTTCGGCATGGTCGCTGCGACCGGCGTGCGTATCCTCGCCCGCGTCGATTTCGCGAATAACCGGCATAACCTGTTCATCGTGGCGATCTCGGTCGGGATCGGGATGATCCCGATGATCGCGCCCGATTTCAACCAGTGGATGCCGCATGCGATCCACCCGCTGATCCATTCCGGCATCCTGCTGGCGGCGATCTCGGCGGTGCTGCTGAACTGGTTCTATAACGGCGCGCCGCATATCAGCGAAGACGATGTGCGCGAGGCGGGGCACGCGTCCGATGCCCACTAGGCTGCTAATCCGGAACGCCGATGTCGTCGTCACCATGGACGAGGCGCGGCAAGAGATCGCGGGCGGCGATGTGCTGGTCGAGAACGGAAAGATCGTCGCGGTGGGCCAGGGCCTGCCGCGCGATGGCGCCGAAATCATCGAGGCCGGGGGATGCGTTGTCACCCCCGGCCTCGTCAATACCCATCACCACCTGTTCCAGACCCTGACCCGCGCCGTGCCCGCCGCCCAGGATGCGGCGCTGTTCGGTTGGCTGCGGACGCTCTATCCGATCTGGTCGCGGATGGGACCCGAGGATATCCGCCTGTCGGCGCAGGTCGGTCTGGCCGAGCTGGCGCTGTCGGGCTGCACCTGCAGTTCGGATCATCTGTACCTGTTTCCGAACGGCTCGCGGCTGGATGACAGTATCGAGGCGGCCTCGGATATCGGCATCCGCTTCACCGCCACGCGCGGAGCGATGTCGATCGGCGAGAGCAAGGGCGGCTTGCCGCCCGATGCGCTGGTCGAGGACGAGCCCGCGATCCTGCGCGACAGCGAGCGGGTGGTGGACGCCTTTCACGATGCGGGCGAGGGGGCGATGGTTCAGGTGGCGCTGGCGCCCTGTTCGCCCTTTTCGGTCAGCCGCGAATTGATGCGCGATGCTGCGGTGCTGGCACGGGAAAAAGGTGTGCGCCTGCATACCCACCTGGCTGAGAATGACGAGGATATTCGCTATTCTCTGGATAATTTCGGAATGCTGCCGGGGGATTACGCGGAAAGCCTGGGCTGGACTGGGGATGATGTCTGGCATGCCCATTGCGTGAAACTGTCGGACCCCGAGATCGATCTTTTCGCCCGGAGCGGAACGGGCGTGGCGCATTGCCCCTGCTCGAATGCGCGGCTGGCCAGCGGGATCGCCCCGGTGCGGGCGATGCGCGACAGGGGTGTGCCGGTGGGGCTGGGGGTCGATGGATCGGCCTCCAATGATTGTAGTCATCTTGGGTTAGAGGCCCGGCAGGCGATGCTGGTCGCCCGGCTGAGGGACGGTCCCGCCGCCATGGGCGCGCGCGAGGCGCTGGAGATCGCCACGCGTGGCGGTGCGCGGGTGCTGGGCCGCAGCGATATCGGCGCGCTCGCGCCGGGGATGCAGGCCGATCTGGTCCTGTGGGACATCAACGAACTGCCCGCCGCCGGCCAATGGGATCCGGTCGCGGCGCTGGTGTTCTGTGCGCCGGTTAGACCCAAGGCGGTCTATGTGCAGGGCAGGGCGGTGGTCGCGGATCACCGACTGCTGACTGCCGATCCGCAGGACTTGCGGGCACGCGCGCAGAAGGCCGTGGCGCGGCTGGCCGGGTGACGCAATTTCGGGCAGGTGCCGAGCCTGCCCGAAGCGTGCTGGGGCTTGGCCTCGGCCGATTTTCTACGAAAATTATAGACTGCCTTGCCTTTGCGCCCTCTCGTCTTACAGGCAGGATCGGTTATCAATGAAACCGCGATAATCAGGGGAGGCGCAGATGCCGGGTTACCTGACAACCCATGTTCTTGATACCGCCCGCGGCAAGCCTGCCGAGGGGATGGAGGTGGTGCTGTTTCGTCTGCAAGACGGGCAGCGGGTCGAATTGGCGCGGTTGAAAACCAATGCCGATGGCCGCACCGACCGGCAGATCCTGCCGGAAAGCGAATTCGAAACCGGCGCATACGAGCTGGAATTCCACGCCGGCGCGTGGATGGACGCCACCGGTATCCCGCCGGAAAGCCCGCGCTTCCTGGACGTGATCCCGATCCGCTTCGGCATGTCGCAAGAGGATCACTACCATGTGCCGCTGCTGGTCTCGCCCTTTGGCTATTCAACCTATCGGGGGAGTTGAGCGATGATTCCCGATTATGTCATCATCTGGGAATGGCTGAGTTTCGCGATCCGCTGGCTGCACGTGATCACCGCCATCGCCTGGATCGGTTCTTCCTTCTATTTCGTCGCGCTGGATCTGGGACTGGTCCAGGCGCCCGGCCTGCCCAAGGGCGCGCATGGCGAGGAATGGCAGGTCCATGGCGGCGGTTTCTACCATATCCAGAAATACCTGGTCGCGCCGGAACGGATGCCCGAGCACCTGACATGGTTCAAATGGGAAAGCTACGCGACATGGTTGTCGGGCGCGGCGCTGCTGATGGTCACCTATTGGGCCGGGGCGAACCTGTTCCTGATCGATCCGGCCAAGATGGACCTGGCGCAATGGCAGGCGATCCTGATCTCGGGCGGTTCTCTGGCGATCGGCTGGCTGATCTATGACACCTTGTGCAAATCGCCGCTCGGGGAACGCCCGACGGTGTTGATGCTGCTGCTCTTCGTGGCGCTGGTCGTCATGGGCTGGGGCTATGACCAGGTCTTCACCGGACGCGCGGCGCTCTTGCATCTGGGGGCCTTCACCGCGACGATCATGACCGCGAATGTGTTCCTGGTCATCATGCCGAACCAGCGCATCGTGGTGGCCGATCTCAAGGCCGGGCGCGCGCCCGATCCGAAATACGGCAAGATCGCCAAGCTGCGTTCGACGCATAACAACTACCTGACCCTGCCGGTCATCTTCCTGATGCTGTCGAACCATTACCCGCTGGCCTTCGCGAGCGATTACAACTGGCTGATCGCGGCGCTGATCTTCCTGATGGGCGTGACCATCCGGCATTTCTTCAACACCATGCATGCCCGCAAGGGCGATCTGTGGTGGACCTGGGCGATCACGGCGGTGCTGTTCATCATGATCATGTGGCTGAGCTCCATCGGTCTCAACCAGGACACGCTGGAGAATGCCGAGACCCGTGCCCTGACCCCGGTCGAGACCCGTTACGCCGAGGCGGCGGGTTTCGACGAGGTCGCTGATATCGTCGCGGGACGCTGTTCGATGTGCCATGCGCGCGAGCCCTTCTACGAAGGCATCTACCACGCGCCGAAGGGGGTGTTCCTCGAGACCCCCTCGGACATCGCCCGGGCGGCGCGCGAGATCTATGTCCAGGCGGGGCTGACCGACGCGATGCCGCCCGCCAATGTCAGCTTCATGGAAGACGAAGAGCGCGCCAAGGTCATCCGCTGGTTCCGCGCGGCGGGGGGCGCCGACCTGGCCGGAATGTGACCCCGCCGGCGCCATCAGCGCCAACGCCGGTGACGATCCCCGATCTCGGCAAGGATCGATCCCGCGCGGCCTTTCTTCTTCATGCAAATATCCCGGGGAGTCGCCGGAACGGCGACGGGGCAGGGCCCCGAAAGCCGGACCACCCATCACTGCCCGCTGCTTCTATGGCAGGATGAATTCCACGCCCGGCAGTGCCGCGATCTCCGCGACATCGCGGTAATAGTTGTCGGTCACCTGGTCGACCAGTTCCTGGGTCCAGCCTGGCAGGTTGATCGGCTGATCGAGGGCCTCCTTGACGGAATGCTCCTGCAATAACCGGGTGCATAATTCCCGCCGTTGGGCGATGGAAAGCTGGTCGCGGCTGCTCATCGCATCGCGCAGCTCTTCGGTCCCGGTGCTGTCCAGGATTTCATGCATATACAGCATGCCATCCTTCAGCGGCGCATCGGGGGAGATGTCGCCGGCCAGCCGGACCACCTCGGGCCAGATCAGCGGGACGTCCTCGTGGCACCAGATGACGACGCGCCGTCCCTGGGCCGCCTGCACCATGCGCTGCGCAGCTTCGCGCCAGCGCAGGTCCAGCGGGTGGCGTCCCTGCATGAGGACATTGTAATCGCCGGTCTTGAAGCGCGGCAGCATGTCGGACAGCAGGGTGGCGGGGTTGCGGATTGCCACGAAGAATTCGGAGTCATATTTCGGAAACAGGTTGGCCAGTGCGGCCACCCGGTTGCCGATCTGCGGATACAGCCCGTCCCGTCCGACGATTCGCCCGACCGCGCCCATGAAGGTGGGAGTGGAGAAGATCACCCGCTCCGGATCGTCGGTGGTCAGCAGGGCGTCGAGGATGACCTCTTCCATCTCGATGGTCGCCGGTCCGCCCTTGAGCGGCATCAGCGCCTGTTCGAACAACCCGCTATGCCTGCTGGGCGGCACGATCTCGGTCCGGTTCTTCAGCAGCCATTCACGATTGTTCAGCAGCGTTTTCAGTAACCGGTCGTCATCCGTCCCGTGTACGCCGATATGAAAGACCATCTGCATCTGGTTCGTCCTCTTGAATACGGTAAACCCGGCACGTCATAATTTGCGGAGTGCGAATCCCGGCGCACATTACCCGGCAGAGATAGACAGTCAAACCGCTTTGCGCTATCGGCGCGATATGAGCGTTTCTGACATGCCCGGACGGCGGCGGGGCCGCCGCGAAAGCAGCCTGCGGCAAGGCTCCGGGCGGGCCTGGTCGGTCATGGCGGCGTTGATCGCCGCGCTAGTGCTGATGCCGGTGGCGGCGGTCGCCTGGATGGCGCTGAACCCGACCGAGAATATCTGGCCGCATCTGCTGAGCTCGGTCCTGCCGCGCTACCTGTCGAACACGGTGATCCTGGCGGTGGGGACCGGCCTGCTGTCGGCCTGCATGGGGGCGGGCTCGGCCTGGCTGGTCAGCATGTATGATTTTCCCGGCCGCCGGTGGCTGCAATGGCTGCTTTTGGCGCCGCTGGCCGTGCCCGCCTATATCGGCGCCTATGCGCTGGCCGATTTCCTGGATTATTCCGGCCCGGTGCAAACCGCCCTGCGCGGCTGGTTCGGCTGGGCCAATGCGGGAGATTACTGGTTCCCCCGGATCCGCTCGATCGAAGCGGCCATCCTGGTCCTGTCGGCGGCGCTTTATCCCTATGTCTACCTGTTGACCCGGGCCGCCCTGCATGAGCAATCCGGCAGCGCCTACGAGGTCGCGCGCGCCCTGGGCGCCGGCCCCTGGGGGCTGTTCCGTCGTGTCGGCCTGCCGCTGGCCCGTCCTGCCATCGTCGCAGGCTCGGCCATCGCGATGATGGAATCGGTCGCCGATTACGGCGTGGTCAGCTATTTCGGTGTGCAGACGCTGAATACCGGCATCTTCACAACATGGCTCGAACGCCGCAATGCCGGTGGCGCGGCGCAGATCGCCTGTGTCATCCTGCTGGTGGTCCTGGTCCTGGCGCTGTGGGAGCGTTTCGCGCGCCGTAATGCCCGTTTCCATCAAAGCGCGCGCCAGCCCCGCCCGATCACCCGCCAGTTGCTGAAAGGCCTGCCCGCGGGGGCCGCGACGATCGCCTGCATGCTTCCCTTTGCCCTGGGCTTCCTGCTACCGGTCGGGGTGATCCTGAACTATGCGCTGGCCTATCCCGAGGGATGGATCACGCCCGGGCTGGGGCTTGCGGTCTGGCATACGGTCAGCCTGGGCGGGATCGCGGCCTTCCTGACCGTGGGGATGGCCCTGGTCATGGTCTACGGGGTGCGCCTGTCCGGGCGCAGCCTGCCCCGGCTGTTGCTGCCGGCGACGATGATCGGCTATGCCGCACCCGGCGCCGTGCTGGCAGTCGGCATCCTGATTCCCCTGGCGGCACTGGATCACCGGCTCGCCGATGGCTGGCTGGCGCTGACCGGCAGTGATCCGGGACTGATCCTGACCGGCAGCGGCACCGCAATCGTGCTTGCCTACATGGTGCGCTTCTTCGCCATCGGGCAGGGCGCCATCGACGGCGCCTTCACGCGGGTGGCGCCCTCCTTGCCGATGGCGGCCCGGTCTCTTGGCCGCAGCAATGCCGGAGTGCTCCGCGATGTGTTCATGCCGCTGATGCGGGGCTCGGTCGGCTCGGCGCTGCTGCTGATCTTCGTTGACAGCTGCAAGGAATTGCCCGCAACATTGCTGTTGCGCCCGTTCAGCTATGAAACCCTCGCGACCCGCGTGCATGAAAAGGCCAGCCTCGAGGATTTGGGCAATGCCGCACCCGCCGCGTTGCTGGTCATGTCAGTGGGGCTTCTTGCGGTTATCTTGCTGGCACATACCAACCCCGGCTTGCGCAAAGCCGCGTCACGCGGTATCGGAGTGTCGCAAGCGGGCTAGTCCCGCCGGGCCGGTTTAGCTCAGCTGGTAGAGCAGCTGATTTGTAATCAGAAGGTCGCGGGTTCGATTCCTGCAACCGGCACCAAAAACACATTGAAAATCAACATGTCGACATGATTGCGTTTGGGCGCGATGGTGGGACCTTTGTGGGCTGATCGGACAGACGGATTCGGATGGATGAATCTGTCGGGAGATGTGGGGACAGCGCCACTCTGCGCTGCCACGCCGATTGTAGGGTGTCCAGGGACGTTCTCAGGCCCGCATCCATCAACGCCCCCTATCGCGCGTATAATTCGGGCTACAGCGAACGACAGACGCTATGTGACGGCGAAAGGGCGTTGCATGACGCGTATACGCAGGGGCGGCAAGGCTGGAACATGCAAGCCGGGCGCAAGAACCGGCGCCCTTACCACGTTAATGTAGATGGACGCAACTATAGCGTGCCCTTCCAACAACCTCGAATCACTTGCTAAGTCAGGCAAGCAGGAACAAGCGATTCAGCAGCGCGACGCTGATCCCTCCACAATGACGCCACCGTGGCTCGTTTTTGAACCAATGGTAGCCGTCGGCCGACCGTCCACGATACAGGCCGAGCTACCTGTGACGATCACCGCACCACAGGCAGTTTTGTCTCCGACAGTCGCAATCGGTTTGCCATCGCAGGTAGACTGTGATGCCACTGAAATGATGGTATTCGCCCCGTGAACCGGGCAGATATGCTTATCTCCAAGTCTACTCACTGGTTTCATGCTGCCTCCCCTTGTCTCACGCTAAAGGCCCACATTTATTTCGGCGATACGCCATTCCCCGGATTCTGATTTGTAGAAAACAACGGGAAATACCGAGGTAATATCCTTGCTGCTCCCGGGTGGCAGGGCCCAGATTATGGGGTCAGGGCGAATACGCACCAATCGCCCACCATCCATGAACTGCAAAGCTGCGCTCTCTATACCGGTCTTCATCCGTAGGTCCTGCAGTTCGCTGCCGTCGGGATGCCTTTGATTGAACATGTCGAGCCCCAGTTCAGTGTTTCCGACAAATTCTTCGGCACTGGATGCATCGGAAGTCAGGATAAAGGCCGTCCGTTCCCATACAGGGCGCGCTTCGCGTAGAATGGTGGCTTTGTCACCGCGTGCGATCAGGTCGTGAAGACGCTGATAGGCCTGCATCAACTCCTTGCGCGTCGCAGGAGAATCCTCAAGCTGCACTGCGTCTTCCTCGCGCCAATGGAAAGGTGGCAACTCTTCGTCATCCACCTCGATCATGAAATCCAGCCGATAGCCCCCGATTGTCTCTCCTGTCTTGAAAACAATCGATCTTGGAGGGAGGTCCGAAATGGTGAACTTGCCGTCGGTGCGCAAGGACGGTTGTACCATCACCCGATCCATTCCGGCGGCGGTCTTGTCTTCGGCAACGAAATCATTTCGGGTCATGTCATAGCGCAATGTGACGCAGTTGATTTCCCGACTTTCCCTTGTCGCATAGTCGATACGCTGTATTGATATGTCGATCAATAATCCATCACGCAGCTCGAAAATAAAATCTCCATTTTCAGCGGTTTCCCCCGTTAATGGAGAAAATAGCAATGATACAGTGTTGCGGCCCGGTTGAAGCTGCATACCAATATTGCCATCCGAGGTTTCGTATCCGAAATTTCCATTTTCTCGAACGTAAAGATCGTTAACTCGTAACGACCAAGCCAAACCGTCAGTTTGGATCTTGGCGTAATACCCGTGATCAAGGTTTTGGTTCTGCGCCATGCTTGGACCTTTCAGAAAGCAGATCGCGATAAATAATGCGGTCAACAATCTCAGTATTTTTCCCATCCTGAATCCTCTGGTGAAAAGATCGTGTAGGTGCGCCCACCTGCAATACCAGCGATCCCGGAGCTCGCAATCCGTTTGGCCTCAGCCGAAGATTTTTCGAGATGCTGTGCGACCTGGGATTCGAGGTCACTGCTGCTAGGTGCTGAAGCTGCATGCGCCCCATCGGTATTATTGTTACCGAAGGCGGATTCATCTGCATCATCATTTCCAGATCTGAATCCGGCTTCGGCGTGAGCTTTCAACTCGATAATCAGACCCTCGAATTTGTAGTTCTTCTCGCGTTTGGCCCCCTGTTTCCGTAACGCCCAAGCCCAAGATGTATGGACCGTGCCGCTTGCTCCGGCCTTTCCCGAGAAGATCCAGATCTCAGCTTCGATCTCGACCCCGACGCTAAGGACACCTCGGATCTTGATCTCGCCTCTGAAAACCTCGCTGACCGACGTCGTTTCGGGTGCCGGAATGTTTGCAGGGATAGTGATCGTGACACCGCTCATGATAGAATGAGTCAACATGCCCTCGGCGCCAACTTCCAGATAGGCCTCGAGCTTGCCTTTGACATGCTGCCCGCTGGCCATCACCGCGCGTGCTTCCCTGATAGCTGTCGCCCCCGGTCCGGTATAAGCCATTGCCAATGCGTCAATGATATCGAGCCTTCCGGTGACACCGAGCTTGAGCTCCATCGCTAGCCCGCCGAGTTTGAGTTCCAGGTCTGGGCTGCCGGTTTTTGCGAGAAGGTCCACGCCGGTTGGTTTCAGCGACAGGGACTTACTCAAACTCACACTTGAAGCATATTGAGAAACGTCACGTGTTCCGGGACCTTTGGTGTTTCCTTTCCCAACATACTCATTAAGCGTTCCGATCACATTGGCTATTGTGCCGATCATGCCTGGAGCATTTTGTCCATCGCAGCGCGACAGGCCGGTGCCAGCTATGGATTTCGCCTCGGCGCTGCCGGTGATCTCGTGGTTTCCGAATTTTCCTGTGAGCGAACCTTTCGCAGACACGCTGCCGTTGACACCAGCCGTGGTAAAACGGATGATCATCGCAAGTGTAGCTTCGCCGTCCAGCTTCAGATAAGGAACCGGCAATACGGTCAGTTTTGTTTGGGTCGGTCCATCACTAAAACATTGAGAGGGAGTGAAACTCGCCTTGTTGTCATCATTCAGCCGTTGGCGAGCGTGAATAGAATGTCCAAGGTCGTGATTGCGAAAATAATCTCTCGTGGAAAAAACCGTTCCAGGGCGACGGCAAAGCTGGGAAGAAAGGGAATTCCAACACTAACTTCCTGAGATTTGGACGATATCCTCTCTGGTCCCGAATGCAATCCAGCTGATTGAATATAGGGAGTTTCCGGTGTGCCAAGGCAGCAGTTTTGTCCAGACCAATTCACTTTGACCCTTGAAGTCAAATTATGACCTGAAATCTTCTTTGCGATTACCAGAAGATTATTTTCAAACCTGAGTGGTGGCGAAGCGAGGGCCACAACACCTTGCGTGAAACGTCCTCGCCATCCGCAACGAAGCCGCTTTCCATACAACAGGGCTCGCCTGCCTCACAATCACACGCCGCTTTTCCGAGCGCCGGGTCGATCCCAACATTCTCGTATCCTTGCCGAGTGGCAACTTCGTTTACTTTCTCGAGTTCTGAGTCGAGTATTTGTCTGTGTGTCTGATGGGCAAGGCTATCAGATGGAAATACCCGCAAAGCTCTTTCGGACGTCATGATCGTGTTCAGTGACGTGCCCAGTTCCGTGTTGTTTGCAAGTAGAAATTTAATTGCCTCGTCTGATGTCATCATAATTAAATTATCCCTTATAAAAATTCTCTATGGGACCGTTCCGGCTTTCGGCTATAAACCAATCAATCAACTGATTTTTCTTTTGCCAAGGCAGTAATGTTCGATCATTCAAAATGCGTGAGGCCTCACGGTTTCGAGACGTGAAATCTTCTCCGAAATATAGCATGCAGCGCGCCAAGATGGTAACTTGCTTGACGGTTGTCAAACCATATTCTGCGGCCAGTACCTTGGCGCGAAAAGCCACGGAAAGGCATCTTTCCGAACCACCCACATCGCGATGTTCTTCGTGGAGCCTTCGGGCCATTTTATGTATCGCGCGACGTTCCATCCGCTCTGAGAAAGTGTCAAACTCCCGTTCGGTTACTTTTAGATCAGTTGATTTTAGGCTGCTGCGTTCCGGCAAGGCCCAACGCAACAACCGTCCCTGACAGCTATCCGCGGGATCAAAGGGACCGATCCGGGAACCGGTCAACGCAATGCCTTCGGGCAGCAGGCAATAGGGCGTCACCGGGACAACAACCGATCTGAACAACTCCATGAAGCGCGCCCAAAATCCCGGGCGCATGCTTTCCATGGCATCGATCATAACCCGGGGGTCATAGAAGCGGAAATAGACCGGTGCTTCGGGATCGGCAGGCGTCTGCAGCATGGTGAAACGGCGCAGATGCCGGCGAATCTCGGGCATGGCATGATCCGACTGCAACAGGATCAGCGAATGGGTTTCCTGTGGGCGCTTGCGGATCGCCGCGGTCATCGCACTGCCCGGCTCCAACCGCACCAGCCAAGCGCAAGCGCCCGGCTTTCCGGGTTCAGCGTGCTGTAAAGACAGCTATGTTCCGCATTGCTCTGACCAAGGATCTTGGAAATCTCCGGCCAGCTTACTCCGTCGATCACGGCCCAAATCGGAACCTTTCCGGAAAGCAGGGCATCCCATGCCGTCTCCTGCCAGTGAGAGGCAGGCGCGACCTCCGAAAAACCGCCCAGGGGCACGGGACGAGCGTGCCCGACATGCGGCAAGAGCGATGGCAGCCTATTTGCCAAATCGCCGAGATCATCGGTCTGCTGAACCGGGGCCGCAGATAGAACAGCGACCAGATCATATCCCAGAGAAGGCAGCGCAGTGCGCAGCCTGGTCGCGAAATCCTCAGCCGACGACGCCGTCAGCATCAGCCGCCCGACAGCTTCCTCGCGATTGCCGATCCAGCGCTGCCGTTCCATGTTGCGGGCCCGCAGATGGCAACGCCCGATCCAGGCCTCGCGCATCACGCCCCCTTATCGGCATTCGGACAATGGCTGACGAAGGGCGAGCCCTCGCCTGCGGCGGCCTTCAGCACCGCAGGAATGGCGGGCAGGGCAGCCGCGCCGGGCGAGGCCGAGCCGACATTCAGCACCGGCGCCACATTCACCGCACCGCCCTGCAGGACCAGAGCTGCACCCCCGGCTACCAGCGTGATCTTCGAGGCATCGAGCACGATCTCGCCATCGGCCTTCAGCGTCAGGTCACCGCCCGCCCTGCTGGCAAAATGTCCGCCGACCGTCACGCCGCGATCGCCGTCGATCTTCTCGCTCATCGTGCCCTTGACCGATACATCCATCAGCCCATCGACGGTCTCCGTCCGGTTCGCCGCCACCGCAAGGTCGGAATTGTTGCCGATGGTCTGGGTATCGTCATATTCCACGCGCAACTGGCGCGAATTGTTCACATGCACATCCAGGTTCTTCTGCGCGTGCATGTAGATGAACTCTTCGCCCGCCTGGTCCTCGAATGTCAGCTCGTTGAAGCCGTCGCCCTGATGCGATTTCGTCTTGAAAACTGAGCGCGACTTGTTCGCGGGCAGGGCCGCAGGGGGCGCCCGGCGCCCGTTATAGACACAGCCCGTGACCAGCGGCTTGTCGGGATCGCCTTCAAGGAACTCGACCACGACCTCCATGCCGATGCGGGGAATAACCATGCCGCCGAAACCCTGGCCTGCCCAGTTCTGGCTGACCCGGCAACGCATCGAATAGGCGTCATCCAGATCCCAATGGAAGCGGACCAGGATACGGCCATATTCGTCGCAATCGATCTCGCCGTCACCGACGACCTCCGCCGTTTGCGGCCCTTGCACCACCGAAGGCGGCGTCCGCCGGGGCGGCACCATCGGTGCCCGGTCGGGCATCAGGGTGAATGAGCCGGTATAGCTGTAGCTGTCGCCCTCCTGTCCGCCCGAACCATAGGCCTCGCTCACGAAGCTGTGGGAGGCCGAGAGACAGAGATAGGTCTCGCCATGTCCGGGCAGCTTGTCTCCGCCGAGTTGCACCCGCAGGCCAGAGGACAGGCTGACGCAATCGCCCACCGCCCGGTTGCGCCGATCTCCGCCCTGTTCCTGCCCCATGCGCATCCGCGAGACGATCTTGCCGACATCCTCGGTCAGGTAATCGCCGGGATAGTCGAAACTCTCGATCCGGCCCTGCTCATGCGTGGCATCGCCAAGATGCTCCACCTCCATCTTCTGCGTGGGCCGTTTGAAGTCGTAGTCGGTCAGCCGGATCGCCCCGGTGGTCAGGTTGCGCTCGGGCGACCATTCCCAGAAATGCTCATGTTCATATTGATGATGGCCGTCATAGCGCTTGAACGGGCGTTCGCCGATCTTCTCATGGGCCAGAACGTCATCGGTCAGCACCATGGTGTGATTGCCATTGCCATGCCGGAAATGGAAACTGATCCCGTGCCGTTCCATCTGCCGGCGGGCGAAGGTCAGATCGCTTTCGCGGTATTGCACGGTGTATTCGAGAACCGGGTAGTCCCGGCTGCACCGGATCTCCAGTACCGGGTCACCGAGCCCGGCATAGTCCCTGAACAGTTCCTGCAGAATCTCCAGCACGGTCTTGTTGTGGAATATCCGCTGGTTGCGGCGCTTGCCAGCCAGCCAGAACCAGGGCCGGAGGGTCAGGTCATAACGATGGCCATTCTCGCCGACCCCCACCCACCGGGCAGAGGTGACGATGCCATCGAAAGGCCGCATCACCTCATGCGCCTCGATCTCGACCGTGGCATGGGTGCCGATCAGCCTGTCGAAATCAAGGTCGTCCCGCGTGGCAAGAGCCTCGGCACGGTATTCAAAGAGGCCATTCAGCAGGTCCGTGCCCTCGAAGCGCAGCAGGGCAAGGACGTCTTCGTCCAATGCCGTTACAAGCCGGCCCACACGTCCGGATTGATTAAATGCACCATCCATAATCGGCCTCTGACAATCAACATCTTGCAAATATCGATGATCAGAATGATGTTCGGTGAATGAAAAGTCCAGACCTAACAGGTTGCTGATTTAGTCGGTGATCCGGAACGATTTCCTTTAACTGAATGGATTTGTCCGAACCTCATGCCCGCTGATGCGGAGAATGAATACGCCCGTTGGCCTCTTTCTGGCTCATGCTGCGAGCAACCGGGGCAGCCGGGAGGGGTTCTTAGGGTGAGGACCCATAGCCAATAGATGACGGTTGCGGCGAGAGCGATTGCTGAGAGGAAGAGCTTTGGGCACCTGTGGTATCGGGGCGCTCCACGCCGCCAGTCCCTGAGCCTACCGAACATGATCTCGATACGATTGCGCCGTTTGGATCGGCGCTTGTCGTATTTCACGGGCGACTTGCGCAGCTTTCGGCCCGGGATGCAGGCGCGCATCCCTTGTCTTTCAACGCATCTCTGAATCAGTCGGCCTCATGGCCGCGATCTCCGAGCAGCCAGTAGACCTTGGGCAAGCTGCCCGGCAGAGCGCGGGCACTGATGAAATCGCCGACCGTTGACACCCTTGTCGCTCCATCGCTGCCAGCGGCTGTAGAGTCGATCGGGACCACGACCCTCCTCATATGCGCGGGCCATATTCTCCGGGCGTATCGCGCAATCGTAACCCATTGCAATTTATGAAAGTAATTCCGCTCAGCCGCTCGCGGTCATCAACGCGATCTTTGCCGTGGGACTTCGGGAAATAGGGTTCCAGACGCGCCATCTGCGCATCGCTCAACCAGAATAGATCAGACATGTCACCGCCCTGTTTTCCAGCGCTGAATCACGATGCTCGGCTGAAATCAATGGGTCCTGATCCTACCTTTGCGGCGGTTTCCAATCCGATGGCGGCACCGCGCGGCGGCGGAGCCTGATTGCCAGCCCGATCATCACGCCGACGCCGATTGCAACGGTCAGATCCGCAACCACGGTCAGCACGAGTGTCAGGACCAGGAGAAACCGGTCCGAAGGCCGTTCACGCAGGTATTCCGGCCAGCGATGGGGCTCGCTCATGCTCCATGCCGTCAGGATCAGCAGTCCGGCCAGCGCGGGCATCGCCATGTAACCCGCCAGCGGGGCCGCGATCAGCATGACAATCAGGATCGTCATCGCATGCACCAATCCGGCCACCGGGGTTTTGCCCCCGGCACGGATATTGGTGGCGGTGCGGGCGATCGCTCCGGTCGCGGGAAGGCCGCCGAACAGGGACGATCCCAGGTTTGCCGCTCCTTGGGCGATCAGTTCGGCATTGGAACGATGTCGGCCCGAGATCATCCGGTCGGCGACCATCGCCGAAAGCAGGGATTCGACACCGGCAAGAAAGGCGATGACAAAGGCCGATGGCAGCAACTCCAGCATCCGCCCGGCGTCCAGCGACGGAATGGCGGGCAGGGGCAGGCTGCGTGGCAGATCGCCGAAACGGGACTGGATCGTATCGACGGGCAGGCCCGGGATGGCGACGATGGCGGATGTAACCGCAACGGCGATGATCAGTCCCGGCAAGCGGGGCGCGGCCCGCTTCAGGGCGACGATCAGGAATATCGTCAGCACCCCGATCATCATGGCCGGGACATTCACCGAGTCTCGCGCCCGCCACAGCGCCTCCAGCTTGCCGAAGAACTCGGCGGGCACCTGCGCGATGGACAACCCGAACAGATCCTTGAGCTGGCTTGCCGCGATGATGATCGCGATGCCGATGGTGAAGCCGTTGATGACCGGCTCGGGCACAAGCTGGATCAGGCGACCGGCGCGCAGGAACCCCGCCACGAGCAGGATCAGCCCGGCCATGAAGGTCGCGATGACGAGGCCGTCATAGCCGTGATCTGATATGACCTTGAACACGACGACGATGAACGCCCCCGTCGGCCCGCCGATCTGGACCCGGCTGCCGCCAAGCAACGAGATCAGGAAGCCCGCGACGATGGCCGTGACCAGCCCTTTCGCCGGATCGGCCCCCGAGGCAATCGCGATGGCAAGGCTGAGCGGCAGCGCAACCATCGCGACGGTGATCCCGGCGACAAGATCGGCCATGAACAGCCGCCTGTCATAATTTTGAAGGGTCGTCAGTATCTTGGGCTTCATGCGGGGCATGATTATTTGGCGCATCGGGAAAGTCCAGATGAAAGCCTGTCCGGCCGCGCGCGGCGATCATGTGGGTCCGGTGCTTGCAGCGCCGATGCACCGCGACTAGCGTGGTCTCCGACAAGAGGAGGAGGCCATCCGCATGAGCACGGCCCTGTTCACGCATCCCGCCGCCGAGGCGCATCTGGTGCCCATGGGGCATCCCGAGCAGGTGGCGCGCTACGCCGCGGTGATCTCTGCGCTGGAGGGGCTCGGTCTTGACCGCTTCGAGGCGCCGCTGGCCGAGGATGCCGAAGTGCTGCGCTGCCATCCCGAACGCTATCTGGACCGGCTTCGGCAGGCGCAGCCCGATCAGGGATTGCGGGGATTGGATGCCGATACGCATATTTCCCCGGGCAGCCTCGAGGCGGCGCTGCGGGCCGTGGGCGGGGCCTGCGCGGCTGTCGATGCGGTTCTGGCGGGCGAGGCCAGGAATGCGTTCCTGGCCATGCGCCCGCCCGGCCACCATGCCGAACGCGAAACCGCGATGGGCTTCTGCCTGTTCGGCACCGCCGCCATCGCGGCCAAGCGCGCGCTTGACCGGCATGGGCTGGACCGGGTCGCGGTCCTGGATTTCGACGTGCATCACGGCAATGGCACGCAGGACCTGCTATGGGACGAACCACGCGCATTCTTTGCCTCCACGCACCAGATGCCGCTTTATCCCGGCAGCGGGGCGGCGTCCGAGCGCGGGGCGCATGGGCAGATCATGAATGTCCCGCTGCCTCCGGGATCGGATGGGGGACAGGCGCGGGTGGCATGGGACGCCATCCTGGACCGCTGCCGGAAATTCGATCCGCAACTGGTGATGGTTTCCGCTGGGTTCGATTCGCATCGCGACGATCCGCTGGCGCAGCTGCAATGGGACGAGGCGGATTTCGCCGCCATTACCCGCTCGATCTGCGAGATGGCGGCAGAGTGCCGCGCCCCGGTGGTATCCTGCCTGGAAGGTGGTTATGATCTGGCCGCTCTGGGGCGGTCGGTCCGTGCCCATGTCGAAGTGCTGATGGAGGCCGGAGAATGACCGAGATCGAGAAACTGTCCTTCGAGGACGCCATGCGCGAGCTGGAAGCCACCGTCGGCAAGCTGGAAACCGGCGAGGCGACGCTGGAGGAATCCATCGCGCTTTACGAACGCGGGGCGAAATTGCGGAAACATTGCGAGAAGCGCCTGCGCGAGGCCGAGGAGCGGGTCGAGAAGATCACGCTGTCCGCGAATGGCCAGCCGACCGGGACGGAACCGGTCGAGGGGCAATGATGCAGGCCAGGTTCGACGAGGTGAAGGCGCAGCTTCAGGCCGCGCTGGATACGGCCATGGCCGATCTGCCCAAGGGCGAGCTGCGCGACGCGATGGCCTATGCCACCGTTGGCGGCAAGCGTATCCGCGCATTCCTGGTGCTGGAGTCGGCCCGGCTGCATGGGGTGACGGACCAGGCGGCGCTGCCCGTCGCCACGGCGGTCGAGGCGCTGCATGCCTATAGCCTCGTCCATGATGATCTGCCCGCCATGGATGACGACGATCTGCGCCGGGGCATGCCCACCTGCCATCTGCAATGGTCCGAGGCGACGGCGATCCTGGCCGGGGACGCGTTGCAGACGCTGGCCTTCCGCCTGCTGACCGATGAGGCCATCGGCGATGCCGATGCGCGGCTGCGACTGATCCGCGCCTTTTCCGATTCAGTGGGCGCGAAGGGCATGGTCTGGGGCCAGGCGCTGGACATCGCCGCCGAGACCGCGCTGGAGCCGCTGGATCTGGCGGCGGTCAAGCGCCTGCAGGGGGCCAAGACCGGCGCGCTGATCCGCTTTGCCGCGACTGCGGGGCCGCTGGTGACGGGCGAGGATCTGCAGCCGCTCGACGATTACGCCCGCGCGCTCGGGCTGGCCTTCCAGATCGCCGATGACATTCTCGATGTGACCGGTGACGAGGATGTGACCGGCAAGCGCGTCGGCAAGGACGACGCTGCCGGAAAGGCGACTTTCCTGTCATTGCTGGGGTTGGAGGGGGCCAAGGCCGAGGCAAGGCGCTATGCCAATGCGGCAGAGGTGGCGCTGGAACCCTATGGCGAGGCGGCGGAAAACTTGCGCGAGTTGGCCCGCTTCGTTATCGACCGCGATACCTGAACGCCGTGCCGGAACGCCAGCCCCATGTCTGATTCCACGACAGATCGCCCGCAGACCCCGATCCTTGACCGGATCAACCTGCCCTCGGATCTCAAATCCCTGACCGACCGCGACCTGTTCCGGCTGGCCGATGAGCTGCGGGCCGAGACGATCAGCGCCGTCAGCGTGACCGGCGGCCATCTGGGCGCGGGGCTTGGCGTGGTCGAGCTGACCGTGGCGCTGCATGCCGTGTTCGACACGCCGCGCGACAAGATCATCTGGGATGTCGGCCATCAATGCTATCCGCACAAGATTCTGACCGGGCGGCGCGAGCGTATCCGCACCCTGCGCATGGGCGGGGGGCTGGCCGGTTTCACCAAGCGGGCCGAGAGCCCCTTTGATCCCTTCGGTGCCGGGCACAGCTCGACCTCGATCTCGGCCGCACTCGGTTTCGCGGCGGCGCGCGACCTGGGCGGTGATCCCGGCGACGCGATCGCGGTGATCGGCGATGGCGCGATGAGCGCGGGGATGGCCTATGAAGGGCTGAATAATGCCGGCCATATGGGCAAGCGGCTTTTCGTGATCCTGAACGACAACGAGATGTCGATCGCGCCGCCTGTCGGCGCGATGTCCTCCTACCTGACGCGCCTCTATACCGGCGGCCCGTTCCAGGAACTCAAGCTGTCGCCAAGGGCGCGGTCGGCTTCCTCCCCGAACCGCTGCAAGAGGGCGCCCGCCGCGCCAAGGAGATGCTCAAGGGCATGGCCGTCGGCGGCACCTTGTTCGAGGAACTGGGATTCTCCTATATCGGCCCGGTGGACGGCCACGACCTGGAACAATTGCTGCCACTGCTGCGCACCGTCAAGGCGCGCGCCACCGGGCCGGTGCTGATCCATGCAGTGACGAAAAAGGGCAAGGGCTACGCCCCCGCCGAGACCGCCTCGGACAGGGGCCATGCCACTGGCCGGTTCGACGTGGTGACCGGGGTGCAGGCCAAGCCTGCGCCGAACGCGCCCAGCTATACCTCGGTCTTCGCGCGCGCACTGATCGATCAGGCCAGCCGCGACGACCGGATCGTGGGGATCACGGCGGCCATGCCCGACGGCACCGGGCTCAAGCAATTCGCCGAAAGCTATCCGCGCCGCAGCTTCGATGTCGGCATTGCCGAGCAGCATGCCGTGACCTTCGCCGCCGGGCTGGCGGCGGGCGGGATGAAGCCGTTCTGCGCGATCTATTCGACCTTCCTGCAACGCGGCTACGACCAGGTCGTCCATGACGTGGCGGTGCAGGGCTTGCCTGTGCGCTTCGCCATCGACCGGGCGGGGCTGGTGGGGCAGGACGGGCCGACCCACGCGGGCGCCTATGACATCGCCTATCTGTCGAACCTGCCGGGCTTCGTGGTCATGGCCGCTGCCGACGAGGCCGAGCTGATGCATATGGTCGCCACCGCCGCCGCCCATGATTCCGGCCCCATCGCCTTCCGCTTCCCGCGCGGAGAGGGTACCGGAATCGACCTGCCGGAACATGGCGAGGTGCTGGACATCGGCAAGGGCCGGATCGTGGCCGAGGGGAAATGCGTCGCGATCCTCTCATTCGGCACCCGCCTCTCCGAGGTGACGAAGGCATGCGAGGCCCTGCGCTCAAGGGGCATTGTCCCGACCGTCGCCGATGCCCGTTTCGCCAAGCCCCTGGACCGCGACCTGATCTTGCAGCTTGCGGCGGATCACGATGCGCTGATCACCATCGAAGAGGGGGCCGTGGGCGGTTTCGGCAGCCATGTCGCGCAGCTTCTGGCCGAAGAGGGCGTCTTCGATCACGGGCTGAAATACCGCTCGATGGTGCTGCCCGACCGTTTCGTCGATCACGACGCGCCTTACGCGATGTATGACATATCGGCCCTGAACGCGTCGCATATTGAGGCCAAGGTGCTCGAGGTCCTGGGTCTCGGGAACCTGCAGGGACGCCGCGCCGAGCACGGCTGAAACAGGGCTGCGGGCGCCTTGGCCCCGGTCGGAAGGCTCAATTGCCGGGCGGCCCCTCCCGGCACCCGCTTTCCTTCTTCTTCATGCAAATATCCCGGGGGTCCGGGGGCAGGCCCCCGG
>NZ_PXNQ02000011.1 GCF_003007735.2 Paracoccus methylarcula
GTCGGTTGCCTCTTCCTCGGTGCCTGCAGCCGCGTCGTCGGTTGCTTCTTCCTCGGTACCCGCAGTCGCGTCTTCCACGGCCTCTTCGGTCGCGGCTGCCGCGTCATCCGCGGTGGCCTCGGCTTCGGCGGCGGCGTTGTCGGCAGCGGCTTCCGCTTCGGCGGCGGTGTCGTCCACGGCAGCCTCGGTATCGGCAGCCGCTTCGTCCGCAGGAGCCTCCTCGGTGGTGGTCACGGTGGTCGTGTCGCCTTCGGTCGTGGCCGTGTCGTCGCCCATGAATTGCTGCAGCACGAAATAGGCCAGCGCCAGCGCCACCAGCACGCCAAGGATCAACGGCAGCGGCGACGAGCGACGCTCGACCGGCTCGACATAGGTCTCTTTCGGAGCCGCCGGATCGCTGTCGACGGGGTTGGTGCGGTTGGGATCGTTGGGATCATATGTCATTGCTGGCCTCCTTAATGACTTCTTAACACCCTCTTGGCGTCTACCTCTCGAACAGCGACGCCGATGTGTCAATCGATAACCTGCTTTGCCCGGCTTGCGGCCCGGCTCACAGGCGACTAACACATTGGTTAGTGTCCAGTTCCCTGAACCTAGACGCTTTTTTAAGGCGGAGAGTGAAAATGACCCGATCCGACAGCCCCGATAAGCGGTTTCTTGCCGATTACAGGCCCTATCCCTTCATCCTCGAACAGACGACGCTGAGCTTCGACCTGTCTCCCGATGCGACCCGGGTGAAGGCCGATCTGGCGCTCAAACCGCGCGGCGGGGCCGAGGATCTGGAACTCGACGGGGGCAAGGATCTAAGGCTGATGTCGATCCTGGTCGATGGCACCGCCCCCGATCCCGGCCATGTCCGCCGCGACGGAGAATGCCTGATCATCGCCGCCGCCGCCCTGCCCGACGGCCCGTTCACCCTCACCAGCGAGGTCGAGATCGACCCTTCCGCCAATACCGCCTTCGAGGGGCTGTATATCTCGGGCGGGATGTTCTGCACGCAATGCGAGGCCGAGGGTTTCCGCCACATCACCTTCTATCCCGACCGCCCCGACGTGATGGCACCCTTCCACGTCACCATCCGCTCGGACAAGCCGGTGATCCTGTCGAACGGCAACCCGGTCCGGCAGGAGGAAGGGCTGGCCGAATGGCATGATCCATGGCCCAAGCCCGCCTATCTCTTCGCACTGGTGGCGGGTGATCTGGTCGCCATCAGCGACAGCTTCACCACGAAATCGGGCCGCGATGCCGCGCTGAATGTCTGGGTGCGTCCGGGGGACGAGGACCGCGCCGGTTTCGCCATGGAGTCGCTGATCAAGTCGATGAAATGGGACGAGGATGTTTACGGGCGCGAATATGACCTGGACGTGTTCAACATCGTCGCCGTGGATGATTTCAACATGGGCGCGATGGAGAACAAGGGGCTGAACATCTTCAACTCCAAGCTGGTGCTTGCCTCGCCCGAAACCGCGACCGACGCCGATTACGAGCGTATCGAAGGCGTGATCGCGCATGAATATTTCCATAACTGGACCGGCAACCGCATCACCTGCCGCGACTGGTTCCAGCTTTGCCTCAAGGAGGGGCTGACGGTATTCCGCGACCAGCAGTTCACCTCGGACATGCGCAGCGCCCCGGTCAAGCGGATCGGCGATGTCCAGACCCTGCGTGCCCGGCAGTTCCGCGAGGACCAGGGACCGCTGGCCCATCCGGTGCGGCCCGAGGAATACGAGGAAATCAACAACTTCTACACCGCGACCGTCTATGAGAAGGGTGCCGAGGTGATCGGCATGCTCAAGCGCCTGGTTGGCGATGACGGCTATGCCAAGGCGCTGGATCTCTATTTCGAGCGTCATGACGGTGACGCGGCAACCATCGAGGATTGGCTGAAGGTCTTCGAGGACGCCACCGGCCGTGACCTGGCACAGTTCAAGCGTTGGTACACCGATGCCGGCACCCCGCATCTGAAGATGACCGAGGAATGGAGCGACGACGGCCGGTTGATCCTCAATTTCAGCCAGCACACGCCGCCCACCCCGGGACAGGATGAAAAGCCGCCGCGCGTCATCCCCATCGCCGTCGGGCTGATCGGCCCGAACGGAGACGAGGTCGCCGCGACCCGCATGCTGGAAATGACCGAGGCCGAGCAAAGCTTTACCTTCAATGACCTCGGCGCCCGCCCGGTCGTATCCGCGCTGCGCGGCTTTTCGGCCCCGGTGATCCTGGAACGGCAGATCGACAATGCGACCCGCGCCTTCCTGCTGGCCCATGACACCGATCCTTTTGCCAGATGGGAGGCCGGGCGCGACCTCGCCCTGTCGGCCCTGACCGCGTTGGCGCAGGGGCAGGAGGGCGGCGGCGAATATGTCGATGCCATCGGGCAACTGGCCGCCGATGCCTCTGCCGACCCGGCTTTCCGCGCGCTCTGCCTGAACCTGCCCGGCGAGGAAGAGATCGCGACCCGCCTGTCCGCTTCCGGCATCACCCCGGATCCCGACGCGATTCATATGGCGCGAAACGGACTTGCCCGGCGCGTGGCCGAAGCCCATGCCGATCTGCTATCCTCGCTTTACGACGAAATGGCGGTTTCCGGCCCCTATTCTCCCGATGCCGGTGCGGCGGCGCGGCGGGCGCTGCGCATCGCGGCACTCGGATTGCTCAACCGCATCGACCGGGGCGATCGGGCCGAGGTCCTGTTCGGCACCGCCGGCAACATGACCGAGCGGATGGCCGCGTTGACCTGCCTGATCCGCCGCGGCCGCGGGCATGCGGCGCTAGAGGCGCTGCATCAGCAATTCGGTGACAACCGGCTGGTGATGGACAAATGGTTCGCTGTCCAGCCCATGGCGGCGCCGCCGGAAGACGCCGCCGCCATCGCGCGGCGCCTGTCCGAGCGGGATGATTTCGACTGGAAGAATCCCAACCGTTTCCGGTCGCTCCTGGGCGGCCTGGCGGCAAACCATGCCGGGTTCCATGCCGAGGATGGCGCGGGCTATGACTTCACCGCCGACTGGCTGATGCGCATGGACCGGGTCAATCCGCAGATCGCGGCACGCCTGTCCACCGCCTTCGAGACATGGCCCCGCTACGATGCGGATCGCCGCTCCAGGGCCAGGGCGGCGCTGGAGCGGATGGCCGGGATGGAGGGGATCAGCCGCAATCTGCGTGAAATGGTGTCGCGGATGATTGCCGCCGGTGAATGAGCCCGCTTGTGGTCGCAGGAGGAGCGGGGCAAGATAGCTGGGATGAGTAAGCATGATCTTGACGCAAGGGCCGAGATGCAGGCCCGCCTGGACCCGCTGATTGCCGAGCGGGCGCCCTGGCTTTATTCGCCGAAAGCCCGTCACCGGCTTGCGCGCCGCTTGATGATGGGTCTTCTGCAATATCCCCGCACGATCGAGCTTGGCGCCGAGTTCCGCGACCTGCCCACCCCCGAGATCATGCGCCGGATGACGCAGCTGATCGTCCGCGATGTCCGCGTCGAGGGGATGGAGTATCTGCCCGCGACCGGCCCGGCGCTGATCGTCTCGAACCATCCGACGGGGATCGCCGACGGCATCGTCATGCATGCGCTGATGGCGCCCTTGCGCGACGACCTGTTCATCTATGCCAATCACGACATGATCAGGGTGCTGCCGCAGACCGTGGACCTGATTGCACCCGTCGAATGGCGGCAGGAAAAGCGCAGCCATGCCAAGACCAAGGCGACGATGGATTACACCCGCCAGGCATTGGAAGCCGGACGGATCGGCCTGATCTTCCCGTCGGGCCGCTTGGCCAAGCGGCGCGGAACAACGCTGCACGAGCGGCCATGGATGGCCAGCGCCGCGATGATCGCCCGCAAGTTCGGTGTGCCGGTGATCCCGCTGAATATCCGCGCGCGCAACTCGTTGCTGTTCTATCTGCTGGACGCGATCCATCCGACATTGCGCGACGTGACGCTGTTCAACGAGGTGCTGAACAAGGCCGGTCAATCCTATCGCATCTCCATCGGCCAGCCCATCGATCCGGCCAGCCTGCCCCGCAGCAGCGAAGAGGCCATCGCAGTGCTGCGCGAGGCGGCCCTGGCCCTGCCCGCGCCGGGTCCCGACGCCGCCCGGCTGACGCATGAACGCGGCCGCGGGCGTTTCATTCGGCCGCGTCAAAGCGTGGCGTAGCAGGGACCGTCTTCGGCAAGGATCGATCCGGCAAGCCGGTTCAGCGGCAATCCTTGTCGATCACCACGCTCCACCACGGGCGGCCGGCATTGTCGCGGGCCACGCCGACGCCAATCTGCCTGTTGAGCTGCGCCAGCAATTCGTCCCTATGGGCCGCGGAAGCCATCCAGCCTCCGACGATTCCCTCGGGAGTTCCCCCGACCGAAACGAGTTGCGTCACCCCGCAGGCGGGATGACCCGCCGCCCGGGCCCGGTCTACCACATTGGAGCCGTCCGACCCGGCGACCGAGGCGCGTCCCGTGGCGGCGATATCGCAGGCATGGGACTGGGCCACCCCGGACAGGGTCGTGTCGGGATCAAGCAATGTCTTGCCCTCCCCCTCCCGCGCCGCGTTGATCGCCTCTGTCATCCGCTGGCCCAGGGCCGGATCGCCGGCGCATATCGCCGCCGGCATCTCCTGACCTGTCCGTGCGGCGGGGAATCTCTCTGTGATCCGGGACAGGACCCCCTCGTTCGGCTGACAGGCCGTCAGAGCGGTCATGCACAGGGTGAGGATGAAAACGGGACGGAACTTCATGACATATCTCGGCATCGGGATTTGTTTCGACGGCAGTTTTCCAACATATGCAGAAACGGGCCGGTTCCGCCAAGGGGAAAGGCGCGGCAGACCTCTTGCGCCGTCGATGATCCGCCCTTAAAGCGCAGTCATGACCCAGCATCAGCGCCTCCTCATCATCGATTTCGGCTCTCAGGTGACGCAGTTGATCGCGCGCCGGTTGCGCGAGCTGAACATCTATTCCGAAATCCGCCCCTTCAACGGCGTGACCGCCGATACACTGCGCGAGATGGCCCCGCAGGCCGTCATCCTGTCGGGCGGCCCGTCCAGCGTCACCGAGGCGGGCAGTCCCCGCGCGCCGCAGGAACTGTTCGAGATGGGCGTGCCGATCTTTGGCATCTGCTACGGCCAGCAGGTGATGATGGAGCAGTTGGGCGGCCGCGTCGAAGCCGGGCATCACGCCGAATATGGCCGCGCCTTCATCGCTCCGGCTCAGGGACACAAGGGCGACGGCATCTTTGCCGGTCTGTTCGGGGATGGCCGCGAAGAAGTCTGGATGAGCCATGGCGACCGGGTGACAGAGCTGGCGCCGGGTTTCGAGATCATCGGCACCTCGCCCAATGCGCCCATGGCGATGATTGCCGACGAGGCGCGGCGTTTTTACGCGGTGCAGTTCCATCCCGAGGTGCATCACACGCCGCATGGCCGCAGGATGCTGGAAAACTTCGTGCGCATGGCGGGCTTTACCGGCGACTGGACGATGGCCAGCTATCGCGACGAGGCCATCGCGAAGATCCGCGAACAGGTCGGCGACCGCAAGGTGATCTGCGGCCTGTCGGGCGGCGTGGACAGTTCGGTCGCGGCGGTGCTGATCTACGAGGCGATCGGCGATCAACTGACCTGCGTTTTCGTCGATCACGGGCTGCTCCGGCTGAACGAGGCCGACGAAGTCGTCGCGATGTTCCGCGACAATTACAATATCCCGCTGATCCATGCCGATGAGAGCGAGCTGTTCCTGGGCGCGCTGGAAGGCGTCTCGGATCCCGAGGTCAAGCGCAAGACCATCGGCAAGCTGTTCATCGACGTATTCCAGAAATACGCGAATGAGATCGAGGGGGCAGAGTTTCTCGCCCAGGGGACGCTCTATCCCGACGTGATCGAAAGCGTCTCTTTCAGCGGCGGACCTTCGGTCACCATCAAGTCGCATCACAATGTCGGCGGACTGCCCGAGAAGATGGGGCTGAAGCTGGTCGAGCCCTTGCGCGAATTGTTCAAGGACGAGGTCCGCGCCCTTGGCCGCGAGTTGGGACTGCCCGACAGTTTCATCGGCCGCCACCCCTTCCCCGGCCCCGGCCTCGCCATCCGCTGCCCCGGAGAGATCACCCGCGAGAAGCTGGAGATCCTGCGCAAGGCCGATGCGGTCTTCATCGACCAGATCCGCAAGCACGGCCTTTACGACGAGATCTGGCAGGCATTCGTCGCGATCCTGCCGGTGCGCACGGTCGGCGTGATGGGCGACGGGCGGACCTATGATTATGCCTGTGCCCTGCGCGCGGTGACATCAGTCGACGGGATGACGGCGGATTACTATCCGTTCAGCCACGAGTTCCTGGGCGAAACCGCAACGCGGATCATCAACGAGGTCAAGGGCATCAATCGCTGCACCTATGACATCACCTCGAAGCCTCCCGGCACGATCGAGTGGGAGTGATCCGGGTCATCCAGGATCCACACTCTGCCCGGACAAACCGGGCAGAGCAGATCTTTCGGCCTGATCAGGCCTTCCCCTTTCTCGTGAACAGTTCCACGGCCTGCAGAACGGCGACGTAGAAGACCGGCACCAGGAAGATCCCGATTATCGCCGACGACGCCATCCCGCCCAGCACCCCGATCCCGATGGAGTTCTGCGCCCCTGCCCCGGCACCCGAGGCGATGGCCAGCGGCAATACCCCCAACATGAAGGCAAAGGTCGTCATCAGGATCGGGCGCAGCCGCATCTTGGATGCCTCGATGGCCGCCTCCAGCAGCGATTTGCCTTGCGCTACCAGAGATTGCGCGAATTCCACGATCAGGATGGCGTTGCGCGCGGCAAGCCCGATGGTGGTCAGCAGGCCGACCTTGAAATAGACATCGTTCGACTGCCCGAAGATCAGCGCCGCCGCCAATGCGCCAAGCACGCCGATCGGCACGGTCATCATCACCGCCAGCGGCACGGTCCAGCTTTCATACAGGGCCGCCAGCGCCAGGAACACGACCAGCGCCGAAAGCGCGAACAGCATCGGCGCCTGGTTGCCCGACAGCCGTTCCTGGTAGGACAGGCCGGTCCAGGCCGCGCCATAGCCGCCATCCAGATCGGCGACGAGTTCCTCCATCGCCTCCATCCCCGCACCCGAGGACAGGCCCTGTGCCGCCGCGCCGCTCAGTTCCAGCGCGCGGGTGCCGCCATAGCGGGCAAGCGCCTGCGGTTCCTGGTCCCAGACCCGGGTTACGAAGGCCGCGAACGAGACCATCTCGCCTTGCGAATTCCGCGCATACCAGCGTTCGATATCCTCGGGCTGGGAACGGGCCTCGGCCTCGCCCTGCACGATGACCGGGCGCAGCTCCGAGCCAAGGGCGAAATCGTTCACGTCCCGCCCGGCAAAGATCACCGACAGCATCGCGTTGACCTCGGAGATCGACAGCCCGAAGGCCGCCGCCTTCTGCTGGTCGATGTCCAGCCGCAAGGATGTCTCGAACGGGGCCTCGTTGCCACGCAGATTGGTGACGCGGCCATCGTCCTGGGTATCGGCCACAAGCTGGTCGGCAGCGGCGGAAAGCGCCTCCTGCCCGCGCCCGGCCTGATCGACGAGATACATCGAGAAACCCGAGGACGCGCCCATGCCCTGGATGGCGGGTGGTTGCAGCACATAGACCTGGCCCGAGCGGTTGGTCATGAAGAAATGCGCATTGGCGCGGCTGACCAGCGAGGCGACGTCATGGCCCTCGCGTTCCTCGTAATCATGCAGCTTGGCAAAGATCATCGCGCTGTTCTGCCCCGATCCGCCAAAGCTGAAGCCAAGCGCGGCAAAGACCGATTCGACCGTCTCGGATTCCTCGTTCAGCAGGTAATCCTCGACCTTCTCGACCAGCGCCTGCGTCTGCGCCGTGGTCGAGCCGTCAGGGGTTTCGACCATGACCAGCATCACCCCCTGATCCTCGTCGGGCAGGAAGGAGCCGGGCAGTTTCTGATACAGCATTGCCACCCCGGCCCCGATCGCGACCAGCACCACCAGCATGCGGAAGGGCCGTTTGACCAGTCGCGCGACCACGCTGGCATAGCCGCCGGTCGCCCGGTCGAGGTTGCGGTTGAACCAGCGTGCGGGCGCGATCCCGTCGCCATGTTTGCGCGGGCGCAGCAGGGTGGCACACATGGCGGGCGTCAGGATCACCGCGACACCGAGCGACAGGACCATGGCGGTGATGATCGTGACCGAGAATTGCCGATAGATCACCCCGGTCGCGCCGGACATGAAAGCCATCGGCAGGAACACCGCCGACAGGACCAGCACGATGCCGACCAGCGCCGAGGTGATTTCCCGCATGCTCTTCTCGGTCGCCTCGACCGGGCCGAGACCCTCTTCCTCCATCACCCGCTCGACATTCTCGACCACCACGATGGCGTCATCGACCAGCAGGCCGATGGCCAGCACCATCGCGAACATGGTCAGCGTGTTGATCGTGTATCCGGCAAAGGCAAGCACCGCGAATGTGCCGAGCAGCACCACGGGAATCGCGATCACCGGGATGATCGTCGCGCGCCAGCTTTGCAGGAAGCAAAGGATGACCAGGAAGACCAGCAAAACGGCCTCGGCGAGCGTGTGATAGACTTGGTTGATCGATTCCTCGACAAAGGGCGATGTGTCATAGGGATAGACGATATCGACGCCTTCGGGCAGCGAGGGCGCAATCCCGGCCAGCACCTCGCGCACGGCAGCGGCGGTTTCGACGGCATTCGCGCCGGTCGCCAGGTTGACCGCGAAGCCCGCCGCCGGATTGCCGTTATAGCGCGAGGCGCCGCCATAGCTTTCCTGTCCGACCTCGATCCGCGCGACATCGCCCAGGAAAACGGTCGAGCCATCCGGGTCCACGCGCAGCAGGATGCGCTCGAACTCTTCGACGCTTGAAAACTGCGATTGCGCCGAAAGCGAAACGGTCAGGCGTTGCCCCTCGGGGGCTGGCTGCGCCCCGAGACTGCGACGGTGACATTGCTGTTCTGCTCGGATACTGCCGAGGTCACATCGGCGGGCGTGACCTGGTATTGCGCCATCTTCATCGGATCGAGCCAGATCCGCATGGCATAACCCGATCCGAAGGTATTGATCGAGCCGACGCCGGGCGTGCGCTTGACCGGATCCTCGATCATCTGCGCCGTCAGATCGCCCAGTTCGACCGTCGAATAGCGCCCGTCGCTACTGGTCAGCGCCCCGACCAGCAGGATCGACGAGGTCGAACGCGACACCGACACACCGGATTGCTGCACGATGTCGGGCAGTTGCGAGGTGACAAGCTGCAACTTGTTCTGCACCTGCACCTGCGCGATATCGGCATCCACCGTGTCGTCGAAGGTCAGCGAGATCGAGGCTGATCCCGGCGTCGAGTTCGAGGTCATGTAGCTCAGCCCGTCCAGCCCGGTCATCGCGTCCTCGATGACGGTGGTGACCGAGCTTTCGACGATTTCCGCCGAGGCGCCGTTATAGCCGGCGCTGACCCGCACCGTGGTCGGGGCGATCTGGGGATATTGCTCGATCGGCAGGCTGGACAGGCCGAGCGCGCCCACCAGCATGGTCACGAAAGCGATGACCCATGCGAAGACGGGGCGGTGGATGAAGAAACGGGCCATGCGGGGTTACTCCGTCGCCGGGGCGTCATCGGTGACGGGGGTTTTGTCCGGGGCGGGGGCGCTATCGCCCTCCACCTCGCGCACCACGCCGTTCTCATCGAAGGTAACGGGGACCGTGGCGACTTCCGCGCCTTCGCTCAAGCCGGTCAACCCGTCCACCGCCAAGAGGTCGCCTTCTTGCAGGCCGTCGGTGACGATCCAGTTATGCTGCCATGTGCCTTCATCGGTCAGCTCGCGCTGCACGGCCTTGCCATCCTCGACCACCCATGCGGTCAGCTTGCCGGTGCGGTCACGCGTCGCCGCCGATTGCGACACCAGGAACGCCTGGACCGTGCCCAGCTCGACCTGCCCGCGCAGGAACATCCCCGGCAGGATCAGGTTGCGCGGGTTGTCAAAGCGAAAGCGCGTATCCACCGCCCCGGTCGAGGTCGAGACGCTGAAACCCGGTGCCACCAGCTCGCCGGCCGCCTCGTAAGTCTGGCCGGTTTCCAGCGTCAGCGTCGCCTGCAGCTTCTCGTTCATCTTCAGCCGCCCCTCGATGATGTCGCTGATGACAGACAGCATCCGGGCCGAGGGCTCATACATGTCCACTTCGATTGGATCGAGCCGCGTCACCGTGGCCATTGCCTCGGCCTGCCCGGCGGTCACCAGATCGCCCACCGACACACCGGCCACGCTGGCCATGCCGTCGATGGGGCTGGTCACGGTGGTCCAGTCCAGCTCTGCCTGTGCCACGCGCAGCGCGGCCTGCGCCGATTGCAGCGAGGCACGGGCCTGCTCCAAAGTCGCCCGCGCGGCCTCCACCTGCGCCAGCGTGGTTCCCGATCCCTGCAACCGCTCGGTCCGCCCATAGGCCGATTCCGCCTCGGTCACCGCAGCCCTGGCAGAGGCCACATCCGCCTCGGCACTGCTCAGATTGGCTTCATATGTGGTCGCGTCGATGCGGAACATCGGATCGCCCTGCTTCAACGGGCGGCCCGCGTCATAGAGGATCTCGGTAATCATGCCCCCGACACGCGGCCGGATCGCCGCCTCGGCCCCCGATACCGCCCGCCCCGGCAGGGTCACGACCCGCGGCACGGATTGCGAGGTGATCTCGACCACCCCGACCTGCTTGGGCGGCGCGCTCTCTTGCGCGGTCGCTACAGAGGCGAATGCCAGCAGCGCGACAGCCGCAAGGCGGATCCTGTGACGAATATCAGGCATCTTTGGTCATCCCGGGTAAAGAGCAGCCCATCGCGGCGAAGGGCCTGGTTAACCGGGCTCCTTGCATATATTTGCATGGCATGCAATGTTTGCTTATAGTGAAATGTCAGAAATGCCAGCCGATGCCCGCATCCTCAACGCTTCGTGATCGCCGCCGCCTGCAAACCGGGCGCGAAATTCAATCGGCCACGCTGCGGCTTGCGCTGCGCGAGGGGTTCGAGGCGATCACAACCGAGATGATCGCGGCAGAGGCCGGGGTCAGCCTGCGGACATTCTTCAACTACTATGCGAACAAGGAGGCGGCGCTGGTCGGCAGGCGGCCGGAAATCGATCCCGGAATCATCGGGTGGTTCGAAATCGCCTCGGGACCGCTCATGGATGATCTTTTCGAGGCGCTCAGCCGTCATCTTGACGACGGCCACCTGAACCGCGAGACGATCCGGCTGATCAGCACCTTGCTGGAACGGTCCCCCGAGCTGGTGCCGATCTTTCACGCCTCGCTTCAGAAACTCGCCTGTCAGATCGTCAGCCTTGTCACGTCCCGCTTGGGCGAGACGGCGCGGCCAGAGGCCGAATTGCTCGCCGAACTGCTTTCGCATGCACTGGGCCACGCCATCCGTAGCTGGTCGCAATCCGATGACATGAGCGAATCCGAAATCACCAGGCTCGCCCGGCAGCATGTCGAGAAAGTCGGAGCACTCATCGGGTATGGTGGCGAAGCGCCAAGCCGCTGATGCGGAAGGCGTCAGGCCGTCCATTCCGGGTCATTGGTGAATGGACAGGGCAGCCGCGAAACGACGCGGCCGCCCTGCCCGGCTGTTCTTATCCATCCACCCGGATACGGGCGTTCTGCGGGTCATGGGGGCTGTCCTCGGCCACTTCGGCATCCCAAAGCTCGCGGAACATCCGGACCTTCAGCCGGGTCCCCGGCTCGGCCAGATCGGGACGGACATAGCCCATGCCGATCTGCTTGCCGAAGGCCACGGAGTAACCGCCCGAGGTCAAACGCCCGACCTTTTCACCATCGGCGAACAATGCCTCGCGGCCCCAGGGATCGGCATCCTCCGGCCCGTCGATCAGCAGCGTGACGCATTTCGAACGGATGCCCAATGCCTCCATCGCGGCCTTGCCCTTGAAATCCTTGGACAGATCGACGAAGCGGTCCAACCCGGCTTCCAGCGGCGTGGCGTCACGGCCCAGTTCGGTGCCGAAGGCGCGATAGGATTTTTCCTGCCGCAGCCAGTTCTGCGCCCGTGTGCCGACCAGCTTCATTCCCAGGGACTCGCCCGCCTCCATCAGCCGGTCGAACAGGTGGTTCTGCATCTCGATCGGGTGATGCAGCTCCCACCCCAACTCGCCGGTATAGGCGACCCGGATCGCCTGAACCGGCACCATGCCCAGTTCAATCCGTTTCGAGGAGAGCCATGGAAAACGTTTGTTCGACAAGGCGGTTTCCGGATCCGCATCGCGGATCAGCTTGGCCAGCACATCGCGCGAGGACGGGCCGGCGATGGCAAACACGCCCCATTGCGAGGTCACATCCTGAATGTTGACGAACCCGCCACCCGCAGCCATGAAATCCTCGGCCGATTTCAGCAGGTTGTCCTGATCGTAATCCGCCCATGCGCCCGCCGAGACAAGGTAATAGTCATTCTCGCCGCGCCGCACGATGGTATATTCGGTGCGCGTGGTCCCCGCCTCGGTCAGCGCATAGGTCAGGTTGATGCGCCCGACCTTGGGCAGCTTGTTGCTGGTCAGCCAGTCAAGGAACGCCGTCGCCCCCGGTCCGGTCACGACATGCTTGGCGAATGCGGTCGCATCGATCAGCCCCGCCGCGTTGCGGACCGCCTCGGCCTCGGCGCGCGCATATTCCCACCAGCCGCCCCGGCGGAAGCTGCGGGCATCATGGTCAAAGCCATCGGGTGCATCGACCGGCCCGAAATAATTCGGCCGCTCCCAGCCATTCACGCAGCCGAATTGCGCGCCCCGCGCCTTCTGCCGGTCATAGGCCGGAGAACAGCGCAGGGGGCGGCATGCCGGGCGCTCTTCGTCCGGGTGATGCAGGATATAGACGTGATCATAGGCCTCTTCGTTCTTGCGCGCGGCATATTCCGTGGTCATCCAGCGGCCGAAGCGGCGCGGATCCAGCGATGCCATGTCGATCTCGGCCTCGCCCTCGGTCATCATCTGCGCCAGGTAATGGCCGGTGCCGCCCGCCGCCGTGATGCCAAAGCTGAAGCCCTCGGCCAGCCACATGTTGCGCAGCCCCGGCGCGGGGCCGACCAGCGGGTTGCCATCCGGGGTATAGCATATCGGACCGTTGAAATCGTCCTTCAGACCCACTTCTTCCGAGGTCGGGATCCGATGGATCATCGCCATGTATTCCTCTTCGATCCGGTCCAAATCCAAGGGGAACAGGTCGGCGCGGAAACTCTCGGGCACATCATAGAGGAAGCGCGCCGGGGCATTGCGCTCATATGGTCCCATGATCCAGCCGCCGCGTTCCTCGCGCACATACCATTTGGCATCGGCGTCGCGCAGGACCGGGTGTTCGGGATTGCCCTCTTCGCGCCACTTGATCAGCGCCGGATCCTTCTCGGTGACGATGAACTGATGCTCGACCGGGATGGCGGGGATCTTGATGCCCAGCAACCGCGCGGTGCGCTGCGCATGGTTGCCGGTCGCAGTCACCACATGCTCGGCCCGGATCTCGAACAGCTCGCCGGTGGGAACGAGATTGCCGCCCTTCTCGCCCATCTTCTCGCAGGTGACGATCCATTCGGAACCGGTCCATTGATAGCCGTTCACCTGGATCTTGCGCTCGATGGAGCAGCCCGCCATCCGCGCGCCCTTGGCCATGGCCTGGGTCACATCGGCGGGGTTGATATAGCCATCGGTGGGATGGAAGATCGCGCCCTTCAGATCCTCGGTCCGGACCAGCGGCCAGCGTTCCTTGATCTGGGCGGGGGTCAGGAATTCATGCTCGATCCCCACCGTCTCTGCGGTCGAGGAATAGAGCATGTATTCATCCATGCGCTCCTGCGTCTGCGCCATGCGCAGGTTGCCGCAGCGGGTGAAACCGGCATTCAGCCCCGTCTCGGCCTCCAGCCCGGCATAAAGCTTGACCGAGTAATCATGGATATGGCTGGTCGCGTAACCCATGTTGAACAGCGGCAGCAGCCCGGCCGCGTGCCATGTCGAGCCCGATGTCAGCTCGTCACGCTCGACCAGCAGCGTCTCCCACCCGGCGCGGGCCAGATGCAGGGCGATCCCGCAACCGACCGCGCCGCCCCCGACGACAAGAACCTTCACATGCGTTTTCATGGCTGGCGACTCCTCTGGCCCCGAATATTCCCCGTTAGTGCCAGAGCATAATCCGAACGGTCCCATCCGCCCGACCATTGGCGGCAAAAAACGACATGCTGCAACGCAGCACTTGTGCTAAACGCGCTCCGAAGGCTAATTTGAGCCCCAGCCTCGGGAGGAGGATCAGGAGAATGCAGATTTGCCGCAGCAAGCAGGCCATGCGCGAATGCGCGGATGCGTGGCGGGCCGAGGGGCAGCCTATCGCACTGGTGCCCACCATGGGCGCGCTGCATGACGGGCATATGACATTGGTCGCCCGCGCCCGCGACTGGCTGAAGGCGCAGGGCGGGGGGCGGTTGGTGACATCGATCTTCGTCAATCCGACGCAATTCGGCCCGAATGAAGATCTCGACAAATATCCCCGCGACGAGGAAAACGACCTGGCGCTGTTGCGAAAGGCGGGCACTGATGCGGTCTTCCTGCCCACGGTCGAGGACATCTATCCCCCGGGCACCCAGACCATCGTCGAGGCCACGGCCCTGTCGCGGATGCTGATCGGGCGGCTGCGCCCCGGCCATTTCCGCGGGGTGACCACGGTGGTGACCAAGCTGTTCAACATCACCCGCTGCGATGCGGCGGCTTTCGGTGAAAAGGATTACCAGCAGCTTACCATTATCCGGCAGATGGTCGGTGATCTGGACATGCCGGTGCGGATCATCCCCGTGCCCACGGTGCGCGAGGCGGACGGGCTTGCCATGTCCTCGCGCAATCTCCGCCTGAGCCCGCAGGACCGTGCAGCCGCCCCGGTGCTGAGTCGCGCCCTCGACCGCGCGCAGCAAATGGTGGCGGAAGGCGTCACCCTCACCGCGCTGCGCCGCGAGATTCGCGGCGTTCTGAACAATGAGCCGCGCGGCGAGACCCGCTCCATTGACATCCGTGACGCTACCGACCTGTCGCGGATCAACCATATCGACCGCCCCGTGGTGATCCTGCTGGCCGTCCGTTTCGGCGATGTGCTGCTGATAGATCAGCGCGTCACGCATCCATAAGAGGCCCCCATGTCGACACAAGCTCCTGTCAAGCGATACACAGCCCCCCAGATACAGGCCCGCAAGGGTGACACCCCCATCGTCTCGCTGACCGCCTATACCGCGCCGATGGCTGCCATGGTCGACAAGCATGCCGAGGTGATCCTCGTCGGCGACAGTCTCGGGATGGTGGTGCATGGCCTGCCCTCGACCATCGGTGTCACGCTCGAGATGATGATCCTGCACGGGCAGGCAGTCATGCGCGGCAGCGAGCGGGCGATGGTGGTGATCGACATGCCCTTCGGCAGCTACGAGGAAAGCCCCGGGCAGGCTTTCCGCAACGCCGCCCGGATCATGGCCGAGACCGGCGCGGGTGCCGTCAAGCTGGAAGGTGGCGCGCGCATGGCCGAGACCATCCGTTTCCTGACCGAACGCGGCATCCCGGTCATGGGCCATGTCGGCCTGACCCCGCAGGCGACCAACACCATGGGCGGCTTCAAGACCCAGGGCCGCGACGAATCCGACTGGCCCGCCCATATCGCCGACGCCCAGGCCGTGGCCGATGCCGGCGCCTTCAGCATCGTCGTCGAGGGCGTCATGGAGGCGCTGGCCGAGCGCATCACCGAAGCCGTCCCTGTCCCGACCATCGGCATTGGCGCCTCGAACCGCTGCGACGGGCAGATCCTGGTGCTGGACGACATGCTGGGCCTGTCCGGCCGCGTGCCGCGTTTCGTCCGCAAATTCGGCGATCTCGGTCCCCGGACCGACGCTGCCATCGCGGCCTATGCCGAAGCCGTCCGTGACCGCAGTTTTCCGGGGGATGGGCAGGTTTATCGGTAGATCCCGCCGGAGCGTGGCAGAGGACAACATCTGTCTTCCCCGCAAAGGGAAGGCGATGCGCGGCCCAGGGGTAAGATGATCATCTGTCTTCGGTTCCGGAACAGGTGCACCCGCTATCCGAGCCCTGCCCGGGCCATCCGCCGATACATCGTCGTTCGCCCGATTCCCAAGAGGCGCGCCGCCGCCGAGACATTGCCTCCGGCCCGGGCCAGTGCCCGGGTCAGGACCACGCGCTCCGCGCTGTAGAAGCCCTGCTCGGCCAGGTCCGCATCGGATTCCAGCAGGTCGGCGGCCGGGACATGGGTGATGTCTCCTTCCCGCTCCAGTCCAAGGGCGCGGCGGGCCGTGAGAGTGGCGCCGATGACAAGATCGTCCCGGTCCACGGCCAGCAGCATGGCGGGATCGCTGCCGTCCTTCGAGGCGAAAATGATCCGGGCATCCGGATAGCAGGCCCGGAAATTCATCGCCTCGATCGTTCTGGCCACATTCGCGACGTGGGACAGGATCAGGCTGTTGCTATGCTCGTCCTGATCGTCGCGCGCCGAGGTCACGTCCAGCGCCGCCAGCAACCGCCCGTCAGGACCCCAGATCGGAGCAACCATGCAGGACATGTCGATATTGCGGGTCCGGAAATGTTCCTCTCTGTGGATGCAGATCTGCCGCCCTTCAACCAGGCAGGTACCGATCCCGTTGGTTCCCTGCACCGCTTCGGACCAATTCGCCCCGGGCCACAGGTCCCATTCCTGGAATTGCCGGGTATCTGCGGTGTGGATACGCTGATCCACCACCACGCCATCGGCATCGCTCAACAGGACGTTGCGCCCGGGCAATCCCACCAGCTTGAAAACCTGATCGAGTTGCGGGGTTGCGAGATGCAGGAATTTCCCGATCGCATCCCGGCGTAGCGATAATTCGGCCTCGGTCAGTCGTTCGGGGCGGTAATCCTCCGCCGGATCGAGCTCGAATTTCAAGGCCGAGCGGCGCCATGATGTTACTAGCGCAGAACCCGTTGATTTTGAATGTGATTTCTTGATAACTTCGGCAGAATGCCTTTGATATTTCCGCATATTACGTTGTAAAACCGACACCTTGGAAAAACAGGGAACCGACCCTTGACGTGATATGATAACATGACTGGAAATGGGTAATAAGTCAGAACTGAATAATTGGTTAACGGGCGGGAATGATCCTTCATCCGGGTCACTGCCGGACCCGCCCGCCCTTGGTTTCCAATATTTAGCTTGGCCTCGTCAGACTTATTCCGCGCCACCCGTAACTTCGCGGCGAACCCCGTCCTCAGGCTGCCGAGGCGATCTCGTCCTCATCCGTGAATTCCGCCGTCCGTGCCAGCGGCGACAGCAACAATGGCACGATCAGCAACCCGGCGAGGCCAAGATAGATGGTGGAAAAGCTCACCCGCTCGGCCAGGAAGCCGATACTTCCGGGCGCCAGCAGGATACCGGAATAGCCCATCATCGTCACCACGGCAAGGCCCACCCCGGGCGCCAGCATCGGCAGGTTCCCGGCGGCGGAAAAGGCGATGGGCACCAGGTTGGCGATGCCCAGCCCCGCAAAACCGAAACCGATGATCGCCATCACCGGCCCGGTCGCCATTCCGGCGATCCCCAGGCCCGCGATGGCCACTACCGCGCTAATCCGCAACATGCTGACAGCCCCCAGTTTCTGCCGCAGGAAGTCGCCCAGGAACCGCATCGCGGCCATGGTCGCGGCACAGGCGGCGAATCCCCAGCCCGCCAGTGACAGCGGTGCCTCCATCTCGCGTTGCAGATAAACCGCCGCCCAATCGAGAATCGCGCCTTCCGGCACCATGGAGCACAGCGCCATGAAACCGATGATGTAGGGTAAGGGCTGGCGCGGCAGCCGCAGCGGCGCCCGGGCCTCGCGCGCATCGGGCGTGTCATGCAGCATCCTCGGCAGCGCAAAGCCCAGCATGGCGGCAAAGATCAGCGTTGCCAGAATCGCGTGACCCATCTCTCCCAGGTGGGACAGCGCCATGCCTCCCAGTCCTGCGCCGACCACGCCGCCAAGGCTCCAGAATCCGTGGCAGGAAGACATGATCGCACGGCGGCGGGTGCGCTCGACAGCGACGGCATTGGCATTCATCGCCACATCCATGCCGCCCAGAAACCCTCCGAACAGCAAGACCGCAGCGGCCACCAGCAGCAGGTTCGGCGCCAGCGACATCAGCAAGAGCGTCGGCAGCGCAAGAAACGCCGACAGCCGCACGGCCCGGGCCGAGCCATGCCGCGCCGTCATCGCACCGAAGACCGGCATCACCAGAATCGAGCCCACGCCCAGCATCAGCACCACAAGCCCGGCGGTGGCCTCGCTGATGTCAAGCCGTGCCATCAATGCCGGCAGCTTGGGTGCCCAGCTGCCGATCATCAGCCCGTTGGCAAAGAACAATGCCGATACGGCCAAGCGGAAGGAACCCGCTGGCGGGGCGACGCGGCCAGTCATGACGTGTCTCCGTTCGGACGCCTACAGCATGCTTGGCACGACCAGGTCGGGCGGCCGGTGCCCGTCGGCATATGTCTTGACATTGATGATGACCTTCTCGCCCATCTCGTTGCGGCCCTCGACCGTGGCCGAGCCCATATGCGGCAGCAGGACCACATTTGGCAATTCACGTAGACGCGGGTTGATCTCGTGTCCATGCTCGAACACGTCGAGACCCGCTCCGGCGATCTCTCCGGCGCGCAGCATCCGGGTCAGGGCGTTCTCGTCGATCACCTCCCCGCGCGAGGTGTTCACGACCACGGCGGTCGGTTTCATCAGCTTGAGCCGCCTTGCGTTCAGCAGGTGGAAGGTCGAGGGCGTATGCGGCGCGTTCACGCTGACGATATCCATCCGCGCCAGCATCTGGTCCAGGCTTTCCCAGTAGGTGGCCTGCAATTCATCCTCGATCTCGGGGCGCAGGCGCTTGCGGTTGTGGTAATGCACCTGCATCCCGAAGACATTGGCCCGCCGCGCCACCGCCTGCCCGATCCGGCCCATGCCAAGGATGCCAAGGCGGCGCCCGCCGACGCGCCCGCCCAGATGCGCGGTCGGAGCCCATCCGCCCCACGTCCGGCCTGCATCTCGGCCAGGCCCTCGGGGATGCGGCGGGTCACGGCAAGGATCAGTGCCATGGCCATGTCGGCGGTATCCTCGGTCACGACACCGGGGGTGTTCGACACCAGCACGCCGCGCTGCCGGGCCGACATGACATCGATATGGTCCACCCCGGCGCCGTAATTCGCGATCAGCTTCAGGCGTTCTCCGGCCTGTGCCAGCATATTGGCGTCGATCTGGTCGGTGACCGTGGGCACCAGGACATCGCTGTCCTTCATCGCCGCGACCAGTTCCTCCCGGCTCATCTTGTGGTCGTCCTCGCGCAGGACGACATCGAAAAGCTCCTTCATCCGGGTCTCGATGGGTTCGGGCAGGCGGCGGGTGACGGTGACCCGCAGCTTGGGACGCGACGAGGTCGGGCTGGTTACGTGCATGATTGCCTCACTTTCTCGAAACCGTGTCGGTGGCGCACTTCCAATGCCGGGCGGCTTTTGGCAAACTGCCCGCGTTGAGGGGCAGGCACAAGACCCCTGAGAGGTCGCGCCCCGTCGCAAGCCGCCGAAACCGGTGGCGATACGGGATGATCGGCCCATAACCACGAAGGCCGGGCAGCCGGTCAGGCAGGAACGGAAAACGGATGACGAAGCGGGCAGTTTTCGGAAAAGGCACAGTAATCGGTCTGGCGCTGGCAGCAATGATGACGGGCCAGATGGCCCTTGGGGGAAGTGCCGGGCAAACTGGCGGCCGTCACATGCAGGATCCCAACGTCATCCTGGTGCAGAACAGCCTCTCGGCGGATGCGCAGATCAGCCGCAACACGACGCAGCAGCGCGGCCCGGTCACCAACCTGCCGATCCCCCGCTATGTCAGTCTCAAGGGCAGCGAGGGCAATGCGCGCCGTGGTCCCAGCCTTTCGCATCGCATCGATTGGGTCTTCCGTCATGCCGGGATGCCCCTGCGGGTGGTCGCTGAATTCGGCCATTGGCGCCGGGTCGAGGACAAGGACGGCGCCGGTGGCTGGGTGCATTACGCGCTCTTGTCGGGCGTCCGCACCGCCATCGTCATCCAGGACATGGCCGAGCTGCGCACCCGCCCGGATGCCGAGGCCGACATTGTTGCGCGGGCGGAATCGGGCGCGATCGTCCGCTTGGGTGAATGCAACCCCGGCTGGTGCAAGATCTCGGGTGGCGGAGAGCGGGGCTGGGTGCCCAAGACCTCGATCTGGGGCGTGGATCCCGACGAAATCCGCGAGTGATCCCGTATTTCGACATTTCCGGAACCGGGATTGTCACAAAGCGCGGGCCTGCCTCGTCTTCTTCATGTAGGCAGAACATGAGGAAGAGAGATGACCACGACACGAATGGAATATTTCAAGGCGGCCCCCGAAGCGATGAAACCGCTGGTCGCCCTTGAAAATTCGACCAGGGATTTGTCGATCCCCGCCCGGCTGCGCTGGCTGATGAAGATGCGGGCCTCCCAGATCAATGGCTGTGCCTTCTGCCTCGACATGCATGCATCCGAGGCCCGCGAGGCAGGTGTTACGCAGCAACAACTGGATGTTCTGGCCGCATGGCGCGAAAGCCCGGCCTTCGACGCCCGGGAACGTGCGGCGCTTGGCTGGTGCGATGCGCTGACCCGGATCGAGGCGACAGGCGCGCCCGATGCCGATTACGATGCGCTCGCCGCCGTCTTCAGCGAACGCGAGCGCACGGAACTGACCCTGATCATCACCACGATCAACGCCTGGAACCGCTTTGCGGTGGGATTCAGATCCGCCCATCCGATCCGGGAAGAGGCCGATGGGCACTGACCCGCATCTGGCCATATTCCAGGGGGAGCGCCGCCGTCTGGCGGGGCTCGCCTATCGCATGACCGGATCGGTGAGTGAAAGCGAGGATATCCTGCAACAGGCATGGATCATCTGGTCGCGGCAGGATCCCGATATCATCGATAACCCCGGCAAATGGCTGGGAACCTTGGTAACGCGGCTCTGCCTCGACTTCCTGAAATCGGCATATCGGCACCGCGAAACATATGTTGGCGCATGGCTGCCCGAGCCATTGCTGCAAGCCGAGGTGACAGATGCCGAACAGGACTGGATCGTGACCGAGGATGTCTCGATCGCGCTGATCCTGACGCTCGACAAATTGACACCCGAGATGCGCGCCGCCTTCATCCTGCGCGATGCCTTCGATTTCTCCTTTGACGAGATCGCCTCGGTCGTGGGCCGCACGCCCGAGAATTGCCGGCAACTGGTCTCGCGCGCGCGGCGGCGGATCGCGGGGGCGGATATTCCCGCGCGGATCCCGACGCAGGAGGCGCGGCAGATCACACAAGCATTCTGGCAGGCGAGCAGGCATGGCGACATGCAGGCCCTGCTGGATCTTTTCGCCGAGGAGATCGAGATCCATACCGATGGCGGCGGCAAGGTTCCGGCCGCGATGAACGCGCTGAAAGGCAAGGATCGGGCGGCCCGGTTCTTCGCCGGGCTGGCGCGCAAGGGCCTGGTCAAACCCCAGCCCTGCCCTCCCTTGCGCCGCATCAATGGCGCGCCCGGGATCGTCTCGACCGAGGCGGGCGATATCGTCCAGACGACCACGCTCGGCATACGGAACGGCCGGATCGCCGCCATCTGGATCACGCGCAATCCCGACAAGCTGCACCATTTGCGGCAGGATCCGGCGATGTCCTGATCAAGTGCCGGATTGCCCGCCACCCCCGTCCTTGTGGAAGAAATGCAAAAGGCGATGCAGGATCGGAGCGATCACGATCCCTGACATGGCCACGAAGACAAAGCCGGAATAGAGCGCGAACAGGCTGGCAAAGAGTTTCGCCCCGGGAGTCTGCGGCATCTCGGCCACGCCAAGGCCGCTGATCAATGTCGTGGCGTTCAGGGTCCCGCGCGGCCAGTCCATTCCCTCGAACAGGACAAACCCCGCAGCCCCGACCAGCACCGAGCCAATAAACAGGCAAAGCGCCGCCAGCACATGGATGAAAACCCGCAGGCGGAACCTGCTGGCCGAGATCGGCGGCTCGTTTCGACGTTCATACATAAGGGACAGTTTCGCCAGTTCGGCCTTGAAGGCAATGCCGGGATCGAGGGAAATCTTACACCGGGCAGCGGTGATAGCGCCGCGTCTCACCGTTTTCCGTCATGTCCAGCAGATCGCCATGGCTGCGCAGGCTCACCTGCCGCTCAAAGCTCTCGCCCTCGCCGGTGCAGATCAGCCTTGCCTGCAGGCCATCGGCGCCCGGCCGGGCAGGCTCCATGCGGCAAACCGACTCGTAAAAGCGGAACTGGTCGCCGGAAACGGTCAGCCGGGTCAGCGACAGATCCTGCCCGCAACCGTCCGGGTTCAGGTCATATATTCCGCTCGCCACCTCTGCTGGTGGCGGGTTTTCCTCGACACAGCCGGTCAGCAGCACCGCCCCGAAACCTATCATTATCCAGCGCATGAGCATCTGCCATCCTCCGGGGACCGTCTCAATCCAGATCGCGCCCCTTCAGCAACGCATCGATCCCCGGCATCCGTTCCCTGAAGGCGAGCCACAATTTTTCGGCAGGCGCAGAACCGCCGCGCGACAGGATGGTTTCCTCCAGCCGCCGCGCCACGCCCGGATCAAAGATGTCGCCCGTCTCCTCGAACGCGGCGAAGGCATCGGCATCCATGACCTCGGACCACATGTAGCTGTAATAGCCGCTGGCATAGCTGTTGCCCGAGAAGACATGCGCGAAATGCGGGGTGGCATGGCGCATCGGAATCGCGCGCGGGGCCTCCAGCCCGGCCAGGACCCCGCCCTGCCGCGCCATCGGATCGGCGGGCGGCGCGCCGCGATGAAAGGCCAGATCGACCAGGGCGCTTTCCAGGTATTCCACCGTCGCGAAACCGGCATCCGCCTTGCCCGCCGCCACGACCCGGTCGCGCAGATCGGCGGGCATCGGCACTCCGCTCTGGTAGTGCCGTGCATGGGCGTCCAGCACCTGCGGCTGTTCCAGCCAGTGTTCGTATAGCTGGCTGGGCAGTTCGACGAAATCCTGCGCGACCGAGGTGCCGGAAATCGAGGGCCAATGCACATCCGACAGGATATGATGGGTCGCATGGCCGAATTCGTGGAACAGCGTCAAGGCGTCATCCCATGACAGGAAGGCCGGTTCGCCGGGCGCATCCGGGGCGGTGAAATTGCACACATTCACCACGATGGGCCGCTGTCCCTCGCCGATCTTGTGCTGATCCTGCAGCGCCGAGCACCATGCGCCCGAACGTTTCCCGGGCCGGGCAAAGTAATCGCCCAGGAAGATCGCCATCAATTCGCCCTCCCGCGTCACTCGCCATGCCTTGACATCCGGCGACCAGAGCGGCGCGTCGATCGGCTGGAACTCCAACCGATACAAGCGATTCGCCACGTCGAACACCGCACCCAGCATCGCGTCCAGCGTCAGGTAGGGCTTGACCTCGGCCGGATCGACATCGTGGCGCATGCGCCGCAGCCGCTCGGCATAGAGCCGCCAATCCCATGGCTCCAGGGCGGTATTCACGCCATCCTCCCGCGCCAGACGCGACAGTTCGGCCTCGTCTTCCTGGGCGCGCTTGCGGGCGGCTTTCCAGACCTGCCCCAGCAGGGCCTCGACCCTACCGGCATTGCCCGCCATCTCGGGCTCCAGCTTGTAGGCGGCGAAATCCTCGTAGCCCAGCAAGCGCGCCAATTCGTGCCGCAACGCCAGGATCTCGGTCACGATGGGCAGGTTATCACTCGCCTCGCCGCCCGCGCCCTGCCCCGATCCGCGCGCCGCCCATGCGTTGAATGCGACTTCGCGCAGAGCCCGATCCTGCGCATGCTCCAGGAACGGCACGATCAGCGAACGGTTCAGCGTCACGATCTGCCCGGGCAGATCACGCTCTTTCGCTGCCGCCCGCATCGCGCGGACCAGCCAATCGGGCAGCCCTTCCAGGCGGTCATCGTCAACCGGCAGGACATAGTCGCGTTCATCGGCCAGCACATTCTGCGCGAATTGCGTGGTCAGCACCGCCATGCGCGCGCGAATCTCTGCCATCCGCTCACGTGCCACACCTTCCAGCCCGGCCCCGGCGCGGGTCAGGTCGCGCAGCGCCAGCTCGGCGATCCGCCGATCCTCGGGCGCGAGCGTTTCCACCTTTTCCGCCACCTCCTTGACCCGCGCATAAAGCCGCGGATCCATGCTGGTCCTGCTGTTATATGCCGCCAATTTCGGAGCAAAATCGCGCTGCAACGCCTCTCGCGCCGGGTTCGAATCTACGCCTGCCAATGTATAGAAGACGGCCAGCACGCGGCTCAGCCCCTCCTCGGCGGTTTCCAGCGCGGCAATTGTGTTGCTGAAATCCGCCGGTTCGGGATTGGCGGCGATCTTTTCCATCGCGGCTTCGGCGCGGGTCAATTCGGCCTCGAATGCCGGGGCGAAATCCTCGTCGTTGATCAGGTCGAAACGGGGCAGGCCCTCGGGGCCGGTCCAGCGGGTCAGTTCCGGGTTCATGCGGATCTCCTGTCTGCGCAGCGCAGCCTAATCCGAGCCGGAGGCGGTTTCCAGAGCAGTCGGAAAACGCTCCGCAAAGGCGCGCTCGCCATCGCGCGAAAACTCGACGATCCGGCTGTCCGGCCGCAGGCGTGCCCAGCCCAGGGCCTCGATCCGTCCCAGCAAGGCGCGGCCCAGGCTGCCCGCCAGATGCTTGCGCCGCTCGCTCCAGTCCAGGCAGTCGCGGCACAGCGGCGCACGCCCTTGGCGCAGAGCGTCGAGATCGATCCCGAAATCGCGCATGAAGCCCTGCCCGGCAGATGTCAGCCGAGGTCCATCCCCGATGTCGAGAAATCCCCGCGCCTGCAGGCTGTCGTAAAGCTGCGTCCCCATCTCTCCCGCCAGGTGGCGATAGCAGATCCGCGCCTTGCGCAGTGCCGCGTCGCGTGGACCGATCCGGCTGCGCAGATGGCCGGACCCGGCAGCCACCCCCATCAGCGTTTCCAGCAGATGCCCGACATCATCGCTCGCCAGCGCTAGATATTTGTGCCGCCCCTGCTTTGCCTGTCGCAAGAGTCCGCCTTCGGTCAGCCGGGCCAGATGCGTGCTGGCGGTCTGCTGGGTCACGCCAGCCTCATGCGCCAGTTCGGTGGCGGTCAGGGCGCGCCCGCTCATCAACGCGACCAGCATGTTGGCGCGGGCGGGATCGCCGATCAGCGCGGCGATTCGGGCAATGTCGGGTCCGTCTTTCATAGTTCGATGCTAACCGAAGCATTTCCGCCCGCCAAGATGCTAATCTGCCCGCATCACCTGTCACCAGAGGATAACAATATGCTCACCTGCATCATCCGATACGAGATCGACCCGACACGCCCCGAGATGTTCGCCGAATATGCCCGCAACTGGGGTCAGGCGATCCCGCGCTGCGGTGCCGATCTGATCGGGTATTTCGCCCCGCATGAGGCTCGGCCACGCTGGCCTATGGCATCTACAATATCCCGAGCCTCACTGAGTATGAAGCCTATCGCGCAAGGCTGTCGGCCGATCCGCTTGGCCGGCGCAATTACGACTTCGCGCGCAGCGAGGGTTTCATCCGCCGCGAGGACCGCACATTCCTGAAACTGGCCTCGGCCCCGCATGGAGATGCCGCATGATCGCCGTGATCTTCGAAGTCAGGCCCGCAGGCGCCAAGGCCCGCGAGGACTACATGGCCATCGCCGCCTCGCTGCGTCCGCTGCTGGAACAGGTCGACGGCTTCATCTCGATCGAACGCTTCCAGAGCCTGAACGATCCCGACCGCATCCTGTCACTGTCCTTCTTTCGCGACGAGGAGGCCGTGCGGCAATGGCGCAATCTCAGCCAGCATCGCGAGGCGCAGCGGCAGGGGCGTGGCGGGGTCTTTGCCGATTACCGGCTGCGCGTGGCCCATGTGATCCGCGATTACGGCATGGAGCGGCGCGAGGAAGCCCCCACCGACAGCCGCGAAACCCATCAGGCGTGACGATGCCCCCGGCAAACCGGGCAGTCCTCGCGCGCGGGGGTCGCGATCATCCGGGTTTCACCGTAAAGCCCGTCGAAGATCAGCATCCGCCCGCGCAGCCCTTCGCCCGCGCCGGTCAGGTGCTTGATCGCCTCCAGCGCCATGATGCTGCCGATCACGCCCGGCAGGGCGCCGACCACCCCGGCCTCGGCGCAGGCGGGGGCAAGGCCCGGCGCGGGCGCTTCGGGGAACAGGCAGGCCATGCAGGGTCCGCTTTGGGCCGGGTCGTAAAGTGTCACCTGCCCCTCCCATTGCGCGATGGCGCCGGCAAGCAGCGGCACGCCCGCTGCCACGCAGGCACGGTTTATCTCGTCGCGCGCGGCAAAACTGTCGGTTCCGTCGATGACCAGATCATGCTCCGCGACAAGATCGGTATCGGCCCCCGTGATGCGGCGATGCAGCGGTGTCACCTCGATATGCGGGTTCAGTTCGGCCATATTGGCGGCGGCGGCATCGGTCTTCATTTCGCCGCACTGGCTGCTTCGAAAGATCACTTGCCGCTGCAGGTTCGACAGGCTGACCGTATCGTCATCGGCCAGCGTGATCCGCCCGACACCGGCCGCGGCAAGGTAGAGGCAGACCGGGGCACCCAGCCCCCCTGCCCCGACGACAAGCACTCTAGCCCCGCGCAGCCGCATCTGGCCGGGCCCGCCGATCTCGCGCAGGACGAGATGGCGGGCATAGCGGTCAATCTCGGCATCCGACATTTGCCCATCATCGGCCGGTGGCATGCCAGCATCGGCTTCCGGAGCCAGCGCGCGCAAGCGGCGCAACACCATGCGATAGGTCAGAACCAGCACGGCGAAACCGCCCCCCACGAGCCATCCCGTCAGGGAAGCGCCGATGGAGCGGGCAAGCCCGCTCTCGGGTGCCGTGCCCAGCAGCAGGGCTATTGCCAGCCACAATCCTCCGGTCATCGCCAAAGCCACCCGTCCGGGAAGTCGCAACACCAACGCCAGAGCGACCAATGCGGCAATCGACAGCAACCCCGGCATCAGACCGCCCCGGTCGAGCCGAACCCGCCCGCGCCACGAGCCGTTGCAACGACATTCCGGACCTCGGTGAACCTGGCCTGCGGGGCGGGTGCGATGACGATCTGCGCGATACGGTCGCCATGGCTGACGCGATACGGCGCTTCGCCCAGGTTGATCAGGATCACGCCGAGCGGGCCGCGATAGTCGCTATCGATCGTGCCCGGAGCATTGACCAGGGACACCCCGTGTTTCAGCGCCAATCCCGAACGCGGCCTGACCTGCACCTCCCATCCCGCCGGGATCTCGAGGATCAACCCGGTCGGGATCAGCGCACGCTGGCCGGGAGCCAGTTCCATCCCGTCCCGCGCGCCTTGGGGGAAATTCGCGCGCAGATCCGCCCCTGCGGCACCTGCGGTCTCATAGGCGGGCAAGGGCAGTGCGCTGTCCGCGCCCTCCAGCCTCTTGATCCTGATTTCCGGCGCGTCTGACATATTTGCCCCCCGGCATGCAAAGGCCGCGCGGCGATGCCTGCGCGGCCCGGATTTCGCGGTCTCGCGTGACGCGGTCAGCGCGGCGAGATCATCATCACCATCTGCCGGCCTTCCATCTTCGGCATGGCGTCGATCTTTCCGGCCTCGCCGACATCGTCCTTGACGCGGTTCAGCAATTCCAGCCCCAGATCCTGATGCGCCATCTCGCGGCCGCGGAAGCGCAAGGTGATCTTGACCTTGTCACCCGATTCGAGAAACTTCATGACGTTGCGCATCTTGACATCATAGTCATGGGTATCGGTTCCCGGCCGGAACTTGACCTCCTTGATGTCGATGACCTTCTGCTTCTTGCGCGCCTCGGCCTCGCGTTTCTGCTGTTCGTACTTGAACTTGCCAAGGTCCATCACCTTGCAGACCGGAGGGGTCGCGTTCGGCGAGATCTCGACCAGATCGAGCCCGGCCTCCTGTGCCATCTGCAGCCCGACCGAGGGCGACACGACGCCGACATTCTCTCCATCAGCGCCAATCAGGCGAATTTCGGCCACGCGAATGCGGTCATTGACGCGGGGACTGTGTCACGGGTGGGCGGTGCGTTATGCGGTCTGCGGGCTATGGTATTGCTCCTTTTATAACCATGGCGTGAATGTCGGGAAAATAAGCGCGGCGCGGCGGCGATTCAACCGAATTCACCGGTTCGAGATGTGCAAAACACCGCTTTTTTCACGCTTTTGTCGCAATGCGGGGATCGTTGGTGCCTTTTCGCGACGCGCGGCCTGTGCGATAGACGAACCACCGGGACCGAGCCGAAGGACAAGTCATGCGCAAGTTACTACTCCCGATCCTGATTCTTGCCGCCGCCGCCGCTGCGTGGTGGTGGTATCAGCAGCAGGCACCCGAAACCGGGACTGCCGATCCCGAAGCGGCCGGAACCGCGCCAGAGACATCTTCGCAGAATGCGGCCGACATCGCCGAAGAGACTGCCGGAGACACGGCGGAAGCCGCAGAAGATGCTGCCGGGGAAACCCCGGCAGAGCAGCCTGCCGAAGCCGATCTGGAGGAGACGACAGAGGCGGCCAATGAAGCGGCGGATGCTGCGGCGGATGCCGCTGCCGTTGCCGCCGATGCCGCGGCGGAGGCGGTGCAGGCCTCCGAGCAAACCGGCGTCACGGCCACGGATGCAGCAGCCGAGGAGGCCGAGGCCGCAGCCGAAGCTGCGCTGGATGCAGCCGGTCGCGCCGCCGATGCCGCAGCCAATGCAAACAGCCAGGACGCTCCCGCCGCCGTCGAGGACTCCGCCGATGCCGCCGCCAGCGCCGCCGCAGAGGCCGCATCCGCCACGGGTGAGGCTGCCGATGCCGCCTCTGTGGCTGCCGGGATCGAGGCGGCCCTTACTCCCGAAGGTTTCGATGCAGGAAAGGTCGAGGAGCTGATCGAATCCGCCTCGATCTCCGATGCGCAGAAAGCGACGCTCAAGCGCCTGGTCGAAAGCGCCAGCAGCAATCCCGACCTGCTGCGCGCAGCCCTGGATCAAGTCAAATCCGTGATGAAATAAGCAAGTATTACAATGGTATCCGAGTTTCCGAACCTTCTTGACTATCTACGCCAAAAACCCAAGACCCTGGCCAAGGGGCCCTTGGCGATTCTGCTGATCGAAGACGATGCCGCGGTGAACGAGACATTGCAGCATCATCTGAAGCTGGGCTTCCGCCATCTTCTGGTCCTGTCGCCCGAACCGGTTGCCCTGCCGGAAAGCGGCTCGGCCCGGATGACCAATCTGCATTGGCAGACCCGCCGGCCCGCCGCGCATGTCGACGCGATCAACGCGGTGAATGACGCGGTGCCCGAGGGAACCTGGCTTTATTACTGTTTCAACGCCGAGTTCCTGTTCTATCCCTTTTCCGAGACCCGCAGCATCGGCGAGATGCTGGCCTTCCATGTCGAGGAGCGTCGCTCGGCGATGCTGACCTATGCCATCGATCTCTACGCTCCCGATCTGGATTGCTCCCCCAACGCCGTCGATCTTGAGCAGACCATGTTCGATCGCACCGGCTATTACGCATTGGCGCGAACCAATCGCGAGGATCACCCGATAGAACGGCAGCTGGATTTTTTCGGCGGCCTGCGCTGGCGTTTCGAAGAGCATCTGCCCAGGGACCGGCGGCGGATCGACCGAATCTCGTTGTTCCGGGCCGCCAAGGATCTGCGGATCACAGCGGACCATCGTTTCAACATCGAGGAATACAACACTTATTCCTGCCCGTGGCACCACAACATGACAGCGGCGATCGGCTCGTTCCGTGTTGCCAAGGCGCTGCGGACCAATCCCGGATCGCGCGACAGTGTCGGCAGTTTCGTCTGGCGCAATTCGCTCCCTTTCGAGTGGAAGGCGCAACAATTGATGGATTTCGGCCTGATGGAGCCCGGCCAGTGGTTCTGATCGGCCCGGGCTCTGGCAAAATGTGCAATAATCCAGACAGGGCCTTGCGCTTGCACGGACTTGGCTGCGAATGATAGACGGAACGTCAACTTGAACACCGAGCGGTCGGCAGGACCGCGCATGACAGGGAAGGCAGGACTGAATGGCGATGACGCAAACGAGCTTTGACCGCGACGAGCTGCTCGCCTGCGCGCGGGGTGAGCTGTTCGGCCCCGGAAATGCCCAATTGCCGGAACCGCCGATGCTGATGATGGACCGCATCACCGAAGTGTCGGAGGATGCCGGAGCGCATGGCAAGGGCCATATCGTCGCCGAGTTCGACATCCATCCCGACCTTTGGTTCTTTCCCTGCCATTTTCCCGGCAACCCGATCATGCCCGGCTGCCTCGGCCTCGACGGGCTGTGGCAGCTGACCGGCTTCAACCTTGGCTGGCGCGGCTGGCAGGGGCGCGGCTATGCGCTTGGGGTGGGCGAGGTCAAGCTGACCGGCATGGTCCGTCCCGACCGCAAGATGCTGCGCTATTTCGTCGATTTCACCAAGGCCGTGCAGACCCGCCGCCTGACCATGGGCGTGGCGGATGGCCGCGTCGAAGCGGATGGCGAGGTGATCTATCAGGTCAAGGACATGAAGGTCGCCCTTTCGGCGAGTTAACCCAACATTCAAGGAGGCCCCCATGCGACGCGTCGTGATCACCGGGCTCGGAATCGTTTCTCCCATCGGCAATAATGCCGGGGAAGTCACCGAAAGCCTGCGGCAGGGGCGTTCCGGCATCGTCTTTGCCCCGGAATATGCCGAGCATGGCTTTCGCAGCCAGGTTCACGGCATGCCGCAGATCGACCTGACGGAACATGTCGACAAGCGCAACCTGCGCTTCATGGGCCCCGGCGCGGCCTATAACTTCATCGCGATGGAGCAGGCCATCGCCGATAGCGGGCTGGAGGAAAGCGATGTTTCCAACCCGCGCACCGGCTTGATCATGGGTTCGGGCGGGCCGTCGACCTCGAATTTCTTCGACGCGCACCGGATCGTCATCGAGAAGGGCGCGCCGAAGCGCATGGGGCCGTTCATGGTGACGCGCTGCATGTCCTCGACCAACTCGGCCTGCCTTGCGACGCCGTTCAAGATCAAGGGTGTGAATTATTCGATCACATCGGCCTGCTCGACCAGTGCGCATTGCATCGGCAACGGGGTCGAGCAGATCCAGATGGGCAAGCAGGATATCGTCTTTGCTGGTGGTGGCGAGGAACTGGACTGGACGCTGTCCTGCCTGTTCGACGCGATGGGGGCGATGTCGTCCAAATATAACGACACGCCCGAGACCGCCTCGCGCCCCTATGACGAGACCCGCGACGGTTTCGTGATCGCGGGTGGCGGCGGAGTCCTCGTGCTGGAGGAGCTGGAACACGCCAAGGCCCGCGGCGCAAAGATATATGCCGAGGTCACCGGCTACGGCGCCACCTCGGACGGTTACGACATGGTCGCCCCGTCTGGCGAAGGTGGCGAGCGGTCCATGCGGCTGGCGGTCGAGACCCTGCCCGAAGGGCGCAAGGTCTCTTACGTGAACGCGCATGGCACCTCGACCCCCGTGGGCGATGTCGGCGAGATCAAGGCGCTGCGCCGGGTCTTTGGCGAGGGCAGCACGCCTCCGGTCAGTTCGACCAAGTCGCTGACTGGCCACAGCCTTGGCGCGACCGGCGTGCATGAGGCGATCTATTGCCTGCTGATGTTGCAAAATGACTTCATCGCGGCATCGGCGAATGTCCAGGCACTGGACCCCGAGATTCAGCCGGGTGAAATTGCGACCAGCCGGGTGGATGATGCCAATCTGGATTCGGTTCTGTCGAACAGCTTTGGATTCGGCGGCACAAACGCCTCGCTGCTGATGTCGAAATATTTGGAATAAAACAAGAAACAATATCGAGGACGGAATATGGGCGATCTTCTTGAAGGCAAGCGAGGGCTTGTGATGGGGGTCGCGAATGAGCGCTCCATCGCTTGGGGTATTGCCCGCGCCGCCGCGGCCGAAGGGGCCGAACTGGCATTCAGCTATCAGGGCGAGGCATTCGGCAAACGGGTGGCGCCCCTGGCTGAATCGGTCGGATCGGATTTCCTGCTGGATGTCGATGTGACCGATGACGACAGCCTGGACGCGGCCTTTTCGGACATTTCCAACCGTTGGGGGCGGCTGGATTTCCTGATCCATGCCATCGCCTATTCCAACAAGGACGAACTGACCGGACGCTTCGTCGATACCAGCCGGGCGAATTTCAAGCATTCGCTGGATATCTCCTGCTATTCGCTGATCGAGATCGCCCGCCGCGCCATGCCGCTGATGGCCCCGGGATCGACGATCCTGACCATGACCTATGCCGGTTCCAACCGGGTAACGCCATTCTACAACGTCATGGGCGTGGCCAAGGCGGCGCTGGAATCCAGCGTCCGTTACCTTGCCAATGACCTCGGCCCCGACGGCATCCGCGTGAACGCCATCTCTCCCGGTCCGATGAAGACGCTGGCCGGGGCGGCTATCGGCGGCGCGCGCAAGACCTTCCGCCATACCGAGGCGAACGCGCCGCTGCGCGCCAATGCCACGCTGGAGGCGATCGGCGGCACAGCCGTCTGGCTGATCTCGGACTGGGGCGCCTGCACGACCGGCGAGATCGTGAAGGTCGATGGCGGTTACCACGTTCTCGGCATGCCGCAGAGCGAAAACCTGTGATCTGGGTCTTCGACGCCTACGGGACGCTGTTCGACGTGGACGGCGCGGCCCGCCAGGCAGCGCAAGACGATCCGTCTCTTGCGGATGTCTGGGCGGATCTGTCCGCGGATTGGCGGCGAAAGCAGCTTGAATATTCCTGGATGCGGGCAATCACCGGTGATCACGCCGATTTCTGGCAGGTCACCGCCGAAGCGCTGGACTGGGCTGCCGAGCGCCATGGCGCCACGGCAGATCAATCCGCCCGCCTGCTGGAACTTTACCGTCGGCTGCCCGCCTATCCCGAGGTGCCGCAAACCCTTGACCGGCTGCGCGCGGATGGCGCGCAAACCGCGATCTTCTCGAACGGCAGCCCCCGGATGCTGGCCGAAGCGGCCGCCTCGGCCGGGCTGGAGAATCGGCTGGACGCGCTGCTTTCGGTCGAAACCGCCGGGCGTTTCAAGCCTTCGGCCGAATCCTATCGCATCGTGACCGAGCATTTCGGCTGCAAGCCGGACGACATCACCTTCGTGTCCTCGAATGGCTGGGATATCTATGGTGCCGCCCGTTTCGGTTTTTCGACTGTCTGGGCCAATCGCGCGGGGTTGCCGGTCGACCGCCTGCCCTGCCGGCCCGGACGCATCCTGTCCGATCTCGGGGGGCTCTGATGACCGCATTCTTCACCGCCCCTGACGGCGCCCGCCTCGCCTACCGGGATGAAGGCGAAGGGTTGCCGATCCTGTGCCTTGCTGGGCTGACCCGTAATATGGCCGATTTCGACTATGTCGCCCCACATCTGCCGGATGCCCGGCTGATCCGGATGGATTACCGCGGGCGCGGACAGTCCGACCGGACCGGCGCCGAAACCTATACCGTGCCGCAGGAAGGCAAGGACGCGCTGGCGCTGCTGGATCACCTGGGAATCGGCAAGGTGGCAGTCCTGGGCACCTCGCGGGGCGGATTGATCGGGCTGGTCCTGGCCGCGACCGCCCGTGACCGGCTGCTTGGTCTTTGCCTCAACGATGTCGGCCCCGAGATCGAACGCCCGGGGCTGGAACGTATCTTCGACTATGTGGGCCGCAACCCGTCGGCAAAAACCCATGCGGCGCTGGCCGAACGCCTGCCGGCGGCCATGCCCGGCTTTGCCGATGTGCCCGAGGGCCGCTGGCTTGCCGATGCGCGGAAACATTACGAGGAAACCCCCGAGGGGCTGCGGATCAGATATGACCCGGCGCTGCGCGAGGCATTCCTCGCCGCTTTCGAGGGTGATTCCCCCGATCTGTGGCCGCTATGGGACGCGACGGCCGGTCTTCCCGTCGCCTTGATTCGCGGCGCGAATTCCGATCTGCTCTCTGCTGCTGTGGCGCAAGAGATGAAACGCCGCCGCCCGGACATGATCTTTGGCGAAGTGCCGGGCAGAGCGCATGTGCCATGGTTGGACGAAGCCGTATCTGTGCGGGTGTTGGCCGACTGGTTCAGCATGATGCAGGGGGACCCTAGACGCTAGGACTCCCATGACATATGGATCCCGTAAATTAGTGCTTTTTAAGGGGCTCGGCTGCTTGAATCGTCCGATGTCGGGGATCTCCATTTCCTGATGACAGTTGTGCCGCGCGCGATCTGACCGTTCAGGATGGGAATTGGGACTCGGGCGGCAGCCTTTACCCAAGGTGGTGCAAATGGATTGTCCCGATCTCCAGTTTCATTCGCAGATGGCGGATTGGAATGTAGTTTCCTATGCCACCTATTACGAATCGGTGGTTGCCGAACCCGAAAAGGTCGTCACGCGTGACGGTATCGGGATCCCCGAAGATATGCGTGGCGCGGTCTTCACCAAGATCAACGGCAAGACGCGCTATCTGCTCGACCCGGCGGATCGTGACCTCCTGTCCGGGTTGCGCGAGGGCAAGCGTGTCGCGGTGCTGGTCGATCCGGAAAGTGGCGAGGCCGGGCGTGACGAGTCCGGCAGGCTGATCCTGCTGGACGCGCCCCGTGACAAGAAGAAGCCTGCGGGCTTTGACCGGATGGTGGGATGGCGCACCCCCAGTGGCGTTACGCTGCAGCATGGCGGCAGTATTCCCCGGATGCTAGATGCGCTACAGGGCATCTTTCCCGAGGTGAATGTCATCCGGCTGGATTTCAACGCCGCGACCGTGATGAATGAAAAACGGGCAGAGAACTGGGCGCAATTCGCCGATCAGGCCGCCGCCCGTGGCTATCGCCTCATCATCCAGAATTCCGATGGCGAATTGGCCGGCGGCTTCGTCAAGGGCGGCAGGTCCGGCAAGGAGGTCGTCCCGCGCACACAACTGGGGCCGGTGGATGCGCTGGACGATCCGGACGGCGACTGGAAGATCAACGATGTCAGGGATGACTGGGAAACCATGCTGCAATGGTTCCGCGATCCCGCACATGAGCGGATCTTCTCGGCGGTGGCTGGCTGGGAACTGATCAACGAGCCGATGGCCTATGGGAACAAGCCCAAGGAGGCCGCGCTTTATAGCAGGCACATCGCCGATCTGATTTATTCGCTCGATTGGGGTGACAAGCGCCTGTTCGTCGGTGGGATGCGCGCCTCGGCACAATTCGCGGATCTCGACCACGATCTGATCCGGCAAGCCGCAGGCGACAAGCTGGTCTGGTCGGCGCATATGTATCCGGGCTGGGTGACGGCGGCTTATCCGCAAAGCAGCGGCGAAACCTTCACGAAGCAAATCTGCGGCCGTATCGGAACGCTGGATCAACCCGGCGATGACATTATCGTCACCGAGTCCCAGCTATACAGCTCGGCCGGTTCCCTTGACCCGGCCACCTCCGGGAAACGCGCTCATACCAGCTTCAACATGGCCCGAAAACTGCCATGGTTCGCGGATCAGGGGATCGGCTGGACATGGTGGCCACCGACAGGCCGGAACAGCGATTTGCTGAAATGGCAAGGCGCGAGGAAGGGCTGGCATGTGCAGATCGAATCCGCCGCTTTCGCGCATTGGGGCTGGACCCGGGACAACAGCACGCCACCAGAGGAAGGCGAGCATTGGGGCAGCGGCGAGGCCGACAGGATGGTCGTCGATCCGCGGGCCAGCGCCTCTGTCGACGGGCTGGTTGGTGGGGTCAACAACCCGCATGGGCTGGCCTATGGGCTTGGGGGCGATGACGATCTGCAAGGACATGACGGCATCGATATGCTTTATGGCGGGGCCGGAAATGATACGCTGAATGGCGGACCGGGCGATGACTGGCTTTTCGGGGGACGCGGCGATGATGGGCTGGATGGCGGCGATGGCAATGACGTGCTCATCGACCCTGAGGGCGGCAACCATCTGACCGGCGGGACCGGAGACGACCATCTGGAAGGAAGCGGCACCCTGGAAGGCGGGCCTGGCGCGGATGTCCTGATCGCATCCTATGATGGCGAGGATCTGCTTGTGGGCGGCGACGGTTCCGACCGTTTCCTGCCCGATATGCGCGGACAGGTCACGATCCGGGATTTCATCCCGGGAGAGGACAGGCTGGATCTGTCGATGATCTCCGGCACGAAACCCTGCAAGATAGGGCTCCGGCTCATCGCAGGTGGCGAAGATGCCGAATTGTCATGGGACGGAGCAACGATTCATTTGCCCGGAGCAGGACAGTTGACGCGTCGCGACCTGGCACAGGCCGGCGCTTGCCGGCTGCAGATCAGGAACTGAGCCCCCGCATCGGGCCATGCGCGGCCCTCGATGCATGGCAGGGCCACTTTCCCTTCTGGGAAAGACCCTGCCCTTCTTCTTCATGAAAATATCCGAATCCAGCGGCTACAACGCATAGATCCGCCTGAATTTTTCTTCCAGGTAATCCAGTAGCGGCTCCGGCCCGACCTTGGCGCCGGTCGCCTCTTCGATCAGGCGGCGCGGCGGCATCAATCCCCCGTGCCGTTGCAGGTTCTCGCGCAGCCATTCCACGCCCGGCCCGGCATCGCCCTGCGCAAGATGCTCGTCCAGATCGGGCACCGCCTTGCGCATCGCGGCATTCAGGCAACCGGCATAGACATTGCCCAGGGCATAGGTCGGGAAATAGCCGAACAGGCCCACGGACCAATGCACATCCTGCAAAAGGCCATTTGAAGGCCGGTCCACCACAACTCCGAAATCCTTGAGGAAGCGCGCGTTCCAGGCCTCCACCAGGTCCCCGGCATCAAGCTCCCGGCGATCAGGTCGCGCTCAAGATCGAAGCGCAGCATGATATGCAGGTTATATTGCACCTCGTCGGCCTCGGTGCGGATATAGCCTGGCGTGACCCGGTTCACCGTCGCATAGAAGGCATCCGCGTCATCGATGTTCAACCCGTCGAAAGCATCCGACATGCGGTGAAACAGCCAACCGGCAAAGGCGCGTCCCCGGCCCATCTGGTTCTCGTAGATACGGCTCTGGCTTTCATGAACGCCCATCGACACGCCGCGCCCCAATGGGGTAAAGGCGTAATCGTCGTCGATCCCCTGCTCATAGCTGGAATGGCCGACCTCGTGGATGGTCGAGTAAAGGCAGTTGAACGGATCGGTCTCGACCACGCGCGTGGTGATGCGGCTATCCTGCCAGCGCCCGCTGCTGAAAGGATGCACGGCCAGGTCAAGCCGCCCCCGCGTCCAGTCATAGCCGAAACCCGAGGCGCAGACGCGGGCCAGCCGAAGCTGGGTCTCCTGCGGGAAATGCCCGTCCAGTTTTCCGGGTTGACGCTCCGCCCCCAGCACATCCTCGCGCAGAGTTACCAGGCGTGGGCGCATGGCGTCGAACAGCGTGGCGATTTCCGCAGCCGTGGTCTCGGGCTCGTAATCCTCAAGCAGCGCATCGTAGAGATCGCCGCCATCGGCCAGCGCCGCCGCCTCTTCGCGCTTCAGCGACAGCACCTTGTCCAGCACCGGCAGGAAATCCTCCGGCGCCTCGTTGGCGCGCGCCTCGGCCCAGATTCCCTGCGCCAGAGAGGTGGTCCTGGCGATCTCGGTGGCCAGACGGGCGGGCACCCGGCTGGCACGGGTGAAATCGCGCTCGATCAGCTCGACGATCCGCCTTTCGGCCTCGGTCGAGGGATTTGCGGCGGCCAGCCATTCGCCGATACGCGGATCGGTGCGGCGCTCATGCAGCACCTCTTCCATCGCCGCCATTTCCTCGGAACGCTGCTCGGTCGCACCGCGCGGCATCACCGTTTCCTGGTCCCAGCCCAACCGCTCGGCGACAGAGGACAGCGCCTCGGTCTGACGCTGGAAAGCGAGAAGATCGTCCATGGCACTCATTTGCTGGTCCCCCTGACCGAGGTTTCATATGGGTAACGGGCGTGATGGCGGGCGCGGATGATCAGCGTGAACAATGCCACCGCGCCAAGCTGATGGGTCAGCGCAAGCGGCAAGGGCGAGGCGTGAAGCACATTCATGATCCCCAGCCCCACCTGCATGGCGACCATGACGATCATGGCCGTAAACGCCCCCCGTGTCACCGGATGCGGAGACCGGCGGGCGCGCAGCCAGACCACCACCGCGAATATCGCCAGCAGATAACCCGTCATGCGGTGGATGAACTGCACCAATGCCGGGTTCTCGAAGAAGTTCCGCCAGCCGAGCGCCGGATCCCAGATTGCCGCAGGGATCCATTCGCCGCCCATGGTCGGCCAGCCGGTATATTGCCGCCCGGCATCGATCCCGGCGACCAGTGCGCCCAAAAGGATCTGCAGGAAGGCCAGATGCATCAGCCCGGTGGACATGGAGAACAGCTTCGCTTCGCCTGCCCTGCGCGCCCGCAGCAATTCCGCCTCGCTGCGGGACAGGAGCGTGACATACCACGCGATCAGCCCGAGGATCAGGAAGGCCAGCCCCAGATGGATCGCCAGCCGGTAAGATGCCACGCGGGTCATCCCCTCGACCAACCCGGAGCTGACCATCCACCAGCCGATCGCGCCCTGCAACCCGCCAAGCGCGCCAAGCGTCAGCAACCGGGGCGTCCAGCCCACCGGGATGCGCCTTGCCGCAAGAAAGCCGATAAAGCCCACGGCCCAGATCAGCCCGACCAGCCGTCCCAGCAACCTGTGCGACCATTCCCACCAGTAGATCCGCTTGAAACCGGCCAGATCCATGTCCGAGTTGACCTCGGTAAATTGCGGGATCTGCTTGTAAGCCTCGAATTCCGCTTGCCAATCCGCCTCGGATCCCGGTGGAAGCGCCCCCGTCACCGGCGCCCATTCGGTGATCGACAGGCCCGATCCGGTCAACCGCGTCGCACCCCCAAGGGCGATCATCGTGGCGACCAGGACGAAAAGGACCATCAGCCATAGCCGGATGGCCCTGCGCGCGCCCTTCGGGGCGGCGTCGATCAGGCCGGTCGGGGCCATGGGGCGGCTGGCGGTGTCATCCGAGACTTCCTCGAAAACGGGGCGCTTGGCCATCGCTTGCTCCTCTTGGGGTCGGGCGGACAGTAGGTCGGGCCTAGCGGCGGGTCAATTGCCGCAGCATCCCGTGCAGGATGCGGACATCGCCCCGGGTCAGCACCAGCCGCGACCACATGTTACGCAGGTTCAGCCGCATATTGGCGGCCTTGGATTCGGGAAAGAAGAAACCCGCCTCGGTCAGCTTTTCCTCGTAATGATCGCCGAGCCGTTCGATCTCGACCCGGTCGGCCAGCATCTCGCCCACCGGGCGGCGGCCATGCGGGGCGGGTTCGGGCGGCATCTCGACGCGGCCCCATTCGTAACCCATCAACAGCACCGCCTGCGCCAGGTTGAGCGAGGGGAAATCGGGATTCACCGGCACCGTCACGATGGCATTGGCGCGGGCGACATCGTCATTTTCCAGCCCTGCCCGCTCGGGACCGAAGATGATCGCGACGCGGCCCTGATGGCTGCGCGCCACCTCCATCGCCGATTGCGGGCTATGGACGGGTTTGGACAGTTCCCGCCCCCGCGCGGTGGTGGCGAATGCGAATTCCACGCCCTCCATCGCCTCGGCCAATGTCGGATAGACCCGTACATGGTCCAGCACCCGGCCCGCCGCGCCCGAGGCCATCGCCACCGCCTTCGGATTGGGCCAGCCATCGCGCGGCGCGACCAGCCGCATCTCGGTCAACCCGAAATTCAGCATGGCGCGGGCCGCGGCGCCGATATTCTCGCCCATCTGCGGGCGGACAAGGATGATGACGGGTCGGTGATCGCTTTGCATGACCTGCGCAATAGTCCGTCTGGCGGCGGCGGGCAAGCTGCGCTATCTGCGGCAATGCGAAGCGGTCCGGATCCGAAGTTCGAGATTTCCGGGAACGGCCTGCGTCCCGCGACGGCCGGGGGCTCTGCCCCCGGACCCCCGGGGATATTTGGATGAAGAAGAACAGGGGACGCGCGGGCGGCAGTCCGGTTAAGCGCTTGCAGTCGCCCTGCCGGAATGTGAAAGAATATAAGATATGACAGAGGCACCGCAGCTTTACCTGATGACTCCCGCCGGCGCGCAGGCCTCGGCGCTCGGCCCCCTGCTGGCCGAGGTGATGGACCGGTTCCCCGTCGCCTGCCTGCGCATCCGTGGCGGCGCGGAAGAGGATGACCTTGGCCGGCTTGCCGACCTGGCGCGCGAGATCGCCCATGCCCGCGACGTGGCGGTGGTCATCGACGACCACCTGCGGCTGGCACAGCGGCACGGGCTGGACGGGGTGCATCTGACCGATGGCGCGCGCGGCGTGCGCGCGGCGCGCAAGGAACTGGGCCCGGATGCCATCATCGGCGCCTACTGCGGCGCGTCCCGCCATGACGGCATGAGCGCGGGAGAGGCCGGGGCGGATTACATCAGTTTCGGTCCGGTCGGCGAAACCGCCCTGGGGCGCGGCGCCCCTGCCCCGTTCGAGCTGTTCGAATGGTGGTCCGAGATGATCGAGATCCCGATCGTGGCCGAAGGAGCGCTTTCTCGCGAACTGATCCAGGATATCTCGGCCGCCTGCGATTTCATCGCCATCGGTCCCGAGATCTGGAGCGAGGACGATCCGGTCGCGGCGCTATCCGCGATATGGGGCTGATCGCGGCCAAGGCATCGATCCAACCGTTCCCTTGCCGCCAGCCGCAGCCTTGCTACACTGCCCCGGAACGGAGGAATGAAAATGACCTATCAAGGTTCCTGTCATTGCGGAGCGGTCGAATTTTCGGTCGAGGGCGATTTGCCTTCGGAGGTCATGGAGTGCAATTGCTCGCATTGCCGCCGCAAGGGTTTTCTCCTGACATTCGTTCCGGCCGGGCAATTCACGCTGATCAGCGGCGCCGAGAAACTGTCCGGCTATCGCTTCAACGCCCATGTCATCGAGCATCGCTTCTGCGCGGTTTGCGGAACGCAGCCCTTCGCCGAGGGCGAGCAGAACGGCCAGCCCGTGCGGGCGATCAATATCCGCTGCGTCGCTGAGGCCGATCTCGACCGGATCAAGCGGATGCCCGTGGACGGGGCGTCTTTCTAGCGCCCCGCGAAGACGTCAGAGAATCAGCGGGGTCCGATTCCCGGCGGCAAAGCGGCGCAGCACCGCCGGATACAGACGATGTTCCTGCTCCAGCACCCGGGCGGCCAGCGCTTGCGGCGTATCTCCGGGCAGCACCGGCACCCGCACCTGCCCCAGGATCGGGCCGGAATCGAGTTCGGGCGTAACCTCGTGAACGGTCGCCCCGGCCTCGGCATCGCCAGCGGCAAGCGCCCGGGCATGGGTATCGAGCCCCTGGTATTTCGGCAAAAGAGACGGGTGGATGTTCAGCATCCGTCCCGAGAACCGGGTCACGAATCCCGGTGTCAGGATCCGCATGAACCCCGCCAGGCAGATGATATCGGGTTCCGCGGCCAGCAACGGCTTCAGCAGGGCCGCCTCGAATCCCGCCCGGTCACGCGGAAATTCGCGGTGATCCACGGCGGCGGTGGCGATCCCCTTTGCCGCCGCCTTGTCCAGCCCGCCCGCAGCCGGATCGTTCGAGGCCACCAGGACCGGCCGCGCCGGGTGATCCCCGGTCATGTCCTCGACCAGCCGCAACATGTTCGAACCACCGCCCGAAATCAGGATCGCAACCCGTTTCACGCAAGCGTTCCGCCATATGTGACACCTTCACAGGAAACGACCTTCCCGATGGGATACACGCGCTCTCCGGCGTCGCCCAGCAGATCGGCCAGCGCCTTCGCCCGGTCCTCTGCCACGGCAAGGATCATTCCGATCCCGCTGTTGAAGGTCTTCAGAATCTCGTCCTGACCGATGCCGCCGGCCTCCGCCAGCCACTTGAAAACAGGCGGCAAGGACCAGGAGTCCAGGTCGATCTCGGCGCCCAGCCCCCTGGGCAGGACCCGCGGCAGGTTCTCGGTCACGCCGCCGCCGGTGACATGCGCCAGCGCATGCACCCCGCCTGCCCGGATCGCCGCCAGCGCCGGACGCACATAGAGCCGCGTCGGCATCAGCAGCGCCTGCCCCAGTGAGGCATCGGCGAAAGGCGCGGCGTCCTCCCATCCCAGCCCCGCATGCTCCGCCACCTTGCGCACCAGGGAATAGCCGTTGGAATGCACGCCATCCGAGCCCAGCCCGAGCAGCACATCGCCTGCGGCCACATTCGCAGGCAGGGCCGTGCCGCGCTGCATCGCACCGACGGCGAAACCGGCCAGGTCGAAATCGCCGTCGTGATACATGCCGGGCATCTCGGCCGTCTCGCCGCCGATCAGCGCACAGCCTGCCTCCTTGCAGCCCCGAGCGATGCTTTCGACGACCCGGGTCCCCTCATCGACCGACAGCTTGCCGGTTGCGAAATAGTCGAGGAAGAACAGCGGCTCGGCACCCTGGCACACGAGATCATTGACGCACATGGCCACCAGGTCCTGGCCGATGCCGTCCAGATGCCCGGTATCGATGGCGATCCTCAGCTTGGTGCCGACTCCATCGGTCGCGGCAACCAGCACCGGATCGTCATAACCGGCTGCCTTCGGATCGAACAGCGCGCCGAAACCGCCAAGCGCATCCATGACGCCGGATCTCGCGGTCGCGGCGGCGGCCGGCTTGATCCGTTCCACCAGCGCATTCCCCGCGTCGATATCGACACCCGCGTCGCGATAGCTGATCCCGTTCTTTGTCATGGCGGCCCCCGGCTCTATGTCGCGCCCCCGATAGCCCAAGGCGAGCATTGGAGCAACGAGAATGCTTGACCAAATCCCAAGCTGCGACTAGGCAGATGCCGCTGCAGGGGCCTGTAGCTCAATTGGTTAGAGCAGGGCGCTCATAACGCCTTGGTTGGGGGTTCGAGTCCCTCCGGGCCTACCAGCGAAGGATTTATCCGTTTAGCATCAATACACTACGCAAAAGCGCCTCCAGGTGGAGAATCATTTGGGGCAGCTCACTCGGTGTCATTGGTCAGTAAGCGACGTGGTTCACCGACAATCTGGTTTGATCCGGCGATTGTCTGGTCACCCTCCCCCGAGCGGCAGACGGGTCCGCCATCAAGTTCACAGCGATGCGGCCATCCAAGTCTGCCTGATTCTGAACGTGCTGTCGGCATGCCGTTTCGGCAAAGGACGGGCCTTGTCGAAAGTCTGCGCGGTCTGCAAGGCCGAACCGGACGGTTTCGTGTTACGGCACGTTATGCCGCCGTCAAAACACTCTGACGGTGGATATTCCCTACCGGGGCGGCAACAATCCGTTGCATTTGCCGATCGACAGCACCGGCATAAAGGCGAAGGGTGACCGCCTTCGGGTCGGGAGACATGTGCAAGATAGAACGGAAATCACCGCGAAACTGTCTATCGCACCGAGGAAACAGGCGCTGATTGCACATTGCTACGGCACGACCTGCTTCAGCCGCACCAAATCTCCCAACCAGGCTACGATGCCTCATTACAGTCGAGATCTTCCGGATGATAGGTAAACAAAACTGCTCAGTTCATTAGCGGGATGATTATTGGCCTGAGCCCCGGTCACTGACGCCATGAGATTCGGGAAACGCTTCGCGACATCCAGGTCGATCGAGGTGCTGCCGTGATGTCTCTGGAGATGACACGTGAATCCTTTCAGAACATTCTGCTGATGCTCGTATTTCTGGAACTGCCTCGCCCAGGCATTAAACATGTAACCGGAGAGATGCCGGCCATCCTCCTGTGACATCGCCGCTAACATGCGTTCGGCATCAGAGCAAAGCTGCCTGGTTTTTGGAGGAACGAACAGCAGTCCAAAGGGGGCTTTGTTCACCGGGACGATGCTATGCAGATCTACAATTGCATTATATGCGGCGGCACGGTTGTCTTCAGCCATCAGGGAGAAAATCTTCAAGATCAGGAGATGGGCATGAAATCTCGAATTCGGTTCGATCATTCTGATCGCTTTGTCATAGAGGGCCACCGCCGCACCGATCTTGCCACTGCTGGCCTGGATCTGCCCCTTCATGGCATAGACCTCAGCGAACGACGTGCTGCATCCGAGGGCTTCATCCGTCAGCCTCGCCGCGAGTTCCAGATAGCCCCGATTAATGAAGCGTAGGAGCTTGGCGATCGCCAGGAGCAGTTGCGGGTTGTCATGCGCGTCAGGCAGAGCTCTGAGTGCCAGGTCCTCGATTTCCGCTTCCAGAGTCCCCCATGCGGCACGAGTCATCGGCGCATTGTAGATGCTTCGGATGAGTTTCTCATAGTTGTTGAGCGCCAGCATTACCGGAATCTCTGGTCCGGCAGGCCCATTCTCGCGCTCGAGGTGCAAGTATGCCACGGCCTCAGGCCACCTGGCGCCGACATCGAGCGACATCAAGTCAACCTCGGATCCAGTGTCTGTCAAAGACGCGTGACGCCAAAGGGCGCATGCAATCTCATGTGACAAGTCGTCGATGGGATCATAATCGCCATCTTGCAGCCATGTTCGCCGGAATGTTCCAATGATCCGGCGCGATCGACCTTCCCGTAGCGCCAACGCCAGATGGACGTGATCAGTTTCGATGTGCGTGCTGATATCGAGCGTGAAATCAAGATCGTCATGTCCCTGCGGATCGGGATTCCAATCGGGACAGGGAATAACGGTTTGCTGTCCACCAGCCGCGGCTGCAATAGCCGATGCGAGCTGACCTGGGAAATCCCCCATGGCATCCTGGTCATCGCTCGAACCGTAGACCGGGCCGACGAGCAGGAAGGCCGAGATCGGTTTTGACTTGACCGGATCGGCGACCCAGACATAGCCATCGCCATACCGGGTTGCGATGAAGCGAGAGTCCCTGGCGGTATCGCCGAGACGCTTGCGAAGCCGATTGACGAGATAATCGATATTTCGCTCGGACAGCTTGCCACTCTTACCGCCCAGGGCCTCAAGTAATTCCGAGCGGGTAATCAGGGTGTGCGGATGACGGATGAACTGCAACAGGAGCGCGTGTTCCTGTCGGGAAAAGTGAATTGTCGTGCCGTCCTTACGCATCGCTGTGAGCATATCTGGCTGAAATATGAGATCGTGATAGCAAGCCAAACCGCCCCCTTAGTCTTGACTTTTCAAGATTTCCTCGTCCCGGGTCCGAAAGCAAATCGACGAATGACGGCACACAGACTCGTCTTTCAGCCGGGGGTAAAGACCTGCCGCAAGGACTATCTTACGGCAGGTCGGCCAATTTTCCTACTGTCCGCGGCAGAATTGCGCAATCTGTTCGTCGCTGAACGGAGCCCCTCTGCGCTTTCGCGCGACGAGCTGACCTTTGTCATTGCGCGAGCAGGTGACATGATCCGATATGGATGCAGTCGGCTTCTGATCTGCGAAATTCAATGCGATCAGATCGATCTGTCCACGGCAGTGTTGCGAGATCTGCGCATTGCTGAACGGGGCATCACCGCGCTTCCTGGCAACAATTTGCCCGCTGTCATTCCGCGAGCATGTCACGTAATCGGCGATGGAGCCCATCGATCCCGCGGCCACCGGCTCAGTGGAAGCAAAGCTCGGTGCAGTCCTCTGCCCGCGACCCGCACGTCCAGCGGTCCGGCGCTCTGATGAAGAACAGATGCTGCTGGCAGGTATGCTCCCGACCTGGCGGAGGGCCGCACAGGCGCCCGGATCCCTTGAGGCGATCATGATCAGCGCAGCCTGACCCTGACCCATCTGGGCCAGCAGGCAAGCCTCGTCGACCTGGGTCACCCCCCCGGAGGCTCCGCCACCTATGATAGAGATGCCGATGCTTCCTGCCAGCCCGCAGGGATGCCCCGACCCCATCGATGGCGGCTGAACCGAGGGGGCTGACCGCACCTCGTAGGACCCGCTATAGTCATGCTGGGTCCTGGTCGTGGATCGGCCGCGCTGATCGAGATAGATCTGGGCATTGGATGTACCGCCGGATGCCGAGGCAGCCGCAGAGCTTTCGACATGCGCTGAACTCGATGAACTGGAATTCGCGTCACTGCTGGTCGTCTGGGCCCCAGCCTGGGGGACCCAGATGGCCGACGCGGTGAGGATTGATATCACGGCGACAGCAGCAGGAACGATACGTCTATTATTGCTATACATTGTATTTTCCTCCCCTCCGAACGCAGAGGTGGTGTTGAAGGCCGGAGCCGGCACGTTCGGACACCCACCCCGGCCAACTTAGGCCGCTTATGCAGGCCTAAGCCGTTGCACCAACAATCACGGGAAAGTGGTGCCGAACCCGCCGAAAGCACCCGCAGAGCTTCCGTTCGTACCGGCATATCCGCCAGAGGCGAGACCGCCGCCGAAGCCGATAGAGGTCGTCGTTGATGTGTTGTTCACAGCACCGCTGGCCGTGGTAACAGAACCGGATCCGGAAGCTGCACCACCAAAACCGATGGTCGTGAATCCACCGGCAGCGCCGGTAGAGGTCAGCCCCATGCTGGTTGAGTTGGACGCCGTCGAAACTCCACCAAACGTGCCTGCCCCGGATTCACCGCCAAATTCGGCACCGCTAGTGGAATCGGACCAGGAACCGGTACCAAGAACCGTATCAGCCGATGCTGCGCCCACGGTAAAAAACACCGCTGAAGCGGCAATAAACAACTTTTTCATTTTGATATCTCCCTTGCTGGAAACGACTCCCTGCCGTTTCGAAAAATACAATTAGCAATAATCCGCTTATTAATCAATTATATTTCGCAAATAACCGCCGATAGTAAAAATACAATATATATCATGATATTGCCCATTATACATGATAAAAAATGACAAAAATAATCAAATTTATAAATAAACCTTATTGATTTACTTTATATTATAATCGCATGATCTTGGGCTGGTATAATTTGCATGTATTTTTGGATTATTCAACCTGAGGATGAGCGAAACATTCAAAATCAGATGATATATGTCGATCTATACATGTTTAATAAAATTTATAACGCGATATTTCGGCAATTAACTGCAACATGGAGCGCAATAAACGACAAATCCAAACACTTTGAGTGCATTTACCTTCACTTATTGCGATTTTATTTTAAGATTGCAACAAATCAAATAATTCACGCGCAATTCTCACTGTTTCCTGCACAAATTATTTTCCGGCGTCAAAGTCAAATAATTCACGCAAGAATCCTCCGAAAAACACGTTCCGCTCATTTAGCCATGCGATACGCCGTGACGCGAATCAGCGGCTCTTCCCGACTTCATTGCGTCGAACGGGGCGCTGTTGCAGAATTGACGTTTGAGACGTGACTTTCCCTTACCCCGCAATCCTCATGCCACGCGGACGATCTCGGCCGTGTCGAGTGCGCTGAACCAGTTCAAGAGAGCGATGCGGATACCCCGGCTTTGATCGCACTCATGGCGAAGCCCCCGAGAACTTGGTGTCTCCTAATTTTTCCGCGCTGGATGAACCGAATCTAGGTTTGCTGAACATCGTGCCAAGATTGTCCCCGAGATAGCTTTGTCGCTGGTTAGCTCCAGAACAGCGTGTTCGCCAGCTTGAGGTCTTCGAGAACCTTCGGCCATGATTGCCAGATGGTCGTGGGTTTCCACCATGATCGTTGCTGGGTGGCAAGATACTTGCGGCAAGCGGCAGGCAACTCTTGATTATTGCACACTTCGGCGAGGAGGCTGATAGTTCACTCCGTCCGCACTGTGAACACTCGGTCATGCGCAGCAAAAGGTTGCTTTCGACGCCGATCCCAAAGGCAGAAGCAATTTCTGACAATGAAGGCAGAACTTTATGATGCTTTTCATGAGTGATTTGGTGGAGCCAAGGGGAGTCGAACCCCTGACCTCTTGAATGCCATTCAAGCGCTCTACCAACTGAGCTATGGCCCCACCGGAGGTCTCGCAAGATGTCTCAACCATCTCGCGTGGAGCGTCGTATAGGGGGCGGTTGCCCGGGGTGCAAGCGGAAAATTCGCGATAACCGGACGATTTTTCCCGACCGCAAGCAAGCCCGGCCCGGCCCTGCGCGCCATATGAAAACGGGGCCGAATGGCCCCGCTCAACTCTTCTTCCGGATGTTTCTTTTCAGGCCCGGCCGGTTCTGGCATCAAGGCTGATCGGGCCGGGGCCGGCAAAGAACAGGTAGAGAAAGACAAAGCAATAGAGAATCGCCGCGTCGCCGCCATTCAGTGCCGGGAACGGACCCTGCGGCGCATGTGCCATCCAGTAGGCGACGGCCATCTGCCCCGACAGCAGGAACGCAACCGGGCGGGTGAAAAGGCCCAAGATCAGCAGGGCGCCGCCAACCAGTTCCATGATTCCGGCGATCCACGGCAGGGACATCACCCCCGGGTTCATGTCACTGGCCGGAAAGCGAGGATCTTCTGCGTGCCATGCGCCATGAAGATCAGTGCCGAGACGATCCGCAGCACGCTGAGCATATAGGGCGAATAACGCGAAAGGAATTTGAGAGACATCGTTCGTTTTCCTTGGATCAAATAGGGGCGCCCCAGAGCTCCGCGATCACGGTCTCCGGGTTGGACCTAGTCATCGTCCTCATCATCGGCGACATCGGCAATGTCGTCCAGGGACACGTCGCCGTCGTCGTCATCGTCTTCCAGCAGGTCATCATCCAGATCCCCGCCTTCGGTATCCAGCTCCTCGCTGTCATCGACCAGATCGGCCTTCTGCTCGCGCGATGACGTCTTTTCGCTGACCAGCGACTTGGTGCGCCCTTCGCTCAGGCTCTCCACGGTCATCTCGCTGCCGCAGGCCGGACAGGTCATCGGATCGTTGTTCAGGTCATAGAACCGGGTCGCACAATGCGGGCACAGACGTTTCGTGCCCCATTCCTCTTTGGGCATGGTATTCTCCTTCCGCCGCGATTAGGGAATTTCGCGATCCCCTGCCACATGGTCCCGGGGGTGTCAAAGGCTTTCTTCCCGACCGCATGAATGAGGCAAAAGCGGTGACCGAGACGATCACGACCTCCAGCGGCTTCCGGATCGCGCTGCGCCGCTCTGCGCGGGCAAGGCGGATGACGCTGCGCGTGCCCCGGGCTGGCGGAGATCCGGTGCTGACCCTGCCGCCCCGGGTCAGCCTGAGCGAAGGCCGCGCATTCGCCGAGGCGCAGGCCGAATGGCTGCGCCGGGCCACCTCGCGCCAGGTCGTGGCGCAGCCGGTCGAAAGCGGGGCACTGCTTCCGGTCGGGGGGCGCCTGCTGCGGGTCACGCCCTTCCCGATCCGCAATGCCCGTATCGAGGGCGAGGCGCTGCTGATCCCGCGCAACCGGCCCGCCGCGCCCGTGATCCAGGCATTCCTGAAGCATCTGGCGCAGCAGCGCCTGCACGCCGCCTGCGACGGCTTTGCGACGGCTCTGGGGCGCGATTACCGCAGCATCGTGCTGCGCGATACCAGATCGCGATGGGGAAGCTGTTCCTCCGACGGGCGGCTGATGTTCTCCTGGCGGCTGGCGATGGCACCGCCTGCAGTGCTGAATTACGTCGCCGCCCACGAGGTCGCGCATCTGGCCCACATGGATCACTCGCCGCGCTTCTGGGCGCAGGTCGAAACGCTGATGCCCGGCCACAAGCCATATCGCGACTGGCTGCGCCTGCACGGCAACGAATTGCTGGCATGGCAATTCCGCGATTGACGGCGCGGGCGCTTGTGATCACATATCGGCCATGAATTCTACCCGCCCCGCCGATCCCGCCGCGCATGAACGGCTTTACCGCAGCCTTCGCAGCCGCATCATGCTGGGCGAGTTGCCGCCCGGCCATGCCATGACCCTGCGCGGGCTGGCGCGAGAATATCACATGTCGATGACCCCCGCGCGCGAGGCGGTGCGGCGACTGGTGGCCGAGGGGGCGCTGACCCTGTCGGGCTCGGGCCGGATCTCGACGCCCGAGCTGTCGGATGAGCGGATCGAGGAATTGGCCGCCATGCGCGCCCTGATCGAGCCGGAGCTGGCTGCCCGCGCCCTGCCCCGCGCCCATTTCGCGCTCATTGACCGGCTTGCCACCGTGAATGCACAGATCGGCGACGCGGTCGAGCGTCACGATGCGGTCGGCTATATCCGCTGCAACCTGGATTTTCACCGGATGCTTTACCTGCGGGCGCAGGCGCCGCTGATGCTGGCCATGCTGGAGACGATCTGGCTGCAGCTTGGCCCGACGATGCGGCAGCTTTACGGCCGCGTCCGCCGCAACGAGCCGCCCCGCCATCACCGGATGATCCTGGCCGCGCTGCGCGCCGGGGACGAGCCCGCCCTGCGCCTTGCCATCCGCGCCGATGTGACCCATGGATTGCGGCACCTGACGGCGGCATGAGCAGGCGGGCGAGGCCGCCGGGGATACAGACATCACGATGAAAGGCGAAAACATCATGGCAGAGGCGGATATCGGGCTGATCGGGCTTGGAACCATGGGATCGGCGCTGGCGCTGAATATTGCGGAGAAGGGCTTTCCCATCGCGGTCTACAACCGCACCGCGCAGGTGACGCGCAATTTCCATGCCGGGGCGGGCGAACTCGCCCCCCGCGTGATCCCGACGGAAAGCCTCGCAGAACTGGTCGCCGCGATCAAACCTCCCCGCGCGATCATCCTGATGGTGCCCGCGGGCAGCCCGGTGGATCAGCAGATCGAGGCGCTGGCGCCGCTGCTGGACCCGCAGGACATGGTGATCGATGCCGGCAACGCGAATTTCCACGACACCAACCGCCGCGCCGAGGCGGACCTGCCGATGCGCTTTCTGGGCATGGGCGTCTCGGGCGGCGAGGACGGCGCGCGGCACGGCCCCTCGATCATGGGCGGCGGCGCAGGGCAGGACTGGGACCGTATCGCCCCGATCCTGACCGCCATCGCTGCCAGGGCCGAGGACGGCACCCCCTGCGCCACCCGGATGGGCGAGGCCGGGGCCGGGCATTTCGTCAAGGCCGTCCATAACGGCATCGAATATGCCGATATGCAGATGATCGCCGAGATCTACGGCCTCATGCGCGACGGCATGGACCTGCCCGCCGACCGCATCGCCGCGACCTTCGAGAGCTGGAATGACGGCCCGCTGCAATCCTACCTGGTCGAGATCTCGGGCAAGGTGGCGCGCGCACCGGATCCGCATTCCGGCAAGCCGATGCTCGACGTGATCCTTGATCGCGCCGGGCAGAAGGGCACCGGCCGCTGGACCGCCATCGAGGCGCAGCACCTTGCCGCCCCCATCCCGGTGATCGAGGCGGCGGTGATGGCGCGCAATGTCTCGGCCCGGCTGGAGGAGCGGAAGGTGGCCGAAGAGCGTTTCGGCCCCGCCCCCCAGCCTTGCGATCTTGACGAGGGCTTGCTGGAACGCGCCCTGATCGCGGGCAAGATCCTGTGCTATGCGCAGGGCTTCGCGATGATCTCGGCGGCGTCCGACGCGTTCGGCTGGTCCCTGCCCCTGCCCGATATCGCCCGCGTCTGGCGTGCAGGCTGCATCATCCGTTCGACGATGCTCAACGACATGGCCGAGGCGCTGACCGAAAATCCCGGGCGCAACCTGATCATGGCGCCCGGCTTTGCCTCGCGCATCGAAGAGGCCCTGCCCGCCCTGCGCCGGGTCGTGTCCGAGGGTCTGGCCAAGGGCCATCCCCTGCCCGCGCTGGCACAGGGCCTGACATGGTTCGACATGATGCGCACCGGGCGCGGCACCGCGAACATGATCCAGGCGCAGCGCGATTTCTTTGGCGCGCATGGGTTCGAGCGCCTTGACGGGCGCGACGATCCGCATGGGCCTTGGGGGGCATAGCGGCGCGATCCGGGGGACCTTTTTCCCGCCTCTGGCTTGCGTCCCGCGATGGCCGGGGGGTTCACACCCCCCGGAACCCCCGTGGGATATTTCCATGAAGAAGAAGTTGTAGGCGCCCTGTGCAGGTGACGGTAACCGAAGGCCCGGCCGCGATTCGTGTTGCAGCCGGGCTCATCGTTTGGGCTCAGACCATGCGGCCAAGGCGCAGCCGGGGCAGCGAGGCCGCCGCAGCGCACCATGCCAGCAGGGCGCAAAGCGTGATCCCGGCAACCATGGTCGCGGATGTGTTATCCATGAACGGCCCCGTGACCGCGATCATCAGTCCCCCGGTCAGCATCTGGATCGTGCCGCCAAGCGACGAGGCGAGCCCCGCGATATCGGGATGCGGGTCCAGCGCCATCACCATCGTGGTCGGAATGACCAGCCCGAGGCAGGCATTTGCCGCGAGCAGCCCGGCCACCACCAGTGGCAGTGCATCCGCCCCCGACCAGACCAGCGCCGTCAGCATCAGCGTCAACCCGGCGAACCCGGTGATCGCCAGCGAGATGACCCGCTCCATCCCGAATTGCTCGGCCAGGCGTCCCGCGAATTGCGAGGCGCTGAAGAAGCCGATGGCATTGATCGCGAAGGCGATCGAGAAGCCGGTCGGACTCAGCCCGTATTGATGCTTGTAGACGAAGCTCGCCGTGGACAGGAAGACGAAGAAGCTGGCCATGCCGAAACCGCCGATCATGGTCAGTCCCATGAAGCGCTTGTCGGTCAGAAGCCGCCGCGCCCCCGCCATCATCTGCCCGATCCGGACCGGCTGCCGGTTCCGCGGCTCCGAGGTCTCGGGCAGCACGACAAGGATCAGGAACAGGCTCAGCAACGCCGCCGCCCCCAGCACTCCGAAAATCTCGCGCCAGCTGCCCCAGGCCATGACCAGCGAGCCGGTCAGCGGTGCCAGCATGGGCGAGATCGAGATGACGATCATGATCGCCGCCATCATCCTGGCCGCAGCCGGTCCGGTGGCGACATCGCGGATCACCGCGCGCGGCACCACCATCAGCGTCGCCGCGCCGAAGCCCTGCACCGCCCGGGCCAGGATCAGCCAGCCGATCGTGGGCGCCAGCGCCGCCGCGACGGTCGCGACCAGGAAGATCGCCACCCCCAGGACCATCGGCTTCTTGCGCCCGATCGCATCGGCCATCGGGCCATAGATCATCTGCGCGATCCCGAAGGCGATGAAATAGGAGGTCAGCGTCAATGCCGCACCGGCCTCGGTCGTATCGAGATCGGCGGCGACCTGCGGCATCGCGGGTAAATACATGTCGATCGCGAAGGGACCGACGGCGGATAATAACCCCAGAACAAGGGCCATGCGGAACAATGGGTCACGCATCGTAATCAACCTATGATGTAGATATGAAAGGACGGCGCACAGAATCGCGCCATGGATTTCGCCGCCGCCGTATCCGATATTTGCCACCGGCTCACGAATTTGGCAACCCCCCGCGCCACCGGAATGCGGAACTTCGCCGTCTTGATGGCTGCCTCGGGTGGCGCTATCTGCTGCCGCCATGGCCAAGCTCTATTTCCATTACTCGACGATGAATGCCGGCAAGAGCACGCTCCTGCTGCAAGCCTCCTACAATTATCGCGAACGGGGGATGCAGACGCTTCTGCTGACCGCCGCGCTGGACGACCGGGCCGGAAGGGGCCGCATCGCCAGCCGGATCGGCATCGCCGATGACGCGCTGACCTTCGACAGCCGAAGCGACCTCTTCGCGCTTATCGAAGAGCATGGCAAGACATCTGCCTGCATCTTCATCGACGAGGCGCAGTTCCTGACCCGCGAACAGGTCTGGCAACTGGCCCGCGTGGCCGACGACCTGAAGATCCCCGTCATGTGCTATGGCCTGCGCGTCGATTTCCGGGGCGAGCTGTTCCCCGGCTCTGCCGCCCTGCTGGCACTGGCCGATGACATGCGCGAGGTCCGCACCATCTGCCATTGCGGCAGGAAAGCCACCATGGTGATCCGCCGCGATGCCGGGGGCCGCGCCATCACCGAAGGCGCGCAGGTGCAGGTCGGCGGCAACGAGACCTATGTCTCGCTCTGCCGCCGCCATTGGCGCGAGGCGGTGGGGCGGTGATGTCCACGTCCTTGACATGCGGATAAGGCCGAAACAAGCTGCATGTCTGTGCTCGGGGATTGCTCGCCCCCCAAGTTTTCCATAGAAGTTTACCTGTAATCAGTAAAAGGGTATGTGCGATGTATAATAAGCAGGACTTCCAAAAAATTTATTCTAATCTGGAAGCATTATTGAAAACGGAATCCGGAGATCCGCTTATTTGCAGTCTTTACGAATGTAAAAATGCTCCGGGCGCCACCACATTTGTCTGTACGGATGGCAGCACCGAACTCCACGTGGCCGAAGCATGTAATATTGCGTCGGTCGTCAAGTCTTTGGAATTAATACTATCACTACCTCAAACAGATGATGACTGCGAGGATTTTTCTGAAATAATGTTGCTGCGTTTGGATGTTCTCAGGGAGTATATCCGCGATCTGTTAGGCGACACATATACTCAAGAACAGGACGCAGAGAGACTGGTCCGAAACTGGGCAGGCTTTCTGAAGCATCCCCGTGGATTTGCCTTGGCTCATCGCTGCGACTTTGAATGGGAGGACGCGGAAGGCATCCTGCGACTGGACAACGAGGCAGTGAAGGAATTTGGCCGGATACGGCAGAATGATGATAAGGATCGTGCCAAGGAAAAATACCGAAACAACCCGGTCGAGGTTATCCTTCCAACGGTTGACGAAATCGAGAGCTTTTTCAAGGTGTGCCAAAACCGTATGCAAGCGGCCATTGAAAAGTATAGATAACGTCCAGTCCGTTGCATCTGTATCGTCGCCATCAGGAAGTGAGATCCTAACTCCTAGAGAGTGATTTCTCCGCTGCCATGCGGACCCATCCCGGGCCCTTGCCGAAATCTTTCCACGCTGCCAATCTGTTAGGCAGGGAGAGAGTGATGATGGACAATCTGACGCCGCGCGAGGGACTCGATTCAGCCGAGATGGGGGTGATCGCCCATCTCTACCGGGGCGAGATCTATCGCTCGACCCTGTGGCGAACGCGGCTGGACACGACGACCAACTGGTCGGTGGTAACCCTGGGCGTGGCGCTGTCGATCGCCTATTCCTCGCCACAGGCCTCGCCCCTGCCTCTGGTGCTGGTCGGGATCCTGATCGTCTTCTTCCTGATGCTCGAGGCGCGGCGCTATCGCTATTTCAATGTCTGGCGGGCGCGCTGCCGCTGGATCGAGCTGCATTTCATGGTGCCGATGCTGACCGAGGGCGATCTGCACATGGAAGAGCGCTGGCAGGAGCGGCTGGCCGAGGATTACCGCCGCCCTTCCTATCATGTCAGCATGTGGACGGCGGTCGGGCGGCGGATCCGGCGCAATTATTTCTGGATCCTGCTGATCCAGACCATCGCCTATCTGGGCAAGCTGATCGTCCATCCCGGTCCGCTGCAATCTCCCGGTGAACTCCTCGAACGTGCCTCCATCGGGCCCTTTCCCGGCTGGCTGGTGCTGGGGTTCGGCGCATTCTATTGTTCGAGCTGGGGCGCGATCGCGCTCTGGAGTGCGCGCAGCGACGCCGAGCGCGCCCGGCATCGCAACGATCCCCTTGGCATGGGTTGAACCGCGATCACGACGATCCGCCATGCAGAGCATGCGGATATTGTGCTGCCCCCGGGCGATTGACATAAGCACATATTCGTATTCTTGATTGCCACAGAGGGCGCCTCGGGCGATCGACATGGAAGGGGCGGCATATGCTGGAGATCGGCTATTGGGGCGCGGCATTGGCGGGTATCCTGTCCTTCCTGTCGCCCTGCGTCCTGCCGATGGTGCCCTTCTACCTGTCCTACATGGCCGGGCTCTCGATTTCCGAGTTGCGCGGCGAGGACCGGATCGCCGCCGGGGCCACCGGCCGCCTTGTCACCTCATCCATCGGCTTCGCGCTCGGCGTGACCACGATCTTTGTGCTTCTGGGCCTGGGCGCGACAGCGCTTGGACAGCTATTTGCCCAATGGAAACAACCGCTTTCCTATGCCGCCGCGGCGGTGTTGGCACTGTTCGGGCTGCATTTCCTCGGCATCATCCGCATCCCTTTTCTCTATCGCGAGGCAAGACTGGACGGCCCCGCCAAACCCGCCGGCATCGCGGGAGCCTATGTCATGGGCCTCGCCTTCGGCTTTGGCTGGACACCCTGCGTCGGCCCCGCCCTTTCCGCGATCCTGCTGATCGCTCGGGCAGCGGCGATCTGTGGCGCGGCGGCACGCTGCTGCTGGTCTTCGGGCTTGGCATGACCTTGCCCTTCGTGCTGGCGGCGGGCTTTGCCCGGCCCTTCCTTGCCTGGGCGGGACGCAAGCGCAAATATCTGGGATATGTAGAGAAATCGATGGGGGTCATGCTGATCCTCTTCGCGATCCTGATTGCGACGAATACGGTGAACCTGATCGCTGCCTGGATGATCAGGCATTTCGACTGGTCCGCGACACTCATCTGAGGGAGGATGACATGGGTTTTCTTCGCGCCACCCTGCTGACACTGGCCCTCGCCCTGCCCGCCGATGCGGTCACGCTTGGCGATGACGGGCTGTATGACGAGCCCTGGATCCGCGAAACCTTCATGGATCTGCGCGAGGATCTTGCCGAAGCGAATGCCGAGGGCAAGCGTCTTCTCATCCTGATCGAGCAGCGCGGCTGCATCTATTGCACAAAAATGCATGAGGAGGTGTTTTCGGACCCGACCATCGCGCAACTGATCTCGGACAATTATTTCGTCATCCAGATCAACATGTTTGGAGATATTCCCGTCACCGATTTCGACGGCACCGAACGGCCCGAGAAAGAGATGGTGAACCGTTGGGGGGCGATGTTCACGCCGACCATGATCTTTTTGCCGGAAGAGGTCGAGGATGGCGCCACCGCCGCCCAGGCCTCGGTCGCGACCATGCCCGGCGCTTTCGGCAAGGGGACGACCACGGCGCTTCTGGAATGGGTCCGCGATCATGGCTATGACGCGGAAGAGAATTTCCAGAAATATATGCAGGACAAGGCCAGTGGGTCGAACTAATTCCCCAAGCCCGTCTCGCGCAGGTAATGGCGCAGCGCATCCGCTACATGGCGAAAGCGGTCACCGCCCAGATGCTTGCCGCCATACCAGCGCGTGACGACCACCACGTGATCCTGCAACCCGGCGCGCTCCAGCATCTGCAACATCAGCGCCCCCGCCCCTGCCTCGCCATCGTCATCCTTGACCGGCTCTCCGCCCAGAATCGCCGCCCATGTGTTATGCGTCGCCTTGGCAAAGCGCTTGTTCCGCTTCAGTTCCGCAATGAATGCCGCAACCTCGTCCCGGTTCCTCGCCGTCCCGCCCGAAACCGCATAACGCGACCCGCGATCCGAGATGATCTTGTCGAAAACCTGCATAAACCCTTCTTCTTCATGAAAATATCCCGGGGAGCCAGCCCGAACGGGCTGGGCGGGGGCAGAGCCCCTTTCCCCTATTCCGCCTCCAGGAACGCCCTTATCCGCTCACCGGCCTGCGCGATTCCCAGCACCCCGTCCAGATGCCCGCGCGTGCCTTCCAGTTCGACGAACTCCACGGGCGTTCCGTCCGATTTGATGATAGCCCCCGTCTCGCGCACCGCGTTTCCGGGAAAGACCAGGTCCTCGTCGGTATGGATCAGCATCACCGGCACGTCGATATCCAGCAAACCCTGGTACAGGCTGCCCTCGGGATGGCCTGCGACGAATTGCTGGTTGGCGCGCACGAGATACAGGAAGTGGTTGGCGTCCGACACCGATGCCCGCGCCGCGCCCGCCCCGTTCAGGACATCCACGACCTTGTAATCATTCGCCCAATCCTCCCCGGGATCTGCACCCTCCTCGGCCCAGTCCCGCCCGAATGCGCCATTGGTCCATTCCGCCGAATTCGCATGCAGCGTCACGATCTTGAGCGCCTGCGCCAGCCCCGCCTCCGGAGCCTCTCCGTCATAATAATCTCCGCCGTTCCAGTTCGGGTCCAGCCGGATCGGCGAGCCCCAGACATCCAGCCAAGCGATGAGGTCGGCATCCGCCCAGCCCGAGGAGATCACCGGGATCACCCGCTCCAGCCGGTCGGGATAGCGCGCCGCCCATTCATAGCTTTGCAACCCGCCCATCGAGGCGCCCATGACGGCATGCCATTTCTCGATCCCCAACTGTTCCATCAGGCCCAGTTGCGTATCGACGAAATCGCCGATGGTCAGGATCGGGAAATCCATGCCCCAGGGCTTGCCCGTCTCGGGGTTGATCGTCGCGGGCCCGGTAGTGATGACATTGGGATCATGCGCGCCCAGATTGACCGGCGTATCGACCGAGACGACGAAATACCTGTCCGTGTCGATCGGCCTGCCCGAGCCGATGATCGAATCCCAGTAACCGGGCGCGGCATCGTCCTCGCTGTATTTCCCCGCCGCATGGCTGTTGCCGCTGAAATAATGCGGGATCAGGATCGCGTTGTCCCCGGCCTCGTTCAACTTGCCATAGGTCTCGTAGCCCAAGCGCATCTCGGGGATGACCTCCCCGCCGCGCGTGGTGAAATTCTCCAGGGTAAATTCCTGTTTCTCGACCAAAGGCTCGTAACCCGCGGCCGGTCCGGCCAGCATCACGGCGATCATTGTCGTCAGACGCATCGATATCCTCCCTCGTTGCGCGCTCAGGGAACATCGCGCAAACCGGAAAGTCCAGCGCCCCCGGAACCAGAGCGGGTGGCCAGCCCGGCCGGTCTTGCCCTATGTTCGCGCCAACAGCACAGAAGGAGCCCGACATGCTACCCTCCCGATCCGAGTTCCCCGGTGATTTCATTTTCGGCGCCGCGACCGCCGCCTACCAGATCGAAGGATCGGGTTTCGGCGGTGCGGGACCGTCGCATTGGGACACATTCGCCGCCACTCCCGGCAATATCGCCGATGACAGCAGCGGGGCGCGGGCCTGCGATCATTATCACCTGTGGGAAACCGATCTCGACCTGATGCGCGATGCGGGTTTCGACGCCTATCGCTTCTCGACATCATGGGCGCGGGTCATGCCGGATGGCCGGACCCTCAATCCCGAGGGGCTGGATTTCTACGACCGCCTTGTCGACGGGATGCTGGAGCGCGGGTTGCAGCCCTTCCTGACCCTGTATCACTGGGACCTGCCCGCCGTACTCGCGGATCAGGGCGGCTGGCGCAATCGCGACATCGCCGCGCTCTTCGCCGATTATGCCACTGCCGTTCAGGCCCGTCTCGGCGACCGGCTCGCCAGCATCGCGACGCTGAACGAGCCCTGGTGCATCGCGTGGCTGTCGCATTTCCTTGGCCATCACGCCCCCGGCCTGCGCGACATCCGCGCCGCGAGCCGCGCCATGCATCACGTTCTGCTGGCACATGGCACCGCGATGGAGGCGTTGCGTGCCGATGGCGCGCGAAATCTCGGCATCGTGCTGAATTTCGAAACTTCGCATCCCGTGGACGACAGTCCCGAAGCCGCGGAATCCGCGGCCCGGCAGGACGCGATCTATAACCAATGGTTCATCCGGGCGCTGATGGGACAAGGCTATCCCGAAACCGCGCTGGAGGGGATCGGTCCGCATCTTCCCGAGGGCTGGCAGCACGACATGGAACGCATCGCCGCGCCGCTGGATTGGCTGGGGGTGAATTACTACACCCGCAAGCTGCATGGCCATCTTCCCGGACCATGGCCCAACGACCGGGCCGAGGATGGCCCGCTGCCCAGGACCCGGATGGGCTGGGAAATCCGTCCCGAGGGGCTGAGCGAATTCCTGGTCCGGCTGGCCCGCGATCATATCGGCGATCTGCCGGTGCTGGTGACCGAGAACGGCATGGCCCTGGAGCCCGGCGAGGACGTCACCGAGGATGCGGCGCGCGTGGCCTTTATCGGCGAGCACCTGCGGGCGGCCAGATCGGCGCTGGATCAGGGCGTCAACCTGCGCGGATTCTTCTACTGGTCGCTGCTGGACAATTACGAATGGGCGTTCGGCTATGGTCCCCGCTTCGGGTTGGTGCATGTGGATTATGCCAGCATGAAGCGCACGCCCAAGGCGAGCTGGCATGCATTTCGGTATATGATGCGCGGGTAGATTAGCATACAATACCCACAACCAGGACGATCTCAATGCATATATAATTATTTTAAATCAATGACTTAATTGTATATTTAACCATCAGTTCATCGCGATGGAAAATATTTGACTCCCTTGCGGGTTGCCGCCAAGTTGCCAGTTGTGAATCGGGGGAATCACGTTCCGCAACATTGGTTTGGCCTGCTCTTGTCTCGCCGCATCCAAGCGGATCATGAATTGACACAAGGGGAATTACAGACATGGCTTCATTTGCATCATGGGGTTGGATCACCGGGGAAAACGTTGGCTTGGATTCTTCGGGGTTTGTCGGATATACGTTTGATCCAAATGCAATTTACACTGAGGGGACGATCCGTGACGGGGATGAGGACGGTCGGGTATCCCCCCGTAACAGCGGCGGCTTCCATCCGAATGATGGCTGGGGTTTCAACGGTCAGGCTTACCAGGTGTCCCGTAACTGGACATTTGAAGCGACGGTTACCTACGCTGACGGAACGACCTCTACCGCAAACATAACCGGGGCGCGTCTGGTTGATCCGGATAACGATGCATCCGATCCGCTCCACAGCACCATGATGTTCCGGTTGCAAGACGGCGCGATGTTTGCCACCGCCGATGGCGGTACCGATGACGGAAACGGCGAATATGTTTACGCCATGGAGGACATCACCTCGATCGAGATCACCAGTGTTGTCAGCGAAGATACCTGGCGAAACCCGGATAATAACGATGATTTCTGGCCGGCAGTGGTGTGCTTCTCCGCAGGCACGCTGATCGAAACCTCCCGTGGCTCGGTGGCAGTGGAAAATCTGAACCGGGGCGACATGATCCGCACCAGGGATAACGGCTTCCAACCCATCCGCTGGATCGGATCGCGCAAGATCGGCACCGCCGAGCTGGAGCGTAATCCCGGGCTCCGCCCGGTCCGGATCGCTGCGGGTGCGCTTGGGAACGGCCTGCCCCTTCGCGATCTCGTGGTCTCGCGTCAGCACCGGGTCCTGGTGCAATCGCCCGAACTCGACATGGCCGAGGCCCTGGTTCCGGCCAAGGACCTGTTGGCCCTGCCAGGGGTCGAGATCCTCGATCATCTCGAACATGGGGTCGAGTATTTCCATGTGCTTTGCGAGAATCACGAGGTGCTGCTTGCCGAAGGCATGCCGGCCGAAAGCATGCTGACGGGAACCGAGGCCCTGAAGGCGCTGGACGACACCGCGCGCGAGGAAATCGCGATCCTGATGCCGGAATTGCGGAATGTCGATTACGTCCCGACCCCGGCCCGCAGGCTTCTCAATGGCAAGCCGGCCCGCAAGATCGTTCAGCGGCATCTTGAAAGCAGGGACCCCCTGTCGGCTCGGGTCCTGTAACCCGCAGCATCATCGCGAATGAACAAACCCGCCGGCAAGGATCATGTCGGCGGCCTTTTCCGCGATCATCGTCACCGGCGCATGCGTGTTGCCCGAGGGAAGCACCGGCATGATCCCCGCATCCGCGATGCGCAACCGCTCGATCCCGCGCAGCCTCAGTTCCGGATCCACCACGGCCATGGGATCATTGCCCATTTTCGTGGTGCCAACGGGATGGAAGATCGTCGTCCCCACATCCCCCGCAGCGCGCGCCAATTCGGCATCGCTTTGCAGATGCGCGCCGGGCTTGATTTCCTCGGGCCGAAACTCCGCCATCCGCCGCGTCTCCATCAGCCGCCGCGCATGACGCAGGCTGTCGATGGCTACCTGCCGGTCCGCTTCTGCCGACAGGTAGCGCGGCGCAATGGAAGGTGCCGCCGCGGGATCCGGCCCGGTGATATGGCTGCATCCCCGGCTTTCCGGCCGCAGGTTGCAGACCGAGACGGTCAGGCCGGGAAAATCATGCAAGGGATCGCCGAATTTCTCCAGCGACAGCGGCTGGACGTGATACTCGATATTCGCCGTCTCGAATACGTCCGAGGATTTCGCGAATATCCCCAGCTGACTGGGCGCCATCGCCATCGGCCCCGTCCGCCGCCACGCATATTCCAGCGCGATCCCCGCCTTGCCCCAGATCGACCGCGCCCGATCATTCAACGTGCGCGCGCCCCTGATCCGGAACACGGTCCGCAATTGCAGATGATCCTGCAGGTTCTCGCCCACTCCCGGCAGGTCCAGAACGGTCTCGATGCCCAGATCCGAGAGCCGCTCGCCCTGCCCGATCCCGCTCAGTTCCAGGATCGCCGGAGAGTTGATCGCCCCCGCCGCAAGCACCACCTCGCCCCGCGCCTTCGCATGCATCCGGCGGCCCTTTTGCGTGAAGACGACACCGGTGGCGCGCGTGCCTTCCAGCGACAGGCGCTCGACCTGCGCATGGGTCTCGATCCGCAGGTTCGGGCGGGATTTCGCGGGGTTCAGAAAGGCCTTGCGCGAATTCCACCTTATGCCGCCACGTTGGGTCACGGGAAAATAACCCACCCCCTCGTTGTCGCCATCGTTGAAATCGTCGCGGACCGGCAGACCCAGCTCCTGCGCAGCCTCGGCCACGGCATCGAGGATCGGCCAGCTCAAGCGCTGCCGCTCGACCCGCAATTCACCGCTATCGCCATGGAATGTGTCGGCCGGGCCGTAATGATGCTCGGAGCGGCGGAAATAGGGCAGCACATCGTCCCAGCCCCAGCCCGGATTGCCCGCTTGACGCCAGCGATCGTAATCGCCCGCCTGCCCCCGCATGTAGATCATGCCATTGATAGAGGAACAGCCGCCCAGCACCTTGCCGCGCGGATAGTTCAGGCTGCGGCCATTCAGCCCCGCCTCGGCCTCGGTGCGATAGCACCAGTCCAGCGTCGGATCGCCCATGGCGTATAGATAGCCGACCGGCACATGCACCCAGAAGCGGTTGTCGCTGCCCCCGGCCTCCAGCAGCAGGACACGATTGCGCGGATCGGCGGAAAGACGATTGGCCAGCACGCACCCACCCGAGCCCGCGCCCACGATGATAAAATCATATTCCCCGAAATCCTGCATATGCTCCCCCACGGATCAAGCGCGACGGCCCGTACGCCGAATTCCGAACCGCGCTTATTCTTCTTCATGCAAATATCCCGGGGGTCCGGGAGCAGCGCCCCCGGCCATCGCGGGACGCAATCACCCTACTCCGCCGCCGCCAGCAGCGAGGCATTGCCCCCCGAGGCGGTCGTGTCGATGCACAGATGCCGTTCCAGCACCGCATAGCCCGGCAGTTCCACCGAGGTCACGAGCGGAATGATCGCCCCCTCGCGCGCCGCCAATGCCTGCCGGTAAAGCTGCGCCTGCTCCTCGGGGCCGTCATAGGCCACCAGCGCCATGCCTGACAGCGTTCCAAGGGCATCGGCGGGCAGGCTTCCCGGCACCTCCACAGCGGCACAGCCCTTCGCCCGGGCGATAGCCGCCTGCGCAGCACTATCCGGGCCGAGGCACAGCACCGTGCCCCGGGCATGGGTGGTCAGGCGGTTGGATTCCCCCGTCGGACCGGGCAGCAGCACGGTTTCACGCGGAGTCGCGCTATCGGTCCGTGCGGCATCCAGCGCCTTTTGCAGTGCCGCCGGATCGGCCTCGGGTCCCTCGGATGCGGGCATCCGGTTCACCTTCGCCGCCCGGAAACGCGGGACGTAATGCGGCCCGCCCGCTTTCGGCCCGGTCCCCGACAGCCCCTCGCCGCCGAATGGCTGGCTGCCGACGATGGCGCCGATCTGGTTGCGGTTCACATAGAGATTGCCGACATTCACGAGGCTGTCGATATGCTGCACCCGGTCGTCGATGCGCGTATGTAACCCGAAGGTCAGCCCGTAGCCCGAGGCATTGATCGCCCCGATCACCCGGTCCAGGTCGCTGGCCTCGAAGCTGGCGACATGCAGCACCGGGCCGAAGATCTCGCGCTCGACATCCTCGATCCCACCCACGCGGATCGTCACCGGTGCGACGTAATGCCCGCGCCCCGGCGTCTTGAGCCGGTGCAGGATGCGTCCATCGCTGCGCGCCTTGGCGATATGATCCTCGATCCCCTTCTTGGCGGCTGCGGAAATGACCGGGCCGACATCGCTGTCCAGATACCACGGATCGCCGATATGCAGCTCATCCATCGCGCCATGCAGCATCTTCAGCAGCTTCTCCTCGACATCGCGCTGAACATAGAGCACCCGCAACGCCGAGCAGCGTTGCCCCGCCGACTGGAAGGCGCTGGCAAGGATGTCGCGCACCGCCTGTTCGGGCAAGGCTGTGGAATCCACGATCATCGCGTTCAGCCCGCCGGTTTCGGCGATCAGAGGCGCCTCGGGCGACAGATGCGCGGCCATCGCCCGGTTGATTGCCTGCGCGGTGGGCAGCGAGCCGGTAAAGCATACGCCCGCAACACGCGCATCGCTGCACAGCGCAGTGCCCACACGCCGCCCCTCGCCCGGCAAAAGCTGCAACGCAGTCGCGGGCACACCGGCCTCATGCAGCAATTGCGTTGCCCGCCAGGCGATCAGGCTGGTGGTTTCGGCGGGCTTGGCCAGCACCGCATTGCCCGCCGCCAGCGCCGCCGCGATCTGGCCGGTAAAGATCGCCAGCGGGAAATTCCACGGCGAGATGCAGGTGAACACCCCGCGCGGAGCCTCCCCCGTGGCGAAACCCGCGTAATAGCGCAGGAAATCCACCGCCTCGCGCAGCTCTGCCACCGCGTCGGGCAGCGATTTCCCCGCCTCGCGCGAGATCAGCGCGAACAGCTCGGCATAATGCGCCTCGTAAAGATCGGCAGCGCGGCGCAGGGCCTCTGCCCGTTTCTCGGGCGCGGCATCCCAGATCTGCGCCGCCGACAGGGCCGCCGCGATGTCGCCATCCGTGGCCCATGCCACCTGCCCCACGCGGTCATTGCCATGCGCGGGGTTGACGATCTCTTCAAGGTCGCGCCCATTCTCGTCCCCCACCGCCGCCAGCAAGGGTCCGCCCGTCCAGCGATGCTCGATCCAGCGCGTGCGCTCGGTCTCGATCCGCGCCAGCTCCAGCGGATCGCGCAGGTCGAAGCCTTTCGAATTGATCCGGTCGGGGGCGAACAGTTCGGCCGGGCGGATGACGCCGGGCGCGGGCTTGCCCGCCATCGCCTGCCATTCGGCAAAGGGATCGGGGGCGACGTCCTCGGGGGCGATATCCTCGTCCACGATCCGGTTGACGAAACTGGAATTCGCGCCGTTCTCGAGCAGGCGGCGGACCAGGTAGGCCAGCAGATCCTCATGCGCACCGACCGGGGCATAGATACGGCAGCGGGTGTGATGCCGTTCCTTGACGATCTCGTGCAGCGCCTCGCCCATCCCGTGCAGGCGCTGGAACTCGAAATCCCGGTCCTCTCCGGCCAGATGCAGGATCGCGGCGACGGAATGAGCGTTATGGGTGGCGAATTGCGGATAGATGCGCGGGCTGGCCAGCAATTTCCGCGCACAGCAGATCCAGGCGACATCGGTGGCCGATTTATGCGTCCAGACCGGGAAATCCGCCAGCCCCTCGACCTGGTAGCGCTTGATCTCGGTATCCCAATAGGCGCCCTTGACCAGCCGCACCATGATCCGGCGGTCGAGGCTTTCGGCCAGCGCCTCCAGCCAGTCGAGCACCGCGGGCGCGCGCTTGCCATAAGCCTGCACCACGACGCCGAAACCGTCCCAACCGGCCAGCGAGGGATCGGACAGCACCGCCTGGATGACATCCAGCGAGATGTCCAGCCGGTCGGCTTCCTCGGCATCGATATTCAGCCCCATCCGCGCCTCTTTCGCCTGCCGGCACAGGCGCAGCACGATCGGCACCAGCTCGGCCATGACCCGGTCGCGCTGCGGTTCCTCGTAGCGCGGATGCAGCGCCGACAGCTTGATCGAGATGCCGGGATTGTCGCGGATATCGCCCGCCTTCGCCTCGCCCGCAAGCGAGCGGATCGCGCCCTCATAGGCCGCCTGGTAGGCGCGGGCATCGGCCTCGGTCCGTGCCGCCTCGCCCAGCATGTCATAGCTGTAGCTGTATCCCTGCCCGACCCGTTCGCGCCCGCGCCTGATCGCGTCCTTGACGGTTTCGCCCAGCACGAATTGCTGCCCCATCTCGCGCATGGCGCGGTGAACGGCGGTGCGGATCACCGGCTCGCCCAAGCGGCGGATGGCGTTGCGCAGATGGCCCGCGATCCCCGGATGCGGCTCGTCGCGCAGAACCTTGCCGGTCAGCATCAGGGCCCATGTCGAGGCATTGACCAGCGACGAGGACGACTTGCCCATATGCTGGCCCCATTCCGACGGCGCGATCTTGTCCTCGATCAGCTCGTCCATCGTCTCGGCATCGGGCACGCGCAGCAGGGCCTCGGCCAGGCACATCAGCGCCACGCCCTCATCGGTGGACAGACCGTATTCGGCGAGAAACACCTCCATCAGCCCCGGCTTGCTGTCGGATCGGATCGCCCGGACCAGGTCGGCGGCACCCTTGGCGATGCGGCCGCGCGCCTCCTCGTCGGGAGCATGGGATTGCACGAGTTCGCCGATGAGGCTCTCTTCGCGGCCCAGATGCAGGTCGCGGATCGTCTGGCGGATATCGTCAAGCTGGCTCATCGGTCGTTCTCCCCGGGGTCATTGTGCCGCGCCCATTCGAATCGGCAAGCGGTTGCACGATGTTGAAGCACGGTCTATTCGCTGATGCAAAGGATCTACCGAGGCCATCATGATTGTCATCGCCGCCCTTGTCATCGGTGCCCTGCTGGGCTGGCGCCGCGCCGCCACGCTTGGCGGGAATCGCCGCGATCGCGCCCAATATGCCGCCGCCTTCGCGCTGGCATTCGCGGTGCTCGGCCTGTTCGCCACCGTCATCATCGACCGGATGGCGTGATGTTCATTCCCTTCCTCGACCATTTGCGCAGGCAAGGGGTGCCCGTTTCCCTGCGCGAATGGCTCGACCTGATGGGAGGGATGCAGGCGGGTGTCACCGGCTGGTCAGTCGATGGTTTCTACCATTTCGCCCGCGCCGCGCTGGTCAAGGACGAGCGTCATATCGACCGTTTCGACCGCGCCTTCGGCGAGGCCTTCGCCGGGCTGGAGCATATCCCGGTCGAGGCGCTGCTGCATGAACAGGCAATTCCGAAGGAATGGCTGGAAAAACTGGCCGAAAAGCTGCTGACCGACGAGGAACGGGCGCAGATCGAGGGTAGCGGCAGTTTCGAGGAACTGATGAAGAAGCTGCGCGAGCGCCTGGCCGAGCAGCAATCCCGCCACCAAGGCGGCAACAAGTGGATCGGCACCGCGGGCACCTCGCCCTTCGGCGCCTATGGCTACAATCCCGAGGGCGTGCGCATCGGCCAGCAGACAAGCCGCCACCGCCGCGCCGTCAAGGTCTGGGACAAGCGCGAATTCCGCGATTTCGACGACAGCGTGGAACTGGGCACCCGCAATATCAAGGTTGCGCTGAAACGGTTGCGGCAATGGGCGCGCCATGGCGCGAACGAGGAACTGGACCTGCCCGCCACCATCCGCGCCACCGCCGATCACGGCTATATCGACGTTCAGACCCGGCCCGAGCGGCACAATGCCGTCAAGGTGCTGCTGTTTCTCGACGTGGGCGGCAGCATGGACGACCATACGAGGCTGGTGGACGAGTTGTTCTCGGCCACCCGGGCGGAATTCAAGCATATGGAGCATTTCTACTTCCATAACTGCCTTTACGAGGGGCTCTGGAAGGACAATCGCCGCCGCTGGACCGAGCAGACACCGACATGGGACATCCTCAATCGCTTCGGGCGCGACTACAAATGCATCTTCATAGGCGACGCCTCGATGTCTCCTTACGAGATCGCCGTGCCCGGCGGTGCCAATGAGCATTGGAACGAGGAGCCCGGCGAGATCTGGCTGCGCCGCATCTGCGAGACATGGCCCGACCATGTCTGGCTGAACCCGGTGCCCGAGACGCATTGGCGCTATACCCAGTCCATAGCCATGGTCCGGCAGATATTCGAGAACCGGATGATGCCGTTGACGCTGGAAGGGCTGACGCAGGCGATGCGGGTCCTGGGATAGCCTGCCCGTCCGTCCCGCCCGGGTTTCCCGGGCTGGACCGAACCGCCCTAGCCGAAACGCGCCACCCAGCTTTCGATCAGTTCATGCTGCAGCCTCTTCGCGCGCCGGGTCCAGCTACTGACGCCCGCAGGCATCTCTTGCCCCCGCGTCGCCGCATGGCGCGGACCGTCCGAGCATAGCGTCGCGAAAGCCAGTCGTCGTCCCGAGGGGGCGATGGCGTATCCGGCAAGGTTCGACACGAAATTCAGGGTTCCGGTCTTGGCGAAGACCTCGGCGCGGTGGGGGGTGTCGTCGTCCGCCACCCCGGCCAGTGGGTTATGCTTGAGCAGATCGGGCAGCCCGGCCTCAAGCCCCGGTCCCGCCAGTAACCGCACCATCGCCACGGCGCTCACCCGGCTTTCGGCGGAAAGGCCGGAATGATCGGCGAAACTGAAATCATCGGACAGTCCCTGCGCCGCCACCCATTCCCGCATCTTCGCCGCCGAAGCCGTCAGGTCCGGCGCGCCGCTGGCATGCAGGCCGATGACCTCGGCGGTGAGATTGGTCGAGTAATAGAGCATTTCCTCGACCACCCTGCTCAGCGGCGGGCTTTCATGGCTGACCAGTTCCTCGGCGGCGGGCAGGCTGTCGATCACCTCGGGCGCGGGCAGGACCAGCCCCTTGGCGCGGCACAGGGTCTGGAACACGTCACCCGCGTAAAGCTCGGGCTGACGGACCGGCAGCCAGCGGCTGCCAGCCCGGCCCATCGCGCTACGCGAAACCGTCCAGACCTCGCGCCCATCGTCGAAGCGATAGCCGAACAGGTCCTGCTGCGCGGCGGGATGGGCGGTGATCGTATAGGCGCGCGGCGAATTCCGGGCCGCACGCGCCTCCAGCGAGACCTCGTAGCTGTCCCCCCCGCGCCGCCAACCCAGATGCACCCGGTTGAAATTCAGGATCATTCCGGAGAGCGCCGGGTTATAGGCGAGGTGATCGGCCTGCGGCGGGGCGATCTCTTCGATCCGCGGCAGCGCACCGCCCCATATGGCGAAACGCTTGGGCGATCCCTGCCCCGTATCCACCAGCTTCGCCGCCAGATCCGCCAGATCGTCGCTGGACAACACCGGATCCCCGGCCCCCGCCAGCACCAGCATGTCGCCCGCGCGCAGGATACGGGTGCGGAACCGATGCGACGGCCCCAGGCGGTCCAATGCGTAAAGCGCCGTCACCATCTTGAGCGTGCTGGCCGGCGCAAGCGATGCCGATCCCGCCCCGTCCTCCAGCATCGCACCAGCCGACGGATCGAACACCGCATAGCAGACCTGCCCCGAAAGATCGGCCCGGGCGATCAGCGACGCGCTTCCCGGCACCGGCTTGACGGGTGGCCGCTGCGCAAGGCCCAGGGCCATGTCCCGGGCGAGAGCCTGCCGGCCTGTCAGACCGGCGGCAAGCGCAGCGGTCAGGACCGCCCGTCTGGAAATCAGGCTCACCTTGCCATCCCTTCCTTGTCTGTCCGCCCGTTCCGCCCCTGCCGGATCATCGTCGAGGAAAGCGGCGACATCGGCAGGTTGAGCAGCACCCATGCGGGCGGTTTCATCATCGGCAACAGGCGCGCATAAGCTTCGGGCAGCCTTGCTGCCCGCATGATCTGCGCCGCGCGCGACTGCCGGGCCGCCAGGCGCGATCCCGGCCGCGCCAACACCCCGATGGGAACCCGCGCCGCGATCTCGGACCAGCGGTCCCATTGGTCGAACTGTACCAGGTTGTCCGATCCCATCAGCCAGACGAATTGCACGGCGGGACAAAGCCGCTGAAGTCCGGCAATCGTGTCAGCGGTCATCCGCGTGCCAAGCCTGGCCTCGATATCGGTGATCTCGACCCGGGGATGGCGCATGACCTGGCGGGCCGCCGCCAACCGTTCGTCCATCCTGGCGGGACCATGCTCCTTCAGCGGGTTTCCGGGGCTGACCAGCCACCAGACCCGGTCGAGCCCGAAACGGCGCAAGGCGAATTCGGTGATATGCGCATGCCCTTCATGGGCGGGATCGAAGGATCCGCCCAGAAGGCCGACGCGCATTCCCGGCCGCACAATGGGAGTTCTCACCGTCATCGGCCCGACTTAGCGGATCGCCCGCGCCATGCCAACGTGGGATCGCATATTTGGAAATGGGTGGTGCGGGATCACTTCGTGACCGGCCGCAAGGGTGTGGCCGGAGGCAATGAGCCGGTCAGGATCGTCACCTTCCCCCGTCCCGCCCTCTTGGATTCGTAAAGCGCCATATCGGCATCGGCCAGAAGCTGCTCGGCAATCGGATCGTCGTAATTGCTTGATATGGTGAGCCCGATACTGGCGGCGACATGGCAGAGATTGGGGCCGGATTCGATGGGTTTGCGGATCTCGCTGATGATCCGCTGCCCCAGTTTGCGCAACGCCCGGTGATTGGTCGCACCATGCAGGATCAGGACGAATTCATCTCCCCCGGTCCGGGCGGCGACATCACCGTCCCGGATCGCTTCTCCCAGCACCCGCGCGACATGGCGCAGCACATCGTCCCCCGCGGCATGCCCATACAGGTCGTTGACCGCCTTGAAGTGATCCAGGTCCACCTGCGCAACGGCAAAACCGCCGAAACCCCGGGCCTCTTCACTGCCGCGGGTGGCATGCAGCGCCATGTCCAGCGCCAGTTCCAGGCCACGGCGATTCCGCAATCCGGTCAGCGGATCGGTATAGGCACGGTCCTCGGCCTCGCTGCGCGCATCGTTGAGCCGAGTATTGAAAAGCGACAATTCCCGCAGGATTCCGTGATTGGCTTCATGCAGGAACAGAAATTCCATGGCGAGACTCGATGCCGCGAAATCCCCCTCGTCCAGTTTCAGCCTTCTGACCGCCTCGGGCAGGGTCATCCCGAATCCCAGGTCCAGCAGGAACATGTCATCTGCAAGTCTCACGACCTGGCCGCGCAGCCTGACCTTGGCATCCGCCGTCAGTCGAAGCTCGATCCGGTCACTGCTTTCGACCAGTTCGCTCAGCAGTTCTGCGATGGGAGCGGCAGTGATCGGCCGGGTGATCACGAAGGCGTCATGCAGGAACCGCGCATTCCCGGGCAGTATCTTCCGGGTGGTCGGTCCGGCACCCAGCAGGAGCCCCTGCGCATCGACAAGCAGGTGCTGGGGCATGAGCGCCGACAGATCATCCGCGCCCAGAAGAACCCGTTCCGGAGACAGGATCTTTCCCAACCCGGCATTCATCGCGCCGCCTCCTCGTCCCCGCCAAGCAGGAATCTTCGTCCGGGGGCGAAGGAGCCGTCCGATATCTGCACCGTCACGCTGTTCTCACCGATCCAGATCAGGCCCAGGGCGCCGTAATCATCCGCCATGCAACGGATCAGCCCCGCCATGCAGCAAGCCCAGTCATGCCCGTCCGGCGGGAAATCGATCCGGAGGCAATCGGCACCATCCTCGAAAACCTGCACCCGAGGCATGAAGAAATCCGGCATGACCATGCGCACCCGGTCCGCCAGCATCTCGAGATTCAGCAGGAAATCGGGGAAATTCCGCCCCGAGAAGCGCAGCAGGCGCCTTACTCGCCTCCGCCGGGCGATCCAGGCGCCGAGATCCTCAAGCAAATCGTCTTCGGGCTTGTCCAGGAATCGCGCAGCGTCGGAGATCAGATCGATACTGTGGCGATCGTAAACGTAACGCTGAAGCGCATCGTCCCCAGAGCGCTGGCATACGCGCAGCCAGAACTGATCGGAATAGGTTTCCCGCAGGAACGACTCGATGGATCTTCGGACCAGCCAATGCATGTTCACCTCCGGACAGGCGATCCATAGCGCGGAATCGTAAAGGAAGTGGAAAGCCGGCCGGGTCCGAAGCGCCGGGCCTCAGTCCGGCTCCCATCCGAAGCTGCCCGGACCGGCAAGCGCCATGCGTGCGGACAGCACCTCGTCGGGACGGATCGACAGCGATTGCGCGAAATCCAGCACGCGGCGATCATCTTCGAGCAGGAAATCCAGGACATGCACGCAGAAATCGGGATCCCTTGCCGCCTGCCGCAGCGCTTCGGGCCGGAGCCCGCTCGTGGCCAGCAGGGCCGAAGCGAGATCGGGATGTTCCGCGATATGAACCAATGCCCTGACCGCGAGTTCCTGTGCGGCGACCGCCGAATAACTCATCTCTCACCTCCTGAACTTGCATGATCCGCGGCAAAGTCGCGCAGCCCTACAGCAAACTCTGGCCTCGCGGGCGTCAAGTCACTATGTTGACGGCACGAAACAAGGCGGCCGCCATTCGCCGCATGGCCCCGACAACCCGGACACGACCCGACGGGTCATGCAGGGAACCCGGCCCCACGGCAAGGCGGATTGCGAATGGAGAAGACGGAATGAGCCAGATCGAAACCGACAGCCCCGGCGAAACCGAGCGTCCGACGCGCGAGGCGATGTTGCGCGGGTTTCGTGGCCGCTGCCCCGCATGCGGAGAGGGGCGGCTGTTCAGCTCCTTTCTCAAGGTCGCCGATCATTGCCCGAATTGCGACGAGGCGCTGCATCACCAGCGCGCCGATGACGGGCCCGCCTATTTGACGATCCTGCTGGTCTCGCATCTGGGCGCGCCGCTCTTGCTGGCCTGCTACATGGCCTGGCGGCCCTCGGCTATGACCATGATCCTGAGTTTCGGCATCGGTGCGGTCGTTCTCTCGCTGCTGCTGCTGCCGCGCATCAAGGGCGGCATGGTCGGGCTGCAATGGGCGCGCCGGATGCATGGCTTCGGCTCGGCCCCCGAAGCGGCCGCGTCATGACGGTGCAGGACAGTCCCCCGATCCGCGACGCCTCGACGATCATCCTGCTCCGGCGTCATGCCGGGAGCAGTTCGGTGCTGATGGGCATGCGCGGCGCCAAGGCGGTCTTCATGCCGTCGAAATATGTCTTCCCGGGCGGGGCGGTGGATATCGCCGACGCCTCGGCCCCTCTGGCCCGCCCGCTTGACGAGGTGAGCCGGCGCCGCCTGCTGGAGGAGCCCCGCGATGGCCTGACCCCCGATCCCCATGCCATCGCGGCCGCCGCCCTGCGCGAACTGGCCGAGGAAACAGGCCTGCTGGTCGGCGCAGAGCAAGAGCAGGGACCCCGCAGCGATTGGCCGGGCTATGCCGAAACCGGGCTCAGCCCCGATGCGTCAAAACTGCATTACGTCTTTCGGGCCATCACCCCGCCGGGCCGTCCGCGCCGTTTCGACGCCCGTTTCTTCGTCATGGATGCGGATGCGATCAGCGGGGATCCCGATGATTTCGGCCGCGCCTGCGACGAGTTGTCGCATCTGCATTGGGTGCCGCTGGCCGAGGCGCGGGCGCTGAACCTGCCCTTCATCACCGAGGTGGTGCTGGCCGAGACCGCCGAACTGACCGGCTCCGTCGCCCATCACGATCCGCTGCCGGTGCCCGATACCGTGCCGTTCTTTGACAATCGCGGCAGCGCGCCCCGGTTCGCGCAGATCATCTAGGGGAAGGCGGCGGACAGGGTTCAGGCCCTGGATGCGGTGCCTGCGTCCCCCGATGGCCGGGGCTTTGCGCCCCGTCGCCGGCTGGTTCTCGAACCAGTGGCGCGCCCTGCCGGCGACCCCCGCAAGGTATTTCAGCAAAGAAGAAGGGGTACCCGGTTCCTGTGGAATCCGGAGACCTTCAGACGGGTTTCAATGCCCCGTGAAGCGCGGCTTGCGTTTTTCGAGGAAGGCCGTCACGCCTTCGCGGAAATCGCTGCTGCGCCCGGCCTGTCCCTGCAGCTTCGCCTCCAGTTTCAGTTGTTCCTCCAGGTCATTGTCGAAAGAGGCCGACACCGCCTGCCGCACCGCGAGATAGGCCGAACTCGGTCCCTGTGACAGGTGCCGGGCACGGGCGGCGACCAGCTCGGCGAATTCTTCATCGGGAACGGCCTCCCAGATCAGGCCCCAATCGGCGGCCTGTCGCGCGGGGATGGCATCGGCAAACAGCATCATGCCCATGGCCCGCGCAGCACCCACGGCGCGGGGAATGGCCCAAGTGCCCCCCGCATCCGGCACCAGTCCGATCCGCGTGAAGGCCTGGATGAAATCCGCGCTTTCCGCCGCGATCACCACATCCGCGACCAGCGCCAGATTGGCCCCCGCCCCGGCCGCCGTGCCGTTCACCGCCGCAATGACCGGCACCGGGCAGTTGCGGACGGCATGCAGCATCGGCTCGTATTCATCGCGCAAGGTCGCCTCGAGATCGCGGGCCGCGTTCGCGTCGGTCAGATCCTGTCCGGAACAGAAGGCCCGGCCCGATCCGGTCATCACCACGCAACGCACCTGATCCGGTAGCGAGGTCAGCGCCTGCGTGATCTCGGCCCGCATTTGGCTGTTCAGCGCGTTCATCTTGTCGGGCCGGTCGAGAACCAGCCTCGCGATGCCGTCCTCGGCGCTGAACTGAATGGTTTCGAAATCCATGATATCCCCCTTGTTCCTTGCAGCCATGATGGCGAAATTGGCGCGGGGGGAAAGCGCAACCCTGCGTCACTCACGCATGATCTCGTCCAGGCGGGATTTCTCGGCTTCGCTCAGCGGCGCTGCCGGGGGCGTAACTCCTGATCGACCTCGGATAAAAACCCATGCGATCAGCAGCCCCAGCAGCGCCATCACCGGCCCGGCCAGCCACAGGATCAGGTTGCCGCCACGGGCACGCGGCTCGAACAGAACGAACTCCCCGAAGCGATCGACCACCGCGTCGATCACCTCGTCATCATTGTCGCCCGCCACCAGCCTTTCGCGCACATAAAGCCGCAGATCGCGGCTGATGGCGGCATTCGATTCGTCGATATTCTCGCCCTGGCAGACGGGGCAGCGCAGCTTTTGCGAGATCTCGCGGGCGCGCGCCTCCATGGCCGGATCCTCCAGCACCTCGTCGGGCTGAACCGCCAGCGCGGGGGACAAAAGCGCCATCAACAACGCGAGGATCAGGGACAGGCGTTTCATTCCGCGGGCACCGCCGCCATGGGGCTGCGCTTTCCTGCGCCGGCGGCGACACGGTAGCGGCGATCCGACAGGCTGATCACACCGCCAAGCGCCATCAGGATCGCTCCGGCCCAGATCCAGTTTGCGAAGGGTTTCACATAGGACCGCACCGCCCAGCCTCCGCCCTGCTGCGCATCGCCGATCACCAGGTAGATGTCGCGGAAGATGCCATTGTCGATGGCCGCCTCGGTCGTCGGCATGGCCTGCACGGGGTAGACCCGCTTCTCGGGGCGAAGCGTGGCGACATGACGACCGTTCCTGGCCACATCCATCACCGCCATCGTCGACAGGTAGTTCGGGCCCTCGACCTCGTCCACCGCCTTCAGCGTGATCCGGTAACCTGCGACATCGAAGGGCTCATCGATCCGGGCGACGCGGATATCCTCGGTCTGCCAGGCGGTCAGCAGCGCCACCCCGATGAAGGTCACGCCAAGACCCGAATGCGCCACCGCCTTGCCCCAATCCGCGCGCGGCAGGCGCAACAACCGCGACAGGCCGGATTTGCCGGTGCGATGGATCAGTTCGGCGACCGAACCACCGATCAGCCAGGCACCCAGCCCCGCCCCGATGATCGCGATGGCAGAACGCCCGGTCGAGACCGCGAAGACCAGCAGCATGACGGCTGCCGCGAAGATCAGCGCCCCACGCAACGGCCGGATCACCCGTGAAAGGGTGGCGCGCTTCCAGGGCATGATCGCCCCCAAGGGCAGCGCGATGGCCAGTGCCAGCATGAATGGCGTGAAGGCCTTGTTGAAGAACGGCGCGCCGACCGACAATTTGCGGTCCCACATCATCTCGGCGAAAAGCGGCCACATGGTGCCGACGAAGACCACGAAGGCCGAGACCGCCAGCAGCAGGTTGTTGAGCACCAGCGCCCCCTCGCGCGAGACGGGGGCAAAGACCCCCTTCGCCGTCATCTGCCCGGCCCGCGCGGCGTAAAGCGTCAGGGCGCCGCCGGTGAAGACGGCAAGGATGCCCAGGATGAAGATCCCGCGCGCCGGATCGCTGGCGAAGCTGTGGACCGAGGTGATCACGCCCGAGCGGACGATGAAGGTGCCGATCATCGAGAAACCGAATGCCATGATCGCCAGCAGGATCGTCCAGCTTTTCAACGCCTCGCGCTTTTCGACGACGATGGCTGAATGCAGCAGGGCGGCGGCGAGCAGCCAGGGCATGAAGCTGGCATTCTCGACCGGGTCCCAGAACCAGAACCCGCCCCAGCCCAACTCGTAATAGGCCCACCATGACCCGAGTGCGATGCCGATGGTCAGGAACATCCAGGCCGCCAGCGTCCAGGGCCGGACCCATCGCGCCCATGCCGCGTCCACCCGCCCCTCGATCAGCGCGGCGACGGCAAAGCTGAAGCTCATCGAGAGCCCGACATAGCCGAGATAGAGGAAGGGCGGGTGAAAGGCGAGCCCCGGATCCTGCAGAAGCGGGTTCAGGTCGCGCCCGTCGAAAGGCGGATTGGCCAGCCGCAGGAACGGGTTCGAGGTAAAGATGATGAAGGCATAGAAGGCCGCGCCGACCGAGGCCTGCACCGCCAGCACCCGCGCCCGCAGGCTGGGCGGCAGGTTGCCCCCGAACACTGCCGCCGCCGCACCGAACAACGCCAGGATCAGCACCCAGAGCAGCATCGAGCCCTCGTGATTTCCCCAGACCCCGCTGATCTTGTAGATCATCGGCTTGGCGGTATGGGAATTCTCGTAGACCAGTTTCAGCGAGAAATCCGAGGTCACGAAAGCCATCGTCAGCGCGGCGAATGACAGCCCGGTCAGCAGGAATTGCGCCATGGCCGCGGGGCGGGCGCTGTCCATCCAGCCCTGCCATCCCCTTGCCGCACCGATCATCGGCACGATCATCTGATAAAGCGCCACGGCAAAGGCGAGGATCAGGCGAAATGGCCGTATTCTGCGATCATGGGGGCAGTCCTCCGTATGCGCGTAGCATAAGGGCACGAAAAAAGGGGGGAAAGTCCCCCCTTGGTCTTTGCCTGTCAGTTTTCCGTGTGACCTATCCGCGCAGGCTTGCCGCCCAATCCCGCAAGGCCGCGTTATCGGCGAAATTGTCGGCTGGAGGAACGGGGGTTGTTTTGCCTTGCACGGCGGACATTTTAGGCGATCTGTGCATGGACCAGGCGCGATGACGGAAATGATGCGCCTCACGCGCGCCGAAATAGAAACCGACGATCGCGCCCAGCAACCACCAGAGCGGCTCGGGCACCTGCTGCAAGCCTTCCATCCGTAACCCGAATCCCTCGGGCTCAAGCATGGCATAGACGAACAATCCCATCGTCCCCAATGCCAGGGCGGGTCGGGGAAGCCTGTTCAAGCCATTGACAAAGCGATCGAACCATCCCTCGGGTGCGAGTTGAAACTCCTGACCAAACTGAGCGATAGCGCGGGCATATGCCTCTTCGTCCAGCTCCATCCGGCGTGTCGCGTTGCGGGTAAAGACCTCGGCCACGCCACGCGCGGCACCTCCGATTGCGGTCACCGCAGGAGCGCCTCCGACAAGGCGGTCGATCAGCCCCATTTCGCGATCCTTTCACGATGCTCGGTTTCACTCAGATGATAGCGGGGCGCGATGAATTCTTCGGCCCGTGTGATCCAGCCACCCTTTCCGCCCGAGCGCCTGCGGGCATATTTGCGGCTGGTCGGGCGCCGATCTGCAAGCGCGTAATAATAGTTGCGCCGGGCGATCCCATAGGCATCGGCCAGATGATCGGGAGCGGCTTTGGCGGCGGCGCGCGCGGCAGCGATGGTCCGGGGTCCGATCACCCCGTCGGCCACGGCGGGAAATCCCATCCGCGACAGCAGGCGCTGCAGGATCTTCACCGCATTGGTGCCAGCATTCACATACATGTCGAAAACGCTGGCATGTATCGTTTGCGGCAATTCCGCCAATCGAGGCCCGTGGAAGTAATGCTCGATGAAGATCCGCTCGACCTGTTCGGGCGTCAGTGCCCTCACATCGGCATTATCCACCCTGCCGTTGCCATCCAGGTCCAGCCCGAGCCTGCGCATCGTGCCGATAGTGACACCATGCTTCGTAGCTCCGCCCGGATCGTCCGGGTCATTCACATATCCACCCTCGCGGGCGACGATCTCTCGTGCGATTTCTTCGACGCTTGGCATTGCATCTCCTCTGGTCCACACCGCCGGAATCGGCGGGCGCGGCCAAGGTGCCTCGCGCCGGTTAACCTCGCCTTAACCATGCGCGCGTTGCCAAGCGTTCGAAATTCAGTTTTCGGGTTCCTGATACACACCGCTTTCCTTAAGTGTATCAATCACTTCGCGCGGCATATAGGTCTCGTCATGCTTCGCCAGCAGGTCGCGGGCCTCGAAGAGGCCATCACGGTAATAGCCCTTGGCAATGGTGCCCTGCCCCTCCTTGAACAGGTCGGGGCGGGGATCATTGCCGATGTAACGCACCGGGATCTCTACCGCGCCATCGGTGATGACAAAATCAAACGCGACCCCGTCGCCATTCACGATGGAGCCCTCTTTCACCAACCCGCCAAGCTGGAAATATTCCTCTGGGGCGGGCGCGTTCTCACTGACCTGCGTGGGCGATCGATACAGGTTGATGCCGTCGCGAAACCCGTAACCGATCAGCGCGACCGCAATCACCAATGCCCCGGCCGCCCCCAGAAGAACCTGGATGCGGCGGCGTTTCTTCAGTGATTTCAATCCTGCCATCCCGGCTCCTCATGCAGTTTCGAAGCGAAGCGGGCGACGCAGGAACTGCACCGCCTTGCCCGAGACCCGGGTCGGATCGCCCGTGGTCAGGAAACGCGACTGCGCGCCCTCGCCCAGGAATTCGGGCCTGCGCTCTAGGTAGTCCGCCAGGCTTTCCGCCACCAGTCCCGGCTGACTGTAAACCGTCACCTGCGGACCAAGGGCCTGCTGAAAAACGGCCTCGACCAGCGGGTAATGGGTGCAACCGAGGATTGCCGCCTCGGGTTGCGGCATCCGGCGCAGCAAGGCCTCGACATGGCTGGTCACCAGCGCTTCGGCCAGGATCTCGTCCCCCTGCTCGATCGCATCGACGACACCGCCGCAGGGCTGCGCCTCGACATCCACGCCCACGGCGCGGAAGGCAAGTTCGCGCTGGAATGCCCGGCTGGCGACGGTGGCCGGTGTCGCGAACAGCGCCACCTGCTTGATCTCTACCTCGCGCGGCGGTGAATTGTCGCCCCAACGGCGCTCGGTCAGCGCCTCGATCATCGGCACGAAAACCCCGAGGACGCGCTTGTCTTCCGGCAACCATGTCTCTTGCATCCGGCGCAGGGCGGCGGCGCTGGCAGTGTTGCAGGCAAGGATCACGAGGTCGCAACCCTCTTGCCACAGCCTTTCGACACCCGCGCAGGTCAAATCGAAAATATCGTCGGCATCACGGACCCCGTAAGGAGCATTGGCATTGTCGCCAAGATAGACGAGCGGCAGATCGGGCAGCCTCTCGGCAACGGCCCGGTGGATCGTCAGTCCGCCCAGCCCCGAATCGAAAATCCCGACCGCCATGTCATCGCTCCCTCACCCGCGTGACGCCGTTCTAGGGCGTCGCGCAGGATTTGGAAATGACACAAATGTTTGAGACCGGGATTCCAGCGCCCTTTCATGATGCGGAAATCATTCCGCCGCCTCGCGGACCGGAGCGCCGCCGGAACGGAACTGCGCCAGCAATTCCTTGCGGCGCGGTGCCGCCTCATCGGCCGCCTTGTCCTTGATCAGTCCATATCCGCGAATATTCAGCGGCAGTTCCGCCAATTCAATGGCGATGGGCATTGTCGCGTCCGTCACCTTGCCCAGAACCTCGCGCATATCGGCTTCATATTCGCGGATCATGGCACGTTCCCGACGCCGTTCGGCCATGTAGCCAAAGGGATCGAGCGGGGTGCCGCGCAGGAATTTCATCGCCGCCAGCAGCTTGAAGCCTTTCAGCATCCACGCGCCGAACTCGCGTTTTTTCGGGCGTCCCTCGGCATCCTTGCCCGGCAGGACCGGCGGAGCCAGGTGGAAGGACAGTCTCACATCGCCTTCCCATGTCTCGGCGATCTGTTCAGCGGTGCTCAGATGTAGCCGCGCCACCTCGTATTCATCCTTGTATGACAAGAGCTTGTAATAGCCTCTTGCAACGGATTCCCGAAGTGGCGCGGGCGCGGAATCAACCAGCTTGCGGAATTTCCTCGCCAGCCCCTTGCCTTGATATTCAATCAGGCGGGTGGCGCGGTATTCGACCGGATCGACTGGAATTTCAGTGATTTCGGCGGGTTTCCTCGCCTGATCCGGGAAAGCGATGGCCCAACGCCCGATCTGGAAGGCGCGCTGGTTTTCCTCGACCTTGGTGCCGTTCAGGCGGATCGCCTCCATGATCGCCTCGAAACTCAGCGGCAGCAGACCGCGCTGCCAGCAGGCCCCCAGCACCAGCATATTGGAATAGATCGAATCCCCCAGCAGCCGCAGCGCGAGCTCATTGGCGTCGAAGAAGGCCGATTTCTCGCCCAAGCGGGCCTCCAGCGACAGTTTCAGCCGGTCCGAGGGCACCTGGAAATCGCGGAAACGGGTGAAATCGCCGGTGATGATCTCGTGATCGTTGACGACCGCACCGGTCCGCCCCTTGGTCATCAACCCGATGGTCTTGGCCCCGGCGGTCACGACCAGATCACCGCCGACGACACAATCGGCCTCGCCCACCGCCACGCGGATGGCGCTGATATCCTCGGGCCGGTTGGCCAGACGCAGATGGATATGCACGGCGCCGCCCTTCTGTGCCAGCCCGGCCATTTCCATCATGCCCGCGCCCTTGCCATCGACATGCGCCGCCTGCGCCAGCACCGCGCCGATGGTCACAACCCCGGTGCCGCCGACACCGGTGATCACGACATTATGCGTGCCGTCTATCTCGGGAAGCGCGGGCATGGGCAGGTCTGGCAATTCGAACGCCTCTGCCTTGGGCTTGCGCAGCTTGCCGCCGCGAACCGAGACAAAGCTGGGGCAGAAGCCGTTCACGCAGGAGTAATCCTTGTTGCAACTCGACTGGTCGATCTGTCGCTTGCGGCCCAGTTCCGTGTCCAGTGGCACCACCGAGACGCAATTCGACTGCACCCCGCAATCGCCGCAGCCCTCGCAGACCTCGGGATTGATCCAGATCCGCCGGTCGGGATCGGGGAAGGTGCCCTTCTTGCGGCGGCGGCGTTTCTCGGCCGCGCAGGTCTGGATATAAAGGATCGCGCTGACGCCCCCGACCGTTTCCAGTTCGCGCTGCACATTCATCATCTCTGCGCGTTCCTCGAAGCGCAGCCCCGAGGGGAATTGCTTGCGGTCCACATCCTCCTTCTCGTCATAGACGACGATCACCGGATCGACGCCCATCGCGGTCAATTCGCGGGCGATCTGCGGTGCGGTCAGCCCGCCCTCGTTCGGCTGCCCGCCGGTCATCGCCACGGCATCGTTATAGAGGATCTTGTAGGTGATATTGGTTTCCGCAGCCAGGGCGGCGCGGATCGCCAGAGAGCCGGAATGATTATAGGTTCCGTCTCCAAGGTTTTGGAAAACATGGGGTCTCTTGCTGAACGGAGCCTCTCCGACCCAGTTCACCCCCTCACCGCCCATATGGGTGAACCCTTCGGTCTCGCGGCCCATCCACTGCACCATGTAATGGCAGCCGATCCCGGCATAGGCGCGGCTTCCCTCGGGCAGTCGCGTCGAGGTGTTATGCGGGCAACCCGAGCAATACCACGGCGTGCGCGTGGCGATCTCGGGGGCGTTGTCGTTGCGCAGAACCTCGGTCAGACGCGCCAGCCCGGCCTTGATATGCTCGGTGCCGCGGCCCTCCTCGATCAGGATGCCGCCGATCTTCTGCGCGATCATCACCGGGTCCAGCGCATAGCGCGTCGGAAACAGTTCCTCGCCTGTGCGGTCATGTTTCCAGCCATGCACCCGGCGACCGTGGCGATTGTCGAAGATCGCCTCTTTCAGCTGCACCTCGATCAGCTTTCTCTTTTCTTCAACACAGACGATAAGTTCAAGATTTTCAGACCATTCCTGCATGGACTTCATGTCCAATGGCCAGGTCTGCCCGACCTTGTAGGTGGTCAGGCCCAAGCGTTCCGCCTCGGCCTCGTCGATGCCCAGCAGGGACAATGCATGTACCAGGTCCAGCCAGTTCTTGCCTGCTGCCACGAAACCGATCTTGGCGCCCGGCTTGCCCCAGATCTTGCGGTCGATGCGATTGGCCCGGCTGAACGCCTCGGCCGCCCATCGTTTGTGATCGATCATCCGTGCCTCTTGCAGCACCGGGGTATCGCCAAGCCGGATATTCAGCCCGCCCTCGGGCATGGCGAAATCGGGCGTCACGAATGTCAGCCGATGCGGATCGCCATCGACCACCGCCGTCGCCTCGACCGTGTCCTTCATGGTCTTGAGCCCGATCCAGACCCCGGCAAAACGCGACAGCGCAAAGCCATACAGACCATAATCCAGGATTTCCTGGACCCCCGCCGGGGACAGCACCGGGATATAGGCGTCGATCATCGCCCAGTCCGACTGATGCAGCACGGTCGAGCTTTCGCCGGTATGATCGTCGCCCATGGCCATCACGACGCCGCCATGTTTCGACGATCCGGCCATATTGGCATGGCGCATCACGTCGCCGGTCCGGTCCACGCCCGGCCCCTTGCCATACCACAGGGCATAAACGCCGTCATATTTGCCCTCGCCGCGCAGTTCCGCCTGCTGACTGCCCCAGATCGCGGTCGCGGCGAGATCCTCGTTGAGGCCGGGCTGAAAGAGAACGCCAGCCTCGGTCAGCCGCTTGCCCTCGCGCATCATCTGCAGATCGACACCGCCAAGGGGGCTGCCGCGATAACCGGTCACGTAGCCTGCCGTGTTCAGACCGGCGGCTTTGTCGCGTGCCGCCTGCATGAGCATCAGCCGAACCAATGCCTGCGTGCCGTTCAACAATACGTGCGATTTCGACAAATCAAAGCGGTCGGCTAGCGAGAATTCTTGCTTGCTCATCCTGCGTCTCCTCCAATGCCCGAAGGCTTCAAGGGGATTATAGGTCAGAATAGCTGACCGATAAAGGGTAATTTCCCTGCTTGACGTAAAGCGCGCGGACAGGCAGGTGATTGGCAGATTTGCAAAAAACGCATGGCTGCCAAGGCAGGATTGTAACAGCGATGGACTGGGACAAGTTAAGAATATTTCACGCGGTTGCCGATGCGGGCAGCCTGACGCATGCTGGCGACACGCTGCATCTGTCGCAATCCGCCGTCAGCCGCCAGATCCGCGCACTCGAAGAGGCGCTCGGGACCACGCTGTTCCACCGCCATGCCCGTGGACTGATTCTCACCGAGCAGGGGGAACTTCTGTTCGACGCCACCTCCTCGATGGCCCGCAAGCTCGACAGCGCCTCGGCACGGATGCGCGACAGCGCCGAGCATGTCCTGGGTGAATTGAAGGTCACTACAACGGTCGGCTTCGGCACCTTGTGGCTGGCGCCGCGTCTGGTCAAGCTCTACGACAAATTCCCCGATCTCAAGATCGACCTGATGCTGGAGGAGCGCGTCCTCGACCTGCCCATGCGCGAGGCCGATGTCGCCATCCGCATGAAGGAACCGAGCCAGTCCGACCTGATCCGCCGCCGGTTGCTGAATATCCGCATGCGGCTTTATGCGACGCAGACCTATCTGGATCACGCGGGCATTCCCGAATCCATGGCGGATCTGACCAAGCATCGGCTCATCTGCCAGAAGATCGATCAACCGCAGGTCGCCGCAGGCGCCCGCCTGATCCAGGACATCATGGCGCAGGAGATCACCTCGACCCTGACGGTGAACAATTATTTCGGCGTCTTGCAGGGTGTCCTGGCCAATGTCGGGATCGGCGTGCTGCCCGATTACCTGACGGCGGATCACCCGGAACTGGTGCGGGTGCTGCCCGATATCGATTCGGCCGAGGTGCCGGTTTTCCTCGCCTATCCCGAGGAGCTTCGCCAGACCCGGCGCGTCGCGGCCTTCCGCGATTTCGTCCTGGAAGAGATCCAGGCCTATCGCCGCATGCAAAGCGAAGGCGCCACCCGGTAAACCGTGCGGTCGGAACCCATCGTTACCCCCTACCCCGAAATGCGGCGGAACCGGAATTTCCGGCGCATCGCGCATGTCCGTGAAAGACCCGAGTCAACAGGTCCGACAAAAACGCGCCATCGGCCAAAACGCGCCGATCACGCGTTTTCCCCGGAATATCTACGACTTTCGCCTGTAGCCATTCGGTCACTGCATGCCCGCTATGCTGCGCGCGCAGCATGATTTCTCTTGAACGGTGCACGATCTGCACATAAATCGGTCTGCGAAGGCGATGGTTTGCGTAATCGCTCATCACCTTCTACCTCCCTGTTGGACTTAGGCCGGGCCTCGTGCCCGGCTTTTTTTTATTCCCCCGACCGCAAGACTGCCGCAGCGCCCTTTCCATGCGCCGCAACTCGCCATAAAAGGCGCGTGAACGCACGGGCAGGAAGGGCCAATCATGCAGGAACCGACGATCACCCCGGAATTGATCGCCGCGCACGGGCTGAAGCCCGACGAATATGACCGCATCCTGCAGATCATCGGACGCGAGCCGACATTCACCGAGATGGGCATCTTCTCGGCCATGTGGAACGAGCATTGTTCCTACAAATCATCCAAGAAATGGCTTCGCACCCTGCCGACCGAAGGCCCGCAGGTGATCTGCGGCCCCGGCGAGAATGCGGGCGTCGTGGATATCGGCGACGGCCAGGCCGTGGTCTTCAAGATGGAGAGCCACAACCACCCCTCTTATATCGAGCCCCATCAGGGCGCCGCGACGGGCGTGGGCGGCATCCTGCGCGACGTGTTCACCATGGGCGCGCGCCCCATCGCCGCGATGGATTCGCTGTCCTTCGGTCGCCCCGAGCATCCCAAGACCCCCCATCTGGTCAAGGGCGTGGTCGAGGGGATCGGTTCCTACGGCAATTGCTTCGGCGTGCCCAATGTCGGCGGCGAGGTACGGTTCCACGCCTCCTATGACGGCAACTGCCTCGTGAACGCCTTTGCCGCCGGACTGGCCGATACCGACAAGATCTTCTACTCCGCCGCCTCGGGCGTCGGCATGCCGGTCGTCTATCTGGGCGCGAAAACCGGTCGCGACGGCGTCGGCGGCGCGACCATGGCCAGCGCCGAGTTCGACGACACGATCGAGGAAAAACGCCCCACCGTCCAGGTCGGCGATCCCTTTACCGAGAAATGCCTGCTGGAAGCCTGCCTTGAACTGATGGCTTCGGGCAGCGTGATCTCGATCCAGGACATGGGCGCGGCGGGACTGACCTGCTCGGCGGTCGAGATGGGCGACAAGGGCGGCCTCGGCATCAAGCTGATCCTCGACGAGGTGCCGCAGCGCGAAACCAACATGACCGCCTATGAGATGATGCTGTCCGAAAGCCAGGAACGCATGCTCATGGTGCTGAAGCCCGAGAAAGAGGCAGAGGCGCGGGCGATCTTCGAGAAATGGGATCTCGATTTCGCCATCGTCGGCGAGACCATCCCCGAGGACCGGTTCCTGATCCTGCATGGCAACGAGGTGAAGGCCGATCTGCCGCTGTCGAAACTGTCCTCCTCGGCACCCGAATATGACCGTCCCTGGGTCGAAACCCCGGCGGCTGGCCCGGCCCCGGCACTGCCCGCAATCACTCCGATCGCCGCTCTGAAGGCCCTGATCGGCAGCCCGAACTACGCCCATAAGGCCTGGGTCTGGGAACAATATGACACGCAGGTCGGCGCCGATACGATCCGCCGTCCCGGCTTGGGTGCGGGCGTGGTTCGCGTCCACGGCACCCGCAAGGCACTGGCCTTCACCAGCGACGTCACCCCGCGCTATGTCCGCGCCAATCCCTACGAGGGCGGCAAGCAGGCCGTGGCCGAAGCCTATCGCAACCTCTGCGCGACCGGCGCGACGCCATTGGCCACCACCGACAATCTCAATTTCGGCAATCCCGAAAAGCCCGAGATCATGGGCCAGTTCGTCGGTGCCATCAAGGGTATCGGAGAGGCCTGCGCGGCGCTGGATTTCCCCATCGTCTCGGGCAATGTCTCTCTGTATAACGAGACCGACGGCAAGGGCATCCTGCCCACCCCCACCATCGGCGGCGTCGGCCTGATCCCGGATATCGACGAGTTGATCGCGGGCCTGCCCTCCGAGGGCGATCTGGCATTGGTCATCGGCGAGACCGCGGGGCATCTGGGCCAATCCGCGCTGGCAATCGAGGCTTTCGGGATCGAGACGGGCGACGCCCCCCATGTCGATCTGCAAGCCGAGCGCAAGCATGGCGAGTTCCTGCGCGCCAATCGCCAATATCTGCGCGCAGCAACCGATCTTTCCGATGGCGGCCTTGCGCTGGCCGCATTCGAGATGGCAGAGACTGCGGGCATTGGCGTGACCCTTGAGAACGCCGATATCGCCCAGCTTTTCGGCGAGGATCAGGCCCGTTACCTGGTCGCTTGCCCTGCCGATGCCGCCGAGTCCCTGCTCGACGCCGCGAAATCAGCCGGGGTGCCCGTCGCGGCTGTGGGCCGCTTTGGTGGAAATCGCGTCACCCTGGGCGACGACAGCGCGGCGCTGGCCGATCTGTCGGAACTCTATCGCAGCGCCTTTGCCAGTGCCATCAAGGGCGACATGCCCGACCACGCATGATTGTCCGCGCGCCCGCAGGCCATGCCGCCATCGTCCTGGCCGCCGGGCGCGGCATTCGCGCCGGCGGGGCACAGCCGAAACAATGGTGCGATCTCGGCGGCCGCCCGGTGCTGGCCCGCGCGCTGGACGCCTTTGCCGGGTTCGAGCGGGTCGTGCTGGTCGTTCATCAGGACGATATGAGGGCAGCCATCGCGCAATTCGCAGGCCCCGTCACCATCGTCACCGGGGGCGAGACCCGTTCCGCCAGCGTCATGGCGGGCCTGGCGGCGCTGGAAGGTCAGGCGAGCCATGTCCTGATCCATGACGGCGCCCGCCCCCTGACGCCCGCCCGTGTCATCCAGGGGGTCATCGACGCGCTGGAAGGCGGCGCCATCGCCGCCGCCCCCGGTCTGCCCGTGTCGGACACGCTCTGGCGCGGCGAAGCGGGGCATGTCTCGGACATCACGCCGCGTGACGGACTTTATCGCGCCCAGACCCCGCAGCTTCCGCCTGCCCGAGATCCTCGCCGCCCATCGCGCCCATCCCAAGGGCGCGACCGACGACGTGGCGCTGGCCCTGAAGATGGGCCATCCCGTTGCCATTACCGAGGGCAGCGAGGACAATCTGAAGATCACATGGCCGGGTGATTTCACCCGCGCCGAAAAGCTGCTGGGGGGTGCGATGGATATCCGCTTGGGCAATGGGTTCGACGTGCATGCCTTTGGCCCGGGCGATCATGTCTGGCTCTGCGGCATCCGCATCCCGCATGATGCGGGCCTGGTCGGCCATTCCGACGCCGATGTCGGCATGCATGCCCTGACCGATGCCATCTATGGCGCGCTGGCCGAGGGCGATATCGGCCGCCATTTCCCGCCCTCCGATTCGCAATGGAAAGGCGCGGCGAGCGAGATCTTCCTGCGCCACGCCACCGACCTTGCGCGCGAGCGGGGTTTTCGCCTCGCCAATGCGGACGTGACCCTGATCTGCGAAAAGCCCAAGATCGGTCCCCATGCCAGTGCCATGCAGGCCCGTCTGTCCGGGATCATGCGGGTCGAGGCAGAGCGCATCAGCGTCAAGGCCACCACCTCGGAGCGGCTCGGCTTCACCGGGCGGGGCGAAGGTATCGCGGCGATCGCGACCGCGAGTTTGATCAAGGGATAGATCATGGACAGACTTCTCTGCATCTGGTTCGGCACCGGCCTGCTGCGCCCCGCCCCCGGCACATGGGGCTCGGCCATCGCCGTCGCGCTTGGCGTGCTGCTGCATCGGATCGGCCATTTTCCCCTGCTCGCCCTTGCCACCATCGCCGTCACCATCGCCGGCTTCTGGGCCGTGCGCCGCTATACCGCAGGCATGGCCGATCCCGACCGCAGTGAAATCGTCATCGATGAAGTGGCAGGCCAATGGCTGGCCCTGTGCTTTCCCTCGGCCGCCTTCTTCTTTGCACAAATACCTTCCGACAATTTCCCCTATCCCGGCTGGCTGGCCGCCTTCGCCTTCTTCCGCCTGTTCGACATCTGGAAGCCCTGGCTGGTCGGCCGCGCCGACCGCGAGGGCGGGGTTGACGGTGTGATGAAGGACGATCTCTGGGCCGGGCTGTTCGCGGGCATCGCCACGCTGATCGCCGCCGCAATCGCGCATCTGGTGCTGCTATGAGCCTTGCTGCCGATGTGCTGGAGGCCGCCCGCGCACGCAAGGTGCTCATCGCCACCGCGGAAAGCTGCACCGGCGGCCTGATCGCCGGGGCATTGACCGAACAGCCGGGTTCCTCCGACGTGGTGGATCGCGGCTTCGTCACCTATTCCAACGCCGCCAAGCAGCAGATGCTGGGCGTCCGCGCCACGACGCTTGAGGCCCATGGCGCGGTCAGCGAGGCCGTCGCGGGTGAGATGGCCTCGGGCGCATTGTCCCGCTCGGATGCCGGCCTGACCGTCGCCGTCACCGGCATCGCGGGTCCGGGTGGCTCGGAACACAAGCCCGAAGGCCGGGTCTGTTTCGGCATCGCCGATGCGTTCGGAATCACCACCGAAACCGTGGATTTCGGCGCCATCGGCCGAGGTCAGGTCCGCGCGGCAACGGTGGATCATGCGTTGCGGCTGCTGCTCGCGGCCCTGGAGCGGTAGCAGCAGCCCTGACTCATCTGCCCGGGACGAATCCGGGACAGGCTGGTTTAGCTGTCGTCGGTGTCGGGACCAATATTGACACCGGACGTATCGTCGTCATCCGAGGCGATCGCGGCAACCACCCCCAGCAAAAGCAGGGAGGGAACGACAAGACCGGCATTCGAGCTGGAAGGTTGCTCTTCGACGATCACGGGCTCGACATCGATAACCGGGGCGACATAGCCGCCAGCCAGTGCCGAAGAGGCAGTCAGTCCAAGAATGGCAGGGAGAATGGCGAATTTAATCATGCTTGTGCTCCGTTTCACTGGTTACATCGCCGCTCGGGCGACACTCGCGAGTGAACCTTAGCCCCATGAACGCCCCGATGTCACGTGGCAATGGCAAGATATCTTTGCCGGTTGCGAAGACCGGATCCATTCCCGGCGTCCAGCGGGAATCCCGTCCGGTCCCGGCAAGGCTGGTCGCGCCCGGATGCGCCGGGCTTGCAATGATGCCCTTGCCGGACTAATCCGCTGGAACCAGCAAGAGGCAAGCATGTTATGAGCGTCACGTCAGCCAAGGGGCTCCATCCCCGCACTCAGGCCGTCCATCACGGAACCCGTCGCAGCCAATATGGCGAGATGGCCGAGGCGATCTACCTGACGCAGGGCTTCGTCTATGACAGCGCCGCGCAGGCAGAGGCACGCTTTGTCGAAAGCGGCCCCGACGAGTTCATCTATGCCCGCTACGGCAATCCCACCAGCCGCATGTTCGAGGATCGCATGGCCGCGCTGGAGGGCACCGAGGACGCATTCGCGACCGCAAGCGGCATGGCGGCGGTGAATGGCGCGCTGTTTTCGCTTTGCGCGCCGGGCGATCATGTCGTCGCGGCACGGGCGCTGTTCGGTTCCTGCCTCTATGTCCTGGACCTACTGGCGAAATTCGGGGTCGAGATCTCCTATGTCGATGGCACCGATCTGGATCAGTGGAAATCCGCGATCCGTCCCGGCACCAGGGCGGTATTCTTCGAGTCGGTCTCGAATCCCGGGCTGGAAGTGATCGACATGAAATCCGTCGCCGATCTTGCCCATGCGGCGGGGGCGGTGGTCGTGGCGGATAACGTCTTCGCCACCCCGGTCTTTTCCCGCGCGGTCGAGCTGGGCGCCGATATCGTCGTCTATTCCGCCACCAAGCATATCGATGGCGGCGGGCGGGCACTTGCCGGCGTGGTTTGCGGCACGCGGGACTATATCCGCGGCACGCTGGAACCCTATCTGAAACATACCGGCGGCGCGATCAGCCCGTTCCATAGCTGGATCATGCTGAACGGGTTGACGACGATGGATCTGCGGGTGCGGGCACAGGCCGACAGCGCCGCGACGATTGCCAAGGCGATGCAGGGCCATTCCCGGCTGAAACAGGTCATCTATCCGGGCCTGCCCGAACATCCGCAGCATGATCTCGCGATGCGGCAGATGGGATCGGGCGGCACCATGATCGCGATGGAGATCGAGGGCGGCAAGGATGCCGCTTTCACCGCTCTGGACCGGCTGCAGATCGTCAAGATCTCCAACAATCTGGCGACGCCAAATCCATCGTGACCCATCCCGCGACAACCACGCATCAGCGCCTGTCCGACGAGGACAAGGCGCGGCTTGGCATCACACCGGGCCTGCTGCGCCTGTCGGTCGGGCTGGAGGATGCGCAGGACCTGATCGGGGATTTGCGGCAGGCATTGGGCAACTGATTCCGCAAAAACACCGAGATCCGTCGGTTTTCGGGGGTGATTTAGGTTAATCGTCTCTTTAGAATGGCTCGGACTGTGCCCATATGGAGGGGCGCAGTCCCAAGGAGGATGACCGCATGACCGAAGCCCGTCCCATGGTTCCGGCCTATCCGGCGCTCAGCGTGATTACGACGCCGATTTCCGCGTCGATGATATCTACAAGGCCGGTCTGCCCGATCTGCAGAACGGCCCGGCCAGCCTGATCGTCGGCGCGCGCGCGCCCATCCAGCATGTCGGCATCTCGAATTTCCGGCTGCCGATCCGCTACCAGACCCGCGATGGCGGAGAGATCATGCTGGAAACAAGCGTCACCGGCACGGTCAGCCTGGAAGCCGACCGCAAGGGCATCAACATGAGCCGGATCATGCGTTCCTTCTATGGTCATGCCGATCACCTGTTCAGCGTCAAGGTGCTTGAGGCCGCGCTGGACGATTACAAGGCCGATCTGGAGGCATTCGATGCACGGATCCAGATGCGGTTCTCTTATCCGATCCAGGTGGACTCGCTGCGCTCCGGCCTGTCGGGCTGGCAATATTACGACATCGCGCAGGAGGTGATCGAGCATAAGGGCGAGCGGCTGCGGGTCATGCATTTCGACTATGTCTATTCCTCGACCTGCCCCTGCTCGCTGGAATTGTCGGAGCATGCGCGCGAGACCCGCTCGCGCCTCGCGACCCCGCATTCGCAGCGCTCGATCGCCCGGATCTCTCTGGTGATGAACGGACCCGAGAAAATCTGGTTCGAGGATATCGTCGAACTCTGCCGCCGCGCCGTACCGACGGAAACCCAGGTCATGGTCAAGCGCGAGGACGAACAGGCCTTCGCCGAACTGAACGCCGCGAACCCGATCTTTGTCGAGGATGCGGTGCGGGCCTTCGCCAAGGAATTGCAGGCCGAGCCTCGGATCGGTGATTTCCGCATCATCGCCAGCCACCAGGAATCGCTGCATTCGCATGATGCGGTCAGCCTGCTGGTCGATGGCCCGACCTTCGCGCAATCCTCGCTCGACCCGATGACCTTCGCGGGGCTGCGGGCGTGACGGCCTGATGCCCCATTGCGCTCACGCCGCGACCTTTCTGCCCGGCTTTGCGATTTTGCAAGGCCGTTTTGCCGGTTTGCCCCGCTGCAAAGCTTGCAACACTCCTGCAAGATTCGGATATTAAACGAACCGTCAATTCTATGTGGCTGAGGGGGGAGAACAGCATATGGATTTCGCGCTGAGCGAGGAACAGCAGGCCATATTCGACATGGCGCGCGATTTCGGCCAGACCCGCATCGCCCCGCATGCGCGCGAATGGGAAGCCGCAGGCACGATCCCCAGGGAATTGTGGTCCGAGATCGCCCAGCTCGGTTTTGGCGGTCTTTACGTCAGCGAGGAATATGGCGGCTCTGGGCTGTCACGGCTCGACGCCACGCTGGTTTTCGAAGCCCTGGCAATGGCCTGTCCGGCGGTCGGATCCTTCCTCTCGATCCACAATATGTGCGGCGGCATGATCGACAAGTTCGGCAGCAGCAAGACCAAGGCCCGCTGGCTGCCCGGCCTGTGCAGCATGGAGAGGATCTTCAGCTATTGCCTGACCGAACCCGGCAGCGGCTCGGACGCCGCCGCGCTGCGGACAAGGGCCGAACGGACCAACGAGGGTTATCGCCTGAACGGAACCAAGGCCTTCATCTCGGGCGGAGGTTATTCGGACGCCTATGTCACCATGGTCCGCACCGGCGATGACGGACCCAAGGGCATCAGCACGGTGATCGTCGAGGACGGCGCACAGGGCCTGTCCTTCGGCGGGCACGAGGACAAGATGGGCTGGCGCGCACAGCCCACGGCACAGGTGCAGTTCGACGATTGCGTGGTTCCGCATGACAACCTGCTGGGCGAAGAGGGCAAGGGTTTCGCCTATGCCATGGCCGGGCTGGATGGCGGGCGGCTGAATATCTCGGCGGGCGCATTGGGCGGCGCGCAAGCCGCGCTGGACGCAACGCTGGCCTATATGGGCGAGAGAAAGGCTTTCGGCAAATCGCTCGACCAGTTCCAGGCGCTGCAGTTCCGGCTGGCCGAGATGGAAACGGCGCTGCAATCCTCGCGCATCTTCCTGCGGCAGGCGGCGTGGAAGCTTGACAATGGCGCGCCGGACGCGACCAAGTTCTGCGCCATGGCCAAGCTTCATGTCACCGACCGCGCCTTCGAGGTCGCCAATCAATGCCTGCAACTGCATGGCGGTTACGGCTATCTGGCCGATTACGGAATCGAAAAAATCGTTCGCGACCTGCGCGTGCACCAGATCCTCGAAGGCACCAACGAGATCATGCGGCTGATCATCGGCCGCGCCATGCTGACCGAACGGGGGTAAATCCTTGAGCGATCTGAATATCCGCATATCCGGCCGCGCCGGCCGCATCACCTTCAACCGGCCTAGGGCGCTGAACGCGCTGAGCCACCGGATGGCGCTGGATCTCCATGCCGCGCTTGAGCAATGGCGCGACGATCCGGACATCGCCCTCGTGATCATCGATGCCGAGGGTGAGAAAGCCTTCTGCGCGGGCGGAGATATCGCGGCGGTCTATCGCGCCGGGGTGGAGGGCGATCACCAGGTCGGGCGAGACTTCTTCCGCGACGAATACAGGATGAACGCGGCCATCGCGGATTATCCCAAGCCGATCGTCGCCTTCATGCAGGGTTTCGTCATGGGCGGCGGTGTCGGGGTTGCCGGCCATGCCAGCCATCGGATTGTCGGGGACACGACCCAGATCGCAATGCCCGAAGCGGGTATCGGCCTCATCCCGGATGTCGGGGGAACATGGCTCCTGGGACGCGCTCCGGGACGGATCGGCGAATATCTCGCACTGACCTGCGGGCGGATTCGGGCGGGTGACGCGATCCATGCAGGCTTCGCAGACTGCTATCTTCCCGAGGCCGAATGGCCGGCGCTGATCTCCTTGCTCGAACAAGGCGGTGATGTGCCCCGGGGCATCGGGCTGACGCCTCCCCCGGCATCGCTGGCCACCCGCGACCTTTCGGCCTTTGGCGAAAGGAACCTGTCTGATATTATCGTGGCACTGGAAAGGATCGGCGACGAAGAGGCGCTGAAACCCATCCGCCGCAACTCGCCCCTGTCGATGGCGGCGGGGCTGGCGATGGTCCGGGCGGCGCGCGGTGACCGGCGGATGCAGGAATCGCTGAGCCGTGAATACCGCTTCACCTGGCGGGCAACCGAGCATAGCGATTTCCTGGAAGGTGTGCGCGCCCAGATCATTGACAAGGACCGCGATCCGCAATGGTCGGCGGATCCGTCGGAAATACATGTCCAGGAACTCCTGTCGCCCCTGGGCGAGAACGAATTGCGTTGGAAGGAAAAGCTATGAAGATCGGTTTCATCGGACTGGGAAACATGGGCGCGCCAATGGCCGTCAATCTGGCCGGGGCCGGACATGAGGTCACGGGATTCGACACCGCCGCGCCAGTTCCCGCCGGGATCACCCCCGCCGCCAGTGCGGCAGAGGCGGCACGCAACGCCGATGTCGTCATCACCATGCTGCCCAACGGACCGATCCTTAAAATGGTGGCCCAGCAGGTCATCCCGGCAATGACCCGGGGCGCCGTGTTCTGCGACTGCTCGACCGTCGATGTGAACAGCGCCCGCGTGGTGGCCTCCATGGCCACAGCCGCGGGGCTCGGTGCGCTGGACGCGCCGGTCTCGGGCGGGATCGGCGGCGCGCAGAACGGCACATTGACCTTCATGGTCGGTGGCAGCGGGGCGAGCTTTGCGACCGTATCGCCGCTTTTCGAGATCATGGGCCAGAAGGCCGTCCATTGCGGCGAGGCGGGCGCCGGGCAGGCTGCCAAGATTTGTAACAACATGATCCTCGGCGCCACGATGATCGCCACCTGCGAGGCCTTCGCGCTGGCCGACAAGCTGGGACTGGACCGGCAGAAGATGTTCGACGTGGTCTCGACCAGTTCCGGTTACAGCTGGTCAATGAACGCCTATTGTCCCGCCCCCGGCATCGGCCCGCAATCGCCCGCCGACAACGATTACAGGCCCGGATTCGCCGCCGAACTGATGCTGAAGGATCTCAATCTCGCGCAGGAGGCGGCGCGATCCTCTGGCGCGCAGACACCGATGGGCGCACTGGCCCAGCAGGTTTACGAGCAATTCGTCGAGCAGGAGGACGGGCGTGGCCGGGATTTCTCGGCAATGCTGCCCAGATTCGTGAAGCTGAACAGTTGAATGGCTGAACGGCAACGGCACCCGGCGCCCGGCGCCCGGCGCCCTTGGCGATGGAACCAGTCTAGTCGTGAGAAGTTACCTATCTGACCGAGTCACGTAGCAAGTAAAAGCCAAGGACTTATATTCCAGATGGGTTATGTTCGTATTCTTGCAGCCACCGTTACCGCGACCGTCCTGACCGTCGGAATCCTCGACGCGCCCTTCCTGCAGCACGCGTTTACCGCTGCGGCGGCAGGTGCGGAGGCGGCGAGTTTCGATGTCGGCGACAGGCTGCCCGCCGATCAGGTTCACGTCATCACCAAGCCCGGCCTCTACGGTCTTGGCCCGGAACCGGCCAACAGCAAATATGCGGTCGCGCATGGCAAACTGATCCGGATCGATCCGGAAACCGGCAAGGTCCTGTCGATCCTGCGCAGCCAGACCGAGATCCTGGACTGATTTGCCACGGTCTCGGCCCTGCAAGAGAAAATTCATCGGATCGCACAACCGTGACGGAACCACGGCAGCCATTGGCGGTTGATAAGCCAAAAGCACAAAGGAGCCCGACGTGAAACCACAGCACCGATTGATCGCGGCAACAGCGGGGCTGTTGCTGGCGCTTTCACCTATCTCCGCCTTCGCCGAGCCGCCCGGCCATGCCAAGGGCCACCGGGCGGATAAGGGCAAACAGCAGCACGTGATCATAAGGCGGGACAATGCCGAACGCCGGATCATCGTGACGGGCAACTGCCCCCCCGGCCTTGCCAAGAAAAGCCCGTCCTGCGTGCCTCCGGGGCAGGCCAAGAAGCACGGCATCCGCCTGGGCGTCGGGGACTTCATCGATTGGGATGATGTGCATATCGTGACCCGTCCGGGCCGATACGGCCTCAGCATGCCGCCCGATGGCAACCGCTATGCCATCGTCGATGGACAACTGGTCCGCGTGAACAGGGATAGCGGCAAGATCCTGTCGATCCTGCGGCTGGTGGACGCCATCCTCGACTGATCCCGGCAGCCGATCCGGATGGCGGTATCCGGGGGCTGTTTCAACCCGCGGCGCGCATCAATTCCTCCAGGGAAGCCGGGGACAGCGCCGCCGGGTTGGCCTTCATCGAGGAAGAGCTCGCCGCGGCCTTCGCCGCCGCCTGTTGCGCCTCTGTATCCACGCCCAGCCCGGTCAGCGATGGCAATCCGCAGGCATGCGACCAATCGGCCAGGGCCCTCGCCGCGTCTTCAAGCCCCCCGGCAGGAAGATCGAAGGCATCCCCGATCCACGCGCCGATCTGGTCCAGCCGCCCGGCGGCCTCCTGATCCGTCACGGCGGCGCGGTTCACGATCAGGGCATGGGGCAGCAATATCCCGCAAATCGCTCCATGCGCCGCGCCGGTCAGTCCTCCGAGGGGTCCGGCCAGCCCATGCACCGCCCCGAGCCCCGCATTGGCCAGGGCAAGTCCGCCGCACAGGCTGACCCATGACATCTCGTCGCGGGCCTGCGCGTCTTCGTCTTCCATCAGGCGGCGCAGCGCCGCCAGCCCGCGCGGGATCGCGTCGCGGCACAGCGCATCGGTCATGGGATTGGCACGGGTGCAGATATAGGGCTCGATCACCTGGGTCACCGCATCCAGCCCCGAGGCCAGAGTCACTGCGCGCGGGCAGTGGTCGGTCAGCGCCGGATCGACGATCGCCAGGCGCGGCAGCATCCTTGCGTCGCGCAGGCTGACCTTGCGGCGATGCCCGGGCACGCCGATCACCGCGTTGCGCGTCACCTCGGCCCCGGTGCCGGCAGTGGTCGGCATGGCAATGAAGGGTAAGGTTGCCTGATCGAGCGGCAGCCCCTGCCCCACCACCTCCAGGTGATCCAGCATCGGCCGCTTCGCAGGCACCAGTGCGGCGATGGCCTTGCCGGCATCGATCACCGCTCCGCCGCCGATGGCGACAACGGTCTGGACCGCCGCCGAGCGGGCTGCCGCAATCCCCGCCTCGATCATGGCCATGTCGGGCTCTGTGGCAACCGGGAAACCCGTCACCTCGCAGCCTGCCGCCGCAAGGCCGCGCCGCAGCCAATCGCTGCGGGCAGGAGTGCCGCCATGAACCAGCAGCAGCCTTCGGCCTAGCGCCGCGATCCGGGATGGCGCGGCACCGGCCTGACCGCGGCCGAACAGGATCTCGGTCGCGGTCGCAAAGGCGAATGGGTTCGGCATGGCGCGGGCTCCTTTGGCAGGTGTCGTCCCCATGCGGATAACCGATCCCGGAGCGCCGGTGTACAGGTAAATCACCCTGACATGAGCGTGTTTTCCGGGGCTGTTCCACTTGGCCGCGACAAAATCGGCCGCTGGCAGGATAGGTTCACTTCATCCGGCCATGCCCGCGCCGCTGTCAGGCGACGGCGGCGCGATCCTCGGCGGCAAGTTGCGCGTCCAGCGCCAGAACCTGCCGCACGGCCTCGGCGGCCTCGCGGCCCTTCTTGACGAAATGCTCGCGGAAGAAGGCGGTCATTACCTCGACCTCCTGGTAATTATGCGGCGTCAGCGAGACCGAGAAACAGGGCACCTCGGTTTCCAGCCCGACATTCATCAGCCCGGCCACGACCGCATCCGCCACGAAGTCATGGCGATAGATGCCGCCATCGACGACGAAAGCCGTCGCGACCACGGCGTCATATTTGCCGGTCTTCGCCAGTTTCTTGGCCAGGAGCGGCATCTCGAAGGCGCCCGGCACGTCATAGGCGTCGATCTGCGCACCGGGAATGATCCGGACGGCTTCGTCGGTGAAACCCTCATGGGCGCGGTCGACGATATCGGCGTGCCAGCGGGCCTTGATGAAAGCGATACGGGGGGTGGTTGTCTTGGTCATCGTTTAGGAACCTTCCGTTCAATTGCGTCAGGTCCCAGAGCATGAGCCATGACCGGCCCATGGGAAGGGGATCGGCCACGGTTCTCTTCCATCCGGACTATACCGTCGGCCCCGGAATTTCACCGGATCTGCTGACCCTTCCCGAAAGGAAGGCGCTCGCGGGCTATCACCGCCGGTGGGGAATTGCACCCCGCCCTGAGAACGGGAATCGCATAGCATGACGGATCGGCCTCGCCAAGAGATAACGCGACGGTTGCATCTCGGACAAAAGTCGGAAGAACCCCGCCGCCCCGGCATGTCACGGCTGAACCATGGCCGCGTTCCATTCGGCCAGCAATCCCGCCTTCCGCAACTGGTCGTCATAGACCAGCAGCCCGGTATCCAGCCGGATCGGGCGCAGGTGGATCGAAGGATCCGGCCCCGTGCCCGGGATCAGCGCAACCTGGGAGCTGGCCGCGATCCGGCGCTGCGCCGGTTCCGAGAGCAGGTAGGACAGCAGATCGGTGGCGCCCGCCGGATTGGCCGCATTGGTGGGCACCAGTGCCGAGCGAAGGATGGCCAGCGTATAATCTTCGAGCGCGACGCGGACGATATCGGGATCGTCCGGCGCGAAACGCGCGGCATAGCTGGCCACGACGTTATAGGCGATGGCAACCCGGCCCGCCCGCAACTCGTCGATCATCTCGCCCGAGCAACAGAACAGCCGCGCGTTCAGCCGCCCCATGACCTCGGCCAGGCGCCAGAAGCTTTCGGATTGCTGGCTGTCCTGCGACATCAGGAAATAGCCGACGCCGGATAGCTTGGGGTCATAACTGGCGATACGCCCGTCGAAACGCGCCGGGTTCTCGCGCAGCATCGCGATCAGGTCGCGCCGCGTCCTTGGCACCGGCAGATCGCCCAGCCCCTGCCGCGAGGCCAGCGTCACGACTGGCTCCAGCCCGACGCCGAACAGCTGATTCCGCCAGCGCGCCCAATCCGGCAGTTTCCCGGTGTCGGGCGAAATCGAGGCGGCAAAGCCGTCATTGGCCAGCTTCATCTGCAAATCCATCGCCGAGGACATGACCAGGTCGAAAACCGCGCCCTCGTCATGGATGGCCCGGAACAGCTCGACGCTGGCGGCCTGTTCATAGCGGATCCGCTGGCCCGGATGGCTGGCGACATAATCTTCCAGCACCGGGGCGATGGAGGCCAGGTCGGTCGTGGACAGCACGGAAATCTCGCGCCCGTCTTCGGGGCCGAAATGACGCTCTTCCTCGATCTCGTATGCGGCGGCGGATGCCGCCAGCATCAGGAAGACGAGACCGGATCGGACAGCGGCAAGGACAGGATCGCGCATGTGCCCCTCTCTGCTCGGGATTGCAGGGTAAAGCGGCCACCATGCGCGGCCGCGACTTCGTTCACGATGGTCAGGCCGAGACCCGAGCCGACGATATCGCCGACATTGCTGCCCCGGCGGAACCGGACGGTCAGGTCCTCATCCCCCGGGCCGAGCCCCCTGCCCTCGTCCAGCACAGCGAGCGTGGCCATGCCTTCGCGGCAGGTCAGGCTGATCCGCACCTGTCCCTCGGACTGCGAGTATTTCAGCGCGTTGTCGAGGATATTGCGCAAGGCCACCTCGATCATCCGATCATCCCCCGGCACAAGGCAGGCCGTATCCAGCCCCTCGGCGCGCATATCGATCTCGCGCATCTCGGCAATGGGCTGGACGGATTGCAGCACCGAGGCGGAGAGTGCCGCGAAATCGACGGGCGCGGCAGAGAACTGGTCGCTGCGATACAGGACCATCGCGTGATCGAGGATCTGATTGGCCGAACGGCTGCTCTCGCCGATCGCGCGAACCATCCGGCGCAGCCGCTGGCGGGTCGCCTCGTCCGAGGTTTCGGCCAGCGCGATCTCGGCCTCGGTGCGGACCAGCGACAATGGTGTCCGAATGCGGTGGGCGGCCTCGAAGATAAAGGTTTCGGCCAGCGCGAGCGCTCCGCGCAGCCGGGTGATGAAACCGTTCAGCGCAGCGACCAATGGCAGCAATTCCTGTGGCGCCGGATGCCGGACCGGACGCAGGTCATGCGGGCCGCGCCGGGCGACGGCACCGGCAAGGCGATCCACGGGCCGGATCACCGATCGCGCCGCCCAAAGCGCCAGCGGCAGGGCCAGGACGAAGAAGCCCAGCCCGATCCAGACCGAGCTGCGGGCGGTGTCGCGGGCGATGGCCGCCTGACCATAACGGGTCTGCCCCAGAGTCACGGTAATTTCCTCGACCCGCGTATCCACCAGCACCCGGCGCGAAATCGCGGCCAGGCGCAGCCGGTTGCCCCGGTAATCCGCATCCCAGAACAGCGGCGACAGATCGCCGGGAACCCCCGGGGGAGGCGGCAGGTTCTCGTAACCGGTGATCAGCCGCTCATCCGTCGAGAGGCTGTAGAACACCCGCTCATCCCCCATCGCGCCCAGCATCGAGAAGGTCGCATAGGGCAGATCAAGCTCCAGCCCCTCGTCCACCGGCCGCAACCCGTCGCCGATCGAGATGACCGCCGCCTCCAGAACGGCATCCTGACTGGCCCGGGAGGCACGTTCCGCCGCGAAACGGACGGCGAAGAACAGCGCCAGAACCAGAAGCGCGGACAGTGCCACGAACTGCCAGACCAATCGCCTGCGCAGGGAGAAACGTGCCGGTCGCGCCTCGCCTCGCCTCATTCCGGGATCAGCCGGTAGCCGACACCCCGAAGCGTTTCCAGTCTTGCGCCGGATCCTTCGAGCTTGCGGCGCAGGCGGGCGATATAGACCTCGATGGCGTTGTCGCTGATCTCCTCGTCGAAGGAAAAGAGACGATCGATCAGATGCGCCTTGGAATAGGCCTGCCCGGGGCGCGACAGCAGGATTTCCAGCAGCCGCAATTCCCGCGCGCGCAGCTCCCGCACCTCCTCGCCGATGGTCAGCGTGGCGGCCAGCGCATCGAAAATGAAACCCGCGTAATGCTGCCGGCTGTCGGCCACCCCGGCATGACGGCGGCGCAGGACGGCACGGCAACGAGCCTGGAGTTCGGCGAAATCGAAAGGCTTGGTAATGTAGTCATCCGCGCCCTGATCCAGCGTATTCACGCGGTCGCTGACCGAGGCGCTGGCCTCATCATGATGACGGGGGTATCGTGCCCGGCCTTTCTTTCCTCTCGAAGGAAATCCCTTCCGTCGCCGTCTGGCAGTGAAATATCAAGCAAAATCAAATCATAAGGGGCTGACCTCAGGAAATCCCCCGCCTCCGACAGGCTGGCCGCCCGGTCGACGCCATGCCCATCCATCGCCAGCCGCGAGACCACGGCAGCTGCCAGTTCATCACTGTCTTCAACCAACAGAAATCGCATTCGCTCAACTTTAAGGCAGTCCGTGACAGGTTCGTGTCAGCTTTTCATCAAATTGTAATTATCGCAATCCCGTGATCCTATACGGGAGCTGACCAATCCTATGGGAGGATATCATGAAGAACTGGACCCGCGCGGCCGTTGCCGCAATTTTGACAAGTATCGCTGTGCCTGCGGCTGCCGAGGAATGCATCGCTCCCGCCAATCCGGGCGGCGGATGGGACTTCACCTGTCGCCAGATCGGCCGGATCATGACCGATCTGGGCGTCGCGTCCGGCCTGGTGCAGGTCACCAATCTTGCCGGTGCCGGCGGCGGCGTGGCCTATTCGCAGGTCGTGAACGAGCGCAATGACGATCCGGATGTCTTCATCGCGGCATCATCCGCAACCACCACGCGCCTTGCCCAGAACGCCTTTGGCGGCGCGACCGCCGACCAGGTGCGTTGGGTGGGCACGATCGGCGGCGATCCCGGCGTGATCGTCGTGGCGGCCGACAGCGAATTCGAAACCCTGCCCGACCTGATCGAAGCGATCAAGGCCGATCCCTCTTCCGTGGCTTTCGCTGGCGGTTCGGCCGTGGGCGGCTTCGATCACCTGAAAGTGCTGATGACGCTGGACAAGGCCGGTTTCACCGATATCCGCAAGGTCAAGTATATCGGCGTCGATGGCGGCGCGGATGCCATTACCCAGACCGTGGGCGGTTTCGCGCAGGCGATGACCGGCGATCTTTCGGAAATCACCGGCTTCATCAAGTCCGGTGATGTGCGGCCCATCGCGGTGCTGTCGGAAGAACGCGTGGAAGGCTTCGAGGACGTGCCAACCGCCAAGGAACAGGGCATCGACATCGTCGCGATGAACTGGCGTGGCATCTATGTGCCCAAGGGGATCAGCGACGAGGATTACCAGAAATGGGTCGATGCGCTGAAGCAGGTCGGTGAAAGCGAGGAGTGGCAGAAGGTCATGACCGAGAACGGCCTGGCACCCTACAGCATCTATGGCGATGAATTCGAGACCTTCGTGGCCGACAATATCGCCCAGACCCAGAAGATCTCGAAAGATATCGGGTTGCTGCAATGATCCGCGGCGACCGTATCTTCGGAGCGGTCATGATCGTGCTGGCGTTGGGGTATATCCTCACCGCCAGTCGTATCGGGACCAGCTTCATGTCCGACCCGGTCGGTCCGCGCGTCTTTCCCTACATGGTCGCGGGGGTGGTCATCCTGTGCTCGGTCAGCATGATCCTGCGCCCGGATCCCGAGGCCGAATGGCCCGCCGGACCGATGCTGCTGCAACTGGGCATCGCCTTTGCCGCATTGATCGGATACGCTTTCGCGATCAAGCCACTGGGCTTCATCCTGCCGACAACATTCGTCGCCGGTATCCTGAGTTGGCAGATCGGTGGCCATCCGGCACGCGCCGCGATCTCCGGCGTGGGGCTGGGCATCGGGCTCTTCGTGCTGTTTCGGGTCATCCTCGGCCTGGGGCTCCGGGGCCTTCCCGCAGGCTGGGGGTTCTGAACCATGGAAATTCTGAGCAATCTCGCGATGGGCTTTTCCATCGCCGCCACTCCCTACACGTTGCTGCTGGCGGTGATCGGCTGCTTTGTCGGCACCATCATCGGCGCCCTGCCCGGGCTTGGGCCCGCCAATGGCGTGGCGCTGCTGATCCCGATCTCGTTCTCGATGGGACTTGATGCAATCCCGGCCCTGGTACTGCTGACCTCGGTCTATTACGGGGCGATGTATGGCGGGCGGATCAGCTCCATCCTGCTGAACATCCCCGGCGACGAGCCGGCGATGATGACCACGCTGGACGGCTATCCCATGGCCAAGCAGGGCAAGGCCGGAGAGGCGCTGGTCGTGTCGGGCGTGGCCTCTTTCGTGGGGGCCTTCATCGCCACGATCGGGCTGATGGTCTTTGCCCCCTACCTTGCCCGCGTCGCCTTCAAATTCGGTCCGGCGGAATATTTCGCGCTTTACCTGCTGGCCTTCTGCACGCTTGGCGGGATCGGTTCGAACAACCAGGCCAAGGCGGCGATGGCCGCCGCGATCGGCCTTGGCATTGCCATGATCGGACTGGACAAGACCACCGGCATGCCGCGCTTTACCTTTGGTGAATTGCACCTGCAGGACGGGGTGGATTTCCTTGTCGCCATCGTCGGACTGTTCGCGGTCGCCGAAGTGTTCTTCTTCATCGAGACCCATGGCAAGAACAGCGCCATCGGCGTGAAGCTGGGAAAGATCCTCGTGCCGTGGCGGATGCTGAAACAGACCACCGGGGCGATGCTGCGCGGCACCGGCATCGGTTTTGTTGCCGGGGTGCTGCCGGGTGCGGGTGCGTCACTGGGGTCGTTCCTTGCCTACACGGCCGAGAAATCGGCAGCGCGCGACAAGTCGCAATTCGGCAAGGGCGATCCACGCGGCGTCGCCGCACCCGAGGCTGGCAACAACGCCGCCGCCGGAGGTGCGCTGGTGCCGATGCTGACGCTCGGCGTGCCGGGATCGGGCACGACCGCGGTGCTGCTGGCGCTGCTGCTGACGCTGAATATCACGCCGGGACCGCTGCTGTTCACCGAACGGCCCGAAGTCGTCTGGTCGCTGATCGCGGCGCTGCTGATCGCCAATATCGTGCTGCTGCTGATGAACGTGCCGATGGTCAAGGTCTTCGTCCATATCCTGTCGGTCCCGGCATGGGTGCTGCTGCCAGGCGTGACCATGGTCGCCTTCGTGGGCATCTATTCGCTGACCGGCTCCAGCTTCGACATGCTGATGATGGTGGGCTTCGGGGTGCTGGGCTATATCATGCGCAAGCTTGAGATCCCGACGGTTCCGGTGATCCTCGGCATCCTGCTGGGCAACGCCATGGAGGACAATCTGCGCCGCGCCATGGTGCTGTCGGACGGGGACTGGACCTTCCTCTTCAGTTCGCCTATCGCAACCGGACTCTGGATCGCAGCGGTTCTCGGTTTCGTGGCCCCCGTGTTCCTGCGCCGCTTCCTGAAGAAGCCGCCAATGCCGGAAACCGAACCCAAGGTAGGAGACTGACATGCCGACACGCGTTCTGGTGCCTTCGGGCGTTCTTGGCCTCGGCTTCGACCGCAAGGCGCTGGCGCGCGGAGTTGCCATGCGGCCCGACATCATCTGCATCGACGGAGGGTCCACGGATAGTGGGCCCTTCAGCCTTGGCGCCGGGCAGTCCAAATATTCCCGCGCCGCGACCAAATCCGAATGGCGCATCCTGATGCAGGCCCGCGCCGAGGCGGGCGTGCCGCTGGTCATCGGCACCGCGGGCACCTGCGGCACCGACAGCACGGTGGACTGGATGCATGACATCACCACCGAACTCGCCGAGGAACTGGGCCAGAGCGTCAAGATCGCGCGTCTCTATTCCGGCCAGCCGGTCGGGCGCATCGCCCGGGCGCTTGAGGCCGGCGATGTCACGCCGCTGACCCCCGCCCCCGAGATCCGGCTGGACGACCTGAGCAATATCGTCGCCCTGGCGGGGGCCGAGCAGATACAGGCCGCGCTTGCCACCGGCGCCGATATCGTCATCGCGGGCCGCACCACCGACACCGCCACCATTGCCGCCCTGCCGCTCTTGCACGGGGATGCCGCCGGGGGCGCATGGCACGGCGCCAAGATCGCCGAATGCGGAGCGCTGTGTTCGACCAATCCGACCTCTGGCGTGATCATGGTCGATTTCGACACGGACGGCTTCACGGTCGAGCCCATGGCCGAAAGCGCCGCCTGCACGCCGCATTCGGTCTCGGCCCATATGCTTTATGAAAATTCCGACCCGTTCCATCTCTATGAGCCGGGCGGATATCTGGACGTGACGGGCGCGCGCTATACCGCGCTGGACCAGCGCCGCGTGCGGGTCGAGGGCTCGGAATGGGTGCCCGGCCCCTATACCGTCAAGCTGGAGGGCGCGCGGATCGCGGGCTACCAGACCACCATCCTCGCCATCCTGCGCAATGCCCATTACGTGAAGAACGCGTCCTTATGGGTAGAGCGGCTCACCGCCTATCTGACCGGCGAGATCGAGAGCAGGATGGGGCTGACGCAAGGCGATTACAGCCTTGAATTCCGGCTGATCGGGGTGAACGGGGCGCTTGGCGATCTTGAGAACCGTTCCGGTGATCCGGTCGAGATCGGGGTGCTGGGCATCATCACCGCCGCCTCCCAGCCTATCGCGGCCGAGATCGGCAAGCTGATCAACCCCTTCGTCCTGCATTATCCGCTGACCGACAGCGAGGAACTGCCGACCTTCGCCTTTCCCTATTCCCCCGCGACAACCGACCGGGGGCCATTGTATGAATTCGCGCTGAACCATGTCATGCGGTTAAGCGACCCGATGGAGGCGTTCCGGATCGAGCTCAGCCAGATCGGCGCGGAGGTTCCGGCATGAGGCTTGGCGATCTTGTCCTGAAGGTGCGTTCGAAGAATGCCGGTCCGTTCTGGGTCACCATCGACATCTTCTGCGACCGGCCCGAGATCTTCGGGCAGGTCCGCGACAACCTGTCCACCCGTGCGGTCGCCGAACTGTACCAGGTGCCCGAGCAACTTTTGAAACGGTTCGACATCGAGGATCTGCGGGTCGTCAAGTTCAGCATCCCGCGCCCGGTGGTGCAGGGTTCCGCCGCCGACCGCGACATGCACGGCGCCCAATATGCCGCTTTGCTGGAAGAATATGAATTCGACTAAACGCCGCATCCTGACCCTGGCGCTGGCTGCCGTCGGTGCGGGAATTTTCCTGCTTTTAGGTCTGCCCTTGCCGATGCTGCTGGGCCCCATGCTCGCCTGCCTGATCGCGGCGCTGGCCGGTGCGCCGCTGATGGGAGCGGGCGGATTTGCCGTCTTCATGCGGACCTTCCTGGGCGTCGCCGTGGGCGCCTCGATCACGCCGCAGGTGCTGGGGCAATTGCCGGGCATTGCCGCCTCGCTGGCCTTCGTGCCGCTGTTCATCGGGGTCATCGCGCTGATCGGCTATCCGATGTTCCGGCGGCTTTTCGGCTTCGATCACCCGACCGCATGGTATGCGACCATGCCCGGCGGGCTGCAGGACATGCTGGTCTTCGGCGAAGAGGCGGGCGGCGATGTCCGCGCACTGTCGCTGATCCATGCGACCCGGGTTCTCGTGCTTGTCACCGTCGCACCGATGATCATGCATGCCTATTGGGGCGTGGATCTCTCGCAGCCGCCCGGAGCCCAGATCCGCGATACCGCCCCCTACGAGATCCTGCTGATGGTCGCCTCGGGATTCTTCGGCTGGAAGATCGCGGAAAGGCTGGGACTGTTCGGAGCCTCGATCCTCGGGCCGATGCTCCTGACCGCGATCCTGTCGCTTTCCGGTGTCATCCAGCACCGCCCCCCGGCCGAGATCCTGCAAGCGGCGCAATTCTTCATCGGTATCGCCGTCGGCGTGAAATATGTCGGCATCACCGGGCGGGAGTTGCGCATCGACGTGACGGCGGGGCTGCTGCATGCGGTCATCCTGGCCTGCATCAGCCTGGTCTTCTTCGAGATCATCGTGCAACTGGATCTCGCCCCCGCACTGGACGCCATGCTGGCCTTTCTGCCCGGAGGCCAGGCCGAGATGGTCGTGATCGCCATCATCGCCGGCGCCGATCTGGCCTATGTGGTCAGCCATCACCTGCTGCGGATCATCATCGTCATCACGCTCGCCCCCATCGTCGCCAGGATCATGAGCCGTTCGCGCCACTAATGCCGGGTTTCTGCGGGCTGAACGGGCGGATGGCTTTGCCTTTTGCGGCGCAAAGCTATTATACGGCATGACACCGGCTGCATATGGGAGCCGATCGAGATTTGCGGCATTCAAGGAGAGAGACAATGGACCGCCTGCCCCATGAAAAGGGTTTCCACGTAAGCTGGGACCAATTGCACCGCGATGCGCGCGCCCTTGCCTGGCGGCTGGACGGAACCGATTGGCGTGCCGTCGTCGCGGTGACTCGCGGTGGATTGGTCCCGGCAATGATCGTCGCGCGGGAACTCGACATCCGCACCATCGACACGATCAGCATCAAATCCTATCACAAGCAGGAACAGGGTGGCCTGAAGGTTCTGAAACACCCCGACCCCGAACTGATGAGCGATGGCGAGGGAATCCTCGTCGTTGATGACCTGGTCGATTCCGGCCGCACGCTGGAGCTGATCCGCGAGATGTATCCCAAGGCCCATTTCGCGACCGTCTATGCCAAGCCCAAGGGCAAGCCGATGGTCCAGAGCTATGTGACCGAGGTCAGCCAGGATACCTGGATTTTCTTTCCCTGGGACATGGCCTTGCAATATGTGCAGCCCTATCGCGGCGAGGATTGAGGCGAAATCACGCCGCCATCCCATCCGGAACTGGCGGTGACCCGCAAGCCGCCAATCACCCGGTGATCGGCACGACCTTGCCTGCTTGAGGTATATATCGTAATATTCTGTTATTGCATGATAAAACCACCTAAATAGCACGCGCTCTCCGCGTTTGCATATCAAGGGCTGGCAAAATCTTGCCCGGATACTGGCGACGCAGGAACCCGAAGGGCTTGCAGCACATTGTCCCAGTGCATTGCGTCGATCAAATTCACAGGCGCAACGCAATTGGTAAAAAGGAGACATGTGATGCGTAAGCTTTTTATGACGACTGCTGTTGTGCTGCCCTTTGCCCTTGCTCCGGCCTTCGCGCAGGAGACGACGACCGAGGAACCCGCCATGGACCCGGTGGCAGAGGCTCAGACCGATCCGGCGGCCGATGCTGCCGCGGCAGAGGCCGAAGCGGCCGCAGCTGCGGAAGAAGCACTGAAAGCGAGATCACGGAAAGCGGCAAGGTCGTGCAAGAACAGGCCGCGAACGAACTGCGCCTGGACTGGATCACCAATGCGACCGTGATGGCACCTGACGGCAGCTCGATCGGCAGCATCAACGACCTGATCCTGGACGGAGAAACCGGTGAGATGATCGCTGCTGTGATCGGTGTCGGCGGTTTCCTCGGCATTGGCGAGAAGCAGATCGCCGTTCCCTGGGAGCAGCTCACGATCAATGCCGACGCGCAAGAGGTCACGAGCGATCTGACCAAGGAAGAAGCCGATGTCGCGCCGGCATATGTGTTCCGTGAACGGGCCGCCGCACCGGGCGCTCCGGCGGGCGATGCCATGGCACCGGCGGATGACACGATGGCACCGGCGGACGACACGATGGCACCGGCCGACGACACGATGGCACCGGCCGACGACACGACGGCACCGGCGGACGACCCCGCCGCCGCGCCCGCCGAAGGCGAAGAGCCTGCCGGCAACTGACAGGCAGATGACATGAAGGCGGCCCTCCGGGGCCGCCTTTTCGTTTTGCGCAGGGCTCTTCGGATCCTTGCCGAGGCTCAGCCGTTTCCACGCACGAAACGCGCCGCGCCTTCGGCGGCACGCTGCAAGGCCCGGCTCTTGTTGACGGTTTCCTGGAACTCCGCCTCGGGATCGCTGTCATAGACCACGCCGCCCCCGGCCTGGATATACAGCGCCCCGTCCTTGACCAGCCCGGTGCGCAGGGCGATGCACATGTCCATCTCGCCATTGGCGGCGAAATAGCCTACCGCGCCGCCATAGACGCCGCGCTTTTCGGGCTCCAGCTCGTCGATGATCTCCATCGCGCGGACCTTGGGCGCCCCGGAAACGGTTCCGGCGGGCAAACCTGCCAGCAGGGCCGACAGCGCATCCTCGCCCTCGCGCAGCTCGCCCACCACGTTCGAGACGATATGCATGACATGGCTGTAGCGCTCGATCACGAATTGCTCGGTCGGGCGGACCGTGCCGGTCTTTGCCACCCGTCCCACATCGTTGCGCCCCAGGTCCAGCAGCATCAGATGCTCGGCCAGTTCCTTCTGATCGGCCAGCAGATCGGCCTCCAGCGCCCGGTCCTCGGCCTCGTCACCGCCACGCGGCCGGGTTCCGGCGATCGGGCGAATCGTGACCTCGCCATCGCGCAGCCGCACGAGGATCTCGGGGCTGGCGCCGATAATCTGGAAGCCGCCCATGTTCAGGAAGAACATGAAGGGCGAGGGATTGGTACGGCGCAGGCTGCGGTAAAGCGCGAAGGGCGGCAGCGGGAAATCCATCCGCCAGCGCTGCGAGGGCACGACCTGGAAGATGTCGCCCGCCCGGATATATTCCTTGGCCCGTTCGACCGCCGCCAGGTAGTCCGGCTTGGCGAAATTCGAGACCGGCTCGCCGATGGCCGCGTCATGCCCCAGGGCGCGCGGCTCGGAGGGCTGGCGGTCCAGCGCGCGCAGCGCATCCATCACGCGCTCGGCGGCGCGGGCATAGGCAGCGCGGGCATTCTCGCCCGGCACATGCCAGGCGGGGGCGCAAAGCGTCACCTCGCCCTTCACCCCGTCCAGCACGGCTACGACCGAAGGCCGCATCAGCATCGCGTCGGGCAAATCCAGCGGATCGGGATTCACATCGGGCAGATTTTCGACCAGCCGGATCATGTCATAGCCCAGATAGCCGAACAGCCCCGCCGCCATCGGCGGCACTCCATCGGGCATCTGCTCGATCCGGCTTTCCGCGATCAGGGCGCGCAGGCTGTCCAGCACCGGGCGATCATCGGGCTGAAATTCCTCCGAGAACCGCGCATGGCGGTTGATCCGGGCCTTGCCATCGCGGCATTCCCAGACCAGGTCGGGCTTCATGCCGACGATCTGGTAGCGGCCGCGGATCTCGCCGCCGGTCACCGATTCCAGCATGAAGCTCATCGGTGCGGCATCCGTCAGTTTCAGCATCAGGCTGACGGGGGTGTCCAGATCGGCGGCGAGGCGGATAGTGACAAGCTGGTTATGCCCCTGGGCCCAGCCCGTCTCGAATTCCGCGAAATCGGGAGTGAGTTCCATCACCGGACCTGAGTGTTGATCGCGTCGATGGCGGATTGATTGACCTTTACCCCGGCCTTGCGCTGCGCCGCACGCGCGTAATAATCAAAGATATCGGCCTGCAGAGACTGCGCCATGCGTTGCTGAATGCGATCTTTAACCTCCCTGGCATCCTCGCTGTCCAGATCGGCCGCATGGATCGCATCAAGGCGTACCAGGAACACGCGGTCACCGGTATCGACGATCTCGATATCGCCGATCTCGTCGATCTCGAAGAGTTGGGCGACGATCTGGGCAGGCAGGCCGTCGATCCAGCCATCGCGGGTCAGGCCGGGTTCCGAAACCCATTGCGGTGCCGGTGCGACTTCGGCGGCGGCATTCTCTTCGGCCTCGTCATCACCGGCATCGCTCTCCCGCATGTCCGGATCCGACTCTGCCACCAGTTCCGCGCCATTCTCCCCGCCGTCCACGGCATCGGGATCGGGGGTCGTGGCCGAGATCGCCTGTAGCCGCTCTTCCTCGGCATGGGCCAGCAGAAGCCGGTGAACTTCCGCCAGACGCCAATCTTCGGCGACCTCGTCCCGGATTTCGTCAAAGGGAATGAGCGTCGGGGGCACCACCTCGTCCAGGCGCAATGCGAATATGCCGCCATCATCCAGCCGTTCGATCTCCGGGAAATCCCCTTCGCCGACCTCCTCCGCCCGTTCGCGGAAGGCCGGATAACCGGCGATGCTGCCCTCTTCCGGCTTCATATCCGCCGACCAGTCCAGCGTTCCCAGTTCCGCCGGTGTCTCTTCCGAAACCTCTTCCAGCGTTGCGCCGCCGGCGAGGAGATCCTCGTATTCCTCCATCCGGCTCTCGATCATTCGGACGGCCCGGTCCAGGGCGGCCTCGGCGCGCAGATCCTCGCGCGCTTCCTCGAAGGGAATATCGACCGGTTCCAAGATCGCATTCATAGAGATCAGCGCCGGACCGAGACCGGTCTCGACCGGTCCGGCGACTCCCGGAGCGTCCAGCCCGAAGACCGCATCTCCGGCCTGCCCCAACTCTTCCCTGGTCACCTCGCCCTGGTCGATATCCTCAAGCGTCAGGCCGCGTTCGGCCACCAGTTCATCGAACCCCACCTCGCCCGCATCGAGCCGGTCCCGGGCGGATTGCGCATCCTCCATCGACGGGTAGACCAGCGTGCCGACCATCCGCCGCTCGGGCTGACGGTATTTGGCGATATTCGCTTCATAGGCCTCGCGCAGCGCATTCTCGTCCAGTTCAACCTCGTCCGACAGCATCTCGGGCGTCAGCCAGACATAGGTCAGCTTGCGCTTCTCGGGTGCGGTGAAACGGTCGGAATTCGCCTTGTGCCAGGCCTCCAGGGTTTCTTCGTCCGGTGCAGAGACCGCTGCGGTCAGATGGCTCTCATCCGCCTCGTGCCAGCTGAGATCGCGGGTTTCGAGCAACCATTTCGCGGTCTGATCGACCATCGATTCCGGCGCGACGACCCCTTCGCTGACGGCGCGTTGCAGCAATATCCGCGCCTCGTCCGCGCGGATCTGCCCTTCGAACTCGGCCTCGGTCAGACCCTCCCGGCGCAGGATCTGCGCATAGGCGCTGCGGTCGAAACGGCCATTCGGCCCCTGGAATGCCGGGGCGCTCGATATGCTTTGCGCAACTCGTTGATCTCCCACGGAGATGCCGAGGCGGCGGGTCTCCTCCTCCAGCGTGGCGGCGGTAAAAAGCTGCGCCTGTATCGCCCGAGGCAACCCCATCGATTGCGCCTGCGCCATGGTGATTTGCTGCCCTGCCTGCTGCGAATAGGCGTTCAATTCCGAGCGCAGCGCGCGGGCATAATCCTCGGCCGTCACTTTCGTCGAGCCGACCGAGCCGATCTCGCTCGATCCTCCCGAAAAGCTGGTCACGCCGAAACCGCCCAGCCCCAGGATCAGGAGACCCATCAGTATCCAGACGATGGTCGATTTTCCCTTGGTGCGCAGGTTCATCATGCCGCAGCTTTCCTCTCGGTCGTGTCAGGCCGTCTTTAGGACGCGCGGGGAGCGGCGACAAGCCTTCAGGCGACGAAGTTGTCAAGCCTTTCGGCCAGTTCGGCGATTCCGGCCGCGTCCACATTGGCAAAGGCAATGCGGAAATGCCGGGCACCGGACGAATCCGTCCCCGGCAGGAACATCGTTCCCGGCAATGCCAGAACGCCGATCTCGGCCACCATGCGCGGAGCCAGATCGGCAGAGGACATGGCAAAGGGATGCTCGATCCACGCGAAATAGGCCCCGGCGCTTTTCAACCGCCAGCCCGGCAATGCCGAAATCGTCTCGACGCTCGCGGCGCGGCGCGCAAGGATCTCGTCGCGCTCGCCGGCCAGCCAGCCGCGCAGGTTGCGCATCCCCCACACGCCCCGATCTGCCCCAGTTGCGAGGTCGAGATCGCCACGGTGTCGAGGAATTTCTCGATCTCGGCCATGCGGGCCCGCGAGGCGACCATCGCGCCCACCCGGTGCCCCGTCAGCCGGTATGCCTTGGAAAAGGAGTAAAGCTGGATCACCGTCTCGTCCCAATCGGGCCGGGCCAGCAGGTCATGCGGAGCACCCGTCCGGCTGTCGAAATCGCGATAGGTCTCATCGAGGATCAGCGCGAGCCCGTGATGCTGCGCCAGCTCAAAGAAACCCGCGACCAGATCCGCGGGATATTCCGCGCCCGAAGGATTGTTCGGTGTCACCAGCACGATGGCGCGGCTGCGCGGGTTGATCAGTTTCGCCGCCTCAACGGGATCGGGCAGCATGTCCTGCCCGCAGGGTAACGGCCGCGCGGCAATGCCCTGCATGTCCAGCCACATCTTGTGATTGAAATACCAGGGAGTCGGCAGGATGACTTCATCTCCGGCCCCGGCCAAGGTGCTGATCGCCGCGCAGAACGCCTGATTGCAACCTTGGGTGATCGCCACCTGCTCCGGCCCGACCTGACCGCCATAGGCAGAGGAGAACTCCGCCGCGACCGCTTCGCGCAGATCGGGATTGCCCAGCACCGGGCCATAAAGATGCGCTTCGGGCCGTTCCAGCGCCGCCTCGGCGATCGCCCGGCGCAATCCTTCGGGCGGAGGCTCGACCGGAGCTGCCTGGCTGACATTGATCAGCGGGCGATCCGGCGGAAATTCGACGCCTTGCAGCCAGCGCCGCGCCTCCATCACGGGCGGCGCGAATGTGCTGGCGATATGGGGGTTGAGCGGGTGCATTTCCTAATCCCGTCGCAAGGCGCGCAGATCGGACAGATCCGGCGGGGTGGACAGATCGAGCGCCGGAGACGGCAGAGCAGGCGCGGCGCTGTCCTGAACGCTTTCCGATGCGGATGGCTCGGTGGTCGAGGCGATGGGTTCCGCCCCATCCTGCCCGGTTTCATCCTGCGCGGTTTCGGCGGTTTCCGTATTCGGCGCCTGCGCGGCAATCGCCTCGATGGGTGAGGATGCAGGCAGGCTGTCCTGCTCGCTCGCCCTGATCTTTCCAGGCAGGTCGATGACTGTCGGGGCGGGCAGCGCGGAAGGCATTTCGAGTTCGGGCCCGTCCTCGGCCTCGGGCGCTCGGGTTTGCGACAGATCGCTGCCGGGCATCGCGGTTTCGGGCGGCAGGTTCACGGCCGTGGCTCCGACAGGCGCAGGCTCGGCCGCCGGGACGCTGACCGCCGGGGGCTCGGACTGTCCGGTTTGCGAATTGGGCGTCAAGGGGGTGGGCAGTTCCGGCAGGGTGTCACCGCCGCGCCCGAATTCCGATCCGACGGGCAGGTCGATCGCCGCCGCCTCGGGACGCCTCTCCTCTTCGGCGGGCGCGGGTTCGGACGTGGCGTCAGCCGCTTCGGTTTCCGTGGTTCCGGGTCCGGTCTCCGCAGTGTCGCCGTAGGCCGTTTCATCCCCGGCCCCGTCATCCGATCCCTCGGATCCGGTTTCCGAGATTACCTCATCCGCCTCGGAGCCTGAGACAGCGATCCGGGATCCGCCGCCTCCATGCCGGGGCCGGGCGTGGTTTCGCCGCCCGGGGATGCCGATTCGGCCGTTTCGCCCGCATTCCCATTCCCGGCATCGGTGGCGGGCAGAGGGGCCGTGCCCTGCTGTGGCAGAGGTGTCAGCAATGACAGGGCCACCAGCCCTATCGCGCTGATTCCCGCGCCATGCAGCAAACCTGTCCAGAATCCACGTGCCATCCGCCTCTTCACCCTCTGGCCGGGCTTGACCCCCCGGCGCGCTTTGGCCCATCTATAGCGAACCCGAATGCGGGGGGAAACCGCCCCGGAACCAAGGCGAGACAATGATCCTTCTGATCGACAATTACGACAGCTTCACCTGGAACCTCGTGCATTACCTGGGCGAAGCGGGGGCCGAGGTGGTCGTGAAACGCAATGACGCGCTCTCGGTGGAAGAGGCGCTGGCGCTGCAACCTGACGGCATCGTGATCTCTCCGGGCCCCTGCGATCCGGCGCAGGCCGGGATCTGCGTCGAGTTGATCCGGGCGGCGGCGGAACGCGAACTGCCGCTGCTCGGCGTCTGCCTTGGTCACCAGGCCATCGGCGAGGCCTTCGGCGGCAAGGTGGTGCGCGCAAGCCGCATCCTGCATGGCAAGGTCGATGCGATCAACCATGACGGCAGCGGAGTATTCACCGGCCTGCCCTCGCCGCTGAAGGCGACGCGCTATCATTCGCTGACGATCGAGCCCGAGAGCCTGCCCAATTGCCTGCGCGTCACCGCCAGTTCCGATGACGGCACGATCATGGGGCTGATCCACGCGGATCTACCAATCGAGGGCGTGCAGTTCCACCCCGAATCCATCGCATCCGAGCACGGGCACGAGATGATCCGCAATTTCCTTGCCCGCTGCCGCCCCGGAAAGCAGGCCGCATGACCGATATCCGCCCCCTCATCGGCATCGCCGCCACCCGCCCCCTCACCGGCCCCGAGGCCGAAGCCGCCTTTTCGGCCCTGTTCGACGGTGCCGCCACCCCGGCCCAGATCGGCGGATTGCTGATGGCGCTGCGCGTGCGCGGCGAAACCGTGGACGAGATCGCCGCCGCCGCACGCGCCATGCGGGCGCGGATGAACCGTGTGCAGGCCCCCGATGGCGCGATGGACATCGTCGGCACTGGCGGGGATGGCAAGGGCACGCTGAACATCTCGACCGCCACGGCTTTCGTCGTCGCGGGCGCGGGCGTGCCGGTCGCCAAGCACGGCAACCGCAACCTGTCGTCGAAATCCGGCGCGGCGGATGCGCTGACCCATATGGGCATCAACGTGATGGGCGGCCCGGCCATGGCGCAGCGGGCGCTGGACCGGGCGGGGATCTGCTTCATGATGGCGCCGATGCACCATCCCGCCATGCGCCATGTCGGCCCGCCCCGCGCCGAACTGGGCACCCGCACCGTCTTCAACCTGCTGGGACCGCTGACCAACCCGGCCTCGGTCCGACGCCAGTTGACCGGCGCATTCAGCAGCCAATGGCTCCGCCCCATGGCCGAGGTGCTGCGTGATCTCGGCTCCGACGCGGCCTGGCTGGTCCATGGCAGCGATGGCACAGACGAGATCAGCATCGCGGGCGAAACCCGTGTCGCCGCGCTCAAGGATGGCGAGGTCGGCGAATTCACCGTCACGCCCGAGGATGCCGGACTGCCCCGCCATCCGTTCGAAGCCATCATCGGAGGCGAGCCAGCGGACAACGCCCGCGCTTTCCGTGCGCTTCTGGATGGCGAGACGGGGGCCTATCGCGATGCGGTCCTGCTGAATGCCGCGGCGGCGCTGCTGATCGCGGGCAAGGTGGCCGACCTGCGCGAAGGGGCGGCGCTGGCCGCCGAATCCATCGACAGCGGCAAGGCCAAGGCCCGGCTGACCAGCCTGGCCGAAGTCACCGGCCCGCCCGAGGCATGAGACCACCCGAGGCCTGGGCCCATCTGCCCTTCTTCGAGCAGGACTGGCCAGCGATCCGGGACCGGTTGCTTGATGCGCGTGACTGGCTGCCCGGCCCCGGCCGGATTTTTGCGGCGCTGGAAGCCGTGCCGCCCGACAGGCTACGCGTGGTGATCCTTGGTCAGGACCCTTACCCGACACCGGGCCATGCCAACGGGCTGGCATTCTCGGTCGCGCCCGACATCCCGCTGCCCCGGTCGCTGCGAAACATCTATGCCGAGATGCGCGAGGATATCGGTGCCGCGCCCGCGAATGGCGATCTGTCGCATTGGGCGCGGCAGGGGGTATTGCTTCTGAACACATCGCTTTCGGTTCCCGTCGGATCGGCGGGCGGTCATGCCCGATGGGGCTGGCACAGGCTTGCGCAGCAAAGCATCGCCGAAGCACAGCGGCATGGCCCGCTCGCCTTCCTGCTTTGGGGAGGACACGCGCAAAAGGCCGTCGCCGGCTTGCCCCGGGAACAGGACCTGACGATCGCGACCGCCCATCCATCGCCGCTATCGGCGCGACGCGGATTCTTCGGCAGCCGGCCTTTCAGCCGGATCAACGGCTGGCTGGAGGACCGGGGGCATCCGCCGATCCATTGGGCAGGCTGACAGCGTTTCCTCGTGGAAATATCGCCCGAGCAGCGAAATTGCCTTCAGGACCGCAGCGCCGGTGAGATCGAATTCGCCGTATCCAGTAGCCATGGCAGAATCTCGGCGCGCAGCCGTGCATCGTCCCAGGTATAGGCCGAGACGGAGCATTGCACCCCGGCCAATGCGCGCCCGTCCGGGCCGATGATCGGTGCCGCGATGGCCATTTCGTTCAACAGCATCTGGTCACGCGATACCGAGAAACCGTTCGCGATGGTCTCGTCTATGCTCCGGCGGATCTCGTCGCGATCCATGACCGTCCGCGGGGTGAAAACCTTCAACGGCCATGTCTCGATGGCGGCTTCGCGCTCGGCCTCGGGCCAGGTCGACAGGATCGCGCGGCCAGCAGAGGTGGACAGCGCCGGCAGCCGCCGCCCGATGATCGTGGCCGCGAAATAGGTCCGTTTGCACGGCAGGCGCGAGACATAGATGATGTGATCGCCCGAGATCTCGGCCAGGTTGATCGTCTCGCCCAATTGCCGGGACAGTTCGATCAGCTTGGGCATCGCCGTGCCGACCAGCGGATCCGACCAGTAATAGCAATAGGCCAGCTCCAGCCAGGCATGCGAGGGACGCAGGCGCCGGGTATTGGGATCCTTGTCCAGATACCCTTCCAGATGCAACGTGTTGGCCAGCCGCTGGATCGTGCTCTTGTCCATGCCGGTGCGCTTCGCAAGCTCGCCCAGGCTCATCTCGGGCTTGCTTTCGTCGAATGCCCGCAGCACGCGCAATCCCTTGGCAAGTGCCCCCACGAACAGCGTATCGCGCTTGGTTTCGCCGGTATTTGCCATCAATCCCTCCACTCATGATCAAAAAACTTGACCTAGGGGCAATAAGCCTGCTTATTTAACCATAATAAGATTTAACGTATCACTATGCGATACAGCACACAACAACAATCACGGGAGAGTTTCACAATGGGACGAATGATGTTGCGCGGCGGCACGGCCGCAATCGCCCTTCTGGCCGCCGGAGCAGCCCATGCCGACAAGGCGGCCGACACGCTGCGCGTCGCCTTCACCAAGGAACTCGAAAGCGTCGACAGCTATTTCAATTCGGCCCGCGAGGGCGTGGTGCTGCAGCGCGCAATCTGGGACGGGCTGCTTTACGCCGATCCGCAGACCGGCGAATACAAGGGCAATCTGGCGACCGAGTGGAACTGGGTCGATGACACCACGCTGGAGCTGAAGCTGCGCGAGGGTGTGAAATTCCACGATGGCAGCGATTTCACCGCCGATGATGTTGTCTACACGGTGAATTTCGTGGCCGACGAGGCGAATGGCGCGGTGACGCAGCGCAATGTCAACTGGATGGATCATGCCGAGAAGCTGGATGACTACACCGTCCGCATCATCACCAAGGAGCCCTTCCCCGCCGCGCTGGAATACCTGTCCGGGCCGGTCTCGATGTATCCTTCCGACTATTACGAAGAGGCCGGACCAAGCGGCATGGGGCTGAAGCCCGTCGGCACCGGCCCCTACAAGGCCGTCAGCGTGGAGCCGGGCAAGCATTTCGTGCTGGAGCGGAACGAGGATTATTTCGACGGGCCGAAAGGCCAGCCCACCATCGGCAAAGTCGATATCCGGACCATTCCCGATGTGAACACCCAGATGGCCGAGATCTTCAGCGGCCAGCTTGACCTGATCTGGCAGGTTCCCTCGGACCAGGCCGAACGGCTGGCCGAGATGGGGCAGTTCACCGTCGCCAATGAAAGCACCATGCGGGTGGGTTACCTGTCCATGGACGCGGCCGGGCGATCCAATCCGGACAATCCCTTCACCAAGCTGGAGGTGCGGCAGGCCGTGAATTACGCGATCGACCGCCAGACCATCGTGAAGGAATTGCTGAAGGGCAAATCGACCACGATCGATACCGCCTGCTTCCCCAGCCAGTTCGGATGTGTCCAGGATGTGACCGAGTATCCCTATGATCCGGAAAAGGCCAGGGAACTGCTGGCCGAGGCGGGTTATCCCGACGGGTTCACAACCGAGTTCTACGCCTATCGTGACCGCGAATATGCCGAGGCCATCTCCAGCTACCTGAACGCCGTCGGCATCACGACGGATTTCAAGATGCTGCAATATTCGGCGCTGCGCGACCTGAACATGAAAGGCGAGGTGCCGATCTCGTTCCAGACATGGGGCTCGTTCTCGATCAATGACGCCTCGGCCATGGTCAGCCAGTTCTTCAAGCATGGCGAGCTGGACGATGCCCGCGACGACGAGGTCCTGGCCGAACTGGACATCGCCGACAGCTCCATCGATCCCGAGACCCGGACAGAGCATTACGGCATCGCGCTGCAGCGCATCGCAGACCAGGCCTATTGGGCACCGCTCTTTTCCTACAACACCAATTACGTGTTCACGAAAGAGGTCGCATACACGCCCACCCCGGACGAGGTTCTGCGCTTCCATACCGCGACCTGGAACTGATCCGGACCGCGATCCGACGCCCGCCGCAGGATGGCCGGACAACCGGCCATCCCGAACCCGGCCCGATATGCCGGGGCACGCAAGCAAGGATGTGAATTCAGATGCTTCGCTTCATCCTCAAGCGATTGGGCCTGGCGCTTCTTGTCGCGCTCACCGTTTCCTTCATCAGCTTCAGCCTGCTGTTCCTCGCGGGTGATCCGGCAATCGCCATCGCGGGCGAAAGTGCCAATGCCAAGGATATCCAGGCGATCCGCGAGCTTTACGGCTTCGACCGGCCGATGCTGGTGCAATATGCCGACTGGCTGTGGAACGCGCTGCGCTTCGATTTCGGGCAAAGCTATTACTTCAAGTTGCCCGTCGCCGACCTGATCGCGGAACGGCTGTCGGTCACAATGACGCTCGGAGTCTGCGGCATCCTGTTCGCGCTGCTGACCGCCGTGCCGCTTGGCGTGATCGCGGCGATCCGCCCCAATTCGCTGATCGACCGGATCGCCCTGTTCCTGTCGGTCGCCGGACAGGCCATGCCCAGCTTCTGGTTCGGGCTGATCCTGATCGTGGTCTTTGCCATCCAGCTAGGCTGGCTGCCCGCCTCCGGCGCGTCGAGCTGGCAGCATTTCATCATGCCGACAGTGGTGCTGGGCTATTACGCCATGCCCGCGATCATGCGGCTGACGCGGGCCGGGATGCTGGAGGTGCTGTCGGCGGATTATATCCGCACCGCCCGCGCCAAGGGCGCGCCCGAAGGCCGGGTGCTGTTCAAGCATGCGCTGCGCAACGCGATCATCCCGGTCGTCTCGTTGGCGGCGGTGCAGATGGGCTTCATGCTGGGCGGCTCGATCGTGGTCGAGTCGATCTTCGCGCTGCATGGCGCGGGTTATCTTGCCTGGGAATCGATCGGGCGCAACGACCTGCCCACCGTGCAGGCGCTGATCCTCGTCTTCGCGCTGTTCTATATCGTCTTCACCTTTCTGGCCGATGTGCTGAACGCCTGGCTGGATCCCCGCATGAGGAGCGCCTGAGATGACGGCCCTTCCCGATATCGCCGAGATCACCGGCCCGACGCCCGGCCAGCAATTGCGCAAGCGCATGTTCGGCCATCAGGGCTTCATGATCGGGGCGATCTTCCTGGCGCTGCTGGTGCTGGTCGCGATCCTCGCGCCGGTGCTGGCTCCGCATGATCCCTATGCCCAAAGCCTTGGCGACCGGATGGTGCGACCGGTCTTCATGGGCGGAACATGGGAGCATCCGCTCGGCACCGACCATCTCGGCCGCGATTACCTGTCGCGGCTGATCTATGGCGCCCAGATCTCGCTGCTGATCGGGGCGATTGCGGCGCTGATCTCGGGGCTGATCGGCACCACGCTCGGGATCGCCGCAGGATATTTCGGCGGGCGCGTCGATGCGGTGGTGACCTTTCTCATCAATGTCCGGCTGGCGATGCCGGTGGTGCTGGTCGCGCTGGCTGTCGTGGCGATCCTCGGCGGGTCGCTGAACGTGGTGATCGGGGTTCTGGGCCTGCTGCTGTGGGACCGCTTCGCCGTCGTCATGCGCGCCTCGACATTGCAGATCCGCAACCGCGAATTCGTCGCAGCCGCCCGCGCCATCGGCTGCTCGACCCCGCGCATCCTGCTGTCGGAAATCCTGCCCAACATTCTCAACAACCTGATCGTCGTGGTCACCCTGGAAATGGCCCATGCGATCCTGCTGGAAGCCGCCCTGTCCTTCCTTGGCCTCGGCGTGCAGCCACCGACACCAAGCTGGGGGCTGATGGTGTCCGAGGGCAAGAACATGATGCTGTTCGAGCCATGGCTGGTGCTGATCCCCGGTGCGGTGCTGTTCTTGCTGGTGCTGGCGATCAACCTGATGGGTGACGGGCTGCGCGACGTGACCGCGCCCGAAAACCGCAATTGAGGGGACCAGACATGACCGAAGACCCCATTCTCTCTGTCCGCGACCTGACATTGGACATCCCGACGGCAGGCGGCATGCTGCACGCGGTCCGGGGCATCGATTTCGACCTGCATCGGGGCGAGACCCTGTGCATCGTGGGTGAATCCGGTTCGGGCAAATCTCTGACCTCGTTGGCGCTGATGGGGCTTCTGGCACCCAAGATCCAGCGCAGCGCCGCCCGGATCGATTTCGACGGCACCGACCTGCTGAAAGCCTCGCGCCGCCAGCTCCGGCATCTGCGGGGCGCGCGCATGTCGATGATCTTCCAGGAGCCGATGACCTCGCTCAACCCCGCCTATACCATAGGCGACCAACTGGCCGAGACGCTGCTGCTGCATCGCAAGGTCAGCCGCGCGCAGGCCCGCGCCCGCGCGGTGGAACTGCTGGAGAAGGTCGGCATCACCGCCGCCGAAAGCCGCCTGTCGCAATTCCCGCATCAGCTTTCGGGCGGGTTGCGGCAGCGGGTGATGATCGCCATGGCACTGATGTGCGAGCCCGAGCTGATCATCGCGGACGAGCCGACCACCGCGCTCGACGTGACCATCCAGGCGCAGATCCTGCGGCTGCTGGTCGATCTCCAGCGCGAGATGAACATGGCGATGATCCTGATCACCCATGACCTGGGCGTGGTGGCCCGCGTCGCCGACAAGGTCGCGGTGATGTATGCGGGTGAACTGGTCGAGACCGGCCCCGCCGAGGCGATCTTTCGCCAGCCCGCGCATCCCTATACGCGCGGCTTGATCAATTGCATCCCGGTTCCCGGCCGGACCGAGCGGGGCGCGCGTCTCGGCACCATTCCCGGCATCGTGCCGTCACTGGTTGGCGAGGTGACCGGCTGCCCCTTCCGCAGGCGCTGCGATCAGGCGGTGGAGGCATGCGCACACGCGATCCCGTTGCATCGGCTTGACGGCGACACGCATCAATTGCGCTGCGTCCATCCCGACGGCCATCGCCATGAGGAGGTGACAGCATGACCGGCAATCCCGTTCTGGAACTGAAGAACGTCTCCAAGACCTACACGGTCAAGCAGGGGATTTTCGGTCAGCCGCGCCCCTTGCGGGCCTTGAACGATGTCTCGCTCAGTCTCGGGCGCGGCGAAGTGCTGGGGCTCGTCGGCGAATCCGGCTGCGGCAAATCCACGCTCGCCAAGATCCTGCTGGGGCTGGAGGCGCCGACCGAGGGGCAGGTCCTGGTCGATGGCCAGGCGCTTGCCACGCAGGACCGCATCGCCCTGTCGCGGCGCATCCAGCCGATCTTCCAGGACCCCTATTCCTCGCTGAACCCGCGCAAGAGCATCGAGGATATCGTCAGCCTGCCCCTTCGCGTCCATCGCATCGGTGACGCTGCCAGCCGGCAAAAGAAGGTGCGCGAGATGCTGGATATCGTCGGCCTGCCCTCGCGGGTGGCGCGCAGCTATCCAAGCCAGATGTCGGGCGGTCAGCGCCAGCGCGTCGCCATCGCCCGCGCATTGATCATGAATCCCGAGATTGTCATCTGTGACGAGCCGACCTCGGCGCTGGATGTCTCGGTGCAGTCGCAGATCCTTAACCTGCTGGGCGATCTGCGGCAGGAATTCGGCCTGACCTACCTGTTCATCAGCCACAACCTTGCCGTGGTCGAGCATCTCGCGACCCGCGTGGCGGTGATGTATCTGGGCCGGATCGTGGAAGAGGCCAGCGTGGCCACCCTGTTCGAAGAGGCGCGCCATCCCTATTCCCGCGCCCTGCTGGAATCGGTGCTGACCCCTGATCCCGGCCTCGGCGTGCCCGACACACAACTTGGCGCGGCTATCCCAATCCGATCTCTCCCCCCTCGGGCTGCGCCTTCCATCCGCGTTGCGCGAAAGCGATGCCGCATTGCGCGCAGATTGCGCCCAGCCCCATCGCGACGCCGGATGGCCATGTCGAATGCCATCTTTACGACGACACGCCCACACGGGCGGCAAGCTGAGGATCCCGCCCATGACATCATCACTGTCCCGCACGCAAACGGTGCGCAAAACGGTCGTGGAAACACCGCGAGGCGTGGTGGCCGCGCAGAACTCCCGCGCGGCGCAGGCCGGGGCCGAGGTCCTGGCGGCCGGGGGAAACGCGGTCGATGCCGCCGTCGCCGTCTCCTTTGCCATCGGCGTGCTCGAACCCTGGATGAGCGGCCCCGCAGGCGGCGGCGGGATGATGCTGTGGCATGCCGGCACGGGCGAGGCCGAGGTGTTGTTCTACGGCATGCGCTCACCCGCGGCGCTCGATCCGGCGGATTATCCGCTGGCGGGCAGCGGCAAGGCCAGCGACCTGTTTCCATGGGACGCGGTCGAGGGCGACAGGAACATTCGCGGCGCGACAGCGGTGGCGGTTCCGGGCGCGTTGATGGCATCGGACAGGCCCATGCCCGCCATGGCCGCCTGCCATGGCGCGACTTGCTGGCCCCCGCCATCGGCTTCGCGCGCGAGGGGCTGCCGGTGGACTGGTATGCATCGCTGATGATCGCCTCGGCCACCCGCGCATTGGCGGATGACGCGGATGCCGCCGCGATGTTCCTGGAGGACGGGCGATGGCCGACCATCGTGGGCTGGACCAGCACCGCGGGCAAGACCATCGCCATGGACGCCATGGCCGCGACCCTGGCCGAGATCGCCGAGAAGGGTGCGCGGGAATTCTATGACGGCGATGTCGGGGCCGCGCTGGCCGCCGATATTAGAGCCAAGGGCGGCAGCCTGTCGCATGACGACCTGCGCGCCTATCGCGCCGAGTTCCAGCAACCCCTGTCCTTCGCGCGTGGCGATGCGCGCTATCATGTCACCCCGCATCTGACGGCTGGCCCGACCTTCCGCGATGCCATGGACGCATTGCCGCCCCTGTCCGGAGAACCCGGGCCGGATGCCTACTTGGCCTATGCCGACGCATTGAAAGCGGCCTATCGAAAACGGCTGGCGGGGATGGGAGACGACGGCGAAAGCCCCGAGGCGCCGGGCTGCACCACGCATTTCTCGATCGTGGATCGCGACGGCAACATGGTGGCGATGACCCAGACCCTGCTCTCGGCCTTTGGATCGCATGTCGTGTCACCCTCAACCGGGCTGCTTCTGAACAACGGGATCATGTGGTTCGATCCGGTGCCGGGCAGGCCCAACTCGCTGGCTCCGGGTAAGCGCTGCCTGATGAATATCTGCCCCGTGATCGGCGAGTCCGGCCCGCGCCGCTTCGCCCTTGGCGCCTCGGGCGGGCGCAAGATCGTCGGCGCGGTGGCCCAGCTCTCGTCATTCGTGGCCGATTTCGGCATGGGGCTGGAGGACGCGTTCCACCAGGGCCGCATCGATATGTCCGGCGGCGATATGGTGACCGTGGACGACGCCCTGCCCCAGCATGTCCAGGACGCGCTGGCCGCACGCCACGCCACCACCCCGTTCCGCCGGACGGTGTTCCCCTATGCCTTCGCCTGCCCCGCAGGTGTCATGCGCGACGGGGAAACCAATAGCGGCTGCACCGAGATCATGTCGCCATGGGGCGATGCCATCACCGAACCGGAGACTCTCGCATGACCCGCGACACCGCCCTTGCCGCTTCCGAGCAGTATTTCGACAGCGGAGATTTCCAGTCCGACCTCGCGGCACTGGTCGAATACCAGACCGAAAGCCAGAACCCCGACCAACGCCCGGAACTCTACCGCTACCTTGAGCAGGCGATGCTTCCCCGGCTCGAAGCGGCCGGGTTCAGCTGCAGCATCCACGACAATCCCGACCCCAATGGCGGCCCGCTGCTGATCGGCGAGCGGATCGAGGATCCCGCGCTTCGGACCGTGCTGACCTATGGCCATGGCGACGTGATCCGCGCCCAGACCGAGCAATGGCGCGACGGCCTGCACCCGTTCCGCCTGATCGAGGAGGGAGACCGCCTTTACGGTCGCGGCACCGCCGACAACAAGGTGCAGCACCTGATCAATATCGCCGCGCTGGAAGCGGTGATCGCGGCGCGCGGCAAGCTTGGCTTCAATGTCAGGATCGTGCTTGAGATGTCGGAAGAGACCGGCTCGGCCGGGCTGCCAGAGTTCTTTCGCGCCCATAAGGATGAATTGGCGGCGGATGTGCTGATCGCCTCGGACGGCCCCCGGCTGCAACCGGATCGGCCAACGCTGTTCATGGGCTCGCGCGGGGGGATCAGCTTCGATCTGGAACTCGAGCTGCGCGACGGCGCGCATCATTCCGGCAATTGGGGCGGGCTGCTGGCCGATCCGGCAATGATCCTGTCCCATGCGCTGGCCTCGATCTGCGACCGGCGCGGGCAGATCCAGATCCCCGAATGGCGCCCCGACAGCCTGACCCCGGCGATCCGCGAGGCGCTGAAGGACCTGCCGGTCGAGGATGGCGACGGGCCTGCGGTCGATACCGATTGGGGAGAGGAGAGCCTGACCCCCGCCGAATGCGTCTATGGCTGGAACAGTTTCGCGATCCTCGCGATGACCTCCGGCGTTCCCGAGGCGCCGGTGAATGCGATCTCGGCCAAGGCGAGGGCAACCTGCCAGCTGCGCTATGTCGTCGGCACCGATCCCGACGACATCCTGCCCGCGCTGCGCCGTCACCTGGACAGGCACGGGTTCAAGGCGGTGCAAATCCGCCCCCATGACCGCGGCTTCTTCCGGGCGACGCGGCTGGATCCGGATCACGAATGGGTCCGCTTCGCCATCGCCTCGCTGGAGCGCACATCGGGCAAATCCCCGCATGTCCTGCCGAATCTCGCGGGTTCGCTGCCCAATGACAGTTTCACCGATATCCTCGGCCTGCCGACCATCTGGGTGCCGCATTCCTATCGCGGCTGCTCGCAGCACGCCCCGGACGAGCATGTGCTGAAACCGCTCTGCCGCGACGCGCTGCGGGGCATGGCCGGGCTGTGGTGGGATATCGGCGAGATGTGATCGCTCCGGCAGGACTGCGAAGCAAGGTTTGCGTCCCGCGATGGCCGGGGGCGCTTCGCCCCCCGGACCCCCAGAGAATATTTGCATGAAGAAGAAGGTAAACTCAGGACCCGGCGACGGAGTCCATCTGAGCGGACTGCCCCGCCACGATCTCGAATCACTGGCGAACAAAGCCCATAGCTGCTAAATATGGTGGCATGAACAGCCATGCCCGCAATATCCGCCCGGTCATCCGTCAATTGGACGAGGCCACCGCCAACCGCATCGCGGCGGGCGAGGTGGTGGAGCGGCCCGCTTCGGCGGTCAAGGAACTGGTCGAGAACGCGCTGGATGCGGGCGCGAGTCGGATCGATATCGCCATCGAGGAAGGCGGCAAGCGGCTGATCCGTGTCAGCGATGACGGCTGCGGCATGACCGCCGACGATTTGCCGCTGGCGCTTTCGCGTCACGCGACCAGCAAGATCGACGGCAATGACCTTCTGGCGATCAACAGTTTCGGGTTTCGCGGCGAGGCTCTGCCATCACTTGGTGCGGTGGGGCGGCTGACCATCACCTCGCGCGTCGATGGCGGTGATGGCGCGGAAATCTCGGTCACCGCGGGCCGGATCGCTTCGCCGCGCCCCGCCGCCGGAAATCGCGGCACGGTGGTCGAGCTGCGCGACCTGTTCTTTGCCACCCCCGCGCGGCTGAAATTCATGCGTAGCGAGCGTGCCGAGACGCAGGCGGTGGCCGAAACCGTCCGCCGCCTCGCCATGGCCGAGCCCTATACCGGCTTTACCCTGAGCGCCGATGGCAAGGAGACATTCCGCGCCGATGCCGAGCAGGGGGAGCTGTTCGGCGCGCTCCAGGCCCGTCTGACCCGCGTCATGGGCCGCGATTTCATCGATAACGCCATCCCCATCGATGCCGAGCGCGACGGGCTCACACTGACCGGCTTTGCCGCCCTGCCGACCTATTCCCGGGGTGCGGCAGTGGCGCAGCATCTTTACGTCAATGGCCGCCCGGTCCGCGACAAGCTGCTGACCGGGGCGCTGCGGGCGGGCTACATGGATGTGCTGGCCTCGGGGCGGCACCCGGCGGCGGTGTTGTATCTGACCTGCGATCCGCAGCTTGTCGATGTGAATGTCCATCCCGCCAAGGCCGAGGTGCGGTTCCGCGATCCCACCGCCGCGCGCGGGCTGGTGGTCAGCGCCCTGCGGCACGGGCTGGCAAATGCCGGGCACCGGGCCTCCTCGACCGTCGGCGATGCGACGCTGGCGGCGTTCCGGCCGGAGCTCCGGGTTGAACGCGCCGCCCCCGCGCAATTACCAGATGGATTACCGCCCCTCGGGCGGCGCGATCCGGGCGAGCCTCGATCTGCAGGCGCCCGCGCCCATGCAGGAGACGGGCTTTGCCGAGACGCCATCGGCCCGGTTCGAGCCTGCCGATGAGAGCGCCCCGACCGAGGCCCCCCTGGGGGCGGCCCGCGCCCAGATCCACGAGAATTACATCATCGCGCAAAGCGATGACGGTCTGGTCATCGTCGATCAGCATGCCGCGCATGAACGGCTTGTCTACGAACGGCTCAAGGCCCAGGCAGAGGCGAATGGCATCGCCAGCCAGGCCCTGCTGATCCCCGAGATCGTGGAACTGCCTGACGCCGACGCCGCCCGCATCCTGTCCATCGCCGATGAGCTGGCCGAGCTTGGCCTTGTCATCGAGGCCTTCGGAGGCGGCGCCGTGGCGGTGCGCGAGGCCCCCGCGATGCTGACCAAGCTGAACGCGCAGGCTCTGATCCGCGACATCCTGGACGACCTGTCCGACCAAGGCGCCTCGGATCGCCTGCGGGCGCGGATCGACGCGGTGCTATCCTCGATGGCCTGCCATGGCTCGGTCCGCTCCGGCCGCCGCATGTCCGCCGAGGAAATGAACGCTTTGCTGCGCGACATGGAACGCACGCCGAAATCCGGGCAATGCAACCATGGCCGCCCCACATGGGTGAAGCTTCGGCTGGCGGATATCGAACGGCTCTTCGGCCGCAAGGAGTGACAGGCGCGGACCGCGCCGGGATGCGCTACTGTCCCGGCGTCACCCGGACCAGCGCGCCATTCGACTGGTCGGTCAGCAGCATGACCGCACCATCCGCTGCAACGGCGACATCGCGGACCCGGCCGATCCCCTGCAGATGCCGCGCCTCCCCGGTGACCCGGTCCCCGTCCAGTTCCAGTTCCAGCCGCACCAGGCGCCGGCCTGCATCCCGCCGATCAGCAGATCACCCTGCCAATCGGGAAACATCGCGCCGTCATAAAAGCTCATCCCGCCCGGCGCGATCACCGGGTCCCAGAAATAGACCGGCTGCTCAATCCCCTCCAGCCGCGTGATTCCGTCGCCGACCGGCTGGCCGCTATATTCGACGCCATAGGTGACACGCGGCCAGCCGTAATTGCGCCCCGCCTGCGGCCGGTTCAGCTCGTCCCCGCCTCTTGGCCCATGCTCGATCGTCCAGAGCGTGCCATCCGGTCCCATGGCCGCTCCTTGCATGTTGCGATGCCCCCATGACCAGATCTCGGGCAAGGCGCCCTCCACGCCCGGCTGGCCCATCGGCGCCCCGCTCTGCGGATCGATCCGGACCACCTTGCCAAGCGTTGTCGCCAGGTTCTGCGCATGCACCCGCGCATCATTGACCGACCGTTCCCCGGTCGTCACGAAAAGCCCGCCCTGTCCGTCAAGGACCAGCCGCGAGCCGTAATGCTTGGTCGAAGCCCAGGCCGGTTCCTGCTGCCAGATCACCTTGGTCCCTTCGAGGGTGGAGCCGTCAGCCGACAGGACCCCGGTGGCGACGGCGGTCGCGGTCCTGCCGCCCTCGCGAGGCTGGGCAAAACTCAGCCAGAGCTGCCGAGTGTCGGCGAAGTCATCGGCGATGGCCACGTCGAGAAGCCCGCCCTGATCGCGGTTATCAACCTCTGGCAGCCCGGCGATCGGATCGGACAGGGCGCCATCGCCGCTGATCAACCGCAGCCGTCCGGGTCGTTCCGTCACCAGCCAGCTTCCGTCAGGCAGTTGCGCCATGCCCCAGGGATGCTCCAGCCCCTCGGCGACGACCTGCTGTTGCAACGCCATGTTAGGCAGGATCGGCGCCCGGGTCTGGTTCTCGAAAGCCGGTACCTGCCCTTGTGCATTCGGAGGTGCGTCGTTGAAGTCCTGCGCGACAGCCGCTCCGGCGAACATCCCGGTCGCGGCAAGGATGGTCAGGCGAATGGAAGAACGCGGAATGTCATGCGGCATGGTGGGCCTCTCTCGGCTGATGGCGGGATCATGTCTCATCCGAAGGCGGAATGGCTGATCCTCACTCCGCGCTTCCTCCGCGAGGGTAGCCTATCCCCGGTCACGATCAAGGTTCGCCTCAGTCACTTTGGGGGGATATGGCATCCCTTGGATGTGCGACGAAATCAGATGGCCGGTATTGGCCCCCCCGAAGATATTTGCACGAGGAAGAAGGACGGCGACGTTCAATGGCTTCGCCCGCGGCGCGGGAACCTTCTTCACAAATCCGCGTTAACGTTTCGCATCATTATAATCAGGAGATTCCCACATGCGTATCACCCGCCGCACCGGGCTGACCCTCGCCGCCGCCGCCATCGGCAGCAGCGCCCTGCCACGCCTTGCCGCCACGCAAGAGGTGGCGAAGACCTTCCGCTATCCCGTCGATGGTGGCGAGGTGGTCATTCACCCCGTCGATCACGCCTCGATGGTGATCGAGACACCGGACGGTGTCATTCATGTCGATCCCGTGGGCGGCGGCGCGAAATATGCCGGTCTGCCTCAACCGGACCTGATCCTGATCACCCATGAACATGGCGATCATTTCGACCTGCCGACGCTCGAGGCCCTGCCGGCCGTGCGCCTGATCACCAACCCGGCAGTGTATGAGATGCTGCCCGATGCCATGAAAGAGCGCGCCAGCACGATGACCAATGGCGACATGGTCGAGGTGCTGGGTCTCGGGATCGAGGCAATTCCCGCCCATAACATCACCGAAGACCGGCTGCAGTATCACCCGAAGGGGCGCGATAACGGCTATGTTCTGACCATCGGCGGCAAGCGCTTCTACATCGCCGGAGATACCGAACCGGTGCCCGAGATGCTTGCGCTGACCGGTATCGAGGTCGCCTTCCTGCCGATGAACCTGCCTTACACGATGACCGTCGAACAGGCCGCCGAGGCAGTCACGGCATTCAAGCCCGTGGTCGTGTTCCCCTATCACCATCGCGGCAGCGATATCGACGAATTCGCCCGGCTGGTCGAGGCAGGCGGCTCGGGCAGCCTCGTCATCCAAGCGAATTGGTATCCGGACGGGGAAGGCTGAAACGGCGCCGAAGGGAACGCGAGATCTCTGCGGGCACGCAGCGCCCGGTGGCGCTCATTACCCCGGAACGGTTTTCAGAACCGGCATCAGAAAGGTGCAGATGCGTTGAAGCCTTGCTGCACGCCGCTCTCGGGATGCTTGATGCGCAGGCTCTCGGCATGCAGCATCAGCCGCGGATATTCCGCCGCCGCTCCGTCGGCGTAAAGCGGATCGCCCAGGATCGGATGCCCGGTCTCGGCCATATGCACACGCAACTGATGGCTCCGCCCGGTCAGCGGAAACAGCCTGACCCGCGTTTCCTCGTCACTCGCGCGCACCACCCGCCAATCGGTCTGCGCCGCCCGCCCCTCGGCATGATCGACCTTCTGCCGTGGCCGGTTCGGCCAGTCCACGATCAGCGGCAGATCGACCCGCCCCGCCTTCGGCTCCAGCCGCCCCAGGACACGGGCGATATAGGATTTCTTGACCTTCCGCTCTTCGAATTGCTTCGACAGCATTCGCTGCGCATGTGGTGTCAGCCCGAAGATCATCACGCCCGAGGTGTCCAAATCCAGCCGGTGCACCAACAGCACGGTCGGAAACGCGCCACGCAGCCGCTCGATCAGGCAGTCGGCCTTGTCCGGCCCGCGCCCCGGTACCGACAGCAAGCCCGCAGGCTTGTTGACCACCAATATCTCGTGATCGGCATGGATCAGCTCGGGCGGAGCCGAGGGCGGCGCATAGATAAAGCTCATTTCGCGACAAGGCGCATGGCCAGGCCCGCATACATCACCGCGGCGATCCTGTTGACCAATCCGAGACGCCGCCCGATCACCTGCCCGGCCAGCCCCCCGACGACGCCATAGCCCATGGTGACAATCGTGCCGGTCAAGGTAAAGATCAGCCCCAGTCCCAGGACCTGCTGCCAGATCGGACCCCATGCCGGGTTGGTGAATTGCGGCAGGAATGCCAGCAGGAACAGCACCGGCTTGGGGTTCAGCGCGTTCGACAGGAAACCGCGCCGAATGATGTTCCATGGCCTGACGCTGCCGCGCGCCGAAGGATCGACCGGCCCGGCGGTCCAGCTTTTATAGGCCAGCCATAACAGATAGGCGGCGCCCGCATATTTGATCGCCAGGAGCGCCTCGGGATGGGCGGCGACGACGGCCCCCAGCCCCACGGTCGCCATGGTCAGATGCATGCAGACGCCCAGGCCCACGCCCAAGCCGGCCAGCATCCCTGCCCTCGGCCCGCCCTGGATACCGCAGGCGCTGGCAAAGAACACGTCCTGGCCCGGCGCGAAATTCAGCACCAGCCCGCCCAGGATAAAGGTCATGAGCTGGGCTGCCGGAATATTGGCCAGCGTATCCCAGATCATTCCCGCGCCTCTTGCGGCAGGCCATCGGCGATTTCGTAGCTATCCCCCTTGTCGGCCACGAAGATATGCCCGGTCAGGTGCAATCCCGTGGGCTCGTCCACCGCTCCCGGTCCCACGGCGACCCTGTCCGCCCCGATCCGGCGCCAGAACAGGCTGCTGCCGCATTCCGGGCAGAAACCGCGCTCGGCCTCGTCGGAAGAGCGATACCATTTCACCACCCCCTCTATCGACAGATCGGACGCGTCCGCCCCGGCCCAGATATGCCCGGACCAGCGGCGGCATTGGCCGCAATGGCAGGCGCTGTATCCGGCCTGCTCCCACTGTCCGCGAAAGCGCACCGCACCGCAAAGGCAATGCCCGGTAAATTCAGACCCCATCGAAGACCTCCTCCAATATCCCTGCCAGCCGCGCGGCATCCTCGCTGTCGAAAGCATCGGGGCGATCGCTGTCGATGTCCAGAACCCCGATCAGCCGCCGCCCCTTGCCAAAGACCGGCAGCACGATCTCGGACCGGGTCGAGCTGGCGCAGGCGATATGCCCGGGAAAGGCATCCACATCGGCGACGATCTGCACCTCGCCGGTTCGCGCCGCAGCACCGCACACACCGCGCGAGAACGGGATGACCAGGCAGCCATGCCCGCCCTGGTAAGGTCCGATCTTCAGCAATTCGGCCGCGACCACCCGGTAGAAACCGGTCCAGTCGAAACGCTCGTCGGAATGATGGATCTCGCAGGCCAAGGTGGCCATCAGCGCAACCTCGTCGGTCTCGCCTTCGGTCAGGGCGCGGATCCGCGCCTGCAATGCATCGTAATCGCTCATGCCCCCTCTTACGACAGCCAGACCGCGACGAGAAGCCCGCGCCCCTTCTTCTTCATGCAAATATCCCGGGGGTGAGGCCGCTTACGGCCGAGGGGGCAGCGCCCCCTTTGGCATGGACCTCTTCGCCTGCTTGCGCCAATCTGCGGGCCATGAACCGCCTGTCCCTGACCACGCGCATCCTTTTGGTGATCTTCACCGTGCAAGCAATGCTCTTCGCGGCATTGGCGGCGGCCAACCTGAACAGCCTGCGCGGCGAGATCGCGCTGGAGACGCGGCTCGGCGCGCAAACCGCCCGCTCGCTGGTATTGGCCACCATCGGCACGCTGCAAAGCGCCGTGCCGCCCGACGCGCTGATGACCGCGCTGCCCGAAAGGCTGGTGCCGCCGCGCCATACCCGGATCATGGTCCTCGATCCGCGTGAAGGCGTCATTCGCGAATCCGAGCCCGATCCCGAACCGGCGCGCGCAGCCCCGGCATGGTTCGCGGCCATGGTCGCTCCCGAGCCGCAGGAAACCCGGGTTCCGGTCACTGCCGGGGGGCGGTTGCAAGGCTTTGTCCATATCGCCACTGATCCTGCGGCCGGGATCGCCGGTGCATGGCGGACCATCCGCACGACGCTCGGGCTGGCGGCACTCGCCGCGCTCGCGCAGGCGTTGCTGATCCTGATTGCCACGCGGCACGCACTGCGCCCGGTCGGCAGCATCGCGGCGCGGCTGGAGGATCTGACCCATGGCGACCTGGCCGCGCGGGTTGGCCTTCTGTCGCAACCCGATCTCGCGCCACTCGCCACGGGGGTGGACCGGCTGGCCTCGGCACTCGAACAGGCGCAGACCGATCGCAGGCGGTTGCAGCGCCGGGTGGTCAATCGTGGCGACGAGGAGCGCAAGGCCATCGCCCGCGACCTGCACGACGAGATGGGCCCCTGTCTCTTCGGCCTGCGGGTCGAGGCGGACGCTCTGCACGAGGCTGCCCCGGATCCCGCCATCGCCGAACATGCCAATGCCATCTCCGCCATCGCCGAAGAGATATCGCGCGTGAACCGCTCGCTCCTGAACGACCTGCGTCCCGCCGCGGTGGGGCAATTGCCATTGCCCGCGGTTCTCTCCGACTATACCGATGATCTTGGACGGCGTTTCCCGGATATCCGCATCCGTCTCGATATCGCAGAGGGGCTTCCCGAACCAGACGAGGCGACCGCGCTGACCCTGTTCCGCATCCTGCAGGAAGGCACGACCAATGCGCTGCGCCACGCCGATGCGCATTCCGTCGCGATCCGCCTCTGGACCGATCCGGCGCATTGGCGCATGATCCTGTCCGATGACGGCAAGGGCCTTGCCCCCGGCAGCCGCGAGGGAACCGGGCTGACCGGCATGCGCGAGCGGATCACCCTGCTGGGCGGCGAATTGACCCTGTCATCGACAGGAAACGGAACCACGATCGAGGCAAACCTGCCACGGGCACAGACCGGATGAGGCCAAAGGAATGAAAAGCGCGCTGGTCATAGACGACCATCCCATCACCCATCTGGGCGCCAGCCGGTTGCTGCGCGAGATGGGCTATGACCCGGTTGGACAGGCGATGTCGGGCGAGGACGCATTGACCCAGTTGGCGGAAACCCCGGCTCCGGACCTGATCGTGCTGGATATCAGCCTGCCCGGGACCGGCGGGCTGGACCTGGTCGAACCCCTGCGCGAGGCCGCTCCCGGAGCGCGAATCCTGATCTTCTCGATGAACGACCAGACCGGCTTTGCCGCAAGGGCCTTGCAGGCCGGCGCACAGGGGTTCCTGTCGAAAAACGCGCGCCCCGCCGATTTCCGCGAGGCGGTGCGCACATTGGAGGCCGGTGAATTCTACCTGTCGGCCAAGCAGGCCGTGGCGCTGGCGACCCTGCGCGCCGGGGCCTCGGCCGATCCGCTCGGCGCCCTGTCGGATCGCGAGAGGCAGGTGCTCGCGCTGATCGGGCGCGGCCTCAGCCTGCAGGCCATCGCGGATGAGTTGGGGGTCAGCTACAAGACCGCCGCGAATACCTCGTCCTCGCTGAAGAAGAAGCTGGGGGTGGATGGCATCAACGGGCTGATGAAATTCGCCCTGGAAAGCGGGGTCTGATGCTGGGCTGGTTCGAATTGCCGGAGGGCGCATCCCCGGGCGCGGCCGACCGGCTACTGGAAGCGTTGGTCGGGAAACTGTCCGGCGAGGGATTGCGATTGGCTGGCGCGGTGCAGGTCAACCGCGACCGGGGGCCGGATTGCGCCTGTGACATGGATATCCAGGTGATCGGCGAGGAGGATCGCCCGATCCGTATCTCGCAATCGCTCGGTTCGGGCTCCACCGGCTGTCGGCTGGATCCCGGCGCGCTGGAAACGGCGGCGGCCCGGGTGGAGGCAAGGCTCACGGGGGCCGAATTGCTGATCCTGCCGAAATTCGGCAAGCAGGAGGCCGTCGGACGTGGCTTTTGCAGCGTGATCGGACAAGCGATCCTGGACGATCTGCCGGTGCTCCTGCATGTCTCGCGCGAGCAGCGTTCGGCATTCGCGGAGTTCAGCGGCGATCTTGCCGAGGAGGTCGATCCCGATGCCCTGGCCGACTGGTGCCGAAGACAATCGGCGGGGCCCGGATGATCCTTGCGGATACGCGAATTGACGGGTGGCGCACCTGCCGCTGTCGTGGCATGGGGGCTGTCCGCCCCCTCGGCGCGAGCGGCCTCACCCCCGAGGATATTTGAATAAAGAAGAAGCCCATGCGGATGTTGAATAATCGCAAGCGTTTTTCCGATCTGAGCGAGCGCGAGGTTCTGGCCCTGGCCATCGCCTCGGAAGAGGATGACGCGCGGATCTATCGCAACTGGGCCGAGTTCCTGCGTGCCGATTATCCCGCGACGGCGGCCGTGTTCGACGGGGTCGGCGACGAAGAGGACGAGCATCGGCGACAGTTGATCGAGGCCTACCGGTCGCGTTTCGGCGAGGCGATTCCGGTGATCCGGCGCGAGCATGTGGCCGGTTACTACAGCCGCCGGCCGGCCTGGATGATGCAGAACCTGTCGCTGGACGCGATCCGCGCCGAGGCCGCGACGATGGAACATGACGCGGCGGAATTCTATACCCGGGCGGCCCAGGCCAGCAGTGACGCGGCGACGCGCAAATTGCTGGGTGACCTGGCCGCCGCCGAGCGCGGGCATGAGGAACGCGCCGGAGAGTTGAGTGACGAGCACCTGACGCCAGAGGCGCGGGAAGAGGAAGACGCGATTTCGCATCGCAATTTCGTGCTGACCTGGGTTCAGCCGGGCCTTGCCGGGCTGATGGATGGCAGCGTTTCGACCCTGGCGCCGATCTTTGCCACCGCCTTTGCCACGCAGGATACCGGAACGACCTTCCTGGTCGGGCTGGCCGCCAGCCTGGGCGCGGGGATCAGCATGGGCTTTACCGAAGCGGCCTCGGACGATGGCATCGTGTCGGGGCGCGGATCGCCCTTCAAGCGCGGGTTATCCTCGGGGGTGATGACGGCGATTGGCGGGCTTGGCCATGCGTTGCCCTATCTGATCCCGCATTTCTGGACCGCCACCATCATCGCCTGCATCGTGGTCTTCATCGAATTATGGGTCATTGCATGGATCCAGAACCGCTGGATGCAGACGCCCTTCTGGCGGGCCGCGCTGCAGGTGGTCGTCGGCGGCGGGCTGGTCTTTGCAACCGGGGTGCTGATCGGTTCCGGTTAAAGCATCTCCGGGCGCAAAGACGCAGTAGGTGCGAAGGGAGACAGATCCCCTCGCCCTATCTGGCAGCGAACCGGCCGGATTATTGGCCGGTCCCGCCATTTCGTGCCATCGCTCCGGTCTGGCTATGCCTCCCCGGCATGGAAAACCGCGATCACGGCAAGGCAATCGCCGCTCTGGACCAGCCCCGGGAAATGCCGCGCGGCGATCACGCCGTCGCGATTGGCAAGCACATCGACAGGCTCGATGCCGGTGCGGTCGGGCGGCCAGATCCGAGCGATCGGCTGACCCGCCTTTACCTGATCGCCCAGATCGGCCAGCGGATGCATCAACCCGTCCCGGCTGGCGAAATGGAAGCAATCGCCGCCCGGCATGTCCAGCATCTGGGCACCTTCCGCTGGCTCGACCCCTCCCGCCAGGATGCCCGAATGCCGCAGGAGGTTTCGCGCCCCCCGAATGGCGATCTCGGCAGAGCGGGCGGTGGCCGTGCCGCCGCCGCCCAGTTCGGTCGTCACGAAGACCTTGCCCTGGCTTTCGACGGCGGTGTCGAACATGCCGACGCTGTCGATTTCCAGCATCATCATGCTGTAGGGCGCGCCGAATGCCTTGACCGCGTCCACGCAAGCCGCCTGCTGACGCTTGTCGTCAAGGTAATGCGCCGCCGCATAGGGCAGGAAATCCAGGGTCTTGCCGCCCGAGTGGTAATCCAGCACGACATCGGCCATCGGCACCAGCACATCGTTGAAGTAATGGGCGATTTTCTGGCTGACCGTGCCGTCGGGCCGTCCCGGAAAGGCGCGGTTCAGGTTCACCTGGTCGATGGGGCTGACCCGCGCACCCGCCCGGAAAGCCGGGTAGTTCATATAGGGCACGATGATGATCCGACCGGTCACATCGGCCGGATCGATCTCCCATGCCAGTTGCTGCAGCGCGATGGGCCCCTCGTATTCATCGCCGTGATTGCCCCCGGTCAAAAGCGCCACCGGCCCTTCGCCATTGGCGATCACGGTGATCGGGATCATCACACTGCCCCATGCGCTGTCATTGCGCGAATAGGGCAAACGCAGGAAACCATGCTGCTTGCCCTGCCCGTCCAGAGGGATCGTCGGTTGAATCGGGTTGGCCGTCATGACTTCACCAGCATCCGGCGCGGGATATTGCACAGCAGTTCCGGCTCGCGCTCGGTGATGACGATGGATTCGGTGGTCTCGTAACCCCAATCCTCCATCCACAAGCCGGTCATGAAATGGAAGGTCATCCCCGGCTTCAGCTCGGTCCGGTCGCCACGGCGCAGCGACATGGTGCGTTCGCCCCAATCGGGCGGATAGGACAGCCCGATGGGATAGCCGGTGCGGTTGTCCTTCTCGATCCCGTATCGGTCCAGCACGGTGAAGAAGGCCGCCGCGATATCCTCGCAGGTATTGCCCGCGCGGGCGGCGTGAAGCCCGGCCTCCATCCCTTCCAGCACCGCTTTCTCGGCATCGAGGATCTCTTGCGGAGGCTTGCCCAGGAAGATCGTCCGCGACAGCGGCACATGGTAGCGTTGATAGCAACCGGCGATCTCGAAGAAGGTGCCTTCGTTATCCTTCATCGGCTGGTCGTCCCAGGTCAGATGCGGCGCGGCGGCATCCGGCCCCGAGGGCAAAAGCGGCACGATGGCAGGGTAATCGCCGCCATGGCTGGACCATTCGTCATAGCGCAGGCCAGCGTCATAGATCTCGGCCACGAGATCGCATTTGCGCATGCCCACCTCGACCTTGTCGGCGATGCGGCGATGCATCCGCTCGACGATACGGGCGGCCTTGCGCATATAGGCCAGTTCCTTCGGCGTCTTGACGGCGCGCTGCCAGTTCACCAGCCCGGTCGCGTCGAGGATCTGGGCTTCGGGCAGGCCATGGACCAGCCGCTCATGCGCCTTGGCGGAATACCAGTAATTGTCCATCTCGACGCCGATGAAACCGCGATGCCAGTTGCGATCCGCAAGCTGCGCCCAGAGGTAGTCCATCGGGTGACGCTCGACCGATTGCACGTAGAAATCGGGATAGCCGATGATCTGCTCCTCGCCCATCCAGACGGTCCGCAGCGCGCCATTGGCGTCCTGCCCGCGACCGAACCAGATCGGCGGGCCGTCGGGGCCGACGATCACGCATTGATGGACGTAGAAGGACCAGCCGTCATAGCCGGTCAGCCATGCCATGTTCGACGGGTCCGACACGATCAGCAGATCGAGGCCCAGCTGGGCCATGCTGGAACGTGTCTTCTTCAGCCGCTCTTCATATTCCTCGGTCGAGAAACGCTCGGGGGTCCTTTGCAATTCGGGCATTCAGTGGTCTTTCGAAAACGCGGCAAGCGCGTGGGTGGCGATAGCGGTGTCCTGCACGCCGGTTCCGGTCAGGTCGGCGATGGTGATCTGTTCGGGGCTGGTGCGGCCGGGATGGCGACCGGTGATGATGTTGCCCAGTTCGGGAATGTCATCCACATCGGTCAGCACGCCGGTTTCCAGCGCCGCCCGCAATTCCCCCATCAGCCGCGTCTGGCTGACCCGGTCGGCGACATAAAGATCGGCGCGGTCAAGGCAATGCGGGTCCAACTCGTTCTTGCCCGCCTGGTCGCTGCCCATCGCGGTGACATGCTGGCCGGGGCGCAGCCAATCGGCTTGCAGGATCGGCTGGCTGGCAGGCGTCGTGGTGACGATGACATCGGCGAACGCAACGGCCTCTGCCGGATCGGCCAAGGCGCGGCAGCGGATGCCCTCGGTGGTCATTTCCTCGGCCATGGCCTGTGCTTGGCGTGGTCGCGCGCCCAGATCACGGCCTCTTCGATGGGGCGCACCAGCGCGAGAGAGCGCAGCTGCATCCGCGCCTGCAACCCGGCGCCAAAGATCGCCGCACGGCGCGCATCCGCGCGCGCCAGATGCCGCGCCGCCACGCCGCCCGCAGCCGCCGTGCGGATATCGGTCAGATAGCCATTGTCCAGCAGCACCGCGCTCACCCGCCCGGTTTCCGAGGACAGCAGCACCATCAGCCCGGATGTCGATGGCAGCCCCTTGGAGGGATTGTCGAAAAATCCCGGGGACAGCTTGACCGCAAAGCCCGGCAATCCAGGCACATAGGCGGTTTTCACGTCCAACTCGCCATTCACGTCCGGCATATGCATCGACAGGACCGGCGGCATGACAACGCCGCCACCGGCCAGCGTGGCAAATGCATTCTCGACCACGTCAATCGCGGCGAGATCAAGACCGACGCGCTCGCGCAACTGGTCTTCGGAGAGAATCAGAATATCGCTCATGAAACACCTTTCACTATTTCCGCATGACGGGCGGGATCGATATTCCCCCCCGACAGGATCAGCACCAGGGGACCATCCCCGGCGTTCAGCTTGCCCGCAAGCACGGCCCCCGCCCCGACGGCGGCGGCGCCTTCTACCGTCTCGCCATCCTCGATGGCCAGATGGCGGATGCCCGCGGCGATTTCATCCTCGGTCAGCAGGATCAATTCGTCCATCAGATCGCGGACCATGGGAAAGGTCAGCCGGTTCTGCAGACCGATCCCGCCGCCCAGGCTGTCGGCCAGCGTCTCGACCTCCTCGACCTCGACCGGGTGACCGGCCGCAAGGCTGGCCGCCATCGCGGCCCCCTTCTCCATGCTGATCCCGACGATGCGAATGCCTGGCTTCAGCGATTTCGCGGCCAGCGCAACCCCGGCCAGCAGGCCGCCACCGGACAGTGGCACGGCAAGCGTGGCCGCATCGGGGATCTGGCGCAGGATTTCCATGCCCAGGGTCCCCTGCCCCGCGATCACGTCGGGATGGTCGAAAGGCGGGATCAGCGCGAAACCTTCGTCATGTTTCAGGCGATAGGCCTCTTCGAAGGCCTCGTCCTGGCTGGCACCGATCACCCGCGCCTCGGCGCCAAGCTCTTCGATCGCCACAAGCTTGTTGCGCGGCACGAGGCGCGAGACGCAGATCACCGCGGGCAGCTTCAACTGCCTTGCCGCATGCGCGAGCGCCCGCCCGTGATTGCCGGTCGAGGCCGTGGTCACCCCCGCGACATCCCCCAAGCGTGCCACCGCATTCGAGGCCCCGCGCAGCTTGAACGCCCCGGTCTCCTGCCTATGCTCGCATTTCAGCCAGACCGGGCCACCCGCCAGCCGTGACAGGCTGGCCGAGGATTTGACCGGCGTTTCACGGACCATGTCGCGGATCCGTTCTGCCGCCGCAGCGACATCATCCATTGTTACCATGTACGAACCTTGAAAAGTTGTCCCAGCCCCCTGGCCGGGATCCTGGCAATATCGAGCATCGACCAGAACAGCGCCTGATTGGAGCTGAGAACCGGCTTGCCCAGTTCCGCCTCGATGTCCTCGATGACGGAAACGGCGGGAAGCGCCGTGCAGGACATGAACAGCGCTTCGGCATCGGAATGATCCGAATCCAGAGCAAAACGAATGACCTCTTCGGGCGGCAGCAGGGCCATGTCGCGGTCATCGGCATAGCCCATCGCATGGCGGGATACGACATCCATCCCATGCGCTGCGAAATAATCCCCCACCAGATCCGACGCTTCCTGCATGTAAGGCGTCATCAGCGCGACCCGTTTGACCCCAAGTGCCGCAAAGCCCCGCAGCGCCGCACCTGCCGGCGTCGTCACCGGCGCCCGGTCGCCGATCTCTTCCTGCACCTTCGGGCCCAGCACCGCCGAGGCCGAGGTGCAGGCGAAACCGATGCCCTTCAGCTCGACCCCGGGCACCAGCAGACCGGCCGCCGCCCGCAGGCGGGGGCCGGTCTTGCGCAGGTTTTCGGCAGTCGTGGGATTGTCGAACGCAATCCGCGTCACATGCAGGCGGCAGCCCTCGGGCAGCAGCCGTGCAGCATCACCCTCGATCGTGAGATCGGTGGCCAGGGCGATAAGCCCGAACCGGGACAGCTTGTCGCGCCACATCTAGGATGCCGCCCTCCCTCACACGACCAGGACCGGGCAATCGGCTGTGCCCGTGACCTTGTGACTGACCGAGCCGAGCAGATAGCTTTCCGTCGCGCCGAGACCACGTGAGCCAAGGACGATCAGGTCGCAGGCCTTCTCATTCGCCATGGCGACGATGGTGCGGGCGGGTTGCCCGGCCTTGATGAAGGCGCTGACATGCTCCACCCCGGCATCCTTGGCATGGCTCTTGGCGAAATCGGCGGCCTCGCGCGCGGCGCTGCGCATCGTCTCGTCCAGGTTGCTGCCCGGCTCGGAACTGCCGCGCACCATGGAAAGCGACGCCTCCAGCATCGAATGATGCCGATAGACCGTCACGATGATCAGATGCGCCTTGCACAGCTTGGCCAGTTCGGTCGCCTTGATCAGCGCCCGCTCGGCCCCGGTCGAGCCGTCATAGGGAACCAGTATCCGTTCAAACATCTCGGCCTCCCTCTAATATCCAAAGGCCAGATCGCGCAGGAACAGCGCTATCGGCGGGAAGAAGATCAGCAGCACCGCGACCAATAGCAGCATCAGGATAAAGGGCGGCGTGCCACGCACCACCTCCGTATAGGGCCGCTTGAAGACCGCGATGGCGGTGAAGATGTCGCAACCGAATGGCGGTGTCGCGCTGCCGATGGCGACCTGCAGGGTGATGATCGTGCCGACCAGCACCGGATCGAGGCCGACCGCTTTCACCACCGGAGCGAAGATCGGCACGAAGATCAGGATCACCACGATCGGATCGACGAACATGCAGCCGACGAAGAAGGCGACCGAGATGGTGAAGAGCACCCCATATTGCCCCATCTGGTCGATGCCGATGGCGCCAAGGATCTGCTGCGGGATCTGGGCAAAGCTGATGACATAGGAGAACGCCGCGCCCGCCCCGACAAGGATGAACACCACGGCGGTGATCAGCCCGGTCGATTTCGCCGTGGCATAAAGCGTCTTCAGGTCCATTTCCCGGAATACGATCATTTCCAGGAACAATGCGTAAAGCACACAGGCGGCAGCGGCCTCGGTCGGCGAGAAGATACCGCCATAGATGCCGCCGATGACGATGGCGGGAAAACCGAGCGGCCACAGCGCGCGCCGGAAAGCCTGCCCGCGTTCGGCCCAGGTCGATTTCGGCTCGGTCGGGACGTTGTTCCTGATGGCGTAGATATAGGAATAGATCGAGAACAGAACCAGGATCAGCAGCCCCGGCCCGATCCCCGCGATGAACAATTCCGCGATCGAGGTGCCCGAGACGACGCCATAGATGATCATGCCGATGGAGGGCGGGATCAGGAAGGCGATATCGGATGAATTCACGATCAGCGCGAGGATGAAGCTGTCGTTATACCCGGCCTTCAGCATCCTCGGGCGCAGCGGGCCGCCGACGGCGACCACCGTGGCCTGGGTCGAACCGGACACCGCCCCGAACATCGTGCAGGCACCGGCCGTGGCCACCGCAAGCCCGCCTTTCAGATGACCGACAAAGGCCATCACCAGGTCGATCAGCCGGGTCGCGGACTGCCCGCGCGTCATGATGTCGGCGGCAAAGATGAACATCGGCACGGCGATCAGGCTGGCCGGGCGAATCCCGGCCATGATCTGCTGCACCATGGTATCAAGCTGGCCGAACCCTCCGAAAAGGCCGACGAAGCCGATCAGCGATCCGGCGATCAGCGGGATCATCATCGGGAAACCCAGCAGCAGCAGGACGATCATCGTGCCGAAAATAGCCCAGACCATGGCTCAGACCTCCTCTTCGCGGCTATCGTCATAGCCTTCCAGCGTGCTGGTCGACAGCCAGATATCCTTGTCGATGACATTCTTGATCGCGGTCAGCGTGTATTGCAGCCCGGTCAGGAAAAAGCCCAGGGGCGCCCAGATAATGATCCACCATTGCGGAATGTTCAGCGCCGGAAGCAATCGCCCGCGGGAAGCCTGAGAAAGCACGTAATCAAGTGAATACCAGGTCAGCAGGAACATCGCCGCCGCCGTGACCACGGCGATCACCACCATCATCACCCTGCGCAGCGGAAAGCTCATCGCGTCGAAAAAGGCCGACATGCGGATATGCCGCCCATGCCGTGCCGCATAGGAAATCCCCGCGAAGGTGATCAGGATGATCAGTGCCTGGTTGAGCTCTTCGGAAAAATAGAAGGTATGGCCAACCATCCGTCCGACCACGTTGGCCATGGTGTTGACGGCCATCAGCAGAACGCCTGCGGCCAGCAGGACCGCCTCGATCCGGGCGATTCCGACATCGATCACGCCAAGGAACCCGGGCAGTCCCGATACATATTTGGAATCGTCGATATCGTCGTCATCGATGGCAGCGGATGTGGCCGCCGCGACAATATCGGGATCAGGCTCGGGGGCGTGCTTGTCGTCAAGCGTCATGGCCGCTGCCTCTTATGTCGAAAAAATCACTGGTAAACCGGCCGGAAACCCGGCCAGTTCGCAAATCATCGGCGCAACGTGGCTCAGTTGCCGGTTTCCCCGGCCTCTTCGCCTTCGTCCGCAGTCTCCATCGCGGCTTCGTCTGCGGCGGCTTCGCCTTCGGCGGTCGAAGCTCCGTCTGCCGCGGCCTCATCTTCGGCAGCCTCGCCACCACCTTCGGAAACCGCCGCAAGGTCGGCTTTCATCTGGTCGAGGATTGCCTGCGCCTGCGCCCCGCCGATCTTGAGGAATTCCTCCTCCACGGTCTCGGCGGTCGCCTTGAAGGGCTCGCGCTGCTCCTCGGTCAGCTCGGTGATCGTCATCGAGGGCTTGGCCTCCATGATCTTCGCCAGCGATTCCTCGGTCAGGCCGGTCTGGTATTCGACGATATAGTCGAAGGAGGCGTCGATGGCGTTCTGGATGACCTCCTTGTCCTCGTCAGGCAGTCCGTCGAAGAATTCCTTGTTGGCCATCACCGCCGTGGTGAAGTTGTTATGGCCGGCGCGGGTGATGTGATCGGTCACCTCGTACATCTTGGTGGATTCGATGAAGAATGCCGGGTTTTCCTGGCCCTGGATGATGCCGGTCTGCAACGCGCCATAGACCTCGCCCCATGGCAGCGGCGTCGGCGTCGCGCCGAATGCCTGGTAGCTGGAGACCAGGAGCGGGTTGGTCATGACCCGGAACTTCACCTCGTTCAGGTCCTCGGGCGACTCGACCGGCCCGGTCGTGGTCATCATGACCTCGCCCTCGGGGAACATGGTCAGCAGTTCCAGCCCCTGATCTGCGTATAGCGGCGGGAAAAGTTCCTTGATGGCCTTGGATGTACGGAAGAACTCGACCAGCTGCTCCTGGTCGGCAGGCAGCAGATAGGGCACGAAGAACACCTGCGCCTCGGGGATCAGCGCGCCGGTAAAGCCGGGCGACTGGTCGACGAATTGCAGGATGCCGGATTGCGCCTGCTCCATGATGTCGGCGGATTCCCCCAATGTTCCAAAGGGGAAAAGCTGGATTTCATGATCGGAATTGGCCTCGACCTCTTCCTTGAATTTCTGCGCGAACTTGCCCTGGACCTCTTCCAGCGCCTCTTCGAACGCATAGCGCCAGGTCTCGGCCATCGCGCCGCTCGCGCCAAGGAGCAGGGCCGCGATGCTGGCAGCGGTAATGGATTTGTAAGTCATTCTACCTCCTGTGTGTGGGACCTTGTGACGCAGGGCGTCCTCGGTCTTCCGGGATGCAGGATTCGGGTCGTTCTGCCCGATCTGGCTGAGCCCGAGAGTTCTGCGCAACAAGTTTTCAAGTCAATTCATATATTAAATCATGACAATTTGATGCGAGACTGTCAAACCTCCCCCGGCTCCACGACGGGTTCGAACCGGTTTGAGTCAGGCAGGAGCGCCGAAATCACGTTCAGGGCATGTTCGAGTTCGCGGCCATTCGCGCCGCCCAGGCAGACTCGCAGGGCCGGTGCATAATCCGTCACCGCGAATCCCGACCCCGGCGCCAGCGCCACATCCCGGGCAAGTGCCGCGCGAATCAACCCATGCTCATCCGTGCCCGGCGGCAGCGGCAGCCAGCGGTGCAGACCATGCGGAAAGCCAATGCTGCGCCCTCCCAGGAGCCGCTGCGCAATACGGTTGCGGGAGGCGAGTTCGGCCCGTTGCGCGGCCAGCAATTCATCGGCCACGCCGGTCTCCATCCAGTCGGCCGCGATTTCGGCGATCAGCGGGGTCGCCATCCATGAAAGCGACAGATGCCGGTTCAGCACGCGCTCTGCCAGGTATTCGGGCATGGCGAGAAAACCGAGGCGCAGACCCGGCGACAGGCATTTCGACAATCCGGTGAAATAGAGACTGCGCTCGGGCGCAAAGCTGGACACGGGCGGCGGGCGACGCGGGGCGACCGGTCCGAGCACGTCGCTTTCGATGATGACCAGCCCCTGCTCGACCGCGACGGCCGCCAGTTCCTCGCGCCGCCCGCGATCGATCACCCGCGCGAAGGGCCCCGCACCGGAAGGCAGGAGAAACACCGCCCTCAGCTTGCCCCCCGAGGCCCGTGCCGCATCTGCGAGCGCATCGGGGCGCATGCCGCGCCCGTCTCCGGCAATTCCCCGCATACGCAGGTAGAGATGGCGCAGTGCGGGCTTCAGGGTATGGCAGGTCGAGCTTTCGGTCGCGATTTCGTCACCGGGCTGAGCGACGCTCATCAGGGCGACCATCTGTGCGGGCGTGCAACCATTGGTGATCAGGATCCGCTGTGCCGGGACCACCATCCCGCAACGCGCCAGCCAACCCGCCGCCATGCCGCCATAAAGCGACATGGTCTGGCGCGGGCGGAACGAATGGATGACCGAATCGGGCAGGCGTCCGGAAATGCGCTGCATCGAGTCCCGCCACGCCTCGGCGATCCGCGGCAGGCGGACCGGCGTCATCATCGACAGGTCAACCGGAGAGCGACCCGCCTCGGCGCGGAACCAGGGCACCTCGATGGTCTCGCGCGGGCCGGATTTGACGAAGCTCCCGCGTCCCACCTCGCCCGAGATCAGGTCGGCGCGGATCAGTTCCTCATAGGCGCGGCTGACCGTCTGCACCGAAAGCCCCAGCCTCCACGCGAGATCGCGATGCGGCGGCAGCCGGTCGCCGGGACGCAGGCTGCCCGCATCGATGGCCGAGGCGATCCCCTGGGCCAGGCTGCGATAGGCGGGACGGCTGATATCCTCGCGGGTGAGTGGCCAATGCGACATGGGGGCAGATTCGCCAAGCCGGGGGCCATTGTCCAGATTGACATTCGCTGGCACCGGCGAAACAAGCGCTTCATGACCCCGCTACGCCTCGATGACCGTGACATTGCCATTCTTGCGACGCTCTCCCGCGAGGGGCGCATCGCCAAGACGGATCTGGCCGCCCGCGTGAACCTGTCGCCGACCCCGTGCTGGGAACGGATGAAGCGGCTTGAGAAGGCCGGGCTGATCCGAGGTTACCGCGCCGAGATCGACCTGTCTGGCCTGGGTCCGCATGTGCAGGTCTTCGTCACGGTGGAACTGGACAACCACCGCGCCGAAAGTTTCCAGATATTCGAGCGCACCGTCGCACGGATCGACGAGATCACCGGCTGCTGGGCCATCGGCGGCGGATATGACTACCTGATGCAGGTGGTCACCGGCGATGTCGGCGCCTTCCAGACATTGATGGACGGGCTGCTGGAAAGCCGGGCCGGCGTGCGGCGCTATTACAGCTATATCGTCACCAAGCCGGTCAAGGATGTGCCGCCAGCATTGGGGCTGCTGTTTCAACCGTAAACCGGCACCGATAAAATGGCACACAATATTCCCTTGAAGAGCATACAAGTATGAACATACCATGAACATGAGTCTTATTTCCAAGATCGATATTCACGGAGACGACGATGAACGGTTATATCGTAAAAAGTGCCGCCGTTTTGAGCATACTCGCATTGACAGCCTGCGGGGGCGGCGGTTCCTCTTCTGGCGGAGGAAAAAGCCCGGCAGGCGGCGACTCCCCTCCTGGAGGAGAAACGGCGCCGACAGGTGGTGGTGACTCCTCATCTGGCGGGGAAACAGCACCGACGGATGGCGGGAATGGCACCAAGGGACCATCCTATAACAGCCTGCTCGCCCAGTTCGAGGATTTCAGAGGTCGTTACCTGCTTGATGATCCCACCGCCTATGACAATCTCACCGCCCCGGCGGAAACGCCGGTCAGCGGCAAGGCCACCTACAAGGGCACCGGGGGCTACCGTCTGGCATCGACGCCGGAAGGTACACCCCCTCCCATTATCGGCGAGGCGCTGATGAATGCTGATTTCGGCAAGGGAACGGTTAGCGGTAGCGTGACCAATCTCAAGGCTTCGCCCGGCAACCGGACCTCGGGCGGGATCATCAGGATGGAGGCGATCATCGACAAAGATGCCGTCGTGCAAGGTGCGATCAACGGCAATCTCGACCTCAACGGCGAGACCCATAGATTCAGCAACCCGGCGCTTGGCGTGTTCTATGGCAGCGACGCAGAGGCCCTCGCCGTAGTCTCCGCCGGCCAGAACTGGGCGGGCGAGGATTACGTGACGGTGCTTACCGGCGAGACTCCCTGACCGCACCTGCCTCGTCACGGACGGGGTTCCGGCAACCCTGCCGCATTCCTTCTGCGGTGGGGTTGCAACCCGGTCCCTGCCCCAGCCTGCCGCGAATTCCGACGGACGAAGAAAATCCGCCTCCGGATCGGGAAAACAGAGAATTCCTCTGCCCGCCCCGCCGCGATTGGTGAAATCGCCTGCCTGCCTCCCCTCATATTCCGATCAAGCAAGGAGGTGCGCAATGCTCGACGATCTGTCTTCCCGATTGGCCGACCGGATATCGGATTCCGGCCTGTTGCCCGGCGGCGGGGATTTCGTCACCGATGGCCGGCTGGCCGTTCGTGATCCGGCGACAGGTGAACTCATCGCCCAGGTCGCGATCAGCGATGCGACCGCGCCCGCGCCGCCGTCGATGCGGCCCAGGTCGCCTTCCCCGGCTGGTCGGCGATGCTGCCCCAGAACCGTGCCGAGATCCTGCATCGCTGGCACGGGTTGATCATGGAAGCGAAAGAGGATCTTTCCCGCATCATGGTCGCCGAACAGGGCAAGCCGATCAGCGAGGCGCGGGGCGAGATCGACTACGCCGCCAGCTTCGTGCAATTCTATGCCGAAGAGGCGCTGCGTCCGAATATCGAGGGCGTCACCAGCCACCTGCCCGATGCCGAGATGGAGCTGTGGCGCGAACCCGTGGGCGTGGCCGCACTGATCTCTCCGTGGAATTTCCCCTGCGCGATGATCACCCGAAAGGCCGCCGCCGCGCTTGGCGCGGGCTGCACGGTGGTCATTCACCCTTCGGCGGAAACGCCGCTTTCGGCGCTCGCATTGGCGGAGCTGGCGCGGCGCGCCGGTTTTCCCGATGGCGTCATCAACACGATCATCGGCGATGCCGCCAGCATCGTCGGCGAATGGACGGCGGATGCCCGCGTCCGCGCCCTGTCCTTCACCGGCTCGACCGAGATCGGGCGGCTGCTCTATCGCCAATCCGCCGATACGGTGAAACGCCTGGTGATGGAACTTGGCGGCCATGCGCCCTTCATCGTCTTCAAGGGCGCCGATCTGGACCGCGCCGTGGCCGAGGGCATCAAGGCGAAATTCGCCACGTCCGGGCAGGATTGCCTTGCCGCGAACCGCTTCTATATCGAACGGCCGATCTATGACGAGTTCTGCAAGCGCTTCGCCGAGGCCGTCAGCAAGCTGACCATCGGCAAGGGCATGCAGGATCCCGATATCGGCCCGCTGATCCATGACCGCGCCGTGGACAAGCAGATCGCCCATGTCGAGGACGCGATCTCCATGGGTGCCCGGCTGCTGACAGGCGGCGAGGTGGCCAAGGATCTGGGCCCGCTCTTCTTCCGTCCCACGGTCCTGGCCGATGTGCCGGACGAGGCGGCGATCATGTCCGAGGAAACCTTCGGCCCGGTCGCAGCGCTGTCACCCTTTGACGACGAGGCCGAGGTGATCGCGCGGGCCAATGCCACCGAATACGGGCTGGTCGCCTATGTTCACAGCCACGATCCGCGCCGCATCTATCGCATGACGCGGGCGCTGCAATACGGCATGGTCGCGGTGAACCGCACCAAGGTCACCGGCGCGCCGATCCCCTTCGGGGGAATGAAACAGTCCGGGATCGGCCGCGAGGGCGCCCGGCAGGGCCTCGAGGCCTTTACCGAGATCAAGTATATCTGCCGCGATTGGGGATGAAAGGAGCTTAAGAATGCTGACGAATGACAAACTGGCCGAATGGGACCGCGAGAGCTTTTTCCATCCCTCGACCCACCTGGCGCAATTCGCCCGTGGCGAGGCCGCGCAGCGTATCGTGACCGGGGGCGAAGGCGTCTTCATCCAGGACCGCGACGGAACCCGGCTGCTGGACGGTTTCGCGGGGCTTTACTGCGTGAATGTCGGCTATGGCCGCAAGGAGATCGCCGAGGCCATCGCCGATCAGGCACGCCAGCTTTCCTATTACCACGCCTATGCGGGTCACGGCTCTGAAGCGTCGATCACGCTGGCCAAGATGGTGATGGACCGCGCGCCCAAGGGCATGGCGCGGGTCTATTTCGGACTGGGCGGCTCGGATGCGAACGAGACCAATATCAAGCTGGTCTGGTATTACAACAATATCCTCGGCCGTCCCGAGAAGAAGAAGATCATCTCGCGCTGGCGGGGCTATCACGGTTCCGGGCTGATGACCGGCTCGCTGACCGGGCTGGAACTGTTCCACAAGAAATTCGACCTGCCGCTGGCGCAGGTGATCCATACCGAGGCGCCCTATTACTATCGCCGCCCCCAGCTGGACATGTCCGAGGCCGATTTCGTGGCCTATTGCGTCGAGCAGCTGGAAGCACTGATCGCGCGCGAAGGCGCGGATACCATCGCCGCCTTCATCGGCGAGCCGGTGCTGGGCACCGGCGGCATCGTCCCGCCCCCGGACGGTTACTGGCCGGCGATCCAGAAAGTGCTGGACCGCCATGACATCCTGCTGATCTCGGACGAGGTGGTGACGGGTTTTGGCCGCCTTGGGACCATGTTCGGCTCGGATCACTACGGGATGAGGCCGGATCTCATCACCTCGGCCAAGGGGCTGACCTCGGCCTATGCGCCGCTCTCGGCCAGCATCGTCGGGCAGCGGATGTGGGATGTGCTGATGCAGGGCACCGACGAGAACGGCGTGATCGGCCATGGCTGGACCTATTCCGCCCATCCCATCGGCGCGGCGGCGGGTATCGCCAACCTGAAGCTGATCGACGAGTTGGGCCTGGTGAAGAATGCGGGCGAGACCGGCAATTACTTCTGGCAGACCATGCGCGAGGCCCTGGGCGATCATCCCAATGTCGGCGAGGTTCGCGGCGAAGGCATGCTCTGCGCGGTCGAACTGGTCGCCGACAAGGAGAAGCGGCAATTCTTCGATGCCGCCGAGGGCAAGGGTGCGAAGGTCGTGGCGGCGATGCTGAAACGCGGCGTGATCGCCCGAGCCATGCCGCAGGGCGACATCCTGGGCTTCGCCCCGCCGCTCTGCCTGAGCCGGGCCGAGGCCGACCAGATCGTGTCTGTCACCAAGGATTCGGTCGCAGAGGTGCTGGGCTAGGTTTGCGGACGGGGCTCTGCCCCGTCGCCGTTCCGGCGACTCCCCGGGATATTTGGATGAAGAAGAAGGCGGCTATCTGGCCGTCTTCTTCATTCTGGCCAGATCCGGCGCGGTATCGATATCGTCAAGCAGGCCCGGTGCCTTGACCAGCGCCCCTGCGGGAAGGGCGCGGATGAAGCGCCCTGCCCCCTGATCCCCGGTCAGATCCGCCAGGCGGGTGAGCCAGCCGCGCGGGAAGCAGGCGGGGGGCATCGGCGGGCCAGGATCGTGGCAAGCCGCCGGGCGGTCCTCCGTTGCGGTGCTTGTCACCATGTCCAGAAGTTCCGATGTGACGCGGGGCATATCCGCCAGCGCGATCAGCAGCCGGTCGGTTTCACCCGCCACTTGCAAGCCGGCGCGCAAGCTGTCGGACTGCGCGGCTGGCCGTATTTCCACGATCTCGAAACCATGCAGATATGCCCGCAAAGCCGGATTGGCGATCACCGCGATTCGGCGCGTCAGAGCGGCATTGCGCATGGCGTCTGCCGCATGGAAGATGAGCGGGCGGCCATCGAGAAGGGCGAGCAGTTTATCCGCCGCTCCGAAACGGCGGGAGGCGCCTGCCGCCAGCAGCAAGCCTGTGCGGATCATCCGAATGCCTGATCGTAGGCGGCGAGGATCTCGGTCAGGACCGAGGCGGCGAGCAGGCGCGGCTCTCGCACCGGGGCGATCACGCCGATGGGGCCGCGGAGCCTTGCAAGCGCCCCATCGCCGAAACCGGCCTCCCGCAGGGCCGCGACCCGCGCCATCTGGGCCCGGCGAGACCCCAGGCCGCCGATATAGAAGGCCGGTGAGTCAAGCGCCCTGCGCAGGGCAGGCAATTCCCGGTCATGGTCGTGAAACAGTGTTACCACTGCCGTCTGCGCATCGATTGCGGGAGCCTCGGGCCCGGAATGGCAATCAAGCCCGGCAGCGCGCGCCATCGCCGTCAAGGCCGCCGCCTCGTCTCCTTCGCCGTGAATATGCAGGGCGCAGCGGGGATTGGTCCTCAGATCGAAATGATCGCCCTTCAGCCCGGTTTCGGTCCTTTCGACCTCTCGTCTCATTCCGGTCGCGAGGTCCAGCCGCCAGCAACCCACCCGGCGATTCCGTTGCGCATCGGCGATCTGTGCCAGCCAAGCCGGGTCGGGGTGATGCAGCAGGGCGATCTCGACCGTGCCGCCGCAGGGCAAGGGCAGATCGACCGGCCCGCCCACGCCATAGATCAGCCGCGTCACCGGGCCGGGCCGGTCCAGATGCGCGGCGATATCGGCATCGATGCAACCGGCGCCGAGCCGCCCGACGCGGGCACCATCGGGCCACAGGGTCATGGTTGCGCCCGGGCGGCGCGGGAAGCCGCCCTCCGCACGGACAAGCAGCGCCAGGGCGCCGCCGGGCTTGGCCCGAAGAGCGGCAAGCGGATCGATCATCATGTCGGACATCTGGGGATGGGGTTCCATTCTCATGATGCCTAGATGGAACGTCACGGCATCACCCGCAAGATCCCATGCCATGAGAAATGCGAAAAGGCCGCCGCCCTGGAAAGGGCGCGGCCTGACCGCAATACAGTCAAAGGCAGATCTTACTTGATCTTGCCTTCCTTGTATTCGACATGCTGACGCACAACCGGATCGTATTTCCGGACCGTCATTTTTTCCGTCATGGTACGGGCGTTTTTCTTGGTCACGTAGAAATGCCCGGTCCCGGCCGAGGAATTGAGCCGGATCTTGATAGTCGTCGGCTTCGCCATAATCGTCGCTCCTGCTTCGGGGCAAGCCGCTTGACGCAAACCCCGTGGAATTCGTTTGAAGCCAGCCTTGTAGTCGGGCGGCGCATGAAGTCAACCGGGAATCGCTGAAAATCCCGGCATTTTCGGCTTTGAAAGGCTGCTATGCAAAAAATGCAGCCATAAACCGCGCGGAGGGCCTGTAAGCCGGATTCTGTCCCCCGGGATTGCTCCCGGATGGATGACCATTCCTCTGGCCCGGCCGTTACCGGCCGGATCAAGCTGCCTACCCGGATCTGCTGGGGCAAGGCGGCCCTGCGGGTTTCCCCGCGCGCGATCCCTATTCGGCATTGCTCCCGGTGGGGCTTGCCATGCGGGGGTTGTTGCCAGCCCCCCGGTGGGCTCTTACCCCACCGTTTCACCCTTGCCACCCGCAAGCGGGAGGCGGTCTGTTCTCTGTGGCGCTTTCCCTGGGGTCGCCCCCGCCGGGCGTTACCCGGCACCGTTGCCTCATGGAGTCCGGACTTTCCTCGCGGCCCCTTCCCTTGCGGCAAGCGGCCACGCGGTCATCCGGCCCTCCGCGCATGGCTGATATGGCGGGGATGGGGCCGGTGGTCAATGGGGGCGCTGCCCCCGCCCCCCGTTCCGGGAACCTCCCCCGGGATATTTGGATGAAGAAGAAGGGATGGTGGCGATTCCCGGCCCGCCGGTTACGCGGCCATCCGGACGGTTTCTGCCAAGGCGGCGTCATAGACATCGAGCCCGCCTTTCGCGGCGCCCTCGGAAAGGGTTCGCCGCCACCCCCTTGCCCCGGGCTGGCCATGGAACAGGCCGAGCATGCGGCGGGTGACCTGGTGCAGGCGGCCGCCGCGCCGCAGATGATCACCGATATAGGGCCGCATCGCCTCGGCCACCTCGCGCGCCGAACCGAAAGCCGGGGTCTCGCCCCAAAGCATGTCGGCATCTCCGAGCATGTCCCAGGGCCGGTGATAGGCCGCCCGGCCGACCATCACCCCGTCCATCACCCGCAGATGCGCGCGGACCTCGTCGAGGCTCTCGATGCCGCCATTCACCGAGAGGTCCAGATCAGGAAAGGCCGATTTCATCGCATGAACCAGCGGGTAATCCAGTGGCGGGACATCCCGGTTCTCGCGCGGGCTGAGACCTTGCAGCCAGGCCTTGCGGGCGTGAATGGCGATCCGGCGCACGCCCGCGCGGCGCATGGTATCGAGGAAAACCGGCAGGATCTCGGCCGGCTCCTGGTCATCCACCCCGATGCGGCATTTCACCGTGACCTCGACCGGACTGACCGCCATCATCTCAGTGACGCATTCGGCGACCAGTTCGGGCGATTTCATCAGCACCGCTCCGAAACAGCCCGACTGCACACGGTCACTGGGACAGCCGACATTCAGGTTGATCTCGTCATAGCCCCAATCGGCCGCGATGCGCACCGCCTCGCGCAGCTCGGCCGGAACCGAGCCGCCCAGTTGCAGGGCCAACGGGTGCTCGACCGCATCGTAATCGAGCAGCCGCGCCCGATCGCCATGGATGATTGCCGGCGCGGTCACCATCTCGGTATAAAGCAGCGCCCGCCGCGACATCAGCCGATGAAAGACGCGGCAATGGCGGTCGGTCCAATCCATCATCGGTGCAATGGAGAAAACAGCAGCCTTGAAATATCCACCTTTTTCATTCTCATCAGCCACTTAGAAACCCTTCATTTTCGTCGCTTTCGCGCTCATCCTGTACCAAAAGCGCCGATTCTGGCGCTGGAGTTGGCAGAATGTACCAAATAGGATTCCCATGTATCAAACGAGGAGACAATCATGGGTTCGACCGACACTAGACGAGCTCAACAGGCTCCTGGCGCACTTCGTGGAGCTCCGGAAAAGGACGCCTCAAGCCATACCGGTGCACAAGGTAATTGTGTTCGCGCTTTTTTCGACACGGCGTCAAGCGGAGATCACGCGGCTCGCATCGGCTGACTTCCAAAAGGAGCGCAAACCAGAAATCGTCCCCTATTCCCCCGATGCGATAACAGCGAACGTCATCCGCGGCTGCAAACTGTTCGGAATCGAGGATTTGCACTTCCACGATCTTCGACAATAAGGCATCTTCGTCTATTCGAGATGGGTTGAGTGCCAGAAGGCCGCGCAGACGTGGGGTTGCCAAGTAAATGCGAATTCCACGTGTGGTTCGATCGTATATCCCGCGTGGCTCGGATGTTCTCGGGCTTGGCAGCAGCACAAAGAGAGCAAGCAGGGCAGAACCGAGGAACCCTGCAGCCGTGCCCAGAAACAGCGAGTTGTAGCTCATCACCGCAACGCAAATCGTTCGCGGCTAGAACGGAAACGTGCCGCAGTTACATGCAAGTCACCCGATCTCATGTCCCGGACAATCCTGCGCCACCCTTGACCACCAAGCCGCATTGTCGTTATCTCAAGCCATGGGGATGGCGAGCTCCCCACGAGGCGCCAGCCGAAGTTCGCGTTCCAGCACAAGATCCTGTCAAGGGAGGAACGCATATGCCTGCGCCCAATGCCATTTCGAGTGACAAGCTGTCAAAGATCATCGGCACTCCACGTGCGCCGGTGCTGCTGGATGTCCGCTCCACGGAAGATTTCGAGGCCGATCCCCGTCTCATACCGAGCGCCATCAAGGCCGATGATCGGGCGCTACCAGAGCTTGCATCTCGCCTGACCGGCATCGCTTCTGTCACGATCTGTCAGGCCGGGCACAAGCGCAGTCAGGGGGCGGCGGCCTGGCTCCGGGCCGAGGGCTGTCCGGCGGAATATCTGGAAGGCGGTTTCGAGGCATGGAAAGCCGCTGATCTTCCCCTGATCCACCCGGACAAGCTGCCGCCACGCGATGCGGGGGGGCGCACGGTCTGGGTGACGCGGTCGCGGCCCAAGATCGACCGCATCGCCTGCCCCTGGCTGATCCGCCGCTTTCTCGATCCGCGCGCCGTGATCCTGTTCGTCGCGCCTTCCGAGGTGCTTGGCGTGGCCGAACGGTATGACGCGGCCCCCTTCGATATCGAGAATGTGTTCTGGAGCCATCGAGGGGAGCTTTGCACCTTCGACGTGATGCTGGCCGAGTTCGGCCTGACCATCCCTGCGCTCGACCGGCTTGCCACCATGATCCGCGGTGCGGATACGGCGCGGCTCGACCTTGCGCCCGAGGCGGCGGGATTGCTGGCCGCCTCGCTTGGCCTGTCACGCATGTATTCCGACGATCTGGAACAGCTCGAAGCCGGCATGCTGCTATATGACGCGTTTTATCGTTGGGCACGGGATGCCAGCGACGAGACCCATAACTGGCCGACCAACAAGCCGAAGGTGTGAGATGAACAAGCCCCGCTACCCGACATTGATGGAGGCAACCCGGATCTGGGCCCGGATCGGCCTGCTGAGTTTCGGCGGCCCTGCCGGGCAGATCGCGATGATGCACCGCATCCTTGTCGAAGAGCAGAAATGGCTGGGCGAGAAACGGTTCCTGCACGCGCTGAACTATTGCATGCTGCTGCCGGGACCGGAGGCACAGCAATTGGCGGTCTATATCGGCTGGCTGATGCACCGCACGCTTGGCGGGATCATCGCCGGCGTGCTTTTCGTTCTCCCCGGTGTCGTCGCGATCATGGGCTTGAGCTGGATCTATGCCATCTGGGGCAATGTCGGCATCGTCGAGGCGCTGTTCTTCGGGTTGAAGGCCGCGGTTCTGGCCATCGTCGTGCAGGCCGTGATCCGCATCGGCAGCCGGGCATTGAAAAATGCGGCAATGCTGGCGATTGCCGCGGCGGCATTCATCGCGATCTTTGCCTTCGGCGTGCCCTTTCCACTGATCATCCTTGCCGCCGGGCTGATCGGATTTATCGGATCGCGCGCGAATATTCCGGCGTTTCGAGACGGAGGCGGTCACGGGAAGGTCGGCTCGGTGCAGGTCGCCGATGCCGATACGCTGCTGGGCGAGGAATCGCCGGAACATACCCGCGTCAACCGGGGCTGGGCGCTTCGCATCTCGGCCGTGCTGCTTGGCATGTGGCTGATCCCGGTGGCATTGCTGTTTCTGCTGCTCGGCCCGGCGAATGTGTTCAGCCAGATCGCGGGCTTCTTCAGCACCATGGCGGTGGTAACCTTCGGCGGTGCCTATGCGGTTCTGGCCTATGTGGCGCAGGAAGCGGTGCAGCATTACGGCTGGCTGGCACCGGGAGAGATGCTGGACGGGCTCGGCATGGCCGAAACCACGCCGGGGCCGCTGATCATGGTCACGCAATTCGTGGGCTTCATGGGCGCCCTGCGCGAGGCCGGTGGCCTGTCGCCACTGCTCGCCGGAACCCTGGGCGGTCTGCTGACCACCTGGGTGACCTTTACCCCATGCTTCCTGTGGATCTTCCTTGGCGCGCCCTTCATCGAACGGCTTCGGGACAATCATCAACTGACAGCCGCCCTGACGGCGATCACCGCCGCGGTCGTCGGTGTGATCCTGAACCTTGCGGTCTGGTTCGGTCTGCATTTGGTCTTCGGGGAGATGCGCGTCTTCACGGGGCTCGGCATGCAGGTAAACGTTCCTGTTCCTGGCAGCATCAACCCTGCATCGGCCCTGCTGACGCTCGCGGCGCTGGTGGCGATGCTCCAATTCCGGGTCGGGATATTCAAGGTGCTGATCGGCAGTGCCGCTGCGGGAATCCTGCTTTACCTGTCCGGTCTGGGCGGTATCTGAATCAACCTCGCTGTCATGCGCCTCATTGCACGGAACATCTCCACGGTGATCCTAGCCGGATGCAATCTCGATCTGCCGGGCGGCAGCATTGTTACGATCCGTGGACCGTCAGGTGCCGGTAAGAGCCTGCTCTTGCGCGCTATTGCCGATCTCGACCCGCATGAAGGCGAGTTGTGGTTCGGCGGCATGGCGCCATCCGCGAACGCGCGGCAATCGAGGCGCGCATCGCGCTCGGCGCGACACGCTTTGAAGCGTTGCGCCCGGCCATGCAGGAGGCGATACGCCGCGGCTTCATGCCGATGACCAACGCGATGGCGGCAGGGGTGGTGTCTTTTCCGGGTATGATGACCGGACAGATCCTGGCCGGTGTCTCCCCGGCGGAGGCCGTCCGGTATCAGCTTTTGATCATGTTCCTGATCATCGGCGCGACGGGTCTCGGTCTTCTTTGCGCAATACTCGGAGGTGCCTGGCGCCCGACCGACCATCGACACAGGCTACGGCCGGATCGGCTGGTCGAGCGCCGCATGCGCACCCGGCATCCGATCAAACTCGATGAGTTCGTCCAGAAGGCGGGTATCGTGAAATTGACCAGCGATGATCGCGCCATGCTCCTCGGGGCAACCAGGTCACGCCGCCCTGTGCTCGACAAAAATCGACCGGCGCTTGGCATGCATTTCGCGTGCACGGATACAAGCCGAACTATGAGCGGGCGACACGGTCGCCGGTTCGGGAAGATGCAGGCTGCACCTGTCGGCAACCAGGGGACAGCGCGTCCGGAACCTGCACCCGGAAGGAGGATCCACCGGGCTCGGAAGCTCACCGGCCAGCATGGGCAATTCTCGATCCCGCTCGGTGGTCGGATCGGCCTCCGGGACAGAGGACAGCAAGAACTGCGAATAGGGATGGCTGGGATTGTCGTAGAGCTCCTGGGATGGCCCGTGTTCAACGATCTTGCCGAGATACATGACATATACGCGTGAAGAAGCCTGTCGGACCAGTCCCAGATCATGCGCGATGAACAGTATGGCGACGTCCAGCTCCTTTCGCAAATCAAGGAAGAGGTTCATCACCTGCGCCCGGATCGACAGGTCCAGCGCACTAACGGGTTCGTCGCAGATCAGAACACGCGGATTGACCGCCAGCGATCTGGCGATCGCCGCCCGCTGGCGCTGCCCCCCGGACAGCTCGCGCGAATAGCGATCCTTGACGACACTGGCCAGCCCCACTTGATCCAGCAATTTGGTGATCTGGGCCGCGCGCTCCTCTCGCGAGCGCAGCCCACCGATCAGGAGTGCCTCTTCGATTGTTTCCCCGATGGTCTGACGATCATTCAGGGAGGAATAGGGATCCTGGAAAACATACTGAACCGCTCGCCTGCGCTCCCTTGCCTCGCGGCCGTTCAATCTGTTGAGCTCGACGCCGTCCAGGAACACCTTTCCAGTATGGGCCTTTTCGAGGCCGACGATGGTTCGCCCGAGTGTGGACTTTCCGCAGCCGGATTCGCCCACCAGTCCCACGATCTCGCCCGACCGGAGTTCAATGGAAACATCGTCCACCGCATGCACGAATTTCCCGCGCTGACCGGTTTTGAAACGCGTGCTGAGGTTTTCAACCTTAAGAACAGGTGCCTGTGCCATGAATCTCACTTTCGGTATTGGCTATGGGACAGGCAAACCTCACCGTGGAGTGGGTTGCCTGGGACATGAGCGGGCGGGTATGCCGGCATTCCGCCACCGCCAGGTCGCAGCGTGGTGCAAAAGCGCATCCGGGGTTCGGAGCGCCGAGAATTGGCGGCATACCCGACAGCCCGCGAAAACGCGTGCCGACGGTGTCGCTGCTTTTGGGAATCGCGTTGATCAGGGCCCGGGTATAGGGATGCCGGGGTTGGGTCAGGACCTCTTCCACGGGCCCGCGTTCCACCGCGCGCGCCGCGTACATGACCACGATATCATCCGCCGAGCTTGCAACGACCCCCATATCATGGGTGATCAGGATCATTGCCATGTCGAGCCGCTTGCGCAGGTCTTTCAGCAACCGCAGGATCTGGGCCTGCACGGTTACGTCCAGCGCAGTCGTCGGCTCGTCGGCGATCAGCAGCTTTGGTTCCCCGGCCAATGCGATGGCGATCACGACGCGCTGTCTCAGCCCGCCGGACAATTCATGCGGGTATTGCCTGAGCCGCGCTTCGGGATCCGGGATCCCGACAAGCTTGATCAATTCGAGGGCCCGCGCTTCGGCAGCGCTCGGGCTCAGACCGAGATGCAACTCGGCCATTTCCGCAATCTGACGACCGATGCGGCGCACCGGGTTCAGGGCGCTCATCGGATCCTGAAAGATGAACCCGATCGATTTGCCGCGGATGTGGCGTAGCTCTCCATCCTCCAGGCCGATCAATTCGCGCCCGTTGAACTTCACGGAACCGGACAACTCTGTCGAGACACCGGCTGGCATCAGTCCCAATGGAGCGAAATTCATGACGGTCTTGCCGCTGCCGCTCTCCCCGACGATTGCCAGGCATTCGCCTTTTCGAACCGAATAGCTGACGCCATCCACAGGACGGACGGCGGTCTTGCTGGTAAGCAGATCTACCGTCAGGTTATCGACTTTGAGCGTTGCATCATGCTGCATCTGACGTCTCCTTATGCCAACCCGCGACTTCCATGCGGCGCGTCAGGAGCTGTCGCCGCGACAGTCGTTTCGGCACACGGTTCAATGCGATAGTTTCCCCGAGCGTGTTGAAACCGATAACGGCCGCAGTCAGTGCCAGCCCGGGCAGGATGACCTGTCGCGGATCGGACTCGAGATAGGGAAGCGCGTCGACCAGCATCTGCCCCCATTCCGGTGTCGGCGGTTGAATACCGAGACCGAGAAAGCTCAATGTCGCCACTGCGATTGCCGCCATGCCGGCATCGGCGGTCGCATAAACCATGACCGACCCGATGGTTCCCGGCAGGAGGTGATTGAAATATATGCGAAGTGGGCTGGCACCCAGCACGCGCAGCGCCTCGATATGCGGCTTGTTCATGATGCTGACCGCGACCGCGCGGCTGATCCGGGCGCTCATCGGCCACCAGGCAAGGGCGAGCGCAAAGACCATGGACCAGTACCCCGGGCCGACGATGCCGATAACCGCCAGCGAGATGATCAGGCTCGGGATCGAGAGCCCCACATCCACCAGGCGCATCAGCAGGTCTTCCACCCAGCCACGGCAATATCCGGCGATGGTTCCCATCGTGATGCCGATCGTCATGGCGATGGCCAGAACCATGCCGACGCTGGTCAGGGAAGTGTTGGCCGCAACCATCAGGCGACTGAGCGTGTCGCGCCCAAGGTGATCGGTGCCCAGCCAATGCGTGGCGCTTGGCCCCTGCCCCATCAAGCTGAGGTCCTGGGCACTTGGGTCCATCGGAGCGATCCAGGGGCCGAATATCCCGAAGAACAGAAACAGACTGACTGTCACGACTGTTATTCGCGGCAGGCCCTTGAGCCATGTGACAAGCGATACCAACGGTCTCATGCTCCACTCCTTTGCCGACGGATGCGGGGATCGGTCGCCATCACGGTCAGGTCGACGACGAGGTTCACGACGATGAAGAAAGTCAGAAACAGCAGCAGACAGGCCTGCACGACCATGAAGTCGCGAAAACGCACACCATTCAGGAAATAATCTCCCATGCCCTGCCAGGCGAAAAGCGGTTCGACAATGATCGCAGCTGCGGTCATGAGGCCGATCTGAGTGCCAAGCGCGTTGATATAGATCGGTGTTATATTGGGCAGTGCGTCACGGAACATGATGCGGAAGCGACTTAGCCCCTTGCTTTTCGCCGTGAGCACGTAGGGGCTGGCCATTGCCTCCTCGAGACCGACACGCACCACCCGGCTGAGTACAGCGGCAGGGAGGACGGCGACGGTAATCCAGGGCAGTATCCAACTTTTCAGACCATTGAAGCCAACGGCGGGAACCAGGTTCAGGATCACCGCGAACATGAAGATGACCAGGGCGCCGACAAAGAATGTCGGTGTGGACGCGCCAACCAGGGCAAACCCCCTGACAGCGCGATCCGTTATTCCGCCCGGCCAGAACGCACCGATGAAGCCCAGCACCAGGCTCGCGACGGTGGCGACGACCGCACCACCCGCCACGAGCATTCCGGTGACCGTTATTCGATTCATGATATCGGCATTCACATCATGTCCCGTTCGGTAGGAAATACCGAAATCGCCTTGTATGACATTACCCAACCAGTCCGCGTAGCGTATCAGCAGCGGCTTGTTCAGGCCGATTTCCTGCTCGATTTGCTCGACATAGCCCGGTGATCCGATCATGCCGCGCAATTCGGCGATCAGCACCGCTACGTTTCCGGGTGAGGAAACGACAAGGGTAAAACAGACCACCGATGCGAGGAACAGGAGAACCACCGATTGTTGAAGCCGATTCCCGGTGTAGCGAAGCATGGAATCCTCCTAAGCCTTCAGTGTGATATTCTCATAGGGCATGTCGTATTCCGTAGCGGGGCCGGTGAAGCCTGCTACTCGATCCGAATGAGCCCAGATGCCTGGCACGAAAAGGAGCGGCGCAATCGCGTCATTGTCGTGCAGCCAGTCATAGAATTTTTGAAGTTCGGCCTCGGTGTCCTCCGGCTTCGCGTCAATCGCCGCATTGATAAGTGGATCGAGATGTTCTGCGTCGGTATACAGCTTGCCTTCGACGTCATTCTTGAATGTCGAGAGGAACAATCCGACGATGGTCCCGAATGGATCGAATGGCGCGCCGTAGGTCAGGAAAAAGCCGATATCGTATTTGCGCTCGAGCATCTCGGTATGCTTGGTGGCATGATCGACGGAATGGATGACGATATCGATCCCGATCTCCTTGAGCTGAGCCTGCATGACCTCGGACATGATCCGCAGGCCGGGAACCGCATCGGGACTGATAACCATCTCGATGCTTAGCGGTTTCCCCTCCTTCGAACGAATGGGACCACCGGTCCAACCTGCCTCCTCAAGGAGGGCCGAGGCTGCGGCGACATCGCGGGCGGGCGCTTCGAACTGTTGGCCGGAAAGCGGCAGCACGTCCGAGAACAGGCTGCCGGCGGGTCTCGCATATCCATGGTAGAACGCCTTGCCGACGGCCTCGCGGTCTACACCCAGACTGATCGCGCGGCGCACCCTGTTGTCCCGCAGCGCCTCGGACCGGTCCGGGTTGAACCCCATCACCAATGTGACGTTACCCGGATCGACCGAAATGGTGAAACCGGCATCCTCGAGCTGCTTGGCCTCAATCGGGCTCAACGGAGCGATCCAGAAGCCGCCGATCACGTCCAGCTCGCCTGACCGCAACGCAGCCACCCGAGAGCGGGATTCGGGGATGACCTTGGCCTCCAGCCGCTCGTAAGACGGCTTTTCGCCCCAATACCCATCATAGCGCTCGAACACATTTTCCGCTTCACTCGCGCTGACCTGGCGCCACGGACCTGTGCCGATCGGCTCGACCTGATTGCCTTCTTCATCGACGGCATTGGGACTGACGAAGCGCGACGGGCGCGTATAGGACAATTCCTGGAGAAGCGATATGACGGGGGCCTTGAAATGGATGTTTACATGGTAATCGTCCACCATTTCGACGGATTCGAAATTCTTCGAACAGCTCATCCATTCGAATTTCTCGGTGCCCATCCAGCGTTCCAGGTTCCATTTGCAGGCCGCCGCATCGAAAGGCGTGCCGTCCTGGAAGGTAACACCTTCCCGGAGTGTCAGCTTGAGCGTCGTTCCGCCGTCCTCAAGCGACCAGTCCGTGGCAAGGCAAGGCTCGATCTCGCCGCCTTTGCCGTATTTGACGAGCGGCTCGAACATCAGGTCCTGAACGGCCCAGATCGCATAATGTTTCAGCAGGTCGAGATCGCCGGCAGCTTTGGAAATCGCTATCCGAAGCGTATTCTCGTGCGCTTGTGCGCTCAGGATCCCCGGATACAGCCCTCCCAATGCGGAAGCCCCGATCACTGCGGTTGATCGCTGCAGGAACATGCGTCGTTTCATTGGTCTCTCCTCCCCAATCGCACTGATGTGCCGACTCAATATGTCTATACTTATTTACCGTATTGCCGGCGAAAAAATTGTCAACAAGTTTGTTCACTTTTATCTAATTATTTTGTGAACAATTTTGTTGACCGTGCGGATCGCCGATCGGTGCGGGCTCCGGCATCGAGCCTGTTCACCGGCGTTGTTGCGCGACTCGCGCCTGAGGCGTGACTTCCCCCTTCCCCCGCGGACGTTATGCCACGCGGACGATCTCGGCGGTCTGTCGGTCCGGGTCTCTCGCCATGATGCGTTCGCCGAAGGATTTCAGGTCGAGCAGGTGAACGCCACCGGTTCAAGAGAACCTGCGAGGGCATTTTTGCCGCGATCCGGCTGCGGGCGTGGTATCCGGTCCAGCGTTTCCGGAACGCCCTGCCGTAATGACGGGTGGCGCGCAGAGTCTCGTTGCGGGCGCGTGCCGCCGGGCAATCGTCTTTCCACAGGCGGCCGTTTTTCCGGACCGGAATGATCGGTGTGGCCTCACGCACGAGGATGGCCTTGTGGCAGCGGCGCGTGTCATAGGCGCCGTCGGCAGTCACGGTGCCGATCTGCTCGCCCTCTGGGATCTGGCCGAGGAGCTCCGGCAGTACGGGGCTGTCGCCATCCCGGCTTGGCGTGAATTCCACGGCACGGATGTCGGATGTGGCCGGGTCCATGGCGAGAGATGCACCTTGCGCCACTGGCGGCGGCCCTGCACCCCATGTTTGCGCGCCTGCCATTCGCCGTCGCCGGGGAACTTGATCCCGGGACTGTCCAGCCCCGCCAGCTTCAGCAGGCTCGCCACCATCCCGGCGGTCTGCCGCAAGGGAAGCTTGAACGGCACTTTGATGGACAGGCAGAACTGGATGGCCGCATCGGAAAAGACCGGCGGAGGTCGGGGCCGGCCGTCATGCGGCGCGCGCCAGGCCATGTCCTTGTCGGCACAGATCAGCAGGGATCCCCGCTTCCGCAGCGATGAATTGTAGCTGGACCAGTTCGTCATACGATAGCGGGCGGGGGATGGTTTGCTCATGCAGCGCGTCTAACCGCATGGATTCGCGAAGTGAATCCTCCATCGTCAGGTTTGTGCAACAATGCGGTCCCGCTTGCCCCGATTCGTATCCCTTGAGTGATTCTTAACTCCTTCCGGCTATTCCGGCGGAGCAATTTCAACCAAGGTGCCGACATGACAATCCTGACGTTTCCCAAAAGCCGAAGGCAGAGCGTGCCGGGATGGATGGCAGAGGCGACGCTTGCCAGTGCGATCGATGCCGTCGTCATCATCGATCACCGCAACAACGTGATCTTCTTCAACCGTGCGGCAGAGGTATTGTGGGGCTATTCCGCCAAGGAGGTCCTGGGAAGGAATGTCCGCATGCTGGTTCCCGAACGCTTTCAGGCCGGACATGACGAATATGTCAATTCCAACCGCAGAACGGGTCACGACAAGATCGTCGGTTCCAGCCGGGATTTGAAGCTGATCCGGCGCGATGGCCGCGAAGTGTCGGTGTCGCTTGCCCTGTCCAAGATACGCGTCGGCAAGAGCTGGGCCTATGCGGCCTTCGTCCGGAATATCTCGCAGGAATACGAGGCGCTGGACGGGCTTCTCGGTCGGGTAAAGCATTGCGCGGAAAGCCTGATGACGGCCTGCGCGCATATGAACGAGGCGATAGGACGTGTCAGCGAGGGCACGACACGGCAGGCATCGGCCGCGCAGCAGGCAAGCGCCTCGACCGAACAGATGACCGCCAATATCCGCCAATGCGCCGATAATGCGACGCAAACCGAAACCATCGCGGGGAATTCGCTGGCACAGGCGAGATCGGCGGCGCAGGTCGTGGAAGAGGCCGTGTCGGCGATGGACGCGATCTCCGGGAAGATCGCCATCGTTCAGGACATCGCCCGGCAGACCGATCTCCTGGCGCTGAATGCCGGGGTCGAGGCGGCGCGGGCGGGGATACATGGCCGCGGTTTTGCCATCGTGGCCACCGAGGTCCGGCGGCTGGCGGAACGCAGCCAGGAAGCGGCGAACGAGATCATCGCGCTGTCGCGGACCACGGCGGAAGCTTCTGGCAAGGCCCGGGCAGAGCTGAATGCCCTGATCCCGGAATTCCAGCGAACCAGCGATCTGGTCCAGGAAATTTCCGCGGCCACGAATGAGCAGCGCGTCGGATCGGAACAGATCAACACCGCCATCAACCAGTTGGACCAGGTCATTCAGGCCAATGCGCTGACCGCGAAAAGGGCCGAGTCGGCGACGGATACGCTGACCGACAACGCCCATGCCCTCATGGCGCTGATCGAAGGGTTTCGCGACGAGGATGGCAATATCAAGCGCAAGGACAACGGCCCGGCCACGCCGGAATCCCGTGACCGGCCCGAGATTCCGAAACGCCCGGCCTGAGCGGTCACGCCGCGTCGGGCTCTCGCCGGGACATCGCTTGATACCTAATGCCGCAACCTCACCCCAAGCGGTAATTCGGGCTTTCGCGCGTGATCTGCACGTCATGGACATGGCTTTCCTTGAGCCCCGCCCCTGTGATCCGCACGAAACTGCAATTCTTGCGCATCTCCTCGACGGTGGCGCAGCCGGTATAGCCCATCGCCGCGCGCAGACCGCCGACAAGCTGGTGGATCACCGTACCTGCCGGTCCCTTGTAGGGCACTTGCCCCTCGATCCCCTCGGGCACCAGCTTGTCGGTCGCCGCGTCCTTCTGGAAATAGCGATCGGCCGAGCCGCGCGCCATTGCCCCCAGGCTTCCCATGCCGCGGTAACTCTTGAAGCTACGGCCCTGATACAGAATGACTTCTCCGGGGCTTTCATCGGTGCCCGCAATGGCACTGCCGACCATGGCGCAGCTTGCGCCCGCCGCGATCGCCTTGGCGAAATCACCCGAGAACTTGATGCCGCCATCGGCAATCACCGGCACATCGCCCGCCGCGCTTGCCGCATCCATGATCGCGGTCAATTGCGGCACACCCACCCCCGCGACGATCCGCGTGGTGCAGATCGAGCCCGGCCCGATGCCGACCTTGACCGCATCCGCGCCGGCGCCGATCAGCGCCCGGACCGCCTCGGCGGTGGCGACATTGCCTGCCACCACCTGTACCTCGTTCGAGAAAGCCTTGACCCGTTCCACAGCCTTGGCGACGCCCGCCGAATGGCCATGCGCGGTGTCGATCACCACCATGTCCACCCCGGCCTCGATCAATGCCTGCGAACGCTCGAACCCCTCCTCGCCGACGGTCGAGGCGGCGGCGACCCGCAGCCGGCCCAGATCGTCCTTGCAGGCCAGCGGGTTCAGCACCGCCTTTTCGGTATCCTTGAGCGTCAGCAGCCCGGTCAGCTTGCCCTGCCCGTCGGTGACCAGCAGCTTCTCGATCCGGCGCTCCTTCATCAGGTCGATGGCCTGCTGGCGGTCGGCGGGCTCGGTCAGCATCGCCAGGTTGTCCGAGGTCATCATCGCCCGCACCGGTGTCTTGTCGTCGCTGGCAAAGCGCATGTCGCGATTGGTCACGATACCCACCACCCGGCCATCCTTTTCCACCACCGGGAAGCCGGTGACGTTATAGCGGTCCTGCAGCGCCTTGGCATCGGCCAGCGTCTGCTCCGGGCTGAGCGTGATCGGCTTGTAGACGATGCCGGATTCGAAGCGCTTGACCCGGCGCACCTCGTCCGCCTGCTGCTCGGTGGTCAGGTTGCGGTGGATCACGCCCATCCCGCCCGCCTGCGCCATGGCGATCGCCATCCGGCTTTCGGTCACCGTATCCATGGCCGAGGACAGCAGCGGAATGTTCATCCGGATGGAACGCGTCACATATGTCGTCACATCCGCCGTCGAGGGCAGGACGGTTGACGCGGCGGGAACCAGGAGAACATCGTCAAAGGTGAGAGCCTCACGAATCTGCATGGCGGGGGTCCTTGCGATCATTTCGTTTGGCAGTTTCCCCTTTCATGCAATGGCGGATTTGTCCAGAGCCGAGTTGCCGCCTTGCGCCCGTGCTCCACGGTGGGCGGCGGCGGCAAAGAGTTGCCACGAGGACACGGTGACGCAACGACAGATGGAATCAACGCTACGTCATCTGGCTGTGACAATTGATTCGCACGGGCTTGGCGGTAGGCTGGCTCATCAAGGTTCATCCGGGCTGAGGAGGCCCGGACCTGTAAAGGGAGGTATCTATGAAATACGTGTTTTCCGGCACAGCCGCATTGCTGATCGGCGCCGCGCCCGCCCTGGCCGGCGGTATCGAGCGCGGAGGCCAGTTCCTGGGCCCGCTCTGGGAGCCGGGCAATTACGCCGAGTTCAGCTTTGGCCATGTGAAGCCCAGTGTCGATGGCGTGGACAAGCTTGGCTTCAAGACTGGCAGCGTCGCGAACAGCTATAACCTGTTCGGCATGGCCTATAAGCATCAGTTCAACGACAGCTGGTCCGCGGCGATCATCCTGGACCAGCCCATCGGGGCCGATATCGACTATCCCGATTTCAACCCCGTGGCTGGAACCGGATCAGCCATGCTCGGCGGAACCTCCGCCACCGTGGACGGGGAGCATCTGACCGGGATCGTTCGGTTCAAGATGCCCGAGAACGGTTTCGGCGTCCATGCCGGTATCCGGGCCGGGCGTACGGATGCGAATGTGACGCTGAGCGGGGCCGCCTATGGTCCGGTGAGCGGCTATAATCTCGATGTGGACAGGGACACGGCATATGGCTGGCTTGCCGGTGTCTCGTGGGAAAGGCCAGACATCGCCGCGCGCGTGGCCCTGACCTATAACTCATCGATCGAACATGATTTCGACGTGACCGAATCCGGTCCGCTGGTCGATCCCGACGGGCCGGGCCCGGCCCCCGCCATGGCGCTATTGGATGGTTCGTCCACGCTGAAGGTCGAGTCGCCGAAATCATGGAACCTCGAATTCCAGACCGGTGTCGATCCGAAAACCCTCGTCTTCGGTTCGATCCGTTGGGTGGATTGGTCGAGCTTCCAGGTGAACCCGGAGAAATTCGTCCAGGTGACCAAAGGTGGCCTCGTCGATCTCGAAGACACCACCACCTACACGATTGGCGTGGGCCGCAAGTTCACCGAGAACTGGTCGGGTGCAGCCAGCTTCATCTTCGAGAAATCCGGCGACGATCTGGTTTCGCCGCTGGCGCCCACCAATGGCAAGAAGGGGATAACCCTCGCCGCGATCTATACGCAGGACAAGCTGAAGATCACCACCGGCGTCAGCTATTACAAGCTGGGCGACGCCATGCCGGAAACCGGCACACCCGACACCGCCCGCGCGGATATGGAGGACAACCATGTCTGGGGCGTGGGCGTGAAGGTCGGCTACAGCTTCTGATCCCGCCCGCCACGAGCCCGAAAGGCCCCGGCATCCGCGCGGGGCCTTTTCATTGGCGGTGACGGATTGCGTCCCGCGATGATCGGGGGCTGTCCGCCCCCGGCCCCGTTCCGGGGCCTCCCCCGAGGATATTTGCGTGAAGAAGAAGCACCGGATTTGATCCGCAACAGCCGGAATGCCCGATAATCCGGGGCAGATGGTCCGTTTCGCGGTGCGTGCGGCCGACGCAGCGCCGCCTTGCTCGCGGCCCCTTCCCTCTTGCCTTCGGGCGCATTACCTATGCCCGGGTCAGTGAAAGGCGGAACATGATCTACAGGACCGGCAAGGAATGGAAGGCAGCCCCGCACAAGCGCGTCGCGCTGTTCGGCATGTCGGGGCTTGGCAAGACCTTTCTGTCCTCGATGCTGCGCGAGACCGGCGACTGGTTCCATTACTCGGTCGATTACCGCATCGGCACGCGCTACATGGGCGAGCGGATCACCGACAATTTCAAGCGTCACGCCATGCAGGTGCCGCTGCTGCGTGAATTGCTGATGTCCGACAGCGTCTATATCGCCAGCAACATCACCTTCGAGAACCTCGCGCCCCTGTCCACCTATCTGGGCAAGCCCGGGGATCCGGCGAGGGGCGGGCTGGATTTCGGCGAATACATGAAGCGCCAGGATCAGCACCGCGCGGCCGAGATCGCCGCGATGCTGGATGGCGGGCATTTCATCGAACGCGCGCAGGACATCTATGGCTATGACCATTTCATCTGCGATACCAGCGGTTCGGTCTGCGAGGTGGTGGATCCCGGGGACCCCCGGGACCCGGTCCTGGAGGCGATGGAAAACCGGATGCTGATGGTCTGGATCAAGGGCTCGGACGAGCATACCGCCGAATTGGTCCGCCGCTTCGACAGGGCTCCCAAGCCCATGTATTACCAACCGGAATTCCTTCGCGCCGCGTGGAAGGAATACACCGCCGATCATCCGGCGCCGGTCAATCCCGACGCCTTCATCCGCTGGACCTATGCCCGCGCATTGGCCCATCGCCAGCCCCGCTATGCCACCATGGCACAACGCGGCATCACCGTCACCGCCGAGGAAGTCGCGGCGGTGCGCAACGCTTCCGACTTCACCGAACTGGTGGCACGCGCCATCGACCGCAAGGAATAACGACAATGCCCATCACCCTGAACGAGAACCTTCCCGCCTATCGCATCCTGTCGGATGAGGGCGTGATGGTGATGTCGCCGGGGCGGGCCGCCATGCAGGATATCCGGCCCTTGCGCATCGGGCTTTTGAACCTGATGCCCAAGAAGATCCAGACCGAGAACCAGTTCGCCCGGCTGATCGGCGCCACACCGCTGCAGATCGACTTTCAACTGATCCGCATGTCGGACCATGAAAGCCGCAACACTGCCGCCGATCACATGGAAAGCTTTTATCGCCCCTTCCGCGAGGTCGAGGCGACGGGCGAGAAATTCGACGGGCTGATCATCACCGGGGCGCCGATCGAGCATCTCTCCTTCGGCGATGTCACCTATTGGGACGAGCTCAGGCGGGTCTTTGACTGGACGCAGACGCATGTCCATTCAACCTTCGGCGTCTGCTGGGGCGGCATGGCGATGGCATGGCATTTCCACGGGCTTGAAAAGCATATGCTGGACCACAAGGCCTTCGGCTGTTTCCGTCATCAGAACCACTCGCCCGCCTCGCCTTACCTGCGCGGGTTCTCGGATGACGTGCTGGTGCCGGTCAGCCGCTGGACGGAGGTGAGGCAGGACGAGATCGACACCCGCCCCGCCCTGCGCACGCTCCTGGCCAGCGACGAGGTCGGCCCCTGCCTGATCGAGGACCCGGGGCACCGCGCGCTCTATATCTTCAACCATCTCGAATATGACAGCACCACGCTCAAGGACGAATATGACCGCGACGTGGAAAACGGCAGGCCGATCAACATCCCCTGCAATTACTATCCCGAAGATGACCCTGTCCGGCCACCCGCAAATCGCTGGCGCAGCCATGCGCATCTGCTTTACGGTAACTGGATCAACGAGATCTACCAGACCACCTGGTACGACATGTCCCGTATCGGAAAGGGTTGAACACGATGGCCAGAATGCCCGAATTGCCGCTTGTCGGCCAGATCAGCGACTATCTGGACAAGCTGGCCCCGAAAGAGATCCGCAAATCCATCCAAAAGGCGGACAAGGACGACGTCCTCGATCCCGGCTATCCCTATCGGGAAGAGATGGACAAGGATGACTACAAGGACCGGATGGAGCATTTGCAGCTTCAGCTCGTGCGGCTGATGCATGACGTGAACGCGACCGGCAAGCGTCTCGTGGTCCTGTTCGAGGGCCGCGATGCCGCCGGAAAGGGCGGCACGATCGAGCGTATCCGCGAGAACCTGAACCCGCGTTCCGCCTATATCGTCGCCCTGCCCAAGCCGACCGAACGCGAATCCGGGCAATGGTATTTCCAGCGTTACGCGGACTGGCTTCCCGCCGCCGGGGAAATCGCGCTGTTCGACCGGAGCTGGTATAATCGTGGCGTGGTCGAGAAGGTGTTCGGCTTCTGCTCCGACGTCAAGCGTAACGCCTTCTTCCGCCAGCTTCCCGGCTTCGAGCAGACCCTGGTCGATGACGGTATCGTGCTGGTCAAGCTGTGGCTGAATGTCGGTCGGGCCGAGCAGTTGAAACGTTTTCTCGACCGCGAGAAGGACCCGCTGAAGCAGTGGAAACTGTCCAGCATCGATGTCGAGGGGCTGGCGAAATGGGACGAATATACCGAGGCCATCACCGAGACGCTGAACCTGTCGCATTCGCCCATCGCGCCCTGGACGGTGATCCGCTCGGATGACAAGCGCCGGGCACGGATCGCGGCCATCCAGACGGTGCTGAACGCCGTCGATTACGCGGGCAAGGATGCGAAGGCCATCGGCAAGATCGACCCGAAGATCGCCGGTGGGCCGGAGATGCTGAAGCGGTGATGTCAAAGCGATGATTGGGGCGGGTTGACGCCACTGGTAGAGTCGCCTCGCGCATGGCATGACATCCTTGGGAACATCACAGGGAGGACGGTATGGATCTGTCGAACGCGCGCGCTATCGTGACCGGGGGCGCATCTGGTCTTGGGGCCGCGACGGCCAGTCATTTCCGCTCTTGCGGAGCGCAGGTTGTGGTGCTTGACCTTGACGCGGCAGGAGGAGAGGCCGCCTCGGCCATTGGCGCGGGCTATGCGCAGACCGATGTGACCGACGAGGCCAGCGTGACCGCCGCCATCGCCAAGGCGGTTGAAATCATGGGCGGCATCGATATCTGCGTGAATTGTGCCGGTATCGCGACCGGAGAAAAGACCATCGGGCGCGAAGGTCCGCATCGCCTGGACGGCTTTCGCCGCACCATCGAGATCAACCTGATCGGCAGCTTCAACGTCCTGCGTCTCGCCGCCGCCGAGATGGCCGGGAACCAGCGCGAGGAAAAGGGCGTGATCATCAATACCGCCTCCATCGCGGCCTTCGACGGGCAGAAGGGACAGGCGGCCTATGCGGCCTCGAAGGCGGGGATTGCCGGGATGACCCTGCCAATCGCCCGCGACCTGGCGTCCCAGGGGATCCGGGTCTGCGCCATCGCCCCCGGCATCTTCGGCACACCGATGCTGCGCAGCCTTCCCCAGGACGTGCAGGACAGCCTGGCCGCCGAGGTCACCTTTCCCAAACGCTTGGGCGATCCCGCGGAATATGCCCGCATGGCCGGTTTCATCGTCGAAAGCGGCTACCTGAACGGCGAGGTGATCCGGCTGGATGGCGCCCTGCGCATGCGCTGATCGCCCGGCCCGCGCGTTTCTCTTGCGCGGTGCGGGTGCTGCGGCTAGCGTCGGGTAAAACACCACCAACAGGAGCCCCTCACATGCGTCTTTTCTCTACCACCGTGCTGGTGTCCACCCTTGCGGCACCGGCTTTTGCCGCCGATTCCGAACTGACCGTGTTCGATTGGGCCGGTTTCGAGGAGCCGTCGATCTTCCAGGCCTATATCGACAAGCATGGCGATGGACCGACCTATGCCTTTTTCGGCGATGACGACGAGGCATTCCAGAAGATCGCCTCGGGCTTCCAGGCCGATACCGTCCATCCCTGCAGCCAGATGGTCAGCAAGTATCGCGATGCCGGGCTGATCGAGCCATGGGATACATCCAAGATCCCGAATTTCGATAAGCTCGACCCGGAATTCCTCGATTCCGAGATATTCAAGGACGGTGAGGGCGTCTGGTATATCCCGACCGATTGGGGCGCGACCGCCGTGGCCTACAATACCGAAACCGTACCCGAGGAGGATATCGCGAGCCTGCAGATCTTCGTCGATCCGAAATACCAGGGCCGCACCTCGCTGCCCGACAGCTCCGATGATGTCTGGGCGCTGGCCTATCTGGCAACCGGCACGACCGACTGGACCGAGGTCACGGACGAACAGTTCCAGGCCGCCGCCGACTGGCTGCGCGAGGCGCATCAGAATGTCGCCGCCTATTGGTCTGATCCGAGCGAACAGGCGCAGCTGATGGCCTCGGGCGCAGTGGATGTGGCCTGGTCATGGAATGACGGCGTGACCTATCTGAAGGAAGACGATTATCCCGTCGGCTTCCAGCGCGCGGCAAAAGAAGGATCTTCAACCTTCTTCTGCGGCTTCGTCAACATGAAGAACGGGCCGGGCAGCGAGGAAAAGCTCTACGATTTCATCAATGCCTGGCTGGAGCCCTCGGCAGGAAAGGCACTGCTGGACACGATCGGCTATGGGCACAGCTCGACCGAAGCGATGGAGACGATCAAGGATGAGCCCGCAGTCGCCGAAGGGCTGAGCGAGGTCGATGCTCCGATCCTCGCGCAGGTGCCGAACGATCCGGCGCAGCGGGAAAAGCAGCTCGCCGAGTTCGAGAAGATCAAGGCCGGTTTCTGAGGAAACCGGTGGAAGCCGGGGGCTGCCTGCCCCCGGACCCCCGGGGATATTTGCATGAAGAAGAATGGGTCAGCCAGTGACCGCGATGTGGATCTGGCCGTCCCTGACTTCGATCGGCACGGCGTCGAGACCGCAATCGGCGCCCTGCAGCGCCTCGCCCGTATGGATGTCGAACTGCGCGCCATGCGCGGTGCACATCAGTTTCATGCCATCCGCCGATACAAGCTGATCGCCGCGGTAATTCAGCGGCAGGTATTGATGCGGGCAGGCATTGACATAGGCGCGGATGGTTTCGCCGGCGCGCAGAAGCAGCAGGGGAAAGCTGCCCTTTTCGGTGGTGACCAACAGGGCATGCGCGCCCTCGATATCGGATTCGGCGCAGATCGGCGTGCCTCGTGCGGGGGCCGAAGCGTAATCGGTCCAGCTCATCGCGGAACCTCACGAGGGAATGATACGTTGGTCATAGTCTCACAGGGAAAGAGGGAGAGCATCGCCATGTCCATTGCACGAGTAACCGAGATTTCGGCTTCATCGGAAACCAGTTTCGAGGATGCCGTCAAGAAAGGCGTCAAGCGCGCCAACGAGACCCTTCGCAACGTCAAGGGTGCCTGGATCAAGGAGCAGAGCGTCGATTGCGATGGCGGCAATATCACCGGCTATCGCGTCAACATGATGGTCACATTCGTTCTGGACGATTGACGGCACAAGACGGCCTGTCACGCCGCCCGCCATGTCGTGGGTGACGTGACAGGGTAAGGATCAATCGGCCGGTTCCGCGCTCAGCACGCCACGGCGGATCTGGTCTTCCTCGATCGACTCGAACAGGGCGCGGAAATTGCCCTCGCCGAAACCGTCATCGCCCTTGCGCTGGATGAATTCGAAGAAGATCGGGCCGATCACGGTTTTCGAGAAGATCTGCAGCAGGATACGGGTTTCGCCACCGCCGACCACGCCTTCGCCATCGATCAGGATGCCGTGTTTCTTCATCCGCTCGATGGGTTCCTCGTGGCCTTTGACCCGCTTGCGCGACATCTCGTAATAGGTGTCGGGCGGTCCGGGCATGAACTCCATCCCCGCCTCGGAGATCCGGTCGGTGCCAGCATAGATGTCCTCGCTGGCGATGGCGATATGCTGGATGCCCTCGCCCTTGTATTCCTTCAGATATTCCTCGATCTGGCTGCGATCATCGGTGGATTCGTTGATCGGGATGCGGATCTTGCCATCGGGCGAGGTCAGCGCGCGGCTGACAAGGCCGGTCTGCTTGCCCTTGATGTCGAAATACTTGATCTCGCGGAAATTGAACGTGTCGTGATAGAACTTGTACCAGGTGTCCATGTTCCCGCGGATCACGTTATGGGTCAGGTGGTCGAGATAGTAGAAACCGAAGCCCTCGGGACGTGGATTCGCCTCGCCCAGCCAATCGTAATCGGCGTCATAGGCGCTGCCCTCATCGCCATAGGTATCGATGAAATACAGCAGCGAGCCGCCGATCCCGAAAACCGCGGGCGCCTCGATCGACTTGCCGGGGCCGGTATATTCCTCGGCCCCCAGGTCGAGGGCGCGCTTCAACGCTGCCTGCGCATCGACGACCCGCCAGCCATGGCGGGCGCACAGGGGCCGTGCTTCTTGACGAAGCCCGCCGCATGGCTGCCCGCGTCGGCATTCAGCAGGTAGTTGATATCGCCCTGGCGATAGAGGGTGATGTTCTTGCTCTTGTGTTTTGCCACCGGGGTAAAGCCCATCTGGCGAAAGATCGTGTCCAGCTTTTCGGGCTCCGGATGGGCATATTCGACGAATTCGAACCCGTCGGTTCCGGCCGGGTTGGCCTTGCTGATCGTGGCTTTCGGGGCGTTATGCGGGAAAGGGCCCATTTGCTCCTCCTGTAGACCGGGTGATGTCGCTTTGGTCGCAGAATGCCCCCAAACAGGCGCAAGAAGGTTGCAAGTTTCGTCACATTCACGGCAATATCGCATGAAACACGCACATAATGAATGGATGGTGCACGATATGGAACTGGATAGCTTTGACATTGCAATTCTTGTCGCATTGCAGCGGGACGGCGCGATGACCAATGCCGCGCTGGCCGAGGTGGTGAACCTGTCGGCCTCGCAATGTTCACGCAGGCGTTCCGCGCTGGAACAGGCGGGCGTGATCGAGGGCTATTCGGCGCGCCTGAACGCGGCCCGGCTCGGCTATGGGCTGCGCGCGATCATCCGGGTGAACCTGTCCAGCCACGGGCAGAGCAAGGAAGACGATTTCGCCCGTTTCGTCGCCAGCCATCCGCAGATCCGCTCGGCCTTTTCGGTGTCCGGAGACGCCGATTACGTGCTGGATATCCGCACCCGCGACCTGGATGCCTTTGCCGATTTCGTCCACCGCCACCTGCTGCCGCATCCGCAGGTCTCGCAGGTCCGGTCCGAGATCGTGCTCAAGACATTGAAGGACGATCGCGGGATCGCGGTGACGTAATACGCCACCGCCTCTTGTCAGCCCGCCAGCGCCGCGATCAGCGCCTCGACATCCGCCTCGGATGTGTCCCATGCCGTCACCAGCCGGATCGGCACCGGGTCCAGCCCCTCGGCGGATTTGTCGGGCCAGAGGTAATAGATCGCGCCCGCTTGTTTCGCCCGCGCATGGGCCTCGGGCGGGATCGTCGCAAAGACCGCGTTCGATTGCACCGGCGCCAGGAGCGAACCTCCGATCGAGGTGATCCCTTCGGCCAGCCTGGCAGCCAAGCCGTTGGCATGGCCCGCCAATTCCAGCCACAGCCCGTTTTCGACCAGCGCCAGCATCTGCGCGGCAAGGAAACGCTGCTTGGAGAATACATGCCCCGACTGCTTGCGGCGATAGTCGAATTCCTCGGCCAGATCGGGATCGAAGAACACCACCGCCTCGGCCCCCATGGCGCCATTCTTGGTGCCGCCAAAGCACAGCGCATCGACGCCCGCGCGCCATGTCACATCCGCCGCCGAACAACCCAGAGACGCCACCGCATTGGCAAATCTCGCCCCGTCCATATGCAGGGGCAGCCCGGCCTCATGCGCCACCCGCGCCAGCGCCGCGACCTCATCCGGCGTATAGACGGTGCCCCATTCACTTGCGTTGGTGATCGAGATCAGCCCGTTGCGCCCACCATTCAGCCCGTCCGCCGCCCCGCGCCACATGGCGTCGGCCAGCGCTTCGGGCTGTATCTTGCCATGCTCACCCGGCAGCGTCACCAGCTTGGCACCGCCGGTAAAGAACTCGGGCGCGCCGCATTCGCTGGTCTCGATATGGGCGTCCTGGTGACAGTAAATCCGTCCGTAGCGTGGTGCGAGCTGCCCGCAGACCAACGCATTCGCCGCCGTCCCGGTCGCGACGAAGCGGACCACCGCGCGCGGCGCCTCCAGCGCGTCCCGGATCGCGGCCTCGGCGCGGGCCGTCACCGAGTCGGCGCCATAGCCCATCACCGCGCCATGATTGCACTCCGCCAGCATGGCCATGACCGCCGGATGCGCGCCATATGTGTTGTCGGAGGCGAAATTCATGACAAATCCTCGATGATGTGATCTTCCCAGTCCTCTTCGGACAATGCCGCCTCACTGACGGTCCAGCCGCGCACGCTGACCCCGGCCCGATGCACCGATTCCGGATCGCCCGAGATCAGGTAATGCCATTCATAGAGCGGCTTGCCCTCGTGACGCAGCCGGTATGCGCAGGTCGCGGGCAGCCACCACGCGATCTCTTTCAGCTTTTTCGGTGTCAGCACGACGCATTCGGGCACGTAATCATGCCGGTTCGCATAGGAACTGCAGCGGCAGGCATGCCCGTCCAGCAGTTTGCAGGCGACACGGGTAAAGGCCAGTTCGCCGGTATCCTCGTATTCGATCTTGTTCAGGCAGCATTTGCCGCAACCGTCGCAAAGCGCCTCCCACTCGCCGGGGGTGAGTTGCTTAAGCGGCAATTCCCAGAATCTCTCGCGCATCACGCGCCCGCCAGGACCGTGCGCGCCTGGTCCGCGTCATCGGCGATCTGGTCGATCAGCACCTCGATACTGTCGAATTTCGCCTCGTCGCGCAGGAATTCGACCAGCGCGACCGACAGGTGCTGGCCATAAAGGTCGCCGTCGAAATCAAACAGATGCACTTCGAGATTCGGGGCGTTCCGGCCGAACATCGGGCGCACGCCAAGGCTGGCCACGCCCTGGCAGGACAGCCGGTCCGGACCGGTCAGCACATCGACCAGCACCGCGTAGACGCCAAGGCGCGGCAGATGCAGCCCCTCCATGCGCATATTGGCGGTGGGCCAGCCGAAATCACGGCCGCGCTTGTCGCCATGGACGACCTCGCCCTCGATCCGGTGCCAATGGCCCAGCATCCTCTCGGCATCGCGCGTGCGGCCCTCGGTCAGGGCCTTGCGGATCGCGGTCGAGCTGTAATCCTGCCCACCGGTTCCCACCAGCGGAACGGCGGTCACGCCGAATCCCAGCTTCGTACCCAGATCCGTGAGTGTCTGCGCATCCCCTGCCCGGTCCTTGCCAAAGCAGAAATCGGCGCCCACCGTGACATGGCGGATGCCCAACCCCTCGACCAGTACCTCGCGCGCAAAACCTTCGGGGGTCAGCCCGGCCAGAACGGCGTTGAAGGGCAATTCATAGAGCTGCTCCACGCCCAAGCGTGCCAGGCGGTTGGCACGGGATTCGGCATTCATCAGCCGGAAAGGCGGGGCATCGGGGGCAAAGAACTCGCGCGGATGGGGTTCGAATGTCAGCACGCCCAAAGGTGCATCGGCGGCCCGTGAGGCCGCCTCGATCACCGCCCGGTGACCCAGATGCACGCCGTCGAAATTGCCCATGGCAATCGTCGCGCCATGGCTGCTGATTGGCAGGCCGGTCCAGTCACGATGGATCTGCAATGCGCCCCCTATCGGGGCCATCCATGCCCCGTCAGTCGAACTTGCGGCTTGGCGCCAGAACGACAGCCTCGCCTTTCAGAACGACCGTATCGCCGACGAGGCAGCGGGTTGCAAGCGTCACCCTGCGTTTCGCGTGATCGATTGTCTCGACCGTGACCTCGGCGCGGACCATGTCGCCGGGACGGACGGGTGCCATGAATTTCAGCGTCTGGCCCAGATAGACCGTGCCATGGCCGGGAAGCTGCTCCCCGATCACCGCCGAGATCAGCCCCGCCGTCAGCATTCCATGCGCAATCCGGCCCTCGAAAATCGTGTCCTGCGCATAGTCATCATCCAGATGCACCGGGTTGCGATCGGTCGATACTTCGGCGAACAGCTCGATATCGTGATCGGTTACCTGCTTTTGCAGGTAACGGGTCATGCCGACTTCCAGATCCTCGATGACGATCGTGCCGCGGGGAAGATTGTCCAACATCTTGCGTTCCATAACTCAACCGGGTCTCAGGATAGAATGCTGCATAGCAGCAAAAACCCCGTCACGCAAGAAAATATCTTCGATGTGGCTGTGAAGTTAATTTTATTGCTTGCGCATATTTCGGGCCGATAAACGAAAACACCCGCACCAATCGGCGCGGGTGTCAGGACAGTCGAGGTGCGTATGGCTCAGCGCAACCGCCCGATACTGTATCGCGGAGCCATTTGCTGGGTCGCCAGCCATTCGCGCAGCAATTCCTCATCGGGATCCTCGACATCGGGGCCGAACGCCTCCGCCGCCAGCCCCCCGGTCACAAAGAGGCAGTCGATGCCCTCTTGCTGCGCGCCCTTCACATCCGTGCGAATACCATCGCCCACCGCCAGGATACGGGCCTCGTCGCCCAGATCCATCAGGCGGCGCGCCCGGTCATAGACCGGCGGATGCGGCTTGCCGAAGTAAAGCGACTGGCCGCCCAGTTCCTCGTAGAACTCGGCCAGCGCGCCGGCGCAATAGATCCGCGTCTCGCCCATATCGACGACGACATCGGGATTGGCGCAAAGCAGCACCAGCCCCCGCTCGCGCGCCATCATCAGACGGGCGCGGTAGTCCTCGGGCGCTTCGTTCGCCTCGTCGAATGGGCCTGTCGCGACGATGCCTTCGGCCTCTTCCAGGGATACGCGCGATATCGCCGGGGCATTCGCCCATTCGCCGGGAATATCGGTAAAGAAGCCGTCATCCTTTTCGGTGCCGATATGCCAGACCTTGCGGCCCACGGCCCCCGCGAACATGGCATCCTGCGCGGCATCGCCGGAACTGACGACCAGGTCCCAGGCATCGCGCGGCACGCCCATCCGGTCGAGCTGCGCGATCACATATTGATTGGGCCTTGGCGCATTGGTCATCAGGCAGACCCTGCCCCCCGCCCGACGGAATTGCTGCAGGGCGCTGACCGCTGCCGGATAGGGCTGCTTGCCGTTATGCAAACAGCCCCAGAGATCGCAAAACAGCGCGTCGTAATCGCCGCCGATCTGCGACAGGTTCCCGATGATCTGGCTCATCAGACGGCCAGAACCGGGATGATCTGCTTCTTGCGGCTCATGACACCGGGCAGGACGACCGTGTCGCCCTCGACCGTGGCGTTAAAGCTTTTCTCGGCGACCTGCTTCACGAAATCGTTCGGGACCAGCAGTGTTGCCTCTTCCTTCAGGATGTCGATGATGAACAGCAGCACGTCATCGGCGCCATCGGCCCCGGCCACACCCGGCATGGCATCCATCAGCGCCTGCTTGCGGTCCAGCAGAACCTGCGGCGCGGTGGTTTCCAGGACCGAAATCCGCAGCTTCTTGCCGCCCAGCTCGTATTCCTTGCTGTCCATCCGCAGCAGTTCCTCGTCGCTGAAGGCGCTGACATCGGATTTGGCGGCGAACATCTCGGCCGCGTAATCGGCGATATCCACACCCAGTTCCGCCGCCAGCTTCTCGGCCACCTCGCGGTCATGCGGAGTCGTGGTCGGGCTGCGGAATTCGAGCGTATCGGACAGGATGCAGGTGAGCATCGCGCCCTTCACCCTTCGGGGGCGCTCTCCAGATCCTCGCCGATCAGGTCATGCATGATCGTCGCCGTGCAGGCCAGCGGGCGGATGGTGATATTGATCGGCGCGCGGGTTTTCACGCCACCCGCCAGCATGTGGTGATCGATGATCTCGATCACCTCGGCCTCGTTGATCGAGGCGGGCAGTTCAGCCGGGTTGTTGGTATCGACGATGACGCATTTGTCATCTGCCGCCACGTCCGAGATGATCTCGGGCTTGTCCAGCCCCCACCGCTCCAGCATCCAGGCGGCCTCGGTATTGGGCTCGCCCTGCAGGACGGGCTTGGCCGGGGTCTTGCGGATCTCGTTCAGATACCAGGCCCAGATGATGGGCGAGCCGGTCGAATCTGTGTCGGGGGCGGTGTGGCCGAATACCTTGATCATATGGAGCCTCTGCAGCTTCGGAATTTGCCGGCGTTATAGGAGGGCCCGAGGGGGATGTCCACGCGCGCCGCCGCCCTGCCGTGATGCTGTCACAAAGCCGGGTCGCGGGCGTGGTCAGGGTGGTTGATGAGAGGCGGGAGTGAGGCCTAAGCGACTGTTGGTTTCTTAGTTCTTGGCCCTATTGAAATCCAAAGCATTCATCCATCTGCTACGATCTTCCCATCTGGGTCCTAGATCAAACTTCTTCCAGTACCCGTCTTGTTCTCGCTCGGTAAGGCTCTGCCAAAACGGAAAAAAAACTTCGTGCAAATAAGTCTCCCCGGCTCCCATTCTCCACCCGATACTACCCAGTAAAATTCTGGGTTTCTCAATCCAAGGTGGGAGCGGTTCTCCTTCCTTTCTCTCAAATATGAGTCCGTCCGCAAGTGCTTGCGCCCGCGTCTGCTTTTCTACGACCCAATCGGGCGTCACATCAGGTTTCCTGGTTTCCATTGCGAAGGGCCAAATGATTTCGATTTCATCGAAACATCCTATTAACATGATCTTTGAGGCACAATGAAGGCCGGTTTCGTCCGCACAGCCGATAACAGGAAGCACCTCCCTCAAAGCAAAAGGCGCCCCGAAACGGGACGCCCTTGGATCGGATTTCGAAACGGATCAGGCCGCGCGCGCCGTCAGCACCTCGTCCACGCGCTTTTGCGCGGTGCCTTCGTCCAGCCCGCCCACTGCAGCGACCTCGCGGGTCAGGCGGTCCAGCGCGGCCTCGTAAAGCTGGCGCTCGGAATAGGATTGCTCGCGCTGCTCGTCATTGCGGTGCAGGTCGCGCACCACCTCGGCAATCGACATCAGGTCGCCGGAATTGATCTTCTGCTCGTATTCCTGGGCGCGGCGCGACCACATCGCACGCTTCACGCGAGCCTTGCCCTTGAGCGTTTCCAGTGCCTTGTCGACGAGATCCGGCGAGGACAGGCCGCGCATCCCGATCTCGGTCGCGCGGGCGGTCGGCACGCGCAGGGTCATCTTGTCCTTGTCGAACGAGATGACGAACATTTCCAGCCGCAGCCCCGCAACTTCCTGCTCTTCGATCGACACGATCCGGCCGACTCCATGAGCCGGATACACGACGAAGTCATCGGGGCGGAATTCGTTTTTCTTGGCTTTCGACATATGGCTTCCTCTAGGTGGCGCCCCCGGACCGAGGGCACAAAAGACCGCAAGCGGCGAAAGCCACCTTCGGTCCGTTTTGATCGTTTTAATTGCCCGTGCCCGGCAGAGGGCGCGGGAACGGCAGCAGTGAGCGCGCATCTTCCAGGCCTCTGACTCCCATCAGATGCGACTTGAATTGAACATAACATAAATAAGACGTTAAAAAAAGCGGCCACGAAGCGGCATCGCGCCGCAGCGCGGAATGAATATTCCACCTGCTATTCAATGCGTTGGCAGATATGAACCCGATAGTTCACGCAAATGCGCATGCGAATCGCCCGCATTTCGCGACCGGCCGCAACCGGTTTTCAGACCGATTGTGACAGCCCCGCCTAGTCGCCTTCGCCGGGTGCTTCGGAGAAATATTTCTCCAGCTTGCCCTCTTGACCATCCATTTCCTCTGCCGTGGGCAGCGGATCCTTCTTCTGGGTGATGACCGGCCATTGCTCGGAATATTTGCGGTTGAACTCGACCCATTGCTCCATGTCGGGCTCGGTATCCGGGCGGATCGCGTCAGCGGGGCATTCGGGTTCGCAGACGCCGCAATCGATGCATTCATCGGGATGGATGACCAGCGTGTTCTCGCCCTCGTAGAAACAGTCCACGGGGCACACCTCCACGCAGTCGGTGTATTTGCACATGATGCAGTTGTCGGTCACCACATAGGTCATCGCGGGGCTCTTGGATTGGTCTTGTCGGCTTCACCTAGTCTCTTCACCCGGATCAATCAAGCCACCCCGCCCCAGATCGAGGCCGGTTGCGTATCATGCGCAGGTGAATCCGAAGGACAGCGTTCCGGTCATTCGCTCCGGGCGGCAAATCGGTCGCAGCCCATCGGCCCGCTCCTCGACGGTGTTCCTGAAATTCCGCTCATTGCAGAATATCGCGCCCGCACCGGAAATTTTACCCGGCCCGGAGGCCGAAAACATCAGGTGCCGGGATCGGACGAATCAGAGTCGGACGGCCCGGTTTCCCCATGCTCGGCATAAAGGGTCTGCGCCTCACTGGCGGGACCGCGGCGTTCGCCAAGCGCAATGATGTCGAATATCCGCACCCGGCCATGGGCAGAGACGACCAACCGGTCACCCGGTCTGACCACCCGCCCCGGTTTGCGGCAGGGCTGTCCGTTCAGGCGGACGCCCCCCGCCTCGATACGCGCAGCGGCGAGCCCGCGCGACTTGAACAGCCGCGCGTGAAACAGCCATTTGTCCAACCGCAAGCTGCCGGTATCGGCTGTCACTTCTTGTCTTTGAGCGCGGCCAGGACCGCGAAGGGGCTGTCGGGATCGGCCTTTTTCTCGGGGCGAGAATGGAAGGTCTTGGGCCCCTGCGGCTTGCCGCCCTTTTTCGGGCCGCCCTTGCCGCGAGGCTTGCCGGTTTCACGGCCCGGCTTGCCGCCCTCGGCACGGGTTTCCTTGCGGGGGCCGCGGCGCCCCTGCCCTTCGCCTTGCGGACGGCGGTTGCCGCGCGGCTTGGGGGCCCAACGGAAGGTATAGAATACCTCCATTTCGACCGGCGCCTCCTCGTCCGGGGCGGCCTCCCCCGCCGCTTCTGCCTCGGCGCGGCGTTTCTCGGCCTGCTCGGCCTCCCATCTGGCGCGGGTCTCGGCGGCCAGGACGCTTTCCTCTTCGGTCATCGGCGCGTCCGAAGCCTCGCCCTCGGCCGGGGCGGCGGGCGGCACCACCGGCTCGGCGGGTTTGACCTTTTCGCGTTCGCCCTTCTCGGCGGCATAGCCAAGCCCCTGCATCAAGCCGGCGAATTGTTCCAGCGTCATGCCGGTGATCGACAGCATGTCGGCATTCGCCTCGAACCCGCTGCGCGTGTCCTGCGCGCGGAGCAGATCGGCAAGGCGTTCCAGCATGTCGATGCGGATCGCGCGCTCGCCTGCGGGACGATAGCCCGACAGCGTGTAATAGCCGTCCGGCACCTCGGGGATATGCGGAATCGTGACCAGCCCGGGCGGCGGGCTTTCGGGAAACTCCTCCAGCCCCTCGACCAGCGACCACAGCACCAGCCGCAACCGCGTCGGCGCGGGCTTCAGCAGGGCCGGCATGAAAATGGTGAACTGGCCGAAGCGGACGCCATGCTTGCGCAGCATCCCCCGCGCGTCCTGATCCAGTTCCTTCACCTCGGTGGCCACGCCTTCGCGCGGCAGCACGCCAAGCGATTCGACCAGGCGGAAGGCAAAGCCCTTGGCGAGGCCCGTCAGCGCCTCGTCCTTCTGCATGGTAATCAGCGGCTCGAACAGCGCGGCGACCTTGCGGTCGATGAAATGCTGCAACCGGCGGCGCACCTTTTCGGCGATCTCGGACCCGGCCTCTTCATCGACGAAGACCTCGACACCGGGATTGAGCGCATCCGCCCCGCGGCTCAGCTTGCCCACGGCGGCATCGCCCCACATGAGCCCGCCCTGTTCGGTGAAATCCAGCTCGGTATCGGGGGCGTTATAGAAACGGTCGGCACGCAGATGGAAATGCGGGCGCAGGGCCTCGTAGCTGACGCGGTTCAGCATCTTTGCCTCATCCGCTGTCGCGGTCTGGTCGGGGCGGAAACGGAAACCTTCCAACCGGCCGGCGAACTCGCCCTCGACCGTCACTTCGCCCTTGTCATTCACTTCGGCCACAAGGCTCTCCTTCTGCTTGAGCCGGCGCAACAGAACGGATGTGCGCCGGTCCACAAATCTTTGGGTCAGAGCCGCGTGGAGCGCATCTGACAATCGGTCTTCTACCGCGCGAGTCTCGCCGCGCCAATGGTTTTCGTCCTCGACCCAACCACTGCGTTGCGCCACATAGGTCCAGGTGCGGATATATGCCAGCCGTTTCGACAGCGCGTCGATATCGCCATGGGTGCGGTCGATCCGCTCGATCGCCCGCGTCAGCCAGTCCGACGGAATCGCCCCTTCCTGCAGGAAACCGAAGATCCGGGCCAGCAGGCCGGAATGCTCGGAGGGCGAGATGCCGCGGAAATCCGGCACCCGGCAGACATCCCAGAGCAGCCGCACATCGCGACCGCCCTGCACCCGGTCCCGGATCTCGGGCAGCTCGCGCAGGGATTTCAGGGCCGCCAGATCGTCGGCCTCGCGCCCCCGCGACAGCCGTTCATGCCCCGGTGAGACTTCGAGGCTGGAGACCAGCCGGTCCATGGTCCCGTATTCCAGCGCCCTGTTGCGCCACATCAGCCGCTGGATGGGTGCGAAACGATGGTTCTCGATGGCGTCGATCAGCCCCTCGTCCAGGGATTGTGCCTCACCCGTCACTCCGAATGTGCCCGCATCGGTATGCCGCCCCGCCCGGCCCGCGATCTGGCCCAGCTCATGCGGGAACAGCGCGCGCACGCGGCGGCCATCGAACTTATGCGTGGCGCTGAAGGCGACATGGCGGATATCGAGATTCAGCCCCATGCCGATGGCGTCGGTGGCCACGAGGTAATCGACCTCACCCGCCTGATACATCGCCACCTGGGCATTGCGCGTGCGCGGGCTCAACGCTCCCATGACGACGGCGCAGCCGCCCTTTTGCCGCCGGATCAGCTCGGCCATCGCATAGACGTCATCGGTGCTGAAGCCGACAATGGCCGAGCGCGCGGGCATGCGCGACAATTTCCGCGACCCCGCCCAGCCAAGGGCCGAGAACCTTTCGCGGCGCTGGAACTGCACATCCGGGATCAGCGCCGCGATGGCCGGGCGCATCGTGTCGCTGCCCAGCAGCAGCGTCTCGTGCAGCCCGCGCATGTTCAGCAGACGGTCGGTAAAGACATGGCCGCGTTCCGGATCGGCGCATAGCTGGATCTCGTCGATGGCAACGAAGTCGGCACCGATCTCGGGCATGGCCTCGGTGGTGGCGACCCAGTATTGCACCCGCTCGGGCACGATGCGCTCCTCGCCCGTGACCAGCGCCACGACCGAGGGACCGCGCGCCTTGACGATCCGGTCATAGACCTCGCGCGCCAGCAGCCGCAGCGGCAGGCCGATGACCCCGGTCCGATGGGCCAGCATCCGTTCGATGGCGTAATGGGTCTTGCCGGTATTGGTCGGGCCGAGGACTGCCGTGACCCGGCCGCGTGTTTGCATGTTCATGGCGTCAGATATCGGTGCCGGTCTGTTGCTTTTCCAGCCGCGCCACCCCGTCCCTGGCCTCTTGCTGATGGGGGTGGATCTTCAGGCTTTCGCGATAGGCGGCCAATGCGCCCTCGTAGTCCTCCATCTCTTCCAGGATCACGCCAAGCTGTGTCAGGGCGGCAAAATGCCGCGGCTCCAGCTCCAGCGCGCGGGCCAGGTCGGCGGCGGCGGGGCCGAAATAACCGGCCGAGGCAAAGGCCGCCGCCCGGGCCTGCCAGCCGGCGGCGAAATCCGGTGCGTGGTCGGTGAGTGCGGTCAGATGGCCCATGGCGGCGTCCAGATCGCCCATGTCCAGCGCCTCTTCGCCGCGCTTGAGCAGCAGATCCATCGCCGGAGAACCGGATTTCGACCATTCCCGCAAAATGTCGGCCTCGGCGATTCGCCATGCGTCATTGCCGGGCCGGGCGAGTTGCGCGAACAGCTTGTCCAGGTCGGCATCCTGCGCCACGGCGGAAAACCCCGCCCATAGCAGGACCGCGCATGCAAAGATTGCACGCATGCCTGCCGTAACGATAAGGTGGAAAAAACTTCGGACCGGGCGCATATCGTGAATGTAACCACTGAGCCCGCCGGGCACCAGACATAGCGCAAGGAGACGCATGAAAATGAGCGATATCGTGAACGCCGCCGTCGAGAAACTGAGCGAAAAGATCGGCAGCTTTTCCTCGACCGCCAAGTTCGTGATCGAGGACGAGGGTTCGATCATGATCGACGACAGCGGCGTGCGCGCGGGCGATGACGCGGCGGATGTGACGCTGACGGCCAGCCGCGAGACATTCGAGGGCATCCTGGATGGCAGCGTCAACCCGACCACCGCCTTCATGAGCGGCAAGCTCAAGCTCGACGGCGACATGAGCGTGGCCATGCAACTGGGCCAGGCCCTGTCGTGAACGGCTGACGCATGATCGAACAGGCTCCGTTCCACCAGCTTCCCGGCGATCCCCTGGCGCCCGGCTCGGCTTTCTGGGTCAAGACCGAGGATGACATGCGGCTGCGGCTCGCGCTGTGGCGTTGCGACGGTATCGATCCGGTGGGCGGGGTGCTGCTTTTTCCCGGCCGCACCGAATATGTCGAGAAATATGCGCCATTCGCGCGCAAGCTGACCGATGCGGGCTACGAGGTGCTGGCGATCGACTGGCGCGGCCAGGGCCTGTCGGACCGGCTGATCGACGATCCGCGGCCGGGTCATATCCGGGAATTCCGGGACTATCAGCGCGACGTGATCGAGATGGTGGTCGCGGCCTCGCAGGTCGATCTGCCAAAACCATGGCATCTGCTGGCCCATTCGATGGGCGGCTGCATCGGGCTGGCGGCCCTGTTCGACGAATTGCCGGTCTCCAGCGCGGTCTTTTCCGCCCCGATGTGGGGGATCGAGCCGCATGGGATACCGCGCCCCGTCGCCCTCGCGGTGACCTCGCTGGCGAAACGGCTCGGCTTTGGTGAGCGTCCGACACCCGGCACCGGGGCGAAAGGCGCCTATTTCCTCGACGAGGCCTTCAGCTCGAATCTGCTGACCCATGACCTGGGCGAATGGACACGGCTTTTGCACGAATCGGCTGCATGGTCCGACCTGACCATCGGCGGGGCGAGTTTCCAGTGGCTGGGCGAGGCATTGCGCGAGTGCGCGCGCTTGTCGGCGCTGCCATCGCCCGATCTGCCGGTGACGGTCTCGCTCGGGGATGGCGAGAAGATCGTCTCGGCCCAGGCCATCCGCGACCGCGCGGGACGTTGGGACGATGCCCGCCTGCTGGAATTCGAGGATTGCCGTCACGAAGTCATCATGGAAACGCCCGATCTGCGCGAGCGTTTCCTGGAAGCGGCCCTGCAGCAATTCGACGTCGCGCGCTAGCGCATCGGCCCATATCCGTCCCGGGCGGGCAAGCTTCGCGGGCCATGCAAAAGGGCCGCGCGTTGGCGGCCCCTCGTCATTACCGTGAATCCGCTCAGGCCGGTTCGGCCACGCGGGCGTTCTGCAGCCACGCCAGCACCGATTCGGGCGAGGTCTCGCCATAGGGATCCTCGGGGCAGTCATCCATGCGGCCCGGTTCTTCGAACCATGCCTCGACCACGCCGTCATTGACCACCGCGGCATAACGCCATGACCGGGCGCCGAATCCGAGATTATCCTTGCGCACCAGCATGCCGGCCTTTTCGGTGAATTCGCCCGAACCGTCCGGGATCACCGCCACGTTCTGCAACCCCTGGGTCTTGGCCCATTGATTCATGACGAAACTGTCATTGACTGACATGCAATAGATCGCGTCGATGGCAAGTTCGCGCATCTGGCCAAAGGCCTTCTCGAAGCCCGGAAGCTGATAGGTCGAGCAGGTCGGGGTGAAGGCACCGGGCAGCGAGAACAGCACCACGCGCTTGCCCTTGAAATAGTCATCCGTCGTCATGTCCTGCCAGCGGAACGGATTCGGGCCGCCGACCGCCTCGTCGCGAATTCGGGTCCGGAAGGTTACCTGGGGAAGCTTGTCGCCGATTTTCATCTGTCTGGTCCTTTGTCATCCAAAACGCCTCCCCCCTTTGCACCCGCACTGCGGTGCAGCGCGGATATGCAGATGCAGCATGACCAGCGCCGTTGATCAAGCCCCCGTTTGCGATTAGGTAGAAGAAAACCCAT
>NZ_PXNQ02000012.1 GCF_003007735.2 Paracoccus methylarcula
CTTCTTCTTCATGCAAGTATCCCCGGGGGGTGCCGGGGGGCAGGCAGCCCCCCGGCCATCGCGGGACGCAATCCCGCCTATCTCATCCCCACGGGCCGATTTCAGAAATCCAGCCCCAGGTCCAGCGTCCGCGCCGAATGGGTCAGCGCGCCCGAGGAAATATAGTCCACCCCGGTCGCCGCCACCTCGGCGATCCGTTCCAGCCGCATATTGCCCGAGGCTTCCAGCACCACGCGCCCCGCCGCCATGGCCACCGCCTCGCGCAGCGTGGGCGTGTCCATGTTGTCCAGCAGCACGACATCCGCGCCGCCCTCGTCCAGCACTTCGGCTAGCTGGCCGAGACTGTCCACCTCGATCTCGCAGCGGATCATATGCGATGCGCGGGCCTTGACCGCTTGCAGGACGGGGCGGATGCCGCCCGCTGCGGCGATATGGTTGTCCTTGATCAGGATCGCGTCGGACAGCGAGAAACGGTGGTTGAAGCCGCCGCCATGCAGCACCGCCTGTTTCTCGACCAGCCGCAGGCCCGGCGTGGTCTTGCGGGTGCAGGTGATGCGGGTTGCGCTCCCTTGGGTTCGGGCGACGAAATCGGCGGTCAGGCTGGCGATGCCGCACATCCGGCCGGCGAAATTCAGCGCCACCCGCTCGGCCGAGAGGATCGAGGCGGCGCTGCCCTCGATCTCCATCAGCAGCCCGCCGGGTTCGAAACCGGTGCCGTCCGGGCAGGCGATGCGCAGCGCCAATCCCGGATCGACCAGCCGAAAGGCCATCGCGGCCAGCTGCATCCCCGAGGCCACGCCCGCCTCGCGCGCGCGCAGATGGGCGGTATAGCGCAGATCCGCCGGGATGACCGTGCGCGTGGTGATGTCGCCCTGGCTGCCCAGGTCCTCGGCCAGCGCGGCACGGACCAGGGGTTCGACAAGCAGGTCGGGCAGGGGCGGGATCATGGGGTGGTCTCCGGTGAAAACGCGTCTCGGATCGCCATGGCCTCGGCCAGTGAGAGCCGGCTGCGGCGGGGCTCGGGCAGGCTGCCGGGGAAATCGCGGCGGCAATGCGCGCCTCGGCTTTCCTCGCGTTGCAGGGCGGCGGCGGCGATCAGCGTGGCGGTGGCGGTCATGTTGGAGAGCGAGGGGCAGTCGGGTTGCGCCGCCTCGATCGCAGCGATCTCGCGCAGGCAGCGGGTCAGGCCCTCCGCGTCACGCAGCACCCCGGCGCCCTCGGTCATGGCATGGCGCAGGCGCGAGACCAGCACCGGGTCGGGCAGGGGGGCGCCGGGCAGATCGGGCAGGTGCAGCGGCGCGGCCCTGTCCGGTCCAGGCCCCAAGGCAACCGTGATGTCCCGTGCGCAGCGTGCCGCGAAGACCAGCCCTTCCAACAGCCCGTTCGAGGCCAGCCGGTTCGCCCCGTGCAGTCCCGTCGAGGCCGCTTCGCCACAGACCCACAGGCCGTCAAGGCTGGCCCGGCCATCGGCATCCGTGGCGATCCCGCCCATGTGGTAATGCGCGGCGGCGGCGATGGGGATCGGTTGCGTGACCGGGTCGATCCCGGCCTTTTCGCAGGCTCCCGCAAGGGCGGGAAACTCGGTCAGGACGCGCGAGCCAAGGCAGGCGCGGCAGTCCAGCATCGGTTCCAGACCGGCCTGCGTCTGTGCATAGACCGCGCGGGCGACGATATCGCGGGGGGCAAGCTCGGCATCCGGGTGAACGCCCTGCATGAAGCGTTCGCCCTTGCGGTTGACCAGCCATGCGCCCTCGCCCCGCAGGGCCTCGGTCGCCAGCGGGGCGGGGTCGATGCCGCAGGCAAGCGCGGTGGGGTGGAACTGCACGAATTCCGCATCGGCGATCATCGCCCCCGCCCGCGCCGCCATGCCGATCACCTGCCCGCGAATGCGCAGGGGATTGGTCGTCACCGCATAGAGCCCGCAGGATCCGCCCCCCGCCAGCAAAACGGCAGGGGCGGTGATTGTCACCGGGGCAGAGCCATCCGCACGGGCAATATCGACGCCGGTGACGCGGCCTGCATCCACCTGCAACCCGGTGGCGAGCATCCCCTCCAGCACCTGCACCGAGGGCGTGGCGCGCAGGGTGGCGACCAGCGCGCGCATGATCTCGGCCCCGGCCTGGTCGCCTTTCACGCGGACGACACGGGCGAAGCTGTGCGCCGCCTCGCGCGACATGACATAGCCGCCATCCGCGTCACGGTCGAAAGGCGCGCCAAGCCCGGTCAGGTCGAGGATATGGTTGCGCGCCGCCTCGGTCACGATCCGCGCCACATCGGCATCGACAGTTCCCGCCCCCGCCCGCATCGTGTCGCTTGCATGGGCGGCGGCACTGTCTGCCGGGTCCATCGCCGCCGCGACGCCGCCAAGCGCCCACGCAGAGCTTGCGCCCTGACCCAGGCTCTCAGGCGAGATCATCAGCACCGGGCGCGGGGCAAGGTTCAGCGCGGCATAGATCGCCGCCAGTCCCGCACCGACGATCACGATCCGGTCGCTCGCGATTTGCGGCATATGCGTGGCCCCTCAGCCGGCCAGACGGCGCGACAAGTCGATCATCCGCTGCACCGCCAGCCGCGCGCGACCGGCTATCTGCGGGTCCACCTCGACCGCGCCAGTCATGCTGTGCAAGGACCAAAGCACCTTTTCCAGCGTGATCTTCTTCATATAGGGGCACATGTTGCAGGGGCCGAGAAACTCGACCTCGGGGAAGGCGTCCGAGATATTCGTCGCCATCGAGCATTCGGTGACCAGCATGGTCTTTTCCGGCTTCTCGCGGCTGACCCAATCGATGATGCCCGAGGTCGAGCCGGCGAAATCGGCCTCGGCCACGACATCGGGCGGCATTCGGGATGGGCGATGATCTTCAGCCCCGGGTTCCAGTCGCGGAAATCGCGCAGGTCCTGCGGGGTGAAGCGTTCATGCACGATGCAGGCACCGTCCCACCAGACGACGCGCTTTTGCGGCACCTGTTTCGCCACGTTCTGCGCCAGGTACTTGTCGGGCGTCATGATGACGGTGTCGCCCTCCATCGCGGCGACGATCTGCGCGGCATTGGCGGAGGTGCAGCAGATATCGGAGGCGGCCTTCACCTCGGCGGTGGTATTGACATAGCTGACCACCGGCGCGCCGGGATATTGCGCCCGCATCTCGGCGATGCCCTCGGCGGTGATGCTTTCGGCCAGCGAGCAGCCTGCCTCCATGTCCGGCATCAGAACGGTCTTGGCGGGGTTCAGGATCTTCGAGGTCTCGGCCATGAAATGCACGCCGCATTGCACGATCACTTCGGCCTCGACCTCGGTCGCCTTGATGGCAAGCTGCAGGCTGTCGCCGACGAAATCCGCGATGCCGTGATAGATGTCGGGCGTCATGTAGTTATGCGCCAGCACCACGGCGTTGCGTTCCTTCTTGAGCCGGTTGATCGCGGCGACATAGGGGGCATGCATCGCCCAATCGGGCGGCGGCACGACGCGATCCATCCTTGCATAGATGTCCCCCATCTCCTCGGCCAGTTCGACGGAGGGGGCAAGGTCGTAATGCGCTTCAAGCTCGGCGCGAAGGTCGGTCTGGTCGAGCAATGGTCTGACACCTCTCGCAAACATGGGCGCTCGGGTGGTCGAGCGGGTCCGGTCGCTGCGCCGGAGGGCGGCGCATTCGCGCTGTTCTAGACATTGCTTGCCCCCACGGCAAGCATTCGCTGCGTTCCGGGCAGGTTTTGCTGGCCGAAACGCGGCCGAAAAGCGGGTCATCCCCCGAAAGGCGGATGATTCTGCAGATGGTGCAATCGTGGAAAATCCGGCTTCACGCCGCAGATTTCAAACCGCCCATTTCTTGGTCAGATGCCCGATTCCGGCGGTCAAGACTTGGGCGGTTCGCGTAATGCTGCGCTGCAGAGACGCTAATTCCCCCGTCAGGCTTGCATGAAGATGGCGGGTCATGGCGCTGATGCATGCGGGAAGCCACCGTATCGCCAAGGGAGCCCATATGACCGAACCTGTCCACGCACCCGCCTCGCCCGAAGAGGCCAATCGCGCCCTGATCATGTCCACCATCGCCTTTACCGCCTGTTTCGCGGTCTGGACCATCTTTTCGATCATCGGCCTGCAGATCCGCGAACAGCTTGACCTGAGCGATTCGCAATTCGGCCTGATGGTCGGGCTGCCGATCCTGACCGGCTCGCTGGTGCGGATCGTGCTGGGGATCCTGACCGACAGGCTGGGCGGGCGCATCGTCTACAGCCTGACCATGCTGACCGCCGCCGCCTCGACGCTGCTGCTGTCATTCGCCCAGACCTATCCGCAGGTGCTGCTGGCCGCCACCGGCGTCGGCATGGCGGGCGGCTCCTTCGCGGTGGGTGTCGCCTATGTGTCGCGCTTCTACCCGGCGGGACGGCAGGGCACGGCGCTTGGCATCTTCGGGGTCGGCAATGTCGGCGCGGCGGTGACCAAGTTCGTCGCGCCCTTCGTGATGATCGCGGTCGGCTGGCAGGGCACCGCGCAGATCTGGGCGCTGCTGCTGGTGGCCATGGCGGCGCTGTTCTGGTTCACCACCTATGACGATCCCGACAGCTTCGCCCGCCATCACGGCACCGCCCCAAAGGCGCAGCCGCGCAGCCTGTCGGCAGAGCTTTCGCTGCTGAAGAACCTGCAGGTCTGGCGCTTTTCCTTCTATTACTTCTTCGCCTTCGGGGCTTTCGTCGCGCTGGCGCTGTGGCTGCCGCATTACCTGATCGAGGTTTACGGCTTCGACGTGAAGACCGCCGGGATGATCGGCGCGGCCTATTCCATCCCGGCCTCGGTCTTCCGCGCCTATGGCGGGGTGCTGTCGGACCGGATCGGCGCGCGGCGGGTGATGTACTGGACCTTTGCCGTCTCGCTGGCGGTCACGGCGGTCCTGTCGCTTCCCGGTGGGCTGCCGCCGCTGCTTTTCGTGGTCGCGATCTTTGTGCTGGGCTTCTTCATGAGCCTCGGCAAGGCTGCCGTCTACAAACACGTGCCCAGCTATTACCCGCGGAATGTCGGCGCGGTCGGCGGGCTGGTCGGCATGATCGGCGGCTTGGGCGGTTTCTTCCTGCCGCTGCTGTTCGGCTGGCTGCGCGACGAGACCGGGCTCTGGTCAAGCTGCTTCATGGTGCTGTTCGTGCTGGTCGCCATCGGTTTCGGCTGGATGCATCTGTCGATCCGCCGCCTTGACCGCGCCGCTGTCCCGCAAGCTGCCTGAAAGGAGCCATGCGATGAAAAAGAAACTCGTCATCATCGGAGCCGGGATGGCCTCGGGCCGGATGCTGGAGCATCTGTTCGACGCGGCCCCCGATCTTTACGACGTCACCCTGTTCAACGAAGAGCCGCGCGGCAATTACAACCGCCTGATGCTGTCGCCGGTCCTGTCGGGCGAAAAGACCTATGAAGAGATCGTCACCCATGACGCCGACTGGTATGAAGCCCATGGCGTGACCTGCCGCTTCGGCGAGCCGGTGGTCAGGATCGACCGCGAGGCCAAGTTGGTCCATACGAACCAGGGTTCGGCTGAATATGACGCGCTGGTCATCGCCACCGGCTCGGCGCCCTTCATCATTCCCGTGGTTGGCAAGGAACTGCCCGGCGTCGTCACCTATCGCGATCTCGAAGATACCCACGCGATGATCGATGCCGGTGTCGCGGGCAAGGATGCCGTGGTGATCGGCGGCGGGCTGCTGGGGCTGGAGGCGGCGGCGGGCATGGCCGCGCGCGGCGCCAGCGTCACCGTGATCCACCTGATGGGCCACCTGATGGAACGGCAGCTCGATCCGGCGGCGGGCTACCTGCTGAAGAAGGACCTGGAGAGCCGCGGCATCAAGGTGCATTGCGAAGGCGCGACCAAGGCGATCCTTGGCCATGAGCGGGCCGAGGCCGTGCTGCTGGAAGACGGCACCGTCTACCCGGCGGACCTGGTCTGCATGGCCGTGGGTATCCGCCCCGAGACGCGCATCGCCGTGGATGCCAAGCTGGAGGTCGAGCGCGGCATCACCGTCGATGACAGCATGCGCACCACCGATCCCTCGATCTTCGCGCTTGGCGAATGCGTCGAGCATCGCCAGCAGCTTTTCGGCCTTGTCGCGCCGCTTTACGATCAGGCCAAGGTGCTGGCGAAAACCCTGCAGGGCGAGGCCGCCGAGTTCCGCCCCGTCCAGACCGCGACCAAGCTGAAGGTCACCGGCTGCGACCTGTTCAGCGCCGGGGATTTCGCCGATGGCGAAGGGCGCGAGGATATCGTCTTCCGCGATCCGGGGCGCGGCATCTACAAGCGGCTGGTGCTTGAATACAACCGCATCATCGGCATCGTCATGTATGGCGACACCGCCGACGGCAACTGGTTCTATGGTCTGCTGAAGGACGGAACCGATGTCAGCGAGATGCGCGACACGCTCATATTCGGCCCCGCCTTCCAGGGAGGGGGTGCGCCGGACCCTATGGCGGCCGTTGCAGCCTTGCCGCCTGAGGCGGAGATCTGCGGCTGTAACGGCATTTGCAAGGGTCAGATCGTTCAGGCGGTTCAGGGCGGCGCGGTGACGCTTGACGCCGTGCGCGCGCAGACCAAGGCCAGCAGTTCCTGCGGGACCTGCACCGGGCTGGTCGAGCAGGTGATGCAATTCACGCTAGGCGATGATTTCGCCGCCTCCGCCCCCTCGGGCATGTGCGGCTGCACCGATCACAGCCACGAGGATGTGCGCAGGCTGATCAAGTCGATGGGGCTGAAATCCATTCCCGCGGTCATGCAGGAACTGGGCTGGAAAACCCCCGGCGGCTGTCATTCCTGCCGCCCGGCGCTGAATTTCTACCTGCTGGCCGAATGGCCGACCGAATACCAGGACGACCGTCAGAGCCGCTTCGTCAACGAGCGCAACCACGCCAATATCCAGAAGGACGGCACCTATTCCGTCGTGCCGCGCATGTGGGGCGGGGTGACAACGCCCGCCGAGCTGCGCGCCATCGCCGATGCCGCCGACAAGTATGACGTGCCGATGGTCAAGGTCACCGGCGGCCAGCGCATCGACCTTCTGGGCGTCCGCAAGGAGGATCTGCCGCATATGTGGGCCGATCTGAACGAGGCCGGGCTGGTGTCGGGGCACGCCTATTCCAAGGGGCTGCGGACGGTCAAAACCTGCGTCGGCAAGGATTTCTGCCGTTTCGGCACGCAGGATTCGACCGGGCTCGGCATAAGGCTGGAAAAGCTGCTTTGGGGATCCTGGACACCGCACAAGGTCAAGCTGGGCGTGTCGGGCTGCCCCCGGAACTGCGCCGAGGCGACCTGCAAGGATGTCGGCGTGGTCTGCGTCGATTCCGGCTACAATATCAGCGTCGCCGGTGCGGCGGGCATGGAGGTGAAAGAGACCGAGCATCTCGCCTCGACCCCGTCCGAGGACGAGGCGGTCCAGATCATCACCGCCTTCATCCAGCTTTACCGCGAGCACGCCAAATACCTGGACCGCCCCTATAAATGGGTCGCCAAGGTCGGGCTGGACTGGGTGATCGAGCGTGTCGTCGATGACCTTGCCGGGCGGCAGGCGCTGGTCGAGCGGTTCGAGCTGAGCCAATCCGTCTATCGCAAGGACCCATGGGCCGAGCATTCCACCGACCGGGAGCGCGCCAAATGGGCCCCGATGGCCGATTTCACGCTGGAGGCCGCGGAATGACCCAATTCGTCGATATCGGATCGTTGGAGGATATTCCCGTGCAGGGCGCCCGGCTGGTGCGCACCGCGCAGGGCTGCATCGCGGTGTTCCGCACCGCCGATGACCGGGTCTTCGCGCTGGACGACCGCTGCCCGCACAAGGGCGGCCCGCTGTCAGAGGGCATCGTCCATGGCGATCGGGTGACCTGCCCGCTGCATAACTGGGTGTTCGACATGAATACCGGCGAGGCCACGGGCGCGGACGAGGGGCAGGTGGGCACCTATGCGACCCGTGTCGAGAAGGGGCGCATCCTGATCGACGCCTCGCTGATCGCGCGCAGCAACGCGGCGTAAGCCGGAAGGAGGCGAAGATGAACAAGATGATCCTGGACGAATTGAGCCGCGACGACCTGACCGCCCTGATCCTGCGCGCCAAGAAGCGCTTGGGGCTGGGCTGGGCCGAGATCGCGGCAAGGATCGGCATGTCGCCGGTCTGGACCCATTCCGCCGCGACCGGCATGAACGCCTTTCCCGAGGACAAGGCCCGCGCCTTCGCCGAATTGCTGGGCCTGCCCGACAGCGCCGTCGATCTGCTGGTCGAAAGCCCGCTCAAGCATTGGGACCAGGCGGTGCCGACCGATCCCTGCATCTATCGCCTTTACGAGATCGTCGGGGTCTATGGCCCCACCATCAAGGCGATGATCAACGAGGAATTCGGCAATGGCATCATGTCGGCGATCGATTTCTCGATGCAGGTCGAGCGCGAGCCGAACCCAAAGGGCGACCGCGTCAAGGTCACCATGTCCGGCAAATACCTGGAATACGCAAACTGGTAGTGCCCGGCCTTCAGGGACGCCCAACAGGAAGGAAATACCATGTCTTACGTCACCCCGCCCGATTTCGCCCGGAAGATGATCGATGCCGGCGAATCCAAGGTCTTCATGTCCACCCGGGATACCTTGATCCGCGCCTATATGGCCGGCGCGATCCTTGCGCTGGCGGCGGCTTTCGCCGTCACGGTCACCGTCAATACCGGAGAGCCGCTGATCGGGGCGCTGCTGTTCCCGGTCGGGTTCTGCATGCTGTACCTGCTGGGCTTCGACCTGCTGACCGGGGTGTTCACGCTGGTTCCGCTGGCGCTGCTGGACAAGCGTAGCGGGGTCACCATGAAGGGGCTCTGGCGGAACTGGGGGCTGGTCTTCTGCGGCAATTTCGCGGGCGCCTTCACGGTCGCGGTCTTCATGGCGATCATCGTGACATTCGGCTTTTCCGAGGCTCCGAACGCGGTCGGCGAGAAGATCGGCCATATCGGCGAGGGGCGCACGCTTGGCTATGCCGCCCATGGTGCTGCGGGCATGCTGACGCTGTTCGTGCGGGCGGTGATGTGCAACTGGATGGTCTCGACCGGGGTCGTCGCGGCGATGATGTCGACCAGCGTCTCGGGCAAGATCATGGCCATGTGGATGCCGATCCTGGTGTTCTTCTACATGGGGTTCGAGCATTCCATCGTGAACATGTTCCTGTTTCCGGCGGGGATCCTGCTGGGCGGGCAATTCACCTGGCTGGATTACCTGTTCTGGAACGAGATCCCGACGGTGCTGGGCAACCTGGTCGGCGGGCTGACCTTTGTCGGCGCGATGATCTACGCGACGCATTACAAGACCACCTCGCCGCAGCTCCGCGATGCCGATGCGCATGGCGACAATGCCGCGACGATGCCTGCCGAATAGGCGGTGGCCACTATGGATCTTGGCATGATCGGACCCGTCCGCACGACCTGCCCCTATTGCGGGGTGGGCTGCGGGGTGCTGGCCCGGCCGGACGGGGCGGGCGGGCTGGAGATCAGCGGCGATCCCGGACATCCGGCCAATCGCGGCAGGCTCTGCGTCAAGGGTGCGGCGCTGGCCGAGACGCTCCGGCCCGACGGACGGCTGCTGACCCCGCGCATCCACGGGCGCGTGGCCGATTGGGACAGCGCGCTCGACCTGGTGGCGCGGCGGTTCCGGGAAACCATCGCCGAGCACGGGCCGGATTCGGTGGGCTTCTATGTCTCGGGGCAGTTGCTGACCGAGGATTACTACGTCGCCAACAAGCTGATGAAGGGCTTCATCGGCTCGGCCAATATCGACACGAATTCACGGCTTTGCATGGCCTCTTCGGTGGCCGGGCATCGCCGCGCCTTCGGCTCGGACACCGTGCCGGGGCTGTATGAGGATTTCGAGGAAGCGGAATTGGTGGTTCTTGTGGGCTCCAATCTCGCATGGTGCCATCCGGTGCTGTATCAGCGCCTGGCGGCGGCACGGGAAAAGGGGCAGGGGCCACGCGTCGTGGTGATCGATCCGCGCCGCACCGCGACCTGCGACCTTGCCGATCTGCATCTGAAGATCAAGCCGGGCGCGGACGCGGCGCTGTTCAATGCCCTGCTTGCCCGGATCGACCGGCAGGGCGCCGTCGATCGCGATTTCCTCGCCCATGTCTCGGGGATCGAGGAGGCGATCAGGGCCGCCCATGCCAGCGACCCGGCGATGACCGGGCTTTCGCTGAAGGACATGTCCCGGTTCTTCGACATGTGGGCCGGGACCGAGAAGGTCGTGACGGTCTATTCGCAGGGCATCAACCAGTCCGACAGCGGCACCGACAAGGTGAACGCGATCATCAACTGCCATCTTGCCACGGGCCGGATCGGTCGCCCCGGCATGGGGCCGTTCAGCGTCACCGGCCAGCCTAACGCCATGGGCGGGCGAGAGGTGGGCGGGCTGGCCAATATGCTGGCCTGCCACCTGGATATCGAGAACAAGGCGCATCGCGACGCCGTGCAGGATTTCTGGCAATCGCCGAGGGTGGCGCCGGGGCCGGGACTGAAGGCGGTCGAGATGTTCCGCGCCGTCGAAGAGGGCCGGATCAAGGCACTGTGGATCATCTGCACCAATCCGGCGGTAACCATGCCCGAGGCCGACCGTGTCGCCCGCGCCATCGAGGGTTGCGATTTCGTGGTGGTCAGCGACATGATGGAACAGACCGACACCACCCGGCTCGCGCATGTGCTGCTGCCCGCCACCGGATGGGGAGAGAAGGACGGCACCGTCACCAATTCCGAGCGCCGCATCAGCCGCCAGCGCCGCAGCCTGCCCCGAAGGGGCGAGGCGCGGGACGATTGGCGCATATTGGCGGATGTGGGACGGCGGATGGGCTGGGAAAGCGCGTTCGGCTGGAACTCTGCCGCCGAGGTCTTTGCCGAATATGCGGCCCTGTCCGGGCTGGCCGGGGAACTTGGCAGCGATTTCGACATTTCCGCCCATGCCGGGATCACGCCCGCCGAATATGACGCGCTGGAGCCGTTTCTCTGGCCGCAATCGGCGCGCAAGCAGGGCGGGCGCTTCTTTGGCGATGGCCGTTTCCATACGCCCGACGGCAAGGCGCGGATGGTGCCCGTCACCCCCCGCGCGCCGCAGCCGCTTGCCCCGGCCTATCCGTTCCGGCTGAATACCGGGCGGGTGCGCGACCATTGGCACACCATGACCCGCACCGCCCTGTCGCCACGGCTCAGCCGCCATCTGGCCGAGCCCTACCTGGAACTGCACCCGCAGGACGCGGCGGAACTGGGCCTGCAACCGGCGGATCTGGCCGAGCTTTGCAGCCCGCATGGCCGGGCGATCCTGCGCGTGCTGGTAAGTGACCGGGTGGCACGGGGCCATCCCTTCGCGCCGATGCATTGGACCGGGGAAACCGCGCCCTCGGGCCGGATCGATGCGCTGGTGCCATGGCTGACCGATCCTTTGTCGGGTCAGCCCGCCTCGAAATCCGCGCCGGTGGCGATCCGGCCCTTCGCGGCAAGCTGGTTCGGATTCGCGATGGCCGCCCGCCCGTTCCGCCCCGATTGCGCCTATTGGGCGCGCGCGAGCCTGCCCGGTGGGGTTCAGGCCGAGCTGGCCGGGGTGGAAAAACCCGCCGATTGGGGGGAATGGGCCGCCACCATGTTCGGGCTGGCGGGCGAGCCGCTGGTGGTCTCCGACCGCGCACGCGGCATGCAGCGCCTTGCCTTTGTCGAAGGCGGGCGGCTGGTCGCGGCGCTGTTCACGGCGCCCGAGCCGGTGGCGCTGTCACGCAGCCATGTCGCCGGTCTGCTGGGGGCGGAATCTGACCCGGGCCTGCTCGCGGGGCGCGCCGGCGCCGATCAGCCGGACGATGGGGCCACGGTCTGCGCCTGTTTCGGGGTGGGGGTGAACCGCATCGCGCGGGCCATCGCCGAGCAGGGTCTGGTCACGGTCGAACAGGTCGGCGCGGCCCTGCAGGCGGGCAGCAATTGCGGTTCCTGCCGCCCCGAGATCCGGGCATTGATCGAGCGCAGCCTTGCCGAGGCGGTCTGAACCGCCCGGACCGGTTTCCGGCGGGGCCGTGCGGTAGGACGGCCCGGATTTCGTGCGGGGCATGATGGGCGCAGGTGTGGACGCATAGCGGTCACCCGGCTTGCGGGACCGTCAAGTCCAAAGATCGGCCCCGGCATCGTCCTGGCCCGGGGAAGGGGCGGGCGTCAGCCCGGCAAGGCGCTGCAGCTGCGCCCGCAGGGCCATGCCCTCCGCGGCCCCGACCGGATCGCAGATCACCCCCGGTTCGACAGTCTCGGCAAGGCGCGCCAGGAAATTCGACAGCCCTTCGAGCCCCTGCCGGATCGCATCGGCACGCTGAAGCCCGTCAAGCGCGCCCATATCCGTCACCGTCAGCGCCTGCCCGATCGCCCGGTCCAGCGCGGTAATGTCATTGGCCAGCGTTCCCGCCTCTTCCGCCACGCGGCACAGGACCCTCCGCAGCGGCTCTGCCCCGGCTGCGGATGCAAAGGTTTCGTCCGCAGGGTTCATTGCAGCTTGCCCGTTACCGTTTCGATGCATTTCAACAGATCCTCCTTGGTGAAGGGTTTGGCGATGAAATTGTTCATCCCGGCCTTCTGCCCGCGCGCGATCATCGCGCGATTGGCGGTGCCGGTGATCAGGATGAAACCGATGCGCTGCGTGCTCTTGTTCCCGCGCAGCGCCTCGAGCAGCGCCAGCCCGTCCATGCCCGGCATGTTGTAATCCGAGATCACCAGGTGGACCGGCGCGGCGGCCAGCTTTCGAAAGGCGGTCTCGCCATCCGATTCATATTGCACATTGGGTATCTTCGCCCAGTCTAGCGCCTGCTCGATCAGGGCCCGGCTGACGGTCATGTCATCCACCACCATCACACGCAGTTGTGATTTCAGGGGCATTTTCTTCTCCTTCAAGGCAAGGGGGGTGGCGGGGTGGAGTTGCGGCGGTAGCAGGTCGCGCCGGCCGGCTCGAAAAGATCGGCTGCCGGGCCGTCCAGCCGTTCGCAATGGCCGATGAACAGGTATCCGCCGGGCGCGATCTGGCGGGCGAAACGCTGCCACAACCGCTGCCGGGCCCCGGTTTCGAAATAGATCACCGCATTGCGGCAGAAGATCACGTCGAAGCGCCCCGAGAAGGGCCAGGGATCATGCAGGTTCAACTCGGCGAAGCGCATGATGCCGCGCAGCTCGTCCCGCACCGTGCAGGACTCGCCGTCGCGGGTGAAGAACCGCTGCAGCCGCCTGACCCCGACCGGGCGCAGGCCGTCGCGGGCGTAGCGCCCGGCCGCGGCGCGGGCGATCATCCCGGGATCGATATCCGAGGCGAGGATCCGGACATCGTGCCGGGCGGCATCCGGGAAGGTCTCCAACAGCGTGATGGCGATCGAATAGGCCTCTTCGCCGGAAGAACAGGCCGCCGACCATAGCCGCAGCCGCCGCCCGGCCTTTGCCTTCGCGGCCAGGGGCGGCAGGATCTCGGTGGCGAGTGACCGGAAATGATGCGCCTCGCGGAAGAAGGCGGTGACATTGGTGGTGATCGCCGACATCAGGTGGCGCCGCTCCGCCGGGCCGTCCATGCCTTCGAGCCTGTCGCAATAGGCCTGGTAATCGGGCAGCCGCAAGGCCCTGAGCCGCCGGTTGAGGCGCGCCACCATGAGGCCGCGCTTGGCGGTGGTCAGGACGATGCCGCTGTCCTGCCGCACGATCTCGGCCAGCTTGAGGAACTGGCTGTCGGACAGGACCGGCTCGGCGATGGGGTGCATCACGGTCACGCGGCGCCTTCCTCTGGGCTGGGCAGCAGCAGGGCGAGGTCGATCTTTCGCAGGATGCGGCCATCCTCGAAGGTGATCATGGCGGTGATGTATTCGCGCGCCGGATCCGATGCGAGATCCGGCACCGCCTGGATATGCTCGTCCTCGACGGTCACGATATCCGAGACCAGATCGGCCAGCAGGCCGACGATGCGCCGCTCATGCATCGCGATGATCACCACATGGCGCTGCGACGGCTCGGTCGCACCGAATCCGAGCCGTGCCGAGAGATCGACCACCGTCACCACCGAGCCGCGCAGGTTGATCACCCCCTTGACGTAATGGGGCGCATGCGGAAGCACCGTGGTTGGCGACCAGCCGCGGATCTCGCGGACAAGGCCGATATCGATGCAGAAATCCTGGTCGGCCAGCTTGAAGGCGACGACATCGCTTTTGCCGATGGAGTTGTGGGACATTGACTCGAACATGTCTTACCCGTTCGCTGCGAGGGTCATGGCTGTCCTGCCGCGATCGTTCGACGAGGACAGGACGATTTCTTCGGGATCGATGATCAGCGCGATCTTGCCGTCGCCAAGGATGGTGGCCGCCGAAACACCCGGCACGCGGCCGTAATTCTCTTCGAGGCTCTTGATGACGACCTGGCGCTGATCGAAGATGCCATCGATCAGCAGCGCCGCACGCTTCTGGCTGTCGGTCTCGACCACGACCAGCACGCCCTCTTCCAGCGGTGCCGGATCGTCGCGCAATCCGAAGATGCAGCCGAGATCGATGATCGGGATCAGTTCGCCGCGATTGGAGAGCAGCCGCCCGCCCTGTCCCACGCCATGCAGAAGCGACGGGTTCGCCCGCATCGTCTCTTGCACGGCGTTGATCGGCAGGACCATGGTCTGGTCGCGAATCCGCCGCCGTTCCGAGGTCGATGCGCTCGGGGCCGCGCTGGAGAGCATGCTCGACAAGCTGCGGGGCGTGATCTCGAATGCCAATGCCAGCGCCAATGGCGTGGCCGAGGGCGCGCGGCAGATGTCGGCGACCGCCGATCAGCTCAACCAGGGCTCGACCGAGCAGGCCGCCGCGGCCGAAGAGGCTTCGGCCTCGATGGAAGAGATGACCGCCAATATCCGGCAATCCTCGGACAACGCGGCGCAGACCGAGAAGATCGCAACCCAATCCGCGAAAGAGGCCGCCGAAAGCGGCGAGGCCGTGGATGAAGCCGTGCGGGCGATGAAGACCATCGCCGAGAAGATCAACATCATCCAGGAGATCGCCCGACAGACCGACCTGCTGGCCCTGAACGCCGCCGTCGAGGCCGCCCGTGCCGGACAGCATGGCAAGGGCTTTGCCGTGGTCGCCTCGGAGGTGCGCAAGCTGGCCGAGCGCAGCCAGCAGGCCGCCGGCGAGATCAGCGAATTGTCCGGGCGCACCGTCGAGGTCAGCCAGAAGGCCGGCGAGATGCTGTCCTCGCTGGTGCCCTCGATCCAGCGCACCGCCGACCTGGTGCAGGAGATCAGCGCCGCCGCGCGCGAGCAGAATATCGGCGTCGAACAGATCAACACGGCGATCCGCGAACTCGACGCGGTGATCCAGCAGAACGCATCGGCCTCGACCGAGGCGGCCAGCGTCTCCGAAAGCCTCGCGACCCAGTCCGAACAGCTTCGCGGCGTGATCTCGTTCTTCCGCTTGGGTGACGAGGCCGGGAAACCGGCGCGGAAACCCTCTGCCGCTCCCGTCCAGCAGATCGCGGATCCCATGCCCCGGCCTGCGGCGAACAGCGCGGCATCGCCCGCCGAGCCCGCCATGGTCGCGAATGCCCGGCCGGGCGGGGTCATGCTGGACCTGGGCGATGGCCAGGTCTCCGACGCCGATTTCATGCGCTATTGATCCGCAGGCCGGGGCGCGGGCGATTGCGTCCCCGCCCCGGTCCTCCCGTCTCTTTCCCTCACCGGCCCGAGGGGCGCGCAGCCGCCCCCGCCCCCTGCTCCGGAGCGTTTGCCATGTCCGAGCTTCAAACCGATGCGCGCCCCTCTTCGATCGATTCCTGGATGGAAGAGGATGACGGCGCCGAAACGCTTGAGCCGCATACCTATGTCACCCTTGAACTGGCCGGCCAGGTCTTTGCGGTCGATGTGGGCAATGTCCGTGAAATACTTGACCTGCAACCGATTTCCCGGCTTCCCAATGCGCCGGCGGATCTGCTGGGCATGATCGATGTGCGCGGCGAGGGGATCGCGGTGATCGATCTGCCCAGCCAGTTGGGCCTGATGCATCAGGCCAATCCCGAGGATGCCCGGATCGTCGTGTTCGAGCTTGGCCCCGAGCCGCGCAAGCCGATCGGGGTGATCGCCGACCGGGTGCTGAGCGTGGTGGCGATCGCCAAGGCCGATATCGAGCCGGCACCCGATGCCATGTCCCGCTGGCGCTCTGACGCGATGATCGGGGTGGCGCGGATCGACGGACAGTTGACGATGATGCTCGCGCTGGACCGGCTGTTCGGCGTCGCGGCATCCGGACTGTTTGATTTCGCGTGACCGGCATGGCGCAGAACCCGCTCTCCACTGCCACGCCCCGCCTTCACCCCAGGCAGGCCCGGACCCTGGTCGAGATCGCCAGGAAGATTACCGGCGTCGCGGTCTCGACGGACAAGATCTCGTTCCTGGAATTGCGGGTCAGCCGCCGCCTGCGAGAACTCGGATGCGCGGATTACGACAGCTATATCGCCAAGTTGCACGGGCCTGACGGAATGGCCGAGGCCCGCTACCTGGCCGAGGCGCTGACCACCCATACGACCAGCTTCTTTCGCGAGAAGGTCCATTACGACTGGCTTGCGCGCGAAGGTCTGCCGAACCTGGCCGAGGCGGGTGCGGGAACCGGCTACAAGCTGACGATCTGGAGCGCGGCCTGCTCCCTGGGATCCGAGATGTGGACAGCGGCCATGGTGCTGGACCAGTTTTCCCAGACCCGGAAGGGCGGGCTGTCCTGGGGTGTCGTGGGAACCGACGTGTCAAGGCAGATCCTGCGGCAGGCCGCCACCGCCGTTTTCACCGAGGACCAGGTCACCGGCATTCCCGCAGAGCTGCGGCGCAGCTATCTGATGCGCTCGCGCGGCGAGCCCCGGCTGTACCGGATCGTGCCGGAACTGCGCAGCCGGGCGCAGCTTGCCTGGGCCAATCTCGTCGATCTGGACCGGACGCTGAAACTTACCGCGGATGTCGCCTTCCTGCGCAATGTGCTGATCTATTTCCAGCCCGAGGATCAGCGGCGCGCGGTGGCCAATGTCGTCTCGCGGCTGCGGGACGGCGGCTATCTGCTGACCGGCCATTCCGAAAGCCTTGCCGATCCGCCCGCCAATCTGCGCCAGGTCGCCGCCTCCACCTATCAGAAGGTCTGAAGCCCATGTCCGATACCGCCCACCGACCCATCCGGGTGCTGATCGTCGATGACAGCGCCGTGGTCCGCCAGACGATGGCCGAGCTGATCGGCTCGGATCCCGGGCTAGAGGTGATGGGCACCGCCGCCGATCCTTTCGCCGCGGCGGCGAGCATCGCAAGGCAGCGGCCCGATGTCATCACGCTGGACGTGGAAATGCCAAGGATGGACGGCGTGACCTTCCTGCGCAAGCTGATGGCGCAGCATCCCATCCCGGTGGTGATGTGTTCCTCGCTGGTGGGGGCAAATACCGAAACCCTGCAGCAGGCGCTGTCGGCCGGGGCGGTGGAGGTCATCTGCAAGCCGCAGATGGGCGTGAAGGGCTTTCTCGAAGACAGCAGGACGGTGCTCTGCGACGCGATCAAGGCGGCGGCGCAGGCCAGGCTGTCCCGGATGCGTCCCGCGCCGGTCCAGGCCAAGCTGTCGGCCGACGCGGTGCTGTCGCCGCCCTCGTCCTCCGCCATGGTCAAGACGACCGAGACGATCATCGCCATCGGTGTCTCGACCGGGAGGACCGAGGCGGTGCGCTCGGTGCTCGAGGCGATGCCGGCGAACTGTCCTCCGATCGTGGTGGTGCAGCATATGCCCGAGCATTTCACCGCCGCCTTCGCGCGCCGCCTGGACGGGCTGTGCGGGATCAGCGTGAGCGAGGCCAGGCATGGCGACCGGATGCTGCGCGGCCATGCGCTGATCGCGCCGGGCAACCGCCATACCCTGCTGACCCGCAGCGGCGCGACCTATTGCGTCGAGCTGCGCGACGGCCCGCTGGTGTCGCGGCACCGGCCCTCGGTCGATGTGCTGTTCCGCTCGGTGGCGCGGGCGGCGGGGCGCAACGCGGTCGGGCTGATCATGACCGGGATGGGCGATGACGGTGCGCGTGGCCTGCTGGAGATGCGCCAGGCCGGGGCGCGCACATTGGGGCAGGACGAGGCAAGCTGCGTCGTCTACGGCATGCCCAACGAGGCCCGCAAGCTGGGTGCGGTCGAGGAAGAACTGCCATTGTCGCGCTGGCGGCGATGTTGCTGCGCAAGGCGGGCGAGTGAGGGAAGGATGCGGCCGCGATGCGGAAAGGGATGACGGAGACGGATATGAAACCAGCGGATGTTGCGATCACGGCTTCGGCGTCAACCGGACTGACCGGTTTGCGCCGGACCAGCCAGGGCCGGTTCGAGCAATTGACAGAGGTCCTGGGCAGGGTGCATCGCGCGCTGCACGGGATCGGCGGCGATTTCGACCGTCTCACGCGGCTGGTGGACGAGGTGGGCGCGGCCCGTGGCGGCACCGGGGCGCTGCGCGACGCCTGCAGCAGCCTTGCCGAGCTGCTGGGCGCCGCGCATGCCGCGATATCGGTGCCCGATCTGTCCCATGCCATCGTCGACGGGCTGGATGCGGTCGAGACCCTGCGCCGCGAATGCCGGCAGCTCAACGCGATCGCCTCGATGACGCGGGTCACCGGCTATTCGCTCGATATCGATGCGATCGAGGATTACATCGTGACCCTGCGGGGGATGATCGAGCGCTTGTCCTCGACGACGATGGCGGTGCAGGAGGGGCTGGTCAGCATCGGCACGGCGGTCAGGCAGGCCACCGGCCAGCTGGGCACCGCCGCCTCCTGCGCCCGGATGGCGATGGATGCTCAGCGGCAGGAGCGGACGGTGCCCGAGATGGAGGCGGTCTGCGGTTCGGCGGGAACCCTGGCAGAGCAGTTGCGCGGCAGCACGCAGTCGAACACCGCCGTGCTGATGACCGGAATCCAGTTCTCGGACGCTTTCGCGCAGCGGCTGGATCATATCGAGACCATCCTGCAGGCCGCCGATGCCGAGCCGCCCGCCGCCGCCCTGGCCGCCGCTCAGATCTCGGCGCTCGCGGCGGATGCCTCGGAAATGCTGGCCGCGACGCAGGTGGCGCTCGAACAGCTCGGCACGATCGGGCAGGCCGCCGCCGATTCGCTGACCGGGGATACCGGCGCGCAGGCGGCGCAGCTTCTGGCCGGGTGGCGCGCGGAACTGGATGACGGGCACCAGATCGAAAGGCTCGTCGCACCCGCCCTCGAAGGCGCCATGGCGGCGGTCGAGAATATCGATACCGTCATCGCCGACGCGCGCGGGAATCTCGAGACATTGTCCTCCACGGCGCTGGAGGTCAGCCTCGCCACCGTCAATGCGGGGCTTCTGGCCCGGCGCAGCGGCTCGGCGAAATCGGCCATGGACGTGTTGTCGACAACCGTGCGGGAACGCGCGGATGCCTGCAACGAGCTGCATCACCGCTGCCGCAGCAGCTTTGGCCGGATCGACAGCCATACCCAGCAGGCAGATTTCAGCCAGCTGAGCGCCGAGGCGGGGCAGTTGAGCACCCTGATCGCCCGTGCCGATGCCGATCTTGCGCTGGCATCCGAGATGTTCGCCCGGCTCGAAGCCATGCAGCAGGCGGCAAGGCAAAGCGCGGCCACGCTCCAGCATGCTGTGGATGACGGGCTGCAGCTGCTGGCGAGCCTGCCGGAGCTGATCGCCGAGATCGAGGCCCATGTTCCCAAGGGAGCGGATGCCGTGCTGGCCCCGGAGGATGCCGCGATGCTGGTGCCATTCCAGTCGCTCTACACGATGGACCGCGAGCGCGAGATCCATGCCGGTCTCGTCGGCGAGACGCTCCGCTCCGCCACTGCCGCGCCGGTGGCCGAACCGCAGACCCTGGACGATATCTTCTTCTGATCCCGGTCCCGGCGATGCGATTTCCCCGATGCCGGATCGCGGCTTCGGCTTGACAACCGCCCCGGCTGTGCCGCAGGTGAGGGTTGCGTTGGTTCCTGCCCCCGGGCAGGCGAAGAGGGAATGCGACAGGCAGGGCGAAGGATGCCTTGTCCAAGCGCAGCCGCCCCCGCGACCGTGACCGGACAGGTCGCCCAGGCCACTGGCAAATAGCCGGGAAGGTGGGTCGACCGTTGGGGAAACCCAGGATCCGCAAGCCGGGAGACCTGCCAGCGCCGGTTGTTGACGGGCGGACGGGGTGATCCGCGACCGGCAGGCGAAAGGCTGGCCACGCGCTGCTTTCGTCCTTCTGGCCCCACCCCTTGCGCCGTGATTGGGAAAGGGGCCGCGATGCGCGCCATATTGCATGTCTGCACCACCTGCCGGGGCATCGACCCGGACGCGCCTCTGGAACCACGCCCCGGCGCGCGGCTGCATGACACCCTGTCCCTGTCCGACCTGCCCGAAGGAGTCGAGCTGCGCCCGGTCGAATGCCTCTCTGCCTGCTCGATGGGCTGCTCGGTCGCGCTATCGGCGCCCGGAAAGTGGTCCTATGTCTATGGCCGCCTGACCCCTGACGATGCCGCCGACATCCTGGCCGGTGCCGGGGCCTATGCCGCCGCCCCCGACGGGCTCGTGCCGTGGCGCGAGCGCCCGGTGATTTTCCGCAAGCAAAGCCTTGCCCGCATCCCCCCGCAGGAGTGATCCATGACCGATCTGACCAAGACCCCCGTCACCGTCATCACCGGCTTTCTGGGCTCGGGAAAGACCACCCTGGTCCGCCACCTGATGCAAAACCCGCAGCAGGCGGCTGGCCGTTCTGGTCAACGAATTCGGCACCGTCGGCGTCGATGGCGAGATCCTGAAAGGCTGCGCCGACGATAACTGCCCGGCCGAGAATATCGTCGAGCTGTCCAATGGCTGCATCTGCTGCACCGTCGCCGATGATTTCATCCCGACGCTGGAGCGGCTGATGGCGATGCCCTCAAGGCCCGATCACATCCTGATCGAGACTTCGGGGCTGGCGCTGCCCAAGCCGCTGCTCAAGGCCTTTGACTGGCCGGCGATCCGCTCGCGCATCACCGTGGACGGGGTGATCGCGCTGGCCGATGCCGAGGCGGTGGCCGCGGGCCGTTTCGCCCCCGACGAGGCTGCCGTGCAGGCTCAGCGCGAGGCCGATGACGGTCTCGACCACGAAACCCCGCTGTCGGAAGTCTTCGAGGACCAGATCGCCTGCGCCGACGTGGTGCTGTTGACCAAGCCCGACCTGGCGGGCGATGCGGGGGTGGCCGCCGCCCGCGCCGTGATCGAGGCCGAGGCACCGCGCAGGCTGCCGATCCTGGCGGTGACGGATGGCGCCATCGATCCCTCGGTGATCCTCGGCCTTGCTGCTGCGGCCGAGGACGATCTGGAGGCCCGGCCCAGCCATCACGACGGCGCCGATGACCACGAGCACGAGGATTTCGACACGGTGGTGATCGAGCTGCCGGAATTCGACGACCCCGAGACGCTGGCAAGCGCCATCGAGCGGCTGGCGGCCGAGCAGAACATCCTGCGCGTCAAGGGCCATGTCGCCATCAGGGCCAAGCCGATGCGCCTGCTGGTGCAGGCGGTGGGCGCGCGGGTGCGGCATCAATATGACCGGCCCTGGGGCGATGCCCCACGGGTTTCGCGGCTGGTGGTGATCGCCGAGCATGACGATGTCAACGAGGCCGCGATCCGTAACGTATTGCTGGGGGCCGTGCCCGCCTGATGCATATCGTTTTCCGCGAAAGCCACGGTCTGGAAGAGACCGACACCCCCTATGATCCCGGGCAGACCCCCGGCGATCTGGTGGTGCTGTCATTCTCGGACAGCGATCTCGGGGCTTTCGCGGCGGGTTGGCATCGCGCGGGCGGAGGCCTGCCCTCGCTGCGGCTGTGCAACCTCGAGGCACTGCGGCATCCGGTCTCGGTCGATACCTATGTCGAGCAGACCCTGTCCGGTGCGAAAGGCATCCTGGTCCGGCTGATCGGCGGAGAGGCCTATTGGCCCTATGGGCTGGCCTCGGTGCAGGATCTGGCGCGGCGGCGGGGGATCGCGCTGGCCGTGTTGCCCGGCGATGGCCGCGACGATCCGCGGCTGGAGTCGGTCTCGACCGTGCCCGCCTCGGTGCTGCGGCAACTCAGGCGGCTCTGCGAAGCTGGCGGAGCGGTGGCGGCGCAGGCCGCGCTGGCGCAGATGGCACTGGCGGCGGGGCTCTGGGCCGAGCCGGTCATGGGCACGACATCCATGCCGCAGATGGGGTTCTACGATCCCGGCCAGGGCGTGATCGGCGCGCCGCCCGACGACGGCCCGCTGGCCCTTGTCAGCTTCTACCGCAGCTATCTGACCGCTGCCGATACCGGCCCGATCGATGCGCTGATCCTGGGGCTGCGCGAGGCGGGTTTCAAAGCCTGCGGGGTCTTCGCGCCATCGCTCAAGACTCCGGGCTTCGGAGAATGGCTGACACGGGCCCTCCCCCGCCCCCCTGCGGTCATCGTCAATGCGACGGGCTTCTCCGCACGCATGGAAACCGGCTCCCCTTCTTCTTCATCCCAATATCCTCGGGGGGCGCGGGGGGCAGACAGCCCCCCGCCTTCGCCGGAACCCTTCGATTTCGGCTGCCCGGTCTGGCAGGTGGCGCTGTCGACCAATCGCCGCCGGGAATGGCAGCAGGCGGAACGCGGCCTGTCTCCGTCCGATCTGGCCATGCATGTTGTCCTGCCCGAGATCGATGGTCGCATTTTCGCGGGCGTGACCAGCTTCAAGGCCCCCGAGCCGCGCGACCCCGACCTGCAATTCAGCCGCTTTGCCCATCGCGCCGAGCCCGAGCGCGTCGCGGCTATCGCGGACCGGGTCAGCGCGCGGTATCGCCTTGGCACGACCGCGCCCAGGGATCGCCGGATCGCCATGGTCCTGTCCACCTATCCGGGCCGCGACTGGCAAATGGCCCATGCGGTGGGGCTGGATGCGCTGGCGTCAGCGGATGCCACGCTGCAAATGCTGGACGATGCCGGTTACGGCATCGCCGACGGTCCTTCCGCCGAAGCACTGGCCACCGAGCATATCGACTGGCCGCTGGCGGATTACCTGGCCGCGCTGGAACATCTGCCCGCCGCGCTTCGCGACGATCTGCGGGCCGAATGGGGCGAGGCGCAGGCCGATCCCGATTGCTGCGACGGCGTGTTCCGCTTTGCCGCGATCCGGCGCGGCAACCTGCTGCTGGCGCTGCAGCCCGAGCGTGGCCAGCGCGACAGCCGCAAGGACGATTACCACGACCTGACCCGCATCCCGCGCCACGCCTATGTCGCATTCTACCTGTGGCTGCGCGCGCAAGGCCTGCATGCGCTGGTCCATATGGGGGCGCATGGCACGCTGGAATGGCTGCCCGGCAACGCGGTGGCGCTGTCGGCGTCCTGCTGGCCCGAGGCGCTGGTGGGCGAGATGCCGGTGATCTATCCCTTCATCGTCAACGACCCCGGCGAAGCCGCGCAGGCCAAGCGCCGCCTTGGCGCGGTAACTCTCGGCCACCTGCCGCCGCCGATGATCGCGGCGGCCATCCCGGCGGGACTGGGCGAGCTGGAGCGGCTGCTGGACGAGTTTTCCACCGCCGACGGGCTGGACCCGGCCCGCCGCGACCGCCTGACCCGTGCGATACGTGACGAGGCTCGCGCGGCGGGTGTCGAGGCGGATCTGGGCATCCCGCTAGATGCCAGCCCCGCCGAGGCGATCGCCCGGATCGACCTGTTCGTCTGCGATCTCAAGGAAAGCCAGTTCGGCGAGGGGCTGCATGTCTATGGCTCGGGCGATTGCGGGGCGCAGGAACGCGCCGGGCTGCTGGCCGCGCTGGATGGCCGCCATGTCGCGCCCGGTCCCTCGGGCTCGCCCGCGCGGGGCCGCAGCGACGTGTTGCCCACCGGGCGGAACCTGTTCAGCACCGATCCCCGCGCCGTGCCGACCCCTGCCGCCCATGCGCAGGGCATCAAGCTGGCCGAGGAATATTTGCGCCGCCATCTGCAGGATCATGGTGACTGGCCCAGGGGGCTGGTCGTCGATCTGTGGGGCAGCGCGACCATGCGCACGGCGGGCGAGGAATTCGCCATGGCGCTGCATCTGGCGGGGCTGAAGCCGGTTTGGGATAGCGGATCGGGGCGGGTCTCGGGTGTCGAGGTGGTGCCACTCACCCTGCTGAACCGCCCCCGCATCGACGTGACGCTGCGGGTCTCGGGCCTGTTCCGCGACGTGTTCCCGGTGCTGGCGCAACTGTTCGAGACCGGTGCTGCGGCATTGGCCGGGCGCGGCGAAGACCCGGCGGACAATCCCTACCAGGCCCGCAGCCCCCGCGTCTTCGGCCCCGAACCGGGACAATACGGGCTTGGCATGGGACCGGCGGCGGATGATTTCACCGATCAGGCGCGGCAGGCGGCGGGCGAGGCATGGCTGGCCGCGTCAAGCTGGTCCATCGGCGCCGATGGCAAGGCGCGGCAGGATCGCGCGGCGCTGGAAACGCGGCTGGCGGGGGCCGACAGTTTCCTCCATGCGCAGGATCTGCCGGAAACCGACCTGCTGCTGGCCGCCGATTATGCCGCGCATGAGGCCGGTTTCGCCGCCGCCATGGCGCGGATCGGGGCGGCGGAGCCTCGCTCTATCATCTCGACGCCACGCAGCCCGACCGCCCCCGCGCCCGCAGCCTGACCGAGGAGATCGCCCGCACGGTCCGCGCCCGCGCCTCTGACCCGCGATGGGCCGACGGCATGGCCGCGCATGGGTTCCGGGGCGCGGCAGAGATCGCCGCGACGCTGGATCACCTTGCCGCTTTCGCGCATCTGGCCGGGGCGGTGCCGCCGCATCTGTTCGACCTCTATCACGACGCGACGCTTGGCCGCCCCGAGATCGTGGATTTCATGGAACAGGCCAATCCGCAGGCCCTGCAGGCGATGCGCGACCTGTTCCGCCGCCTTGCCGATGCCGGGTTGTGGTCGACCCGCCGCAACTCCATCGCGGCCTCGCTGGAGGCGGAACGATGAGCGGGGTCAGGGGATGGTGCCCCGGCGCGCTGCGGCCGATGGAATCGGGCGATGGCTGGATCACCCGCATCCGCCCGCATGGAGGGCGGCTGAGCCCATCGCAGGCCGCCGGAATCGCAAACGCCGCGCGGGATCACGGCAACGGGCTGATCGACCTGACCGGGCGTGCCAACCTGCAGATCCGCGGCGTCACGCCCGACAGCCATGCCCCGCTGATCGAGGCCCTTCGCGCGCTTGACCTGATCGATGCGGATATCGAGGCCGAGCAGCGGCGCAACATCATCGTCACTCCCTTCGCCGATCCCGAAACCGACGGGCTGGCCGCAAAGCTGGAGGCGGCGCTGACCGCCTCTGCCCTGCCCCTGCCCGCGAAATTCGGCTTTGCCGTCGATACCGGCCCCGCCCCGGTCCTGTGGGACATCCCCGCCGATATCCGGCTGGAACGGGGTGCGGATGGCCGCCTGATCCTGCGTGCCGACGGATGTCCTCATGGTGCGCCCTGCCACAGCGCTGCCGAGGCGCTGACATTGGCCGGATGGTTCCTTGCAGCGGGCGGAGCGCCCGAAGGCCGGGGGCGAATGGCCGGGTTGATCGCACGCGGAACACCACCAGCGGATGCGATACTGACACCCGCCCCTGCCCTGCCGACACCCGTTCCGGGACCTGTTCCGCAAGGGATGTTGGTTGGCCTCGAATTCGGCCAGATCGAGGCGGAAATACTTGCCGCCCTCGCCGCGCTTGGCCCGCTTCGCATGACCCCGTGGCGGATGCTGCTGATCGAGGGCGCGGGGAGGGTCCCCGCCCTGCCCGGCCTGATCGCGGAACCCGATGATCCCCGGCTGCGGCTGCGCTCCTGCACCGGCGCACCGGGATGCCGCCATGCCCATGCGCCGACCCGCGCCCTTGCCCGCCAGCTTGCCCCGCATCTGCCCAAGGGCCGGGTGCTGCATGTCTCGGGATGCGCCAAGGGCTGCGGATGGCCGCGCGCCGCCGATCTGACCCTGACGGCCACGCCCGAGGGTTTCGACCTGATCCGGGGCGGCTGCGCCTCGGACATTCCCCAGCCTCGCGGGCTGCCGCCCGCCCGACTGCCAGAGGTTCTGTGATGCCTTACGATTACGAAAAGGACGGCGCGGCGATCTATCGCCAATCCTTCGCCACGATCCGGGCCGAGGCCGACCTGGCGCGCTTCACCCCCGAAGAGGAAATCGCCGCAGTCCGCATGATCCATGCCGCGGGGATGGTCGAGCTGGCCGCGCATATCCGCTTTACCCCCGGCATGGCCATCGCCGCCCGTGCCGCGCTGGAAGGCGGCGCGCCGATCCTCTGCGATGCGCGGATGGTCAGCGAGGGCATCACCCGCGCCCGCCTGCCCGCCGGAAACGAGATCATCTGCACCCTGCCCGATCCGCGCGTGCCCGCCATGGCCCGGGACATGGGCAATACCCGTTCCGCCGCCGCGCTGGAATTGTGCGCCCGCATCTGGAGGGCGCGGTGATCGCCATCGGCAACGCCCCGACCGCGCTGTTCCACTTGCTGAACATGCTGAGCGACCCCGCCTGCCCCCGCCCCGCCGCGATCATCGGCTGCCCGGTGGGCTTCGTCGGCGCGGCGGAATCCAAGCAGGCGCTGATCTCTGCCCCGCCCGCCCCTTCGCTCATCGTCGAGGGGCGCTTGGGCGGCTCGGCCATCACCGTCGCCGCCGTCAACGCGCTGGCGAGCCGCAAGGAGTAAGCCATGACCCAAGCGAGAGGCAGGATCATCTGCGCGGGCCTTGGCCCCGGCGACCCCGAACTGATCTCGGTCAAGGCCGACCGGGCGATCCGGGGCGCGCGGCATGTCGCCTATTTCCGCAAGGCCGGGCGGCAGGGGCAGGCGCGCAGGATCGTGCAGGGGATGCTGGCCGAGGGCGTGACCGAATACCCGATGGAATACCCGGTCACCACCGAGCTCCCCTTTGACAGCCCGGAATACAACGCCCTGCTGGCCGCCTTCTACGACCAATGGGCCGCGAGGCTGGCCGATCTGGCGCAGGATCACGAGCTGGTGGTGCTCTGCGAGGGCGATCCGTTCTTCTACGGCTCATTCATGCATCTTTACATCCGCCTGCAGGGCCGCGCCCCGGTCGAGGTGATCCCCGGCATTCCGGGCATGGCGGGCTGCTGGAACGTCACGGGACAGCCGATCACATGGGGCGATGACGTGCTGAGCGTGGTCATGGGCACCCTGCCCGAGCCCGACCTGATCCGGCACATGCGCGGATCGGACGCATTGGTGGTGATGAAGACCGGCCGCAACCTGCCCAAGATCCGCCGGGCGCTGGCGGCGGCCGGGCGGCTGGACCAGGCATGGCTGATCGAGCGCGGCACCATGCCGGGCGAAAGGGTGGTGCGGCTGGCCGAGATCGAGGCAGGCGACTGCCCCTATTTCGCCATCGTGCTGATCCACGGGCAGGGCCGCCGCCCCGTCTCGATGCCAAGGGCGGCGGAATGAGCGGTTGGGTCACGGTCGCGGGGCTTGGTCCGGGCGCCGGGGACATGGTCACGCCCGAGGTCAGCACCGCGCTGGCCGAGGCCACGGATGTGATCGGCTATATCCCCTATGTCGCCCGTATCGCTCCACGCCCGGGCCTGACCCTGCATGCCTCCGACAACCGGGTCGAGCTGGACCGTGCAGCCCATGCGCTGGAACTGGCGCAGGCGGGGCGGCAGGTGGTCGTGGTGTCCTCGGGCGATCCGGGGGTCTTCGCCATGGCCTCGGCCCTGTTCGAGGCGTCGAGGCCGATCCGCGCCATGAAGCGCTCGACATCCGCATCCTGCCCGGCATCACCGCCATGCTGGCCGCTGCCGCCCGTGCGGGTGCACCGTTGGGGCATGATTTCTGCGCCATCAACCTGTCCGACAATCTCAAGCCCTTCGCACTGATCGAGCGCCGGTTGCGTCACGCCGCAAGGGGCGATTTCGCCATGGCCTTCTATAATCCCCGCTCGTCCAGCCGCCCGCATCAATTCGCCCGCGTGCTGGAGATCCTACGCGAAGAATGCGGCCCGGACCGGCTGATCACCTTCGCCCGCGCTGTCTCGACCCTCGAAGAGCGGCTGGTGACCGTAACCCTGTCCGAGGCGCGCCCCGAGATGGCGGATATGCGGACGGTCGTGCTGCTCGGCAATTCCGCGACCCGCCGGATCGGGCGCTGGATCTATACCCCGCGACGGGCGGGAGAGGGGGTCTGATGCAGCCATGCCATCGCCTCTTCGGGCTCGGCAACACTGGGGCGCGGCGGCAGCCGGGGCCGGTCGATCATCACCACCGGCAGGCTCAGATGGCGGGCGGCGATCAGCTTGGCCTCGGCCCCCGCGCCACCGGAATTCTTGGCGACCAGATGGGTGATGCCATGTTCGCGCATCAATGCCTCGTCCCCCTCTGCCGTGAAGGGGCCACGGGCGATCACCGCCTCGGCATCCGGCAACGGAAGCGGGCCTTCCGGCGGATCGACCAGCCGCAGCAGGTAATGATGCGGACGGGTGGCGAAGGGCGCGAGGTTCTGCTTGCCGATGGCGAGGAACACCCGCGCAGGCACATCGGGCAAGGCGCGGGCGGCCCCCTCGGGATCGGCGGCATGGGTCCAGCGATCCCCCGGCCCGGCGCGCCAAGCCGGACGCTCCAGCGCCAGAAGCGGGGTTCGAACCTCTTCGCAGGCGGTGATCGCGTTACGGCTCATCTGCGCAGCAAAGGGATGGGTCGCGTCGATCACATGGCTGATCGCCTGATCCCGCAGGTAAGCGGCCAGCCCCGCCGCGCCGCCAAAGCCGCCCACCCGCAGCGGCAGGGGTTGGGCGGTGGGCGCAAGGGTGCGGCCCGCATAGGAAAACACCGCATCCATGCCCGCATCCGCCAGCAGGCGGGCCATGCGGCTGGCCTCGGTCGTGCCGCCCAGCAGAAGGATGCGGATCATGGCTGAACCCTGGTTGACGATCATCGGTATCGGCGAGGATGGCTTGGCCGGGCTGCCGGATGCAAGCCGTTCCGCGCTGGAACGGGCCGAAATCGTCTTTGGCGGCCCCCGGCATCTGTCGCTTGCAGGGGCCGGGGCAAGGGGACGTCCCTGGCCGGTGCCCTTCGACATCGCCCCGGTGCTGGAATGCCGGGGGCGGCCCGTTGCCGTGCTGGCCTCGGGCGATCCGTTCCATTTCGGCGCGGGAGGGGCCTTGGCCGAGCGGCTGGAGCCCGGAGAATGGTGCGCCCTGCCCGCGCCGGGCGTGTTCTCGCTCGCCGCCGCGCGATTGGGGTGGCGGCTGGAGCAGACCGCCTGCCTCGGCCTGCATGCCGCGCCTTTCACCCGCCTGCACCCGTATCTGACGCCGGACTGCCGGATCATCGCCACCCTGCGCGATGGCGCGGCGCCAGTGGCATTGGCGGAATGGCTGACCGCACAAGGCGCAGGCGCGATGCGCATGGCGGTGCTGGAACGGCTTGGCGGGGCGCGCGAACGCGTGCGACAGGCCCGCGCAGACAGCTTCGGGCTTGTGGGCATCGAGGCCCCGGTCGCCGTCGCCCTCTGCGGTGCCGATCTGCCGCGCGGCTTCGGCCTGCCCAATTCGCCGGGACGGCCCGAGGCGGAATTCGCCCATGACGGCCAGATCACCAAATCGCCCATTCGCGCCCTGACGCTGGCGGCGCTGGCCCCGCGGCGCGGCGCGCTGCTCTGGGATATCGGCGGCGGATCGGGCGCGGTTTCGGTCGAATGGGCACTGGCCGGAGGCCGTGCCTGCTGCATCGAGCCGCGCCCGGACCGGCTGGCCAATATCCGCGCGAATATCGAGACTTACGGTCTGTCCGACCGCATCGAGCCGATCCATGGCGCGGTCCCCGGGGCGCTGGCCGGTCTGTCCGAACCCGATGCCGTATTCGTCGGCGGCGGCGCGAGCCGGGAGCTGTTCGAGACGCTCTGGCCGCTTCTGCCCGCATCCGCCCGGCTGGTCGCCAATGCCGTGACGCTGGAAACCGAGTCCCTGCTGGCCGATCTGCATGCCCGTCACGGCGGCAGCCTGAGCAGGATCGAGATCTCCAAGCCGCGCCGCTTGGCCGGATGCGGGGCTGGCACCCCGCCCGCCCGGTGGTGCAATGGCAGGTGACACGATGAGGGTCGCGGGGTTCGGCTGCCGCCCGGGCGCACCCATCGAGGCGTTACGCGATGCGCTGACCCGGACCGGAACACAGGATCTCGCGGCGCTCGCCACCATCCCGGCGCGCGAAGCGGAACTGACCGCTTTCGCCCGAGAACTGGCCTTGCCACTACGCCTGACCGGGGTGGAAGGCATCGCCACCCCCACGCGATCCGAGCGCATACAGGCCCTGCACGGCACCGGCTCGATCGCCGAGGCCGCCGCTTTGTCGGCCTGCGAACCGGGCGCACGGATCATCGTCACCCGTGTCACCAGCGCCTGCGGGCGCGCCACGGCAGCCATCGCCGAAGACAAGGAAACCCCATGACCGTCCATTTCATCGGCGCCGGTCCCGGCGCGGCGGATCTCATCACCCTGCGCGGGCGCGACCTGATCGCCGCCTGCCCGGTCTGTCTCTATGCGGGCAGCCTGGTCCCCGAGGCGCTGCTGAGCCATTGCCCGCCCGGCGCGCGGATCGTGAACACCGCGCCGCTCAGCCTCGATCAGATCATCGACGAGATCGCTTCGGCCCATGCGGCGGGCCATGACGTGGCGCGGCTGCATTCGGGCGACCTGTCGGTCTGGTCGGCGATGGGCGAGCAGCTTCGCCGCCTGCGCGCGAAGGGGATTCCCTTCGAGATCACCCCCGGCGTGCCCTCTTTCGCCGCCGCCGCCGCCGCCTTGCAGTCAGAGCTGACCCTGCCCGGCATTGCCCAATCCGTGGTCCTGACCCGCACGCCCGGCCGCGCCTCGGCCATGCCGCCGGGCGAGACGTTGACCGGTTTCGCCGCCACCGGCGCGACGCTGGCCATCCACCTGTCGATCCATGCGCTGGCCCGCGTCGTGGCCGATCTGATCCCGCATTACGGCCCCGATTGCCCGGTCGCGGTCGTCTGGCGCGCAAGCTGGCCCGATCAGCGGGTGATCCGCTCGACACTGGCGCGGATCGAGGCCGAGGCGGAAGACATCGACCGCACCGCGCTGATCCTTGTCGGCCCGGCATTGGCGGCGGAAGGGTTCGACGACAGCCGCCTCTATGCCGCCGATTACGACCGCCGTTACCGCCCGACCGGCCCCAACCCGAGATTCCCCGAATGATGCCATTGACCCATATTGCGTGCGTGCGGCCAGTCCCCCGTCGCCGGCTGGCTCTTGACCCAGTGGCGCCCAAACCGGCGACGCCCCTGGATATTTATATGAAGAAGAAGGCGGAAAGGTCTTCTTCTTCACTTAAATATCCAAAATCCAACGCGATAATTACGCTCAACGCGGCAAGCGAGGTGCTCGATGCCCAATAGCACGTCCCCCCCGGGCCTGCTGATCTCGGCCCCGTCCTCGGGCAGCGGCAAGACGGTGCTGATGCTGGGGCTGCTGGCGGCGTTTCGCGCGCGCGGCCTGGAAGTTCAGCCCTTCAAGAGCGGGCCGGACTATATCGATCCCGCCTTTCATCTCGCCGCCTCGGGACGGGCCTCGTTCAACCTGGACACATGGGCCATGAGCGAGGGCCAGATTGCCGCCCATACCGGCGGACGGGAAGCCGACCTGGTGCTGGCCGAGGGCTCGATGGGCCTGTTCGACGGGGTGGCGAAGCCCGGAGAAACGGGCATCGGCTCCAGCGCCGAGATCGCCGCGCTGATGGGCTGGCCGGTGGTCCTGATCCTCGATGTCTCGGGGCAGGCGCAATCGGCGGCGGCGGTGGCAAAGGGGTTTGCCAGCTTGCGCCCCGGCCTGCCCTTCGCCGGGGTGGTGCTGAACCGTGTCGCCTCGCCCCGCCACGAGGCGCTGATCCGCAAGGGCATGGAAGAGGCCGGGATCGCGATGCTGGGCGCCCTGCCCCGGCAAGGCAATATCGAGCTGCCCGAGCGGCATCTGGGCCTGGTGCAGGCCGAGGAAACCGCCGGGCTGGAGCGTATCCTGCGCCACACAGGGGAGTTCATCGCCGCCCATTGCGACCTGGACGCGATCATGGCCGCCGCCGCTGCGCGTGACCTGCCGGACATGGCACCGCACCGGCCGGTGCCGCCCCCGGGCGGGCGGATCGCACTGGCGCGCGACGCGGCGTTTTCCTTCACCTATCCGCATCTGGTCGCGGAATGGCGGGACCAGGGCGCGACCATCCTGCCCTTCTCGCCCCTGGCCGACGAGGCCCCGGATGACAGCGCCGATGCCTGCTGGCTGCCCGGCGGGTATCCCGAGCTGCATGCGGGCCGCCTCGCCGCCGCCGAGCATTTCCGCGAGGGGCTGATCCGTTTCGCCCGGACCCGCCCCGTGCATGGCGAATGTGGCGGCTACATGGCCCTGGGGGCCGGGCTGGTGGATGCGGAAGGGCGGCGGCACCGGATGACCGGTCTGCTGGGATTGGAGACCAGCTACCAGAAGCGCCGCATGCATCTGGGCTACCGGCTCGCCCGGCTGAACGCGGCCGCCCTGCCCGGCCTCGGCGCAGACGAGGCGCTGCGCGGGCACGAGTTCCACTATGCCACGATCCTGTCGCAACCCGACGCACCGCTGGCCCGGGTCAGCGACGCGAATGGCGCCGAGGTTCCCGAAACCGGGTCCTATCGCGTCACCGAGGGCGGCGGGCAGGTGAGCGGAACCTTTTTCCACCTGATCGCACGCGCGCAGGCGAGGCCGGAATGATCGACCTGACCCTGATCGGGATCGGGACCGGCAATCCCGATCACCTGACATTGCAGGCCATCGCCGCGATGCAAGAGGCCGATCTGATCCTGATCCCGCTGAAAGGCGCCGAAAAGGACGATCTGGCCGGGCTGCGCCGGGTGATCTGCGGCCGGCATGCCGGGCCCTCCACCCGGATCGCCGAGTTCGCCCTGCCCCGCCGCGACAGTGCCGATCCCGATTACCTCGGCGCGGTGGAGCGCTGGCATGATGGCATCGCCGAAGCCTGGCAGGCCGAGATCCGCCGCCATCTTCCCGCTCTCTCGGGCAAGGTGGCGCTGCTGGTCTGGGGCGATCCTTCGCTTTACGACAGCAGCCTGCGCATCACTGACCGGCTGGCCCGCGACCTGCCGCTGCGCCGCCATGTCATTCCCGGCATCACCGCGATCCAGGGGCTATGTGCAGCCCATGCGATACCGCTGAACCGGATCGGCGCGCCAGTGCAGATCACCACCGGGCGCCGGTTGCGCGATCATGGCTGGCCCGAGAGCGCCGATACCGTGGTTGTGATGCTTGACGGTCAATGCTCGTTCCAGGCACTGCCGCCCGAAGGGCTGAACATCTGGTGGGGCGCCTATATCGGCATGAACGAGCAGATCCTGGACCACGGCCCGCTGACCGAAACCGGCCCGCGCATCATCGACAGCCGCGCCCGCGCCCGCGCTGCCCATGGCTGGATCATGGACATCTACCTGCTGCGCCGCGACCCCGCCTGACACGGGCCATCGACCCAACCCCTTGCCTCGTTCTTCTTCATGAAAATATCCCCGGGGGGAGTCGCGTGAAGCGCGGCGGGGGCAGGCAGCCCCCGGCCATCGCGGGACGCAGCTCCGCCCACGCCCTATTGCCGCGACCGGCCCTCTGTATTCACCTGCACCACGACCGAGAGGCCCGGCGCAAGATATTCCGCCATCTCCTGCCCCGGATCGATCGAGATACGGACCGGCAGGCGCTGCGCGATCTTGGTGAAATTGCCGGTGGCGTTCGAGCCCGCCATCAGGCTGTATTCCGAGGCGGTGGCCGGGGAAAACGCCTCGACCTTGCCGGTAAAGGTCCGGCCCTGCAGCGCATCGACGGTAAAGCGCACGGTTTCGCCCACGCGCATCCCGTGCAGCCCGGTCTCCTTGAAATTCGCCACGATCCAGACATCCGTGCCGATATGCGAGACCAGCGCGCTGCCCGGCGTCACATATTGCCCCTCGCGCACCGAGACCTGGCCCAACCGACCGTCGGCGGGGGCACGGATCACGGTATTGTCCAGATCGATCCGCGCCAGTTCGACCGCCGCCTCGGCGCTGGCGATATCGGCCTTGTTCGCCGACAGCGCGACCCGGGCCGAATTGCCCGCCTCGCGCTGGACATCCAGCTGCGCCTCGGCCTGCGTCACCGAGGCTCGCGCCTGTTGCAGCGCCAGTTCGGACTGATCGGCCGAGGATTGCGAGGCAACGCCGCGCGTCTGCAACTCTCGCGCGCGATCCCAGCTTGTCTGCGCCGTCTCCAGCGCCGATTGCGCCGAAGCCAGCCCCGCCTCGTTTGCCCGCAATGTCGCTTGGGCCGAGGCCACTTTCTGCTGCCCGACCTGCAGTGCGGCCCTGGCGGCGGCAAGCTGCGCCTCGGCCTGGGCCAGTTTCTGGTGATAGATCCGGTCATCGATCCGGGCGATCACATCGCCCTGTTCGACCGTCTGGAAATCGCTGGCCGCGACCTCGCTGACATAGCCCGAAAGCTGCGGCGCGATGGTGGTGACCTTGCCGCGGATATAGGCGTTCTCGGTTGTCGGCTCTGCCGGGTGGAAGGGCGGCAGGTGCCAGGCGAAGAGCAGCAGCAGAACCCCGGCGAAGCCGATGACAAGGGCGATGGCGGTGGGCAGGATATGTGATCTGGTCATGATGCGGATTCCGTCTCGGATATGGCGTCCCGCCCGGATGCGAGGCGCGCGGCCAGCCAGTCGCGGAACACATGCAGAAGCAGGGCGCCCGCGGTGAAACCGGCAATGAGGAAAATCAGGAAATAGGCGTCGTTATAGGCCAGCACATAGGACTGGCGGCTGGCCTCTTGCGCCAGCGCGGTGACCGCCTGCGCCTTGCGCGCGGCGGCATCGGGGATCTGCGCGGCCAGCATGGCGGCGCGGGCGGCGATGGCCGAGGCGGTCTGGCTGTCGGTCAGCGTCAACTGTTCCGACAGGGCCTGCAGATGCGCGGCCTGGCGGTGGTTGATGAAGCTGGTGAACAGGCCCGAGCCCAGCACCCCGCCAAGGCTCTGGGTCGAGATGAAGACGATGACGAAGGACAGCAGGTATTGCGGCCCCCGCGCCAGCGCCTTGATCAGCCCGGCCATCATCGCCGGCGGCAGGAACAGCATCCCCGCGAAGGCGATCATCGCCTGGCTGAGCAGCATCTGCCCGGGCCTTGTATCCACGGTGGACCGGCTGTCCATGAAGGCGCCCGCCATGATCAGGAACAGGGCGACCAGGTGAAACCATTTCTCGCGCCCCGGCTTGATCCAGGCGATGCAGGCCAGCCCGCCCAGCAGGCTGGCGATGACGATGATGGAAAACAGCGTGACCATCTGCGAGGGCGCCACCCCGAGGGCCGAGAACATCCTGGGCGCGCCGCTGCTCTGTTCCGACAGGATCAGCCGGAACAGGAACAGCGTCGCGGTCAGGTGCAGCATGGCCGGGCTGGTCAGCCAGCGGATATCGATGATCGGCGCCTTGCGGTTCAGCTCGATCATGACCACGCCGGTCAGGGCGGCGACCGAGGCCGCCAGCAGCCAGCCGATCCAGGGCTCCTCGACCCAGTAATGGATCGGCCCCATGACGAAACCGATGATCAGCCCGCCGAAGCCGCAGGCGATCAGCAGGAAGCTGACGAAATCCAGCGGCTGGATGACCTTCATCCGCGGCATCGGGCGCAGCGGCAGCAGGTAGACCAGCATCAGCGACAGCATCGCCAGGCCAAGCGCGGTCAGGTGCAGCCATGTCAGCCCGCCATCGCCGATCAGCGCCGGCGAGACGACCCGCGCCAGCGACGGCCCCGACATGATCACCGCCATCGCCAGCGGCAGGCCGAGCCGCATCTTCCATTGCTGGGAAAGCGGTTCCAGCATGTAAAGGAAAGCCAGCGTCGACAGCGACGCAGCGGCTGCGCCCGACAGCAGCTGCACCACCACCGCCGAGCGGAAATCGCTGATCCAGACCGAGGCGAAGGCCACCGCGACATAGATCACGATACCGATCTCGGCAAAGCGGCGCAGCCCGAACTGCGTGCGGATCTTGATGAGCATGACCGGCAGGGCGGCGCGGGGGATCATGTAGACCGCCATCAGCCAGCTTGCCTGCGTGGTGGTGATGCCCAGGTCCCCGGCGATTTGCGGGATATTGGACGAGACGAATCCCTGCCCCAGCCCCTGCGACAGGGCCAGCATCACCGAGGCGCCCATATAGGCAAGCGCGCGCGCCACCGGCAAAGGCGGATGCTGCGGCGGCGCGGCAGGGGCTGCGGCGGGCGCTGGATGTTGCGGCATATCAATCATTTCCGCCCCAGTTTCACGATATTCCCGGCGATCCTGTCCAGCACCTCGCGGGTGCGGGCCAGATCCTCGGGCGCGATCCCCTCCAGCACGTCCGAGCGCAGCTTGCGGCTGAAGGTGGTGATCTGGCTGGCGCGGCCCTGTTCGGTCAGGAAGACGGCATTCTTGCGTGCATCGCCCTCGATCGGGCGGCGGATGACGAAGCCCCCGGCTTCCAGCGCATCGATCTGGCGCTTCAGCGTCGGCGCCTCGATATCCAGCGCGCTTGCCAGCTCGGTCTGCGAGACGCCCTCTTTCCGGGTCAATTCGCTGATGACGCGGGCGCGGGACATGGTCAGCCCCATGTCGCGGGCGCAATCGTCGTAATGGCGGCGCAGGGTCCGCATGACCTGAAGGAGCGAGTCGATGATGGCGGTGTCGGTTGGCATGACGCGATTGCTTAGCTTGCTAATGATCCGATGAATGTTAGCTAGCTAATTAATCATGCCGCCGGGTTCAAGGGCCGGGCGGGGATAAAGATGATGGCGGGATGAATCAGAGTTCGGTGACGGCAGGGGGCCCTGCCCCGCCGCGCGTGCCGCGCGACTCCCCGGGATATTTGGATGAAGAAGAAGCCGCGCGATTGGGATTCGGGCCGGCGGTAATGTCTCCGCCGGCCATGATCTTAACCCAGGTGATGAACCTCCTGGAGCTTGTAGACGGGGGTTTCGATCCCTTCCATCCGGGCCTTGAGCTGCAATGCCAGGTACAGCGAGTAATGCCGCGACTGGTGCAGGTTGCCGCCATGAAACCACAGCGCTTCCTGCTGGGTGGGCTTCCACATGTTGCGCTGCTCGCCTTCCCAGGGGCCGGGATCCTTGGTGGTGTCGGAACCAAGCCCCCAGACCTTGCCGACCTTGTCCGCGATCTCCTGCCCCATCAGGTCGGCGGCCCAGCCATTCATCGAGCCGTAGCCGGTGGCATAGACGATCAGATCGGCGGGCAGCACCTCGCCCGTGTCCAGTTTCACGCCATCGGGGACGATCTCTGTCACCTGGCCCTGCGCCAGCTTGACCTCGCCATCGATGATCAACTGGCTGGCGCCGACATCGATGTAATAGCCCGAGCCACGGCGCAGGTATTTCATGAACAGTCCCGATCCGTCATCGCCCCAGTCCAGCTTGAACCCGGCCTTTTCCAGCCCCTCGTAGAACTCCTTGTCGCGTTCGCGCATCTGGTCATAGAGCGGGATCTGCCATTCATGCATGATCCTGTAGGGCAGCGAGGCAAAGATCAGGTCGGCCTTTTCCGTGGTCACGCCGTTCTGCACCGCCTGTTCGGAATAAAGCCCGCCAAGCCCGATATCCATCAGCGTGTCCGAGCGCACGATATGGGTGCTGGAACGCTGGATCATGGTGACATCGACATCATGCTCCCACAGCGCGGCGGCGATATCATGGGCCGAGTTGTTCGAGCCGATGATGACGACCTTCTTGCCCTTGTAGGCGTCGGGGCCGGGATGCTGCGATGAATGCTGCTGCTCGCCCCGGAACGTATCGGCGCCGGGGAATGTCGGGATATTCGGCTTGCCCGACATCCCGGTGGCCAGCACCAGCTGTTTCGGCTTCAGCACCACTTCCTCGCCGTCGCGATCGACCACGACGGTCCATTCCTTCGCCGCCTCGTCATAGCTGGCGCGCTGGCAGGTGCTGCGCGTCCAGTAGTTCAGCTCCATGACCCTGGTATACATCTCCAGCCAGTCGCCGACCTTGTCCTTGGGGGTAAAGACCGGCCAGTTGTCGGGAAACTTGATATAGGGCAGGTGGTCGTACCAGACCGGATCATGCAGGCATAGCGACTTGTAACGCTTGCGCCACTGGTCTCCGGGGCGGTCATGCCTGTCCAGAACGATGGTCGGCACGCCAAGCTGACGCAGCCGCGCGCCAAGGGCGATACCGCCCTGACCGCCGCCGATGATGACGGTATAGGGCTGGCGGCCATAGCCAAGCTCGGCGGCCTCGGCCTCGCGTTCTTCCTTCCAGCTTTGCCGGTTCTTGCCGGCGCCGTGTTTCGCGCCCATCGGCCGGGCAAAGCCCCTGGCCTCCTCGTGGCCCTTGAGTTCCTGCATGGCGGTCAAGAGCGTCCAGATCCTGCCGTCGCGCAGCCGGACAAGGCCGTAGCCCCGCGCCACCCCGGTTTCGAATGTGATCCATGCGGTGACGACGCCGTCCTCTTCGGCCGGTATCTCGTTCTCGGCCAGTTTCCAGCCGGAAGGCTTCACCACCCCAAGCTGCGCGCGCAGCATGTCGGCGACCTGGTCCTGCCCCTCCATGGTGCGCAGGTTCCATGTGAACGCCACCAGGTCGCGCCAGTAACAGTCACTCACGAACATCTGCGTGGCGCGGTCGATATCGCCGGCCTCCAGCGCCGCGCCGAATTCGTCCAGCGTGGCCTGCACGCGGTCTGACAATGCGGAATCGAGCATGTTGTTCCTCCCTCGGGTTGCAATTCCTCCGGGGGAAACCTGCGTTGTTCGACTATGTCCGAACAGGAAAATTCGCGGGACAAGCGGGGCAGGGGCGCATTTTCCGCCCGCGCGGTTGCAGATGCAACGCCGCGCAACGGTGACGCAACCCTATTGCGGCGGGGTCAGCCCAAGCCGCTGCACCCGGCGCAGGATGGTCGAACGATTGACGCCAAGCCGCCGCGCCGCCAGTGCCATGTTCCAGCCGCAGGCGTCCAGCAGCGCCTCGAAACCCTCGGTGGAGTCCCGGCCGGCCCCGGCCAGCACCGGATCGGGCAGATCGGTGATGTCGATGGCCACGCCCTCGGCCAGGTTCACCGCCACGTCCAGCGTGCTGGCCAGTTCGCGCAGGTTCCCGGGCCAGTCGCGGGCCTTCAGCTCTGCCCGTGCAGCCGGGGTCAGGCGCAGCCCGTCGGGATTGCATTGCCGCAGCAGCCTGTCCAGCAGCCAGTCGAAATCCTGCCGCAGCCGCAAGGGCGGCAAGGCCAGCGTCGCTCCGGCGATGCGGAAGAACAGATCGCCCCGGAACTCGCCCGCACGGGTCATCGCCGCCAGATCCTGGCGGCAAGAGGCGATCACCCGCAGCTTGGCATCTGTCAACAGCCGCAACAGGGCGGCCTGTCCCGCCGCCGACAGGTCATCGGCACCCTGCAGGAACAGCGTCCCCGCCTGATCGGTGCGCGGTTGCAGCGCCTCGATCGCCGCTGGATCCGCCCCGGCGCAATCCAGCAGCACAAAGGGACGCGCGGCGGGCTCGCACATATGAACCGCGCGGGCGAGACGTTGCTTGCCCGTTCCGGTCTCGCCGCCCAGCAAGAGCGGCACCCGCGTCCGCGCCAGTTTCGCCGCCCGCGTCAACAGCGCCTGCATGGCGGGGTCGGGACCGGCGAGGCTGGACAAACCGCCGGGCAGGTCCATCCCGGCGGCGCGCGGCACCCGTGCCCTCTGCGGGGCGATGGCATGGCCGAACAGGGCGCGGCCGTCATGCAGGCGGATCACCCGTTCCTCGCTTGGCCGCCCGCGCATCAGCTCGGGCAGATCGTCGGCCGACAGCTCCATGACCTGGTCCAGCCGCTGCCCCAGCAGGCTGCCATTGCCCGCCCCAAGCACCTCTTGCGCCGCATGGGTCATGCCGATGATTCGCCCGGACCCGTCCAGCGCGATGGCGGCCTCGGGATCGACTTCGAGAAACTCAGGGCTGGCCGAGAAACGCAGCACCCAGTCCCGCCTTGTCATCGCCATCAGGTTGGCCATCTCGACCCGCCGGGCCGAGGCGCGGACCAGGTTCATTGCCAGGTTCTGACTGGCCTTGGGCTGGGGAGAGCGCAGCAGCGACAGGTCCAGCACCGCCGAAAGATTGCCCGAAGTGTCAAAGATCGGCGCGGCGGTGCAGGAAAGCGGCGTGTGATGCAGGTCGAAATGATCGCTTTGGTGGATGGTGATGGCCTCTCCGGTGGCAAGGCAGGAGCCCACGCCGCAGGTTCCCGCCCGGTCCTCGGACCAGTCCGAACCCATATACAGACCCGCCTGCCGCAGATCGTCCTCGAAGCGCCGGTCGCCGAAGAAATCCACCGTCACGCCCTTGGCATCGGCCAGCAGCAGCACGTAATTCTGCCCCGCCACCTGCCGGAACAGCGCATCGAGCCCGGATCGCGCGATGGCGATCAGCCGCTCGGATTGTTCGCGATGGGCGCGCAGCTCGGTCTCGGTGACGATATGGGCGGGCGAAGGGCGCGAGGGATCCAGCCCATGGGTCTCGACACAGCGGCGCCAGCTTTCCGAGACCACACCGTCGCGCCCGGTCATCTGCCCGCGCAGCACCCGGTCGATCTCGCGCAGGTGATCGGTATCCCTCATCCGTGCCTCCCCCTGTCATGGCGGCCAGTATGACATCGCGGCGGGATTGGTGGCAAATCCTATGTCTTGCCTGGGCTCTTGCGCGCCACGCCTCGATTCAGTTACCGTTAACGGCTACGAAGGGCGAAACGACGGCGGAGTTTTCGCCCGGATAACGACATGAACCGCCGACGAAACGGGGGAGGGCGCGATGGGAGCGTTCAATATACTGACATTCGTGGGCTTCACGGCGCTTGTCGCCGTTCTGTCCTATTACTGGACCCGGGGCACGGACGAGCACCATTCCGAGGGCTATTTCCTCGGCGGGCGTTCGCTGACGGCGCCGGTGATCGCCGGCTCGCTCTTGCTGACCAACCTTTCGACCGAGCAGATCGTCGGCCTGACCGGCCAGGCCTATTCCGAGGGCATCCTGGTGATGGCATGGGAGACGCTGGCCGCCATCGCCATGGTGGTCACGGCACTGCTTTTGCTGCCGCGCTACCTGCGCAGCGGCGTCAGCACCATCCCCGGCTTTCTCGAAGAGCGCTACGACGCGCAGACCAAGACCATCACCTCGATCCTGTTCCTGTCGGGCTACGTGATCGTGCTGCTGCCAATCGTGCTTTATTCCGGCGCATTGGCCATGTCGACGATGTTCGACGTGCCGGCGCTGCTTGGCGTGTCCGATACGGTCGCGTTATGGGTCACGGTCTGGGCGATCGGCATCGTCGGTTCGATCTATGCCATCTATGGCGGGCTGAAAGCCGTCGCCGTGTCGGACACGATCAACGCCGTGGGGCTGTTCCTGGGCGGGCTCCTGATCCCGGTCTTCGGGCTGGCGGCGATCGGCGGGGGCAGCGTGTTCGAGGGGATCTCGACCCTCTACACCGCGAACCCGGAAAAATTCGACGCCATCGGCAAGCCGGATTCCTCGATCCCCTTCGCCACCATCTTCACCGGCATGATGCTGGTGCAACTGTTCTACTGGGGCACCAACCAGGCGATCATCCAGCGGGCCCTTGGCGCGCGTGATTTGCAGGAGGGTCAGAAGGGCCTGCTGATCGCGGCGGCGCTGAAGATCTTCGGGCCGGTGATCGTGGTGCTGCCGGGCATCGTCGCTATCACCTGTTCGAGAGCGGGCTGGAGGTCGCCGACCAGGCCTATCCGCGGCTGGTGACCGAGGTGCTGCCCTTCTGGCTGCGGGGTTTCTTCGCCGCGGTGCTGTTCGGCGCGATCCTGAGTTCCTTCAACTCGGCGCTGAACTCTTCGGTGACGCTGTTCGGTGTCGATATCTACCGGCAATATTTCAACCAGGAGGCCAGTGACCGGCAGGTGGTCAGCGCGGGCAAGAAATTCGGCATCCTGCTGGCCATCGCCTCGATGACCATCGCGCCCTTCATCGCCAATGCGCCGCAGGGCCTGTTCGGTTACCTGCAAGAGGTGAACGGCTGCTACAGCATCCCAATCCTGACCATCATCCTGGTGGGGATCTTTTCGCGCCGTGTGCCGCCGATCGCGGCCAAGATCGGCCTCGCCTCGGGCGTGGGGCTGTATATCATCAGCCAGTTCGTGCTGAAACCGGTGGTCGGTGCCGACAGCTACCCGCATTTCCTGCATGTGATGTTCGCGCTTTTCGTGCTGAACGTCTGCATCATGCTGGTGATCGGCAAGGTCAGGCCGATGACACGTTCCTGGGCGCCGGGCGCGGCGAGTCCCGTCGACATGACGCCCTATGCGCTGGCGAAACCCGTGGGTGCGGTCATCGTCGCCATCGTGGTGTCTAGCTACCTGATCTTCAGCTGACGGGCGGGTGGCGCCCCCTGACCGGGGGCGCTGCCCCCATCCGGCCCCGTCCGGGCCGGATTCCCCCGGGATATTTGCGTGAAGAAGAAGGCAGCAGCGCGTCAGCGCGCGTTCCGGCCCAATTCGTCGGACAGCCGGGGGGCGGTCATCGCCTTTTCGCGCACCAATGCGAGAAAGAAACCGCGAATGCCGTGCAGCATCTTGTTGTGATTGGTCATGGTCGTCTCCTGATCCAGAACTCGTTGCGGTGGATGGGCTGCATCCGGCCGCGTTAATGCGATAGCGCAAACATAGGACATTCCCGGGGAATGAGTAGTGCCGGGCGTGAAATGCTGCCTTGCATCCAGGACAAGGCTGGCCGGGGCGCCCGGAACCGGATGGCGTGAAGTTGACAGCTGGCAACTTTGCCGCATCTCGACCCGGGCGGACCCAAGCTTGACGCCCGCCATGCCATGTTCCATCCTCGCCATCGCGGATATTCCGGCGGTCATCGGCATCGGGGGTGAATTTCCCGGATATCCTGTCTTGTCAGCCGGATACGATCGAAGGACATGGCATATTGACGGGTTTCGGATCTGGCGCCGGAAAGGCCTATACGAGGTTTCAGACCATCTACGAGACCCTGCGCGAGCGGATCTGCCTGCTGGATTTCGCCCCCGGGCACCGTCTGCGCGAGGATGACCTGGCCGAGGAGTTCCAGGTCTCGCGCACGCCGATGCGCCGGGTCATCGCGCGGCTGGAAAGCGAGGGGCTGGTCCAGTCGATCCAGAGCGTCGGCACCTTCGTCACCGAGATCGATTTCGACACGCTGCGCCAGATCTACGAGTTGCGGGCCGAGCTGGCGATCCTGCTGGGGCAGGATATCGAACCGGCGGTGCAGGCCGAGGTGCGTGACGAGATCACCCGCATCCTGGCCACCGCCGAACGCGAAAGCGCCTCCATCGGCACCCGCGATTTCGCGCGCTTGAACCGCGATGCCTTCCAGGCGCTCTTGCGGCTGAACCGCAACGAGGTTGCGAACAATATCGCGGAGGCGCTTTACAACCAGTCGGCCCGGGTCTGGATCCACTCGATCCCCGAGATCGGGCTGGCCCGCGAGGTGGAACTGTTCCGGCAAGAGATCAGCGAGGTGCTGCGGGCGCTGGAGCATGGCGATATCCGCTCTGTCAGCCTGGTGCGCGCCGCCCATATCCGGCAAAGCTGGCAACGTATCGTGGCGCTCAGCCGCGAGGGCCATATCCCCGATGGCTGAGCGCCGCCGGGACCGGTTTGCGAAAGGAACCCGATGGGACTGCATCACAACACGCCATTGCTCGAATCCCGCCCGCTGTCGCAGAAGGCGGGGCGGCCCGTCTGGCTGAAGATGGAGGCGCTGCAGCCCTCGGGCTCGTTCAAGCTGCGCGGGATCGGCGCGGCCTGCGAGGCGCATGCCGGGGCTGGCAAGCGGCGCTTCGTCTCGTCCTCCGGCGGCAATGCGGGGCTGGCGGTCGCCTATGCCGCCGGGCGTCTCGGGCTGCCGGCCACTGTCTTCGTGCCCGAGACGACCAGCGAAAGGGCGAAGGCGCTGATCCGGCAGGAGGGCGCCGAGCTCGTGGTGCATGGGGCGTCGTGGCAAGAGGCGAATGAGCGTGCGCTTGAGGCCGTCGATTCCGAGACCGCCTTCATCCATCCTTTCGACGATCCGATCCTGTGGAACGGGCATGCGACGATGATCGACGAGACCGTCCGGGCCGGGCTCTCGTTCGACGCGGTGGTGCTGTCGGTCGGCGGCGGCGGGCTGATGGCCGGCGTGGCCGAGGGGCTGGCGCGCAACGGCTTGCAGGACATCCCGATCATCGCGGTCGAGACCGAGGGCGCGGCCTCCCTGGCCGCCTCGATACATGCGGGCAGGCGCGTGGAGCTGCCGGGCATCACCAGCATCGCGACCTCGCTTGGCGCCAGGCAGGTCTGCGAGCGCGCCTTCGAGCTTGCCCGCTCCCACCCGGTCGAGAGCGTCGTGGTCAGCGACCGGGACGCGGTCGATGCCTGCATCGGCTTTCTCGACGATCACCGGGTGGTGGTGGAACCGGCCTGCGGCGCGGCGCTGTCGATCGCCTATGCGCATCCCGGCCGCCTGTCGCCATATGGGCGCGTCCTGATCATCGTCTGCGGCGGAGCGACGGCCACGGTCGGCCAGTTGCTGGACTGGCAGAACTCGTGACAGGTGGCGAAAAGCCTGCCACATCGGCCTGCAAGCGGGCGGCTCTCTTCTTCTTTGTCCAAATACCTTGCCGGGCGTCGCGGACGGGGCGCGCCACCGGTTCGAGAGACCGGTCGGTGACGGGGATGAAAACCCCGGCATCGCCATTTGATCCCGGCCCTTTCTGAAGGATGGCGCCGGTCTAAAGGATATTGTCCAGCACCACCCCGAAGGTCACGCGGCCGACCTGGAGCAGATCGGCGATGGGCACGAACTCGTCCGGCTGGTGGCAGCGGCGGAAATCCCCGGCACCGTAATTGACGGTCGGGATGCCTGCATCGGCGACGAAATTCCGCATGTCGCAGCCATAGGGCGGCCCCCAGATACGCGGCTCTTGCCCGGTGATCTCGCGGATATTGCGCTGCAGCCCGGTCACGACGGGCGAATCCAGCGGCGTCTCGGTCGCCTCGTTGAGATCGACAAAGGCGATATCGGCACCGATCCCCGGCTCATCCGACAGGATCCCGTCCAGCATCTCTTGCAGGTCCCGGCGCACCTGATCCACGCTTTCATGCGGCAGCATGCGCCGGTCGATGATCATCTCGGCGCTGCGGGCGGTGCTGTTATGGGTCTCGCCCGCCCGTATCCGCGTGATCCGGCAACCGGGACTGGCCAGCAGGTGGTGGCGCTGTTCCGAGACGCGCCGGTGACAGGCCTCGACCTCGCCTGCAAAGCGCCACAGCACCCGCATCAGGTCGGGGGCATCGGCATCGGTCAGGCCGCAATGGCAGGCCGGGCCCGTCAGCGTCACCCTGTGCCAGCAGGCGCCGCGCGTGCCGGGGCCGATCTGCCCGTCGGTGGGCTCCATGACGATTGCCCGGTCGCCGGTATAGCCAAGCTGCAACAGCGTCCTGGTGCCCGGTTCGTCGGTTTCCTCGCCGACCACGAATTGCGCCATCAGCGTGCCGTTTGTCTCGATCCCGGACTCTTTCAGCGCCTTCAGGATCGCCATCGCATTGGCCAGCGAGCCCTTCATGTCGCAACTGCCCAGCCCATAGAGCCGCCCGTCCTCGATCACCGCCTCATGCGGCGGGTGCCGCCACAGCGACGGATCGGCGGGCACCGTGTCCATATGCCCGTTCAGCACGAAAACCGGGCCATTGCCGCGCCCGCGATGCCAGGCCACGACCTGCGGACGCTCGGCATAGGGTTTGCGGACCAGTTCGGCCTCGACACCCCAATCGCGCAAAGTGTCATGGATGAAACGGGCGCAGGCGGCCTCGTCCCCCGGCGGGTTCTCCGAGGGGATCCCGACCAGCCTTGATGTCAGATCGACGATCAATGCCTCGTCCAGCGCCTCGATCAGATCGGTTTTCGTCGTCATGGGATCTCCTTGTCAGGCAGATGCCTTGTCAGATGCTCGAATCCCGCACGCGCGAAGGAGCGCGGCACAAACAGCCATGCATCCGTTTCGGATGGCCGCGCGGCGATGACCGGGATCTCGTCAAGCCCGCTGCGCAGGACCGCCCCGACTGGCAAGGGCAGCGGCAGGACATGGCGCAGCGCGGCCGTCAGGCCATCGCCGCGGATCTCGATCCCGGTCCAGTAATCGCCGATATCGACCGGCCTGGCGCCATCGAATTCCGGCGGTTCCACAAGGCAGGGATGCGTTTCCGGCCCAAGGACCAGCAGCCGGTGCCGGTCGGGCCGCAGCAGGGTCAGATCCCCCGAGCAGGTCATCCGCCCGATCCCGGGCAGGTTTTCCGACCCATGCGCCTGCATGTGGCGCGTCACGGCGGCAAGGCGGCCGCCCGACAGGGGATATTGCCGCTTGGCGCGATGCCGCAGGGGCGAAACCCGGATGCCGCCCGGCCCGGCCGGTATCGTTTCAAGGGCGGGATGTCGTTTCATGCGGGGCTCATGTCCTTAACCTGCTGCCTTCGGGATCGATGAAATGCGGAGAAACGCAGCGTAGCACCATATCAACCGAGCGCAGGTGATCGATGGCGCGGACCCGCTCGGGCAGGCCGCCATCCCCGGCCCTGACGAAGGCAAGCGCGATATGGCGTTGCAGATGCGGTGAATAGGCCGCCGAGGAAATCCAGCCCAGGTCATTGTCCAGCACCGGATCGGCACCGGGGGCGAAAAGATGCGCCCCGGCGGCGATGGGCTGCGCCGGATCCTCGGCGATCACCCCGGTCAGGCGGCAATGCTCCAGCCCGTCCACGGCGGTTTTCCCGGCCAGTCGCGCGCCGATATGATCCTTGTCCCGCGCCAGCATCCCGCCAAGCCCCAGCATCTCCGCCGAGACCTGCCCGATCAGCTCGCCGCCCGAGGGATGGCCCTTCTCGATCCGCATCACGTCCAGCGCCTCGGTCCCATAGGCGCCGCCGCCCAGCTTTTCGCATTGTTTCAGCAAGGCGTCCCACAGCTCCGGCCCGTATCCGGCAGGCACGGCGATCTCATAGGCCAGCTCGCCCGAGAACGAGATCCGGAACAGCCGCGCCGGGGTCCCGTCCCGCAGGGTCAGCCCGGCGCAGGCCATGAAGGGGAAGGCCTCGTTGCCGACATGGCAGCCCGGCCCGGCGACATGGCGGATGACATCGCGCGCATGCGGCCCGGTGACCGAGAATTGCGCCCATTGATCGGTGACCGGGGTCAGCACCACGTCCCATTCCGGATGCAGGCATTGATGGCAGAATTCCAGGTGGCGATAGACGGCACCGGCATTACCCGTCGTGGTCGTGACCAGGAAATGCGTCTGCCCAAGCCGGGCGCAGGTGCCGTCATCCATCACCATCCCGTCCTCGCGCAGCATCAGCCCATAGCGGGTCCTGCCGACGGCAAGCCTGGCGAATTTGTTGGCATAGACGAAATCGATCAGCGCATGGGCATCGCGGCCCTGGATGTCGATCTTTCCAAGCGTGCTGACATCGCAGACCCCGACGGCCCTGCGGACCATCAGCACCTCGCGGTCGACGCTGTCGCGCCACCCGGCCTCACCCGGGAGCGCGAACCATTCGGGGCGCAGCCACAGCCCGCTTTCGACGAAAGAGGCCCCGATCCGCTTGGCCGCGTCATGGCTGGGGATACGCCGGACGGGCCGGAAATCCCTGCCGCGATGGGTGCCGCCCAGCAAGCCGATCGGCACCGGCACGGCCGGGGGGCGGTTGCGGGTCTCGGCGGGCGCGGCATTGTCGGCACGGCCCAGCAGCCTGCCCAAACCGGCCAGCCCCCCGGACTTGCCCTGGTCCGGCGCCATGCCAAGGGTGGTGTAACGCTTCAGGTGCTCGGGATGCTCGAAGCCCTCGGCGCAGGCTTGCACCAAATCCTTGTCGGTGACGTCGTTCTGCAAATCGACGAAGGCGCGGCCCTTGCCGGGGAAATGGCGCGGCCCCTCGGTATTGCGGCAGTCGGGAACAAGCGGCCCCCGGGTCCCGGCCTGTTTCAGCACCGAGCGCCTGACGGTCTCCTCGGCATGCGGAATCGCGGCCTTGCCATTGCCGATCCCGGCCGCGCCGCCGACAAGGTGCAGGAAACCGTCCTGCCCGCCCTCCTGTCCGCCCCGATGCGAGGCCAGCCGCGCATTCGGCGCCCATCCGCCCGAGACGGCCAGCGCGTCGCAATCCAGCCTGGTGCCATCGCCAAGCACGACCTGCGAAATCCCGAGCCGCCCCCGGGTTCCGGCGACGTAATGCCCGATCCGCGCTATGCCCCGCAACGGCTCGGGCGGAGAAAAGCTCTGCCTCGGATCGATCACCGCGACCAGGTTGACGCCCCGCCGCTGCAGGGACAGTGCCGATGACCAGCCGCTGTCGTTATTGGTGAAGACAGCGACGCGCCTGCCGATGGCGACATCATGGCGCAGGGCGTAACGCTCGGCGGCGCTGGCCAGCATGATGCCGGGGCGGTCATTGTTCGGAAAGACCAGCGACCGCTCATGGGCGCCGGTCGCCAGGATCGCGTGGCGGGGATGGATATGCCACAGCGTCTCCTGGTGCCGTTCGCACTTATGGGCCGGATCGCCCCAGCTCCGGGCGGCAAAGACCGGGCCGTCGTAATGGCCAAAGACGCATGTGCGGCGCATGATCGTGACATTCGGCAACGCCTCCAGCCCGGCGGCGGTCGGGCTGACGGTGAAATCCTGCTCGGCGAGGATCACCTCCAGCCCGGCCTCGGCGGCGGCCCGCGCGGCGGCGACCCCGGCCTCGCCCGCGCCGATCACCAGCAGGTCGCAATCGCGCCAGGCCTTGCGGTAATGATAACCATCCGCCGCGCCCGACAACGCCCCCAGCCCCGCCGCCCGCCGGATCACCGGCTCGTAGACCCGTTCCCAGAAAGCGCGCGGCCACATGAAGGTCTTGTAATAGAACCCTGCCCCCAGCAGCGGCGACAGGGCGTCGTTGACCGCCAGCAGATCGAAGCGCAGCGAGCCCAAACGGTTCTGCGAACAGGCCACCATGCCGTCATGCAGCTCTTGCGTGGCGGCATTGCTGTTGGGCGTCCGCAATGCCCCCTCGCCGATCGTGACCAGCGCGTTCGGCTCGCTTTCGCCCGCGGTAAAGATGCCGCGCGGGCGGTGATACTTGAAGGACCGGCCCACCAGATGCCGGCCATTGGCCAGCAGGGCCGAGGCCAGGGTATCGCCCCGCCGCCCCTTCAGGATCTCTCCGTCAAAGCCGAAGGACAGCTCGCCCGCCCCGCCATCCAGCCGATACGCGCTCATGGCCGCCCTCCTTCGGTCGGTCGCATATCGGCGTATTCCACCGAGAGGATCTCATGCGTGCATGTGTCGCGGGTGACGATCAGCCATGACTGGTCGCCATGTTCATGGAACCACAGCTCGCGATGCGGCCCCGCCGGGTTGTCGCGCAGATAGAGATAATCGCAGAAATCCCGGTGATCCGCCGAGGCCTGTGGCCGCTCGCACAGGCAGGCATCGCCTAGACAGGTAAATTCCTCGATATCGCGCAGGCCAAGATCGGGATGGGGAATGCGCATTTCAAATCTCCCGGAAAATGACGGATTCAGGCTTGGGCATGACCGGGCCTTTCTTCTTCATGCAAATATCCCCGGGGGTCGCCGGTTGGGGCGCCACTGGTTCGAGAGACCTGCCGGCGACGGGGCAGCGCCCCCGGCCATCGCGGGACGCGGATCATCACGGTTTCCATCTCATCCCCACGGGTTCTAATGCAGGTTGGGCCGGGGACCGCTCCCGGCCTCGTCGATCAGGCGGCCGCGCTGGAAGCGGTCCAGCCGGAAGGCGGCGATCTCGGGCGGGGGCTCGCCACTGGCGATCAGCCGGGCAAAGCAATCCCCGGCGCCGGGGATCGCCTTGAAGCCGCCATAGCACCAGCCGCCATTGAGAAACATGCCCTCGACCGGCAGCCGGTCGATGATCGGCGAGCCGTCCATGGTCATGTCCATGATCCCGCCCCAGGAGCGCAGCAGCCGCGCCCGGCCGATGGCGGGCATCAGCGCCATCGCACCGGCGCAGACATGACGGACCATGGGCAGGTTGCCGCGCTGCGCATAGGAGTTGTAGCCGTCCAGGTCGCCGCCAAAGACCAGCCCGCCCTTGTCCGACTGGCTGATATAGAAATGCCCGGCGCCGAAGCCGATCACGTCATCGATGAAGGGCTTCAGCCCCTCGGTCACGAAGGCCTGCAGCACGTGGCTTTCGATCGGCAGGCGCAGCCCGGCCATGGCGGCGAGCCTGCCGGACGAGCCAGCGACGCAGATCGCGGTCCTTTCCGCCGCGACCCGGCCCCGCGTCGTCTGCACGGCGCGGCAGCGGCCCGCCTCGATCTCGAAGCCCGTAACCTCGCAATTCTCGACGATATCGACGCCGAGATCCGAGGCCGCGCGGGCATAGGCCCAGACCACGGCGTCATGGCGCACGGTGCCGCCCCGCCCATGCCAGAGCCCGCCCTTGATCGGAAACCGGGCATTGTCGAAATCGAGAAACGGATAGCGGGCCCGCAATGCCGCGACATCCAGCAGTTCCGCATCTCCGCCCGACAGGCGGATGGTGTTGCCGCGCCTGATATGGGCATCGCGCTGGCCGTCGCTATGCCACAGGTTCAGCACCCCGCGCTGCGAGACCATGGCGTTGTAGTTCAGATCCTGCTCGAAGCTTTCCCATTTGCGCAGCGAATATTCATAGAAGCGCTGGTTCGAGGGCAGCAGGTAATTGGCGCGGATGACGGTGGTGTTGCGCCCGGTATTGCCCAATCCGATCCAGTTCCTTTCCAGGACCGCGATCCGCAATTCCCGGCAGGCGCGGGCCAGATGCCAGGCGGTGGCCAGCCCATGGCCGCCGCCGCCGATGATGACGACGTCGTAATGCGAACCCGGTGCCGCCTTGCGCCAATGCGGGGTCCAGCCGCGATTGCCGCGCAGCGCCTCGGCCAGAAGTCTGAAAGCGGAAAATCCTGTCATCGAAAACCATCAGCCCAAGGGGAAAAATGCCCCGCCCGAAGGCGGGGCCAGTCAGGGAAGGGATGGCCGCCCTAGATCCGGGCGGCCGCCTTTCGCGTATGGGTCTCCCATGCGCGATCCTGGTCGATCATCTTCTTGGCGGCCCAGACCGAGCCGAGCTGTATGAAGATGATCGGCAGACCGAGAAGGCCGGATGTGACCTCCAGCGGAACGAGGCCGCCGACCTTCATCAGCACCAGCGCAAAGACCGAGATGACGACCGACCAGAACAGCCGGATCTTCGCCGCCGGATCGTATTTGTGCATGTCGTTATCATCGGTATAGGCCGAGACGGTGAAGGTCGTGGAATCCAGCGTCGTGGCAAAGAAGGTCATCGTCAGCATGGTAAAGACAAGCGCGGCGATCAGCCCGAAGGGCACGCTGGCGACGATCTCGGCGATTGCCGCCATCTGCCCGCTTTCGGCGACGATTCCGAACACGTCCAGCGATCCGTCGGCCTGCAGCCCCGCGCCCAAGCCCCCGAGGATGCCGGTGGCCACCCATGCCAGGACCAGCGGTGCCAGCAGATAGGCCAGCAGCAATTCGCGGATCGTCCGGCCCTCGGATATCTTGGCCGCGAAGATGCTGTGCAACAGAGACCATGTCGCGCCATAGGCCCACCAGAAGATCGTATAGCGGGCGATGTCGTAGCTGCCGCTGCCCTCTTCGGGCCAAGTGCCGGTATTGAGAACGTAATTCGGCAGGTCGCGGAACAGCGAGCCGAGGGACTCGGCGAAGAAGGACAGGATGAAGCCCGAGGGGCCCGCCACCAGGATGAAGACGCCCAGCAGCGCCGCAAGATACATGTTCAGCGTCGAGAGGTTCTTGATCCCCTTTTCCAGCCCCAGCAGCACCGATGCCGTGAACAGCGCGATCCAGACCAGCGTGACCACGAAGGTCAGGCCGAATGTCGCCTCCCACCCGGTGATATGCGACACGATGGCGGTCACGATCGGGGTGCCGAGGCCAAGGAAGGTCGCCGCCCCGGCGATGATCGCGACCATGAACAGGATATCGATCACGATGCCGCCCGTGCCATCGGTGAAGCGGTCGCCCAAAAGCGGGCGGTAGACCTCGGACATGCGCAGGATCTTCACCTTGCGGACATAGAGCAGGTAGCCGACGGCCGGCGCACCGACCGAGAAGATGGCGAAGGTCTGGAAGCTCCACAGATACATGGCATAGCCATTGCCGGTCGCCATGGCGGCCAGCGATTGCGGCTCCAGCCCGAATGGCGGCGCCGCGGCGATGGGCGCCCACATGACCGTGCCGGTGCGCATGATGGTCGAGCCGATGCCCATGGCGACGATGATCGACAGGTATTCGAACCAGCTGAAGCGCGGCTTGCGGCCCGGATCGCCCATCACCACGCTGCCATACCTGGTGCAGATGAAGAACAGGCTCGCCGCGACCATCAGGATCGAATACCAGATATAGAGAGAGCCGATATTGTTGACGATGACCGCAAAGATCGCGTTCAGGGTCTCGGTCGACTCCTCTTGCCAGATGACCAGCGGGATGCACAGCGCAACAAGGATCGCCACCGAAGGTATGGTGATCCTGTAATTGAGGGATAATGTCTCCCTTTCTCCCGGAATATCCGTCATTTCCTCCTCCTCAGTGATTTTTATCGATGAATCAGGCCGATAGTGCCATTGCCCGCTCGATTTCGATGGGCGCGTTCGTCGTCTGGCTGAGGACCTCCCCTCCCGCCTTGCCGACCAGGACCGTGTTCGATAGGAAGAAATCGCCGCGTCCGGTGCCCATCATCCAGGACAGGATGTGGAATGCCATGCCCTCGCGGATCTCCATCCCGCTGTCATGGCGCAGCCCGGTGACGCCGTTTCCGCCCGTCCAGCTTGGCGGAAAGCCGATGCCGACCATGTAGCCGCAATGATGCCGCCGGTAATGCGCGCAGCCGATTTCGTCGAGATGCCCCTGCCAGAGCGCATAGACATCGCGCGCCACCGCCCCCGGTTTCAGCGCCTCGCAAACGGCATCGAACGCCGTCCGGCAGGTCTCGGCCATGCGGGCATCCTCGTCGCGGATCCGGCCCATCTGGATCAGCCGGCCCTGCGGCGCGTGATAGCGGGCGACGCAGCCCGACAGCTCGATGAAGACCCGGCTGCCTTCGAGGTAATCTCCCTCGCCCCATGTGGTGTGTTCCTCGCCCAAGCGGTGTTCGGGACGGATGAAGGGGCCGAAGCCGGGCGGGCTGCCGCCATCGCGGATCAGCGCGGCCATGACCTCGGCGGCGGTCCCGGATTCCCCCGCCCCGTTGCCGAGCGCGTCGATGGCCGCCTGCATGCCTCGGTCCGAGAGCCTGGAGGCGGCACGCATCAAGACCTGCTCCTCGGGTGATTTCACCTGCCGCATCCAGTCGAGCCAGCCGGAAATATCGGTCATCTCGCGCGGGGCAAGGGCCTCGGCCAGCGCCCGCCCGGTCGGATAGGAGAAGCCCGCCGTGTTCATCTCGACCCCGGCCCGGCCGGAAAGCGTCCGGATCTCGGCGACCAGGGCCGCGGCCGGGCTGGTCTCGTCCCCATGGCCCGAGAACCGCGCGTTGCGGACGAAGGTCTCGATGGTGACGCGCTCCATCGCGCGGGTCACCAGCACCATCTCGCCCTCGACCGGAACGATCAGGAAATGCGGGGCGAAATAACCCCAGTGATCGAGCCCGGTCAGGTAGAAGACATTTTCGGGGGCAGAAAGAACGGCGAAATCAAGCTGTTTCCGGACAAGGAGCTGCCGGAAGCCTGCCACGCGCCGATCCAGTTCCTGCCTGCTGAAAGGATTTGCGAACATGATGCGACGGCCTTTTACAAGTCAACGTTGTGCACAACCAAAGATAGAATACCGGAGCAATCGCGATCTCCAGGGTATTTCCTAGCATTTATTCGTCATGCTGTATACAGCAAAATCCCTGGCCTGGTAGCTGAGCCGCTCCGCATGCGGGACCCTGCGCGGCTGCGCATTTGTATCGCGCATGTGAATTGGCTATGCCTTGCAGGCAGGACGAGGAGCATCCCAATGGCCAAGCAATTCGCATCTCATGGCGATCTCGAGGAGAAAACCGTCAGTTTCACCGAAATCGGCGAGGGGCTTTACGCCTTCACCGCCGAGGGCGACCCCAATTCCGGCGTCATCATCGGCGATGACAGCGTGCTGGTGGTCGAGGCGCAGGCCACGCCGCGCCTGGCCCGCAAGGTGATCGAATCGATCCGCGGCGTGACCGACAAGCCGATCAGCCACCTGGTCCTGACCCATTTCCACGCGGTCCGGGTGCTGGGCGCCTCGGCCTATGGGGCGGGCGAGATCATCATGTCCGACGCCGCCCGCGCGCAGGTCGCCGAACGCGGGCAGGAGGATTGGGACAGCGAGTTCGGGCGCTTTCCGCGCCTGTTCCAGGGGCATGAGGAAATCCCCGGCCTGACCTGGCCCAGCCTGACATTCCGCGACCGGATGACCGTCTGGCTGGGCAATCGCCGCGTCGATATCTTCCAGCCGGGGCGGGCCCATACCGCCGGGGACGCGGTTGTCTGGGTTCCCGACCAGGAGGTGATGTTCACCGGTGATATCGTCGAATACCACTCGGCCTGCTATTGCGGCGACGGGCATTTCGGCGATTGGGGGCGCACGCTCGACCGGATCATGGCATTCGACCCGGCCGCGATCGCACCGGGGCGCGGCGACGCCCTGCTGGGCCGCGACATGGTTGCCAAGGCCGTGGCCAATACCCGCGATTTCGTCGACAGCACCTATCGCCCCGTCGCCCGCATCGCCGCCGGGGGCGGCACGATCGAGCAGGCGGCGGCAGCCGTCCGCGCCGAATGCGATCCGAAATTCGGCGATTACGCGATCTACGAGCATTGCCTGCCCTTCAATATCGGCCGGGCATGGGACGAGGCGCGCGGCATCGACACGCCCCGGATCTGGACGGCAGAGCGTGACCGGATGATGTGGGACCTGTTGCAGAAATAGGGCGCAGGCAGAGAGCGCGGGTTCCGCTACGGCGCGTGACCGACCTCGTGCCCGGCCTTGAGCGGTGCGAGTTCCAGCCCGCCCTCGCGGACCAGGAAATCCATGATCTCCTGCACCCCCCTGCCGTGGCGCAGCGAAGCCATGACCACCGGGCGCGACCCGCGCGAGGCGCGTGCATCGGCCTCCAGCAATTCGGCATCCACACCGACATGCGGCGCAAGATCGGTCTTGTTCACCACCAGCAGGTCGGAACGCGCAAGGCCCGGGCCGCGCTTGCGGGGAATGTCCTGCCCGGCGGCGGTGTCGATGACATAGATCGTCAGATCGGCCAGTTCCGGCGAGAAGGTCGCGGCCAGATTGTCGCCGCCCGACTCGATCAGGATCAGTTCCAGACCGGGAAAGGCGGCGTTCAGATCGGCGATGGCGGCAAGGTTGATGCTGGCATCCTCGCGGATCGCGGTATGCGGGCAACCGCCGGTCTCGACGCCCCGGATCCGCTCTTGCGGCAGGACCTGCGCGCGCATCAGGGCTTCGGCATCCTCGCGCGTGTAGATGTCATTCGTGATGACCGCCATGGACAGGCGCGGGGCGAGATGCCGGGCCAGCTGCTCGGTCAGGGTGGTCTTGCCCGAGCCGACGGGACCGCCGATGCCGACGCGAAGGGGACCGTGCGAGAAACGTGACGCATTTCCGGACGCATCGAGGCAGGACCGGGAAACAGTCTGGGAGACTGTTTTTTCTGCCGAAACGGTGCCCACTTTTGCTGGAAATGCTTCTGGGCTCATGATCTGAATATCCTCGTTGTCATGGTTTCATGCGACATGGCGGCGATATCCGCCCCCCATGTGGCGCTGGCCAGATCGGCCTCGGTCGCCGTTGCGGCGCGGGTTGCCGTGGCCAGCAGCGCCGGTTGCAGCCCGGCCAGCATCGCCTGCCCCTCGACCGGGCCAAGCGGCATGAAGCGCACCGCGGCCGAGATCAGCGCCGCCGCCTGCGCCTGCAGGAAAGCGGCGAGCACCTCTGGCATGGGCAGCGGAAACCCGGCGCAGGCCCGCCCGAAGGCGACCGGCAGGGCTGCCGCAGGATGGGCCTCGCCCGTCAGCGCCGAGATATTGGCGGCGAATGCGGTCCCCTGCTCGACGGTCTCGGTCAGGCGTTGCGAGCCCATGCAGGCGGCGCGGGCCAGATCGTCCAGCCCGGCATGATCGGCCCCGGGCCGCCGCGACAGCGAGGCCAGCACGCCATCCGTCCAGCCGCCGCCATGTTCCAGCCAGTCAGCCAGCCATTGCGGCAGGGTGGCGCGGGTCACCGCGCCCTGATCCATCGCCCATTCCAGCCCCTGCGACCAGGCGAAACCGCCCACCGGGAAGGCGGGCGACAGGTATTGCGCCAGCCGCAGCCGGGCGGCGTCAGGCGTGATCGTGCTGGTGGTCATGCGCATGTGCATGGGAGTGACCGTGATCATGGCCGAAGGTGCGGCCATGGCCATAGGCGCCCTTTTCGGGGCTGAAGGGCAGCGTGGCATGTTCGATCCGCGCGCCAAGCTGGTTCAGCATCGCCTCCAGCACGTGATCGGCGCGGATGATGAGCCGGTCGGCCTCGATCCGGCAGGGGGTGTGGCGGTTGCCGATATGCCATGCGAGGCGGGGCAGGTCGCCACGAATGACCAGCACCGGCTCGGCGGCGGCATGAACGAGGATCCGGCGGCCATCCGACAGCAGGAAGGCGTCACCATCGTCAAGGCTGGTGACCTCGGGCAGATCGACGAGGAAATCGCCCGCATCGCAGGCCAGCCGCTTGCGGCGCAGCAGCCGCCCCTCGTAATCCAGCACCACGCCACCATCGAAGGGGGCACCGGAAGACGCGGCGGCATTGCGGATGACCTGGTGGCTATGGGGGATCATCGGGGCTCCTCAGAACAGGAAATAGCGTTGCGCCATGGGCAGTTCGCTCGCGGGCTCGCAGGTCAGGATTTCGCCATCGGCGCGAACCTCGTAGCTTTCCGGATCGACCTCGATCTCGGGCATGGCATCGTTCAGGACCATGTCGGATTTGCCGATGTCCCGGGTCTGTTCGACCGCGATCAGCACCTTGTCCAGACCACCGCCCGCCCCGGCCTCGAGCCCCGCACCCGACAGGAACAGCGCCGAGGCACGGCGCGAATGCCCCCACATCGGGCGGCTGAAGACCGGTTGCACCGGGATCGAGCCGTTCGGATCGCCCATCTGCGCCACGCTGATCTGGCCGCCGACCAGCACCATCTCGGGCTTGACGCCGAAGAATGCCGGGGACCACAGGACCAGATCGGCGCGCTTGCCGGGCTCTATACTGCCGATATGGGCGCTGACGCCATGCGCGATGGCCGGGTTGATCGTGTATTTGGCGATATAGCGGCGGGCGCGCAGGTTGTCGTTCTCGCCCTGCTCGCCCTCCAGCCGCCCGCGCTGGCGGCGCATCTTGTCGGCGGTCTGCCATGTGCGGATGATGACCTCGCCCACGCGGCCCATCGCCTGGCTGTCCGACGAGATCACGCTGAAGGCGCCCAGATCATGCAGGATATCCTCGGCGGCGATGGTCTCGCGCCGGATGCGGCTTTCGGCGAAGGCGACATCCTCGGGGACGCGGCGGTCCAGATGGTGGCAGACCATCAGCATATCCAGATGCTCTTCGATGGTATTGACGGTATAGGGCCGGGTCGGGTTGGTCGATGAGGGCAGCACATTGCCCATGCCGACCATGCGGATGATGTCGGGGGCATGGCCTCCGCCCGCGCCCTCGGTGTGATAGGCGTGGATCGTGCGCCCGGCGATGGCCGCCATCGTGTCCTCGACAAAGCCGGATTCGTTCAGCGTGTCGGTATGGATCATCACCTGCACATCCATCCGGTCCGCCACGCCCAGGCAATTGTCGATGGCGGCGGGGGTGGTGCCCCAGTCCTCGTGCAGCTTCAGCGCACAGGCCCCGGCGCGGACCTGTTCCTCCAGCGGCTCGGGGCGCGAGGCGTTGCCCTTGCCCGCCAGGCCGATATTGACCGGCAGATCGGCGCAGGCCTCCAGCATCCGGGCGATATGCCACGGCCCCGGCGTGCAGGTGGTGGCCAGCGTGCCATGCGCGGGGCCGGTGCCGCCGCCAAGCAGGGTGGTGACACCCGAATGCAGCGCGTGATCGACCTGCTGGGGGCAGATCATGTGGATATGGCAGTCGAAGCCGCCGGGGGTCAGGATACGGCCTTCGCCCGCGATGATCTCGGTTCCCGGTCCGATGATCAGCATGACGCCCGGTTGCGTGTCGGGATTGCCCGCCTTGCCGATGCCGGCAATGCGGCCATCCTTCAGGCCAACATCGGCCTTGGTGATGCCCTGGTGATCGAAGACCACCACGCCGGTGATGACGGTATCCATCGCGCCGCCCCCGCGCGTGACCTGGGACTGCCCCATGCCGTCACGCACCACCTTCCCGCCGCCGAATTTGACCTCTTCGCCGGGGATGGTCAGGTCGCGTTCGACCTCGATCAGCAGTTCCGTATCGGCCAGCCGGATGCGGTCGCCACTCGTCGGGCCATACATCGCCGCGTAATCGGCGCGGGAAAGCGTCACGGCCATTACAGCGCCCCCATGATGTCTTTGCGGAATCCCTGCACGACCCGGTCGCCCGCATAGGGGATCAGCCGCACTTCGCGCGATTGGCCCGGCTCGAAGCGGACGGCGGTGCCTGCCGGGATGCACAGGCGCATGCCACGTGCGGCTGCGCGGTCGAAACGCAGCGCCGGGTTGGTTTCAGCGAAATGGTAATGGCTGCCGACCTGGATGGGACGGTCGCCACTATTTGCGATCATGAGGGTGATCGGCTCGCGGCCCTCGTTCAGCGCGATCTCGCCCTTGGCGGGGATGAGCTCACCGGGGATCATGGCCTAGCCCGCAACCGCAAGGGCGAGGCCCGCCAGCACCGTGCCGCCGCCGATCCCGCGCAGCAATGCCCCGCGTTGCAGCAGCCTGCCGATCCCGATGCCCAGCAGATGCAGCGCCATGGTAGCAGTGGCGAAACCCACCGCATAGGGGATGAGCCCCTGCACCGGGCCCTCTGCCCCATGCGCCCAGCCATGGGCAAAGCCGAAGATCGCGACGCCCGGAACCAGCACCGCCATCGGCAGGCGCATGGCCATCGCGACCAGCGCGCCGAGGATCACCACCGAGGCAAGGATCATCGGCTCGACGCCCGCAAAGGGCAGCCCCGCCCAACCCAACAGCCCGCCCGCGATCATCGCAGTGACGAATGCGGCAGGCAGGGCCCAGAGCATCCGCCCGCCGATCTGCGCCGCCAGCAGGCCAAGCGCGACCATGGCCAGCAAATGATCGGCCCCGCCGATGGGGTGGGACAGCCCGCCCATGAACTGGCCCGCCTCGTGGCCGGGATGTGCAAGCGCCAGGCCGGGGAAAACGGCCGCAGCGGCGGTAAGGGTGAAAAATCGTTTCATTCAAGCCTCCTCGCGGATCGGGTGATGGACGGTAACCAGCTTGGTGCCGTCGGGAAAGGTCGCCTCGACCTGCACCGATTCGATCATCTCGGGCACGCCCTGCATGCATTGCCCGGCGGTGATCACATGCGCGCCCGCCTGCATCAGGTCGGCCACGCTGCGGCCGTCGCGGGCGCCCTCGACGACGAAATCGGTGATCAGGGCGATGGCCTCGGGATGGTTCAGCTTGACGCCGCGGGCCAGCCGCCCACGGGCGACCATGGCGGCGACCGAGACCAGCAGTTTCTCGCGTTCACGGGGGGTAAGGTTCATGGGTCAGACCTGCCAGATACGTGGAAGGGGATCGGGGCGCAGTGCCGCGAGCAGCCGGTTGATCTGCCGCCGCAGCGGCCAGCCATCCCCGGCCAGAAGCCGCACAACCAGCGTCCGGGCGGGGCGCTGGCGGCGGATGTCACGCCGGGCTCGTCCAGCATGTCGCGGGCGCGGGTCAGCAAATCCGGCGCATGCGGGGCGATCATGGCCAGCGTCGCCACGGCCTTCGCGCCGCCCAACATCGCCGGACCGTCCAGCCGCCGCAGCCCGGCATCGTCCAGCGCCAGCGCGTCGTGATGCAGGATGCGGCCCTCGCGGCGGACCACCCGGCGGTCGCGCAAGTGCAGATGCGACAGATGCTCACCCATGGCCAGCCGCCCCAGCACGATCATTTCCAGCAACAGGCAGCCCGCGCCCGGCGCCAGGTCGACCTCGGTCACGCGATCCAGCGCGGCGCCGTCGAAAAGGATGGTTTCCTGCGGCAGCCAGTCCAGCCAGCCATCCCTGCCGATGGTCAGGGACACATGCGCCCGCGCCGGACCTCCATCGGCGCGATAGGCGCGCTCGGCCGTCTGTGTCGTTGCCAGGGCGCGCGTGCGGGGGCGCAACTCGACGCCGTATTCCAGCCGGTCATCCGAGGCCAGCCCGCCGGAGGTATTCAGGAACACGATCTCGGGCAGCCCCGCCGCCATCCGCGGCAGCATCGCCTTGGCCGAACCCGACTGCGCCAGATCGACGACACCGCGGGGCCCAAGCACGATCCGGGCCTGCCCATGACTGCGCTGGAAACCGGATATGCGGGGTGAGTCGAACATGGAGGCCATTGAATTAGCCGGACAGGCGATCTCAATCGCAGAGCATCGGAACTGGTTGTGAAAGCAGCAGATTCAGCGTGATATGCCATTTCGTTAGGCATATTCCGGCGGATTGTCGAATTTTGCGGCAGTTTGCCGATGGAGCGGGGCGGGAATCCGGCAATGTATCATCATAAGATCACCTTATGTGATCAATCAATAAATCCAAATTTAACTAATTCCGATTCATGTTACAAACGGATGGTAGCCGATGCCCGGATTCGCGCTCCGCATGAGAAACGCGCGAGATCCGGTCACCGTGATGGCACGGTTCAGCAAGGAGAGTTTCAATGGACGGAAATGACATCAAATCTTCGGGAAAATGCCCGGTCATGCATGGCGGCATGACGGCCTCGGGCGCCAGCGTGATGGACTGGTGGCCGAATGCGCTGAACCTGGACATCCTGCATCAGCATGACAGCAAGACCAACCCGATGGGCAAGGATTTCGACTATCGGGAAGAGTTGAAGAAACTGGATGTCGAGGCGCTGAAACAGGATCTGCGCGCCCTGCTGACCGACAGCCAGGACTGGTGGCCCGCCGATTGGGGGCATTACGGGGCGATGTTCGTGCGCATGTCATGGCATGCGGCGGGTTCCTATCGCATCTCGGATGGCCGTGGCGGCGGCGGCACCGGCAACCAGCGTTTCGCACCGCTGAACTCCTGGCCGGACAATTCGGGCACCGACAAGGCCCGCCGCCTGCTCTGGCCGATCAAGAGGAAATACGGCAACAAGCTCAGCTGGGCCGACCTGATCATCCTGGCGGGCACCATCGCCTATGAGGACATGGGGCTGAAGACATTCGGCTTCAGCTTTGGCCGCGAGGATATCTGGCATCCGGAAAAGGATGTCTATTGGGGCTCGGAAAAGGAATGGCTGGCGCCGAGCGACAGCCGTTACGGCAGCCTTGATGACCCCTCGACCATGGAGAACCCGCTGGCCGCCGTGCAGATGGGGCTGATCTATGTCAATCCCGAGGGCGTGAACGGCCAGCCCGACCCGCTGAAAACCGCGGCACAGATGCGCGAGACCTTCTCACGGATGGCGATGAACGACGAAGAGACGGTGGCGCTGACCGCGGGCGGCCATACCGTCGGCAAGACCCATGGCAATGGCAGCGCCGAGCTGCTGGGCGATGCACCGGAAGGTGCCGGGATCGAGGATCAGGGCCTTGGCTGGCTGAACAAGTCCACGCGCGGCATCGGCCGCGACCAGGTGGTCAGCGGGCTTGAGGGCGCGTGGACGACCAATCCGACCCAATGGGACAACGGCTTTTTCGAAATGCTGTTCAACCATGAATGGGAGCTGCGCAAGAGCCCGGCGGGCGCGTGGCAATGGGAGCCGGTGGACATCAGGGAAGAGGACAAGCCCGTTGATGTCGAGGACCCTTCCATCCGCCGCAACCCGATGATGACCGATGCCGACATGGCGCTCAAGGTCGATCCCGGCTATCGCGAGATCGCGCTGCACTTCAGGGACGATCCGGCCTACTTCTCGGAGACCTTCGCGCGGGCATGGTTCAAGCTGACCCATCGCGACATGGGGCCGAAGGCGCGCTATTTCGGGCCTGACGTTCCGGCCGAGGACCTGATCTGGCAGGATCCGATCCCGGCTGGCAATACCGGCTATGACGTGGCGGCGGTCAAGGCCAGGATCGACGCTGCCGGTCTGTCCATCGCGGACATGGTTGCAACCGCTTGGGACAGCGCGCGGACCTGGCGCGGCTCGGACATGCGCGGCGGCGCCAATGGCGCGCGCATCCGCCTTGCCCCGCAGAAAGACTGGGAGGGTAACGAGCCCGCCCGCCTGGCGAAGGTCCTGTCCGTGCTGGAGCCCATCGCCACGGAAACCGGCGCCAGCATCGCCGATGTGATCGTGCTGGCCGGCAACCTGGGGATCGAGAAGGCCGCGAAAGCTGCGGGCTTTGACGTGACCGTGCCCTTCGCTCCGGGCCGTGGCGACGCGACCGACGCGATGACGGATGCGGACTCCTTTGCCCCGCTGGAGCCCCTGGCCGATGGCTATCGGAACTGGATCAAGCAGAATTATGTCGTCAGCGCCGAGGAATTGCTGCTGGACCGGACGCAGCTTCTGGGCCTGACCGCGGCCGAGATGACCGTGCTGGTCGGCGGCATGCGTGTGCTGGGCACGAATCACGGTGGCACCCGGCATGGCGTCTTCACCGATCGCGAGGGCACGCTGACCACGGATTTCTTCGCGAACCTGACCGATATGGGCAATAGCTGGAAACCCGTGGATAACGGGCTTTACGAGATCCGCGACCGCAAGAACGATGCGGTGAAATGGACCGCGACACGGGTCGACCTGGTCTTCGGCTCGAACTCGGTCCTGCGCTCCTATGCCGAGGTCTATGCACAGGATGACAACCGCGAGAAATTCGTGAGCGATTTCATCGCCGCATGGACCAAGGTGATGAACGCGGACCGTTTCGACCTGGCCTGATCATGCCTGTCCCCTCCCCGTTGGAACCAGCTTTCCCCGGGGAGGGGACCTTGTGCCCCGACCTGCAGTAACCACCCTGTCGCCAACCGTTCTGCAGCGGTTGGGATGGGTGAAAGCTGGCTGTTGCCATCGTCTGCAAATTGTACTATATATACCAAATGTGAGTACGTGAGTAAGCCTTTGGTCTAAACCGCCCGATGATCCCGAGCATGGTCCTTCCTGTCAGATTTCTGCAGTATCGCTTGATCGTCGGGCGGTGATCGACATCCTCATATGCCCCAGGGCCGGATGGCGCATGATGTGCCCAGATCACCGCGGATGATTTCCTGTTCACCTGACAGCGCGCCCCGTTGCCCCGCCGGACCCGTCCTATTCCGGCAGGGCGCCGCAAAAGCCGCCCGATGATGCCTGCCCCGATCCCAGGGCAAAGGCCGGGGGCGCCTTGTAGGGATTCAGATCGGCGCTTGCCTGGTCGAAGACCAGCAGGGCCGCAAGGAACGCGATCGCGGCGGATGCGGTGACGGTGCGGGTCATGCGCGCGTCTCCAGCCCCAAAAGCGGGCGCAGCCGGACACCCAGGACCGCACCGGCAAAGGCCGCGACGAACCAGACCCAGCCATGCAGGCTGCCGGTGGACACCCCCGAGAAGAACGCCCCGACATTGCAGCCGAATGCCAGCCGCGAGGAATATCCCAGCAGGAAGCCCGCGACGATCGTGGCCAGCCATGCCCGCATCGGATAGCCGGGCAGTTTCTGCGACAGCCCGCCGCTCCGCCATGCGGCCACGGCGAAGGCGCCCGCGATGATGCCGATATTCGTGAGCGAGGTATAATCGGTCAGGATGCTGCCTTGCAGGATCCGTTCCGATCCCGGCGCGCTCCAGAAGGCCGAGCCGGACAGGTCGCCGCCCAGGGCCGTGAACCCCTTGGCCGCCCAGAGGCCCAGCCCGTAGACCACGCCCCAGGGTTGCCCGGCGATCACGAGGTTGGCGATGGCCAGGGCGGCAAGGGCGATGGCCGCGATCACCAGCCTGCGCGGCAGGTGCCGGGCTTCGGGCCTGGCCAGTCTCAGGAGCAGGCCCGCTACCGCCGCCAGAGCCGCAAGGGTGACGATCAGGCCCGGCCAGCCGGACAGGGTCAGGATCGGCAGGGCGCCCAGCCCGGTCCACCAGATCAGGTGATAGGCCCCGGCGAAACTGCCGATGGCAAAGAAGGGCAGCGCCAGCAGGCCGACGGGATTGCCCGAACCGGCATTCACCAATGTCCCCGAGCCGCAGCCCAGCACCACCTGCATCGCCGCGCCGAAGACGAAGGCGCCGCCGATCATCGCCCAACCGATAGGGGCCTGCGCGCCGGTCAGCTCGTCCGGATGGGCGGCCAGCAGCGGAATCGCGACCGCGCTGACGATCCCGATGGACAGCAATTGCGCCAGGATTCCCGCCGGTTCGCGGCGCAGGATCATCGCGCGCCATGGCCCGGCAAAGCCGAAGCGCAGCCCTTCCAGCGCGATGCCGAAGCCAAGGCCGATGGCCAGCATCATCCCGTATCGCGCCCCGGCGAACAGGGCGACAAGCGCGATGCAGGCCAGCGCCGCCAGGACCAGCCCGCCGCGCCTTGCAAGGATGTCGAAGGCCGGGCCTTCCCGGCCTTGCGGAACCGACGCCCCGGACATCAGTTGCGCCTGAACTGGTTCAGGAAATTCTCGAACAGGCCCGGCACATTGGCCATCTCGTTGCCGCTGGCCGAATATTCCACCATCGAGCCCGGGTAGAGCTTGACGTTCTCGATCCCGGCCAGTTCGGACAGCGCGAACCAGTCGGTCGCGGCCCAATGCCCGGTATTGCAGAAGGACACGACCTCTTCGCCCGCATCGATGCCAAGCGACGCCTTCAGCGCGTCGAGGTCATCGACCCCGCCGATCCTCGTCGCGCCCGGAGGGAAGAAACTGTAATGGGGCAGGTTCAGCGCCCCCGGCACGGTTCCGGGCCGTTCTGCCGCGTCATGGGCTTTCCTGCCCTCGTAGAACTCGGGCGGCCGGGCATCGACCAGCACTGCGTCCCGTTCGCCTGCGACAATGCCGGCAACCTCGTCGGTCAGCGCCGTCCAGCGGTCGTCCCAGGTGATGTCCAGCTCGGATGGCGTCGCGCCGGCCGGGGCCTTGCTCAGCGGCAGCCCGGCATCGATCCAGGCAGCCGCCCCGCCGTTCAGAACCGACAGCTCGGTGAAACCCGAGCTTTTCAGGGTCCAGTATACTCGGGCGGCGGCGCCGAAATCGCTGTCGGTATCGCCTTGGGACATGATGACGATGGGGCGGTCCATCACCAGCCCCAATTCCTCGTAGGTCGCCTCCAGCCTATCCACCGGAGGAAGCTGGCCAGGATTCCCGGCAGGACCACGGAACAGCGCATAGGGTGCCGAAACCGCATCCTCGATATGGCCTTCGGCATAGGCATCGCCCCGGATATCCAGGACGATCGGATCCTGCTCATCAAGGGCGGCATTCAGCTCCGCGGCCTCGACAAGGGGGCCCAGACCGGCGGCGGAGGCGGCGGTCACGCCCATCCAAGCGATGCCGGCGAGGCAGATCAATGCAAGACCTTTCATCGGCTGTCTTCCTTCGCGTTTCGGGTTCCCTTTACCAGATCGGCAATTTATCGCGCATTTCAAGCATTCGCGCATCCCGAAAACTGCAATGATCGAAAACAGGATCTTCGCCAATAGCGAAATCGCAAGGCGGTTAACGCGCCCCATGCCATCGGGCGATGACGCATTTCCCGCAAGGCCGGGCCTGCCGGAATTTCATCCTTGTTTCAGACCGCATCGCGGTGGTGGCTCAGGTCTCCCCCTCGCCGCCCGTATCACAGCCCGGCACCCCGTTCTCGAAGAAATCCGCAGGCAGGTGGCGGGCCTCGGTGATGATCACGTTCTGCTCGGGATCCCAGGCCATGTGCCGCTCCCAGGCCAGCTTGCCACCGGGTGTCACCTCGAGCACGCGCCCGCCCTCGGCCTCGGTCAGCAGGATGTTGCCGTCCGGCAGGACCTGATGCTTGCCCCGGCGCCAGCTATAGAACGGCACCTCGTCCGAGCCGGTGAACAGGGTCTCGACCCGATCCTCGCCGGGGCGGATCGAGAGGACCCGGCTTGCGCCCGAACCGGTGGCATTGTCGTAAACCGTGATCCGGCCATCGGGCTGGAAGTCGGGATCGTGCTGCTTGAACCAGGGCCCGTAATGCCACCATTTCAGGCGCCCGGTTTCCGGATCCACCACGCTGATCATGTTCAGCTCGCGCAGGCTCAGCAGCACGTCGCCGGGCTCGAACATCGGGAAGGCACCGGCCATATCGGCGCGCAGCGGCTCGGCATCGTTGGGATGGAAGGGATCGCCCAGATAGGAGACCTCTTCCTCGGCGTTTTCCGGCGTGCGGGTGCGGATCTCCAGCATCGCCTTCTGCTCTGCATTCGCGCCCTCGACCATTTCCTTGCGCAGGCTGATGCTGTTCAGGATCTCGCCCGTATCCTCGTCGAGCCAGACGATATCGTCATCGCGCAGCGTCACCAGATGGCCTTCGCCATCCCGGTTGATGCTATGGTGGAACCGGTCATTCTGCGTCCAGATGGGCTTGCCGCAGGCATCGATCCGGGTGATGGCCTGCCCGCCGTCAAAGGTCAGCGCCAGCGAGCCGTCCTCGAATACTTCCATGCCGTGCAGCATCACGTTCTGCGGCTTGCGTTCGGAATCATACAGGCCGTAGCGCACCGGCCAGCGATGCAGCTCCTGCCCGCTGCCGTCATAAAGGCGAACCGTGTGGAACGGCCCGTCCCGCTGCTCGTTCAGCCCCGCGGCAAGGGTATAGCCCTCGGCGCTGCTGCCCGAAGTCTGGCCCGAGAATCCGCGTTCGGGGTCCGGATCGCCGGAGATCGGCTTGACCAGGTGCCGCGTGGGTTCAAGCCCGATATCGTTCTTCCAGTTCTGCGAGACCTCCAGAATCGTGCGATGCGCCAGGCCGATCTGCGGCGCGGGAAACCAGTTCCACCAGGTGGATACGGTGCCATAGATCACCGCGATGATTGCAAGCGAAACAATTGAAATGACGGGACCGATGCGGTCGGAAATTCTGCGTTTCAAGGCTCTGTTTACTTTCTCTTGTGAATGGCAACCGATCAAAGCGCCCGTTCCAGCAGCGCGGCATGCAATTCTTTCGCGCGATGCAGAAGACCGGCAGAGGCCCCGGAAAGCTCGGGGGGCGGTTTCGAGGGGCGGAACATGCCGCTGGCCGACAGCAGCGCCTGCCCGTCCCGCAGTTCCAGCGCCTCGGCCAGTCGGGGCAACTGCTCTTGCGGGTGGCTGCTGAGCGCGGCGTGATCGATGAAGACCGCATCCCCGGGCGCATGTTCCAGCACATGGGCATAGGCGGCATTCCAATAGCGCAGCCAGTAGTCGCTGGTCCCGGCCCCTGCCGCGCTTTCGGGCGCGCCGGGAAAGGCGATCGGGCGCAAGGCGGCGCCGAATTCGTAATGCCCGATCCCCTCCATGTATTGGCGGGCGAAACGGTCGCGGGCATGCAGATCGGCAAAGCGTTCATGCTGCCGCATCAGCGAGACGACCTGCGCGGCCGGATCGCGCACCGGGATCACCAGCCGGGCATCCGGGAAAGCCGCGGTCAACAGCGGCAACCGGGCGATATTGGCGTTGTTCTTGGACACATAGCGGAAGGCACCGGGCTTGCCCGCGACGATCTTGCGCATGTGGCGGGACAGGAACGCCTCGAACTCCGCGTTGCGGTCCGTCTCGTTCCACAGCGCGATGCGGCCGCCCCTGTAACGGTCGCGCCAGAAGGCCATCCAGACCATTTCCTCGAAAGCCTCGGGGCTGTCGAAATCCACGTCGATACCGTCGCCATGCGCGCGCTCGGCCTTTTCACCGGCCTTGCGGAACAGGTTGGAAAAGCGCCCCCATAACAGCGGCGACAAGGTAAACGGCATGTTGCGATAGCTGGCCGAGGCGAATTCCGGCTGCCGGGCCAGCAATTCCAGCAGGATCGTCGTGCCCGCCCGTGGCAGCGAGGTGACCAGCACCGGCCGCTCGGCCCGCGTGTCCTCGATCCTGCGCCGCCACAGCCGGTCCTCGACCCTGGCCAGCCCCTTTTGCAGCCCCGGCGAGGAAAAGGCCAGGTTGTGCAGCGCCCGGTCGAGCGCCGAATAGGGCACCTCGTCGCGCGTGGTGTCCCCGGCGGCTGCCCCGGCATCCTTCCCGCGCAATCGGCCGATCCCGATCCACAAGGCGATGCTGCCAAGCGAGGACCACAGGATGAAGGACCAGCTCAGCGCGATATCCATCGCCTCGCCGATGCTGAACAGGCCCAGCAGGTCGCCGCCGACGACGAAACCCGCCGCCGCCAGGAATCCCGCCGCGGCGATGGCCAGCAGGGTGGCGCTGCTCTTGACCAGTGTGAATGTGGCGCGCCGGACCTGCCGTTCCTTGATCTCGTCGCTCAGATCCGGATCGGTGATGGTGCCGAGCGCCTCATGGGCGATCTGGATGGCCGAACCGGCGCGGCGCTCGATCTCGAACAGCCGCAACACGGCGATCAAGGCGACCACGCCCGCAACAAGCGCGATGACGGCCATCATTGCGGCTCTTGGCGGTCATCGGCGGGCTTGTTCCTGCGCAGCAGCCGCTTCAGCGGATACCAGACGAAGCCGACCACGGCCAGAAGCACGACGGCGATGACCGCGATCATGGTGCCAAGCGCGGTCAACCCCGCACCCGGCCCCACATAGGCCAGCGCGGGCGCGGCGTTGAGCGTGGCGGCAAGCCCCGCGATGGCGGCGCCGCAAATCATTCGGGAGGAGGGGTAAGAGAGCATCGGAGGAACCTTTCAGGAGATTGTCTTCCCAAGTGGCTGTTACGAATAATGACGCAACAGGGTTCGTCGAGGCCCGTTCCCATATTTGCCGGATAGCGGGCGGAACCGGCATATCTCTGCCTAAATCTATCGGCAATTTGCTGCGCAGAGGCGAAGAGGGCTCACCAGATGGTGACCCGCCGGGCCTTGCAGGAATGATTTCGCAGCTTGTCGGCCCTTGCAGCCGGGCATCGGCCAATTGCGCCGCCCCCGCCTTCGGTCATCTCATGCCGTCACGGCCCGGAGATGTGCGGGTTTCCCCTGTCACGCCTCGCGCCCCGCCATCAGGCGCAGGGGCGTATAGGTGATGACCGTCTCTCCGCGCTGATTGACGATGTGATTGCGGGTCCGGACCAGCCCGCGCCCGGCCTTTTTCGCGGGCCGGGCCTCGGAGATCTCGATCTCGACATGGATCGTGTCGTCCTGCAGCACCGGAGCCTCGACATTCATCTCCATATGCAGAAAGGCCAGCCCGGTTCCCTGCGCGGTCGCGTTCAGCACCAGCCCCTCGGCCAGCGACAGGACCAGCGCGGCGGGCGCGGGGCGGCCCGGAATCGCGGAATGGGCGGCACGATACTCGGCATCGACGAAGAGCGATTCCAGCATGCCCGCCGCATTGACGAAATTGACGATATCGGTCTCGGTGATGGTGCGGCCCGAGGTCCGGAACCTGTCGCCGACCGTCAGATCGTTCCAGTAGAATCCTTCACCAAGCAGTTTCATTCGAGGCTCCTTGCCAACAGGTCGCTTGCTCCGCGACATTGCATCGAAACGGGGATGCCGACGGCATCCCCGGGCATTGCGACGGCGGACAAGCCGGCCGCGCGCATGCCCCGCATCCTATTCGGCCAGCGCGTCGCGAAACGCCTGCAGCACCTCGGAGCCGGGAAGACCCCGCCCGTCCAGGTCCTCGGCCCATTTCTCGCCGATGGTGGACATCCGCTTGCCGATCTCGGCCATGTCCTCTTCGGGCAGCGACACGAAAGCCACCCCCGCATCCGCCATGGTCTGCTTGTCCTTGAGGTCAAGCTCTTCGGCAGCCTTGCAGGCCGAACCGATCACCTCTTCGGCGGCATCGGTCATCGCCTTCTGAACCTCGGGCGAAAGCCGGTTCCAGCGATCCTCGCTGATGACATAGCTGGCCACGAAAGAGCCGAAATTCATGCCCTGCGTGCCATAGGCCAGCGCCGGTTCCAGCTCGTAGGGAAGGGCGCTGGAATGCGGGAAAAGCACCCCGTCGATGGTGCCCCGGGTCAGCGCCTCGCGGGTTTCGGGGGCCGGGATGTTGACCGGCGTCGCGCCCATCAGCTGCACCGCGATCTCCTTGGTGCCGCCGGTCGCCCGCAGCTTCATCCCCTTGAAACTGTCGATATCGGTGATCTCGTTCTCGGCGGTGAAAATCTGGTAGGGCGACAGGATCATCACCAGCAGCATGCGCACGCCTTGCGGGGCCAGTTCCGCCTCGTCCAGAATCCCGCCGGGCCGGGCGATGGACCAATAAGCCCCGGTGCCCTGGCAGGAAGAGTTGAACGCCTCGGGCAATTCGCCCACCGCCGAAAGCGGCAGCTTGTCGGCGACATAGGAAACGCCGACATAGCCGATATCGACGGTATTGCTCTGCGTCAGCGACAGCAGGTCCTTGGACTTGCCCAGCTGCTCGGCGGGGTAATATTCGAACTCGACCTCGCCGCCGGTCAGTTCGGTAACCTTGTCCATCCAGATCTTGGTCATGTTCTCGGCGATGTAATGGCCCACCGGGAAACTGTCGGCGACCCGCAGGGTCTCGGCCATCCCAAGCGACGGGATGGTCATGGCGGCGGCCATCGCGGTCAGTGCCGCGGTCCTCGTCTTTCCGATATTCATCTCTTTCCTCCTCCTGTTGATTTCTTGCGGTCCCGGCCGGCCTCACATGGTCGAGGGCAGCCACAGCACCAGGCTCGGGAACAGCACCAGCAGCGCGATCACCAGCAGATGCGCCCAGACATGCGGCATCACGCCCCGGAACAATTCGCCCAATGGCCGCCTTGTATAGCGGGCCACGACAAAGACATTCATGCCCATCGGCGGCGTCACCATGCCGACCTCGGCGGTGACGATGACCACGACGCCGAACCAGACCGGGTCGAAACCAAGCTGCGTGACGACCGGCAGGATGACCGGCACGGTCAGGATCAGGATGGCGATCTGGTCCATGAAGAAACCGAGGATCAGGTAGCCGATCAGGATGATCGCCATGATCAGCAGAGGCGCCAGCCCGAGCCCGCCGATCCAGCCTGCCAGTTCGTTGGTGACCCGCGACAGGGTCAGGAAATAGCCGAAGACATGCGCGCCGAGGATGATGAACAGGATCATCGCGGTGGTATGCCCGGTATTGCGCAGGGCGATCAGCAGGCTTTGCAGGTTCAGCTTGCGCTCTTTCGCGGCCAGCAGCATGGCGACAAAGGCCCCGATCCCCGAGGCTTCGGTCGCGTCGAGATGCCCGAATAGATCGCGCCGGTCACCGCCAGGAACAGGATCAGCATCGGCCCCACATGTTTCAGCGAGCCGAATTTCTCGCGCAGCGTATAGGCCCGGCCCGCCGGGGCGGCGGCGGGATCGATGCGGACCAGCACGGCGATGGTCAGGATGATCGCCATGGTCACGATGACGCCCGGAATGACCCCGCCGATCAGCAGGTCCCCCACCGGCAGATCCGCGATGATGCCATAGAGGATCAGGGCAATCGATGGCGGGATCAGCATCGCCAAAGTGCCCGAGATCGCCACCGCGCCGCCGGCCAGTTTCGGATCGTATCCCTGTTCCATCATCGAGGGGATCGAGGTCGAGGCAAGGGTCGCCGCCGCGGCGGTGCTGGAACCCGAGATGGCGCCGAAACCCGCCCCCGCGATCGCCGTGGCCATGGCCAGCCCGCCCCGCAGCCGCCCGACCCAGATGCTGGCCGCCCGGAACAGGTCCTTTGCCACCCCGGACAGGATCACGAATTCGGCCATCAGGATGAACATCGGGATGGTAATGATCTCATACGAACTTGCCGTGGACAGCGGCGAGGTGCGCAGGATGCCAGCAACGAAGCTCCAGCCGCCCAGCAGGTACAGCCCGACGGCCCCGGAGACCGACATGGCGAGCGCGACGGGAAGCCCTGTGACCAGGAACAGAGCCAGCAACAGCAGGACAAGTGCGACGGTCATAGTGACTGTTCCTCGTCATGCGGGCCGGTTTCATGCGGCGGCGGCAGATCGGCCAGTTGCCGGCCGCTCAGACAGGAGAGCAGGTGTTGCAGGCTGCGAACCAGGCAGCGCAGGGTGATCACCCCCGCCCCGGTCACCACCATCAGGTAAGAGGGCCATGTCGGCCACGGAACCGTCGCGCTGATCAGGTCGCCGCCCTTCCATGCCGATGCCAGACGGTCCCCCGCCTGCAAGGCGATGACCAGCAGGATGACTGCCGCCAGCAGATAGCCGAGCCCCTGCGAGGCGTGCATGAAGCGATGCGGCAGTTTGTAGAGGAACATGTCGATGGCGATATGGCCATGCTGCTTCATCGTGTCCGAAAGCGCGAGAAAGAAGGCCCCCACCATCAGGTAGCTGCCGATCAGGTCATAGGACCATGTCAGCGGTTGCCGGAACAGGTAGCGCATCGACACATCCGCCACCACGACCATCATGATGATGCCGATCGCCAGACCGGAGAGCAGGACAAGCCCGCGCTCGATGCGGGTCAAGACCCTGTCCAACGGGCCGTCCCTGTCGGTCAGCATCATGATCCGCCCTCCCCTTCATCCCCGGCAATCACCGCGCCGGATCGCAGCAGGGCCTCGATCCGCTCGGCGGGCAGCCCCCATGCAGCCAACACCGCCGTTCCGCTTGCCCCCGGTGGCTCGGGCGGGGTGGGCGTGGGAAGGGGCGTGACCGAGAAGCGCGGCGTGGGTGCGGGCTGGACGATCCCGGCGATCTCGACATGATTTTCCCGCGCGGCATTATGCGGGTGATGCGCCGCCTCTTCCTGCGACAGGACCGGCGCGACGCAGGCATCCAGTCCTTCGAACCGGGCAACCCATTCGTCACGGCCATGCTGTTTGATCCGCCCGGCAATCGCCGCACGGGCCTTGATCCGCGAAGCCGGTGAGCCGTCCAGCGGCGCGTCGGCCTCGTCCAGCCCAAGCCCCTCCAGCAGGATCTTGCGGAACTTGGGTTCCAGCGCGCCGACCGACAGGTATCGCCCATCCGCGCATTCATAGACCGAGTATTCCGGCAAGCCGCCATCAAGGATATTCGTGCCGCGTTCGCCCCTGTGAATCCCCGAGGCGCGCAGCCCGGTCATCGCCGTGCCCAGCAAGGCCGCGCCATCGACCATTGCCGCGTCGATGACCTGCCCCTGTCCCGTCGATTTCGCATGCAGCAGCGCCGCGAGCATGCCGATCACCAGCATCAGGCTGCCACCGGCATAATCGGCCAGCAGGTTCAAGGGGATCGTCGGCGGCTGCCCCTCGCGCCCGATCATGTCCAGCAATCCGGTCAGAGCAAGGTAGTTCACGTCATGCCCCGCGCGCGGGGCCAGCGGCCCGGTCTGCCCCCAACCGGTCATGCGCCCATAGACAAGGCGCGGATTGCGATCCAGACAGGTCTCGGGCCCGAGGCCAAGCCGCTCCATCACGCCGGGCCGAAAGCCCTCGATCAGCCCGTCGGCACGGGCGATCAGATCAAGGAGACATGCCACCGCCTCGGGGTTCTTCAGGTCCATGGCGACAGAGCGGCGGCCCCGCGCGGGCAGCTCGAATTCCGGCGGCCGTTCGATCCCCAGCCCCGAGGGCTCCGGGCGCGTGATCCGGATGACCTCTGCCCCCATATCCGCGAGAAGCATGGCCGCGAAGGGAGGCGGGCCGATCCCTTCCATCTCGATGATGCGCAACCCGGTCAGCGGTCCCCGATTATCCATGATTCTGTCTCCCCCGGCCGCGATCAGTAGGATTTCGGCAGGCCGAGCACGCGCTCGGCCAGGTAGGACAGGCAAAGCTGCGGGCTGACCGGCGCGATACGCGGGACAAAGGCTTCGCGCAGGTAGCGTTCGACATGGTATTCCTTGGCATAGCCGAAACCGCCATGCGACATCACTGCCGTCTGGCAGGCCTCGAACACCGCCTCCCCGGCCAGGTATTTGGCGGCATTCGCGGCGGCGCCGACAACCGGGACCGGGGCGCCGCTATCATATTGCCATGCCGCCGACATGACCATCAGCCAGGCCGCCTCAAGTTCCGCCCAGCATTTCGCCAGCGGATGCTGGATCCCCTGGTTCTGGCCGATGGGGCGGTTGAAGACGATCCGCTCATTGGCATAGCGCGCGGCACGCTTGACCGCGAGCATGCCAAGCCCGACCGCCTCTGCCGCGATCAGCACGCGCTCGGGATTCATGCCATGCAGGATATATTCGAAACCGCGCCCTTCCTCGCCAATCAGGTCATCGGCGGGGATGCGGAAATCCTCGAAGAACAACTCGTTCGAATCGACCGCCTTGCGGCCCATCTTCTCGATCTCGCGCACCCGGATGCGGTCACGGTCGAAACGGGTATAGAAGAGGCTCAGCCCCTCTGTCGGCCTGGACACCTCTTCCAGCGGGGTGGTTCGCGCCAGCAGCAGGATCCGGTCGGCCACCTGCGCGGTCGAGATCCAGACCTTCTGGCCATTGACGACATAGCCATCGCCGTCGCGTATCGCCCGCAGCTTGAGCTGCGTGGTGTTCAGCCCGGTATTCGGCTCGGTCACGGCGAAACAGGCCTTCTCGCGGCCTTCGGCCATCGGGCGGATCATGCGCTGTTTCTGCTCTTCGGTGCCGAACACCGCGACCGGGTTGAGGCCAAAGATATTGATATGCACCGCCGAAGCGCCCGACATGCCGGCGCCCGATTCCGCGATCTCGCGCATCATGATCGCCGCCTCGGCAATGCCAAGGCCCGAGCCGCCATAGGCCTCGGCGGTGCAGATGCCCAGCCAACCGTCGCGGGCCAGCGCCGAATAAAGCTCATGCGGAAACTCGCCGGACGCATCCAGCCCGAGCCAGTAGCTGTCGTCGAATTGCGAGCAGATCGCCGCGACGGCATCCCGGATCGATTCCTGTTCCTCGCTATATGAAAAATCCATGCCGTCTCCCCCCGTGATCTGTCCTATTCGCCGGTGGCGGCCAGTTCGGCGGCGGTGCCCAAGGCCCCGCTTGCCGACAGCGCCTCGATCTCGTCATCCGCAAAGCCGGATTCGCGCAGCACCTCTGCCCCGTGCTCGCCCTGCCTCGGGGCGAGCCGTTCGGGGCGGGCCGGTGTGCGGCTCCAGCTTGCCGGGACGGCCATCTGCCGGATCCGCCCCTCGCTCGGATGGTCCACCATCTCGAAATAGCCGGTCGCCGTCAGATGCGGATCGTTCAGCATCCCCTCGAAATCATGGATCGGCATCGCGGGCACATCCGCCTGCTCCAGAAGCTCCATCCACTCGGCGGTCGAACGGGTTTCAAAGATGCGGCCAAGCTCTGCATAGACCTCGTCGATATGGGCCATGCGGGCGGTGAAATCGCGGTAACGCGGATCGGCTTCGGGCAGGTCCGGGCAGCCGATCGCCTTGAAGAAGCGCCGCCAGTGGCCATCGGTATAGATCAATGCGCAGATGAAACCGTCCTGTGTCCTGTAAGGCCGCCGATCCACTGACAATTGCCGCGCATAGCCGCCGCGATCCAGGGGCGGATCGAAGGTCAGCCCGCCCATGTGATCGCCCATCACCAGGTTGACCATGGTTTCCAGCATCGGCACATCGACGCGCTGACCCAAGCCGCTGCGGTTGCGTTCGACGATGGCGGCAAGGATCGCGTTGCATGCGGCCAGCCCGACGATACGATCGACGATGGCCGAGGGCACATAGCGCGGCTCTCCGTCATTGACGCGCGAAAACAGGTAGGGCAGGCCGCATGCCCCCTGTATCAGGTCGTCATAGGCGGGGCGATCGGCATAAGGGCCGGACTGGCTGTAACCGAACATGCCGGCATAGATGATGCGCGGATTGACCGCCGAGACCTCTTCATATGACAGGCCCAACCGCGCCATCGCCCGGGCCCGAACATTATAGACCAGCACGTCGGCATTCTTGCACAGGCGCAGCAGGGCCTCGCGCCCCTCGGGCTGTTTCAGGTTCAGCGTGATCGAGCGTTTCGAGCGGTTGGCATGCAGGAAGAGCGGCCCCATGCCCGCGTGACGCGAGGGCCCGATCTGGCGCACGACATCCCCCTCGGGGCTTTCGACCTTGATCACATCGGCACCGAAATCGCCCAGCATCAACGTCGCGTAAGGCCCCATCAGAACCGAGGTCATATCGATGATGCGCAGCCCTTCAAGTGGCCCCATTGCCAGGATCCCTCCCCTGTCGCTCCTGTCATTTGGTCCATATATAAAGACCAAATATTCACTGTCATGAACGCTAGACTTTCCAACGCGCCTCTGTCAAGCTTTCATTCTCTGGGATTCCGCCGCCCTCCGATTGACTGGCGCGGCCATCCGGCGCATGGGAATTGACGAGTTACGGGGGAAGCCGCAAGGATGCCGACGATCGTAAAACAGGCAGCTAACGTGCTCGATCTGTTCGAGTTCTTCGCCTCGACCGGGCAGCCGGCGAGCCTTGCCGAGATTGCAGGGCATTTCGGCTGGCCGAAATCCAGCACGTTCAATCTCATCACCACATTGGCCGAGCGCGGGTTTCTCTATGAGCCACGGCCCCGTCACGGCTTCTATCCGACGCCCCGATGGCTGAGCCTCGCGCAAGAGATCGCGCATGCGGAACCCCTGCCGGAAAGCCTGCAGGATCTGCTGCGGGAACTCGCCCGGCTCAGCGCCGAGACCGTCTGGCTCGCGGGGTCCGCCGGTCAGCATGCGGTGTTCCTGGCGGTCATCGAATCCCCGCAGGCGATCCGCTATACCGCGCAGCCGGGCAAGCGGGTTCCCATGCATGCGACCGCGACCGGACAGGCGATCCTGAGCCAGATGCCGGAACCAAGACGCGCGGCGCTGTTGCGGCAGGCGAGCTATGAACGCTTTGGCCCCGGCACGCCGATGAGTGCCGGCGAGGTCGACAGGATCATCGAGGAATCGCTTGCCCGGGGCTGGTTCATGAGCGCGTCATCCTACAGCCAGGATCTTGGCGGGGTCTCGATCCCGCTGCCGCTGAACGATCGCATGCTGTCGGCCACGGTCGCGGGTCCGCTGTTCCGGATGGGCACCCGCATGGAAGAGACGGCCGCCCAGATGCAGGCGGCCATCAAGCGGCATTTCGGCAAGGATTATTTCGACAGGCACCTGCCGGGATTGCGGCAATTGCCCTAGGCGATGCAAGGCCGGGGCCGGGGGTTGTCAGCGCCCGCGCAGCCCGGAACTTGCCGCCTTGTCGGCGAATATGGTGCAGGACGGGTGCAGCCGCAGATAGCTGGCCGGGCAATCGGGATCGACCGGGCCGTCCAGCGCCGACGACAGCGCGGCTGCCTTGGCCTCGCCCACCGCGAGCGCCAGCAGGCTGCGCGCCGACAGGATCTGCGCCGTGCCCATCGTCACCGCCTCGGCCGGCACCGTCTCTCCTTCCGCGAAGAAGCGCCGGTTCGCCTGCCGTGTCTCATCGCTCAGCCGGACGACACGGGTGGTCGCGTCGATGGGCGTGCCCGGCTCGTTGAAGGCGATATGGCCATTATGGCCCACCCCCAGAAGCTGCAGATCGACCGGCCCGAGCCGCTCCAGCAGCGCCGCATATTCCCTTGCGGCGGCATCGGCATCCCCTTCGCCGCGCGGAATGAAGCTCTGCCCGCGCGGGATGTCCACATGGTCAAGGAAATGCCGCGCCATGTAGCTGTGATAGGAATTCGGGTGATCGGGCGGCAGGCCCATATATTCGTCCAGGTTGACGGTGCGCACGCGGGCGAAACTCAGCCCCTCGCGATGGGCGCGGACCAGATGCGCATAGACCGGCTCCATCGTGCCACCGGTGGCCAGGCCCAGAACCGCATCGGGCTTGGTCGCGACCGTCTCGGCGATCTGTCTTGCGACAGCGGCGGCGGCGGCTTCTGCGTCGGGCATCAGCCTGAGGGTCAGGGAACGGCTCACGGTCATGCTGTCCGCTTCAAGGATATGGCGGCCAGATCGACCGGCACCTGCCGACGGGTGAACGCCCTGCCATCGGCTGCGAACAGATGCGCATCGGCGGGGGAGAAGCCAAGCCCGACCTGATCCCCCGGGGTGCTATGCGCGGTTCCATCGGTCACCATGCAAAGCGGCACCTCCCCCGGCGCGATTAGATAGACAACAGAGCTGTTGCCCAAGCGCTCGACCACATCGACGCTGCAGGACAGCCCCTCTTCCGCAAGATGCAGATCATCGGGACGAATGCCCAATGTGACCTGATCGCCCACTGATGCGCCATCCGGATCGACCGGAACCGTCACGCGCGGGCCGCTTTCGATCTGCACGGCGATACCCTCGGCCTCGACCGCCTCGATCCGGGCGGACAGGAAATTCATGTTGGGATTGCCGATGAAGCCTGCGACGAAACGGTTCGCGGGCCGGTGGAACAGCTCCAGCGGTGTGCCGGATTGCTCGACATGGCCCCCGTTCAGCACCACGATCCGGTCGGCCATGGTCATCGCCTCGACCTGGTCATGGGTGACATAGATCATCGTGTTGCCAAGCTGCCCATGCAGCCGCGACAATTCCACCCGCATCTCTCCGCGCAGGGCGGCGTCGAGATTGGACAGCGGCTCGTCGAACAGGAAGACCGAGGGCTCGCGCACGATGGCCCGCCCGATGGCGACGCGCTGGCGCTGGCCGCCGGACAGTTCGCCGGGGCGATGCCCGAGCCGTTCGGTCAGTTTCAGCACCTCGGCGGCGCGGTTCACCCTGGCATCGACCTCGGCCTGCGGCAGCCGCTCCACGCGCAGCGGAAAGGCGATATTCTCGAACACGCTCATATGCGGGTAAAGCGCATAGGACTGGAACACCATCGCGATGCCGCGCTTGGCCGGGGGCAGCGTGTTCACCACCTTTCCGTCGATCTCCAGCGTGCCGTCGCTGATATCCTCAAGCCCCGCGATCATCCGCAGCATGGTGGATTTGCCACAGCCCGAAGGGCCGACAAAGACGGTGAAATCGCCGTCGCGGATATGCAGGTCGGTCGGGTGGATCACCCGGGCCGAGCCGAAATCCTTGGTCACTCCGTTCAGTTTCAAATCGCCCATCGGCTTCTCCTGCAGGGGAAAGGCGGGGGCAGGCTGCGCCCCCTGCCATGGTTGCGCGGAACTCAGTCCAGCGCGCTCAGATCTTCCTGGATCCGGGTCGCGGCATCTTCGGGGGTGAGTTCCCCCAGGACCACGCCCTGGATATTCTCGATCGCGACATCCTGCATGCCGACGAAATCGGTCATCAGGGGTTCCGGCCCGCCGGTCGGGATCGCGTCGATAAAGGGTTTCCAGGACGGGTCCTCGGCGATCAGCGCGTCGGTATCGGTGCCAAGACGGATCGGCGTCCAGCCGCCCTCCTTGTCGAACTCGGCCTGCCGTTCCGGCGCGGTCAGGTACTTGATCAGCTTCTGCGCCGGTTCCTCCAGCCCGGTGCCCTTGAACACCACGAGACTGTCGGTGATCAGCAGGGTCGAATGCCCGCCCTGCGGCCCGGCGGGGATCAGCGAGACGCCGAAATTCACGCCCTCCGCCTTGCCACGGCCAGCGGCGTAAGAGGTATACATCGCGATCTGGCCTTCCTTGAACAGCGGCTCCAGCCCGCCACGTTCATAGGCCAGCGGCCCCTCCTGCGAATATTTCGCCAGTTCCTGGTAGAAGGCCAGCGTCTCGACATTCTGCGGGCTGTCGAAGACCACATTGCCATCGGCATCCACGACCTGCCCGCCATTGGAATAGAGGAAGTTCAGGAATTCGTGGAAGGTGTTGTCCATATCCGCCGCGGGCAGGCCAAAGCCCGCCGCATCGGTGTTTTCCGAGATCGCCTTGGCGGCGGTCAGCATGTCGTCGAAGGTCTGCGGGCCTTCGGGCATGTCCAGCCCGGCCTCGGCGAACAGGTCCTTGTTCCAGAACAGGCCCTTGGTCGAGAATGCGCGCGGCAGGCCCCAGACCTCGCCGCCGATCTGCACCGTCGAGATCACCGAGGGCTCGTAGCTGGCCAGCTCCTCTTCGGACATCTCAATCGGCACGATCTGATCGCTTGAGGACAGCTGCTTGAGCACGCGCGAACCCATATAGGCGGCGGCGGGCGGGGTTCCGGCGGCGGCGAGCGTCAGGGTCTTGGCCTGGCACTGCTCCCACGGCAGGTATTCGACGCGGACGCTGTAATCCGGGTTCTCGGCCACCCATTCGTCGATATGCTTCTGCTGCACCGGCGCCTGCGGCTCGGTATCGGAACCGCAATTGACGATATGCAGCTCTTCCGCGGCCTGCGCCGCCAGCGGCAATGCCATCAGCGCGGTCGAGGCGAGGATGATGGAACGGAATTTCATTTGCTTACTCCCTGATTGGACCTTGGATCATCATTCCTTCACCGCACCGGCGGTCAGCCCGGCGACGATGAATCTTTGCAGGAACACGTAGAGCACCAGCACCGGCAGCACGCCGACCAGGCTGGCGGCCATGATCTCGTTCCAGCGGACGGTCTCATGGCCGAAGAACTGGAACAGGCCGACCGGCAGCGGGTTCAGTTCGTTCTTGGAATTGAAGGTCAGCGCGAACAGGAATTGCTGCGCATAGGCGGTGATGAAGGTGGTCACGGCGACGACGACCATTCCCGGCACCGCCAGCGGCAGGATCACCCGGCGCATGGTGTAAAGCCGGCTGGCGCCATCGACATAGGCGGCCTCTTCCAGCTCGGCCGGGATGCGCATGAAATAGCTGCGCATCAGGAAGATCCCCGCAGGCACGGTAAAGGCCGCGCCCGGCACGATCATCGCGGCGTAGCTGTTCAGCAATCCGGCCGCCAGCATCAGCTTGTAAAGCGGGATGATCAGCACCGCCGCCCCGACCATCGACACGACCAGGAACACCGCCAGGATGCTGCCGCGCAGCTTGAACTCGAACCGGGCGAAGGCATAGGCGGCAGGAACCGAGCAGAACATCGACAGGATCGTGACCGCAACCGCGATGCCGAAGCTGTTCATGATCCAGCGCAGCAGCATCGGCTGCGCCGTCCAGATGGTCACGTAATTCTCGAAGCTCATCCCCTCGGCGATGAAGCGGTAGGGAACCCGGAACACCTCGTTCAGGGGGCGCAGCGAGACCATGAACGCCTCGACGAAAGGCGCCAGCATGAAGACCAGGAACAGGGTCATTCCGGCATAGATCAGCAGATATTCCCACCAGCGATAACGGTTGATCATCTCGCGCGTCCTTTCCTCGTGAGCCGAAGCAGCATCAGCAGGTAGACCGCCGACAGCACCGACAGGCAGATCAGGATCATCACCGCCCGCGCCGCGCCCTCGCCATAGCGGAAGCGGGAAATGGCGGTGCGATAGGTGTCGATGATCATCGTGGTGGTCGAACCGCGCGGCCCGCCCTCGGTCAGGATCCAGATGATGTCGAAGCTGTTGAAGGTCCAGATCGTCGACAAGAGCGCCATGGTGGCGATGGACGGCATCAAGAGCGGCAGGGTGATCCGGCGGAAGCGATAGAAGCGGCTGGCCCCGTCGGTCCATGCGGCCTCGTAAAGATCGGTCGGCACGGTCTGCATCGCCGCCAGCAGGTAAAGCGCGACCAGCGGCGTGCCGATCCAGACATCGGTGACGACGGTCGAGATGAAGGCCGCCTGCTTGTAGGCCAGGAACTCGAAAGGACCGCTGAACAGTCCGATCCGCTGGCCGAGCCCCGAGATCATCCCGAACTGGCCGTTATAGAGCCATGCCCACATGAAGCAGCCCACCGCGATGGGCACCACCCAAGGCGGCATGATCAGCACCCGAAACAGCGCCCGCCCCGGCACGGCGGCATTCAGCAGCACCGCGCCCAGCAGGCCGATGATAAGCTTGAGGCTGACCGACAGCGTCGTCCAGATCAGCGTGCGGGTGATGACCGGCCAGAAATCGCGGTTGAAGAACTTGGTATAGTTCTCCATCCCCACATATTCCTGCGTGGGCCGCATCGAGGCATTGGTGAAGGACAGCCGGAAGGTCTCGATGATCGGCCAAGCGGCGATCAGCCCAACCAGCAGGAGCGCCGGGACCAGCAGCAGATAGGGAAAGGGATCGCGGCCTGTCTTCATGCCACGGCCCTCCCGGCAAGCGCCTCGTCGAAGCGGGCCCAGAAATCGGTCAGATCGACGATCCGGCCCTCCTTGCGCGCCCGGTCCATGGCCAGCGCGGTCACACCCGCCTCCAGCGCATCGGTGATGGTCAGCGGCAAGGCGGGCAGGCGGCCCATGTAATAGGCGCAGAGATCCTCGGCCATGGCCTGGTCGGCGCCGTAATGGCCCTTTTGACTGCCATCCGTGCCGATGGCGGGATCGTCCCGCAGCACGGCACCGTCATCCGAACGGGTCAGCTTGAAGAAATTGCGGATGAAATCGCCCTCGGCCATGCCATCGGTGCCGATCACCGCGAAACGACGGAATTCGTCGGGGACATTCATGTTGGTGTGAAAGGCCAGCGTCGCGCCGTTTTCATATTCGACCAGCGCGGTCTGGTAATCGATCAGGTCGCCCTCGCCCGAAAACGCATCCCCTGCCCCGCCCCAACGCGGAGACATTTCCTGCAGATAGGCGGGCGCGGAGGCCGGGCGGCGTTCGGGCAGGTATTTCTTGCGCCCGCCGAAACTGGCGACACGCGCCGCACGCGCCCCCGCGACGCTTGGTAAAGATCAAGATCGTGGCAGCATTTCTCCAGCATGAAGCCGCCGGACATGGCGCTGTCGCGCCGCCAGTCCCGCATGAAGAAACTGCCGTGATAGGGGCCGATATGCTCGGCGGCCTCGATGGACATGATCTCGCCCAGATGGCCCTCGGCCTGCGCCGCCCTGACCGCGCGATAAAGCGCCGAATAGCGCAGCACCATGCCCACCCCGACGCGGTTCACCCCGTCATGGGCGGCCAGCAGCCGGGCAAGCTCCAACGTCTCGTCCAGCGAGATCACCACGGGTTTCTCGGCAAATATATGCGGCGTGTCAGAGGCCAGCGCCTGCCGCAGATGATCCAGGTGCAGGTAATTGGGCGAGCCGATCATCAGCAAATCAAAGCGATGCGCCGCCAGCATTTCGGAGGGATCGGCATAGACCTGCGCGGGCCCCGCCTCGGCCAACCGGTCCTGATGTCCGGGGCCGGGATCGGCCACCGCCAGCACTTCGAATTCCGGGCAGGCCGCCCGCATCCTTGGCAAGAGCGAGGCGATCCTAGCGCCCAATCCGATGATACCCGCCTTCACGATGTTTCCTCCCCCGTCTGTTCCATCGCGGCCCGTTCCATGGCCGCGCGCAGCGCCCGGATCTTCGCGACCGAGGTCTGCGCCCGCTCTGACGCGATCCGCAGCCGCCCGCCCATGTCCTGATCGGCCCGGATCTCGCTGCAGGAGCCGTGCAGGTCATCCGCCCCTGCCCGCAGCAATTCCGCCGCGTTACCCGCATCGACGCCGCCGCCCGCCATGATCGTGATCCGTCCCCGCGCCTGCCCCGCCAGCCGCGCGATATTGCCCGCGCCCTCACCCGCCGAAGGCGCGCCGCCCGAGGTCAGGATCCGGCAGAAGCCCAGCTCGATGGCGGTCTCCAGCCCCTCGTCCAGGTCCGGGGAAAGATCAAAGGCGCGATGCAGCACCATCGGCAGATCCCCTGCCGCATCCCGCAGCCGGGTGATCGCCTCGCGGTCCAGCCGCCCGTCCGGATGGGTGACGCCCAGCACGATCCCGGCCAGTCCCGCACCCCGCACCGCCGCGATATCCGCCTTGGCCACCGCCAGTTCCTCCGGCGTATAGACAAAACCGCCGGGGCGCGGACGGATCATAGCGAAAACCGGCACCGCCTGCTCCGCCGCCGCCGCGATCAGCCCGGGCGAGGGCGTCAGCCCGCCAAGCGCAAGGGCCGAGCACAGCTCGATCCGGTCGGCGCCACCGGAAACCGCCGCCGACAATCCCTGCGGATCATCGACGCAAACTTCCAGCACGGGGGTCTTGGATGCCTGGGGCATGTAACCTCGGGTGTTATGACGAGGTCAGGCAACACCAAAATATTCCTTTTGTAAAGATATTTTTTCAGTCATGCTAACATTTGCCGATATATATTTTAGTTTGACAAATATTCTGGGAGGGATAACCATAGGTGCTGCGCAAACCTGAAAGAAACGCCCATGCAACTGGCAAGCGACAACAAACCGCTCAGCGGCGCCGCCCTCTGGGCCGCGATTTCCGCCGCGCAGGACAGCATGCCCGCCAAGCTGCGCGCCATCGCCGGTTTCGTGACCGAGGAACCGGCGGAGTTCATCCGCATGACCTCGCGCGAGATCTGCGCGAGACTGGGCACATCCGAGCCCACGCTGATCCGCTTTTGCCGAAGCCTGGGATTCGCCGGGCTGGCGGATTTCCGGATCGAGCTGGCGCTGGCGCTGGCCTCGCAGGGTGCTTCGGCATCGGTGCATCCGCAGATCGCCGACCGCCGCCTGTCCAATCCCGCCGGCAAGCGCCGCATCGCCGAGGCCGCCATCGGTCTCTTGGCCGAGGATAATGCGATCCTGATCGACAATGGCACGACGGTCGAGATGCTGGCCGAATTGCTGGGCACGCGCGAGGATGTTCCGGCCCTGTCGGTGATGACCTCGGGACTGATGGTGGCGCAACAGGCGCTGCGCAACGGACGCCATCGGGTGATGCTGACCGGCGGGGTGATCCGCGCCTCGACCGGCTCACTGTCGGGACGATTGGTGGAAAGCAGCCTGAACGGCATGAATTTCAGCAGTTTCGTGATGGGCGCGGACAGCATCGACCCGGATGGCGGGCTGTCCACCTATTCCGAGGACGAGGCGCATGTGACCCGCGCCATGGTCGAGGCCGCCTCGCGCGTCATCGTGCTGGCCGACCATACGAAGTTCCGCGGCGCGCGCCTGCACCGCATTTGCGGGCTGCGGCGTATCGCCATCCTGGTCACCGACCGCAACCCAAGCGAACAAATCCGCGCGGCGCTGGATGCCGCCGGGATCAGGCTGGTCGTCGCCGACGCACCGGCCTCTGACAGCAAGGACCGATGATGAGCAGCTTCACCCTTGACGAAATCAACGCCCAACCCGGTATCTGGCGGGATTGGGCCGCGCCTCTGGCCAGCCGGGCCACCGGGATCCGCGAATGGATCGCCACCCGTGCCCCGCGCGAGATCTGGCTGTCGGGTGCCGGGACCTCGGCCTATATCGGCGAGGCGCTGGCCCGGCAGGTGACCGGCGAAGGCCCGCCTTTGCTGCCGCTGGCCACCACCGATCTCGTGGCACGCCCCGGCCTTGGCGCGAATCGTCCCGGCCCTGCCCTGTCCGTGCAATTCGGGCGCAGCGGCAACAGCTCGGAGACCGTCGGGCTGATCGATCTGCTGGACGCGCATATGCCCGGCGTGGACCGGCTGAACATCACCTGCAACCCCGACAGCGCCCTTGCCACGCGGCAGGGCCCCGGCCCCGGAGAGACGCAGGCAATCATCCTGCCCCCGGCGACCCATGACCGGGGGTTCGCGATGACCTCCAGTTTCACCACCATGTACCTGACCGCGCTGGCCTGCCTCGATGCGGGGTTCGACGCGGGAACTGCCCTGCCCGCCCTGTCGGATGCCGCCGCTGCGATCCTGCCCGGCCTGTGGTCGCTGGACGCGCCCCGGCCCGAGCGGGCGATCTTTCTCGGCTCCGGCGAACTGACCGGCATCGCGCGCGAATCGGCGCTCAAGGTGCTGGAGCTGACGGCGGGGCGCACGCTGACGCAATGGGACAGCACGTTGGGCTTTCGCCACGGCCCCAAGGCGGCGGTCGATGGCGGCACGGCGGTTTTCGTGATGATCCATCCCGATCCGCAGACCGCCCGCTACGACATGGACCTTGCCGCCGAGATCCGCAGGCAATTCCCGGATATCAGCGTCACCACCATCGGCGGAGAGGGCTGCGACATCGCGCTGAACCTGACCGGCACGGCGGGGGATGCGGTGCTTTACGTGCTGCCCGCGCAGGTGCTGGCGCATCGCTGGTCCGAGGCTTTGGGCCTGCCGGTGGACGATCCCTTCGCCGGGCGGAACCTGACGCGGGTGGTCTCGGGCGTGGAACTCTATGGATGGCAGCGATGAATTGCGGCGCGATCGATTTGGGCGGCACCAAGATCGAGGCGCGGCTGTTCGATGCGGCGATGGCAACCATCGAGACCCGCCGCATCCCCACGCCCCGCGACAGTTTCGACAATTTCATCGCCGCGCTGGCCGGTCAGATCCGCTGGCTCGAACAGCAGGCGGATGACCCCGCCCTGCCCGTCGCCATCTCGATCGCCGGGGTGATCGACCCGCAGACGGGCATCGCCACGGCCTCGAACATCCCGGTATCGGGGCGCGGCATCGCCAAGGCGCTGGAGGCAGAGATCGGGCGCGACCTGCCGCTGATCAACGACTGCATGGCCTTCGCCTATTCCGAGGCGCATGGCGGCGCGGGGGACGGGGCGGTCTCGGTCATGGGGATCATCCTCGGCACCGGCGTCGGTGGCGGATTGGTCGAGCGTGGCCGCCTGCCGCATCGCCATGCCGGCCTTGCGGTCGAGATCGGTCATATCGGCATGCCCGCCCGCGCGCTGGCCCGCCACGACCTGCCGGTCTGGCAATGCGGCTGCGGGCGGGTGGCCTGTCTTGAGAATTACGTCTCCGGCACCGGGCTGCGGCGGCTGGCGGAATGGGCCGGGCTGGACAATCCCGACCCGGAACATGTCGCCGCCTCGGTCGCTGACGATCCGGGCGCGGCAAGGGTGATGGATATCTGGGCTGATCTGGCGGGCGAGATGGTCTATACCGCGCAATTGCTGCTGGACCCCGAGGTCATCGTGCTGGGCGGCGGGCTGTCGAACATCCCCGATGTGCCGCAGCGGCTGACCGATGCGCTGGCCCGGCTCCGGCTTGGCAATTCACGGCTGCCCGCGATCCGGCGGGCGGTGCATGGCGACAGCGCCGGTGCGCGCGGCGCGGCATTGATGGCAAAGGCATATCTGACATGAGCGATCTTCTCACCCCGATCATCGAGGCAATGCGGACGGGGAACGGCCCGGCGCTTCCCTCGGTCTGCTCGGCCCATCCCGATGTCATCGCCGCCGGGCTGCGGCAGGCGGCGGCGCAGGGCATGCCCGCGCTGATCGAGGCGACCTCGAACCAGGTGAACCAGTTCGGCGGCTATACCGGCATGACCCCCGCCGATTTCACCGGCTTCCTGAAGGGTATCGCGCAGGCGCATGGGCTCGGCCATGTGCCGGTGATCCTTGGCGGCGACCATCTGGGCCCGCAGGCATGGCGCGACCGCCCCGCCGATGAGGCGATGGAGCATGCGGCCGGGATGATCCGCGCCTATATGACGGCTGGTTTCACCAAGATCCATCTCGATTGCTCGGAAGGCTGCGCAGGCGAGCCCGCGCAGGTTGGCGACGACCTGGCCGCCGCGCGTGCGGCACAACTGGCCGCCGTGGCCGAGGCGGCGGCGCCCGACCCAAAGGCGCTGACCTATATCATCGGCACCGAGGTTCCGCCCCCCGGCGCGCGCGCCATGACGGAGAGGGCATCACGGCCACGCCGCCGGAAAACGCCGCCGCCACGCTGGAGGCGCATCGCCGCGCCTTCGAGGCCGAGGGTGCGGGGGCTGCATGGTCGCGGGTCCGGGGGCTGGTCGTGCAGCCGGGGCTGGAATTCGCCCCGGCCAGCGTCATCGGTTTCGACATGGCGCAGCCGGACCGGCTCAGCCCGGTGCTGGGCGACAATCCCCGGCTTTGTTTCGAGGCCCATTCGACCGATTACCAGGACGCCGCCGTCTATGCCGACCTGGCCCGGCGGAATTTCGGCATCCTCAAGGTCGGCCCCGCCCTGACCTTCGCCTGGCGCGAGGCGCTCTATGCGCTCTCGCATATCCGCCACTGGCTGGATGGCAGCCCCCATGTCTCGGATCGGATGGAGGGCCTGATGACCGGGGAACCCCGCCACTGGCAGGGCCATTATCATGGCGGGGACACCCGGATCCTGCGCCATTTCGGTTATGCCGACCGGATCCGCTATTACTGGCCCAAGGCGCAAGATGCTGTCGAGGACCTGTGCCGGGCAATCGACCACGCCGATCCGCCGCGCCCGCTGCTGCGGCAATATCTGCCGCAGGCAACGCTGGACCGGGCGGCAGGGATCGGTCTGCCACCGGCCCGCGCGATCCTGCAAGCCCATGTCGAAGAGGCATTGGCGGATTATTACCCGGAGGCGGCATGCTGATCGCGGCGGACCGGATCTGGCTGGGTGGCAGGCTGCAAACCGGCCTCGCCATCGAGACCGACGGGCAGAAGGTGACGGCCTGCCGCCCCCTTGGCGGCGATACGCCCGATGCGCATGTCCCGCTGCTGATGCCCGGCTGCACCGATCTGCAGGTGAATGGCGGCGGCGGTGTGCTGCTGAATACCGATCCCACCGTCGCCGGGATCGAGGCCATCGCGGCAGCCCATCGCAAGCTTGGCACCGCACGGATCCTGCCCACTTTGATCACCGATGCGCCGGATGTGATGGAGGCCGCCACTGATGCCATCATCGCCGCGATGGGAAGGCCCGGCATCATCGGCATCCACCTGGAAGGCCCGCATATCTCGCCACGGAAACGCGGCACCCATGACGCCCGCTTCATCCGCCCGCTGGATGCGCGGACCATGGCGGTCCTGCGGCGCTTGCGCCGGGCCGATGTGCCGGTGCTGCTGACATTGGCCCCCGAGCGCGCCGATCCTGCACTGCTGCGCGAGGCGGCGGCGATGGGGGTGGTGCTGTCGGCAGGACACAGCATGGCGACAGCGGCAGAGGCGCAGGCGGCGCTGGAAAGCGGTGTCACCATGTTCACCCATCTCTACAATGCCATGCCGCAGATGAGCTCGCGCGAGCCGGGGATGATCGCGGCGGCGATCCTGTCCGATGCCTGGTGCGGGCTGATCACCGACGGTATCCATGTCAGCCCCGAAATGCTGCAACTGACATTGAATGCCCGCCCCCGCCCCGACCGCTGCTTCATCGTGTCGGATGCCATGCCGACAATCGGCGGGCCGGATCATTTCAATCTCTACGGCATGGATATCCATGTGCGGGACGGCGCGCTGGTGAACAGCGAGGGCTCGCTGGCCGGGGCGCATATCGACATGGTCACCTCGATCCGGCGGCTGGTGCGGATGACCGGCATCGCACCCGAGCGCGCCATCGCGATGGCCACCGACATTCCCTGTGCCGCCATGGGCCTTGCCCCGCTGCGGATCGCCCCCGGCATGCCGCTGATCGACCTGGTGGCGCTGGACGACGGATTGCGGCTGGCGGATATTCCCGGCACCGGGTCGTAGCGCGGGGCTGGGTTCCGCTTCCCGCCATCGGCTCCGTTGCCGCCCGTCGCCTTCAACCCGGCACCCCGCTTCGGGATACCAGGCGGGCGGCGGTTTCACCCATGGCGACGGCGGCCTCGATCGAGTCGATGACGGGGCAGGCCATGGCGCGCGCTCAACCCGGCGGCCCGGCCGGTCAGCCCGCCGGAGCCCAGGATGATCGCCCCCGCGCCGTCGATCTCGCGGGCGGCACGGATGGTGGCATCCAGCCGGGCCTCGGTTTCGTCTCCGCCCGCCGCGGCCCGGGCGACCCCGATCCCGGCGGCGCGCACGCTGCACCGGTCGGCCACCCCCTGCGAGGCGACCAGCGACAGGATGCCGGGAACCATGGTCTGCACCGTGGTCACGATGGCGAACCGGGGCGCGAACAGCCGCGCCAGCGAAATCGCGGCCTCTGCCGCGCAGACGATGGGCGCATCGAGGGCCCCGCGCCCACCGGCCACGGCGATATCGTCGAAGCAGCCCATGACATAGGCGTCATAGCCGGGATTGCGGCGCAGCAGCGCGATGGCCAGCGGCTCGGCCAGATCGCGATCATCGGGGGTTTCGATCGAAAGCGGGCTGTCCGCCGGGTGGACGGCCCTGACCGAAGTGCCGGGACCGATCACCCGCCGGGCCGATCGCTCGACCAGCCGCGTGACCTCGGGATTGCCGTTCGGGTTGACGATCAGCAGCCGGTGTCCGGCGACCGCCGCCGCCGTCTCTTGCGGATTGTTCGTCATGTCAGCTCTCCGAGGCCAGTTCGGGCAGGAACAAGGCGATTTGCGGCACCATGACCAGCAGGACCGTGAACAGGATCATGATGAAGACGAAAGGCAGGGAGCCGCGGATCACGTCGTTGAAGCTGCCCCCGCCCTTGCGCACGCCCTGCACGACGAAGAGGTTCATTCCGACCGGGGGCGTGATCAGCCCGATCTCGCACATCACGACGACGAAGACGCCGAACCAGATCGGATCGATGCCAAGCGCCGTGACCATCGGCACCGCGATGGGAACGGTCAGGACCAGCATCGACATCGCATCCATGAACATGCCCAGCACCACGTAGAAGACCACGAACAGGAACAGCAGCGCCGTCGGGCTGAGGCCGAGCCCGGTGACCCAACGGGTGACCGCCTGCGTGCCTCCGGTCATCGACAGGGTGTTCCGGAAACGCTGGACCGGATACCGCGCCCGCAGCCGGATCACGGCAAAAATGCCCTCGCAGGTTCTCTTGAACCGGTGGCGTTCACCTGCTCGACCTGAAATCCTTCGGCGAACGCATCATGGCGAGAGACCCGGACCGACAGACCGCCGAGATCGTCCGCGTGGCATAACGTCCGCGGGGGAAGGGGGAAGTCACGCCTCAGGCGCGAGTCGCGCAACAACGCCCTATCGCTGTCTCTTCCGGACGGCAAAAGCCCTCGATGCGGCTTGCGCCAATGCCGAAGCTGTGCAGCGTGAGCATGACATCGCGTTCACGGCCGAGGATGGCACCATGCAGGCAGCGGCGGAACCCGCGATGAAGCTGCGGGCGGCCGGAGCGCTGCGTTATCCACAGGTCTGGACATGCCGCGATCCCGGCGCGCTGACGGCCAGCTATGGCAGGCTGTTCCTGCAGCGCGGGGGAGAGTTCAGCCATGGCGATGCGCAGAGCCTGCGGGCAGATGGTCATGGCTGACCAAGGATGGCCGCCAATCGGCGGAACAGGCTGTTCCTCGATAGTCTGGGATATAACGATTACCCGGTGGTCACGGGATTGCTGATGTTCTCGGCCATCCTCGTCCTGGTGGGCATCCGGCGAGTTCGGCAAGGACCTTGAAGGGCGGGCAAGCCTTGCTGGCGATCCGGCCCTTCCCGAGCCTGCCGCTCTGCCAGGCCCCGACCGAGCGACAGAGCCCCGGACATGGAAAGTGAACCTCGCGGGGCTGGCCCTTGATCGTCAGAACGCATTCCGCTCGTGATAGGTCCGCAGAAAGCCCTGAATGCGGGGATCTTCGGGCTGATGCAAGATGCGCGCCGGGGCATCGACGGCAACCAGCTCTCCTGCTTCCATGAAGGCGACCTGGTCGGCGACATGGGCGGCAAAGCCCATTTCATGCGTGACCACGACCATGGTCATGCCCTCGCCTGCCAGCGTCTTCATGACGTTCAGCACCTCGCCGACCAGTTCGGGATCCAGCGCGCTGGTCGGTTCGTCGAACAGCATCAGCCGCGGTTCCATCGCGATGGCGCGGGCAATCGCGACGCGCTGTTGCTGCCCGCCCGACAGCCGCGCGGGGTGATTGGCCATCTTGTCGCCCAGCCCCACCTTGCGCAACGCCTCGACCGCGCGGTCGGCGGCTTCGGCCCTGGGCAGGCCCCGCACGCGGATCAGCCCCTCGGCCACATTTTCCTGCGCGGTCATGTGCGGCCACAGGTTGAATTGCTGAAACACCATCCCGATCGAGCGGCGCATCTCGCGCAGTTTCCGTGCCCGCATCCTGCGCCCGCCCGGCGCCTCGTAACCGATCAGCTGACCGTCTATGCGGACCTCGCCGGAATCGTATTCCTCAAGGAAATTGATGCAGCGCAGCAACGTGGATTTGCCGGAACCGGATGGTCCGATCAGGCAGGTGACCTTGCCCGGCGGCACGGACAGGTCAATATCCTTCAGCGCCTGGAACGGGCCGTAGAACTTGTTGACCTTGCGGATCTCGACAGAGGATGCCTGAACCATCTCAGGTCCTTTCGATCAGATGTTTCGTGATGCGGGTTTCCAGCCTGCGGCCAGCGCGCGAGATCAGCTCGACCAGGCCCCAGAAGAACAGCGCCAGCACAAGGTTCGCTTCCAGGTAGCGGAAGGTTTCCGTGGACATGCGCTGAACCTGGTACATCAGTTCCGGAACCGTGATGATCGACAGGATCACCGTTTCCTTGGTCAGGATGATCGAGAAATTGACCAGCGCCGGCAGGGCCGACACCAGCCCGAGCGGCAACAGGATGCGGCGGATGATCGAGGGCTCGGCCATTCCGATGGCCCGGGCGGCCTCGATCTGGCCATGCGGAACGGCGCGAAAGGCCGAGCGGAAGATTTCCGCGAAATACGGGCTGCCGTAAATTGTCAGGCCCAGCAGCCCGGCAGGCAGCGCGTCCAGCCGCAACCCGATGAGCGGGCCGCCGTAATACAGCACGAACAACTGCACCAGAAACGGCGTGCCGCGAATGATCTCGATATAGGTCTGAAGCAGCCAGCGAACGGGTTTGACGCCGTAGCGCTGCGCCAGCGCGATCAGCAGGCCAAGGACCATGCCCAGGATCGTGCCAAGCAGCCAGCAGAAAATCGTGATCGCGAAACCGCGCAGCAGCATGGGACCGTATTGCTGAAAAATGCTCCATTCCATCAGACGGCCGTCCTGTGTTCAAGATAACGGCCAAGCCCGGCAAGGCACAGATTGATCAGCAGATAGATGCAGGCGGCGGCCAGATAGACCTCCAGCGGGCGGAAGGTCGTGGCGGCATGCGCCTGGCTGGCGCGGGTGACCTCGAGAATACCGACGACCGACACCAGCGAGGACGCCTTGACCAGCAGGATCAGTTCGTTGACCAGCGCCGGCAGCGACAGGACAACCGCCTGCGGCAGGACGATCCGGGTCCAGACATTGCGCGGGTCCATGCCCATGGCGATTGCGGCCTCGGACTGGCCCCTGGGCAGGGCGCCGATCGCGCCTCGCCAGATTTCACTGATATAGGCACTGGCGCAGATGCCGACGGTGATGACGGCCGCGGCAATGGCGGGCACGTTGATGCCGATGACCGGCAGCAGGTAATACATCAGCAAGAGCTGGACCAGCAGCGGCACCCCGCGCAGAAAGCTGACCCATATCGCCGCGAAACGCTGCGCGACGGTCCAGCGCGACAGGCCGGCGGCGCAGATGAACGCACCGATCACCAGCCCCAATGCGATGCCAAGGCCCGAAACCAGCAATGTATAACGCGCCGCCCAGAACAGCGGGCCGAAGCTGCCGAAGAATGTCTCGATAGAGAACATCGCCTCTCCGTTTGATCGAAGGGCCGGGCGGGGTCAGAACTCCGCCCGGCAGGGCATCAGTTGGCGGATGCGCTCAGCGGCAGTTCGGTATAGCTGCCCAGCCATTTTTCCTGGATCGCCTTGATGCGGCCATCCTCGGTCATCTTGGCGATTGCGTCCTCGATGGCCTTGGCAAGGCTTTCGCTGGCCTCTTCCTTGCGCAGAACCCATGCGAAATAGGTGGGCTCGCCGAATTGCGCAGGCTCGAACAGGGCGAAGTTCTCGGGGCGGCTCTTTACCAGATAGGTCAGGTTCGGAAGCGATCCCGCGACCGCGTCCAGACGGCCAGCCCCCAGATCGGCATAGGCTTCATCGGTGGTGCCATATTCCTTGACGGTGACGCCGCCCAGCTCTTCGCCATAGGCCTGAAGCTGGCGGAACTGTGCCGTGCCTTGCTGCACGCCGACGGTCTTGCCGGCGATATCCTCGGGCTTTTGCAGATCGTCATTCCCCTTGGCCTTCACCAGCGAGACTGTCGCATCGGCAATCGGCGGGGTGAAGGTGTAACGCTCCAGCCGTTCGGGGGTAATCGTCACGGGGGCGATGACGATATCGAACTTGCCCACTTCCAGCCCCGGCAGTTCGGCAGTCCAGGGAATGTCCTGATAGACAGGCTCGACGCCGATTTCCCTGGCGACCTCGTCGAACAGGTCCTTGGTCATGCCCTCATATGTGCCGTTGTTGAGCATGTCGAAGGGCGCATAATGCATGTCGGTCGCAGTGACGATCTTGCCTTCGGCCTTGATGTCGGCCAGCTGGTCGGCCATCGCAGGCGCGGCCAGACCAAGCGCGGCGATTCCGAACAGGGCGCCTTTCAGGGTGGTCTTCAAGGTCATGTCAGTCTCCTTGTTGGGTCGTTTCGGTCTTTTGTCCGCCCGGAGCGCCACCGTCAATGAAACCGGCGCACCAGCTCGGCGTTACAGGATGCCGGGCAGATTCAGTTGATGCTCCTTCGCGCAATCCAGCGCAATCTCATAGCCCGCATCGGCATGGCGCATCACCCCGGTCGCGGGATCGTTCCACAGCACCCGCGCGATTCTCGCATCGGCATCCTTGCTGCCATCGCAACAGATCACCATGCCGGAATGCTGCGAAAAGCCCATGCCGACGCCGCCGCCATGATGCAGGCTGACCCAAGTCGCGCCCGAGGCCGTGTTCAGCAGCGCATTCAGAAGCGGCCAGTCAGACACCGCGTCGCTGCCATCTTTCATCGCCTCGGTCTCGCGGTTGGGCGAGGCGACCGAGCCCGAGTCCAGGTGGTCGCGGCCGATCACGATCGGGGCCTTCAATTCGCCATTGCGGACCATCTCGTTGAAGGCCAGCCCCAGCTTGTGACGCAGCCCCAGCCCGACCCAGCAGATCCGCGCGGGCAGGCCCTGGAAACTGATCCGCTCGCGGGCCATGTCCAGCCAGTTATGCAGATGCGGATCGTCGATGAGCTCCTTCACCTTGGCATCGGTGCGATAGATGTCCTCGGGATCGCCCGACAGCGCCGCCCAACGGAACGGACCGATGCCACGGCAGAAAAGCGGGCGGATATAGGCGGGCACGAAACCGGGAAAGGCGAATGCGTTCTCCAGCCCCTCTTCCTTGGCGACCTGGCGGATATTGTTGCCGTAATCCAGTGTCGGCACGCCCCCATTCCAGAAATCCACCATCGCGGCGACATGTTCGCGCATGCTGGCGCGGGCGGCTTTCTCGACGGCCTTGGGATCGCTCTCCTGCTTGGCCCGCCATTCCGCGACGCTCCAGCCCTTGGGCAGATAGCCATGCACCGGGTCATGCGCGCTGGTCTGGTCGGTGACGATGTCAGGACGGACACCACGGCGGACGAGTTCGGGGAACACATCGGCGGCATTGCCGATCAGCGCCACCGATTTCGCCTCGCCCGCCTTGGTCCATTCATCGATCATGGCAAGCGCCTCGTCGAGACTATGCGTCTTCGCATCGACATAGCCCGTCCGCAGCCGGAAATCGGCGCGGGTCTCGTCGCATTCCACGGCCAGACAGCAGGCCCCGGCCATTACCGCCGCCAGTGGCTGCGCGCCGCCCATCCCGCCCAATCCGGCGGTCAGGATCCAGCGCCCCTGCAAACTGCCGTCATAATGCTGCCGCCCGGCCTCGACAAAGGTCTCATAGGTGCCCTGCACGATGCCCTGGCTGCCGATATAGATCCAGGATCCGGCGGTCATCTGGCCATACATGGCCAGCCCCTTCTTATCGAGCTCGTTGAAATGGTCCCAATTCGCCCAATGCGGCACGAGGTTGGAATTGGCGATCAACACCCGGGGCGCGTCCTTGTGAGTCTGGAACACGCCGACCGGCTTGCCGGACTGGACCAGCAGGGTCTGATCCTCCTCCAGTGCCTTCAGGCTGTCCACGATCAGGTCGAAATCCTTCCATGTCCGCGCCGCCCGGCCGATGCCGCCATAGACGACCAGCTCATGCGGATTCTCGGCCACGTCCGGATGCAGGTTGTTCATCAGCATCCGCATCGGCGCCTCGGTCAACCAGCTTTTCGCGGTGATCTCGGTGCCGGTGGCGGGATAGATATCGCGGCTATTGTGACGGGGATTGTTCATGTCTTGCTCCCAAGCAGATCGGAAAACCTGTATTTCTTCTTCATGCAAATATCCCGGGGGTCTGGGGGCTGGCCCCCAGCCATCGCGGGACGCAACTATTCGGCCACCAGCATCGGTGCCAAGGCCGCCAACCGGCCCAGGATCCCGCGCAGGGGATCCCGCAATGCCTCGGCCTTTCCTTCGTCGTAATCGAAAGGCGGAGCCTCCGTTGCCAGATGCGTCGATTGCGCCAGTTCCATCTGGATCGCGTGGACACCGCGCGAGGGCTGGCCGTAATGCCGTGTCGTCCAGCCGCCCTTGAAGCGGCCATTCACCACCCAGCTGCGGCCCGTCGCCTCGACGACCTCGCGCGCAGCGGCCTCGATGCGCGGATCGCAACTCGCGCCCATATTCGTGCCGATGTTGAAATCCGGCAGCCTGCCCTCGAAGAGAAACGGGATCTCGCTGCGGATCGAGTGGCAGTCATACAGGATCGCGACGCCATGTTTCGCCTGCACCCGCTCGATCTCTGCGGCAAGGGCGGCGTGGTAGGGGGCGTGGAACCGTGCCTTGCGCCCGGCGATCTCATCGGGGCCGGGCGCCTCGGTCCAGATCGGCTCACCGTCGAAATCGGTCAGCGGCACAAGCCCGGTGGTGTTCTGCCCGGGATAGAGGCTGGCATCGTCAGGGCCACGATTGGCATCGATGACATAGCGGTGGAACCGCGCCCGCACCGTGGTCGCGCCGGGCAGAAGCCCGTCATAGAGCCGGTGGATATGCCAGTCGGTATCGGCCAGCACCTGCCCGCGCGGGTTCAGCCTTGCCAGGATCTCATCGGGCAGAAAACTTCCGGTATGCGGCAGCCCAAGGATGACCGGGCCATCGCCCCGGATGATCTCGACGGGATTCACGTCAGTTGGATTCACGGGCAGACCTCCTGCAGAAGATCGGCGGGCACCGCGCCGGTCAATGCGCCCGAGCGGACCAGCGCGGCCGCCTCGGCCAGATCGGGGGCAAGGTAGCGGTCCTGCTCCAACGCCGGGACGGTTTCGCGCAGCCGGGCGATCACCGCCCGCAACGGGCCTGAGGTCGCAAGGGGCGCGCGGAATTCCACCCCCGCCGCCGCGCAAAGCGCCTCGATCCCGATGATCTGCGACAGGTTGGCATTCATGCGCCGCAAGCGCCGCGCGCCATGGGCGGCCATGCTGACATGATCCTCCTGGTTGGCGCTTGTGGGCGTGGAATCGGTGCTGCACGGATTGGCCAGATGCTTGTTCTCGCTCATCAGCGCGGCGCTTGTGACCTCGGCGATCATCAGCCCGCTGTTCAGCCCCGGATCGGGGGTCAGGAAGGGCGGCAGGTCATGGCTCAGCGCAGGATCCACCATCAGCGCGATGCGCCGCTGCGCGATGGCGCCGATCTCGGCGATGGCCAGCGCGATCTGGTCGGCGGCGAAACCCACCGGCTCGGCATGGAAATTCCCGCCCGAGACGATCCGCCCGGCCTCGGCCAGCACCAGCGGGTTGTCGGTCGCCGCATTCGACTCGATCCGCAGCGTGTGGGCGGCCTGCCAGAGCAGGTCGAGACAGGCGCCGGTCACCTGCGGCTGGCAGCGGATGCAATAGGGGTCCTGCACGCGGGCATCGCCCTCGCGGTGGCTCTCGCGGATCTCGCTGCCCTCCATCAGCCCCCGGATGACCCGCGCCGACAGGATCTGGCCGCGATGGCCGCGCAGCTGGTGGATCTCGTCCAGGAAAGGCGCGGTCGAGCCCATGATCGCGTCGGTGGAGAGCGCCGAGGTGACCAGCGCGGCACGGGCCGAGGCGAAGGCATCGAACAGCCCGGCCAGCGCGAAGGCGGTCGAGACCTGCGTGCCGTTGATCAGCGCCAGCCCCTCCTTGGCGGCCAGCACCAGCGGGGTCAGCCCCGCCTCCGCCAAGGCCTCGGCGCCGCTCATCTCGTGCCCGTCATGGGTGGCGCGGCCCTCGCCCAGCATCACGGCGGCCATATGCGCCAGCGGCGCCAGATCGCCCGAGGCCCCGACCGAGCCCTGCGCCGGGATCACCGGCAGCACGTCGCGGGCCAGCATTCCCTCGATCAGCGCGATCACCTCGGGCCGCACCCCCGATGCGCCGCGCCCGAGCGACAGAAGCTTCAGCACCATGATCAGCCTTGTGGTCTCGGGCTCGACCGGCTCACCCACGCCGCAGCAATGCGACAGGATCAGGTTGCGTTGCAGCGTTGCGGTATCCTCGGCCCGGATCTTGATCGAGGCCAGCTTGCCAAAGCCGGTATTCACGCCATAGACCGGCTGATCGCCATTCGCAGCCGCCTCGATCTGCGCAGCCGAGGCCATGATACCCGCGCGGGCGCTGTCAGCCAGCCGCACGGCCAGCCCCTCGCGCCAGACGCGTTCAAGCTGGGCAAGTGTCGTCTCGCCGGGGATAAGGATCAGTTCAGGCAAATTCGCCTCCGTAGATGCGGGCATGAAGCGGGTTGAAGCCGATACGATAGCTCAGTTCGGCCGGATGGGTGATATTCCAGACCGCCAGGTCGGCGCGGCTGCCCACAGCGACCCTGCCGCGATCGGACAGGCCAAGCGCATGGGCGGCATGGGCGGTGACGCCCGCCAGGCATTCCGAGGGCGTCATCCGGAACAGCGTCGCGGCCATGTTCATGACCAGCAGCAGCGAGCTTAGCGGCGAAGAGCCGGGATTGCAGTCACTCGCCAGCGCTATCGGCACCCCGGCATCGCGCAAAGCCTGCACCGGCGGCAATTGCGTTTCGCGCAGCGTATAGAAGGCACCGGGCAGCAATACCGCCACCGTGCCCGACGCGGCCATGGCCTTGATCCCGTCCGCGCCCAGATATTCCAGGTGATCCGCCGACAGCGCGCCATGTTTCGCGGCCATCGCCGCCCCGCCCAGATCCGACAATTGCTCGGCATGCAGCTTGACCGGCAGGCCAAGGCGGGCAGCGTGATCAAAGACCTGCGCCATCTCGTCGCGCGTGAAGGCGATGCCCTCGCAGAACCCGTCCACCGCGTCGATCAGCCCTTCGGCGTGGGCGCGCTCCATCCCCGCGATGACCACATCGCGCAGATAGCCCGCCCGGTCGTCCCGATATTCCGGCGGCAGGGCATGGGCGGCCAGCCAAGTCGTGCGGATGGTCACGCGGCGCTCCTGCCCGATCCGGCGGGCCACGCGCAGCATCTTGATCTCGGTCTCGATATCCAAGCCATAGCCGGACTTGATCTCCAGCGTGGTCACGCCCTCGGCCAGCAGCGCATCGACGCGCGGCAGGGCCGAGGCCAGCAGACCGGCCTCATCCGCCTCACGGGTATGGGTGACGGTCGAGAGGATGCCGCCGCCGGCGCGGGCGATCTCTTCATAGCTGGCACCTTCCAGCCGCATCTCGAATTCGCGGGCGCGGTCGCCGCCAAAGACGATATGGCTGTGGCAATCGATCAACCCCGGCGTTACGATCCGCCCGCCAAGATCATGCGGCACGGCCCCCGCGAAATCGTCAGGCAGCGCATCCGCCGCCCCGATCCACGCGATTCGGTCGCCTCGCATGACCAGCGACAATGGTTCGCTCACCGCGTAATGCGCTGATTTCCCGTCAATCCGCGCAAGCCTGGCATTGCTGAGAAGCCGCATGGTTGCCCCGTTTTCGATATTGCATTATGTCTAAACTTAATTATTCTATATGTATAAACTTATCGGGCGTCAATCGCCGCCCGGTCGCCACCGGCGGAAAGGAAGACGAGATGACCGTGATATGGGCGGAACGGGCATTGCTGCCCGGCGGATGGGCGCAAAATACGCGGGTCGAACTGGCCTCCGACGGCCGCATCCTATCGGTCACGCCCGATGCCGCGCCGGAAGGGCAGCGGGTCGAATTGCTGCTGCCCGCCATGGCGAACCTGCATTCGCATGCCTTCCAGCGCGCCATGGCCGGGCTGTCCGAGGCACGCGGTCCCCATCCCCGCGACACGTTCTGGACATGGCGGCAGATCATGTTCCGCTTTCTCGATCACCTGACCCCCGGGGATGTCGAGGCCATTGCCGCGCTGGTGCAGATGGAGATGCTGGAGGCGGGCTATGCCACCAATGTCGAATTCCATTACCTGCATCACCGCCCCGGCGGCGCGGGCTATGACAATATCGCCGAGATGTCCGAGCGCATCGCCGCAGCCGCCAGCCGGACCGGGATCGGGCTGACGCTCTTGCCGGTGCATTACCAGTTCGGCGGCTGCGACGGGCGGCCGCTTGGCCCCGGACAGGCGCGTTTCGGCACCGATCCGGATGGCTTCACCCGCCTGCTGGACGCCGCCGAGGCCAGCCTGCGCGGCCTGCCCCCTGATGCCGGGATCGGGGTGGCGCCGCATTCCCAGCGCGCCGTCAGCCCGGAAGGCCTGGCGGCCTGCACCGCGCTGCGCCCGGGACGCCCGCTGCATATGCACCTGGCCGAGCAGATCCCCGAGATCGAGGAGGTGCAGGCAACCCACGGGCTGCGCCCGGTCGAGTGGCTGCTGGACAACCACGCCCCGGACGGCAACTGGACGCTGATCCACCTGACCCACATGACCGAGGACGAAACCCGCAGGCTGGCCGCGACCGGCGCGGTGGCGGGGCTGTGCCCGATCACCGAATCCAGCCTTGGCGACGGTATCTTCAACGGCACCACCTGGAGCAAGGCCGGGGGGCGGCTCGGCTTCGGTTCGGACAGCAATATCCGCATCTCGCTGATCGAGGAGCTGCGCACGCTGGAATACAGCCAGCGCCTGCGCGACACCGCCCGCGCCATCCTGGCGCAGCCCGAACGCTCGACCGGGCGGGTGCTCTACGAGGCCGGGCTGGAAGGTGGCGCGCATGCCGCCGGACGTGAAAGCGGCGCGATCCGGGCGGGGCTCTGGGCCGATCTCTGCGCGGTATCGCTGCAAAACCCGGTGATGGCGGCGCGCGATGGCGACCAGATGCTGGACAGCCTGGTCTTTGCCGGCGGCGACGGATTGATCCGCGATGTCTGGGCGGCGGGGCGTCACGTGGTCCGCGACGGACGGCATCTGGACCGCGACCGGATTATCGCCGAGTATCTGGCCCGGATCACCCAATTGCAGGAGCGGATGTGACCGACCACCAACCCGGCCCGACCTCGCCCAAGGCGCAGCTCATCGCGGGCGAGGTGCGCCGCCGCATCGTCGAGCGGGAATGGCAGCAGGGCGAGCGGATTCCCGACGAGGCCGACCTGGCCGTCACCTTCGGCGCCGCGCGGGCGACGGTCAACAAGGCGTTGCAACTTTTGGCCGATGAGGGGCTGCTTGACCGCAGGCGGCGGGCGGGCACGCGGGTGGCGGTCAACCCGGTGCGCAAGGCGGTCTTCACCATCCCCATCATCCGCGAGCAGGTGGAAAGCGCCGGGATGGAATACAGCCATCGCGTCATCGCGCAGCGCCGCAGCCCGGTTCCCGAGGCGATCGCAACCCGGATCGGCCTGCCCGCCGGGCGGATCCTGATCCATCTGCGCGCCGTGCATTACGGCAATGACCGGGCCTTCCAGTTCGAGGATCGCTGGATCAACCCGGATTCGGCGCCGGGGCTCGATACGGTCGATTTCCGCCATCAGAACGCCAATGAATGGCTGGTCCGCAACGCCCCTTATCTGCGCGCGGATATCGCCTTTTCGGCCGAGAATGCCGACAGGCGCGATGCGCGCCTGCTCCGGGTTCCGAAGGGGCAGGCATTGCTGATCCTGCATCGCAGCACCTGGAACGATGCGGGCCCGATCACCACCGTGCGCATCGCCTGCCATCCGGGATATGTCATGAGCACCGCCGGATAGGGGATCGCCCCCCTATTCCGAATCCCCGGTCTGCAACAGGTCGGTGATCCGGCGGACCGAGGTCCGGCGATTGGCGCGGACATCCCCCGCCTCTCCCGTCTTCAGGAAATCCTCGCCATAGCCCTGCACCACCAGGTTCTCGGGCGGCACATCGAAATGCTCGGTCAAGGCCAGCGCCACGGATTCCGCCCGCCGGTCCGACAGCGCGAGATTCATCGACGGATCGCCCACCGTGTCGGTATATCCCTCGACCAGGTATATCTCGCGCGGGTTCTCGCGGATCTGGTCCTCCATCACCCGTCCCAGGGCCCCGAGCTGCCGCGCCTGCCCGGGCGGGATCGCCGCCGAGCCGCTATCGAAGGTGATCGCCGGAATATCGACCGGCGCGACCAGCGAACGCACCTCGGGGATATTGCGGATCTGGCCGAGCGTGAAGCGCCGGTCGATATTCGCCTCGCGGTTCAGCGCGGCGCGCAGCGCCTCCTCGTCCATGGAATTGCCGATATCCGCGACCGGGGCGGGGGCCGGAAGGCTGGCGATATCGACGGGCCGGACATCCTCGGTGTCGTCGATCAGCCGGCTGGTGCGGCCATCGGGCGAAATCAGCGTGCGGCGCAGCACCTGCATGTTGGCGTCGCGAATGGTGACGACCTTGCTGCCATCGGCCCGCGTCACCACCGTCCGCGAGGATCCGTCGTCGAATTGCTCGGTCTCGACATTCGAGCCGGGCTGGCGCAGCAGCGCCACGTCGTCCCTGACGATCTCGCGGCTGCCATCCGGGCGCGTCATCACCACCCGGTCGGGCGAGCTGAGCGCGACCTGCCGGTTATTGCTCAGCATCGATCCGACCGCCAGCGCGCCAAGCCCCAGAAGCAGCGCCTTGGTCAGGTCGTTGTCGTCATCATCATCGTCGCGGGCCTCCTGGCGCTCGCGCCTTTCGTCGCGCCAGCGGGATTCCTCGCGGCGCCGCCGGTCCCGGTCCCCAGAGACCGCATCGCGCAGGCTGGTGGCGAAATCCTCGTCGGACGAGCGTGAATTCTCGTCGGTGATCACCTGCCGGATGATCTCGCCGGAACCCGAGCCGAACAGGCTGTTCAGAGCGGCGGCCTCGGGCGCACGCGAACCTCGGCAGCCTCGCGCGCGGCGGCGCTCCGCCGGGCACGGCGCCGTTCCTCGGCCTCGCGCCTCTCGGCCCGGCGTTTTTCGGCGGCTTTCCGTTCCTGCTGAAGCGCCTTTTCGGCTTCGCGCCGTTCGGCCCGGCGCTGCTCGACAGCTTTCTGCTCCTGTTCGCGGATCTTTTCGGCCTCGCGGGCTTGCACTTTCCTGCGTTTCTCGCGCTCTTTGCGCTCCGCTTCCGCGGCCTGCCGTTCCTCTTGGCGGGCCTTCCGGGCCTGCGCTTCCCTGCGCTGCTCGCGCTTGGCTTCCTGCCGCTTCTCGCGTTCCTTGCGTTCCGCTTCCGCGGCCTGCTTTTCCTCTTCGCGGGCCTTCCGGGTCTGTGCCTCCCTGCGCTTCTCGCGCTTGGCCTCCTGCCGCTTCTTGCGCTCTTCGCGCTTCGCTTCCGCGGCCTTCTTCTTCTCCTCGGCCTTGCGCTTGAGCTCTTCCTTGGCCTGCTCCTGCTTTCGCTCCATCTCCTGGGTGAACTTGTGGGAGAGGTCCCGCTCGTCATTGGCCTCCGCCCATGCCAGATGCGGCATCACCAGCGAAAGACAGGTTAGAATGGCGGTCGTGTTGCGAGCGATGCGTCTCATCTGGCCCCTCTTGCCACGGAATGGAATCTGCATGCGGCATTAACGAGCCGAACCGGAACGGGTTCCACCCGCCCGGCCGTTTTCACGCGTTCTTGACGATATTCCGCAACTAGGGGGTGATCTCGATCGGGGTGCCGTCCTCGACCATGGCATAGATCTCCTCGGCCTGTTCATCGGTCACCGCGATGCAGCCGACAGTCCAGTCGCGCCCGCGCTGCGACAGGACCCGGCCCTCGGGCCCCTGGCCATGGATGAAGATGTCGCTGCCGACCTGAAGGCCCTGTTCCGCCGCCCGCGCGATGTCCTGCTCGTTCGGATAGGAGATGCCGATGGACAGGTGATAGCGGCTGTCGGGATTGCGCCGGTCGATGTAATAGAGCCCCTCGGGCGTCTTGCCGTCGCCCTCGTATTCCTTCTGTCCGACCGGATAGGTGCCCAATCCGATGGGATAGACCTTCAGCGCCTTCTCGCCGCTGAACAGATACATCCGCCGCGCCCCCTTGTTCACCACGACGCGGGTGATCCTTGGACCGGAATAGGATTTGAACTTGCTGGGCCCGCAGGCCGCGATGCCGGACAGGAGCGCACCGGCAAGGAAATTTCTGCGTCTGAATATCATGAGATCAGCCTAATGTGGAAAATCCGGGCCGACAACGCACCAGCCCCGGGAAAAATTCCCTTCCCCCGCTCACATTACCGAGAGCCGGACGCGATGGGCAGGCCCCTACCCCGCCGCCGTCTGCGAATGATCGGGAATCCGGTCTCTCCGGCGCAGCTCTTCCTCGTTGCCGGTCATGTAATCCCGGGTCAGCGGCAGCGCGGATACCGATTTCGCGAACTGGATCTGGTGGATGACCAGCCCCTGGTAACGGAAGGCCGTCTCGGACGCGGCCAGGTAGAACTCCCACATGCGCGCGAAACGCTCGTCGTAAAGCTCCACCGCGCGCATGCGATTGGCCATGATGCGCTTGCGCCAATGCCGCAGCGTGTCGGCGTAATGCAGCCGCAGCACCTCGATATCGGTCACCGTCAGCCCGTGCCGCTCGATCTCTGGCATCACCTCGGAGAGCGAGGGCAGATAGCCGCCCGGGAAGATATATTTCCGGACCCAGCCATTGGTCACATAGGGCGCGGTGGTCCGGCCGATATAATGCAGCACCCCCACCCCGTCATCCGCCAGCAGGTCCCGGACCTTCGCGAAGAACTCGCCATAGCTGCGCTTGCCGACATGCTCGAACATGCCCACCGACACGATCCGGTCGAACCGCCCGGTCAGCGAACGGTAATCGCGCAGCTTGAAATCCACCTGCCCCTCGCGCTTTTCCGCCCGGGCACGCTCGGTCGAGATCGCCAGCTGCTCGTCGGACAGGGTCACGCCCAGCACACTCGCATCGAACATCCGCGCCAGGTACAGCGCCAGACCGCCCCAGCCCGAGCCGATATCCAGCACCCGCTGACCGTGCTTGAGGTTCATCTTGGCGGCCAGGTGGCGTTTCTTGGCAAGCTGCGCCTCCTCCAGTCCGTCGCCCGGTTTCTCGAAATAGCCGCAGGAATATTGCCGGTCGCTATCGAGGAACAGGTCGTAGAGTCGCCGGTCGAGATCGTAGTGATGGGCGACATTGCGGCGCGCGCGCGCCGGCGAATTGTAATCGCTGATCCGGATGAACAGCCGCACCAGCCGGCGGGTCAAGGTGGACAGCCCGGAGGGTTCGTCAACGGTCAGGTTCCGGAAGATCAGGTCCAGCAGGTCATACATCTCGCCGTCGAGCAGGACCAGCTCGCCATCCATATAGGCCTCGCCAAGCGCCAGGTCCGGATAAAGCACGATCCGCGTCAGCGCCTTCCAGCTCGTGATCCGGATGCGGACATGCCGTCCCGACCCGTCGCCGGCGACGCAGCGCGCGCCCGATGGCAGCTCCACGGCCAGCGCGCCGGTGCGGATGGTCTCCGACAGCAGCTTTTCGAATTTATCCCGTATGATCCGTCGAAACAGGGGGTCGCGTTTCTTCATGTCAAAGCGTTCACATTCGGAGCGAGCACCGGTTCACATGCAAAACTGCCAATGCTGTCAACCACATGACCCTTGTACCCTTGGCAACAGGAACCTGCTCGGAATTGCCGGGGGGGTAGGCGCCCGGATGAGCCACTCGACCGCGTCGAGTCCAGTTCACGAAAATTCTTGCTACAACAAAAATAGAATGTAAACGCCCCGGTTCAAGGAACGGCCAGGCTCCGCCAACGGTCTTGCAAATCGACATCACCCCGCCGGTCATGCCGCACCCGGGCCGCACCCGATACCGGACGGGCGCCACCAAGACGGGTTGCATAATCCCGCGCCCGGGTGAACTCTGGCGCAAAACCCGAGGAGGATCCAGATGACACGCCGCACCCTGATCGCCGCCGCCGCCATGGCACTCATGTCCTGCGCAGGGCTGACCCTGCCCGCCATGGCCCAGACCCAGCTCACCTACAAATCCGCCAAGACCGGCACCTCCTATTACCAGATGGGGGTGGAACTGGCCGAAGCCGTCAAGACCGCCTCGGAAGGCGCGCTGGTCATGACGGTCGAGGAAAGCCAGGGCTCGGTCCAGAACGTGATGGAGACCCGCGCGCGCGGCGGCGACTATATCTTCACCTCGCCACCCGCGCTGATCGCCTCGGCGCAGGAGGGCGCGGGCCCGTTCGAGGGCAAGGCCGATCCCAAATTCGCCGAGATCCGGGCGCTGTTCCCGATCCCCTCGCTGACCATGCATTTCGTCGTCACCGGCAGCGAGGGCCCGACCGACATGTCGGTGCTGGAGGGAACCCGCATCCTGCTGGGCAAGGGCACGTTCAGCGCCACGGAAGGGGAACGATATCTCGATCTGTTCGGGCTGAAGGACAATGTGACCATCGCCGATGCCGAATTGTCCAATGCCGGGGACGCGCTCAAGAACGGCCAGATCGACGCCTTCGTCTCGGCCAGCAGCTGGCCCGCACCCAATATCATCGAGGCGGCGGCCAGCACCGGCATCCGCATCCTGTCGCTGAGCGATGCCCAGATCGAGGAAACCGGCCAGGCCCGCGTCGAGATCCCTGCCGGAACCTATCCCGGGCAGGAAGGGCCGATCACGACCACCGGCCTGCCGGTCGTGGCATATACCACCACGGCGATGGATGAGCAAACCGCCTATGACCTGACGAAGGATTTCTGGCAAACCCGCGAGAAGCTGGCCGAAACCGCAGCATGGTGGGCGGGCGTGAGCCCCGAACAGGTGGCCAATATCGGTGAGCTGCATCCCGGTGCCGCGCGCTATTACGAAGAGGCCGGGATCGATACCGGGGAGTGAGCGGGACCTGCGTCCCGCGATGGCCGGGGGCGCTTCGCCCCCCGGACCCCCAGAGGATATTTGCATGAAGAAGAAAGAGCGGGAGTGCCGGTTGCTTGCGGTTTTTTGGACGAATGATCCCCGAGCCTTTGAACTGACCCGCAGCCCTTTTGCATGGTTCCGCCGATGAAAGCCGCTCCTGCCCCGATCCGGGCACCTTCTGTTGCCGATACGGCAAGCCTCCCTGCCCGGCCGCTGGCGCTGATCGCGGCGGGTTTGCTGGTGTTCTATCATCTCGGGCTGATCTTTTACGGGCTGACCCCGAACCTGGTCGCGCGCCCGCTCCATATGGCGCTGATCCTGCCATGGGTGTTCATCTTTACCGAGGGCCGCTCGCCGGGATCGCGGGTCAGCGGATGGGTGCTGGGCGCGCTTGGGATGGCGGCCTCTGTCTGGGTGGCCTGGAACGCCGATGCGCTGTCCGATCAATACGGCTTTGTCGAGAGCGGTTTCCAATATGCCATCGGCGCGGTGCTGCTGGTCTCGGTGCTGGAGGCGGCGCGGCGCGCCATCGGCTGGCCCCTGCCGATCGTGGCGGCGCTGTCGCTGGCCTATGCCTTCTGGGGTCACCTGATCCCCGGCGAATTCGGCCATGCCCCCCTGCCCCATGCCAGCCTGATGGGCACGTTGACCCTGGCCGAGGGCGGCATCTGGGGCACCCTGACGGGCGTATCGGTGGGTGTCGTCGCGATCTTCGTGATCTTCGGCGCGGTGCTGAACGCGGGCGAGGCCGGACAGGGTTTCATGAACCTGTCGGCTGCCGCCGCCGGCCGCCTGCGCGGAGGAGCGGCCAAGGTCAGCGTGCTGGCCTCGGCCCTGTTCGGATCGATCTCGGGCTCGGCCTCGGCCAATGTCGCCTCGACCGGTGCCGTCACCATGCCCGCGATGGTCAGGCTGGGATATCCGCGCCGCATCGCCGCCGCGGTCGAGGCCGTGGCCTCGTCAGGCGGGCAGATCATGCCGCCGCTGATGGGCGCCGGAGCCTTCGTCATGGTTGAGCTGACCGGCGTGCCCTATACCGGCATCGTGCTGGCCGCCGCCCTGCCCGCCTTTCTGTATTTCCTTGTCGTCTGGATCGGCATCGACGCCTATGCCCGCCGCTTCGACCTGCGCGGCATCGACGCCGCCGACCGCCCCGCGCGGCGCGCCGTCATCGTGACCTCGGCCTTTTTCCTGGTCCCGTTCACCGTGCTGATGGTGGCCATGTTCGGCATGGGCTACACGCCGCAATTCTCGGCCTGCCTGTCGATCATCGCAGCCGCCGCCCTGTTGCTGACCGGCGCAGATGGCCGGATCGACCTGCGCCGGGCCGGAACGCGGCTGAGCGATGCCCTGATCTCGGCTGCACGGCAGGTGGCGATGATCGCGGCCATCATCCTTTGCGCCTCGATCATCATCGGGGTGCTGGCCGTCACCGGTCTTGGGGTCAAGATCACCTCGCTGATCCTGTCGGTCTCGGGCGGGATGCTGTGGCCCTCGCTGCTGCTCACGGCGCTGGCCTGCCTGGTGCTGGGCATGGAGGTGCCGACCACCGCCGCCTATGTCATCTGCGTCTCGGTCGCGGGCCCTGCCCTGACGCAGCTTGGCCTGTCGCCGCTGCAAGCGCATCTGTTCGTCTTCTGGTTCGCGCTGTTGTCCACGATCACGCCGCCTGTCTGCGGGGCGGTCTTTATCGCGGCGGGCATGATCGGCGAGAACTGGATCAAGGTCGCGCTGACGGCGATGGCACTGGGCGTCGGGCTCTACCTGATCCCGCTGGCGATGATCGCGCAACCTGCCCTGATCGAACTGGCGGCCACTCCCGGCGCGGCGCTGCTGGCGGCGGCGCAGATCGGGATCGGTTGCGGGCTGGTCTCGCATGGGCTGATCGGCGAGCAGCGGGGGCTGAGGACGGCGCTGTTCCTGTTGGCGGGGCTGGCGGTGCTGTTTGTGCGGCCGGTATTAGGGAACTGAGAGGCAATCCCACCGTATTGGCGCGGTCGGCAGGGGCACGGAACCAACCCGGATCAAGGAACCGGTCAGCCCCTGCACCCCATCCTGGCGCGCACCCCTTTCCCACGCGATGACATCGCCATCCCACAGGAAAGCGTTCCGGTTTCCTGCCGTTTCCTTGCACCTCCACGCCCGGGAATGATCCCGCACGGAGCCCTGCAAAGCCGGTTGACGAAACCGGCTTGACAGGGTTTTTCGCTTTCGCTTATTTGTAGGACAAATTGAAAAGGGAGAGCTTGATGCGGGTTTCAGCCGCCATCCACCGCGCATTCGAAATCTCGGAAATCGATGACCGGCTTTATGCCGCGTTCATCGAGCATATGGGCCGGGCCATCTATTCCGGCATCTATGAGCCGGGGCATCCCGAGGCCGACGCCAACGGTTTCCGGCGCGATGTCGCCGGGCTGGTGCGCGACCTGAAGATCCCCGCGATCCGCTATCCGGGCGGCAATTTCGTCTCGGCCTATAACTGGGAGGACGGAATCGGCCCCAAGGAAGACCGCCCCACGCGGCTCGACCTGGCCTGGCGCAGCAAGGAAAGCAACCAGGTCGGGATCAATGAATTCGCAACCTGGGCCAATGAGCTGGGCATCGACATGATGCTGGCGGTCAATCTCGGCTCGCGCGGGATCTCGGACGCGCGCAACTTCGCGGAATATGTGAACCACCCCTCGGGAACCTATTGGTCGGATCTGCGCCGCAGCCACGGCGTCGAGCAGCCCTACAACGTCAAGATGTGGTGCCTTGGCAACGAGATGGACGGGCCCTGGCAGATCGGCCACAAGGAGGCCAAGGAATATGGCCGCCTCGCCGACGAAACCGCCAAGGCGCTGCGGCAACTGACCCCGGGCGCCGAGATGATCGTCTGCGGCTCCTCCAATAACGAGATGCCGACCTATCCCGATTGGGAGCGCGGCGTGCTCGAGGAATGCTACGAGAATGTCGATTACATCTCGCTGCATAATTATTACGGCAATTCCAGCCGCGACACGCTGAACTTCTTTGGCAAGGTCGAGGAAACCGGGCGCTATATCCAGGCGATTTCCGGTGTGATCGATTTCGTCAAGGCCAAGAAGCGGGCGAAGAACGACGTCCATATCTGCTTTGACGAGTGGAATGTCTGGTATCACGACCGCGAAGAGGATTCGCGCCGCTGGCGGACATGGGACTGGCCCGAGGCCCCGGCGCTGCTGGAGGAAAGCTATACCTTCGAGGATACGCTCTTCGTCGCCTGCCTTCTGAACGAGTTCATCCGCCGCTCCGACCGGGTCAAGATCGCCTGCATCGCGCAGCTTGTGAACGTGATCGCCCCGATCCGGGCCGAGGCGGGCGGGCCGGCATGGCGGCAATCGATCTATTGGCCCTATCAGCTCGCCTCGCTTTACGGGCGCGGACGGGCGCTGCGCGTCTCGGTCGATGGGCCGACCTATGACTGCAAGGTGGCCGATGACGTGGCCTATCTGGACGTTGCCGCGACGCATGACACGCAGGCCGGCACGGTCACGCTGTTCATCGTGAACCGGCACCTGACCGAAGCCGCCGATCTGCGGATGGCGCTGACCGGGTTCGAGAATGCCCGGCTGGCCGAGCATCAGGTGATCGAGGGTCACGACCTGATGACCCGCAACGGTCCCGGGCAGGAAACCATCGCGCCAGTTCCCGGCAAGGGGCTGGCGGTCGAGGACGGCACGCTTGGCGGCGCCATCGCTCCGCTGTCCTATCACGTTCTGCGGTTGAGGGTGTAAATCATGTCGGGTGTGAAGCTGACCAATGTCAAGAAATCCTTCGGTGAAGTGGACGTCATCAAGGATGTCTCGCTCGAAGTGCCAAAGGGTGAGTTCGGCGTCTTTGTCGGGCCTTCGGGCTGCGGGAAATCGACGCTGCTGCGGATGATCGCGGGGCTCGAGGAAACCAGCGGCGGACGGATCGAGATCGGCGGCCGCGATGTCACCGATGCCGAGCCCGCCAGGCGCGGCGTGGCGATGGTGTTCCAGTCCTATGCGCTCTATCCGCATCTGACCGTCGCCGAGAACATGGGCTTTTCGCTCAGCCTCGCCCGCGCGCCCCGGCATGAACGCGAGGAAAAGGTCCGCGAGGCCGCCCGCATCCTGCAACTGACCGATCATCTCGACAAGAAACCTTCCGCCCTGTCCGGCGGACAGCGTCAGCGCGTCGCCATCGGCCGGGCCATCGTCCGCGAACCCGAGGTTTTCCTGTTCGACGAACCCCTGTCGAATCTCGACGCCGAGCTGCGCGTGCAAATGCGGCTGGAACTGACGCGCCTGCACCGGCAGATCGGCGCGACGATGATCTATGTCACCCATGACCAGGTCGAGGCGATGACACTGGCCGACGACATTTTCGTTCTCAAGGGCGGGCATGTCATGCAGTCGGGCCGGCCGCTGACGCTTTACGACGATCCGGATAACCGCTTCGTGGCGGGTTTCATCGGCTCTCCGGCGATGAATTTCGTCAATGGCACCGTCACCGGCACCGATTCCGGGGGGATCACGGTGCAGGCCGAGGAAGGCAGCCTGCGCGCGGCGCTCTCCGGTCCCAAACCGGGCGAAGGAACCCGGGTCATCCTGGGCATCCGGCCCGAGCATCTGGCCCCGGTAAGCGAAGGCGGCCTGCCGGTCACGGTCGAGGTCGCCGAGGAGCTGGGCGGCAATTCCTATGTCCATGCCCGCTCGGCCTCCGGCGCCGATCTGGTCTTCGAGCGGCGCGGGAGCCGCGACAGTCTTGAAGGGCAGAAACTGCATATCGGCGCCGATGCCGACAGGATCATGGCCTTTTCGCCCGAGGGCGGAAGGCTTCGATAGTCCTGCGCGTGGCAGGACAAAAAGGGAGGGGGCGCGTGGAAAACGTGGCCCGATGCAAAGAGGGAAAATCGATGAAGATCAAGGCACTCGTAACCGCATCCGCAATAGCGGCGGCACTGGGCGCGATGTCGCCCGCATGGGCGCAGCAGACCGTGACATGGTGGGATTTCTTCTCCGGAGGGGATGGCGTGCGCATGAAGGCGCTGATCGAGGAGTTCAACGCAGAGCATCCCGATATCCAGATCAAGGGCACGACGCTGGAATGGGGCGTGCCGTTCTATAGCAAGGTGCGGACCTCGGCCGCCGTCGGCCAGGGACCGGACGTGATGACCTATCACCTGTCGCGCATGCCCCTGGGCCTGAGCGAAGGCGTGCTGTCGCCGATCACCGAAGAAGACCTGCAGACCGCAGGGCTGAACGAGGAGGATTTCTTCGCCACCGCGCTTGACGCCGCCCGCGATTCCGAGGGTCAGCTTCACGCGGTGCCCTTCGATATTCACTCGCTGGTGCTCTATTATAACAAGTCCTACCTCGAAGGCTCGCGCTTCCTCGACGATGAGGGCAAGCTGACCGGCATCGAAAGCGTCGCCGATTTCGAAGAGGCGATGCAGCTTGCGGCCGAAAACGGCTCGGAAACGCCGGTGACCTATGCGACCGGCGACGATGGCGGCACCTATCGCGTCTTCTACACGCTTCTGGCGCAGCAGGGCGGAACGCTGATCTCGGAGGATGGCGAGGTCCTGCCCGGGGACAGCACCGACAAGGCGGTCAAGGCCGTCGAGATCATGACCAAGTGGCACGAAGAGGGCTGGCAGCCCGAGCAGGCGCTCTACGAGGCTTCGGTCGCCCTGTTCACCTCGGGCAAGTCGGCCTTCCAGTTGAACGGTGTCTGGGAGGTGCCCACGATGAAGGATCTCGAAGAGGGCGGCAAGCTGGGCTTCGAATGGGGCGCGGTCGAGGTGCCCAAGCTGATGGACAGCCAGACCACCTGGGCCGACAGCCACGCTTTCGCCATCCCGCACCAGGAAGGCACCGAGATGCCGCCCGAAAAGCGCGAGGCCGTGATGACGGTCATCGGCTGGATGGAGAAACACGCGATTGCCTGGGCCGAAGCCGGGCATATCCCGGCCTACAAGCCGGTGGCGGAAAGCGAGGAATTCGCCACCATGCAGCCCAACGCCACCTATGCCACGCTGGCCGACCGGGCGACCTATGATCCGCGCAGCGAAGTCGCCGGTGTCGCCTCGCCCGCCTATGATGCGGCCGAGAACATCATCTCGCCCGCCATCCACGGCTACATGTCGCCCGAAGAGGCGGTCGAGCAGGTGAAATCGGAACTGCAAAGCCGCATGAACTGACGGATCGCCCCCGCGCGCATCGCGTGCGCGGGGGCCATATTGGCAATGGTATGGGGTAGAATATGGCGATGATCCGAAACAAGGCGCGGCACAGGCTGGTGGCCGTTTCACTGATCCTGCCATACGTGGCGATCTTCGCATTGGTCTTTGCCTATCCGGTGATCGAGGTCGTCCGGATGAGCTTTACCAACGCACCGCTGATCGGCGGCGGAGAATGGATCGGGCTGGGCAATTACATCCGGCTCTTCTCGGACAAGCTGTTCTATACCTCGGTCGTCAATAACGGCTATTTCGTGTTGCTGACGGTGATCCCGACCACGGTGATCGCGCTGGCCATCGCATTGGCCGTGAACCGGTTGTCGGGGCGGATGCAGGCGCTGGTGCTGGTGATGTTCTTCACGCCCTATGTGCTGCCGGTTTCCGTGGTCACGCAGATCTGGGCCTGGATGCTGGATTTCCAGTTCGGCATCCTGCAACCGGTCATCGAGTTCTTTACTGGCAAGCCGGTGCCGGTCTTCAAGAACCCCAATTGGGTCATGCCCACCGTCGCCACGGTGACGATCTGGTGGACCAATGGCTTCAACGTGCTGCTGTTCCTTGCCGGTCTGCGCAATATCCCCACGGAACTTTACGAGGCCGCCGCGCTTGACGGGGCCACGAGGCGGCAATTGTTCTGGCGGATCACATGGCCGCTTCTGTGGCCGGTAACGGCGCTGGTGCTGACGCTGCAACTGATCCTGCAATTGAAGATCTTCGACCAGATCTACCTGCTGTCGCAAGGCGGGCCGTTCAATTCCAGCTATGTCCTGCTGCTGATGGTCTACCGCGAGGCCTTCCAGCTCAATCACGGCGGCTATGCGGCGGCGATCTCGCTGGTGCTGTTCCTGCTGATCGTGGTGATCTCGGTCCTGCAGTTCCAGATCCTGCGCATCGGAGGGAAAGGCAAATGAACCATCAGCGCCGTTTCGAGAATATCGCCCTGACCTGCATCACGCTCGTGGCCGGGATCATCTGGATCTTCCCGCTCTACTGGGCCTTCGTCACCTCGATCCGTTCCGAGGACCGGGTGGTGTCCGAAGCGGCAGGGCTGCTGCCGGACGAGTTCAATATCAGCTCCTATGTGGACGCGATGTTCAACACCAGCCTGATCGACTGGTATATCAACTCCATCGGCACCTCGCTGATCATCACGCTGGTCGTGCTGGTCACCGGCATGATGTGCGCCTATGCGCTGAGCCAGATGCAGTTTCCGGGCCGCAGACTGCTTTACGGCATCGTGCTGGCCAGCTTCATGGTGCCGGCGCAGGCGCTGGTGGTGCCGCAATTCGTGCTGATGAACGATCTTGGCCTGATCAATAAATGGGGCGGGATCATACTGCCGCAGCTTGTCGTCCCGGTGGTGATCATCGTCTACAAGCAATTCTTCGACGCCGTCCCCAAGGAGATGAAGGAAGCCGTCGTCCTCGATGGCGGCGGAGATTACACGCTCCTGTTCCGGGTCTACCTGCCGCTGAACTGGGGGATCACCACCGCGCTTGGCATCATCACTTTCATCATGTCCTGGAACGCCTTTCTCTGGCCCTTCCTGGTCATCACGACCGAGGAGATGATGACCATCCCGGTCGGCATCACCCAGGTCAATGACGCTTTCGGCGTAGCCTATGCGCGGATCATGTCGGTGGCGCTGCTGGCCGCCGCGCCGGTGGTCATCGCCTATCTGATCTTCCAGAAGAAGGTCACCGAGGCGGTAATGATCTCTTCCGGCGTCAAGGGCTGATCCGTGGCCGGCGCTCAGACCTTGAGCGTCGGCAACCCGAGGTCGAAAACCGTGGTGCCCTTGGAATCCAGCAGCGCGGTATCGACCAGCCCGGTCATCAGCCGCCGCGCGCCAACGGGATCGCGCGCCTCGATCCGCTCGAACACCGCGGCATGTTCCTCGACCGGGTTGCGCGTGTGCGGGTTGGGCATGTCGCGATAGCGGAACGCCGTGGTGAAGGCGACGGCGGCGCAGATCCCCGCCTCCAGCGACAGCAGAACCGGGTTATGCGAACTGATCAGGATCGCGCGGTGAAAACTCGCATCGGCATTGTGCCAGCTTTCCTCGGTCATGTCGCAATAGCGCATCGAATGCAGCGCGTCGCGGAAAGCCTGCAGGTCGTCCTCGCTGCGGCGCTCGGCGGCGAAGGCTGCAGCCGGAGGCTCGATCATCGCGCGCAACTCGTAGATCGCCCGGATATACCAGTCGGGCGGCGCGCCGCTCTCGAAACTCCAGCGGACCACGTCCGGGTCCAGCAGTGACCATTTTTCGCGCGGGGCGACGCGGGTGCCGCTGCGGGTCCGGGTGACAAGCATCCCCTTGCCCACCAATCTGCGCAGCGCCTCGCGATAGGCGCCCCGGGAAATACCGGTCTCGGCAAGGAAATCCATCTCCTTGGGAACCGTCTCATCCGGCTTGATCGCACCCGAGACGATCCGGCGGCCCAGCCAGTCGGCGATGGACTCGTTCTTGCGCTTGTCCGGCCTGTCCGAGGCGTCGAAAGCCGTGCTGATGATATTGGATTTGTTCGACATACCGGGAACCTAGCCGTATCCGCGGAACTTTGCATCTCACTTTTGATTTTCCGTGGACCGGAAATCGGCCAGCGGATCCGCGGTCATGAAACCTGATAACCAAGGATATGCCGGGCGCATTGGCAACGGTCCAATCTCACGGACCGGCGGACTCCGCGGATTGGCCGATCTCGGCCGTTATTTCCGACAAGGCCAGCGCCGCCGCGCCCCGCGCCCAAACGAGATCGCCCCAGGTATGAACTTCGATCGGCGTGCGCGGACGGCCCAACCGGTCCGAGAAATGGTGGATCTCGGACAGCACCTCCTCGGCATAGAGAAAATCATAGCGCAACCGCGAGCCCGACAGGATGACCAGTTCCGGATCGAAAAGCCGGATCATGTTGGCCATTCCTGCGGACAGGTAACGCCCCGCGCGGCGAAAGATCAGTTGCGCCTCCTGATTGCCGGCCTTGGCCTGGTCGAACAGGATCTCGATCATCTGCGCGGGCGAGGGAACGGGATTGTTATCCCAGTCAAGCGCGGTGGTGGCCTCGCGGACAAGGGCATAATCGGCCACATAGGCCTCCAGGCATCCGCGCTGGCCGCAGCGGCAAAGCGCCCGTCGATCTGCATCGTCGTGTGCCCCAGCTCCAGCCCCACGCCGCGCGCGCCCCGGAAGATGCGGTTGTCCTGCACCAGCCCCATGCCCACGCCCTGCTCGATCGTGACCACGGCAAAATCCGACAGGCCGCGTGACGCGAGGCGCTACAATATCGAGACGATTTACCAGACGCTGGCGTTGGCGGACAATCTGGATGCGGCCTCGAACCTGTTCCTGGGGCGCGAGATCGTGACCTCGGCGGGCATGCTGAACGACGCCAGGATGGAGGCCGAGACCCGCAAGATCATGGCGCGGCTCAACCCCAATTTCCAGAAACTCGGGGTTCCCGTCTCTGCCCTGTCGGGCGGCCAGCGGCAATCGGTGGCCATCGCCCGCGCGGTCTATTTCAACGCCAGGATCCTGATCATGGACGAGCCGACCGCCGCGCTTGGCGTGCATGAGACCCGGATGGTGGCCGATCTCATCAAGGAACTGAAGGCCCAGGGGCTGGGCATCTTCCTGATCAGCCACGACACGCGCGAGATGCTGGATCTGTGCGACCGCGTTTCGGTGATGAAGAACGGACAGCTCATCGGGACCGAGCGTGTCGAGGACGTCACCGAGGACGATATCCTCGCGATGATCATCATGGGCAAGAAACCGGAAAAGGCGGCATAGGCGATCCGCTCACCGCCGTTCCATGACGGGCTGAGCCCGTCGGTGCTTACCGGAAGTCTCGGGACCGCTCCACCGGGGTTCTGAGACTCTTTCCCGGTGGCGCAGGATGTTGGAATCCTGCCGGGGCGCCCTGCCCGCCTTGCCGTATTTCCCATCCCTCTTGCCATGCTGCTTGCAGCGATACGGCCGCTGGCGACGATCCTGCTGCCGGTAATTAGCATATGAGCAAGATTCTCGCTGGAATGTCGCATGAATCCTATTGAATTATAATGATTTTTCCCGCCAGAGGCGTGATTCCTGCGTACCCGTAGGATAAAATTGTCCAGATTTATCAATGACTCTCCTGTCATGGGAAGTTCAACTCGCCACTCGCAGGGATATGCGCTTGTCGGGGGCTCCGAGACCAGCGCATGATCCGGCCCATCCCCGCAAGCAGGCCGAAAGTTGACAGCTGTCAACACCCCCTGCCCCGCTTTCTCCTGCACGATGCGTGCTCCGGCTCTGCCGCACGAAGCCTGTTTCAGAGCTACCATGCGAACCTCCCGCGCAGTTGACAGCTGTCAACTTGCACATCCCTTGCAGCTTGGGAAAGCGCATCACGCGGCCAGGCGGTTCTCGGCACGAAGCAGCGCCATGACCATGGGACCGGGCGAGAACCCCGCGCTCTCGGCCTTGCCCGTCAGCGCGCGCAGGTAACCGCCGGGCCGCAGGATCACGCCTGCTCGTTGCAGGATGCACGCCAAGGTTACCGCCGCAACCTCATCGCCCATGGCTTCCTGCGCCTGTCTCCAGGCATCCGGGCTGATTCCGAGCATCGGATGAACGAAATTCGCCGTTGCGACCAGATCGCGCCAGCTTCGGATCCCGTCCGGCGCATAGTCGAGAATATCGGGCGTGGCTTTCAGTACCAGCCCAAGCGGGATCGGCGGGTCTTTCGCGATATGTCCGGATCGCTCATCCTGCTTTTCTTCGCAAGGTTCAGATTCATGGTTATCTTTATCTGAACTCTGATAGTGCCGCTCATTTTCGCCGTCACTGCCGCTCGTTTCTTCTGTTTCTGGCGCGAGCATCGCGTTGATCCGGTCCAGCATCTCGCGCGCCTGGTCGGCCAGTTCACGCAGCCTGTCGGCATCCAGCTTGCGGCGCAGCGCGCGCTGCAGCAAGGCGCAGGCATCGGACAGCGCGTCCCAATTTGCCGGGACCTGTTCGCGGCCCCATTGGATCAGCTTGGCCGCGTCGCGCAGCAGGATGACTGTGGTTTCGCGCAGACGCCGCCGGGCAAGCTCTGCCTGCCGGGCCTGTTGCGCGGCCTCAGTGATCTCGGCGGCGCGGGTCAGCAACGGGCGCAGGTCAAAACCAAAGGCCCGGTCCAGCGCGCCCGACAGGTCGCGGGTGGCGTAGCGTTTGCCGTTCGGACTGTCGCGGCGCAGGATCAGCCCGGCGTGCACAAGCGCGGACAGGTGCCGCCGCAGGGTGCTTTCGGCCATCCCATGCGCGCGGTCCGACAGGCTGGCATTCGAGGGAAAGACGATCAGCTTGTCGTCATCCTCCAGGACCTTGCCGGGATGAAAGGACAAGAGCGCCGCCAGAACCGCAAGGTCGCGGTCGCTGATGCCGAAATCCGCGCGAGCCGCCGTCAGGTCACGCAGAACCGCCCATTTGTCGGGGGCGAGATCCGGGGCAGGGGCCTCGGCCAATGCCCGGTTTGCGAGCAGGCCAGCCGTCACCGGCTGCGCCCGAAAGGCGTCATCGAAATATGCCTCATTTTCATGTCACGGAGGTAAAAACCGCCATTCGCCCACAAGGACGTTGTTGACAGCTGTCAACTTTTGCCGCTATCTTCGAGGTGCTAGATCGAGAAACGGCCCTTCGGGATGTATGTCCTGGGGGGCTTTTCTTTTGGTCCTACCGTGTCGTGCCTCCTTGCTGCTTCATTTGCCTCATCTTCCCGCCCGGCCTTCCTTTTTCTGCCAGTCGCGGTGAAGCTCTTCGATGCGATCGACCAGCCAATCGGCAAAGGCGCGGCCCTCGCCGGATAGTTCGATCACAGTTTTTCCCTTTGTTTTCCGTGCCTTTCCAAGCGACACCCCGTCTTGCCCCTGCAAGTCGCGCGGGGCGATCCGGGCAGGCTTCGGCGCGGCCAGCGAGGCCAGGACGGCCACGAAACGCGCGTCGGAATCCGGCCCCTTGGCGGCCTCGATCAGCGCTTCCGGGTCATGGCCCTTCGCCTTCTCGGCCAGCGTGAGCCAGCGGTCACGCCCCGCGGCAGGAGCCGCCCCGATGGCGCGGATCACCTCTTCCGAGATGGCGTCGGTGACGCTCAGCATCCGCGAGATCACCGTCTTGTCGATCGACAACGCGTCGCAGATCACCTTGCGTTCATAGCCGACCCGGGTCATCTGCGCGGCGAAATTCGCCTTCTCGATGAAGCTCAGATCCTTGCGGGCGCTGTTTTCCTGCCCCTGCGCGACGATCAGCTCGCGGTCGTTCAACTGCCGCAGCATCGCCTTGACCGGCATCTGCAATTCGCGCAGCGCCCGGACCCGGCGGCGGCCGAACACCACCTCGTAGCGGCCCTCGTAATTCGGGCTGTGGCGCAAGAGGACCGGCACCTGCTGGCCATATTCGGCCATGGATCGCTTCAGCGCCTCGATCCCCTCGGGGTCGTCGTCCAGCCGGTCCTTGATCCCGGCATCGTCGATCATGTCCGCCGGCACCTCGATCAGCGCGCGGGATTTCAGATCGGCGATGGAACGGCTGACCGCACCGATCGCACCGCGGCTGTAGCGGGGCGGGGCAGGGGAGTCCTCCTTGGCGGCCGAAGCGCCCTCGGTCATCAGCCCTTTCAGCAGGTCCTTGCGTGCCATCTCTCCCCCTTCAGCGGCCCCATGCCGCCTGTATCAGCCCTTCGATCTCGCCATTGACGGCGTTCAGGCTTTCCATCGCGCGCTCATAGGTGGCGCGGGTGAATTGTGATTTCTCGATCTCGTAAAGCGTCTGCTTGGTGATCCCGGCATCGGAAATCGCCGTGGACTTCAGCACCGGATGGTTCAGGACATGCTCTCCGAACATCGATCGCATAAAGCTAACCATTTGATTTTGCGGGCCATCTCCGGGTTCATAGCGGGTGATGACATAGCGCATCCAGTCATAGGTCATGTCGCCCCCGGCCTCGGAGACCACGCCCAGGAGGTTCGAGGTCATCAGCAGGAACTGGCACATCGACATGACGTCCAGCATCTGCGGATGCACGGTCACAAGGATCGCCGTGGCGGCGGAGAGGGCGGACATGGTCAGGAATCCAAGCTGTGGCGGGCAGTCGATGACCACGACGTCGTAATCGGCCTCGACTTCGGCCAGCTTGTCGCCGATCCGGGTGAAAAAGATATTGCCCGAGCGTTCGATGATGGCGCGCGGCGTCTCGTGCTCGAACTCCATCAGGTCGAGATTCCCGGGGATAAGGTCGAGATTCGTGAAATAGGTGCGCTGGATCACGTTGCGCAACGGCACCGGGTTCTCATAGCGAATCGCATCGTAAAGCGTGCCGCCATCCAGCAGGTCGAATTCCGGCTGGAAGCCGTGCAGCGCCGAAAGGCTGGCCTGCGGGTCAAGATCGATGCCCAGCACCCGGTATCCGTCCAGCGCCAGTTTCTGCGCAAGATGGGCGGCGGTGGTGGTCTTGCCCGAGCCGCCCTTGAAATTGATCACCGTGATGACCTGAAGATGGTCCTCCCCGCGGCGTCCGGGCAGATAGGTGCCGGTGGATTTCGCACCTTTTTCCAACAGTTTGCGCAATTCCTGGATGTCGGAGGGGGTATAATAGCGCCGCCCGCCCGCCCGTGTCTCGGGGCTGGGGCCGCGGCCTTCGAGGTCCAGCTTGCGCAGATAGGCATCCTTGACGCCCAGCAGATCCGCCACCTCGCCGCTGGTGAACTTGCGCAATTCGCGCCTTGCGTCGGGCGGGAAAAGCTGTGCCCTATGCGCCTGCAGGCGCTCGGACAGCGCGAGTGCATGATCGCCCACCAGCTTGTCGATGCGAGTCTTCTGCCGCATTCTGCCCCTCGATTCTCTGCGGCTGTTGATGCGTTTGTTACGCTTTAAGCCGTCTTATTCTGTTTGCTCCGTAAATAAATGGCCCGAAACCCCGATTCTCGCAAGCATTTTCTGTATGCTCCCCCGATATCTGGTGGTGCGCTCCGCGCCGGACACTAGACGGGTCATCGCTCGCCCATGATGTTCAACAATCTTTCCATTTGTTGAACATCGCTGTATTCTACAGTCACAGGAATTGTTGAACATGCCCGAGCATCACAGCCAGATCGCCCATGCCGCCTATCACGACCTGCTGCGCGCGTTGCGCGAAGAGGCGGTGTCCGACCTGCGCGGCACGCCGACGAAGGTGACGCGGAACGGGCGGATCTATTGGTATGACAGTTTCCGCGTCGGCAGCGAGGTGCGCAAGCATTACATCGGCGAGGACAGCGATGCGCTGCGCGCCCTGTTCGCGCGGCACCGCGAGGCCCGCGCCCCGGCGCAGGAACGCCGCCGCGCCCGCGCCCGGCTGGTGCGGCTGCTCAGGACCGAAGGGTTCCTCGGCCTCGATCCCTCGACCGGCAGCCTGATGGCGGCGCTGGCCGGGGCAGGGGTGTTCCGCTTGGGCGGCACGGTGGTCGGCACCCATGCCTTCCGCCTGTATGAAGGAGAGCTGAACCTGCGCTATGACCTGACGCAGGCAGCGCAGACCGACGATCTGGACATCGCCAGTTTCGAGCGCCTGTCGCTGGCATTGGAGGATGCCGCCGCCCCGCCGGTCCAGCAGGTGCTGGGCGATTTCGCCTTCAGCCCGGCCCCCAGCCTGGAACCGGGCCGGACATGGCGCTGGCGGCAGAGCTCGGGCAACGCGCTGGTCGAGTTCCTGACCCCGGCTTTCGGCGAGGAGGGGCTGCGCAACCTGCCCGCGCTTGGCGTGCAGGCGCAGGCGCTGAACCATCTGAATTACCTGATCGCCGAGCCGATCGCCGCCGCCATCCCCTATCGCAGCGGCGTGCTGGTCCAGGTCCCCCGCCCCGAACGCTATGCCATCCACAAGCTGATCGTGGCCGAACGCCGCCGCGACGCCGACCGCATCAAGGCGCAAAAGGACCGCGCACAAGCCGCCTTCCTGATCGAGGCGCTGGCCACGGACCGCCCCGAGGACCTGCTCGACGCGCTCGAGGATGCCCGCGACCGTGGCCCGAAATGGCGCGACCGCATTACCGCCAGCCTGGCCCGCATGCCCGAGACAGCGGAATTGCTGCAAGCGCTCTGACGCCCGCCGTTCCCTTCTTCTTCATGCAAATATCCCCGGGGTCGCCGGCCGGTCGCGCCACTGGTTCGAGAACCAGCCGGCGACGGGCAGGCAGCCCCCGGCCATCGCGGGACACATCCTCCATTTCCCGGCAGATTTGCCGATTTACCTTCGCCCGATCACAACCCGGCGGCTCTGGTCAGGTTGACCCGGAACCGGTCGCGGCGGCGCTGATAGCGGCGGGTCATCTCGGCCGAGGCATGGCCCAGCTGCTTCTGGACGTAACGCTCGTCGATCTCGGCCGAGGAGGCGAGGCCGGCGCGCAGCGAATGACCGGAAAAAAGCTTCAACCGCTCGGCTTCCGGCAGATCGGGGCGCAGCCCGGCATCGCGCGCGTAGCGCTTGATCAGCCGCGCCACATGCCGGTCATTCAGCCGCTGCGGCAGGACGTGCCTGCCGTCGCGCGTCACCGCCACGAAAATCGGCCCGGCGGTGATCTTCCCGAAGCGCAGCCATTGCTCCAGCGCATGGACCGGGCAGGTCGGGCCGCTGGAACCCCGTCCGATCTCGACCTCGCGCCAGCCGGTCTTGGCATTCAGCGTGAGCAGGACACCATCCGCGAACAGCTCGATCCAGCCGCCCGAGTCCGGGGTGTCGTCCTTGTGGACGTCCAGGCCAGTGATTTCGCTCCGACGCAATCCGCCCGCATAGCCCAGCAGCAGGATCGCCCGGTCGCGCAGCCCGCGCAGGTCATGCGGCAGGGTGGCCAGCATGGCGCGGATGTCATCCGGCCCGATGGGGTCCTTCTGCACCGGCGGCCGGGCATGGCGGCGGCGGATCCCGGCCAGCACGGTGGCGATGTGGCGGTCGCTCCGCGCCAGCGCAAAGCCGCGCTGCGTGTAATTCCAGGCCAGGCCCGAGAGGCGGCGTTCGATCGTGGTCACCGACAGAGCAGGGGCGCCGTCCACCGGCGCGGCCAGATCGGCAAGGTAGAGGCCGATCATCTCGGGCGCGGGCGGCAGGGGATCGGTTCCCTTCATCCGGCACCAGCGGGCAAAATGCGCCCAATCCTGCGCATAGGCTTTCAGGGTGTTGTCCGAAACTGCGGCCCGGGCATAGTCGCGGGCGGTGTGGACAAGGCGGTCGAGCGTGCCGGATCCGGCGACATGCGCGGGCAGGGCGATGGGATCGGGGCGATTCCTCTCGTCCGGCTCCTGCTGCTGCGTCGGCTGTCCGGGCGTCGAGGGCGATTTGCGCTGCATTTTGACCCTTGTCCGGGGTGGATTTGTTCATGTCCGATAATGGAAGATTATCGGACATATCCAAGAACTGCAAGAGGCGGCGGAATATGGCGATAATTCTTTCCTAAAGCGCCATCATGTGATAGGCATTCCGCATGAAAATGAGCAATGATGTCGGCTCCGAAGAGGACCTCACCGGGGCGTTTCGCTTCGATTTGGCGCCGGGCTGGATCCGGGCCGAGACCGCGCAAGACCCTGACCAGGCACGGTTTCTGGCCGGGGCGGCGCTGGCCAGTCTGCATCCGGTGGGTATGGGACGCGCATCGGTGCCGATGGCGCTGTTATGCGACCGGCTGGCGCTGCTGGCCGCCGAGGCCAGTTTGCGCCTGATGGGAAAGCCCGCCGGGCTGGCGGCGCTGCGCGATGCCGTGCATCTGCTGCGCCCTTCCGAGCATCCGGATCCGGCAGGAGCGGTGGCGCTCACCTGGCGGCAGGCGGCGCGGCAACACCTGGAGAGGGGGACAGGAGGGACCGCGCCGCTGGCGGCGGCGGCAACAGCCTATGAAGACAGCCGGGCCGATCACCCCGGCGATCTGCCGGCGGCCTGATGGCGGCGGAGGCCGCTCTGGCCGTCGCGCTTGGTTGGTCGTCCATGCTGCCGGTGCTCACACCGGGATTTTCGCGACGGGACCTGACGCTCGGCGGTGCGGATCTGGAACTGGCCTGCGCGCGGGCGCTGGTGACATCGGCGCCGCGGGTGCAACGGTTGGCCGGGGACCTGGCACGCCGCGCCGCAAAGCTGCGGGCCGTGGCGCCGAAGCTGCGGGCAAAGGCGGCGCCGGCGGCGGTGGATCTGCTGCTCAAGGTCGATGCGCTGACCCCGGCGCTGGCGCTGAGCCCGGTGGTGCAGGGGACGGCGGCGCGCATGTCAGACCGGGCGGCGCGGCGCTTCTGTGACCGGCTGGTCGCGCTTGGCGTGCTGCGCGAGTTCAGCGGCCGCGCCGCGTTCCGGATCTACGGGTTGTGACGATGGGGGCGGAACCAAGGCAATCAGGGCGCGAAGAGGCGGTCCTGGATCGGGAGCTGGACGATCTCCCGGCTGAGCTGCGCTGGCGCGAATGGCAGCGGCGCATCGAGGCGGTGCTGTTCGCCTCGGCCGAGCCGGTCTCGCGCGAGGTGCTGGCACGGGTCGTGGGGCAGGGGGCAAGCGTCGACCTGCTGCTGGACGATCTGCGGGCGGATCTGGCCGATCGGCCCTATGCGCTGCACCGGGTCGGCACTGGCTGGGCGCTGCGCACCCGCCCGGCCTATGCCGATGCGATCCGCGCCGCCGCCGGTCCCGATCCCGGCCCGGTGCCGCTGCGCGAGGGGGAACTGGCGCTGCTGGCCGCCATCGCCTGGCACCAGCCGATCACCCGGTCCGGGCTGGCGGCGCTGTTCGGCGGCAAGGTCAGCCGCGACGCGCTGGCGCATCTGCGCGCCCGCGACCTGATCGCGCCCGGCCCGCGCAGCCCGGAACCGGGGGCGCCGCAGAGCTTCGTGACCACGGAGGGTTTTCTGGACCTGTTCGGGCTGGAGGGGTTGCAGGAGCTGCCTGATCTGCCTGCCGCCGCCAGCGATCCCGCTCCCGACGCCGGCATCCACTGGCCACTGGGCGAGGAGGAGGTGTGACGGCGTGGCGTTCGGGACGCTCTGGGGCCAGACAGTGCTTGGGCGTGGGGTCTCGACGCCTATAGGCACCATAAACTGTTGAATTTCCGATTGGGGTGCGGTCAGCCACCGAAGCCGTTTCACAAATACTTAGCATAATCATACAATGACCGGGGACGGGCTGGCTCCATACGATCAGTCTTTTCGCGTTCGTGCCTGACCAAAGGGCATATTCGCTTTGCGGGCCGGAACATGAAGTCCCGCATGCCCTGCTTTGAGCTGATCAGAACGTTCATGCCCCTCGCGGAGTAAGATCAAAGGAAAGATGACGACTGTGAGACGTTTCAAAATGCTTCAGGAACGGTTTTCCATGCGCAAGGAATTGAGCGATCTCCCCACAGATGAAATGCCTGTCAATCTACCTTCCGGTCCCGGGACAGCAAATGCCCTTCATGAAATGTTCGACAGGGTCGGTTTTCCTTGGCGCGAAACCTGTCAGGACCTCATCGATCGCTACGGTCTGATTTGCCATCCTGCCTTTGACAGGGAGTACTGCCCGATCACTCCCTGTCCTTTTGGTCTCGACGGGCTGCTTACCCCCTTTTCGCCCCAGATATTTGCGGCAGCATTTCGACGGATGGCGCTGCGTTGAATATCTGCACCACGCGGCTCTATATCGTGCCGCTCGATCGGATCACCGAACTCAAGCAGGTAAAGCTGTTGCCCGCCAAGGGAGGCGGAGGATCCTACTTGTCCGCGATATATCGCTCCCCAAACACTGCCGGCAAGGAGAGAGAAATCAATCTTTCAAGTTCTTATGGTGATCCGGACGCCTTGGATGAGATTACGGAACAGATAAGCACAGCAATTGATCGACCGGTTCGCCGGCCACCGCCGCGATTTGATTACTGAAAGCGGAGGATGGAGTCTCTCGCCATCATTGAGCACGGATACCAGCCTCGCTCTTCCGTCCTTTCGAAGCGCGCCACCTGAACCATCTTCCGATCGACAAGCCAACAATCGCGGCGCCGATCACTGGCGCGGCAATGTATGGGAGGTAGATTGCAAGCCCAAACTCGGGACCGTAGCCGCTGTCGGTTTGGCTGACATGGGCTTTCCAGGCACCGAGCAGCAGCAATGCCAGGAGCGCGACCATGATACAGATGTTTGCCTTCATGGACAGATAGCGGCCGCATGCCCAGATGAGCAGGAAGGGTAATGCGCTTCAACATGATCTGCGAGGCCAACGGTATCGAGCACCGCCTCACGAAGCCAAACCACCCTTGGACCAATGGCCAGGTCGAGCGGATGAACCGCACGATCAAGGACGCCACGGTCAAACGCGTCCATTACGAAAACCACAACCAGCTCCGCACCCACTTGGCCGACTTCATCGCAGCCTACAACTTCGCGCGCAGGCTCAAGACACTCGGCGGCCTCACGCCCTATGAATACATGTGCAAGATCTGGACATCCGAGCCGGACAGATTCATTTTAAATCCGATCTACCAGATGCCGGGACTGATCGCCTAGAGTCCCTGCCGGACAGGCCGATCGACCGCAGTCAGGTGCTGATGCTGGCGGGCTCGATGCAGCCCTATGTCTGGACGATCAACGGCGCAACCTGGGGCGAGCATCACGCGATCACCGCGAGCAGTGGCGAGCGCGTGGTGCTGTCGTTTCACAACATGTCGATGATGGGTCACCCGATGCACCTGCACGGCCATGTGTTCCAGGTTGTCGGGCTGAACGGCCGTCGGGTTGCGGGCGCGCTGCGCGATACGGTTTATGTGCCGCCGATGTCGATGGTCGTCGACGTTGCGCTTGACGCGGGCGAGGCCGCCCGCTGGATGCTGCATTGCCACCACATGCCGCATCTTTCCACGGGGATGATGACCGAGTTTGCAGTCAGTGAGTCGGCCTGACCCCTGCTTGGGGCGCCGCATCGCGGCGTCCCAGTTGATTGAATCGGAATCACGTGGGCGATCTTGCCGCCGCTGCGAGAACGCCCGTCACATTGTTCAAGAGTCCCCGGAACCGCCCTGGTTTGATCGGCGGTCCGTGCCTGCCGCGCTCACCATGCTCTATCGCGGCGATTCTCGCCAATGCCAGGAAGAGTCAGGTCCCTGTATCAGGTGACATGCCTCTTCAATGATGATCATGCTGCTACCTGCGGTGCAAAACGGCTTTCCCGAACCGATCGCAGCATTTTCTGTCGATTGCTTCCAATAATCTCAATCAGGTCCACCATGAGCAAAAGAAAATCCTGCGGGAATGTCACATTTGCGGATCCTGAATCGTCATCAGTATCGGAACCAACGGAAGGAACCGAATCCATGACTGCAAAACTGAACCCCGTAGCCGCAGCCCCCGATCTGATGAGACTCTGGTTTGATACCTCGATTGCCATCAACCAGAGCCTTGATCCCACGATCACCGAGCTGGTGAAAATTCGCGCCTCGCAAATCAATGGCTGCGCCAATTGCATCAACATGCACACCATCGAGGCGCGGGGGCAGGGAGAGACGGAACAGCGCATCTACCTGCTGTCCGCTTGGCGCGAGGCGCCTTGCTACACCGATCGCGAACGTGCCGCGCTCGGCTGGACCGAGGCGTTGACCCGGCTGTCCGAGGGCCATACGCATGAAGCGGCCTATGAAGCCCTTGAGGCGCATTTCACCGAGGAGGAGCGGGTCAAGCTGACCTTGATCATCAATATCATCAATGGCTGGAACCGCATCGCGGTCGGCTTCGGCGGGTTCATCGACCCGGCGGCGGCAAAGACCCTCTGGGCCAGGACCGAGGCGGTCGCCTGATGGCGGACACCGGGCAGCAGGACGCGGCGGCCAGCTTTGATCCGTTGCGGCCAAGGCTGATGCGCGTCGCTTACCGCATGCTCGGCTCGGTGGCCGATGCCGAGGACATGATGCAGGAGGCCTTCATCCGCTGGATGAAGGTCGACCGCAGCGAGGTGCGCGAGCCCGAGGCCTATCTGCGCCGCATGGTTACGCGCCTTTGTCTCGACCAGCTCAAATCGGCTCGCCGCCAGCGCGAAACCTATATCGGGCCCTGGCTCCCCGATCCGGTTCTCGACGAGGAGGAAGAGGAGGATGTCACCTTGCCGCTGATGCTGGCGCTGGAACGTCTATCCCCGCTCGAACGGGCTGCATTCCTGCTGCATGATGTCTTCGGTCTCGACTTCGGCGAAGTGGCGATCACCGTCAAGCGTGAACCGGCGGCGTGCCGCCAGTTGGCCGTCCGGGCGCGCGCCCATGTCCGCAAGGCGCGGTCGCGGTTCCAGGTGGAGAAACAACGCGGGCTGGAACTCGCCGAGGCATTCTTCACCGCTTCGCGCAGTGGCGACATGACAGCGCTGCGTTCGATGTTGGCCGCCGATGTCAGCATCCATGCCGATGGCGGCGGCAAGCGTCCGGCAGCGGCCGAGCCCATCATCGGTTTCGATGCCGTGGTGAAAGCGCATGAGTATCTGGCGACCCTGTTCAGGACGAACGGCTCGACGCTTGTCCGGTCGGCATTCGTCAACGGACTGCCCGGTTTCGTTACGCTGGAGGCGGATGGCGAGCTTCAGACGACGGCGCTGGAGATCGAGGATGGAAAGGTCACGGCAATCTATGTGGTGCGGAACCCCGACAAGCTGAGGCATTTGCACTAGGGACCGATCCGCACAATTCGCCTCGTTATCCCATTCCATCTTGTATTCCGAGTGCCGGGAACACCAAGCTGGCAAGCTTCTCGGATGAAATCGGCTTGTGCAGCAATTCGATCGAGCGCTTTTCCACCTCGCGCGACAGCGCATCGGACCTGTCCGCTGTCATCAGGCATCGCACCGGTGGAACCATCGATCTTTCGCCGATCAGGTCCAGGCAGGACAGCCCGTCCATGCCGGGGCCAAGCTGGTAATCGACCAGGTACAGATCGGGCTCGACCCCGGTTTCCTCCAGCAATGCCAACGCCTCTTCGCCCGAGGCGACATCCAGCACTTCGACGCCCCATTGCTCCAGAAGCTGAGACAGCGCGGATGTCATCTCTGCATCATTCTCGACGATCAGGGCGGTGAGTTTGAGTTCCCGTTCGGCGATCTGCGGGCCGGTGCCGTTCTCCTCGGCCGGGTGGCGGTCGCCCAAGCGGGTGGAGGCGAGCTCGACTGCGAAGGTCGTTCCACGACCGGGCGCGGAGCGCAATTCCAGGCCGTGACCCAGCAACGAGGCAGCGCGCTCGACGATGGCCAATCCCAGGCCCAGCCCCTCTGCGGCGGAAGCCTTGACGTCGAGGCGCTTGAACTCGCGAAAGATCACCTCCTGATCCTCTTCGGCAATGCCCCGCCCGGAATCGCGGACCTGGACCAATTGCCGGTCGCCGCGCTTGCGGGCCACGACCAGGACACGACCGCGATCCGTGTAGCGGATGGCATTGGAAATCAGGTTCTGGAGAATTCGCCGCAGATAGGTCCGGTCCGACATCACCGTTGCCCGGACCGGACGGACGATCAGTTCCAGCCCCTTCTGCTGCGCGGCCGGGGCGAATTCCTGCCGCAATTGCTCGAAAATCGGTCCGAGCGACACCGGCTCTATCGTCAAGGTGGCTTGCCCCACCTCCAGCCGTGAAATGTCCAGCAGATCGCCCAACAGCGAACTCACCGAATCCAGTGAACGTTGGGCATTTTCCAGCTTGCGCCGTTGCTGCGCGTTATCCACCTCTTCGATCAGCGAGCCGATGTAAAGCGTCGCGGCCGAAAGCGGTTGCATCAGGTCATGCCCGACCGCGGCCACGAAGCGGATGCGAGAGGCGTTTGCGCGTTCGGCACTGGCCAGCGCATCCTCCAGTTCCAATGTGCGCTCGGTCACCCGCGATTCGAGCGTTTCATTGGCCCGCCGGATCGCCTGCATCGCATTGCGCTGTTCGGTGATGTCATCAAGCGACATGACGAATCCGCCATCCGGCAGTTCCTGTGCGAAGATGGCGAGGCTGCGGCCATCGCCCCCGCGCGCCGCCTCGACCTTGAAACTGTCCTTGCGCCGGACCGAGCGGACCCAATCTGACAGGCGGTTGGCCCCCTGGAAGGCGGGAAAGGAGAATTGCGTGCGAAGCCGATGCAGCAGGTCGTCGAAATGCATCCCCCTGCGCAACCGGGTCCGGGGAATTGCCAGGAATTCCGCCAGGTTTGCATTCCAGCCCAGCAATTGCAGGCGCCCGTCGAAGATGCAGACGCCAAGCGGCACGTGATCGAGCGTGGCCTGCAATATCCTTGTCTGGTCGTCCAGCATCCGCCCGCGTTCCTGCCGTTCGGCGCGGATGAGATCGGTCACCTCGGTCTGCAGGATGGCGGTGCTGCCGTCCCGCGTCCGCTGCTCGGATACCTGAACCCATCGGTCCTCGGCCATTCCCTGCACAAGCGCGAAATGCCGCTCGTTGTGGCGGCGCTTGCGCATGGCGATCCAGTCGTCGCGCGTTGTCCCCGGCGGCAGTCCGAGATGGCGCGAGCTGGCGACCAGATGCAGATAGTCGTCGAAGCTCAGCCCCGGACAGAGCCGGTCGACGATATCGGGAAGCAGCGCGTTGAAACGCGCATTGCACATGATCAGCACGTCATCGGCATCGAACAGGGCGAAGCCTCCTGGACGGCCTCGATGGCGGCGGCGAGGTTTTGCCGTGCGGTATCCTTTTCCCGGTATGCGGTCTCGAGTTCGGCATTCGAGCTGTTCAGCAGGTCGAGCGCATGTTCCAGCTCTCGCGTTCGGGCCCGCACCTCGTCCTCGAGTATGGCAGCGCGTTGAAACTGGGCGTAGCTCGCACCGTTGTCGCCGGGCAGTTCCTCGATATGCCGGATCAGGGATTGCGCGATCCGCACCAGCTTTTCCTGGCGGCGATGGATATCGTCGGAAGGCGCCATCATCCCTTCGATATCGGCGGGAAGGTGGCGAGCGGACGGGGACATGATCAAATGCCGTCCTTGGCGTCATAGAAAGCGACGCCGGTGAAGGTCTGGTTCACATGCATGGAATTGATCTGCTCGCCATAGGTCGAGAATCCCGCCACCCTGTGCCGGTCGAGGATGCGGTTGATCCGTGCCACCTGCTGCATGCCTTCCCCCGCGATCCGCCGGAAGATGCAATCGAAACCGAGGATCATTCCCGGTGCCCGCCCGCCGCACAGTTCCTGCATGGCCTCGTCCAGATGCGCGGCGATATCGCATTCCTCGGACAGGGTCAGAACCATGCCCTCGGCCACGGCACCGAAGAAGATCAGCGAGCCGTCAGGCGCGACCTTCCGGATCGAGCGGACATGATGGCGTCCTCCGGCGCGGACAAGGACGGGGCGGGTCGCGAAAATCTCGGGCCCCAGATGCCCTGCCGGCACATTCAGAAGCCGGGCATATTCCTGCGCCGCGGGTTCGTCATTTATGGACAGGATCGCCCGGCGTGCGGTGTCGGCGCGGGTCACGACCATCTGGGTGCGAGACGGGCGCGTGCCGTCGAACGAGAATATCTTGAAACGCATCTTCGAACGCAGCAGGCACAGGACTGCCGCCCGGTCATGGATGGCTTCCTGCGCAAAGACATGGGTCGCATTGAATTTTCGGTTGTCGCCCGCCGAGCCTCCGACGGTCGGGACCGGCCCGAGTCCCCCGGCCAGAGAGGCGATGAGCTGCTCTTCCCGGCCCGACAATCCGTCCACCATCAGCACGGCGAGTTCATGGGGAAAGTCTTCGTGCTGTTTCAGCAGGTTCCGGCGCGCCTGCTGAAGCTGCGACACGACAAGCCGCGAGTCGATCGCATCTACCGGATCGATCACGACGGTTTCGGCCGCGAAATCCGACACCGGGAATGCGATCGCCACGATATGCCCGTCGGCATAGCCGCCCTCGCATATCTCGCCCGCGGTCGTGCAGCCGGCGATCCCGGTTCTTGGCCATGCCTCCCGCGCGCGTCGGAGGATCGCGGGAAGATCGGCGGAGATGGCTGCAAGAATGATGATCAGGGCAAATGGCCCGGGACCGATTCCCGCCGCCAGTTCCGCGACGGGATCCGCCCCGTCGCATGCCGCCGACGCGCGCCGGGGGGTGCCGCCATGTTCCGCGCCCTTCCCGAGCGGGTTACGAATTTCCTCCGGCATCGCCGAACTGCCCCATCATCTTCGCGTCGCGCGCCATCAGAACGGCCTGCGTCCGTGACACGACGCCCAGCTTGCGCATGATCGCCGTGACATGCGCCTTGACGGTAGTTTCGGCGATCGCCAGTTCATGCGCAATCTGCTTGTTCATCTTGCCCTCGCAGATCAGGTCCAGGATCCGGGCCTGCTGGCGGGTCAGCCGCGACAGCCGCCCGACCGCGACATCGGCATTCGAGGGCGCCATGGCCTCCAGTTCCTCGGCCGTGGGCAGATCCGGTGCATAGATTTCTCCGGCCGCGAGTGCGTCGAAAGCGGCGCGGAAAATGTCGCGGCGGGAATGCTTTGGCACGAAGCCCGCCGCCCCCGCGGCAAGTGCGGCCCGGATGACGCGGGTTTCATTGAGCGAACTCACCAGAAGGATCGGGATCTTCGGTGCCAGCCGGCGCAAGGCGATCAGCCCTTCGAGCCCGTCCACATCGGGAAGGTTCAGGTCGAGAAGGATGATATCGACCGGCTCTTCACCCTCGATATGCCCGACCGCCTGTCCGAGGCTTTCGGCATGCGAAACGGTCCTGATGCCGGAGACGGATTGCAAGGTCATGGCCAGCGCATCGCCGAACAGCGGATGGTCCTCGACGATCAATGCCGATCGGAAGCGGGGCTGTACGTCTTGCGAAGAATGGCTGGCCATCGGTTGACCCTCATAGCGATTGTCATTGCCCTTCATGTTACGCGCTATCGGTATCCGCGCCGACCCGTAAATAGGTCGAATATGCGGCAGCGCCAGAGAAGGAACGGGAAAGGGCGCGTGCGGCCTGAACCGCGCGCGCCCGAATGTCCGGCAGGGGCAGTTCACTCCGCCTGCGCCAGTTGCTTGGGCAGTTTGAAGGTCCAGACCATGCCGCCCTGGTTCAGGTAATTGACCTTCTTGGCGACCTCGCCGCCCCATAGCGGAACGGCGCCGCCCCAGCCCGAGACGACCGAGACATATTGTTCGCCATCCTGCTCCCAGGTGATGGGCTGGCCGACGATCCCCGATCCGGTCTGGAACGACCAGAGCTCTTCGCCGGTCTCGTCGTCCAGCGCCTTGAATTCACCCTCCGGCGTGCCGAAGAGCACCAGCCCGCCCGCCGTCGTCATCACACCGCCCCAAAGCGGAGCCTCGTTCTTGTATTCCCACCTGATCTCGCCGCTATTCGGATCGATTGCCTTCAGCGAACCGATATGGTCCTCGAAGATCGGCTTGATGGTAAAGCCCGCGCCCAGATAGGCGGCGCCCTTCTTGTAGCTGATCGGTTCGTTCCAGATATCCATGCCCCATTCATTCGAGGGGACATAGAATAATCCGCTGCTTTGGCTGTAGGCCATCGGCATCCAGTTCTTGCCACCCAGGAAGGACGGCACGGCAAAGACCTGCTGCCCCTTGTCTCCTTCGGCCGCGGCGTCCACTGGTCCGGGGCGGTTGTCCTCGTTGTAGATCGGGCGGCCGTTCTCATCGATCCCCTCCGCCCAGGTGATCTGGCTGACGAAGGGATAGGCGGCGACGAAACCACCATCTTCGCGGTTCAGGATATAGAAGAAGCCGTTGCGGTCGGCGGTCGCGAAACGCTGGTTTCCGTCCTTGTCGGTAAAAGGAACGACCTCGTTCACCCCGTCGAAATCCCAGCCCTCGCGCGGGGTGGACTGGAAATGCCACTTGATCTCGCCCGTCGCCGGATCGATCCCGAGCCGCGAGGCCGCATAGAGGTTGTCGCCTGTATTGCCCTCGACCGGTTCGCCCGCGCCGCGCAGATGGCTGTTCCACGGTGCCGGGTTGCCGGTGCCGAAGACCAGCGTATCGGTGTCGGCGTCATAGGAGCCGCCCAGCCAGGTCGCGCCTCCGCCGGTCTTCCACATATCGCCCGGCCAGCTCGCATTGAGCTCCCCGGTCATGGTGCTTTCCTCGCCGTTGAGCGTGCCCATATGCCCTTCGATCACCGGACGGGTCCAGACGTCTCGCCGGTCTCGGCGTCGCGGGCCTGCACTTCGCCGACGATCCCGAATTCGCCACCGGAATTGCCGGTGATGACCAGGCCGTTCACGATCAGGGGTGCGGCGGTGTAGGAATAGCCTTCCTTGTAATCGGCGATCTTCTTGTTCCACTTCGCATCGCCGGTCTTCAGGTCAAGCGCCACGATCCGCGCGTCCAGCGTGCCGAAATAGATGTTGTCGCCATAGATCGCCGCCCCCCGGTTGACCACGTCGCAGCAAGGCAGGATGCCTTCGGGCAGACGGGCATCGAACTGCCAGATCTCTTTGCCGGTCTTCAGGTCGATCGCGTAAATGCGCGAATAGGACGCCGTGACATACATCACCCCGTCATGGACCAGGGGCTGCGCCTCTTGCCCGCGCTGCTTCTCGCCCCCGAAAGAGAACGCCCAGGCAGGCACGAGATTCCCGACATTTTCCTTGTTGAGCGTGGTCAACGGGCTGAAGCGCTGCAACCCCCGGCCCATGCCGTTGGTCAGAACGTCCCCGGTACTCTGCTGATCGTTCGCCAGGTCTTCCTCGGTCACGGCAGCCATCGCCGCGGTCGCAATGCCGCTCATGGCTAGCACCGCCGCCAGCACGAATCTGTTCATTGGTTCTCCCTCCGCAATATATGCGCCCCGGCGGTCATGCTGATGGCCCGAGGCATCCCCGAAAGTATGAAGGCCTGCCGCGGCGCGTATATTGTCCATTGGTCGAATGGCGGCGTGAGATTCCGAGAACACCCTGAAAATCAAGACGACAGGAGCCGGGCAGGTTGCATCTGCGGCTTGGGTCCTGGTGTTGTTCGCGTTGCGTCCGATCGTATCATGACCTGCGGCACAGCCGGTTCATAGACGATGGTCGTATTTCCCCCGGCGGTGGATTTGCCCAGCTTTCACCCCGAGAGGGGGCAACGTAAATGAATGGATCATTCGCCACAGCGATCGCCCTGGCGTTCCATGCGACCATGGCGGGAGCGGAGCAAATCCGCATCGACATGATCGAAAGGCGGGTGACGCCGCCGCCGATCCTGTCGAACATGATCGCTCCGCCCGGGGATCTGGGTGTTGCGGGAGCCCGTCTGGCGCTGTCCGAGATCGCGGCGACGGGCAAGTTCACCGGCCAGGAATACGTCCTGCACGAGACTGTCGTGCCGCCAGGCGCGCCTTTCCTGCCAGCGGTCGAGGAGGTTCTGGATGACGGTGCCCGGCTGCTGGTCGTCAAGGCCTCCGCGAAGGAGCTGTTGCAGCTTGCCGACCTGCCCGCCGCCGGGGATGCGTTGATCTTCAACGCGACGGCGCAGGATGACCGGCTGCGCGGCGGCGATTGCCGGGCCAACCTGCTGCATACCACGCCCAGCCTCTCGATGCGGGCGGATGCCCTGTCGCAATTCGCGCTGAAGAAGCAATGGACCGATCTCGTCCTGATCAAGGGGCCGAATCCCGAGGACGAGGCTTTCGCGGCGGCCCTGCGCGCATCGCTGGAGAAATTCGGCATGGCGCTGAAAGGCGAGAAGGCCTGGGCTTTCGATGCGAATATGCGCCGCGTGGCCTCTGCCGAGATTCCCCTGTTCACGCAGGACCTGCCCGAACATGACCTGCTGTTGGTCGCTGATGAGCGCGGCGATTACGGACGCTATGTCGCCTATAACACCTGGGTGCCGCGCCCATTGGCCGGCTCGGAGGGGATCGTGCCCCAGGGCTGGTCCGGGGTGGTCGAGCAATGGGGCGCCGCGCAGCTTCAGGGACGGTTCCGCGATGCTGCCGGGCGCGAGATGCGATCCGAGGATTTCGGGGCCTGGGCTGCGGTCGCCGCGATTGGCGAGGCAGTCACGCGCAGCGGGGCAAGGGATGTGGAGGGGCTGCGGGATTACCTTCTGTCCGACGCCTTCCGGCTGGCGGGTTATCTCGGCACGCCGCTTTCCTTCCGCAACTGGAACGGACAGATGCGCCAGCCCATCCCGCTGGTCACCGAACGCGCGGTGGTCGGGACCGCGCCATTGGAGGGCTTCCTGCATGAGCGCTCCGAGCTCGACACCCTGGGGAAGGATCTGCCCGACAGCGAATGCATGCAATTTGGAGCGACGCAATGAAACGACCCTGCCTGCTGATCCTCGCTCTCGGCCTGACCGCGGCCATGCCGGTACATGGCGACGAGATCTGGGTGACCAATGAGCTGGATGACACGGTCAGCGTGATCGATACCGATACGCTGGAGGTCATCGCCACCCATCCCACCGGGCAGAGGCCGCGCGGTGTAACCTTTTCGCGCGATTTCAAGCGGCTTTACATCTGCGCCTCGGATTCCAATGCCGTGCAGGTGATGGATCCCGATAGCGGCGAGATCCTGCATGACCTGCCCTCGGGCGCGGATCCCGAGCAATTCATCCTCTCGCCCGATGACCGGCTGCTGTATATCGCCAACGAGGATGACGCGATCACCACCGTCGTCGATACCGCGACACGCAAGGTGGTCGCCCAGATCGATGTCGGCATCGAACCCGAGGGGATGGGAATCTCGCCCGATGGGCGGATACAGATCACCACCTCGGAAACCACCAACATGGCGCATTGGATCGATACGCAAAGCCATGAGATCATCGCCAATACGCTGGTCGATGCCCGTCCCCGCCATGCCGAGTTCAGTCCCGACGGCAGGGAACTTTGGGTCAGCTCGGAAATCGGGGGCACGGTGACGGTGTTCGATGCCGAAAGCCGGTCCGAACTGGGCAAGATCCGTTTCGCCCTGCCGAATGTCCGGCCCGAGCAACTGCAGCCCGTGGGGATGAAATTCTCGCCCGATGCCAGCAAGGTCTTCGTGGCACTTGGTCCCGCCAATCACCTTGCGGTCGTGGATGCCGCGAGCCGGGAGGTTCTGGATTACATCCTTGTCGGACGGCGGGTCTGGCATATGGCGATCTCACCGGATCAGACGCAGCTTTTCACCACCAACGGCGTCTCGGGCGATGTGACGGTGATCGACATCGCGTCGCAAAAGCCGGTCAAGACAATCAAGACCGGGCGCTTTCCCTGGGGCGCCGCCGCCCGCCCGACACCCTGACACGACACCCTGACCCGGCACGTATCGACCAAGGTCGAATTGCCGGGACAAGCCGCCCGCCCCTATCTGGTTTCGCGACAAGAGGACATGGAGGAGAGCCCGCATGCCAACCAAGATGCAAAAAGCCCTGCTGACGGCATTCGCCGCCGGATGCATCGCCATCCCGGTGCAGATATTCGCCCATGGCGATGTCGCGCCGCAGCCGATCAAGACCGACGCCCTGCCGGATGTGGGCGAGGAATGGCTGACCGAGAATCCCTATCGCGCCGATGCCGCCGGCGAGGAGACCTGGCTGGCCGCGGTGAAGATCGGCGATTCCGGCTATAACCAGAACTGCGCGCGCTGCCATGGTCTTGGCGCGGTGTCCGGTGGTCTTGCCCCCGACCTGCGCTATCTCGAGGCCGAGGAATATGGCGACGAATGGTATATCGAACGGTTCCGCCACGGTTATACGCAGGACGGAACGACGAAGATGCCGGCCTTTGGCGAGGTTCTGGGCCAGAAAGCGGCATGGGCGATCCGCACCTATATCGAGACCCGGCCCGAGGATGGCGCATTGGACGACCATACCGCGCGGCTGCGGGAAATTCACGATACGCTCGCCTCTGGCGAGGGCGACAGTGCCGCGCTCGCCACCGAATTGCAGGAGATCGCGGAGCAGGTCGTCACTGCCTCCGGCGCTCCGGTCGCCGATAGCGCGGTATCGCGGGCAGCACGGATCCTGGCCGACAACCCCGATGGCGCCAAGAAGGCCGCCGAGGCGCTGGAGATCGGCCTTTCGGCTTCGCATTGAGGCGATGATGACGCTTCGTGCCGCCTTTCCACTACTGCTTTCGGCAATGCTCGTCCCCGCTCCGCTTTTCGCGGCATGCGAAGGTGTCGCGCCGGAGCAGCGGCTTCAGAACAGCTTTCCGCAGGATATCGGGCGCGGGCTCGACCGGATTGTCGAGGATGGCTGGATCGAGGTGGCGGTCTATGCGGATTTCGCCCCCTGGTCCTGGGAGCAGGAGGGCGAGGCGCGGGGCATAGATGTCGATCTGGCGCGAATGATCGGCGATGGCCTGGGGGTCGAGACGCGCATCCGCCTTGTGCAGGCTGGCGAGACGTTCGACCACGATCTGCGTAATTATATCTATCGCGGCGCGGTCGTGGGCGGGCATGTCTCGAACCTGTTCCTGCATGCGCCCTATGATGTGGATTACGCCTGCCGCTTCGATCAGGTCGTCTTCACCGGCATCTATGCCGACGAGCATCTGGCCATCGCCTATCGCCGTGCCGACTACCCCGAGAAGCCCCCGGTCCCGGCCTATTTCCGCTATGACACGGTGGGGGTCGAGAACGACTCGCTCTCCGATTTCCACCTGACCTCGCTGGTCGGTGCGGGCGGCGACAGGATTCATCGTTACCCATCGGTCGCGCAGGCCATGGAGGCGCTGAACAACGGAGAGATCATGGCGGTGATGGGACCGCAGGCGCAGCTTGAGGCGGGGGCGGGCGATGGCATTGCCGTCCACGAACCGCCGCTGGTGGGGCTTGAACGCTCGACATGGACATTGGGTCTGGCGCTGTCGGCTCAGCATCGGCCCCTCGGCTATGCGGTCGATGATATCATCGGCGAAGCCATCTCGGATGGGCGGCTTGAACGGCTCTTCCGGAAATATGGCGTGACCTATCATCCCGCCCTGCGATAAGGCTCACAGCGCCGTCAGGTTTCCCTCGAAATCGACCAGCCGGACCGGGCCGACCCCGAGCCTTCGGGCCGCGCGGCCGATTGCATCCCGGTCCATCAGCACGAATCCGGTCGAGGCGGCATCGGCAAGTGCCGCCGACCCGGCCTCGACCGAGACGCTTGACCAGCGCGGCACCTGCCCCTGCGGGCCGAGAATGTGGCTCTGCCCTCCGGGAAAGCGCAAGGCATCGGGCGAGGATGTCGCAATCGCGCGCCCCGCGCGCAGGGTGATCCGGCCCAGAGAGCCCGCTCGGCCATCGGCAAGCGCCAGTTTGAAATCCGTGCCGATTGCCTTGTTCTCGCCCATATCGACCAGCATTTCATCAAACCCGTGTTTTGTCAGCAACGCGGCGACGCGATCGGTCGCGAGCCCCTGCGCCAACCCGTTGAAGGTCAGCGCCTGCCCGCTTGCCAACCACACCCGGCGCCCGTTCTGCCGCAAACCCGCGAAGGCAAGCAGGCCTGTGCTTGCTGTCTTGCCGGCGGGTTGCGCCAGCCCTTGCCAGAGCAGTTGGACGGCGGGATCGAAAGCGCCTTCCGTCGCCTCGTGGACATTGCGGGCAAGGGTCAGGGCCGCAGCCAGATCGGCGGATACCCTTCCCCGGCTTTTGCGGTTGAGCCGCACCAGCTCCGATTCGCGATAAAGGGAAAACACCTGTTCGATCCGTTCGATTTCCGCGCGAACCGCGGCGATGATCCGTGCCGAAACCGCTCCGCCGCGGATCAGGATGCGGGCATCGGTCCCAAGGGCCCGGCCGCGCCATTCGGCTGCTCCCACCGAACCCGTCGAGGCGGCCGCAGCCGCCATGATCGTCAGGAATCGCCTGCGCCCGATCATGCCGCGGCCCTCCTGCCTTTCGCCTTGAGGATCAGGGGCACGCATTGCCGCGCGTCGTCATGAATGCGGACGCAATCGAGACATTGGAAACATTCGGAATAGCGGATGTCTCCCCCGGGCGCGATGGCGTCGTAACGGCAACGCACCCGGCATAGCTGACAGGGGCTGCCGCATTCCGCGCGCCGCGGGATCCAGCGCCGCAGGCGCAGCAGACCGCCAAGCCGCATCATCGCGCCCAAGGGGCAGAGCGAACGGCAAAACCCCTTGAACCAGATCATCGACAATACCAGCCATCCGGCGGCCCAGGCCATATAGGGCCATGGCCGCATGAAATAGGTAGTGATGGCCGTCTTGAACGGCTCGATCTCGGCGACGCTCTCGGCCTTTTCGGGCGCAAGAAAGGCCGTCGCGACCAGCCCGGCAAGGGCAACGGGTCCGGTCCATAGCAGCGCCCGCCCCCATGACCGGGGGGGCTCCCATTGCGGCAGGCCCAGAAGGCGGCCCAGATGATGGGCGAATTCCTGCATCGCCCCATAGGGGCACAGCCAGCCGCAGAACGGCCCGCGCCCCCAAAGGAAAAAACCCGGGATGGCGGTCAGCCAGATGAGCAGCGAAAAGGGATCGTAAAGCAGCACCGCCAATCCGCCACCCTGCGTGACGCCCCGGATCACCGCCAGGGGCGTCACGATGGAAAGCTGTCCCTGCCCCCAGAACCCGACGAAGCCGATGACCAGGGCGAGAATCGACAGCCGGATCGCAGTGAAATGCCGCCTTGCCGCAAACCATCGCTGCCGCCACAGGAACAGGACCAGCAGTGGCAAGCCTGCTCCCAGCAGGACCATGTCGGTCTGACGATTCCGCAAGGCATCCAGCCAGGGGGGCGCGGCGGCGGCGGCGCTTGGGGTGAGGAAGAATCTTTCCGGCAGGCGCATGGCCAGCGGAAATTCCCTGATGCCGGTTTCGGGCTGCAGCATTCCGTGCTTGCGCTGTGCCTTGACGATCAAGCGCCATTCGCGCGTCGGATCGAAGCCGAGACGACGGTCGAGCCGCAGCACCATGATCGTGGCGTCCCGCAACTCCTTTGGCACCTTCGCCCCAAGCTCCGCGATGATATCCGCGTCCCGGAGCGCCAGAGGCAACCCGTCCTGCCCGGCCCCCAGCAGATCGGGCGCGGTATTGCGGATGAAGTTTTCGCCGACCAGCCCGTGGCGCCCTGCCTCGATCAACAGGATCAGTTCATCGTCCGGCGCAAGCGATGTCAGGCGTTCGACCTCGGCCAATGTCGCAGGAGACAGGACAGCCCGGGCAATGGCCGGCGGTCCGATATCGATCGCATGGAGATCGAGATAGGCTCCCTCGGGATCAGCCTCGGCATCAGGGTCATCATGCTGCCAGACCGAGCCGGCGAAAGCTCCTGCAGGTCTGCATTGCCGACATGCAGGTGACGCAGCAGCCCCTGGGCGGCCAGTTCGTCCCATTCGAGTTCCTCGACATGATCGGGATCCGGCCTCGGTGGTGGTCCCGCCTTCACCCCCTGCATCCGTTCCCGCGCCACGGAAAGCGTTGCCGCAAGGATCGATTCATGCGCGATCCGCACGCTGGCCGTGGCCTTTGTCACCCCGTCCAGATAGACCAGCCCGGACGCTTCCTGTCCTTCGCCATAGGGGGTGCCGACGACCAGGGCCTCGTTGATCGAATGCCCCCGGTATTGCGCCAGGAATTCGCGCAGGGGAGCCTCGCCCAGACCGGAAACAAAGATCGGTTCGTTATGCGACAGCAGGCGCGTGTCGATGAACCTGCCCTCGAGATCCAGCATCACGAGGATATTGATCGGCTGTCCGGAAAAACCGGGGAGCGGTGCAAGCGGACCGGTCTCGAACACATAGCCCGCCTCGCCGCCACCCGAATTCAGCAGGCTCCACACGCCGTGATCGTTCAACGGCTCACCCAGTGCATAGGGGGCCGAGATCATCGCCGCGATTTCGTCACGCGCCAGGGGATCGGCACGAAGCGGAGCGGCTCCCAGCAGCAAGAATAAGACAAGCCAACGCATTCCAAAACTGTAATACCGTTGCAAGTGGCGTAAATTGGACGAAGGTCGATAGCCCGGCCAGCGTCGGCTGCGCCCGCACATATCGTTGGGCTGTCGGCTGCGGCGCTCCATCCCCATAGGATGCAGCTCCAGAAGATGACGATTGCGGCAGGGATGATTGCACCCTGGGTGATCAACGAAGCAAAGGATGGTGATGCATTCGCTGCCAATACCCGCAATGTGCCGGGGCCGGAACTTCTTCAAAGCCGCAGGATGAATCGCAGGCCAAAGGAGGCATGCTTTCATGTTTGCCGGCTTGCAAAGTTGGGTTTAGAACGATTTAATCCGTTGAGGAAACCAATACTGGCGGACAGTCATGAAGCAAACAAAGGTTACACTGGGCGACGTTGCACGCGTCGCCGGTGTATCGCGGGCAACAGTGTCGTTGGTGGTGCGAAAATCGCCCCTGGTTGCCGACCGCACACGAGAAAAGGTCGAACAGGTCATGGCCGATCTCGATTATGTCCGCGACATCGGAGCCGCAAGGTTGCGCAACAATAGCAGCCGCACGATCGGGGTGATCGTGCCGAACCTTGTGAATTCCTTTTTCACCGAGTTCCTGTCGGGGGTCGAGCAGATGATGGGCGACGACGATCGCGTTGTCCTGCTGGCCAACAGCCATGACGACCCGGTCCGCCAGTCCCAGATCTTGCAGCGGTTCCGCGGTCACGGCGTAGATGGCGTCATCCTTTGTCCCGCCGAGGGAACCGATCCCGAATTACCCCTGCGGATGCAGCAATGGGGTCTGCCGTTGGTGCAATCCCTGCGGGAAGTGGGCGACAAGGTGACCGATTATGCGGGTGCCGATTATATCAAGGGCGTGCAGCTCGCAGTGCGGCATCTGGTGGAATCTGGTCATCGGCGGATCGCCTTTCTGTCGGTTTTCGCGCGCACTTCGGCGTGGGCCGAGCGGATGGAGGGCTTCAACCGCGCCATCACCGAAACCGGCGCCGAAGATGCCGGCATTGTCGAGGCCGAACTCAGTTGGGAAGGGGCGGCACGGTCCGCGAGCGAACTGCTGAAACTGGAAACTTCGCCTTCGGCGGTGCTGTGTTTCAACGATGTATTGGCTGCAGGGTTGATGCTGGGTCTGCGTCGTGCGGGGCATGAGCCCGGGCGGGACATTGCCGTTGTGGGCCTCGATGACCTGCCGCTCGCCGAACTCACCTATCCTCTCCTCACCAGTGTCGCGATGATACCGGAGGAGATTGGCGCCGCCGCCGCCCGGTTGCTGGCCCGCCGTCTTCTCAAGCCTGATGCGGAGGTCGAACGCTCCATCGTTGCGCCGAGTCTGATGATCCGCGACAGCAGCGCGTATCATGCCGGTTGACTTTTCATTTTGCGCAATTTAGATCGTTCTAAATAGAGGAAACCGCAACATCCGCAGGGGAGGGCAGATGTATCAGTTCAACTTCCAGCCCGTATTCGACAATCTTGACCTGCTGCTCTACGGCGCGTGGCTGACGGTGCGCCTGTCATTGATGGCGATGATACTGGGGCTGATCGTGTCTGTACTCGGAGCAGTGGCCAAGACTTCGGGCATCAGACCGCTGCGTTGGCTGATAGATGTGTATGTCGAGGTGATTCGCAACACGCCCTTCCTCGTCCAGATCTTCTTCATTTTCTTCGGCCTGCCAGCGGCGGGGATCAGCATGTCCCCGAATGTCGCCGCATTGGTCGCATTGGTGATCAATGTCGGCGCATACGGGACCGAGATCATACGTGCCGGCATCGAATCCATCCCGCAGGGGCAGGTCGAGGCCGGGCGTGCGCTTGGCTTGAACCCGGTGCAGATATTCCGTTACGTGATCCTGAAACCGGCTCTGCGGAACATCTATCCCTCGCTGACCAGCCAGTTCATCTATCTGATGCTGACCTCCAGCGTGGTTTCGGTCATCTCGGCCAATGACCTCGCCTCTGCCGGAGCAGATTTGAACGCGCAGACCTTTGCCAGCTTCGAGATTTACCTGGTCCTGACGATCCTCTATTTCCTGCTGGCTTTCGGCTTTTCGACCATGTTCTCGGCCATTCGGCGGATTTTCTTCACCTATCCGGCGGGGCGCTGACATGATCCGCGAATTTTCCTCTGCCGACGTCCTGTTCATTGCCTCTGCGGTTCGCTGGACGCTGATCCTTTCGGCCATCGCGTTTCTGGGTGGGGCCTTGGGCGGCTTGCTTATCGCTTTGTCGCGGACTTCGCATAGCAGGGCGCTGCGCCGCATGGCGGCAGGATTCATCCAGGTCTTCCAGGGCACGCCGTTGCTGATGCAGCTTTTCCTGGTCTATTTCGGCCTTGCGGTCGTCGGTCTGCCGATCAATCCGCTGCTCGCCGCCGCGGTCGCATTGACCCTGCATGCCAGCGCCTATCTGGGAGAGATCTGGCGCGGTGCCATCGAGGCCGTTCCTTCGGGCCAGACCGAGGCCGCCACCGCCCTGTCGCTGTCCTATCGGGACCGGATGCGCCACGTGATCCTGCCACAGGCGATGCGCGTTGCCATCGCGCCGACCGTCGGCTTTCTGGTGCAACTGATCAAGGGCACATCGCTTGCCTCGATCATCGGCTTTACCGAACTGACCCGCGCGGGCCAGATCATCAACAACGCGACCTTCAAGCCGTTCCTCGTCTTCGGCACCGTCGCGATACTTTATTTCATCCTGTGCTGGCCCCTTTCCCTGCTGGCCCGGCATATGGAAGCGCGGATGCGTCGCGCAATCACCCGTTGAGAACCCAAGGAGGAGAGAAACATGAAACCGAACCGCCGCATCTTCACGGTCCTCGCGGCCAGCGCTTTGGCCGCAGGCCTTGCCGCACCCTCGCTGGCCGCAGAGTTGGAGGCCATCGAATCCGCAGGCAGCGTCAAGATCGGGATGCTGGTGGATTTCCCACCCTTCGGCATCCAGGACACTTCCGGCAAACCGGACGGATATGACGCCGATGTCGCCAAGGCGCTGGCAGACTATCTGGGTGTCACCCCCGAGATCGTGCCGGTGACCGGACCGAACCGGATCCCCTACCTGCTGTCGGGGCAGGTCGATGTGCTGGTCGCCTCGCTCGGCATCACCGAGGAGCGGGCGCAGAAAGTCGATTTCTCGACTCCCTATGCAGGCATCAGCATCGCTGTCTATGGCGACTCGACGCTGGAGGTGACGGAAGCAAGTGGCCTTGACGGCCAGTCGATTGCGGTCGCGCGCGCCTCGACCCAGGACACGGGTGTCTCCGAGGTCGCCCCGGAAGGCACCGACATACGCCGCTTCGACGACGATGCGAGCGCGGTGCAGGCCTTGATGTCGGGACAGGTCAAGCTGATCGGCGCCTCGAACGTGGTCATGTCGCAGATCGCCGGCGCCACGGGCGACCGTTTTGACAAGAAGTTCGACCTGTCCAGCCAGGTGCAGGGTATCGCGGTTGCGCCGGGCTCGGACGCGCTGCTCGAAAAGATCAACGGCTTCGTCGGTGAGGCCCGCTCCGACGGCACTCTGGACGAGATCCACGAGAAATGGCTGGGCGAACCCCTGCCCGATTTCGTGAAGAATGCCGAGTAACCACATGCGCCCGGCCCCCAGGTGCCGGGCGTGCTTTCAAGGAAACGGATCATGACCGAACATGCCATCATCATGCGCGCCGTGAACAAGTTCTACGGCGATTATCATGCATTGGTCGATATCGACCTGACGGTTGAACGGGGCGAGCGGATCGTCATTTGCGGTCCCTCCGGCTCGGGCAAATCGACGCTGATCCGCACTATCAACCAGCTTGAGCCGATCCAGTCCGGCACCATCACCGTGGACGGGGTCGAACTGACCGCGGGCGGCGACAATGTCGCCAAGGTGCGCCAGGATGTCGGCATGGTCTTTCAGAGCTTCAACCTGTTCCCGCATATGACCGTGCTGGAGAACTGCATGCTCGCCCCGATGAAGACCCGCAAGACCCCGCGCGCCGAGGCAGAGGCAACCGCGCGGCGCTATCTTGAACGGGTGAAGATCCCCGAACAGGCCGAAAAATATCCCGCGCAACTGTCCGGCGGACAGCAGCAAAGAGTGGCCATCGCCCGCGCGCTCTGCATGAAGCCCCGCATCATGCTGTTCGACGAACCGACCTCGGCGCTGGACCCCGAGATGGTCAAGGAGGTGCTGGACACGATGATCGACCTTGCCCGAGAGGGGATGACCATGCTCTGCGTCACGCATGAGATGGAATTCGCCCGCGCCGTGGCCGACCGGGTGATCTTCATGGACAAGGGCCTGATCGTCGAAGAAAACGCACCCGACGCGTTCTTTGGCTCTCCGAAAAACGAACGTCTGAAAAACTTTCTCGGACAAATCGCGTGACGGTTCCTCGCATCCTGGCTCTTGCCGATCTCAAACCGCAAGAGATGACCGACCGTCTGATCACGAATTACGATGTCATCCGCGACATTTCTGCCGCGGCGGATGTCGAGGTCGTGCTGACCACCGGAGGCCTGGGCCTGTCCGTCGCACAGATGGCGGCGCTCCCCGCCCTGCGGCTGATCGCGGTGAACGGTGTCGGCGTCGATGCCGTCGATCTGGCCGAGGCGCGCCGCCGCGGTATCAAGGTGGCCACCACTCCCGATGTCCTTTCCCTCGCCGTGGCCGAGATGGCGCTTGGCCTGGCATTGGCCGCCGGTCGCCGTATCGCCGAAGGTGACCGCTTCATCCGCTCGGGTTCCTGGGCCGGGGAAGGCAAGCTGGCCCTTGGCATGTCAGTGCTGGAGCGGCGCGCGGGTATCCTCGGCTATGGGCGGATCGGGTGCAAGCTGGCCGATCTGCTGCGGGGCATGGGGATGGAGGTCCTTTATACCGCCCGTTCCGAGAGGCCGGGGGCACCCGATGCTTACCGTCCTGACCCCGTCGGATTGGCTCGCGATTGCGATTTGCTTTTCGTTACCGCTGCAGGAGGCGCGGATACAAGGGGGCTGGTCGATGCCGAGGTGCTGACGGCGCTTGGCCCGCAAGGAATCGTCGTCAATGTTGCCCGCGGTCCGGTGGTGGATTCCGCGGCGTTGGCGCATGCCTTGCAATCGGGCCGGATCGCCGGAGCAGGGCTGGATGTCTTCGACGATGAACCGAATGTGCCATCCTTCTTGCTGGAGGCACCGAATTGCGTTCTGGCCCCTCATGTCGGATCAGCCACGACAGAGACGCGCCGTGCGATGGCGCAGTTGGTGCTGGATAATATCGATGCCTATTTCGCGAATCGTCCTCTTTTGACGCCCTACGGGGAAGGGTGACATGCACTGGCGCGCGGTAAGGCGGAGGGTGTGAATAGGCATCGGTGGTTGACCCCACCGGAGCGTTCGATCCGGGCAGTTGCGGCATATTTCGCAATGCTCATCTCGACGCGATTGCATTGACGGCTTCCGATGCCAGCGGCGAAACTCCTCGGGCTGCCATTCCGATAGAGAACCGGCGATGTGAATGGCAGCGATCGGACAGGCGATAGACCTCTTCCATGCGATGGCTGATATAGATGACCGCGATACCATGCGCGGTCAGCCCCCGGATCGCAGCGAAGAGCTTTTCACTCTCGCGGCTCGACAGCGAGGTCGTGGGCTCGTCCATGACGATGATACGCGCGTCCGAGGCGATGGCCCGCGCGATCTCGACCAATTGCCGTTCTCCCAGAGAAAGGTCGCCAACCATGGTGGAGGGCGGGAAATCGACGCCGAGCCGGTCCAGAACCGGCTTGGCCCGCTCGGACATTCTCTTGCGATTGACTATTCCCCTCGATGCGGGTTCGCGCCCCAGGAAGATATTCTCGGCCACGCTCAGATTGGGAGCGAGCGAGAGTTCCTGGTAAATCACGGCGATACCGCATTCGCGCGCCAATTTCGGATCGCCAGTCGGGCATGGCTGTGCCATCCACCAGGATTTCACCTCCCTTGTCGGCGACATAGGCCCCTGACAGCACCTTCATCAGTGTCGATTTCCCGGCGCCGTTCTCACCCATCAAGGCATGCACCTCGCCGGGCCATGCCGTCAGGGAGACATTCTGCAAAGCCTTCACCGGACCGAATGTCTTCGAGATGCTGCGCATCTCCAGCAGTGGAGCTTTCTCCGTTGCGGTCATGCCACCCCCGTTCCCGTGTTCGCGACCGTGAAGGACACGTCCTGCTCTTCCAGCATTGCGGCATCGCGATCAGTCAGCCCGTCATCGGTGATCAGCCTCGTGACCCGGCTGAGCGGCAGCGCCACCTTGGGCGGACGTTCAGCGAATTTCCGGCTATCGACCAGAACGATGATCTCGTTTGACAGGTCGCACATGTCGTTGATGAAGCGCACGAGCAGCGGATGACTTTCAAGCAGGCCGGCGCTGCTGACACCGAGCGCCCCGACAAAGAACTGTGAAGCGTAGAACTCGTAGCCGCCTCGTGCCGGATCATAGAAAATCCCCGGTTCGCGATGCAGGTCTCCGCCACCCACGGTCAACTGACAGGTGCCATGCTCGCCCAAATATGCCGCCACCGGCATCGAGTTGGTAAATACGCGAATATTCCGGTTGGCGATGTGACGGCCGAAGTGGAAACAGGTCGATCCGCCATGCACGATGATCAGACTGCCATCCCGAACCAGCTTGCCGGCCTCACGGGCAATGGCGGTCTTGGCCTCGACGGCGATATCTATGTTCTCGATGAATGGCAGTGCAATGGTCTTGTGCCGCGTTCCCCCGTCAAGCGCGGCCAGCCCGCCATGCACCTTTCGGGCATGCCCTCCCTCATCGAGCTTGTCTATATCGCGGCGAACCGTTGCTGCCGAGACATGCAATATCTGTTGGAGCTCCTTGACGGACACGAATGGCCGCTCCTCAAGAATTGCAGAAATAGTTTCATGACGTGCCGATTCGCTCATGTCTTGACCTCATAATGAGTATAAAATGACGAAAAATAATCAAAATGCAATAAAAAACTCACATCCAGAGCGACTTGCATTTAATCGAACCCGCATCCTGCGGCCTTGACGTGGCTCCAGCATTCATTCGGCTCGTAGAGGCCGCGGATTCCACCGACGGCCTGCCATGGGGCATCGATGGTCTTTGCCCCGATACGGCGAAGATGCGCCTTGAGTTTTGAAAACGCCATTTCATGCTGGCGCCGACGCTGCCAGCCGGGTCAGGATCTCAGGACCGTTCCGGCATCCGCCAGCCTTGCGATCTCTTCGGCGCTGTATCCCGCCTCGGCCAGAACCTCTTGCGTTCCGCCCCCCAAGCGCGGAACGGGGCGATGCAGGTTGCATGGGGTTGCGCCCAGCTTGATCGGAAAACCCAGCACCTTTTGCGCCAGACCATCCTGCCAGCCTGTCTCGATCACCATCTGCTGCGCGGCGATCTGCGGGTCGGAAAAAACCTGCGCCAGATCCTGCACCACGCCGCAGGGCACGCCCGCAGTGTTCAGCACCCGCAACCAGTGGTCGCGCGGCTGACCGGCCATGCGCGCCTCGATCAGCTCGCGCAACTCGCTGTGCCGCGCCATGCGGGCGGTGTTATTGTCGTAACGCGGTTCCGACAGCACCCAGCCCAGATCCAGCGCGTCCAGGAAGCGCCGCAGGATCTGGTCATGCGAGGGCGCAACCGCGATCTGGCCATCGGCGGAGCGAAACAGCCCGTAAGGCGCGACCAGCGGGTGATCGTTGCCGGTTCGTTCGGGCACTTTCCCGGTGGCGAAATATTCCGAGGACAGATAGGCCATCAGGCTGAGCAGGCCATTGACCATGGCCACGATCGGGTTGACGCTGTTCGCGCCGCTGCTGGCGAAGGCGGCGATCCATTTCGGTCCTGCCGATTACTTCGCGCTCTACGTCATGGCCTTCACGACCATCGGCGGCATTACCGGAACCGATCCGCGCAAGACCCTGCTGGCGGCGATGCTCGGCCTGTTCACCCGCGTTTTCGGCCTGCCCGCATGGGGGCTGATGCCGCTGGTCGTGGCGATCAGCTATCTGGGCGTCTACGCGATCGCCCATGCCGCCTTCGGCTTTCTGTTCCTGTCCCTTTGGCTCTCGAAGCGTTCCGGCCCGATTTAGTCCTCGGGCGTCGGGATCGCAATCCACTGACTGATCGTTCCTGCCACGCCCGGGCCGAAGGATGCAGCCCGGGAAACAAGCAAGGATTTGCGGCGCAGATCTTCAGATCGGCAGCAGTTTGCCGGGGTTCATGATCCCGCGCGGGTCCAGCGCCGCCTTGATCGCCCGCATGGCAGCGATTTCCGCCTCGCTTCGGCTATGGCCCAGCCAGTCGCGCTTGAGGGTTCCCACGCCGTGTTCAGCCGATATCGAACCACCAAATTCGCGCACCAGCCCATAGACGATCGCGTCCACGTCATGGATCTGGGCCGTATTGTCGTCACCGGGCAGACAGACCGCCACATGCAGGTTGCTGTCGGCGATATGGCCAAAGAACGAGACATGCGCGCCGGGGAACCGTGCCAGCAGGTCAGCCCGGCAACGGCAGGCAAATTCATCCAGCCGGCGGGTTGCGAGGCTGATGTCGAGATTGATCAGCCCGGGAAGTGCGGCATCCATCGCGACCCCCTCGCGAAGGGTCCAGAAGCGGCGGGCATCGGCGAGCGACCGAGCGATCAGGGCATCCGTGACCAGCCCCTCGTCAAAGGCCCGTTCAAGCAGCATGTCGAATGCCGGGTCGTCGGGCGCTTCAAGGATGATGGCGAAAGGCGGTGGAGTATCGAACAGGGTATAGGGCAGCAGGTTCTGGCTGAAGGCGAAATAGTCGCGCCACATCGCCTCGAATGCCGAAAGGCCGGGAAGAGCCTCGCGCGCCATTTGCAGGAATTTCAACACGGCGGCAAAATCCGGTAATGCGGCCAGCGCGGTGCGGGGCGGAGCGGGGAGGGGGCGCAGGCGTATCACGGCGCGGGTGATGATCCCCAATGTGCCTTCGGACCCTGCAAAGAGGTGGCGAAGATCATAGCCGGTGTTGTTCTTCACCACTTTTGAAAGCTGGCCCAGGACCGTGCCATCGGCCAGAACCACCTCGATGCCCAGAAGGTTGTCGCGGGTCATGCCGTCACGGATCACCCGCAACCCGCCCGCATTGGTGGCGATATTCCCGCCGATCTGGCAAGAGCCGCGGGCGCCCAGGTCAACGGGCAGAAGAAACCCGGCCTCTTGTGCCGCAAGCTGGGCGTGCTCGAGTACGGTCCCGGCCCGCACAACCATGGCCATGCCCTCGGCGTCGATCTCCTCTATGCCGCTCAGCCGTTCCAGCGACAGCGCGACCGAGGCCGGATCAGGGTTTGCCCCTCCTGCAAGCCCGGTCATGCCGCCTTGCGGGACAACGGACAGGCGGTGGTGGTGGCAGATGGCCAGGGCCGCCGACACCTCGCGGACCGAAGCGGGGCGCAGCAATGCCAGCGGCAGGGCCTGCCCGGTGCGGCTGGCGTCAGAGCGGGCCGCTTCGGGGATGTCGTCACCGGTCAGGCACCCAACGGGGCCAAGCGCCGCGCGCAATTCCTCAAGCATGTGTCCTCCTGATCCTGGCGAACCCCGACAGCAGCATTGCCGGGGCGCGCGCGGGCATCACCTGCGCCTTCAGGCTTCGCGCTTCAGCGATTGGGCCATGCAGTGAATGCCGCCGCCGGTTTTCGAGATTTCGGACATGTCCAGATCGGCCACCTCGAACCCGCGTGCGCGCAGCTTGCCGATCAACGTTTTCGACGATGTCGGTGCGATGACCCTGTCGCAGCCCAGAGACATGAAATTGCATCCCAGTGCCATCGTATCCTGAAAGGGGACGTCGATGATTTCATGTCCCTTGCCCTTGAGCCAGTCAACCACCGCCGGGTCGGTGCAGGCCTCGCAAACGGCGGTGAGCTTGTCGGCGACCGGCACCACCATCAGGTCGATATGGACATAGTATTCGTCAATGAAGGCGATGCGCACCTCCCAGCCCTCGGCTTCGAACCAGCTTGCGACCTGGCGCGCGCCTTCTTCCTGCGTGCGCGCGCCGCCGCAACCAATCAGCACGCAGCCCTCTTCGATGACGTTGAAATCGCCGCCCTCGAACGTGCCCGCCGTCACCATGTCATAAATCGGAATGCCCAACCGTTCACAGGTCCGGATCGCGGCGTAGTTCTCGCCGCGCCGCCACCATTGGGCCATGGCGGTGATGATCGCGCCATAAGGGGTCATGACACTGGAATCGCGCGCATAAACCTGCATGGGCAGCTCGGGCTGCGCGTCATGCACATGCACATTGACCCCGAAATGCTGATATGCGGCAACCAGTTCGGCATGCTGGGCCTGGGCAACCTGGATGTTGCAGGGCGCCTCGCGCAGATGTTTGCGCGACAGGCTGGAGGTGGACAGATGTTTCAGATGGGCGGGACTTCCCAACAATACATCGGTCAACCGGTCGGTCTCATTGGCGAAACCCCAACGGCGCAGCGGGGCGGTGCCCCCACCCGGGTTGCGGCGCTGGAGGGTAAAGGGCTCGGCTTGGGTCTGCATGTTCATGATGACGGTTCCTTTTGACAGAGAGAAAGCTCAGGCACCCGGCATGGAGGACGGGATCCACCAGTCGCGGCCGCGATGGGTGGTGACATATTCGGGCCAGCGAAAATGCAGCGGCGGGTCGTAATCACATAGCGGCGCCATCCAGTCGCTGCCGCCGATGCCGCCGCCGGTTCGTGCGTTGAATTCCTCCATGGCGCGGCTGCGCAATGTTGCGTCCTCCAGCACCTGCAGGCCCGAGACCGCCAATACCTGCGCCGCGCGCCGGACCATCGGATCGATGGTCGCCGGTATGCCGCCAAGCGCGTTCATCACCCAGGCAGGATAGGCGAAACCCTCGGGCGCGCGCAGGGCGGGGCGGGCGATATAGAAGCGTGCGGTGGGGGCGTGCCAGCACATTTCGGTGTAATCATCCGAGGTGGAATGGCTCTGCGATGGCGGCAGGTCGCGCCGCAGGACGGCTTCGGCGCTCTGCGGGTCGATCAGGCGGGACATTTCGGGGATGAAAGGGTCTTCCATCGGAGCCAGCCCCAGTTCGCGCTGGATCGCGCGGGCGATATCGCAAGCCGTATCGTCCCATTGCGGTGGGCCAAGCTGCTTCAGCTTGTCCCAAACCATTCCTGCCATGGCGTGATTGGCCAGGCCGGGGCGTGATTTCGACACCCAATGCCGTTCCCACCGGCAGCCGGTCATGGCTGCCGCGGCGTCCGCGTTGCGGTCAAGCGCAGCAGTGACGGCCTCGGCCATCGCCACGGTTGGCGCCCGGATCATGTATTGCAGCTCGGCCAGTCCGGCAGGCAGGTTGTCGGCGGTTGCCTGTCCATGAGTCAGCACGGCCTCCGAGATCGTCCAGCCGCCGTGATGGGTCAGGAACGAATCGCGCAGCGCCTTGCTGGTGGTGAACATCAGGTTCAGTGCCTCGCCCGCACCCGGAGCGCGCACGGCGCTGTGGGCCTGTGGGATCGGCGCGCGTCCTGACATGCCCAGTTTTCCGGCGCATCGCAGAGAAAGCGATAAACCATCGCGTAAGCGGCGCCGCAATGGGTCTCCCAACGCACGGTATTGCACATGGGGAGCATGTAGAAGGGATGGAATGAAAGAATGGCGGCCAGCCCGTCATAATAGCCCTTGGCGGCATGGATCGGCTTGGAGCCCCGGACCTTTTCAGCCGGTTCCCCGGTGAAACGGATGCCACCGGGGATGGCATGCCGCTCCATCGCCGCCTTGATGGCCAGTGCCGCGCCAAGCCCGGCGATGCCCAGCCCGGAATGCGGATCGGTATGGCCCCCTGCCTGGTAACCGAGGCCGGGGCGGGGTGTGCGGCGAGTCTCCGGCGCCTGGCAATTGCCCGGAATACCGTCATATTCCGCATAAAGACCAATCATCGGGCCGGGGCCGTTGTGCCATTCGGCGCAAAAGGCCGTATCCATCCCCGCCGAGGCTTCCTCAACCGAGAACCCTTCGTCCTTCAGCCGGGCGACATACCATTCAGCGGACCGGTATTCTCGCCAGGCGGTTTCGCCGAAATCGAAGATCGTCGCGCACCATTCGGACAATGCCGCGCGCTGCGCCTCGATATGAGCCAATGCGCTGCCTTGCGCGGCAGTAAAGGCGGTTTGCGGGGCAGGAGGCTGGTCATTCGGGTGCAAGGTGGGCTCCTTGGGCGGTGGCGCTCAGGCTGGCAGCGGGGATATGACCTTAGCGGTAGCGCCCGGTTTCCATGCGGGCCAGTGAAACCTTTTCTTGGAAATGGAAAAAATAATTCACCAAGTGCTGGTGAAGCAGCCATCGCGACATTACGCTGACCCCAGCACGGAGTTCAGATGCCCCGCATACCTTCGACCCAAGCGCTGCGCGCGCTCGAATGTTTTGCCCGCCATAGCACCGTCTGGCAGGCGGCCGAAGAATTGAACCTGACGCGCAGTGCGGTCAGCCATCAGTTGCGCCTGCTTGAGAATACGCTTGGCTTCCGGCTCATGAACCGGGTGGGCACGCGGGTTGAACTGACGCCGCAAGGACAGGCCTATGCCAACGAGGTGCGCCACGCGCTGGCGACAATCTCGGGCGCCGCAATCCGCAGCGCGTCGCGCGGGGTCAGTGGAACGCTTGTTCTCAGTTGTCCGCCGGGGATCGCCTCTTCCTGGCTTTGTCCCCGGATCGGGGGGTTTTCGCGCGCATTTCCCGATGTCTCGCTGTCGATCGTTTCGCCCCGGAGGCTGGATGACGTCAGCAATCCCGATGTTGACCTGTTCATCACCTTTGGTTTCCGGGATCAGCCGGGCATGGATGTTGAATTGCTGAAAGAGGTTGATTTCGTTCCCGTTTGCAGCCCTGTCCTGTTGAACCGCATCGGCGGATTGGAGTCGCCTTCCGCGCTGCACAATGTCGAGCTGCTGCACCTGAACGATAACAGTGACTGGGAGGCATGGTTTCGCGTGGCGGGCCTGCCAAGGGCGTCGTCACAGCGCGGGGTCTTCTTCTCGGATATGAACATGGTCTATGCGGCAGCACTGGCTGCACAGGGTGTGGCGATGGGCGACGTGTTCATCTGCCAACAGGCGATGGCCGACGGGAAACTGGTGCGCCCCTTCGACCTGGCGATCCGGTCCGCTGAATCCTACTATGTTGTCATGCCTTCCGAAAAAAGCGGCAATCCGGCCAGCGCCGCGTTCCGTGACTGGCTGCGAGCAGAACTGACCGAAGATGGCGTGGAAGCCGAACGGCAAATTCCGTTTCACAACCGGGCGAAAGATTTTCGATTGCCATGACGGTGTAACGGTTCCTAGGTTCGGGAATGTCGGCATGCTGCGGCTCAACAACGAAAAACCGGGGAGCATATGGCAAGGACTGAACGCAAGGCGGCTGAAATCGATGCGACTGGCATCGGGAAAAGCTTTGGCACATTCAAGGCGCTGACCGATGTAACACTCACCATCGCGCGCGGCGAATTCCTGACATTGCTTGGCCCCTCCGGTTCGGGCAAGACGACATTTCTGATGGTCTTGTCCGGGTTCGAGCCGCCCACGACCGGCCGTCTGCTGCTGGACGGCCGTGACATGACGGATATTTCCCCCGAAGAGCGCGGCTTTGGCATGGTTTTCCAGGGCTATGCATTGTTTCCGCACCTCACTGTCGAGGAAAACATCGCCTTTCCGCTAAAGGTCCAGCGGCGCGGGCGGGCCGAAATTCGTCGTCGCGTGGCAGAGATCATCGAGATGGTGGGGCTGGGCGGGCATGGGCACAAGCGCCCTGCCGGGTTGTCCGGCGGGCAGCAGCAGCGTGTCGCGCTTGCGCGCGCACTTGCCTATGAACCGCCGGTCATGCTGTTCGATGAGCCCTTTTCCGCACTGGATCGCAACCTGCGCAGCCAGATGCAGGACGAGATGCGCCGCATTCACCGCGAAACGGGCACAACCTTTGTCTTTGTCACGCATGATCAGGAAGAGGCGCTGACGCTGTCGAGCCGCATCGCCATCTTTGAAGCCGGATGCCTGCAGCAGATCGGTTCGCCGCGCGACATCTATGAGCGGCCCGGGAACCGTTTCGTCGCTGAATTTCTGGGCGACATAAATGTCCTGCCAATACGGGATGGCAAGCTTGAGGGCCGCGAGGTCACCGTTCAGGGAGATCCTGATGGTGACTTGGCGATCCGTCCGGAATACATGCGGATCGCGCTCCAGGCCCCGGCGGAAGGAAACGCCGTGGCCGCCCGGCTGACGGATCTGACCTATCTGGGCGGGGTGACGCGGCTGAACCTGCGCACGGCCGGCGGCGCCGAACTCGTGCTATCGGTTCCGACGGCAGAGCTTTCCGATGGGCTGACGCCAGGCGCCGAGATCTGGGCAACATGGCCGGGCGAGCGTGCATTCATGCTGTGAACCTGCAAGCGGGCCATGCCGAAACGGCGGGCAGACAAGTGAACAATAACAATGTAACCAATTTGGGAGATAAAAAAATGAACGGACCTTTTCAACGCGATGCGGTGGATATCCTGCAAACGCGGCTGAAGCGCGGCCAGATCTCGAGGCGGCATTTCGCAACCGGAATGATGATGCTTCTGGGCAGCTCTGCCCTGGGCTTGCGCGCTGGCCCGGCTCAGGCGGAAACCGGTCAGCTGGTTTTCGTGAACTGGGGGGGCGATGCCGGGCCGGCCTATGACGCGGCCTATGGACAGGCCTTTCAGGAAGCCACCGGCATTGCCGTGCGCCAGGACGGCTCTGGCCCGACCGAGGGTGCAATAGCGGCGCAGGCGGAAACCGGGCGGCCAAGCTGGGATCTTGTCGATGTTGACCCGTTCTCGGCTGAAATGCTGGGCAAGCGCGAGCTCATGACGGCCATAGACTATGATGTCGTGGACCGCGACAAGATGCGCCCGGGCTTTGGATGGGAATTTTCCGCCTCGTCGTATTTCTACAGCTACATCGTCGCCTATGACGCGCGGCGCTTTGGTGACAACCCGCCCACCAGCATGGCGGATTTCTTCGATGTCGAGAAATATCCGGGCAGCCGTGCGATGTATCAGTGGGGCGTGGGCATGTGGGAAGCAGCGCTTCTGGCTGACGGCGTGCCGCGTGATCAGCTCTATCCGCTGGATCTCGATCGCGCGCATGCCAAGATCGAAGCCTTCAAGGAACATGTCATCGGTTTCTGGGGCGGGGGCGCGGATAGCCAGGCATTGCTGATGAATGGCGATGCGTCGATGGCGCTGATCTGGTCGACCCGCGCGAAACTGATCGAAGAGGATTCCGAGGGCGATATCGGCTTCATCTGGGACGACGGCCTGATCGCGCCGGGGGCAATGGGCGTCATTGCCAACAATCCCGGCGGCACCGAGGCGGCGATGCAGTTTATCGCGTCAGCGCAGGATCCCGAAAAGCAGCTGGTCATGTTCCGCATGCTGGGGCAGGGACCGGCAAATCCGGCCGCCGATGCCCTGCTGCCGCCGGAAGAGGTGCGTTACAACCCTGTCGATCCCGATAATTTCGCGGTTCAGATCCCGCTCGACATGGCGTGGTACGAGGAAAATTATTCCGCGGCGCTCGATACCTATCTGGGCATCATCTCGGCCTGACATGACGATATGCCTGTTGCCCCGGTCAATCTCGGCCGGGGCAGCAAGGATCCCGGAGAAACGCCATGACCCGCCGTCACATGCTTTTGCTTGGTCCGCTGCTGCTGTTTCTGGCGGCGGCCTATCTGATCCCGTTTCTGGGTGTCATGCGCTGGAGCGTGACATTGCCTGAGCCGGGTTTGCATCAATATCGCGCGGCGTTGACGGATCCACTGGTGCAGAGCGTGATCTGGCGGACATTGCGGATCTGCACCATGGTCACGGTGATTACGGTCGCGGCGGCCTACATGCTGGCGTTGATCTGGGTGCGTAGCGGGCCGGTGGCACGGGTGCTGGTAGAGCTGTGCATCCTCATCCCCTTCTGGATTTCGGTGCTTACCCGCGCTTTCGGCTGGCTCGCACTCCTGTCGAACCGGGGGCTGGTGAACAGCTGGCTGGAAGCATTGGGCATCATCGACTTGCCGCTTGTCATGGTGCGCAACGAATTCGGGGTGGTCGTGGGGATGGTCCATTTCCTGATCCCCTTTGCCGTCTTCCCCATCGCCACCGCCATGCGCAATGTGGATGAACGGGTGCTGATGGCTGCGCGCAGCATGGGGGCCTCTCGTGCGCGCATCTTCTGGCAGGTATTCGTGCCCATGACGCGGCCCGGTATTCTTGGTGCCATGCTGCTGGTCTTCGTGTTTTCACTGGGCTTTTTCATCACCCCCGCCATCCTGGGCGGCGGGCGCAGCGTGATGGTGGCGGAACTGATCTATCTGCGCCTGTTCCAAAGCCCGAACTGGGGGCTGGCGGCGGCCATGAGCGTGATCCTGATGGCCGGTGTCGGCCTGCTGATCGCGCTGCTGTTGCGCCAGCTTGGGGAAAGGACAGCCCGATGAAACGTCTTCAACCAGGGTTTCCTGCACGCGTGATCGCGGCTTTGCTGGCGCTGTTCCTGCTGATGCCGCTGGTCGCGGTCATCCCGGTCAGCTTCACGCCCTCGCGCTTTCTCTCGATCCCCTCGGACGAGCTGTCACTGCGCCATTACCGCGCGCTGATCGAAAATCCGCTTTGGGCGCAGGGCGCGTGGCTGTCGATCCGGGTAGGGGTGGTCTCGGCGCTGGTCTCGACGGCGCTTGCCGCGGGTTTCGCCATCGGGATCTGGATGCTGCGTCCGCGGTTTGCCGGGCTCCTGATGGGGTTGGCGCTGTTGCCCATGGTGGCGCCGCCCGTCGTCTCGGCGTTGACGCTGTATTTCTTTCTGGTGACGCTGTCGCAGTTCAACGATTTCATCGCCTATGACCGTTGGGCCGGGGTGGTCATGGCGCATGTGGTGATGGTGGCGCCCTTCGCCGTGGTGCTGATCTCGGTCGGGCTGTCGCAGATTGACCGACGGATGGATCTGGCGGCGCGGTCGATGGGTGCAGGGTTGGGCACGCGGGTTTTCCGGGTCATCCTGCCGAACATCCGCTTCAGTCTGATCCTGTCGCTGTTTCTGACCTTTGTGCTGTCATGGGAGGAAATCGCGGTCACGCTTTTCATCACCTCGATCGAGGCCGTCACCCTGCCACGCCTGATGTGGATGGGGCTTCGCGACAATATCGATCCGGCGATTGCCGCAATTTCGGTGTTTCTGATCGTGGTGGTGGTTCTGGCCATTCTTGGCAGGACCCTGTGGCATATTCGCACAAGGACCCGCGAGACATCGTGAACCCGCGGATTTCCACGGGTCTGTATCGGTAAGGCCGCTGGCCGCTGACGGGGCCGATCCCCTTTTCATTGCGCAAATATCCCGGCCTTGTCGCGGAAAACGCCGCTGACATGACCTGTGCCCTCAACGGCGACATGCTTCCGGTCAACCGTGCATGGCGATCTTCTGGATCGCTGCGGCGGCCGCGAAGCCGTTCAGGTTGAGTTGCGCTGACGGGAACATGGTGAGCCCGGGGTTCACACATGCGGGGATCAGGGCGGCTGCAGATTGCTTCTCAGCATGATTGACAGGTATATTACCATACGGTAACCTACCGAAAGGTAAGTTTGGGGGGAGTTAGATGAGAATCGTGAAACTCGCTGGAATCACAGGGGTTCTGGCTTTGCTGTCAACGCCGCTTGCAGCGCAGGAATCGGAATATAGCTGGCAACCGGATCGCCCGATCAACATCATTGTGCCCTGGGCGGCCGGAGGATCGACAGATCAGGTGACCCGCATCGTGGCGCCAATCCTGGAGGAGGCACTGGGCACCGAGGTTGTCGTGGTGAACCAGCCCGGAGCCTCTGGCTCAACCGGGACGAGAGCGGCGCTGGATGCCGCGCGCGATGGCTATACCTGGACCGCGAATGCCATTGCCAATAATGCCACCTATTCGGTGACCGGGCTGATCGAAGGCACCTCGATCGAGGATTACCATATCTATCTGCATGTCGCGAATGCCCCGGTGGTAAGCGTCAATGCCGATTCCGAGTATCAGGATTTCCCCGCTCTTCTGGAGGCGATGAAGTCCGGCTCGGTCACCGTCGCTACGGCGGGCGTGAATTCGTCCGGGGGGATGGCCCTGGCATCCATCAAGCAACAGGCCGGTGACGAACTGGCCGGCGCCCGGATGATCACCTATGACGGGGGCAACCCGGCGGTGATCGCCGCGGCCAGCGGTGAGGCGATCACGACGACGCAGCTGGCAGTCGAACAGGCGGAAATGATCCGTGCCGGGCGGTTGCGCGGGCTTGCGGTCCTTTCCGATGCGCCCCTGGAATTCGAAGGCGTGGACCCGATCCCGCCGATCACCGATTTCATCAGCGATTTCCACGTGGCGAAGGATTATTTCGGTGTCTTCATCCCCGCAGGAGCGCCGCAGGAAGTCTATGACACGGTCGATCAGGTCTGGCAGGACCATGTGATGGATTCGGAACTGCTCAAGGAATACGCGGCAAAGCAGGGCGCGATATTCGATCCGAGCTATGGTGACGGAGCATTGGAAAAGGCGATGCCTGTCGTGATCGACGAAGCTTGCGCGCGCGTCGAGCGCGGCGAGGCAGTGATCGATCCGTCGGAAATCGGCATCGATTGCAGCCAGTAGGCTTTCGGAAGGCGGCCGGGGCCGTCTTCCCGCCACAGGCATTCAAGGCAGGAACGGATGCCTGACTGAACCCGGGGACGCATCGAACCGACAGGATTCGAGACTTGGGCGTTTCCGGAAAACCCGAATGCCGCAGTGTCTGCGAAAGGAACTCCAATGTTGAGAATGACGACGGCTGACCGCATGACTGCGGTGGTCCTGTTCGTGCTCGGCGTGGCAATGGCTGCCGGTGGCTGGACAATGGACCGGCTGGAGATACGCCAGATCCATCCGGCATCAATCCCGGGCCTGGTGCCAATCATCCTTGGTATTCTCCTGGCAGTTTGCGCGATCTTTCTATGGCGATCCACGCTGCAAACGACCGAGGCGGAGAACGAACAAGTCATGGCCGACGGCTCATGGCTGCGGCTCGTCCTGACCGGTGGAATTTGCGTCCTCTACGCGCTGGTGCTTGTCGGAGCCCTGCCATTCATCTGGGCAACCGCGGCATTCGTCTTTGGCTTTACGTTGATCTTCAGTTGGCCTGACAGGAAAAACAAGCTTGTCGCCGTGGCAGTATCCCTGCTGTTCGGCATTGGAATCTCCTACGGCATTTCCGCATTGTTCGAGCATGCTTTCCTGGTGAGGCTGCCATGAGCGGGCTTATCGATCTCGGAAACGCGCTCTGGACGCTCCTGACACCGATCACCTTGTTCCATGTGGCATGGTCGATGCTGCTGGGAATTTTCGTCGGCAGCTTGCCCGGCCTGACGGCGACGATGGGGGTCGCCCTGCTGACGACCCTGACCTACTCGATGGATCGCGACACAGCGATACTCGTGCTGCTCTGCATGTATGTCGGGGCGATCTACGGTGGCTCGCGCAGCGCGATCCTGCTGAATATTCCGGGGACTCCGGCCTCGGCCGCGACGGCGCTTGATGGCTACCCTCTGGCACGATCCGGGCGCGGACGCTACGCGATGGGGTTGGCGACCGCCGGGTCGATGATCGGCACGCTTGTGGCCATCGTGATGCTGGTCATGATCGCGCCGCCGCTGGCCGAGGCCGCGATCAGTTTCGGCAGTTTCGAATTCTTCTGGCTGGCGGTGTTCGGTGTGGTGATTTCCGGTCAGCTCACAGCCGACAACAAGCCGCTCAAGGGCTATATTGCCGGTATCCTCGGCCTGATGGTCGCGATGGTTGGATCGGAAGGGATCCACGCCCATGTGCGTTTTTCCTTCGGGTTTAACGACCTGAATGCCGGAATCGCGCTGATTCCCGCCATGGTCGGCGCTTTCGGCTTTGCTGAAGTGCTTACCGCCATGTGGAACCGGCGGGGCGTCTTGGCCGTGACAGAGGACAAGAGTGACCGGAGCCTGCCTCGGCTGATCGATCTCTGGCGCTACAAGTTCGTCTGCATCCGTTCCGGCATCATCGGCACGCTCGTCGGGATCATTCCCGGCGTGGGCGAGGATATCGGTGCCTGGGCATCATATGCCGCTGCCCGCAAGACCAGCGAGGAGCCGGAGAAATACGGCAAGGGCAGTCAGGAAGGACTGATCGCGGCGGAAACCGGAAATTCGGCCGTTGTTCCCGGCTCCCTTATCCCGGCGATCACGCTGGCGGTGCCCGGCTCGGCATCGGCGGCGGTGCTGATCGCGGCGTTCTTCATTCACGGGATCCGTCCCGGCCCGCTGATCATGATCGAGCAGCCGGAATTCATCAGCACCATCGCCGCCATGTTGATACTGGCGACGATTGCCATGGGCATCTACGGGCTGTCCCTGACCCGGGCTTTCATCCAGGTGCTGAAAGTCCCCTATGCCTATCTGATGCCGGTCGTTTTCGTCCTGTGCGTCATCGGCACCTATGCCTTGAGCCAGCGTATATTCGATGTCTGGATCATGGTGTTCTTCGGCATTGCCGGTTTCCTGTTGCGGCAGATGAAATATCCGATGGCGCCGCTGGTGCTGGGGATCATCCTGGGCGATCTGCTGGACAAGAGCCTGCGCCGTGGTCTGACCCTGAGCGACGGCGATCTGACGCCGTTTTTCACGCGCCCGGTTTCGGCGTGTTTCGTGGCACTGATCGTGCTCTCCATCCTGTTCAACCTGCCATTCCTGCGCCGGGCTGTCCTGCGCCTGTTCCGGCGGAGGGGGCAGGATGCTTGACCTGACCCTGTGCAATGAGTTGCTTGCGGCGGATGGGCTGAGCCTGCGCGAACAATGCGCGGTTACGCGCGAGTTGGGCTATATGGGGCTGGAACTGGCCCCCGCGACCCTTGCCTCCGCACCGCATATGCTGAGCAAACAGGAGCGCGACGAAATCCGGACTGTCGTTACCGATGCCGGACTTCGGATTACCGGCCTTCACTGGCTGCTGTCGGGCTATCCCGATCTGTCGATCACCGCACCGGACAAGCAAGCTGAAACCGCCGGGGTTCTGGGGGATCTGGTTGATCTTTGTGCTGATCTGGGCGGCGACTATCTGATTCATGGCTCTCCCGGACAAAGGCGCCGGCCGGATGGGATGGCAGACGATGCCCTGACGGAACATCTCGCGGTGTTTTTCAAACCTGTCGCGGAACGGGCCGAGACGCGGGGCGTGACCTATTGCATCGAACCGCTTTCCACGGCCGAGACCGATGTGATCACGACGGTGGCGCAGGGCGCGGCACTTGCCGAGGCGGTCGGCAGCCCTGCCTTTCGCACCATGATCGATTGCAGCGCGGCCGGGCAGATGGAGCCGCCCGTTTGCGGGCTGATCCGGAAATGGGTTCCGGGCGGGCATATCGGCCATATCCACGCCAATGACACCAATCGCGGCGCGCCCGGCATGGGGGATGATCCGTTCCATGAGATCGTCGCGGCGCTCAGGGAGACCGGCTGGTCCACCCCGGTGGGTGTCGAGCCATTCCGCAAGCTGATCGACGCGCGGGTGACCGCGGGGGTGGCCATGGCCACGCTGCGCGCATGTGAAAGGGGGCTGGAATGAGCGCTCCGAAGCTGAAAATCCTCGATGTCGTTTTGTCCGAGCGGCCCGTTACCATGCGTTTGCCGTTCCAGTTCGGCAATACCGAGATGCGCGAAACCGCCGAGATCTATTGCCGAATAGAAACCGAGATCGCGGGGCGCGTCCTGCGAGGGTATTCGGCGCAATTGATGGTGCCGCGCTGGTTCGACAAGCGCACCACCCTGAGCAACGAAGACACGGTCAACGAGCTGCGCCGAATTTCCGGGATTGCCGCCGGATTGGCGAATGGGCAGTCGGGAACGGTTGCCAGCCTGTCACAGAACCTGCGCGAGGCGGTGCCGCAACAACTGAACCCGGACATGCCGGCACTGGCCGCCGGTTTCGGCCCGGCGCTGCTTGAAATGGCGCTCATCGATGCGGCCTGCCATGCGGCGGGGCTTCCTTTCTGGCGCGCGGCACAGGCGGATATCTTCGGACTGTCGCGTCATCTGCCCGCCGATTTGCCCAAGGACAGGTTCTTGTCGGTGATGAAGGGGATCGGGGCGCCGGAACAGATCAACCTGCGCCACACGATCGGGTTCGATGCACCCTTGCGGGACCGCCCGCAAGATGCTCCGCAAGACGGGTTGCCGGTGACCGTGACCGAGGTCTCGCATGCAACCGGAATCCGTGCCTGGAAAATCAAGCTCAAAGGCGATCCCGAGCGCGACGCGGCAAGGCTGACGGAGCTTCAGACCATTCTGGGCGGGCGGATGCAGGGCGGCGTGACGCTGGATGCCAATGAGCAATACACCCCCGATGCCTTCCGCGTCCTGCTGGACAGGCTTGCCCGGAACGATCTGGCCGAAATCAGCAGCAGGATCAGGTTCTTCGAACAGCCCTTTGCCCGGGAAACCGCTCTTGAGACCCTCGCGGATTTCGGCGTTCCGCTTGTGATCGATGAAAGCGACGACAGTCTTGATGCCCTGCCAAGGGCATTGGCATTGGGTTGGGCCGGGACCTCTATCAAAAGCTGCAAAGGGGTCTTGCGGGCGCTGGTGAACATGGCACGGGCCAAGGCCGCGGGCGCCATATTAAGCGGCGAGGATCTCACCTGCCAGCCCGGCCTTTGCTGGACACAGGACAGCGCCATGGCCGCAGCCTGCGGCGTGCGGGACGTGGAGCGCAACGGCCATCATTTCGCGGGAGGTTTGCAGGGGGCGGGGCCAGCCGAGCAACAAGCCATGCTTTCAGCACATGGAGACATATTCCGGCGGCAGGACGGCCGGATTGAACTGGCGATCGGGACGGGACGCGTGCGTATCGCCTCCCTCGATCGTCCCGGCTTTGGCGCGTCCGGGGTTCTGGACATGGCATCCTGACCGGGTTTCGACATCAGCAAAATAGCACGAGAGGATATAATAATGAAAAAACAACGCATTGGAATAATCATGCACGGCGTCACCGGCCGTATGGGCATGAACCAGCACCTGATCAGATCGGTTCTGGCCATTCGTGAACAGGGCGGCGTCGTGCTGGCCGATGGTACCCATCTGGTGCCCGACCCGATCATCGTTGGCCGGAATGCAGACAAGATCGAGGCATTGGCCAAGGCGCATGGGGTCGAGCGTTTCACCACCGACCTGGAGGCCGCATTGGCCAATCCGGACGACACGATCTTCTTTGACGCTGCCAGCACGCAGATGCGTCCGGGGTTGCTGCGTCAGGCGATTGACGCGGGCAAGCATGTCTATTCGGAAAAACCGGTTTCCGAGGGGCTGGAGGAGGCGGTGGAAATCGCCCGGCATGCCAAGGCCAAGGGTGTCAAGAATGGCATCGTGCATGACAAGCTGGACCTGCCCGGGCTTTTGAAACTCAAGCGCCTGCGCGACAGTGGCTTTTTCGGAAAGATCCTCTCGGTCAAGGGAGAATTCGGCTATTGGGTGTTCGAAGGCGATTGGATGCCTGCGCAGCGCCCCAGCTGGAATTACCGTGCCGAGGACGGCGGCGGCATGATCTCGGATATGCTCTGCCACTGGCGCTATGTGCTGGATAACGTGGTGGCGCCGGTGAAATCGGTCAGCTGCCTCGGCTTTACCCATATCGACAAGCGTGTGGACGAGGCGGGCAAGCAATACCGGGCCACAGCCGATGACGCGGCCTATGCCACCTTTCTGCTGGACGGTCCCGATGGCGAGATCGTCGCGCATATCAATTCCAGCTGGTGCACACGGGTTCGGCGCGACGATCTGGTGACGTTCCAGGTCGACGGCACCCATGGCTCTGCCGTGGCCGGGCTGCATAAATGTTACAGCCAGCATCGGGTGAATACGCCGAAACCGGTCTGGAACCCCGATATGCCTCAGCCGCTCGACTTCTATGACGATTGGGAGGAAGTGCCGGATAACACCGTTTTCGATAACGGCTTCAAGGTGCAGTGGGAACAGTTCCTGCGGCATGTGGCCGAGGACGCGCCCTGGCATTACACCCTCGCCGAAGGGGCCAAGGGTGTGCAACTGGCGCAGGCCGGTTATCAGAGTTCGAAAGAGCGGCGCTGGATCGATCTGGAGGATCTGGGGCTATGACAAGGCTGAACCTTCCCGATGGCGCGGTGACATTGCAGGCCGGACCGGCGCCGAAAGCCACCGGCAACTGGAACCGCATCGCCTATGCCGCCGCCCATGTGGTGGCCGATCCGCTGGCCGATGGCGATCCCTGGCTGGATGCCAATGTGGATTGGGATCGCACCCTGGCCTTCCGCGAGCACCTGTGGTCGCTCGGCTTCGGCGTGGCGGAAGCCATGGATACGGCGCAGCGCGGAATGGGGCTGGATTGGTCCAGCTCGCTGGAACTGATCAGGCGCTCGACCGCCCTGGCTCGGGACAAGGGGGCATTGATTGCTTCCGGGGCAGGGACCGATCATCTCGCTCCCGGGCCGGATGTCACGGTGGATGACGTGATCCGAGCCTACGAGGAACAATGCGAGGCGGTCGAGGCCGCCGGCTCCCGCGTGATCCTGATGGCCAGCCGGGCGCTGGCAAGGGCGGCCAAGGGGCCGGAAGATTACGAGCGCGTCTATACCCGCGTGCTTTCCGGACTTCAGCAACCTGCCATTCTGCACTGGCTCGGCGAGATGTTCGACCCGGCACTCGAAGGCTATTGGGGGACATCCGATCACATGGCGGCAATGGATACCGCCCTGTCGGTGATCGAGGCCAATGCGGCCAAGGTGGACGGGATCAAGATCAGCCTTCTGAGCGCTGAAAAGGAGATCGCCATGCGCCGCCGCCTGCCCGAGGGCGTGCGCATGTATACCGGCGACGATTTCAATTATCCCGATCTGATCGAAGGGGATGACCGGGGATATTCGCATGCGCTTCTGGGTATCTTCGATCCGATCGCCGGGGTCGCGGCCCGCGCCCTGTCGCAACTGGCCGAAGGCGACAAGGCGGCCTATCATCAGACATTCGCTCCGACGGTTCCACTGTCCCGCCATATCTTCAAGGCCCCGACGCGGTTCTACAAGACCGGCGTGGTGTTCATGGCCTATCTGACCGGGCATCAGGATCATTTCACCATGATCGGCGGGCAGGAGAGCACGCGTTCGACCCTGCATCTGGCAGACATCATCCGGCTGGCCAATTCGGCGGGGCTGTTCACTGATCCGGAACTGGTGGCAGCGCGGGCGCGGCCGGTCTTTGCCGCGCGGGGGGTCGAGCTATGAGCGGGTTGGAACCACATCAGCTTTCGCTGAATACCGCGACCGTGCGGGAGCAATGGAACCTGGCGCAATGTATCGAAGGCTGTGCGCGGCACGGTTTCGGCGGCATCAGCCCATGGCGCGACAAGCTTCAGGAAATGGGCGTCAAGCCCGCAGCCAAGGCGATCCGTGACGCGGGTCTGGGGGTCTCCGGCCTATGTCGCGGCGGCTGGTACACGGCCACCGGCGCGCTGGATCAGGCCGTGATCGACGACAATCACCGCGCCGTCGACGAGGCCGCCGAGATTGGCGCCGATTGCCTGGTGATGGTGGTTGGCGGGCTTGCCGAGGGAAGCCGTGATCTGCCCCATGCCTGGGCCGTGGTCGAGGAAGGGCTGGCTACAACGCTGGAATATGCCCGCAAGGCCGGGGTCAAGGTGGCGATCGAGCCATTGCACCCGATGTATGCGGCCGACCGGGCCTGCGTGAACACCATGCGCCAGGCACTGGATATCTGCGATCGGCTTGGCCCGGGGATCGGCTGCGCGGTGGACGCCTATCATGTCTGGTGGGATCCCGAGCTCGAAGCCCAGTTGAAGCGGGCAGGCAAGGAACGGATCATGGGGTTTCACCTGTGTGACTGGCTGGTTCCGACGCGCGACCTGCTGACCGATCGCGGAATGATGGGCGATGGTGTGATCGACCTTCCCCGTCTGCGCGGACTGGTCGAGGCGAACGGATTTTCCGGGCTGAACGAGGTCGAGATCTTCTCGGCCCTCGATTGGTGGCGCCGGGATGCGGACGAGGTCATGGCCGTGATCGTCGAGCGTGGCCGTACGGCGTGCTGATCGACAAGACGGAGGTAAAAATATAGGGAATTTTCCCGATCTGCATGCCAGAAAGCAAAGATGAGTAAACCAAAGCAACCAGCCAGACGCCGCCGCGATGCGAAATTGAGCAAGGATCTGATACTTCAGGCCGCGCTTGAAGAATTCTCGACCTATGGCTATGGCGGCGCGCGGATCGAGCGTATTGCCCATTCCGCCGGTCTGAGCAAGCCGATGCTCTACAACTATTTCGGCGACAAGGATGCGATCTACGCCGCCGCGCTGAAAGAGGCTTATGTCCAGATACGTGCGGGCGAGACGGAGCTCAATCTGGATGCCCTTCCCCCTGCCGATGCTGTGCGCGCGCTGGTCCGGTTCACCATGACCCATTTTCGGGAGAAACCATGGTTCATCTCGATGCTGAATACCGAAAACCTCCGCGGCGGGACGACCATTCGCGAAATTCGCGATGCCGCCGGGATCCAGTCCGTGCTGGTCGAGCGGCTGCGCGATGTGTTGAGGCGGGGCGAAGAGTCCGGTGTCTTCCGCTGTGGCGTCGATCCGGTCGAGTTCTATATCTTCATCGCATCCCTGTGCTATTTTCCCGTCTCCAATCGCCACACCTTGTCGGTGGTGTTCCAGCTCGAGATGAACAAATCCTGGCTCGACCGCCGTGCCGAGCAGGCAGCGGACATGCTGCTCGCCTATCTTGCTCCGTGAAGGATGGCGGGTTGTGGATGGGTTTCGGCGGCTGACCCTGCTCTCATTTTGAAACCCAATGACTTGTGACACCTGTTGGCGTCGAGCCTCGCGCCGTTTCACAGCCGGGCACCTGGTGTCACGGAAGCTCGGTCTTTGGCTCGAAGTCTTCCCACAGGCATTCCCGGTTATCGCGCGGAAAAAGGACGAATACCGATTCCGCGTTACCTTCCGGATCGGTCTCATTCACGATATTGCGGGTGACGGGGCCGGTGCAGCCCCCCTCGTCATCCGGCAGGCGCTCGGTCGTTTCGGTGCGCAAGTGATAGATCGTGAGTTTCAGCCTGCCATCGCCGGTCATCCTCGGCTTGACGGACCCGCCATCGCAGTCGACCTGGCAGGTCAAGCCGTCACTACTCTCCCAGCAGCCGGGCAATGACCTGAATTCACGCGGGTCATCCCGGAAGAGAACGCGGATATCATACCCATAGCTGGGCTCATCCGATCTGTCGTCGCGCAGGATCAGCATGCGGGCGCGGATGTCGCGGACAGTCTGCAGCGGATGTGCCTGCATGTGTTGGGTGTCGAAGGTCTTGCCGAAGCAGATCGGCGTTTCCTCTGCCATGGCGGCCCCGGCTGACAATAGCATGATCGCAGCGATGAAAATGCTTCGCATGATTATTCTCTTCCGGAGTTGCAAGGCATCCAGCCCGACAGTCCCGCCGGTGACCGGTGCCGCATCGGCCATTATGGCCGGAAGGCTAGCTCATAGGCTGGCCGTTGACCAGCATCTGGCCCTGCATGGCCTGTTCCTGGGCTTGGCTTCTCGTTCTCGAGCGCCTTGAGCCGCTTTGCCTCCGGCACAGGTCGGCGCACTCCTCACCAGCCGATGGAAAGGGCTTCGCAACAGCGCGTCAGCCAAGCCCTGGTCCCTACTACCAGATGATCAGCCCGGGCAGCCAGATCAGGGTGAGGATCAGGATCAGCGTGCAGGCCAGGTAGGGCAGGCAGGCGCGCACGACCTGCCAGATCGAGGTGCCTTTCGGCGCGACCCCCAGCATGACGAACAGCAGCAGGCCGAAGGGCGGCGTGGCAAGGCTCAGTTCCAGCGCCAGCAGCATGATGATGCCGAATTGCAGCGGATCGATCCCCTGCATGCCGATCAGAGGCATGAAGATCGGCAGGGTCAGCATCATGATCGACAGCTGGTCCATGAACATCCCCAGCAGGATCAGCACCGCCAGCATGGCGAGCAGCGTGGCATGCGGACCAAGCTCGAATCCCGCCGTCCAGGCGACCAGCCCCGCCGAAGCGCCGGAAAAGGCCAGCAGTTGCGAAAAGGTCGAGGAGGCGAGGATGATCACCAGCATCATCACCGAGACCGACAGCGTGCCCCACAGCGCCTTTTCCACCGCCTGCCAGCGCAGCTTGCCGTAGAACAGCGCAAGCACCGCCACGGCCAGCACGCCGAAGGCGGCGGATTCGGTCGGGCTGGCCACGCCGAGGATGATCAGCCCGATGACGGCGAAGATCACCAGCCCCATCGGTGCGACATCGCGCAGCAGCGCCAGCGCCTTTTCGCGTGTCGGCACCGAGACCGGCGAGACCGGTGGCGCGGCCTCGGGGTCGATCCAGACATGCAGCCGGATCACCGCCAGGTACATGACCGACAGGATGATCCCCGGCACCACGCCCGCCAGCAGCAACGCGCCGACATCGATCCTGGCCAGCGAGCCCAAGAGCACCGCCAGCGACGAGGGCGGGATGATCATCGCGATGCTGCCGGTGGCGATGATCGGGCCCATGATCAGGCTTTTACTGTAGCCGCGCTTTTCCATGTCGGGCATCAGGGTCGAGCCGAGCATGGCGGTATTGGCGATCGAGCTGCCCGACAGCGTGGCGAAGATCGTGCCGCCGATCACCGTCAGATAGGCCAGCCGCGCCCGGATCGCGCCCAGGATCTTGTCCAGCGCGTCGAAGACCCGCACCGCCATGCCGGTATGGAACAGCAGCTCTCCCATCAGGATGAACAGCGGCACCGGCACCAGCGCGAAAGAGGTGATCGAGGAGGTCGCATTGGCGATCAGCTGGTCGATCCCGCCCAAGCCGCCCATGAAGACCACCGCGCCGATCAGGTTGACCGCCAGGAAGGCGATGACCACGGGCGTGCCCAGGGCCATCAGGAACATGACTCCGCCGCCCAGAAGCAGCGCCGCCGCTTGCCAGCTCATCTCCGTCCCCCCTATGCCGCGACCGAGCCGTGGGGCTCGAAACGGCGTTGCAGGATCAGGCGCAGGCATTCCGTGCCCATCAGGACGAAGCCGGTGGCGAGGATGCCGTAGGAAACCCATTCCGGCACCGCGATGGACCGGATATCCGCGCCGCCGCGCAGGAACTTGTCATATCCGACCATCGCCGAGCGCCAGCCAAGGATCAGCAGCGTGACGGTCGAGATCCCCAGTGCCAGCGCTCCCGCCGCTTTCTGGCCCGAGGGCGGCAATTGTTCGACCAGCGAGGTGACGGTGATATGCCCGCGCCGCCGCATCAGCCAGGGCGCCCCCAGCATGGTCGAGAACAGCAGCGCATATTCGATCAGCGTGCTGGAGGCCCGGATCGAGCCCAGCCCCAGGTAGCGCATCGTCACATCGCCAAGGATCAGCCCCGTCGCCACGAGGATCGAGATGACGGCCAGCACCGCCAGCGCATGGATCAGACCCGAATACAGCTTGCCCAGGATGGCCATCATGCCCTCAGCGGTCGTAGAAGGTTTCGCGGAGGCGGTCGTAATAGGGCGAGCCGGATTCCTTCAGCGCCTGCCACGAGGTCTCGTAGGCGGCGTCGAGAAATTTCTCGGCCGCTTCGCCTTCAAGCTGGACGGTCTCGACCCCGGCCTCGGCGATCCCGGTCTCGGTTTCCTTGGCCAGTTCGATGAAATGCTCGCCGCTCTGGACTTCCCAATCGGCGGCGGCCTGCGTCAGCAGCTCCTGTGCCTCGGGCGCCAGCCCTTCCCAGGATTCGGGATTGAGCACGATCGACAAATCGCCCTGGAAGAAGCCCGGATCGATGCGGTATTTCAGGAACTTGTCCCATGACAGGTCGCGGATTCCGATCATCGGAAAGCCCAGCCCGTCGAAGGTGTTCCGCTCCAGCCCGGTATAGACATCGGCAACCGGCACCGAGATCGGCACCGCGCCGAGGGACTCGAAGAACTTGTTATAGATCGGCAGGGCGCGAAGCTGCATCCCCGACAGGTCCACGCCGCCATCCTCGCTGCGCTTGGGTTCGCCGACCGTGTAGATATAGAAGCGGATATCCGAATCCGGGCGGCCAAGCAGGTAGACGCCCAGCTTTTCCAGCATCGCCTCGCGCATGACGTCCAGCCCGCCATTCTTGCGGGTTTCCACCGGATCGACGGTGCCGCCGACAAAGGCATAGGCCTCGGGCAGCGTGCCGATGGAATAGGTGGCGGGACCATATTGCATATCGACGATGCCGCGGCTGACGGCGTCGATCTGCTGGTTGGGCGGAAAGACCTCGGGCCCGCCCATCATCTGGATCTGCACCACGCCCTTGCCGCGTTCGTTCACCAGTTCGACAAAGCCCTGGAAGCTTTGCGCAAAGGCGAGGTTCGCCGGAAAGGCAGAGACGGCCTTGAGCGTGGTTTCGGCATGGGCGGCCGCGCTTGCCAAAAGCGCGGCAAGGCTGCTGGCGGCGAATAGTCCGAAGATCTGGCGGGGGGCTTTCATCCGGTCAACTCCTGCTGGTCATTGTTCTGGCGGGGATCGGCGCGGTTCATCCGCGCTCGTGACGGGCTGGTTCCACAGTCCCGCGTTGCGGACCGCCGCCAGGAACGCCCCAAGCCGCTCGCGGCGATAGGCGTCGATGTCGCGGTCCGAATAGTCGAAAAAGCCCTGTCCGGTCCGCAGACCGATCTGGCCCCTCTCCATCTTGTCATTGACGATGGCGGGGGCGGCAAAGCGCTGATCCCCGGTCGCCTGCGCCATGTAGCGGCTGGCGTGATACAGGATGTCGCCGCCGCCCCAATCGATGAATTCCAACAGCCCCAGCACCCCGAAACGCAGGCCAAAGCCGTATTTCACCGCGCGGTCCACGTCTTCGGCGCTTGCCACGCCCTCTTCGACCAGCCGCGCGGCCTCGTTCATCGCCAATGCCTGGATGCGCGGAACGATATAGCCGGGCGAGGCCTTGCATCGCACCGGAACCTTGCCAAGCTGCTCGAGGATCCGTTCCAGCCGGGCGAGGATGTCGGGGTCGGTCTGTTCGTTCGGGCTGATCTCGACCAGCGGCACGAGGAAGGCGGGGTTGAGCCAATGCGCGTTCAGCGTCCGGCCGGGCAGGGCGGTCAGCCCCGCCAATTCGGTCGCCAGCATGGTCGATGTCGTCGAGGCAAGGATCGCGTCGCCCCCCGCATGGCGGTCGGCCAATGCGAAGGCGGCGGCCTTGGCGTCCCGCGTTTCCGGAACCGCCTCGAAGATCAGCTCGGCCCCGGTGAATGCCGCCTCGGCCTGATCCAGCGGGTGGATCGAGACCCGGCCAAGGATGCCACCCACAAGCGCGGGATCGAAGCCGCCCAGATCCGCGACCATCGCCAGGCTACGGCCGATCTCGGTCAGCGCCTCGTCATGCAGGCGCCGGAAATCCGCCGGTTCGCGGGGTTTCATGTCCAGGAGCCGGACATCATGCCCGCCATGTGCCATGGCATGGGCGATCCCCCGGCCCATCCGGCCCGCGCCAAGGCAGAGGACCGGCCTTCGGCTCATGCCGCCACCCCGGCCAGCGACAGGTTGCCGTCCTGCAGAAGCTCGGTCATCTCGGCCCGGTTCAGGCCCGACAGGCCCATCGCCTCGATCGTGCGCGGCCCGTGGCGCAGGTCCTTCCCGGTCACGGCAGAGGCCAGCGCCAGCAGCCCCTTGGCCACCGGCACATCGACCCCGGCCCAATCGGCGACCGAGACAAGCAGAGCAAGCCCATAGGCGATATCCTCGCTCATGTAGCGGTGATCGCCGAGATTCAGCTTTTCATGCCAGTCGCCCGAGCCACCAGCTTGTCATGGGCCAGGTTGCCATACATCCACTGGGCGGTCTCGTAATGATCGCGCAGCGGGAAATGCGGGGCGGTATATCCAAGCGCTTCGCGCAGGGCGATCCGTTCCCCGTCCAGCGCGTCATGAACCCGGCGGATCGATGGCTGCGTGCCCTCGTTATGGATGTCCCAACGGTCGAAATGCTCGATGGGGCCGGCATTCATCAGGATCAGCGGCGGATGGATGATTGGCCCGGCATTCATCAGAGCGCCGGACAACGCGTCCTCTGACCGCTCGATCACGCCGGGAAAGGCGCGTCCGATGATGTCCAGGGCGTGATCGGTCAGCCTTGCGGGAAAGACGCCGGTCGGCAGGCGCGAGGCGCGGGTGGTGATGCGCACCGCATCCGGCCCCTGCTTGCGGGCAAGCCACGGCAATGTGCCGGTTTCGGCCAGTGCAACATCGGCGTCGCAACCCGCCTCGCGCAGGATCTGCGCCATGCGAAGGCTGCCGAAACTGCCGGGGGCGAGGAAGATCACCTGTCCGTCCCGCAGATGGGGCGCAAGGCTGCGGGCGATATCCTCCTGCGAGAATGCCGGGGTGGGGATAAAGATCAGCTCGGCCCCCGCCAGCGTTGCCGCCAGGTCATCCGTCGCCCGGGCGGGAATCTCGTGGCTGCCCTTGTGGTCGATCAGGGTCAGCGCCGTTGCGCCGGATTGCGGCCCGTTGCGCCGCCACCAGCCGATCTCGTGCCCGGCCTCGGAGAAATCCGCCACGGCGGCAAAGCAGCCGTTTCCCCCGCCTATCACTGCTATCTTCATCTTTCCTCCCGTTCATCGATGTCACTGCGAATAGATTGATGAAAATGAGCAGATGCCGCGCCTTGCTATAATATTATTTCAAATTTGTAAATATGCATTTGCACATATAAGCGCGACCCGGCCCATTTCGTGCTTCGCCCCGTCGGGCGTCGCACAGGTCACTTCTTCTTCATGCAAATATCCTCTGGGGTTGTCGGGTGGTGCGCCACTGGTTCGAGAACCACCCGGCGACGGGGGCGAAGCGCCCCCGGCCATCGCGGGACGCAATCCCGTATAGATCCCTAGATCGGCACCCCGCCGATACTGGCGCCGCCGCAGACATACAGCGTCTGGCCGGTGACGAACCCGGCCTCGGGCTCGGCAAAGAACATGAAGGCGCGGGTGATGTCCCCGACCGTGCCGAGCCGTCCGACCGGCAGGCGCGTGGCAAGGTCGCTCTCGGCATCGCTGCCTTTCGGGACAATGCCCCAGAAATTGTCGGTCAGCACCGGGCCGGGGGCGACGACATTCACGGTGATCCCGTGCGGGGCAAGCTCCAGCGCCCATGTCCGGGCCATGCCGATCATGCCCGCCTTGCTGGCCGAATAGGATGTCCGTGTCTTGGCCCCGAGCGCCGCGCGCGAGCCGTTGAACAGCACCCGCCCGAAGCCCCGCTCCTTCATGGCGGGCAGGAAGGCCTGCAGCAATTGCAGCGCCGCGCCGAGGTGAAGCTGGGTAAGGGTTTGCATCTCTTCGACACGGGCATCTTCGATCAGGTTGGGCAGGATGATCCCGGCATTATGGACCAGATGCGTCACCTTGTGCCGTGCGGCAATCTCGGCGGCGGCATGGGCCACGGCCCGCGGATCGGTCAGGTCGGCGGTGACCTCCTCGATCCCCTCGGCGCCGGATCGATGCCGCGCGAGCGAGACCACATGCCAGCCCCGCCCCCGCATCGCCTGCGCCAGATCGGCGCCGATGCCCTTGTTTCCGCCGGTGATGACGGCGGTGTAATCGCTCATCTCCTCAGCCCTCCTTCTCGACCAGCGCCAGCACCCGCAGCGGGCTGCCCGAGCCGTTCTCGATCTTGAGCGGCGCGGCGAGAAGCACCGCCCCGGTCGCGGGCAGCCGGTCGAGGTCGCACATGCATTGCAGCCCGTAGCGCCCCGCGCCATGCAGGGTGGCATGGGCCGGGTAGGGCGGGTCCAGGTGTCCCGCCTGACCGGCATCGGTGCCCACCGTCTCGGTCCCGAAGCCGCGAATGTCACGCTTTTCGACCAGGAAACGGATCGCATCGGGCGAGGGGCCGGGGGAATGCGCGCCGTCCTCGCGCAGATTCAGATAGGCAGCGCCCTGGCGTTTCGACCAGTCGGTGCGCAGAAAGACCCAGCAATCCGCGGGGACCCGGCCATGGCGTTCCTCCCATGCTTGAATATGTGCGACTTCCAGGAGCGCGTCTTCATCGGCTGCGGCCTCGGCGGTGAAATCGATCACCACGACGGGGCCGACGAAATTGCGCACCGGGATCGAGTCGGTGGCGCCATCGGGCACGTCGCGGCCGGTGATCCAGTGGCTCGGCGCGTCGAAATGCGTGCCGGTATGCTCGTTCATGGTGATCTCGTTCCAGCGCCATGCCGGGCCGCGATGGTCATAGGCGCTGACCTCGGTCTTGCGGAAAGGCGCGCATTGGCCGAATTCCGGCGGCAGGACCATGACCGGGAAATCCGGGGTCAGGCGGTGGGTGAGGTCGACGATCTCGACACGGCCCGAGGCGAGCGCGCCGGACAGATTGGCGAGTATGCCGGTCATGGGGTGACTCCTTTGCTGGATCGGTTCGGGCTTCGGGCGGGATGGGTGCAGCCTGCGTCCCGCGATGG
>NZ_PXNQ02000013.1 GCF_003007735.2 Paracoccus methylarcula
TCCTCTTCGGCGCGGCGCTGTTCTTCCTCGCGCGCGGCCTGTTCTGCCGCCCGGCGTTCCTCTTCCGCCCGGGCCTCTGCCTCGCGCTCCGCCGATACGGCGGCCTCGGCTTCCTGGCGGGCCTGTTCCGCCGCTTGCCGTTCCGCCGCCTCGGCGGCCTCGGTCGCAAGGCGCTCGGCCTCGCGGCTTGCCTGTTCAGCGGCCTCTCTTGCGGCCTCCTGCTCGGCGACGCGGGCGTTGAAAGCCTCGACCAGCCCGTCCGGGCGGTCCTGCGGGCGAGTCGATTGGTCCAGCGCCAGCACCGAGCGGGGCGCGACCGGCTCGGCGCTCTCATCCTGTTCCGATGGCGCGGGGCGCGAAGGCTGGGCGTCGGCTTGCGGCTGCGTGCTTTCCGCCGGGGCGGGCGGGGCGGTTTCCTGAACGGGTTCCGGCGCGGCGGGCGTGTCGGGAAGGTCAGTGGCCACGTTCACCGGCTCGCGAGGCTCGAAATCGCTCAGATCGGGCTGCGCCTCGGATGCGTCGGGCTGGGCCAGTTCCTGCGCCGCTTTTTCGGAATCCGGTGCGGCTGTCTCCGAGGGGGCTGCCGCCGGCGCATCCTCGGTTTCGGGTTCGGAGATCTCGGCGACCGCCGTGGCATCGGGGGCGACGGGGCCGGCCCCGCGCGAGGCGGCGGCATATTCCTCGAACTCGGCGCCGCTCATCGTTGCCACCTCGGTCATGCGCACCGGCTGCGAGGGCTGCGGGCGGAACAGGACCCCGCCCAGAAGCGCCCAGAGGATCAGCGCCGCATGCGCGACGCCCGAGATCCACCAGCCGATGCGCTCTTCCCGGTCGGACATGGATCAGCCATCCATCCGCGGGCCGCCGGTATCGGTGACCAGCACGATATCGGTGAAGCCGGCGGCGTTCAGGGCGCCCATCACCTGCACGACGCGGGCATAGGGGATACCGCCATCGGCGCGCAGGAAGATGCGGTCGGTCTGGCGTTCGGCCAGGACGGCGCGGAGCCGATTCACCACCTGGTCGTCGGCGACGGGTTCGTTCAGCAGCGTGACCTGCCCCTCGGCGGGGATCGAGATCACCAGCGGCTCTTCCTGTTCCGTGGGCACGGCGGTCGCGGCGGTGCGCGGCAGGTTCAGCGGCACGCCCGCGGTCATCAGCGGCGCGGCGACCATGAAGATCACCAAGAGCACCAGCATCACGTCCACGAAGGGCGTGACGTTGATCTCGGCCATCGGCGCGTTGCGCCTGTGTCCGCGTCCCTTGCGCCTGACCCGTTTGACGACATCCGACATCGCCCGCCCTCAGCCCTGCTCGTCCAGCTGCCGCGACAGCAGGGTCGAGAACTCATCCGCGAAGCTTTCCCAGTTGCCGACGACACGCTCGGCATCGCCTGACAGCTTGTTGTAGAAGATCACCGCCGGAATCGCCGCCAGCAGGCCGAGCGCGGTGGCCAGCAATGCCTCGGCAATGCCCGGTGCAACCACGGCAAGGCTGGTATTTTGCGACATCGCGATGCCCTCGAAGGCGGTCTTGATGCCCCAGACCGTGCCGAAAAGCCCGATGAAGGGCGCCGTCGCGCCCACCGTGGCAAGGAAGGACAACCCGCGGAACAGCCGCGTCTCCTCGCGCTGGATGGCCACGTTCATGGCGCGGTCGATGCGCTGCGTGCCGCCGGGGATCAGTGCGCCGTCGTCGCGATGGCTGCGGCGCCATTCGGTCATGCCCGCCGCGAAGATCCGCTCGGACGAGCCCGAGGGGCGTTCGCCGAGCCGGTCATAGAGATCGTCCAAGGGCTCGCCGGACCAGAAGGAACGGTCGAACCGGCTTGCTTCCCGCTTGGCATGCGCGAAGGTCAGGAATTTCTGGATGATGATCGCCCAGCCCCAGAAAGAGGCGATGATCAGGATGATCATCACGATCTTGACCGTCAGCGAGGCGCGCAGGAAAAGCGCCACCAGCGAGAAATCGAGGGCCTGTGCGGCCTGAATGGGTTCCATTGTCACTGCCTCATCTTGTCGGGCGCGTTTCGCGGGCCTTCTACCGCTTGTTTATCAGCAGTTTCACCCCCCGCGACAACACAATAGCGTCAATTTGCCGTGCCGCCGCATCAGCGGAACGAGAGCTTGTGCGCCGCGATGGCTTCATAGGCGGGGCGCAGGCTGTCGGCCAGCCGGGCAAGATCGCCCTCCAGTTCCGGCAGCGGCCCCTCGGGCCCGGCGAAACCGGTCGAGCGGTTGACCGCGTCATACCAGACCGCGCCCCAGATCCCGTCCTCGGGATGCGGGCCGGGGGACCATGACAGCATCTTTTCGCTATAGGCGATGCCGATCCCCTCGCAAAGCGCGGACAGTGCGCGGGCCGGATCGCAGCGGATATCGGCGCTGTCGATGACCAGGGGCGCGGGTCCGCGCGCGGCCATCTGCCGGAACATCTCCCATTGCCGCTCAAAGCCCAGCTCGGCCGGATCGGGCAGCCCGCGCTTGGCCGCGAAAGAGGCGGCGACCCGTTCCGGCTCGCGGATCAGGAAGACATTGGCGAGCGTATCGGTCCAGTCCAGATCCATGCCGGGCAGCATATGCTGGACCATGTGCTTCTGATACTGGATCGGCTGCCCGCAGGGCTCATGGATCAGACCCGGCAGCACCTCTCGCCAATCGGCGGGCTGGCTGGCGATCACCTGTTCCCGCATCGGATGGGGCAGGCCGGTGCGGATCAGGTAATGGGCATAGAAGGGCTCGTCCACGCAGGCGCAATCGCCGCGCGCCCCGAACGCGCGCATCATCGCGGTGGACAGGTTGCGCGGCCCCGACCACATGGCGATCCGTTTCGTGTCAGTCATCCGAGCCTCCCTTGAGCGCGGCAGCAAGCGGGGCGGGCAGCCGGGCAGGGCGGCCCGATGGACCAAGGCAGGCGACGGTGACGCGGGCGGTGAACAGCAGCTCTTCGCCCCGCCGCACCGACTGGTTCAGCACCACCCGCGCGGGCGAGGCCGTGGCCAGCCCGGTCGTGACCTCCAGCAGGTCGTCGAACTTCGCCGGGCGCAGGTAATCCGCCTCGACCCGGCGCACGGCAAAGACATGCCCGCCATCCGCCTTCATCGCGGCCTGGTCGATGCCAAGCGCGCGCAGCCATTCCGAGCGCCCCCGCTCGATGAATTTCAGGTAATTGGCGTAATAGACGATCCCGGCCAGGTCGGTGTCCTCGTAATAGACGCGCAGGGTCAGGCGATGTGTCATCAGGGCTCCATTCGGCAGGGATCGTCTTTCGGATGGTATCTCGTTCACAACCGCCCGCCGGACGCAACCTACAGCACTTGCAGATTGTGCAATCCTGTCGAACAGAGAAAGCGAAAAATCGCGCCTAATCTTCCCCCGGCGGCGGGCCTATCTCGGTGTCATCGAACCGACGCAATCAAGCGCCGATTGAAGAAGGAAGACGAAAATGAAAGTCATTACAACCGGTTTGGTCGCTCTCGCCCTTGCTGCTGGCGCTGCTTCGGCAAGCAATTTCCCCGACACGAACCGCAATGCAAGCGTCGAGCGTCCGGCACCCAATACCACGCAAATCGAGGTCAAGGCCGGCAAGCTTCTGACCGCGCGTGAGCTGCAGAACGCCAATCTGTCCGCGGATGACCTGATCTCCGTGACCAGCTTCCCGACCAGCGAATGGGCCAAGACCCATTACGAGCGTTGATTGCTCCGTCCGGAGGCATCCGCGATCTTGCGGATGCCTCATGGCGCGGCAGAGACAGGTAAGGCCGTCCCGATTTGGGGCGGCTTTTTTTGTTTGGGAGCGGTCCCGTTCCCGGCGTCAGGGCCTCCCGGTTCGGGGGGCCTTCTCCATTCCTGCCGTCAGGATGCGAGGAAAAAAGCGTTTCCGGGATCTTCAAAATTCGCCAACCCCATGATAACAATCCGACTATGCCGGGATTTGACCCGGATGCCGTCATGCATCTTGCCTGACCGATCTGCTGCAAAAGTGATATTGTTCCGGTTTTCCGCAATTTATCGAAACCAATACCGATTCATTTGTGCAAAAGGACATATTCATGACCGACCAACAGGATGGATGCACCGAAAAATGCCGTGCCCTGACAGCGGGTGAGCGCAGCATGGCATTTGGTGTCTTTCTGACCGCACTGAACATGGAAGCCGTCCGCATCCATGATCACGCGAATCCCGAATTTCCGGCGGAAACCGCCCCGAACACGACCGGCAACAATATCTACATGCGCGCCGATCAGGGGCATTATCTCAAGGATTACGATGGTGAGCCACTCCAGCTAAGGGCGACATTGATCCACGAGCTGGCGCATGTTTGGCAGCATCAGAAATACGGTCCGGGGATGACCCCCAATAAACGCAAGCAGGAAAGCTTGCCGATATATAACAGTAAACACGGCACCAACCTGACCCTGCCTCAATACCACCGGCGTGTCGAAAAACGGGATGATAGCGCCGCCCGAAAACACCGCGATCACAGGAGCACGTATGACGCGATCGACAGGGAGCGGCATGTCAATCCGGTGATGTATCCGGGGATGGAATACACGCAAACCATGGCATGGACGCATGCGGATGGCAGCCAGGGCGCCAGGACCGACACGATCCGGCAGGGCGAGGTGCGGCTTGCTGATCAATATGCCGAATATCACAGGAAACATGGCGGGTTTAATATCAACGCCGCCGACGTTGCCGGGCATTTGGAAAGCGCTTCAGATTACGATTATCTGCATGTCCAGCCGAACCTGATGAAGCTGGACCAGTTCTTCGATGGGCTGAACTTCGAGCAGCAGGCCGAACTGATCGAGGATTATTTCCTCATGAAGAATTCATATGATCCAGCCGTTCCACGGCATGGCGGGCCAGGCAGATATTCTCTCGTGTCCATCATAAAACCGCGCCCATCCGTCTATACATTGATGAGGATCATCCCGTTCCTGCGGGGCGATTGATCCGCGGGCTTCCCCTCGCCGGGCATGTCCATCCCTGCCCGGGGGAGGGCATCGAGGGTGACGGTCCCGGCGGATGCCGAGTTTCTCCCCGAACCCGTCGCCGGACAGTTTTATCGATTTTTTCACGCCAAGCCCTTGCACAGAATGCATTGCGGGAACATCTCCTCCGCCATGGACATCACCGTTCTCCGCACATTCATCAGCATCCTCGACGAGGGCAGCTTCTCCGCCGCGGCGCGGAGGATGGGGATATCGCGCAGCCTGTGCAGCAAGTATATCTCGGATCTCGAGGCCGATCTGGGCGCGCGGCTGCTGTCGCGCACGACCCGCTCGCTGCGGCCCACCGCGCTGGGGCTGGAATACAGCCGGCAAATCCGCGAGGTGCTGCGGCAGCTCGACGGCGCCAACGAGATGGTGCGCGATGCCTCGGCCCATCCCGCCGGCGCGCTCAAGATCGGGGCGCCGGCCTCCTATATCCACAAGCTGTTCCGGCCGCATCTGATACGCTTCATGGACGACCATCCCGATATCCGGCTCGAGATGGTGCTGGATGACGGTGTAACCGACCTGATCGGCGGCGGCTATGACGCGGTGATCCGGATCGGCTTTCTCGAGGATTCGGCGCTGCATGCCCGCAAGCTGCACGAGGCCCAGATCCTGCTGGTTGCCTCTCCCGATTACATCGGGCGGCATGGCGAGCCGGTGGCGCCTGCGGATCTGAGCCGCCATAGCTGTTTGCATTACACCAACCTGCGCGGGCCGGGAACATGGCCCCTGCGCTGCGGCAAGGAGGTGTTCTACCAGAAGGTCCAGCCGGTCTTCTCGAGCAATGACACCGAGTTGCTGCATTCGCTGGCGGTCGGCGGCAAGGGCGTGGCGCTGCTGCCGCAATTCACCATCGCCGATGACCTGGAGGCGGGGCGGCTCTTGCCGCTGATGACCAATTTCGCATTGCCCGACATTCCGGTCAGCCTGGTCTATCCGACGGGAAAGCTGATGACCGCGGCGATGCGCAGTTTCCTGGATTTCACCACGCATCTGCGGTTGTCATAGCGGCGAGACGAGGCTCAGGCCCCCTTCGCCGCCGCCATCCGCGCCGCCAGCCGCAAGGCATGGGCGGGCTCGGTCGCGGCCACCGGCAGGACCGGGTCATAGGCCGCCCGGATCAGCGCCGCCATCTCCGGCGAAGGGGCGATGTCGCGGGCGAAGCTCAGGGCGCTGCGCATGGTCACGGCCTCGGCGAGCGCCGCCGGATGGGCATCGGCCAGCGCGCCGGTCATGCGCAGGAAACCCATGCAGGCCCGGATCCCGCCATCGGCATCGAAACGGAACAGCCGGTATTGATCCGCGTCATCTGCCCGCAGCCGCGCGGGCAGGCCGGGCTGCCCGGTCAGCCGGTCGAGATCGGGAACCTCCTCCAGTTCCGCCCAGTCACGCAGGAAGAACAGCATCAGGTTGGCTCCCATCTCGGGATCGGTCTCGGCGACCGGGTGCCCGGCATGGGCGAAACCGGCCCGGATCGCGGCGCGAAAGATATCGAGGCTCTCATCCGCCAGCCCGAAGATCACCGGCGCCACCGGCCGCCCCCAACGCGCGCAGAGATAGCTGCCGTCCTGCCGGGTAAAAATTTCCGTGATCCGCTCGGGCGTCATCCGGGCCTCGTGTCTTTCTTCTTCAGGCAAATATCCCGGGGGGAGTCGTCATGCATATGACGACGGGGGGCAAGGCCCCCCGCTTGTCTCGCTTCACAGACGGTGCCTCACCCGACGATGGTCGCCTCGGTCGCGGCGCGGAGATCACCCTCGCTCACGCCATCGGCGGTCTCGACGATCTTCAACCCGCCCGGCACCACGTCCAGGACACCCAGGTTGGTGATGATCCGGTTGACCACGCCCTTGCCGGTCAGCGGCAGGGAGCATTGCTTCAACAGCTTGGATTCACCGGCCTTGTTGGTGTGGTCCATGACCACGATCACCCGGCCCACGCCAGCGACCAGGTCCATGGCGCCGCCCATGCCCTTGACCAGCTTGCCGGGGATCATCCAGTTCGCGAGATCGCCGTTCTCGGCCACTTCCATCGCGCCCAGGATCGCCGCCGCGATCTTGCCGCCGCGGATCATCCCGAAGCTCATGGCGCTGTCGAAATAAGAGGTCCGCGCCAGTTCGGTGATGGTCTGCTTGCCGGCATTGATCAGGTCCGGGTCCTCTTCGCCCTCGAAGGGGAAGGGGCCCATGCCCAGCATGCCGTTTTCCGATTGCAGGGTGATGTCCTTGTCGCCGACATAATTGGCCACCAGCGTCGGGATACCGATGCCGAGATTGACATACATGCCGTCTTCCAGTTCCTGCGCCGCCCGCGCGGCCATCTGGTTGCGATCCCAGCCTTTCATCTCACCGGCCATCACGCGGTCTCCTTCTTGCGGGTGGTGCGTTGCTCGATGCGCTTCTCATGCTCGCCCTGGATGATGCGGTGCACATAGATGCCGGGCAGGTGGATATGGTCGGGATCGAGGCTGCCGCGCGGCACGATCTCTTCTACCTCGACGACACAGACCCGCCCGCACATCGCCGCCGGAGGGTTGAAGTTGCGCGCCGTCTTGCGGAACACGAGATTGCCGGTGTCGTCGGCCTTCCATGCCTTGACGATGGAGAGATCGGCAAAGATGCCGCGTTCGAGGATATAGTCCTCGCCGTCGAACTCCTTGACCTCCTTGCCCTCGGCGATCTGGGTGCCGACGCCGGTCTTGGTGTAGAAGCCGGGAATGCCCGCACCGCCCGCGCGCATGCGTTCGGCCAGCGTGCCTTGCGGGTTGAATTCCAGCTCCAGTTCGCCCGACAGGTATTGCCGCATGAACTCGGCATTCTCGCCCACGTAAGAGGACATCATCTTTTTGATCTGCTTGGTATCCAGCAGCTTGCCGAGACCGAAACCGTCCACCCCGGCATTGTTGCTGGCCACGGTCAGGTCCTTGACGCCGCTTTTCACGATCGCGTCGATCAGCAATTCGGGGATCCCGCATAGCCCGAAACCGCCCGCGGCGATCAGCATCCCGTCCTTCAGGAGGCCGTCCAGAGCCTCATCCGCATTCGAATAGACCTTTTGCATCGGTCCTCCCCTGATGAATCCGCGTGTCAGGAACCTTGTGGCCCGTGGCGAGGCTCAAGTCAATCTGACCATGCCGCGCCGCAATCGGTGAAAGAAAAGTCGGAAACGGTGTTGCCATTATCCGGCCGCGGGGTTTAACTCGGCCCGCGCTGAACAACCATAGCATAACAGGGAGAGCGCCTATTGCTGGACAATACTTCGGGTGACGCATTCGTCGCTTTCGAACACGTGCAGAAAAGCTATGACGGCCAGACACTTGTCGTCAAAGACTTGAACCTGTCCATCGCCAAGGGCGAGTTCGTGACGATGCTCGGCCCATCGGGTTCGGGCAAGACCACCTGCCTGATGATGCTGGCCGGATTCGAGACCGCGACCCATGGCGAAATCCGCCTTGACGGACGCCCCATCAACCAGGTGCCGCCGCATAAGCGCGGCATCGGCATGGTGTTCCAGAACTACGCGCTGTTTCCGCATATGACGGTGGGCGAGAACCTGTCCTTCCCGCTGGAAGTGCGGGGCATGGGCAAGGCCGAACGCGAGGCCCGCGTCAAGCGCAGCCTCGGCATGGTGCAGATGGGGGCCTTCGCAAATCGCCGTCCGGCGCAATTGTCGGGCGGGCAGCAGCAGCGGATCGCTCTGGCGCGGGCGCTGGTCTTCGATCCGCACCTGGTCTTGATGGATGAGCCCCTGGGCGCGCTGGACAAGCAGCTTCGCGAGCATATGCAGTTCGAGATCAAGCATTTGCACGAGGAACTTGGAATCACCGTGGTCTATGTCACCCATGACCAGACCGAGGCGCTGACCATGTCCGACCGGATCGCGGTCTTCAATGACGGCCGTATCCAGCAGCTTGCCACGCCGAACCAGCTCTATGAACAGCCGGAGAACAGTTTCGTTGCCGGGTTCATCGGGGAAAACAACGCCTTGCCCGGGATTATCGAGGCGCTTGAGGGCGACAAGGCGGTGGTCAAGCTGGCCGATGGCGGGCTGATCGACGCCACCGCGGTCAATATCCGCGAACGCGGGCAGAAGACCACCGTGTCGATCCGTCCCGAGCGGGTGGAGTTCAAGCCCGAGATGATGCCGCCCGGCGCCCATAGCATCGAGGCCGAGGTGCTGGAGGTGGTCTATATGGGCGACATCCTGCGGACCCGGCTGCTTGTGGCGGGAAGCGATGATTTCATCATGAAATGCCGCAACACCATCGGCCAGACCCGGCTGGAGTCCGGCCAGAAAATCCGGATCGGCTGGCATCCGCAGGACGCCCGCGCGCTGGACCCGGTCTGACAGGCCCTTGCGACCCCGCTCCCGGTCCCCGTGGCGGGGCGGGGTGGCGGCAAGAAAGTCAAGATACTCACGTAGTTGGAGCTGATATCATGAAACGGACCCTTGCTTTGACAACCGCGCTCGGCCTGGCCGCGATGCCGGCCTTCGCCGATGTGAACCTGCTGTCCTGGGGCGGCGCCTATGGCAACAGCCATGTCGAGGCCTATGTCAAACCCTTCGAGGCCGAGACCGGCATCAAGGTCAATGTCGCCGATGCCGACAACCCGGCCACGCCGATCAAGGCAATGGTCGAGGCGGGCAATGTCACCACCGATGTCGCCTCGGTCGAATATGCCGACGCGGTGCGGCTTTGCGACGAGGGGCTGCTGGAACTGATCGACGCCTCGGGGCTGGCCGCGGCAGAGGACGGGACGGCGGCGGCCGAGGATTTCATCGAGGGCGCGATCACCGATTGCTTCGTGGGCACTGATGTCTATTCCATGGTGCTGGCCTATGATGACAGCAAGTTCCCTGACGCGAAGCCCTCGACCCCGGCGGATTTCTTTGACCTGGAGGCTTTCCCCGGCAAGCGCACCATGCGCAAGGGCGCCAAGTTCAACCTGGAACTGGCGCTGATGGCCGATGGTGTTCCTGCGGGTGAGGTTTATGACCTGCTGGAGACGGAAGAAGGCGTGGACCAGGCCTTTGCCAAGCTGGACACGATCAAGGATGACGTGATCTGGTGGGAGGCCGGTGCGCAGCCGCCGCAGCTTCTGGCCGATGGCGAGGTGACCATGGCCTTTGCCTTTAACGGGCGGATCTTCAACGCCGCGCAGGAGGAGGGCAAGCCCTTCAACATCATCTGGGACGGCCAGATCTACGAGATGGAGGGCTGGGTGATCCCGAAAGGCGCGCCGAATGCCGAGGAGGCGCTGGAATTCGTCAGCTTCTCGACCGCGCCCGCGCAGCAGGCCCGCGCCGCCGAGTTCATCAGCTATGGTCCGCCGCGTAGATCGGCCGCCGCGCTGGTCGGCAATATCGAGGGCACCGAGGAGCCGATGGGCCCGCATCTGCCCACGACCGAGGAGAACATGACCAATGCGCTTGGCTCGAACCTGGATTTCTGGGTCGATCACGATGCCGAGCTGAACGAGCGGTTCAACAGCTGGCTGGCAAGCTGAGCCTGCGTCCCGCGATGGCCGGGGGTTTCACACCCCCGGACCCCCGTGGGATATTTGCATGAAGAAGAAGGGGCGGAGGAAATTCGTCCGTCGCTGCCCGCAAAGGGCCAAATCGAAGAAAAATAAACCAATCCAACGGGAGAAGAAAATGAGAACCACTTTGATCCTATCCACCGCGTTGGCCGGGTTCGGCTTTGCCGCCGCCGCGCAAGAGGTGAATGTCGTGTCCTGGGGCGGCGCCTACGAGAAATCGCAGGTCGAGGCCTATAACAAGCCTTTCGCGGAAAAGACCGGCATCAAGGTCAACATGATTGCCGCCGACAACCCGGCGACACCGCTGAAGACGCAGGTCGAGGCGAATAATATCACCGGCGATGTCTTTGATATCGAGGTCAGCGACGCGATCCGCCTGTGCGACGAGGGCGCGCTGGTCGAGATCGATCCCGCCGACCTGCCGCCCGCGCCCGATGGCACCCCGGCGGTCGAGGATTTCATCGATGGCGCGCTGCAGGATTGCGCCGTGGCCAATATCTTCTGGGGCACGGTCATCGCCTTTGACACGACGAAATTCGAGGGCGAGGCGCCCTCGACCGCGGCCGATTTCTTTGACCTGGAGAAATTCCCCGGTCAGCGTGGCCTGCCCAAGACCCCCAAGCGCACGCTTTACCTGGCGCTGATCGCCGATGGCGTGCCGGCGGACGAGATCTATGACGCGCTCGAGTCGGAAGAGGGCGTGAACCGGGCTTTCGACAAGCTGGACACGATCAAGGACAGCGTCGTCTGGTGGGAGGCCGGGGCGCAGCCCGTGCAGCTTCTGGCCGATGGCGAGGTGACCATGGCGACCGGCTATAACGGCCGGTTCTTCGATGCGATGGTGGCCGAGGGCAAGCCCTTCGAGATCATCTGGGACGGGCAATACATGGACCTGGACATGTTCGCGATTCCCAAGGGCTCGCCCAATCCCGAGGCGGCGATGGAATACCTGAAATTCGCCACCAGCACCGAGCAGCTTGCCGAGCAGGCGAAATATATCGCCTATGGTCCGGCGCGGAAATCCTCGGCGGCGCTGGTCGGTCTTTACCAGGACGGCGAGACCGAGATGGGGCCGCATATGCCGACCAATCCGGAATACCTGGAGACGGCGGTGATGGACGATCCGGAATTCTGGGCCGATCACGATGCCGAACTGACCGAGCGGTTCAACAGCTGGCTGGCCGGTTCGTGATATGAGATTGCCGCCGCCCCGGCGCAAATCGGGGCGGTGGCCGGAATTCCGGGGACAACATGGCGAACGCTTCTGATCCGCAAGCCGCAATTTCTGCTGCCGCAGCGCCCGACGGGCCGCTGACCACCGCTGATGGCAAGCCGCTGGCATGGTCCCTGGCCCGGTCACAGGCAAGAGCGAAGCGGCGGGCCTTCATGCTGGTGCTGCCGCTGCTGGCCTTCATCCTGATCACCTTCGTGGTGCCGATCGGGCAGATGCTGCAACGGTCTTTCTACAATGACGGGTTCTCGGCCCATATGCCCGGGATCTCGCAATGGTTCGCCGAGAATCCGCGCGGGAGCGAGCCGAATGACGCGGCATGGGCTGCGCTGGCCGATGACCTGCTGGCATCGGCCGAGGCGCGGACGATCGGTGTCGTCGGCACCCGGATCAATTACGATGTGCCGGGCACGCGGTCGCTGTTCACCTCGACCGGGCGCAAGGTCCGCAAGGGGATCGAGCCGCCTTACCGCGAGGCGCTGCTGGAGATCGACGAGGATTGGGGCGATCCCCGGATCTGGAGCGCGATGCGCGATGCCTCAAGGCCGGTGACCTCGAATTTCTACCTGGCGGCGGTGGACCGGACACGGGCCGAGGATGGCAGCATCGAGCAGGTCGCGCCGAGGCAGCGGATCTATGTGATGCTGTTCATGCGGACCTTCTGGCTGTCGGCGCTGATCACCGTGCTGACCTTTGTGCTGGGATTCCCGGTCGCGCATCTGCTGGCGACTCTTCCGATGCGGAAATCCAACCTGCTGATGATCCTGGTGCTGCTGCCCTTCTGGACCTCGCTGCTGGTTCGGACGACATCCTGGATGGTGCTGTTGCAGCAGCAGGGGGTGATCAACGATATCCTCGTCTGGCTGGGCGTGATCGGCGGCGGCCAGCGCTTGCAGATGATCTATAACCAGACCGGCACGATCATCGCCATGACGCATATCCTGCTGCCCTTCATGATCCTGCCGCTTTACTCGGTCATGCGCACGATCAACCCGTCCTATGTCCGGGCCGCCCGCAGCCTGGGCGCGACGAGCTGGACGGCCTTCCGCCGGATCTATTTCCCGCAGACCCTGCCGGGGCTGGGGGCGGGGGCGCTGCTGGTCTTCATCCTCGCGGTCGGCTATTACATCACGCCGGCGCTGGTCGGGGGATCGAGCGGGCAGCTGATCTCGAACATGATCGCGCTGCATATGACCGATACGCTGAACTGGTCCATGGCGGCGGCGCTGGCGGCGCTTTTGCTGGGATCGGTGCTGGTCCTCTACTGGCTCTATGACAAGCTGGTGGGCGTCGATAACCTCAAGCTGGGATAAGCGAGATGGCTCTTCCGACATATGCAAGCCCGCTGGAGCGTGTCTGGCACTATGCTTACCTGGTGATCTGCGGGTTGATCTTCTTCTTCCTGATCGCGCCGATCGTGGTGATCATCCCGCTGTCCTTCAACACCGAGCCCTATTTCACCTTTACCGACAGGATGCTGTCCCTCGATCCCGAGGGCTACAGCATGCGCTGGTATGACAGCCTGCTGACATTCGGCATGGCCGCGCCCGACGGGCCGCGTGACGCGGGCTGGTGGGCGGATGCCTGGGCCAATGCGAAATGGGTGAAGGCGGCGAAGAACTCGATCATCATCGGCTTTTTCTCGACCCTTCTGGCGACGGTGCTGGGAACGCTTGCCGCCCTGGGCCTGTCGCGGCCCGAGATGCCGTTCCGGCGCCCGATCATGGCGGTGCTGATCTCGCCCATGATCGTGCCGCTGATCATCACCGCGACGGGGATGTTCTTCTTCTACTCGAATCCCTGCGAGCTTCTGGGGCTGGTCGGGCTGCCCACGAATTGCGGGCGGCTGGCGGGCACCTATCCGGGGGTGATCCTTGCCCATGCGACGCTGGGAATTCCCTTTGTCATCATCACGGTGACGGCGACGCTTGTGGGGTTTGACCAGTCGCTGAACCGGGCGGCGGCCTCGCTGGGCGCCAATCCAAGGACGACATTCTTCCGCATCACCATGCCGCTGATCCTGCCCGGGGTGATCTCGGGCGCGCTGTTCGCCTTTGTCACCAGTTTCGACGAGGTGGTGGCGGTGCTGTTCATCGCCGGTCCCGAGCAGCAGACCATCCCGCGGCAGATGTGGAACGGTATCCGCGAGCAGATCAGCCCCGCGATCCTGGCGGTGGCGACGCTGCTGGTGCTGTTCTCGATCGCGCTGCTCACGACCGTCGAGCTGTTGCGGCGCAGATCCGAGCGGATCAGGGGGCTGACACCGCAATAGACCGGGATCGGATGCGCACCCGCCCGCCGGTCCTGCGCGGAATCTCGCGGGAATCGGAAGGATTCCATCCGAGGTGGAACCGATATAGGTAATTACGCGTATATCATATACATCCTTCTGCTGGCAGAAGGCTGTGTACAGCAGGACTTCATACCTCCTGTTGATACATTCACGAGTACTTGCCCGCGCCTTTACCGGTGCGGGCCTTTTCATAGGTAATCCTGCGCATGGACTGGAGGTCCCGGTTCCGTCAATCTGGGTGGCACAACGGTCATCGTTCCCGTTGTTGTGTCCAGATACTGCCCGCGCCTTCTCTCTGGCGCGGGCATTTTTCATAATGCTGACACATGGAGGCGTTATCGTATCGCCATTGTTGCCCGTATCGATTTTCAGGCAGGTATCCTCCCGGCGCGGTCGCGTATCTCGCGGGGATCAGTGTTTTTGAGTCAGCCCGCCCTTTGTGGCGGGCTTTTTCATCCGTTGCATCTTGGCGTGCGGCTTGGGCGGCGCAACGGGTAATCGTCTGTTTTAAGTTGATTTATCTGGTTTTCGAAACTCTCTCATAGGTTTAGATATTGACTCTGAGAACGCCTTAAGGTAGAAAACACCCATGCTGGGAGAAATGGGCGAGCGGCCGGGGTGAGACCCTGGGCCGCTTTTTCGTTTCTTGGCTCGTGCGGACAGGACACGAGGCGCGGGGCGATTTGCATGAAGGACGACGACAAGGACGGGGCCGGGCGCGTGGGCGCATCGGCCCCCAGGCCCGTTGGGGCGAGCGAGGCGCAGGCGGGACAGGGTTCCGGGACCGATCCCGAAGAGGTGATCGCGACGGCGGAATGGCTGTTCTGGGATTATGTCAGGGATCTGCGCGCCCATCGCGAGGCGATTGCCGCGAGCGATTGGGAGGCGCTGGATCCCGGCAGGCTGAAGAAGGCCACCGAGACCGCGAAGACGGTGCGGCAGGCGATCCACATGCTGATGGAAGAGAGGCAGAAACTTGACAGATACCGCAAGGATATTGCCGGGGGAATCGGTGGCGGAGAGCTCGATCTCGATGCGGCGCGCGATGAGATCGGGCTCCGCCTGGCTTGCCTGCGCCGCGCCGGAACAGGCTGAGGAATTCCTGGGGGGACTGAGCGAGCATGCGCTGCTGAGCCTGCCATGGTTGTTCGAGTTCTGGGCGATGCCGCATCAATTGCCGCCCGATGGCGATTGGAAAAGCTGGGTGATCATGGGCGGGCGCGGTGCGGGCAAGACCCGGGCCGGGGCCGAATGGGTGCGCGCCATGGTCGAGGGGGCTACGCCCGGTGCCGCGGGGCGGTGCCGGCGGGTGGCGCTGGTCGGCGAGACCTTCGACCAGGTGCGCGAGGTCATGGTGCATGGCGAGAGCGGTATCCTCGCCTGCTGCCCTCCGGACCGGCGGCCGGTCTGGGAGGCGGGGCGGCGGCGGCTGGTCTGGCCCAATGGCGCGGTGGCCATGGCCTATTCCGGGCATGAGTCCGAGGCGCTGCGCGGGCCTCAGTTCGACGCGGCTGGGTGGATGAGCTGGCCAAGTGGAAGCGCGCCGAGGAAAGCTGGGACATGCTGCAATTCGCGTTGCGGCTGGGCGCGCATCCGCAGCAGGTGATCACCACGACGCCGCGCAACCTGGGAGTGCTGAAGCGGATCCTGCGCAATCCCTCGACGGTGGTGACCCATGCCGCGACCGAGGCGAACCGGGCCTGGCTGGCCGAGAGTTTCCTGGCCGAGGTGCAGGCCCGTTACGGCGGCACGCGGCTGGGGCGGCAGGAGCTGGAGGGCGTGCTGCTGGAGGATGTCGAGGGGGCGCTGTGGACAAGTGCGATGCTGGAGGGCTGCCGGGCCGAGGCGGCGCCCGCCCTGGACCGGGTTGTGGTCGCGGTCGATCCGGCGGTGAGTTCGGGGGCGCATGCCGATGAATGCGGGATCGTGGTGGCAGGCGTCGCGTCGGCGGGCGAGCCGAGGGACTGGCGGGCCTATGTGCTGGAGGATGCGACGGTCAGGGGCAGCCCGCTGGACTGGGCGAAGGCCGCCATCGCGGCGATGCGCCGGCATGGGGCCGAGCGGCTGGTGGCCGAGGTCAGATGCCCGTCGCACGACAGCCCGGCCCCGCCCGCGAATTTCACCTCAAGCCCCGAAATCATCCTCACCCTCCTTTCGGCGCATATTCCAATATGCCCTGCACCGCCTGCGTCAGGATCACGGCGACGACGCCGTAAACCGTCATCCACAAGCGCCGCTCCAACCCCTCGATCATCGCCTCGATCCGCTCCAGCCGCTTCTCGACCGTGCCGAATTGCAGCGCCATGATCCGCTCCTGCGCCTCCAGCCGCGGATCCTGCCAGCCGGTCACCTGCGCGAAACGCGAATGCTCCATCGCCTCACCCCCCTTCCATCGGCGCCAGCCCCAGCAGCGCCCGCTTCTCGGCATCACCCAGGAATGCCGCCTCTCCGATCCGCTTCCATTGCCTGTCCCGCTCCTCGGCCAGGGCCGGGATCGCGTCCGGATCGGGCCGCAGCAGAACCTCCGCCCCCAGGTGTTCCGACAGGAACCACGCGACCGAGGCCGCCACCCGCGCCGCCAGCGGCAGAACCGTCAGCCGATAGAATGCCCGATGCGCCTCGGCATAATTGGCATAGGTCGCATCCCCCGGCATCCCCAGCAGCATCGGCGGCACGCCAAAGGCCAGCGCAATCTCCCGCGCCGCCGCCAGCTTAGTCTGGTGAAACTCCATGTCCGAGGGGCTGAACCCCATCTGCTTCCAGTCCAGCCCGCCCTCCAGCAGCATCGGGCGCCCGGCATTGCGCGCGCCCTGGTGGTTCATCTCGATCTCGCCCACCAGCCGGTCATATTGCTCAGGGCTCAGCACCCCCTGCCCATCCGCCCCCTTGTAGACGATCGCCCCCGAGGGCCGGGCGGCATTGTCCAGCAGCGCCTTGGACCACGCGCTGGCACTGTTATGCACATCCAGCGCCACCGCCGCCGCCTGCATGGGCGACAGACCGGCGGGCGGGAGGTGCTGATGGCGGGGGCGGCGCGGCATCTGTTGCCGGTCGGGCCGGATGTGGCATTGGCGGCGGGGCAGGTTCTGTTGTTCCGGATGCGTCCGGGCGCGGTGGCCAAGCATCTGGCATCGCCGCGGGAGAGGAGCGGTTCCTGCATGCCTATAGCGGGCATGGGGTGATCGACAGCCCTCTGAGCCTGCCATGGAGGCAGCGGATCGTGGCGCGGTTCCGGTTTCCCTGAAGGGGGCTTTATCGGGCGGGGGCGGTGCTTCTGGGCGGCCTTTGCTGGATATTTTCATGAAGAAGAAGGGCCTTGCGCTGTTCGCGGGGGCGGGTTCGGGGAAGGAGGCCGGGATGGCTACTGTCGTGTTGTCCGCGTTGGGTTCCGCGATTGGCGAGAGCGTCGGCGGGACGGTTCTGGGATTGTCGGCGGCCCAGGTCGGAGCCGCTGCGGGGGCGAGTGCCGGGCGGGCCATAGATCAGCATCTGGTCGGGGCGGGATCAAGGGCGGTGGCGACCGGGCGGATCGACCGGCTGCGATTGCAGAGCGCCGGGGAGGGCGTGCCGGTGCCGCGTATCTGGGGGCAGATGCGGGTGCCGGGGCATGTGATCTGGGCCTCACCGCTGGAGGAGGTCCGGCGGGACGAGGGCGGCGGCAAGGGGGCGGCAAGGCCCCGGACGGCGGGGAGCGGCTATCGCGTCTCGGTGGCGCTGGCGCTGTGCGAGGGGCGGATCCTTGGCGTCGGGCGGGTCTGGGCCGATGGCGAGGAACTCGCGGCGGCGGATCTGAACATGCGGGTCTATCCGGGCGATGAGGCGCAGATGCCCGATCCGGCGATTGCCGCGCATGAGGGGGAGGAGGCGCCGGCCTATCGCGGGCTGGCCTATGTCGTGCTGGAGGACCTGGGCCTGTCGCCCTGGGGCAACCGGGTACCGCAGCTGAGTTTCGAGGTGACGCGACCGGCACAGGATGGTCGGGGGCTGTCTGCCGATGTCGCTGCCGTTGCGATGATCCCCGGCAGCGGGGAATATGCGCTGGCGACGACTCCGGTCACGCAAGACCTGGGGCTGGGGGAGCGGCGCGCGGTTAACGTGAATACGCCGATGGGCGGGACGGATTTCTCGGCCTCGATGGATGTGCTGGGGCGGGAATTGCCGAATGTCGGCTCGGTCTCGCTGGTGGTGTCCTGGTTCGGGGATGATCTGCGGATCGGCCACTGTTCGCTGCGCCCCAAGGTGGAGGACCCTGGGGCCGAGGGGAGCGAGATGCCGTGGCGGGCGGGGGGCGTGACTCGTGCTGACGCTTGGGAGGTGGCGAAACGCGACGGGCGGCCGGTTTATGACGGGACGCCTGCGGACGCTTCGGTGGTCGAGGCCTTGCGGGCGATTGCGGGATCGGGGCGCAAGGCGAAGTTCTATCCGTTCATCCTGATGGAGCAGCTTGCGGGCAACGGGCTGGCCGATCCCTATGGGGGTGCCGAACAGCCGGTCATGCCTTGGCGGGGGCGGATCACGACATCGGTGGCGGCGGGGCGCGAGGGCTCGCCGGACGGGACCGGGGCGGCGGAGGCCGAGGTGGCGGCGTTTTTCGGACAGGCCGGGCCGGGGGATTTCATCCGCGATGGTGAGCGGATCGAGTATCGCGGGCCGGAGGAATGGTCCTATCGCCGCTTTGTCCTGCATTACGCGCATCTCTGCGCGCTGGCGGGGGGCGTGGATGCTTTCGTGATCGGTTCGGAAATGGTTGGGATGACGCGGATCCGCGGGGCCGGGGGCAGCTATCCGGCGGTGACGGAGCTGCGGCGGCTGGCGGCGGATGTGCGGGCCGTGCTGGGGCCGGAGGTCAATCTGGGTTATGCCGCCGACTGGTCGGAATATTTCGGCCATCATCCGGGCGGGGGCGAGCTGTTCTTTCATCTCGATCCGCTCTGGGCCGATGCGAATATCGATTTCATCGGCATCGACAATTACATGCCCCTGTCCGACTGGCGCGAGGGCGCGGGGCATCTGGACGCGCATTGGGGGCGGATCGACAATCCCGCTTATCTGCGCGCCAATATCGAGGGCGGCGAGGGCTATGACTGGTATTACGCCTCGGATGCCGACCGGGACGCGCAGCGGCGCAGCCCGATCACCGACGGTGCCCATGACGAGGCCTGGGTCTGGCGCTACAAGGATCTGCGAAGCTGGTGGCAGAACCTGCATTACGACCGGCCGGGCGGGGTGCGATCGGAAGAGGCGACGGCATGGGTGCCGGGATCGAAGCCGATCTGGTTCACCGAGATCGGCTGCGCGGCGCTGGACAAGGCGACGAACCAGCCCAACAGGTTCCTGGATGCGATGAGCTCGGAAAGCGCTCTGCCCTGGTATTCCGACGGGCGGCGGGACGATGCCTTGCAGGCGGCTTACGTGCAGGCGGTGATGGGCTATTGGCGCGATCCGGCGAATAACCCGGTCATGAAGGATGGCGGGCGGATGATCGATATGGCGCGCGCGCATGTCTGGTGCTGGGACGCGCGGCCCTATCCCGCCTTTCCTGCCCGGCGCGACCTGTGGAGCGATGGTCCGGCATGGGAGCGGGGCCATTGGCTGAACGGGCGGGCGGGGGCGGTGCCGCTGGCCTCGGTCGTGGGTGATATCTGCCGGGAGGCGGGGGTGAGGGCTTTCGATACCAGCGGCTTGTCGGGTGTCGTGCGCGGCTATCGGCTGGAGGGGCAGGAGACCGGGCGGGCGGCGCTGCAACCCTTGATGCTGGCCCATGGCTTTGACGCGGTGGAGCGTGACGGGATGCTGCGTTTCGTCATGCGGGATGGCCGGGCCAAGGGCGAGATCGGGCCGGATGATCTGGCGCTGGCCGATGGGCTGAGCGGGATCGAGGTCACGCGGGCGCCGGATGCCGAGATGGCGGGACGGCTGCGGCTGAGCCATGTCGAGGCGGGCGGCGATTACGCGGTCGCGACAGCGGAGGCGATCCTGCCCGGGGACGTCAGGGACAATACCGCCGGGAGCGAGTTCCCGATGCTGCTGACACGGGCCGAGGGGCGGGCGATTGCCGAGCGGTGGCTGGCCGAGGCCGAGGTCTCGCGCGACAGGATGCGCCTCGCCCTGCCGCCCTCGCGCGCGGATCTGGGGCCGGGGGATGTGCTGCGCGTGACGCGCGAGGGCGCAGAGGTGCAGTCATGGCGGATCGACCGGGTGGAGCGGGCCGGGGCGATCAGCGTCGAGGCGGTGCGGGTCGATCCGGGGGTTTACCGGCCGGCGCGGGCGGTCGAGGAAGAAACCGCGATCCGGCGATATGTGCCGCCGCTGCCGGTCTGGCCGGTCTTCCTGGACCTGCCGCTGATGCGGGGGGACGAGGCGCCGCATGCGCCATATCTTGCGGTATCGGCACATCCCTGGCCGGGATCGGTCGCGGCCTATATGTCGGTCGAGGAGGACGGCGGGTTCGACCTGAACCTGACGCTGACACGGCGGGCGGTGATGGGGCGGACATTGACGCCTTTGGCGCGTGCCCGGCCGGGGATGATCGACCGGGGCGCGCCCTTGCGGCTGCGGATCAAGGGCGACCCGTTGCGCTCGGTCGGGCGGCGGGCGCTTTGGTCCGGGGCCAATCTGCTGGCGATCGGGGATGGATCGGCGGGGCGTTGGGAATTGCTGCAATTCGCCCGGGCCGAGCCGGTGGGCGACGGGATCTGGGAGATCCGCGAGCGTCTGCGTGGGCAGGCGGGGACGGATGGGGTGATGCCTTCTGTCTGGCCTGCCGGGTCCCTGGTGGTGCTGATGGACGGGGCGGTGCGGCAGGTGGCGCTGCCGCCCTCGGCCCGGGGGCAGGAGCGGTTCTGGCGGATCGGCCCGGCGCTGCGTGCGCCCGATGATGCCAGTTACCGGGGGCTTGTGACCGAGGCGAGGGGGATCGGGCTGCGCCCCTATGCGCCCTGTCACCTGCGGATCGAGGGGCGGCGGATCAGCTGGATCCGGCGGGCGCGGGTGGATGGCGATGGCTGGGATGGGCCCGACGTGCCCCTAAGCGAGACGCGGGAGACCTATCTGCTGCGGCTGAGCCGGGGCGGCGAGGTGATCCACCAGGTTCAGGTCCCGGCTCCGGAATACCGGGTGCCCGATGGGGTCTGGTCGGCGGCACTCGCGGGCGGTGCTTTTACGGTCGCGGTCGCGCAATTGTCGGAACAGTTCGGGGCCGGGCCATTTGTCAGGAGGGAAATCAATGACGGCGAATGACACGATGCGGCTGGAGATGCCGCTATTGCAACCCGCGCAGGCGCAGAAGCATGTGACGGTGAACGAGGCGCTGATGCGGCTGGACGGGATGGTGAACCTGGTGCTGCAAAGCGTTTCGGCCCCTGTGCCGCCGCTGGCGGTGATCGACGGGCAATGCTGGGGCGTGCCCTCGGGGGCCGAGGGCGCATGGGCCGGGCAGGGGGGCCGGGTCGCCATCGGCTCGAATGGCGGTTGGGTCTTCGTGACGCCATCAGCGGGGATGCGGGGTTTCGTGGCCGACCGGGGCGTGCAGGCGATCCATGACGGGGCGGATTGGGTCTTGGGCGCATTGACGCTTGGCGCGCATGGATCGGGGATGCGGGCGGGGATGGCCGAGGCGGAGGTTTCGGTGGGCACCGGCACGAGCTTCGAGACCTCGCTGACGATCTGACGGGGTGATGGTGGTGGGCGCGGTGGCGCGGGTGACCGAGACGCTACGCGGGAGCCTGGGCAAATGGAGACTGGGAACAGCGGGTGCCGAGGACCGTTTCGGCAGTGGGCTGGGCATCCAGAAAGGGTCCTGGGCGCGCGGGCTGTTGGGAAGTCCGGTCAGTTATTACGCGCCCGCGCCGCTGGTCATGACCGCCGAAGGGGGCGCATTCGCAGGAGGGCGGGTGCGGCTGGCGGTGCATTGGTGGGAGTTGCGGCTGCCCGCGCAGGGCGGTTGATCCGGGCTTTCCGTTCGGGAAAGCGCGACGGCTCGCGCTTTTCCCGGCGGCCGAATTGGTCTAAGACTGGGGTTCACGCAATTGGCGAGCGAGTCCTTTCGATGAATATGCAACATGGCAGCAAGGCGCCTCTGGATCTGGACCGTGACGCGGTCTGGGCGCAGATTCGCGATGAAGCTTCCCGGGCGATTCAGGATGAGCCGCTTCTGGGATCGGTGATTCATTCCGGGCTGCTGCATCACCGCAGCCTTGAGGCCGCGCTGGCCTATCGCTTTTCGCAGAAGCTGGCCTCGGGCGAGATGAGCGAGCAGATCCTGCGCGAGATCGCGGATGAGGCGCATCGGGTCTCGCCCGAGCTGGGCGATGCGGCGCGGGCCGATCTGCTGGCGGTCTATGACCGCGATCCGGCGACGCATCGGCTGATCCAGCCGATCCTGTTCTTCAAGGGATACCAGGCATTGCAGGCCTATCGCATGGCGCATTGGCTATGGGTCCAGGAGCGGCGTGACCTGGCCTATTTCGTGCAGATGCGCTGCTCGGAATGCTTCGGGGTCGATATTCACCCGGCCGCGCGGATCGGCACCGGGGTGATGATCGACCACGCCCATTCCATCGTCATCGGCGAAACCGCGACGGTCGGCAATGACGTGTCGATGCTGCATTCGGTGACCCTTGGCGGAACCGGCAAGGAGGATGGCGACCGCCATCCCAAGGTCGGCGACGGGGTGATGATCGGCGCGGGCGCAAGGTGCTGGGCAATATCCATATCGGTCACCATTCGCGGATCGCGGCGGGCTCGGTGGTGCTGCACGAGGTTCCCGCCTGCAAGACCGTGGCCGGGGTGCCGGCGCGGGTGATCGGGGATGCGGGCTGTTCGGAGCCCTCGCAATCGATGAACCAGTTGCTGGGGATCGAGGATTATCTCTAGCACCGCGATCCGGTGACCGGGTTTGCTGGCGGTCGGGCGGAACCTGCCCGGCGGCGCGGTATTGCGGGGCTCTGCCCCGTCGCGCGTGCCGCGCGACTCCCCGGGATATTTGCATGAAGAAGATATGGCCGATTCCGGGGGCGGGCTCGATGCGCGGCGTTAAGGTTAATGTCTGGAGGCGGGGCGTGGGGAGATGGGCCGCCGAGGGTGCGCTGTTGCGTGGAAGGCGGGATTGTTGCCGGTCTGTGGCCCGGTTGGTTATCGGGACGTGCTGAAGACTATTGGAATATCGCCGGGCGCGCGCCCCGGCTAGCCGGGGGCTGGCACGATGGGGTGGCGCGGCCTCCTGCCTGGGCTTTACAGCCAGTCGCCCGCGCCGCTGCCGGTCAGTTCCGGCAGGCTGATCCGGTCGCGGGCGAGCCGCGTGTCGAGTTCCTCGGCGATCCGGGGGGCGAGCGAGAAGCCCTGGTAGATCAGCGCGGAATAGAGCTGGATCGCCGAGGCTCCGGCGCGCAGCTTGTCCCATGCCTGTTGCGCCGAGCCGATGCCGCCGGTGCCGACCAGGGGGATCTCGCCGCCGGTTTCGCGGTAGAGGCGGGCGAGGATGGCGGTCGAGCGCTGGAACAGGGGGGCGCCGGAGAGGCCGCCGGTTTCGGACCTGTGCGGATCGGTCAGCCCGTCGCGCGCGAGCGTGGTATTGGTGGCGATGATCGCGTCGATGCGGGCATTGCGGGCGACCGCGGCGATGTCGGACAGCGCGGCATCGTCGAGATCGGGGGCGATCTTGATGAAGACGGGCACGCGCCGGGGCAGGGCATCGCGGGCAGTCATCACGCCGTCGAGCAGCGCGGCCAGCGCCTCTGCGCCCTGCAGGTCGCGCAGCTTCTCGGTATTGGGAGAGGAGACGTTGACGGTCAGGAAATCGGCGGAGCCGCCTGCGACACGGGTGACCTCGGCGAAATCGGCGGCCCGGTCGGCGCTGTCCTTGTTGGCACCGATATTGAGGCCGACCGGGATTCCCGGTGGGCGTGCCGCGAGGCGGGCGGCGATGGCATCCGCGCCGTCATTGTTGAAGCCGAAGCGGTTGATGATCGCGCGGTCGGGTGTCAGCCGGAACAGGCGCGGTTTCGGGTTGCCCGGCTGCGGGCGGGGCGTGGCGGCGCCAAGCTCGACAAAGCCGAAGCCCGCGCGCATCAGCGGGGCGGTGGCGCGGGCGTCTTGTCATAGCCCGCCGCCAGCCCGACCGGGTTGGGCAGGCTCAGCCCGGCCAGTTCTCTGCGCAGCCTGTCCGAGGTGACGGGCGCGCCGGGAAGGGGGACGAGGCCCATGGCGAGCGCCCGGATCGACAGGTCATGCGCCTGCTCGGGGTCGAGGCAATGCAGGGCGCGGAGGCCGAGTTTCTCGATCAGGCTCATTCCAGCGGTCCCGTGTCGTGGCCATCTGCGCCGCGCGTGATCTCGCGGGTCCAGCGGATGTCGGTCATATCGAGCGGCCGGTAGAGATGCGGGAAGAGATCGCCGCCGCGCGAGGGTTCCCACCGCAGGTCATTGCCGAGGGTTTGCGCATCGCAGGCCAGCAGGGTGAGGCCGTCCTCATCCGCGAAATGCCTGGCCAGCGTTCCGGGAAGCTGGGCGGCGGTCGAGAAATGCACGAAACCATCGGCGATATCGACCGGGGCGCCGGCTGTGCGGCCTTGGGACCGCAGCGCGGCCCATTCGGCGGGGCGGAGGATTTTATAGATCAGCATGGGGGCATTTGCCGCGCGCGGGGGGGCGGGGTCAAGATGCCGGGCGCGATGGCGGGGCAATTATCCCAAGCGGTTTGTCGTATCCCTGTTACGACCGGAGGCTAGCCCGCATTCTGGGTTTGACCGCCTGTCGGGCTTGGGTCAATCTGGCCGAGGGTTATCAACAGGGTAGAAGGGAAACTGGGATGAGTGTTCGCGTTCTGACGGCGGCTTCGGTCTTGGCGTTGTTTGCCGGGGCGGCGCAGGCCGAGACGGTGCTGCATATCCTGCACACCAATGATCTGCACAGCCGGATCGAGCCGATCAACAAATATGACAGCACCTGCGATGCCGAGACCCGCGAGGCCGGGGAATGCTTTGGCGGCGTGGCGCGGGTGGCCACCAAGGTCAGGGAGCTGCGCGACCAGATCACTGCCGAGGGCGGCAATGTGCTGGTCCTGGATGCGGGGGACCAGTACCAGGGCTCGCTCTTCTACACGACCTACAAGGGCAAGGACGTGGCCGAGTTCATGACCGGGATCGGCTATGACGCGATGGCGCTTGGCAACCATGAATTCGATGACGGCCCGGAGGGGGCGGTGGTGCTGGCCGACGGGGTCGAGTTCCCGGTGATCTCGGGCAACCTGGACCTGTCGCAGTCCAATATCCTCAAGGAGAAGATCGGCGACACGCTGACGCTTGAGGTCGGCGGCGAGAAGATCGGGATCGTCTCGGCCCTGGCCATGGACACGCCCGAGACCTCTTCTCCCGGTCCGAATGTCATCTTCATGGACGATGTGGAAAGCCTGAAGGGCGATGTGCAGGAACTGACCGAGGCGGGGGTGAACAAGATCATCGCGCTGACCCATGTCGGCTATCATCGCGATCTGGAATATGCCGCCGAGGTGGCGGGGATCGACGCGATCATCGGCGGGCATTCGCATACGCTGCTGGGCGATATGGAGGGGGCCGAGGGGCCTTATCCGACCATGGTCGAGGGGCCGGAGGGCGCGGAGGTTCCGGTCGCGACCGCCTATGCCTATTCGAAATACCTGGGGCATCTGATCCTGACCTTCGATGACGAGGGCAACCTGACCAAGGCCGAGGGCGAGCCGGTCCTGCTGGACAACTCGGTGCCCGAGGACGAGGCGATTGCCGCCCGCGTCGAGGAGATGGCCGCCCCGATCGAGGAGTTGCGGCAGAAGGTGGTGGCCGAGACATCAGCCCCGATTGGCGGGGACCGGCTGGATTGCCGCGCGAAGGAATGCGAGATGGGCACGCTGGTCGCCGACGCCATGCTGGACCGGGTCAAGGATCAGGGCGTGACCATCGCGATTGCCAATGGCGGCGGGCTGCGTGCCTCTATCGACGCGGGGCCGATCACCATGGGCGAGGTCTATACCGTGCTGCCGTTCCAGAACACGCTGGCGACCTTTGAGTTGAAGGGCGCGGATGTGGTGGCCGCGCTGGAGAACGGCGCCAGCCAGTATGAGGAGGGCGCGGGCCGCTTCGCGCAGGTGGCCGGGCTGACCTATACGGTTGATCCTGCCGCCGAGGCCGGGAGCAGGATCAGCGAGGTGATGGTCGCGCAGGATGGCGATTGGGCGCCGATCGATCCCGAGGCGGTCTATGGCGTGGTGTCCAACAACTACATGCGGGCGGGCGGGGACGGTTATGACGTCTTCGCAAACAACGCGCAGAACGCCTATGATTTCGGACCCGACCTGGCCGAGGTGCTGGCCGATTACCTGGCCGCGCAGGGGGCGGATTACGCGCCCATGCTGGACGGGCGGATCACGGTGAAATAGGGGCTCTGCCCCGCCGCCGTTCCGGCGGCTCCCCGGGATATTTCAGTGAAGAAGAGGGGCTGTCCGGCGGGGCGGCCCCTTGCCTTTTCACGGGGGCGGGGCGGTTTTTTCGACCCCGGGTCGGGTGCGTCGGGGCGCAGACGGAGGCGCATATTCGCCGAAGGGTTGCCGCAATATCGCACCGGTCCTGGGGAGGGGGCGTGTGGGTGTCGATCTGGCCCGTGCCGGTAGAGATCGGCTGCGGCGGGGCTCAGGCCCCGACGCGGTGATCGGCGGAGACGAGCGGTTTTCCGTTCCTGGCATGCCGCCTGGCGAGATTGCGCCCCTCGCGCCCGGTCAGCAGGCGGCGGGCGGATGGCGGGCGGTGGTCCGGTTGCGCGAGTTCGGGAAAGAGCGAGAGGATCTCGCGCCGGGCGGCGGGGCCGAGCGCCTGCAGCGCCTGCGGGCCGGTAAAGAGGCTTTCGGTCCAGGTGCCGTTCGAGAGCACCAGTTCATGGCGGTCGAACAGCATGTGCCGATAGGTGAGGCCGTCTTCGGGTTGCAGGATCTCGATCCCCGCAAGCCCGGCCAGGTGCTTGGCGGCGACGAGGATCTCGTCGTGATCGAACATGCGCCGGGCGATCCTGGACCGGACCAGCACCCGGTGCTGGGGCGAGACCGTCAGGTCCCGCTCGGGCAGGCCGGGGCCGAGCGCGCCCGCCCGGATCAGGATCGGGCGCAGGTTGGGGCAAAGATCGAGCAGGTGGCGGTCCAGATGCCGGTGGCCGATCCAGGCGATGCGGCGCGGACCATGATCGCGCGTCAGGACCAGGTCGCCGGGCCGGAGCGTTTCGATGGCGCGGGGACCGGAGGCGGTTTCGACAAGGGTGCCGTCGGTGAAACATGGCACCGAGGGCGAATAGTGCGGGGCGCCCTCGTCAGGTTCATTGATGCTGCTCACCGAGACGGTGTCCACGAATGTGAAGCTTCCGGTCCTGTCGAAGACCGGGTAGGTGAGGGTCCCGTCCTCTTGTTCCCGGGCTTCGGGGAAAACCAGCACCGCTTGTCTGCCGCCGAATTCGTCACCGATTCGCTGCGCGATGAAGCGGCGGGGAAACATCACCCGGAAATGATTGCCGCCGCTATCCTGGAGACGCGAACCGATAAAGCCGGAAAGCCGGGTCCCCGCAGGTATCGGCCCGGGATCATTGCCGAAGACCGTGTCCTCGACCAGGATCTGCCCGGTCTTGTCCACATTCGCATATCCACTGTGAAACCTGTCGTCATCGTCTTCCAGCAGGATGGAGCTTTGCCGCGCCCCGCTGAACTCGATGGGATCGGTTGTGCGGTGGTTCGACCAGGGGGCATGTTGCCCGACCGAGCTGGTTCCCGTCGGAATCGGCTTGTCGAAAGTCAGCACGGTGATTTCGTATTCCATCGTCTCTTCGCCCGTATGCTGTGCGGTCATCGCGGCCGGATCCGCGGCGATCCGCCGGTGACAGGCTGTAACGGGAAGAGATTGTGGAAGGATTAACGCCGGTCGGGCAGGCCGGATCTATATCTCGACGGGCGGCGCCTGGCGCAGATGGGCAGACATGCCGGTTCCGCGCTCGCGATAGGGGGTGCTGCCATATTGGGCGCGGTAGCATTTCGAGAAATGCGACGGGCTGGAGAAGCCCGAGGCCAGCGCGATCTCGATGATCGACATCTCGGTCTGCATCAGCAGGTTGCGCGCCCGGGCGAGGCGGGTTTCCATGTAATAGCGTTTCGGGCTGCGGTTGAGATAGCGGCGGAACAGCCGTTCGAGCTGGCGCGTGGACATGCCGGCGTCAGTTGCCAGCCGGGCCGGGCTGATCGGGTCTTCGACATTGGCCTCCATCCGGGCGATGACGGTGGCCAGCCTCGGGTGGCGCACGCCGATCCGCGTCGGGATGGACAGGCGCTGCCGGTCCTGGTCGGTGCGGATGCCGGTATGCAGCATCTGGTCGGCCAGTTCGGCGGCCAGTTCGTCGCCATGGGACTGGGCGATCAGGTGCAGCATCAGGTCGATCGAGGAGGTGCCGCCCGCCGCCGTCAGGCGGTTGCCGTCATGGACGAAGACCGAGCGGAACAGCGTCACATCGGGGAAGGCCTCGGCGAAGCCGTCGTGATTTTCCCAGTGGATCGTGGCCTTGCGGCCATCGAGCAGCCCGGCCACCGCCAGGACCCAGGCACCGGTGCAGACCGCGCAGACCGATGCGCCACCCCGTGCCTTGCGGCGCAGCCAGTTCAGCACCGGCCTGGTCGCCTCTCTCGCCACCTCGGTGCCGCCGCAGACGATCACCACCTCGTCGCGATCGGTCGGGGTATCCTGCTCCAGCCCTTCGTCCAGCGCGACGCGGGTGCCGTTCGAACAGGTCGCGAAATCGCCCTTCGGACCGACCAGCCGCCATTGATAGAGCTCCTTGCCCGAGGCGCGATTGGCCAGCCGCAGCGGCTCGATCGCCGCCGCGAATGGCAACATCGTGAAACGGTCAAGAAGCAGGAAGGTGAAACGGCGCGGTCGGTTGGATTGCATGGAGCTGTCTCGGCGCAAATGTTGCGGCCACCTCACAACAGGGAATTAGGACTTGCGCAAGATCCTAAATCACCCATCCAACTTTAGTCGCATCATTTTTGCGAGACAATGCGCTCTTTCCCTGAGGGTGCGAAGCGATTATATCGGCCCGGCAATCTTTCAAGGAGCATGTGCCATGACGCAGGAGAATCGCAAACCCGCCGCCGCCCGGAACTGGGACAAGGCCGGCTGGCGCGCCTATCCGCGCGTGCAGATGCCGGATTATACCGATGCCGCCTCGCTGGCGGCGGCCGAGGAGCAGCTTCGCCGCTACCCGCCGCTGGTTTTCGCGGGCGAGGCGATGCGCCTGCGCGCCCAGCTTGCCGAAGTGTCGGAAGGCCGCGCCTTCCTGCTGCAGGGCGGCGATTGCGCGGAAAGTTTCGCCGAGTTCAGTGCCGACAATATCCGCGACACCTTCAAGGTGATCCTGCAGATGGCCGTGGTGCTGACCTGGGGCGCGCAGCTTCCGGTGGTCAAGGTCGGGCGCATGGCGGGCCAGTTCGCCAAGCCCCGCAGCGCCCCGACCGAAGTGGTCGATGGTGTCGAGCTGCCCAGCTATCGCGGCGATATCGTCAACGGGTTCGATTTCACATCCGAGGCGCGGCTGCCCGATCCGAACCGGATGCTGGCGGCCTATACGCAGGCGGCCTCGTCGCTGAACCTGCTCAGGGCCTATTCGACCGGCGGCTATGCCGACATGCACCTGGTGCAGAACTGGATCGCCGATTTCGTCGGCGGGCCGGAGGCTGCGAAATATCGTGACATCGCCGACCGCATCCGCGACGCGATGGCCTTCATGCAGGCGGCGGGTGTGAATTCGGACACCGCGCATCAGCTGAGCAAGGTGGATTTCTACACCAGCCACGAGGCGCTTCTGCTGGAATACGAAGAGGCGCTGGCGCGTCTTGATGCGACGACCGGGGTGACGGTCGCGGGATCGGGCCACATGATCTGGATCGGTGACCGCACCCGGCAGCCCGATGGCGCGCATGTGGAATTCTGCCGTGGCGTGCATAACCCGATCGGTTTGAAATGCGGCCCGACCACCACGGCCGAGGATCTCAAGCTGCTTCTCGCCCGGCTGAACCCCGATAACGAGGCGGGGCGGCTGACGCTGATTACCCGCTTCGGTGCGGGCAAGGTCGGCGATCACCTGCCGCAATTGATCAAGGTGGTGCAGGAAGAGGGGGCGAAGGTCGTCTGGCATTGTGATCCGATGCATGGCAACACGATCAAGTCGGCCTCGGGCTACAAGACCCGGCCCTTCGATTCGGTGCTGCGCGAGGTGCGGGAGTTCTTCGCGATCCACGGCGCCGAGGGCACCATCCCCGGCGGCGTGCATTTCGAGATGACCGGCCGTGACGTGACCGAATGCACCGGCGGCGTGCGGGCGGTGACGGACGAGGACCTGTCCGACCGCTATCACACCGCCTGCGACCCGCGCCTGAATGCCAGCCAGTCGCTGGAACTGGCCTTCCTCGTGGCCGAGGAGCTGCGTGCGCGCCGCGAGGCGGCAGTGGCTCCGTCGAACGGGGTCAAGGCTGGCTGAGCGGATCGTTTCGCGAACGGAAAAAGGCGGTCCCCCGGGGCCGCCTTTTTCATTTCCAGCGGCGATGGACCCAGAACCATTGCTCCATATGGCGTCGCACCAGCGCCTCGAGATCGTCGTTCAGCGCCTGCATCATGGCGGCGGGCTCGCCATGTTCGACCGGCTCGCCGACATGGACGCGAAAGGACAGCCCGTCGGGCTGGCGGATGCCATGCACCGGCAGGATCAGCGCGTCATAGCGGATCGCCAGTTCGGCCGGGGTCAGCACGGTTCTGCTGGGCAGGTCGAAGAATTGCAGCTCGGGCGCGTGCCGGTCGTGCTGGTCGAAACCGAGCGCCAGCCAGCCGCCCCCTTTCAGGAAGCGCAGCATCGCCGCCAGCCCGGCCCGCCCGCGCGGAAAGAGCGGCTCGGCAATGGCGGTGATCGCCGGGATGTAGTGGCGGTTGAAGGCCTCGTTGTTCATCGGCCGATACAGCGCCCCGACCGGCCAGCCGCGACCGGCCAGCGCCGTGCGCATGGCGTCGTAATTGCCGAAATGGGCGCAGGCGATGATGACCGGGCGTCCTGCCTCGAAAGCGGCTTCCAGGGCGGGCAGGCCGGGGCCGTCCAGCGGATCGGCCTCGCGGATGCGGCGGGTGAATTCCTCGCCCGAATAGATCTCGGCCACCGAGCGGCCGGCATTGGCCGGAACCGCGCGCACCAGCGCCTCGACCTCGTCACGGGGCAGGTCGGGCCGCGCCAATGCAAGGTTGTCGCGAATCCGGCGCCGCCAGCCCGCGATGGGGGCCAGCAGATGCGCAAACAGCCAGCCCATCGCCGGGATGCGCCGCTCATATGGCAGCAGCCGGGCCAGCCCCATGACCGCCAGGAAGGCGGCATTCGCGAGCCGGTCGCTCAGCGGTAATCTGTCATTTTCGCTCATTGATCCTTCCGCGCCGCGCGGGTCTCGCGCGACCAGACATAGAGGCCCGCGCCCACGATAATGGCCGCGCCGAGGATGGTCCAGCGGTCCGGGAACTGGCCGAAGAACAGCAGCCCCCACAGTCCGGCCCAGATCAGCCCGGTATAGCCGAAGGGAGCCAGCACCCCGGCCTCGGCGCTGGAAAAGGCGCGCACGAGAAGCCATTGGCTGAGCGTGCCGAAACCAGCCAGCAGCAGGAATACCCAGAAATGCGCGGGATCGATCGGCTGCCAGATGAATGGCACGATCACAGAGGTCGCCACGGTGCCGAACACCGCCGACCACATGACCGAGGTCTCGACCGAGTCGCTGCGCACCATCCGGGTCAGCAGGGCGCCCGCGGCAAAGGTGAATGCCCCGGCCATCGGCAGGAGCGCGGCGGGCTGGAACACGCCCAGCCCCGGACGGATGATGATCAGCGCGCCGATCACCGCCGCCGCGATCCCGGCCACCCGCCGCGGCCCGATCCTTTCACCCAGGAACAGCGCCGCCCCCAGGGTGATCAGCACCGGGTTCATGTCCATGATCGCGGTCGCCTCGGCCAGCCCGATGAATTGCAGCGCGGTAAAGAACAGCCCGACCGAGGCCAGTTGCATCAGCGCCCGCCCGGCCTGCAATCCCGGTTGCCGGCTGCGCAGCAGGCTGAACATGCGGGCGCGGAAGATGACGGCGAAGATCAGGATATTGCCAAGGAAGCGCGCCCAGACCACCTGCGCCGGATGATAATGCTGGGTCAGGAATTTCGCGGTGGCGTCCATCAGGGTGAACCCGATGATCGCCGCCAGCAGCAGGGCGATCCCCGCTGCATTCCCACCCATCGGCGGATGGCGCAGCCCGTCCCGCTCGCGCCCCATCAGCGCAAAGGCCCGCGCCAGAACCTGCATCAGACAAGCATCGAAACAGCCGGACAGATGCCCGGCTGCTTCTTCTTCATGGAAATATCCCCGCCGGAGGCAGGAATTCCTGTCACAACAGCGCCTTTGCGCGCTCGGTCACCGCCTCGGCGGTGATGCCGAACTCGCGGTAGAGCGCCGGGGCAGGGGCCGAGGCGCCGAAGCCCTCCATGCCGATGAAGGCGGATTTCTCCTCGCGCCCGCGCTCGCCCAGCAGCAGCCAGTCCCAGGGCTGGCGGATGGCGGCCTCGATGGCGATGCGGACGGTGCCGCCCGGCAGGACCTCTTCGCGATAGGCCGGGGATTGGGCGCGGAACAGCTCCATCGAGGGGACCGAGACGACGCGGGTCGGGGTGCCCTCGGATTCCAGCGTCTCGCGGGCGGCGACTGCGATCTCGACTTCCGAGCCGGTGGCCATCAGCACCACGGCGGGCTTGCCGCCCGAGGCCTCGCGCAGCACATAGGCGCCTTTCAGCGACAGGTTCTCGTCCTGGTGGTTGGTCCGCAGAGTCGGCAGGTTCTGCCGCGACAGCGCCATGACCGAGGGTGCGGTATCGTGCGACAGGGCGATTTCCCAGGCTTCCGCCGTCTCGACCTGGTCGCAGGGGCGCAGCATCAGCATGTTGGGCGTGGCGCGGCAGATGGCCAGATGCTCGACCGGCTGGTGAGTGGGGCCGTCCTCGCCCAGGCCGATGCTGTCATGGGTCATGACATAGGTGACCGGCAGGCCCATCAGAGCCGAGAGCCGCATCGCGCCGCGCGCGTAATCGGTGAAGGTCAGGAAGGTGCCGCCATAGGGGCGGAAACCGCCATGCAGCCAGATGCCGTTCATCGCGGCGGCCATGCCATGTTCGCGGATGCCGTAATGGATATAGCGGCCAAGCCGGTTTCCGGCGTTGAAAATGCCCATCCCGGGCGTCAGCGTGTTGTTCGAGCCGGTCAGGTCCGCCGAGCCGCCGAAATTCTCGGGCATCACCGGGTTCAGCGCCGCCAGCACGTTCTCGCTGGCCTTGCGGGTGGCGAGCTTGGGCTGTTCCTCGGAGGTTTTCTGCTTCATCTCGCGGATGGTCTGGGCGAGCTGCGGGTTGACCTCGTTGCCGATGCGGCGGGCGAAATCGTCGCGGGGGTTCGAGCTGAGCGCATCGACGCGGGTCTGCCATTCCTTGCGCGTCGCAGCGCCCCGCGCGCCGATCTCGTGCCAGCTTGCGGCGATATCTTCGGGGATTTCGAAGGCGGTTGCATTGTCCCAGCCATAGGCCTTGCGGGCCGCCGCGATTTCTTCGGCGCCAAGCGGCGAGCCATGGGCCTTGGCGCTGTCGGCCTTGGTCGGGGCGCCGAAGCCGATGATCGTCTTGCACGAGACCAGGACCGGGCGGCCGTCATCCTTGGCGGCTTCGGTCAGGGCGCGGTCGATATCGGCGGCGTCATGGCCGTCGCATTCCAGCACTCGCCAGCCCGAGGCCGCGAAGCGTGCCATCTGGTCGGTCCGGTCGGACAGGCTGACGCGGCCATCGATGGTGATGTCGTTATTGTCCCACAGCACGATCAGCCGGCCCAGTTGCTGGTTGCCGGCCAGGCCCACGGCTTCCTGGCTGATGCCTTCCATCAGGCAGCCGTCGCCGGCGATGACCCATGTCCGGTGATCGCAGAGCTCGGAGCCGAATTCGGCGCGCATCGCCTCTTCGGCCATGGCCATGCCGACGGCGGTCGAGATCCCTTGTCCGAGCGGGCCGGTCGTCGTCTCGATCCCCTCGGCATGCCCGTATTCCGGGTGGCCCGCGGTGATCGAACCCAGTTGCCGGAAATGCTTGATCTGCTCGATCGTCATTTGCTGGTAGCCGCTCAGGTGCAGCAGCGAGTAGAGCAGCATCGAGCCATGCCCCGCCGACAGCACGAAGCGGTCGCGGTCGAACCAATGCGGTGCCGAGGCGTCGAATTTCAGGTGCTTGCGGAACAGCACCGTGGCCACGTCCGCCATGCCCATGGGCATGCCGGGATGGCCGGATTTCGCGGCCTCGACCGCGTCCATCGCCAGCACGCGGATGGCGCTGGCAAGTTTCCAGTGATCGGGGTCGGCTTTGCGGCGGGCATCGAGATCCATGGTGGTCCTTCGGGTCTGGGTCGCTTTCTTGCTTGGTAGGGTTAACACGGGCCGGTTGCAAGTCGGCCGTGGCCTGCACAGGCGCGAATATGGCGCTCTGGCGCAGCCGGACCGGGCAGGAGAACCTCCCGTGGATCAGGGCTGCCCCCCGGATGCGCTCCGGGCGATGAGCCGGTCGAGCCCCGCCTCGAAACCCGCGGCGTCCTTGCCCAGCTCGGCCCGGATCTCGGCCTGGAAGGCATCGGCGATCCGGCCAAGACGCTGCATCAGCCTGCGCCCCTCGGTGGTCAGTTCCAGCGAGATCAGGCGGCGGTCGCCCTTGTGGGCGGATTTGCGCAGCAGCCCGGCGCCTTCCAGCCGCGAAGCCGCCCGGCTGACGATGGATTTGTCCAGGTTGACCCGCTTGTGGATGTCGCGCACGCTGACCGCGCCCTCGTTGGCGAGATGCGCCATCACCCGCCATTCCGGGATCGAGAGCCCCGATTCGTCCTGGTGCAGCGCCGCGAAACGGCGGCTGATCAGGGTCGCCGCGATATTCAGGCGATAGGGCAGGAACTCGTCCAGATTGAAGGTCATCGGGCTCTCCTTTGCGGCAGATCAACAAAAAAACGTTGCAGGAGCAACAAGAAACTCGGCGGACAGATCCGGATCGGGCAGGGATGCACCCTTCGCTTGACATCATTGCACCTGCAACGATATGTTCGTTGCAGATGCAATGATCACCTGCCACGGAGGATGGAAGATGGCGACGCATGAGCTTGCCGAGGGCATGACCCGCGCGGCGGCGGTCACCGGAACGCATCACGGCTATATGCCGGGCTTCGGCAATGATTTCGAAACCGAGGCGCTGGAAGGCGCGCTGCCGCAGGGGCAGAACTCGCCCCAGAAATGCGCATACGGGCTTTATGCCGAGCAGCTTTCCGGCACCGCCTTTACCGCGCCGCGCGGCCAGAACGAGCGGACATGGTGCTATCGCATCCGCCCATCGGTGCGTCATACCGGCGAATTCCGCGCAATCGATGTGCCTTACTGGAAGACCGCGCCGCATGTCCTGCCTGCCGTCACCAGCCTTGGGCAATATCGGTGGGATCCGGTGCCGATGCCTGCCGAGGACGCGGACCTGACATGGATCACCGGGATGCGGAGCATGACCACGGCGGGGGATGTGAATATCCAGGTCGGCATGGCCAGCCATATCTACCTCGTCACCCGTTCGATGCAGGACGAGTATTTCTATTCCGCCGACAGCGAGTTGCTGATCGTCCCGCAAGAGGGGCGGCTGCGTTTCTGCACCGAGCTGGGCGTGATCGAGCTGGAGCCGAAGGAGATCGCCATCATTCCGCGCGGGCTGGTTTATCGGGTCGAGGTGCTGGAGGGGCCGTGCCGCGGTTTCGTCTGCGAGAATTACGGGCAGAAATTCGATCTGCCGCATCGTGGCCCGATCGGGGCGAACTGCCTTGCCAATCCGCGCGATTTCAAATGCCCGGTGGCGGCATTCGAGGATCGCGAGGCCGAGTCCCGCGTGGTCATCAAATGGTGCGGCCAGTTCCACGAGACGATCATCGATCACAGCCCGCTGGACGTGGTCGCGTGGCACGGGAATTATTGCCCGTATAAATATGATCTTCGGACATATTCTCCGGTCGGGGCAATCCTGTTCGATCATCCGGACCCGTCGATCTTCACGGTGCTGACCGCGCCTTCCGGGCAAGAAGGGACCGCGAATATCGATTTCGTGCTGTTCCGCGAGCGTTGGATGGTGGCCGAGCATTCCTTCCGCCCGCCATGGTATCACAAGAACATCATGTCCGAGCTGATGGGCAATATCTATGGTATCTACGACGCCAAGCCGCAGGGTTTCGCGCCGGGGGGGATGAGCCTGCATAACTGCATGCTGCCCCATGGCCCCGACCGCGATGCTTTCGAGGGTGCGTCGAATGCCGAGCTGAAGCCCGAGAAACTGGACCAGACCATGTCCTTCATGTTCGAGACGCGCTTTCCGCAGCATCTGACCGAGTTCGCCGCGAAAGAGGCGCCGATGCAGAAGGAATATATCGAGGTCTGGAACCAGCTTGAGAAGAAATTCGACGGTAAGCCGGGGGTGAAATGAGGAAGCCGGGGGCTTCGCGCCCCGTCGCCGGCTGGTTCTCGAACCAGTGGCGCACCAGCGGCGCACCCGCGGGATATTTGCATGAAGAAGAAGGGGAGCGGAATGCGATCTTGGCTGGCGAGTGCCAATGAGGAAGGGTGCGATTTTCCCATTCAGAACCTGCCTTACGGGGTGTTCTCCACCGGAGACGGGGTGCCGCGTTGCGGGGTGGCGATCGGGGACCGGATCGTCGATCTGGCCGTTTGCGAGGCGCGCGGGCTGATCAATGCGGAAGGGGCCTTCGGCTTGCCGCAACTGAACGGGTTCATCGCGCAGGGGCGGGCGAAATGGGATGAAATTCGCGCCCGGCTGACGGAATTGCTGGCCGAGGGCGGGGACGAGTCCCTGCCGCTGGTGGCGATGGCGGAGGCGCGGCTGCATCTGCCGATCCGGGTGAGCGAGTTCACCGATTTCTATGCCTCGAAGAACCATGCCTTCAATGTCGGGGTGCTGTTTCGCGGACCGGAAAACGCGTTGCCCGCGCAATGGACGCATATGCCGATCGGCTATAACGGGCGGGCCTCTTCCGTGGTGGTGTCGGGCACGCCGATCCGCCGCCCGATGGGGCAGCTCAAGGCAGAGGAGGGGCCGGTCTGGTCGCCCTGCCGCCGCCTGGACCTGGAACTGGAGCTGGGGGCCATCGTCGGTGGTGACAGCGAACTGGGCGAGCGGGTCAGCGTGGCCGAGGCCGAGCGGATGATCTTTGGCTATGTGCTGCTGAACGACTGGTCGGCGCGGGATGTGCAGGCATGGGAATACCAGCCGCTCGGGCCGTTCCAGGCCAAGGCGCTTGGCACCACGATCAGTCCCTGGATCGTGACGCAGGCCGCGCTGGAGCCGTTCCGCTGCGAAGGGGCCGAGCGGGTGAACCCGCTCTTGCCCTATTTGCAGGAAGATCAGCCGGGGTTCTATGACCTGACGGTGGGCTGGAGCCTGAACGGCCAGAGAATGGCGCAGACCAATTACAATGTCATGTATTATTCCAGCGCCCAGCAATTGGCGCATCACACGAGCTCTGGCTGTCCGATGCGGGTGGGCGATCTGCTGGGGTCGGGGACGATCTCGGGGCCGGAGCGGGATCAGACCGGGGCGCTGCTGGAAATGACCGGGGGTGGCAAGACCCCGGTGACGGTCAATGGCGAAGAGCGACGCTTCCTTGAGGATGGCGACGAGGTCGGGCTGTTCGCCCATGCCGAGGGGCAGGGATACCGGATCGGTTTCGGCCCCTGCACCGGGCGGATCCTGCCGGCGAAGGAGTAGGTCATGGGACGTGATCGGGTCGTGCTGCATGATTACTGGCGTTCCTCGGCCTCTTACCGGGTGCGGATCGGTTTGGGGCTGAAGGGGATCGCGCATCAGCGGGTTTCGGTCGATCTGCTCAAGGGCGCGCATCGCGAGGAAGCGCATCGCAGGATCAACCCGCAAGCCCTTGTGCCGGTTCTGGAAATCGACGGGCTGGTGCTGACGCAATCGCTGGCGATCCTGGAATATCTGGACCAGACCCGGCCCGAGCCGCCGCTTTTGCCCGGGGATGCAGCGGAACGTGCCCATATGCGGGCCATCGCGCTGGCGATCGCCTGCGAGATACACCCGGTCTCGAACAGTTCCGTCCTGAAGCGGATCGAGGACCTGGCCGGGGCCGAGGCGCGCGCCGAATGGAACCGCGACAATATCCGCCGGGGGCTGGTCGCGGTCGAGGCGATGCTGGATCATCCGGGCTGGAGCGGGCGTTTCTGTCATGGCGACCGGCCGGGGCTGGCCGATTGCGCGCTGATCCCGCAGCTTTACAACGCGGCCCGGTGGGGCGTTGGTTTTGACGATCTGCCGCGTATCATGGCGGTGCAGGGCCATTGTTCGGATCTGCCTGCCTTTGTCGCGGCGCATCCGGATCATGTCGCCCCGTCGTGAAGGCGGGGAGTATTCAGGGAGGAATGAGATGAAAACGCTTGGACTGGCATTCGCGGGGCTGCTGCTGGCCGCCGCTCCGGCATTGGCCGACGAACTGATCATGTCGTCATGGCTGCCGCCGAAACATCCCATCGTGGTGAACGCGTTCGAGCCATGGGCCGAAGAGGTCGAGGCGGTCACCGAGGGCCGGGTCACGGTGCGGATCATGGGCAAGCCCCTGGGCAGTCCTCCGGCGCATTTCGACATGGCGCGGGACGGGATCGCCGATATTACCTATGGGCTGCATTCCTTTACCGAGGATGACCGCTTCAACCGGGCCCGGCTTGGCCAGTTCAGTTTCCTTGGCGATGATGCGATCGCGAATTCGCAAGCCTACTGGGAGATTTACGGCGGCAAGCTCGACGCCGCCGAGGAACACGAGGGCACCCATCTGCTGGGGCTGTTCATGCATGGCCCCGGCCTGTTGCACAACAATATCCGCAAGATCGAGACGCCTGCCGACCTGAAAGGGCTGAAATTGCGGGTGCCGGGCGGTTACGTGGCCGATCTGGTCGAGGCATTGGGGGCAAGCCCGCTCTTCATGTCCTCGCCCGAGGTCTACGAGAAACTGTCGCGCGGGGTGATCGATGGCGTGGCCTTCACCTATGAGGCAATGACCGCCTTCAACCTGACCGACGACATCAAGTATTCGATGACGGTTCCGGGCGGCATCTATAACACCACCTGGTTCTTCGTGATCAACGAGGACAAATGGGAGAGCCTGTCCGAAGAGGACCGGGCTGCCATCGACGCCATATCCGGCGCGGCCTTCGCCGAGCGGGTGGGCAAGGCGTGGAACGACGCCGACACGGTTGCCATGGAAGAGATCGGCGACAAGGTGGATTTCTACGAGGCATCGCCCGAGGTGGTTTCGGCGCTGAAAGAGGTCGCGGGCAAGCTGGAACAGGATTGGACGGAAAGCCTGGGAGAAGGATATGACGGCGCAGCCGCCCTTGCCGAGTTCCGCGAAATGACCGGGGTGGCGCTGGAATGACCGGGCCGGTTGCCGGAACCGGGGGGCAGGGTGGATCGCGCAGCCATGCGGGCTGGTATCGCGCGTTGGCCGCCATCGCCGCCTTGCTGATCGGGTTGCTGATCCTTGTCACCTGCATCGATGTCATCGGCCGCTACCTGCTGAACCGGCCCTTTGGCGGTGCCTATGAATTGACGCAGATGCTGTTGGCGGCGCTGGTCTTCGTGGCGCTGCCGCTGACCAGCGCCGATGGCGGGCATGTCGAGGTCGACCTCGCGCTGCACCTGTTCCCGGCTTCCGTTCAGCGTCTGCTGGGGCGGCTGGCCGGGATCGTTTCTGCCGTGGCGCTGGCCTTTTTCTGCTGGCGGCTGGTGCTGATCGGGCTGGATCAGGTCGAGGACGGCACCCGCAGCGCCTCGCTGATGATCCCGATGGCGCCCTTGGCATTCCTGGCGGCGGCAAGCTGTGCCGTCTCTGCCCTCATCCTGCTCTTGCGCCGCGAGGACCCATGACGATTTCCCTGATCGCCCTTGTCATCCTGCTGGGGATGGTCTTCCTGCGGGTGCCCATCGCCTTTGCCATGTCCATCGTCGGCGGGGTGGGTTTCGCCGTCATGCGTGGCTGGCAGCCCGCCGGGGCGATGGTCGGCAATGCCGTGTTCGAGACCGGGCTGAGCTATTCCCTGTCGGTCGTGCCGCTGTTCATCTTCATGGGCAATGTGCTGGCCGGATCGGGGATCGCGCATGGGCTGTTTGCCGCCGCCGACCGGGTCTTTGGCCGGATGCGGGGCGGGCTGGCCATGGCGACGGTGCTGTCCTGCGGGGGCTTCTCGGCCGTTTGCGGGTCGTCGCTGGCGACGGCGGCGACGATGTCCAAGGTCTCGATGCCCTCGATGCGGCGTTTCGGCTATTCCGACAGCCTCGCCACCGGCGCCATCGCGGCGGGCGGCACCCTGGGGATCCTGATCCCGCCCTCGGTGGTGCTGATCATCTTCGGGCTGCTGACCGAGGCCGATATCGGCAAGCTGTTCCTTGCCGGCATCATCCCCGGCATCCTTGGCATCATCGGCTACCTGCTGGCGGTCATGGCCGCTGTCCGGCTGAAGCCCGAACTGGCGCCGGAAGTGGGGGAGGTTCACCCGCTGACCCGCCGCGATGCGGTAAGCGTTTTCGCGGTGCTGGCGCTGTTCCTGTTCATCATGGCAGGCATCTATGGCGGTTTCTTCACCCCCATCGAGGCGGCGGGGATGGGCGCGGCGGCGGCGTTGCTGATCGCTTTCGCGACCGGGGGGCTGAGCCGCCGGGCCCTGTGGACGGCCTTCCTGGACAGCGCCACGGCGTCGGCGATGATCTTCGCGATCATCATCGGAGCCGAGATTTTCAGCAATTTCATCAGCTTTGCCGGGCTTCCCGATGCGCTGAGCGGGTTTGTCGAGGATATGGGCCTGTCGGCATGGACGGTGCTGCTGATCACCGTGCTGATCTATATGGTGCTGGGCTGTTTCCTGGAAAGCCTGTCGATGATCCTGCTGACGGTTCCGGTCTTCTACCCGGTGATCTCGTCTCTCGATTTCGGGCTGGAGATCCTGCAGGATCCCGAGGCGGTGCTGATCTGGTTCGCGATCATCGTCGTCGTCGCGACCGAGATCAGCCTGATTACCCCGCCCATCGGCATGAATGTCTTCGTGCTGCGCTCGGTCCTGCCCGATGTTCCGCTATGGACGATCTTTCGCGGGGTCTGGGTGTTCTGGATCGCGGATATCCTGCGGCTTGCGCTGATCATCGGCCTGCCGGTGCTGTCGCTTTACCTGGTGACATAGGAGGGGCCGGTCCGGCCGCCGATCCTTGTCCGTCATCTTCGTTATCGTGTGAGGATATCAATACATCAATCTGTAATTGTTATGTTATTCCTGCCGGGTTGTGATGTTTGGTGTGATTGCTACACTGAACGAAACAAAATTGCGCTGGGAGGGACAGATGAACACCCCAACCGATCCGGTTCCGCCGCTGGAAGGCGCGCTGGATACCGACTTTACCATCGGCCAGGACAATATCGAAGGACAGGTCGGCCCGTTCGGCTTTGACATTCACAACCCGGTCTTTGTTGTCTCGTCGCTGACCGCGGTGCTGTTCATCCTGCTGACCCTGCTTTTCCCGGCCGCCGCGGGCGAGGTCTTCAAGGCCATTGTCGGCTTCGCGACGGGAACGCTGGACTGGTATTTCATGATCGTGGTCGATTTCTTCATCCTGTTCTGCGTGGTGCTGATCTTCACGCCCTATGGCTCGATCAGGCTGGGCGGCAAGGAGGCGCGGCCGGAATATAGCTACCTGTCCTGGTTCTCGATGCTCTTTGCCGCCGGGATCGGCATCGGGCTGCTGTTTTTCGGGGTGCTGGAGCCGGTCTATCACATGGCCGTGTCCTCGCCGCTTGGAACGCCTTCGCCATTCGGCGAGGATGGCACGATCAACGAGGCCGCGATCGAACGGGCGCGGGCCATGGGCCTTGCGGGAACCTATCTGCATTGGGGCATCCATGGCTGGGCCGTCTATGTCGTGATGGCGCTGGCGCTCGGGCTTTTCACCTATAACAAGGGGTTGCCCTTCTCGATCCGCTCGGCCTTCTACCCGATCCTCGGGGAACGGGTCTGGGGCTGGTGGGGCCATGTCATCGACATCCTCGCGGTCTTCTCGACGCTGTTCGGGCTGGCCACCTCGCTTGGGCTGGGCGCGCAGCAGGCCAATGCCGGGCTGAATTTCGTCTATGGGCTGGAGATCAGCATCACAACGCAGGTGATCGTCATCATCCTGGTGACGATGGTGGCGCTGGTCTCGGTCTGGCGCGGTCTCGATGGCGGGGTGAAGAAACTGTCCGAGATCAACATGATCATGGCGCTGCTGTTCTTTCTCTTCGTGCTGTTCGTGGGTCCGACAATGGCAGCGCTGGACGGGTTCTGGACCGGGCTTGTCACCTATGTCGAGGAATTCATCCCGCTGTCGGAACCTTTCGGCCGCACCGATGATGCCTATCGCGAGGGATGGACGGCCTTCTACTGGGCGTGGTGGGTCAGCTGGGCGCCCTTCGTGGGCATGTTCATCGCCCGGGTGTCACGGGGCCGCTCGATCCGTGAGTTCGTGATCTGCGTGCTGCTGATCCCCAGCATGACCATCTTCATCTGGATGGGCGTGTTCGGCGGCGTGGCCATCGACCAGCTATTCGCCAATCCCGATGCCAGCCTGGTCAGGGAATATGTGATCGACAATTACAGCCCCGAATTGTCGCTGTTCGGGATGCTGAACGAATTGCCCTTTACCGGGATCGTCTCGACCATCGCCATCATCCTGGCGCTGATCTTCTTTGTCACCTCGTCGGATTCCGGCTCGCTGGTGGTCGATACGATCACCGCCGGGGGCAAGACCGACGCGCCCAAGCCGCAGCGGCTGTTCTGGGCCTCGATCGAGGGGCTGATCGCCATCGTGCTGCTGATCGGCGGCGGGCTCGAAGCCTTGCAGGCCGGGGTGACCGCGACGGGGATTCCGTTCTCGGTGGTGATGCTGCTGATGTGCTACACGATCTTCCGGGCCTTGCAGAGCGAGCCGCGATAGGGCGGCGGCAATTGCTGGAGCGCCGAGGGTTCAGCGCTCCAGCACCATCAGATCGCCCTCGAAGCTGACCCGGGCGAAGCGCCGCAGATAGGACATGCCGAGAAGCGAGCCGTCCATATCGCCCCCGATCACCGTGGCGGGGACATTGCGGTCGACGATATCGCCGATGGTGAATTCCCCGATGGTGACATTGGCGGTGCGGACGATGCCATTCGCCGTCCGGGCGGTGCCGATATAGGCGAGATCGTCGGGATCGATGCCGATCCGACGCGCGTCCCCGGCGCCGAGTGCGATGGAGGTGGCGCCGGTATCGACGACGAAGCGCACCGGCGTGCCGTTCAGCTCGGCCGTCAGGTAGAAGTGATTGTCGTGGCTGACCGGGATCTCGACCCGGCCGCCGGTGATGACCTGCTGCGTGCCCCGGTCAAGCCAGAGATTCGCGGCGAAGGTGGCCCCGGCGAAGATCACGACCCAGAGCATGATCTGGCGTAGCCCCTTGCTGCCACGCCCCGACAGCTCGAACAGCAGCGCGCCGCCGATGACAAACAGAAGCAGGCCGTAATAGATCAGTTGCGCCCAATCCTCGCCCAGCATCAGAACAGCCCCGAGCCCTGCAGCCCGTCGATCACGAACTGGATCGACAGAGCCGCCAGCAGCATGCCCAGCAGGCGCGTGACCACCATCGTGCCGGTGCGCCCGAGCGCGCGGGCCAGCGGCGTGGCCAGGTGGAACAGCGCCAGCGCGATTGCCAGCACCGCCAGCATCACCAGATGCACCATCACGACATGCAGGGTGCCGCTTTCCTGCCCGACCAGCAGGATCATCGTTGCGAGCGAACCGGGACCGGCCAGAAGCGGGGTCGCCAAGGGAAAGACCGAAGGGTCGTTTTCGGGCTGGTCGTCGTTATTCTGCCCCTCGCGCCGCTCGGTCCGCCGCTCGAACAGCATGTCGAGCGCGGTCAGGAACAGCAATATCCCGCCCGCGATGCGAAAGGCGGGCAGCGAGATGCCGATCCCGGACAGGATCGCCTTGCCCGCCAGCCCGAACAGTGTCAGCAGGATCGCCGAGATGACGACGGCGCGCAGGCCGATGCGGCCCCGTTCGGCGGCGCTCATCTTCGGCGTCAGCGCGATGAAGATCGGCGCCAGCCCGACGGGATCGATGACCACGAAAAGCGTGACGAAAGCGGTGATGTAAAGCGACAGATCCATGCTCCCTTATCACCCGGCCAGTGCGGCATGCCAAGCGCAAGGATCGGGTTTGATGAATCCCGGTTTTCACCTTGTCGCGGGGCTAGTCGAGGAAGTCAGTCCCGACAGAAGCAGAGCTTCAGGGGAAAAACATCGCCGATGGGAAGGTGCAGGGGGCGGGTCAGCCAGCCACGGCCCATAAAAAAACCGCGCCGGAAAAACCGGCGCGGTCCGAAATCTCGTGGCGGAACCGGAAGGGTTACTCGCGGTTGTCCACTTCCGCGCCGTCCTCGTCCGAGGAAGCGCCGCCGATATCGTCGAACAGCTCGGCGATCTCGAACTCGGCCTCGGCATCTGCCTCGGCGGCCAGGTCCTGGATCGACTTGCCCTGGGCCTGAAGCTCGGCCTCTTCGTTCGAGCGGGCGACGTTCAGGACGATCACGGCCTCGACCTCGGGATGCAGCACGATGGTGACATCGTGCAGGCCCAGTTCCTTGATCGGCTGACCGAGAACCAGCTGCTTGCGGTCGACGGTGAAGCCGGCCTCGGTCGCGGCATCGGCCGCATCGCGGGTCGAGACGGAACCGTAAAGCGCGCCCGAATCCGATGCGGAACGGATGACCACGAAGGTCTGGCCGTTCAGCTTGTCGGCGACTTTCTGGGCTTCGGCCTTGGTTTCGGCGTTGCGCGCCTCAAGTTGGACCTTGCGCTCCTCGAATGCCTTGATGTTGGCGTCGGAGGCGCGAAGGGCCTTACCCTGGGGCAGCAGGAAGTTGCGGGCATAGCCGTGCTTGACGTTCACGACCTCGCCCATCTGACCCAGCTTGGCCACGCGTTCCAGCAGGATGACTTGCATGATATCCTCCTTACTTCACGGCATAGGGAAGCAGGGCGAGGAAGCGGGCGCGCTTGATGGCGCGGGCCAGTTCACGCTGCTTCTTGGCCGAGACGGCGGTGATGCGCGAGGGCACGATCTTGCCGCGTTCGCTGATATAGCGTTGCAGCAGACGGGTGTCCTTGTAGTCGATCGCCGGTGCGTTCTCGCCCGAGAAGGGGCAGACCTTGCGGCGGCGGAAAAACGGTTTGCTTGCCATTGCTCAGATCCTCTCAGTTCCGCTCGCGGCGTTCGCGGCGATCACCACGCTCTTCGCGCTTCTGCATCTGCACAGAGGGGCCTTCCTTGTGCTCGTCCACGCGGATGGTCATCACCCGCATCACGTCGTCATGCAGACGGGCAAGACGCTCCATCTCCTGCACGGCAGCCGAGGGCGACTCGGTGCGCAGGAAGGCGTAATGGCCCTTGCGGTTCTTGTTGATCTTGTAGGCGAGGGTGCGGACACCCCAGTATTCGTGATCCACGACCTTGCCGCCATTATCGGCGAGTACGGTCGAGAAATGTTCGATCAGCCCTTCGGCCTGCGTGTTCGACAGGTCCTGGCGGGCGATCAGCACATGCTCGTACAGAGGCATGGCGATCCTTTCATTTTCGGGCGCATTTCATAGGCGGGCCATTCCTTCCGCACCCGCCACGAGAGACTGCGCCGGTTGCATGTATCTCGGCGGAAGGATGGGGACTTATAGCGGCAGATGCTGCGAGCGCAAGGTGATTCGCGGGTCGGGCGGCGGATGACGGCGCGATGGCGCTTTACGGGCGGGCGCGGCGGGGGTAAGTCCCCCTCCATGCTGCCAGAAGACCGCCTTGTCCAGATCACCCAACGCTTCGAGTTTCTCGAGGCGCAGCTGAATGCCGGTGCCGAGCCCGCGCAGATCGCCCGGATCAGCCGCGAATATGCCGAGTTGAAACCGGTGGTCGAGCAGATCGCCCATTGGCGCACGGCGCGCGACCAGATGGCCGAGGCGCAGGCGATGCTGACAGATCCGGAAATGCGGGAGCTGGCCGAGGACGAGCTGGCGCGCCTGCGCGAGGTACTGCCCGAACTGGAGCAGAACCTGCGCATCGCCCTTTTGCCCAAGGATGCCGCCGATGCCCGCCCCGCGATCATCGAGATCCGGCCGGGCACCGGGGGAGACGAGGCCGCCCTGTTCGCAGGCGATTTGCTGGCGATGTATCGCCGTTATGCCGAGGCGCAGGGCTGGTCGTTCCAGTTGCTGGAATATAGCGAGACCGAGCTTGGCGGCGTCAAGGAGGCGGTGGCCCGGGTCGAGGGCGATGGCGTCTTCGCCCGGCTGAAATACGAATCCGGCGTGCATCGCGTACAGCGTGTGCCGGAAACCGAATCGGGTGGGCGTATCCATACCAGCGCCGCGACGGTCGCCGTGCTGCCCGAAGCCGAGGATGTCGATATCGACATCCCCGCGAATGACATCCGCATCGACACCATGCGGGCCTCGGGCGCGGGGGGGCAGCATGTGAACACCACCGACTCGGCGGTGCGGATCACCCATATTCCCACCGGCATCGTGGTCACGAGTTCCGAGAAATCGCAGCACCAGAACCGGGCCAACGCGATGGCGGTCTTGCGGGCGCGGCTTTACGATATCGAGCGGCAGCGCGCCGATGACGCGCGGGCGGCGGATCGCAAATCCCAAGTCGCAGCGGCGATCGCAGCGAGCGCATCCGCACCTATAATTTCCCGCAAGGGCGGATGACCGATCACCGGATCAACCTGACGCTTTATGCGCTGGACCGGGTCATGCAGGGCGATCTGGGCGAGATCATCGATGCGCTGATCTCGTATGATCAGGCAGCGCGGCTGGCTGCGGACGGATGAGCCGGCCGACCGGGAAAGAACTTTGCCTTGCCGCGCAGGAACGGCTTGAGGCGGCCGGGATCGAGGATGGCCATCGCGACGCCTCGCTCTTGTTCATGCATGCGCTGAACAAGGTGCTTGGCGTAGCGGTCAAGCGGCATCATCTGGCGCAGCATCTGAAAGCGGAGGTTTCGCCCGCGCTGGAGGCCGCTTTCATGCGCGCCATCGATGCCCGCGCCGCGCGCCAGCCGGTCAGCCAGATCACCGGAAGGCGGGCGTTCTGGAAACATGAATTCCGCGTGACCCGCGACACGCTGGACCCGCGCCCGGAGACGGAAACGCTGGTCGAGGCGGCGCTGGAATTGCCATGGCGCAGCGTGCTGGACATGGGCACCGGGACCGGGGCGATCCTGATTTCCCTGCTGGCGGAGCGTCCCGGATGCACGGGAACGGGAACCGACATTTCCGCGGCGGCGCTTGACGTGGCGCGCGGGAATGCCCAAGTCATTGGAGTGACCGCGCGGCTGATCGCCGCGGACTGGTATGAAGGCGTGACCGGGCGTTTTGACCTGATCGTCTCGAATCCGCCCTATATCGCGCTTGATGAAATGGCAGAACTTGCGCCCGAAGTGCGCGAGTGGGAACCAAATCGGGCATTGACGGACGGCGCGGACGGGCTGACGGCCTATCGCGCCATTGCGGCGGGGGCGGCCAACCACCTGGCGCCGGGCGGCCATGTCCTGGTCGAGATCGGTCCGACACAGGGCGCGGCGGTTGCGGCAATTTTTCGCAGGCAGGGCGCGGAGACCCGCCTGATTCCCGATCTGGATGGGCGAGACCGTGTCGTTTTGGCCCATTTCGGCAGTTGAAGGGCGGTTTTTGAGGGGAAATGGATGAAAGTCACGATTTTTCCCTTGTCATGACCCGCTTCGCATGGTTAGTCAGCGGCGTGCCGGGGCCGAAAGGCCACCGCACTGGTCAGCCTGACAATGCCGGAAACACAAGCTGCGCCTCGCGCACAGCGGCAGTGCAGGACAAGGCTGAACGGCAGGGCGCGGATTTCGCCGCGGACGCCGCCTGAAACGTTGTCCAGACCCAACTGGAACCACAGACAGACAAACTGATGAGATCATCGAAATCACGTTCGCGCAACAAGTCTAATCGCCAGCGCTCGCTGGGGAATATCGTCAATCGTGTCTTTGACAGCTCGGGTCCCGAGGGCAAGGTGCGTGGCACGCCCCAACAGATCATCGACAAATACCTGATGCTGGCGCGTGATGCGCAGCTTTCCAACGACCGCGTGGCCGAGCAGAGCTTTCTGCAGCATGCCGAGCATTACACGCGGATGCTGGGCGAGGCGCAGCGCGAGATGGCCGAGCGGCAGCAGCAATATCAGCAGCACCAGAATCACCGCCAGAATGGCGATGACGACCGCGACAATGGCGGGCGTGATCAAGGCGGGCGTGATCATGGTGGCCGCGATACCGGCAATCGCGATCAATCGCAGCGCGATTCCGGCCGCGACAACGGCTTTGCCCGCGACAATAACCCGCCGTCGCGCAATGGCCGGGACCAGGCCGAGAGCGACGTGAAGGCGCCGGTAACGGCTGCACCGGCGCAAGAGGCGGGAAAACCGCAGGCCGAGGCTCCGCAGGCGGAGAGCAAACCCGCCGATAGCGACAAGCCGGCCCCGGCACGCCGCAGCCGTTCGCGCCGCGAACCCGCAGCCGAGACGCGGGAGGAACCGAAAACCGGAAGCGCCGCCGAAACCGCAGGGCAGCAGCAACTTGGCTTGCCCGATGCGCTCGGCTCGGAGGATGAGGGCGGCGGTCTGGTCGAAACGCCCGAGGCCGGGGGCAGCAGGAAAACCCGCACCACGCGGAGCCGCGCCACCACGACGACCGGCAAGACCACGCGGACGACTACCCGCCGCAAATCGTCGGATTCTGCAAAGGCGGATACCGAGGTACCGGCCACCACCGAGGCCGAGCCGAGCGGGAATGATACCGAGAAGGGTTGATCCCGCCGGTCGCGTCCGAACAATACAACGCTTTCCGTTCCTGCCGGAAACGCCGATCTCATGAGAAATGGGCCGCTCGACGCGGCCCGTTTCTCATTCCGGGTTCCGTTTCGCGCTTTCGACCAATCGGGCGAGGGCGCAGAAATGCTCCAGATCGATCTCCTCGGCGCGCGAGGTGGGGGCGATGCCCGCCTGTTCCAGCAGCGATTCGATTTGCGGATGCAGGCCGCGCAGCGAGGCGCGCAGCATCTTGCGGCGCTGGTTGAAGGCGGCGGCGGTGACATGCGACAGGATCTTCGGATCGGCCGGGAAGCGCGGCTCGGGCAGGGCGGTGAGATGGATCACCGCGGAATGCACCTTGGGCGCGGGGACGAAGGCTTCGGGCGGCAGGGTCATCACGATCCGCGCCTCGGCCCGCCATTGCGCCAGAAGGGCGAGGCGGCCATAGGCCTTGCTGCCGGGACGCGCGGTGATCCGCTCGGCAACCTCCTTCTGGAACATCAGGGTCAGCGATTCCCAGAAGGGCGGCCAGTCGGGCGGGGTCAGCCAGCGGATCAGCAGCTCGGTGCCGATATTATAGGGCAGGTTGGCGGCGATCCGGATCGGCGGGGTCAGATGGGCCAGCGGGTCGATCTTGAGCGCGTCGTCATTGATGAGTGTCAGCCTGCCGGGATAGGCCGCCGCGATCTCGGCAAGGGCGGGCAGGGCGCGGGCATCCTTTTCGATGGCCAGCACATGGCGCGCGCCTTCGGCCAGCAACCCCCGGGTCAAGCCGCCGGGACCGGGGCCGATCTCGAGCACGTCGCATTGCGACAGATCGCCCGCCTGCCGCGCGATCTTGGCGGTCAGGTTCAAATCCAGCAGGAAATTCTGGCCAAGCTGCTTTTTCGCACGCAGATCGTGGCGGGCGATGACGTCGCGCAGGGGGGGCAGGCCGTCGATGCTGCTCATGACCGCGCCGCCGGATGGATATTTTGATGAAGAAGAAGGGTCATCCCGCCTTGTCCGCCATGTCGTGCGCCATCCGCAGGGCGGCGATGGTCGAGGCCGGGTCCGCGCGGCCCGTTCCCGCGATGTCGAAGGCGGTGCCGTGATCGGGCGAGGTCCGGATGAAGGGCAGGCCGAGCGTGACATTGACGCCCCCGGCGAAATCCAGCGTCTTGATCGGGATCAGGGCCTGGTCGTGATAGGCGCAGATCGCAGCGTCGTAGCGCGCGCGGGCAGGGGCATGGAACATCGTGTCGGCGGGCAGCGGGCCGGCAAGATCGATGCCCTCGCCGCGGAGGCGATCCAGCAGCGGGACGATACGCTCGGATTCCTCGCGCCCCATGGTGCCACCTTCACCGGCATGCGGGTTCAGGCCCGCCACGGCAAGGCGTGGTGCGGTGATACCGAAATCGCGGATCATCGCGGCATGTGTGATGCGGATCGCCTGTTCCAGCAGGTCGGAGGTCAGGGCGGCGGGCACTTCGGCCAGCGGGATATGGATGGTTGCAGGCACCACCCGGCAGGGCGGCGAAACCGAGGTCGAGGCCAGCATCATCACCACCGGCACATCCCCGGCCAGGTGGGCGAGATATTCGGTATGGCCGGGAAAGCGAAAGGACGCGCCTTCTTTCAGGGCCTGCTTGTTGATCGGCAGGGTGGTGATGGCCGCCGCTTCGCCACGCGTGACCAGATCGACAGCGCGGGCGATGACATCGATCACCCCCTGTGCATTGGCCGGATCGGGCCGTCCGGGCGTTGCTGGATGGGCGAAATCATGACGCAGCACCGGAAGATGCCCGGTGGGCACCGGATCATTCGGGGCGGCGATCTCGGTAAAGGCGGCACCTTCGGGCAGGTGGCGCGGATCGCCGATCCAGGCGTAATCGACCCCGCAGCCCAAGGCGCGGATCGCCAGTTCGGGACCGATCCCGGCCGGCTCTCCGCAGGTCAGCAGGATGCGCTTGGTCATGGTGTCGTCACGGCCTGCGGATGACCGCATCGGCGCGAAGCTCTTGCAAAAAGGCATTGGCCATCTCATTGGCCTTGCGGTTGAAGAGCTCTTCGCGGACCGCCTCGCGGGTGGGAATGCCCGAGGGATCCGGGATGGCGGCCTCGACCCCGTCCGGCGCCTCGGCACTGGTCGCGACATCCGCGCCCTCATCCGCCAGCAAGGCCGGCTGGCGCGAGCAGAGCATGACCAGGTCGGCGCTGCCATTGCCGTAATCCACCACCGCCGCCTCATCCTCGTCCAGCGAGGCGAGCCGCGTCGCGATCAGCGCCGGGATGGCGTTCTGCGAGACGGTCTGGCGATTGATCTGCGCAGAAATCCCGGCCCCGGCCTGGATATAGAGATCGTCGCAGCTGCGGGTCCGCGCCGCCAGCGAAACGGCATCGCTTGCGGATGCAAGCCGCAGGGTCATGTAGTCCAGCACCTGTTCGCGCGCGCCGGGACGCAGCGAGCCCTGGCTGTCGCGCAGCCGGAACAGGACCACCGCGCCGGGAACCTGCAGGGGCTGGGTCGTCTGCCCCGGCCGCAGGTTCAGGATCACCGGGCGCAGCGAGGGCGGGAGATTGTCGATATTCACCCAGTTCAGCCTTCCGCCCGCCTTGGCCGAATCAGAGGCCGAGTATCTGCCCGCGGCCTCGGCGAATTGCGCCTCGTTCGGATTGCTTCCCGAGATCGAATTGGCCAGCCGCATCGCTTCGTCCTCCCGACCCTCGGGGGCGGGGATGATCAGTTCGGACAGCAGCACCCGGTTGACGATCGGGGTCTCGATCTGGCGCTTCAGGGCCTGGTCGATCTCGGCATCGCTGACATTGATCTGCGGCAGGAAGCGCTGGCGGATGACTCCGCGCCACGCGACCCCGGCCCGGATGAAATCCCGGAAGACCTGGTATTCGACCCCGGCGCGCTCCAGCGCGGCGGTGAACTCGGCCGAGTTCATGTTGGCGCGGCCAGCGAATTCGTCGAGCCCCGCCTGCAGGCCCTCCTCGGTGGTCTCGATGCCCATCTGCTCGGCGGCGAACATGCGCAGGCGGTCCTGCACCAGCGCATCCTCGGCGCCCTTGGCGTCGATATCCGGAGCGCCCAGCAGCCGCATGAAGCGTTGCCGCTGATCGACCTCGTAACGGGTGATCGCCTTGTCGTTGATATACAGCACCGGCTCGAACGGGTTCTGCGCCGAGGCCGGGGCGAGTGGCCCGAAAAGCAGGCTTGCCGTGATGGCGATGCCGGAGAGAAGATGCCGCATATGCTGCCCCCAAATCATTCGTTGGCACGAGACTAGCGCATGCAGTTGCGCCGCGCCACCGTGCCCAATCCGTCTTTTTGCCGACCGAAGCCGCCGAGGCGGACCGAGAGGTCGAAACTGGTCTCGGGCCGCAGGTTATCCGAATCGGTGAAGCGGCGCGACAGGCCCATTTCGACGCTCACGCATTCGTTCCGGTAGGTGACGTCCAGCGACGCCATCTGCGCCTGCTCGGCGGTGAAATTGTACCGCGTTTCTGCATTGCCCCACCAGCCCGGAGCGATCTGCCAGCCGATATTGGCGGTCAGTTCGTTGGTGTCGCTGGTCCGGCCCTCGTCGCGGTCGCTGTCGATCCACAGATGCCCGGCCGAGATCTGCAGATCCGGGCGCAGCCAGCCAAGGCGCAGCTCGTTGCGGGAGAAATCGAAGGAATCGTCGAACAGCGCCCGGTTGGAGATGGCCAGCCCCCTGCCGCTGTCGTAATGCGCCGCCAGCAGCCAGTCCGAGCGGCGCCCGCCAAGCGGAGAGCCCGAATCGAACTGGTCGTCGTCATGCGCCCGGAACACCCGCCCCCCGGTCAGGCCGATCGACCAGCCCGCAGGATCGATGCGGGTCCAGCTGACGCCGAGATTCGCGCGCAGCCCGGTCTCGCGGGCATCCCAACCCGGGAAACGGTTGGCGGAAAAGAGGTTGCCTTCGTCGAACTCGATCAGCCGGCTGTCCTCGTTCGGGATGTCGTCGTCGTCGCCGCGGGGCGACCAGAGGATCTGGGCCACCGGCTCGACCAGATGGGTGGCGCCGGCGGAATGGCCGAGCAGGGGCCAGCGCAGCTCGACCCCGCCGATCGGGACGGCGCGGGCGACGATATCGTCGAAATCGCTGTCCTGGGCGATTCGATAGAGATCCGCATCCAGCCCCAGGATGGCCGCGCCCATGACGCCGCCGGGCAGCACCTGGTTGCGGCGCCAGTCCAGCCCGAAAGAGGCCCTTGCCACGTCGCGGCCCTCTATGTCCTTGTCCGAGGGGCGGCGATGGGCATGAAGCGACCATTCCATCAGCGCCTCGCCGCCGATCGTGCCGGGGGTGAACCGGCGCTGCCAGATCGCGTCGGCGACCTGAGCGGGCGAGGTGTCGTTGGGTTCGTCCTCGCGCAGCGAGTGGTAATTGCCGATCCGCGCGAAGACCAGCTTGTCGCGCTTGACCCGTTCCAGCGTCACCCCGCTCCACAGCCGGTCGGCATCGGTCACGTCGTAATCCAGCAGGTAGCTGCGGTCCGAGGCGACCTGCAGCTGCACCCCCAGATTGTAGCCGCGAGGCAGTGCGAACCTGGCGGCGCCGAACAGGTAGCCGCGCGTTTCGCCGGGATCGATGTCGTCGCGGGTGATCGCGCCATTCCATTCCATCGCGCCGCTTCGATAGGCTTGGCGATAGCGCAATTCCAGCGTGCGGGTGCGGCTGACCGAGAGATAGGGGGTGATCGTCAGGTCGGCGTGATCGCCGAGCGTCAGGAAATACGGTGTCTTGATCCCGAATCCGAGGCGCGAGGTGGTGCGGATCTCGGGTCTCAGGAATCCCGATTGCCGCTCGACCGTGGGGTCGGGGGCGGTCACCTCGAACGGCAGGGAAGCCAGCGGAACGCCGAAGGCACGGAATTGCGGATAGTCGAAATGGATCAGCCGGGTTTCCGCGTCATGGGTGATCTCGCGGGCGCGGATTTCCCATAGCGGAACCGGATTGCCCGCGCAGACCTGGCAGGCGGAGGTCGCGACATTGTCGAGCCGGGTGATGCGGCCGCCATCGCTTCGGGTGGCCTGCCGGGCGGCGAGCTGCAATTTGCGCGCGATGACCAGCCTGGCGCCGCGGATGATGCCGTCCTGGAGCTCGCGGTCGAGCTGCGCGGAATCGGCGATCAGGATCGCCTCGGCCTCGGGATCGGCCGCCCCGGGGCGTGACAGGTGGATCGGCCCCTCGATGGTCAGGTCGCCGCTGTCGCCATCCACGATCAGCCGCGAGGCGACGAGCCGGGCGCCCTGATACCAGACGACCACGCCGCCCGCCGCGATCAGGCTGCGATCCTCTTGCAGGACGAGGCTGTCGGCCAGCACCGTCGCCGCGTCCTCGGGGCTGCCCGCCTCGACCGCCGTGCCGGGCAGGGTGATGTCGCTGTCGGGTTCGACCGTTTCGGGCAGCGGGCTGGTGGGGGTCCGGTCGGCCACCGGCCGGTTGCCGAGCGGCGTGGCCTGGGGCGCGAGCGCGGCACCTCCGGCCCAGTCATCCACCATCGGCGAAGCCGCCACGGTTCCGCCCTCGGGGATCGCGCCGACCTCGGAACCGGCCTGTCCGGCGGCCATTCCCGGCAGCAATGCCGCCAGCCCGGCAAGCCCTGCCGCATATGTCAGCCCGATGCGCGTCCCTGCCTTCATCCGTCCTCCCGTTGCAGGATCAGCCCCAATGCCAGCAAGACGCCGACCAGCGGCGGCGCCCATGCAGCCATGACCGCGGGAACCTGCCCGTTATCTCCGAGTATCTGCGCCATGTTGCGCAGGAAGAACAGCCCGATCCCGGCGGCGAAGGCCAGAAGAACCGCGATCCCGGTATTTCGGCCACGCATATGCTGCATGGTGAAGGCGGCGGCGATCATCACCATGGCGGCCATCACGAAGGGGCGCGCCAGCTCCATCTGGAACCAGACGCGGTGCCGGGCGGCGGAAAAACCCGCGCGTTCGAGCCCGGCGATGAAGCCCGGCAATTGCCAGACCGGGATCGCCTCGGGCCTGCCGAAGCCGTCGCGGATGCGTTGGGCGGTCAGGTCGGATGCCAGCGACAGGGTCTCGCCATCGGTGGCGGTGGCCTCGGGATTTTGCTGGTCCAGCGCGTAATCCTTGACGTCGCTCAGCCGCCATTCGCCGGGCGCCAGCCGTGCCTCGCGCGCCTCGATGCGGCGGACCGGACCGCTTTCCTGGCCGAAGATCATGAAGCTGGCATCGTAAAGCGTGGTGGCGTCGGGGCTGGCGCGGCGGGCGCGGATGACGATCTGCCCGGCCTCCTCGCCATCCTCCATCAGCGATTGCCGCAGCCAGACCGCCTGGTCCCCGACCGAGACGGTCTGCCGCCCGTCGCGCTCGATCACCGCCACGGCATTGTCGAACAGCTTGCCGGTCACCGCGACCAGCGGGTTGAACAGGCCGACGGTCAGGATGCCGATCAGCGCCGCCGTGACGGCGGGGGCGGTGACGACCTTTATCCCCGAGCGTCCCGAGGCACGGATCGCCACCATCTCGGAGCTGCGGGCGAGGCCGAGGAACATGGCGATCCCGCCCAGCACCGTGATCAGCGGAAGGATGGAATAGAAGCTGCCCGCGATATTGAGCGCCGCAAGCCGCGCCGCGCCGGCCAGCCCAAGATCGCGATCGGCAAAGCGGCGGATGATCTCGATCATGTCGATGAGCAGCAGGATCAGCAGGAATACGCCCGCGACCAGCAGGAAGCTGCGCAGGAAGCGCCGGGCGACATAGCAGGCCAGGATCATGCCGGTTTCTCCCTGCGCCATCTTCGGCGCAATGGCCGGGGGCGCGCCGCGAGCCAGAGCAGCACGAGGCAGATCATCGCCCCGATCGCCGCGGGCACATAGAGCAGCGGCCACATGCCCGGATCGCGCCCGACCTGATCGGCGGCGGCGTTGGTGAGGAACTGGACGAGGATCAGCAGCAGGATCGCCCAGATCACCTGCCGCCAGACGCCAAAGCGCGAAAAGCCGCCGATCAGCAGGACCGCGAAGCCGATCATCGCCGCGATCGGCGACAGCAGGGGCTGGGCGATCCGCTCATGCGCCTCGCGCCGCGCCTCGCCCGCCGTGCCCCCCGTCGCGTTCAGCAATTCCTGATCGGGATCCAGCAGCCGCCAGGTCGAATATTCACGCAAGTCGCGCCCGCGCCTGTCGCGCGCCGCGAACATCGCGCCGATATCATAGCTGAACTCGGAAAACCGGGTGACCGACAGCCGCCTCTGCCCATGCTGCCATTGCAGGTTCTGCGACATGCCGCGCAGCAGGACCAGGACCGGACCGGTCTCGGTCCGCACCACCAGCGCCTCTTCCGAGGTGTAGACGGTCTGGTCGTCGGGATTGCGGGCATCCTCGATGAACAGGTCAAGAAGCCGCCCATCGCTGGCCGTTTCGCGGATGAACAGAGTGACGCCCTCGGCCGGATACTGGAACTCGCCGGGGCGCAGGAATTGCGCGGTGACATTCTCGGCGATCTCGGTCTGGCGCTCGGCCAGCCTTGTCCGCGCCATCGGCACGAGGCCGTGGACCAGCACCGCGACCAGCATCCCGACGAAGACGCCGAAGACCAGCACCGGGCGGGCCAGCCGCCATGGCGAGAGCCCGGCGGCCTGCATCGCCACCAGCTCGGATTCGCCGGTCAGCCGGTTGGTGCCATAGGCCGAGGCGGTGAAGGCGGCCACCGGCAGCACCACCGAGATCACGATCGGCAGGGTCAGCGCCGTGAATTCCAGCACGACCAGCGCCGTCTGCCCGTCGCTCAGCAGGTCGTCGAACAGGCTGACGGCGCGGTTGATCCAGTAGACCGAGACCAGCACCAGCGCGAAGAAGCCGAACAGGGTCAGCATCTGGCTGAGGATATAGCGGTCGATCCGGGGCATGTCGGGCGGGGCTTTCTGATCCTGACGCGTTCCGTCCTGATTAGCGGCAAGGACGGCTCTGGCCAAGGCCCAGTTACGGGTCTAGGTTCGCGACCGACAGATCCTCAGGAGGGCAAATGACTCACCCCGTCGAAATCACTTTCACCGAAATCGCCTCGGGCGAGCTTGCCGGGCACGAGGGCAGGGTTGCCGTGATCGTCTCGCCGGGCGGGCGCTTGCCGGCCGGTCTGCCGCGTGCCGCACGCGCCGCGGCACGGCGTGCATTGGATTCCAGGGCCGGGCAGGCGCTGAAACCCGGTGCCTCGCTGGAGCTGGCCTATCCCGCCGGCATGTCCGCCGACGCGTTGCAGCTTGTGATGCTGCCCCCGCGTGCATCGGTGGCGGAAGCGCGCAAGGCCGGTGCCGGGATCGGCGCGAAGCTGGACAAATCGCATGTTCTGGTCCTGGCCGGTGCGCATAAGCGAGCGAATGATATCGCCCTGGGGATCGCGCTGCGCGGTTATGACTTTTCCGTGTATCGCACCGATTCCGGCAAGGAGGACGACAGCGGCGAGGCGGATGACGCGGCCGAATCCGGCAAGCCGCGCGTGACCTTCATGGCCAACGATCCCGAGGCGCTGGCCAAATCCGCCAGGGATGCCGCAGCCGTGGCCGAGGGGGTTTTCTTCACCCGCGACCTGGTGAACGAGCCGGCAAACGTGCTGACCACCAGTGATTTCGCCGATCGGCTCAAGGCGATGGAGGAGATCGGCCTGAGCGTCGAGGTGCTGGAAGAGGACGAACTCGCCAGGCTGGGAATGCGTGCATTGCTGGCCGTCGGACGGGGCAGCGAGGCCCCTTCCAAGGTGGTCGTCATGCGCTGGAACGGCGGCGGGGACGAGGCACCGCTGGCACTGGTCGGCAAGGGTGTCGTGTTCGATAGCGGCGGGATCTCGATCAAGCCTGCCGCGGGCATGGAAGAGATGACCATGGATATGGGCGGCGCGGGCGTTGTCGCGGGCGTCATGCGGACGCTGGCACTGCGCCAGGCCAAGGCGAATGTCGTGGGGCTGGTCGGGCTGGTCGAGAACATGCCCGATGGCCGCGCTCAGCGCCCCGGCGATATCGTCCGCTCGATGAAGGGCGACACGATCGAGGTCGTCAACACCGATGCCGAGGGGCGGCTGGTCCTGGCCGATGTGCTCTGGTATGCGCAGACCCGGTTCGAGCCGAAGGCGGTCATCGACCTGGCGACCCTGACCGGCGCGGTCATCGTGGCCCTGGGCCATGACAATGCCGGGGTGCTGTCGAATGATGACCGGCTGGCCAATGACATCCTTGCATCGGCGAAGGCCGAGGGCGAGGGGGCGTGGCGGCTGCCGCTCGGACCGAGCTATGACAAGCTGATCAAGTCGCGGCTGGCCGATATGAAGAATTCCGGCGGGCGCGCGGCGGGCACGATCACCGCGGCACAATTCCTGCAACGCTTCATCCGCGAGGACCAGCCCTGGGCGCATATCGATATCGCGGGCGTGACCTTGCCCGCATCGGCGCCCGGGATGGCGCCCAAGGGGGCGAGCGGTTGGGGCGTGATGACGCTGGACCGGCTGGTGCGCGACAAGTTCGAGGCCAAGTGACCGCCTGATGGGCAATGCGCTGTTCTACCACCTGACCCGCTCGCCTGCCGAAAGCCTCTTGCCGGTGCTGATCGGCAAGTCGCTGGCGGCGGGCTGGCAGGTGGAGTTGCGCGGAACCGATCCGGACCGGATGGATTGGCTGGATCGTCAGCTATGGCTGGGCGAGGGCTTCCTGCCGCATGGGCTGGCGGGCGGTCCGCATGACTCGCGCCAGCCGGTGCTTCTGACCGTGCCGGGGCAGGCGGCGGCGAATGATCCGGCCTGCCTGATGGCCCTGGACGGGGCCGAGATCTCGGGCGGGGAATGCGCCGGGCTGGAGCGCGCCTGCGTGATCTTCGACGGCGGCGATGGCAACGCGGTCGCCCGCGCGCGGGACCAGTGGAAGGCCCTGACCGGCGCGGGCGTGACCGCCGAATACTGGTCCGAGGAATCGGGACGGTGGGAGCGGAAACGCTAGGCCGGGACCCGGTGTTTCGGGGCGGCGGTTCGTTGCGTCCCGCGATGGGCGGGGGCTGCCTGCCCCGTCGCCGGAGCGTGTCTCGAAGCAGTGGCGCTCCCGTCGGTGTCTTCCAAAGGTATTTGGACAAAGAAGAATCAGGCCGGAACGAATGAAGCCTGCTGCCATCCCCGGATGCCGGGCATGAGCGGGGCGGGTGGGCCGTGTCTCTTCGGCCCATGCGTCATGCGGCGCTGGACCCGGCATTTTCTGACCGGTTCCTGTCCGGCCTTGCGCCTTGCCACAAACGCAACGCGCGGTGGCGCTGCCTTCCCGATCATGCTTATCATGAGCCGACAGGAAAGGAGATCCAGATGACCCATTGCATCCTTCTCGGCGCCCCGGTGGACGAGGGCCAGCGCCGCCCCGGCTGCCTGATGGGTCCCGCCGCCTATCGCGTGGCGGGTATCGCGGACACGCTTGCCGCGCTTGGCCATGGCGTCGAGGATCGCGGCGATGTCGTCCCGGCCGCCCCGGGCCAGGAGAGCTGCGACAATCCCGCGGTGCATCACCTGCCGGAGATCATCAGCTGGACCAATGCCCTGCGCGAAGCGACCAGCGCCGCCCTGACGGATGGCATGCCGATCATCATGGGCGGGGATCATTCCCTTGCACTTGGAAGCGTCGCCGGGGTCGCCGCCCATGCCGCCAGCATCAGCCGCCCGCAATTCGTGATCTGGCTGGATGCGCATAGCGATTTTCACAGCATCCGGACCACCACATCCGGAAATCTGCACGGAACCCCGATGGCCTATGCCAATGGCCGGCCCGGTTTCGCGCCCCTGCCGCCCTTTCCCAACCCGATCCCCGGCGGCAATATCTGCATGTTCGGCATCCGCAGCGTCGATCCGGCCGAACATGGCGCCATGCAGGAAACCGACATCATGGTGAACGACATGCGCGTGCTCGACGAGCGGGGCATCGTCGCGCCATTGAGCGCCTTTCTCGACCGCGTCGCGGCCGCCAACGGGATGCTGCATGTCTCGCTCGACGTGGATTTCCTCGACCCTTCCATCGCGCCCGCGGTCGGCACCACCGTTCCCGGCGGCGCTACCTTCCGCGAGGCCCATCTGGTGATGGAATTGCTGCATGAATCCGGTCTCGTGACCTCGCTGGACCTGGTCGAGCTCAATCCGTTCCTCGACGATCGCGGCCGCACCGCCAAGCTGATGGTGGACCTGGTCGGCTCGCTGATGGGACGCAAGGTCTTCGACCGGCCCACCCGCAGCTATTGAGCGGGTTTCACCGAAGGCGCAGGTTCCGCTTGAATAATCCCGGCTGCTTGGCTAGCCAAGCCGGATCAAGCTGCCGCCTCGTGCGGCAGCTCGTCGCGGGCGTGGTGGAACGGTAGACACAAGCGACTTAAAATCGCTAGGGCCCAGCCCGTGCGGGTTCGACTCCCGCCGCCCGCACCAATTGATCTGCTCAAGCATAATCTTTTCATGATGTTACCTGCAGGTCAGTCGCTTGCCCCCCAAAAGCGGCCTTGCGGATCGCGGTCGAGGCGCGGCGCAACCCACCCCGGGCGGCGGTGGCCATCAACGGCGATATATGCAGTCATTTGCGGGGCATGGATATGCTGCTAAGATCAGGCCGCAGCAACGGAGGCGGGCATGACCAGCGAAGAACTGTTCGTATTCAGCATGGCCGGGGTCATCGCATTCTTCTTCTGGTTGGGGCGGAAGCGGGACAAAAGACGGAAAGCGGAAAGCGGGCATGGTGGAACTGCAGGCGACTTCTCCGGGGGTGACTGCGGGGGAGGAGATGGCGGCGGCGGCTGCGACTGACCGCATGGGCGGGTTTCGCCTCCATCAGTGTTCTGCCGATTCCGATGCCAGCAGCGCCCTGATCCGGCACGGCTCGGTTTCTCGTTAGTTCTGCCAGGCTTTCATGTTACCTTTCAAGGGCGTGGAGATTCGCGCTTTATCAACAGCAGGGACATAATCAATGGATTTCACATCGATCATCGCGCAGCTTGTCGGCGGGGCTGGTGGCGGATTTGCAGGTGGCAAGGCGGTCAAGGATTCCGACCTTGGCCAGACCGGCAACCTGATCGCGGGCGCCATCGGCGGATTGGGTGGCGGCAGCATTCTCGGCTCAATGATTGGCGGTGACGCAGGTGCCGGCGCATTGATTGGCCAGCTTGTCGGCGGCGGTGTCGGAGGCCTGATCCTCCAGGTCGTGGTCGGGCTTATCAAGAACAAGTTCATGGCAAAATGATCATGTAGCCCCCTTTCATGCTGGCCCGATCGGCGCTATGCGGCGGAAAGGGCCAATATCCAGCAGGTCCGCCGCCCGCACCGGGAATGCCGGCCGGGCCAATTTGCGGAAATGTGATGTCCGAAACCGCCCTTGCCGATCCCGAGACCATCGCCGCGCGCCGGGCCGAGGTCACGCGTTTCACTCGCGCCCGATACGGCATCGGCGGCACCCTGAAGCTGCATCGCGCGGCTTTCGGGCTGGATCTGGTGCGGGCACCGCTGAATGTCGCACTGTCGCCGGTCTTCCTGCTGACCCGGCTTCTTGCGATGCTGCTCTCGGCGGTGGGCGCGAAACGCGCGGGGACATGGCTTGCGGGCAGGAACATCTTCCTGAAATCCGACATCGCGCGCCGGATCGAGACCGATCTGTCCGGGTTTCTCGACCATCTCGCCGAACGGGGCATCGGCCCCCGCGCGGATCCCGAAACCATCCGGCAGGAAATCTCCCGCCATACCGAGACCCGCAACGCGGTGGCCGAGATCACCACCTCGATCCTGGTCCTGCTGGCGGGGCTGCTGCTGTTCGACCGGGCAACGCCGGGGATCATCTCGCTGACCGGTCCACTGGCCGAGATGCGCGCCTATTCCACGGCGATCGAGGATTTCACGCTCGGGCGCGGCATGGGCCGGATGTGGTATGCCGTCTTCCCGGTCGAGCTTACCCCCATGCAGATCATCCTGACCGGTGTCATCCTGGCGATGATCGGTTCCATCGTCACCACATTCGCGGGGCTGATCGCCGATCCGCTGCAGGTTCTGACCGGGCGGCATCGCCGCCGCCTGATGCGGCTGCTCGCGCGGCTCGACCGGGCAGAGGCGCCGACTTCAAGTCTCGAAGGCGAGCATCTGCTGGCGCGGCTCGGTGATCTGGGCGACCTGGCGCTCAGCCTCTGGCGAACGCTGCGCAGCTAGAGCGCTTTGCGCTTAATCGAGCCCATCCCGGCCCATTTCTTCTTCATGCAAGTATCCCGGGGGTCCGGGGGCAGCGCCCCCGGCCTTCGCAGGATGCTACTCGCAGCTGAGCCTGATTAACTACAAACTGCCCTAGCCGCGGCCGCGATAGCCCGGCACACCCTGATCGGGCAGCCACAACCCGGCGGGCACCGCCCCCGTCTGCCAGAACACGTCGATCGGCATGCCGCCGCGCGGATACCAGTAGCCGCCGATGCGCAGCCATTGCGGGGCCAGAGTCTCGGCCAGCCGCTTGCCGATGCTCACCGTGCAGTCCTCGTGGAAAGCGCCGTGATTGCGGAAGCTGCCCAGGTAGAGCTTCAGCGATTTCGATTCGACCAGCCAGTCGCCCGGCACGTAATCGATCACCAGATGGGCGAAATCGGGCTGCCCGGTCATCGGGCAGAGGCTGGTGAATTCGGGTTGGGTAAAGCGGACCGCGTAGATCTCGCCGGGTTGCGGGTTCGGCACCCGTTCCAGCACCGCCTCATCGGGGTTTCGCGGCAATTCGGTGCTGGCGCCAAGCTGGGTCAGCGCGTCTGTGTAATGGCTCATCTCGGGCTCCTGTTTTGACCGGGTGGGCTGCGACCGGGAAGGCCCCGATAGCAGCCAAGCGCGATCCGCGTCAATCCGCACCCTTGCGCCCGGCCGCATCGCGGGCCACCAATGCACCATGAGACTGGACATCGCCATCATCGGGGCCGGGATCGGCGGGCTGGCCGCCGCCGCATTGCTGGCCCGCGACGGACATCGCCTGACGCTGTTCGAGCGTTTCGAGGCACCGCGCCCGCTTGGCTCGGGGTTGGTGATCCAGCCGGTCGGGCTGAGCGTGCTGGACGATCTGGGGCTGGGCGAAGAGGCGCGGCGCCTGTCCTCCCCGATCACCCGGATGCTGGGCCATGACGCGCGGGCCGGGCGGCTGGCGCTGGATGTCGCCTACCCGCGGGACGATCCCGGACGCGCGCTTCACCGCGCCAGCCTGTTTCACCTGCTCTGGCAGCTTGCCCGGGATTCCGGCATCGAGCTGATCACCTCGGCAGCCGTGACCGGCGTGCCGCAAGACGGCCTGCGCCGCCGGGTCACACTCCAGGACGGGCGCAGTCTCGGCCCCTTCGACCTGGTCGTGGATGCGGCCGGGGCGGGCTCGGCGATCTCGCCCTTGCGGGCGCGCCCGCTTGGCTATGGCGCGTTATGGACCAGCGTCGCATGGCCCGAGGGCCATGACCTGCCCCGCGATCAGTTGCGCCAGCGTTATCGCGGTGCCCGCCGGATGGCCGGGATCCTGCCGATCGGGCGGATGCCCGGTGATCCGACGCCCATGGCCGCATTCTTCTGGTCGCTGCCGACCGCAGAGATCCCCCGCTGGCGCGAGGAACCGCTGGAGAGGTGGCGCGAGGATGTGCTGGCCCTCTGGCCGGAAATCGAACCTTTCCTGGCCGGCATCACGAGCCACGACCAGATGACCCCGGCCAGCTACAGCCACGGCACGCTGCGGCGGCCCTTTGCCCCGGCATTGGCGCATATCGGCGATGCCGCCCATCGCGCCAGCCCGCAACTGGGGCAGGGGGCGAACATGGCGCTTCTGGATGCGCAGGCCCTGGCCATCGCCCTGCGGTCCCTGCCGGTCGAGGATGCCTTGCCCGCCTATGCGGCCATGCGCCGCTGGCATGTGCGGCTCTACCAGGGGCTGAGCGCGACCGTCACGCCGATGTATCAGTCGCGGCTGGACGGCCTGGCGCTGCTGCGCGACCTCATCCTCGCCCCCGTCTCGCGCCTGCCGGGAATACGGCATGGCCTGACTCGGCTGGTCGCGGGACGGTTGATCCCGCCGCTGGCAGGAGAGGCTCCGCCCCGCTCCTCGCCAACCGTCACCGCGCCGACCGGAGCGGCCCGATGATGCCGCCGCGCTTTGATCTGACCGAGGACCAGATCGACCGGGTCGTCCGGGCATTCTACGCCGCCATCCGTCGCCACGAGATCCTCGGGCCGGTCTTTGCCCGCCACGTGGCCGACTGGCCCGCGCATGAGGCCAGGATTGCGCGTTTCTGGAAAAAGGCGATCCTTTACCAGCCGGGCTATGACGGCAACCCGATGCAGGTGCATATGGCGGCGGGCGATATACGGGCCGGACATTTCCCGCTCTGGCTGGCGCTTTTCGACGAGACGCTCCACCGCGTCCTGCCCCCGGATCCTGCCACGGCCTGGTCGGCATTGGCCCACCGGATCGGGCGCGGATTGCGCATGGGGGTCGAGGACCTGCACGGCAGGACCGACGGACCGCCGGTCCTGCGCTGAGACGGCAGAACCATTCCCGAGACAGGTGAAAGGACCGCGCCCAACGCGCCCCTTCTTCTTCATCCAAATATCCCCGGGGGAGGCACGCGGAACGCGTGGCGGGGGCGGGCAGCCCCCGGCCATGGCGGAACTTCGGCAGCCAGGGTTGCTGCAAGAGGGCAAGGTGAAATGGCGTCCTGCCGCGAATGCGGTGGCGGTTATTCCCGCGCGCCCTTGAAGCGTTCTTCCCATTCCGCGCGCTGCTCGTCGGTGATCTTGGCGAAAAGCACCTCGGGCACGGTGAAGGCAAGGCCCGGCTGCAGGGCGGCCAGCGCCTCCGCGATGTCGCCCGGCCAGTCGTCCCGATCGGTTTGCATCGCCTCCAGCATGGCCTTCGAGGCGAAGGGGATGAAGGGCTCTGAAAGCACGGCGTAAAGCCGGATCAGGTTCAGCCCGAGCCGGACCTGCATCGCCGCCTTTTCCGGATCGGTCTTGAAGCTGGACCACGGGGCCGCGGTTTGCAGATATTCGTTGCCCAGCACCCAGATGGCGCGCAGCTCGGCGGCAGAGCGGCGGATCTCCATCCGGTCCATATGCCCCTCATAGGCGCGGATGCGGGTGGTCAGCGCCTCGATCAATGCGGTCTCGCCTTCGCCATAGCGGCCTCCCTCGGGCACCGCCTCGCCGAATTTCGAGCGGCAGAACTTGGTGATCCGGCTGACGAAATTGCCCAGCACATCGGCCAGGTCCTTGTTCGCCGATTGCTGGAAATTCTCCCATGTGAACTCGCTGTCGCCGGATTCGGGCGCATGGGACAGCAGCCACCAGCGCCAGTAATCGGCGGGCAGGATCTCGAGCGCGTTATCCATGAACACGCCGCGTCCCTGCGAGGTCGAGAACTGCCCGCCGTCATAGGTCAGGTAGTTGAAGGACTTGATGTAATCGACCATCTTCCACGGCTCGCCCGAACCGATCTGGGTGCAGGGAAAGGACAGCGTGTGGAAGGGCACGTTATCCTTGCCCATGAACTGGGTATAGGTGACGTCGCCCGCGCCCTCGTCCGTGCGCCACCAGCGGCGCCAGTCGGCCTCGTCCCGGCCGTTGGCATCGGCCCATTCGGCGGTGGCGCCGATATACTCGATGGGCGCGTCGAACCAGACATAGAAGACCTTGCCTTCCATCCCCGGCCAGTCCTGCTCGCCGCGCTTGACCGGGATGCCCCAGTTCAGGTCGCGGGTGATGCCCCGGTCGCGCAGCCCGTCGCCATCGTTGAGCCATTTCTTCGCGATCGAGGTGGTCAGGATCGGCCAGCCGGTCTTGGAATCGATCCATTCGGCGATCTCGCCCTTGAGCGCCGATTGGCGCAGGTAGAGATGCTTGGTCTCGCGCACTTCCAGGTTGGTGCTGCCGCTGACGGCCGAGCGCGGATTGATCAGGTCGGTCGGATCAAGCTGCTTGGTGCAGTTCTCGCATTGATCGCCGCGCGCGCGCTCATAGCCGCAATTGGGGCAGGTGCCCTCGATATAGCGGTCGGGCAGGAAGCGGCCGTCATCGATGGAATAGACCTGGCGCTCGCTGACCTCGCGGATATAGCCGGCATCGGCCAGCCGTCCGGCGAAATGCTGGGTCAGCACGCGATTGCGGTCGCTGGAGGACCGCCCGTAATGATCGAAGCTGAGGCCGAAACCCCGCGCCAGCGCCGATTGCTCGCCATGCATCCGGGCACAATACTCGGCCACCGGCTCGCCGGTCTTGGCGGCGGCCAGCTCGGCGGGGGTGCCATGCTCGTCGGTGGCGCAGATGAACATCACCTCATGCCCGCGCCCCCGCAGGTAGCGCGCGTAAAGATCGGCGGGAAGCTGGGAGCCGACGAGATTTCCCAGATGCTTGATGCCGTTGATATAGGGCAGGGCAGAGGTGATGAGATGGCGGGCCATGGATGCGTCCTTTTGATCGGCGCTTGTCTATCGGCACCGCGGGGGAATTTCCAGCGGTTACGAAAGGCCAAAGCTCCTTGCCATTCCGCACCCCCTCCCGGCTAGCCTTTGAGGCCGTCCCGCGGGTGGCCGGAAGGGGGGAGTGGGTCGCATGATGCGCAGTATTTTGGCCGCAGCAAGGACCTCTGTGACGGCAAAGAGGGCATTGGGCGAGAGGGGCAAAACCGCATGAAGCGGAATATGCTTTCCCGGGCGGCAATGGCAGGCCGGGGGTCCGGAGCGCATTCGAAATCAAGCGCCGTTTCCACGAATGTTCAAGGGGCAGGCAAAATCGCCCGCCCCTTCTTCTTCATTCCAATATCCCGGGGGAATCCGGCGTCAGCCGGATGGGGGCAGAGCCCCCTCATGCGGATCACCCGTCGAAATTGACGTCCTCGATCAGTGTCAGCGCTTCGGGACGCAGTTTCGAGATCTCGCTCAGGGGCGTGCTGTCGGGGGTGAACTCGCCCCAGCTTTTCACGATTTCCGAGCGCTCGACATGATCCGAGACCGGGAATTCGTAATTCGTCTCGGCATAGATCTTCTGCGCCTCGTCGCTGACCAGGAATTCCATCAGCTTAGCCGCGGCTTCCTTGTTGGGCGAGGACGCGGTCATCGCCACGCCCGACACGTTCACATGCGTGCCGCCATCCTCGAAGACCGGAAAGACGATGCGGACGGATTCGGCCCATTCCTTCTGCTCTTCGTCCTCGAGCATCTTGCCCATGTAATAGGTGTTGCCCAGGCTGATATCGCATTCGCCCGCCCAGATGGACTTGACCTGCGCCCGGTCGCTGCCCTCGGCCGGTTTTGCCAGGTTGGCCTTGACGCCTTCCAGCCATGCCCTGGTTTCCTCGGGCCCGTGATGGGCCAGGTAGGCGGCGGTCAGGGCGACATTGTAGTCATGGGTGAAGGGGCGGGTGCAGATGCGGCCCTTCCATTTAGGATCGGCCAGATCCTCGTAGCTGGTCACCTCGCCATCGGCGACGCGCTCCTTGCTGGCATAGACGATGCGGGCGCGGGTGGTCAGGCCGAACCATTGGTCATCGGCGTCGCGCAGGGTTTCGGGCACCACGTCCAGCGCCTCGTCCTCGACGGGTTGCGTCACGCCGGCATCCTTGACCTCGCCCAAGCGCGCGACATCCACGGTCATGATCAGGTCGGCAGGAGAGCGGTCGCCCTCGGCCTTCAGCCGCTCGACCATGCCTTTCTCGACATAGGCGGTGTTGACGGTGATGCCGGTCGCCTCGGTGAAGGCATCGGTCAGCGGCTTCAGAAGCTCGGGCTGACGGTGGGAATAAACATTCACCTCCTCGGCCAGAGCGGGCAGGGCGGTCGCGCCCATCAGGGAAGCGATAAACAAGGAACGCATCGTTGACTCCTTTAGTCGGGTTTCCCGGTTCTTTTCACATTGTCGCTATCGTTGCGTCAATAGCCGGTGATGATTATGCAGAATGCGCAAAACGCGGGCGGTTCGGGCAGCCGACCCGGGTGCGATCCGGACAAGCCGTGATGTGATCGGCGATGCGCGGGTTACATGCGCATGGGACGCTCACCTTCCAGCAGGTCCGCATTGTCGCGATAAAGCGCCACGAGCCTGCCGATCAGCCGGCGCAGGGGCGGGCGATGGCGGTCGTCGTCATGCATGACGAGGTGCTGATCCTCGGTCAGTTCCTCGATGACCGGCCCGGCCCGCGCAAGCGTCGGATCGCAATCCGCGATCATGCAGGGCATCACGCCGATCCCGACCCCGGCCTTGATCAGTTGATGCACGGTCGAGACCGAATTTGCCAGCGCGCGGATCGGGTGGCCCTGGCGATGCACCCAACGCGCCGCCGGATGCCGGGCATGGACCGGGTCCATCGCCACCCATTCCATCAGTTCCGGCCGCGACACGCTCCAGCTTCGATAAGGGGCGAAGCGCAGCCTGCCCAACCTGCGCGAGGCGAGGTTCCCGGTTTCCGCCGGACGGTTCCGGATGCCCAGGTCGGTTTCGCGATGGGCGATGTCAAGCACCGCCTCGGTGGTGAGGAAATTCACGCGGAAATCGTCTCCGGGCCGGCTGAGCGCCGCGAACCTGTCGGCCAGGAACATCGCGGTCCCGGTCCCGGCGGAAAGGCGGATCAAGGGCGTTTCGGCCTGCGCGGACAGGAATTCCTGCACCGGGATCGTCGCGGCCCGCATGGCGCGGACCCGCTTTGCCAGCGCCTCGCCCGACAGGGTCAGTTCGTAGCCCGTCTGCGACCGCCGGAACAGCGCCTGCCCGGTCTGCTGCTCCAGCGCCAGCATGCGCCGCCCGATCGTCGGGGCGCTGAGGCCCGTGGTCCGAGCGGCTCCGCTGAGCCCTCCGGCTTCGGCGACATGCAGGAATATCTTCAGGTCGTCCCAGCTTATATCTTTCATTTCTGAAAAACCTTTTGCCAAGAAACGGGCGGAAACGCCGCTTTCCAGTCGTTTAATCTAACAAAAACGAAATGATTGGAAGGTGCAACATGCTGCCGATTATCCCGATGAAGACCCGGCGTCCCATGACGGAAGACGAATTCTATGCGCTTGGTTCCGGCGCGCGATACCATCTGATGGCAAAGATGTTGCCGCGTATCATGGCAGGGTTGCGCCTGAAATTCGCGGCCCATAAGGCGGCGTCTCCGCCGTGGCGCATTGACCGCGACCCCGGCCCGCTATAGGGCGCGGCCATGGCACGCGCACCCTTGTTACAACTGACCGACATCTCGCTGACCTTCGGCGGCGATCCCGTTTTCGAAGACCTGTCCCTGACCGTCCAGCAGGGCGACCGGGTGGCGCTGGTCGGGCGCAACGGATCGGGCAAATCGACGCTGATGAAGGTCATGGCCGGGCTGGTCGAGCCGGACCGGGGCGAGGTCGTGCTGAACGCGGGCAGCCATGCCGGATACATGGAGCAGGATCCCGATCTGTCGGGCTTTGCGACGCTTGGCGATTTCGCGCGGGCGGGACTGCCGGAGGGCGAGGGCTACCGTGTCGAGATGGCCGCCGAGGGGCTGAAATTCGATCCCGACCGCCAGGTCGCCACCGCGTCGGGCGGAGAGCGCCGGAGGGCGGCGCTGGCGCGTCTGCTGGCGCAGGCGCCCGAGCTGATGCTGCTGGACGAGCCGACCAACCACCTGGATGTCGAGGCGATCGGCTGGCTGGAGGATCATCTTTCCCAGACCCGCGCCGCCTATGTCATCATCAGCCATGACCGCGCCTTCCTGCGCCGCCTGACCCGCGCGACGCTGTGGATCGACCGTGGCGAGGTGCGGCGGCGCGAGAGGGGATTCGAGGGCTTCGAGGATTGGCGAGAAGAGATCTGGGCCGCCGAAGACGACGCGCGCCACAAGCTCGACCGCAAGATCAAGGCCGAGGCGCGTTGGGCGGTAGAGGGCATCAGCGCCCGGCGCAAGCGCAACCAGGGACGGGTGCGGGCCTTGCAGGCGATGCGGGCCGAGCGGGCCTCGCAGATCCGCCGCCAGGGGGCTGCCGCGATGGCGCTGGACACGGGGCCGCAATCGGGCAAGCGGGTGATCGAGGCGCAGGGCATCTCCAAGGCTTTCGGCGATCGGGTGATCCTGAAGCCGTTCGATCTGCGCGTGCAGCGGGGCGACCGGGTGGCATTCGTCGGCCCGAACGGGGCGGGCAAGACCACGCTGATCAGGATGCTGACCGGAGAGATCGCGCCGGATCAGGGCGAGGTCAAGCTGGGCACCAACCTGGAAATCGCCGTCTTCGACCAGGCCCGCGCCGCGCTGGACCCCGACCAGAGCCTGTGGGACTCGCTGACCGGCGATCCCGACATGCGCGTTTCCGGCCGTGCCGACCAGGTGATGGTGCGCGGCCAGCCGAAACATGTGGTCGGTTATCTCAAGGATTTCCTCTTTGACGAGGCACAGGCCCGCGCGCCGGTCCGCAGCCTGTCCGGGGGCGAGAAGGCGCGGCTGTTGCTGGCGCGGCTGATGGCGAAGCCCTCGAACCTGCTGGTGCTGGACGAGCCGACCAATGACCTGGATGTCGAGACGCTGGACCTGCTGCAGGACATCCTGGGCGAGTATGACGGCACCGTGCTGCTGGTCAGCCACGACCGGGATTTCATCGACCGCGTGGCCGATACGACGGTGGCGATGGAGGGCGATGGCCGCGCTGTGACCTATGCCGGGGGCTGGACGGATTACCGGGCGCAGCGGGGCGAAGATCAGCCCGCCGCACCCGGGGAGCCAAGGAAACTCGCGCAGCCTTCCCCATTGCCCGTGAAGCCCAGGCTGGCGAAAAACGGCCTGAGCTTCACCGAGAAGCATCGCCTGGAGGAACTGCCCGCCATTATCCAGCGCCTGGAGGCGGAAATCGCCAAGCTGTCCGAATTCCTTTCGGATCCGGAATTGTATCGGACCGCTCCGGCAAAGTTCCGGAAGGCCACGGATGCATTGGGCGAGCGTCAGGCCATGCTCGACAAGGCCGAAGAGGAATGGCTGCTGCTCGAAGAGAAGGCGTCCGGAAACTAGTCGAACCGGACCCGGATCTCGGGATAGCCCCAATCGTCGTTGCTCTTGTCCCTGACACCGTTATAGACGCCGACGATTGCCGCGCCGAGCAGCCCGCTGCCGGCAGCATTGTTGGAATTCTTCTGCGAGGTCTTGCTATAGGCGCTTGCGACTTCGGTCCGGGTGACGCCATCGGCGATGCAGGTCACCGTGACCGGCTGGCTGTTGCTGCGCTGATCGGGAAGGTTCACCAGCCCCGGCGTCGTGAGTTCGGCAGTATAGCCGACGCCTTGCACGTCACATGCGGCACCGGCGATTTCCTTCCGGTCCTTGTAGCTGCGGACGGGGGTCGGCTCGAACCCGATGACCCCGTGCAGCGGCGGGTTTCCCGTCGGCGTCACGGGGACGGGAGGCGTGCTGATCGGTTGCGGGCCGCTACAGGCCGCGAGCAATACGGGAGCAAGCAGGAAGAATGCGGGAGTTGATCGTCTCATGTAGGTCTCTGGCTTCAGGTTGCGGATATGCGGTTGCGTTTCCCTGCCTAGCGGCAAGAAGATAACACCCGCTTAATCGCGGCGATTTGCTTGACTTGCCCGCCCGAATCCGCCATATCCACGCAGACCGGCCGGGCCAAAAGCCTTTGGCCGGTGCGTTATTTATATGACTCCCCGATTGAGACGGGGCGCTGTCCGCAGGCGGGATCATCCCGAAACACCGGATTTTCCGGGGCCGAAGGACGCGGAAAACGAAGGAAAACAAAGCGATGTTCGCGGTTCTTAAATCGGGCGGCAAGCAATACAAGGTGCAGGCGGGTGACGTGCTGCGCGTGGAAAAGCTGAATGCCGCCGCTGGCGAGAAAGTCCAGTTCAACGAGATCCTGATGGTCGGCTCGACCCTTGGCGCGCCGCTGGTCGAAGGTGCCTGCGTGCAGGCCGAGGTGATCGACCAGATCAAGGCCGACAAGGTCGTCACCTATGTCAAGCGCCGCCGCAAGCACAGCTCGCAGCGGACCCGCGGACACCGCCAGCAGCTGACCCTGCTGCGCGTGACCGATGTCCTTGAAAAGGGCGCCGGGAAGTCCAATGTAAAAGCTGCGGTGGGTGCGCGCACCAAGGATGACGTGGTCGCGGCCAAGCCCGCGAAGGCGAAAAAGCCCGCCAAGAAAGACGCCGCTGCCGAGAAACCGGCGGCTGACGCCACTGAAGCGTAAGGAGACTGACCCATGGCACATAAGAAAGCAGGCGGTTCGTCCCGCAACGGTCGCGATTCGGCCGGTCGCCGTCTTGGCGTGAAACTTTATGGCGGTCAGGCTGCGACCGCTGGTAACATCATCGTGCGTCAGCGCGGCACCAAGTGGTGGCCGGGCGACAATGTCGGCATGGGCAAGGACCATACCCTGTTCGCGCTGACCGATGGCCAGGTGACCTTCAAGAAAGGCCTCAAGGGCCGCACCTTCATTTCGGTAATTCCAGCGACCCAGGTGGCCGCCGAGTAACCCAAAGGTAACATTCCGATGTTAGAGGGGGGTCGGCGAAAGCCGGTCCCCCAATCAGTTTTCCGGGGGAGGAAAAATGATGATGTCTGCACCAATGCGGGAGGGAACGCGGTTGGATGACCTGAAAATCGTCGATGCGGCCGCGCTGAACCAGCCCGTGATCGAAACCGACCGCTTCGTGCTTCGCCCGCTGCGTCCTTCCGACGCGGGCATGATCTCGCATTACACCTCCGACCGCCGCGTGGCCGAGGGCACGCGGGCGATTCCGCATCCCTTGCCTCCCGGTGCTTCCGAGGGTTTCGTCGCACGTGCGCTGTCGCCCGAGCGGACCGAGGATGTCTGGGCCATCGATGGCTCGGCCCATAGGCTGGACGAGTTGCTGGGCGTGGTCTCGCTGACCCGGATGGAGGGAAACCAGTCCGAACTGGGTTTCTGGATCGGCGCGGGCTTCTGGAATACCGGCTTCGCGACCGAGGCGGTCGAGGCGCTGGTCGCGGCGAATCCGCATGGTTCGCGGACCCTGTTCGCCGAGGCATTCCAGGATAATCCCGGTTCGGCGCGGGTGCTGACCAATAGCGGCTTCGTCTACCTGGGCGATGCCGAAAGCTGGTCGGTGGCGCGCAATGCCCGGGTGCCGACATGGACCTATCTGCGCAAGATGGAATGAAGTTCTGTGGATGAAGGGGGCGCTCGCGCCCCCTCTTGCGCTGATGCGCAATTCACCCCCGGGGATATTTTCATGAAGAAGAAGGCGGATTGCAGAATATGCAAACGCAGCTATTGCATTTGATGCCGGGCTGCATAACTGCGGCATATGAGCAGCATTCCTTATTCCCTTCTTGATCTGTCGCCGGTGCCCGAGGGCTTTGACGCGGCGGATGCGATTTCCAACACGATCGACCTTGCCCGGCATGCCGAGGGCTGGGGTTATCATCGCTACTGGATGGCCGAGCATCACAACATGCCCGGTATCGCCAGCGCCGCGACGGCGGTGCTGATCGCGCTGGTGGCGCAGGCGACCGAGCGGATGCGCGTGGGGGCGGGCGGGATCATGCTGCCCAACCACGCGCCGCTGACCGTGGCCGAGGCTTTCGGGACGCTGGCGACGGCCTTTCCCGACCGGATCGACCTGGGGTTGGGGCGGGCTCCGGGCGGCGATGGCGCGGTGATCCGGGCGCTCAGGCGCGATCCGATGGCCGACAGTTTTCCGCAGGACGTGGTCGAGTTGCTGGATTATTTCGGGCCGGAGCGCCCCGGCGCGCCGGTGCGGGCACTACCCGGAGAGGGCACCGAGGTGCCCGTCTGGATCCTTGGCAGCAGCCTGTTCGGCGCGCAACTGGCCGCGCATCTGGGCCTGCCCTATGCCTTTGCCAGCCATTTCGCGCCGGGGGACCTGGAGCAGGCGCTGGCGGTCTATCGCGAGCGTTTCCGCCCCTCGCGCTGGAACGAGAAGCCAAGGGCGATGCTGGCGATCAATGTCTTTGCCGCCGAGGATGCCGAAGAGGCGCATTACCTGCGCACGACGATGCAACTGGCATTCGCGCGGCTACGCACGGGCATGCCCGGAAAGCTGCCGCGTCCGACCCGAGACCTGGATGCCGAGATCAGCCCGCAGATGCGGCGCATGGTCGATCAGGCGCTGCGGATCACCGCCGTGGGGAATCCCGGGCAGGTGCAGGAGCAACTGGCCGCGCTGATCGAGACACATGCGCCCGACGAGGTGATCCTGACCGGTCAGATCCATGACCACAGCGCAAGGCTGCGCAGTTTCGAGATCGCCGCCGGGGCGATGCAGGGGATTTAGGGCAGCATCACCCGCGTCAACCCGGGAAAAGCGGCGATGACGGCCAACCCGATGAGGCTGGTCAGCAGGAAGGGGAGCGCCCCGCGCGCGACCTTTTCCAGCGGCAGGCGGGTGATGTTGGCTGCGACATAGAGATTGATCCCGACCGGGGGCGTGATCAGCCCGATGGCGAGGTTGACCATGATCAGCACGCCGAACCAGATCGGATCCCATTGCAGCTCTCGCATCACCGGCAGGAAGATCGGCAGGCAGATGAACATGATCGTCACCGCGTCCATGAACATGCCCGCGATCAGCACCACCAGCATGATCACCGCGAGGATCACCCATTGGTTCTGCGACAGCCCCAGAAGCGCGCCCGAATACTGCCCGATCAGGTCATCCACCGTGACCACCCAACCGAACAGCCCCGCATAGGCGACGACCAGCATCACCACCGAGGATCCCGCCGCGCTGTCGGCAAGGCATTCGTAAAGGCCGCGGATGCTCAGCGTGCGATAGGCCAGCCCGCCCACCGCCAGCGCATAGACCGAGGCGACGATGGCGGCCTCGGTCGGGGTGAAGATGCCGGAATAGATGCCGCCAAGGATCACCACCGGGGTCATCAGCCCCCAGAAGCTGTCCATGAAGCTGCGCCATAGCGCCGCACCATAGGACAGGCCGGGATAGGGATTCGGGCTCAGCGCCTTCGTGGCGGTGGCATTCCGCACCCGTCCGAAGGGCAGGGCGCAAAGCATCAGCGCGCCGCAGACGAGGCCGGGGATGATCGCGGCGATGAACAGGTCGGCGATCGAGGTTTCCGCCAGCACGCCATAGATGACCAGTCCGATCGAGGGCGGGATGACGATGGACATGGCCGCGCCGGTGCTGACCAGCCCGGCGGCGAAGGCGCGGGAATAGCCGTCCTCCTCCATCGACTTGACGATCATCGGCCCGATGGCGGCGACCGAGGCGGGACCAGAGCCGCTGACCGCGCCCCAGAACAGGCAGACCACGGTGCCGACAAGCCCCATGCCGCCCGGCAGTCCCCCGACCAATACCCGGAAGAAACGGATCATCCGGTCGGCGATGCCGAGCTTGCCCATCAGGTTGCCGGCGAGGATGAAGAAGGGAATGGCCAGCAGCGAGAATTTCGCGATGCCGGCACTCAGCAGGTCCCCGACCAGATCGAGGCCGAAGCCGAGCTGCCACATCGCCGCCAATGCCGACAGGCCGAGCGCGAAGGCCACCGGCACGCGCAGCGCAAGGAACAGGAAGAACAGCCCGACCATCAGGCCGCCCGCGCCGATATCAGCCATCCCGCCCCCTTAGTGCCGCCTGCACATAGCGGATCAGCACCAGCGCGAACCCGAAGGGCAGGGCGGCGGAATACCACCAGAGCGGCAGGCCGAGCGCATAGCTGCGCATGCCGTTGCCCATCTGGTTGACCAGCAATTGCCAGCAGAACCAGACCGAGGCGGCCAGCAGCAGCACCGACAGCAATGTGGCGATGACGATGACCGCCCGCCGCAAGGGGGCGGGCAGCATGTCGGTGACCAGTTCCACGGCCAGGTGCTCGCCCCGCCGCGCGGCGATGGCCGCGCCGAAGACCGTCAGCAGGACGAAACCGCCGGTCAGCAGTTCCTCGGTTGCGGCCAGCGACTGGTTGGTGCCGTAGCGGATGACGACATTGGCAAAGCCAAGCAGCGTCATCAGCAAGAGCAGCACCGCGCAGACGAGTTTCTCGAACTGATCCAGCAGCAGGCGCATTTACTGCGCGTTCGCTTCGTCGGTGAACAGCTTGACGATATCGGCGCCGATCTCTTCGGACCATTTGTCGAAGCTGGGCTGGGTCGCCTCCTTGAAGGCCGCCAGATCCTCGGGCGTGGGTTCATAGACTTCCATGCCCTGTTCCTTCAGATATTCCAGCCCCTCGGCGGTGGCTTCGCGGCTGATCTCGATCTGGTAGGCCATCGCCTCGTCGGCGGCCTTCTGGAACTGCGCCCTGGTCTCGTCGTCGAGGCCATCCCATTTCGCCTTGGAGATGCCGAGGAACAGCGGATCATAGCTGTAATGCCAGGGCGTGATGTATTTCTGCACCTCGTAGACGCGTTGCGGGATGATCACCGCGCCGATGGGGTTCTCCTGCCCGTCCACGACGCCCTGCTGCAATGCCGGGAAGGTCTCGGTCCATTGCATCTGCTGCGGGTTGGCGCCCAGATCGTTCATCACGTCGATATACATCGGGCCCGCGACCCGCATCTTGAGGCCCTGCATGTCCTCGGGCGAGGTGATCGGATGCTTGGAATTGGTGACCTCGCGGAAGCCGTTCTCGCCCCATGCGAGGATATGGATGCCATGGCCCGCCATGATCTCTTCCATCTTGTCGCCGGCCTTGCCTGCCGTGGTGCGGTCCACCGCGTCGTAGTCGGAATACAGATAAGGCAGCGAGAAGGCGGCCATTTCAGGCGCCAGCGGGGTGACATTGATGGCCGAGGTCAGCACCAGGTCGATGGCGCCGCGTCCGGTCATCTCGGCCTGTTTCATCTGGTCGCCGCCCGAAAGCTGGGCATTCGGAAAGACCCGGACCTCGTATTCACCGCCGGTCTCGGCCGCGAGGAGTTCCGCGAACTTGTCGGCGCCCTGCTGCCATGTCGTCGTGTCGCCGGTATTATGCGACAGTCGCAGCGTCTCGGCGCTGGCGGGCAGGCACAGGGCAAGCGCGGTGGTCAGCCCAAGGGCCATTCTGGTGAACATGATCATTCCCTCCCGATCGAAATTTCGGGGCATCTTTACGGAATTGGCCGAGCGGCACAATATGTTGCGTATTGAAAAGCCGTCACACATGGGAGAGTCCATGTTGCGGCAACGGAGGAATACATGACCGATCACAGCAATCTGCCGCCCGCCCCCGAAGGGCGGATCATCGGATGGGCGCATGGCCGTTTCGGCAAGTCCGAGGCCCCGGATGTCGAGACGCTGATGGCCGGGGTCACCGGCGCCGCGCTGGATCACGCTGCCATCCCTGCCGATCAGGTCGAGGGGATTTTCGTCGGCGTCTTCAACGGCGGTTTCCAGAAACAGGGTTTCGAGGCGGCGCTGGTCGCGCTTGGCGCAGACGGGCTGGCGCATACGCCTGCGGTGCGGCTGGAGAATGCCTGCGCCACCGGCTCGGCGGCGATCACGGCGGCGCTGGATTTCATCGGCTCGGGGCGGGGGCGCGTGGCGCTGGTGATCGGGGCCGAGAAGATGACCGCCACGCCGGGGCCCGAGATCGGCGATATCCTGTTGGGCGCATCCTATCGCAGCGAGGAGGGCGAGATACCGGGTGGTTTCGCGGGTGTCTTCGGCGGCATCGCGAACAGTTATTTCCAGCGCTACGGGGACGCCTCGCGCGAGCTTGCGATGATCGCGGCCAAGAATCACGCCAATGGCGCGCTGAACCCTTACGCGCATATGCAGAAGGATTTCGGCTTCGATTTCTGCAATACCGTCAGTGACAGGAACCCCATTGCGGCGGGACCGCTCAGGCGCACCGACTGCTCGCTGGTCTCGGACGGGGCGGCGGCGCTGGTGATCGCGCATCCCGATATTGCAGCAGACGCCCCGCGCGCCATCGCGTTTCGCGCGCAGCGTCAGGCCAATGACTACCTGCCCTTGTCGCGCCGCGATCCTTTGGAGTTCGCCGGGGCAAGGCGGGCATGGGCGCAGGGGCTGGCGCAGGCGGGCGTGTCGCTGGACGATCTGTCGCTGGTCGAGACGCATGATTGCTTCACCGTCGCCGAATTGCTGGAATACGAGGCCATGGGACTGGCCGAGCGCGGGCAGGGCGGGCGCGTCATTGCCGAGGGCATCACCGCGCGCGGCGGCAGGCTGCCGGTGAACCCGTCGGGCGGGCTGAAATCGCGCGGCCATCCCATTGGTGCCACCGGCGTTTCCCAGCATGTCATGGCCGCGATGCAGCTGGCCGATGAGGCCGGGGCGATGCAGATCCCGGATGCCTCGCTGGCGGGGGTCTTCAACATGGGCGGGGCGGCGGTCGCCAATTACGTCTCGATCCTAGAGAGGGTGAAATGAACCTGCCCTGTTCCACCCGGACGATGAACCTTGGCCACCTGCTGGACCAGACCGCCCGCCGCCTGCCTGACCATCCGGCGATGATCTGGGGCGAGCGGCGCTGGAACTGGTCGCAGATGCGCGCCCGCGTGGATGCGATGGCGCGGCTGCTGGCGGCGCGGGGTGTGGGCAAGGGCGACCGGGTGCTGGTGCAATCGCCCAACAACAACCAGATGTGGGAAAGCCTCTGGGCCTGCCTGAAGCTGGGTGCCATCTGGGTGCCCGCGAATTTTCGCGGCGCGCCGGACGATCTGCGCTGGATGGTGGAACTGGCGCAGCCAAAGCTGCTGATCTGTCATGCCGATTATCCCGATCACGCCGATATGGGCTTGCCGGTGCTGGCCATCGGTCAGGCCGGTTTCGGCCCCGATATCGACGAGGCCCTGGCCGCGCAGGATGATGCCCCGCTGCGCGCGGCGGATGTGGAACGCGACGATCCGGCCTGGCTGTTCTTTACATCCGGCTCGACCGGCAAGCCCAAGGCGGCGGTGCTGACCCATGGGCAGATGGGCTTTGTCATCGCCAATCACCTTGCCGACCTGATCCCCGGCACGGGCGAGCAGGACGCCTCGCTGGTCGTCGCGCCGCTCAGCCACGGGGCGGGCATCCACCAGATGCTGCAGGTGGCGCGGGGCGCGGTGACGATCCTGCCGGAAAAGGGCTTCGATCCGGCCGAGATCTGGCGGCTGGTTCAGTCGCATCGCGTCTCGAACATGTTCACCGTGCCAACCATCGTGAAACTGCTGACCGAAGACCGGGCGGTCGATCTTTTCGACCATTCCAGCCTGCGCCATGTCATCTATGCCGGTGCGCCGATGTATCGCGCCGACCAGATCCGGGCGCTGGAAAAGCTCGGTCCCGTATTGGTCCAGTATTTCGGATTGGGAGAGGTGACCGGCTGCATTACCGTTTTGCCCGCGCGCCTGCACGAGACCGGCGAGGGCTGGACGCTGGAGGGGTCATGCGGCTATCCCCGCACCGGCATCCAGGTCGAGATCCAGGACGAGACGGGCAAGCCCTTGCCCCCCGGCGAGACGGGCGAGCTTTGCGTCACCGGCGGGGCGGTTTTCGCGGGTTACTGGAACAACCCCGAGGCCAATGCCAAGAGTTTCCGCGATGGCTGGTTCCGCACCGGCGATCTGGGCCATATGGACGAGCGCGGCTTTTTCTATCTGACCGGGCGCGAAAGCGACATGTATATCTCGGGCGGCTCGAACATCCATCCGCGCGAGATCGAAGAGAAATTGCTGCTGCATCCCGATATCGCGGAATGCGCGGTGCTTGGCATGCCGGATCCGAAATGGGGCGAGATCGGCGTGGCGATTTGCGTGATGAGGGGTGGTGTGCAGCCCGATCTGGAGGCGTGGCTGGGGCCGAAGATCGCCCGCTACAAGCTGCCCAAGCGGTTCCTGTTCTGGGAGGCGTTGCCGAAATCGGGCTATGGCAAGATCACCAAGAAACTGGTCCGCGAGGAACTGATCCGCCGCGATGACGAGGCCGCAAATGGCTGAAATCCTGCGCCATCCCGGCCCGGCGGATGGCCCGCGCCTTATGCTGGCCCCAAGCCGGGCCGAGCGCCGTTCCGTCACGCTGGCCGCCGGAAAGCCGCTGGAGGCCGCCATTGCCGAGCTCTGGAAGGCGCCGACAGCGCCTGGATCACATTCGCCGATGCGTGGGGCGATCTGCGTTTCGTGCTGCCCGACCGGGCGGCGGACGGGCTGCATGGCGCGTGGTATTCCGCGCCCCGGGACCTGCCGGATGCGCCGATCCACCGGGCGGGGATTGTCTGGGGCTGGCGCGAAGGCCGGGCGTTCGGTCATTGCCACGGGCTTTGGGGCGGCACGATGGGGCATCTGCTGCTGGACGTTTCGCGGCTGACCCGCCCGGTTCAGGCCGAGATCCTGGTGTTTCCGGATGCGCGTTTCACGGCAGAGGAGGACCTTGAGACCGCCTTCACCCTGTTCAAGCCGACAGGCGGGATTGCCGGGAATGCGGATGCCGCGCTTTTGCGGATCGCACCCCATGTCGATCTTTGCGCCGGGGTGACGGATGCAGTGCAGGAATTGGGCTGGTCCGGCGCCCGGGTCGAGGGGATCGGCAGCCTCAATACGGCACGTTTTGCAGATGGCACCGTTCTGGACAGCCATGCGAGCGAGTTCCTGGTCTCGGATGGGCGGGCGACGCAGAACGGGGCCGATATCGCCATCGATATCGTCGGGATCGATGGAATCCGTGCCTCGGGGCGGCTTGAGCCGGGACGCAATCCGGTCTGCGTCACGGCGGAATTGATCCTGCTGCGCGAGGAGTAGGGAGGTTTTACGGAGGTGGTTCCGGATTGCGTCCCGCGATGGCCGGGGGCTCTGCCCCCGGTCCCCCGGGATATTTGCATGAAGAAGATGCAGGGGGGCGGATGGCATTCTTTCGTTAAGGATGAACAAATAATGAACATCGGCTTTCCTTGCGGCGCGGTCGCGGTTATGTTGCCGCTATGGAGCCGATTGATGATTCCGATACCGTCCCGCTGTCGCAACGCGCCATCGCCGCGCGGCCCGCGCCCTATCTCGAAGGTCTGAACGCGGCTCAGCGTGCCGCCGTCGAGACGCTGGAGGGGCCGGTGCTGATGCTGGCCGGGGCGGGGACCGGCAAGACCCGGGCATTGACCACCCGCATCGCGCATCTGCTGATGCTGAACAAGGCGCGGCCGGGGCAGATCCTTGCCGTGACCTTCACCAACAAGGCCGCGCGCGAGATGAAGGACCGGATCACCGCCCTGCTGGGCGAGACGGTCGAGGGGATGCCCTGGCTGGGCACCTTTCACTCGATCTGCGTCAAGATCCTGCGCCGCCATGCGGAACTGATCGGCAATGGCGAATTGCATCTGAAGCCCGCCTTCACCATCCTTGATACCGACGATCAGATCCGGCTGCTGAAACAGTTGATCCAGGCCGAGAACCTGGATGAAAAGCGCTGGCCGCCCCGGCAATTGGCGCATCTGATCGATGGCTGGAAGAACCGCTGCCTGTCTCCGTCGAACCTGCCAAGGGGCGAGAAGGCGGCATTCGATGGCTGGGGCGGGCGGCTTTACGCGGCCTATCAGGAGCGGCTCCTGTCGCTGAACGCCGTCGATTTCGGCGATCTGCTGATGCATTGCGTGACGCTGTTCCAGGCGCATCCCGATGTGCTGAAAACCTGGCAGGAACGGTTCCGCTATATCCTGGTGGACGAGTATCAGGATACCAATGTCGCGCAATACATGTGGCTGCGGCTGCTGGCGCAGGCGCATCGCAATATCTGCTGCGTGGGCGATGACGACCAGTCGATCTATGGCTGGCGCGGCGCCGAGGTGGGCAATATCCTGCGTTTCGAGCAGGATTTCCCCGGCGCGCAGGTGGTGCGGCTGGAACAGAACTACCGCTCGACCCCGCAGATCCTGTCGGCGGCCTCGGGGCTGATCGCGGCCAATAGCGGACGGCTTGGCAAGACGCTCTGGACCGAGGCCGAGGCGGGAGAGAAGGTTCGCCTGATCGGTCATTGGGACAGCGAGGCCGAGGCGCGCTGGATCGGCGAGGAGATCGAGGCGTTCCAGGGCGGGCACCGCGCCAGTCTTGGAAAGGTCAGCCTGGACGACATCGCCATCCTCGTGCGCGCCAGCCACCAGATGCGCGCCTTCGAGGACCGTTTCATGACCATCGGCCTGCCTTACCGCGTGATCGGCGGGCCGCGTTTCTACGAGCGGGCCGAGATCCGCGATGCGATGGCCTATTTCCGGCTGGTGGTCAGCCCTTCTGACGACCTGGCCTTCGAGCGGATCGTGAACACGCCCAAGCGGGGGCTGGGTGACAAGGCCCTGCAGACCATCCAGGCGGCGGCGCGGCGGCATGGGATGCCGCTGCTCGACGGCGCGCGGATAGCGGTGGAAGAGGGGCAGCTGACCGGCAAGGGGTTGGCCAATCTGCGCGATTTCGTGGCGTCGCATGGCCGCTGGCATGCCGATGCACTGGATGCCGGGGCCAGCCATGTCGAACTGGCCGAGCGGATACTGGACGAATCCGGCTATACCGCCATGTGGCAGAACGACAAGTCGCCCGACGCGCCGGGACGGCTGGATAACCTCAAGGAACTGGTCAAGGCGCTGGAGGAGTTCGACAATCTCCAGGGCTTCCTGGAGCATGTCGCCCTGGTCATGGATCGCGACGAGGGCGAGGCCGGGGAAGAGGTCAGCATCATGACCCTGCATGGTGCCAAGGGGCTGGAATTTCCCGTGGTCTTCCTGCCGGGATGGGAAGATGGGCTGTTCCCGAACCAGCGCGCCATGGACGAGAACGGCACCAGGGGCCTGGAGGAAGAGCGGCGGCTGGCCTATGTCGGCATCACCCGTGCCGAGCGTCTGGCGGTGATCAGCTTTGCCGGGAACCGGCGGCTTTACGGGCAATGGCAAAGCTCGATGCCGTCGAGATTCATCGATGAATTGCCCGAGGAATATATCGAGGTCCTGACCCCGCCGGGATTGTATGGCGGCGGCTACGGGGCCGCGATGGCCTTTGCGGGCGCGAATGCCGGAACCGATATGCATGACCGGGCGGCGCAGGCGGATGTCTACAACTCGCCGGGATGGAAGCGGATGCAGGCGCGTGCGGCAGAGCGCAAGGCGCCCGCACGGCGCGCGCCGGTGACCATCGATGCCGAGGCTTCCGCGCAGTTCAGCGTTGGCGACAGGGTCAGCCACGCCAAGTTCGGCGAGGGCGAGATCATCGGCATCGCCGAGGATACGCTGACCGTGCAGTTCGCGGCGGGTTTCAAGACGATCAAGGCTGCCTATGTAATACCAGCGGGCAGCGATCAGGATGTGCCGTTCTGACTTTCGCTCAAGCATGACATCCGTGACTGCGTTCCGCGATGGCGGGCGCGCTTTGTCTTGGCGCTGGTGGATCTCCTGCGCCGCTCCTTTCCTGAGCATGTCCTGACCGGGAGCGGTTCATTCCTGACAGGCTTGTGAATATTTTACAGAATGATCCTGTTTGATGTGAATAAATTTACATAATTTTTCTTATATAAAAATGACTTAACATGATGTATAGCTGCTTATTAACATGGCACGTATCGCTGGACGATGCCGTCCGAACGGGCGTTCTTGGCGATGCGGCAGGTTTTGTTACGGCTGCGAGGAGGGGACTCATGAGTTCTGAAAATATTGCCAAACACGCGATTCCGGCGGGATTCGAGAATGCCCATGTGAAACCGGCGGATTACGACCGGCTCTATGCCGAATCGATCAATGATCCCGAGGCGTTCTGGGGGCGCGAGGGCAAGCGGCTGGACTGGATCAAGCCTTATACCAAGGTCAAGAATACCGATTTCACCTTTGGCAATGTCAGCATCAAGTGGTTCGAGGATGGCGAGCTGAACGTCGCCGCGAACTGCGTCGACCGGCATCTGCCCAAGCGCGCCGAGCAGACCGCGATCATCTTCGAGCCCGACGATCCCAAGGACCCGGCGCAGCATATCACCTATGCGCAGCTTTCCGAGAATGTGAACCGGATGGCGAATGTGCTGCGTGACCTGGGCGTGAAAAAGGGCGACCGGGTGGTGATCTACCTGCCGATGATCCCCGAGGCCGCCTATGCGATGCTGGCCTGCGCGCGGATCGGGGCGATTCATTCCATCGTCTTCGCGGGCTTTTCCCCCGATGCGCTGGCCAACCGGATCAACGATTCCGGCGCGCAGATCGTGATCACCGCCGATACCGCTCCGCGCGGCGGGCGCAGGACGGCGCTGAAATCCAATGCCGACCAGGCGCTGCTGAGCTGTTCGGACAAGGTGCGCTGCCTTGTCGTCAAGCATACCGGCGACCAGACGACATGGACCGAGGGCCGCGATATCGACGTCAAGGCGCTGATGGCCGAGGCCGCGACGGAATGCGCGCCCGAGGCGATGAATGCCGAGGATCCGCTGTTCATCCTTTATACTTCGGGTTCGACCGGCAAGCCGAAGGGCGTCGTGCATACGACGGGCGGCTACCTCGTCTTCGCGGCGATGACGCATCAATATACCTTCGATTACCACGAGGGCGATATCTACTGGTGCACGGCGGATGTGGGCTGGGTCACGGGCCACAGCTATATCGTCTATGGCCCGCTGGCCAATGGCGCCACCACGCTGATGTTCGAGGGCGTGCCGACATGGCCCGACGCGGGCCGGTTCTGGGAGGTTTGCGCCAAGCACAAGGTCAACCAGTTCTACACTGCGCCGACCGCTATCCGGGCGCTGATGGGCAAGGGGCCGGAATTCGTCGAGAAGCACGACCTGTCCAGCCTGCGCCTGCTGGGAACCGTGGGCGAGCCGATCAATCCCGAGGCCTGGAACTGGTATGACACCCATGTCGGCCGCGGCAAATGCCCGATCGTCGATACATGGTGGCAGACCGAGACCGGCGGCCACCTGATCACGCCCTTGCCCGGCGCGACCGAGACCAAGCCGGGATCGGCCACGGTGCCCTTCTTCGGCATCAAGCCCGCCATTCTGGAGCCTGAAAGCGCCAAGCTGGTAGAGGGCGACCCGGCAGAGGGCGTGCTGTGCATCGCCGATAGCTGGCCGGGGCAGATGCGCACGGTCTGGGGCGATCACCAGCGCTTCATGGAGACCTATTTCCAGCAATATCCGGGCTATTACTTTACCGGCGACGGCTGCCGCCGGGACGAGGACGGCTATTACTGGATCACCGGGCGCGTTGATGACGTCATCAACGTTTCGGGCCACCGGATGGGGACCGCCGAGGTGGAATCGGCGCTGGTCGCCCATGAGAAGGTCGCCGAGGCGGCGGTGGTCGGCTATCCGCATGCCGTCAAGGGGCAGGGCATCTATGCCTATGTCACGCTGATGAACGGCGTCGAGCCCACCGAGGAGCTGCGCGCCGAACTGGAGAAATGGGTCCGCAACGAGATCGGCCCGATCGCCAAGCCCGACCTGATCCAATGGGCGCCGGGCATGCCCAAGACCCGCTCGGGCAAGATCATGCGCCGCATCCTGCGCAAGATCGCCGAGAACGACTATGGCAGCCTTGGCGACACGTCGACCCTGGCCGAGCCGGAGGTCGTGGATGACCTGATCGCGAACCGGATGAACCGGGGCTGATAGAGGCCCCGCCATCGCGCCCCGGCCTCTCCGCCGGGTAACCGGGGCGCCGATCACCAAAAGGGCGGAAAAAGAGGGACATGTCTGAACAGGGGAGGACCGAAGGACATGAGTGATAAACAATCATCTAACGCATATTGGCGTGCGAATATCCGCACGATCTGGATATGCATCGCCATATGGGCCTTTGTGTCCTATGGCTGCGCCATCCTGTTCCGCCCGCTGCTGTCCGGGATCAGCGTCGGCGGAACCGATCTTGGCTTCTGGTTCGCGCAGCAGGGCTCGATCATCACTTTCGTGATCCTGATCTTCGCCTATGCCTGGCGGATGAACAAACTGGATCGCGAGCACGGGGTGGAGGAATAAGCCATGGAACAATTCACCCTCAACCTGATCGTCGTGGGGCTGACCTTCGCGCTCTATGTCGGTATCGCCTTCTGGGCCCGGGCCGGTTCGACCAGCGAGTTCTATGCAGCCGGCCGGGGCGTGCATCCGGTTCTGAACGGCATGGCGACAGGCGCTGACTGGATGTCGGCGGCGTCCTTCATCTCGATGGCGGGCATCATCGCCTTTGGTGGCTATGACACCTCGGCCTACCTGATGGGCTGGACCGGCGGTTACGTGCTGCTGGCGATGCTGCTGGCGCCTTATTTGCGCAAGTTCGGCAAGTTCACCGTGCCGGAATTCATCGGCGACCGTTTCTACAGCCAGACGGCGCGGCTGATCGCCGTGATCTGCCTGATCGTCGCCTCGGTCACCTATGTGATCGGGCAGATGAAGGGCGTCGGCGTGGCCTTTTCCGGCTTCCTGAACATGTCCTACGAGATGGGCCTGCTCGTCGGCGCGATCATCGTCGCGGTCTACGCGGTCCTGGGGGGCATGAAGGGCATCACCTATACGCAGGTCGCGCAATATGTGGTGCTGATCATCGCCTATACCATCCCGGCGATCTTCATCTCGCTGACCATCACCGGCAACCCGATCCCGGCGCTTGGCCTGTTCAGCAACACGGCAGCCGAAGGTGTGCCGCTTCTGGACAAGCTGGATACGGTGATCCAGGATCTCGGCTTTGCCAGCTATACGGCGCAGACCGATACCACGCTGAACATCTTCCTGTTCACCCTGTCGCTGATGATCGGCACCGCCGGTCTGCCGCATGTGATCGTGCGCTTCTTCACCGTGCCGCGGGTCGCCGATGCGCGGAGCTCGGCTGGCTGGGCGCTTGTGTTCATCGCGCTTCTCTATCTGACCGCTCCGGCGGTGGGCGCCATGGCGCGGCTGAACTTCGTCGATACCATGTGGCCCAATGGTCCGCAGGAGGACGCGATCGCCATCGAGGAGATGCCGAACTGGGTCCAGAACTGGGAGCGGACCGGGCTGCTGGCCTTCGAGGACAAGAACGGTGATGGCCGCATCGAGTATTGGGCCGACGAAGAGAAGAACGAGGCCGTCAAGGTGGACCGCGACATCATGGTCCTGGCCAATCCCGAGATCGCGGGGCTGCCGAGCTGGGTGATCGCGCTCGTGGTCGCCGGTGGTCTTGCGGCGGCGCTGTCGACTGCGGCAGGGTTGCTGATGGCGATTTCCTCGGCCGTGTCGCATGACCTGATCAAGTCGATGATCAACCCTGCTATCAGCGAGAAGAACGAGCTGATGGCGGCACGGATCTCGATGCTGGTGGCGATTGCGGCGGCGACATGGCTGGGACTCAACCCGCCCGGCTTCGCGGCGCAGACCGTGGCGCTGGCCTTCGGGATTGCGGGTGCTTCGCTGTTCCCGGCGATCCTGATGGGGATCTTCTCCAAGAGGATGAACTCGCAGGGTGCGATTGCGGGGATGCTGGCGGGTCTGTTGACCACCGTCATCTATATCTTCCTGCACAAGGGCTGGTTCTTCATCCCCGACACCAACAGCTTCACCGATGCCGATCCGCTGCTGTTGTCGATCAAGTCCACCAGTTTCGGTGCGGTGGGTGCGATGATCAACTTCGCCGTTGGCTACTTCGTGTCCAATGCCACACAGCAGCCGCCGGAAGAGGTGCAGGAACTGGTCGAGTCGATCCGCGTGCCGAAAGGCGCCGGTGCGGCTCAGGCGCATTGACGTGAAACCGATGCGGGGGGCAGCCTGCCCCCCGCACCCCCCCGGGGATATTTGCATGAAGAAGAAGCAACAGGGGTTTCATGCCTTTCCGGCGCATTTCAGCGGGATTGTGAAGAATGTCCGGGATCTCTGATTTCATCTCTACCGTTCATCCCTATGACAGCCTGCCGCGGGACGAGTTGGCGCGGGTCGCCGCCTCCTTCAGCCGCAGGACCTATCCGGCGGGTGCCGAGATCTATCATTTCGGAGATCTTCTGCCCGGCCTGTTCCTGATCGAGAGCGGGGCCGTTCATGTCACCGACCGCAATGGCGAGTCGGTGTCGGAACTGGGGCCGCGCAATTCGTTTGGCGAGCGGGGTCTGCTACGTGACGGTTGCGCCGTGACCTCGGCGCGGGCGGCGGAGGATGCGGTCGTCCTGATGCTGCCCCGGGCCGAGTTGACGCAATTGATGGCCCGGTCCCGCCCGGTTGCGCGTTTCTTCGATCGCGGTGGCCGGGCGATGCTGCGGACCGGCGATGTGGCATTGCTGAAAGTGGGCGATATTCTCGGCCGGAAACCGCAAAGCTGCCCTCCCGATACGCCCATCATCGACGCCGCGCGGCTGATGCGTGATGCTCAGGTCAGCAGTCTCGGTGTCACCGAGCAAGAGCGGCTGATCGGGCTGGTGACGATCCGCGACATGTCGAACCGCGTGGTGGCCGAGGGCCGCGACATGCGCATGCCGGTGAGCAAGGTGATGACCGCCGATCCGGTCACGTTGCCGCCCACGGCGCTTGGCTACGATGTGCTGAACATCATGCTGGAGCGCCGGATCGGGCATTTGCCCATCGTCGAGGACGGGCGTTTCATCGGCATGGTCAGCCAGACCGACCTGACCCGCATGCAGGCGATCTCGGCCACCGGGCTGGTCCGCGACATCGCGCAGGCGGACAGCGTGGCCGATATGGCCGAGGCGACTGCCCGGATCCCCGACCTGCTGGTGCAGCTGGTCCGGGCGCATCAGCGGCACGAGGTCGTCACGCGGATGATCTCGGATATCGCCGATGCGGTGACCCGCCGCCTGCTCGAGATGGCCGAGGCAGAGCTTGGACCCGCCCCGGTGCCCTATCTCTGGGCGGCTTGCGGCAGCCAGGGGCGGCAGGAGCAGACCGGGGTGAGCGACCAGGACAATTGCCTGATCCTCGCCGATGGCGCCGATCCGGCGGAACCCTGGTTCGAGGCGCTGGCCCGTTTCGTCTGTGACGGGCTGAACGAATGCGGCTATGTCTATTGTCCCGGCGACATGATGGCGACCAATCCCCGCTGGCGGCAGCCGCGCGATGTCTGGCGCCGCTATTTCCGCGACTGGATTGCCAGCCCCGATCCCGAGGCGCAGATGCTGGCCTCGGTCATGTTCGACCTGCGCGCCATCGGCGGGGATGGCGCGCTCCTGGCGGGGCTGCAGGTCGAGACGCTGGAACGGGCCGAGAAGAACTCGATCTTCGTGGCGCATATGGTGACGAATTCGCTCAAGCACCGTCCGCCCCTGGGATTGATCGGAGGCTTCGCGACGATCCGCTCGGGCGAGCATCGCGACCATATCGACATGAAGCATGGCGGCGTCGTGCCCGTCACCGACCTGGCGCGGATCTATGCGCTGCAGGGGCGGCTGACCCCGGTGAACACGCGCGCGAGGCTGCAGGATGCCGAGGCCAAGGGCGTGATCTCGGGCAGCGGGGCGCGCGACCTGATCGCGGCCTATGACCTGATCCAGACGGTGCGGCTGGACAACCAGGCCGATCTGATCGGGGCTGGACGGCCGCCGGACAATTACCTCTCGCCCGCCGGTCTGCCGGATTTCGAGCGGAGCCATCTGCGCGACGCTTTCGTGGTGGTGCGCGGGATGCAATCGGCCGCGGGCCATGGAAAAGGATTTCTGGGATGACCGCTACGGGTGTCGAGCTTCTGGGGGCGATCGCGGTGGGGATCGGTGTCGCGGCGCTGGTCTATGCCCTGATGCATGGTGCGCGCAAGGCGGGGTTCTCGCCCCCCCGCTGGCTTCTGCCCGCCTGTGCAGGGCTGGCGATGATCGGCTATTCGGTCTGGAACGATTACGCCTGGTTCGGCCGCGCGAAAGCGCAACTGCCCGAAGGGGCCGAGATGCTGGCCATCGGGCGCGACAGCCAGCCCTGGGCGCCCTGGACCTATCTTGCGCCGGTGGCGGTCCGTTTCGCCGCGCTGGACCCGGCGCGGATCAGCGAAACCGGCGCAGGCAGGAAGCGGGCCGAGATCATGCTGGTCGAGCGGCGCGGCCCGACGACGATCGTGCCGCAGGAATTCGACTGCGAGAAAGGCGTCTTCTCTGTTGCGGGCGCCGAATGGACCGCGGCTGAAGCCGATGATCCGGTCTTTTCCGCCGTGTGCCAGGGGGAGGCCGGATGATGGCGGATATCCTGGTGGTCGAGGACGAGGACAATATCGCCGTCGCGCTGGACTTCCTGCTGTCGCGCGATGGGCATCGCCATTCCCGGCTGGCGACCGGGGCAGGGGCGGTCGAACGGATCCGTGCCGAGCGCCCCGACCTGGTGCTGCTGGACGTGATGCTGCCCGATGTTTCGGGCTACCAGATCGTGCAGGACCTGCGCGCCGATCCGGCCCTGAAACATGTCCGGGTGCTGATGATGACGGCGCGGGGATCGGTGGTGGAACGCCGCAAGGGCCTTGCGCTCGGTGCCGACGGCTTCATCGCCAAGCCGTTCGAATTGTCCGAGCTCAGGGCGGAGATGGCGCGACTGCTGGAGCGGGAATGAAACGAAGGGTCAACCTGCGGCTGCGTGTCCTGCTGGTCTTTGCGGGGCTGGCATTCGCGGTGCTGGCGGTGATCGGGCTGGCGCTTTGGGTCGAGGGGCGGCGGCTTCTGGGCAACGGGGTCGCGCCGAGCGAGGCTCTGGATCCCTTATTGCAGGCTGGCGTGATCGCGGGCTTTGGCGTTCTGGCGCTGATCGCGGCGATCTGGTTCCTGTTCGACCGCCATTTCGCCCGCCCCATCGACGGGCTGGCCGGGGCCTTGCGCATCGGGCGGATCCCCGATGCCGGGCAGGCGCGTTACCTGGGCGATCTTGGCCCCGCCGCGCGCGACGCCGCCGAGGCCCGGGCGCGCAATGCCGAGGCGCTCTCCGAGGCGGTGGCCGACCATGCCGCCGAACTCATCCGCGAGAAGGCACGGCTGGAATCGATCCTGTCCGATTTCGGCGCGGCTGCGGTGATGACCGATCCCGGCGGCCGGGTGGTGTTCTACAACGCCTCGGCGGCGCGCCTGCTGCCGGGGCTGGCGCTGGATCGCCCGATCGAGCGCCATATCGCCCCCGGCGCGATCGAGGCTGCGAATGCGCGCCTGACCGCCGGGGCGGAGGCGACCGACCTGGCCTGCCTGACCCCGGACGGCCTGCGGCTGTCGGGCCGGATGCGCCGGATCGAAGAGGACATCCTGCTGATCCTGCGCGACAGGGCCCCCAATCGCCCGCTTCCCCATGATGTGCTGGAGACGCTGAGACGCCATGCCGCGACGCTGGTTCCGATGCTTGATGCGCTGGACGGGCCGATTCCGCCCGCCCTGGCGCAGGCGATCCGGGACGAGGGGCAGGGGCTGGCCCGTGCGACAAGGCAACTGTCCGAGACGCTGGCCGGGGATGCGCCGACTGCACGGGCCGGGCTGAACGAACTGGTGGCGGGGCTGGAACAGGCGGGCGATCCGCCATCCCTGTCGGTTCTGGCCGAGGCCGGATCGATGAATGCGTTGCTGCGCCGGTTGGATGCCCGGTTGCGTGATGGCGGCGCGCAGCCGGTTCTGCGCATCCATCGCGAGGACCGGGCCGAGCTGCATCTGCGCCTGGAGTGGCAGGGCGAGGCGGTGCCGATGGACCGGCTGGAGCGCTGGCTGGACGAAGCCCCCGATCCCGGCCAGCCGGATCTGAGCGGTGCCGAAATCCTCGCCGCCCATGGCTCCGGCATCTGGCCCGAGACCGGAGATAGCGGCCCGCGCCTGGTCCTGCCTCTCCAGCTTGCGGCGGATCGGCACGATGCGCCCGGGCTGACCTATGATTTCGCCTTGGCCGCAAGGGGTGCGGCATCGTCGCGGCTGGCGGATCTGACCTGCGTTGTGTTCGACACCGAGACGACCGGCCTGGAGCCATCCGACCGGATCGTGCAGATAGCCGGGCTCAGGATCGCACGGGGCAGGCTGACGGGCGAGCGTTTCGAGACATTGGTCGATCCGGGCCGCCCGATCCCGCCCGGCGCAAGCGCGGTCCATGGCATCACCGACAGGATGGTCGCGGATGCGCCCGGCATGCGTGGCGCGCTGACCGCCTTTCACCATTTCGCCGAAGATGCGGTGCTGGTCGCCCATAACGCCCCTTTCGACATGGGAATGCTGCGCGCCGCCGAGCCGGAGACCGGGCTGCATTTCGATCACCGGGTGCTGGATACCGTGCTGCTCTCGGCCATGGTCTGGGGAGGCGGGGTGGCGCATACGCTGGACGCGCTGGCCGAGCGGCTGGATATCGTCATCCCGCCCGACCGGCGCCACAGCGCGATGGGCGACGCCACCGCGACGGCAGAGATCTTCCTGCGCCTGATCCCGGCGCTGGAGGCGAAGGGGATCACCCGGTTCGAAGAGGTCACGGCAGAGGCCCGCCGCCACCGCCGCCTGATCGCCGATGCCAATCAGAGGTCGATTTCGGGGGCGTCCGGATCGCGCGGGACCACGGATTCGGGCTGATCCTCCGGCATGGTGAAATTGCGCAGGTACTCCCCGATAGGAGGGGGCGGCGGTGCATCCGCCCTGCGGCGGATGACGATATCTCCATTCTCGAGCCGCTCGGGGGCTTCGTAATTGCGCAGATCGTCGATCAGGACGCCGAGATCCTTGAGCACCGGCGACAGGTTGTTCAGCGCGCCCGACATGTCCTGCCCCAGCTGATCCAGCCCGGGCCCGAGATCGCGCATGAAATTCTCCATCAGGATACCGACACCGCGCCCGATCAGGTCGGCCCCGTCTTCCCCGGGCGCAGGCTCGCTGTCCTGCAGGGGCGGCTGCCAGGCGTCGGGATCGTCCTGCGCGAACAGGACCGGCGCGGCGAACAGGGCCGGGGCCAGGAATGCGGCAAGGGTCAGGGCGCGTATCTGCATGACAGGGAAGATGGGGCGCAGATTGGGGTTGTGCAAGTGATTTGCGTCTCCGCGACGGTTCACGGTCGTGCTACGCCGCATCAGCCGCCCGTCGGCGCCGGGGGCCTATGCATGGCCCGAAACTTCTCCCACGCCTCGTTGAGACGGCGGGTGCGGGCTTCGGCGAGGCGGACCGCCTCGGGCGGAAGGCCGCGTGCGATGGCCCGGTCGGGATGCGATTCGCGGATCAGGTTGCGCCAATGTTTCCGGGCTTCGGGAAGCGGGGTTTCTATTGGAATGCCAAGCACTTCACAGGGCGGGCAGCCTGCCTTGGGGTCGTGGCGGGCACGTATCGCCCCGATGCGGGCCTGGGTCAGGCCGAAGATCCGGCCGACCTCGTCGATGAAGATGATCTCGGCCTCGTGCAGATCGCCATCGGCGACGGCGATGATGAACAGCCCCTCGATCACATCGGCCAGAACCGGATCGCCCGCCGGGAACATGGCCGCGATCCGATGTGCCCATGCGTCGAATCCCGCCACGTCCTGCCGGGCCAGGTCAAAGACCCTCGCCGCGTTCTTTTCCTCGGCCCGAGGGATGATGAAGACGCGGCGGAAGGCGGCGACCTCGGATCGGGCGACGGTGCCGTCGGCCTTGGCCAGCTTGGCGCCGAGCGCGATCACCGCGATGGTGAAGGCAACCGAGCGTTCCGGCGGGGTGGCGGCCCGCTGCCGGCCCAGCATCGCCGCCAGCCGGTCGGCGATGCGCTGCCAGAAGCTGCGTGGCTTCGGCAGGTTGGGGCAGGCGGGCTGATGCGGGCTCGTATCCATGAGGCCAGACTAGCGGCTATGGCGGCGCTACGGTAGGGGCGAGTTGTCACGGCTGCCATGCGGGAAGGGCAGGGCCGGATGCGCAACGGAAGCCCGCGCCGCATTCGCGCCAGGATACACCGGGGCTGCGGTCCGGCCCCGCGAATATCGGGGTCCCGGCTCTTGGCCCGGGATTTCGAAGATGCCTTCACCCATCATGCGGATTTCATGAATTTCTTTTAATGTCAGGCTGTTGCCTTCTTCATGCCTGGCATGGAGAAAATCAGGCGGGTGCGGCCTTATACAGCCCCTCATTCCCGGATCCGGTGGATGTTCCGGCCAGATGGCGGGCAGGCTCCGGCGTCTTCGGCCCGTTGCCGTCGCCGATCGCTTCAGGACGCGGGTGGCCATATCTGTTCCGCTGCGGTTCTGTCAGCCGTTGCCGCTACGCTTGGGAAAAGGCGTGACGGTGAAGGTTCGAGGGTAACGAGATTTAATCGGCAGCTCGACTGGACACGGGTGCAGGAAGCGGGCAATGTCATCTTCCGGTCACGAGCCCGTGATATTGAAGACTTTCAAAATGGGAGAATGACAATGACGAAGAATTGCCAGACTCCAGGTGTCTCGACGCCTCAAGGCATCTGCAAACCAAAGCTCGACGACGAGGCGCAACGGCATGTCGAAGGAAAGCGGGACTGACACCCGTTTCCATCGGGTCGGCAGGGCGTGGCAACCCAACGCCCTGCGTTCCGGCCCTGGATGCGATGCAAGCGGTTCTTCTCTGCCGCCAGCCGTTCATCCTTCGCGTTGGCCAGCTACCTGTCTGATACATGGATCTCGCGCGTCTCCTGGTCGGAGACGTGGGAAGATTTGTCATCTTCGGGCTTCCGTCGTTCTTGTCGATACGTCAGACGGGAACGCCGGAAAGATGCGCGGTAGATGCGACCGACCAGCCAAGCGCGATCCTGGAGCATTTTGCGCTCAATCAGACCCACCCGAATACTCTTCTTCATAAGAATATCCACGGGAGTCGCCGGCGCGGTCGCGCGACTGGTTCGAGAGACCTGTCGGCGGCAGGGCCGTCAGCCCCCGGCGTCGCGGGACGCGACCCGCTACTGAACCTGATATGCTGCAAACTGCCCTGGCGGCGGGAGTATCGGCTGATTCGGCGAATGAGTGCCGATATTTCCGTTGAGATCCAGGATGAAAAATGGCGGAGACGAAGGGATTCGAACCCTCGAGGCGGTTTCCCGCCTGCACCCTTAGCAGGGGTGTGCCTTCGACCACTCGGCCACGTCTCCGCCGATCCGTATATGGATCAAGCGAGGGGAAAACAAGAGCCTTTTGAAAGGGCTTCGACCGTGGGTCGGGGCCGTGGGGCCAGATGGCGTCCGCCCGCTTTTCCCGGCTCCGAAGCAGGTCCCCGCGGGCAGGGAGCGGCATCTCGGGTGAGCGGATGGACATGCGCCCCGGCATGGAAAGCACATGTCAATCCTCCGGCTGCGCCTTTCGTCGAGCGGGCGGACCCGGAGCTTGGTGATCCGGTTTTCACGGCGGTTGACCACTTCGAAACGATAGCCGTGGAAGGAAAATACCTGCCCCGGATCGGGGATCGATTGCGCCATGTGGATCACCAGCCCCGCGACGGTATTCGCCTCTTCATCGGGCAGGTTCCAGTCAAGCTGGCGGTTCAGGTCGCGGATGGTCATGCCGCCATCGACGGCGTAATCGCCCTGCGGATTCGGGGTCAGGATCTGGTCCGCCTCGGTATCATGCTCATCCGCGATCTCGCCGACGATCTCCTCGAGGATGTCCTCCAGCGTGATCAACCCGCGCAGCGAGCCATATTCGTCCACGACCAGCGCGAAATGCGCGCGGCGTTTCAGGAATTCGCGCATCTGTTCGTCCAGCGCGGTCGTGTCGGGCACGAAATAGGGCTTCATCGCCACGGCCATCACGTCGAATTTCTGCAGGGCCTGGGAATCGCCGCTGTCGCGCACCGCCTTGTTCACGGCCCGCAGCAGGTCCTTGGCATGGACGACGCCCACGACATTCTCGCGCTCGCCCTTGTAGACGGGCAGGCGGGTATGCGGGCTGGCCAGCACCGCGTCCAGGATATGCGAGGGCGACATGTCGCAATCGATCATCTGGATGCCGGAGCGATGGCGCATGATCTCTTCGACGGTGCGGTTGCCCAGGTCCAGCGCGCCCAGCAGGCGGTCGCGATCCTCTTTCTGCACCGCGCCGGTGGCATGGCCGATGGAGAGCGCGCCGGCGATCTCGTCATGGACCGAGAACATATGTGATTCGGGATCGGTCTGCAGCCCGAACAGTCCCAGGATGCCGCGTACGATCACCCGCACCACGGCAACGATGGGCGACAGCAGCAGTGTGACCCACCGGATCGGGCGGGCGACACGGCTGGCGACATTCTCGGGGGCGGAAATCGCATAGGTCTTGGGCATCACCTCGGAAAAGATCAGCACCAGGACCGTCATGACCAGCGTGGCGATCGCCACCCCGCTCGACCCGAGAAGGCGGGTGAACATGGCGGTGGCGAGACTGGCCGACAGGATGTTGACGACATTGTTGCCCAGCAGGATGGCGCCGATCAGCCGTTCGCTGTCCTCGGTGACATTCAGGGCCGCATCGGCCCCGGCATCCCCCTTGTCCGCGCGTGCGCGCAGCTTGGCGCGGCTGGCCGCGGTCAGGGCGGTCTCGGAGCCCGAGAAAAAGCCCGACAGCATCAGAAGAACAATAATCGCCGCGCTGGTAAGCCAGAAGGCGGCGTCAAAAATACTCGAAGGATCGTCCATGGGATTGGTCAGTTGCTTTCGGAACTCGGCGCGTCCCGGGATATGGGGTGCACCAGGGGGTGGTGGTTCAGGACCAGGTCGCGCATGCGCTGATCCAGGACATGGGTATAGATTTCGGTCGTGCCGAGATCGGCATGACCCAGTAGTGTCTGGATGCTGCGCAGATCGGCGCCGCCTTCAAGAAGATGGGTCGCGAAGGCATGGCGGATGACATGCGGCGTCACGCGCGAGGGATCGACCCCGGCGCTCGCGGCGATGTCCTTGAGCAGCCGCCCGAAGCTTTGCCGGGGCAGGTGGCCCGCCGTGCCCGGTGCGGGAAACAGCCAGCGCGCGCCCTTGCCCGCGATCAACCGGGCCAGCGGGCTGTCCTTTGGCGGATTGTCGCGGCATGTAAGCCAGCCGGTCAGCGCCTCGCGGGCCGGAGGGGTCAGCGGGACCATGCGTTCCTTGCCGCCCTTGCCCCGGATCAGCAATATGTCGGGATCGCCCCGGCAGGCGGCGACGGGCAGGGACACCAGTTCGCTGACCCGCATGCCGGTGGCATAGAGCAGTTCGAGCAGGCACAGGTTCCGGGCCTGTTCGGCGGGACCGCGGCCCGATGAGGACGCGGCGTCAAGGATCGCCTCGACCTCGTTCCGGCTCAATGTCCTGGGCAGGCGTTGGGCACGGCCGGGGCCGGTAATGCGGATGGCGGGATCGTCCTCTCGCCAGCCTTCCTCCAGCGCGAAGCGGGTGAATTGCCGGATCGAGGACAGCCGTCTTGCCCGCGTGGCGCGGGACAGGCCCTGGGCATCGCAATGCGCCAGGTAATCCTCGACCCGTTCGCGCGTCAGCCCGGCCAATGACTGGCGCCGTCCCGCAAGCCAGTCCGACAGGTCGCGCAGGTCCCGGCCATAGGCCAGCAGCGTGTTCCGGGCCGCCCCGGCCTCGGCGGCCTGGGCATCCAGGAAATCCGAGATCGCGCGATGATCGGGGATACTCATCCCGGCGCCTTTCTCATATGCGGCAGAAGCGTGAGCTGGGTGGCCGCCAGATCGGCATCGGCATCCAGTCCGAGCGCGCGCAGCATCGCGATCCCCCGCGCGGCGCGGGGCAGATCGCCATCCATGCCCGCGTCTATATCGGTCATCGCCGCCAGCAGCGCCTCTCCCTTCCGGTCGGTGGGGGGGGCGGGCGGATCGCCCTGCAATTCCCGAAGGATCTCGATCCGATCATTTCCCGGCAAACCCTGCCATAGCCGCAGCCAGCCGGTGATCTCCGCGGCCTTTTCCCCGCTGTCGGCAGGCAGGTCTTCGGCCACCATCGCGGCCAGGACATCCGCCATTTCGGCAGAGCGGAACGCGTCGAATGCGCGGGGCAGGGCGGCCGCGACATCCCCCGCCGCGATCGCGGCTTCGAGCGCCTGCATCCTTGCCGCACGTTCCCATACGCTGCCCGAGGCGGCCGGTTCCTGCTCGGAATAGATCTCGCGTAGCCGCGCCGGCGGGAGCGCGCCCGCGCGGGCCAGCCTTTCCGCCGCTTCGAGCCGGGCCTTCCAGCCGCTATTGGCGCGCAGGTCGGATTGCGCGAAGGCCAGCGGCAGGGGATGTGTCGGCAATGGCTGGCCGATCGCCTCGTGGATGCGGAACTCCAGCGGGGTCACGCGATCCGAGGGGACCAGTTCCTCGTCGCTGTCCACGTAGGAATCATGCAGGAAATGTGTCAGAAGCTGCGCTTGCCCGGCATCGATCAGGCCCAGGTCATCGGCGCCGTTCAGGCCGATGGCGGCGGCGGCCCAGTCTCCCGAATGGGCCAGGCAGAAGATGCGGGCGGAAAAGCTGGGCGCGATGCCCGGCGTATTGTTCATGGTTTCGCAGGCCCGTGATTCGTCGCCTTCCAGCAGGGCGATGTCGAAAAGCCGCCGGAACTGTTCGGAATCGCCGTGACCTACTGCGAAAAGCAGTGCCTGCGCCTGGTCCAACGCGCCCATATCCAGCAGGCGGTCGGTCCGGGCCAGGAACAATTGCCCCTGATGCATCCGCGAATCCGCCGGAGGCAAAAGCTGCGCCTTCAGGATTCGCCGCAGCAGCGCGTTCATCGCCGGCAGGCGGGCAGGGCTCTGCGCGAGCTGCGCCGAGATCGTCGCAACCTCGCTGCCCTGCCACAGGTCTTTCGGCAGGCCTGCCTTTCGGGCGGTGATCGTCCCGGCCATGTCGGGATTGGTGCCGTCCAGCCGCGTGACCTCGATCTCGCCCACCGCGCCGCTCTCTGCGACGGGCTGCGGGTTTCCATGCCCCCTGATCTGCGGAGGCGGGATGTCACCGGGCCGCCAGGCCGAGCTTTCGCGGGGCGGGCCCTTGACGCTGCCGGACAGCCAGTCGCTGGCGGATAGCGGTGCTTCGGCATGAAGCGCACCGGCGAAAAGCAGTTGCGCCAGGAAAAATGCCGCCAGGCCCGTTCCGGCCGGATGACGGGAATCAGTCACTCCCGTCCCCCGTGCCTATGGGGGTGCGTATCTCCTGCTGAGGGGCCTGCATGTCGCCAAGATAGGCATAGCCCACCAGTGCGATCAGCGCGGCGAGGATCAGCACCACCAGAAGTTTGAGTAACCGCATTTATTTCTGCCTTTGCTCTGCCTAGTTTGTATCCGTTCCACGGTCTTTTGCCGGTTCCGCCCGAATATATATGGCAATTCGGAAAAGATCACGTCATTCAGTTCCCCCGGCGACAGGGATCCGTCGGAAAAGAGGCGAAGGAAGATGAAGCGGCATATCGTGATGATCGGGATGATGGGGGCGGGCAAGACCGCGATCGGGTCGGAACTGGCCCGGCGGCTGCATGTGCCCTTCACCGATTCGGATGCCGAGATCGAATCCGCCGCCGCAATGAGCATCGGCGAGATCTTCGCCCGTGACGGGGAAGCATTCTTCCGGGACCGTGAAGCCCAGGTCCTGTCACGCATCCTCAACGGGCCGGTGGGGATCGTCTCGACCGGGGGCGGGGCCTGGATGCAGGCCCGGAACCGCGAATTGATCCGCGCGCATGGATTGTCGGTCTGGCTGAATTGCGATCTGGAAACGCTGTGGCATCGGGTTCGCCAGCGCAGCACCCGCCCGCTGCTGAAGACCCCCGACCCCAGGGGCACGCTGGCCCGGCTGCTTGATGAACGCGGGCCGGTCTATGCCCGTGCCGATGTGACCTTCAATGCCCATGCGGATGACAGTATCGAGGCCGCCGCGACGCGGCTGATCGAACAGCTTCGCAGCGTTGTTCCCGAATTTCCGGAGGTGAAATGATCGAAGCCACCCATGTTCACGTCCCCCTGGGCGCGCGCGCCTATGACGTCCGGATCGGGCCGGGGCTGATCGCGCGGGCCGGGGCCGAGATCGCCCCGTTCCTGCACCGCTCGCGCCTCTGTATCGTCACCGATGAAACCGTCTCGGCGCTGCATCTGGACCGGCTGCGCGAGGCGTTGGGCTCCGAGGGGATCGCGTCCGAAGCGCTGGCCCTGCCGGCCGGCGAGGCAACCAAGAGCTGGCCGCAGCTGACCCGCTGCGTTGAATGGTTGCTGGAACAGAAGATCGAGCGGCGCGATATCGTCGTCGCGCTTGGCGGCGGCGTGATCGGTGATCTGGTCGGCTTCGCGGCGGCGATCCTGCGGCGCGGCGTGCGTTTCGTGCAGATCCCGACGACGCTTCTGGCGCAGGTCGATAGCAGCGTCGGCGGCAAGACCGGCATCAACAGCGCGTTCGGCAAGAACCTGATCGGCGCCTTTCACCAGCCCGCGCTGGTGCTGGCCGATATCGAGGTGCTGGACACGCTGGCCCCGCGCGATTTCCTCGCCGGATATGGCGAGGTGGTGAAATACGGGTTGCTGGGCGATGCCGGTTTCTTCGAATGGCTGGAACGGCACGCACCGCGCCTGCGCGGCGATATGGAGCTGCGGCAACAGGCGGTTGCGCATTCCGTTCGTATGAAAGCCGGGATCGTGACCCGCGACGAGACCGAGCAGGGCGAACGGGCGCTGCTCAATCTTGGCCATACCTTCGGCCATGCGCTGGAGGCGGCGACGGGCTATTCCGAGCGGCTCCTGCATGGCGAGGGCGTGGCCATCGGCTGCGCGCTGGCCTTCGACCTGTCGGCGCGGATGGGGCTGTGCAGCCAGGAGGCCCCGTCGCGGGTGGTGGCGCATCTGCGGCAGATGGGCATGCCCGCGAAACTGACGGATATTCCGGGCGAATTGCCCGATGATCAGGCGTTGATCGCGCTGATGGGACAAGACAAGAAGGTCGTCGATGGCAAGCTGCGCTTCGTGCTGGCCCGCGGGATCGGCGAAGCCTTTGTCAGCGATGATGTGCCGGGTGACATGCTGGCGGCTGTCTTGCGGGATGCGCGGGCGGGCTGATCCCGGCCGGAAGAGCGGGGCAGGGGTCATCGATCCCGCCGCCGCATCCCCGCATCCCGGTCAGGCGGCGCTTGCCTCGCGCAGCATCTGCTCGACCATCTGATCGGCGATCTGCTCGGTGCTGCAATTCCCGGCGGTGGCGCGCGTCAGCATCTCGGCCACGCGGCCCGTGATCCCGTCCAGGCGTTCGCGCCGCCAGGCGTCACCCGTGCCATGGATCTCGCTGGCGACGCTGATGATCCCGCCGGCATTGACGACGTAATCGGGCAGATAGGTGATCCCCCGCGCCCGCAGGATCTCGGCGATCTCGGGCCGGGCCAACTGGTTATTGGCGGCGCCGCAGACCAGGGGGGCGGTCAGCTTCGCGCTGCTCGCCTCGTCAAGCACACCGCCCAGGGCACAAGGTGCGAAAATATCCATCTGCTGCTCGAACACCGCATCCGGGGCGCAGATTTCCGCGCCAAGGCGCGTCTTGGCGTCCTCCAGCGCCGCAGCGTGAATGTCCGTGACGATCAGCTCGGCCCCGGCCTCGTGCAGCTTTTGGGCAAGCGAGAGCCCGACATGGCCCAGCCCCTGCACCAGCACCCGCCGCCCGGTCAGATCGTCGTCGCCGAACACATGCGCCGCGCCGATCCGCAGGCAGCGGAACACGCCCTCGGCAGTCCAGGGCGAAGGATCGCCCGACGCGCCCGACAATCCCACGGCATAACGGGTCTCGGTGGCGGCATGGGCCATGTCCTCGGGTGAGATGCCGACATCCTCGGCGGTGTAATAGATGCCCTTCAGCGCATCCACCGCCCGCCCGAAGGCGCGCATCATCCCGGGGGTCTTGTCGCGGCGCGCATCACCGATGATGACCGATTTGCCGCCGCCCAGCCCCAGCCCGGCCATCGCGTTCTTGTAGGTCATGCCGCGCGCCAGCCGCGTGACATCGGCGATCGCCTCGGCATCATCGGCATAGCTCCACATCCGGCAGCCGCCCGCGGCTGGCCCCAGAACGGTCGAATGCACGCAGATCAATGCGCGCAGCCCCGCCGGGGCGTCCTCGGCCAGCACCAGCCGCTCGAAGCCGTCGGGCCTGTCGAGATCGGTGAGTTTCAATTCCATGTCCGGCTCTCCTCCTCGCTGGCGCTCCGATCCGAACCGCCTTGAAACAAGGTCAGAAAACGGCTTTCCGCCTGCATTGCAAGCATTGGATCATTTGCAAAGATCGCATGGGGCGGGGCGCAATTTGCGTCGCAATTGGTCTTGACCGGCGCAATTTTAACGCTGTTTCGGCAAAAAGGAACGGGCGGCCCCCTGGACCGCCCGCCTCGATGATTCGCCCTGGCCGCCGAAGGCCGGTGCCTAGAACGGGATCTCGTCGTCGTAATCGCTGCGTCCGCCGCCACCGCCCGAGGAGGGGGCGCCGCCGCCCGACGGTCCGCCATATCCGCCGCCACCGCCGAAACCGCCCGGATCGCGGCTGCCACCGCCGCCGCCGCCTTCGCCGCGCCCGTCCAGCATGTGCAATTCGCTGCGAAACGGGCGCAACACGACCTCGGTCGAATAGCGGTCCTGCCCGCTCTGGTCCTGCCATTTGCGGGTCTCGAGCTGGCCCTCGATATAGACCTTGGACCCCTTGCGCAGATATTGCTCGGCCACGCGGGCGAGGGGTTCGGAAAAGATCGCGACGGAATGCCACTGGGTGCGCTCCTGCGCCTCGCCGGTGTTGCGGTCCTTCCACCGTTCGGATGTCGCGATCCGCAGATTGACCACCTTGCCGCCATTCTGGAACGTGCGGACTTCGGGGTCCTGTCCCAGATTGCCGACCAGAATGACCTTGTTGACGCTGCCTGCCATGCTGGGCTCTCCGGTTGTTCGATATGCTGCCGCCGGTCTATCCCAGTGACGGCGAATACTGCAAGCAATTCGGGCCGGAGAGGGGCCTCCCGGCCCATCGGCCAGTTTCCGCCTTCCCGTTCCGGCGATGGATGCGCGGAAAAGCCTTGCTGGCGAAGGCGGAAAATTCATGTATAGTGCCTTCAAAAATAATGCCAGGCGAACGAGGGCGGAGTTCATGAGGATCATATCGGTGACAAGGGCCGTGATCGGCGCGGCGCTGCTTGCGGGACTTGCATTGCCCGTGACGGCGGAAGGGCTGCGGCTGTCGGGCAGTTCCTCCAAGTCGAGGGCCGATCAATTCGCGCGCCAGACCCGGCTGATGGACTCGCGGCTTGCCTCTCAATATCAGCAATCGGCGCGGCTGCAGCCCGGAGCGGGCAACCGCAGCGTGGTCGAACTTGACCTGTCTGCGAATATTCCCGCCTATCGCGGCAAGCGCAGCGAATACATGCCGCATGCCCGCGCCGCGGCGCGGCGCTATGGAATCCCCGAGGATCTCTTCCTGCGTCTGGTGCAGCAGGAATCCGGCTGGAACCCGTCCGCGCGCTCGCATAAGGGCGCGACGGGTCTGGCGCAGCTCATGCCGGGAACGGCGTCCAGGCTGGGCGTGAATCCGCATGATCCGGTGCAGAACCTGAATGGCGGGGCGCGCTACCTGCGCATGATGTATAACCAGTTCGGCAATTGGCGGCTGGCACTGGCGGCCTATAATGCCGGGCCCGCCGCCGTCTCCAAATATGGCGGTATCCCGCCTTATCGCGAGACCCGCAACTACGTGCGCATCATCGCGGGGGGCTGAAGCGCCCGCGCCTTCTTCTTCATCCAAATATCCTCAGGGGGTGAATTGGCCGCAGGCCAAGAGGGGGCGCGAGCGCCCCCTGTTTCGTCAGACTTCCTCGATCCGCAATTCGACCGGATCGCTGACCAGGACGCCGGTTCGCGGCAATGCCTCGATCGCGAAATCTATCGCATCCGGCGTGGTCTTGTGGGTCACCACCAGAACCGGAACACTGCTGTCGCTGGCATGGCCATATTGCCGCATCCGGTCGATCGAGATCCCGGCATCGCCCAGGACCGACGCGATCTTGGCCAGCGCCCCCGGCTTGTCCTGCAATTCGAGCCGCATGTAATAGGCAGCAGGCACCGCGGTGCGGGCCGGTTGCGCGGGCTCGAGACCGGTGGCGGGCTGGCCAAAGACCGGCAGGCGCACGCCCCGCGCGACCTCGACAATGTCCGACATCACGGCACTCGCCGTCGGGCCTTCGCCGGCGCCTGCGCCGCGCAGCACGATCTGGCCGACGCTGTCGCCCTCGACCACCACCATATTGGTGCCGCCCGCCAGTTGCCCGATGGGGCTGTCGGCAGGGACAAGACAGGGAGACATGCGCTGCTCCAGCCCGCGCGGGGTTATCTGCGCGACACCCAGCAGCTTGATCCGGTAGCCCATATCCGCCGCGCGGCGGATATCGTCGATGCTGACGCGCTCGATCCCCTCGATCTCGACGGCGTCGAAATTCACCCTCGTGCCGAAGGCGATCGAGGACAGGATCGCCAGCTTGTGGCCCGCATCGATCCCGCCCACGTCCAGGTTCGGATCGGCCTCCAGGTAACCGAGCTGCCGCGCCTCCTCGAACACCGCCTCATAGGGCAGGCCGGCGCTTTCCATCCGGGTCAGGATATAGTTGCAGGTGCCGTTCATCACCCCCATGACGCGGGTGATGCCGTTGCCGGCAAGCGACTCGGTCATGGTCTTGATCACCGGGATGCCGCCCGCGACGGCCGCCTCGAAGCGGATCACCCGGCCAAGGCTCTCGGCCAGTTCGGCCAGCTCCTGCCCATGCATGGCCAGAAGCGCCTTGTTCGCCGTGACGACATCCTTGCCGGACCGCAATGCCGCCTCGATGCTCTGCCTGGCGATGCCGTTGTCGCCGCCGATCAGCTCGACATAGAGATCCACGTCCCCGGCCTGCGCCACGGCCATGGGATCGTCTTCCCAACGATAGGCCGAGATATCCGCGTCGCGGTTCTTCATCCGGTCGCGGGCGCTGATGGCGGTAATGGCAATCCCGCGCCCCGACCGCTTCGCCAGCAGGTCGGCGTGCTTCTGAACGATCTTGACGACACCGATCCCGACGGTGCCAAGCCCGGCGATGCCGAGGCGAAGGGGGGACGACATGAAAGCCTCTCGGTTTGGATTGCGCGGGTTGTTAGCGCGCCCGGCCCGGCGTTGCAACGCGGTAACGCGCTTTGCGGTCCGCCCCGCCCGGATCCGGTGCCGCCCGCGTGACGAATAAGCCGCAATCCGGCCCCGCCTTCGGGCATCGCCGGGGGCCGGGCGCCGGGTGGGTGACGGTCGGATGCGTCACTCACTCCTCGTCGTCATCGCCCGCCAGTTCACCCTCGATCCCGGTGGCGCGCATGATCGAGACCACCCGCCGGGCAATCCTCAGCGTGTCGGTATGGATTTCCTCGATATCCCCGACATTCATCTCGTCGGGATAGCGCTCGCCGCGCGTGTTGATGAAGGTCGGATGCCAATATCCCGGCTCGCTTCCCGGACGCCACGAGGCATGGCACAGAAGATTGCGCTTCAGGCGGATCGCGGTCAGTTCGTCGGCCAGGACATGGCGGTCATCGACCCGCGCCCGCTTGGCCGAGGCGACGAAACTGTCGATCAAGGTGCCCAGGGTGTCGTCGGCGATTTCCTCCATCCGCCGCAACCATTTCTCCAGTTCCTTCTCGCTGACATCCTCGCCCAGGCCCTGCCGGGTCAGGGAGAAGATGGCACGCTTGAGGGCTTCCTCGAGGAAACCGAAGCCGGATACCGCATGGCCGATCGCGGCGGCCATGTCATCCGAGAGGCGGTCGGGGGCGCGGGGCAGGCTCATCCTGGTCGTCTTGTGTCCATGTTTCGATGGTTCCGGAAACGGGCTATTCGCGCCACATGGAGGCGACCCAGGTGGTGGGGCGCAGGTAATGGCGCAGATGTTTCACCAGGCCCTCGCGGCGATCCTTGCCGAATGTGGCGCGCAGGTGATCCAGCGGCGGGCGGGGGGTGGCATGTTCGTCCCACCGTCCGGCAATGGCGTCGGGCGGGTTCAGGTTGCCCGGGAAGATGACGATCTTCGCGCCGCGCGGGATATGCGGCTCCTTCATGTAATTGAGCGGAAAGATCGGAACGCATTGCAGCCGGAAATGCGCCATCCAGCGCAAGGGCCAGAACTTGACCCCGCCCGGCGCGTTGCGCGTCACGAAGCGCTGCTCGTAGCGATAGGTATCGGCCACGCCCTGCGGATCGGCGCGGAAGATGTCTTGCAGCGGGGCCAGCTTGCCCACCCGCATCCGGTAGACCGAGGTCTGGCCCATCCGTTCGAAAGGCGTATTCAGGTTGCGCCCCAGGATCGTGTCGTCGGGATCGCCATATTCGAAGAAGCCGTCGATATTGCCGGTGACGACCACGTCGAGATCGAGGAACAGCACCACGCCGGTCACATCGCCAAGATCGCCCCATAGCCGGGATTTCGGCCATTTGCCGCGGGTGCGCTCGGGTGCCTTGTAGTCGAATTCGGGCAGGGGGCGCACGGCGATGTCGGGATGCAGCCCGCTTCCGTCATCGGTAAAGCAGTAAAGCCGGAACGGCGGCGTGATGTTCCGCGCGATCATGCCATGCAGGCGATTCACATATTCCGGCCCGAACTTGCTGCCCCATTTGATGCAGATGATCTGCTTGACCGATCCGTTGCGCCCGTCGCTCATTTCGCCCCCGCCATTTCGACGAAAGCGTTTCACAACCCACAGCCGAGGGCAAGAGAGGACGATCAATCGGCGGGCGGGCCTTGCCGACCGGTTGTCAAAACCGGCCGGCCATGCTTCAGGCGGCCCTGCCAGCGGCCCTGTAGGCGTCGAATTCGCTGACGATCCGCCGCGTCTGGCCTTCCCGGCTGAAATAGCCGAACATCTGTTCCAGTGCTGCCTCGGCCTCGCTGTTGCGCTGGCGCTCGGCAATGTTTTGCGGTTTCGTTTCTTGGCTCATGTCTAGGTCTGCCATATTGGAGTTGGCTCCTCCGCATCCGGTCAGATAGGCGCAATGCCCCACGCTTTCCAGTGCTGCGACGCGGCGTCACTTTGGGTTGCAATGCTGCCATGCAGAAAGCGCATTTGCGCACCTCACCGCCCGGAACCGACCGTTCCATCAATTCGCCGCTTCTTCTTCACGCAAATATCCCCGGGGGTCTGGGGGTGTGAAACCCCCAGCCATCGCGGGACGTAACAAGCAGCCGTTCCCGGTCAGCCGATCTGCACCATCCGATGCTTCTTCTTGCCGACCGAAACCTTCAGCCCGTCGCCGATCAGGCCCGCATCGACCGGCAGTTGCGGATCGCTCACCGCCTCGTTGTTCAGCCGCAGGCGCCCTCGGCGATCAGGCGCTTGGCTTCCTTGCCGCTGGCGGTGATTCCGGTCTGGACCAGCATCTGCACCACCGTCAGCCCATCGCCCAAGGCATCTGACGGCAGCAGGGCCACTTCCAGGTCGCCGCCCGCGCCGCCCTGTTCAAAGACCTCGCGCGCGGTCGCCTCGGCGCTGGCCGCGGCCTCGGCACCATGCAGAAGGGTTGTCACCTCGTTGGCCAGCCGCACCTTCGCCTCGTTGATCTCGGATCCCTGCAGCGCCCCCATCCGCTCGCATTCGGCGACCGGCAACTCGGTGTAGAGCTTCAGGAACCGGCCCACATCGGCATCGGTGGTGTTGCGCCAGAACTGCCAGAAATCATAGGGCGACAGCATCTCGCCGTTCAGCCAGACCGCACCGCCCTGCGACTTGCCCATCTTGCGCCCGTCGCTGGTGGTCAGCAGGGGCGAGGTCAGCCCCCAGATCACGGCATCATCGACCCGCCGGGTCAGGTCGATCCCGTTGACGATATTGCCCCATTGATCCGAGCCGCCCATCTGCAGGCCGCAGCCGTAACGGCGGTGCAGTTCCAGGAAATCATAGGCCTGCAGGATCATGTAGTTGAATTCGAGGAAGGACAGCGATTGCTCGCGGTCCAGCCGCGATTTCACCGATTCGAAGGACAGCATCCGGTTGACGCTGAAATGCCGGCCGATATCGCGCAGGAAATCCAGGTAGTTCAGCCCGTCCAGCCATTCGGCATTGTTCAGCATCATCGCACCGCCTTCCTCGCGGTAATCGAGATAGCGCGCGAAGACCTTCTGCATCCCGTCGATATTGGCCTGGATCGCGGCCTGGTCCAGAAGCGGACGCTCTTCCGAGCGGAAAGAGGGATCGCCGACCTTGGTCGTGCCGCCGCCCATCAGCGTGATCGGGCGGTTGCCGGTCTTCTGGAACCAGCGCAGCATCATCACGTTCAGCAGATGCCCGACATGCAGGCTGGCCGCCGTCGCGTCATAGCCGATATAGGCGGTGACGGGTCCGGCCAGCAGCGCCTTGTCCAGCCCCTCGTAATCCGTGCAATCGGCGATATAGCCGCGCTCGCGCATGATTTGCAGGAAATCCGATCTGGGCTGGTATGTCATGGGGCTGTTTCCTCTTCTGCGGGGCGGATATACCGGCTGCAACGGCAAAGGAAAAGGCGTGATGATCCGGGCTTTGGGAATGATGTCGGGCACCTCGCTCGACGGGGTGGATGCGGCGATGATCGAAACCGACGGGATCCGTATCGGCGGTTTTGGCCGCAGCGCATTCCGCGCCTATTCCGATAACGAGGCGGCGGCGCTGCATGCGGCACTCGGGCGCTGGCCGGGCGAGGAGGGCGTGGCGGATGCCGCAGAGATTTCCGTGGCCAGCCATGCCGCTCTGGCAGAAGGTTTCCCCGAGGCGGAACTGATCGGCTATCACGGCCAGACGCTTGCGCATGATCCCCAGGGGCGCGGCACCCATCAGGCCGGGGACGGGGCGGTGCTGGCGCGGATGTCCCGCCGTCCGGTGATCTGGGATTTCCGCAGCGAGGATGTCCGGCAGGGCGGAGAGGGCGCGCCGCTTGCCCCGTTCTTTCACTGGGCCTGTGCCGAATGGGCGATCAGGGAGGGGAAGCTGCCTTCCGCACCGCTGGCTTTCCTGAATCTTGGCGGGGTGGGCAATATCACCTGGGTGGATCCGGCGGCCCCGGCGCCCGAATCCCCCGGTGCCTGTGTCGCCTTCGATACCGGCCCGGCGAACGCGCCGATCAACGACCTGATGCGCAAGCGCCGCAGGCAGGCCCGTGACGAGGGCGGCGCACTGGCGGGCTCGGGCAGCGCGGATCAGGGGATCGTCGCCGAATTCCTGCGGCATCCCTATTTCGACCGTTCCCCGCCCAAATCGCTGGACCGGGACCAGTTCACCGGGCTGGGCGAGGCGGTGACGCCGCTTTCGGATGCCGATGCTGCGGCCACATTGGTCGCGGCGCTGGCCGGATCGGTCGCGGCGGGGATGCGCTGGCTGCCATCCATGCCCGCCGTTCTGCTGGTCTGCGGCGGTGGGCGTCATAACGGCACCATCATGCAGGCACTGCGCGAGGCGGTCCGGGCCGATGTCCAGCCGGTCGAGTCGGCCGGGCTGGATGGCGACATGCTTGAAGCGCAGGCTTTCGGATGGCTGGCGGTGCGCGTGCGGCGCGGCCTGCCGATATCGGGGCCGATGACGACCGGCGTGCCCGCGCCGGTCTGCGGCGGGCGGATCAGCCATCCGCGTTAGACCGGGTTTCGCCGGATTCGAACCGCCCTGTCGTCATCTGATCGAAACATGTCGGGAATGGGCTCGTGCGATGACAGCGGGGATGAAAACATGAGGCAACCCGCCTCTCCTCCATGCGGGTGTCCAATGGCATCCGCGCATTGTCCTCCGATGCGCGGATGTTTTTTCTTCAGCTATCTTGACGCGGCCTGACGGCCCGCTTAAACCCCGCTCACCCGGCGGGCGATCAGCCGGGTAGGATGAGTGTGCGGTTGTAGCTCAGTTGGTTAGAGTACCGGCCTGTCACGCCGGGGGTCGCGGGTTCGAGCCCCGTCAACCGCGCCACTCTCATCTTTTCGCCCGGATAAATGCGCGGTTGTAGCTCAGTTGGTTA
>NZ_PXNQ02000014.1 GCF_003007735.2 Paracoccus methylarcula
GAGCTTGTCGACAGTGTTGGTGAAACGCTGGAATCCGTTACCGACCTGGCCGGCGATCTGCTTGGGGAAGGCGGCGTGGTGTTGGAGCTTGTCGACAATGTCGGTGAAACGCTGGAAACGATCACCGACCCGGTTGTCGAAACCGCCTCCACTGTTCTGACCGGTGTTACCGATGCCGTTCTGGGTGATGACGGCGTGGTGGACGGGGTTGTCGAAACGGTGGGCGATACGGTCGAAACGGTTTCCGACACCGTGGTGGATATCGCAGATGGTCTCCTTGGCCAGGGCGGGCTTCTCGGGGGGCTGACCAGCACGCTGGGTGCGCTTGCCGGGGGGCCTTCAGATGATGATGCCAACGAGGCGCCGGTCGATGCCGTCGAGACCGCTTCCACGGCCTTGACCGGCGCAGCGGAGACTGTGGCGGATAACCTGCAAACCGATGTCATGACAGAGGCCGGTAGCAGCGAAGGCCCGGATATCTTCGCCGCGATCGGTCAGACCCTGGAAGCGGGCGAGGGGCTGCTTGGCGGTCTTCTACCCAATATCACATTCATCGGGCAGCCGGAGACGAATGACGATTCCGGGCCTCACGCGGATGACGCAAACGGCTCTCTGCTGCACGGTCTGATCTAGGCGGTTTCCGAATGATGCGACCCATCGGGCCGGTTCACCGTTTCCCGGACGATGTCATCGATCGATCCAAATGACGGTTTCTGGCGGAGTGCCGGGGGCTTTCGCCATGTACCGTGCAACTGAATTGTCGTTGGCACGCCGCATGGCCGAGCCCGGCCCCGGCATCACGGTTCCGCTCTCCTGACTGATTGCGGTCTCGTTACCCTCCTGTCCCGGGGGCATCGTGCTTTCCTGGCCCGCGGCGGTTGGCAATTACATGAATGGTCAGGCCGCGCTCAAGGCCGCGCATGCGCGCGAAGCGGTGCTGGCCGGGCGGAAAGGCTGCCGCTTCGCATCGTAGCGATTGCCGGGATCCGGCGGAAACAGCGGGTGCGCCACATGCTGAAGCGCACCCAGCATCCGCCCGGTCGGTCGGTCGGGGCTGCGTCCTATTCCGCCTCGTCGGCGGGTTTCGCGTTGAGCAGACCGTATTTCTCGGCGCCTATCGTGCCGTGAAGCTCGATCTGGGTTTCGAGGAAGTCGATATGGCCTTCCTCATCGGCGATCAGATCCTCGAAGAGCTGCTTGCTGACGTAATCACCGACCTTTTCGCAATGATCCCGCGCCTCGATATAGAGGGTGCGCGCGTCATGCTCCCCCGCCAGGTCCGATTCGAGCGTTTCCTTGAGGTTCTGACCGATCCTGAGCGGATCCAGCTTTTGCAGATTCGGATGGCCTTCGAGAAAGATGATTCGCTGGATCAGCCGGTCGGCGTGATGCATTTCCTCGATCGATTCGGCCCGCGACTTGTCCGCGATCCGTCCGTAACCCCAGTCTTCTTGCAGGCGATAATGCAGCCAGTACTGGCTGACAGCCGTCAATTCAGACCGCAGTGCGGCGTTGAGATATTCGATGACCTTCTTGTCGCCCTTCATTTCGGGAGCCCTCCATGCTGCCTGTTCTTGCCCGCAAAATCGGCGGGGCTACACCCAGACTATCGCAGTGGCGCATGGTGTCCAGAAACAGCGGCATGCAACTGCCGCAATCTGCACGTTTACCGAGGGCGTGATAGACCTTGCCCGGCGTGATGATCGTCTGCGGATCGGCGGCACGCATCCAGTCGACCGCGGCGTGGATGTCGTGATCCGAGATTTGCATGCAGTGGCAGACGATCATGGGCAAGCTCCTGTCCGGCAACTCCTACCAAAATTGTCGGCCATGTAAAGACCAAGTTTTTCACTTTGGCTTTATGGCGATGGAATCTCCCGTGATTTGATCGACGTCAACTTGACCGGAGAGGTGGGCCAGCGCAAAAGCGCTGCCATGAAACTCTCCGATTTCGATTTCGACCTGCCCGAGCATCTGATCGCGACCCGTCCCGCGCGGCCGCGCAGTTCCGCGCGCCTGCTGCTGGCCGAAGGGCAGGGGATCGTGGACCGGCATGTCTACGATCTGCCACAGATCCTGCGTCCCGGCGATCTTCTGGTGCTGAACGACACCAAGGTGATCCCGGCGCGGCTGACCGGAACCCGGACAAGGCAAACCGGGCAGGGCGAAGCGGTGGCGAAGATAGAGGTGACGCTGCTTGAACCCGCTGCGGATGGCTGGCAGGCGCTGGCCAAACCGCTGCGCAAGCTGCGCGAGGGCGAGGTGATCCGTTTCGGCGAGGCGCTGTCCGCCGAGGTCGCCGCGATCACGGATGGCGGCCTGCGGTTGCGCTTCGATGCCGAGGGTGACGCGTTCGACGCGGCGCTGGCGCAGGTCGGGGCGATGCCGCTGCCGCCCTATATCGCTTCGCTGCGTGCGCCCGACGAACAGGACCGCAAGGATTACCAGACCGTATGGGCCGCCAGGCAGGGCGCCGTCGCCGCCCCGACCGCCAGCCTGCATTTCGACACCCCCTTGTTGGAGGCGCTGGAGGCGCGCGGCGTTGAATTCGTCCATGTCACCCTGCATGTCGGCGCGGGAACCTTCCTGCCGGTCAAGGTCGAGAACGTCGCCACCCACAGGATGCATGCCGAATGGGGCGAGGTGAGCGAAGAGGCCGCCACCCGGATCAACGCTGCGAAGGAGCAGGGGCGCCGGGTCATCCCGGTCGGCACCACGGCGCTGCGGCTGATCGAATCGGCGGCGACGGAAGAGGCGCGGATTCAGCCTTTTGCCGGTACGACCGAGATCTTCATCTATCCCGGCTATCACTTCCGGGTGAGTGACGGGCTGATGACCAATTTCCACTTGCCGAAATCGACCCTGCTCATGCTGGTTTCGGCGCTTATGGGAATGGATAAAATCCAACGCATTTATGCACATGCCGTCGCGGAAGAGTATCGATTCTTCAGTTATGGAGACGCGTCGCTTCTGTTACCCTGAGATCCTATCGGCACTGGAAAGCATCAGTGATCGGGTTTAGGGCAGAACGCTTGACCAAATCTGGTGCAAGAGGACGAAGGACGGGTTTCGATATGAGTTCGGTGATGCGCAGCACATGGCCGCTGTTGCTTGGCGTTCTGTTGCTGATGGTCGGCAACGGGATGCATGGGACGCTGCTGGGTATCCGCGGCGGGATCGAACATATCGCGACCTTCCAGATGTCGGTCGTCATGGCCGGCTATTACGGCGGCTTCCTGCTGGGCAGCCTGACGGTGCCGGGCATCATCCAGAATGTCGGTCATGTCCGCGTCTTCGCGGCGCTCGGCTCGATGATCTCGGCGATCCTGGTGCTGTTCGCCATCGGGCCGAACTGGATTTCCTGGACCATCCTGCGTTTCCTGATCGGTTTCTGCTTTTGCGGCGTCTATGTGACGGCGGAAAGCTGGCTGAACGAGGCCTCGACCAACGAGAACCGCGGCAAGACGCTGGCCGCCTATATGGTCGTGCAGCTTCTGGGCATCGTTTCGGCACAGGCCCTGTTGAATGTCGGCGATCCGGCGGGGTTCCTGCTATTCGCCATCCCCTCGGTGCTGGTCTCGCTGGCCTTCACGCCGATCCTCCTGTCGGCCCGTCCCGCACCGTCATTCGAAACGATCAAGCGGATGTCCTTCCGCCAGCTTTACCTGGCCTCGCCCCTTGGCTGCGTGGGCATCTTCCTGATGGGCGGCGTGTTCGCGGCGCTGTCGGGAATGTCCTCGGTCTGGGGGGCCGAGATCGGGCTGTCCGTGGCCGAGATCTCGTTCTTCGTGGCGGCGATCTATACCGGGGGGCTGGTGCTGCAATACCCGCTTGGCTGGGTGTCGGACCGCATCGACCGGCGCAAGCTGGTGCTGATGTTGGCAGCGATCGGGGCGCTGACGACATTGATCGTGGTGGTGGCGCAACCGGGCTCGCTCGGGCTGGCGCTTGCCGGTGCTGTGCTGGGCGGCGTGTCGCATCCGATCTATGCGATGCTGCTGGCCTATACCAATGATTACCTGGACCAGTCGGACATGGCCGCCGCCTCGGCGGGGCTGCTGTTCATCTATGGCGTCGGCTCGCTTGGCGGTCCGCTGATCACCGGTTGGCTGATGGGTGTGATCGGCCCGGATGGATACTGGATCTATATGGGCGCATTGCTGGCATCGGTGACGCTTTACGCTGGCTGGCGGATGACGCGCCGCCCCGCATTGTCTCCGGAGGAACAGGGCAGCTATGCCGCCATCGGGACCAATGTCACCGCACTGGCGCTTGAGACCGCGCTGGACGAGGCGCAGGCCGACGACATCCCTCCGACCGAAGAGGAGAGGGATGAGGACCGCCCCGACGATGACGAAAAGGCATCGCCGACCGGCTGAGCGCGGGTTGTCGCCCCGGTGCTTGCTGACCTCCGAATAATGGTTTAACGCTGAACTATCTTCAGCAATCGGGGGACCGGATGGCTCAGAATTTCGATATGGTGGTGGTCGGCGCAGGACCGGGCGGTTATGTGGCGGCGATCCGGGGGGCGCAGCTTGGCCTGAAAGTGGCCTGTGTCGAGCGCGAACATCTGGGCGGCATCTGTCTCAACTGGGGCTGTATTCCCACCAAGGCGCTGTTGCGCAGCGCAGAGGTGTTCCACCTGATGGAGCGGGCCAAGGATTTCGGCCTTTCCGCCGACAAGGTGGGTTTTGACCTGGACAAGGTGGTCGACCGCTCCCGCGGGGTGGCCAAGCAATTGTCGGGCGGCATCGGCCATCTGTTCAAGAAGAACAAGGTCACCGTCATCATGGGCGAGGCCAAGCTGACCGGAAAGGGCAAGCTGAGCGTCAAGACCGACAAGGGAACCGAAGAGGTCACCGCGAAATCCATCGTGCTGGCCACCGGCGCGCGGGCGCGGGAATTGCCGGGGCTGGAACCGGACGGCAAGCTGGTCTGGAACTACAAGCACGCGCTGAAACCGCCGCATATGCCCAAGAAGCTGCTGGTGATCGGATCGGGCGCGATCGGCATCGAATTCGCCAGTTTCTTCAACACGCTCGGTGCCGATACCACGGTGGTCGAGGTGATGGACCGGGTGCTGCCCGTCGAGGATGCCGAGATCAGCGCCTTTGCCAAGAAGCAATTCGTCAAGCAGGGCATGAAGATCATGGAGAAGGCGACGGTCAAGAAGCTGGATCGCGCCGGTTCCAAGGTGACCGCCCATGTCGAGACCGGCGGCAAGACCGAGAAGATGGAATTCGACACGGTGATCTCGGCCGTCGGCATCGTCGGCAATGTCGAGGGGCTGGGGCTGGAAGAGATGGGCGTCAAGATCGACCGCACCCATGTCGTGACCGATGAATATTGCCACACCGGGGTCGAGGGGCTTTACGCCATAGGCGATCTCGCCGGGGCGCCCTGGCTGGCGCATAAGGCCAGCCACGAGGGTGTCATGGTGGCCGAGCTGATCGCGGGCCAGCATCCGCATCCGGTCAAGCCGAACTCGATCGCGGGCTGCACCTATTGCCAGCCGCAGGTCGCCAGCGTCGGCTTTACTGAGGCGCAGGCCAAGGAGCAGGGATACGAGATCAAGGTCGGCCGTTTCCCCTTTATCGGCAATGGCAAGGCGATTGCCCTGGGCGAACCCGAGGGGATGATCAAGACCGTGTTCGATGCCAAGACCGGTGAATTGCTGGGCGCGCATATGGTTGGCGCCGAGGTGACCGAACTGATCCAGGGCTATGTCGTGGGCCGCACGCTGGAAACGACAGAGGCCGAGCTGATGGAGACGGTCTTCCCGCATCCGACCCTGTCCGAGATGATGCATGAGGCGGTTCTGGACGCCTATGGACGGGCGATCCATTTCTGATTGCGCTTTGGGCGTGACGGAACTGGTTGGGGGGCTTTGCGCCCCCCATCGTCGTTTTCACGACGATCCCCCCGCAGGATATTGATCTGAAGAAGAAGCCGCGATGTGACGCAAGCCGGGCAGGTCCTTTCTTTCCGGGCGCACCAAAATGAAAGGCCGGGCGAATGCCCGGCCTTTGCCGATTTCGTCGGATGGGCTGCGATTACTCGCGGTTGCCCAGGAACGAGAGCAGGAACATGAACAGGTTCAGGAAGTCCAGGTATAGCTGCAAGGCCCCCATGATCGCGGTCTTGCCCAGGAATTCGCTGTCCGACCCGGCCAGTTGCAGATAGGTATTCTTGATCTTCTGCGTGTCATAGGCGGTCAGACCGGCAAAGATCAGCACCCCGAGGAGCGAGATCGCGAATTGCAGGCCGCTGGACTGGAGGAAGATGTTCACGATCGAGGCGACGATCAGGCCGATCACGCCCATGATCAGGAAGCTGCCCCAGCCCGAGATGTCCTTCTTGGTGGTATAGCCCCACAGCGACAGGCCGGCGAATGCGATGGCCGTCACGAGGAAGGTCTGCACGATCGAGAAGGCCGTGTAGACGAGGAAGATCGAGCTGATCGACAGGCCGATCAGGGCGGCGAAGCCGTAGAAGACCATGGTGGCTCCCTGAACCGACAGGCGGTTCAGCGCGGCGCCGAAGCCGAAGACGACCAGCAGCGGGGCGAACATGATCACCCATTTCAGCGGCGACATGTAGATCGCCGAACCAAGCGCGGTCAGTTGACCGCTGGCATCGACGGCGAGCGTGCTGATACCCCAGGCAAAGACGGCGGTCACAAGCATTCCGACCGACATCAGCCCATATACACGGTTCATATAGGCCCGCAGCCCTTCATCGATCACCGCCGAGCGGGTGCCGACGCCCTGCGCGGTACGGTAAGAGTTGTATTCTGCCATCAATGTCTCCCCTGTAGGAATGGCGTTGCTGTCATGGCCATTATATTGGCGAGAACCCGCAATGTTTCAACTGTCGTTAAGGTCAAATACGCGTGGATCAGAGGGAAATGAGGATCTTTCCGACCGCGCGGCGGCTGCGCAGCATTTCATAGCCCTCGGCAAGGCGCGACAGGGGCAGGGGAGAACTAGCCTCCGGGTTGAGCCTGCCGCTCTCGAACATGCGGAACAGGTCCGACAGGCTGTTGCGGAGGGCGGCGGGCTCCAATTGGTCATAGCCGCCCCAGTAAAGCCCGTGAATGGCGATATTCTTGACCAATGCGTGGTTGAGGGGCAGTTCGGGCCTGCGGCCAGCCGCGAAACCGATGACCAGAAATCGCCCGCCCCGGCGCAGCGCGCCGAATGCCGCCGCGCCCGGCGCGCCGCCCACCGGGTCATATACCACGTCCACCCCACCCAGATCACGCAATGCCGCCTTGAGATCGGGGCAATCGGCGCTGTCAATCACCTCTTCGGCGCCAGCCTCGCGAATGGTCCGCAACTTTTCGGCACCGCGGGCGATTCCGATCACGCGGGCGCCCAGGGCCCGCCCGATCTCGACCGCCGTCAACCCGACGCCGCCCGCCGCGCCAAGAACGGCAAGGGTCTCTCCGGGCCGCAGACCGCGCGCAGGGTGAGTGCAAGGTGACTGGTGCCATAGGCGATCTGGAAGCCCGCCGCCTGCTCGAAGCTCATCCGGTCGGGGATCTTCAGGCAGCTTCCCTGCGGGACCTCGATCACCTGCACCATCGTGCCGGGATGGCGGACCGCTACCCGGTCGCCGCGCGCGAATCCGCTACCCGGCACTGTCTCCAATACCTCGCCGGCACCTTCGAGGCCGGGGATGAATGGCGGCTCCTCCCGTTCCTGGTATTCGCCTCTCGCCTTCAGCAGGTCGGCGAAATTCAGGGCCGCGCAGCGCATGCGCAGCAGCAGGCCAGCCCCGGAATACGGGGGGGCGGGCGATTCGACCACGACGGGATCCTCGCCATATGCGTTCACTTTTGCGAGCCTGATTCTGTCTGGCATTGAACATTCATCTAAAAGGTGAAATTATCCCGCCGGTTTGTAACAGTTTCTCCGGTTTCCACCACCCTTTGAACTTTGTCTGTATTTTTACTCTGGGTTTGGTATGCTTGCGGTGTTGTCACCCGCTGATTGTGAGGCGGAGATAGGTTCAATTTATAATTGTGTAACGAGGTTTGGTATGAAGCACAGTGTGGATGTACATGTCGGGAAGCGGATTCGCCATCGTCGCTGGATGATCGGCGTGACTCAGCAACAGCTTGCCGACAAGGTCGGGATCAAGTTTCAGCAGATCCAGAAATACGAGACCGGGATGAACCGGGTTTCGGCATCGCGCCTGTGGGATATTGCTCATGCTCTTGATGTCCCGGTGAATTTCTTTTTCGAAGGCCTGCATGAACAGGCCATGGGCGAGATCGAGGGGGATATCCTCGCCGACAAGGAGGCCCTGCAATTGGTGCGGGCATATTATGCCATCCCCGAAACGCAACGCCGCCAGATCTTCGAACTCGCGCGTGTCCTGTCGAATGTCGCCTGACATGTGACGCCGACGCGCGGCCTGCTGCGCCGCGCGCGGCCATGGGGGCTGGAAGCTCGCGGCGGTCGGCGCTAGACCTGTCCCTGGCGGACAGGATGGGGGCGGCCATGCGAGACGCGCAGGATATCATCGACACGGCGCATGAGATGGCGGATGCCGCCCGGCGGGCAATTCTGCCGCTGTTTCGCGATGTCTCGCTTGCCACCGACAACAAGCGGCCCGCGGATTTCGACCCGGTGACCGAGGCCGATCGCGCCGCCGAAATGGCGATGCGGGAGGTCCTGGCGCGCCGCCGCCCAAAGGACGCGATCTTCGGCGAGGAATATGGCCGCCAGGAAGGCAGCAGCGGGCTGACCTGGATTCTCGATCCCATCGACGGGACGCGCGCCTTCATCTGCGGCGCCCCGAGCTGGGGTGTGCTGATCGGGCTTGGGGACGGGCAGGGGATACGCTACGGCCTGATCGATCAGCCCTATATCGGCGAGCGTTTCGAAGGTGGGCTCGGCCTGTCCCGGCTGACCGGCCCGATGGGGCAAAGGCCACTGGCAGTGCGAAATGGCGTGGCGCTGGAACAGGCGGTGCTGATGACGACCTTTCCCGAACTTGGCACCGAGGCCGAGGCGGCGGCGTTCCGGCGCGTGGCGGCAAAGGTCCGGTTGACCCGCTACGGGCTGGATTGCTACGCCTATGCCTTGCTGGCCCTGGGGCAGGTGGACCTGGTGATCGAGGCCGGGCTGCAATCCTATGACATCGCCGGACCGCTGGCGGTGATCGAGGCCGCCGGCGGCATCGTGACCGATTGGCAGGGCGGTTCCGCGGCGCAGGGTGGACAGGTCGTCGCCGCGGCCACCGAGCTTCTGCACCGGCAGGCGCTTGATCTGTTGAACGCCTGACCGGCGCGGTCTATTCAGCCCAGATAACCAGTATCGCAGGACAGGAGATCCCGGATGAGTGACGACGAGCGCCCCGAGGCCGAGGATCAGATTGCCGAGATGCCGCCGGAGCGCGAGGAGGACGAGTTCCTGCCGCGGCGTGAATTGCTGGAACAGATCGACACGGCGATCGAGGCCGGGGATGCGGCCCGGCTGAATGAACTTCTCGAACCGATGCATGCCGCCGATATCGCCGACATCATCGAGCGGCTCGACGCTTCCGGACGGCGGGATTTCCTGGCGCTCTATTCCGGCGAGATCGATGGCGAGATCCTTTCGGAGATCGACGAATCGATCCGCGAAGAGGTGCTCGAACAGCTTCCGCCCGAGGTGCTGGCCGAAGCCGTCCGCGAGATGGACAGCGATGATGTCGTCGACCTGGTCGAGGACCTGGACGAGCCCGAGCGCGCCGAGATCCTTGCCGCGCTGGATGATTCCGACCGCGCGGCGGTCCAGCAATCGCTGACCTATCCCGAATATTCGGCCGGCCGGCTGATGCAGTCCGAGGTCGTGACGGCGCCCGAGCACTGGACCGTGGGCGACATGATCGATTTCCTGCGGGCCGAGGAATGGCTGCCCGAGCAGTTCTATCACGTCATCCTCGTCGATCCGCGCCGTCATCCGGTCGGCTATGTCCAGCTTGGGCGGATGCTGGCATCGCGCCGCGATGTCACCCTGAACGAGCTGTCCGAGGAAAGCTTCCGCACCATCAGCGCCTATGCCGACGAGGGCGATGTCGCCTATGCCTTCAACCAGTATCACCTGATCTCCGCCCCGGTCGTGGACAAGGATGACCGGCTGGTGGGGGTGATCACCATCGACGACGCCATGTCGGTCCTGGACGAGGAGCATGAAGAGGACATCCTGCGCCTCGCCGGGGTCGGCGAGGAATCGGCGATCACCGACACGGTGATCGAGACCCTGCGCCAGCGCCTGCCATGGCTGATGGTGAACCTGGTGACCGCGATCGTCGCCTCGCTGGTGATCGCGGTTTTCGAGACGACGATCCAGCAGATCGTGGCGCTGGCGGTGCTGATGCCCATCGTAGCCTCGATGGGCGGCAATGCCGGAACGCAGACCCTGACTGTCGCGGTCAGGGCGCTTGCGACCAAGAGCCTGACCGGCGGCAATGTCTGGCGTGTCGTCAAGCGGGAAGCAGCGGTAGGCGTGCTGAACGGGCTGGCATTCGCCGTTGTCATGGGGGTGGTCGCGTGGATCTGGTTCGACGGCATGTCGCTCGCCGCCGTGATCGGGATCGCGATGATCATCAACCTGGCCATCGCCGCGCTCGCCGGAATTCTGATCCCGCTGACACTGGAGAAGCTGGGGGCCGATCCGGCGCTGGCATCGGGCACTTTCGTGACCACGGTGACCGATGTCGTCGGCTTCTTCGCCTTTCTCGGCCTTGCCTCGGCGGTACTGCTATGAGCGCCGCCGAGAAATCCGCCCTGCGTCAGCAGGCGCTGGCAGCACGGGAAAGGCAGGGGGGCGATCAGGCCGGGATTACCCGGCATCTGGGGGCGGCGCTGGAACCCCATGCCGGAAAGATCCTCTCGGGTTACTGGCCGATGCGGGGGGAGGCCGATCCGATTCCCGCCATGCGGGCGCATTCCGGCCCGCTCTGCCTGCCCGTCGTGACCGGCAAGGCGGTGGCGCTGGTCTTTCGGGCATGGGACGGCGATTCCCTGGAGCCGGGTCCCTTCGGAACCTCGCATCCGCCCGAATCATCGTCGGTGCTATCCCCCCAGATATTGATCGTGCCGCTGGCGGCTTTCGACCGGGCGGGGAATCGCATCGGCTATGGCGGGGGATATTATGACAGAACGCTGGAATTGCTGCGCGGACAGGGGCCTGTGACCGCCATCGGGCTGGCCTTCGCAAGCCAGGAACTGCCCTCGATCCCGGCGGAAGGTTTCGATCAGCCGCTGGATCTGATCGTGACATGCCGCGAAATCATCCGCCCGGTGTCCCCAACGCCTCGATAATCGGTCATTGTGGCTTAACTGCACCAGCTGTGCACAGCTTGTGGATGAGCCAGGGATAACCCTGTGGAAGAAGGCTGAACTTCCATGCGTTTCTTTCTGTATTCATTGTTATAAATTTACATATGGCCGCATTTCCGGTGTTTTCGGGTTCCGGATTGTGTGCGAATCCCGCCAAACGGGTTCACGCGGATGTCAACGGCAATCTGTCCCCAGATTCTCAAAAAAATAAGTTGAAACGATGACAATAACGCGTCACTTTGTGTGATGTGGCCATGGCGGCACAAGATGTGGTGGGGCGACCCGGAAACAGCATCGCGGCCAGGCCCGGAATTTGGTTCATCTCGATTTGGCGGCGATCTGCCTGCCGGGCCCGGTTGTGCGACCGGGTGGCGGCGTCGGCTTGCCTGTCGTGACAGGGCGCAGTTCCGGACGAGGGACAGTAACAAGGCACCAGAGGGGCAGGACATGAAGATCGAACGGCGCTTTACCACCGAAAAGAGTGGCGCATATGGCGAGATCGAATTCACCACCACGGTCAGCGAGATCCGCAATCCGGACGGCAAGATCGTCTTCCGCAATGACAGCGTCGAGATCCCCAAGGGCTGGAGCCAGGTCGCAAGCGACGTGATCGCCCAGAAATATTTCCGCAAGGCCGGCGTTCCCGCAGCGCTGAAGCGGGTAAAGGAAAAGGGCGTGCCCGAATTCCTGTGGCGCAGCGTGGCCGACGAAAAGGCGCTGGAGGGCCTGCCCGAAGAGGCGCGCTATACCGGCGAGACCAGCGCCCGGCAGGTCTTTGACCGGCTGGCGGGTGCCTGGGCCTATTGGGGCTGGAAGGGCGGCTATTTCACCGATGAATCGGATGCCCGCGCCTATTACGACGAGATGCGCCACATGCTGGCCCGGCAGATGGCCGCGCCGAATTCCCCGCAATGGTTCAATACCGGGCTGCACTGGGCTTACGGCATCGACGGGCCGTCGCAGGGGCATTTCTATGTCGATTACAGGACCGGCAAGCTGGTCAAATCCGACAGCGCCTATGAGCATCCGCAGCCGCATGCCTGTTTCATCCAATCCGTCGCCGACGACCTGGTGAATGACGGCGGCATCATGGATTTGTGGGTGCGCGAGGCGCGGCTGTTCAAATACGGCTCGGGCACCGGCACCAATTTCAGCTCGCTGCGCGGCGAGGGAGAGAACCTCTCGGGCGGCGGCAAATCCAGCGGGCTGATGGGTTTCCTCAAGATCGGCGACCGCGCGGCGGGGGCGATCAAGTCGGGCGGCACCACGCGCCGTGCGGCCAAGATGGTGATCTGCGACATGGATCACCCTGATATCGAGCAGTTCATCAACTGGAAGGTGATCGAGGAACAGAAGGTCGCCAGCCTCGTCGCCGGCTCCAAGGCGCATGAGGCGAAGCTGAACGAGATCTTCGCCGCCATCGGCGAATGGGACGGCAGCATCGAGGACGCGACCGACCCCGCGAAGAACGACGCCCTGAAATCCGCGATCCGCGGCGCCAAGAAGGTGATGATCCCGGAAACCTATATCAACCGCGTGCTGCAATATGCGCGGCAGGGCTTCGACAGCATCGAATTCCCGACCTATGACACCGATTGGGATTCCGAGCCTATGTCAGTGTCTCGGGCCAGAACTCGAACAACTCGGTGCGGGTGACGGATGCCTTCCTGCAGGCGGTGCGCGATGACGCCCCCTGGGAATTGCTGCGCCGCACGGATGGCAAGACCGCCAAGACCATATCCGCCCGCGAGCTGTGGGACCAGGTCGGCCATGCCGCATGGGCCTGCGCCGATCCGGGCATCCAGTTCCACGACACGGTGAACGCCTGGCATACCTGCCCTGCGGACGGCCCGATCCGGGGCAGCAACCCGTGCAGCGAATACATGTTCCTCGACGATACCGCCTGCAACCTGGCGTCGATGAACCTGCTGAAATTCTACCACGACGGCCGTTTCGACGCCGATGCCTATGTCCATGCCACCCGGCTGTGGACCGTGACGCTGGAAATCAGCGTGCTGATGGCGCAGTTCCCCTCGAAGGAGATCGCGCAGCGGTCCTATGATTACCGCACGCTCGGGCTTGGCTATGCCAATATCGGCGGCCTGGTGATGAATATGGGCCTTGGCTATGACAGCGACGAGGGCCGGGCGCTTTGCGGTGCGCTGACCGCGATCATGACCGGCGTAGGCTATGCCACCTCGGCCGAGATGGCCTCGGAACTGGGCACATTCCCCGGCTACAAGCGCAATGCCGAGCACATGCTGCGGGTGATCCGCAACCACCGCGCCGCGGCCTTCGGCACCGACGCCTATCACGGGGTCAACGTCAAGCCGGTCGCGCTCGACGCCGACAACTGCCCCGATCAGCGGTTGGTCGCCGTTGCCCGCGAGGCCTGGGACGAGGCGCTGACCCTGGGCGAGGATCACGGTTTCCGCAACGCGCAGGCCACGGTGATCGCGCCGACCGGCACCATCGGACTGGTCATGGATTGCGACACGACCGGGATCGAGCCCGATTTCGCCCTGGTCAAGTTCAAGAAACTGGCCGGTGGCGGTTATTTCAAGATCATCAACCAGTCGGTTCCGGCGGCGCTGGAAATGCTGGGTTATCCCTCTTCGCAGATCGAGGAGATCATCGCCTATGCGGTCGGTCACGGCTCGCTTGGCAATTGCCCCGGCATCAACCACACCGCGCTGACCGGCCACGGTTTCGGCCCGCGCGAAATCGAGAAACTCGAGGCCGCGCTGGCCACTGCATTCGATATCCGCTTCGTCTTCAACCAGTGGACGCTCGGCGAGGAATTCTGCCGCGAAACCCTTGGCATCCCCGCCGACAAGCTGAACGATCCGACCTTCGACCTGCTGCGCCATCTGGGCTTTACCCGTGCGCAGATCGAGGCCGCCAATGACCATGTCTGCGGCACCATGACGCTGGAGGGCGCGCCCTTCCTGAAGGACGAGCATCTGTCGGTCTTCGATTGCGCCAATGCCTGCGGCAAGAAGGGCAAGCGTTACCTCTCGGTCGATAGCCATATCCGGATGATGGCGGCGGCGCAGAGCTTCATCTCGGGCGCGATCAGCAAGACGATCAACATGCCCAACACCGCCACGATTGCCGACGCGCTGGCCGCCTATGAGCTGTCATGGTCGCTCGGCATCAAGGCCAATGCGCTTTACCGCGACGGCTCCAAACTGTCGCAACCGCTGGCCTCGGCGCTGGTCGAGGATGACGAGGAGGCCGAAGAGGTGCTGGCCAATGGCAGCGCGCAGGAAAAGGCCACGGTCATCGCCGAGAAGATCGTCGAGAGGATCATCGTCAAGGAGGCCGTGCGCAGCCATCGAGAGAAACTGCCGCAGCGCCGCAAGGGCTACACCCAGAAGGCCATCGTCGGCGGGCACAAGGTCTATCTGCGCACCGGCGAATATGACGACGGCGCCCTGGGCGAGATCTTCATCGACATGCACAAGGAAGGCGCGGGCTTCCGGGCGATGATGAACAATTTCGCCATCGCGGTCTCGGTCGGCCTGCAATATGGCGTGCCGCTGGAAGAGTTCGTGGACGCCTTCACCTTCACGCGCTTCGAACCGGCAGGCATGGTGCAGGGCAATGACAGCATCAAGAACGCGACCTCGATCCTCGATTACGTGTTCCGGGAACTGGCAGTCTCCTATCTCGACCGCACGGATCTGGCGCATGTGAAACCCGAGGGCGCGAGCTTCGACGATCTCGGCGGCGGCGAGGGCGAGGGCAAGAGCAATGTCGCCCCGGTCAGCGACCAGGGCGAGCTGAAATCCCTGACCATGCTGAAACAGATCAGCAGCGCGGGCTACCTGCGCAAGCGCCTGCCGCAAGAGCTGATGGTGCTGCAGGGCGGGGCCTCGCCCCGGGCGGTCGCCAGCGGCATGACCGAGACCGCGGCATCGTATCAAGTAGCTCCGGTCGCGATTGCGACGAGTGAACCCGACCCCCGCACCAAGGCCCGGATGCAGGGATACGAGGGCGATCCCTGTGGCGAATGCGGCAATTACACGCTGGTGCGCAACGGCACCTGCATGAAGTGCAACACCTGCGGCGGCACCAGCGGGTGTAGTTGATGAAAGGACGGGGCCGGGAGACCGGCCCCTTTCAGTTAAGTCAGGCGAAGGTTGCGGGTTCCACGGTTGCCCGCGCGCCTATCGAAGCAGCCAGCCGCCCGGCAAGAGGCGCAGCCTGACAACAGCCCCCGCGCCGCTGAAACCCGGTGCGGGGGCATTTCCTTGTGCCATGGGCGATAGAAGCGCGCGGGTTTCGCCCAAGCGGCGTTGCGCGCTTCATCACCCGCGTGTATCAGGTCCGGAACGAGGATTTGCTTGAAGGATACGCGCATGCGCAGGGTTGTTGTCACCGGTCTGGGGATGGTCACGCCGCTCGCCTCGGGCGCGAGGCGACATGGGAGCGGCTTTTGGCCGGCAAGTCGGGGGCGGGGCCGATCACGCGCTTCGATCCCAAGGATGTCGTGACGCAATATGCCTGCGAGATCCCCTTTGGCGACGGCAGCGACGGCAGCTTCAATCCCGATGACTGGATGGCGCCCAAGGATCGCCGCAAGGTCGATGACTTCATCCTTTACGGCATGGCCGCTGCCGAACAGGCGGTGAAGGATGCCGGATGGGAGCCCGAGGGTGAAGAGGAACGGCTGCGCACCGGCGTGATGATCGGCTCGGGAATCGGCGGGCTGACCTCGATCGCCGAGACGGCGGTGCTGATCAAGGAGCGTGGGCCGAAGCGGGTCTCGCCCTTCTTCATCCCCGGTGCGCTGATCAACCTGATATCGGGTCAGGTCTCGATCCGCTATGGTTTCAAGGGGCCCAACCATGCGGTGGTCACGGCCTGTTCGACCGGGGCGCACGCGATCGGCGACGCCTCGCGGTTGATCATGCTGGGCGACGCCGATGTGATGGTCGCCGGCGGGGCCGAGGCGCCGATCAGCGAGATCGGAATCGCCGGCTTCAACGCCTGCAAAGCGCTCTCGACCAAGCGTGCCGATGATCCGCAGGCCGCCAGCCGCCCCTATGACGAGGATCGCGACGGTTTCGTGATGGGTGAGGGCGCGGGCGTCGTGGTGCTGGAGGAATATGAACACGCCAAGGCGCGCGGCGCGAAAATCTATGCCGAGGTGATCGGTTACGGCCTGTCGGGCGACGCCTATCACATCACCGCACCGGCCGAGGATGGCGATGGCGGCTACCGGGCGATGCAGAACGCGCTACGCTCTGCCGGGATCGGGCCGGAACAGATCGACTATATCAACGCGCATGGCACCTCGACCATGGCCGACACGATTGAACTCGGCGCGGTCGAGCGGCTGATGGGGGAAAGCGCGAAAGATGCCGTGATGTCCTCGACCAAGTCGAGCATCGGTCATCTGCTGGGTGCGGCGGGCGCGGTCGAGGCGATCTTCTGCGTGCTGGCGATCCGCGACCAGATCTGCCCGCCGACGATCAACCTGGACAACCCGGCCGTCCAGCCGAAGCTGGATCTTGCCGCCAATGCCGCCGTTCGCCGCAAAGTGAACGTGGCCTTGTCGAATTCCTTCGGATTCGGCGGTACCAATGCCAGTCTCGTGCTGCGAAAGGTTGATGGATGATCTGGCGCAATATCGCCTCGAATTTCTTCACGCTGCTGGTCGTGTTGCTGATCGCCGCTGCCGGGGCGGTGGCCTGGGCCAAGCAGCAATTCACCGGGCCGGGCCCAAGCGAGATCGCGCAATGCGTGCAGGTCGCGCCCGGCGCCAGCCTGAACGCGGTCAGCAAGCAACTGGCCGAGCAGGGGGCGATATCGAACGCTTACATCTTCCGTGCAGGTGCCGATTACATGGACGAGGCGCGCAACCTGCGGTTCGGCAGCTACCTGATGCCTCCTCGTGCCAGCATGGAGGATATCGTGGGCGTGATCACCAAGGGCGGGCCTTCGACCTGCGGGACCGAGGTGATCCTGCGCATCGGGGTGCGCGAAAACACGCTGCTGCTGCGCGACATCAATCCCGAGACCGGCACCTACGAGGAGCGCGCACGCTATAATCCGGCGGTCGAGGACGCGCCCGAGGCGATTGCCGCGGCCGAGGAAAAGAAAGACGCCCGGCTGCGCCTGACCATGGCCGAGGGGGTGACGAGCTGGCAGGTGGTCGAAGGACTGAAAGCCGCCGATTTCCTGACCGGCGAGATTAGTGAGCTGCCCGAGGAAGGCAGCCTCGCCCCCGATACCTACGAGGTCGAGAAGGGCGAGGATCGCGGGACCATCCTGACCCGGATGGCCGAACGGCAGGCGGCGATCCTGGCCGAGGAATGGGAGGCGCGGCCCTTCGGTCTGCCCTACGAGACCCCGGAGGAGGCGCTGATCATGGCCTCTATCGTCGAGAAGGAGACCGGGATCGCCGGTGAGCGGCCACAGGTGGCCAGCGTCTTCGTCAACCGGCTGGAGCAGGGCATGCGGCTGGAGACCGACCCGACGGTGATCTATGGCATCACCGATGGGCAGGGGGTTCTGGATCGCGGGCTGCGCCGGTCGGAGCTGAACGAGACCACGCCCTACAACACCTATCGCATCGACGGTCTGCCGCCGACGCCGATCGCCAATCCGGGCCGTGCGGCGATCCGGGCGGCGTTGAACCCGGCACAGACGGATTACCTGTTCTTCGTGGCCGACGGCTCTGGCGGGCATGCCTTCGCACGGACGCTGGACGAGCATAACGCCAATGTCGCCCGCTGGCGCGAGATCGAGCGACAAAGGGGCGAGGCGGCGGACAGTCCGGTGCAGGACGGCGGCTGAGACCGGCCCAGGACCTCGCCATCCGGTTGATCCATATTTGACAAAGCCCGCCTCTCGCAGCAGGCTGAAATCCGAGGGGCGGGCTTTGTCATGGGCGTCTGTCACGCCGGGCCTTTGCTCCGCAGGGAGAAGCGCAATGAAATTGTCCGACATGTTTTCCAGCCTGGCCGAGAATGCCCGCAGTTTCGAGGAACGGGTCAGCGAGTGGCAGGAGCAGATGAATGCCCAGGGCGATGACATGATGGCCAGCGCCCGCAAGTGGCAGGAAGCCGCCATGCAGCGCCAGGAAGAGCTGAACAAGCAGATGCAGGGCTATTTCGAGGAAGCGGGCGAGAATGTGCGCGCGCAATGGGAGACCATGCAGAGCGCTTGGGAAGAGCAGTTCCAGAGCATGCAGAAAAAGGGCGAGGAGATGCGGGCCTCGGCCATGCAAAGCGGCAATTTCGCCGATTGGGCAGAGGCCTATGCGGCGCAGATGGTGTCCTTCGCGCAGAAAATGCAGGATGAGGCCGCCAATGCCATCGCCGCCGCGACCGAGGCGCGTGGCAAGTCGGGGGGCAAGAAAAAGGGCTGAGCGCGGGTTCCGCTACGGCTGCGCCAAGGCGTCGCGATTTCGCGGCTCTCGCCTTGGCGCGTGTGCGGCGACGGCGATACCCGGTTCGAGCGGGGCTGTCATCTTCGCATGACCCGCACCCGGTGGAGCCGGGGTTGTTTTTCTTTGAACAGGGGCATTTCCAATCCCGCGCGTCCGGTCTAGCGTGCCGCCCATGTTCGGCATCGAGGCTTGGCAATTCTGGGGAGCAATCGCGATCACGGCCTTTGCGGGTTTCGTGAAAGGCGCGGTCGGCTTCGCCATGCCGATGATCATGCTCTCGGCCTTCGGCTCGATCCTGCCCGCCACCACGGCGCTGGCGGCGCTGATCCTGCCCACCTTGCTGACCAATATCCAGCAGGCATTCCGGCAGGGTCCGCAAGAGGCCTGGGGATCGATCTGGCGCTTCCGGTTGCATATCTCGATGGTGGTGATCTTCATCTGCGTGTCGGCGGGCTTTGCGCGGGCTCTTCCGCAGCCGGTAATGTATATCCTGCTGGGGGTGCCGATCGTCGGTTTCGCATTGTGGCAACTGGCGGGACGGTCGCTGGCATTGCCCCTGCATCACCGCCGCCGGGCAGAGGCCGTCACCGGAATCGTCGGCGGCCTATATGGCGGCATCTCGGGTATCTGGGGACCGCCACTGATCGTCTACCTGCTGTCCGTCGGGGTGGAAAAGCGCGAGCAGGTGCGGGTGCAGGGCGTGGTGTTCCTGTTGGGGGCAATCGTGCTGACGGCGGCACATCTGACCTCGGGGATACTGAATGCGCAGACCCTGCCGCTGTCGCTGGTCTTATGCGTTCCGGCTTTCGCGGGGATGATGGCCGGCTTTGCCTTGCAGGACCGGCTCGATGTGGTGCAGTTTCGGCGCTGGACATTGGTGCTTCTGGTTCTGACCGGGCTCAACCTTGTCCGCCGTGCATTTGAATTCTGGATCTGAACATATGACCGACGCCGCCGACCTGACCGCCCGATTGATTCGCTGCCCTTCCGTGACGCCCGAAGAGGGCGGGGCGCTGGTGCTGCTTGGCGACATGCTGAGCACTGCGGGGTTCGAAGTTCACCGGGTGGACCGGAACGGCACGCCGAACCTGTTCGCGCGATGGGGTGCGAAGGGTGCGAAGAGCTTCGGCTTCAACGGCCATACGGATGTGGTTCCGCCCGGAGATCTGGGCTCCTGGACGCATCCGCCCTTCAGCGGTCATGTCGAGGATGGGTTCATCTGGGGCAGGGGCGCCACCGACATGAAATCTGGCGTTGCAGCATTTACTGCCGCCGCCATCGATTTCGTCACCCGCACCCCGCCCGATGGTGCCGTGACCCTGACCATCACCGGCGACGAGGAGGGAGCATCGAAGGACGGCACCTGCGCGATCCTGGACTGGATGGCCGCGAATGGCGAGCGGATGGATGTCTGCATCGTCGGCGAGCCCAGCAATCCCGACCAGATGGGCGAGATGATGAAGATCGGCCGCCGTGGTTCGGTCACCTTCCACATCAAAGCGAGGGGCGTGCAGGGGCACGCAGCCTATCCGCATCGCGCGAAGAACCCGCTGCATGCGCTGACCCGCTACCTGGACGGGCTGATCTCCGAGCCGCTCGATCAGGGAACCGATCACTTCGACCCCACCGGCCTGCAGATCACCAGCATCGATTGCGGCAATCCCGCCTCGAATGTCATTCCCGAGACGGCAACGGCGGTGGTCAATATCCGCTTCAACGACCTGCATACGGGCGAGTCTCTGACCCGCGACCTGACCACCCGCGCCGAGGCGATCAGCGCCGAAACCGGCGTTGCGCTGACAATCGAGGCCGACATCTCGGGCGAAGCCTTCCTGACCGAGCCCGGCCCCTTTGTCGATCTGGTCCGGGATGTCGTGGCCGGGGAATGCGGGCGGCAGCCGGAATTATCGACCTCGGGCGGGACTTCGGATGCGCGCTTCGTCAAGGACCATTGCCCGGTGGTCGAGTTCGGCCTTGTCGGCCATTTCATGCATCAGGTCGATGAACGCGTGCCCGCCGCGCAGGTCGAACAGCTCAAGGGAATCTACCAGCGCATCCTGGAGAGGTATTTCGCATGAGGATCGAAGAGACCGGTGATATCGACGCCTGCCGCGCATTGCGCCGCGCCGTGTTCATCGAGGAACAGGGCATTGCCGAGGCCGATGAGTGGGACGATCTGGACGGGCAGGCGATTCATCTTCTGGCCTGGGAAGAGGGCGAGCCGGTCGGCACCGCGCGCATCCTGCAATCCGGCTCGACCGGCAAGATCGGGCGGGTCTGCGTGTTGGCCCAGGCACGCGGCACCGGGCTTGGCACCAAGCTGATCCGGGCGGCGGTGGACGTGCTGCGGGCGCGCCCCGGCGTGACCCATGCCAGGCTTGGCGCACAGGTGCATGCCATCGGGTTCTACGAGAAACTGGGTTTTACGGTGGCGGGCGAGGTTTACGATGACGCGGGCATCCCGCATCGTGACATGATACGCGAGCTTTGAACCCCTGTCGCTCCTTGCCCTTTCCCTGTTAGGCTCATCCCATGACCCAGATTCCCAACAAGCAACAGATCATGGACTGGGTTGCCGAACATCCCGACGCCAGCTCCAAGCGCGACATCGCCAAGCTTTCGGCATCAAGGGCGCGGATAGGATCGAACTCAAGCGGGTGCTGAAGGAGCTTGAGGCCGAAGGCCAACTTGAACGCCGCCGCCGCCATTATCTCGACCCCGAGAAACTGCCCCCGGTCACGGTGCTGGAATTGCTGCCCCCGGACGGTTCCGGCGATCTTTTCGCCCGCCCGCTCGAATGGCGCGGCGAGGGGCCGATGCCGCGTATCCTGTTCACCCCGCGCGAATCCGATCCGGCATTGGGGCAGGGGGAACGCTTCCTCGCCCGGCTGGTCGAGGCGCATGGCGAGGATCATCAATACGAGGCGCGGCTCATGCGGCGTATCACCGCCGCGCCGAACCGGATCGTGGGCGTGTTCCGCAAGGAAACCGAGGGCGGGCGCATCGTGCCCATCGACAAGGGGCAGGACCGCGAATGGCGGGTCCGGCCGGACGCCACGCTCGGGGCGGAATCCGGTGAACTGGTGCAGGCCGAACAGGCGGGGCCGAAAAACCGGCTTGGTCTGCCTCTGGCGCGGATCGTGGAGCGGTTGGGCGATCCATCGGCCCCGCGTGCCGTCAGCCTGATCGCCATCCATCAGCATGGTATCCCCGACGAGTTTCCCGGCAAGGTCATCGCCGAGGCCGAGGCGCAGAAATCCGCGACCATGAAGGGGCGCGAGGATCTGTGCGACCTGCCGCTGGTCACGATCGACCCGGCGGATGCGCGCGACCATGACGACGCCGTGGCAGGCCTGATCGAGGAAGACGGCGGCGCCACCATCTGGGTCGCCATCGCCGATGTGGCGCATTACGTCCGCCCCGGCTCGGCACTGGACCGCGAGGCCTGGAACCGTGGCAACTCGACCTATTTCCCCGACCGCGTGGTGCCGATGCTGCCCGAGGCGCTCTCGGCCGATCTCTGTTCGCTGCACGAGGGCGAGGACCGCCCGGTGATCGCGGTGCGCATGCGGCTGGATGCGCAGGGCAACAAGGTCAGCCACACATTCCATCGCGGCATGATGAACAGCCGGGCCAGCCTGTCATATGGGCAAGCGCAGGCGGCAGCCGACGGCAAGCCCGACGAACAGACCGCCCCATTACTGGATTCGGTGATCAAGCCGCTCTGGCACGCTTATGGCCTGCTGAAATCGGCGCGTGACCGGCGTCAGCCGCTTGATCTGGACCTGCCCGAGCGCCGGATCGAACTGACCGAGGATGGCCGCGTCAAATCGGTGAATTTCCGCGAACGCCTGGACGCGCACCGGCTGATCGAGGAATTCATGGTGCTGGCCAATGTCGCCGCCGCCGAGGAATTGTCCCGCCGTCAGCGCCCGCTCCTGTTCCGGGTGCATGAGGAGCCCTCGCTCGACAAGATCGACGCGCTGCGCGAGGTGGCGCAGGCATCGGGCTTCACGCTGGCCAAGGGGCAGGTCTTGCAGACCAGCCATCTGAACCGGCTGCTGGCCCAATCCGAGGGCACCGATTTCGACGAGTTGATCAATATCACCACGCTGCGCTCGATGACGCAGGCCTATTACCACCCCGAGAATTTCGGCCATTTCGGGCTGGCGCTGAAAAGCTATGCGCATTTCACATCGCCCATCCGCCGCTATTCCGACCTGGTCGTGCATCGGGCGCTGATTACCGGGCATGGCTGGGGCAAGGATGGGCTGTCCGAGGGCGATATCGAGCGCATGCAGGAAACCGCCACCCATATCAGCGAGACCGAGCGCCGCTCGATGGCGGCCGAGCGCGACACGACCGACCGCTATCTTGCCGCCTATCTGGCCGACCGGGTAGGCACGGAAATGACCGGGCGCATCAGCGGCATCCAGCGTTTCGGTGCCTTCATCAAGCTGGACGAGACGGGGGCCGACGGCTTGCTGCCGATCCGCGATATCGGGCAGGAGTATTTCCATTTCGACCCCGACGCGCAGAAGCTGATCGGTGCCGATACCGGGATCGAGGTCGGCGTTGGCCAGCGTGTCACCGTGCGCCTGACCGAGGCGGTGCCTGTCACCGGCGGGCTTACGCTGGAACTGCTTGAACTCGAGGGGGAGGCGCTGCCGCACGTGCCGGGCAGGGGCAAGCGTGGCCGCAGCCCCCGCCGGGTCTCGACGAAATCCCGGCTGGCCGAGATCAAGCGTGCCCAAAAGCGCCGCCGCAAGAAATAGGGCGCTTCAGGACGGGGGCTGAGGCACTGCTTTGCTTTCCTCGAAGCGGCGCAGCTACAGGCTCAGATAATGTTCGGGCATGAAGGGAACATCGGTATCGCCGGGCTTGATCCCTGCCGCTGTCAGCATCGCGTGGATCTGGCCGCGATGATGGGTCTGGTGATTGAACATATGGAGCACCACCGTCGTCTTCGCTTTGCTCAGCTCGCACCCGATCGCGACCGAGAACCAGCTTAGCTCTCCCTCGAACCATTCGGGCGAAACCTCGTGCGCCCATTGCAGGATCCATTCGTCCAGAACCTGCCGCTTCTTGCGAAACGCGGTCCAGTCATCGGCAAGCAAGACCGATTCCGCGAGGCCTCCGGGGGGGCAGGGTGTCCCGGCGAAACGGCTCATCCATATCATGTCGCCCCACATGATATGGGAAAAGGTCTTCTGGATCGAACCGAAGAACGCGCCGCGATCCCGTGCGCGCTCTTCAGCAGAAAGATTATCCGCCGCATTCAGCAGGGTCTCGTTCTGCCAGAGATTGTATCTGGCCATGGTCAATGCATATTCCGGATTCGGCATCTGTCACCTTTGATCAATAGTCGGGATCGGAAATCAGGTCGAGGACCAGGGCAAGCCCCTATGTGTTCGTTTTGCCAGAACCCAGCCCAAGCCCCGCGCGCATCACCATCCGGCGGATCGGGCCGATGCCATAGAACCCGCCAAGCGCGGCAGCCCGCAGGTCGCGCAGCGGGCGGAGCTTGGCCTGGCTGGCCCGGTTCAGCGCGTCGATGCCCAGCAACCGGGCATGGGCATCCGGGCGGCGGCTGCGGTTATAGCGGTCGAGGCTTTCCGCGTTGCCGGGATCGTTCCGTGACAATTCGATCAGTGCGGCAAGATCGGCAAGACTCATGTTCAGGCCTTGCGCGCCGATGGGCGGGACGACATGAGCGGCCTCGGCGATCAGTGCGGTGCGGGGGCCGCTGAAGCGGTCGGCAATCTGGCTGATGATCGGCCATTGTGTCAGTGCGGTGGCCTGGGTCAGGCGGCCAAGAATCCCGGCCGAACGCGCGTTCAGCTCTGCGGCAAAATCCTCTCGCGACAGGGCGCTCAGCCGGGCGATCTCGCGGCCGTTCTCCATCCACACGACAGCCGAAGACGGCAAGCCGTCGCGGTCGGGCAGGGGAACCAGCGTGAAGGGACCGCCCGAGCGGTGGATCTCGGTCGAGATGTTCCCATGCGGGCGCTCATGGGTGACGGCGAAGGCCAGCGCCTTCTGGCCATAACGGAATGTCCGCACTCCGATCCCCAATGCCTGCCGGGTGGGCGAGTTGCGCCCGTCGGCGGCAACGACCAGCCGGGCGCGCAGGCGGCGGCCATCCGACAGGGTTACCGTGGCGCCTTCATCGCGGGGAATCAGGTCGGCGGTGCCGATGCCGGGCTGGAAGCGCACGGTTTGCAGATGTTCGAGCCGGGCGGATATCTCGCGACGCAAGAGCCAGTTCGGAAGGTTCCAGCCAAAGGGCGTATCGCCGATCTCGGCGGCATCGAAATCGCGGGTCAAACGGGCCTCGGGCTGTGCGCCGCCCGCATCGACAATGCGCATGATCTGCAAGGGCGTCGCAAAGGGCAAAAGGCGGTCCCACAACCCGATCCGTTCCAGCAGATCGACCGACGGGGCAAGAAAGGCGGTGCTGCGCAGATCGGCGCCGTGGGCGGCCTCCTCGGTCACCGGGGGGGCGGGATCGACGCAGAGGGTCGAGAACCCCTCGGAGCCGAAAGCCGCCGCTGCGATCAGCCCGGCGACTCCGCCGCCCGAGACCAGGATGTCGATATCTTCGATCTTGGCGGTCATGCTGGCCCTCTCGGCGCGTTTCGGTTCCGTCCTGTTCAGCGGGCGGTCATGATCCCTTGCAGGAATCCGGTCAGGTCCCCGGTGCGGTGCTGGACATGATTGCCGATTGTCCCGGGACCGGCAAGCGCGTTCGGCCCGTCGCGCCCCGGACCGACCAGCACGGTGCGCATCCCCAATTGATGCGGCACGGCAAGATTGCGGGGATCATCCTCGAAGAATGCCGCGCGGGCTGGATCGATGCCGGCCTGTTCGATGACCGCGTCATAGGCCTCGGGCCCCGGCTTGGGATGAAAGCCGGTCTCCTCGACGCCATAGATTGCCTCGAACTGATCGAGGCGCGTGCGGTCAGCACCTTGCGGGCATAGCGGGAATCGGCATTGGTATGGATCAGCTTGCGCCCCGGCAGGGCATCGATCGCGCGGGCCAGATCCGGGGCGGGGGTCAGTTCCGAGAAATCGATGTCATGGACCTCCGCCAGATAGGCGGAAGGATCGATCGCATGCTCGGCCATCAGCCCGGCCAGCGTGGTGCCATAGCGGTGCCAGTAATCGCGGCGCAGCCGGTCGGCATGATCCGGTTCGACCGAAAGCCTGCGCATGACATAGGCGTTCATGCGGGTCTCGATCTGCGGAAACAGCGCCGTCTCGGGCGGGTAGAGCGTATTGTCCAGATCGAAGATCCAGATATCGATATTCATGAAATCCATACTTGTCGCATATCCCGGCGACTGCGCGCTTGCAATTGCCGCGCGCCCGGCCAATCGTGTCGGTCATGAGAGATGATGCCTATTCCCTGATCCTCGCCGCCATCGAATCCGGCACCTATCGCCCCGGCGACCGGCTGGTCGAATCCGAACTGGCCGAGCGTTTCGGCGTGTCGCGGACCCCGGTGCGCGAGGCCTTGCAACGGCTTGAGACGCAGCAGATGCTGGTGCGCGACGGCCGCAGCCTGATCGTCGCTTCGCTCGATCACAATCAACTGGCCGAGCTTTACGTCGTGCGCGCCGAGTTGGAGGCGTTGGCGGCGCGGCTGGCCGCCCGACATGCCACGCCCGAAGAGGTACGGGTGCTGGCGCAGATGGTGGCCGAGGACCAGAAGGCGGTGGGCGATCCCGAGGCATTGGCGCGGGCGAACAAGCGCTTTCATCGGCAGATTCACCTGGCTTCGCATAACCGCTACCTGGTGCAGCAGCTTGACCTCGTGCATCGCAGCATGGCGCTGATGGCCCGCACCTCGCTGGCCGCCGAAGGCCGCAGCGAGACGGCGCTGGCCGAGCACAAGCGGATCGTCGATGCGATCGCGGCGGGCGATGGCGATGCGGCGGACCGGGCGTTGCGCCAGCATATCTCGATGGCCTGGGAGACGCGGCTGAAGCTCGAAGCACAGGCGGATCATGACTGAACGCCGGCCCGAGCCGTCGCGGGGGCCGGGACGGCTGATCGAAACCGAGGCCGATCTGGCCGAGGGCGCCGTGTATCTGGCCCGGATCTGCCCGGTCTGGGCGCGGGTGCTGCCGGAACTCGGCCCCTTGCCCTTGCGCCGCCGTCCTGACGGGTTCGAGGCGATCGCGAGCGCGGTCGTCTCGCAGCAGATATCGATCGCCGCAGCGGCGTCGATATGGGAGCGGATGGTGACGGCGGGCCTGACCTCGCCCGAAGGGATCGTGGCGGCAAGTGACGAGGATATGCGCGGGGCCGGGCTGTCACGGCCCAAGATCCGCTATCTGCGCGGGATTGCCGGGACGGGGCTGGACTGGTCCGGCCTGCGCGGCATGCCCGATGACGAGGCAATCGCCGCGCTGGTCGCACTGCCGGGGATCGGTCTCTGGACCGCCGAGATCTACCTGAAATTCGCGTTGGGGCGGGCGGATGTCCTTGCCGCTGGCGATCTGGCGCTGCAGGAGGCCGCGCGGATGTTGTATGGGCTGGAGGAACGCCCCGGCCCGGCAGCGCTGCGGAAAATGGCCGAGCCGTGGCGGCCATGGCGCTCGGTTGCGGCGCGGGGGCTGTGGGCCTATTACCGGCAGCTCAAGGGACGTGAAGGGATCAGGTGAACATGGAATTGAAATCCGCCCGAAAGGGACCCGAAAAGGCCGATGCGGTTGTCGTGTTCCTGCATGGCTATGGCGCCGATGGTGCCGATCTTCTGGGGCTGGCCGATCCCCTTGCGCCGCATCTGCCGGGCACGGTGTTCTACGCCCCGGACGCGCCCGAGCGCAGCGTCAACAATCCGATGGGTTACCAGTGGTTTCCGATCCCGTGGCTGGACGGCTCGACCGAAGAGCAGGCCAAGGAGGCGATGGCACGCTCGATCAAGGCGCTGAACGCCTATCTGGACAAGGTGCTTGCCGATGAGGGGCTGACGTCCGACCGGATGGTGGTCGTCGGCTTTTCGCAAGGCACGATGATGGCGCTGCATGTCCTGCCGCGCCGGGACCATGAGGTTGCCGGGATCGTCGGTTTCTCGGGCAGGCTTCTGCTGCCCGAGCGGCTGGAGGCCGAGGTGAAGGTGAAACCGCCGGTGCTGCTGATCCATGGCGATGCCGACCCGATGGTTCCCTTCGAGGATATGGGACTGGCCGGCGAGGCGTTGGAAGGCGCGGGTTTCACCGTCTATGGCCATGTGATGAAGGGAACCGGGCACGGCATCGCGCCCGACGGGCTGTCGGTGGCCCTGGGTTTCCTGAAGGACCGTTTGGGCAAGTAGCCGGGCAACCCGATCGAGCCCGGCCAAGGCCGGGCACGCGACAAGCCGGCCCGATCGGCCGGCGAAAGGGGCTGTCTGCCCCCGCCCAGCCTGTTCAGGCCGGGCTCCCCCGAAGATATTTTCATCAAGGAGAAATGATCAGGCCCAGAGTGCCGGATCGGCGAGTTCGATGGAATTTCCGGCCGGGTCGCGGAAATAGATCGAGCGGGCGCCGTTCGGCCAATGGAAGTCGGCCTCGATCCCGATATCATGCGCGGCGAGATGGTCGCGCCAGCCATCGAGCCGGTCCGGGGCCACCGCGAGGCAGACATGCCCGGGCCCGCGAGCGCCATGCGGCGGCACCGGGAGTCTCGCGTCGGGCGCAGGCGGTTTTTCGGTCGCTTCCGCGCGGAAGATCAGCAATACCTGTGGGCGTGGTGTATCGGTCACGCGGAAGAAGACATGGCGGCCGGGCACGGCCACGATTTGCGTGAGGCCCATGACATCCGTCCAGAAGCTGGCCGCGATATCCAGGTCATCCGCGTAAAGGGCGGTTTCCAATGTGCCGAGAACCGGCGGGGCTGATGTCGTCATGACCAACAGACTGCCATCCGGGCGGACCCTGGGCAAGTTGTCATGCTTTGTTCATTCTGATGCGCTATTTGATCCTTGCATCGGATACATCCGGGGGCTTGTCAGATGCGGGCCACGATATATAGTTGGTTCATGGAGTGATGAGCGCCTCGGTCAGGTCGAGACGGGGCAGGCGGGAAAGCGGAATGCTGGATAAATCTCATCAGGCGGAGTTTCGAACCCAGTTCGTGCGGGAACCGGGCAATCTGCGTCATCACCCGGCGCTGGTGCTGAACGCGGATTATCGGCCTCTCAGCTATTACCCGCTTTCGCTCTGGCCCTGGCAGGAGGCCATCAAGGCGGTGTTCCTGGACCGGGTCAGCATCATCGCCGAATATGACGAGGTCGTACGAAGTCAGCGGCAGGCCTTCCGGATACCCTCTGTCGTCGTCCTGAAAGAATATGTGAAACCCCAGAAGCGCGTGGCATTCACGCGCTTCAATCTTTTTCTGAGGGATGAATTCTGTTGCCAGTATTGCGGGGCGAAGGGCGAATTGACCTTCGACCATGTCGTACCGCGCTCGCGGGGCGGAATCACCAGTTGGGAAAATGTCGTCGCGGCCTGCTCGCCCTGCAACCTGCACAAGGCCAATCGCAGCCTGCGCCATTGCGGCATGAGCCTGCGCCGCAGACCGCACCAGCCCTCGCCCGAGGAAATGCACGCGATCGGGCGGCGCTTCCCGCCGAACCATCTGCATGAGAGCTGGATCGATTTTCTCTATTGGGATGCCGAGTTGGAGAGCTGATCCCCGGATCAACGGTCGTGATCGTGCCAGTTCCGCGTCGAGAAATGAAGCAGGGCCGCCCCGGTCAAGCCCACGAGAAGCAGGGCGAATAGCGGCACGCCAGCGGCGAGGCTGGCCCATAACGTGATGGCGGCGGCAAGGATCACCGCAGCGATCAGCAGCAGGAAATGCGGCAGGGGCATTGGGTATCTTCTCCTTGCCTACAATATGGGCCCTGTGGCGGCGGAAGAAAAGGATTCGTCGCAGGCCGGAAGGCAAATTCCCGGCACGGGCTTTGCATCGGTGGAAAATTTCCGATCGGGCAGGCCGGCGGCGGGAAAGCTGCGAGAGCAGGAGACCGGCAGGGCCAATCCGGCCGGTCTGGGATAGCGTCTGGATGAGCTGCCGTTTTTTTCAACCATGTCATGTTTGTTGTTTTGAATGATGGGATAAACCGCCATATCTAGAGGCCATGATCTACGTGTCCGAAAATATCGCGATTGAAGAGTGGGAATTGTCCGAGCATTTCACACGGGCCCAGGGACCGGGCGGCCAGAACGTGAACAAGGTCGAAACCGCGGTGGAGCTGCGTTTCGAGGCCGCGCGGTCACCCAATCTGTCCGATCCGGTCAAGCGGCGGCTGCAGCGGCTTGCGGGGCGGCGCTGGACGTCGGATGGCGCCGTGGTGATCCTGTCGCAGGAAACCCGCAGCCAGTCCCGCAACCGCGAGATTGCCCGCGACCGGCTGGCCGATCTGGTCCGGCGGGCATTGCTGGCGCCCAAGCGGCGGATCGCGACCCGTCCCACGCTTGGCAGCAAGAAACGGCGCCTGAAGGCCAAGGCGGTGCGGGGGCAGGTCAAGGCGCTGCGTGGCCGGGTGGAGTCCGACGAATGAACATGCTGCGCAGATCCATCCGGATGCTTCTGGGAAAGCGGCCCCTGTCCCTGCAGGTGGGGGCATTGTGCCTTGATCCCGGGACGGGGCGGGTGCTGCTGGTCACCAGCCGGGGGACCGGGCGGTGGGTGATTCCCAAGGGCTGGCCGATGGAGGGGCACAGCCTGCCCGGGGCCGCTGCGCGCGAAGCGTGGGAAGAGGCCGGGGTGGAAGGCCGCATCACCCACGAGGAGATTGGCCGCTATAGCTATGACAAGGAACAGGATAGCGGCTTTTCGGTGCCCGTCGAAGTCGCGGTCTTTCCGTTGCATGTCGAAAAATGCAGAAAAAGCTTTCCCGAAGCCGCGGAACGTGAACGTCGCTGGTTCACTCCTGAAGAGGCGATACCTATGGTTGCCGAACCGGGTCTGAAGACTATCTTGCGGGGATTGTCCCAGACACGGGGCTAAGGCACGGGCACCGGCGGAGGGGCATCGGTATGAGGCTTGGCAAACGCGGCTTTCATGTCCTTGACAAGGATCTGGGTCGGATCACCCATGTCGAGACGGCGCAGATCCATGCGTTTCGGCCGGTGCTGCGATTGGGGCTTGCGATCCTGCTATGCGTTGCCGTGCTGATCCTGTCGATGGGGATGATGGGGCGCGATCCGGGCTTTGTCGGCGTGGGGGCGGGTTTGATCGTCGCCTGCTGGCTGGGGCTTGCGATCGGATCGAACGATGTGGCCAATTCCCTGGGGCCGGCCGTGGGCGCGGGGGCCATCGGCCTGCTGCCGGGATTGGCGCTGGTGGCATTGGCCGAGATCGCCGGAGCCAGCCTGGCCGGCGGCGCCGTCACTCATCGCCTTGCCGGGGGGATCTTCGATGCGGGGTTCATTGCATCGGCGGGTCAGGAACAGATGCTGATGCTGGCGGCCCTGATCGGTGCCGCAAGCTGGATCACGCTTGCAAGCGGGGCCGGGCTGCCGGTCAGCACCTCGCATTCCATCGTCGGCGCCATCGCGGGGGCCAGCATGGCGGCGCTCGGAGCCGGGGCCGTGCATTGGAACAGCTTGCTGACCATCGCATCGGCCTGGATCATCTCGCCGTTGTTTGCCGGGGCACTGGCGGCGGTGATCCTTGCCTTCGTCACCGTCTATGTGCGCGAGGCGCCCGATCGTGCGGCAGCGGCGCAACGCTGGCTCCCCGTGCTGATCGGCGCGATGGCGGGGTTGTTCCTGGCTTACCTGGCATTGCTGGTCGCGCGCCGCCTGGATATCTGGCCGCTGCCACCTGTTCTGCTGGCCTTGCTGACGGGTTTTCCGGTGGGGTGGATGATACGCCGGCGTCTTGAGGCCGAGTTTTCCGGGGGGCGGGAAAGGCCGCGCATGAAGCACCTGTTCCGCCCGCCCTTGCTGGCTTCGGTGGTGATCATGGCCTTTGCACATGGAGCCAATGATGTCGGCAATGTCGCCGGCCCGCTGTCGGTATTTCTTCCCCTGGCCGGTACGGGGACGGGGACCGGTTTGCAGGTTCCGCTGCTGGTGCTGCTGATGGCAGGACTGGCGATCGCCCTGGGGACATTGCTGTTCGGGCGGCGATTGGTGGCCATGGTCGGAACCGGGATCACGAGGCTGAACCCGGTGCGCGCCTTCTGCGTTTCGTTGGCGACGGCGGCAACGGTGCTGGGCGCGTCCGGAGCAGGGCTGCCGGTATCGACCACCCATGTCGCAGTAGGGGGAATTTTCGGAGTGGGTTTCATACGCGAGTGGCTTGATCGCCGTCGCAATCGCAACCGCGAGGCACTGCCCGCCGAAGAAACCCGCCGCCGCCTGCTGATCCGCCGCAGCCATGTTGCCACGATCACCGCCGCTTGGGTGGTGACGGTGCCGATGACGGCGGTTCTCGGGGCGGTCGGCTACCTGCTGATCAGGCTGGCGACCGGGATATGAAGTCTCAGACGATCACCTTCTCGGCGACCTGCTGGCCCACATCGAACACGCGCTTGTAACGCTTGATCTCATCGGCGGGACCCATCGCCTTGGCCGGGTTGTCAGACAGCTTGACCGTGGGGTTTCCATTCGCGGCGACCGCCTTGCAGACCAGGCTGAACGGGGCCAGCCCATCGCCCGGGACCAGCCCGCGAAAATCATTGGTCAACAGGGTGCCCCAACCGAAGCTGACCTTGACCCTGCCATGAAACTGCCGGTGCAGTTCGATGATCCTGGCGACATCCAGCCCGTCCGAAAAGATCACCAGCTTCTCGCGGGGATCCTCGCCCCTTTCGCGCCACCAGCTTATCGCGGCCTCGGCCCCCGTCGCCGGATCTCCGCTGTCGATACGGATCCCGGTCCAGCCCGCCAGCCAGTCCGGCGCATGTTCCAGAAATCCCGCGCTGCCATAGGTGTCGGGCAGGATGATGCGCAGATTGCCCTCATGCTCCTCGTGCCAATCGGCCAGGACGTCATAGGGCGCCCGGCGCAGGGCCTGATCGTCCTTGGCCAGCGCGGCATAAACCATGGGCAATTCATGTGCATTGGTGCCGATGGCCTCGATATCGCGATGCATGGCGATCAGGCAGTTCGAGGTGCCGGTAAAGCGTTCGCCCAGCCCTTCGATCATTGCCTGCACGCACCAATCCTGCCACAGGAAACTGTGCCGCCGCCGGGTGCCAAAATCGGCGATCAGCAGGTCGGGCAGTTCCCGAAGCGCCTCGATCTTCTCCCATACGCGGGTCATGGCGCGGGCATAGAGGACCTGCAGTTCGAACCTGCCCATATCCTTGAGCACGGCCCGCGAACGCAATTCCATCAGGATGGCCAGCGCGGGGATTTCCCACAGCATCACCTCGGGCCAGCTTCCCTCGAAGGTCAGCTCATATTGCCCGTCGCGTTTCTCCAGCTGATAGGGTGGCAGTCGCAGCCCTTCCAGGAAACTCATGAAATCGGAGCGGAACATCTGGCGCTTGCCGTAGAAGGTGTTGCCGCGCAGCCAGGTGCTTTCGCCCCGCGACAGGGACAATCCCCGCACATGGTCGAGTTGTTCGCGCAATTCGCCCTCGTCGATGATCTCGGCCAGGCGAATGGATTTGCTGCGGTTGATCAGGCTGAAAGTGACGGTGGTGTCGGGACGATTGCGGAATACCGACTGGCACATCAGCAGCTTGTAGAAATCGTCATCGATCAGCGACCGCACGATCGGGTCGATCTTCCATTTGTGATTATAGACGCGCGTGGCGATATCGGCCATGACCGGGCTCCTGAACAACGATCCTCTTGGTGCCTGTTGGCGGCGGGGCATGCAAGGGTATGCGATGGGCCGTCAACGCAGTGTGACCCCCGCGCCGCGCATCTCGGCCCGCGCCTTTTCAAGGCTGCCATCCAGATCGATGGCGCGCGTGGCCGCTTCGATGACGGTCACCTCAAAGCCCAGCTTCGCGGCGTCGATGGCGCTCCAGGCGACGCAGAAATCATGGGCAAGCCCGACAAGGCTCAGATCGGTCAGGCCGCGTTCGCGCAGATATCCCGCCAGCCCGGTCGGTGTCTCGTGATCATTCTCGAAGAAGGCGGAATAGCTGTCGATCCCTGGCCGAAAGCCCTTGCGCAGCACCAGGTCGGCCCGATCGGTATTCAACCCGGGATGAAATGCCGCCCCCTCGCTACCGATGACGCAATGGCGCGGCCACAGGACCTGCGGGCCATAGGGCATCTCGGTCAGGCTGAACGGGGGGGCGCCCGGATGGTTATCGGCAAAGCTGGCGTGATCGGCGGGGTGCCAGTCCTGGGTCAGCACGACTGCGTCGAATTCACCCATCAGCGCGTTGATAGGTCCGACGATTTGGTCGCCTTCTGCCACGGCCAGCGCGCCGTCGGGGCAGAAATCATTCTGCATGTCGATGACGATCAGGGCCCTGGGCATGATCACCTCCTTTTGCTTCAACCTATGGGTAGAAAGCGCTCACGGTCGCGTCAATGCCTTTGGGTGCGCCCGCAGCCTCTTGCCTTGCCGGGTACAGCTGGCTTATGCCCCGCCCATGCTGATCGTCGCCGCCCTTTACCACTTTACCCGGTTCACGAATCCCGCCGCCTTGCGGGACCCCTTGCTGACGGTTTGCGAGGCGCATGGCATTCGCGGAACGCTGCTTCTGGCAGGTGAGGGGATCAACGGCACCATCGCGGGCAATCGCGCTGGTATCGACAGGGTGCTGGCCCATATCCGGTCGCTGCCCGGCTGCACGGAGCTTGAATGGAAAGAGAGCTCCGCCGAGACCATGCCTTTCGGGCGCATGAAGATACGTCTCAAGCAAGAGATCGTGACCATGGGCCAGCCCGATGTCGATCCGGCCGCCTCCGTGGGGCATTATGTCGATCCGGCAGAGTGGAATGCGCTGATCACCGCGCCGGATGTTGCAGTGATCGATACCCGCAACGACTATGAAACCGGGATCGGCACATTCGAGGGCGCGGTCGATCCGGGTACGAAAACCTTCCGTGAATTCCCTGACTGGTGGCGGCAGAATGCGCATCGCTTTCACAACAAGCGCATTGCCATGTTCTGCACCGGCGGAATCCGTTGCGAGAAATCGACGAATTACCTGTTATCGCAAGGGGTGACAGAGGTCTTTCACCTCAAGGGCGGGATCCTGAAATATCTGGAAGAGATCCCCGAGGAGGAAAGTCTCTGGCAGGGGGAATGCTTTGTCTTCGACCAACGTGTCAGCCTGACCCACGGGCTTGGACAGGGGCGTCACATCCTCTGCCATGCCTGCCGCCGTCCCCTGGCCCCCGAGGATCGTGCCCGCCCGGAATTCGAAGAGGGCGTGAGCTGTCACCGTTGCCTGCACGAATATGACGCCCCGGATCGCGCCCGCTTTCGCGAACGCCAGCGCCAATTCGTCCTGGCCGAAAAACGCGCGGCACAGCGCGAAGACTGAGCCATATTCTCAGGCGTTGAAGAGCGCCCTTCGGCAGATGGCGATACGGCCGCCATCATGTCCTCAGTAACTGCGGATCAGGCCGACCAAGCGCCCCCGCACCTGCACCGCATGATCGGGCAGGACGCGTGTTTCATAGGCAGGGTTTGCAGCTTCCAGCGCGATCATCTTGCCCTTGCGGCGAAAGCGCTTCAGTGTCGCCTCGGTCCCTTCGATCAATGCCACGATGATGTCGCCATTCTCGGCAATGTCCTGGTGACGGATGATCACGACATCGCCGTCATGGATCCCGGCATCGATCATCGAATCGCCCCTCACCTCCAGCGCATAATGATCCCCGGGACCGGTCAGCATGCTGCCGGGAACCGAGACATGTTGCGCCACCTCCGATATCGCCTCGATCGGGACACCGGCTGCGATCCGGCCCATCAGGGGCAGATCGATCGCACCGCTATCGGTGAGCGGCATTGCACCGCGCGGTTGCTTTGGACGTGAATTTCCGACGACTCTGGGAGAAAAACCCGCAGGGGATTTTGCCGATCCGTCATTCGTCTTTGCCTGCGGTCTCGACAATGTGTCTGGCAGGCGAACGATCTCGAGCGCGCGGGCGCGGTGGGGAAGACGGCGGATGAAGCCACGTTCCTCCAGCGCCGTCACCAGCCGGTGAATCCCGGATTTGGATCGCAGATCCAGCGCATCCTTCATTTCGTCGAATGATGGGGGGACGCCATCCCGGTTCATTCTTTGACTAATGAATTCCAGCAGTTGTATCTGCTTTTTCGTCAGCATCTACCCGTCCTCATCCAGCAGGTGTTCTGCTAATGTTCTACCTCATGAATCGAATCGCGTCAATCGGCATACGCATTTGACCGGGTTTTAGATGAATCGTCAGGGGAACAGGGGCAGGTAATCCATGATCTCGCCCGCCTGTCTCGCCGGATCATGTGGCGGACGGATCAGCAGCGCATCCGCTTGCGACAGCACCGACAGGAGCGATGAATCCTGGCGATCGAACGGGCTGATGACGGGCAGATCCCCGCCCTCGGTAAGACGGGCGCGCAGATAGTGCTGGCGCCGTCCTTCCGGCGGCAGCGCATTGGCGAGCCTTGCGTGGAAACGGCGTTTCCCGGTGGGCAAGCCTTGCATCGCGTGAATGAGCGGTTGCATGAAGATCGTCGCGCAAACGATTGCGGATACGGGATTTCCCGGAAGGCCAAGCATCGCGCATTCGCCGATACGCCCGGCCATCAGCGGTTTGCCTGGACGCATCGCGATCTTGTAGAAGGCGCGCTCCATCCCCATGGATTCGGCCACTTTCCCGACCAGGTCGTGATCGCCCACCGAGGCCCCGCCGATGGTGACCAGCAGATCGGCACCCTGCGCACGGGCAAAGCTTTCGCGCAGGCTGTCCTGGCTGTCGCGGGCGATTGGCAGGATCTCGGCTTCGGCCCCGGCCGCGCGGGCAATCGCCGCAACGGCAAGATCGTTGGAGCTGATGATCTGGCCCTCGGACGGTGCTTCACCCGGGCGGACCAGTTCATCCCCGCCCGCCAGAACGGCGACTTTCGGGCGTTTCGCCACGGTCACCTGCGGCAGGTTCATCGCAGCCAGCAGGGCGATATCGGCGGGAGAGAGGCACCGCCCGGGCTCGATCCGGTCGCCTTCGCTGAAATCGCATCCACGGTTGCGGATATAACTGTCCTGCGAAGGGGCGGTCACGGTCAGCCATTCGCCGTCGCGCTGCGTGTTTTCCTGCATCTCGACACGGTCATAGCCGGGCGGGACGGCGCCGCCGGTAAAGATCCGGATCGCGGTTCCGGGCTCGGCCTTACCGGTCCAGGGGTGACCCGCTGCCGCTTCCCCGATCACCCGCAGCCGCTGCCCCAGATCGGCATGGCGCAGCGCATAGCCATCCATCGCCGCCGAGTCGAAGGGCGGTTGCGTCATGCGCGAGATCGCGGGTTCCAGCAATACCCGCCCGGCGGCCTGATCCAGCGCAAGCACCTCGCCCCGCGGAGCGCCCGCCAGTGACAGGACCCGGGCAAGCGCCTCTTCGACCGAAATCATGGCTTTGCCTCGTAATCACCTGACTTGCCGCCGCTTTTCCGCATCAGCCGGATGCCCTCGATCCTCATGCCCTTCTCGGCGCCTTGAGCATGTCATAGATGGTCAGGCAGGCGGTGGAAACGGCGGTCAGCGCCTCCATCTCGACACCGGTGCGGCCGGTCGTGCGCACGGTGGCGGTGACGCGGATCCCGGGCAGGCCGGGATCGGGCCGCAGATCCAGCGTGACCTTGGAGATCGGCAGCGGATGGCAGAGCGGGATCAGGTCAGAGGTGCGCTTGGCCCCCATGATCCCCGCCAGCCGGGCGACGCCCATGACATCGCCTTTCTTCGCCCCGCCCTCGGCCAGCGACAGCGTTTCGGGTGACATGACCACGCAGCCTTCCGCCACCGCCTCGCGCGCGCTTTCCGCCTTGCCCGAGACATCGACCATATGTGCCTGGCCGGATTTGTCGAAATGCGTCAGGCTCATGCGGCGGGCTCCAGGATGGCGCGGGTGGCGGCGGCGACATCGGGCTGCCGCATCAGGCTTTCCCCGATCAGGAAACGATGAGCGCCGACTTGCATCATCGCGGCCAGATCGGCGGGGGTGAAAAGGCCGCTTTCGCAGACTATATCACGATCCCCGGGGATACGCGGCGCAAGCTGTCGCGTGACATCAAGTGTCACGTCGAAGGTCTTGAGATTGCGATTGTTTATGCCGATCAATGGTGATTTCAGCCGCAAGGCGCGGTCCAGTTCCTCGGCGTCATGCACCTCGATCAGCGCATCCATGCCCCAGTGAATCGCGGCGTCCTCCAGTTCCGACGCCAGCATGTCATCGACCGAGGCCATGATGATCAGGATGCAATCGGCGCCCCATGCCCGCGCCTCGGCGACCTGGTAAGGGTCATAGAGGAAATCCTTGCGCAGGGCGGGCAGGTTGCAGGCATCGCGGGCGGCGCCCAGGAATTCGGGCGCGCCCTGGAAACTCGGCGCATCGGTCAGCACCGACAGGCAGGCAGCCCCCCCGGCCTCATAGGCGCGGGCCAGCGCGGGCGGATCGAAATCCTCCCGGATCAGGCCCTTGGACGGGCTGGCCTTCTTGATCTCGGCGATCAGGCCCGGACCGGTCGCGGCCTTGTCCGTCAATGCGCGGGCAAAGCCGCGAGGGGGCGTCGCCGCGCGCGCGGCCGCCTCGATATCGGCCAGCGGGTGCGCGGCCTTGGCGGCGGCGACTTCTTCCAGCTTGTAGGCCTTGATCTTGTCCAGAATATCCATGCCGAAGTTCTAGCGCCGCGCGGGCCGCGAGGGAAGGGGGAGGCTGTCATCCGCATATTTCGACTGGACCCGCAGGCAATGGCTGTGCAATGCCTTCGCCCGGCCCGCAGCAAGGTGAAGATCGGAAGCCCGAGATGGAAACAATAGCGCCAGCGACCGCCCCGGTCCTGCTCGAGAATGTGGGCTATCGCATCGGGGAGATCCCGGTGTTGTCCGGCATTTCGCTTTGCTCTGACGCGATGCGGATCGGTATCATCGGCCGGAACGGATCGGGAAAGAGCACGCTTGCACGCCTGATCGCCGGGCTGCTGGAGCCGGAGCCGGGCCGGATCCGCATCGAGGATGTCGATATGTTCAAGGACCGGCGCGCCGCCATCCGCACCGTGGGAATCCTGTTCCAGAACCCGGAACACCAGATCATTTTCCCCACAGTGGCGGAAGAGATCGGCTTTGGCCTGCGCCAGCTTGGTCAAAACAAGCAGGATGCCGAGACCGGGGCTCTGGCCATGCTGACCGGTTTCGGCAAGGCGCATTGGAAGGACGCACCGATCCACGCGCTGTCGCAGGGGCAGAAACATCTCGTCTGCATGATGTCGGTTCTCGCCATGCGGCCCCGGCTTCTGGTTCTGGACGAACCTTTTGCGGGGCTGGACATTCCGACGCGCATGCAACTGACGCGGCAGTTGAATGCAAGCGGGACGCGGCTCTTGCATATCTCGCATGACACGCGCGATCTTGAAGGTTACGATCAGGTCTACTGGCTCGATGCCGGAAGAATCCGTGCGAGCGGCCCGCCCGCGCAGCTTTTGCGCGATTTTACAAACGAGATGACCCGGATCGGGGGCGGCGATGATCTCTCTCACCTCGCCAGTTAGGACATGGGCGCATGGCTGGCCCGCCGGGGTCAAGCTGGCGGGGCTGTGCCTGGCCACGATGCTGTTATTCGCGATCCAGGACATGGCGATCCAGGTGGCGGCGCTTCTGCTGGTGGCGCTGCTCTATTGCCTGCCGGGACGGGTGTTCCTGCGCAGCGGGCTGACGCATCTGCGCGTCCTTGTCCCCTTTGTCGTCATCCTGCTGGTCTGGCATTCCGTGACGGACGATCTCGTGCTCGGGATCACGGTCATCCTGCGCATGGTGACCGCCGTCGCGCTGGCCAACCTGGTGACCATGACCACCCGGCTGACCGAGTTGATGGACGTGGTGCGCCGCCTGTTGTCCCCCCTGCGCAGAGCGGGAATATCCACCGCGCCGCTGGAGATCGCGATGCCGCTCTTGATCCGCTTTGCCCCGGTGCTGATCGAGCGGGCGGAACTGATGTTTCAATCATGGCGGGCGCGCTCGGTCCGCCGCCAGAACTGGCGGATCGTCCTGCCGATGATGCTCTTGGCGCTTGACGATGCGGATCGCGTCGGCGAAGCCTGAAGGCGCGCGGCGGCGCCCTGCCCAACAAGGAGAGATGAGATGGAAAAAGACCTCGCCCGTATCGCCCTGTTCGCGGCGCTGATCGCGATCCTTGGGGTAATCCCCAAGATCGCACTCGGTTTCGGCGTGCCGATCACCGCGCAGAGCCTTGGCGTGATGCTGGCCGGTGCCGTGCTGGGCGCGCGTCGCGGCGGGTTGGCCGTGTTGCTGTTCGTCTTTGCCGTGGCGCTTGGCCTGCCACTTCTTGCCGGAGGCCGTGGCGGGCTTGGCGTCTTCGCGTCGCCGACGGTCGGTTTTGTCATCGGCTTTCCGGTCGCCGCATTCGTGACCGGCCTCGTGGTCGAGCGTATGCGCATGGTTCCACCCGCGATCAGCGCGGGCCTTGGGGCCGTCATCGGCGGGATCCTGGTGATGTATGCTTTCGGCACCGTCGGCATGGCCATCGTGCTGAAGAAAAGCCTTGTCGAGGCGGCATTGCTGAATACGGCCTTCATACCCGGCGACCTGCTCAAGGCGGGGCTGACCGGCATGCTGGTCGCGGCAGTGGCAAAACTGCGCCCCGAGATGCTGCCCTGGTATCGCGCCTCGGGGCAGCGCATCTGATCGCCGGGAGGATGGCCGGGTTGCTCCCCGATATCCGGGACCGCTGGTTCAGGCGGTCCGGCGACAGCGCCATCCTTTCCTGCGGTGCGCATGGGCAGAACCGGCCCACTGTCGCGGCATTGCTCGAATGTATCGATCAGCGCCTGCCCATCCATGCCAGCCAGGGCGGAGGCGGAGGCATCTCCGCGGCCGGTTTTCCGGATGCCGATGGGCGCCCGCTTCTCTATTGCCAGAGTTCGGGCAGCACTGGTGGAGCCAGGACGATCCGCCGCAGCCAGGCCTCCTGGATTGCCAGTTTCGAGGTCAATCACGCGCGTTACGGGATCGGCACCACGGATCGCTATGCGGTGCTGGGCAGTCTCGGCCATTCGCTGTCGCTCTACGGGATCGTCGAGGCGCTGCATCTCGGGGCGGATCTGCTCGCCCTCGGTGGCGATCTTCCCCGCGCCCAGCTTGCCACGCTGCGCGAGACAAGGGCGAGCGTGCTTTATGCCACACCGTCGCAACTCGGGCTGCTGCAACGCGCTGGCACTGAACCGCTCCCCGATATCCGGCATGTGTTCTGCGGGGGCGGCGCGCTTGGGGGCGATGGGCGTGCCGCTGCCGCGGCGCTTTTCCCGAATGCCGGGATCTACGAGTTCTACGGCGCCTCCGAGACCAGCTTCGTCACGATCAGCGATTCCGATACTCCGTCAGGTTCGGTTGGCCGCGCCTATCCAGGGGTGACACTGAAACTTCAACCGGTCGCCGGGAATGATGCCGAGATATGGGTCAACAGCCCCTATCTCTTCGATGGCTACGAGGGCGAGGGCAGTGGCGACACCCGCCGCGACGGCGATTTCCTGACCGTCGGCGAAATCGGCTGGCTGGATGAACAGGGTAACCTGTTCCTGCGCGGGCGCAGATCGCGCATGGTGACGGTAGCCGATGTGAACGTGTTCCTTGAAGATATCGAACGCGTCATGACCGGCGATTGCGCGGGCCGGGCCTGTGCGGCCATTGCCGTGCCCGATGCCTTGCGGGGACATGCGGTGATTGGCTTTGTCGAAGGTGCGGCGGATAAGGCGCTGGCCGAGAAGATGAAATTCCGCTGTCGGACCTCTCTCGGTCCGTTCGCGGCGCCGCGCCGGATCGGCTTTCTCGATCCCATGCCGATGCTGCCCTCGGGCAAGCCCGATCTCGCCGCCTTGCAGCGCATCGCCGGAGCAGGGTGATGCGCCGCTCCCGTATCGTGGCGGCAAGGCGCAGCGCGGTCACCCCAAGGGGCGGCGCGTTCCGGGCGCTGGAACTGCATCAACTCGCTGCACCGGTCATTCAGGCGGCTCTCGCGGATGCCGGTATCGCGGTGGCGGAGGTGGGCGAGCTGATCCTCGGCAATGCCCTTGGGGCAGGGGGTAATCCCGCCCGCGTTGCTGCCCTGGCCAGCGGCCTGCCCGAGCGCGTCGCGGGGCTGACGCTGGATCGGCAATGCTGTGGCGGGCTGGACGCGATCCTGCTGGGCGATGCGATGATCCGTTCGGGGATGCACGAGGTCGTCATCGCGGGTGGGGTGGAAAGCTATTCCCGCCGCCCCCTGCGGCTGCGCAGCTTTGCGGATGGGCGCGAGCCTCAACCCTATGACCAGCCGCCCTTCACCCCTTGGCCCGAGCGCGACCCGGAGATGTCCGCCGCAGCCGGAGCGCTGGCCGACAGGCTCGGGATCACGCGGGAAGTGCAGGAGAGTTGGGCCATGCGCAGTCATGGCAATGCCCTTGCCGCGATGCCCGTCATGCAGCAGGGCGAGATCGTGCCACTGGCGGGCGTCACCAGCGACAGTTTCGCCCGCAACCTGACCCCACCGATCTGCGCCCGCGCCAAGGTGCTTGCCGGGACCGTCACGACGGCCACGACGGCGGTGGCCGCCGATGGGGTGGCGGTCTGCGTGCTTGTCTCGGACAGGCTGGCCGAGCGCATGGGGCAGGATGGTCCCGAGATCGTCGGCGGCGCCACCATCGGCGGTGATCCAGAATTGCCGGGCCTCGCCCCCATCGCGGCGATCCGCTCCGTTCTGGCGGATCAGCGCCTCGATCCGTCGGCGATCGACCGCGCCGAGATCATGGAGGCTTTCGCGGCACAGGCCATCGCCTGCCAGCAGGGGGCGGGGCTCGACCCCGCAATCGTCAATCGTGGCGGGGGCGCACTCGCCCGCGGCCATCCCATCGGGGCAAGTGGCGCGATCAACGCGGTGCGCTTGATCCGCGACATGCGGCCAGGTGAATACGGCCTTGCCGCGATTGCCGCGGCCGGTGGGCTGGGCACGGCGCTCTTGCTCAGGAGTTGAGGTCGAAGCCGTAGAAGCGGCTGAAAACCGGCAGTTCCTCCCGCTCGGTCCTGACCTGGTTCACTGGCGCATCCCTGTCGGCCACGCCAAGCGCGATCCCGCAAACCACCATTTCCCCCTCGGGCAGGCCGAGATGGCGATGCACGACTGGCCCGTATTGTGCCAGGGCACCGATGCCGGTCGCCGCGTAGCCCTGATCCTCGGCGGCCAGCAGCAGCGCCATCAGCGACATGCCCAGATCCATGAAGCAACCCTTGCCCATGGCCCGGTCGATGGTCACCACGATCCCGACCGGCGCGCCGAAGAACTCGTAATTGCGTTCGAATTGACGCTGCCGCGCCTCGATGTCCCGCCGCTCGATCCCGAGCGCCGCGTAAAGGGCATAGCCTGCCGCGACCTGCCTTGCCTTGAGTTCCCTGGGCATCGGCTCGGGGAAATAGGAATATTCCCGGCTCTGCGGCTCTCCCGCCGCGATGGCTGCCTTGAGCGACTGCACCAATCCTTCCAGCGCCGCCCCGGTCAGGGCATGAAACCGCCCCGGTTGCAGGTTGGCGCCGCTTGGCGCGGTCCGGGCAAGCCGCAGGATATGTTCAATCGCCGCGCGCCCGATCGGTTCCCCTGTGAAGGCCCGGGTCGAGCGCCGCTGCGACAGAAGTTTCTCGAACTCGCTCTCCATGCCGACAGGCACCTCCTGCCCCGAAACCGGCTTCTTCTTCATGAAAATATCCCCGCCGGAGGCGAGAAGGGCCGGGCGATCCGCCCGGCCCGTTTTCATCGCGCCGCCTTATGCCAGCGCCTTGTCCAGATATTCGTCGACCTTTTCCAGGTAACCCATGGTGGTCAGCCATTTCTGGTCCGGGCCGACCAGCAGGGCGAGGTCCTTGGTCATGAAACCGTCCTCGACCGCCTGCACCGTCACCTTCTCCAGCGTTTCGGCGAATGTGGCCAGTTGCGTATTGCCGTCCAGCTTGGCGCGGTGCTTCAGCCCGCCCGTCCATGCGAAGATCGAGGCGATGGAGTTGGTCGAGGTGGCGTTGCCCTTCTGATGCTCGCGGTAATGGCGAGTCACGGTGCCATGCGCGGCCTCGGATTCGACGACTTTCCCGTCCGGGGTCATCAGCACCGAGGTCATCAGCCCAAGCGAGCCAAAGCCCTGCGCGACGGTATCCGACTGCACATCGCCATCGTAGTTCTTGCAGGCCCAGACATAGCCGCCCGACCATTTCAGCGCCGAGGCGACCATGTCGTCGATCAGCCGGTGCTCGTAATGGATGCCCTTTTTCTTGAACTCGGCCTCGAATTCCTGCTCGTAGACTTCCTGGAACAGGTCCTTGAAACGGCCGTCATAGGCCTTGAGGATGGTGTTCTTGGTGGACAGGTAGACCGGCAACCCGCGGTTCAGACCGTAATTCAGCGAGGCGCGGGCGAAATCGCGGATCGATTCATCAAGGTTGTACATCGCCATGGTGACACCCGAGCCCGGAGCCTGGAAAACCTCGTGCTCGATGGTCTCGCCGTCATCGCCGACGAACTTGATCGACAGCTTGCCCTTGCCGGGGAACCTGAAATCGGTGGCGCGGTACTGGTCGCCAAAGGCGTGGCGGCCGACGATGATGGGCTGGGTCCAGCCCGGCACAAGGCGCGGCACGTTCTTGCAGATGATCGGCTCGCGGAAGATCACGCCGCCCAGGATGTTGCGGATCGTGCCATTGGGCGAGCGCCACATCTTCTTGAGGCCGAACTCCTCGACCCGAGCCTCGTCGGGGGTGATGGTGGCGCATTTCACGCCGGCGCCGTATTGCTTGATCGCCTCTGCCGCGTCCACGGTGATCTGGTCGTCGGTGCGGTCGCGCTCTTCGATCCCGAGGTCGTAATATTTCAGGTCGATATCCAGATAGGGCAGGATCAGCTTTTGCTTGATGAAGTCCCAGATGATCCGGGTCATCTCATCGCCGTCGAGCTCGACGACGGGGTTCTCTACCTTGATCTTCGACATGGGTGTTCCCTTCGGCTATAGGATTCGCTCACGGCGTCATAGCCGATAACGGCAGGGAAGGAAAGCGTTGTATGCTATTGCATACCGTTTTACCTAACCGACTGTTACACCCTCTTGGGAACGGGGTGCAGAGCCTTGCCTGCCATCGGTGTCAATCCAGACGCGCCTCGTAGACGAATATCCGGCTTTCGTCATCTTCGGGCATGAACCATGCGCGCAGCCCACCATCGACAGGGGCCATCCAGACCGGATTATGCGTCATCACCAGCCCGTCCTCGGTCCAGAGCGGGACAGGGGCCTGATGAACGGGCCGGTTGCCTTGCAGATCGATCAGTTCAACGCCGCCAAGCGCGAATTCCGCGTCATTGACCTGGTATTTGGCGATCCCGGTGCAGAGCGCCTGTCCCGGCGCCGCAAGCTGGCAATCCTGGTAATCGACGTAATGGCTGGGATTCGGCACGATCAATTCTTCGCGTGGGGTATCGGCATTGGTGACCTTGCCTGCCTCGTCCAGCGTGAAGCCGTAGAAGCGGCGCGATCCCCAACTGACAGCATGCAGAGTGTTGCTGGTCGGATCGCGGAGAATGCCGCCGATATGGTCGGGATAGCGAAAGACCTCCTCTGCCTCCATGGTCTCGGGATCGACGCGATAGACAATGCTGGCCGAGTCGGGGCGGTATTCGGCGACCGGCACCCAGAGATGCTCGCCATCGAAATCCATGCCGCCCGGATGGTAGATGTCACCATCGGCCAGCGTGATGCTGTCGACCAGATTGCCTTCCATGTCCATCTTGAACAGATGTCCCACGCCTTCTCCGGCGCTGCGGTCCATGCCGTCGCGGGGCGTGTCGTATTTCTCGGTCGGGGTGACGATCTCGACCGAGGAGACAAAGATGTGATCGCCGATGATCGCCATTCCCTGCGGGTGGTGGGTGGGGAACTGGACCTCGGTGGTGCTGACCGCTTGCCATTCGGTGCCGCGCGTCAGGGATTTGACCCGGTCGCCCAAATCATCGGCAAAGGCGGAAAATGGGGTGCAAAGCGTGATTGCGATGGCGATATGGCGCATGTCGATCCTCCGAAGCTGTTCGCTGCTGGATAGGCGGATCGTGACAAGGAAATATGACAATTCCCAGCACAGCACCGGGTTTTGTCACATGCTCACTCTGCGAAGTGGTGGCGCAACTCCTGCCAGAGCCAATTCCAGATCTCGGGCGCACCCTGTTCGACCCACGGTCCGACCCGCGCCTCGATATCGGCCAGCGTCACGTCGTATTCGACCCATCCCGCACCGCCGGAGCGCAGGTTCTGGATGGCTGGCTGGCACCGGTCCAGAGCCTTGGCAAAGATGGCGTCGGGGGTCTCGACAGCCTCGAACTCTCGCCAGAGCGACAGGAATTCCGCGGCTTGCGATACGGGCAACAGACCGAATATCCGCTCTGCCGCCGCGGTTTCGGCTGCCTGCACGGCCGCTGAATGATGCGCCTGCCCACCGGCCGAATGCAGCGGCACATCGCCGGTATCGATCTCGACCAGATCATGCAGCAAAAGCATGCGGATGACGCGCCCGGGATCGACCCCGGCCCCGGCATATCCGCCCAGGACCAGCGCATAGAGCGCCAGGTGCCAGCTATGCTCGCCGCTATTCTCGCGGCGCGAGGCGTCGATCAGCGTGTTGGCGCGATGGACCGATTTCAGCAGGTCGGCTTCGGTCAGGAAGCGCAGGCGCGCAGCCAGATCGCCACCGGGCAGGGCTTGCCCGTCCAGCAGGGCATCCGCGGCCTCCATCGCCTCGGGCCACTCACGGCGCAGGCGGGCCGCGCGTCCGCCGGACATGTTGTCCCGCACGATGGCGACGTGATCGGGCAGCGGCTTGCCGGCCATCAGCACCTGGAACAAGGGCTGGCTGTGATCCATCCGCTTGGCCATCCGGGCATCCGGCGTCTCTGCCGCCTCGAATTCGCGCCACAGCGCATGCAGCGCCTCGCCATCCGGGGCAAGGCCGAACAGGCGCGCGGCGGCGCGTGCCTCGGCCTGCGCGACGGCAGAGGCGTCATGGGACAGGTGGATCGGATGATCGCCGGTGTCGATCTCGACCAGGTCATGCAGCAGGGTCATGGCGATGGCGCGATCCGAAGCGCCAAAGACCATAGCGTAAAGGGCGACATGCCAGCTATGCTCGGCGCTGTTCTCCGGGCGGGAGAGATCCATCAGCACATTCGCCCGCTCGACCGATTTCAGCCGGTCGGCTTCGCAGAGGAAGGTGAAATGGCGGGGGAGATTGCCATGCATGGATGTCGTTCTCCCCCAAGTGGTTGGCCCGGCAGGCTGCCCGTCAGCGCGTCGTTTCGGTCAGCCGCCGCCGCACATAGGCCTGCACGGTATCGATCATCGGCTTCATATGCGCCTCGTCGTCGCGGAAGAAGTGATCGGCGCCCTCGATTTCCTCGTGGGTGATGGTGATGCCCTTCTGCTCGCGCAGCTTGCCGACCAGCGAATGGGTGTCCTTGGGAGGCGCCACGCGGTCGGCGGTGCCGTTGATGATCAGCCCGGAATTGGGGCAGGGGGCGAGGAAGCTGAAATCATACATGTTCGCGGGCGGCGCGACCGAAATGAATCCGGTGATCTCGGGCCGCCGCATCAGCAGTTGCATCCCGATCCAGGCGCCAAAGCTGAAACCCGCGACCCAGCAATGCTTGGAATTCGGGTTCATCGCCTGCAGGTAATCCAGCGCCGAGGCCGCATCGGAAAGCTCGCCCACGCCCTGGTCGAACTCACCCTGCGAGCGGCCCACCCCGCGGAAATTGAACCGCATCACGGTAAAGCCCATGTTGTGGAATGCGTAATGCAGGTTATAGACCACCCGGTTGTTCATCGTGCCGCCATATTGCGGATGCGGATGCAGGATGATGGCGATGGGCGCGTCCGGTATGCCGGCCTGCGGATGGTAGCGGCCTTCGAGGCGGCCTTCGGGGCCCGGAAAAATCAACTCTGGCATCGTCTTCCTTCAGCGGCTTGGAGGTTTCTTGACGCATTCGCGCCAGGCTTCTAGACCGAATATCTGGGAAGCCTGCGCAGCGGGCGCAAGAAACGGGCCTTCGGGGCATAACGCAGCCGTGCGGGCGCCGTCAATCTGTGGCGGGAATGCCGCAGGGTGGCAGGGGAGGAACAAGACCGATGAAACTGTCAACCAAGGGCCGCTACGCCATCATCGCGCTGGTCGATCTGGCGATCGCGCGTGGGGACGAACTGACCTCGCTGGCCGAGATCTCGAAACGCCAGGATATCTCGCTGCCTTATCTCGAACAGCTTTTCGTCCGCCTGCGCCGCGCCGAGCTGGTCTCTTCGGTGCGCGGCCCCGGCGGCGGCTATCGCCTTGCCCGCGCCCCGGAAACGATCCGCATCTCCGAGATCCTCGAGGCCGTGGACGAAACCGTCAGCGCCATGCATGTGGGGGCGGGGGCGTCGGGCGGGGTGTCGGGCTCGCGCGCGCAGACGCTGTCGAACCGGCTGTGGGAAAGCCTGTCGGCGCATGTCTATGTGTTCCTGCATAATCACTCGCTGGCGGATGTGGCCAAGAATCAGCTATTGCCATGCCCGGCCCTGCCGCAGCTCCTGAACGTGGTGGATGAATAGGGACGTTCCGCCGCGCCTTGCCGGATCGTTCCCTGTAAACCTTGCCGCCTCTCACGGAATATCCCGCAGTGGCCCGGTGGCGGGGGGCTGCAAAAGGAGATGCCATGAAACCCGAATATCCGGATCACCCCGCGCCAGCCGATGCTGCGGACCGTCGCGCCGTCGCCCCGGTCATCTGCTATCCGGTCGATGCCCTGCCGCGTCCCGATCTGGCCGCCTACCGCGCCGCCCGCGCCGGATGGATCCCTGTTGCACAGGTGACGGTGCCGCCGCGAGACGCGCGTTGCTTCGAGGTCCCTGCCGGGCATTTCTTTCGCATCACAAGCGTCGAGGGGCCGCAGGTCGGCGATCTGAACCTGTGGTCGGCCGACCTGTCCGAGCGCTTCTATTCCGGCAAGAGCCGGGCGCTGCACGGCACCCATCTGGGCACGGGCGATCGAATGTGGTCCTCCTTCCCGACGCTGAGGCCATTGGCCACGATCACCGAGGATACGCTGGACTGGTATGGTTTCGACGAATATGGCGGCGGTGTCCATGACGTGATCGGCACGCGCTGCGATCCCTATACGCATAACCTTTTGTCCGATGGCGGGCAGTATCACCATTGCTGCCATTCGAACCTGACCCGTACCCTGGCCGAACATCGCGGCATGCCGCTGGCCGAGGCGGAAACGCATGTGCATGACGTGCTCAATGTCTTCATGTGCACCGGCTTCACCCGCGACACCGGGCAGTATTTCATGAAGGCCAGCCCGGTGCGCCCCGGCGACTACCTGGAATTCTTCGCCGAGATCGACCTGCTGGGCGCATTGTCGGCCTGTCCCGGCGGCGATTGCGGCAGCGTGCATTCCTCGGACGAGGCGGCCTGCCATCCGCTGCTGGTCGAGATTTTCCGGCCCAAGGCGCCGCCCGCGGGCTGGCTGCCGCCATCGCCGAACGGGTATGATCGCAGCCACGGTGCAGGGTGACGAGCGGCAATGCGCGGCAATGCACAATAGAGAGTGGCGCGGGACGAGGTTTCGCGCTATGCTGCCCCCAGATCCGGATAAACCGGACATGATCGAGGCAGTGACGGCAGTATTCCCATGACCGAGATGGTCTTTGGCACGGCCCCTACGCGGGCAGGTGATCCGATTCTTCCAAGATGGTGGCGTACCATCGACAAATGGTCCCTGGCCTGCGTGCTGGGGCTTTTCGCGATGGGGTTGCTTCTTGGGCTGGCGGCATCGGTTCCGCTGGCCGAAAAGAACAACCTGCCGCGGTTCTATTACGTCGAAAGACAGGCCGCATTCGGCGGGATGGCCCTGATCGTGATGCTGGTCTTCTCGATGATGTCCCCCCGGCAGGTGCGGCGCCTGGGAGTGCTGGGTTTCATCGGCGCTCTTCTGCTGATCCTCGCATTGCCGGTGATCGGGACCGATCACGGCAAGGGTGCGGTCCGCTGGCTCAGTATCGCGGGGTTGTCGCTGCAACCCTCGGAATTCCTGAAACCCGGTTTCGTGGCGCTTTGCGCCTGGTTCATGGCTGCCAGCCAGGAGGTCGGAGGGCCTCCGGGCAAGCTCTATTCCTTCATCACGGCCTGCGTGATCGTGGTGCTGCTGGCGCTGCAACCCGATTTCGGGCAGGCCTCGCTGGTGCTGTTCGCATGGCTGGTGATGTATTTCGTGGCCGGTGCGCCGATGGTGCTCTTGCTCGGGGTGGCCGGGCTGGCCGGTTTCGGCGGCTTTCTTGCCTATGGCGCTTCCGAGCATTTCGCCCGCCGCATCAACGGTTTCCTGTCACCCGATATCGATCCGCGCACGCAGATCGGCTATGCGACCAATGCCATCCAGGAAGGCGGGTTCTTCGGCGTCGGCGTGGGCGAGGGCAGCGTGAAATGGTCGCTGCCCGACGCGCATACCGATTTCATCATCGCCGTGGCGGCCGAGGAATACGGGCTGATCATGGTGCTGGCGATCATCGCGCTCTACTGCACCATCGTCGTGCGCTCGCTGCTGCGCCTGCTGAAAGAGCGCGACCCTTTCGCCCGGATCGCGGGCACCGGTCTGGCCTGCTCCTTCGGGGTGCAGGCGCTGATCAATATGGGCGTCGCGGTGCGATTGCTTCCGGCCAAGGGGATGACACTGCCATTCGTGAGCTATGGCGGCTCTTCGGTCATCGCCTCGGCGGTCGCGATGGGGGCGCTGCTGGCGTTGACGCGGACTCGTCCGCAAGGCGAGATCGCCGAGATCCTGCGGCGGGGGCACTGATGTCCACACCCTTGGCCCTGATCGCCGCCGGTGGGACCGGCGGCCACATGTTTCCCGCGCAGGCGCTGGCCGAATTGCTGCTGGCCGAGGGCTGGCGCGTCAGGCTGTCCACCGACGAGCGCGGCGCGCGCTATGCGGGCGGCTTTCCCGAGGCGGTCGAGCGCTCGGTGGTGCCATCGGCGACAACGGCCCGGGGCGGTATCATCGGCAAGCTGACCGCACCGTTCAAGATTGCGGCCGGGGTGATGGCCGCGCGCAAGGGATTTCGCCGCGACCGTCCCGCGGTGGTGATCGGTTTCGGCGGGTATCCCACGATTCCGGCGCTGGCGGCGGCGGTCAGCATGGGGCTGCCCCGGATGATCCATGAACAGAACGGCGTGATGGGGCGGGTGAACCGGCTCTTCGCGCGCCGGGTAGACCGCATCGCCTGCGGGATATGGCCGACCGAATTGCCCGCGGATGTCGAGGGCATCCATACCGGTAACCCGATCCGCGCCTCGGTGCTGGAACGGGCCGGTGCGGCCTATGCGCTTCCGGCGCAGGGGGATTTGCATCTTCTGGTGATCGGTGGCTCGCAAGGGGCGCGGGTCCTGTCGGATATCGTGCCCGAGGCCATCGCTGCACTGCCCGAGCCGCTGCGCGCACGGCTCCGTGTCAGCCATCAGGCCCGTGCCGAGGATGGCGACAGGGTGATCGAGGCCTATCGGCAGGCGGGTGTCCGGGCCGAGGTGCAGGCCTTTTTCGGCGACGTCCCCGAGCGGCTGGAAAAGGCGCAACTGGTCATCAGCCGGTCCGGCGCATCCTCGATCGCCGATATCACGGCGATCGGACGGCCCGCGATCCTGATCCCGCTGGCCAGCGCAACCGGAGATCACCAGACTGCCAATGCGCGCGCCCTGGCCGAGGGCGGTGCGGCGCTTGTCCGTCCGGAATCCGAGCTTGACGCAGAGAGCCTGATGGGCGACATCCGCGACCTTCTGAGCGACCCCGCGCGGGCGCAGGAGATGGCCGCCGCCGCCTTGCTGCTTGGCCGTCCCGATGCGGCGCGCCGCCTTTATGATATAGTGACGGAGATAGTAGCATGAACGCCGCGACCAAATTGCCATTCGATCTCGGTCCGATCCATTTCACCGGCATCGGCGGCATCGGTATGTCCGGCATCGCCGAGGTGCTGCTGACGCTTGGTTATTCCGTGCAGGGCAGCGACCTGAAGCGGTCCAAGATCACCGACCGGCTGGAAGGGCTGGGCGCGAAGATCTTCGAGGGGCAGGAGGCCGCGAATATCGGCGAGGCCGGTGTCGTGGTCATCTCGACCGCGATCAAGAAGGGCAATCCCGAGCTGGAAGAGGCCCGACGCCGCGGCCTGCCGGTGGTGCGCCGCGCCGAGATGCTGGCCGAGCTGATGCGGATGAAGTCGAATATCGCCGTCGCCGGAACCCATGGCAAGACGACGACCACCACCATGGTCGCCACGCTGCTCGATGCGGGCGGGCTTGATCCGACGGTCATCAATGGCGGGGTGATCCATGCCTATGGCTCGAACGCGCGGGCCGGAGAGGGCGAGTGGATGGTGGTCGAGGCCGATGAGAGCGATGGCAGTTTCAATCGCCTGCCCGCCGATATCGCCATCGTCACCAATATCGATCCCGAACATATGGAGCATTGGGGCAGTTTCGACGCGCTGCGCCAGGGCTTTTACGATTTCACCTCGGGGATTCCCTTCTATGGGCTCGCGGTGTGCTGCACCGATCATCCCGAGGTTCAGGCCCTGGTCGGGCGCCTGACGGATCGCCGGGTGGTGACATTCGGCTTCAATGCGCAGGCGGATGTGCGGGCGGTGAACCTGCATTACGACAAGGGCATTGCGCATTTCGATATCGCCCTGCAGGGCGAGCGCGACGGCTCCGGCGATGAAGGCGGGATGATCGAAGGCTGCACCCTGCCGATGCCGGGTGATCACAATGTCTCGAACTGCCTCGCCGCTGTGGCGGTCGCCCGCCATCTTGGCATGAAGAAATCCGAGATCCGCGGCGCGCTGGCGAATTTCGCCGGGGTCGGGCGGCGCTTCACCCGTGTCGGAGAGGTGGACGGCGTGACCATCATCGACGATTACGGCCATCACCCGGTCGAGATCGCCGCCGTGCTGAAAGCCGCCCGCCAGGCCAGCAGCGGCCGGGTCATCGCCGTGCACCAGCCGCATCGCTATTCCCGCCTCTCGAGCCTCTTCGACGATTTCTGCACCTGTTTCAACGAGGCCGATGTCGTCGCCATCGCCGAGGTCTATGCGGCCGGTGAGGATCCGATCCCCGGCGCCACCCGCGACGATCTGGTTGCCGGGCTGATCGCCCATGGCCATCGTCATGCCCGCGCGATCCTCAGCGAGGGCGATTTGACGCGGCTGGTGCGCGAACAGGCCCGTCCCGGCGACATGGTCGTCTGCCTCGGGGCGGGAACGATCTCGGGCTGGGCGAATGCGCTTCCGGACCGGCTGCGGGACGAGGCCGCATGAATGATCCCCATGTCATTTCCGGTGCGCTGGCGTTGTCCTGGCTGATTCTGGCGGGGCTGCTCCCACGGATCGCGTGGCGCTACAGAAACCCCGCATCCTGGGGAATGATCGTGATAGGAGTGCCGGTGCTGGGTTGGCTGACCCTGCATTGGGGGCCGGGAGTCGGCGTTGCCGCCTTCGCGCTCGGGTTTGGCGTGCTGGTGCTCCAGCCATTGCGCCCAAGGGGCGACAAGGCGGAACGGACCCTGCACGACACGGGGCCGGGAACTACGTGAATCCGCTGCTGATCTCGGCGGCCTGCCTGATCGGTGCGGGGGCCGTCGCGCTCGGCTGTTCCGCGCTGCGGTTGCGCTGGCCACTGACCGCGCTGTCACTGCTGCTGGCGGTGATCGCGTTGCAACTGACTGATGCTGCCCGCGGGCGGAACGGGGTGCATGATCTCGGCGCATGGCTGGCAATGAGACATACGGTCGTTCCCGCCTTGCTGGGCATTGCCTTGGGGGCCGTGATCGGAAAGAGCCGCGGCTGGCACTTGCGACATCATGGCTGGCAGGGCGGAGCGACCGTCGCCGCGCTGATCCTGAGCCTCTTTGCTGCGGGATATACCCTGCTTCTCTGAAAGGGCCTGTGGCATGTCCGCCAAGGCATGCGCGGCATGCGGCAAGGCGCCGAAGATCAGTTCCCGAGCGGGGCCGGGGACCTGAAACCCGGGATTGCTTGGGTCGATGCCTCGTCCGGCTCGATTTCGGGCCAGTTCTCCTCCGCCAGGTCGATATTGCCCGGGATGTCCCTTTCCCAGTAAGCGGCGACTTTCGGGGTGATATTCAGGTAAAGCCTGCCATCGACGATCCGCCACAGGTTCGGATTTCCCGGCACCTTGTTGTTCCTTGAGACGCCATAGGCACAGTGGCCGTCATATTGCGGGGCGAAATAAGCCGGGTTTTCAAGGTACCTGACACGGTTTTCCGTGGTCGCGAAGGCGAAGACCGCCCCGTTATACTCGGCGGTGATACCTGCCTTGCCGGGAATGGCAGCTGGCTGGGGCAAGCCGGGGGCTGCCTGGCCGAGATCGCGATAGGCGACGACGTCGTAGCCAGATACGGCAAAGCCCGTCGGGTCGATGAATTGCTCGCCCGCGAAGGCCGGAAAACCCAGACCGGCGGCAAGGATAACGGCAAGGAAGAGAGGTTTCATCGTGATACCTGGGTTGCGGGTCTGTCATCGCCATTACGTTCCCGGACCGGATGTCTTACAAGGGCTCACGCATCTGTGATCGCCGGGTGGGCGGGAGCGGCAGATTGACCTTCGCGGGAGCCCTGTTTACCAGCATGTCATGACTTTCGATCTGCCCAGCCCTCGTGGCGCCCTGACACCGAACCGTCCCCTGGACAGCCTGACATGGCTGCGCGTGGGCGGGCCTGCCGATTGGCTGTTCCAGCCCGCCGATGCCGGGGACCTGGCCGATTTCCTGCGCCAGCTGGACCCGGCGATACCGGTTTTCCCCATCGGCGTGGGCAGCAACCTGATCGTGCGCGATGGCGGGATCCGGGGCGTGGTGATCCGGCTCGGGCGCGGTTTCAACACGATCACGGCCGAGGACGACCGGGTGATTGCCGGGGCAGGGGCGCTGGATGCCCATGTCGCAAGGCGGGCGGCGGATGCGGGGCTGGACCTGACCTTCCTGCGCACCATTCCCGGCAGTATCGGCGGGGCGGTCAGCATGAATGCCGGATGCTACGGCTCTTACACGGCCGATCACCTGATCGAAGTGAGAGGGGTTACGCGTGACGGGCGAGAAGAGGTGCTGACGCCCGCAGATCTGCGCTTTGCCTATCGCCATTCGGACTTGCCGGAAGGCTGGATCGTCACCGAGGCGGTGCTGCGGGCTGACAGGGGCGAGCCCGATGCCCTGCATCGGAAAATGGCCGATCAACTGGCCAGGCGCGACGCGACACAGCGACCCGGGAGCGCAGCGCCGGTTCGACCTTCCGCAACCCGGCGGGGTTCAGCTCGACCGGGCGGGAAGATGACACGCATGAGTTGAAGGCGTGGTCGCTGATCGACCGGGCGGGGTTGCGCGGCCATAGCTGGGGCGGTGCGCAGATGTCCGAAAAGCACCCGAATTTCCTGCTCAATACCGGCGGGGCGACGGCGGACGACCTTGAGACCCTGGGAGAACTGGTCCGCCGCCGGGTACTGGAGGATAGCGGCTACGAGCTCCAGTGGGAGGTGATCCGCGTGGGTGATCCCTTGCCCGAGAAGGAACAGGGCTGAAAGAGTAACAGGAGCGGGGACGGTATCGCGTTCCCGATGCAACCTGGAAGCAGTTTGAAACCGGAAATGCCGGGTTTCTGGCCGTACGGGCTCGTACACCCTGCATTACACAACCTGCATATGGGGCGGCTACAGGCACGGCTGATTGCCCGGATGATGCCCTGCTACGGATGAATCTCCGATAAGAATTTCGCTTCGCGTGGATGAACCGGCGGTGCCACTGTGGACGTTCGGCCATCTCCGATAGCGCAGCGCAAGATGTTGCGCGAAGCGATCTCCGCGCCTTCCGCCCTCTGCAGGTTTCCACGGATATCCGGAGGGATGCAGGGTGGGTTCCTGCCTGGGCTGCAAAGATGAACCGATACCGTTCCAATCCCCTCTTGGGCGAGCGAAATCTGCCTAGGTAGTTTCGCCTATGGTATACATTTTTATTGTATGCCGACCCTTCTGCCGGTAAACACCACTTGCTGGTGATTCACCACGTCTATTCGGTGAGAATGGCGATGCTGCAATCTTGTGTAGTGCGCTTCTGGCTTGTTTCGTTCTGGCGTTGTTCAGACAGTGAGGGCTTTGAATGATCGATCATATGGATGCGCCGATGCAGGACGGGAGCCTGGGCCGGGACGGTTCGAGGGGGGCTTGCCGATAAGTTGAGCGGCAACATTTTTGGCGTTGATGGCTATGCGGATGACGTTTCCATCGCCGAGAGCATAGCGGCCGCGATCCGCGATAGATCGGGAACAGCCTGTCCATGGGCCTGCGATCTGAACAGCAGCGAGTTTACCAACATAGAGGTTTCGAGATGGCATATCCTACAGAAGACGTTGTCGTTAATGGCACATTCAGCAGTACGGTCCCCGGAACGAGCAGTGGTTCTCAGGGAGATTCTGGTGATCCGTCCGATTGGATAGTCGCTGAGGGTACCGAATACCGGGTGCAGACTGTTGGCGGTCGTGTCTATTTCAACCGAAGCGAGTCACCGGCAACCACCACGACCGGCATCTATCAGGATGTTAATGGGGTCGAGCCAAGCGGCGAGGAGATCACCTTCAGCTTCACCTATGGTGAAAACAAGACTCCTCATGCCAACCAGGGCGATCCCGGCATTCGTTACGTTGTCTATGATCTTGATAACAATAACGCTATCATGGCACAGGGAACCGTCAAAACGCCCGGCAACTATACCGAAACATTCGCCGCAAATTCAACGTCCTATAGAATTTACTTCTATGATGTTTCGAATGGGACAACCTTTGCGGATCCATATTTGGATAACGTGTCGCTTGTTGCGCCTGTCGTGTGCTTTGCCGCGGGCACATTGATCGAAACCTCCTGCGGTCCCATGGCAGTGGAAAAACTGCGGGAAGGCGACATGATCAGAACCCGCGACAATGGCCTTCAGCCGATCCGCTGGATCGGATCGCGCAAACTGTCTGCGGCGGAATTGGCGGCTGCCCCCAATCTGCGCCCGATCCGGATCCGTGCCGGCGCTTTTGGGAACAATACACCCGAAACTAACCTGATAGTTTCGCCGCAGCACCGGGTGCTGGTCCGTTCCAAGATCGCGCAGCGCATGTTCAGTGCCGATGAGGTCCTGGTTGCGGCCAAGCACCTGCTGGAGCTTGATGGAGTCGGGATCGCCGAAGACATGGCGCAAGTGGAATACTTGCACATTCTTTTCGACCGGCACGAGATCATCTTCTCGAACGGTGCGGAAACCGAAAGCCTCTATACCGGCCCCGAGGCGCTGAAGGCGGTCGGCCCGAAGGCGCGCGATGAAATCCTCGCATTGTTCCCCGAGTTGCGCGACATGGATCCGGCGGCGGTTGCGCCACCGGCGCGCCCCTGGTCAAGGGGCGGATGGGGCGGCAACTGGCTGGCCGCCATGCGCGAAACAGGCATGAACTGGTGAGCTGAGCCGGGTTTCCGGTCGCCCGTGACCGGAAGGGGAGGTCACGGCGAATTGCAGTCACGGTGATCGGCGCTCGGGCGGCCCTTGAGGGCGCGGGCGCCGAACGCTTTTCGGAGCCGCGGCTTTCATCCGTTCGGATCAACAGTTTTCGCCGATGCCCCAAAAAGCCCCTTTTGCGATTCGCGATTTGCGGCTATTCTGATCCGACAAGATGCAGGACCGGGACCAACCCGGCCGCATGACATGTAACAAGACCCGGGCCAACCGGGTTTCGAGAGGCAGAAACGTGACGGGCAGGTCGAGCAGGACAGCCCACATCGTAGCCGTTCTGATGGGCGGATCCTCGGCCGAGCGCGAGGTTTCGCTCTCGTCGGGGCGTGAATGCGCGGCGGCGCTGCGCGTCGCGGGCTATGATGTGATCGAGATCGAACTGGATGCAGATCGCGGCGATGACATCATCGCGCGGCTGGCCGGCGCGCGCCCGGATGTGGTCTTCAACGCGCTGCATGGCCGGTGGGGAGAGGATGGCTGCGTGCAGGGGATCCTCGAATGGATGGGGCTGCCCTATACGCATTCCGGCGTGCTCGCCTCGGCCATGGCGATGGACAAGATCGTCGCCAAGCGGATTTTCCGCGAGGCCGGGTTGCCGGTCGTGGAAAGCGTCATCGCCGATGCCACCGAGGTGCGCAGCCGCCATGTGCTGAAACCGCCATATGTGGTCAAACCCTATAACGAAGGCTCCTCGGTCGGGATCTATATCGTGCATGAGGTGGCGAACGGACCGCCGCAGCTTTCCGATGCCATGCCTGCAAGGGTGATGGTCGAGACCTATGTGCCGGGGCGCGAACTGACGGTGGCGGTGCTGGGGGACCGGGCGCTTGCCGTCACCGATATCATCACCGATGGCTGGTATGATTACGATGCGAAATACAAGGAAGGCGGCTCGCGCCACGTGATCCCGGCGGAGATCCCCGAAGAGATCGCGGCGGCTTGCCTGGATTACGCCGTCCGGGCGCATCAGGCGCTTGGCTGCCACGGGCTGACCCGCTCGGATTTTCGGTGGGACGATACGCGCGGGCTGGACGGGCTGGTCCTGCTTGAGGTCAACACCCAGCCAGGCATGACCCCGACATCGCTGGCCCCGGAACAGGCGGCGCATAACGGCGTCGATTTCCCGGCCCTGATGCGCTGGATGGTGGAGGACGCGCTATGTCGGTCGTGATCGATCATCGACCGCAGAGGCAGCCCGCCCCACAACCGCCCCGCGTCAAGCGGGATCCGGCGCCGTCGCGGCTGAAATACCGGCTGGAACGGATGTGGCTTACGCCGCTTTACCGCCGCGTGCTGCGGGTCGGGCTGCCGGCTTTCCTGGCCGCGATGACGGCGGGGATATGGCTGGCCGACGAGGACCGGCGGGCGGCGCTGACCGACGGCATCGCCGGGCTGGTCGAGAAGGTGCAGAGCCGCGAGGCCTTCCAGGTCAAGATGATGACCATCGAGGGCGCGTCTCCGGCGGTGGACAAGGCGTTGCGGGGAATGTTGCCGGTCGATCTGCCGGCCTCCAGCTTCGATATCGACCTGGCGGCGCTGCGATTGCAGGTGCTGCGGCTGGACGCAGTCGAATCGATCGACCTGCGGATCAAGCCGGGCGGGATCCTGTCGGCGGTGGTGACCGAACGCGAGCCGGTTCTGCTGTGGCGGCATGCGCGGGGGATCGACATGCTGGATGCCGGCGGGCACCGGGTCGCCGGTGTTACCTCGCGGGAAATGCGTCCGAACCTGCCGCTGATCGCGGGCGAGGGCGCCGACATGGCGACCGAAGAGGCGCTGGCGCTGATCGATGCGGCCGGGCCGATCCTGCCGCGGCTGCGCGGGCTGGTCCGCAAGGGCGAGCGGCGTTGGGACGTGGTGCTGGACAAGGGACAGCAGATCATGCTGCCCGCCGAGGGTGCAGTGACTGCGCTCGAAGCCGCCATGGCGCTGAACCGGGCGCAGGACATGCTGGGGCGCGATATCTCCGTGGTCGATCTGCGCGACCCGTCGCGGCCGGTCATCCGCCTGGGGCTGGATGCGCGAAATACCATCCGCCTGGCACGGGACATGCTGCCCCTGGGGCCGGACGGCAAGGTAATCGAGAAGAAGAAAGGGGGCTGAAGAATGGCGGAACTGTATCAGACGCAGCGGGCAATGCGGAACATGCGCCGGGCGGCCCTGCAGCGCGGGGTGATCGGGATCCTGGATATCGGCACATCCAAGATCGCCTGCATGGTGCTGAAATTCGACGGCACCGGCACTTTCCGCGAAACCGATGGCGTCGGGCCGATGGCCGGGCAGGCGAATTTCCGGGTGATCGGCGCTGCCTCGACCCGGTCGCGCGGCGTGCGCCGGGGCGAGATCGATACCATGGCCGAGACCGAGCGCGCGATCCGCACCGTGGTTGCCGCCGCGCAGAAACTGGCCGGGGTAAGGGTCGATCACGTCATCGCCTGCATGTCCGGCGGGCGCCCCGCCTCTTACGGGTTGAATGGCGAGGTCGTGCTGCAATCGGGCAAGGTGACCGAGCATGACGTGGCCTCGGTGCTGGCCGCCTGCGATGCACCCGATTTCGGGCGCGGGCGCGAGGTGCTGCATGCGCAGCCGGTGAATTTCGCCGTCGACAACCGCAGCGGGTTGGGCGATCCGCGTGATCACGCGGGCAACCGGCTGGCCTGCGACATGCATGTGCTGACCATCGATGGCGACCTGATCGGTAACCTGGTGCAATGCATCCGCCGCTGCGATCTGGAACTGGCGGGAATCGCATCGGCGTCTTATGCCTCGGCGCGGGCGAGCCTGGTCGAGGATGAGCAGGAACTGGGCGGCGCCTGTATCGATTTCGGCGGAGGTGGCACTGGCGTTTCGATTTTCATAAAGAAACACATGATCTTCGCGGATAATGTTAGAATAGGTGGGAATCTGATCACGCAGGATCTGGCGCAGGGCCTGCGGGTTTCCCTGCCGGTGGCGGAGCGGCTCAAGACCCTGAATGGCGGTGTCGAGGCGACCGGCCGCGACGATCGCGAGATGATCGAGGTGGGCGGCGATACCGGCGATTGGGAATCCGATCGCCGCACCGTCAGCCGTGCCGATGTGATCGGCGTAATGCGTCCCAGGGTCGAGGAAATTCTGGAAAATGTCCGGCAAGTGCTTGATGCGGCGGGATTTGATCATATGCCCAGCCAGCAGATCGTGCTGACCGGCGGCGGCAGCCAGATCCCGGGGCTGGATGGGTTGGCGGCGCGTATCCTGGGGCCGAATATCCGTTGTGGGAGGCCCCTGCGCATCGACGGGCTGGCGCATCAACTGACCGATCCCAGCTTTTCCAGCGCTGTCGGGCTCGCGCTTTTCGCAGCGCATCCGCAGGATGAATGGTGGGATTTCGAGATGCCGGCGGAGGCCTATCCGGCGCGGAGCCTCAAGCGGGCCTATCGCTGGTTCCGCAATAACTGGTAGCCGCTTGCCCTTGAATGGTGGAGGGTCGGGGGCCAACCACTATATTCGGGCAATTTGGCAAGATACCGCCGATAGTTATGGAAAAACCGCCATATTTTGCGGTCGATTCGTGTTTTTCGGGTGACGGGCAGGGGCATGTTCGTTACGATTGGGTTTAATTAAGGGGGATTCGGACGGGTGAATCACGCCCGCCACGACCAGCGATAGACAGGCGGAAACCATGAACCTCAATCTGATGATGAACGACGAACAAGAGCTCAAGCCCCGGATCACCGTGTTCGGTGTTGGCGGGGCGGGCGGCAACGCGGTCAACAACATGATCGAGAAACAGCTCGACGGGGTCGAGTTCGTGGTTGCCAATACCGATGCGCAGGCCCTGGCGCAGTCGCGCTCGACCAGCCGCGTGCAGATGGGCCCGAAAGTGACCGAGGGGCTGGGCGCGGGGGCCAAGCCCTCGATCGGCGCCAAGGCCGCGGAGGAAACCATCGAGGATATCGTCGATCACCTGATGGGCGCGCATATGTGCTTCATCACCGCCGGGATGGGCGGCGGCACCGGCACCGGCGCCGCGCCGATCATCGCCCAGGCTGCGCGCGAAATGGGGATCCTGACGGTCGGCGTCGTGACCAAGCCCTTCCAGTTCGAGGGCACCAAGCGGATGCGCCAGGCCGAAGAGGGTGTCGAATCGCTGCAGAAGGTCGTGGATACGCTGATCATCATTCCCAACCAGAACCTGTTCCGGCTGGCGAATGAGAAGACCACCTTCACCGAGGCCTTCGCCATGGCCGACGACGTTCTCTATCAGGGCGTCAAGGGCGTGACCGACCTGATGGTGCGTCCGGGCCTGATCAATCTCGACTTCGCCGATGTCCGTGCCGTCATGGACGAGATGGGCAAGGCGATGATGGGCACCGGCGAAGCGTCCGGCGACAACCGCGCGCAAGAGGCCGCCGAACGGGCCATCGCCAACCCGCTCCTGGACGAGATCAGCCTGAACGGCGCCCGGGGTGTGCTGATCAACATCACCGGCGGATACGACATGACCCTGTTCGAGTTGGACGAGGCCGCGAATGTCATCCGCGACAAGGTCGATTCGGATGCCAATATCATCGTCGGCTCGACGCTGGATCCCGAGATGGAAGGCACGCTCCGTGTCTCCGTCGTGGCGACCGGCATCGATGCGGCAGCGGTCCAGGAAGAGACGCCCGCCCCGCGTCGCAGCATGGCCGAACCCCTGACCCAGAACCCGCCGGTTGCACGCGGTCAGGAAGAGGCTGCGCCGCAGGAGGACGATATCCCCGTCCCGCCGCGCCGCGCCGCGCCGCCCGCCGTCAATGCTCCCCGCATGGAAGAGCGTGCACCCGCCGCAGCGCAGGATGACGATCTTCCGCCCTCGGCATGGCAGGCCCGTGCGCAGTCCCGCGCCGCAGCCGCGGTGCAGATCGACGACGATGCCAGCGGATTCGTCGCGCCCAAGCCCGCGGGCGGAGATCGCGGGCAACCGCGGCCGGAGGTGCTGGACCGCCTGCGCAAGGCCGTCGAGCATCAGGCGAGCGCCAGGCTGCGCGCCAGCCGCAGGCCCGGGCCGAAACCGAGGCGAGCCGCAACCAGAGCCGGATGAGCGGATTGGGGCGGATGCTGGAGCGTATGGCCGGGCATAACGAGCAGGGCGGGGGACAGGCCAAGCCCGCCGCAGCCTCTATTGCCGAGCGCGTCAATGAACGGGTCGCCATCCGTGCGCGGCAGGAAGAGGTCGATTTTGACGATCTGGCAAGCCCGGAGCAGGGCGACGACAATGTCGAGATTCCGGCCTTCCTGCGCCGTCAGGCGAACTAGGCTCATCACAAAACTGTCGCATTGATTGATCGAAAGGGCCGCAACACGCGGCCTTTTCCTTTTTATATACAGCTTGTTAAGTTTCCTTCTCGTAACGCGGAAGAAGAATCGGCGGTGAATGTTTCACCCGGTTACAATTCGTTAATTGAACGCCTGCCCGCCGCGCCTTAGCTGGAACGATGACAGAATAACCATGTTCTGGTGAACAGAATCCAAGGCAGGCAGACCATGCAGGCGACGCTTAAAACGAATGCGATCTTTGAAGGTGTCGGTTTGCACTCCGGTGCGGCCGCCCGTCTGGAGATTCATCCCGCACCGGCCGGTCACGGTATCCTGTTCCGCCGGACCGACCTGGTTCCGGCTGTCGATATCCCGGCCCGTTGGGACCACGTGACGCCCTCGAAACTGTGCACCTTGCTGGATAACGGCCAGGGACAGACGCTGTCCACGGTCGAGCATGTCATGGCCGCGCTTGCGGGCACCGGGGTCCATAACGCGCTGGTCGAGGTGAACGGCCCGGAAGTGCCGATTCTCGATGGTTCCGCCGCGCCTTTCGTCAAGGGCATCCTGCGTGCAGGTATCCGGATGCAGCCCGAACCGTTGCGTGCCATTCGCGTGCTTCGCCCCGTGGAACTGCGCGAGGGCGAGGCCTATGCCCGGCTGACCCCCGCCGATCACCTGGAGATCGAGTTCGATATCGACTTCACCGACGAGGCCATCGGCCACCAGGAAAAGCGGCTGGACATGGCCAATGGCGCCTTCCTGCGGGAACTGGCCGATAGCCGCACCTTCTGCCGTCAGGCCGATGTTGACGCGATGCGCAAGAACGGCCTGGCGCTTGGCGGAACCTATATGAACGCGGTTGTCGTGGATGGCGCGCAGGTGCTGTCTCCGGGCGGGCTGCGTCATGACGACGAGGCGGTGCGCCACAAGATGCTGGACGCGATGGGCGATCTGGCGCTGGCCGGGGCTCCGCTTCTGGCACGCTATACCGGGCACCGCGCCGGTCACGCGATGACCAACCGGCTGCTGCGGGCCCTGTTCGCCGATCCGACGGCCTGGACCTGGGAAACCTGCTCGCCCGATCTGGCCGACCGTCTGCCGGGGGCGGGGGTCGCCGCCTATTCCTTCCTGGTCAGAGACGAGTTGGTCGCGCAGTAATGCGCGGCCTTTCCGGTTCGCCCGCAGGCCGGGCATTCCGCCGCGTCATCCGGGCGGGCTTTCGCCCCTTAATCAATTCTCATGCAGAATTCAACGGATTGCCATTTTGCGCCCCCTGATGTTCTGTGCTAGGAGATGCCGGCTACCCGGCCAAAAGGGTGGCGGCACAGCAGAATCGTTGGGCAGGTGAAGATGGTGCGCTCGAAAATCTCGGCTTCCTTGATGGCTGCTGTGCTGGCAGGCATGACCCTTTCGGGATGTTCCGCCCTCCGCGGCTCGGATGATGGCGACAAGCGGAACCTGGAACGGTTCACCGCCGAGCAGATCTACAAGCGTGGCGAATACGAGCTGGAAAACAGCCGCAAGCCCGAGGACGCCGTCTTCTATTTCAGCGAGGTCGAGCGGCTTTATCCCTATTCGGAATGGGCCAAGCGGGCGCTGATCATGCAGGCTTACGGCCATCACCGCGCCGGCGAATACGAAGAGGCGCGCGGGGCTGCGCAGCGCTTCATCGACACCTATCCGGGTGATGCCGATGCGGCCTATGCGAAATATCTTCTGGCGCTCTCCTATTACGACCAGATCGACGATGTCGGCCGGGACCAGGGCCTGACCTTCCAGGCGCTGGTGGCGCTGCGCGAGGTGATCGAGGAATATCCCGACAGCGAATATGCCCGCAGCGCGATCCTGAAATTCGATCTCGCCTTCGACCATCTTGCCGCGAAAGAGATGGAAATCGGGCGCTATTACCTCAAGCGCGGCCATTACGCGGCGTCGATCAACCGATTCCGGGTCGTGGTCGAGGAATTCCAGACCACGACCCAGACACCCGAGGCGCTGATGCGGCTGGTCGAGGCATATCTGGCGCTTGGCCTGACCGACGAGGCGCAGACGGCGGGCGCGATCCTGGGCCATAACTTCCAGTCCTCGCCCTTCTACCAGGACGCCTATCGTCAGCTTCGCGGCCGTGGCCTGTCGGCCGAGGCGCGGGGCGACAGCTGGCTGACCAATGTTTATCGCCAGATGATTCAGGGGAGATGGCTGTGACCTTCTCCCGCTTGGGGTAGGGCGCGGCCTGCCGGGGCACGATGCTGCAATCGCTGGAAATCCGCAACATGCTCCTGATCGACCGGCTGGAGCTTTGCTTTGCGCCGGGGCTGAACGTGTTGACCGGCGAAACCGGGGCAGGCAAGTCGATCCTGCTGGATTGCCTGGGTTTCGTGCTTGGCTGGCGCGGCCGTGCCGACCTGGTCCGGCAGGGTGCGGTGCAGGGCGAGGTGACGGCGGTGTTCGATTTGCCGGCGGCTCACCCCGCGCGGGCGGTTCTGGCAGAGGCCGGTATCGAGATCGAGGAGGACGAACTCATCCTGCGCCGCGTGAATGGCGGGGACGGGCGCAAGACCGGTTGGGTGAATGACCGCCGCGTGTCGGGCGAAGTCTTGCGGCAACTCTCCGAGCTATTGGTCGAACTGCATGGGCAGCATGATGACCGCGGACTTCTGAACCCGCGCGGGCATCGGATCCTGCTGGATGCCTTCGGACGTCTCGACCTGTCTCCGGTCAGACAGGCATGGGCCGCGCGCCGCGAGGCCCGGTCGGCCCTGGCGGCGGCGGAGGCTGAACTGGTTGCTGCCCGCGAGGAAGAGGAGTTCCTGCGCCATGCCGTCAGGGAACTGGAGGACCTCGCCCCGCAGCCGGGGGAAGAGGCCGAGCTGGACACGCGCCGCCGCCAGATGCAGGCCGCCGCACGGATCCGCGAGGATGTCGAGCGCGCCCTGCGGATGCTTGGCCCCGAGGGCGCGGAAGGGGCGATGCTGGATGCGAATCGCTGGCTTGAAGGGGCGGCGGATGCTGCGGATGGCCGTCTCGACGAGCCGGTCTCGGCCCTGTCGCGGGCGCTGATCGAACTGGGCGAGGCCCATAGCGGTGTCGAGGCCGCCCTGTCGGCGCTGGATTTCAATCCGTCCGAGCTGGATGCCACGGAAGAACGGCTGTTCGCGCTGCGGGCCCTGGCGCGCAAGCATGATGTGCTGGCCGACGATCTCGCCGGGCTGGCCGATACGCTGCGCGAGCGCCTCGACAGGATCGATGCGGGCGAGGATTCGCTGACGGCTCTGCGTGATCAGGTGGCCGCTGCCGATGGCGCTTATCAGCGGGAGGCGGATGGGCTGGGCGCGGCACGGACCGAGGCGGCCAGGCGTCTGGACAAGGCGGTGATGGCCGAGCTTGCCCCGCTGAGGATGGAGCGGGCGATCTTCGAGACCGGGATCGAGCGCTGCGAGCCGGGGCCGGATGGGCAGGACAGCGTGGCATTCACCGTCGCCACCAATCCCGGCGCGGCGGCAGGTCCGCTGGACAAGATCGCCTCGGGTGGGGAGTTGTCGCGTTTCCTGCTGGCCTTGAAGGTCTGCCTTGCACGGGGAAACAGCGCGCTGGTGATGATCTTCGACGAGATCGACCGTGGCGTGGGTGGAGCCACTGCAGATGCGGTCGGACGGCGGCTGAAGAAGCTGGCGGCGGATGCCCAGATCCTGGTGGTGACGCATTCCCCGCAGGTGGCGGCGCTTGGCGATCAGCATTTCCATGTGTCCAAATCGGTCGAGGACGGCATGACCACCTCGGTCGTGACGGAACTGGCGCCCGGGCCGCGCGTGGACGAGATCGCACGGATGCTGTCGGGGGACAGGATTACCGACGCCGCGACGGCTGCCGCACGGGCATTGCTTGAAGGATAGGCTTGGCGTTGCCTGCGGCGCGGATCGCACTTACAGAAGGCATCCGGAACGAAAAGGAATGAGAAATTCATGGATCAACAGAGCCGTGAGGCTTCCTGCCGTGTTACCGCCGCCGGGTTCCGGCAGTTCATTGCGCTGACCGAAATCCCGGAGACTGACAAGAAGGATATGGCCGACCGCATCAGGGAAACATATGCGCAAGGCAAGGCTTGGGGATATGGGTGTCACCAGCAGGATGTTGTGTGACCGAAAAATCAACAAGCTAAAAGGAAACACTGTCTTGGGGAGTGTTTCCCGTCGGAAGCAGACCACTCAAGCATGCAAGTGAGGCAAACATGACGGACAACGAAGAAGCGATCGACTCCTACAAGGTGACAGCCGGAGAACTGCGGCAGTTCATTGAGCGTATCGAGCGGCTCGAGCAGGAGAAGAAGGACATCGCCGAACAGATCAAGGAGGTCTTCGGGGAATGCCGCGGACGTGGCTACGATGTGAAGGTCATACGCAAGCTGCTGGCTCTCAGGAAGCGTGACAAGGACGATATCGCCGAGGAGGAGGCGGTGTTGGAGATGTACAAGGAAGCACTGGGAATGTGAACCTGGCCCGGGCCCGGGCGGGGATGATATCCCCGCCACCCTTTGGGCAGAGCCTCCTGGAATCATGATAGCCACCAGCGATACGCCGTCTTGGTGGCGTCAGGGTCCACCTTGCGGATGATCTCCCGGACATAGCGGTTGTTCAGCTTTGCCCCCGTTCCGGACATGGAAATGACATCGGCGGGGACGGGGAAGCCCTGTCCATCAGGCGGGCCGTTTGCCGGACTTGGCCTGAAGGCCGGGGAAGCGGAACGATGTTGCCATTTGCCGGCCATGGGAAGATAGCTGCTGCAAATGCAGAATGCGGAGAGAAAAGATGGCCGATGCGGTAAATCTGGCGGCGAAGCTCGCGACTTTCGAGGAAAAGTGGTCGCCGCGGACCGTTGCGACTTTCAATGGTCACGACGTGATGATCGTCAAGGTCGAGGGGGAATTCAACTGGCATTCGCATGCCGATACCGATGACTTCTTCCTTGTTCTTTCCGGCGAAATCGACATCCGGCTTCGGGACCGGGCGGTTACTTTGAAAGCGGGTGAAATCTTCGTGGTCCCCCGGGGCGTTGAACATTGTCCATTTGCCCGGAATGAAGCGCATCTTCTGTTGATCGAACCGACAGGCACGCCCAATACCGGAGACCGCGACACGGCTGCGGAACGCAAGGTTATCTGAGTAGCCGTTCGTTCAGGGCTCCTTGCCGCCTCGTCGTGGCGGTGCGACAAACTGCCCGGGACGTTTCCGATGAGCGAACAGGCAGAATGACCTTCACGTTCACTCTGCCGGACCGGGTGTCTCGCGCGCGAAGCCGGTATGGCTGCGGATCGCCATTCCTAGCGCCAGTATAGCCAGGCCCGCAGCCGCCGCGAAGGTCATTGAAAAGGCATGGGCGACATCTGCGGCAGGGGCCTGCGCGGCATCCCCTGTTCCCAGGATGGTGACGAACAGCGTGGGCATGGCAGAGGCTCCGGTCATCAGTCCGAGGTTGCGCGAAAGACCGAGCAGGCCGGAAAGACGGCCGCGCTGCTCTTTCGAGGCGTTGACGAGGAGCGCCGTATTGTTGGCCGCGAAAAACAGCTGAAAACCCGGTGTCAAAGTGAAGAGCGCGGCGACATATCCGCCAACACCGAAATATCTTGGCAGGAATGCCAGGCACAGCAGGCCGAGCATGGTCTGCGCAAGACTGATAGCCATGGCCCGGTTCACGCCGATCCGATCCGTCAGGCGGCCTGCGGGCACACCGGAAAATGCCGCGACCAGGGGGCCGACCGCCATGACCAGGCCGATGACGGCCTCGTTCAACTCCAGGGCGAAGGCGAGAAAGAACGGACCGACAACCAATGTGGACATCATGGCGGTCGAGACGACAATATTCATGATCAGTCCGGTGCCGATACGCCGATCAAGCAGCAATGCCATCGGCACGAGCGGCGAGGCCGCGCGGGTTTCGATGAAAACGAACAGGATGATCGAGATCACGGCACCTGAGATCAGCAATCCTGTCGGCACCGGGATTCCATTGGCCCCGCCGCTGGTCGCAAGCGCGTAAGCCGCGAGCGCGATCACCAGCATGAAGGTTCCCGGAAAATCCAGATCCCGCACGGCGGCGCCCGTCCGTGTGGAGTTGCGGGCGATGAAACCGACTGACAGGACGAGCGCGACCGTGGCGAAACCGGCAAGAAGCCAGAAGGCCATCCGCCAGTCGCCCCATGTCAGCAATGCTCCTCCAAGGGATGGTCCGAGCGCGGTGCCGGCGGCAGATGTCGTTCCAAGCAGTCCCATCGCCGTGCCAAGCCGCCCTGCCGGAACGATGTCGCGTGCGATCGACATGGGAAGCGCGATCAGGATCGCTCCGCCAAACCCCTGCAACGTCCGCCCGGCGATCAGCAGGCCGAGATTCGGAGCCAGCGCGCACAGAATCGATGCCGTGGTGAAGATGACGAGACCCGAGATCAGCACGTGACGATGTCCGAACAGGTCTCCGAGCCGTCCGGCCGAGACGATGGCGATGGTCACGGAGATGAGATAGGCCAGCACGACCCATTGAACCTCTGACACCGTCGCCGCGAAACTGCGCGTCAATGTCGGAAGCAGAACGGATGCGACGCTGATGCCCAGTGAAGCGGTCAGCGTTGCGGCGGCAAGGGCGATCAGGATGGGAATGGAGATCCGGGCCGCGTCGGTCATGGTGATTTCCCTTGTCATTGACGGTGGTGGACAGCTACTCTGCCACTTCAAGTCAGCTTGAGGTCAACCATGAAATTTCTCGATATCGGGGTCCTGTCGAAACAGAGCGGCGTTCCAGCCTCGACGCTGCGCTATTACGAGGAGATCGGGCTGATCCAATCGGTCGGACGGCACGGATTGAGACGGCAGTTCGATCCGCCGGTGGTGACGCAGCTTGCGCTGATCTCGCTGGGGAAAATGGCGGGTTTCTCGCTTGACGACATCAAGGGGATGTTTGCCAAAGACGGTTCGCCGCAATTGCCGCGCGCCGAGTTGCATCTGCGCGCGGATGCGCTTGACGAACAGATCCGTGGGCTCGAACGGTTGCGCGATGCGCTCCGGCATGTGGCGGACTGTCCCGCAGAGACACATATGGAATGTCCTAAATTCAAACGCCTCATGCATTTCGCGTCGCGCTTGGCTGGCACTCGGAAAGGATGAGATCCTCATGGGCGATCCTGCCCGTCATGCGGTGCGCGGGTGCCGGTTTCGAGGATCATTCGGCTGCCGGATCTCCATCCAGGGCCATGTGCAGCAAGGGTGCGATACGAACCAATGGGCCAATGGGCCAATGGACAGGGAGGCACGGCATTTACCGCGTCCCGCGCCGCATCCTTGCCGCCGACTCATCGTGGGGGCCGCAGCCCGAGGCTTTCCGTCAAGGGGCAGAAGTCGCATTCGGTTGGCAAGGTGCCGCTCATGGCCGATCGACTGGATGCATCGCAATTATCATCGAAGAGAGTGGTTCCCGGAGACGGAACGAACCAGGGAAAGCCGGAACGATGCCAGAGGGGTCGATATCGGCGCGGCTCCCGTAGTCGCAGGCGGGGAGCCGATGCCATTTTCGACTTCAGGGCCGCGGAGCTTCGGGAAGCTCTTGCTTAGGCGGTGAACCGGGAGATTTGCCGCATGACGACCCGGTCGATGGCCGGCCTGGCCGGGAATAAGCCGATGACGGGCTGCCGGTTGCAGGCGGTGCCTTCGGTCATTCGGTGATATGCCTGCTCATATGGTGACGAGGAGCTACGCCATGCCCGATACAAAACAGACTCCGAAGGATGACCGCGTGCATCCCAACGTGCCCTCGGTGGATCAATCGGATCGGATCGTTCCGATCAACCTGCGCCAGTCGGGGCCGACGCCGGTCCAGATGCTCATATCGACCCGCGTGCGAAAATCGCCCTTCTGGCACCTGTCGATCGAGGCAGGCGCATGGCGTGCCACGGTCTATAATCGCATGTATCACCCGCGCGGCTATGTCAGGCCCGAAGATGGCGGCGCGATGGCCGAGTATGACGCCCTGATCAACCGCGTGACACTCTGGAATGTTGCGGTCGAACGGCAGATCCGCGTCAAGGGACCGGATGCCGAGGCCTTCGTCGATTTCGTCATCACCCGCGATGCCACCCGGATCAGGCCCATGCATGGCAAGTACTGCATCCTGTGCAATGACCGGGGCGGTATCCTGAACGACCCGGTGCTTCTCAGGCTGGCGGGGGACGAGTTCTGGTTCTCGATCTCGGATTCCGATCTGATGCTCTGGCTGCAGGGCGTCAATGTCGCGCGCCGCTTCGATGTGGAGATCGACGAGATCGACGTGTCGCCGCTGCAGATCCAGGGGCCGCTGTCAGAGGATCTCATGGCCGACCTTGTCGGCGAGCAGGTGCGCGCCATCCCCTATTACGGCCTGATGGAGACCGAGATCGGCGGACGTCCCGTGGTGGTCAGCCAGACAGGGTTCACCGGTGAAAAGGGCTACGAGGTCTATGTTCGCGACGCCACGCAGAATGCCGAGGCGGTCTGGTACGCGATCCGGGGGCAGGGAGCGCGTTTCGGCCTGCGCGTCATCGCACCCGCCCATCACCGCCGTATCGCCGCCGGCATCCTGTCCTGGGGGCAGGATCTCGACGCTGAAACCTCGCCCTTCCAAGTCAATCTCGCCTATCAGGTGCCGCGCAAGAAGGCCGGCGACTATATCGGCAGGGCCGAGCTGGAGCGCCAGCGCGACATTATCGACAAGGGTGGTTATCCGTTCCGGCAAAAGCTGGTGGGGATGAAGCTGGGCGGCCATCCGATCACCGATTACGCGCCGGATTTCTGGCTGGTGACCGATCCCGGGGGCAATCGCGTGGGTTATCTGACCTCGCCCTGGTGGTCGCCGGAACTGGAGACGAACATCGCCCTTGGCTACGTGCCATGGGAGATGGCGACTCCAGGCACGGCATTGAAGATCGAACTGCCCGAGGCCTATTCCGAGACCTCCGGCCAGCCGGTCGATGCGATGGTCTGCGAGGTGCCTTTCCGACCCTCGGTCAATCCGAGCGCACGCGAACGGGCAAGGGCCGCCGGGCGCGATTCGGCCGACTGAGCCGCGTTTGATGATCGTCCGAACCCGGGACCAGGACGGCCGCATCTGTATTGATCGCGAAACAGGGGCGTGGCCGGGACCATCTGCATGCTTCGTCCGGTTTACAGGATGCTGAAGAAGGAAGGGCGCATGACGAATCTTACCCCGCCTGGAAACGCATCAACGAGGCCGGGCCTTCTTCATGCCGACATCTCGATGGAATTGCCGCCCGAGATGGTCGACGGGTTCGACCCCGATCCCGGGATCCTTCCAAGGGGGACGAAAATCTTCCTTACACATATCGCCGGCAAGGATGTTCGGGCCCAGATACATGCTGCAAAGCGGCTCCTGTCGGTCGGGTATGTTCCTGTCGTGCATATGGGGGCGCATAATTTCGAAACCGAGGAGGAATATGTCAGGCTCGTGCAGGCGCATAGCCGCAATGGCGTTACTCACGGGTTGTTCCTGGGGGGAAATCCCCGAAAGCATGATGGTCCGTTTCACGAGGCACTCGATCTCTTGAACCACGACGTGTTGCGTGACGCAAATTTCACGCATGCGTTGATTGGCGGCTACCCGGAGGGTCATCCGGATATCGGCCTCGACGCATTGGAGAATGCCAGGCGGCGCAAGCTTGAAGCCTGCCATGCGCGTGCGATGTCCCCCGAGATCATCTCGCAATTCGCCTTTGACGGCGATGCGATGGCGGCCTGGGCCAACAGGATCGCTGCCGAAGAGCCAGGCTTGCCAATTCGCCTGGGGCTCGCTGGCGTTACCTCGCTGCCCAATTTGATCAGGTTCGCGGTCCTTTGCGGTGTCGGCCCTTCCACGGCTGTCTTGAAGAAAAACGCGGGGGGATTCATGAAAATCATGGCCGATCATGATCCCGGCGGCATCATCGAGGGGATCGAAACCGGCTATTTCGGGACAAACCCCCTGAATTTGCATTTCTTTCCATTCGGCGGCTGGAAAAAGACCCTGGCCTGGATCGGTGATCGCAGGGCATGCTGACGGTTGTCACCAACAGCCGCCGCATTTGCACGTCCAAAAGCCAGGGCCGATACCGCAAGGATGCCCGGTCATCGAACTGATCGCCATCAGGGCGTTCGCGGGCGGCCCGGGGTGTTTCATATCGGCGGAAATGGATTGCCCATATACAAACCATACGGTATGTATATATTCTGTCGAGATCACTTGACTCTCCCCTTTGAAAACGGCGGTGCATCATGAGCGAAACGATCAAACTGTCCTGCATCTGCGGTGCGGTCGAAATGGAGGCCGAGGGCGCCCCCATCATGAGCACCGAATGCCTGTGCACATCGTGCCGGACTGCGGCGGATCTGCTGGAGGCGCTGCCGGGCGCGCCACGGCTGCGGGAAGCGACGGGCGGCACGCGGACAGAGATGTACCGCAAGGACCGCGTCCGGTGCATCCGCGGGAGCGCCAATCTTCGGGAACATCGCCTGACCGGGAAGACCAAGACCCGCCGGGTGGTCGCGGCCTGCTGCAATACGCCGATATTTCTTGATTTCACCCAGGGTCACTGGGTCGATCTCTACGGCCCTCTCTGGCCCGAAGGCTCTCTTCCGCCCTTGCAGATGCGGACGATGACGGGCGATCTTGACGATGCATCGGCGCTGCCGAGCGACGTGCCCAATCTCAAGACGCATTCGGTGGGTTTTTTCCTCCGCCTGATCGGAGCCTGGGCTGCGATGGGGTTCCGCCGGCCCAAGATCGATTACGTGGAAGGGGTGCTCGACATCCGCGACTGACGGCCAAGTCTAAATCGGAAATATCGACCTGCCTGGAAAGACCGGACCTGCCGGGCCTGCGCAAGACGGCGCCATGCGGGTGGCAGGGCAATCCGTCCTTGCGAATGAAAAGCCGCCCACAACCATTCTGCGCCCAATTCCGGTGCAGTATCGCGGCAACTTGCCCAAATTGACGCCAATTCCCGACTGATCGACGCCCGATCTGCCCGAATCCTGTCCAGCTACGCGGGATTCCGCTCTTGTCATGCCTGAGAAGGCGAGGCCTTCGCGGATAATCACAACAGGGACGCCGGTCAGGGCACCGGTCGGAAAGGGTGATATGAAAACCATCACGAAACTGCTGATGCTGACCGGTGCGATCAGTTTGCCGCCCGGGGCGTGGGCGCAAGAGGGTGAGCCGATCAAGATCGGCGTGCTGCATTCGCTGTCGGGCACCATGGCGATCTCGGAAACCACGCTGAAAGACACCGTCCTGATGATGGTCGAACAGCAGAACGCCAAGGGTGGCGTTCTTGGCCGTCCGCTGGAGGCCGTGGTCGTGGACCCGGCCTCGGACTGGCCTCTATTCGCAGAGAAGGCGCGCGAATTGCTGACCGTCTCGGAAGTTGACGCGATTTTCGGCTGCTGGACCTCGGTATCGCGCAAATCCGTGCTTCCGGTGATCGAGGAGCTGAACGGGCTGCTGTTCTACCCGGTGCAATACGAGGGCGAGGAGAGCTCCAAGAACGTCATCTATACTGGCGCCGCACCGAACCAGCAGGCGATCCCGGCGGTGGAATACATGACCGAGGAACTGGGCGTCGAGAAATGGGCGCTGCTCGGCACCGATTACGTCTATCCGCGCACGACGAACAATATCCTGGAAAGCTATCTCAAGGATCAGGGCGTCGCGGCCGGGGACATCTTCGTCAATTACACGCCCTTCGGTCATTCCGACTGGTCCAAGATCGTCTCGGATGTCGTGGCGCTTGGCGCGGATGGCAAGAAGGTCGGCGTGGTCTCGACCATCAATGGCGACGCCAATGTCGGCTTTTACAAGGAGCTGGCGGCGGCCGGTATTTCGGCGGATGACATCCCCGTCATGGCCTTCTCGGTCGGGGAAGAGGAACTGTCGGGGCTGGATACCGGCAATCTCGTCGGCCATCTGGCGGCATGGAACTATTTCCAGACTGCCGAGACCGACGAAAACGCCGCTTTCATCGAGGAATGGCATAAGTCCACCGGCGACGAGTCCCGCGTGACCAATGATCCGATGGAAGCGACCATGCTGGGCTTCAACCTGTGGGTTCAGGCCGTCGAGAAGGCGGGCAGCACCGAAACCGACGCCGTGCTTGACGCGATCGTCGGGCTGGAGGTGCCGAACCTGACCGGCTCGACCGCGACGGTCCTGCCCAATCACCACCTGACCAAGCCGGTCCTGATCGGCGAGATCCGCGATGACGGGCAATTCGACATCGTCAGCGAGACCGATCCCGTGCCCGGTGATGCCTGGACCGATTTCCTGCCGGAATCGGCGGTGCTGGATGCCGATTGGCCGGGCAAGGAATGCGGCATGTTCAACACCAAGACCGGCTCCTGCGTGCAGGTCCAGTCGAATTACTGATCGTTGAACGGGAGGGCGCGCGCGTCCTCCCCCCTCAAACTCGGGAAAAGCAAACGTGACATCTTCGCTCCGTGCCCTGTCGCTCATCGCGCTTGTGCTGATGCTTCTGGTTCCCGCTCTTCCGGCGCAGGCCAATCCTGAACTGGATGCGTTGATCGCCGAAAATCTGGATCAGATAGAGCGCCCCTCGCGGCGGACGGTGGGGCCGTTGATCGAGCAGATCGCCGCGACCGGGCCTTCAGGCGAGGCGATGCTGGCCGCATGGACCGACCGGCGGCTTGGGCTGACCGATGACGGGCGCGTTGTGATCGTCACCGGCGACGATATGGCCGATGCCGCGACCGGCGAGGCGGTGGCCGGGGCGGATCCGAAGATGCTGCGTCCCAATTCCGGCGTACGCGGGCTGATCGACTCGGCATTGGTCGCCGGCCAGATATCCGATCCCGACCGGAAAATTCGGGTGCAGGCACTGGACTCCATCGCCCGCTCGGGTTCCGAAGAGCATCTGGTGGCGCTGCGTGATGCTCCACCCGATCCGGATCCGGCGTTGCAGGCCCGAAAGGAACGGCTGCTGACCCTGCTGACCATCCAGTATGACAGCGACCCGCAGGCCCGGGTTGCGGCGCTGAAGGAAATGTCGGGCGATGTCGGCCTGGATTTCCGCGGGGTGCTCAACCCGCTGCTGGCGACCCGCCGGATTGCCGCGACCGAAGCGCCGGGGGACGCCAATATTGCCCGCGAGATCAAACCCGGCAGTGACGAACTGTCCCGTGAGGCTGCCTATGATCTGCTGAAATCGCAGGAACTCGCTCAGCCCCGCCTGACCATGGCGGCGCAGCGCGACATCCTGATCGCCAATATCGCGGATGATCAGGTCGGCGGCATTCCGGTGGCGGATCTGGGCGACCCGCAAGCCCGCGACCGCGCCTACAAGGCATTGGAGGCGGCGGGCACCGTTACACCAGCGGCCACCGAGGCCGAGGCGCAAGAGGCCATCGACGCGCATCGCTATTACGAGGTCTATGCCGAACCGAACCCGGATGTCACCGAGGCCGCCAAGGCGCGCAGACGCGGGCGCAGGTGCGACTGGCGGCGATGAAGGGGATCGACCTGGGGCTTGACGCGCTGTCATTCGCCTCGATCTATTTCCTTGCCGCCATCGGGCTTGCCGTGACATTCGGCGTCATGCGGGTCATCAATATGGCGCATGGCGAATTCATCATGATGGGCGCCTATACCGGCTATGTCGTCCAGACCCTGATACCGGACCGCACATTGTCGCTGATCGTCGCCCTGCCTGCCGCTTTCGCCGTCACCTTCGCCGCCGGTGTGGCATTGGAGCGGCTGGTGATCCGGCATCTTGCCAAGCGCCCGCTGGAAACCCTGCTGGCGACCTTTGGCGTCTCCATCGCATTGCAACAGATCGCCAAGAACGTCTTCGGCACCCAGGCCCGCCCGCTGACCGCGCCGGAATGGCTGGAAGGGGCGATCACCTTCAACGATGTGATCTCGATCTCGACGATCCGGGTGGCGATCTTCGTGCTGGCGCTGCTGTTCCTCGGGCTGTTCCTCTTCATCATGAAGCGCACGAGGCTGGGGCTGGAAGTTCGCGCCGTTACCCAGAACCCCGGCATGGCGGCAAGCATGGGCATCAACCCTGACCGTATCGCCATGCTGAGCTTTGGCCTCGGCTCCGGCATCGCCGGTATCGCGGGCGTGGCCATCGGGCTCTTCGCCAAGGTCACGTCAGAGTTGGGGCAGGATTACATCGTGCAAAGCTTCATGACCGTGGTTGTCGGCGGTGTCGGCAATATCTGGGGCACGCTGGCGGGGGCGGGGCTGATCGGCGCGCTCTCCAAGATCATCGAGTCGCTGAACCCCTCGAACACGCTGGCGGCGCAGACCTTCATGATCCTGTTCATCATCATCTTCATCCAGTTCCGGCCGCGCGGGATCATCCCGCAAAAGGGCCGCGCGGCAGAGGCGTAAATGACCCGCAAACCCTTCATCCTGCGCAACCCTTCGGTGCTGGTCATGCTGGCCGCGCTGGCGGTCTTTACCGTCGCCGTCACCCTTATGAGCCAGGCCTATGGCAGCGGCGCGGTCCCGACCTCGATGGTCAAGGTGCTGGGCAAGACGCTGTGCCTTGCCCTTGCCGCCGTGGCGATGGACCTTGTCTGGGGCTATATCGGCATCCTCAGCCTCGGGCAGATGGCCTTCTTCGCGCTTGGCGGCTACATGATCGGCCAATGGCTGATGTATGCAAGGACCGAGGCGATCGTCGCCACCTCGCTGGCGCAGGCACCGATCCCGCCCACGCCGCTGGAACTGCAAGAAGCCACCGCCAGCCAGATTTTCGGCGTGGTCGGCTCGTCGGACCTGCCAATGGTCTGGAGCTTTGCCCATTCGCTGCCGCTCCAATTGCTGCTGGTCGTCGCGGTGCCCGGCCTGCTGGCGCTGCTCTTCGGCTGGCTGGCATTCCGCTCGCGGGTCAACGGGGTCTACCTGTCGATCCTGACGCAGGCCATGACGCTGGCGCTCGCGCTGTGGCTGTTCCAGAACGATTCCGGCTTTCGCGGCAATAACGGGCTGTCGGGCTTGCAGAATATCCCCGGCCTCGACGGCGTGTCGCAGGCGCGGCTGTCGATCTGGTTCCTCTGGGCCTCTGCCGCCGCGCTCGGGCTTGGATATGTGCTGATCGCGTGGCTGGTCGGCGGCAAGTTCGGCTCGGTGATTCGCGCCATCCGCGACGACGAAACCCGCGTGCGCTTCCTTGGCTACCCGGTTGAAGGCTTCAAGCTGGTGGTCTTCACCCTTGCCGCCATGATCACCGCTGTCGCGGGCGCGCTCTATTACCCGCAGGCGGGGATCATCAACCCGGCGGAACTGGCGCCCATCGCCTCGATCTATCTTGCTGTCTGGGTCGCCATCGGCGGACGTGGAAGGCTCTATGGCGCGGTGATCGGCGCGGTTGCCGTCTCGCTGCTGTCAAGCTGGTTCACCGGCGGACGCGCGCCCGATCTCGCCTTGCCGGGCTATGTCGTCAAATGGGTCGATTGGTGGCAGGTGGCGCTTGGCCTGTCATTCGTCCTTGTCACCCTGTTCGCGCCCCGGGGCATCGCCGGGTTCTTCGATCTGTTCACCCGCCGCAGGGAGAGCGGATCATGAGCGCATTACTGGAAGTCTCGGGCGTTTCGGTCAGTTTCGACGGGTTCAGGGCGATCAACAACCTGTCCTTCAATATCGGCGCGGCTGAATTGCGTGCGGTGATCGGCCCCAATGGCGCGGGCAAGACCACCTTCATGGATATCGTCACCGGCAAGACCCGCCCGGATGAGGGCGATGTGCGATGGGGGGAATATTCCCGCTCATTGCTGAAAATGAACGAGGCGCAGATCGCCCGCGCAGGCATCGGTCGCAAGTTCCAGCGGCCCACCGTTTTCGAGGATCAATCCGTTGCCGACAACATGACCATGGCGCTCAGGGCCAATCGCAATCCCTTCAGTGTTCTGGGCTGGCGTCCCTCGCCATCGTCGGATCAGCGTGTCGCGGAACTTGCCGCCGAGGTCGGGCTGGCCGGGCAGGTGAACCGCAAGGCGGGCGAGTTGAGCCATGGCCAGAAACAATGGCTGGAGATCGGCATGCTGCTGGCGCAGGAACCGCGGCTGTTGCTGGTCGATGAGCCGGCGGCGGGCATGACCCTGGCCGAGCGCGAGCAGACCACCACGCTCTTGCGCCGCTTGGCCGAGACACGGGCGGTGGTGGTGGTCGAGCATGACATGGATTTCGTCCGCCGCCTGAATTGCAAGGTGACGGTGCTGCATCAGGGCTCGGTCCTGGCCGAGGGCAGCCTCGATCACGTCACCCGCAATCCGCAAGTCATCGAAGTCTATCTGGGACGCTGATCATGCTGAATGCCACCAACCTGACCCTGCATTACGGCGGCTCGCAAATCCTGCACGGCATCGATATCGCCGCCCATCCCGGGCAGGTGACCTGCGTGATGGGCAATAACGGCGTGGGCAAGACCTCGCTCCTGAACCTGCTGGCCGGGCGGCATCCGCGCTCGGGCGGCGAGATCGAATTCGACGGACGCAAGCTGGATCGCCTGACCGCGCAGGCCATGGCCCGGATGGGCGTGGGATACGTGCCGCAGGGACGCGCGATCTTCCCGATGCTGACGGTGCGCGAGAACTTGGAGACCGGCTTTGCCTGCCTGCCCCGGTCCGAACGCCGGATTTCCGACGAGATATTCGACAGCTTCCCGGTTCTGGCGGAGATGGCGGATCGGCGTGGCGGTGATCTGTCGGGCGGGCAGCAGCAGCAACTGGCCATCGCCCGCGCGCTGATTACCCGCCCCCGCCTGCTGTTGCTGGACGAGCCGACCGAGGGCATCCAGCCCAATATCATCGCCCAGATCGGCCGCGTCATCGCCGCCTTGCGCGACCGGGGAGACATGGCGATCATCCTGGTCGAGCAGTTCTTCGATTTCGCGTGGGAACTGGGTGACGGGTTCCTGGTGCTGGAGCGTGGCCGGGCCATCATGCAGGGGCCGAAATCCGACCTGCGGCGCGAGGATTTGCATGCCCGTTTGGCCGGACATGCCACCGCTGCGGAATGAGCCGGATTGGTTCGGCCCATGTCATCACGTTCCTGTTGATGCCGGTAGGTGATGGATGACCGGACTGATCGAGAGAAGCCGCTTCAACCATCTGCGAGGATATGGACCTCTGAAAACGACGCCCGGTCAATCCCGCGATGCGCTCTGACCGCCGTCAGCCGGACAGTCCCGAAACCGCTTCGCAGCGGCTACCGAGCCGCCGCGCCGCATTTGGTATATCTTTCCCGGCCGCCATGGGCTAATCCCTGCCGGGGCGATGGCCGCAGGGCCGGGAAGCTCGCGAATGACGGGCCGTCATTCCGTTCGTCCGTTGAAAACCACGCTCAAGGGGGGAGAGCAGGACCACATGCGCATGCGCGATACATTCATCAAGCCGATGCACCGGGAGGGCATCCGTTTCGTGGCGATCTTCGCTATCGTGACACTTGGCCTGTTCCTGCTGTCGGATCTACTGGGCTGGATCGGTGTCGGTTTGACCGTCTGGTGCTATTACTTCTTCCGCGATCCGGAGCGAGTCACCCCCGCACGCCCCGGGGTGATCGTCAGCCCGGCGGACGGGGTCGTCTCGCTCATCGAAAAGGCCGTGCCACCTGCCGAGCTTGGCATGCCGGATGTCGCGCTCACCCGGATCAGCGTCTTCATGAGCGTGTTCAACTGCCATGTGAACCGGGCTCCGATCGCGGGCGAGGTCACGTCGGTCGCCTATCGTCCGGGCAAGTTCTTCAACGCCTCGCTGGACAAGGCCAGCGCCGACAACGAGCGCAACGGCCTGTGCATCCGCATGGAGGACGGGCGGGATCTGGCCGTCGTGCAGATCGCCGGCCTGGTGGCGCGGCGCATCCTCTGCTTCGTCAAGCCGGGGGACCGGCTGCGGACCGGGGAGCGTTTTGGCTTGATCCGTTTCGGTTCGCGGCTGGATGTCTATCTTCCGGAGGGGGTAACGCCACTGGTGAGCATCGGGCAGACCATGGTTGCCGGTGAAACCGTCCTGGCCGATTTGCCTTCCCCGCCCCGGGACATGTAAAAGACCCCATGGCGGAACCCTCGAACAAATCCGAAACCGAGTTTTCGCTGATCCAGTTGCTGCCGAATGTGCTGACCATCACGGCCATTTGCGCCGGCATGTCCGCCATTCGCTTCGGGGTGCAGGGGAACTACACGCTCGCCGTCCAGCTGATCATCGCGGCGGGCATCCTCGATGCGATGGACGGGCGGATCGCCCGGCTTCTCGGCAGTTGCAGCAAGATCGGCGCGGAACTCGATTCCCTTGCCGATTTCCTGAATTTCGGGGTCGCCCCGGCGCTCACGCTCTATTTCTGGGCCTTGCAGGACATCCGTGGCCTGGGCTGGATATCCGTGCTGATCTTCGCGATCTGCTGCGTCATGCGGCTGGCACGGTTCAATGTCGGCAACAAATCCGGTGACGAGGATCATGACTGCGCCTATTTCGAGGGCGTGCCCGCCCCCGCCGGTGCCCTGCTTGTCATGTTGCCGATATATATGTCCTTTACCTTCGCCGACGCACCGATGCTGCCGGGACTCGTCATTTGCATCTACATGATCCTCATCGGCTTTCTGCTGATCAGCCGGATTCCGACCTGGTCGTTCAAGACCACCAGGATCTCACGCGGGAATGTGAGGTTCTTCCTCATCGGAGTGGCCATTATCGGGGCCGCGCTTCTGATCTTTGCCTGGATCACGCTGATCGCGCTCTGCCTTGGCTATATCGGGATGGTGATCTGGGCGGGTATCGACAAGAAACGTCCTTCGGGCCGATAAGGAGCAGACATGGATATAGATGCCGTTCAAACCTCTTATTCCCGTTGGGCCCCGGTCTATGACAGCACCTTCGGAGCCGTCACCAATCTTGGCAGGCGCAGGACGGTGGAGCACATCAACAGCCGTCCCGGAAGCGTTCTCGAAGTCGGGGTCGGCACCGGCCTGTCGCTGGAGCATTACAGCCCCGGGATGCGGGTGACCGGAATCGATTTCAGCGAGGATATGCTGCAAAAGGCCGTCGCCAAGGTGGAGCGGATGAAGCTGGATCACGTCGCCGGTCTTCGGCAGATGGATGCGCGCAGCCTCGATTTCCCGGACAATCACTTCGACACGGTCGCGGCGATGCATGTCCTGTCGGTCGTGCCCGAGCCGGAGCGGGTGATGTCCGAGATCGCGCGGGTCTGCAAACCGGGCGGCAAGGTGGTGATCACCAATCACTTCGCCCGGACAGAAGGCGTTATCGCAAGGCTGGAACGGGCTTTCGCCCCGCTCTCGAATACGATCGGCTGGCATTCCGATTTCCAGATGGACAGGGTCCTGCAAGAGGAGGATCTGGTTCTTGAGGAGAAAAGATCGCTTCCACCGCTCGGGATGATGACCTTGCTTGTCCTTGGCAAGGTCGCCGCCGGGTAAATCTTCGTGCCGCTTCTCGTCAGGCGAGCGCGTGTCCCGGGCTGGCCGCGGCTACAGATGGTTACCGAACGGGAAATGAAAGGTGCAGGATTCTGTTGCCAGGCTCCTGCGGGCCCCGCCTGAAGCTGCTAGGCGTCAGGGCTTAAGGTTTCGGTTTGGTTACTGCTTACGCAGCAACGGCCACCGGAGCACGGTTGTCATTGGCAACTGTACATTGAGCACCGATAACGGTGGTAGCTCACCGGGACAAAGCAAACCCCTTTAGACGTTCGTCGATCCTGTTTCGGCCCCATGTTCCCCCAATGAGGGTATTTGGTGGAGCCGCCGGGTACCGCCCCCGGGTCCGATCCGCTTATTACGAGCGCGTTTATGTCCATAGCCCGGCCGAAGCCGAACAGGTCGAATATAGGCATGCAGGCAGGATGCTGCAAGGACGGATCGGGCCGGGCGGGCATAAAGCGATATGTCCGCCCGACGGTGGGACCGGTCTGCGCGGGCCATCTATTTCTCGGGCACCAGCCCGCGCGGCGCGAAGCGCAGCACCAGAAGCAGCACCAGCCCCATGGCGATGAAACGCATATGGGCGGCGCTGGCGAGCAGATGTGCCTTCAGGTTGCCGTCAGGCATGGGCGAGGTCAGCAGCGCGATCAGTTCCGGTCCCCAGATCTCGGCCTTGATCCACAGGAACCAGATCAGCACCGCGCCCAGAACCGCACCCCAGTTGTTGCCGGAGCCGCCGACGATCACCATCACCCAGATCAGGAAGGTATAGCGCAGCGGGTTGTATCCCACCGGCGCCATCAGCCCATCCAGCGTGATCATCATCGCCCCGGCGATCCCGATCACCGCCGAGCCGAGAATGAAGACCTGCAGATGCCGGGCGGTCACATCCTTGCCCATCGCCTCGGCCGCCGTTTCATTGTCGCGGATCGCGCGCATCATCCGGCCCCATGGCGATTTCAGCGCCAGTTCCGCCAAGAGGATGATCGACAGCAGCACGACAAGGAACAGCAGCATGTAGCACAGCTTGACCCAGATCCCCGAGGCAGTGGAGGCGGCCATGCCCCAGCTATTGGCCAGTTCGAGGAATTCGGGGTTGCGCTGCAACTGGATCTCGAAGGGGACGGGGCGGGGGATGGTGGTGACGTTCTTGACGCCGCGGGCGAGCCAGTCCTCGTTCTTTAGTACGGCGACGATGATCTCGCCGATGCCGAGCGTGGCGATGGCAAGATAGTCCGAGCGCAGCCCCAATGCCACCTTGCCCACCGCCCATGCGGCGGCGGCGGCAAAGACACCGCCCACCGCCCAAGACAGCAGCACCGGCAGGCCCAGCCCGCCGATATTGCCATGGCGGGCGGGGTTGTTCGCCTCGATCGCGGTTGCTGCCGGATCGAAAAGCCAGCGATAGATGATGAAGCCACCGATCAACACCGCGGTCACCGCCAGCCCACGCCATTTAGGCAGGCGTTTGCGGACCTGTGCGGCCAGAGCCAGCGTACCGACCGCTGCCGCCAGCGCGATCAATAGGCGGGGGCCCCCGGCCTCCCACGCGCCCTCGACCGGCTGCGTCGAGATCAGCACCGGGGCCAGCCCGCCAAGGGCGAGAAAGCCCACCACGCCGACATTGAACAGCCCGGCATAGCCCCATTGCATGTTGACGCCGAGGGCGGTGATGGCCGAGATCAGCCCCATGTTGAGGATTGCCAGAGAGGTGTTCCAGCTTCCCGAGAACATCCCGTTCCTGACCGTCCCCTCAAGGACGAAAAGAGCAGCGAGGATGGCGAAGAGCACGGGCGCGCGCCAGATGCTGGCGCTTGCGGCTTGACGGTTCGTGGACATGCGCGAGCCCTCCCTTATACCGATTTGCCGCGGAACAGCCCGGTCGGGCGGAACAGCAGCACCACGATCAGAATGACGAAGCTGACGGCGAATTTATATTCCGTTCCCAGCAATTGCAGCAGCCCGCCGGGCTGCCAGTCGGGGAAGAGGTAGCCGGCGATCTTCAGCCATGGATAGGTGACCGCGACTTCCGAGAATGCGACCAGGAAGCCGCCCGCGATCGCGCCCACCGGGTTGCCGAGACCGCCGACGATCGCGGCGGCGAAGATCGGCAGCAGGATCTGGAAATAATTGAAGGGCTTGAAAGCCTTGTCCAAGCCGTAAAGGGTTCCGGCGATGGTCGCCAGCGCAGCGGCGATGATCCAGGTCATGCGCACCACCTTTTCGGGATCGATGCCCGACAACAGCGCCAGATCCTCGTTGTCGGAATAGGCGCGCATGGCCTTGCCCGACTTGGTGCGGTTCAGGAACCAGAACAGCGCCCAGACCACGATTACCGCGATGACGATGGTCAGCCCCTGCGTGGTCTTGAAGGCCAGTCCTTCCTTCAACCCGGTCAATTCACGGAAACTGCGGACATCCATGATGAAACGGGCGCCATCGGCAAAGCGTTGCTCGTCCACGCCGATCAGCAGGCGGGTGAAGCCGTTCATCAGGAACATCACGCCGACCGAGGCCATCACCAGGATGATCGGCTTGGCCTTTTGCGCCCGGTAGAACCGGTAAACCGTGCGGTCGGTGGCAAGGACCATGGCGGCGGTTGCGGCAATGCCCACGGGCAGGGCGAGCAGGGCGGTCGGCAATGGCCCCAGTGAAATGCCAAGCGCCTGCAGCCCCCAAGTCGCAAGGATGGTGACGGCGGTGCCGAAAGCCATGGTGTCGCCATGGGCGAAGTTGGAAAAGCGCAGGATGCCATAGATCAGCGTCACGCCAAGCGCGCCGAGCGCAAGCTGTGCCCCGTAGGCGGCGGCGGGAATGACGACGAAGTTCAGGATCGCGACGACGGCGTTCAGGATATCCATCTCTCAGCCCCCCAGGAATGTGCGGCGGACCTCGGGATCGGCCAAGAGCGCCTGCCCGGTGTCGGTATAGCGGTTGGCGCCCTGCACGAGGACATAGCCGATATCGGCGATCTCCAGCGCCTGCCGGGCGTTTTGCTCGACCATCAGGATCGAGATTCCGCTGCGGGCGATCTCGATGATGCGGTCGAAAAGTTCGTCCATGACGATGGGGCTGACGCCCGCGGTCGGTTCGTCAAGCATCAGCAACCGGGGTTGGGTCATCAGGGCGCGGCCCACGGCCACCTGCTGGCGTTGTCCGCCCGAGAGCTCTCCGGCGGGTTGGCGGCGCTTGTCCTTGAGGACGGGAAAGAGGTCAAAGACCTGCTCCATCGTGGTCCTGATGTCGTTCTCGCGGATGAAGGCGCCCATTTCGAGATTTTCCTCGACCGACATCGAGGGAAAGACATTGTTCACCTGCGGCACGAAGCCCATGCCCTTCTTGACCCGATCCTGCGGGGACAAGGCGGTGATGTCCTCCCCGTCCAGCGTCACGCGCCCCTGGCGCAGATGCAACATGCCGAATACCGCCTTCATCGCGGTGGATTTGCCTGCACCGTTCGGCCCCACGATCACCGCGATCTGGCCCTTGTCCACGGTCAGGGTGCAGTTATCCAGAATATCCGCCTTGCCATAGCCGCCGCGCATGCCGGTTGCGGAAAGATAGTGGCTGTCGCTCATGCTTCGGCCTCTGCTTTTATCTTGTTCTTCAGACCGGTGCCCAGGTAAGCCTCGATCACGGCCTCGTTCTGCATGATCTCGTCGGCCGCGCCCTCGGCCAGCACCTGGCCGGTGGCCATGACGATGACCGGGTTGCAAAGCTTGGCGATGAAATCCATGTCATGCTCGATCACGCAGAAGGTGTAGCCGCGCTCGCGGTTCAGCCGCACGATGGCGTCGCCGATCGTGCCCAGCAGCGTGCGGTTCACGCCGGCGCCGACCTCGTCGAGGAATACCACCTTGGCATCGACCATCATGGTGCGGCCCAGTTCCAGCAGCTTTTTCTGCCCGCCCGACAGGTTGCCCGCCTTTTCATGCGCCAGGTGGCGGATGGTCAGGAAGTCCAGCACCTCGTCGGCCTTCTTGTGCAGTTCCGCCTCTTCGCGCTCGATCCGGGCGCGCTGCAGCCACGTGCTCCAGATCGTCTCGCCGGTCTGTCCGCCCGGAACCATCATCAGGTTCTCGCGCACCGTCATCGAGGCGAATTCATGCGCAAGCTGGAAGGTGCGCAGCAATCCGCGATGGAAAAGCTCATGCGGAGGCAGGCCGGTGATGTCCTGGCCATCCATGAAGACGCGCCCCGAAGTGGGTGGCAAGACGCCTGCTATAACGTTGAATAATGTTGATTTTCCGGCGCCGTTCGGCCCGATCAGCCCGGTGATCGAACCGGATTCGATGCTCAGGCTGGCACCATCGACGGCGCGAAACCCGCCGAAATGCCGGTGAAGGTCTTCGACCCTTATCATGCGTTGTTCCCTGCCTTCACTCTATGCGGTGAAGCTTTTCCGCCAAGGCGGTTGATTATATGTTAATCGGCCCGGCTCCCACGAGGGGATGCCGGGCCTGCTCTTCGTGATCTGCTCAGCGATAGCCGACGACTTCCAGCGCGCCGCCGTTGAAGGCGACTTCGCGATAGACGCCTGCCGATTCGCCAGCGCCGACCAGTTCGACCGAGGTGGCCCCGACATAGTCGATATCGCCGCCGCCATTGATGATTTCCAGCCCCTTGGCCAATTCGCCCGGCAGGATCTTCTCGCCCGGCTCATTGGCGATATCCATGATCTTGTCCTTGTAGCTGCCCGGATCGCTGGAACCGGCAGCGGCCATGGCCAACAGCATCAGCGCGGCTGCATCATAGGCCTCGGCCGAGAAGGCGCCGGTGCCGTCGAAGCCCGCCTCTGTGGCCATCGCGACATAGGTGTCGCGGCCCTCGCCCTCGGCCGCGGGATTCTGGCCGAAGCTGCCGTCGATCTCGGTGCCGAAATTATCGACCAGTGCCTGGCCGACCATGCCGTCGGGGAAGACGAATGTGTCGAAGGCGCCGGTATCCAGCGCGGCGCGCACCACGCCCGAGCCGCCCTGATCGACATAGCCTGCCACGACCAGCGCATCTCCTCCGGCTGCGGCCAGCGCCGCCACCTCGGCCGAATAATCGGCCTTGCCGTCTTCATGGGCGCTGTTGACGGTCACCGTGCCGCCCTTTTCCTCGAACGCGGCCTGGAAGCTTTCGGCAAGGCCCTTGCCGTAGTCGTTGTTGGTATAGGTCACGGCAACGTTCTGGATGCCCTTGTCCATGATGATATTGGCCATCACTTCGCCCTGGCGCGCGTCCGAGGGGGAGGTGCGGAAGAACAGCCCGTTATCCTCGATCTCGGACAGGGCGGGCGAGGTGGCCGAGGGCGAGATCATCACGATGCCATTCGGCACGGCCACGTTTTCCAGCGAGGCGATGGTCTCGCCCGAGCACATGCCGCCGACGATACCCCTGACCTTTTCGGCGGTAATCAGGCGTTCCACGGTGGCGGTCGCGGCAGCGGCATCGGCGCAGGTCGAATCGCCCTTGACCAGCGTCACGGTCGAGCCGTCAAGCAGCAGGCCGGAATCGCTGATCTCCTTGGCGGCGAGTTCGGCCCCGGCCTGCATCGCGGGCGCCATGGATTCCAGAGGTCCGGTGAAGCCGAGCGATGTGCCCAGCTTGATTTCCTCGGCACTCGTGACACCCGCTGCAAGCGCTGTTGCGGCGGTTGCAAGAAGAAGTTTTTTCATCGATTTGTCTCCCTGTTGGAACAACATCCTGTCTTGCAGGTTAAAAGCCCCGTTCACAAAAGGAAAGCGACTTGTCTGGGGGAATTACACGCTTTTGACAAGGAAGTCCGGCGGGCTCAACGCCAGCCGAGGGGGTCCTGACGGCGCCTGAAAGGCAAGGCGGCCAAACCGATTCCCAGCCACCCGAGAACAAGGCCGATGGCGGCCGCGATGAAGCCCGATCCGGTGACCGGAGCCGCAGGGCGAAAATCGCTCCAGGTCGCGCTCAGGGTCTCGGGATCGCGAAGCCGGTGAGGCAGGAGCAGGCGTTCCAGCGGGGCGGCGGCGCGCAGCATCTCCAGATCGTTCCGCGCACGGTTCAGGCGGATGAAGACGCGCTGCATATCGGCCCGGTGCGCATCGCGGAAACCGCTCCCCGAAAGCTCGGCGAGCGCCTGGTCCCGCGTCAGCCCGGCCTTGCGGGCGCTGCCGTCGAAATCCTCGGCCACCCGCGATAATGCATCGACCTGGCCGCCGAGGCGTTGCAGATATTGGTCAGAAAAGGCCGGGAACTGCGACAGGACGGCCGCGCAGAGAACCGCCGCCGCCAGCCGCAGCAGCCGGATCATTTGTCGATCACCGCCGTGTTGAGCACCGGCGCATAGATCGAGCTCAGCCGCGCCACGATATCCTTGGGCGACATTTCCTCGCTTTCGCCACTGCGGCGATTGGTCAGTTCGACCTTGCCATTCGCCAGCCCGCGCGGCCCGACCGTGACCCGCCAGGGCAGGCCGATAAGGTCCATGCCGGCGAATTTCGCGCCCGCCCGTTCGTCGCGGTCGTCGTAAAGCGGATCCAGCCCCGCCGCCCGAAGCTCGGCATAGATCGTCTCGCAGGCGCTGTCGGTGGCGCTGTCGCCCTGTTTCAGGTTGACGATTCCGGCATGGAAGGGCGTCACGCCTTCGGGCCAGATGATACCCTTGTCATCATGGCTGGCCTCGATGATCGCGCCCAGAAGGCGGCTGACACCGATGCCGTGGCTGCCCATGTGGACGGGCACGCGGCTGCCGTCGGGGGTTACGACCGTCGCCCCCATCGGCTCGGAATACTTGGTGCCGAAATAGAAGATCTGGCCGACCTCGATCCCGCGTGCGACGCGGCGGCGGGCCTCGGGGACCTGCTGGAACAGGGCGTCGTCATGGGTCTCGTCGGTGCGGGCATAGCGGCTGGTGAATTCTTCCAGCACGGCCTGGCACTGGTCCTTGCTGTCATAGTCGATCTGCCGGTCGCCAAAGGTCAGGTCGGTGATCTCGCTGTCATAAAAGACCTCGGATTCGCCGGTGTCGGCCAGCACCAGGAATTCATGCGTGTAATCCCCGCCGATCGGCCCGCCATCGGCGCGCATCGGGATCGCCTGCAGGCCCATCCGCTCATAGGTGCGCAGATAGGTCACCAGGTGCCGGTTATAGGCGTGCAACGCGTCTTCCTTGGTCAGGTCGAAATTGTAGCCGTCCTTCATCAGGAACTCGCGGCCACGCATGACGCCGAAACGCGGGCGGATCTCGTCGCGGAACTTCCACTGGATGTGATAGAGCGTCAGCGGCAGATCCTTGTAGCTGCTGATATTGCCGGACCGGAAGATGTCGGTGATCATCTCCTCGTTGGTGGGACCGTATAGCAGATCGCGCTTGTGCCGGTCGCGAATGCGCAGCATTTCCTCGCCATAGTCGTCGTAACGGCCGCTTTCCCGCCACAGGTCGGCCGGCTGCAGGGTCGGCATCAGAAGCGGGATATGTCCGGCGCGCTGCTGTTCCTCGTGCACGATCTGCTCGATCCGGCGCAGCACCTTGTAGCCGAGCGGCAGCCAGGAATAGATCCCCGCTGCCTGCTGCCGGATCATGCCGGCGCGCAGCATCAGCCGGTGGCTGACGATCTGGGCTTCTTTGGGGTCCTCTTTCAGGACGGGCAGGAAATAGCGCGACAGACGCATGGCGTGGTCCTTTGGGTTCGGGTCGGGCCGAGGGTTAGCGGATCGGGATGCGCTTGCCAAGAAGTCGAGAGGGCGATCATCATGCCGCATCTTGCAACCCCCCGCCAAGACCGCCACATTCGCCCCGTATCATTCAAGCGGAGAGACGCGATGAGCGTGCCGGTGCGGAAACAGGTGATGTGGTGGGGTGTCGCGGCGCTGGTGCTGTTCGTGGCCATGTGGCTGCTGGGGCAGGCGATCCTGCCCTTCCTGCTGGGGGCGGGCATCGCCTATATGCTGGATCCCATTGCCGACCGGCTGGAGCGGATGGGCCTGTCGCGGACCATGGCGGTGGTGGTGATCACCGCCGGGGCGGTGTTCATGCTTGCCGCCGTGATCCTGCTGATCGTGCCGACATTGCTGCGCCAGGCCACGGCGCTGATCGAGACGGCCCCCGAGATGATGGACAAGGCGCGCGGCTTCGTCACCACGCATTTCCCCGAACTGGTGCCCGAAGGCGGCACGATCGGCTCGGCCATCAGCGACCTGGGCAAGACCATGGGCGAACAGCTCGGCAAATTCGCGGGCACGCTTCTGGGCTCGGTGCGGGGCGTGTTCGGGGTCATCGCGCTTTTCGTGATCGTGCCGGTGGTCACATTTTACCTGCTGCTGGACTGGGACCGGATGGTCGAGAGGATCGATGCGCTGCTGCCCCGCGAACATGCCGGCACGGTCCGCCGCCTCGCGACCGAGGTCGACGGCGCCTTGTCGGGTTTCCTGCGCGGGCAGGGGCTGGTGATCCTGATCCTCGGAACCTGGTATTCGCTGGCGCTGGCGCTGGTCGGCCTGCCATTCGGCTTTTTCATCGGCATCATGGCGGCGGTGCTGTCCTTCATCCCCTATGTCGGCGTGCTGATCGGCGGGGCCACTGCCATCGGCGTCGCGCTGTTCAGTTTCTGGGGCGATCCGCTCTGGATCGGCGCCGTCGTGGTGATCTTTGCCATCGGGCAGGTGGTCGAGGGCAATTACCTGCAGCCCAAGATCGTCGGCGGGCATGTCGGGCTGCACCCGGTCTGGCTGCTGCTTGCCCTGTCGGTCTTTGGCGCGCTGTTCGGCTTTGTCGGGCTGGTGCTGGCCGTGCCGCTGGCCGCCGCCCTGGGGGTGCTGACCCGGTTCCTGATCGAACGCTACCTGGAAAGCCCGCTCTATACCGGCAAATCGGCCCCGCCCGAACCGGCGCCGCCGGTGCTGGTCGAGCTGGCGCCGCGTGGCACATTGGCGGCGGATCTGCGCGAGACCTATCGGCGCGAGGAAGCGGAAGATGACAAGCGGATCGCCGAGGCAGGCGAGCCGGTGCAGCATGACGCCTCGAACAGGCAGGGCTGAGATATCGGTTTGCCCAGGCAATTGACCCTCGACCTGACCACGCCACCGGCCTTTTCGCGTGGCGATTTCCTGCCCGCCACTGCGAATGAAGCGGCGCTCTTGACCCTGGACGCACCTCAGGACTGGCCGCGGGGACGGATGCTGCTGATCGGGCCGGAAGGCGCGGGCAAGTCGCATATGGCGGCCTTCTGGGCGGCCGAGAACGGCGCGCGCAAGGTCGCGGCGGGTGGGCTGAATCCCGAGATGGCCGATCACCTCGTGGCCGAGGGCGGTGCGCTGGTGGTCGAGGATGCCGACCATGCGGGTTTTGCCGCCGGGGCCGAGCAGGCGTTGTTCCACCTGTGGAATCTCTGCGCCGCGCGCGATTGCCTGTTCCTTCTGACCGCCCGCAGCGCTCCGCGCGATTGGGGGCTGCTGCTGCCCGATCTGCGTTCGCGCATGGATGCGATGGCGCAGGTCAGGCTGGGCCCGCCGGACGAGGCGCTCCTGGCCGCGGTGCTGGTCAAGCTGTTCGCCGACCGGCAATTGACCGTTTCCGCCGGACTGATCGAGTGGCTGGTGCTGCGCATGGATCGCGATCTTGGACTGGCGCGCCGCCTGGTCGCCGCGATGGACCGGGCCGCGATGGCGCGCAAGGGGCCGGTAACCCGCCGGATCGCCGCCGATCTGCTGGACAAACTGTCCCCGGTTGACGCATGATCCGCCGGCGATTTTTCGCCCCTCGAATCTTATCCGGACAGCATGACCCAGGCCAACTTCCTTCGAAATCCCTTCCCGGAACCCAAAGAACTGCCTTCGGGCACCCCCGAGGGGCCTGCGCGGTTCTTCAACCGCGAGCTGAGCTGGCTCAGCTTCAACTGGCGGGTCCTGGACGAGGCGAGGAACGCCCGGGTGCCGTTGTTGGAACGGTTGCGTTTCGTGTCGATCAGCGCGGGCAATCTCGATGAATTCTATACCGTCCGCGTGGCCGGCCTGCGCGAACTGGTGCGCGAAGGCAATACCTCGCCCTCCGATGACGGGCTGACCGCTGCCGAGCAGTTGAAGCTGATCGATGCCGATGCCCGCCGTCTGATGAGCGCGCAGCAGGGCGTCTGGAACCGGTTGCGGCGCGAGATGGAAGAGCAGGGGATCATGATCCTGTCGCGCGGCAATATCACCCGCGCGGAAGAGGAGTTCCTGCGGCAGCATTTCGAGAACAAGGTATTCCCGGTGCTCTCGCCGCTGGCCATCGACCCGGCGCATCCCTTTCCCTTCATTCCGAATGCCGGCTTTTCTCTGGCCCTGGAACTGGCGCGCGAAACCGACGGCCAGCGGATGCAGGCGCTGTTGCCGATCCCGGCACAGTTGCAGCGTTTCATCCCGCTGCCCGGCGGCCAGCGCTTCCTGCGGCTGGAGGATCTGTTGCTGATGCATCTGTCCAGCCTGTTTCCCGGCTACCGCGACACCGGGCATTGCGCCTTCCGGGTGCTGCGCGACAGCGATCTGGAGGTCGAGGAAGAGGCCGAGGACCTGGTCCGCGAATTCGAGACGGCGCTGAAACGGCGCCGCCGGGGCAGCGTGATCCGGCTCAAGATCACCGCCGGGGCGCCTGACCGGCTGCGGCGCCTGATCATGGAGGAACTGGAAGTCACCCGGGACGAGGTGGTCGAGGTCGAGGGGCTTCTGGGCATGGCCGACTTGGGCGAACTCGTGCTGGACCATCGCCGCGACCTGTTATGGCCCGGCTTCACCCCGCGCGTGCCCGAGCGGGTGCAGGACCATCATGGCGACATGTTCGCGGCGATCCGGCAAAAGGACATGCTGCTGCATCACCCATACGAGACTTTCGACATGGTGGTGCGTTTCCTGAACCAGGCAGCGCGCGATCCGAACGTGCTGGCGATCAAGCAGACGCTTTACCGCACCAGCCGCGACAGCCCGATCGTCGAGGCGCTGTGCGAGGCGGCCGAGGCGGGCAAATCCGTCACCGCTCTTGTCGAGTTGAAGGCGCGTTTCGACGAGGCCGCCAATATCCGCCAGTCACGGCGGCTGGAGCGGGCCGGGGCGCATGTCGTCTATGGTTTCGTGAACTACAAGACCCATGCCAAGATCAGCACCGTGGTGCGGCGCGAGGGTGACGCGCTGGTGACCTATACCCATTACGGCACCGGCAATTACCACCCGATCACGGCGCGGATCTACACCGATCTGTCCATGTTCACCTGCGATCCGGCCTTGGGGAGGGACGCGACCAAGGTTTTCAATTACCTGTCGGGATATGTTCAACCGGACGGGCTGGAGAACCTGTCGATCTCGCCCATCGACTTGAAGGAAAACCTGCTGGCCCTGATCGCACGCGAGGCCGAACTGGCCCGGCAGGGACGCCCGGCGGCGATCTGGGCCAAGATGAATTCGATCATCGAGACCGATGTGATCGAGGCGCTCTACGCGGCCAGCAATGCCGGGGTCCAGATCAGTCTCGTGGTGCGTGGGATTTGCGGGATAAGGCCAGGCATCAAGGGTTTGTCCGAAAATATTCGTGTGAAATCGATCATTGGCCGTTATCTCGAACATTCCCGTATCGTCTGCTTTGGCAATGGCCACGGACTGCCGTCGAAAAAGGCGCGGGTGTTCTTTTCCTCGGCCGACTGGATGGGGCGTAACCTGTCGCGGCGGGTGGAGACGCTGGTCGAATGCCATAACGAGACCGTCAAGGCCCAGATCACCAGCCAGATCATGGCCGCGAACATGGCCGACGAGGCGCAGAGCTGGCTCTTGCAGCCGGATGGGCGATTTGTCCGCTACCTGCCCGACGGGCGCGAGGATCTGTTCAACTGTCATCGCTTCTTCATGGAAAACCCGTCGCTTTCGGGGCGTGGCACGGCAGGTGCGCGTGACGTGCCGGCATTGACCCATTCTGCCGATTGACGGGCGATGCGGATCACGCCATTAACGAAGGCGATGCGCAAGCAGGGGGCTTTGCAATGAACGGCGTCCGCATTTCGACCGGGCAGGTGGTAGAGCCTTTCGGCGACAATTTCTATGCCAAGCTGCCAAAGCGCGCCTTGTCACGGGTCGGAGTGGTCGATGTCGGCTCGAACTCGATCCGGCTGGTGGTGTTCGACGGCGCCGCGCGCTCGCCGGCCTATTTCTACAATGAAAAGGTCATGGCCGGGCTGGGGCAGGACATGGCCACGACCGGACGACTGAACCCGGCGGGGGTCGAGCGAGGATTCGCGGCGCTGCGCCGTTTCGCGGCCCTTGCCAAGGGCATGGATATCGAGCCATTGACCTGCGTGGCAACCGCGGCGGTGCGCGAGGCCGAGGACGGGCCGGAATTCCAGGAACGCGTCGAGCGTGAAACCGGCCTCAAGCTCTGGGTCATCGATGGCGAGGAAGAGGCGCGGCTGTCGGCGCAGGGCGTGCTGCTGGGCTGGCCCGAGGCCAAGGGGCTGGTCTGCGATATCGGCGGCAACTCGATGGAACTGGCCGAGGTCGAGGGCGGCAAGGTCGGCCGTCGCGCCACCTCGCAGCTTGGGCCGTTCCGGCTCCAGCAGGTGCAGGGCGGCAAGGACGGGCTGAGGAAACATATCCGCGAGATCATGGCGGAGCTGGCCGCGAAGCTGGGCACCGATCATGAACGGATCTACCTGGTCGGCGGGTCCTGGCGTGCCATTGCCCGGCTGGACATGGAGCGGACCGGCTATCCCATGACCGTGCTGCATGAATACCGCATGACGCCGGATTCGGTGAACGAGACGGTGGACTGGATTTCCGAGAACGATCTGAACCAGTTGCGTGGCCGCGTCGGTATCTCGTCTTCGCGGATGGAACTGGTGCCGCTGGCATCACGGGTGCTGTCTGAACTGATCGCGACATTCAAGCCGACCGAGCTGGCGGTTTCCAGCTACGGTATCCGCGAGGGGCTGCTCTACGAACAGATGTCCGACCGGTTGCGCCAGCGCGATCCGCTGATCGAACTGGCCCGGTTCACCGAAAGGCAAATGGCCCGGATGCCCGGATTCGGCAAGCAGCTATACCAGTTTCTCTTGCCGATCTTCCAGGACGCTCCGCCCGAGCGGGAACGCCTCATCCGTGCCGCCTGCCTGCTGCATGACACGACATGGCGCGCCCATCCCGATTACCGCGCCGAGGTCTGTTTCGATAATGTGACCCGCGCCAATATGGCGGCGCTGAGCCATCAGGAACGGATCTTCCTGGGATTGGCACTGCTGCACCGCTACAAGAACAGCCGCTCGAAATCGCCGATGGCGCCGCTCTTTGAACTGCTGTCCAGGGACGAGTTGCGCGAGGCCGAGATCCTGGGCAAGGCGATGCGCTTCGGCGCGATGTTCTCGATCGACGACCCGTCCGAGGCCGGGGCGCTCAGATATCGGCCCGATGAAGGACAGCTTGAGCTGAAGCTGACGGCGACGGGGCGGAAGCTGGCCGGAGAAGTGGTCGAGTCCCGCTTCAGATCCCTGTGCAACTCGATGGGAGTCGAGCCCGTCGTCAGCGTGTAAGCGGTTCAGGCAGGGGTTTTCCGCAAGGCGGGAAGGCCGACGCCGGTCGATTCGAAACCGCCATCGACGGCAAGGACCTGCCCGGTAATGTAGCTGGCCTTCTCGCTTGCCAGGAAGGTGATCGCCTCGGCCAGCTCTTCCTCGCTGCCATAGCGGTTCAGCGGGATCGCGTCGTGATAGGCGGCGATGATTTCCGGGCTGTGGACGGCCATGGCCAGCTTGGTGCGCACCGGGCCGGGGGCGACGCAATTGGCGCGGATCCCGTATTCGCCGAGTTCCGCGGCCTGCTGGCGGGTCAGCTGGATGACGGCGGCCTTGGAGGTGCCATAGGCCACCCGCAGCGTCGAGCCGCGCAGACCCGAGATCGAGGCGATGTTCACGATGGCGCCACCCTGTTTCCTCAGCGCCGGAATGCAGACCTGGCTGACAAGGAATGTCCCGTCCAGGTTGGTGGCCATGACGGCGCGCCAGCGGGCGAAATCGGTTTGCTCGATGGGGCCGAAATCGGCGATCCCGGCATTGTTTACCAGCGCGTCGATGCGGCCGGTCCGGGCTATGACCTCGGCAACCATCGCCTCGACCTGGTCGGGCTCCGAGATGTCGCAATCGACGGCGAAACCCTGCGCGATCCCCGGTGCGACGCGTGCCAGTTCCTCGCTGTCGCGGTCTACCAATGCGACCTGCCAGCCCTCGGCCGCGAACAGCCTGGCCGTCGCAAGACCGATCCCGCGTGCCGCGCCGGTGACGATTGCCGTTTTCATTGCATTTCCTCCTGCTCGATTGCTGCCATTCATAGCCCGGTCACCGCAAAAGAAAAGGGCGCCCGAAGGCGCCCTTTCCGTATCTGCCAGAGGGCAGGGGGATGATTACATCATGCCGCCCATGCCACCCATTCCGCCCATGGCATCCATGCCGGCGCCACCGCCCTGGCCCTTCGGCTCGGGCTTTTCGGCGATCATGGCTTCCGTGGTGATCAGCAGACCGGCAACCGAGGCCGCGTCTTCCAGCGCAGTGCGGACAACTTTGGCCGGGTCGATCACGCCGAACTTGAACATGTCGCCATATTCCTCGGTCTGGGCGTTGAAGCCAAAGGTCTTGTCTTCGGATTCGCGGATCTTGCCTGCGACCACGGCACCATCGACGCCTGCGTTCTCGGCGATCTGGCGCAGCGGAGCCTCGAGCGCGCGGCGCACGATGGCGATACCGGCGTTCTGGTCCGAGTTATCGCCTTTCATGCCTTCCAGGACCTTGGCGCCCTGGACCAGAGAGACACCGCCGCCGACCACGACACCTTCCTGAACGGCAGCACGGGTGGCGTTCAGCGCGTCATCGACGCGGTCCTTGCGCTCTTTCACCTCGATTTCGGTCATGCCGCCGACACGGATCACGGCAACACCACCGGCCAGCTTGGCCACGCGCTCTTGCAGTTTTTCCTTGTCGTAATCCGAGGTGGTTTCTTCGATCTGCTGACGGATCTGCGAAACGCGGGCCTCGATCTCGGACTTGTCGCCATTACCGTCGATAATGGTGGTGTTGTCCTTGTTGATCTGGATTTTCTTGGCCGTGCCGAGCATGTCGATGGTGACATTCTCTAGCTTCATGCCCAGGTCCTCGCTGATGACCTGACCGCCGGTCAGGATGGCGATGTCCTGCAGCATGGCCTTGCGGCGATCGCCGAAGCCCGGAGCCTTGACGGCAGCGATCTTCAACCCGCCGCGCAGCTTGTTGACGACCAGGGTGGCCAGGGCCTCGCCCTCGACGTCTTCAGCGATGATCAGCAGCGGCTTTTGCGACTGGATCACCGATTCCAGCAGCGGAACCATCGGCTGAAGCGAGGACAGTTTCTTCTCGTGCAGCAGGATGTAGCAATCCTCCAGCTCGGCGACCATCTTGTCGGGGTTGGTCACGAAATAGGGCGACAGGTAGCCGCGGTCGAACTGCATGCCTTCGACGACCTCGACCTCGGTCTCCATGCCCTTGTTCTCTTCGACGGTGATCACACCCTCGTTGCCGACTTTCTGCATCGCGTCGGCGATCTGACGGCCGATCGAGGCTTCGCCGTTGGCCGAGATGGTGCCGACCTGCGCGACTTCGTCACTGTCATTCACCGGGCGCGAAGCGGCCTTGATGGCCTCGACGACCTTGGCGGTGGCGCTGTCGATGCCGCGCTTCAGATCCATCGGGTTCATGCCGGCGGCGACCGCCTTCATGCCTTCGCGGACGATGGCCTGGGCCAGAACCGTCGCGGTGGTGGTGCCGTCACCGGCCTCGTCATTGGTGCGCGAAGCGACTTCGCGGACCATCTGGGCGCCCATGTTCTCGAACTTGTCGGTCAGTTCGATTTCCTTGGCGACCGTCACACCGTCCTTGGTGATGCGCGGCGCGCCGAAGGATTTGTCGATCACCACGTTGCGGCCCTTGGGACCAAGCGTCACCTTCACCGCGTCGGCAAGGATGTTGACGCCTTTCAGCATCCGGTCGCGGGCATCAGTACTGAATTTGACTTCTTTACCAGCCATTTGATTCTCCTGGAATTTCTATCGTGAAGTTGCGTATCCGGGGCGCGGCTGGATCAGCCGATGATGCCCAGGATGTCGCTTTCCTTCATGATCAGCAGCTCTTCGCCGTCAACGGTGACTTCGGTGCCCGACCATTTGCCGAACAGCACACGGTCGCCGGCCTTGACAGCCGGTGCGATCAGCTCGCCCGAATCCTTGCGCGCGCCTTCGCCGACCGAGATGATCTCTCCCTCTGCGGGCTTTTCCTTGGCGCTGTCGGGGATGATAAGACCGCCCTTGGTCTTTTCGTCCGATTCGACGCGGCGGACCAGCACGCGGTCATGCAGCGGTTTGAATGCCATTGGTGAACACTCCGATGTTTCAGGTTGCAGTGTCTTTGTTGGCACTCACTACCGGTGAGTGCCAATGGCGTTGATCTAGGCAAGTGCTGCGCGGCTGTCAACGGGGAGTGCGGACAATTCGACGGACATTTCGCTAGCGGGGGGCGTTGAAACATGCCAGCCTGCCCCGCATATGACAGTTCAAGAGGAAGGCGGGTTTCGGATGCGGGTTTTGCTGGCGGGTTTGTTTGCGCTTTGGGCCGGTGCGGCGGGTGCGATGAGCTGCGAGGGCAGGAACCTCATCGAGGCGCTGCCAAAGGATAGGCAGGACCGGCTGGATGCGGCGGTCGCCGAAACGCCCTATCACAGCGGCATCCTGTGGCGCGCCACCAAGGGTCGGGCATGGATCACGCTGGTCGGCACCTATCATTTTCCCGATCCCAGGCATCAACACATGCTGGAGCGTCTGGCCAAACCGCTGGACGAGGCCGCCGCCCTGTATGTCGAGGCCGGTCCCCGGGAAGAGGCGCGGCTGACCCGGGCATTGACCGAAGATCCTTCGCTGATGGTGAATGAGGATGGGCCCACATTGCCCGAACGGCTGACCAGGGCCGAATGGGAAACGCTGTCCGAGGCCATGGCCGAACGTGGATTGCCCGCCGCCGTGACCGCCAAGCTGCGCCCCTGGTATGTGGCGATGATGATCGGCGTTTCTCCTTGCGTGCTGCAGGGGGCGGCGCAGACAGGTGAAATTCAGGGGCTCGATCACCTGCTGATGGATAAGGCCGAGGAGATGGAATTGCCGATCCGCGCGCTCGAGCCCTGGGACACCGTATTCACCCTGTTCTCGGGCATGACCGCCGAGGAAGAGGAAAACATGATCCGTTCGGCATTGCCCGCCGCAATCTATGCCGACGATTATGCCGTGACCCTGACGGATGCCTATTTCGCGGGGGATATATGGGCGATCTGGGAATTTGGCCGTTTCGACGCCTATGAGAACTCGGGTCTCGACAAGGCAGAGGTGGACGAGCAGTTCACCTTCGCCCAGACCCGGCTGATGGATCGGCGGAATCAAAGCTGGATCGAACGGCTGACAGGCGGGGCAGAAGCCGCGGCGCAAGAGGGCAAGGGGGTCGTCGCGGGCTTCGGCGCCCTGCATCTACCGGGCGAAAGGGGCGTGCTGCGGCTTCTGGAGAACCGGGGCTGGAGGATCGAACGGCTGGATGGATAGCCGCTGATCCATATGCTGCAGAGGGCTGGGAACTTCGAGCGGGAAATTCCGGATTCCTGCCTGGAATCATTGGATGCGGGATGCGTCAGCCAAGGGGCGTGCGTTGGGGCTGGCCACCAAGATCCGCCCCGGTTTCCTGTTGGCTTCCGGAAGGGGATGGCGGATCGTCGGCATTGTCGGCGAAACGATTCATCAATGCGGTTTCAAGCGTGCGGTTCAGTTCCCGGCTGAGCTGGATATATTCGGGGTTCTGCTCCAACGGAACGCCGGGCTTCCAGACCTCGGCCAATTCCCGCAGCGAGGCGCGGTCGAGCCGGTAGAAGATCTTTTCAAGCTCGGCCGCCTCGAAGGCGGAGAGGCCCGCATTCTCCAGCACATAGCGGCCGGCGCGCAGCGAGCTGTCGAACAATTCGCGCACGATGTCATTCGCCCCGGCGGCATAGAGCTGGTAGACATTCACCCGGTCGCGGGCGCGGGCGATGATATGCAGATCGGGGCGGCGTTCGCGCGCATATGTGATCAGCTTCAGATTGGCGGCCGGATCGTCCAGCGCCGCGACAAGGATCCGGGCCTTTTCCAATCCGGCGGCGGCAAGGATCTCGGGCCGCGTCGGATCGCCGAAATAACCCTTGAAGCCAAAGCGGCGCATGACCTGGATCACCTTGAGATCGTGGTCCAGGACCGTGGTTCGAAAGCCCGACATGGTGACCATGCGATTGATGACCTGGCCGAAACGGCCGACGCCGGCGATGATGATCGGCTGTTGCTCGTCGATATCGTCATCGGGTGTATCGGGCTCTGACATCTCGCTGAGGCGGCGCCTGATCTGTGCGTGGATGATGAATAGCAGGGGCGTCACCAGCATGGAGAGCGCGATGACCAGCAGGAAACCCTTGGCGAGATCCTCGGGCAGAATGGCCAGCGCGACCGCGTAGGAGATCAGGACGAAGCCGAATTCCCCCGCCTGTGCGAGTGACAGGGTGAAGAGCGAGCGATCCTTTCGCCCCATTCTTGCCCGGTAGGCGATCAGCCAGAGCACCGCGGCCTTGGTGCCGATCAGCGCGGTGGTGACGCCAAGCACCGGGACCGGCTTGTCGAACAAGAGCTGGAAATCCATTCCCGCGCCGACGGTGATGAAGAACAGGCCGAGAAGCAGGCCCTTGAAGGGCTCGATCTGCGATTCCAATTCGTGCCGGAATTCGGACCCGGCCAGCATCACCCCGGCCAGAAATGTCCCCAGGGCGGGGGACAGGCCGACGAGGATCATCAGCGAGGCGATCCCGACGACGATCAGCAGCGCCATCGCCGTTTCCATCTCGCGCAGATGGGACGAGACGACGAAGCGGAAGACCGGGCGGATCAGGTATTGCCCGATCAGGATTACCGCGCCGACCGCGGCCAGCGTGGCCAATGTCGCGGCCCAGCCCGGCAGGTTCGCCATCAGCGCTTCGCCGATATGGTCCTCGCCATGCCCCGCCTCGCCATGCGGAGCGGCGGGGGCCAGCAGCGGCATCAGCGCGATCATCGGGATCACGGCGATGTCCTGCGTCAGCAATACGGAAAAGGCCGAGCGCCCGCCGCCCGTCTGCATCAGTCCCTTCTCTGTCAGCGTCTGCAGCACGATCGCGGTCGAGCTGAGCGACAGGATCATCCCGACCGTCAATGCCACCGGCCAGTCGAGGCCGAGCCCGACCCCGATCAGCGCGATGAGCAGGATCGTGCTCAGGATTTGCGTGCCGCCAAGCCCGATCAGCTTGCGGCGCATGTTCCACAGGCTGCGGGGCTCCAGTTCCAGCCCGATCAGGAACAGCATCATGACCACGCCGAATTCCGCGAAATGCTGCAGATCGCTCATTTCCGAGCCGGTCAGGTTCAGGACCGGGCCGATCAGGATGCCGCAGATCAGGTAACCCAGGACCGAACCGAGCCCCAAGCGCGCCGATAGCGGCACGGCGATCACCATCGTGATCAGATAGACGGTGGCCAGCAGCAGGAAATTTTCCATTACTGTCCGCTTAGCACCGAAAGCTGCTTTGTCCGCCCGCCCGCGACATAGGTGATCCGGCTGTTTCCGATCTCGGTGATCTTGCCGCCATTGATCTTGTCGCCAAGGCGCAGGGTGATGACCTTGCCGTTGGACAGGCGGATCAGGGCGCGGCTGGCCTTGCCGGCGCCGATCGTGCCGATGATCTGGGTGCGGTTGATCCTGATACCGTCCTTGACCGTCGCCGCAGAGGCGACCGAGGACGGGGTCCGTCCAGCGGAGATCTGTTTGGCAACCTCTGGTTCCTTCTCTGCCTCGGGCGGGGTGTATTGCTGCTGACGCGCGGCGGCGGCGCGGGCCTCGGCCTCTGCCTGGGCACGGGCGCGGGCCTCGGCGGCGGCACGGGCCTG
>NZ_PXNQ02000015.1 GCF_003007735.2 Paracoccus methylarcula
GTCGCCGTAGCCGTCGCCGTAGCCGTCGCCGTCGCCGTCGCCGTAGCCGTCGCCGTCGCCGTAGCCGTCGCTCTGAGTGGCCCTGTCGAGGTATGACTGCTCGTCTTCTCTGAGCAGTTTCCTGATCTCGCTCGCTCTCATCGCGGCACTGACGTGCCTGGCGACCCGTTTCAGGGTGGCATAAGCACCCTCGGAACAGGCGCCAGCCCTGATGATGTCGTCGATGGTGAGCAGCGGATCATCATCGATCACGCGTCCTGCCATGCTTTCCAGGCCTCCTCGGTGATGTCGAAAACCGCCGTGATGTCATGCAGGACGGGAATATCCGCCGGGGCGCTGATCCTGCTCTTCGAGGTAGGACCGGTCGCGCAGAGCTGCATGAGGCCCTTCGTCGTTCCCCAGTACATCGCCATGCGCGCCGCTTTCAGTGCCATGGTGGATGCTCCCAAATCCTGATCCTGCGGCACAAGCCCGGCGAAAACGCCGCGGTGCTTGGTGGTGATCAGCACAGGGCGCATCTGCGTGGCCTGCGGCTCGGATGCCGCCTCAACGGAGGCAATGGCAGTTGCAGTGTTCATCGTTGGTCCTTTCAGGTTGGGTTAAGAAGAAATGCGGCGGATGCACCGCAGAGCCGCCGAGTTGCCGCGCACCGCGATCTGACATGCGGGAGGCTGCGCGGGAAAATCGGCCGGGACAGCCGTTGAAGAACCGTGGAATGGGCCGCGATGGCCATGTGCTGTCCCGGCACCGCACCCACCACGGGCGCGGATCTGAAAACTTGCTGAGATGAGAGGCCCGGCCATACTGCTCACCAGCCCATCGCCTGGCGCAGGCCCGTGCCGCCCCACCTGATCAGCAGAGCCATGAAGGTCGGCGCGGTCAGCAGGAAGGTGACGAACAGGATTGCTTGAGCAGCGCGAAGGGCGATCGTTTCTAGGATCATGGCTGAGCCTCACACTGATCCTGACGGAAGGTGATACTCTCGACCTCGGCCATGTTGATAACGCCGATGCGGTCGGCGGTCGATATCTTCAGCGATCCGGAAAAAGTCCGCGCGTCGTGGACCTCTTCCACCATTTTCCGAGCCATCTCCGCAGGCACGCCCGGAAAGCTGTCGAGATTGAGGCCGCGGTATTTGATGATGACAGTGCCGCAGGGAATGGCGACTCCAGCGACCTCATTGGACGTGAAATTGCGGGTTTCCACCTGTTCTGATGCAATCCGCTCTGGCTTCACTGCGAAAGCTGAGTTCGTCACGGATGATCTCCCTTCCGATGGGGTTCGGTGGGAGTAAAATTAATTTTGCATTTGCCAAATGTAAAGCGAAATAATTTGCAATTGCAAAAAATTAACTTGTCGGCCGATTCGCACCTGCTATCCTACGGCCATGGTGGGCGACGTCATGCCGCCCTGCCTGCGCCGGGCACCGGCGCATGAAAAAGCCCGCCGGTCGGCGGGAAAGACGGAGGGGTGATGGATAGCTTTAAGGTCTTTCTACTCGTGATGGTTCATCTGGTCACGATCGCCTATGTGAACGATTCACTAGGGTTGATGCGACAGTCCAACACCCACGCAATAGAATTGCTAGAGCAATGTTTGCCAGCCCGATCCATACGCCAGGCAAACTGAATACCCCGCCAGTGGCCGGTGCAATTCCTGCCAAGCCTGCCAGCGGATAAGCAACCGATGCAAAGACCCCAACCCAAAGCAGGTACTTTCGAATTGGCCCAAGAATTTCTGATAGAACGCGATGGCAGTTGTCTGGAGCGGTGATTGCGGCGTTGAGGAACGCGCCGCCAATCATAGCGTATAGCGCAATCATAAACGTTATCATGATGTCGGTAGCGGTCATGTGATCACACTTCCGGCAATATGCTGATTCTGCAAGCGCATTTCCGCCTGTGTGCGCCACGCATATATTTCGTTCCTTGCCGCTGCATTTTGCGGTTCATCGATTCGCCGCCACATGTTGTGCGATTGACCAAAAGGTCAGGTTTAATGGATTGCGCAATGTGCAAGTGTTGGGGCTGGCGTTTCGGCGGTTTGTTGCCGACGAATTGAAGGAAAGGGAAATTTCGCGAGAGTGAGGATTGGGGATGATCTGGGATAGAGAGAAGTTCGTTGAGGTCATCTACAGCCTAAGTGACGAACGGATCACTTTTCTTTCTCGTGTTTTAGGCTATCGCGATCCGAGAGAAACTGAGCATAGTCTGCCAACTGCTGCCTGCCGTCGGGAGGCAACTGATCGTACGCCCGAATAATCATCTCCCGTTGTTCCTCCGCTGACAGCGGCTCACCGTGCGCAATGTGCCGAAGCGGGACTCCTAGGGCACCAGCAACTGCAACTAAATCCACCGCATTCGGCTTGGCATTGGCTCTCGTGAACCACGGGTTGAGGCGCTGATAAGGTATTCCTGTCTGGGCGGCGAGGTCGGACTTTTTCCAGCCTCGTCCCTCCATAAGGGACTGTATTCTTGCAGTTATCGGATGGAGATCGCTCATGCGAAGATCGTAAGCTTTGCATTTGCCAACATCAATTTTGCATTTGCTCCTTGACATTGGTTTGCAATTGCAAAATTTTGTCGGCATGGATCCTGCAATCATAATAAAAAAAATCGAGGCTTTTGCCGACGAAACCGGGATGAAGGAGTCCTCGGTATGTCAGCTCGCATTCAGCAACCCTCGGTATCTTGAGAGCCTTCGGGCGCGCGTTCGGCGACTTCCTCTTGAGCTCGAGAAATTCGAGAAGTTTGTGGCAGGGCGTAAACCCTCCTCCGAGGACGCGGCATGACCATCCCCACCGCGCCCCATCATCATGAAAGGAAATGCCGTGGAATGGACCCCGTGGTTCATCGTGAATCGGATGCTGGATTTTGCGATCATCGGAATGTTCTTTGTGCAACTGGCCCTCTACATTCGGATACGGGAACAGAGCGGCCTGGACTCATGGCTCCAGCGCCAGTGCAGAGCTATTTCCAGATTCCTCGGGTTTTCGCCGAAATAGGTGCTGAGCGGATTTTCAGTGGCGCTGTGCGGCTGAACAGAAATACGCAGTTCCCTCCGCGCTGCCGAAAATTTGCTGATCGCCGGTTTCGGTATCCCCAAAACAAAATAGGGGTCTTCAACGCGCGGAACTTCATCTTCCGTGACGAATGCAGCGTTGCTACTGGAAATTCCCTCGACGGTGATCGCACTGTCAGCATTATTCCGAATAGTCCATTGAATGCGCCAGTAGCCTTCCCCGGCGTAGACCTCTCGTTCGAAGGTCGGCGGCTTCCGTCGGTGCGCTTGCCAATAGTTCAGGCAACCAAGACCAAAGCCGCCAAAGGCGCAAATCGCTACGATAGCCTCGAACGCAAGGCCAACAGTTTCCATGCGTGTTTCTCCTTGTCGCGTATGGATCAGCGCCGCCGCTTTGGTCGGGGCGGCGGCGCACCTATCATCTCTGTCTATCCTGATCCTTTCAATCTGGAGGCCGCATGAACCACGCTGCGCCCCCGTTTCCCAATTCAGTTCCAGTTGATCGGTCACTTGATCAACATGGAGACTTTCCGATGAAAAATCCTGCCGAAAATCCACGAAGGTGGTTTCGCAACATGCTGTGGCGCGCGTTTCCGTCGCCGTCCGAGCATGATCTGACCGTCAAGGCCGCTGGCGTTCTCGATGTCTCGCCGCGTCAGGTGAAGAACTGGCTGCGCGAAGAGCATGACGCCTCGCTGCGCTATGTCATGGCCGTGATCGCCATCGCCGGCGCCGAAATCGTCTTTGGCCGGATCGAGGGGCGCAAATGACCAGGCTCTGCAATTACCTGTTGTATCGCTTCTACAGGGCGCGGTCCGTCCGCGCCCTCAACCTGCATCATCGTTTCAAGGCCACGGCGGAAAAATTCTTCCGGCGCGGTGGGTTCGATTGGGATGAGGGTCAGTGATGGAGCGTAAGGCCATTCCGCGCTGGCAGGCGACAATAACATACATGATCGGCCGTCGACCGGAGCAGCGCATCCATGAGTTCGAAGAGATGGAAGAGCTCCACATGCTGGTCGAGCAGGGACCGGATTGGAACTTCATCGTTGATTTCCGGATCGATCTACTTCGGAGGCAGTATTAGTGCATAGATCGACAGATATGCGCCGAGAAACGGCAGGCCAATCGATGAAGGTCGCACGGTTCACTGGACGCCTAGATCAATTCGCCCTGCCTGCGGTCGCGGGGATTACCGACCACATCGTTGATTCTTCCCTGATTGATGCCAAGCATCGCGGCAATAATATGCTGATCTTCTCCTCCTTGGTGAAGGAGGCGTACAGTCTCGATCTGCTTCTCGTTAAGGTGGGTATTGCGAACCTCAATTCGGTTCAGCAGCTCCCCAGTGACGGGGTGTCGGAAAGTAGCCATGGGTATACCTCCTCAGTGGCTGCTTGTGGTGCCGCTGTTTGTGGAAGTGCAGCGGCTTCATTCAGGGGGTGGTTCGCGCCAACGAATCACCCCCATGCCTACAGATATAACGTCACCTGTGTTTTCCGACTATCTCACGTGGTGAACCGCTTCTCGTGCAATGCAGTACGAGGCGCGGCATGAGCAATCCCCCGGGTCTCCCTGCAATCGTGCTGATCGACCTCCGCCGCGGTTTCGGCGTCGAGGACATCGCAGATCGTCACAGCATCCCGGTGAAGCGAGTCAGGAAGATTGTCGCCGAACTCCGTATGTGGGGCCTCCTGGCGGAAACCGATTGGCAGGAGTTGGCGCCATGAAAGACAAGCCCACCATCACCCGCGCGCGCATTCGCGAAATGCTGAGAAGCCGCAGTATCGATCGCGTCGCCGCCGATCTGGACATGGACCCCGAAGAGGTCGAGCGGATCGCGTCGCTGACCAGTGGCGTGATGCTTCGGTGCAATGTCACCGGCCGCCAATGGCGCGCGACCGGCTGGCGCGGTGCTTACCGTCAGGTCTGCATGCTCGGCTTGACGGATTGGGATTGGTGGCCGGCAGGCGGGGGTGTGGCATGATCCCTGTTCGCGGACCGGATGGCCAAGAATATGCGAGCCTGTCAGCTGCGGCGCGGGCCTTCGGCGTTCATATCACCACGATCCGGCGTCATTTGGCCAGCCATGGCAATCTCGACATGATCGGATGCAATACGGTGCCGTGTACCTGGAATGGGCGGGGGTATCCTTCGATCAGGGCCGTCGCGAAGGCCGTAGGGCTCACACCCGAGGCAGTTTCGCATCATCTGGCCAAATACGGCAATCTGGACAGGCTCGGCATCGGATCGATCGGCAGTCCCGGAAATCCCGGGAATAGCATGCCGTTCCGCTTCGGTGACCTTTCATGGCCATCGCGCGGGCGGGCCGCACGGGATCTCGGGGTAAGTCAGAAGAGCCTGATGCGCTGGTCGGGGCCGAACGCAACCGCGCAGCAGCGTGACAAACTCATGGCGGCCGTCATGGCCTACCGGTCCCGTCAACACAGGAGGGCGGCATGATCGAAGCGATACAGGGCAAGGGACAGCATCGGGTCAGGGCCGAATGTGACATCTGCGGGCATCATGATGTGATCGCCTGCGATTACCTTCGTCACAGTGGCAACATCTGGAAGCCGAATGAGGGTCAGGCGCTCAAGAAGCTGACCGCCCAGAAATGGGCCAATATCAAAGGCAAGCTGCATTGCCCGAGCTGCGATGCGCGGCGTCGCGCCGAGGCAGCGGCGCGGAAGGTCGAGGAACAAGACATGCAGGAGACCGCCGCGCCGGAAATGTCCGGCAAGCAGAAGCGCCTGATCGTCCTGGCGCTGGAAGATGCCTGGGGTGATGGCGCTTCGCGCTATCGCGATGCCTATACCGACAAGGCAGTTGCTGCCGAGCTCGGGGACGGCATCCGCGCTGGATGGGTACGCCAGGTGCGCGAGGAAATGTTCGGCCCGGACGGCGGAAACGAGGAAATCGAGGACATCCGCGCGGAGATCGAGGCGCTCGGCCGGTCATTCGAGGTGGGGCTGGCCGAACATCGCGCTTTGTATGACGGGAAGATTGCGGCGTTGCAAAAGCGCATTGACGGGATTTGCGATGCAGTCGGCCCGCGCGCCGGGAAGGTGCCGGCATGACACAGGTTCAGCTCGCCTCCGTTGACGATCTCGACGAATATCCGTTGACGATCGAGGATCGGCTCGACAGCCATTACTTCATGGCGTGGGAACGGCGGCGCTGGTTGAACTGCGACATGCGCCTGAAAGGCACGGCCGAGTGCCGGGCGCTGTATTTCGACCTTATCAATATCAGTTATGACCAGGCCCCGGTGGGCACATTGCCGACCGATCATGCCGTCCTGGCGAAGATGCTGTTTGTCGATCGCGATCACTTCTCGCAGCTCTGCCGGTTGGAATTCGGGCCGCTGCATAAATGGCGGCGCGTCAAATGTCGGGAGGAGATCCGGCTCATGCATCCAATGGTGCTGCGCTCGCTCACCGAAGCGATGTCACGGAAAGAGGATCATCGGGCGCGGTCCGAAGCGGCCAGTGCGGCGAAGCGTCTTCTGCGGCTTCGATCGTCGCTTGCCGGATACCAGGCCGAGTTGGCGCAAAACGACGCTGCAGTCCGGTGGATCGACGAATGGCTGGTCAAGGAAGGCTGCGAATACCGGTCATCCAGCTGGATCGAGCGCGGTATCGCTCGTTGGTCCGATCACATGCTTGACCTGACGATGTCGCGCAATCGAACGCGCCGCTGAGATTTTCCGAACTGTCCCGACACTGTCTGAAAGACAGTCTGAGACAGTCCGCAGACACTTCGAGACTGTCTCGCTCGATAGAGACAGGGACAAAGATAAAGACAGAGACAGCGACCGGGCTGCGACATTCCGGCGCTTGGACTTGTGGATAAGTCGGAAAGGCTGAGAAAGGGGGAAGTGGCTATGGCGGGTGTAACGGCGGAAGCGAAGGCGCGGGTTGATGCGCTGTTGTTCGAGCCTTTGGCGGGCCTGTCGCGCAAGCGCGGCGTGAGTGCCGAGGCGCATGAAAAGAGCCTTGCCCGGTTGCGGGGTTGGCTCAGCTACATGTCGAATGAGAACCTTCGGGCCATGGTCGATCTGATCGCCCGTCATGCCGTCAAGGGTGTCTGGCCCGAGGAAGGGCTGATCCGCAGCTGGGCGATGACCCTGCAATGCCCGCCGCCACGCGACTGCGCCTATGCCCGCAGCCTGATCAAATCGGCCATGGGCCGGCAGGCGATGGCCGAGGGCTGGGCGGTCGAGCTGTTCCAGGTCGCCAAGAAGCTCGGTCCGCCTCCCGGCAAATACATCATCTCCCGGCTCAAGCAGGATGCAGACAGCAACCGGCACCGGCGGCGGGTGATCCGCGAGAATATCGAGGCCGGGCGGGCCACGCCCGACGACAGGCGCTGGCTGGAGGGCTGGCATGCCGAACTGGCCGAGATCGAGGCCATCCAATCCGCCGTGGAAGAAAGCGAGGCAGGCAATGACAGTGATCAATCCGGTAGCGGGCGCGGCGCGGCTGCGTGATGAACGTGACCGCCTCGAAGCGCTGATCGCGCGGGCGGTTCCGGTGGAAGGTTGCGGACCCGAGATCCCGGTGGCCCCGGCGCGTGGTCCGTCACGAAGCGTCACTCCGCATGTGATGATGCCCGATCCCAAGCATAAGACCGGCTGGAAGGTCGAGCAAACCGGCTGGCGCGGGTTCAAGGCGGCACAGGCCATCGACATCTTCGACCAGTTGGCGATCAAGGCCGCCAGGCGGGAACAGGAACCGCCTTTCACCAAGGGACAGGTGAATGCCGCGCGGCTCTATCGCGATCTCGTGGAACGGCACAGTGCCGGTGGCATGAAATTGGCCAGCCTCGAAGGTCGGGTCGCGTCAGGATCGGGGAAGGGTGGGGAGTTCATGGATACCTTCCTTGCCGAGGGCGAGGCGATCAGGCGGATGCAGCGGGCGATCGGCAACGGTGTGGCGATGCAGGTTCGGCGGATGCGACCGTCAGCTCGGGGCGGGAAGTCGGCACGGAATATCCGGGATCGCGACCTGGTCGACGCCATCTGCCTGCAGGGGAAATCGTTTCGGCGGGTGCTGGAGGTGCATGGGTGGACCGACTCTGCGCGCAATACCAGGCTGATAATGTCGGCGCTGGCGGATGTGTTGGACAGGATGCAGGGATATTGATGTCTACAATGCAGACAGAACTGTCATTCAGCGTGCTCGGTCAACCATGCTTCCATCATCTTGATCTCGGCTTCCTGAGCTTCGATAACTTCTTCGGCAAGAGCGCGCACCTCTGCATCCGATCCGAATTCAAGTACGATGCGAGCCATATCGATTGCCCCTTGATGGTGGGGGATCATGCCACGCATGAAGTCTACATCTGGATCACCGCTATATTCGATACTCATGCCGTCGTGCATCCGGTCCATTGCCTCGCGATAGGCTGTGGTCGAGGCCATAGCGTCAGGCTGTGACTGCGACATGTCTCCGTGATCGCTATGATCCGAAGGCTCCTGGGCATAAAGTGAGCCCGCAATGAATAAACTTGCCAGCATCGCAGATGCAAACTTTGCCATCTGATCGTTCTCCTGTTTTCCGTTGCCGATCAGAAGTATTCCCTCCTCTTGGTTGGAAGGTCAACGGCTGCACAGAATAGTGAAGCTGCCACGACTTTTTCTGCCGTGGTCGCCGTTGGAGACAGAGCCAGAATGCGAAGGTCGCAAAGGGCTCACTACCCACGTTTATGTTTGCTATGAATAAACCTCGGAAAATTCTTCCTTGACGGCTTAGGACGGACGGGCGCATAAGTATTGCCATCATCTAGACGTACGCCCGCCGGGATCATCCCCTCGCGGGCGTCTTCGTTTCGTGTTCAGCCGACTATAGAGAGCGACCTGCTGATATCGATCTGCTCAGGGGACTCGACAACGTGGTAAAGTTGCGGGTGCCCACCAAGCCATATCGTAAGCAGCGTCCCCCCATCGATCGGCTCTGCAGAGTGAAATTTTGTTTGTTTCGCGAATTTCACTGTGATGATCTTTTGGGTTTCATAATCGGTTAGCGGAATGCTCAGCATTGGGCTGTCCTTTACACGGCGGCGGACAGGATGATGTCACGTCTTGTCGAGCCTGTAGTTGATCGAGATCAGTAACAGCTTGATCGCCCGAACTGACCCGTAGGCAGTACCAGGGGAAGCTGCCGGATCGTTCTGACGGATTTATGCGTGTCGAAGCACGACGCGCTGGATCGCAGCAAATTCTGCGAATATCCATTCTCGACCCTGACGGACCCGTAAGGTTCTTATCGACCCGCCGTCCTTAACCCGAACGACTGTTCCGGCCCCGCCGTCGCCGTCACCCTGCGGGATGCTGATCGTTGTATTTGGCGTGATTTCTACCGAGATGTCCCCGGTTGTTTCAAAGTCTTGCAATGTGAGGGTCTGCATGGTCCAATCTCCAATGTGGGTCGAGGGCTGAATGAAGTATGCCTCATTGGCAAAGGCAGATTACCGAGCACCACATCTACACAGCGCGGTGTTCCTACTTGATGACGGACATCTCGATATCGATTTCGCCTTCTGACAGTCCTTTGGCCATTGGGTGTGAGTTGATGAGGCTCGATTTCAGGTTTTTTGCCGTTCTCTTCATGCCTTGATCGGCGTGATCCTCAATTGTCCCGCTGTGGACTTCCGCACCGTCTGGTTTGCGCGTCACCGTATAGCCAAATGTTCTCGTCATTGGTGGCATTCCTTCATGTTGGGGAATCAAATGCTGCCACGTCTTGTCGAGGCTGTAATTGATCGAGATCAGTGTTATCTCGATCATCCGAACCTGTAGGGAATACCAGTGGGGAAGCTGCCGCGCCCCGATCATGTAAGCCGGTCCGCCTCGCAAGCAGGCTGCGGCCCCGGCAGCTAAGCGGGTGGGATGCCCGTGCCTATCGAGGATCAATCATGGCAAGGCTCAAGCAGCTGGCACTGCGTTGTGGTGCGCTGAAGGCGCGCGGCTCGGGCGGTGATACTCCGGTTCGATCACGTGATCGGATCGATACATGGCGCAAATGGTACAACACGCGGCAATGGCGTGATTTGCGCTGGTCGGTGTTGGTCGATGAACTGTTCACCTGCCGTCGATGCGGACATGTTGGTGACAGCCCGGTGATGGTCGCTGACCATATCACCCCGCATCGCGGCAACCGCGCCCTGTTCTTCGATCGGGGCAACCTGCAGTGCCTGTGCAAGCAGTGCCACGACCGGGAAAAGCAGAAGGAAGAGCGGCGCAATGCTAATCGGAATGATTGAAGGCGTCACCCGCATCATCGGCAAGCATCAGGGATATCGCGGTCTCCCGCTGCGGGATGAGATGATCAACTGTACAGTCAATGGTGATGCCACCCCCGTCATGGTTTCCGCTTGGGTACCGACGCCAGAGGAACTGGAGCGGTTGAACGCCGGGGCCTCGGTTCACCTTCGGGTCCTCGGCACTGCCCATCCGCCTGTTATCCTGGACGTGGGTGACGTGCCGGCCTGAACTGCCTCAAATAGGGGGGTACCCGAAAGTCTGGGGTCCTCGCGCCGGTACACCCGCGTCCCCCTCAATCGGAGATTTTTTTCCTGTGGAACACGAAAATTCACCAGCCGAGCAGGGGGTCGACCTGTTCGGACAACCTGTCATGCCGCTGCGTGATCGACGTGGCCGAAAGTCGTACAGGAAAGATAAAGAAAATCAGGCGTTTGTCGCGCGTCGTGCGGCTGATGGCTGGACGCATGAGATGATCGCCCAGGATATGGGGATCGATCCGAAGACCCTCCGGAAGCATTTTTCCCGCGAGCTGTCTTCCGGTCGGGTCTTCATGGTGGGCGAGATGCTGGACATCCTGCACCGCCGGGCACGCGAGGGACATGTGCCATCAGTCAAGGCGCTTCTCGATCGTTACGAGGATGTTGCCCCGACTGCGCCTCGCAACCGGGAAGCGTCAGACCAGGGTGATGCCGAAGATGACAAGCCGCTCGGCAAGAAGGAACAGGCACGGCTCGAAGCCCAGCAGATGCCTGACAACTACGGCGATATCTTCAACCGGATGAAGGGCCGGCACTGATGGCCTTCGACGGCGTTTCCTTCGCCTGCCCGGATTGGGCGGAGAAGTTGAAGCGGGGTGAGACGCCAATCCCGGCATTGCCTCTCGACCAGGTGATGGCCGACGCGGCCGTTGACCTGTTCGATCTTTTGCGCGTGCCCGACATACCGGGACAGCCAACCATGGGCGAGGCGGGCGGCGACTGGATCCGCGACCTGGTTCGGGCGGCGTTCGGTTCGATCGACCCGGAAACTGGAAAGCGCTTCGTCGGGGAAATCTTCAACCTGATCCCGAAGAAGAATTCGAAGACCACGAATGCTGCTGCGTTGGGTCTGATCGCGCTGCTGATGAACCGCCGTCCGAATATCGACGGCGTGATCATTGGGCCGACACAGGAAGTTGCCGACAAGTGCTTTGCTCAGGCCGCCGGCATGATCGATGCCGATCCGTACCTGCGCAAACGGTTCAAGGTGATCGAGCACAAGAAAACCATCCTCGACCTGCACCAGGACGAGGAAACCGGCGTGAAGATGAACGCCAAGCTGAAGATCAAAAGCTTCGATCCCAAGGTGGTGACCGGCAGTATCCCGGCCTTTGCGATCCTCGATGAGTTGCACCTGATGGCCGAAATGAACCACGCCTCGCGCGTTGTCGGCCAGATCAGGGGCGGCATGATCACCAATGACGAAAGCTTGCTGATCATCATCACGACGCAATCGGAGGTTCCTCCTGCCGGGGTGTTCAAGGCGGAGTTGCAATACGCGCGCGGCGTTCGCGACGGTCAGATCACCGCCGGGGTCCGGATGCTGCCGGTATTGTACGAGTTTCCCGAGGATGTGCAGCGCTCAGACGACAAGGCCTGGCGCGACCCGAAGCTGTGGCCGATGGTGCTGCCGAACCTCGGGCGGTCAGTCACGATCGAGCGGCTGATCGCTGATTATCATACCGCTGTCCAGAAGGGCATCGAGGAGGAAATCCGCTGGGCCTCGCAGCATCTCAATATCGAGATCGGACTGGGGCTACATGCGAACCGGTGGCCTGGTGCCGATTTCTGGCCGGCATGCAGTGATCCGGAGTTGACCTTTGACGAGCTGATCCGCCGGTCCGAGGTTTGCGTGGTCGGCGTGGACGGGGGCGGCCTCGACGATCTGTTCGCGATGGCCGCAATCGGTCGTGACAAGGAAACCCGAGATTGGCTTCATTGGGCTCATGCCTGGGCCTTTCCGGAAGTGTTCGATCGAAGGAAGAGCATCGCTCCGGCACTATGGGATTTCGAAGCGGCCGGCGATCTGACCGTCTGTGAATTCGTCGGCCAGGACGTTGCCGAGGCTGTCGATCGCATCGAGCAGCTTGAGGCTGCTGGCCTGTTGCCGGAGGATTCGCCTGCAATTGGCCTGGACGCCTACGGCATCGCCGAGCTTCTGGACGAACTTGAAGATCGCGGTTTCGACGAGAACCGCTTCATCAGTGTTGGCCAGGGCTGGAAACTCCAGCAGGCCATTTTGACTCTGCCGCGCCGCCTGAAAGATCGACGCCTCATTCATTCTGGCTCCGGCCTGATGACCTGGAATGTCGGCAATGCCAAAACTGAACTCAAGGGGAGTAATTACATCGTGACGAAGCAGGCTGCCGGAAGCGCGAAGATCGACGCCCTGATGGCGACCTTCAACGCCGCGATGCTGATGTTCGGGAATCCTACGGCGGCCGGTCCGTCCGTCTATGAATCTCGCGGAATCCTGGTGGTCTGATGGGTCTGTTCGATCGGTTCCGATCCTCCGCGCAGCAATCGGCGCCGGATCCTGCAACCATGTCGCGCAGCGTAATGGATGCGGTCATGCTTCACGGACTCGATGTCAGCGCCTTCGGAGACCTCACCGATCCGGACCTCGCGGAATTCCTGCGTGGCGGCCATGCCACTGCCAGCGGTGCATCTGTCTCGGTCGAACAGGCGATGAAGAACACGGCCGTCTTCCGGTCTGTATCGCTCGTAGCATTTAGCATCGGCATGTTGCCTCTGCACCTGTTTCACACGGGCGATGAACGTGAAAAGGCACGGAAGCACCCGCTGTTTCGCGTGCTTTATCGCCGCCCGAATGACTGGCAGACGGCCTTCGAGTTCCGCCAGCTCATGCAGCTTGGCTGCTGTTGCACGGCAACGCCTATGCCATGAAAGTCATGCGGGGCGACCAGGTGATTGCGCTGCTGCCGATCGATCCGGCGCGCGTCACTGTCGAGCAGAACGACAACATGTCGCTCAGCTACCGGTATCAGAAGCCGAAAGGCGAAGCGAAGGTTCTGGCGGCCAAGGACATATTTCATATCCGCGGCTTTACCCTCGATGGGATATGCGGACGGTCCATGGTCAAGCAGGCCGCCGAAGCAATCGGGCTGGCCCTGCAGGCCGAACGCGCGGCGGCACGTCTGTTCAAGAACGGGATGATCGTCGGTGGCGTCTTGAAGCATAAGGGCAAGCTGTCGCCGGAGGCCTATGATCGCCTCAAGGCCAGCATGGACGAACGCGAAGGATCGGAACAGGCCAATAAATGGATGATCCTCGAAGAGGCGATGGAGGCGGATACTGGTGGTCATTCCGCGAAAGACAGCCAGCATCTGGAAACGCGCTCGCACCAGGTCGAGGAGATCGCCCGCGTTTTCGGTGTGCCGCGCCCACTGCTGATGGTCGACGAAACCTCCTGGGGCTCCGGCATCGATGTGTTGGGGCAGCTCTTCGTCCGCTACGGGCTCAACCCGTGGTTCACAGCATGGGAACAGGCCATCAACCGGGACCTCCTATCGCGCCGCGAGGAGGATCAGTTCTACGCCAAGTTCAACGCGGGCGGTCTGTTGCGCGGCAGCATGAAGGATATGGCCGACTTCTTTGCCAAGGGTCTCGGCGCAGGCGGGCATCATCCGTTCCTGCATCCCGACGAGGCGCGCGATTGGCTCGAACTCGGACATCGCGACGATCTGCCCGTGGCGGTCAGCAAAGCGAAGGAAGCGAACAATGACGATCCGCAACGCACCCAAGATTAATCTCTCGCACCCGCCGAAGGTGCAGGCCTATGAGCCGGACCCGGCGCTGATGGAGAAATGGAACGCCGGCCTTCGGGCCGAGGATACCGATCGTGCGAATGTCATCAGCATCCTCGACGTGATCGGCGAGGATTGGTGGACCGGGGGCGGCGTCACCTCCAAGCGCATTGCCGGTGCCCTGCGCGCGATCAAGGGCGATGAGATCATCGTCGACATCAACAGCCCTGGCGGCGACTTCTTCGAGGGCGTGGCGATCTACAACCTGCTGAGGCAGGACTCGCGCAAGGTCACCGTCCGGATCCTCGGACTTGCCGCCTCAGCCGCGTCGGTCATCGCCATGGCCGGCGACGAAGTCCAGATCGGCAAGGCCGGGTTCATGATGGTGCATAATGCCTGGGTGGTGGCAGTCGGCAACCGTCACGATCTCGCCGACGCGGCCCGCACCATGGAACCCTTCGACGAGGCCATGGCTGATGTCTATGCCGACAAGGCGGGCGTCGAACGGGCCAAGGCCGCATCATGGATGGATGACGAGACCTGGTTCAACGGCTCTCAGGCCGTCGAGGCCGGTCTCGCGGACAGTTTCCTGTCGGCCGATGTCACCGAAGACGAAAGCAAGGGTACGAGCGCATTGCGGCGCATCGACACCTTGCTGGCCAAGCAGAATGTATCCCGGTCGGAACGCCGTGCGCTTCTGGCCGAGGTTGCTGGCGGCACGCCGGGCGCTGCCGCCAACGTCACGCCGTGCGCTGACGACGAATGGGCCGGGCTTGCCCGGTCCTTGATGGAAACGCTCAAATAGGGAGACCCCCATGGGCATTCAGATGAAACCCGCGCTGACGCGCGGGATCGTCGCCGTTCGCGCAGACGCCAGCGGCGATCCGAAGACGATCTTTGCCAACCTTCAGAAGGCGTTCGAGGAATTCAAATCCGAGAACAATGATCGGATCGCGGCCCTTGCAAAAGGGCAGGAGGACGTGGTCAAGGCCGAGAAGGTCGACCGCATCAACGCGGCGGTAGGCGATCTCCAGTCCGCGTTCGAGGCGCAGGCCACCGAGATCGCCGCCCTGAAACTCGGTGGCGGTGGCACCAAGACCGGCCCGGTCGATGCGGAATACACCGATGCCTTCCGCGCGCATTTCCGCAAGGGCGAGGTGCAGGCGAACCTGAACAAGGGTGCCGATGCCGAGGGCGGTTATCTTGCGCCTGTCGAGTGGGACCGCACGATCACCGACAAGCTGATCGAGGTCTCGCCAATGCGGCAGATCGCGATGGTGCAGCCCATCTCCGGGTCCGGCTTCTCGAAACTGTTCAACAATCGTGAGACGGCATCGGGCTGGGTCGGCGAGACCGCCGCGCGCCCGGAGACCGGGACGCCGACCTTTGGTCGGATGACGTACACGCCGGGCGAGATCTATGCCAACCCGGCGGCCACCCAACAGCTGCTCGACGACTCGGAAATCAGTCTGGAGACCTGGTTGGCCAATGAGGTCGAGGCCGAGTTCTCCTACCAGGAAGGCGTGGCCTTCGTCGCGGGCGATGGCGTGAACAAGCCGGCGGGCTTCCTGACCTATGCGGTCGGCGCCGCGAATGCTGCCGCGCATCCCTGGGGTGCCATCCCCACCGCCGTGGCCGCCAGCGGCACCGCAGTGACCTCGGACGAGTTGATCGACCTGGTCTATTCGTTGCCGGGCCAGGCGTCGCAGAACGCGCGCTTCACGATGAACCGCAACACCATCGCGACGGTGCGCAAGCTGAAGGATGGGCAGGGCAATTACCTGTGGCAGCCTTCCTTCCAGGCCGGCCAGCCGCAGACCGTTCTGGCCTATCCCGTCACCGAGATGGCGGCGATGCCGGATATCTCGCTCAACGCGATGCCGATCGGTTTCGGGGATTTCCGTCGCGGCTACCTGATCGTCGACCGCATGGGCATCCGTGTTCTGCGCGACCCGTTCAGCAACAAGCCCTATGTTCACTTCTACACGACCAAGCGTGTCGGTGGTGGGCTGCTGAACCCGGAAGTGCTGCGCGTCCTGAAAATGGCCGCTGCCTGATCGTGGTGAATGAAGCTGGCCCCGGCGGGAGATCGCCGGGGCTATTCTCAAACCAGATGGAGGCCGAAATGTCCGGCGAAAACCAACAATCAAGTGATCCGAAAACCACCCAGACCAAGCCGGAACCTGCCAAGGGTGCCGCCAAAAAGGCTGCCCCGAAGGTCAAGTCGGCGGCCGCATACAAGAAGCTCGGGCTTGACCCGGCCGTTTACGGCGCGAAGTAATCATGGGTCTGATCCCCCGCTGCACTGTGCCGCCCGTCGGTGATGTCGTCACGTTGGCTGAAATGAAGGGCCATCTGCGTGAATTGGACAATTTCGAGGACGGGCTGATCCAGCAGGCGATCAACGATGCGGTCGCCCATCTCGACGGCTGGCGGGGGATCCTTGGTCGCTGCATCCTGGAACAGACATGGGAGGTTGATATTCCTTGCGCAGGAACGTTTCGGTTGCCGCTGCCCGATGTTATCGATGCCACCTCCGCTGACGCGACCGTGACGCTTTCGCGAGACGGACTCGGATCGCTTGTAACGGTCGATGCAACCGCCACGGTGAGTTTTCGCGCCAAGATGCCCGATGAACTGATGCCAGTTGTTCAGCGGTGCGTTAAGCTTCTGGCGGCGCATTGGATGGAAAACCGCTTGGCGGCATCGGGGGACGATATCAGGGCAACGCCACTGGCCGTTGATGCCATGATCGGCCCGATCCGGTGGACCCGCATATGAGGCCCGGAAAGTTGAACAAGCGGGCCACGTTCCAATCCCGCACGCAGGTCGATGACGGATATGGCAATAAGGTCGGTGCCTGGCCGGGAGAGCAGGGTGTGCCGGATGGTTATGACTTCATCCGCTGGTGCAATGTCCGTTACCTGCGTGGCGGTGAAAGCGTCATGGCCAGCCGCCTTCAGGGTCGCCAGCCGGTAATCGTCACGGTGCGCAAGGATCCCAGCACTGACACGATCACGCCGGATATGCGCTGCCTGATCGCTGGCCGCGCCTACAATATCCGCGAGTTTCCGCGCCCATCCGATAATCGTCTGTACCTTGAGTTCATGGCCGAGAGCGGGGTCGCGCAGTAATGGCAAATGTGAAGGGCCTCGAAGCCGTCAAGCGCAAGCTTCGCACTCATGCCCGCGCGGCGATGGACGCGGGATTGCAGCAGTCCCGGAAGGAGGCCGAGATCATCGCTGGGCTGATGCGAGCCTTCGCGCCGGTCGAAGAGCGCGAGTTAATCGCTTCCATCCGTGTAGAGGATGTGGACACATTTTCTTTCGGGGGCACGACCGTGGGTTATATCGGCGTCGTGGTCAAAGCAGGTGATGAAAGCACCATCATCACCAATGATCGGGGCACCCGCTTCCAGAACGCGAAATTGCAGGAGAACGGGACGCAGAACATGCCGGCCAATCCGTATTTCAACCCGGCCAAGCGTCTTCGCCGCCGCGCCGCGCGATCAAATATCTCACGGGCTGTGAACAAGGCGTGGAAGGCGGGTAGGTAATGGGCTCCCCGTCGCTTGAACTGCAGGGTGCCATCGTTGCCGCCCTGAAAGCCGACTTCGCCGTGATGGCATTGATCAGCGATGTCTACGACCGGGTTGAGCGGGATACTGATACTGGTAAACCGATCAGCAGCGTGTGGGGCTCGGAGTTGGGATATATAAGTTTCGGCCCCGAGGATACGATCGCCGATGATGGTGGATGCGTTGAGCTGCAGGACATATCGATCCAGCTCGACGTCTGGTCGCGTCGGCCGGGCAGGGTGCATTGCAAAGAAATTTTGCACGAGGTCCGCAGGGTGATCCGTTCACTTGCCACAACGGAAAATCCCATTGTCGCCCGTGCCGATCCCTTCGAGCAGATCAGGCAGGATCCCGATGGGCTGACCATGCACGGGATTCTGCGATACGAGTTCGGAGTGGAAAACCATGGCTAAGGCAATCTTCCATCGCGAGTTCCACTATTCCTCGCGCACGCGTAATGCGGGCTGGTCGGCTTATCCGAAGGCTGAGGCGCAGAGCTTTCCACGGGAGTTTATCGAGGCGGCGGTGAAAGCGGGATGTGCTGAAAGGGTAGATAGTAACTGCGTCGGACGGGAAGTCCCGGCGTAGATGCCAAGCCGCCGCAGCGGTGCAGGCATCGCCGGGACTATCGGTGATGTTATTTTTTTGCCGATTTCTTGCTTTTGCTTAGATCAGGCAGCTTCGGAAGTTGGCATCTTTTCGCGATGGCGACCTTTTCGGCGCTTTGAATTTTACCTTTCACAACTGCAATCTCTGTTTCTTTGTCTCCACCTCCAACGCTGGACATTGGAACGCCAATAAGAATCACGCCGAGAGTATCGCCTGTCTGGGCTGAACGCTGTTCGTTATAAAGATTGGAGAGTTTGTGGCCGAGGTTGACATACTCCTGTTGAAGTTGCCCGCATGAGTAACCGGAGTATCCGCCGTCGCCTAAATCAATACCGGAAATATTCTCGGGAGTTTTTGCACAGGCTGCCAAAACCGCCAAGGAACCAAGGATCGCGATACTTTTCATTTCATGACCTTTCACAGAATCGTTATGTCAGGCTATGAGCGGAAAATTGCTGATGCAACCCGAATGGTCGTCAGCTGAGTCGAGGAAATCAGAGACGGTCACGTGAAAGCGGCTCCAGTCGGGGCCGCTTTTTCAGTGTCATCGGGGCGTCCTGCCCTGTCGCCCATTCAACCGCCCTTGGGCAAGGCAGTTGATACCCAAAAAGGAACCTACATCATGGCTGCACCTATCCATGAAGAATACGATGAACTCGTGTTCGAGTTTTCCACCGATGGCGGCACGACCTGGGCGCGCAACTGCGTGATCATGAATTGCGAGGTCACGCGGCAGACCAACGTCGCAGAATCCGAGACTGTACAAGACTGCGACAACGAGGCTCTGCCGAACAAGATCGATCGGCGCGCGCAAAGCGTCTCGGTTTCGTTTTCCGGGACAGGAAACTGGACGCAGACCGGGTACAACACGTTTCTGGACAAGTTCTACAAGGGTGACAGCACTGAAATGCTTGCCCGCATCGGGAACCTTGCGGCGTTGGCCGGCGAGATCGAATACGAGCAGGGGCCGATCATCATCACCAGTCTCGGCCAGGCGCGCACCAAGGGACAGGTCGTATCGGCCTCTGTCGAGATCACCTTCGCCAGCACCCCGACGCGCACGGTGAAAGTCTGATGGAGCCAAAGGTGATCAACTGGTGCTGTGGCGAGCATCCGTTTCGGCTTCGCATTGGTGAGGCCGAAACGCTTGACGATGCCACGAAGGACGGCATTGCCGATCTGCTCTACCGCCTACAGATGGGCCGGGATCGCGGCTCATTCGCCTATTCTCCGGTTCGGACCCGTGAAGTGGTCGATTGTATCCGCCTCGGCTTAATCGGCGGTGGCATGGATGCCTCCGAGGCGCGAAAGTTGGCGGTTCGCTCGTGGGAGGAAGGTGATTTCGGTGAACTGGTTGTTCTCTGCATCACCGTTCTCGGCGTTGCCATGTCCGGCAAGGAGCATGATCAGCCGGGAAAGCCCGAAGCGGGGGAGGCGACGGAGAGAGAATAAGGTTCTCCGTTTTCTACGGGAACGGGGCCGCAATGGGCTTCACCCCGCAGCAGGTCAAGGAAATGAGCTTCTGGGAGTTCGCGTGCGCGTGGGAGGGCTTCAAGCACTTCAACGGCGTGAAATCCAAGGACGAAGGCACCGCGTCGATCGAGCGGCTGCGAGAACTGGGGTTGACGGATGGCTAATGAAACAGACGCCTTGGAATTGCCTGTCGGTCTGACCGAAAAGCAATTCCTGCAGCAGGTCGCCCGGGTCGAGGCACGGTTGAACAAGCTGGCAAACGATGCCCCCAAGAAGTTTGTCGCTGCCAACGACAATATTGCCAGGTCATTCAAGCGAACCACTGACAGTGTCGGCCGGGACGCCGGCAGGATGCGCGGCCAGCTGCAAAACGTATCGTTCCAGCTTCAGGATATCTTCGTGCAAATTGCGGGCGGTCAGGGCGTGTCACGCGCTCTCGGTCAGCAGCTTCCGCAGTTGCTCGGTGGTTTCGGGGCGTTGGGTGCGGGGATCGGCGTTGCCGTTGCGGCATTTCCTACGCTAATTGGCCTGTTTTCAGACGCCGACGAAGAAGCCGGAGAGTTCAAAAAGACCGTTGATGCCCTTGGCGGCGCGTTGAAACTTCTGGTCGAGGCGCAGCAAAACCTGGCTACACCGATCGATGAGCTGATTGAAAAATATGGAACACTCGCGACGACAATGCGCGAGGCGTTCGCAGAGCAGTTGCGGCTCGGTGGGAGAGAACTGGAGAAGCAAAGCGAAGCGCTTTCCAAGAAGTTTGACGAGGCTATCGACTTCGACAGACAGCAGGGTTCAGTTGAGGCGTTCGAGGGCGCGGTCGCAGGCATAGGCCGCGCCCTTGAGCAAGGCATCATCAACCAGGACGAATACAATTCACGGGTAGCTGAACTGCGCGAGCAGATGCAGCCGACCATTACTGTTGTCGATGAGTTGGAGGCTGCGCTTAGAGACGTAGCGAGCTCACAGTCTCTGGAAGGATACGCCAACGCATGGGCGACGGTCAGGGATTTCGTAGAGCAAAATCGGGAAGCGCTTGAACGGAATGGCGTTGCGGTTGATGATCTTCTGACCGATGCAAACAATCTTGCCATCGAGTTCGGCGACACCCATGCGGCATCGCTGGAGATCGCCAGCGCCCTCGGCATGGCGACTGATGCCGCCGGCGGGCTTTCTGGTCAGATGCGGGATGTTGCTATTTCTGCCAGGGAAGCTGCTGCGGCGATCCAGCTGGCAGTCGGTGCTTCATTCGCAACACCCAGCCTCACTCGTTTCGGAAACGGCGAGGACATCACGCGCCGCGCAGGTGGCTTGAACCTTGAAGAACAGGACATATTCCGGCGGGATTGGGCGGAGAAGATGGCGGCGCTCGAAAAGTCGCTCCGTTCCGGTGGTGGGCGCAAGAAGTCTGGCGGTAGCGGCCGCAAAGGCCGCACCGAGCGCCCATTCTTCGAGAACATCGAGAATGATCTGGTCAACCTCCAGCGCCAGATCGAGCTGATCGGCAAGTCCAACGAGGAAGTCGCCACCGCGAAAGCCCGTTGGGAATTGCTCGACGAGGCGAAGAAGCGCGGCCTTGAGGTTGAGACGAGCTGAGCGCCAAGATCGATGAGCAGGCCGGAAAATTCGGCAAGCTGACTGCTGAGCTGGAGCGGAACGAAACCTCGTTCGATCAGTATCAGCAGGGCCTTGAGCGGATCGGGGAGACCTTCGCGGATATCGCATTCGAGGCTGAAAGCTTCGGTGATGTCGTCACTGGCGTTCTCAAGCGGATCGCGGCGGAAATGTTCTCGTCGGGCGTGCAGGGTCTGATCGGCAACCTTTTTCCGGCCGGAAGCGCAGGCGGGGGGCTTATCGGTGGCATCTTTGGCGGTTTCCGCGCGAAAGGTGGCCCTGTTTCGTCTGGTCGATCATATATCGTCGGCGAGGAAGGCCCGGAGCTATTCACCCCAAGTATGAACGGTGCCATCCTCAATGCGCCCCAAGTTGCAGCTATGCGTGGCAGGCAGGGCATGGGCAGCATGTCATACAGCCCATCCATCAACATCGCCGGTGACGCAACCGAGAAGACGGTCGCCCTGATCGAGAACGCGCTCGCCCGCGACCAGCAGCAATTTTTCAGCCGCTGGATGCGTGCAAACAAAGAATTCGGCAACAGGATCGCATAATGCCCGAAGTCATCCCCTGGCCGTGCAACATGAAGCGCGTCCATGCCGAATATTTCCTGCGCTGGACCACACGCAGCGTCGGCATGTCGCTGGCCGGCCATGAACAGATCGTCGCCCCGAACGCGGCTGTCTGGGAAGTGGCCATTACCTTCCCGCGATATTTCAACGAGGCTGACCTACGGGATTTCGAACGCAAGGTTTCGATGATGCGTGGCCGCTATAACGTGGTCGATCTCTGCATTTGCGATCCCTATAAATATGGCTCCGGCGTCAACCCAAAGCAGGTCGGATTCGATGATGGGACGTGGTTCACGGACGGGACGGGCTTTACCGATGCTGACATCACGGGAGGCGGTTCTCAGCCTGTCCTCACTTCTTCGTCGGCGTCGGCCGGCGACACGGAAATCACCATCGACCTCGCGGGGCCGCCCGAAATCCCGATGATGCGATTGAATGATTTCTTCTCGATCAACGGGTTTCTCTACAAGGTTTGTGGTCGGCTGGCATCCGGCTGGATGCGGATCGAGCCGCCGTTGCGGGAGAATGTGCCGAGCGGAACGCAGATCGACGTCGATCCGCCGCATTTCTTCGGGCGCTTTGCCACCGATGATGAGGGCCGCCGCATGCGCGAGTTTCTGAAATGGGGCGAGCAGGTCACCGTCCGCTTTGTTGAGGCGTTCGACCGATAATGGCCTTCACAGTCGATCAGGTGAACCTCCTGGACGCGAACCGGGAGGTCGTTGAGGCTGTCCGCCTGTTTCACGTCTCCTTCGTGAGCGCGGAATACCGGATCGCGGAGGGCAATGTACCGATCACGCTCGGCGGGTTCACCTGGCAACCGGCGCATGACTGGATCGTCCCTTCGCCAATTCAGCAGTCCGGGCCTCTGCAACCTGTCCCGGCAGTTTATCGCATTGGGGCGCTGACCCCCTCGCTTGTCATGGATGCGTTGCACAACCGCGCGGAATGGTGGGGGCGCCCCGTTCAACAATGGATGCAGCTGTTCTCAGACGGCGTGCCGGTCGGCCCGATGATTTCCATGCACAAGGGCCTGATCCGCGACATCAAGAAGGTGCAGACCGCAACCGAGGAATATCTGGAGATGCGCGCCGAAAACCCGCTGGACGCACGTCATATAGCGCCGCGCGGGGAATATACCGACCGGGACCAGCAGCGTCGCCACACCGGTGATCTGGGGTGCGAATTTGCGCCGTCACTCACAACAAAGGTGATCACCGGATGGCTACGGGGGTGAGGAATGGAGGTTTGGGTTAGTCTTCGCGGGGATGCACCAGTCGAATGTGTGGCGATGGTTGCGGCGGCTCTGCGTCGGGAGCAGCCAAGACTTGGCTTATCAAGCGAAGGTCAGAGCAGTCCTCACCTTTGCCTTCATGCTCGGATATCACAACTTGAAAAACGCGTTCGAGCGCTTGAGACAAGTTTCCTGAAGGGTCCGCCAATCGGGTAGAGCCGAGGACTATATTTAACGCAATCTGCAAATGCTGAATTCGTTGCTCAAGGTATGTGATTGCCTCTTGGAGAGGCATCTCCTGTGGGCCGGTCATCAGGCTACCTTTCGTTGATCTCAGATCAGGAAGGCATAGGCGGAGCGATTCTGCGAGTCATTCATGAGGATCATCATGACGGAAGTCGGCGATTACATTCGCGCAACCTGGGGCGCACATTGGCAATATGGCGTCGTGGACTGCACGATGTGGCCTGCCGACTGGTGCGTTCTGGCGTGGGGCTTTGATCCGGCGGCAGCATTTCGCGGCGCTTATGCCGATGCTGACGGTGCGCGCGACCTGATCGGTGGCGACATGCTGGTGCCACTCATCGATGGCGAGATCGGCGCATATCGGCGCGAGACAGCCCGCGAGGGAGACGTGGGCGTGATCCGTATCGCTGGCCTGCAGGTCGGCGCGATCCGCCACCTTGAGAAATGGGCTTTTCGAAAGCCATTCGGCGTCGGGATCGTCAAGCTCGACGCAATAGCCGTGTGGGGTGTCTGAATGCCAGCAGTAGGAGCATGGCTTGTCGGGACATGGACCGGAACCGGACTCGCAACGGCGGCACTCAAGATCGCCGCCTCGCTCGCTCTCAACCTCGCCGTCGCGAAACTGACACGGCCGGATCAGAAGGGGCCGAAGCCGCGCGACATCCAGACGGAGCTGCGGCAATCGAATGCGCCGCGCATCCGTCACCTCGGGCGCGTGCGGACCTCCGGCTCGGTCATGTTCTGGGATTGGGCGCAGTATTCCGGCAACAGGGTTCTGTTCAAGCTTATCGCCGTGGGGCAGGGCGGGTTCTCCGAGGTAGAGCAATGGTATCTGAACGATGTAAAGGTCGAGACCAATGTCGGAGGGCCGTGGGTTCAAACTGAACCGTGGCAGGGGCGTGTTGCCCTTCGCAGTCGTCAGGGCCTGCTGTCGCAGCCCGATGGAGGCGATTACCAGATACTTCGGGACGCTTTCCCCGGCCAATGGACGTTGAACCACAAGCTGACGGATGTCGGGACGTATTTCGGCACCTTCGAGGCGGTGAAGGGCGAGAATATCGCCGAGGTTTATTCCGGCGGCGAGCCAATGGTCAGCGCGGTCATTCGCGGTGACCGGTGCCTCAATCCCTCGGGACCTGGTTTCTGGACCGACAATCCCGCGTATCAGCTGCGCGATGTCCTCACAAACCCGGTCTATGGTGCCCTCGCCGACGATGACATCGACAACGCATCATTCGAGCAGGCTGCTACTGACTGCGCCGAGGCAATCCCGCTCGCGGCCGGCGGAACGATTGCCCGATATTTCGCGGGCGGCAGCTATACGCTGTCCGAGCCGTTGAAGGATGTCGCGCAGCGGATATTGGATAGCTTTGCCGGGCGTCCCTACATTACCACCGAAGGCAAGATCGGGGTCCGATCTGGCAAGTGGCGTGCTCCGAACTACACGATCACCGAAGACAAGATCGTCGCGATCGATATCGGTCCGGGCAGCGGTGAGTTCGATCGCGTCACGACGCTTGTCCCGAAATATGTCGCTCCGGAGATCGATTACCAGGAAACCACGGCTAGCCCGTGGGATGATGCCGCGGCCATTTCTCTCTATGGCGAGAGTGTCGCGCAGGACATGGACCTGCCCTGGGTGCAGCATCACGGGCAGGCGCGGCGACTGGCGAAGATCCAGATGGCCAAGCTCAACCCTGCCTGGCGCGCGACGATTACCTTGCGGTTCTGGGGCTTGCTCCTGCTGGAGGAGGAGAACGTCTTCGTCGATCTCCCAAGTCTTGGCCTGAACAACGCCCCGGCATGGATCGACAGCTTCTCCTTCGACATGAACAACGCAGAGGGAGTTTGCACGGTCGAACTGATCGCGGCGAATCCGGCCAGTTTCGATTGGGATGCCGTGTCCGAAGAAGGGCAGGCTCCGAGCCAACCGCAGCCGATCGATCACAACGCGACATTGCTGCCGGGTCCGGTGATCAACAGCCTGCAGGTCATCACCGGCGATGGGGACCCTTATATTACGGTCAGGACCGATGCCGCTCCTTCGGCCCGATATCTCTGGGCCAGGTATTTCCGCGAGCCGGACGGGCCAAAATTCGACATGTTCTTCGGGAAGGACGCCAGCAGCAATGATGTGTGGCGAACGGCAGGATTGCAGGACCAGGGGCAGTATACCGTCGAACTGACCTGGACCAATGTGCGGCCCGGAACCGACCTGTTCGACAATACCGATTTCACGATTGCCAGCGCAACGACCGTCAGCAGCGGGATCGAGGTCTTCGAGAACACGACCCCACCCGATCCCCCGGTCGTCATATCGGAAAGCGGGACTGCCGGTGGCGCGTTCGAGGTCACTTTCGAGCCTGACCTGGGCGTGAACTATCGCAAGACCGAACTGTGGCGTGGCGCGGTCGGCAGTTCGTTCGCCAATGCGACATTCATCAAACAGTCTTTCGCCACGTCTCAGCAGGTCACGATGAACGACACGGTTCCCGGTGCCGGCGCAGATTACTGGATCATCTCCGTAAATCCGTCCGGGGTGAAATCATCGGAAGTCTTCGTCGGCAGCTACAGCTGAGCAAGCCAAAATCAAGCAGCAACAGCGGTCCTTCAGGGCCGCTTTTTTCATGAGGTCATCATGACATTCGAGAGCGATGCCAACACCGCCTATGTAGACGGACAGCCGGTCAGCAAGTCAAATGTCCGGGGTATCTGGCCAGCGGTCGATTCGATGAAATTGGCCTTGGAGACTGCGGACGCTACCGAGCGTTCCAACCGAATTGGCGGCGTCAATATGGCGGGCGCATTGCGGTTGACCAACTTGACCGGGACTGCAGATGCTTTCACGGCCGAGCTATCCCCCGGTTTGGAGGATCAATCGGTAGGGACGGGGCAGTTGATCCGATGGGTGGCGATCGGGACCAGCACGGTTGACGGTCCGGTCATCACGATAGGCGGCAACGCCCGCCAAATCCGGGACACCAATAATGGCCCTCTTCCTGCCGGGGGGCTCGTGGTGGGGCGATCCTATCTTGCGGAGGTCCACAGCAATGGTGCGGTCAGACTCCTTTCCTCGGTCGAACCTTATCTGGACGTGAAGAACCGGAACGCTCAATTGGCCGCTCTGGATTCGACCGTAAATGTGCTGAATGCTGCCGCCATTCGCGGGGCCATCCTTTTGCCGGGGATTGATTCCTGGTCGGCGCAATCGATCACGATGACCAGCGATCCGTCCCAAGCATTCATTCCGGTTGATCTGAGTTACAAAATCCAGATTCGCTGGCCAGTCACCAACACTGGACCTGATCCGACCGTCATTCTTGACGGGGTGACATATACGCTCAGGGGGCGTGATGGCCGAACTCTGGATGCGGGGGATTTGAAGGGCGGCTCAATTTACCTGGGGACCTTCTTCAACCTCGCGCCCGGCGGCATCATTCGCATCATGACGGCTCTTGGAGTAGCGGACATAAATGGCCTGGGGTCCGAGTCCGTCCAGCTCGCCGCCAACACCTCCGATCTCAACGCCATGAAACCGGCAGCCGCAGATGCCGAATATCTGGCTGAAAACTTTATCATACGGCAGCCGCGCAGCGAGGGGCAGACGGCCGACATGTCTGGAATGGTGCCGACTGGCACCACGTCCGGATCGAAGACGATGGTTCTGATCAACTCGACATCATACCGTTACCCGAACGGAGGGCTGATCGAACGCATCAATGTGTATCTGAACGGAGATACCCGGTTCAGCGTGTCGTCGTGGAAAGAGGACAGCCCCGGCGGAATTGTTCCGCTTACGCCTCACGAGGTCAGGTATTACGAAGGTGTCGCGGGATGGAATGATGTCGAGGTCAACATCCCGATTCCCAAGGGTGGTTCGGTTGGCTTCGGTGTCAGCATCCCCGGGAACGTTGGGGTAAACTCGTCACTGCCCGCCCTTAATCTTCGGGCCACCTCTGACACGGAAAACGAGCCGTTCACCTCGTCAAATTTCAGCTTCCGCTACATGGTGAACTTCACGGTGTCTGAACCGGTTGGTTTGAGCATCCCGAGCGGTGACCTGGTGTCACCCACCCTGATCGACAAGCGGTTCACCGATGCCGATGGCTGGACACTTGCCGGTGCGACCATCGCGTCTGGCGCGCTGGAGTCCGGGGCAAACTCGGCAGACTGGGCAGCGCGGACGAGCCCCATCAGTTATCCGTATTCCCAATTATCCAAGCGGACCGCCAGCGTCTTTGGCGAGATTGTCAGTGCCGGTCAGGTCTGGGGGCTTGGCTTCATGCGGCAGGATGACGGCTTCGATCTGCTGACCCCGGCTGCGTCGTGGACGGCACAGACAGCATGCTGAAAGTTTACCGATACGACAGTTTGTCCGGATCGGCCCCAGTCACTGTTGTGTCGCAGATTGCAATCCCCTGGACCGTGGCAGGATCGAATGTCAGGCTGGACATCAAGCGGGTTCGCTTCGTCACGACCATCACCCTGACGAACATGGTGACGGGCGAGCAGGTATCCCTGACGCTCGACTACGCGGCCGGAACGGGAGGTGATTGCCGGGCGTGGGGTATTCCCTGCATTCTGTTCCCGTCCACCGCGTCGGGAGGGGTGCGGGTCAGCCGTCTTCGCATGGTGGCCGATCACCCGATCCCGACCGGGAAAGCGGCGCGGGTCGTCTGTATCGGCGACAGCATCACCGAGGCATCACAGATTGGGCCTGATCACAATTCGGGATGGGCTTACCTGCTGGAAGACGAAAGGGATGCAGATGGGCTCCCGGATGTTCTGATCGCGGCACGTGGCGGGCAACTGTCGAATGGTGCAGCTGCGTCCATCGCGGAAACAGTGCAGCTCTGCGATGCGAAATCGGTCGCCGTGATCCTGATCGGAACCAACGATGCAGTTCATGGCACCGGGTCGCATTCTGCCTGGCGGACGAATGTTGCGACCATTCTTTCAGCGCTGAGAACCCGAACGGATCGCATCGCCTTGTGCTGCCTGCCGCCGTTGACCACAGGCACTGTTGCCACGCGGGACGCCATCAATGCGGACATTCTCGGTGGATACTTCCCGGATCTTCTGCCGCCTGTCCGCTTCGACCTGGCATTGTCCCTGAACAATGACGGGGAGACATGGAATCCCGCTTATCAGGAAGACAGCGTTCACCCGAATGTCGCAGGGAACGCTGTGATGCTGGACCGGCTCAGGATAGATTGCCCGGAAGCGTTTGAGTAGCGTCATCGAGGTGAGCATGCAGGTCACCTAATCCCCGATCCCCCGCTTTCGAGCGGGCTTTTTCATGCCCGAATGCAAGGAGGCGGTATGCCGAGAATCGACGCCACAATCTCAATCGGCAACATCCTGTCGCTGATTGGCACGATCCTTACCGCGATCGGCATGGCTGCAGCGCTGTTTGTCTGGGGCGGAAGGCTCAGCGAGCGAGCCGACAACTTCGATCGCGAACTGCTGCGCCTCCAATCAACCACGCAGGCACATGAGACCCGGATACGGGGCGTCGAGCAGATGTCGGCTCGACAGGATGAACGGTTGGTCCTGATCCTTGATGCGCTGCGCAAGATAGAGGCGCGGCTGGATGGGCGGGGCAGATGACCCAGCGACCAACGGTCGCGGTTCGCCTAGGGCCGGTCAGCCTGTCGGTTTCACCGGTCGATCATGCAGGCGGGCGATCTCGCGCTCGATCGTATCCAGCGCCTCGGGATCTCCCTCACGCGCTGCCCTGATGGCGGCATAGATCGCCTCCCAAGCGGGATGATCGTCCGCGATCAGGTGCCCCTCCATATGGGCCACGGCCAGCGCATGGGCATAGATCACCCGGTAATTTGGCCGCCGGATCGCCTCGTCACGCATGTTCCGCAGCCGTTTGTAGAGTTTGATCCCAGTCATCTTGCCTAAATAGAGTGGTCTTTAATCGGAGTTGCGATGAGGGTGCGAATGGCGCAGCCAACATTACCGAGGGAACTGATCTCAGAAACGAGCCAGCCGAAAAGTCCGGAGCGACTGAGCGCCCCGGACGATGCTGTCATCACGATTTATCGCGGAAGAGATCGTCAATATGGCGTTCGGCATCTTCTTTTGCCCAGCCATATTTCTCCTGGAGCTTCCCGGACAATTTTTCGCGATTGCCATCGATCTGGTCGATTTCGTCATCCGTCAAATCGCCCCACTTCTCCTTCACGGTTCCCTTAAACTGCTGCCACTTCCCTTGAATGATATCCCAATTCATCTGGCACTGCTCCTTTCAGCAAGTGTGTGAACGAACATTGGGCGCGCCCGAAAGAACTGCAATTGCGAGACGACAACGCCCCTAGAGCCGCGGGGTTCCCGGACAGGTGATCACAAGTCATCAAGAGGCCCGCATGTCGGATGTAACCACTGCCCGAACATCTGCCGCCGATCGGAAAGGCGGGCAAGCTGCTGGAAGCCCCCGGCCCCCGCCTTCCACGACTGGCACGAGGCAGAAGGCGAATTCAGTTTAACCCAGACTCAGTGGAGCCATCAAACCCGCCTCGCGCGGGTTTTCTCATTCCGCGCAAAGCGGCATCGCCTGCCCGAGCGTCACCGGGCGCAGTCAGAAGAAGGACACTGACATGCAGGGTCCTGCATGTTCGCAGTGGCGGCCGCGACGGCAGAACTCCGAAAATAGTGGGGCCGACAGGCGCACCGTTACCTGGCGGCCCCGGCTTTTCCATGCTGGCACACATGGAAAAGCCGGGTCAACCGTAGCGGCATCCATCGGCTTTTTCACCCCATAGGGCTGATACTTCTAGGAGAACATCATGATCCAGTTCCTGACCACGCTTCTGGCGTGGCTGAAATCGCTTGTCTCGACCAAGGGCAGAGCGGCTGCCACAACCGGCACGGCTGCGATCCTCGCCGCGGCTGCTGCCTTCGTCGGCCCTTGGGAGGGTGAGCGCACCGAGGCCTATCTCGACCGCATTGCCAGTCCACCGGTCTGGACGGTCTGTTATGGCGAGACCCGAGGCGTGAAACCGGGCGATCGATACAGCTCGGCTGAGTGCAGCGCCATGCTGATGGATGCCTTGGGTGAATATCGAGATCGCCTGGTCAGTTGCATCCCAGCATTGCAGCAGCAGCCCGAGGGCGTCCAGGTGGCGCTGGTGTCCTGGTCCTACAATGTCGGTATCGGTGCCGCTTGCGGATCCACGCTGGCGAGGCGCGCCAATGCCGATCGATGGCGGGACGCCTGCAACGAGTTGCCGCGCTGGAACAAGGCAGGGGGCAGGGTTGTGCAGGGCCTCGTCAACCGCCGAGCTGCTGAGCAGCGGCTCTGTCTTTCTGCCATCGGAGGGTAAGTCATGAGCATCATCGACAGCCTGCAGAATATCCTGCAGCCGATCATCGTGGAATATGCGGTCTGGTTGATCTTGGGCGCGCTCGCCTGGTTCTTCCGCCGCTTACCCGAGCGGTGGCGGATCGACATCGAGGCCAGGCACCGCGAGGCGCTGCATTGGGCTCTGCATAGCGGCGCAGAACTGCTGATCGATACGTTGCAGAAACATCCGGCTGTTGCCATACCAGACCGGGCGATCGGCGAGATCGTGGATTATGTGCGCATGTCGGTGCCCGGCGCGATCCGTAAGCTGGGGCCGACTCAGGCGCAGCTGGAGCAGATGGCGCGGGCAAAGCTGCGGGAACGGCTGGACGCGATCACCGGGCGAGATCAGTTGTCTGAGGCCTTGGCTAATGCACTATAGGTTGTTCAGGTCGGACCCGTGTAGTGTGTGAACATCAGAGGACAGCGCCCGTTCCAGCCGGGAGCATGCGACCTCCGGCGGGGTCAATACTCCAACAATGGTCTTTCAGAAGACCCGCTGGTTGGGGATCGACCTGCGTCGTCTATGCCATGGCATAAGCTGTGTGAATATGCAGCTGGCCGTTGATCCTGAAGATTTCTACCTTGATCCTGGGCAATGTGCCACTCGACTGGACCCCGGATTGCCCGATGCGCAGCTCCGGGAGCACATTACCGATCCCCTGCATCTCCGTGACGATCGCGGTCCCGTACGTCTGACCATTATTCGGCTTGGCGTCAAGTTGTCGCAGCTTTTGCTGTCCTTTCGGCGAGTTGAGAGCGAAGGCCACGACCATTGCCTGATCCATCGGGGTGACGGGGCGGGAGGGTTCGGTCCCGGTCCTCGGTGAAACGAGCCGTTTGCCAAAAATCCTGATTTCCTTCTGGAACGCAGAATCATTCGGCTTGTTTCGATCGGTGACATCAACCCGAAGGTGGCCGTGGGTCGCCATCGCGTGGCCCCCGGTGCCGGGCCCCATGTTTTCGGAGGCATTGAGCAGGTTGCGAGTCTCTATTATCGAGTACTGACGCGCCAGCATCTTCTATCTCTCCCCGTCCGACTTTGAAATTGCCGCTAGGATAGCCCGCCTCGGTGCAGCAACAATTCTCATCGTCTCACGCCGCACGGTAAACTGCAATGTTTGCGTGCATTCGCCTCTGTCCTTCGCGTTTGGGGTTGAGTTCGTGAGGGTCGCCCCTTGCGGCTGACGGCGGGAACGGCTGGATGCGATTATCGTTCGGGATCGGTTGTCTGTGGAGTTGTATTACGTGGGGGCGTGGTGAGGGCGAGGCGCGTGCTGCCGTATTGGCGGCGGCGGGTGAGGCGGAAATTAACTGTTTAGGAACAACCCACGAATCTTGGTTTTGAGATCATCAGGTGGCATTTCCCCGTTCTTTCGAGCTTTTACGGCACGTCTGATGGCGTCATAGAATGCTTCTTTGGCCACATCTGATGTCATTTCGCCTCGGCGGATCGCGGAAATTGACGCGATAGCAATTGCCGCCTTGAGATCTTCCTCTGAACAATCAGGGCCGTATAGTATTTCGATCAGGCGGTTGTACGTCTGTTCCCACATCAGGCACCCTCCACCGAAGCGTTGACCCCAAGGTAGAGCAAATGCGGTATCCGGGACAATCATGGATCGATGTACGGTTTCACGCCATCGACGATGATTTTGGATGTTGCTGGAGGGTGGGTTGCCAATGCCGTTCCGTCGCGCGAATAGAAGCGCATGAAAGCGACCCATAACGACAAAACCTTCACCCTGATTGGTAAGTATTGGTCTGGGACCTATCCGCTCGAACAGCTTGGGCTGAGCGTGGGGCGATTGCCCTACGTGGGGCGGCTGGCAAGCGCTTGGCCTACGCAAGACCTGATCAGGAAAGGCAAAAGGGCGGGGATGATGCCCGCCCCAAACATAGAGATGGTTCGATCAGTCTTCCAACGCCAACTTCTGCGCCTCAAGAACGCGGATCATCTTCTCGATTTCTTTCGGACCAATCTCGCCCTCACCTTTGAAATTGATGGTCACAATCTTGTCGGCGCGACCTTTGCCCGGAACCATTCGGAGAACCCTCGCTCTTGATGAGGCGCATCGGCATGCGGCATCTGAGGCGGAATCGCAGGGGCCTTTTGGGGTGCGGCCTGTTCTACGGTAACTTGGCTCATTGGTATCCCTGTGTCGCTGTCCTCGACCGCAAGCCAATCCCCATCTTCTGAGACCCAGCGAACACGGCGAGGCGTTTTGAACTGTAGCGCGCCTTGGCTTTCCCACTGGATTAGGTCACCCACCGACGCACCACCGAACCGCGTTTTTTCGTCCGGTGAGTCGGATTCTAAATCATCGTTGTCGTCAGAGACATGACTTTCGCTTTCGCCCAATGACTGAATGAACTGCATCGTTGTAACGAACGCTTTGGCCGCAGGGCTAACTGCCGATGGATTGAAGCCTTCCCGATTCAGATACGTGAGAACCCCATCCATCGGAGGCACTTGGATGTCCTCAAACCGATCCTTGATTTCGCGGAACAGCTTGGGCTCCAGCGCGGCTTCGCGCAACTCTCGCGCTCTGTCGGCGCTCGAATCTGGGTGAAGTATTGATCGTGCGCGCGACGTTACGCGCATCATTCCCTTCCCTGCCCGCTCAACAAGGCCGAAGGAAGCCAAAGCGGCAAGCGCCTTATTTGCGGGACCAGATAGGCCAGAATACCCAAGCAGTTTCGCCGCATCTTCCCGATCAACTGGAGAACCGCGATACTGTGCCTCAATCTTGCCAGCGGCTTCGATGGCGTCCTCCAGCGACATACTGGGGTAGGAGGGGCTTCGGATGGGTTTGGTGTTCATGACGACTCTCCGCGATTTCTGGCCAGACAGTTACCACAATTACTCAACAATAGCAATCATGGTTACTCTGACTGTTGCGTTTCTCTGAGAAGTGTGTATCTTCACGATTGGGATCCGCCTGACGTGATCCCCAAGATGATGTGAGGCAATACGATGCAGAGACCGGATCAGCCCCTACGGGAGACCACCCAGGCACTGACCTGACCGTAGGGGAGAACAAGAAAACCGGCCCCGAAGGACCGGCTTTCGTGGTGGCTTCATAGGGGTGCGGCCCCGTCAGAAAACCATCTGTGACAGGATCAATCTGACATTTGCCGCGCCCCATTTCAAGTGAAACCCTCTCACAGGAGATGGGGCATGAAGGTTGGTGTCTTTGTGAACGCTTATGAGCGCGTTCGCTTTGGCCGGGTCGAGCATGTCTGCGCCCATTGGCGCAGCCGCTGATCTGACCGAGCGCTAGAATGGGCGCAACTGTGCTAGGCGTTAGCGGTTCGGTTGCGGGAACCTATATGAAACCTGACTTGGGCGGCCTTCGGGTCGCCCCTTTTTATGCCAAGCAAACGGCACTATCATCGGTGTGTGGAAAAAGAAAAATCTCAGATCGAACGCTTCAAGGAAGCCGCTCGAGAACTCGGGGCGGACGACGATGAAGAACGGTTCAACGAGCGGCTGAAGAAGCTGGCAACGCAGAAGCCAGCTGAGAAGTCAGACGACGAATGATCCACGCGAGAGGATCAGGCGGTCGCGTATTGACCCAAACCGTTATATGATCCGCGCCCAGTCGCCCGCATTTCGTGCATCGCGCCCGCGGCAGGAAGTAGTCCCGATGCTTCCACTCTGCCAGCTCGACCACCGCCTTATGGCCGCATTTATAATATAGGTTGATGGGGTGTTCGGTCACCGGCGTTCGGGGATGGACATCGGTTCGCAAGGTGAAGGATGGCGAAACCACGGATGATCTCTACGCCTTCCTGACGTGCCAGCCGAACGACGAGGTCAAGGCAATTCACCCGAGGGCGATGCCGGTGATCCTGACCGAGCAAGGAGAATGGGAGGCGTGGATGAACGGTGCGCCGGCCGTCGAACTGCAGCGGCCACTGCCTGACGGATTGCTGGAGCTGATCGAGGAGCCCAACTGATTTCGCTTGGATGACCGCTATGCGGGACTTCCGGTCACATTCACTACCGGTGCAGATCGAATTGAGTTGAGCGGCCGCAATGCGCAGGTAGTGATCTTTGCAAAGTTCGGGTGACAACGTCGGGCCAGTCACCCATGTCGGCCAATTATTGCCGTTGACCAGCAGGAAACGATGCTGCGGCGCGGCCCGTCGAAGCCGCCATTCGCCGCGCGCGCTAGTTGACGGGTCCCTAAGGGACAGTCGATAGATTGGGCGAATGGAAATTGTAGCGATCCTGGAATAGCCATCGTTATGAGGTACCTGAAATGAGCTTAAGCGGTCCTAAAGCCAGCCGGTGATCTTGTGCTCAACCGGACGACTTCATCTAATTCATCCTGGCATCTCTTCATCGCTGTAGCATTCGTTTTGATCTGCAGGTCTTCCATTTTTTGCTTTAGCATTCTGTGTGCGATTTGCAGATCAAAATAGTCCTTTCGCTCAATTTTGCTTAGATGTTGCTCGGCGTCGGCCCATCGACCCTGAACTACTGCGTGCCGAGCCTGTAATTGCTCAGCATCATAACGCCTATTCACAGAATTGGCAGTTTCCACGACCAGGGGCAGCATCGACGCGTCGCCGTTTTCGAGAAGTACTGCACATTTCAAGAGCTGTAGTGTAAAGCGGTTCACTCTCGGGCAAGCCTCCGCCTCGCTCAAGTGCGCAAGTGAGTCATCGTAATTCCCTTCTTGAAGTGCCCTACCAGCGTTGTAAATGTGCACCTCGCCATACTCATCATTGCGACCTTGTATTTTTCTTTCCAAAGCATCGGCTTCTGCATGGCTTCGAAGCCCTCGATAGGCACGAATTTTTTGGATCATTAACCCTGTTTCGCGCTCAATCTGATGATCGGAAAGCTTGCCTAAAACATCCAGTGCGCCGGAGAAATCTTGAGACCTTATAAGCGCGCGAGCTAACAGTCGTATATTTCTGAGCTTAAAGTGTTTTGTTTCAAGTGATCTTCGTAAATTGCGCACTGCAGACTCGTCGTCTTTAAGAACATGAAAGGCATAGCTTCCTTGAAGGTAATAAACGGATGGGAGCGCTGCATCTTGCATCTTTTTGATGATTTGCTCAGGAAAAACACCGGCGCGGATTGCGCTATCGCCACCAGTGAACAGTATTTGCTCCACGGCGTCATCAGACGTCTCCATTTCTAATGCGAGCTTTGAAAGACTGTACGCGCTAAGGTAAATATCCCGCGATCCCTTCTGAACCTCCCTTGCGCGGAAGAAACGGTCCGTCACCATGGTCAAAAGCGACGAGCTAGTAACCAAACCGTTCAGCTCGGCTGGCACCTCACCGGTAGGGGTGGCACTGGCAATGAGGAGCGCGTCGATAAGTTGTGAATCCAGCTTGTTGGCAGTCATATCATCTTCGATAAGAAGTTTGACATCGTTCAAAAGTGCATGTGTATCCGCACTGAGTTCTTTCCTGGCGCGATTGGCGACAACGCTAGGACTGCTATAGTACTCAGAACCAGTAGCTGAGATAAGCGACGCTTCCTGAAGCTCCCACAAGTCAAGTGCAAGCTGTTTACGCTGCATCTCGAGCACTCTAGCAAGGATGCTGAACGACAAACGTGGAAAAACCGATAACAAGGCAATAATCCGCCGTTGATCTTCACTAAGCAACTCTTCAGAAAGAATTTCGCCTAAGATGCGCTGCTGGAAAGCATAAATTGGCTCAGGGTTTTCGTTTAGCGTATCCAAGTTCTTTCCGGAATTGATAAACTTGGCAGCATAATGCGTTGTTGCCGGATGTCCATGAATGTGACGCGACAACACTTCCGCTCTTGCGGATTCGAAATAACGATTGTCGATCAACTCTCCCAATAGATACTGGATATCCAGCGCGCTAAGCTCCTCAATCTGAAATTGGGCCAGATTGGTGGTCTCGATGGAAGCTTCTTCCGGAAGTCGGCGTTCAGAAATATATATAATTCTTAATGAAGGTACGTCTCTCGATAACTTGAAGAACTCATTGAGCCAAGGTTTGAGGTTTCGGTATCTATCGCGTAGTCCGAGTTTTGTATTTGCAAAAATGGGTTGATTGATATCTGCCCAGTGCCTTGCGACGTCGAGGACCATTTGGGCTTGATTTGAATAATCCATGGCCTCGAAGGTCGCGATTTGTTCTTCCAACTCCTTCTTCGTGAAAACGCCAGATATATCTTGCTTCATAGCTAGATAAAAGTCCACGGCTTCCGCCATGTCAGGAAGATTGAAAATTGGCCCGCCGGATCGCATTTGGCTAAAGGACTTCTTTGCGTACTCTTGCGCAAAGGTCTTTCTACCCATTCCCGCAAGTCCGGAAATGACAATGTGTTGGATGGGGCTTCCGGTCTGTTGAACACTCTTCAACGTCTCGATGTGCGCTTTCCTCAAGAGCTCTTCGCGGCCCACAACAATTTCGCTGTGGCCGCTAAGCTCATCAATCAGTTGCGTTTGAAGCAGCTGAATTTGCCGTACTATATCCGAGACCGAGTAGTTTTCGGTGCAGGTCATGAAGCCTTTCATCCACTCGGGCAAACTTCGGTAAGTCTCTCCAAGTAACGGCACCACGAGCACTTTGCCGCCCTTTGATGCATGGTTTACCTCAGCAAGTCGTTTTTCATGCTCAACCCAAGTGGCCTGCGTGTTGGGTGAGTGGAAAAGCACAAATATATTCTTTCCGGACGTTCCCTCTTGCATTGCTTCGATGAAGCTTTGCCCGGGTTGAACCGATTTGATATCGTAAAACGTGCTGGAGACATCAAGTCGTTCATAGACCTTTTCAACAAAGCCTTTGTCTGCAGCCGCGTGAGAGAGAAAAATAGTACCACTACTATCGTGATTCATCGTTCTTTGTACTCAAGGGGTTTCTGCAATTTGAACCATGGCGGGACTAAAACATGCTGCCCCAAGCTGGGCCCGAACACAACCCGAACCTCTTCCTTCTGGCCAATTGCGACGCTCGGTGATGTCAGATTCAGAAAATGATAGGTTCCTGGAAGATATGTACTGCAGCAGGCATAACTAAGAGTTTCCGCGACGAAGGTCCGGTTTACCGGCCTGCTCGATTTCTCGCTGCCTTACGGCGAATTCACACCTTCCGCCCGACCTGCGTGTGCTGACACAGTTGTCTGGTTGCCGGACATGGGTTCACTTCGGGCTGCGACAGGTCTTCTGCGTGTGCGAAAAAGTGGCCCAGAGCAGCGGCAGCTCAAGGTCCGAACCGGTCATTGTCGCCACAATTGACCATCCTACGATGCACGTCGATACCTAATTGGACTTCCACCGAGTAGGCATTTCAAGATTCGTGATTCGGACACCTTTTGTCCCGCCACGTGTTTCACCAAACCGTCTTGTTTACGTTCAATTTCCATAGAATCCTCAATCATCTCTATGGCGGCATGGACGAGCCCGAGTTGAAGATCATCGATGTCTTCATCTGCAAGCTGCGCAAGAAACTGTTCGAGGCGCTTGGCTATGACAGCCCGATCGAAACGGTCTGGGGGCGTGGCTACGTGATGCGTGACCCGGCCCCCGCGCAAGACAAGAAGATGGCCGTCGGGGGCTGACCTTCCGGACCGCCACGAACGGCGCTGCCCGTGTCACCGGGCGGCGTTGTCGTCTCTGCTCTTGCCAGCCGCGAATATTGCTGCTTCCACTCTGGGCGACGGCCCCCGCCGCGTCGTATAAGAGGCGGGCATCGCCTCGACCGGGCGATGTGGGAAGATGGCAAGACGGAACGGATCGGAATGGCGGAACGGCAGTTGGACAATGAGGCGCCGGGCGGGGCCGGGGCGGATCTGAGCGATCTGACGGCGCAGCAGGCCGCCGACGAGATCGCCGATCTCTCGGCGCGTATCGTACAGGCGAACGAGGATTATCATGGCAAGGACAAGCCGCGAATTTCCGATGCCGATTACGATGCGCTGAAACGGCGACTGTCGGCGCTGGAGGAAGCCTTTCCCGATCTGCGCGCCGCCGACAGCCCTACGGCCAAGGTGGGCGCCGCCCCGTCCGAGGGTTTCGGCAAGGTCACCCATGCGCAGCGGATGATGTCGCTTGGCAATGCCTTTGACGACGAGGATGTGCAGGATTTCGTGACCCGCATCCGCAGCTTCCTGAACCTGCCCGGGGATGCGCCGCTGGATTTCACCGCCGAGCCCAAGATCGACGGGCTGTCGCTGTCGCTGCGCTACGAGGATGGCGAACTGGTGCAGGCGGCGACGCGCGGCGACGGCACGGTTGGCGAGAACGTCACCGCCAATGCCCGCACCATCTCCGACATCCCCCACAGGTTGAAGGCCGACGCGCCCGGCATCGTCGAGATCCGGGGCGAGGTCTATATGGCGCATGACGATTTCGCCCGGCTCAATGCCGGGGATACCGGCCGCGTCTTTGCCAATCCGCGCAATGCCGCCGCGGGTTCGCTGCGCCAGCTTGATTCCAGGATCACCGCCAGCCGCCCGCTGAAATTCTTTGCCTATAGCTGGGGCGAACTGACCGCACCGCTTGCCGAAACCCAGATGGGGGCGGTGGAACGGCTGGCCGAGCTTGGTTTCAGCACCAATCCGTTGACCCGGCTATGCCGCGACGCGGCCGGGATGATCGCCACCTGGGCCGAGATCGAGCAGCAGCGCGCCACGCTTGGCTATGACATCGACGGGGTGGTCTACAAGGTCAATGACCTGGGCTACCAGGCCCGGCTCGGGTTCCGCTCGACCACGCCGCGTTGGGCGATCGCGCATAAATTCCCCGCCGAGACCGCCTGGACCCGTCTTGACCGGATCGAGATCCAGGTCGGGCGCACCGGCGCCCTGTCCCCGGTCGCACGGCTGGAGCCGGTGACGGTTGGCGGGGTCGTGGTCTCGAACGCCACGCTGCACAATGAGGATTACATTGCCGGTCTCGACAGTGCCGGCAACCCGATCCGCGAGGGGCGCGATATCCGTGCGGGCGATTGGGTCAAGGTTTACCGCGCCGGCGACGTGATCCCCAAGATCGCCGATGTGGACCTGTCGCGGCGCGTCAGCGATACGCCCTACCAGTTCCCGACACATTGCCCCGAATGCGGCTCGGAGGCGGTCCGCGAACCGGGTGATTCCGTGCGCCGCTGTTCGGGCGGCTTGATATGCCCGGCACAGGCCATCGAGAAACTCAAGCATTTCGTCAGCCGCTCTGCCTTCGACATCGAGGGGCTGGGGGCGAAGCAGGTCGAGATGTTCTTTGCCGATGATGACCTGCCGATCCGCGAGCCCGCCGATATCTTCACCCTGGCCGAACGCGACGCCGCGAACCTGCCCAAGCTGAGGAACCGCGACGGCTTTGGCGAACGCTCCGTCGAGAAACTCTTTGCCGCGATCGAGGAAAAGCGCCGTATCCCCTTGGCACGCTTTCTTTTTGCCCTGGGCATCCGGCATCTGGGTGAAGTCGCGGGAACGACCCTGGCCCGGCATTTCGGCACATGGGAGGCGATGATCGCCGCCATCGACGGTGCGGTGGCGGAACCTGCCTTCGCCGCCGGGGACGACAAGGCCCGCCGCGCCATGCTGGAAGACAGCCCCAACTGGGCCGAACTGACCGGCATCGACGGGATCGGCGCGGTTCTGGTGCAATCGCTGGTCACCACCTTCACGCAGCCGCGTGAGCGTGAAAGCATCGACCGCCTGACCTCGATGCTGACCATCCTGCCCGCCGAGACCCCCGCATCCGCGCAAACCGCGATCAGCGGCAAGACGCTGGTTTTCACCGGCACGCTGGAGCGCATGACCCGGGCCGAGGCCAAGGCGCGGGCCGAGGCGATGGGGGCCAAGGTCGCGGGCTCGGTCAGCGCCAAGACCGATCTGCTGATCGCCGGGTCGGGGGCGGGCTCCAAGGCCAGGAAGGCCGCCGATCTGGGGGTCGAGACCATCGACGAGGATGAATGGATGCGGATCGCCGGGCAATGAGCGCGCCGAAGGGCAGACCCCCGGCGCTGTTCCCGCTTTTCGCGGCGATCGACACGCTGCCGGGGATCGGCCCCAAGGGCCGGGATGCGCTGGCGCAGATGGGGATCGAGCGGCCGCGCGACCTGGTCATGACGCTGCCGGCCAATGGCATTACCCGCCGCCATATCGACCGCATCTCCGAGGCCCGGCCGCCCGAAATCGTCACCATCGAGATCAGCGTGACCCGCCATTTCCCGCCCAAGTCTCGCGGCCGTCCATGGCGTGTCCATTGTGCCGATGCGCATGGCGGCGACTTGACGCTGGTATTCTTTCATCCGCGCCGGGACTGGATCGAAAGCCAGCTTCCCGAGGGTGCGCGCAGGATCGTCAGCGGCAAGCTGGAGCTGTTCGACGGCCTCGCCCAGATGGTCCATCCCGACCATATGTTGCGCGAGGGTGAGGCATTGCCCGCCGCGTTCGAGCCGGTCTACCCGCTTTCGCAGGGCCTGACCCAACGGATGATGGCCAAGGCCGTGACTGCCGCGATGGAGCGCCTGCCCGAGGTCGAGGAATGGATCGATCCGCAGCTTTTGAAGGAGCGCGGCTGGCCCGGATTCGCGGGTGCCTTGCAACAGGCCCATGCGCCCGGGTCTCCACGTGACCTGTCGCCCGACAGCCCGGCGCGGGCGCGGCTGGCCTATGACGAGTTTCTTGCCCACCAGATGACGCTGGCGCTGGTGCGTCGCGAGAAGCGGCGCCTGAAGGGCAGGCCGACGCAGGGCGATGGCCGCTTGCGCCAGGCGGTGCTGGCCAGCCTGCCATGGCCGCCGACCGGGGCCCAGACCCGTGCCGTCGAAGAGATCGCGTCCGACATGGCCAGCGACCGGCGCATGAACCGGCTGCTGCAGGGCGATGTCGGCTCGGGCAAGACGCTGGTGGCGATGCTGTCGGCGCTGGTCGCGGTCGAGGCCGGGGGGCAGGCGGTGCTCATGGCACCGACCGAGATCCTCGCCCGCCAGCATGCCCGCGCGCTGGAGCCGCTGGCGCGGGTGGCGGGTATACGGCTGGCCGCGCTGACCGGCCGCGACAAGGGCGAGCTGCGGGCGCAATTGCTGGAGGATCTCGCGCAGGGCCGCATCGATATCCTGGTCGGCACCCATGCGGTGTTCCAGAAGGATGTGCATTTCCACGATCTGCGCCTTGCCATCATCGACGAACAGCACCGTTTCGGCGTCGCGCAGCGGCTGGAGCTGTCTGCCAAGGGCGATGTGCCCCCCGACATGCTGATCATGACCGCGACGCCGATCCCGCGCTCGCTGGCGCTGACCCAATATGGCGATCTCGACCTGTCGGTGCTGGACGAGAAACCGCCGGGGCGGCAGCCGATCACGACCGTGATGATCTCGGACCAGCGGCTGGACGAGGTGACCGCGCGCCTGCATGCGGTGCTTGAACAGGGCGCGCGGGCCTATTGGGTCTGTCCGCTGGTCGATGAAAGCGAACTCAGCGACCTGACCGCCGCCGAGGCGCGGTTCCAGTCGCTGCGGGCGCAGTTCGGCGAGGATGTGCGGCTGATCCATGGCCAGATGCCCGCCGATCAGCGCGACTCAGCTATGGCGGATTTCGCCTCGGGCCGGGCGCGGATCCTTGTCGCCACGACGGTGATCGAGGTCGGCGTGGACGTGCCCGAGGCACGATCATGGTGATCGAGCGGGCCGAAAGCTTTGGCCTCGCCCAGCTTCACCAGCTTCGCGGACGGGTCGGGCGAGGGCAGGGGGCCTCGACCTGCCTGCTGATGTATCACCCGCCCCTGGGCGAGACCGGCGCCCGCCGCCTGACCACCCTGCGCGACACCGAGGACGGGTTCCGCATCGCCGAGGTCGACCTGGAGATGCGCGGTGCGGGCGACGTGATCGGCACCGCGCAATCGGGCCTGCCGCGCTTCCATATCGGCGACCTGGAGCATCAGCCGGCGCTGATGGCCGTGGCCCGGCAGGATGCCCGCGCGTTGCTGGAACGCGACCCGGCACTGGAGTCACCGCGCGGCAGGGCGGTGCGTTTCCTGATGTGGCTGATGCAGCAGGACCAGGCGATCCGGCTGATATCGGTGGGGTGAGGCCGGCTTCATCGCGTCCCGCGATGACCGGGGCTGCCTGCCCCCGGGACCCCCGGGGATATTTGCATGAAGAAGAAAGAGGGAGGCGGGGCGATCCCGTCGCGGTCCGTGGTTGCGTCCATCGTCGCGATCTGGTCTTGTGAAGCCGTGACGGGGGCGCCCATCCGGGCTGAGATGCACCCTTTGAACCTGAACCAGATCATGCTGGCGGAGGAAGTCGCGTTGCCGTCATGGCCTTCCCATGCCGTCCGCGTGCCGCGCCGGGGGAGGCGAGATGATTCCGAATATCCTGTCGATCGCGGGCTCCGATCCTTCGGGCGGGGCGGGAATACAGGCCGATCTCAAGGCGATTTCGGCCAATGGCGGCTATGGCATGGCCGCGATCACCGCCCTGACCGCGCAAAACACCCGGGGCGTGAGCGCCGTTCACATGGTGCCGCCGGATTTCGTGGCGGCCCAGATCGGGGCGGTGTTCGACGATATCCGCGTCGATGCCGTCAAGATCGGCATGCTGGGGGATGCTGCGGTGATCGCCGCCGTGGCGCGGGCGCTGGAGGGGCGGGATTGTCCCGTCGTGCTTGACCCGGTGATGGTTGCCAAGGGTGGCGACCGGTTGCTGGCGGTCGAGGCCGTCGAGGCATTGCGCGGCCTGCTGATTCCGCGCGCCACGGTCATCACCCCGAACCTGCCCGAGGCCGCCGACCTGCTGGGATGCGCAGAGGCGCGGGACCGCGCGGGGATGGAGGCGCAGGCACGGGCGCTGCTGGAACTGGGGCCGCAGGCGGTGCTGTTGAAGGGCGGGCATCTCGCCGGGGCGGAATCGCCCGATCTGCTGGTGGATGCGAATCGGGCCCTGTGGCTGGAAGGCCGGCGCCACGCGACCCGCAACGGTCATGGCACCGGGTGCAGCCTGTCGTCGGCCCTGGCTGCGCGATTGCCTCTGTCGGAGCGGTTGGAGGATGCCGTGATGGAGGCAAAATCATATGTTTACAAGGCGTTGATTGCTTCCGACCGGTTGCTTGTGGGGCAGGGGCACGGCCCGTTGGATCACTTCTGGGCGCTTCGCTGATTCAGGATGTTCTCATAAAGTTCTTTACAGATATGTGCGAATATGAGAACAAAGCAGCAACACGAAGGAGTTGCCATCATGAACCGCGAATTCGTTTCCGATCTGCTCGGCGTCACCGCCCTGTCCGTGACCACCATCGTCATTCTCTGGCTGCCTGCGATCCTGCAAGCCTGATCTTCTGCCCCGCGTTGCATCATCGGCGCCGCGCCTGTGCGCCGTCACTGTCTCCCTGCACGCGCAACTTGACCGGCCCCTTTTGTGGGCCGGTTTTTTCTTTGCGGTAACCCATGATCCCGGGGGATGCGGAAAGGCGAATTGGGCGGGTGATGCGCGTTACCGGCGTAAGGGATAGACCCGCCCCGGACATATGCTGTGCAGGACGGAGTCCGGCATTCGCCAAACCCGGTATCCCGTTGCGCAATGCGTTCTGAAGGGGCCCAAAGGGGAAGGATCAGCCCTTGGCCCGAGCCTCGTCCATGGCTGCCAAGGTCGCCTCCCATGCCAGCAGGATCGAGGCATGGCGGTTCGGATACTCCCGCGCCGGAAGCAGCGCCTCCAGTTCCGCAAAGGGCGCGCCCGGCGCCTCGCCTCCCTGTTTCAGCATGGATTTCAACTGGTCGCGGGTCGTCTCGATCTGCTCGCGCGTCTGGCCGATCACCGCCGAGCCCAGCACCGAGGCCGAGGCCTGCCCAAGGGCGCAAGCACGGACCTGCTGGGCGAATTCGGCGATCTGCCCGTCTTTCACCACCACGTCCACCGTCACCGAAGAGCCGCAATGCGGAGAGCGGCGCATGGCGCTGCCTTCGGGGTCGGGCAGCCGCCCCTGATGCGGGATCGAGGTGGTCAACGCCAGAATCCGGCGCGAGTAGAGTTGCATCAGGTCGCTGTCGCTCATCGGTTCTTTCCCGCGCGTCCATTCGTCCTAGATAGGTGTCCCGATTGCGAAAGGAAACCCGATGTTCGACCCGGCCAGCCTTAAATACGATGCGAATGGCCTGATCCCGGTCATCGCGCAGGACGCCTCCAGCAGCGAGGTGCTGATGATGGCCTGGATGAATGCCGAGGCCGTTACCCGGACATTGCAGACAGGGCGCGTCACCTATTGGTCGCGCTCGCGCAAGTCCTTCTGGATCAAGGGGGAAAGCTCGGGTCATGTGCAGGAACTGGTCGAGCTGCGCGTCGATTGCGACCGCGACTGCCTGCTGGCGCTGGTCCGGCAGACCGGCCCCGCCTGTCACACCAACCGGCGCAGCTGCTTCTATACGGCGATCCGCGAAGGGGAAGAGATCGAGATCATGCGGCCGATGGTCTAGAACCCGATCATGCGGCGAAGATCCCCGGGGCTGGCGCCTTCGTCGCGGTAATGGCGGATGGCGCGGGCGTCGTCGCGCTTGGCGAGCCGCTTGCCCGCATCGTCCCGGATCAGGCGATGGTGGTGATAAAGGGGCGTCGGAAGCTTCAGTAATTTCTGAAGAAGAACATGTATCCACGTGGAATCGAACAAATCTTTCCCGCGCGTGACAATATCTATGCCCTGCGCCGCATCATCCACCACAACCGCCAGATGATAGGATGTGCCCATGCCGCGCCGGGACAGGATCACATCGCCGATCCCGTCCAGGAACTCGTCGCGGGCAAGGCTGTGGTCATGTCCGGGCATGATCACCTCGTCGCGAAAACTCAACCGATCCAGGCCGAGCGCGTCAAGGGCGCGGGCGCTATCTAGCCTGATGACATCATCGGGCCCGGCTTCGGACAGGCTGCGCCCCCGGCAGGTGCCGGGATAGATCAACCCGTCGGGGCCAGCGGGCAGGGCGCCTTCCTGCGGGGCTGAAAGGGCTGCGCGGATATCGCCCCGGCGGCAGCGGCAGGGATAGGAGAACGGCGCCAGCCGCGCCAAGGCGTCGCGATAGGCCTGCATCCGTTCGGATTGCCGCAGGGCCGGGCGCTGCCATTGCAGGCCCAGCCATGCCAGGTCCTCGTAGATCGCCGTCTCGAATTCGGGTTTGCAGCGGTCGCGGTCGATATCCTCGATCCGCAGCAGGAACTGCCCGGCTGAGGCTTCGCGGGCGGCGACAAGCGCGGCATAGGCATGGCCCAGATGCAACAGCCCGGTCGGCGAGGGGGCGAAGCGCGAGCGCCTTATTGCGTGGCCAGCCATGCCCGGAAATCATCCTTGGCGCGCTGTGTATAGGCCGGGTAGCGGTCCTTCCGGCCCTTGCGCCCGCCCCGCATCTCTTCCAGCGGCGGAAACAGCCCGAAATTCACGTTCATGGGCTGGAAGGTCTTGGCCTCCGCCCCGCCGGTGATGTGATTGACCAGCGCGCCCATCGCCGTGGTGAAGGGCGGCGGTCCAAGGTCATCCCCACGCGCCTGCGCCGCGGCCATGCGCCCCGCCAGCAGCCCCATCGCGGCGCTTTCGACATAGCCCTCGACGCCTGTCACCTGCCCGGCGAAACGCAGGTTGGGGTGCTTGCGCATCCGCATCCGGTCGTCCAGCAGGGTGGGCGAGTTCAGGAAGCTGTTGCGATGGATGCCACCAAGCCGGGCAAAGCTGGCATTTTGCAGGCCCGGGATCATCCGGAACACCTCGGTCTGTGCCCCGTATTTCATCTTGGTCTGGAAGCCAACGATATTGTAAAGCGTTCCCAATGCGTTGTCCCGGCGAAGTTGAACCACCGCATGGGCTTTTTCATCGGGCTTGTGGGCATTGGTCAGCCCCACCGGCTTCATCGGCCCATGGCGCAGGGTTTCGCGGCCACGCTCTGCCATCACCTCGATGGGCAGGCAGCCGTCGAAATAACCGGCGGTTTCGCCTTCGCGGAACTCGGTCTTGTCGGCGGCCAAGAGCGCGTCGATGAAGGTCTCGTATTCGTCCCGGTTCATCGGGCAGTTGATATAGGCGCGGCGCTCGGCCTCGGTCTCGCCCTTGTCGTAGCGGCTCTGCTCCCATGCCACGCTCATGTCGATCGTCTCGGCATGGACGATCGGGGCGATGGCGTCGAAGAAGGCCAGCGCCTCGGTGCCGGTCAGGCTGCGGATCGACCCCGCCAGCCGGTCCGATGTCAGCGGCCCGGTGGCGACGATCCAGTTGCCCTCGGCGGGCAGGTCGCCGATCTCGCCCTCGCGGATCTCGATCAGCGGCTCGGCCCGCAGCGCCTCTGTCACCGCTTGCGAGAAGGCGTCCCGGTCCACGGCCAGCGCGCCGCCCGCGGGCAGGCGATGCCTGTCGGCCATGGCCATGATCAGCCCGTCCGCCGCCCGCATCTCCCAGTGCAGCTGGCCCACGGCGTTCATCACGTCGTCATCCGAGCGGAAGGAGTTCGAGCAGACCATCTCGGCGCAATCGCCGGTCTTGTGGGCGAAGGTGCCGGTGGCCGGGCGCATCTCGTGCAGGATCACCGGCACGCCACTGCGGGCCGCCTGCCATGCGGCCTCGGATCCGGCGAGTCCGGCGCCGATGATGTTGACGGGCTCCATGCGGTCCTCTTTGCGATAGGTTCGACAGGCCGCTTGGCTAGCAGCGGCGGAGTGAAAAGGAAAGGGCGGCGCCAACTCTGGCACCGCCCTCGATCCATGCCCGCGATGGGCAGGGGATTATTCCTCTGCGGCCTCTTCGGTCGCAGCTTCCTCGGCCTCGGCGCTTTCGCCGCTGTCCTCGTCATCGCTGGAACGCAGCGCAGAGGGTGCCGCGATATTGGCGATGGCGAAATTGCGGTCGATGGTCGGCTTGGCGCCGGCGGGCAGCTTGACGTCCTCGATATGGACGCCGTCACCGATCTCCAGCCCCGACAGATCGACGGTGATATGGTCGGGAATGTCACCCGCCGTCACGATCAGTTCGACTTCCGAGCGTACGGTCACGATCGTTCCGCCCTTGCGCAGGCCGGGGCAGTCGTCATGGCCGGTGAATTCGACCGGGATGAACAGCTTCACCTTCGAGGTGCGGCGCAGGCGCATGAAATCGACATGGATCGGCAGATCCTTGACGACATCCTTCTGAACGCCACGGCAGATGACGCGAACGTCTTCCTGCCCGTCGACCTTCAGGTTCCACAGCGTGGAGGTGAAGCGACCGGCGCGCAGCTTGGTCAGCAGGTCGTTGAAATTGAAGGCGACAGGAATGGGGTCCTTGTGGTCGCCATATACGATGCCGGGCACCTTGCCTTCGCGGCGAGCTTGGCGGGCGGCCCCCTTGCCTGTCCCCGCGCGTGCCTCGGCCACCAGATCCGGGATCTTCTTGGCCATGATATCTATCCTAAACAGTTGTTGACGCCGCCATCCTCCAAGGGTGCATGACGGCAAGGTGGGGCCTATAGCGCAGGACGGACGGGTTGTGAAGGGGGATTCGTCACGCCCCGTATTCGCTCAGGAACCCCTCCGGCAGCAGCAGGTTATGGCGGCCGAGCGCATGGATGTCGCGCTCGCCGCAAAGCGCCATGGTGGTGTCCAGCTCGTTGCGGATCACCTCCAGCGCCGATGTCACCCCGGCCTCGCCCATCGCGCCCAGGCCATGGACGAAGGCCCGCCCGATCCATGTGCCATGCGCCCCGAGCGCCAGCGCCTTTAGCACGTCCTGGCCGCTGCGGATGCCGCTATCCATGTGGATCTCGACCTTGTCGCCCACCGCCTCGACGATATGCGGCAGCATCCGGATCGCGGACAGCGCCCCGTCCAACTGCCGCCCGCCATGGTTCGAGACCACGATCGCGTCGGCGCCGAAATCGGCGGCGATGCGGGCGTCCTCGGGGTCGAGAATGCCCTTGAGGATCAGCTTGCCGCCCCACATGTCGCGGATCCTGGCGATCTTGTCCCAGTCAAGGCGTTCGTCGAACTGCTCGGCGGTCCAGCTGCTCAGCGACGATATGTCGCCCACTCCCTTGGCATGCCCGACGATATTTCCGAAGGACCGCCGTTTCGTCTGCGCCATGCCCATGCACCAGCGCCATTTCGTGGCCAGGTTCATCATCGTCGGCAGGGTCAGCTTGGGCGGCGCCGACAGCCCGTTCTTCAGATCCTTGTGCCGCTGCCCGAGGATTTGCAGATCCAGCGTCAGGACCAGCGCGCTGCACTGGGCGGCCTTGGCGCGTTCGATCATGCCGGCGACGAAATCCTGATCCTTCATCACGTAAAGCTGGAACATGAAGGGGACGGAGGTATGGGCCGCGACATCCTCGATCGAGCAGATCGACATGGTGGACAGGGTGAAGGGCACCCCGAAAGCCTCTGCCGCCTTCGCCGCGAGGATCTCGCCATCGGCATGCTGCATGCCGGTCAGCCCCACCGGAGCCAGCCCCACCGGCATGCTGACCGGCAGCCCCGCCATATCCGAGGCGAGGCTGCGATTCGACATGTCGACCGCCACTTTCTGCTTCAGCCGGATCCGGGCGAAATCGCTCGTGTTCTCGCGAAAGGTCTGTTCGGTATAGCTGCCCGATTCGGCATAATCATAGAACATCCGGGGGGTCCGGGCCCGGTGCAGGGCTTTGAGATCCTCGATGCAGGTGATGACAGGCATGGCAGGCTCCGGCTGAAGTGGTAAAAATTTCCTACCAGCCTTTCCGGCACCGCACAATCAACCGCCCCGCTGCCGCATCCGGCGCTGGATTCCGGGTTCGATCACGGGACGCCGCAAGGCCTCTGCCCGCGCCCGCAGCGCCTCTGCCCTGGACTGCGCGGCCTCGGTCACGGCGGCCGGATCCGCGCCGTCGGGGGGAAGCTCCGGCTCTGCCAGCAACTGTTCCATGGGCAGGAGCCGCGGGTAATCCCGGTCACGGTCGGCACAGGCCGACACAAGGGGCAATGCGGCGCAAAGCGCGATCTGGGCAATCCGAGTCATGCCGCCAGACTAGGCCCGCCGGAGCCCGTCCACAACGGCTGATCAACGCTTCCACATCCGCGGCCTTCCCCGTAAGAGTGGACCCATGGCCCGCACTCAAGGATCCCGCGCAGATATCACCGGCCCGCTCATCCGCGACCATGCCCGCCGGCTGTTCGCGCGGCAGGGCTATGCCGCCGTGTCGATGCGCCAGATCGCCTCGGCGGTGGGGGTGCAGGCCGGGGCGCTCTATGCCTATACGCCGGACAAGCAGGCGCTGCTTTTCGATCTGATGGAAAGCCATATGCGGGATCTGCTCGCCGCCTGGCGGGACGATCCCGGCGCCAGCCCCCTTCGGCGGCTGGAGGATTTCGTCCGCTTCCATATCGATTTCAGCCTCGATCACTCGGATGCGGTGTTCCTGTCCTATATGGAACTGCGTAACCTGACGCCCGAAAACCATGCCCGGATCGCCGAATTGCGCGGACGCTACGAGGCGGCTCTGGAAAACATCCTGCGCGACGGGATCGAGGCGGGCGTGATGTCTGTCGACGACCCCAGGCTCGCGACCATGGCCCTGATCGCGATGCTGACCGGTGTCACCAACTGGTATCGCGAGGGCGGGCGCCTCGATCGCCAGCGGATCGGCGACATCTATTGGGGGCTCGCGCGTGGCGCGGTCGGGGCGGCATGAGGGTTTCTTCTTCACATAAATATCCAAATTCCGGCGCTTGCCCGCACGCGCCTCTGGCCCGATAATCACCCCATGAGTCTGCCTCCCGGTTTCCTCGACGAACTTCGCGCCCGTGTTCCGATCAGCCGCGTGATCGGGCGCAAGGTGGTCTGGGACCAGCGCAAGTCGAACCAGGCGCGCGGGGATTGGTGGTCGCCATGTCCCTTCCATCAGGAAAAGACCGCCAGCTTTCACTGTGACGACCAGAAGGGTTTCTATTATTGCTTCGGCTGCCATGCCAAGGGCGATGCGCTGACATTCCTGCGCGAGGCCGACGGGATGGAATTCATGGAGGCGGTCAAGCACCTGGCCGCCGAGGCCGGCATGACGATGCCCGAACAGGATCCCCGCGAACGCCAGCGCAGCGACCGCCGCGGAGAGTTGCTGGAAGTGACCGAGGCCGCCTGCCGCTGGTTCCGCCTGCAGATCCAGACCGGGGCGGCGGCCGAGGCGCGCGACTACCTGGCCCGCCGGGGGCTGGACCGGGCCGCGCAGGATCGCTTCGAGATCGGTTTTGCACCGGGCAGCCGCACCGCCCTGATCCAGGCATTGCGCGAAAAGGGGTTCGACGAGGCGCGGATCGTCGAGGCGGGAATAGCGGCCCGGCCCGATGACGGAGGGGCGGCCTATAGCCGGTTCCGCGACCGGATCATCTTTCCGATCCGCGACGGGCGGGACCGCTGCATCGGTTTCGGCGGCCGGGCGATGGATCCGAATGCGCGGGCGAAATATCTCAACAGCCCCGAGAACCCGCTCTTCGACAAGGGCCGCAATCTCTACAATATCGGCCCGGCCCGATCCGCTGTCGCCAAGGGGCAGCCGCTGATCGTGGCCGAGGGTTACATGGACGTGATCGCCCTGGCGGTGGCGGGGTTCGAGGGCGCCGTCGCACCTCTCGGCACGGCAATCACCGAGGATCAGCTTCGCCTGATGTGGCGCGTCAGCCCCGAGCCGGTCATCGCCCTGGACGGTGACACCGCCGGTCAGCGCGCCGCTCAGCGGCTGATCGACCTTGCCCTGCCGCTGACCGGGCCGGGGCAGGCGCTGCGCTTCGTGCTGCTGCCTGCGGGGCAGGATCCCGACGATCTGATCAAATCCGCGGGACCGGGCGCGATGGCGGCGCTTCTGAAACAGGCCCGTCCGCTGGTCGATCTGCTCTGGACGCGGGAAACCGAGGGGCAGCGTTTCGACAGCCCCGAGCGCAAGGCTGCGCTGGACCGCCGCCTGCAAGACGCGATCGCGAAGATTCCCGACGAACTGACCCGCCGTCATTACAGCGACGAGATCCGCCGCAAGCGGCGCGATCTCTTTGGCGGCGACTGGCAGCGCCGCGATGGCAAGGGGCGGCATGGCAGGAACGCGGGAGCGGGCAAGGCCCCCGCGCGAAGCGGAAACGGAATGCCGTCCTTCACCCCCCTTCCGACGGCTCCGCCTGACGGTCCCGACGGGGCGGGCTCGTTCCTGGAGGGGGCCTGCCTGCTGATCTGCGCGTTGCGAACCGAGCTGCTCGCCTCGGTCGAGACGCGGCTGGAGCGGCTCTTGCCACGGGATTCCGGGCGCGCGGCGCTGCTGCACGATCTGCTGACGGGAACCGACAGCGATGCCGGCCGCCGCGCCCTTGAAACGCTGCGTGCCGACGCCCATCTGGGCCTCACCCCCAATCTGATCGAAAGTCAGGAGGCCGAGAATGTCCTGGCGATCCTGGGCAATCTTTTCGACCGGTTGGAGGCGCAGCGCGCCGCCGGCGCCGAACTCGCCCGTGCCGAAGCCGAGATCCAGGGCGAGGCCGACGAGGGGCTGACCTGGCGCATGCAGCAGATTACCCGCGCCCGGCACCGTGCCGAGCGCCCCGACATGGAGGATACCGGCGATCTGAACGAGGATCGCGATGCCTTGTCCGCCCAGCTAGAGCAGTTTCTCAGCGGGCAGATCTGGCGCAAACCGCCGCGCGGCTGACCCCCGCGGCGAATCGCTCGAATCGGATACGCGAATCATTAACCCGCCCCGCCTATGATTCGCCCGGCAGGCGCGATAAAAGTAACCGATTCTATCCCCCCGATTCGCGGACGAGGCCCGCGGATGACCGCCCTGAGAAGGAGCCATGGATGGCCACCAAGGACGAAGAAAGAGACAAGACCGACAAGGACGAGAACGCCCATTCTCTGGATATGAGCCAGGCCGCGGTCAAGAAGATGATCGCCGAGGCGCGGGAACGCGGCTTCATCACCTATGATCAGCTGAATACCGTCCTGCCGCCCGAGCAGGTCAGCAGCGAGCAGATCGAGGACGTGATGTCGATGCTCTCCGAGATGGGCATCAATGTCATCGAGGACGAGGAAGAGGCCGAGGAGAGCGAAGGCGGCGCCGTCGTGCCGGTCGGTTCCGGTTCGCGCGAGGTGGCCGTCGCCGCGACCGAGACCGAGAAGCTCGACCGCACCGATGACCCGGTCCGCATGTATCTGCGCGAGATGGGCTCGGTCGAACTGCTCTCGCGCGAGGGCGAGATCGCCATCGCCAAGCGCATCGAGGCTGGCCGCAACACGATGATCGCCGGGCTCTGCGAAAGCCCGCTGACCTTCAAGGCCATCACCATGTGGCGCGACGAGCTTCTTGAAGAAGAGATCCTGCTGCGCGACGTGATCGACCTGGAAACCACCTTCGGCCAGTCGATGGAGGGCGAGGATGGCGAGGAAGAGGTGGGGATCGCCGCTGCCTCCACCGAGGGGGTGACCGCAGCCGCCCGGCCCGCCGAAAAGCAGCAGGAGCTGGATGCCGACGGCAATCCCATCGTCAGCGATGACGACGAGGATGACGATGGCGCCAACCTGTCGCTCGCCGCGATGGAAGCGAGCCTCAAGCCCAAGGTCCTGGATACGCTGGACGTCATCGCCCGCGATTACGAAAAGCTGGCCGACATGCAGGACCTGCGCATGTCCGCGACGCTGAACGAGGATGACAGTTTCTCGGAACTCGCGGAATCGGACTATCAGAAACTGCGCAGCGAGATCGTGACGCTGGTCAATTCGCTGCATCTGCACAACAACCGCATCGAGGCGCTGGTCGATCAGCTTTACGGCATCAACCGCCGGATCGTCACCATCGACAGCGGCATGGTCAAGCTGGCCGACGCGGCCCGCATCAACCGGCGCGAATTCATCGAGGCTTATCGCGGCGCCGAACTGGACCCGACCTGGGTTGACCGCATGTCGCAGCAATCCGGCCGCGGCTGGCAGGCGCTGTTCGACCGGTCCCGCGACAAGGTCGAGAAACTGCGCAGCGACATGGCCGAGGTGGGGCAATATGTCGGCGTGGACATCCAGGAATTCCGCCGCATCGTCTCCCAGGTCCAGCGCGGCGAGAAAGAGGCGCGGCAGGCCAAGAAGGAGATGGTCGAGGCCAACCTGCGGCTGGTGATCTCGATCGCCAAGAAATACACCAATCGCGGCCTGCAGTTCCTCGATCTCATCCAGGAAGGCAATATCGGGTTGATGAAGGCGGTGGACAAGTTCGAATACCGCCGCGGCTACAAGTTCTCGACCTATGCGACATGGTGGATCCGGCAGGCGATCACCCGCTCCATTGCCGACCAGGCCCGGACGATCCGCATCCCGGTCCACATGATCGAGACGATCAACAAGCTGGTCCGCACCGGCCGGCAGATGCTGCACGAGATCGGCCGCGAGCCCACGCCCGAGGAACTGGCCGAAAAGCTGCAGATGCCGCTGGAAAAGGTCCGCAAGGTGATGAAGATCGCCAAGGAGCCGATCAGCCTCGAAACCCCGATCGGCGACGAGGAGGACAGCCAGCTTGGTGATTTCATCGAGGACAAGAATGCCGTCCTGCCGCTCGATTCCGCCATTCAGGAGAACCTGAAGGAAACCACGACACGGGTTCTGTCCAGCCTGACACCGCGCGAAGAGCGGGTCTTGCGGATGCGTTTCGGCATCGGCATGAATACCGACCATACGCTTGAAGAGGTCGGGCAACAGTTCAGCGTGACCCGCGAACGCATCCGGCAGATCGAGGCCAAGGCATTGCGCAAGCTGAAACATCCCTCGCGCAGCCGCAAGCTCCGGTCCTTCCTGGATCAGTAGCGGAGGTGGCCGCGGCTGTTTCGCCGCGGCGGCAGGCGAGGTTTATCATTGCGAACGGCCGGATGTGGGGGCATCCGGTCGTTTCGATTTTATGTATCTGCCGGGTTGCGTGATGGGCACAAAAAGTGAACACTGCCGGGAAACCCGCATCCACGCATAGGGGGAATAATGCCGCAAGGCCTGGGCGCGCAAATAGGTCTCTGGTTCAGCGATCCGGGACATGTCCGGATGGTGCTGGCAGCGGTGGTCGTCCTCTTGCTGCTATTGGCTCTTCTGGCGGCCCGCTGGCGGCGCGAGGCTGCGGCTTTGCGGCAATCGGCGCGACGTGATGCCGATGCGATCACGGGACTGGAACGGCAGCGGTCCGATCTGGGCGAACGGCTTCATGCGCTGGAACTGCGCCTTGGCCAGCAGGATGTCCGGCTGGAGGGGCAGGGCACCCGCATGGCCGAGCTGGCCGAGGAACGCGACGAATTGACCGACGCCTTGCATCAGACCCGGCAGCAATTGTCGAATACCAGGACCGAACTGGCCGAGGCGCATCTGCGCGCCGAAAAGGATCGCGAAGCCGCCGAGCGTGAAATCAGGACCCTGCGCGAATTGCGCGACGAGATGACCGGGCAGTTCAAGCTGCTCGCCGCCGAGACATTGCGGGTTCAGGGCGCGGATATGCAAAAGGCGCAAGGCGAACAGCTCAGCAGCCTGCTGACCCCGTTCCGCGACCAGGTGCACCGGTTCCAGACGGAATTGCAGACCCGGAACAAGGTCCTTGACGAAGAAGGGGCAAGGCTGCGCGAGCAGATCGCCTCGCTCCACAAGCGGTCCGAGGAAATCTCGCGCGAGGCGGTGAACCTGACCCGTGCGCTCAAGGGGGAAAAGCAGCGCCAGGGTGCCTGGGGCGAGATGATCCTTGAAAGAATACTTGAGGAATCTGGTCTAGAAGCCGGAACTCATTACGATATCCAGTCAAGCTGGCGCGATGAGGAGGGCAAGCTTTGGCGGCCCGATGTCGTGGTAAAGATGCCGCGCCAGAAGATCATGGTGATCGACAGCAAGGTGTCGCTGAACGATTACGAGCAGGCTGTGAACAGCGAGGATCCGGCCGAGATTCAGGCCGCCCTGCGCCGGCATGTCGCTGCGATTCGCAGCCATATCTCGACCCTGGGCGAAAAGGGCTATCACCGGATGGACGATCATTCGGTGGATTACGTGCTGATGTTCATTCCCGTCGAGGGCGCCTTTTCCGAGGCACTGCGCACCGATCCCGACCTGGCCAGCTTTGCGCTGGAACGCGGGGTCGGGCTGACGACCCCGACCACGCTGATGCTGACCCTGCGCACGGTCGAGCATATCTGGGCGGTGGAGCGGCGCGAGACCAATGCGCTGGAAATCGCGCGTCGGGCCGGACAGCTTTACGACAAGGTCGCCGGCTTCGTCGATTCCATGGAGGTGGTCGGGAAATCGCTGGATCAGGCCAGCCGCGCCCATGGGCAGGCGATGGACAGGCTTTCCCGTGGTCCCGGCAATGTCATCCGGCAGGTCGAGATGCTGCGCGAACTCGGGGCCCGGGCGCAGAAGAAGATCGAACTCGATCACGATCGCGACGATACCGCCGCGCTGGAATCGCCCGACATGGACAGGCGGGCGGCGGAATGAACCGGAATTTCGTGATCCGCACCACCGGCCCCGCATGCTACGAGTTCACCGATGAGGTCGGATCATGGCTGGACGGTCTGCCGCCCCGCAACGGTGTGCTGAGCCTGATGGTGCGGCATACCTCCTGTTCGCTGCTGATCCAGGAAAATGCCGACCCCGATGTGCAACGCGATCTGCTCGCCTGGCTGGGGCGGCTCGCCCCGCCATCCGATCACCCCTCTATGGGCTGGATCACGCATCGCCATGAGGGCCCCGACGATATGCCTGCGCATCTGAAGGCGGCGGTCTTGCCGGTCAGCCTGCAGATCCCGGTGGAGCAGGGGCGGATGCAGCTTGGGCAATGGCAGGGAATCTACCTGGTCGAACATCGGACCGCGCCGCATTCCCGGCAGGTCGCGGCCATTTTCCAGGCCGGTTGAACAGCCGCCGGGACCGTCCGCGCCACATCCCGCCAAAGGCCGGAGAGGCTTGAAATAGCGGCGCATTCCCGGTCTGAACGCGGCTTTCGTGTCACAGTTTCGTGTTTCCGTATTTTGTGGTCTGTGGATAACGCTACCCAAGCCCTGCCATGTTCCCTATAGTGGATGCGAACCGGGGCCGAGGAGACCATAATATGCGCTGCCCGTTTTGCGGAAATGTCGATACGCAGGTAAAGGATTCGCGTCCGGCCGAGGACAATGCCGCGATCCGGCGCAGGCGGTTCTGTCCTGCCTGCAGCGGCCGTTTCACCACCTATGAGCGGGTTCAGCTTCGCGACCTCGTCGTCGTCAAGTCCAATGGCAAGCGCGAGGATTTCGACCGCGACAAGATGGCCCGCTCGATCCGCATCGCCATGCAGAAGCGCGCCGTCGATCCCGAGCGCATCGAACAGATGATCTCGGGGATCGTGCGGCGGCTGGAAAGCACCGGCGAGACGGATATCCCCTCGAAGATGATCGGCGAGATCGTGATGGAAGCACTGTCGCGGATCGACAATGTCGCCTATGTGCGCTTTGCCAGCGTCTACAAGAATTTCCAGGATGCCGATGATTTCGACAAGTTCGTCTCGGAACTTCGCCCCGACGCGCTGAACGATTGATACGCCCCGGGGACAATACCCATATGGCGCATGCGCTGCGGTTGGCGCGGCGCGGATTGGGCAATGTCTGGCCGAACCCCGCGGTCGGCTGCGTGCTCATCCGCGAGGGGAGGGTGGTCGGCCGCGGCTGGACCCAACCCGGCGGGCGGCCCCATGCCGAACGGGTCGCGCTGGCGCAGGCCGGTTCCCTGGCGCGCGGCGCGACGGCCTATGTGACGCTGGAGCCCTGCGCGCATCACGGCCGCAGCTCTCCATGTGCCGAGGCACTGGTCAAGGCGGGCATTTCCCGTGTCGTGACGGCCCATACCGATCCCGATCCGCGCGTCGCGGGGCGCGGTCACGCGATCCTGCGGGCGGCGGGCATCGAGGTGACCGAAGGGGTTCGCGAAACCGAGGCACGTCAGATGCAGGCCGGTTTCCTGATGCGGGTGGAGCAGGGCAGGCCGTTCCTGACGCTCAAGCTGGCGACCAGTTTCGACGGACGCATCGCGACGGCCAGTGGCGAGAGCCAGTGGATCACCGGCCCGGCCGCCCGGATGCATTCCCACGGATTGCGCCTGATCCATGACGCGATCATGGTCGGTGGCGGAACCGCCCGCGCGGATCGCCCGTCGCTGAATGTCCGGGGCATGGGTACGCCCCGCCAGCCCGTCCGCATCGTGGTCTCGAAAGGCCCGATCCCCGATCTTCCACCCGAGGGACCGGATTTCGGTCCCTTGTGGCGCATGGGTGGCCCGGTCGAGACGGTGATGAAGGAGCTTGCAGACGCCGGTATCACGCGGGTGTTCTGCGAAGGGGGCGGAGAGCTTGCGGCAAGCCTGCTGCGTGCGGGGCTTGTCGATCAGCTTGTCGGCTATACCGCCGGGCTGGTCCTTGGCGGCGACGGCCGGCCGGCGGTCGCCGCGCTGGATTTGCAGCACCTTGCGGATGGGGCACGGTTCCAACTGGTCGAGACGCGCCGGGTGGGAGAGGATCTCTTCCATCGCTGGAGGCGCGCCGGGCCATAAGGCATTTCCGGCAGAACTGGCCCCGGCTGGCCTATCGCCGCCATATCCAGGCATGTCCCGCCAATGCCCCTTGCGCCTTGGCCAGCATGCGCAGGACCGGGCCTTCCCGGGTTGCCTGCGATTCCAGCAGGCGGTCCATCGCGACCTCGACAGGGCAGGGCAGCCCGGAAACGGGGTCGTGATAGCGCGGATAGGCGATCAGGCAGGCATGGGCCAGACCGGCGATGCCGGGCCGGGCCTGCCGCCGCGCAGGGATATCCCCAAGATCGCGGGTCAGGCCCCAACCGGCATAAAAGGGCGCGCCCAGCACCGTGACCGGAACATCGCGCAGCAGGGCCTCGAAACCCAGGGTCGAGGTGATCGTCCAGACTTCATCGACCTTTTCCAGCAGGGCGACGGGATCGGCATTCAGGGCGACATGATCGGCCAGCCGCGACAAATCCGCATCCGGGACGATACCGGGACGCAACCCCGCCTCGACATCGGGATGCGGCTTGTAGACGATCGCGGCCCCGGGGTTTTCCGCCCGCACCCGCTCCAGCAGGGATAGATTGCTTCGCTCGGTCCCGGCGCCAAGGCGGATCGAGGCGTCATCCTCGACCTGGCCGGGAACCAGGATCACCGGCTTGCCCGCATGGTCCGGCAGGTCGGGGGCGGCCCCGTCCAGGTTGTATTTCGACAGTCCCGCCGCCCGGATCGCCCCGATCAGCGCAAGCGCCCGTCTTTCCCCCCCGGGCGGGGGCCCTTCGGCGATGAGCCGCTCCAACCGGCTCTCGCGGGTCGGATCGTAATAGATGCCCAGGTCATCCGCGACCAGCGACAGGGCGGGAACCAGTGCCGCGCCAAGCCCGCGCGAGCGCAGGAACCCGTCCTCGACCCGGATCGCCCGTGGCACCGGCCCGGCCTTGCCCGCCCAGGCCAGCGTGACATTTCCCGATGGCTTATTGGTAAAGCGCACCCCGCGCCCATTGCCGAACACCCGTGCGATGGAAGACCGCTTCCAGAGCCGCATGCCAAAGGCCAGATGGCCATCGCGGTCCTGCCGATAGGCGCGCGTTTCGGCTTCAAGCTGGTCCACGGCGCCGTTGAAATCCGTCAGCCGGTCGCGGCAGGGATCGTACCAGGCCGGGGCAAGCAGGTGGCTGGCCGCGAATAATGCCTCGCGCGTGGCCATGCCCCTGCGGGTTGGGGCAAGGGGGGCGCGATCATCGCTCAGCCCCCATCCGGCATAGAAGGGCTGGCCGAAAAGCACCGGGCGATGCCCGGCCAGCAGGGCTTCGTAACCAAGCTGCGAACTGACGGCATAGACCGCGTCGGCATTGTCGATCAGTCGCCACGGGGATACCGGCCCGTCGCAGATCTGCTCGTTCGGGTGCAGATCCCCGGCACTCAGATGGCCGGCACGCAGACCGGCAGAGGTTTCGGGATGCGTGCGGATCACGATCCGAGCCCCGGGATGCTCGTCCCGCGCGGCTTGCAGCATGTCCAGGAACCGCGCCCGGCCCGCACCCATCAGCGAGGCATCCCCCCGGGTCTGGTCTATCACCAGCACATAGCCGGGCCGGGGTGGGGGGGCGTCCTGATGATGGATGTTGTATTTCGACAGGTCCAGCCGGCGGAGCCGGTCGATTCCGTCGCGCGCGGCATCGCCCAGCCCGGCCGCCTCCCTCGATGCGGCAAGCAGTTCCAGGCGCGAGGGGCGGGCCGGGTCGAAATGCAGCCCATCCGCATCGATCAGCAGGCCAAGAGGGCCGCGCCGGGCCATATGTCCCCTGGCACGGCCCGGCAGGACCGAGCGCAGGAACGCATCCTCCACGGTGACGATCGCCGTGTCCCGGCGGGCGGCGATGGCGCGGCCCCGCCATGCCGTGGGGCTTGCCCCCCATATGCCGATCCTGTCATCCGGGCCGGGCAGGCCAAGCCTTGGCCGCCACCCGGAAAGTTCGAGAATGCGCCGCAGCCGCGGCTTGAACCAGAACCCGCCATTATAGACGAAAAGCCGCCGGGGGGGGGGGCCGGCGGCCATCGTTTCGGGCTGCGTCATCCCTTGGATCAATTCGACAGGTTTTCGACGGAATTCGCCGTGCTCAGCCCCCCGGTGATCGCTCCGATGGTTTTCTGCCACTGCACATAGGGCGCTTCGGTCACGTAGACGGTGTCCTCGTCGCGGATCAGGAAATCGCGGGCCAGGAACAACCCGTTGGGACGCGTCAGATCCAGCACATAAGCGAAGCGCTGCGTGCCATGGACCGGCTTGCCCAGGACCTTGGAGGCGACCGATGCCGGCTCGTCGCGCAGGATGAACACGCCGGTCGGATCCGCGAGGTTCGAGTTGAGGCCGCCGACCATCGCGATGGCTTCGACGCCGTTGATCATCTCGTTGCCCAAGGGCACGCGGGTCTGCCCGCCAAGCGCGCCAAGCGCGGTGAAGCTACGCTGATCCTCTTCGACCAGGATGATGTCACCGGGGCGCAGGGCGATGTCGTTCGAGGGCGAGGAATAGAGATTGGTGAGCCAGACCTTGCCGCTCTCGCCGCCGCGCTTGACGGTCACCACCGCGACCTCGGGCTCGATGGCGACGCCGCCGGCCTTGGCGAGCATGGCCGAAAGCGTGCGGGTCGGGCGTTCGATCGGAAAGACCCCTTGCGAAACGACCTTGCCCATCACCGAAACGGTGGCGCCGTCGCCCGCGACACGGGCGACCGTGACCTGCGGATCGGGGGTCTGCTCGCTCAGCCGGTCGGTGATGATCTGGCGAAGCTGGTCGGGGCTGTTGCCCGCGGCACGAACGCGCCCGGCATAGGGAACGAAGATATATCCCGCGCTGTCGACCTGGATTTCCTGCAATTGGGTCGAACTGGACCCGAGCGAGGCAAGCAGGCCGTCATCGACATTCTCCCAGATCGAAAGCCCGAGGACATCACCGGGACGGATTTCGTCGGCACCGACGGCCGCGGCAGATCGGAACGCCTGCGAGAAGCCGTAGCTCGGGCTGAAATTGGCGGCCCGCGCCACATGCTCGTTGACATAGATGATCTGGGCGTTTCCGCCCCGCTCGACCGCGCCGGCATAAATTTCGTTCTTGCTCGGGCCGGAACGCGGCAAACCGCAGGCCGTCAGCAGGCCAAGCGCCGCGATCGCGATGACGCGCATTGCCGGATTGCGTAGAGTGAGACCTGTCACCTCGAGAACTCCTGTATTATTGTCTTCATTCCGCCTTGGAGGCGAAGTTTCGTGTAATCTAGCGTTGATGCAGACTCATGACCACAACGAGTTGTGGTCTAGCTGTCGATATCGGTTATTTGTTGCCGAAGTGCGATACGTCCGGAGGCCAGCGATTGATAGGGATCCTCGGGCGCGAGGATCAGGTCGCTGACGATTCGCAGCGCGTGGGCGCGCGAGCGATCCGAATAGAAGCCACCGGGGATCTGGCTGGTCTGCAACAGGTAATCCCTGAGGGTTCTGTAGGCGTTGGGGTCCGGGGGATCGGGCTGGCGAAAGAAATCGGCCAGCGTCTGGTCCGATACGAGGCCCGGCTTGTTGTAGATCGCCTGACCAAGGGTCTTGACCGGCAGGCTGCGCCACAGGGCCTGTTGCGCGGCGGTCGAGTTGACCGTCACGATCGAGCAGGCCTGGGAAAGCAGCGTCGCCAGCTTGCCGCCGCGCAGGTAGTAGACCCGGTCCAGGATGCCATGGCGTGCGGCGGCGTCGCGGATCGCGGTGCGGTTGCCGGCCCGTCCATCTTCGAGCGGATGCGCCTTGAACAGCAGGTGATGGTGCTGCGGCGCGCTCCGCGCGAACTCCGCCACCACCGTTTCGATGAAATCGGCATTGCTGCCGAAGGGGGAATGGCCGAGGAAATTCGAGTCATGTTCGAGCTGCATCAGCACCAGCGAATAGGGCCAGCCCGCGCGGCGGAACCTGCGCCACTGCGTCACGGTCGCGATATTATGCAGCGGCCCCAGCAGGAAGCGCCTCAGGTTCAGGCGGAATTCGCGCATTACGGAAATGCTGCGATGGCCGCGGTAATGGCGATAGGCCCGGTTCGCGACGAGCACGAGAAAATGATAGAATGCCCCGTAGAACTTGTGATGGCGCATGTCGCCCCATCGCGCGGGCGGGCGCCGGATCTCGTTCAGCGTGTCGCGCAGCACGGTGCGCATCTCGGCCAGCGGGATTTGCATCAGCTTGGAATTGCCATTGGAGCCTTCCCGCTCGTAGCTGATCCAGTAGGGGCGCAGGTAGCCTTCCTCGAAGACGTGAAGGCGCAGCCCGCGCCGGGAGGCGAGCTTGCGTGCCGTCGCATGTATCGGGCGCACATCGCCATAGAGCACGATATCGGTGACATTCTTCTCGGCCAGGATCTGTTCGAGATGGGCGGGCCAGTCCTGCAATGTTCCGGTATGGCGGATGAAGCGCAGCTTGTCGGACCAGAAGAACTCGTCGCCGGCATTGAAGCCGCAGCGCCAGACATCGGCGCCGGAGGCCCGCAGAATCCGGCTCAGGCGATCGAAGAAAGGCCCATGCGGACCCTGTAGCAGCAGGAAGACTCGTTGTGCCGGGGATGCTGGCAACTCGGGGTTTTGCATATCTGTCTCGACGGGCAATGGCTGCTCGAGGTTGACGTGAAACATTTCGACCCCAAAATCTGTGACATGTTAATCGATACAATAGCTGATCGGCATTTTGCATGTCGCGTGACCGAATGCCAGTGAAAACTGGGATGCGAAAATCGGATCAGGCGAAGGATTGCTGTTTCCTTATCTTGCGTGAGCGGATTTGATACCCTACTGCGAAACGTAACAAAGACGGGAGCAACGCATGTTTACGGGCATCGTCACCGATATCGGGCAGGTTCGGGCAGTTGAAATGCGTGGCGACATGCGCGCGCGGATCGGCTGCGGCTATGACATGGCCGATGTGGATATCGGCGCCTCGATCGCCTGCGACGGCATCTGCCTGACGGTGGTGGCCAAGGGCGGGGACTGGTTCGATGTCGATATCTCGGCCGAGACCATCTCCAAGACCAATATCGGCGCGAATGGCTGGCAGGCCGGGCGGCGGCTGAATCTCGAACGGGCCTTGAAGGTCGGGGATGAGCTGGGCGGCCATATCGTCAGCGGCCATGTCGACGGGATCGCCATGATCGAGGAACTCCATGACGAGGGCGACAGCCTGCGCGTGACATTCGCCGCGCCGGATACGCTGGCGCGCTTCATCGCGCCCAAGGGATCGGTGGCGCTGAACGGCACCTCGCTGACCGTGAACGAGGTGCAGGATTGCCGGTTTGGCGTTAACCTGATCCCGCATACGCGGCAGGTGACCAATTGGGGCGAGATCGCGGTGGGGGATGCCGTGAATCTCGAGATCGACACGCTGGCGCGCTATGTGGCGCGGCTGGCCGAGGCGCAGGCGGCAGGGGAGTAGACAGGCAGGATGGAAGCGGGAATCGGACATAATCGCGGCCCGGCGATGGAATCGACCGGATGGCGCGCGCATTGCTGGCGCCGGGCACGGGCGGAGCTGCTGCCGGTCCTGCCGGTCGAGGTCGTACGGACGCGGGTCCGCCGCGCCAAATCCCTTGGGCTCGACTACAAGACCTATGCCGGTGTGCGCGCCACGACCGGGCGCGACCTGATCGCCTTTTTGTTTTCCTCCAACGCGCTCGGGGTGTTCCGCGACGGCCAGCCCCTGGCCGAGGCGCGGGCGGACAAGCTGACGGTTCTCGCCGCGGACCGGCACATTGGGGCGGGGCCGGGGCTGGACGCGGACGCGTTGGGGCAACGGATCTCGGCAGCATCCGCCTGGAACCTGCCACCCTTCGGCAGCCGGTGGGCAGAGATGCGGGCCGAGGCCAAGGCATGGCTGAAGGCCCATGGGCTGCCGGGCGATGCCGTCCTGATGATCGGCGAAACCGATCACGAGCGCGAGCTGATGGCGGCGGGCGGGCTGGCCGGTTTCATCACCGGCACGCAATATTTCACGGGAGAGCGCCATGCAGTATGAAAAGCCCGGCCCGGTCGAGAATGAACTGTCTGAGGCGGTCTCTCCCATCGAGGAGATCATCGAGGACGCGCGCAACGGCCGCATGTTCATCCTTGTCGATCACGAGGACCGCGAGAACGAGGGCGACCTGGTCATTCCCGCGCAGATGGCCACCCCCGACGCGATCAATTTCATGGCCACCCATGGGCGCGGGCTGATCTGCCTTTCGCTGCCGGGCGAGCGGATCGACGCCCTCGGGCTGTCGCTGATGAGCCCCCGGAACTCCTCGCGTCACGAAACCGCCTTCACCATGTCCATCGAGGCACGCGAGGGCGTGACGACCGGCATCAGCGCGCATGACCGCGCCCGCACCGTCAGCGTCGCCATCGACCCGGGCAAGGGCGCGGCCGACATCGCCACGCCCGGCCATGTCTTTCCGCTGCGCGCCCGCGAGGGCGGGGTGCTGGTGCGTGCCGGGCATACCGAGGCGGCGGTGGATATCGCCCGCCTCGCGGGGCTGAACCCCTCGGGCGTGATCTGCGAGATCATGAACGAGGATGGCAGCATGGCGCGTTTGCCCGACCTGGTGGCCTTCGCGCAGCGGCACGGGCTGAAGATCGGCACCATCAGCGACCTGATCCGCTATCGCCGCCGCCATGACAACCTGATCGCCGAGCGGACGCAGCGGGCGGTGCACTCGATCCATGGCGGCGACTGGATGATGCGGGTCTTCGCCGACGAGACGCAGGGCACCGAGCATATCGTGCTGACCAAGGGCGACCTGACCGGGCCCGAGCCGGTGCTGGTCCGGATGCACGCGCTCGACCCTCTGCATGACGTGCTGGGGATCGGCCGCGAGGAGGCCGGCAGCCTCGGCTCGGCCATGCAGGTCATTTCCGAGGAGGGGCGGGGCGTCGTCGTGCTGATCCGCGACCTGAGCAATACCCTGCCGCAGCCGGGCGAAACCGGGCCGCATACCCTTCGTCAATACGGCCTCGGCGCGCAGATCCTGTCGGCGCTCGGGTTGTCGGACCTGGTCCTCGTGACCAATTCGGCGCCGGTCAAGGTTGTGGGGCTTGACGCCTATGGCCTTTCGATCCATTCCACCCGGCCTATTCCCAAGGACTGACGCAAATGGCCTCGCACACCCAGCATTACCAGCTCGACCTGCCGAAATTCGACGCGCCCGTGCGGCTGCTGATCGTGGTTGCCCCCTATTACAAGGCGATTGCCGACGATCTGGTGGCGGGCGCCCGCGCAACCGCCGAGGCAGCCGGCGCGGTGGCCGATCTGGTCGAGGTGCCGGGGGCGCTGGAAATCCCCGCGGCCATCGGCATGGCCGGGCGGCGGGCGAATTACCACGGCTTCGTGGCGCTTGGCTGCGTGATCCGGGGCGAGACGACGCATTACGACACGGTCTGCAATGACAGCTCGCGCGGGCTGACGCTTCTGGGCCTGCAGGGATTGGCGGTCGGCAATGGCATCCTGACGGTCGAGAACATGGCGCAGGCCGAGGTGAGGGCCGATCCGGCGGGGCAGAACAAGGGCGGCGGAGCGGCCGCCGCCGCGCTGCATCTGGTCGCGCTGGCCCGGAAATGGGGAAAACCGGACGATCCGGGACGCCCCGACGCGGATCTCGACGTGATTCGCCTGGCCGGACAATTGGAAGGATCGACACGGACATGAGCAGACCCGACAAGCGCGCGTTGAGCCGTGCCGCAAGACTTTACGCCGTGCAGGCATTGTTCCAGATGGAGGCCGCCGGCCAGTCCGTCGACCGGGTGCTGGGCGAGTTCCGCGACTTCCGGATCGGCGCGAGCGATGACGAGGGAACCCATCCCGAGGCCGATCAGGCGCTGTTCTCCCGTATCCTCGACGACGCGGTGACATGGCAGGCCAAGATCGATCAGGCGACCGATCGCGGATTGGTGGCCAAATGGCCGATCGACCGGATCGATCCGGTCTTGCGGGCCCTGTTCCGCGCCGCGGGCGCCGAACTGGCGACCCCCGCGACCCCGCCCAAGGTCGTGATCAGCGAATATGTCCGCCTGGCGGAAGCGTTCTTTCCCGACGGGCGCGAGCCAAAATTCGTCAACGCGGTGCTCGATCACGTTGCCCGCGGATTACGCCCCGAGGCCTTTGGCGGCGCGGCGGGCTGACCGGGGTTTTTCCCCGTCGGCAGAGGTGATTTGTGCGGGCCTGTTTCCCGCAGCGCAACCGCAGGGGTCTCAGCCGTCTCGCTGAACCGCCTCCTGGTTTACGGGCCCGGAGATGCGATCGGCGGGAATGGTCGTATTTAGTTCATTTTTACATGTTAACGGATTGTTGCGTGTCGATTGCGCAACAGTCCTGACCGGCATATTTCCGACCATGAATGCCTAATTTTTGTGCAGTAACGGAAATATTTCTGTTTATAAAACAAGCATTTCTATACTCCTTGGTTCACTAACTGCAAAATCTCTCTGCACCGCAGAAGGTTGATGAGCCTTCTGAACAATTCCGTTTTTGTTCCTTCACAAGAATATTTCGGCGCCTTTCTGCCAGTTTTGACGAAGGTCACGCGGCATCACGATTTCGAGAAAATCTGATGTCTTGCGGAGGGCTTTGAACCCGAATGGGGCGGCGTTATTTGAACTGCAGCAGAGATGCACTGGCACCCGGACGGGGTCAGGAATTTGAAACTCAGCCAATGAGGATTCACAGATGAAAAAGATTACCCTTCTCAGCGGTGCGACCGCCATTCTGACGGCTCTGTCGGTTCCGGCCTTCGCCCAGACCGAAATCTCGACCGGTGCCAATGTGGCCGGCGTTGCCGAAGTCGATGACAACATCACCGATATCGAAGATGCCGTGCAGGACAGCTTCGACCGTTCGGCCGATGCCGACCGCTTCGGCCCCTCGGACCGCCGTCAGGGCCTGTTCGGCAACATGTCGCTGAGCTATACCGGCCGCACCGGCAATGTCGAGAACCAGGACTTTGCACTGGCCGGCCGTATCCAGCACAACCAGGCGCCCTTCGCGCAGAGCATCGGCCTGTCGATCGAATTCGGCGAAGACGACAACGGCAACAAGGACAAGGAAGAAGTCGCCGCCATCTATGATGCGCAGTATTATTTCAACGACCGCTTCTATGCCTTCGCCCTGGGCCGCTTCAATATCGACGGTCTGGTTGACGGCTATGACAATGCCGACGAGAATGTTCGCGATCTGGAAGAAGACGACGATCTTCGCCGCGACGGCTTCCTCGGCTTCGGTCCGGGTTACCGCATCATCAATACCGACACGACCACCTGGCGCGTTCAGGCCGGTGTCGGCGTTCGCTACACCCAGACCGGTTTGCAGCACATCAATGACGAGTCGGAAACCGAAGTCGGTTACATCGCTTCGTCGCGTGTCTATCACCGCTTCAACGAGATGGTGTTCGTGACCAACGATACCGACTACCTGACCTCGGACGAGGGTGGCGACGTGCTGACCAACGAATTCGGCGTCAACTTCAAGATGTCGGATCAGTTGGCGACCCGTCTCAGCTACACCACCGAGTATCAGTCGGACCGTGAAATCCGCACCGACAACACGCTTGGCGTTGCGGTCGTTTACGGCTTCTGATCGTTCCCTCTGATCAGTAGTCTCTCTGGGAAGGGCGGGTGCAAACCCGTCCTTCTTTTTTGCGTGACCGGCACAAGGAAAACCCCGCCACGCGCATGGGCGGGGCGGGGTATCGGGGTGGCGGGAACCGCTGCGACCGCGGCAGCACGAGATTTCCCGAAAGCCTGAACGATCAGGTGGGCGCCAGATAACGAGACCAAGGCCCCGACAGAGCCAGCTCCCTCGGAAAAATTATAGGCCAGTGGAAAAATGGCCGCTCGCGAGAAGAACAGAAGCCCGCCAAGACGGACAGATAAGCCGCCGTGAACCGGCTTTCAAGCGGCGCGGCGATGAATCTTGCTGGATCGGGCGGCTTGTCAAATGTTTTCGTTTCGTTCTATCCTGGGCATATGGATCATGCATTGCCTTCCTTGCCGGGGCAGCGTCTGGCTCGCGGCGTGGCGCGGCTGCTGCGCAGCATGGATCATGCCGTGCTGACCGAATTCGTGCCGATACGGGGGCTGCGGGTTGACGTGATCAGCCTTGGCCCCAGGGGGGAGCTGTGGATCGTCGAATGCAAGAGCAGCCGGGCGGATTTCGCGGGCGACCGGAAATGGCAGGGCTATCTGGAATGGTGCGACCGCTATTTCTGGGCGGTGGATGCAGATTTCCCGGCCGATCTGCTTCCCGAGGATCACGGGTTGATCCTTGCCGATCCCTATGATGCGGAAATCCAGCGCATGGGGCCCGAGACGCGCCTTGCCGGGGCAAGCGCGCCAGGGTCACGCGCGATTTCGCCCGGGCCGCGGCGCTGCGGTTGCAGGGCAGTATCGATCCATTGTCAATTGCCTGAGGATATCAGCGATGTGCCCATAGCGGCGCGTGGCGGTTTACATCCTTGTAAAGCAGATAGCGGAACCGTCCCGGCCCGCCCGCATAGCAGGCCTGCGGGCAGAAGGCGCGCAGCCACATGAAATCGCCCGGGCCGACCTCGACCCAATCGCGGTTGAGGCGATAGACGGCCTTGCCCTCCAGCACGAAGAGCCCATGCTCCATCACATGGGTCTCGGCGAAGGGGATCGAACCGCCGGGCTGGAAGGTGACCAGCGTGATATGCATGTCATGGCGCAGATCGGCCGGATCCATGAAGCGGGTCGTGGCCCAGGCCCCGTCGGTATCGGGCATGGGCGAGGGGGCGATATCCTGCTCTCGCGTGACGATCGGGTCGGGGTGGTTCAGGCCATGAACGGGCTGCCAGCGCTTGCGCCACCAGTGGAACCCGGTCTCGCCGGTGGTGATATTGCGCAGCGACCAAGCCGTTCCCGGCGGCACATAGGCAAAGCCGCCCGGGGTCAGGTCATGGGCGGTGCCGTCGATGGTGATGCGCAAGCTGCCGCCGGTGACGAAGATCGCGTGCTGGATCTCGGGATCGTCATCGGGATGGTCGCTGCCGCCGCCCTCGGCCAGTTCCACGACATATTGGCTGAAGGTTTCGGCAAAGCCGGAGAGCGGGCGGGCCAGCACCCACATCCGCATTCCTTCCCATCCGGGCAGGTAGCTGGTGACGATATCGCGCATCACCGTGCGCGGGATGACCGCATAGGCATCGGTCAGGACCGCGGTATCGGTGGTCAACCCGGTCTGCGGCGGCAGGCCCGCGACGGGACCGGCGTAAGAGCCCGCCGGATGGCTGGCCTGGGGCAGGGTAGCGGGATTGCCGGTCGGGGCGCCTTTGGGGGGCTGATCGGTCATTTCAGGACCTCCTTGAGTCGAAGTTCCGCGATACGCATGACCTGGGCCTCGGCCTCGCCGCGTTCGGTTGCCGTGTCGTTCTCCACGCGCGTCTGCATGGCGGCGAGGATCCCCGCCTTGTCGTGATCGCGCACGGCGATGATGAAGGGAAAGCCGTGTTTGGCCGTGTAGGCGTCGTTCAGCCGGGTGAACTCGGCGCGCTCGGCATCGGTCAGCGCGTCCAGCCCGGCGCTTGCCTGCTCGGCGGTGCTCTCGGCGGTCAGGCGCTTGGCAGCGGCGAGCTTGCCCGCCAGGTCGGGATGCGCGGTCAGCACGCCAAGCCGTTCCTCGTCGCTGGCGGCGCGGAAGACCTGGGCCATCCGGGTGGCAAGCCCCGCCGCGCTGTCATGCACGGGTCCCATTTCCCCATCCCAGACACGTTCCGCGATGAAGGGGGAGTGCTCGTAGATACCGCCGAACGCCTTGACGAAGGCGGCGCGGTCCATCTCCGAGGGGCGGCTGCGGTCCTGGTAGGGATGCACCTGCTTCCAGTGGCGCGCGATATCGAGGCGGGTGGCGAACCATACGCCCTCATGCGCACGGGCATGTTCGATGAAACGGCGCACGGCCTCGGCCCGCCCGGGGCGACCGGCCAACCGGCAATGCAGGCCGATGGACAGCATCCTGGGCGCGCCCTCCAGCCCTTCGCGATACAGGTTGTCGAAGGAATCGCGCAGATAGAGGAAGAATTCCTCGCCATTGGTAAAGCCGCCATTGGCGAAACGCATGTCATTGGCGTCCAGCGTATAGGGCACCATGAGCTGCGGCTTGCCCTCATGGACATGCCAGAAGGGCAATTCGTCGGCATAGGTATCGGCGAGATATTCGAACCCGCCCTCTTCGCAGCCAAGCGCCACCGTGTTCATCGAGGCGCGGCCCTGGTAGAATCCCAGGGGACGGCTGCCGGTGACCTCGGTATGGATGCGGACGGCCTCGGCGATATGCTCGGCCTCGGTCTCGCGCGGGACATCCTTGTATTCGATCCATTTATAGCCGTGGGTGGCCATTTCCCACCCGGCATCCATCATGGCGCGGGTCTGTTCGGGGCTGCGCTGCAATGCGGTCGCGACGCCGTAAACGGTGACGGGGATATCCCTCAGGATACGGTGCAGGCGCCAGAACCCGGCGCGGGCGCCGTATTCATAGATGGTCTCCATGTTCCAGTGCCGCTGGCCGGGCCAGGGCTGGGCGCCGGGGATCTCCGACAGGAACCCTTCCGAGGCGGCGTCGCCATGCTCGATGCTGTTCTCGCCGCCTTCCTCGTAATTGACGACGATCTGGATGGCGATTCTCGCGCCGCCGGGCCATTGCGGATCCGGGATGTTTTCGCCATATCCTCGCATGTCGCGGCTGTAGCGCATCGTGCCTGTCCTCCGATTGGCTGATCAGCCTATAGCAAACAGTGCAAAGCCTGCCCCGGCAAGCGGGCAAGAGTGAAATTCTGTATCAATGAAACGGCAAAGATCGCCTGCGGTTTCAATCCATCATTGAAAGACTTCCGGTTTCGGGCAGATTGCAGGACGGATCGCGAAATCAATAAGCTGCGGCATGGCGGCCTTGCCGGCCGCGCGGAGGGAGAATTCATGGAACGTTACTTCAAGCTCGCCGAGCATGGCAGCAGTATCAGGACCGAGGTGATCGCGGGTGTGACAACCTTCCTGACGATGGCCTATATCATTTTCGTCAATCCCGACATCCTGTCCTCGACCGGCATGGACCGGAACGCCGTCTTCGTGGCGACCTGCCTGGCGGCGGCGCTCGGCTCGGCGATCATGGGGCTGTGGGCGAACTGGCCGATCGGCATGGCGCCGGGAATGGGGCTGAACGCGTTCTTCGCCTTTACCGTCGTGGGGGCGATGGGCTTTACCTGGCAACAGGCGCTTGGCGCGGTGTTCGTCAGCGGGGTGATCTTTCTGATCCTGTCGGTGACGGGGATCCGGCGCTGGCTGATCTCGGGCATCCCGGCCTCGATGCGCAGCGCGATCGCCGCCGGGATCGGGCTGTTCCTGGCCATCATCGCGATGAAATCCTCGGGGCTGGTCGTGGCCAGCGAGGCGACCTTCGTCACGCTTGGCGACCTGACCTCGACCGGGACGCTGCTGACGATCATCGGCTTCTTCATCATCGCGGCGCTGGACGCGCTCAAGGTGCCGGGCTCGATCCTGATCGGCATCCTGGTGATCACCGTGGCCGCGATGCTGCTGGGCGTGACCGAGTTCGGCGGGGTGATGTCCGCGCCGCCCTCTATCGCGCCGACCTTCCTGCAGCTTGACCTGCTGGGCGCGCTGAGCTTTGGCATCTTCCACGTGATCCTGGTCATGGTGCTGGTCGAGGTGTTCGACGCCACCGGCACGCTGATCGGTGTCGCCAAGCGGGCAGGGCTTCTGACCGAGGGGCCGACGCATAAGAACAAGAATCTCGGCCGCGCGCTGATGGCGGATTCATCGGCGATCCTGGCGGGTTCGATGCTGGGAACCTCGTCCACGACCGCCTATGTCGAAAGCGCCTCGGGCGTGCAGGCGGGCGGCAGGACCGGGCTGACGGCACTGGTCGTGGCGGCGCTGTTCCTGCTGGCGATGTTCTTTGCGCCGCTGGCGGGCGCTGTGCCCGCCTATGCCACCGCCCCGGCGCTCATTTACGTGGCGGCGCTGATGGTGCGGGAACTGCGCGAGGTCGATTTCGACGACGTAACCGAGGCCGCGCCCGCCGTGCTGACCGCGATCGCCATGCCTTTCACCTATTCCATCGCCAACGGGCTGGCCTTTGGCTTTGTCAGCTACGCGATGCTGAAGCTGTTGACCGGCCGCGCGCGCGAGGTTCACGCCGCGACATGGATCGTGGCGGCGCTGTTCGTGATCCGCTTCGCCTTCTTCCCCGAGGGCTGATCGGGCGCAAAAGGGTCATGCATCCTGCGGCGACCGGGGACAGGGAACCCCGGTCGCCGTTTCAGCGGATCAGGACGGCTTCCCGGGTCTCCATGATCCATGCGGCGACGATCGCGAAGAGCACATGGCCGATCAGCGCGACCCATGTGATGCCGGTAAAGCCCAGGAAAGGCGGGTTGCCCGCGACCAGATGCGCCATGATGTAAAGCGCGAAGACCCAGAGCACCACGCCATAGACAAGCGCCGTCACGATCCAGGGCAGGGCGGGCACAAGCCTTTGCTGGATGGGCCGGGCGATCAGGTACCAGCCGAGCGGGTAGAAGATCAGACCGGTGATGACATGCAGCAGATAGCCGAACTCGGGGGACTTGAACCCGGTCAGGACCTGGATGCTCTGTGTTGCCAGCGGCACCGGCGCCAGTTTCGACATGCCGATCAGGGGGCTGATCCCCTGGCCATAGGAATCAAAGGCCAGGGTGGCGAGCGCACCGGCGGCAAGTATCGTGAAGATATGCGATTCTGAGTGTTGTTCGGTCATGGGCTGTCCAACTTCCTTGCGACGAGGCCGGATCATTCCTGCCGGCTATCCAACGATACGATGAAAACCGGGGATCTGTTACAGCCGGGCGCCGCATGCCCTGTCCGGCGATGGCCGGGGATAATGCCGATTACACCGACATGGAATTCATCCAGCCGAAGGACATGGCTGATCGAGTGCCGCTTGTCGGAGCCGTGGCCGCCGGTCCCGGCAATCCCCACGCGCCGCAAGGCACCCTTCAGGCGCCTTCCGCCGCCGCCTCGATCCTGGCGATATCGATCTTGCGCATCGTCATCATCGCCTCCATCGCGCGTTTGGCCTTGCCGCGATCGGCGCTGGTGGTCAGTTCCACCAACCGCCTCGGCGTGATCTGCCAGGAATGGCCCCAACGGTCCTTGCACCAGCCGCATTCGCTTTCCTGGCCGCCATTGCCGGTGATGGCGTTCCAGTAGCGGTCGGTTTCCTCCTGGTCCCCGGTCAGAACCATGAAGCTGACGGATTCGTTCGGGGTAAAGACGCGGCCGCCGTTCAGGCCCAGGAAGGACCGTCCGAGCACGGTGAATTCGACGGTCAGCTCATTGCCTTCCTTGCCGCCGGGATAATCGGACGGGGACATGTTCACCCGGCCGACATGGCTGTCGGGAAAGGTGGCGGCATAGAATTCGGCCGCCTTGCCGGCTTCGCCGTGATCGAACCACAGGCAGGTGACGAGATCGGTCATGACATGTCTCCTTGTATCTTGGCTCTTTCGGGATTGTCGCGGCCCCGGTCGGGGGCAGGGCGGAGGACAGGTTCACCGAATCCGCCGGCGCCCGGATCACGCCGTCCGGCGAGATATGCTCGACGATGGTGATCTTTCTCATGCTGTGCCTCCCTTTGCGGGCCCTTACGGGGCGCGGGTCTCGCCGGTGGCGAAGAGCCCTTCGATATAGCGGCGAAGATGGCCGACGCTTTCGCGCGCGACCGCCGCATCCCCGGTCGCCTTGGCAAGGATGAACGCCCCCTGCAATACGGCCTGGCTGTGGAGGGCAAGGCTGGCCGGGGTCCAGTCGGCCTTGATGCCACGCGTTTCCATCGCCTCCCGGATATCGGGTTCGAGCGTCGCGGCATGGCTGAAGATGCTGGCGGCGCAGGCGTCGCGGATCGCCGGATGCGTGCCATAGACCTCTTGCGTCATGGTGCCGACAAGGCAGGTGAACTCGGCAAGATCGCCCTCGACGATATCCTTCCGGAAATCGACATAGCCGATCAGCCGGTCGAGCGGGTCTTCATGGTCGTGATAGGGCGCATCGGCGAACAGGGCGGAACTCGTCTCGGACCAATAGGCGGCGGCGGCGACGCCAAGCGCCTCCTTGTTCTCGAAATGGTGGAAGAACGCGCCCTTGGTGACGCCTGCGGCCTTGCAGAGCTGATCCACCGTCGTCGCGGCAAAGCCCTGCGCCCGGATGATGTCGCGCGCGGCGTCGAGAAGCCTGGTCCGGGCGTCGCCGCGTTCGGGTTGCTGTTTGGTCGGTCTCGGCATGGGATATTAATACCAACCAGTTGGTACTTATGTCAAGCCGGTCATCCGCATGCCGAGCGGTGACCTGACGCAGCGGATGCGTGAATATGCGGGTTTGCGGCGCAGCACGGCTTCGGGGTGAAACGGCAGTTCCCGGCGTCATTGCCGAAGCGGGGCTCTGCCCCGCCGCGCGTGCCGCGCGACTCCCCGGGATATTTGCATGAAGAAGAAGGAGCGCGCATTCCTGCGCGGGGAGAAGCTATTCCCTCAGGTCGCGCTCGGTGCCCTCGTCATCGGTGCCCTTGTCCAGCAGGCTGCGCTCTGCCGAATCGCCATAGGTGGCCCAGTTGCGATCCTCGCCGGAATCGGGAAGCTCTTCGGCGCGCCAGCTCAGATGCATATGCGCCTTGGCGATCATCAGCCCGGTGATCGGGGCGGTCATGAACAGGAACAGCGCGATCAGCAATTCGTGCCAACTGGAATGTTCCCCGAAAAAGCCGAACCAGGCGACCGATGCCAGCAGGATGCCACCGACGCCAAGCGTGGCGGCCTTGGTGGGGGCGTGCAGCCGGGTCATCTGGTCGGGCAGCTTGACCAGCCCGTAAGAGCCGACAAGCCCGAAGATGCCGCCGATGACCAGCAGCGCCGAGACAAGGATTTCCGCGAATATGCTCATGTCCATGCCCTCATTCGATCACGTCGCCGCGCAGGATGAACTTCGCATAGGCCACCGTCGAGACGAAGCCGACCATGGCGAAAAGCAGCATGATCTCGAAATACATCGTGGTGTCGTGAAGGATGCCGAACAGGGCGACCAGCGCGATCATGTTGACGGTCATCGTGTCCAGCGCCAGCACGCGGTCGCTGACGCCGGGGGCGAAGACCACCCGGTAGAGGCAGAACAACAGGCCCAGCCCGAAACAGATGAAGGCGAAATACAGTGCATATCCGATCATTCGAAAATCTCCGTCAGCCGGGCCTCGTAGCGGGACTTGATCTCCTCGATCACCGATTCCGGGTCGGGGGCGTGCAGGCAATGGACCAGCAGCGCGTGCCCGTCCTGTGACAGGTCGGCGCTGACCGTGCCCGGTGTCAGGGTGATGGTGCTGGCCAGCACCGTGATCGCCTCGGGCGAGCGCAGGTCGAGCGGGATGGTGATCCATGCCGGCTGCAGCTTGCGGTTTGGCTTGAACAGCACGATCATCGCGACCTGGATATTGGCCATGATGATGTCCCAGATCACCAGGCCGATATAGGAGAGGATCCTGCCCGGGTTGCGCAGCCTTGCGCGGTCGGGCCAATAGGGCTCGGTCAGGGCCGGGATGGCGATGCTGAGGATGATCGCGAAGACCAGCGAGCCCCAGGCAAAGCGGTTCACCAGCAGCATCCAGATCAGCACCAGCAGCGCCGAGAGATAGGGGTGAGGGAAGATGCGGCGGATCATCGCGTGCCCTCCTGGTTCTCCAGCACGGATTCGTAATAGAGCTGGGGTTGCGTCAACTGGTCGGCCGTTTCCTGCAGGTATCCGGTCAGCGGCCCGGCAAAGGCCGTCAGCGCCACGCTGCCCGCCAGCAGGCCCCCGGCGGCAAGGAATGCCAGCCAAGGCGCGGCGGAATCATCAACATCCTGGATCGGCTCGTCGGTTTCCAGCTTGGTCGGGATCGGGCCGGGGGCGGGGCGTTCTCCCTCATCCGTGTCGTTGCCCGGCTCGGTATCCAGCTCATGGGATTTCCAGAACAGGATCGAGCCGGCACGGCCGAAGCCGATCAGCGAGACCAGCGAGGTGACCAGGATCGTGGCCCAGATGCCCGCCATCCAGGGATCGTCGCGCGTGGCGTCGAGGATCAGCAGCTTGCCCAGGAAACCCGAAAGCGGCGGCAGGCCCACGACGGCGATGGCGGTGGCGAAGAACAGCGCCGAGACCAGGCCGGTATTGCGGATCGCCGGGCGCAGCCGCAGCCAGAAATCGCCCCCGCGCCGGGCGGCGATCAGGTCCACGACCAGGAACAGCGCCGCCGCCGCCAGGGTCGAATGCAGCATGTAGTAAAGCCCCGCCGTCAGCCCCTGCGCGTCGAAACGCGCGATCGAGATGACCAGCGTGCCGATCGAGGCGATGGCCGCATAGGCCGCAAGCCGGGTCAGGCTGCGGGTGCCCAGCACGCCGATCTGTCCCAGTGTCAGGGTGATCAGCGCGGCGGGCAGCAGCAGGTCGGTGGCGATGGTCTCGACGATGGTGTCGCTTGGAAAGACCAGCGTGAAGAAACGGATGATCGCATAGACCCCGACCTTGGACATGATCGCGAACAGCGCCGCGACCGGCCCCGGCGCATTGGCATAGGTCGAGGGCAGCCAGAAATGCAGCGGCACGATGGCCGCCTTGATGGCAAAGACCAGCATCAGGAGCACCGCGCCGGTGCGCAGGACCGCCGTGTCCTCGGCCGGCATCATCGCCACGCGCTCGGCCATGTCGGCCATGTTCAGCGTGCCGGTCACCGAATAGAGCGTGCCGAGCGCCGCCAGGAACAGCGCCGATCCGGCGAGGTTGTAGCTGATATATTGCACCCCCGCCCGCAGCCGCATCGGGCCGCCGCCATGGATCATCAGCCCGTAGCTGGCGATCAGCAACACCTCGAAGAACACGAACAGGTTGAAGGCGTCGCCGGTCAGGAAGGCCCCGTTCAGCCCCATCAGCTGGAACAGCCAGAGCGAGTGGAAATGCCAGCCCTTGCGGTCCCAACCCGAGCCGATCCCGTAAAGCTGCACGATCACCGCGAGGATCGCGGTCAGGATCAGCATCAGCGCCGACAGCCGGTCCAGCATCAGCACGATGCCGAAGGGCGCGGGCCAGTTGCCAAGCCGGTAGACGAAGATCTCTCCGCCCGCCGCCATCACGTTCAGCTTGATGGCGACGCCCAGGGTCAGCAGGCTGCCGATGACGCCGAAGACCCGTTGCTGCAGCAGGTCATGCCGCATCCACAGGATCATCAGCGGGCCGAGAATGGCGGGAAGGAGAACCGGAGCGATCAGCCAGTGGGTCATGCTTTTTCGTCCTCGGCTTCGTCCTGGTCCTCGACGGTCCTCAGCGGCGGCATCACCCGGTCGTCCTCGGGCATGTTGATGCGGTCGTCACCGCTCTCGATGAAGGCGCCGAGCGCCATCATCACCACCACGGCTGTCATCCCGAAGGAGATCACGATGGCGGTCAGCACCAGCGCCTGCGGCAGCGGGTCGGTATAGGCGGCATGTTCGCCATGCCCGTGCAGGATCGGCGGCAGGTTCACGACCAGCCGCCCGGTCACGAACAGGAAGGCGTTGATCGCATAGGTCAGCATGGTCATGCCCAGCACCACCGCGAAGGTCCGCAGCCGCAGGATCAGGTAGACCCCGGCCGCCGTGCACGCGCCGATGGCGGTCGCGACGAGAAGCTCCATCACAGGGCTCCTTTCGGTTCTTCTTGTTCGTCGGTCAGGTCGATATCCATCGGCTTGACATTCACCGTCTCCCCGGCCCGCCGGGCGATCCGGCTGAGCGAGTTCAGCGCCAGCATCACCGCGCCGACGACGCAGAGGAACACGCCGAGGTCAAAGCCCATCGCCGTGGCCATCTCGAATTTCTCCAGGAAGGGAAGTTTGACATAGCCATAGGCCGAGGTCAGGAACGGCTTGCCGTTAAACCAGGCGCCGATCCCGGTCACGCCCGCCGCCACCACGCCCGCGCCGATCAGCGCGTGATAGGGGATGGTCTGGCGGTCCTGCGCCCAAGCATAGCCCGAGGCCATGTATTGCATCAGCAGCGCGATGGCGACGACAAGCCCGGCGATGAAACCGCCGCCCGGCTGGTTATGGCCGCGCAGGAAGATGAACAGCCCGACCATCAGCGAGAAGGGCAGGATCACCCGTGTCGCGATCACCAGCATCAGCGGGTGGCGGTCGCCCGCGCGGCGCTGGTCATGCACCCAGTTGCGCAGCCGGGCCGAGGATTTGCCCTGCAACAGGGTCTGGGTCAGCGCGAATATCGCCAGCGCGGCGATGCCCAGGACGGTGATCTCGCCGAATGTGTCATAGCCGCGGAAATCCACCAGGATGACATTCACGACATTGTCGCCGCCGCCCAGGTCATGGCTGTTTTCAAGCATGTAGCCCGCGATGCTGTCAAAGGCGAAATCGCGCCGCAGGATCGCATAGGTCAGCCCGCCAAAGCCCACCCCCGCCAGCGTGGCGATAAAGGCGTCCCAGCCCCGGATCGTGGTGCTGGTCTCGACCAATGTCCGCTTGGGCAGGAAATTCAGCGCCAGCAGCAGCAGGATCACGGTGACGATCTCGACCGAGATCTGCGTCAGCGCCAGGTCGGGGGCCGAGAAATAGGCGAAGAAGATCGAGGTGATCAGCCCGACGATGGCCACCAGCACCAGCGCCAGCAGGCGGACCCGGTGGAAGAACACCATGCAGCCGGTCGCCACGATCAGCAGCAGCCAGCCGATGAAGGGCACCGGCTCTATCGGCAGCATCGGCCGGGTGATCGGACCGGCAGAGCCGGTGATCCATGCGAAACCGCCCGCGGCAAGCGAGGCGATCGTGAAGAAGGCCAGCGCCCGCGGCATCGAGCCATTGGTCATGGCATCGGTTGCCGCCCGCCCGGCCTTGACGGCGGTCAGCACCAGCCAGTCGAAGATCTCCTTGGCCTCGGGGCGCGGGGCGGTCTCCCACGCGGCAAGCAGGGGCTTGTGCAGTTTCAGCAGCACGATCCCGCCCGCGATGGCGATCACCGACATGATCACTGCCGCGTTCAGGCCGTGCCAATGCGCGATATGCGAATGCGCCTCGTGTCCGGTGACCGCGCTGGCCGATATGTCGACCAGCCAGCCCGCCATGACATTCGGGAACAGCCCGATCAGTACCACCAGCACCGTCAGGAGCGCGGGGCCTGCCCACATGCCAAAGCCCGGATCATGCGGGTGATGCGGGTAATCTTCCCGCTCGGGCCCGGTGAAGACGTGAAAGATGAAGCGCAGCGAATAGCCGACCGAGAACACCGCCGCGATGGTCGCCACCACCATGAAGAACTGCCGCGCCAGTTCCAGGTGGCTGGCCTCGTAAAGCATCATCTCCTTGGACAGGAAACCGTTGAGCGGCGGGATCCCGGCCATGGACAGCGCCGCGATGGTGCCGATGGCGAAGCTGATCGGCATCAGCTTGCGCAGCCCGCCAAGCCGGGCGATGGAGCGCGTGCCCGCCTCGTGATCGATGATCCCGGCGGTCATGAACAGGGCGGCCTTGAAGGTGGCGTGGTTGATGATGTGGAAGACGGCGGCGATGGCGGCCTCTTCGGTGCCGAAGCCCAGGAGCATGGTGATCAGCCCCAGGTGACTGACCGTCGAGAATGCCAGCAGCGCCTTGAGATCGTCCTTGAACAGCGCGATGGCCGCCCCGACCAGCATGGTGATCAGCCCGGTCGTGGCGACGATCCAGAACCATTCCGGCGTCCCCGACAGCACCGGCCAGAGCCGCGCCATCAAAAACAGCCCCGCCTTCACCATGGTGGCGCTGTGCAGATAGGCGCTGACCGGGGTGGGGGCGGCCATGGCATGCGGCAGCCAGAAATGGAACGGGAACTGCGCCGATTTGGTGAAGGCGCCGATCAGGATCAGGATCAGTGCAGGCAGGTAATAGGGGCTGGCCTGGATCGCCTCCTTCGCCTGCAGGATATCACCGATGTCATAGCTGCCCGCGATCTGCCCGAGGATCAGCATCCCCGCGATCATCGCCAGCCCGCCCAGGCCGGTCACGGCCAGCGCCATGCGCGCGCCCTGCCGCCCGGCGGGCAGATGCCGCCAATAGCCGATCAGCAAAAAGGACGAGAGCGAGGTCAGTTCCCAGAAAATCAGCAAGAGCAGGATGTTGTCCGACAGCACGATGCCCATCATCGCGCCCTGGAACAGCATCAGGTAGGTATAGAACTTGCCCACCGGATCCTGCCGCGACAGGTAGAAGCGCGCATAGGTGATGATCAACAGCCCGATCCCCAGGATCAGCGTGCCGAACAGCACCGCCAGCCCGTCGATGCGGAAATTCGCGTTAAGCTGGATCAGCGGCAGCCACTCGAATTGCGCGGTAATCACCTCGCCCCGCATCACTGCGGGAACATGCAGCAACAGCCCCAGCAGCGCCACGAATGTCGCGGTCCCGCAGGCCGTCGCCGCGACCGAACGGCCGGAGCGGACAAGCAGACCGGGCAGCAATGCCCCGATGAATGGCAGCAGGGCGATGAGGGCTGGCGACATGTATCCTCGTTCCTGTTGGGCGTTTACGCGTTCTTTTTCCTTTGTCTTTCCAATCGGGGCGGGGGAGTCAAGCGAATGAGGCGGATATTGGTAACTCCCCCTAGTCGATGTTCTTGTTTCGTGCTAATCCTTGGAAAAAGAGAAGGGGCAGGCATGCGGGTTCTGGGCATCGATCCTGGATTGAGGAACATGGGCTGGGGGATGATCTCGGTTGACGGGCCGCGGCTGCGGCATCTGGGCAACGGGGTGATCCGGACCACCGGCGACAGGGCGGGCGATGGCAGCGCGCAGGATCTGGGCGCGCGGCTCTCGGCGCTGTTTCGCGGGCTCTCGGCGGTGATCGCGGAATACCGGCCCGATGCCGCCGCGGTCGAGCAAACCTTTGTCAACAAGGACGCGGCGGGCACGCTGAAACTGGGGCAGGCGCGCGGCATCGCCCTGCTGGCCCCGGCAGAGGCGGGGATCACGGTCGGCGAATACGCGCCCAACGCGGTCAAGAAGACCGTGGTCGGCGTCGGCCATGCCGGAAAGGAACAGGTGCAGCACATGGTGCGCGTGCAATTGCCGGGGGTCCTCTTTGACGGGCCGGATGCCGCCGATGCGCTGGCCATCGCGATCTGCCACGCCCATCACCTGCAGGGCCGGGCGCTGCGGGCGGTGGACCTGCGGCGGGGTGTCGCATGATCGGGCGCATTGCCGGGGTGATCCTGCACCGTGCCGCCGATCACGTGCTGATCGATGTGCGCGGGGTGGGTTATATCGTCCATGTCAGCGAACGCACCGCGATGAACCTGCCCCCGGCGGGACAGGCGGTGGCGCTTTATACCGAATTGCTGGTGCGCGAGGACCTGTTGCAGCTTTTCGGTTTCCCGACCCTGCTGGAAAAGGAATGGCACCGGCTGCTGACCTCGGTCCAGGGGGTGGGGGCGAAAGTGTCGCTGGCCGTGCTTGGCACGCTCGGGGCCGAGGGGCTGGCGCGGTCCATCGCCCTGGGCGACTGGTCGGCGGTGCGCAAGGCGCCGGGCGTCGGGCCGAAACTCGCGCAGCGCGTCGTGCTGGAACTGAAGGACAAGGCCCCGGCGATCATGGCGCTTGGCGGCGACCTGACCGTCGATGCGGGCGGGATGGCGGGCGCGC
>NZ_PXNQ02000016.1 GCF_003007735.2 Paracoccus methylarcula
GCCGATGAGACCATCGAGAACACCTTCGCCGCTGTCGATCAAAGTAGCCATAGCATGCTCTCCTGTGCTTATTGTCGGCCATCCAAATCACAGCCCAAAAGCACAGCTTTCGAGCACATGGACCAAATCCAATTACATCAAGGTTACCCATGAAAAATTTGAAAGATCAATGTAGAAACGCCACCCTTCCAAGGGGGAGTACTATTCATTTATCACTCGTGGAAATAGCCGGTTTGGTGGCCCGTGACATGCCAATAGGGCCGATCTGGTGCCTGTCGCTACGGGAAATTATATCGCGCAAAACGAAAAAAGATAAACAAATTGGATCACCCTGAATCGGCAAAGGCAGACCAATCCGAGCGCCAGCGAATCACCCGATCTCGCTCCATAGCCAATATATAGTGATTGCCGCGAGGGTGATGGCGGACAGGAAGGCCCTGGGACCATGGTCATCTCCGGTGGCGATGCGCCGGTAATCCTTTAGCCAGCCAGAGATGACCCCGATGCGGCCGCTCCACCTGTATCGCCGCCTGCCGTATCTGACCTGTATTGCCCGCGATCTCCGATCGGGCATGCGGGCGCTTACACTCCTGCCTTTCCGAATTTCCCCTGAACCGCTTCGCTCGCCGCGCAAAGGGCTGGGGATAAAATCATACCCCTTGCCCTTGCCTCGCCGGCATGGTCCGGGTCCCGCAGGAAGACGGAGGCATGAGCAACCTTTTCCGGCCGATCGAACTTATGCGGCGGATATCCCTAAGGAATAAGGCCCGTCGAAGCCGCCCTGCCATCGCCGAAAGCGGTGGAGCGACACGAGAGCTCGGGCAATCCAGCGCCAGCTGACAACATCCCATCCGGACAGAAATCGACTTCAGGCCACGAAAGGGGGGCCAGGATCAAAACATCCGGAAACGCCGCTTGCTGCACCGTCAGAACGGGGCACGAACTGAGCCAGAACCATCGGGGGACCGTATCCTCCGCTGCCGATCAGGCCCTCCTGCCGCCAATCACCTGATGACGGACGAAGGGCAGAATATGGGCGTTTCCAACGAACACCCACGGATCAGCCATGCGAAATCAAGGCCGTGCCTGACCACCCCTTCCGTTAATCATGCATTCTGCCAATTTCTGGAGAAAATCAGACTCGAAGTCTGGACATTCTTCCCACCAACTCGCACTATCGTGATGCAATAAAAATGACAGGAGAAACATATGACTAAAGCAGAATTGGATAGTATGTGCGCCATGCTCGCAAATAAATTATTGCTTGGGGCGACTCTGGAGTTGGCCGCGCAGGCCGCTGCACCGAACGATCCCGCAAGTGCCTTGCGTGGAGCATTAACCAGCGCGGAGGAGCGCATTCCGGAGAATAGTGTTTTGTTCAGCAAGCTATCTGCAAAGGATAATGCCATCCTTAGGCAACGGATTATTGAGCATATGCGCACTGTTGTCCAGCATAATGACGCTTAATGCAGATAATCACGGCGTGAACTGACACGGCCAGCAGCCTCTCCTGCATCATTCTCTGTTCGAGGGTTCGCCAGATTAATTAGTGCCTGACCTCAAAATGTGGGAGAGGCGACATGCAAGATGGCGCGTTCATCGGATAGAATATCCATGACGCAATCGTGGATAGCGGCCTGCTGCGGCTCGGGCGCGGAAGATGGCACCACGGACATCTGATGTGGTGCGATGTCGGCGGAGTTTCCGGCCGAAGGTGGCGAAGCGGCGGATATCAGCGCGCCGACTTGGCAGTTTCGGTTATACGCCCTCACCTCATCCGGCCTTTTCCTGTGGTCCGGCACCTCCCACCTCTTGTGCGGAGCACGATTGTAGAATCCACTGAAAATCCCTTCCAATCCCGCCCTGGAGGAGCCTATCTCAGATCAGGTCGCGGACTGGAAGCCGGGGCAAAACAACGGTCACGGCACTGTGGGGCCGGCGGAAATTCTGCGATCTTCCTGGAACATGTGTGGTGCTGTGGGATGGAATTCGTCACATGCGATGCAATCGGCCACGCAATCCAAGCCGCTCGACTCCGTGATAGGCAGAAAGATTGCGCCATGAGCCAATGAAATTCTCCCAGGAGTTCATTGTTTGCAGCTTTCCTGGGTGCTTTCAAGAAATTGAACAAATTCCCCAAATGGCGCCCCGCTCCATCGAGCCTTTCCTTTGAGGTGAGATATCGTGGTGGATATCTGCTCTTCAGGAATTCCGGCTCTGGCGGGTGCCAAAGGATCACGGCACGAAAACTTATTGCTTGACGCTTTCGCGATCGTCATCGAATCGAATTCCCTCAGCACGGAAAGGATGAAGCCTCGGCTTCGACCAGAAACCCTCATTTCATTGATTTGCCGCATCACTTCCACGGAGCTCGGGGAAAGTCCGACATTCTGTGGCCGTTCTGACAATAGGCGATTGGATAACTCCGGCGCACCGAGGAGTCGGCAAAGAGCCAAGGGCCAGTCACTCGCTAAATTACTTTCGACCACTTCCGAAGCATTGAATGTATCTGCCAACCGGTTCAGGAGATTCGAATCCGTCAATGCGCGAACTCGCGGCAATTCCTTGAAGTCACTCAGAGAGAGAGAGGTAGCGTAGCCAAATCGATCATTTGGCGGGTTCACAACAAACTGCTGATAGTACGAAGTGAGCCAGTCCGATTCCTTCCTTCTATTGATGAAGATCCGCACATCATAATCTTTAATCATCTCCCGAAGGCAAGATAGATTACTCTCGTCGAAATCGATCAGGTGAGCGGTAAGCCCCTCCGCCGATAGAAAAAGCGTCTGGCAGCCAGCCGGGTCAAGAACGTCTGGAACTTGATCGAACTTTCCATCCACGAGTGCCCAGATCAACTGCTGGTGCTTGGGATGATCCAGGCGAGGTGGTGTAAAAGGATACCAGATATCATGGCGGGCCAATTCCGGGCGCATCCTGTCCGCCCACATCTGTATGGTGGTGGTGGCAGTCTTCGGCAATCCTACATGTAGCACAAGCCGTCGTTTCGATGAGCGGCGACGCGCCTTGTCAGAAAGATACCGCATCAAGGATGTCGAACCAAGCGAACCGGTTCCCTTGTGCGTCAGCTTCCACACCGGGGCTTTTTTCTCGATATCCGATGAAAGATCCTCAGGTGTGGGGGCGGCTCCAAGTCGTCCTGAATCCCCTGGAGAAAAATGGAAGCGATGCATGGCCGATACTTGTGGAACATTCCTCCAGATTTCATTGAAGACCTTGTCCGTTCTTATAAGATCCGAGAACAATTTGTGCGGCCAGTAATAATCATCTTCCCGATCTCGGCCATGCCAGTATCGCTCATAACTGTCTCGTAGCTTTGCAATGATATAACCTCTGGACAAAGAGGCTTGAAACCATGTCGCCATAGGGCGTTCTTCTTCCGGACGGCAAAAGGCGAAATAATCCTGCTGCATCACCTCGCCCAGCCATTCGTCCAACGGCCTCGCACACAGCGTTGTCGAATCCGCCCACACACCACCAAATTGGTATAGAAGCTCGACCCGCAGCATATCAGACTGATGTGCTCTGCACTTCCGTATATCCAATATTCGTTGAGCCGCATCTACGCCTAATAACCCCGGAATATCTTCGGCAGAAAGAGCCTGCAACTCCCAGTCTGGGTTCATGCTTCGCCAGGATGCTAATGACATGGCTGTAACGGAGGGAGCTACTGACCAGTCATGCCAAACCGTCCAGATAGTTTTCGGAAGCGCTTTCGCCAATGTCATTATTCGCCCAAGATCCGGAAAAATAGAAGGAAAGTGTATTCGTTCGCCATACGATCAGCAGTCCATCCAGAAGTATATGTGCCCTTCAAGGCTAAAACATACAATCTTCATGTGACCGTCAAGAGACTTTGTCGCATGACAGTTGAGCCAGCGATGACCGGTCACAAATGCAGAACCGCGATCCCGTCTTGACCCCTTGATCGCGCGGTGGGTTGCACCGGACCGGCAGTCTTTCCCGCAGCATTCCGCGTTCAGGGATTGCACCGCCCGGCACTGCACTTGAATCACCCGGAGGATGATGGTTCAGATAACCGGTCGCATCCAATGCGTCTCGGCAAGGCCCCGGGGCGTTGGACCGGCATATGCGGCGGAAACATGACCAGCAGGGACGGCGACATGAAGGTACTGCTCATCGGGGGCTGCGGTTTCATCGGCTCACATGTGGTCGACAGCCTTCTTGCGGCGGGAATGTCCGTCAGGGTCTTCGACCGCGTGCAGGAGCGTTTCCGCCCGCCCGTGCCCGGAGTCGAATATGTCCTTGGCGATCTGACCGATATCGCCCAGACCTATGAAGCCATGAGCGGGGTCGACGCGCTCGTCCATCTGGCCAGTGCAACGGTGCCGGCCACGGCCAATCACGATCCGGTCGGAGATATTTCCGGCAACCTGATCACGATGGTCCGGCTGCTCAAGGCCATGCGCGAAACCGGGTTGCGGCGCATGGTCTACCTGTCCTCGGGCGGCACGGTCTACGGCCCGCCCGAGACCCCGCTGGTCAATGAGGACCACCCGCTGCGGCCGATCAACTCCTACGGGATCGTCAAGGTGGCCATCGAGAATTACCTGCATATGGAACATGTGCTGCACGGGTTGCAGCATGTCGTCCTGCGGGCCTCGAATCCCTATGGGCCACGCCATGGCCATACCGGGGTTCAGGGGATAATCGGCACGCATATGTGGCGCATGGCCCGCAGCGAACCGGTTGAGATCTGGGGCGATGGCAGTGTCGTGCGCGACTATCTCCATGTCAGGGATCTGGCAGAGCTCTGTGTCTCCGCGCTGCGCAGCGATGTCAGCGGCTGTTACAATGCCGGAAGCGGCACGGGGGTTTCCGTGACCGAAATCGTCGACAGGATCCGTCAGGTCGTGAAACGCTCGGGCTACGAAGCGCCGCCCGTCATCCACAAACCGGGCCGTGGCTTTGATGTTCCGAGGGTGGTGCTCGATATCGGCCGCGCGCGGCGTGACCTTGGCTGGACGCCCCGGATCGGCCTGGAGGAAGGGCTGACCGAAACCTGGGAATGGATCCTCAGCCGCAAGGATTGAGCTGTTCCGGGGCAAAGGGATAACCGGCAACGGCTCCGTCCCGCTCGCGCCGCATATGCCCGTCATAGCCACATTCGCGCAGGACATGTTCGAAATAGCCCGGCCAATTGGCCTCGCATGGGAAAAGGGGATTGGGCGAAGGCCGGCCCCGCAATCCGCGGCGCAGAAAGCGGCGGGTTGCCGTCTCCAGTTCGACCGGGGTGACATGCCCCAGGCCCGAGAAGGAATTCGCCTCGTGCAGCCGATAGAAATAATGCGGCTCATGCACCACGACCGGCTCGCTGAAGAACAGCGCCTGCAACAGGAAATCCCAGTCATGGCAGTATTTCAGCGGCTGGAAGGGACCGGCCTGCTCGTAGATGCCGCGGGAGAACAGGAGATTTCCGGTGGAAATCGCAACATTCTCGCGCATCAGCGCGAAGCCGACTGTCGGATCGCGTTCGACCGCATGGATCTGGCGCAGGGCGAACAGCCGGAAGAATTCGTCGATCCTTGCCGCTTGACCGGCTTCGGCAAAGACGTCGACCAGTGAAAACCCGATCTCCGAGCCGGTATCCGCAAGTGCGGCCATCAGCGTCGCGATCCGTTCTGGGTGATAGCGATCATCGGAATTGATCAGCGAGATATGGCCGCCCCGCGCGGCGGCGATGGCACGGTTGATCGTGGCATGCGCACCCAGATTGCGCTCATTCCGCAACAGGACCGTGTTCCGAAACCTCTGCGCGAGCGGACCGGACAGCAATTCCTGCGCGCACTCCCATGTCCCGTCGGTCGAGCAATCGTCGATCAGGACCAGTTCAAGCTCGGCATGGGTCTGATCATGGATCGATTGCAGGCAATCGGCAATATAGCCGGCATGGCAATAGGTCGGCAGGACAACGCTGACAAGAGAACCGCTCGCCATCATCCTAACCCACCAGCAGAACGATATTCGGGCAGACCGCCAGGGCATGTTTCGGGCGATAGGGATCGGGAACCAGGAATTCGAGTTCGTAGCGTCCTGCCGTCACGGCTTCGAGGCTTGCATTCAGCGTGAAACCGAAATTCCTCAATCCGGAATCGAGCGCCAGGGCAGCGACCACGTCCGGCCGATCTTCATGATCGCGGATGGCGGCGATATAGCGGCGATCGGGGGTTTCCGTGTCGCGCAGGGCGATCATCGCCGTATCGGCGGCCCTGCCCCCGATCAGGAACCAGCCGCGCATCGCCAGCCCCCGCCAAGACGCGACCGGCAGGTCCACCCCCGCCTTGACCGGATGTCCGTTCACCATGTCGACCCCGGCCTGTCTGTCGGACTGCCGCTCCACATGCATCAGCGGCCCGGCAACAGGCAGGAAGACCGAGGCATCGCCGCCCCAGAGCCCCCGGCCCCGGCGCGCGACCAGAGCGCCAAGCGCGCGATTGGCGGCAACAAGGCTCTCGACGGCGCGCCGGGTCTCGGCCAGCGGATCGGGTTGCCCTGCGGGTGGCGGCCGCAACGGCGCAAGGGCAAGCGCCTCGGGTGTCAGGGCATCGCGCATCGCGGTCAGGGCCTGTGTCCCGCCCTGACGATCGGGCTCCAGGCAGGAGCCGCTGGCCCAGTCATTCCACGACCTGACGAATACGAAACGCCGGCCCTCGGGCAGGTGCTCCTGCGCCTCGGCCACCAAATGGCGCATCCAGAGGCCGAACAACTCGCTGCGAGCATCGGTGAATACCTGCCCGCGAAGGCCAAGGCGCGGAGTGTCGTCCCAACCGGGCATGGCGGTCCGAAAGCGCAGATGCCCTGCCACGGGCCGCGAGATCTCGCCCTGCACGGCATCGGCATAGCTTCGAATTTCACCCTGCCATCCCGGAACCAGGCCGCAAATATCCTCGTCCACGGGTTCCCCGGCAAGACCGACCGGTGGATATTGACAGCTGCTGTCGGCACCATATTCAAGCGGGTTCATGCCGGGCTCCGTCTCGACGATGCAGACATGCAGCTCTTCGATTCCTTCGGCGCGGATGCTCTCGCGCCAGCGGCGAATGGTCTCGGCCGGGCTTTTCAGCGAGGAAATCCCACGGATCAGCAAGAGCGGGGCATTCTCGATGCGGATATAGCGCGGCGAACGGAAATATTTCAGGCAGGACAGGATGAAATCATTATCGCCGGCATAGCTGTGCTGCTCCGGCGTAACAGGCGCCCCTCCGTCGCCGGAGGGCGGGCGCGACGGGCCGTCATTGACCCAGCACAGGCAGAAGCCGAAATCGTAATCCTGCGCCACATGGCGGTCGATGGGCAGGACCATCCGGGCTTGGCCCGCGCTCCAGTGATAGTCGTAGCAGAATCCGCTCAGCCCGTGATCCTTCGCGAGCGCGATCTGGCTTTGCTGCACCGCGTCAAGGCGCAGGTCGTAAAATCCCCCGTTCCCGGGCAGCCGGGGCTGGGCATGGCCGTCGAATAGCGGACGCGCGGCGGCGACATCCGCCCAATCGGTCACGTCCCGCCCATACCAGCCGTCGTGCAGCGCGTCAGGATAGAATTGCGACCGGTAGAACGCCAGGACATCAACCGGCGCGCGCGCCGCCGCATGATCGAGGGTCGATTCGAGCAGGCGATCACGTTGGCGAAGCCGCTCTTCCTCGCGGCTGGAGACGCCGTCGGCCCGCCGCGCGACGGCAGGCCGCAACAGCCCCCGGTCGATCCCGGCCAGATTGGCCGAGCATGGCAGGGAAAGACCTGTGCCACGGATCTCGATCCGCAGGATATCGGCGATCCGGGCCTCGCCGGAACCGGCGTTTCGAAGATGCTCCAGAACCTTCTGCGCCGCCGCTTGCGACATATCGCGCAGGGGAACCGAAAACCCCGCCCGGACCGGCCGGTTCATCAGCCTTGCGATATCCTCCCGGAAGATCGTGGTCACCGTGCTCAGCACCGGCTCGCCGAACAGGGAAATCTCCAGCTCGACCGGCCGCTCCGGGTCGGAGGTCGATACCGCCCAACCGTAGATCCATTCGTCATTGAACCCGTCGATCGCTCCGCGCCAGGCCGGACCTTCGGTCAGATCATCGAAATTCCAGGTAATTTCCGACATGCACGCTCCCGCAATTCCCGGACATCATGTCCGGACAAGGCCCGAAAGATAGGCGCCATACTCGTTCTTACCGTAAAACGCGGCGCGCTCGCGCAGCATATCGGCACTGATCCAGCCTTTTTCATAGGCGATCTCGTCAAGGCTGCCGACCTGCAGCCCCTGGCGCAATTCCAGGGTCCGAACGAAATTCCCCGCATCGAGCAGGCTTCCATGGGTTCCCGTGTCGAACCAGGCATAACCGCGCCCCATCGGCTCGACCATCAATGTCCCCTCGGCCAGGTAGAGTTCGAGCAGCGAGGTGATCTCAAGTTCGCCCCGGGCCGAGGGCGTGATCGACCGGGCCTTTTGCGGGGCGGTGCCATCCATGAAGTAAAGCCCGGTCACGGCATGGTTCGAGGCCGGTTTCACCGGTTTCTCGACAATGCTGTCGACCTTGCCCGCGGCATCGAAGCCCACCACGCCGTAGCGTTCCGGATCCGAGACCCGGTAGCCGAAGACGGTCGCCCCGGTCTGCCGGGCCGAGGCGGCCTCCATCTGTTCGGTCAGGCCATGTCCGAAGAACATGTTGTCGCCAAGGATCATCGCCGAAGGATCGCCGGCCAGGAAATCCTCGGCCAGCAGATAGGCCTGCGCGAGCCCGTCGGGGCTCTCCTGAACCAGCCATGTCAGCTTGATCCCCCATTGGCTGCCATCGCCCAGCGTGCGGCGGAACTGTTCCCGGTCATGGGGCGTGGTGATGATCGCGATCTCGCGGATACCGGCCAGCATCAGCACCGAAAGCGGATAGTAGATCATCGGCTTGTCATAGACCGGCAGAAGCTGCTTCGAGACGCCGATGGTGATCGGATAGAGCCTCGTGCCCGATCCACCGGCCAGCACGATCCCCTTGCGCGTCGGTGCAGAAGCCGTGGTCATCTGATCTCCTCGCATTCGGTCAGTATCTCATGGATTGCCTGTTTCCAGTCGGGGCGGTCAAGTCCGAAACGGGACAGGGCCGTGCAATCCAGCCGGGAATTGGCCGGCCGCGCCGCCGGGGTCGGGTATTCCGAACTCGGGATATCGTTCACCACGCAATTCAGCCCGGCCTGCGCCATGATCTCGCGGGCGAAGCCGCCCAGGACGTGTCCGGCTCCCCCGCGAAATGGTAGATGCCGGATTTCCCGGGATCCGCGGCAAGTTGCTCCACGATGGCAAGACAGGCTTCCGCGATGGCGCGCGCCGGAGTGGGGCCGCCGATCTGGTCCGCCACCACGTTCAGGCTGTCGCGTTCGCGTCCGAGCCGCAGCATGGTGGTCAGGAAATTATTGCCATGGGCCGAAAACACCCAGGACGTCCGCAAGATGGCAAAACTGCCGCCCGCCATGCGCACAGCTTCCTCGCCCAGCAGTTTCGAACGGCCGTAAGCACCCAAGGGGCCGGTCGGATCTTCGGGGACAAATGGCGTCTCTCCGCGGCCGTCAAAGACGTAATCGGTCGAAATCTGGACCAGCGGTATCCCCAGATCCGCGCATTCCCGCGCCATGGCGTGCGGGGCCTCTGCGTTCACGACGGTCGCGGCGGCTTCCTCGGCTTCGGCCTTGTCAACGGCGGTCCAGGCTGCCGCGTTGATCACGCCCTGCGGGGCATGGGCGCGGATCGCCGCCGCACAGGCGGAGGGCACCGACAAATCGGCATCCTCGCGGCTCAGGAACAGCGCGTCCGGGCGCAGGCGCCGCAATTCGGTGGCGACCTGCCCCCGGTGGCCGAAAACAAGAAGTTTCATCCGGACTCTCCGATCATATCCGCAGCGCTGTAAGGCGGACGGCTCACGCCCTTGTCCCCAGCCTTTCGCCGATTCCCTTGCGGCTCTGCAATGGTTTCCACCAGTCCTCGTTGTCGAGATACCATTGCACGGTGCGCGCCAGCCCCTCTTCGACCGTGACCGAGGGGCGCCAGCCCAGCTCGTCGCGGATCCGCCGGGGATCGATGGCGTAACGGGCATCATGTCCGGGACGGTCGGTCACGAACGTGATCTGATCGGCATAGGAACCCGTGGCCTTCGGCCGCTTTTCGTCAAGAATCGCGCAAAGCGCCCGCACGAGTTCCAGGTTGCTGCGCTCGTTCTCGCCGCCGATATTGTAACTGCGTCCCACGCGCCCCTTTTCCAGTACCAGCAAGAGCGCATCGGCGTGGTCCTCGACGAAAAGCCAGTCGCGGATATTCGAGCCATCGCCATAGATGGGCAGGGGCTTGCCTGCCAATGCGTTCAGGATGATCACCGGGATCAGCTTTTCGGGGAAGTGATACGGGCCGTAATTATTCGAGCAATTGGTCAGCACGACCGGCAAGCCGTAAGTTTCGTGCCAGGCCCTGACCATGTGATCCGAAGCCGCCTTCGACGCCGAATAGGGGCTGCGCGGATCATAGGCCGAATCCTCGGTGAATTTCACCGAAGGATCGTCCGGCAACGAGCCGAAAACCTCATCCGTCGAGATATGATGGAAGCGGAACCCATCGGGACGGCCCTCGCCCAGCCAGAACTCGCGGGCGGCTTCCAGCATGTTGTATGTGCCGGTGACATTCGTCTCGATGAAGGCGCCCGGCCCGTCAATCGAGCGGTCGACATGGCTTTCGGCGGCCAGGTGCATCACCGCGTCGGGGCGATGGGCCGCGAAAATGCGGTCGAGCGACGACCGGTCGCGGATATCGGCCTGCTCGAAGGCATAAAGCGGGCTGTCGGCCACGTTTGCGACATTGTCGAGGCAGGCGGCATAGGTCAGCGCGTCCAGGTTGACGACCTGGTGCCCGCGCGCAATCGCCAGCCGCACCACGGCGGATCCGATGAAACCCGCTCCGCCCGTAATCAACAGCTTCATTCTGGCGTCGTCCATGTGAAAGGGGTCTCGAATGCGGTCAGCCGCGGCGCGGCGCTGTCCTTGGCGGAAAGCACAGGCTCCACGCCCGGCGGCAGGGGCCAGTCGATGCCGATATCGGGATCGTCCCACCGAATGGCGCCATCGCAATCCGGCGCATAGAAATCGGTGCATTTATACTGCACCTCGCAATCCGGGGTCAGGGTCAGGAACGCATGCAGGAAACCTTTCGGCACCAATAGCTGACGGCCGTTTTCGGCACTCAGCTCAACCCCGGTCCAGCGCCCGTAATGCGGCGAGCCGCGGCGGATATCGACCGCCACGTCGAAAATCCTGCCCCGGCTGCAACGCACCAGCTTGTCCTGCGCATGAGGCGGGCTCTGGTAATGCAGACCGCGCAGCGTGTATTGCGTGGCAGAGAAGGAATGATTGTCCTGGACGAAGGAAAGTTCGAGCCCGGCCGCAGCCATGTTCGCCGCGTTCCAGGTCTCGGAAAACCAGCCCCGGGCATCACCGAATCTCGCGGGTTCGATGACAAGCACATCGGGGAGGGATGTAGGGTTTGTCTTCATCGTCGATCAGCAGAAACATTGTCCAGAATGGTGCCTTCGGAGCCATATATGAAAACCACACCGGTCGCCACCCCGGCAGAAGGCCTGCGGGACATTAAGCCTTTGCCGCCCATCGTTCATCCGTCGGATTCGCACCGCCTGTTTCCCGGCCCTTACATGGGCACGCCCGGGCTCTGATTGTCTGGACGGTCCGGACCCTACGCCCGGGGAACGGGCTCAAACATGCTCGATCTTGGGGCGAAAAACCAGGCCGCGCAGGATCGCGCCAAAGATTTGCCAGCGCAATTTCCAGGATACACCACCCTGCTTCATCTGCCGATATACGCCATGGGCAAAGATCAGGACCCCCGCCAGCCCCTGTTCGCGGCGACGGAACGAGGTTTCGTTCCGGGCACCATATTTGAACTTCCACAGGCTCTTGTGGGTGATGAGGCCAAAATTGACGCCGCGATTGTCAGGAGTGTCATGGATCACCCGGCTCTCCGGGCAGAAAATGCCGGGATAGGAGCGTGACAACCGGCGCGTATATTCGGCATCGTCGAACCAGATGAAATAATCGGAAATCGGCAAGCCATGCTCTTTCACCGCCCAACGCGGGATCAGCACCGAAACGAAAGAGCAGGAATCCACCAAGGCCCAGGCCTTTTCAGGCCGAAGAAACCGGGGCCAGTCCCAGACCGGGCGGGGCGTATTCATCTCGCACAGGCTGCCGTCGGTCCATTCGACACGCGAACAGGCGAAGCTGGGACGCCACCGATGGCGCTGCTCGAATTCGGCGCTTGCCGCCAGCAGTTTTCCTATCGCGTCCGGTTCGGGATATGCGTCGTCATCCGAGACCCAGATATAGCGCGCACCCTGTGCATAGGCTTCCTTGATGCCTTCATGAAACCCCCCTGCTCCGCCGATATTCTTAGGAAGGCGCAGATAGCGGATATTCGGCATCTCCATGGCGCGGGCTTCGACCAGTGTCCGGGTATCGTCCGTCGAGGCATTGTCCACGACCAGGATCATCTCCAGCGGCACCGATTGCCGCTCCAGCGCGTCCAGCACCTTCATCAGCTTGGCCGACCGATTATAGGTGACGATAACGGCGGTCGTGTTGGTCAATTCGGTCATGGCCTGCCTATTGTTTCGGCGAAGTTTCTGTTGCAGCGCGGTAATGAGCCGTCAAGACATCCCGAGCCGTCGGCTCTGCGGCAAGTTCTGACCACGCCCTGTGCAGCGCGTCCTTCTGGCGTGCGAGAAAATCCTTGTCGCGCCATAACCTGTCGACGATGTCCACGCTCGCGCGAACCGCTGCCCTAGGGGCCAGAGGCAGGAGAAGATCAGCCGGGACGATCTCGCCCTGCGCGCCGATATCGGTCGAGATCGGGATGCAGCCATGCTCGATCGCCTCATAGCAGACCAGCGCCAGCCCTTCATTGTTCGACGGCAGCAGCAGGATGTCCGAGCCGTCGAGGATCGCCGGAATATCGCAATCGGCGGGCTGCATGGTGAACATGTCGCCCAACCCATAGTGCTGCATCAGCCGCGTCATGGCGCTCTGGAACGGCCCCTCCCCGACGATGGTGCCGCGCAGCTCCACATCGGCCTTTTGAGCCCAGGCCACCAGCGCGCGCAGGATCTCGACCAGGACGATCGGACGTTTCTGGTAATAGAGCCGCCCGATAAAGCAGACATCCAGGGTCTTCTGCCCGGTCTGCATGGCGATCGGAGGCAGGGAGACGTCCCGGTTCCGATGCTCCAGCATCCGGCCCAGAACCACCTTGCTCAGCCTCCCGGCATTGTCGCGATGATAATCGATCAACCGGCGACTGATGACGTGATGGATATCGACATAGTTCGACCACACGAGCGAAATTCGCGGATATCCACCGTCGTTATGCTCGATGATATGGGTGCTGTCGATCACCTTTACCCAGGGAGCTTTTGCCCGAATCTGCGGCAAGGTGTCATACAGGGCATGGCAATGGTGAATATGGATCAGCCGGATGTTCTCGGCCAGCACCAGGTTCTCGACATAGCGGGGCCACCGATCCCTGGGCAGATAGCGGTCAAGCCGGATGAAGGTGACATCGGAACTGTCGGGAAGTTTCGTCGCAAGGCGCTGCAACGAGGCGACCCCGGCCACCACGAAGACCCTCAATCCGGCCTCGACAGCCCATTTCACGGAATCGAGAGCCAGTTTCTCCGCCCCCCCGATCTCTAGCCAATGCGCGCCGATCAATATGGCCGGGCGCTTGTCGGAAGCCGGTTCCTGCGGTTGCGGCAACAGCCGGGATCCCTTGCCGAGAGGCAGGCTGACATGGCTGTGCCGCTGTTTCATGCGCCGCTTCCTGGCCATCTCGACCTTGTAGCGGATCTCCTCATAGCAAATCGGACAAAGCCCGAAGAGGGCCCTCAATCCCTTGAACGGGACCCAATCTGGGTCTTGCTGCTTGATTTCATTGGGTAACGGGGCGCGGGGAACCGAGATGAGGATGGTGACGACGGCAGCAGTTTCATCTGTGCCGGGGCATTCGAGACGTCCCAGGTATTCGGGACGCAGATGTTCGGGCGTCAGGGTCAATTCGCCCTCGATGATCCTGGGCTTTCCCCAGACCGGATCATCGCCCTCGTAGAAAAGGAAATGCAGATGCTGGGACGGATACAGGAGCCGGTAGATATCAATGACATCCGATATCTCGGCATGCAGGCGGTCAGGCGCTTCCGGTGACGCATCGGCGGACAAGGCAGATGTGACGTGCATATGTGACTTCCCTCGTTCTGGCCCCGCCTTTTCAATCGGGGGTGTAATGGAGCGTCCTTGAAAGGAAAAGCTGGATGGACACCCTTTTGTGAGCAATGCGCAAAGTTTCGCTGTATTTCAGCGGGAAACCCTCTTCGGCCATGAGTTGACTTTTCCGTGATCTCCGGCTCCTGCGAACCTCCGGCCCCGCAAGGCAAGGAGCATGGAAAAGGGAACATGCCCACCAACTGCCCGCCCCGTGCCCGGCAAGCCGTCCGGCCATCTTCCGGATCATCAAACGAACCGGCAAAGGGTGCCACACAGCGCTCAGCTGTTCAACAAATCCCGGTGATAACGGACCAGCAGCGCCAGCCCGAAGGCCGTCAGCGCCAATCCAACGCCGAACACGTAAACCGGACTCACGTAGTCGCCCATATAGGACGGGTAGAATGCCTTGCGCATCTGCCCGATGACATGGACCAGCGGGTTGAACCACAGGTAGTCCTGGAACGGCTCTGGAATGTCGTCGAAGATGAAGAAGATGCAGGACGCCAGGAACAATGGCCGCGTCAGGATGGACCAGGCGAACCTCCACCACGGGAATGCCTCGAAAAGAAAGCAGTTCATGACCCCGATCCCGGCCGCGATCACGAAAGCCATGGAAAGCGACAGGGCGATTTCCACGATCTGCGGATCGGTTCGCGTCTCCATCGTGAAGTAGACACCCGCGAAAACGATATAGGAGACCAGTATCTGCGTCACCGTGTTGAACACGAGCCGGGCCAGCAGCGCATCCATGAAGGTGACCGCCGGATAAGCCAGAAGCGACTTGGAGTACTGTATGGATGCCGCGACCTTCGCCGCCAGGGCCATGTAGAACATGAACGGGACCAGGCCCGTCGCATAGAAGATCGCGAAATTCGTGCCTATCGGTGGCGAGCGGAATCCCAGGGAAAAAATGATCGTAAGGAGAATGATGCCGCCGGCAGGCTCGGCCACGGCCCAGAGATAACCATTCGCCGATCGCCCGTTGGTGGTTGACATCTCGCGCAAAATCAGCGCGCCGATGGAACGCAGGCTGGCAAAACTCCGTTGTTCGTGAACCGGCCGCAGGTCAGCCTCGGGGATCGGGTCGGTGGAATGGGGCATCTGTTCGAGGTTTATCGCCTTGCAGGGTCACGATCCTATTACGGATCAACGCTGGAACTGTCATGCTGGCTTATGTATGACACTCGCGCAGAGATCAACAGGCGTTCCGGAGGCCCTCGCACATGCTCGGCAGGAAAACCGCAGCGGAAACATGCGGCAAGCAGGGGGCCGACAGAATGGCACAAATACGTGAAGCGGTCATCGCCGTTCCGGCGGCAACCGACGGAAACGCAAAGTAGTAAAGGGGCTAAGGTGGAAGACGGCCAGAACCCGGATCAAGAAGCTGCCGGAAACAACAAGAGCCAGGCACTTGGCAAAAGGAGACCGCGCGGAACGGCCGATCCGGTTCAGGTCAAGCGCCCTAAACGGCGGCAACCCGCGCCCTTGCCGGAAGTTAAGCCAACCGCCGAGAAGGCCCGGCTGCAACTTCGGCATATCGTGCTCGCCTGCAGCTTCGTCTTGTGCGTATTGACGCCCGTCGCGGTTTCGGCCCTGTATCTGTGGACACGGGCCGCCGATCAATATGCGTCATATCTGGGATTCTCGGTTCGCAGCGAATCCAGCCCGAGTTCGAGCGAATTGCTGGGCGGGATCACCTCGCTGGTCGGAATCACGAGCAGTTCCAGCAGCGACACCGATATTCTCTACAAATTCATCCAGAGCCATGATCTGGTCGCCCGGGTGGATGCCCGCCTGGATCTGCGCGCGATATGGTCAAAGGCCCCGAACGATCCCTTTTTCTCCTATACCGGCAATGCGACGCTCGAGGATTTGCTGAACGAATGGGATCGCAAGGTCCAGGTCTATTACGACAACGGGATGATCGATCTCAGGGTGCTGGCTTTCGATGCCCAGGACGCCCATGACATCGCACAGGCGATCTACGAGGAAAGCACGCTTCTGATCAACCAGTTGAACGACGTTGCCCGGGAGGACGCGCTGAAATACTCGCGGATCGAATTGGAAAAGGCGCTGGAACGGCTGAAAGCGGCGCGCCAGGCGGTATCCGAATTCCGCAACCGCTACCAGTTGGTCGATCCGGCCGCCGATGTGCAAAGCCAGGTCGGCCTTCTGACCTCGTTGCAGCAGCAATTGGCCGAAGCACTGGTTCAGCTTGGCACGTTGCAGGCGAATGCCCAGCCCGGCGATCCGCGCATCGAGCAGGTCGAGCTGCGCATCAAGGTCATCCGCGAACAGATCGAGTCGGAGCGGCAAAAATTCAGCTCGGAAACCGCGACCGGCGAAGCCTTGTCCGAAGTTGTCGGCCAGTATGAATCCCTCGCCGTCGATCGCCAGTTCGCCGAGAACACATATACTGCGGCGCTGGCCGCCTATGATACCGCGCGCGCCGAAGCCTCCCGTCAGTCCCGCTATCTTGCCGCCTATGTCAAGCCGACCCTGGCGCAAGAGGCGGAATACCCGGAACGGGCCAAGCTGATGATGATCCTCAGCGGCTTCCTGCTGGTGATCTGGGTCATCGGCGTGTTGATCTTCTACAGCCTGCGGGATCGGCGATGATCCAGCTGCGGAACCTTACCAAGGCCTATGTCCTGAATGGTCGCCGCAAGACTGTCGCCGACAATATCAACGCGGTCTTTCCGACCGGCGTCTCGGTCGCATTGCTGGGCCGCAACGGCGCCGGAAAATCTTCGCTCCTGCGAATGATATCGGGCGAGATGCTTCCGACCTCCGGAGACATCCTGTCGGATGGCACGATCAGTTGGCCAGTGGGGTTCGCGGGCTCCTTCAACCGCGAGCTGACCGGCGAGCAGAACTGCCGCTTCGTCGCGCGCATTTACGGTGTCGATACCGACGAGATGGTCGCGTTCGTCCGGGACTTCGCCGAATTGGGGGATCACTTCAACCTGCCGACCCGCACATATTCCTCGGGGATGAAGGCGCGGCTGGCCTTTGGCGTATCGATGGCGGTGCCTTTCGACACCTACCTGGTTGACGAGGTCTCGGCGGTGGGCGATGCGGCCTTCAAGGTCAAGTCGAACCAGGTTTTCAACGCGCGGATGAAGGATGCCGGCGCCATCGTCGTCTCTCATTCGATGAGGATGCTGCGCCAGATCTGTCAGGCGGGCGCGGTGCTGGAGAATGGAAGGCTGCACTATTACGAAGATCTCGAAGAGGCGATCGAGCGGCACCTGAGCAATATGGAACAACCCGCCGGTTGAAGACACGAACCGGCCCCACGGGAATCCGCCGGCAGCGGACAAAGAGCTTGTCATGTTTCGCCAACGCTCGATAGAGAGGGGTGATCCGCGGGGACCGGTTTCGAAAAAGAGAGTTGAATCGAGGGAATGCAGATACTTCTGATAGGGGCCGGGCTATCCGGCGCAGTGATTGGACGCAGGCTTGCCGAGGCGGGACATTCCTGCAGGATAGTTGACAGCCGCAACCATATCGGTGGCAATTGTCATACCGAACGCGATGCCGAGACCGGGGTGATGATGCATGTCTACGGCCCGCATATCTTCCACACGGATGACGAGGAGGTGTGGAATTATGTCAACGGGTTCACCGAGTTCCTTCCCTTCCAGAACCGGGTGAAGGCCCAGGCTCGGGGTGGCGTCTATTCGCTGCCGATCAATCTTCTGACCATCAATCAGTTCTTCGGCAAGACCATGCGCCCCGAAGAGGCGAAAGCCTTCATCGCGGCGCAGGCCGATACCTCGATCACCGATCCCCAGACCTTCGAGGAACAGGCGCTGCGTTTCGTTGGCCGCGACCTCTACGAGGCCTTCTTCAAGGGCTATACCGAAAAGCAATGGGGCTGTTCGCCGACCGAGTTGCCGGCCTCGATCCTCAAGCGCCTGCCGGTGCGTTTCAACTATGACGACAACTACTTCTTCCACCGGTTCCAGGGGATGCCGCGCGACGGCTATACGCCGATGATCGAGGCGATCCTCGATCATCCCGGTATCACGGTCGAACTGTCGACCCCTTACGCGGCGGAAATGGCCGCCAAGGCGGATCATGTCTTCTGGTCCGGCCCCCTGGACGGATATTTCGACTACGCGCTCGGCCGGTTGGGATATCGCACCCTGGACTTCGAGCGCTTCACCTATCAGGGCGATTACCAGGGCTGTGCGGTGATGAATTACGGGGATCGGGACGTGCCCTACACGCGCATCACCGAACACAAGCATTTCTCGCCTTGGGAAACCCATGAGCAAAGCGTCTGCTATCGCGAATACAGCCGGGCGGCGACGCCCGAGGACATTCCCTATTACCCGATCCGGCTGGTCGAGGAAAAAGCCCTGCTGGCAGATTATGTCGCCAAGGCCACCGCGACGGAGCGGGTGACCTTCGTGGGCCGCTTGGGAACCTATCGCTATCTCGACATGGATGTCACGATCCGCGAGGCGCTGGATACGGCGGATGCATTCATGAACTGTCTCGCCGATGGCAGGCCCGTTCCCGCTTTCATGTCCTCGCCCCTATAAGGACGAAACAGCGCGTTTCAGCGAAAGCGGCCACCTGCCCCACCGGCAGGAATGCGTCAGCATTGCTTGGGACGCGGCGCGTTTCGCTGCATGGCAGAGCGGCCCGCCCGTCCCTCGCCTGACCGTCCCCGCCGGAACAGCCGGGTATTCTCGTACAGTTTTTCCAACCGCTTCATGCGCGCCTCGGTTTCCGGCCATGTCCGTTCCTGCACCGCCGCCAGCAGGGTTTCGAGCAGCACCAGCATCGCGACCGAGGAATCCCATGCCGAGGGAACCTCGATCTGGGCGGAAAAGCGGAACTTCGCATGGGCGGCGACCGGGCTGACCCAGGGATCGGTCATCAGCACGATCTCGGCCCCGCTTTCGGCGGCAAGCTCGGCCAGCTCAAGGATGGAATTCTCGTAGCGGCGAATATCGAAGACGACCATCACGTCGCCGGGGCGCAGATCCAGCAGCGCCGGCGGCCAGGCATTCGACAGCGGCGGCAAAAGCGATACGCCGGGCCGCACGATGCCAAGCTGGGTCACCAGATAATCGGCAAGCGCATGGGTGATCCGCCCGCCGGTCACGAAGATATTGCGCTGCTGATCGGCCAGCATGGCGGCACAAGCATCGAATTCGGCATGATCGATCCGCCCCAGTGTCACCGAAAGATTGGTCAGCACCGCATCGGCGAAACGGTTCAGCATATGGGTCTGCGGCACCCCGTCGCTCCAGCGCGCGCGCTTTGCCAGCGGCGATTCCAGCCGCGCCTCGACCTCGGCGCGCAACTGGGCCTGGAACTCGGGATAGCCACGGAAGCCCAGCTTCTGCACCAGCCGCAGCACCGTCGGGGTCGATACCCCCGCCTCTTTCGCGAGCTGTGGCATCGAGCCCAGCCCGGCGACCGGGTAATGCCGCGTCAGATGGCTGGCCAGCATCCGCTCGGACGGGGTGAGCGTCTCGAAATGACGGGCCAGGCGATCCTCGATCAACTCTGCGGGCGGTGGGTTGTTCTCGGTCATCTGATCGTCCCTTGGGCAGATTGTCCCATCCGCCATCGTAATGATCGTAACAGCGATTCAGCAACCTGAAAAGATATTGACAGAATCGGGTCGCCTGTCACAGCCTGACTGCAGAGGAGACCATGGATGCCTGAACACGCAGCCCATTACGCGATCGAAGGCGGGAATGCGCCCGGCCCCGCCGTGCTGGTCTGCGAACATGCCTCGAACGATTTCCCGCCCCCATGGGACGGGCTGGGATTGAGCGAGGGGCAAAGGCAGGCGCATATCGCGTGGGATCCCGGTGCCCTGGGGCTGGCGCGGGAACTGGCAAGGCGGCTTGGCGCACCGCTGATCCACGGCACCGCGTCGCGGCTGATCCTTGACCTGAACCGTCCGCCGCATTCCCCGGCGGCCATGCCCGAGCGCAGCGAAGCCCATGACATCCCCGGCAATCAGGACATTTCCGCCGAAGAGCGGCTGCGCCGGACCGATGCGATCTATATTCCCTTTCACGCGGCGCTCTCTGCGCTGCTGGCGCGGCGGCTGGCGGCCGGTCAGCGCCCGGTCCTGGTCACCGTCCACAGTTTCACCCGGATCTATTTCGGCCAGGCGCGAGAGGTCGAGTTCGGCATCCTGCATGATGCCGATGACCGGCTTGCCCGCGCCATCCTGACCCGCGACACCGGGCTGACAACCCGCCTCAACGAACCCTACAGCGCCGCGGATGGCGTGACGCATACCCTTGCCCGTCATGCCACGCCGATGGGCCTGGCCAGTGTCATGCTGGAAATCCGCAACGACCTGCTTGCCGGATCGCAGGCCGGCATGGCCGAACGCCTCGCCCCGGTGCTGCAAGCCGCCATCGAGGAGGTCGCATGATGCCGAACTGGGCCATTGCATATGTCCGCAGGATCGAAGCGCTGAATTACCGCCTTGGCCGCTTTGCGATGTATATGCTGTTCGCGATCATGGCGGTCCTGCTGTGGTCCTCGATCACCAAGATCCTCAAGGTGCCGTCGCTGTGGACGCTGGAAGTGGCGCAATTCACGCTGGTCGCCTATTACCTGCTGGGCGCGCCCTATTCGATGCAGCTTGGCGCCAATGTCCGGATGGACCTGCTCTACGCCCGGATGTCCGCGCGAAGGCAGGCGATCTGGGACCTGTTCACCATCTTCTGCCTGCTGTTCTACCTCGGCGTGATGCTGTGGGGCGCGATCGACTCGACCGCCTACAGCCTGCAGATCGGAGAACGCGCGCCAAGCGCGTGGCGGCCCTATCTGTGGCCGATCAAGATGATCATCACGCTGGCCTTCGCCCTGATGATCCTGCAGGCCATTGCCCACCTGATCCGTGACATCGCCACGCTGCGCGGCGTCGAGATCCCGCATCCGTTCAAGGGGGCCGTCGACCGATGAGCCATGAATGGATCGCCATCCTGATGTTCTCGACCATGCTGCTGATGATGATCACCGGGCAGCGGGTCTTCGGCGCGATCGGCTTCGTCGCCGTGGTCGCCGCGCTGGTCCTGTGGGGACCGGGCGGGACCGATATGGGCTTCTCGGCGGTGATGAAGGTGATGCGCTGGAACGCGCTGCTGACGCTGCCGATGTTCGTCTTCATGGGCTACGTGATGTCGGAATCGCGGCTGGCCGAGGATCTTTACCGCATGTTCCATGTCTGGTTCGGCCCGATGCCGGGCGGGCTTGCCATCGGGACCATCCTGCTGATGGTGATGATCTCGGCCATGAACGGGCTGTCGGTGGCGGGCATGGCCATCGGGGCGACCATCGCCCTGCCCGAGCTGATCCGGCACAATTACGACAAGCCGATGATCTCGGGCGTGATCCAGGCGGGCTCCAGCCTTGGTATCCTGATCCCGCCCTCGGTGGTGCTGGTCCTGTATTCGCTGATCGCGCGCCAGCCGGTCAGCCAGCTTTGGCTGGCGGGGATCGGACCCGGATTGCTGATGGCGGCGCTGTTCGTCGTCTATATCCTTATCCGGACCTGGCTGAATCCTTCGCTCGCCCCGCCGATGCCGCCCGAGGAACGTGACCAGATCACATGGGGCGAACGCATCCGCCTGCTGCGCGCCGGGTTCCTGCCGCTGGTGATCTTCGCGGCGATGATGATCCCCTTCGTCAAGGGCTGGACCTCGCTGACCGAAAGCAGCGTGATCGGGGCGCTGTCTGCCGTGATCGCCGCCATCATCAAGCGGCGCTTCACCCGCGAGGTCTTCGAGACCGCCACAAGGCAAACACTGGCCATCACCTGCATGTTCATGCTGATCATCACCGCGGCGCTGAGCTTTGGCGCGGTGTTCGACGGCCTTGGCGCGGGCCGCGCGATCGAGAACCTGTTCCTGCAGGAAATGGGCCTGAGCCCGTTGCAGGTGCTGCTGCTGATGCAGGCGTCCTTCCTGGTCATGGGAATGTTCCTCGACGATACCGCCATGCTGGTCATCGTCGCACCGATCTATGTGACCATGGCGCGCACGCTCGGGTTCGACCTGATCTGGTATGGGATCCTCTATACGATCACCTGCCAGATCGCCTATCTGACCCCGCCCTTCGGCTATAACCTGTTCCTGATGCGGGCCATGGCGCCGAAGGACTTCACCCTTGGGGTGATCTATCGCTCGGTGCTGCCCTTCGTGGTCCTGATGGCGGTGACCCTGGCGCTGGTGATCGCTTTTCCGGGCATCGCCATGTGGCTGCCGAACTCGATCTACGGACAATAACCAACAGGGAGAATGACAATGACGACGACAAGACGGAAATTCCTCGCAAGTGGCGCGGCGGTTGCGGGCGCCGGAGCGCTGGCAACCCCCGCAGTCGCGCAGGGCGCGCCGCTGAAATGGCGGATGCAGACCTATGCGGGCGCGGCTTTGGGCGAGCATGTCTGCAAGCCCGCCATCGACGCCTTCAACAAGATCGCCAATGGCCAGATGGAGATCGAGCTGTTCTATGCCGATCAGCTTGTTCCCACGCCCGAACTGTTCCGCGCCATGCAGAACGGCACCATCGACGCGGTGCAATCCGACGATGACAGCATGGCCTCGCCGACCGAGGTGACGGTGTTCGGCGGCTATTTCCCCTTTGCGCTACGCTATTCTCTGGATGTGCCGGCGCTGTTCAACCATCACGGGCTGGACGAGATCTGGAAGGAGGAATACGCCAAGCAGGGTATCCAGCATATCTCGGCCGGATCATGGGATCCGTGCAATTTCGCCACCAAGCAGCCGATCAACAGCCTTGCCGATCTGCAGGGCAAGCGCGTCTTCACCTTCCCCACTGCCGGGCGGTTCCTGTCCAAGTTCGGTGTCGTTCCCGTCACCCTGCCATGGGAAGATATCGAGGTGGCGCTGCAGACGGGCGAGCTGGACGGCGTCGCATGGAGCGGGATCACCGAGGATTACACCGTCGGATGGGCCGAGGCGACCGGGCATTTCCTGACCAACAGCATCTCGGGCGCATGGATCGGCCATTTCTTCGCCAACCAGGAACGGTGGGACGAGGTGCCCGAACATCTGAAGGAGCTGATGAAGGCGGTGTTCGACCAGTCGCATTATTATCGCCAGCACTGGTACTGGTCGGGCGAGGCTAATCTGCGCGTGACCGGCGACAAGATGAAACTGACCACCATCCCCGCCGAGGAATGGGACCAGGTCGAAGAGGCCGCCAAGGAGTTCTGGGAAGAGGTGGCCTCTGAATCCGAGGTCAAGGCCAAGGTCGTCGCCAAGATCAGGGAATATAACGACGCCATGCGCGAGGCGGGCCCGCCCTATCGTTATTCGTGATTTGTGTTGGCCGGATGTGCCGCAACCGGGGCAAGCGGTTATTGCGTCCCGCGATGGCCGGGGGGCTGTCTGCCCCCCCCGGACCCCCCGAGGATATTTGCGTGAAGAAGAAGGGGCGCGGGCATTGTGGTTGCGCTCCCGGAAGTGAGAAGGCCCGAACAGGAGTGCCGCGATGCCTGCCAATCTGAGCTTTGACGCGCTGAAAGCCGCCGTGGATGCCGGCGAGATCGATACCGTGGCGGTGGCTTTGGTGGATATGCAGGGGCGTTTGATGGGCAAGCGTTTCCATGCCGCGCATTTCCTGGAGAACCCCGACGAGACGCATTGCTGCAATTACCTGCTCGCCACCGATGCCGAGATGGTCACGGTGCCGGGCTACAAGGCATCGAGCTGGGCGGCGGGTTACGGCGATTACGTGATGAAGCCCGATCTGTCGACGCTGCGCCGCCTGCCATGGGCGCCGGGTACCGCCTTTTGCATGGTGGATCTGCATGATCACCACACGCATGAGCCGGTGCAGCACGCCCCGCGCAACATCCTTCGCCGCCAGGTTCAGCGGGCCGAGGCGATGGGCTTTGCGCCGATGATGGCGACAGAACTGGAATTCTTCCTGTTCGCCAATGATTACAAATCGCTTTTCGACAGCGGCTATCGCGATCTGCTGCCGACCGCGCGCTACAATGTCGATTACGCGCTGACCGGCACTTTCGCCGACGAGCCGGTGATGCGCGACCTGCGCAACGGGCTTTATGGCGCAGGTATTCCGGTCGAGAACTCCAAGGGCGAGGCCGAGGCGGGGCAGCACGAGATCAACGTGAAATATTCCGATGCCATGGACACGGCCGACATGCATGTGCTGGTCAAGTCCGCCACCAAGGAGATCGCGCAGGCGCATGGCCAGTCGGCCTGTTTCATGGCGAAATACTCGCATGAGCGGGCGGGCTCATCCAGCCATGTGCATCAATCGCTGTTCAGGGATGGCGCCAATGCCTTTTTCGATCCGCAGGCACAGCAGGGCATGTCCGGGCTGATGCGCAGCTACATGGCCGGGCAGCTTGCCCATGCCGAGGGACTGACCTTTTTCCTTGCCCCCTATGTCAACAGCTACAAGCGCTTTGTCACCGGCATGTTCGCCCCCACCAAGGCGATCTGGTCGATGGACAATCGCACGGCCGGATTCCGGGTCTGCGGTGGCGGGACCGGGGGCCTGCGCGTCGAATGCCGGATCGGCGGGGCGGATCTGAACCCTTATCTCGCCTGCGCGGCATTGCTGGCGGCAGGGCTGGACGGTGTGGAAAAGGGCATGGAACTGGAGCCGGAATTCACCGGCGACGCCTATGCCGCCGAGAATGCCCGCCAGATCCCCGGCACGCTTGCCGATGCGGCCAAGGCGCTGGACGCGTCCGATATGCTGCGCACCGCGTTCGGCGATGATGTCGTCGACCATTACGTCCGCGCCGCGCATTGGGAATTGGAAGAACAGAACCGCGTCGTCACCGATTGGGAAGTCGCGCGCGGTTTCGAACGGGCCTGAAACGCCGCAAAACCGGCCAGAAGAGGACAGGATGTCAAAGACAATCAAACTGATTTCGCCGGTAGACGGCTCGATTTTTGTCGAACGCCCGGTGCTGAGCGCGGCAGAGGCGCGGCAGGCTGTCTCCTCGGCCCATGCCGCGCAGCCTGAATGGGCCGCCTTGCCGCTGGCCGAGCGGATCGCCAGGGTTGATGCCGGAATCGCCGCCCTGAACGCGATGAAAGGGGAAGTCGTCGGCGAACTCGCCGACCAGATGGGCCGCCCCACCCGCTATGGCGGCGAATTCGGCGGCATGAACGAGCGTGCCGAATACATGGCCCGGATCGCGCCCGAAGCCCTGGCCCCCACGGTGATCGAGGAGAGCGACAGCTTCACCCGAGAGATCCGCCGCGAACCCGTCGGCACCGTGTTTGTCATCGCGCCGTGGAACTATCCGTTCATGACCGCGATCAATACCGTCGTGCCCGCCCTGATCGCCGGAAACGCGGTGATCCTGAAACATGCCTCGCAGACGCTGCTGGTCGGCGAGCGCATCGCGCAGGCGATGGAACGGGGCGGCGTGCCCGACGGGGTGTTCCAGAACCTCGTGCTCGACCATCAGACCACCGAGGAACTGATCGCGGCGCGCAGTTTCGGCTTTGTGAATTTCACCGGCTCGGTCCGGGGCGGTCAGGCGATCGAGCGGGCGGCGGCAGGGACATTCACCGCCACCGGGCTGGAGCTGGGCGGCAAGGATCCGGGCTATGTCCGCGAGGATGCCGATCTGGATGCCGCGGTCGAGGGGTTGATGGACGGGGCGATGTTCAATTCCGGTCAGTGCTGCTGCGGGATCGAGCGGATCTATGTCCATGAGAGCCTCTATGACGGTTTCGTCGAGAGGGCCACGGCATGGGTGCTGCGGCAGAAGCTTGGCAATCCCCATGACCCGGACACCACCATGGGTCCGATGGCGCAGCGCCGCTTTGCCGAGCTGATCCGCGAGCAGATCGCCGAGGCCGTGGACAGGGGCGCCACGCCGCTGATCGATCCCGCCGCCTACCCCGAGGATGACGGCGGCGCCTATCTGGCCCCGCAGATCCTGACCGGCGTGACCCATGACATGCGGATCATGCGCGAGGAAAGCTTTGGCCCGGTCGTCGGCATCATGCCGGTCGCGGATGACGATCAGGCCGTGGCGCTGATGAATGATTGCGATTACGGGCTGACGGCCTCGATCTGGACGGGTGACGCGCAGGCGGCGGAAAAGATCGGCGCGAGGCTGGAAACCGGCACCGTCTTCATGAATCGCTGCGACTACCTGGACCCGGCGCTGTGCTGGACGGGTTGCAAGGATACCGGCCGGGGCGCGGCACTGTCCTCGCTTGGTTACCTGGCCGTGACCCGGCCGAAATCCTATCATTTGAAAAAGGTGACGACATGACGTTACAGGCGAACTGGTCCTATCCCACCACGATCAAATTCGGGGCCGGACGCATCCGCGAACTGGCCGATCATTGCAAATCCGTGGGCATGGCCCGCCCGCTACTGGTCACCGACAGGGCGCTGGCCGGGCTGCCGATCACCGCGCAGGCGCTGGACATCCTTGAGGCGGCGGGATTGGGTCGGGCGGTTTTCGCGCAGGTCGATCCGAATCCGAACGAGCGCAACATGGCCGAGGGCATCGCCGCCTACAAGGCGGGCGATCATGACGGGGTGATCTGTTTCGGCGGCGGCTCGGCGCTGGATCTGGGCAAGATGGTCGCGCTGATGGTCGGACAATCCATCCCGGTTTGGGACCTGGAGGATGTCGGCGACTGGTGGACCCGCGCCGATGCATCGAGGATCGCGCCGATCATTGCCGTGCCGACCACGGCGGGAACCGGATCCGAGGTCGGGCGCGCGGGGGTGCTGACCAATTCGGAAACCCACAAGAAGAAGATCATCTTCCATCCGAAACTGCTGCCCGCCGTCACCATCTGCGATCCGGAACTGACCATCGGCATGCCGAAACCCATCACCGCTGGCACCGGCATGGACGCTTTCGCGCATTGCCTCGAGGCATTCTGCTCGCCCCATTACCACCCGATGAGCCAGGGGATCGCGCTGGAAGGGCTGCGGCTGGTCAATGAATACCTGCCCCGCGCCTATGCCACCCCCGACGATATCGAGGCCCGCGCCCAGATGATGAGCGCCGCGGCCATGGGCGCGGTTGCCTTCCAGAAGGGGTTGGGCGCGATTCATTCGCTGAGCCATCCGGTCGGCGCAATCTATGGCACCCATCACGCACGACCAATGCCGTGGTCATGCCGGTGGTGCTGGATTTCAACCGCCCCGCCATCGAGGACCGTTTGGGCCGGGCGGCGGACTACCTGGGTATCCGGGGCGGTTTCGACGGCTTCCGCGCCCGGGTGATGGAACTGCGCGCCGAACTGGCCATTCCCGCGAACCTCACCGAGCTGGGCGTGGAGCGGGACCGGCTGGACGAACTGACCGAAATGGCATTGGAGGATCCGTCCTGCGGCGGAAACCCGGTCGAGATGACCCGGGAAAACACCCGCGCCCTGTTCGACGCCTGCATGTAGACGCGCGGGCTGGCCGAGGAGAGAATTTCGTTCCATACCTGACCCGACGGACAGTGCCGGCCTTGGGTTGCGCCGGATGAAGCGGCCCGACATTTGGATGCAGGATGGACCCCGGATGACACAGAAGACATTATTGCTGACCGGCGCGAGCCGCGGCATCGGGCATGCGACGGTCAAGGTATTTCAAGCGGCCGGCTGGCGCGTGCTGACGGTATCGCGCAGCGCCTTTGACTCGCGCTGCCCATGGCATGGCGGCGCCACCGATCATTTCCAGAGCGACCTTTCCGACCCGGCGGCACGCAGGGAACTGACGGCACGGCTGCGCGCGACGCTGGACGGCACCGGGCTGCATGCCATCGTCAATAACGCGGGCATCTCGCCCAAGGGCGAGGGCGGCACCCGAATGGGCGTGGCCGAAAGCAGCGACGAGCTGTGGCAGCAGGTGCTGGCGGTCAATCTCGTGGGACCGGCGGTGCTGATGCGCGACCTGCTGCCCGAATTGGAACGGGGGCGCGGCGCGGTGGTCAATGTCGGCTCCATCGTCGGCTCGCGGGTGCATCCTTTCGCGGGGGCGGCCTATGCCTGCTCCAAGGCCGCGCTCGCCGCCCTGACCCGCGAGGCCGCCGCCGAGCTCGGCCCAAGGGGAATCCGCGTGAACCTGGTCACACCGGGCGAGATCGATACCGAGATCCTGTCCCCCGGCACCGAGGACATGGCGCGGATCATCCCGCTCCGGCGGCTTGGTACGCCCGACGAGGTGGCTCGGGTGGTGCTGTTCCTCTGCTCGGAACAGGCATCCTATGTCAACGCCGCCTCGATCGACGTGAATGGCGGCCAGCATGCCTGACCACGGGGGCCGCGCCAGGACACGGCCCGGCCCCTTCTTCTTCATGTAAATATCCTCTGGGGGGTGCCGGTTGGTCGCGCCACTGGTTCGAGATACCTGCCGGCGACGGGATGTGCCCCCTCTGGACCTGGCGGGACGGAACCGCCCTCCCCGCCCTCTCTGGTCCCGTCCGCTATTGCTCGACCACGTCCAGCACTCCCGGCACAGCCCGCAGGGCCTGCCGTGCGGGCGTGGTCAGCGGCGCGTCATTGGCGACCTCGATCTCGATCAGTTCATCGCCCTCGCGGATGCGCAGCAGGACCGGGCCGCGGCTGCGGGAGGGCACGGTGATCTCGTCCTTGATCCGGCCCAGCACCTCGGCCAGGCGCGGCACCGTGTCGGCCCCCTGCATCTCGACCGCCAGCGATCCAGCCCCGGCATCGGCGACCGCATCCTCCAGCCCGGTGACGGAATTGGCCAGCATCTTCACCTGGTCGCCCGAGGGTTCGACCTTGACCTGCAGCACGACATTCTCGCCCGGCTCCAGCCGGTCGCGGGCGGCATTCAACAGGTCCGAGAAGACGGTGACCTCGTACAGCCCGGTCGGATCGGACAGGCTGACAAAGGCATATTGCGTGCCCTTCGCCGATTTGCGCTCCTGCCGCGCCGCGACGGTTCCGGCGATCTGCGTGACCAGCGGCCCGCCCTCGGCCTCGGCGGTGATCTCGGCCAGGGTCTGCACTTTCTTGCGGCGCAGCGCGGGCAGGTAATCGTCCAGCGGGTGGCCGGACAGGTAGAAGCCGACGGCGCGATGTTCCTCCCCCAGCTTCTCGGCGGGCAGCCAGACCTGCGCGACGGCGGGGCGCGGCGGCGGCAGGTCCTCTCCCCCGCCGAAAAGCGAGGATTGCGAGGATACCGCCTGCTCCTGCACCGCCATGGACCATGCCACCAGTGCGTCCAGCGATTTCAGCACCCGCGACCGGTTGTCGTCGAGCAGGTCGAACGCCCCTGCCCGCGCCAGCATTTCCAGCGAGCGCTTGCCCACCCGGCGCATATCGACGCGGCGGGCAAAATCATTCAGATCGGCAAAACCCGTCTCGCCCCGCGCCGTCTCGATCAGGCGCATGGCCTCGACGCCGACGCCTTTCAGCGCGCCCAGGGCATAATGGATGCGCCCCTCCTTCACGGTAAAGAGCGGCGCCGAGCGGTTCACGCAGGGCGGCACGATCTCTATCCCCATCCGGTCGCATTCGCGTTTATAGACCGCCAGCTTGTCGGTCAGGTGAAGATCGCAATTCATCACCGCCGCCATGAATTCGACCGGGTGATTGGCCTTCAGCCATGCCGTCTGGTAACTGACCACGGCATAGGCGGCGGCATGCGACTTGTTGAAACCGTAATTGGCGAATTTCTCAAGCAGGTCAAAGACTTCGCCCGCCTTTTTCTCGTCCACGCCATTGGCCACCGAGCCCTTGATGAATTTTGGCCGTTCCTTGGCCATCTCGGCGGCGATCTTCTTGCCCATCGCCCGGCGCAGCAAATCCGCGCCGCCAAGCGAATAGCCCGCCATGACCTGCGCGATCTGCATCACCTGTTCCTGGTAGACGATGATGCCCTGCGTTTCTTCAAGGATATGGTCGATCAGGGGATGGATCGAGGTCAGGTCGCGGACGCCGTTCTTGACCTCGCAATAGGTCGGAATGTTCTCCATCGGGCCGGGACGATACAGCGCGACGAGCGCCACGATATCCTCGATGCAGGTCGGCCCCATCCGCCGCAGCGCGTCCATCATGCCCGAGCTTTCGACCTGGAACACCGCTACCGTGCGGGCGCTGGCAAAGAGGTCATAGGTCGGCTTGTCGTCCAGCGGGATCAGGTTGATCTGGTCCACCGCGCCCTCGGGCGGTTCATAGAGTTCCCGCCCGTCGGCGGCGATATGCAGATGCCGCCCGCCGCCCCGGATCAGGTCCACGGCGTTCTGGATCACGGTCAGCGTCTTGAGCCCGAGGAAGTCGAATTTCACCAGCCCGGCCTGTTCCACCCATTTCATGTTGAACTGGGTCGCGGGCATGTCCGAGGCCGGGTCGCGGTAAAGCGGCACCAGTTGATCCAGGGGCCGGTCGCCGATCACCACCCCGGCCGCATGGGTCGAGGCGTTGCGGTAAAGCCCCTCCAGCTTCTCGGCATAATCCAGCAGGCGCCCGATCACCTCTTCGCGCGCGGCTTCACGCAGGCGCGGTTCCTCGGCGCGGGCCTTGGTGATGGAGACGGGCTTGACCCCTTCGACCGGGATCAGCTTGGATAGCCGATCCACCTGACCATAAGGCAATTGCAGCACCCGGCCCACGTCGCGCACCGCCGCCTTGGACAGAAGCGCGCCGAAGGTGATGATCTGGCCGACCTTCTCGCGGCCATATTTGCCCTGCACATACTGGATCACCTCTTCGCGGCGATCCATGCAGAAATCGATGTCGAAATCCGGCATCGAGACCCGTTCGGGGTTTAGAAACCGCTCGAACAGCAGGTTGTAACGCAATGGATCCAAATCAGTAATCGTCAATGCATAGGCCACGAGAGAACCCGCGCCCGAACCCCGTCCCGGCCCCACCGGAATGCCGTGATCCTTGGCCCATTTGATGAAATCGGCCACGATCAGGAAATAGCCGGGAAAGCCCATCTGCTCGATGATGCCCAGTTCGAATTCCAGCCGCTCGTGATATTCATTCACCGGGACGGCATGGGGGATCACCTTCAGCCGCGCCTCCAGCCCCTCGCGGGACTGGCGGCGCAATTCCTCGACCTCGTCATCGGCGAAACGCGGCAGGATCGGCTTGTGGCGGCTGACGGCGAAGGCGCAGCGGCGGGCGATCTCGACGGTATTTTCCAGCGCCTCGGGCAGGTCGGCGAACAGCACCGCCATTTCCTCGGGCGATTTGAAATAATGCTGCGGGGTCAGGCGGCGGCGCGGCTGCGGCTGATCGAGATAGGCTTTCTCGGCGATGCAGATCAGCGCGTCATGCGCCTCGAAGATCTCGGGCCGGGGGAAATAGACGTCATTGGTCGCGACAAGCGGCAGGTCCTTGTCATAGGCCAGCGCGATCAGCCCCGCCTCGGATGCGGCCTCGGCCTCCATCGGCTTGCCGTTGCCGTCCCGGTGGCGCTGCAATTCGACATAGAGCCGGGTCGGAAAGGCCGCCGCCAGCCGGTCCGCAAGGGCTGCGGCCTGGGCGGCATGGCCCTGCGCGATCATCCGGCCCAGGGGCCCGGCCGCGCCGCCGGTCAGGCAGATCAGCCCCTCGGCCCTTTCGCAAAGCTCGTCCAGGGTGACATGCACCGGCGCGTTGCCTTCACGCAGGTAGAGGCAGGTCGAAAGCGACATCAGGTTGAGCCAGCCCGCCTGGTTCTGCGCCAGCAGCACGACCGGGCCGGTTTCATCCGCCTGCAGGGTGATCTGGCAGCCGATGATCGGCTGCACCCCCTTCTCCATCGCCTTCACGCTGAATTCCAGCGCCGCGAACATGGCGTCCGTATCGGTCAGCGCCACGGCGGGCATCCCGGCCTCGGCGGCAAGCGCCGGCAGCTTGCCCACGGGAATCGCGCCTTCCAGCAGGGAATGCTCGGAATGGGTGCGCAGATGGATGAATCGGGGAGATTTCGATAACATGCCGGGACAGTATCGCAATCACGCCGCGCGGTGCAATTGCCCGATCACCGGCGAGGAGAAATTCACCCGGACCGGCATCATCCCAGCACATCCAGGTAGCTGGAGGACCACCAGCCGACATCATTCTCGATCACGCCCTGCAAGAGCGCGGAATGGCGGCGGCGGCGTTCATTGGCGGTCATGCGGATCGCCTTCGCCATCGCCTCGGCCAGTTCCCATGTGTCATGGGGGTTGATGATCAGCGCCTCTTCCATCGTCTCGGCGGCACCTGCGAAGCGCGACAGGATCAGCACGCCGGGATCGGAAACGTCCTGCGCCGCCACATATTCCTTGGCGACAAGGTTCATGCCATCGGCCAGCGGCGTCACCAGCCCGATCCGCGCCTGCCGATAGAGCCCGGCCAGCACCGCGCGCGGCAGGGCCCGGTGGATGTAACGGATCGGCGTCCAGTTCACCGTCGCGAATTGGCCGTTGATCCGGCCCGCCAGATGCTCGGTCTCTTCGCGGATGTCGCGATAGGCCTCGACCGCCTCGCGGGTCGGCGGCGCGATCTGCAGGAAGGAGATCCCTTCATGCAGGTCCGGGTTGTTTTCCAGAAGCGCCTGAAAGGCGCGAAAGCGGTTCGGGATGCCCTTGGAATAATCGAGCCGGTCCACACCGATGATCAATTCGGACCCGGTCAGGCTGCGCAGGCGATCTTCTGCCGGGGAATGGCGGGCCTCTTCGATGAAGCTGGCGGTGTCGATGCCGATCGGGAACACGCCCGCCCGCAGCATCCGCCCCAGCAGGCGGTAGTGATTATCGCCCAGGGGTTCGATCTGCGACAGGTGACCGGCGGCATCCGCGAAATTCGACAGGTCGCGATGAGCCTGGAAGCCCAGAAGATCGTAATGGGACAGCCATTCGAACATCTCCTCCGGGTTCGGCATGGCCGAGCAACTGGCGAAATCGGGAAAGGGAATATGCAGGAAATGCCCGATCGGGTTTTCGACCCCGAGCCTGCGCAACTCGGCGGCCAGCGGGAAAAGGTGGTAATCCTGCACCCAGATCCGGTCATCTTCGCGCAGATGCGGCGCCAGCAGCCGGGCGATCTGCGCATTGACGCGGCGATAGCCGTCAAGGAAATCCCGCTCAATCCGCATCAGGTCCGAGCGGCCATGACAGACCGGCCAGAGGATCGAGTTGGAATAGCCGAGGTAATATTCCTCGTGATCCCGCGCCGTCAGGTCGAAGGAGGCGCGTTCGAAAGAGGCTCCGGGATGAAAGACCAACTGGCCTGCGGGCTCTTCCACAGGTTCGCCGGAAAAGCCGACCCATAGCCCGCCCGAGGATCGCAGCGCATCCTTTAGCGCGACGACGAGACCGCCCGAGGGGTTGTCACCCAGGGGCAGCCGATTCGAGACAATAACCAATCTGGACATGGGTCCCAGCCTGTCAGGAGCGGCAGGCGCTGTCCAGCCAGCTTCGCAATGCACCGGGATCGGCAAGACGATGCCGGGCGCAGCTTTGCCCTTCGCCGATCTTGATGCCGAAACCGCCGCGCTTTTGCGCCTCGGCCATGCCCGCCTCGTCGGTCAGGTCGTCGCCGGCATAGACCGGGAGGCGTCCGGCGAATTCCGGCAACTCCATGAGCCGGGCCAGGGCGCGGTCCTTGCCGGCATCTGCGGGGCGCAGCTCGAAGGCCATCTTGGCGGGCTGGAGGGCGAGCATCGGGTAATCCCCGGCCAGTTCAGCCATCGCTCCGGCGACCCATTCCGCGCGTTCGGGGACGGCGCGGTAATGCAGGACGACACCATGCGCCTTGGGCTCGACCATCAGCCCGTCATGGAGCGCGGCCAGATCGCGGGCGCGGGCATGCAGCGCCGCGACATCCAGCCCCTGCGCATCACCCGCCTCGGCCTCGCGGCCGGGCAAGGCCAGTTCGGCGCCGTGACTGCCCGCGACCCCTCCGGGGAAGCCCGGCAGGAAGCGGCGCAGATCCGCGACCTCGCGCCCCGAGATCAGCGCGACGGCACCGCCCTGCCGCCGATGGATCCGGTCAAGCAGGCCGGGCAGGTCATCGGGGATGACGACCGCATCGGGGGTGGGCGCGATCTCGACCAGGCAGCCGTCGAAATCCAGGAACAGCGCGGCGTCAGCGGGCAATCGGGGCGGTGTCGTCATGGGCATGCCTTCCATCGGGGCCGGGTTCAGAACTCCACCCCCGGCTGTGCCTTGATGCCATCGCGGAAGGGATGCTTGACCACCGCGATCTCGCTGACCAGATCGGCCGCTTCGATCAACTCAGACGGAGCGTTGCGGCCGGTCAGAACGACATGGGTCATCGGCGGCTTCTCGGCGGCAAGAAAGCCGATCACCGCCTTCGGGTCGAGGTAGCCATAGCGGAAGGCGATATTGATCTCATCGAGCAGCACCATGCGGATGCCGGGATCGCGGATCAGCTCCTGCGCCCTGGCCCATGCAGCCTCGGCGGCGGCGATGTCACCGCGCTTGTCCTGGGTTTCCCAGGTGAAGCCCTCGCCCATCGCGTGAAACTGGCAGAGATCGGGGAAATGCGTCTCAAGCAGGCGACGCTCGCCGGTGTCGCGGCTGCCCTTGATGAACTGCACCACGGCGCAGGGCATGCCGTGCCCGATACAACGCATGATCATGCCGAAACCCGAGCTGGATTTTCCCTTGCCCGGCCCGGTATGGACGATCAGCAGCCCCTTTTCGCCGGTCTTGCCTGCCATCATCCGGTCGCGGGCCGCCTTGATCTGGGACATCTTCTGCGCGTGGCGGGCCTGATCCTCGGCGGAAATGTCGTGGCTGTCGGTCAAGAGATCGCTCCTTCGGTCGGGATCGGCTGGAAGATTGGCGGCAGGCTATTTCCCCTGGGCTTCAGCGGCAAGGCGGTCGCCGAATGCAGCGAAGACCTGACGATAAACGTCGCGCTTGAAGGGCACGATATGGGAGATCAGTTCATCGGCGGGCATCCAGCGCCAGCGGTCGAATTCCGGGTGATCGGTATCGATGCGGATGTCGCTGTCGCGGCCCAGGAAGCGCAGCAGGAACCATTTCTGCTTTTGCCCGCCATATTTGCCCTTCCAAATCTTGCCCAGCAACTCGGGCGGCAGGTCGTAAAAGACCCAGTCCGGGGCCTCTTCCAGCAGCTCGACACGGTCGGCACTGACCCCGGTTTCCTCGGTCAGTTCGCGCAGGGCTGCCTCTGCGGGGGTTTCGCCCTTGTCGATTCCGCCCTGCGGCATCTGCCATGCGCCCTGAGAATCGATGCGCTGGCCCGCGAAGACCAGCCCATCGGCATTCATCAGCACCACGCCCGCACAGGGCCGATAGGGCAAGCCGCCCGGCGCCTGACGCCCGCTCATTCGCTGGCCGCCCCCTCTTCCGGACCTGCCGCGCCTTCGCCGGTCACGGCGGGGGTGTTGTCGGAAGATACCTGCCCGGCAGTGAAGTTGACGGCGGCCAGGCCCTTGAGGACATCGACGGCATAGGCCAGTTGGTAATCCTCTTCGCGCAGCTTGGCAGTAGCCTCGACCTCGGCGGCCTCTTCCTCGATCTGCTTGCGTTCCTCGTCGCTGATCGAATCGTTGTTCAGCGCGCCGCGCAGATCGGCCTCGGAACGGCCGAAATTGGACTGCGTCCGGGGTTCATCCTCGTCCTCGCCCTCGTCGGCCGGACGCCGTGGCTGCGCCACGATGATGTCGGGCTGGATCCCCAGTGACTGGATCGAGCGCCCCGACGGCGTGTAGTAAAGCGCCGTGGTCAGCCGGATCGCGCTGTCCGAAGTCACCGGCATCACCGTCTGGACCGAGCCCTTGCCGAAGGATTTCTCGCCCACCACGATGGCGCGGCGGTGATCCTTGAGCGCTCCGGTCACGATCTCGGAGGCGCTGGCCGAGCCGCCATTGATCAGCACCACCATCGGCTTGCCTTCTGCAAGATCACCGTCCTCGGCGTTCCAGCGCTCGCTTTCCTCGGCTTTGCGGCCACGGGTCGAGACGATTTCCCCGGCATCGAGGAAGGCGTCGGAAACGCTGATCGCCTGGTTGAGCAGCCGCCCGGGTTGTTCCGCAGATCCAGCACGAATCCCGTGACCCGGTCGATGCCGCCCGCCTCTTCCACGGCCTTTTCAAGCTCCGTCTTCAGCGTGTCATAGGTCTCGTCGTTGAAGGTCGAGACGCGCAGGACGATCGCGTGACCCTCGATCCGGGTCTTGACCACGGTCAGCTTGATCGTGTCGCGGGTCATGGTGATGTCGAAGGGCTCGTTCTCGCCCTCACGCAGAATTGTTACGGTGATCTCGCTGCCGACCGGGCCGCGCATCATGTCCACGGCCTGATCCAGCGTCAGCCCCATCAGTGATTCGCCATTCACATGGGTGATGAAATCGCCGGATTTCACCCCCGCTTCGGCCGCCGGAGTGTCATCGATGGGCGAGACGACCTTGACCAGCCCATCCTCCTGGCTGACCTCGATCCCGAGCCCGCCGAAGCTGCCGCGGGTCTGGGTCTGCATATCCTCGTAATCATTGGCCGAGAGGAAAGAGCTATGCGGATCGAGCGAGGTCAGCATGCCGTTGATCGCCGCCTCGATCAGTTCCTTGTCGTCCGGGGCCTCGACATAGTCGGAGCGCACCCGCTCGAATACATTGCCGAACAGCTCAAGCTGTTCGTAGATGGACGAATTCTTGTCCGCCTCTTGCGCGACCAGGGGTCCGGCAATCTGGGTGGTGAACAACGCCCCGGCAAGAACGCCCCCCAGACCTGCGATCAGATAATGTTTCATAATGGCCTTTCCTGCCTCAGTCCTGTCCTGGATCGACAACCGGATTCAGCACGAACCAGTCCGCCGGGTCCAGTGTTTCCGTCCCCTTGCGCAATTCCAGATACAGGGTTTCGGTCTGCCCTGCATCCCCCCCGCGCGCCGCATCAGCGACGAATTGCGTTCCGAATTCCTGTTCCGGCGCCTCGGAGCCGCCCATCAGCCCGACCGGGTCGCCCCCGGCCAGCACATCGCCGACCTCGCCGAAGACCTGCGACATGCCAGCGAATATCAGAAGATAATCCGCAGCGGGTTCGACGATCATCACATTGCCGTAATCGAGCAAGGGACCGCGATACCGGATCGTTGCCGGCCAGGGGGTGGTCACCAGCGCAGCGGGCGGCGTGGCGATGATCCAGCCGGGACGGGTGACCCCGGCTGCGTCTGCCTCGTTATATGTTCGCCGGACCGAGCCTATCACCGGCAGTTTCAGACTGCCCTGCGCGCCCTCGAAATCCTCCATCGGGGCGCCGATATCGCTTTCGAGCCGGTCGATGCCATCGGCGAATTCGTCCAGGCTCTGCGCCGCATCCATGAGTTTCTGCAACTCCTCGGGCGCCTCGCCGAAACGCGCCGGCATGGTCGACCGGTCGGTCACCGCGCTGGCCAGGAGCCGCCGCGCCTCCTGCACCGAGGCAAGCCCCTTGCCCAGCATATCCGCCGCATTGGCCTGCAATTCCCGCACCGTGGCGATCTCGTCGAGATCGGCCTGCAGGCGTTCGGCCTCGGCGCGCAGGCCCGGGGTCACATCCGAGAGGATCATCCCCGATTGGGCGCTGGCCAGGGCCCCGGCCGGATGCAGGAGCATCGCTGTCTCGGGCGATTGCTGCAGCGAGGTCATCGCCCCCAACACCCGCGCCAGCCTGCCGCGCTGCGCCTCGAATTGCGAGCGCAGTTCCGCCTCGCGCGCACTGGCCTGGCGCAGCCCGGCGCGCAGCGAAGCCAGACCCTGCTCATATCCGCGGATCACCTCGGTCAGCGCGACGACCTGGTCATCGGCGGTCACCGCCTCGCCCAGCTTGCCGATCGCCTCGCGAAGCTGCGCCGCCGCGTCCTGTGCCTCCGCCACGGCCTGATCGGCGGGGGTCGCGGCAGCGGTTCCCAGGGCAGGCAGGGCAAGCAACCCGCAAACGGCTATCACGCAGGAAAAACGGCTCATTCGGTCACGATCAGGCTTTCGCCGGTCATCTCGGCAGGCTGTTCCAACCCCATCAGGTCCAGCACGGTCGGCGCCAGGTCGGCCAGCCGCCCGTCGCGCAGGCGCGCGGAAGCGGGACCGTTATAGACGATCACCGGCACGGGGTTGAGCGTATGGGCGGTATGCGGCCCGCCGGTTTCGGGATCGATCATGGTTTCGCAATTGCCGTGATCGGCGCAGATCACCGCCGCGCCGCCCGCCGCATCCAGCGCCTTGAGCATCCGGCCCAGCCCCTTGTCCACGGCGGCGCAGGCGCGCCTGGCGGCATCGAGACTGCCGGTATGGCCGACCATGTCGGGATTGGCGTAATTCACCACGATCAGGTCGTAGCCCGCCCCGATCGCCTCGACCAGCTTGTCGCTGACCTCTTCGGCGGCCATCTCGGGCGCAAGGTCATAGGTCGCCACCTTGGGGCTTTGCGGCATGAAACGGTCCTCGCCCGGCTCGGGCTCTTCCTTGCCGCCATTCAGGAAGAAGGTCACATGCGGGTATTTCTCGGTCTCGGCCAGCCGGAACTGCCGCAAGCCTTTCGAGGCCACCCAGGCCCCCAGGGTATTGACGACCTGCTGCTTGGGATAGGCGGCGGTCATGAAGCCGTTATGCCGGTCGCTGTAATCGACCAGGCCCAGCATGGCTGCCCATTCCGGCCTGTCGCCGGTATCGAATTCGGCGAATTCCGGATCGGCCAGCGCCGAGAGGATCTCTCGCGCGCGGTCGGCGCGGAAATTGAGGCAGAAGAACCCGTCGCCATCCAGGGCGCCATTAAAGCCGTCGATCACGAAGGGTTGGATGAATTCGTCGCTCTCGCCCCGTGCATGGGCCGAGGCCACTGCTTCGGCCGCGCTTGCCGCATCCTCGCCCTGCCCGGCAACCATGGCGCGGAAGGCCCGTTCGACCCGGTCCCAACGCTTGTCGCGGTCCATGGCGAAATAGCGCCCGATCACGGTGCCGATCCGTGCGCCCTCGGGCAGTTTTTCCTGCAATTCGGCGATGAACCCTCCGGCCGAGCGTGGCGGCACGTCGCGCCCGTCGGTGATCGCGTGGATCACCACCGGCACCCCCGCATCCGCGATTGCCCGCGCCGCGGCCAGGACATGGGCGATATGGCCATGCACCCCGCCATCCGAGATCACCCCCATGAGATGGGCGCTGCCGACGGTCTGTTTCAGCCGGGCGATGAAATCGGCCAGCGCCCGGTTGCGCAAGAAGCTTTCATCCTCGATGGCGAGATCGATCTGCCCCAGATCCATCGCCACGACCCGGCCCGCGCCGATATTGGTGTGCCCGACCTCGGAATTGCCCATCTGCCCGGACGGCAGGCCCACATCCGGCCCGAATGTCGTCAGCCGCGCATGCGGGCAATCGCGGATCAGGCGGTCGAAATTCGGGGTGTCGGCCTGATCGGGTGCGCTTTGTTCGGGGCGGTCCGATATTCCCCAACCGTCGAGAATGCACAGGATCACGGGTTTCGTCATTTGGGCCTCGTCATGATTTGCGCCTTGTTACGCCCGTGCGGGCGTTGCGGCAACCGGGAAGGCCGAGAGGGGGCGCTGCCCCCGCGCCCGTTCCGGGCGCTCCCCCGGGATATTTGCATGAAGAAGAAGGCAATGGAGTATCAAGGGCCGCGAGGCCGGCTCGGGCGCGCGGGGCATTTCCGCGATCAGTCACGGTGATAGGGGCTGCCCGCGAGAATGGTCGCCGCGCGGTAGAGCTGTTCGGCGAGCATGACCCGCACCAGCATATGCGGCCAGACCATCCTGCCGAAGCTGATCTGCCAGTCGGCGCGGGCACGCAGGGCGGGATCGAGGCCGTCGGCGCCGCCGATCACGAAGCAGAGATCGCGGGCCTGGTCGCGGAAGGCGGCGATCCGGCGCGCGAAATCCGGCGATGTCGGCTGCTCTCCCCGCTCGTCCAGCATGACCAGCGCCGCGCCCGCGGGGATCGCGCGCGACAGAAGCTCGGCCTCGGCGGCCATGCCGGTGCCGCGCTTGTCCTCGACCTCGATCACCCCGATGGGCGGCAGGCCAAGCCCGCGCCCGGTCCTGGCGAAACGGTCGAGATAATCGGCGACCATCGCCGCCTCGGGGCCCTTGCGGAGCCGCCCCACGGCGGCGATGTCGATGCGCATCGCCTATTGCGGGCGGGCGCTGGCCTCGCGCACGCGGCTGAGCGCGTCGGCGGGCATCCACATCTTCTCGAGCTGGTAGAAGTCGCGGACTTCGGGGCGGAAGACGTGGACGATGACATCATCTGTGTCGATCAGCACCCAATCGCCGGTATCCTTGCCCTCGATCCGGGCGGTGCGCCCGGTCGCCTGCTTGAAGCGTTCGGCCAGTTTCTCGGCGATGGCACCCACCTGGCGCGCGCTGCGGCCCGAGGCGATCACCATGTGATCGGCCATGGCCGAGCGTCCGCGCAGGTCGATGGTAACGACGTCCTCTGCCTTGTCGTCTTCAAGCGAGGACAGGATGCGGGACAGAAGCTGTTCGCTGCTCAGCTCGCTTCCCGCGGCGGTCGCAGCCGGCGTGGAGGCCGGCGAGACGTCTTGTGACAGGGTTGTATCCTCCGGTCAGCGCGCCGATCGCCCCCGGCGCAGGGGTACCTTAAAGATAGCATCTTTTCGGCTCATCTCAATCGGTACCGTTAAAATCGTTGCTACCTGGTTGCTTGCCGCCCCGTCGGGCGGCGGGCGTCTCGTTCAGCAGCCGGACCTCGCGCTGCGGGAAGGGGATCGAGATGCCATGTTCGTGAAAGGCATCCCACAGGGCGAGAAACACCTGCCCGCGCACATTGGTCAGCCCGCCCGTGGCGTCCCCGATCCAGAAGCGCAGCACGTAATCCACCGAGCTGTCGCCGAACCCCGTCACCCAGCAGACCGGCCTGCGATGGGAGGCGACGCGATTGACGCCAAGCGCGGCATTGATGGCTATCTCGCTGACCTTGTGGGGATTATCTGCATAGGACGCGCCGAACTGGACGTCGAGGCGGACGAAATTATGGCTATGCGACCAGTTCACCACCTGACCGGTGACAAGGTCCTCATTGGGGATCAGGTATTCCTTGCCGTCGCGGGTGACGACGCTGACATAGCGGGCGCCCAATTCCTCGATCCAGCCGAACGTGTCTCCAAGGCTGATCACGTCCCCGGGCTTGATCGACTTGTCGAGCAGGATGATCACGCCCGAAACAAGATTCGACACGACCTTTTGAAGCCCGAAGCCCAGCCCCACGCCGACCGCGCCGGAAAACACCGCCAGCCCGGTGAGGTCGAAGCCTGCCGCCTTCAGCCCGACGATGATGGCGAGGCTGAACAGCAGCACCTGCAAAAGCTTGGCGGTCAGCACCCGCATGGTCGGCGAGATGTCGTCATTCTTCGAAAGCCGCCCGGCGATCAGGCGCGACAGCATCCGTGCTCCGGCGATCATCAGCCCGGTGACCATCATCGCCTTGAGAACGGTCAGCAGCGACAGGCGCAGCTCTCCGATGGTGATCGCGACGCTGTCGAGGAATTCGCCCACCGGTCCGGTCAGCTCCAGCAGGTAGAGCGTCACCCAGATCCATGCGGCCCAGCTGATGAGGCGGCGCAGGAACCGGTTCGAGATGATCCGGGCGAGAAAGAAGATCCCGGTCCAGGCGGTGGCGATGGTGGCGGCCAGTGCGATCAGCTGGCTGCGCGACGGCCATGTTACCTCGCGCATGACCAGCACGACCGCCCATGCCAGGACCGTGAAGGCAAGCAGCAGCAGCTTGCGGTCGATCAGCAGCCCGACGCGCAGCCGCCATTTCGGCCAGTTCTCGCGGCTGCGCAGCCACCCGGTCAGCAGCGGTGAGACGAGGCGCGCCACCGCCCAGGCAATCCCGATCAGCCCGGCCACGGCGACAAGCTGATACAGGCGGGTCGGGACCAGCATGGTCTGGAAAAACAAGGCCATGCGGGACCATAGCCCCTGCGCGGCGTCGATCATTTCGGGGCTTACCTGCTCCATCCGGCCCTCCTTGCCACGATTAGAGCCCGCCGCGCCCGATCCGGCAAGCCCCGCCGATATTGCTTCGCGCGGAAATCGGGCGTAAAACGCTCCCATGTCCGGATTCATCTATTTCGATATCCATGACCGCGCGCGACTGCCTTCGCGGTTCTACGGTGAAACGCTCTGCATAACGGCGCGCGGCTGACGGCTGGCGGCCTTGCGCCGCCCGTGCCCGACCCGCATATCATTCGCATCACAGCCGAAAGCCAAGAGCCATGACGAATCCCGAAACCGCCCCGCGGACCCTCTATGACAAGATCTGGGACGCCCATGTCGTCGATCGTTCCGAGGACGGCACCTGCCTGCTCTATATCGACCGCCACCTGGTCCACGAGGTGACCAGCCCGCAGGCCTTCGAGGGGCTGCGCATGACCGGCCGCAAGGTCCGCGCACCCGAACGCACCATCGCCGTGCCCGATCACAACGTGCCCACGACGCTGGACCGCCAGAACGGCATCGACAACGAGGAATCGCGTATCCAGGTCGATGCGCTGGACAGGAATGCCCGTGAATTCGGCGTGCATTACTATCCGGTCAACGATGTCCGTCAGGGCATCGTGCATATCGTCGGGCCCGAGCAGGGCTGGACCCTGCCCGGCATGACCGTGGTCTGCGGCGACAGCCATACCGCCACCCATGGCGCATTCGGCGCGCTCGCCCATGGCATCGGCACCTCCGAGGTCGAGCATGTGCTGGCCACGCAGACGCTGATCCAGTCGAAATCCAAGAACATGAAGGTCGAGATCACCGGCCGTCTCGCCCCCGGAGTCACCGCCAAGGACGTGGTGCTGGCGATCATCGGCAAGACCGGCACGGCGGGCGGCACCGGCCATGTCATCGAATATTGCGGCGAGGCGATCCGCAACCTGTCGATGGAAGGCCGGATGACGATCTGCAACATGGCCATCGAGGGCGGCGCGCGGGCCGGGCTGATCGCGCCGGACGAGACCACGTTCGAATATGTCCGGGGGCGCCCGCATGCGCCGAAAGGCGCGCAATGGGAAGCCGCCGTGAACTGGTGGAAGACGCTGCATTCCGACGACGAGGCGCATTGGGACAAGGTGGTGACGCTGCGGGGCGAGGATATCGCGCCGACCGTGACCTGGGGCACCAGCCCCGAGGATGCGCTGCCGATCACCGCGATTGTCCCCGCCCCCGAGGATTTCTCGGGCGGCAAGGTCGAGGCGGCGCGGCGGGCACTGGATTACATGGGCCTGACCGCCGGGACGAAGCTGACCGATATCACCATCGACGCGGTCTTCATCGGCTCCTGCACCAATGGCCGGATCGAGGATCTGCGCGCCGCCGCCGATGTGCTGCGCGGCCGCAAGCTGGCCCAGGGCGTGCGCGGCATGGTCGTGCCCGGCTCGGGCCTCGTGCGGGCGCAGGCAGAAGAGGAAGGGCTGGACCAGGTCTTCAGGGATGCCGGCTTCGAGTGGCGGCTGGCCGGGTGCTCGATGTGCCTGGGCATGAACCCGGACCAGCTTGCGCCGCAGGAACGCTGCGCCGCCACTTCGAACCGCAATTTCGAGGGGCGACAGGGCTACAAGGGCCGCACCCACCTGATGTCGCCCGCCATGGCGGCGGCGGCGGGGGTGGCCGGTCACCTGGTCGATATCCGCGAATTCGCGTCCGAAACCGTCTGAGGAGCTCCCGATCATGGATAAATTCACTACCCTGACCGGGATCGCGGCGCCGATGCCGCTGGTCAATATCGATACCGATATGATCATCCCCAAGCAGTTCCTGAAAACCATCAAGCGCACCGGGCTGGGCGTGAACCTGTTCGACGAGATGCGCTATGACCGCGACGGCAAGGAACTGCCCGATTTCGTGCTGAACCAGCCCGCCTACCGGGACGCGCAGATCCTTGTCGCCGGGGACAATTTCGGCTGCGGTTCGTCGCGCGAACATGCGCCCTGGGCATTGCTGGATTTCGGCATCCGCTGCGTCATCTCGACCAGTTTCGCCGATATCTTCTTCAACAATTGCTTCAAGAACGGCATCTTGCCGATCACCCTGCCGCAAGAGGCGGTGGACGTGCTGATGGATGACGCGCGCAAGGGTGCCAACGCCCGGATGACCGTCGATCTGGAGAACCAGACCGTCAGCACCTCGGACGGGCAGAGCTTTGGCTTCGAGATCGATCCGTTCCGCAAGCATTGCCTGTTGAACGGGCTGGACGATATCGGGCTGACCATGGAAAAGGCCGAAAGCATCGACAGCTACGAGACCCAGATGGAACAGGCCCGCCCCTGGGTCTGAGCCCGCGCCCGGTCCTGCCGAAAGCGGGGCCGGTCAATCCTGCCTGTCGCGCCGCATTGCCTGCGCCAGTTCCCGCAAGGCCTCGGCCCGGCCGAATTCGCGGACGGCCGCGCGCCGGGCCTGTTCGAAACGGGGCGTCAGGCGTTCCAGTTCGCGATCCGCGACTCGCAATTCGCGCGCCGCTCGGCTGGCCTGCGCGTTCGCCAGGCGCGCCTCGGGCAGGCTGAGCGGGGCGTCGCTGCGATAGCTTTGCTCAAGCACCTCCCGCAGATGCCCGGCACGCAGCCGCGCCGCCTGCATATGCTCGTTGAAGGCCGCGAATTTGCGCAGCTCGCGTTCGGCCTTGAGCCGGGCGATCCGCTCCAGCGCGGCGAGTTTCCCGGCATGTTTCACCATCCCTCGCGCGCCCTCTTGCGCATGTTCTCGGCAAAGCGCAGGGCAATGGCGACCGAGGCGAAATGCTCGCGCCGGATTTCCTCGCCGATCTTGACGGTGGCATGCAGGGCGCGGGCGCAGGGCGGATCGGAATGGACCGGCACCTTGTGTTCGCGCGCCCGGTCACGGATCCGCGCGGCCACATCGTCGGTTCCCTTGGCCAGGCAGACCGGCGCCCGCCCGCTGCCGCGCCGCCATTCCAGCGCGACGGCGTAATGCGTCGGGTTGACGATGACGACATCGGCGCGGGCCACATCGGCCAGCATCTGCTTCATGGCGATATCGACCGCCTTCTGGCGCCGCGCGGCCTTCAGATGCGGATCGCCCTCGGATTCCTTGTGTTCGTCATCGACCTCCTTGCGGGTCATGCGCTGCTTGCGCAGGAATTCATGCCGCTTCCATAACAGGTCGATCACGGCGAATACCGCCGAGATGGCGATCGCCATCGCCAGCACCTTGCCCAGCAGCTCTCCCAGCCAGGTGATCCATTGCGCATCCGCCCCGAGCGCGCTGGAGGCGAGCCGGTCGAGAAGCGAGGCAAAGAGATACCAGCCGCCCATGCAGATCAGCATGGCCTTGAGCACCGAGATGCCGAACGTCACCAATCCGGATCCGCCGAATTTCTGCCCGGCATTCCTGACCGGGTTGATGCGCTTGGGATCGAAGGCGAGCTTGCCGGCGGAAAAGACCAGCCCCCGCTGCGCGATCAGCGCCGCCAGGATTGTCACGACCGGCACCAGGAAAAGACCGAAGACAGCAAGCCCCGCATAGCCCCCGAGCGAGGAGGCCAGGGCAAAGACGGAACCCTCCGGCCAATCCTCGCCCCCCATCGCCCGCATGGCCATGGCCAGCCATTGCGTCACCGCGAAACCCGCACCGACCGCAAGGGCCAGCCAAGCGCCGATATACATGGCCAGCACGTTCACCTCGGTCGAGCGGGGAATGTCGCCCTTTTCGCGGGCCTTCTGCAGCTTTCGCTCGCTCGGCTCGAACGGCTTGTCGTCCTTTTGCTCCTCGCTCATCCGGGCCCCGGCAGGACATAGTCAAGCACCGCATTCGCCCATAGCTCCACCAGCACGGGGGCCAGCAGGGCCGCCCCGGCCAGCGCCAGGAGGATCGAGGCGGGCGAGCCGATGAAGATCACCGGCAGGGCGGGCATGACCCGGTTGATCACGCCGGAAAGCGCCTGGAACATGAAGCCGCCAAGCGTGAAGGGCGCGGCAAGGACCATGGCCAGCCCGAAGCCATGGGCGAATATCCGGATCGCCTCATGGGCCAGGGTGGTGACATCGGGCCAGCCCGCCGGCGGCCAGAGCGCCAGCCCGTCGGCCACGAAGCGCATGAGCATGACCGGCAGCCCCATGGCCATCAGGATCGCGAGCCCGCCCAGATGCAGCAGGTTTCCAAGCGGATGCGGCGCCGCCTCGTTGGGAACGCCGACGATCTGCGACAGCGAGGCGGTCGCGGCGATCGCCGTCGCCGCGATGTCGATCGCGCCCGCGAGAATGCGCAGCAACGCGCCGGTGGCAAAACCGATCGCCATTTCCGCGGCGATCTGCTGGGCGATTTCCGGCGGGGCCTGCGGGATCGCGGTGGCGGGAACCGTCGCCGCCAGCAGCGGGGTCACCGCCATGGCGATGGCGATCCGCACGCGCCCCGGGACATTCTGCGCGCCCGGGCCGGGCAGGATCAGGATCATGGCCTGGATCCGCGCATAGACCAGCACCATGGCCCAGCTCAGCCCCGGAAACAGCGCCGTGAGCTGATCCCACATCACCCGGCCTCGATCGTGCCCACCAGCTGCAGCTCGGCGGAGGGATCGACCTCTTCCAGCCCGATGACCGGTGTCGGGATACCGTTCGATGCAAGAACGGCGCGGATCATCCTCCGCCGGTGATCGGGCGCGAGGATCACCGCGCGCGACGAGAACTCTGCCGCCAGGGCCTTGCGCACCGCCGCCATCAACCGGCCGGACAGGGCGGGCGTGATGGCGCCGCCGCCCGCGCGGCCGGTCTCGCCATCGGATTTGACGAACTCGGCCTCCCAGGAAGGATGCAGTTGCAGGGCCTCGATCCGGCCGGAACCATCGGCATATTGCTGGGTGATCTGGCCACGAAGCCGCTTGCGCACCAGTTCGTAGATCGTCTCGACCGACTCGATGGCGCGGAACTCGCAGATCGCATCGACGATCATCGGCAGATTGCGGATCGAGATCTGCTCTTCCAGCAATGCCCGCAGGATCGCCAACAATGTCTCGGGTGTCACCTTATCGGGGATGATGCTTTCGAAATAGCGGCCGTAGCGTTCGGCCCGCGCCGGATCGGACAGGGATTTCAGCTCCTCGATCTGGCGCTGCAGGGCGGTCAGGGTCAGCAGGGCGGGAAGGTTCGCCCTGACCGCCTCCATCAGATGGGTCGAGAGGACCTCCATCGGGCTGACCACCGTCGCCCCCATGGTCGCGGCATCGTCCTGGTCATCGGGCGATATCCAGCGGGCGGGGCTGGAATAGACCGGCTCCTCAACCGCGATGCCGCCCAGTTCCCGCAACAGCTCATCGGGGCCGAGCGCCAGCACCTCCTGCGGGCGCAGGCTGCCGCGGCCCCGGATCACGCCCTGGACGCGGATGCGGTAATCGCCGGGCAGCAACTCATCCGTGTCGGTGATGCGGACTTCCGGCAGGATCACGCCGAAACTGCGCGCGACATGGATCCGCAGGTTCGAAATCCTGCTGCCCAGCCCGCGCGCCTCGTCCAACGCGGCCAGGACCAGGTCCGAGCCGATCTCGACCATGATCTCGTCGGCATCCAGGACATCGCCGATCCGCTCCGCCGGACGTTCGACGGGGATGTCTGCGGGCAGGGGCGGCAATTCCTCGGGCTGCGCGAGGCGGCGTGCCAGCAGCCAGGCCCCCGCCGCCATGAACAGCGCCAGCGCCAGGAACAGCCCGCGCGGCATGCCCGGAACAAAGGACATCAGAGCCATCGCGGCGGCGACGACGCGACCGCCTGCCAGCCCGACAGGATCTGCCGCGAGACAAGCTGCGCCGTGGTGTCCGTCGCGCCCCCCCGCGACAACAGCAACGCGGCCGCCATCGAGGTGATCAGCGCCGGGATCTGGCTGACCAGCCCGTCGCCGATGGTCAGATGCGAATAACTCGCCAAGGCCGCGCCGATGGGCATGCCATGCAGCGCGACACCCACGCTGAGGCCGATCAGCAGGTTGATCAGGGTGATGACGATCCCCGCGATCGCGTCGCCCTTGACGAATTTCGACGCGCCATCGAGCGAACCGAAAAAGCTGATCTCGCGCTGCTCGCGGATGCGGCGCTGTTTCGCTTCTTCATGGGTAATGGCACCGGCATTGAGATCGCCATCGATGGCAAGCTGCTTGCCGGGCAGCGAATCCAGCGCGAAACGCGCCGCCACCTCGGCCATGCGTCCGGAGCCCTTGGTGATGACCATGAAATTGACCACCGATATCACCGCGAAGATCGTCACCCCCACCAGCAGCGAGCCGCCGGCCACGAAATCCGCAAATCCGCTGATCACCTGCCCCGCGGCGGTCTTGCCGCTATGGCCTTCGGTCAGGATAAGCCGCGTGGAGGACACGTTCAGCGACAGCCGGATCACCAGCGACACCAGCAAGAGCACCGGAAAGGCCTGGAAATCTGCGGGCTTGTCCACCAGCGAGGCCATCACCAGGACCAGCGTCGCGGTGGCGATCGACAGGGCGATGCCGAAATCGAGCAGGCCGGGCGGCAGCGGGATCACCAGCGAGATGACGATCAGGACCAGCCCGCCGGTTACCAGTAACTGGGCATCCGGAAGAAAGGTAACGCGCGGGGATACGGCGCCGACAGGTTTCATTCGGACGCCTCGTCCGGAGCCGGGGATTGGGTGGGGACCGGAGGTTGGGCGGGGGCCGGAACGGGGCGCAGGACATCCTCGAGCGACCAGATGTCACCGGTCAGCAAGCCGGACCGGCGCAGGAAGATGATGGCCTGCAGGCGATCCGCCGGTTCCATCTGTTGCAGCAATTGCCGGTAGTTCGGCGCAAGCCCCTTGCCGTCCAGCAACCAGGCGGATGCCTCTTCCATGAATGCCGAGACCTCGGGCGAGGTTTCGGAAACATCCGGCAGCGCGGTGGCCGCGACGGTCAAGAACGCCGGGATCAGCATCATGCCGCCTTCTTCAATTCGCGCAGCGCGGTTTCCAGCCCGTCAAAGCTGGGCCGGACATGTTCGGGCACCGCCTGCCTGCCGACCTCGACGCAGAGATTCGTGGCGTGCTGATGCAGACCGGCGACAAGAACCGACTTGATGACATCGTAAAATCCCATGTCCTGCTTGACGACCGTATCGAGACGCTGCGCCAGGGGCGCGACGAAACCATAGGCCAGGAAGACGCCCAGGAAGGTCCCGACCAGCGCCCCCCCGATCAGTTGCCCCAGGACCGCCGGCGGCTGATCGATCGAACTCATGGTCTTGATCACCCCCAGAACGGCAGCGACGATGCCAAGCGCGGGCAAGGCGTCGGCCATGCTCTGCAAGGCATGTGGGACATGAATCTCCTCCTCGCGCATGCTGGCGATGCGGCGCGACAGGATGTCCTCGACCTGGTAGGGATCGTCGTAATTCAGGCTGGCCGAACGCAGGGTATCGGCGATCAGCGAGACGATCTGGTGATCCGCAAGCAGGCGCGGATAGGCCGAGAATATCGCCGATTCGTCCGGATTCTCGATATGCGCCTCCAGCCCGACAGGGTTGTCTCGCGCGATGCGCAGCAGTTGAAACAGCAGGCACAGGACATCCTGATGATCCTGGCCGGTCCATTTCGGCCCCTTGAAGGCGCGGATGATCCCGCCGACGGTCCCCTTGAGCGTATGGGCGTCATTCGAAAGCAGGTAAGCCCCCACCGCCGCGCCCATGATCATCATCATCTCGAAAGGCAACGAATGCAGGATCACGTGCATATGGCCTCCGGCAAGAAGATAGCCGCCAAAGACCATGACCGTGGTGACAACCATACCGATTATCCCGAACATGCGGGTCGCTCCTTATCGTTTCCGGACGCTGCGCGCGCCCATTTCTGCGGTTAACAGCGCGGCCTGCCGGGGCTCGACCGCGGCGATGATCCGCGCCCCGGTTTCGGGATTGACGCGCATCAGGATCTCTGCGGCGAAATCGGAGGGTAGATTGGTCAGGATCGCCGCGGCCTCAGCCGGTTTCATCTGGTCGTACAGCGCCACCAGCCGGTCGATATCGCTCCGCACGGCCTGCGAGGTCCCGTCCCGGCGGGATCGGAGCGTCGCCTTCTGCGCCTTCAATTCGGCCAGCCTGTCGCGTAGAGCCGCCTCTGCCCGAACGATCTCGGCCTTCTTTTCCTCAAGGCTCCCCATGTAACGTTCGATCCGCAGCGACCGGGTTTGCAGCGTCTCGGCCAGTGCGACGGCCTCGGGAATATCCGTGCAGCCGCGCATCAGCCCGGTCGGCTCGGCGAATGCCGCGAAGAGATCGCTCAGGCGGTAAGCCTGGGCATCCCAGAGGAGCGCCGCTGCGGGCAGGCCGAAACCGAGCGCGAGAAGCGAAAGCACCCTGTTACGCATCGGCAGCCTCCGGCAGGCGCTTGCGCAGCCGGCGCGGTCCGTGCGCATTGCTCCGGGAACCGAGGCCCACTGCCTTGTCCATGGTCTGGTGCAGGTCCCACAGCGCGCGCTCCTTTCGCGCCAGCTCGATCTGCCCGGCCAGTGAATCGCTGGCCGATGCCGCCTCTTCCCGGGCCTTGCGGATCGCATGTTCAAGCCGATCCACCTCGGCCACCATGACCGCTATGGCGCCACCCAGCCCGTTCTCGAGATCGTTCAGCCGTTGCAGCCGCCGCGCCAGGACGACACAGAACGCCGCCAGACCGCCCGAGGCCGCGATCAGCAAGGGTTGCAAGACGATATCCATGCTCATTTGATTCGAAACTCCGTGATCAGCAGATCCTTCACCGGCTCGTCCCCGAGGACATAGCGGGTCCGGGTCACGAGCTCGGCCCGGATGATCTCGAGCACGCCGCGCTTGTCATAAGCGGTCTCGTCGATCCCCGACAAAAAGCTGGTGAACGCATCCTGGACACGCGGCATCAGGTGCTCGATCTCGGCGCGATAGGCGTGATCGGTTTCGATGGCAGCGGACAGGATCACCATGCGCCGCCGGTTTCCCGGGACCGGAAGCTGGATCGTCGGGATATCGACGAATTCGACCGCCGGTTCGTGGACCACGGCATCCGGCTTGGCCGCGGAAAGCGGCACCAGACCAAGATAGGTAATACAAAAGCCCACCGCCCCCAGGATTGCCGCAACCAGCGGAATGACAAGCTTCTTCAGCTTCTTCCGGGGCTTCTCCGGTTGGGATGCCTCATCATCGCTCATAGTGATTCTCCGTCGTGCTGAAACGGACCTAACAGCCTGCGACTAACCAATTCTTAATCGGGCCGGTGCCATGAAGGGCATCGACCGCAACCGATGATTCGAAGGAATTGGTTTTGCAAAAATTGCAGGACTACTGGACAGAGCGAAGCTCGAAACAGAAAGCCATTCTCGTTGCCGCGTTCCTGACCGCGTTCGCGGCGATCACGGCGATCGGCTGGCTGGCCAACCGCACCGACATGGCGCTGCTTTACGGCGGCCTGGATCCGGCGCAGGCCGGAGAGGTGATTGCCGGGATCGAGGGAACGGGCATAAAATACCAGGTCCACGGCAATTCGATATGGGTGGATGCGGCACAGCGGGACCGGCTGCGGGTGGAACTGGCCGCGCAGGGCCTGCCCACGGTCGGAGGGGCCGGATACGAGATCCTTGACGGCATGTCGGGATTCGGCACCACCGCCCAGATGTTCGACGCCGCCTATTGGCGCGCGAAGGAAGGGGAACTGGCCCGGACCGTCCTGGCCTTGCCGAATGTGAAATCGGCCCGGGTGCATCTGGGAATCGAGCAGGGACGCGGTTACCGGCGCGATACCGATGGCAGCGCCTCGGTCACGCTGACGACGAATGGCCCTGCGGTCACCCGCGAGCAGGCCGCCGCGCTGAAATACCTTGTCTCATCCGCCGTGCCTGAGATGCAGCCCGAGAATGTCACCGTGATCGATTCGCGCCATGGCATCGTGAACACGGGCGAGGACCAGGAGGGGCAGGAGCGCGCCGCGCAGATGAAGCGCAATGTCGAGCGCATCCTGGAATCCCATGTCGGCAAGGGCAACGCCATCGTCGAGCTGAATCTCGATGTCGTAACCGAGACCGAGCAATTGCTGGAACAGCGCATCGATCCCGATCAGCGCGCCCTGATCAGCCAGGTCACCGAAGAGACCTCGGACCAGAGCAATTCGACCGGCAAGGGCGCCGTCACCGCCGCCTCGAACCTGCCGGATACGGAGGAGGCGCAGGGCGACAGCTCGCAATCCCAACGGTCCGAGAATCGCCAGCAGGCGAATTACGAGGTCAGCACCGTCACGCGCGAGGTGTCCAAGCGCCCCGGGGCGATCCGCCGCCTTTCGGTCGCGGTGCTTGTGAACGGGGTGGTGCAGAACAATGCGCAGGGCGACCCGCAAGTCGTTCCGCGTCCCGACAGTGAATTGCTTGTCCTGCAGGAACTGGTCGCCTCGACCGTCGGTTTCGACGAGCAGCGGGGCGATGTCATCACCGTGAAGTCCCTGCCTTTCGCCGATCTGGCGCAGAATGGCACGCTGGCAAAGCCCGGTCTTCTCGATCGGCTGCACCTGAACGACCTGGTGCGGATCGCCCTGTTCGGTTTCTTCGCGCTGGCGATCCTGCTGGTGCTGCTGCGCGCCGCCCGCCGCTCGGCCCCGGCGGCATCGGTGCCCGCGGACAGGCCACTGCTGGATGATAGCGGCCCTTCAAATGAACCGCTTCCCGCCATGTTCGAACAGGATGATGACGACGAGCCTTTCGATCCGCAAAGTTTCTCGAACCCGATCCCGCTGCAACTGGATCCGCTGAGCCCGGGCGAGGGTGAGCAGCTTGCCCTGCCACCGGCCGACCCGGTCGCGCGCCTGCGCAGCATGATGCGCGACCGGCAGGATGAGAGCATCAAGATCCTGTCGGGCTGGATCGAAAACAGGAAGGGTACCTGATGGCCAGCCCCGCCATAAAACTTGAATCCTTCGACCGGGCCAGGCAATCCCCGGCCCCGCCCACCATCACCTATTCCCGCGACGACCTGGAGCGCGCCCGCGCCGAGGGAGTGTCCGAGGGGCGAGCGCAACGCGAAGCCGAGGAGATCGGGCAATTGCGCACAAGCCTGGAATTCCTGGCACGGACCCTGTCCGACGAGGAGGAGCGGCGCGAGAAGCTGCGCGCCGAGGCGGTGGCGGCATTATTCCCGCTCATCTCCGGGATCGTCGATGCATTTGCCCGCTCGACCGCTGCCTCGCAACGGCTGGAACAGGCCCTGACAGCGGAACTGGATCGGCTCGCCCGCGCATCTCCCCCGGTTCGGGCGCATATCTCTTGCGGTGAAAAGCTGCGGGATCTGGTCGATGGCTGCATCAGCCAGAGCGGGATGACCGGGATCGAACTGACGACCACGGAATCCGATCGCGTGTCCCTGTCCATTGAGGGCGGCGGCATCGAGTTCTCGCAGGAGAAGATCGCCCGGCAAATCCGTGAACTGATCGACGAAATCACTGAGGACATGGCGGCATGGACGAATTGAAACACCTGATCGACACCGACAATATCCCGCTGGAGGTCAGCATCAGGCTGGGCCGGACCCGGCAGACCGTCGCCCAGCTTTCGGCGCTGAGGCCCGAGGATGTGCTGGTGCTGGACCAGAGCATCGACGACGGGGTCGAGATCTGCGTCGGCGACAAGGTCGTCGCCCGTGGAGAACTGACCGGCGACGGCTCTCCCGAGGACCGGCTCTGCGTCCGGATCACTGGCGCGGTGGAAGATACGTGAGATCGTCATGGCTCCTGCTGCCGGCGCTGATCCTGCCATCGCCGGTCCTGGCGCAGGACGGACTGCAGCAGGCGGCGGAAAGCCTGGGGCAGAATTCGGTCCTGATCATGCTGGCGCTGACGGTGCTGTCGCTGGCGCCCGGCATCCTGATCACGGTGACCTGCTTTCCCTTCATCGTCACGGTGCTGTCGATCCTGCGGCAGTCACTGGGGTTGCAGCAATCGCCGCCCAACATGCTGATCATCGCGCTGTCGATGTTCCTGACCTGGTTCATCATGGATCCGGTCCTGCGCGAGGCATGGCAGGTCGCGGGCGCGCCCCTGCATGATGGCGAGATCGGGCTGGCCGAGGCGTTCGGGCGGGGCGTTGCGCCGTTCCGGCAGTTCATGGCCAACCGGACCGATCCCGATACGCTGCTCCGACTGGCCGAGATCGCACCGGGCGCGGATGGGCCGGCCGACAGGCTGTCGGTGCTGATCCCCTCATTCATGCTGTCGGAATTGCAGCGGGCATTCGAGATCGGCTTCCTGATCGCCCTGCCCTTCCTGATCATCGACCTGGTGGTGGCGGCGGTGCTGATGTCGATGGGCATGATGATGGTGCCGCCGGTGGTCGTCGCCCTGCCCTTCAAGCTGGCCTTCTTCGTCGCGGTCGATGGCTGGGCGATGATCGCCGGGGCATTGGTACGCAATTATCAGTAGTTGGCGTAGGGCCGATTCAGGGGGACATGCCTCATTGCGTCCCGCGATGG
>NZ_PXNQ02000017.1 GCF_003007735.2 Paracoccus methylarcula
CGCGGGAGTATTCGTGAGCGGGACGGGTGTGAATGCCGAGCTTGACGTGAACGGCAGGATCAACGGCGGCGACGGCGGCGGCTTATACTACGGCGGCGGCGGCGGCGCGGGCATCGTGGTAACGGATGGCGCCGCTATCTCGCTCGATCTTGGGGGCTCGGTGTCTGGCGGTAACGGTGGTGACGGCGACGGATCTGGCGGCGACGGGATTGTCGCAGCATCCAGCAGTTCCGCCGATATTGTCCTTCAGGACAGTGCCGAAATCAACGGCGGCGCTGGAAAGGGTGTCGGCTCCGGCGGTGCGGGCCTACGGCTTTCAGGCGGTGGTAATGTTATCAATGCCGGGACCATTCAAGGGGGGGATGGTGGCAAGCACAGTCGCGGCGGCGGATTTTCCGGTCCCACCGGCGGCACCGGAAGCGGGGGGGCGGCGGGCTTTGTGTCTGATGTACCCATACGAAGTGAAGGCGGTGTCGGCATTATTGGCGCCGATATGACGATCATCAACAGCGGCCTGATCGCCGGAGGCACCGGGTATTTTTACGAACAAGCCAATGCGATCACCTTCACCGGTGGCACCAACCGGCTGGAACTGCGCGACGGTTATTCCTTCACTGGCAATGTCGTCGCCAGCGGCATGAGCAATACCCTGGCGCTCGGAGGCGATACCAGTCCTGCCGAACCGTTCGATCTCAGCAAGGTCGTCGATACCGGAACCGCAGATGCCACAGACGAATTCATCGGCTTCGAGCAATTCGAGAAGACCGGCACAAGCACATGGGCGCTGACAGGGACCGGTAATCAGGACTGGACCATCGAAGCGGGCATGCTCGTTGGAAATACTGACAGTTTCGGTGGCGACCTGACATTTGCCAGCGGCGTTGGCGCGCGTGGCGTCACGTTCGAACAGACGGACGCCGGAACCTATGCCGGTAAGATCTCCGGCGCAGGTGACCTGAACAAGCTGGACGCCGGTACGCTGACGCTGACAGGCGTGAACGACGTTGACGGAAATGTATCGGTTAATGGTGGAACGCTCGCCATAAAGGATGGCGGAACCCTTTCCAACTATCGCGGCTTCATCGGCAACGCGGATGGCGGCATCGATCAAGTCGCCGTGTCCGGAGAGGATTCGAGCTGGACCAATGCGAGCCATATTTATCTCGGCACCGTCGATAACGGCAACGGCGCCTTGAGGATTGAAGACGGAGCAAGCGTCTCCAACGCCTCGGCCGATATTGCTCTGATTGCCGGCAGCACCGGTGCCGTCACCGTTTCCGGAACGGGTTCAACCTGGACGAGTTCCCAAAGCATCTATGTTGGCTTCCGCGGAAAAGGCTCGCTCCTCGTTGAAGGCGGCGCAAGTGCAAGCACCGATTCCGGCATCGCGCTCGGTACACGTGTTGAATCCGAGGGCACGGTGATGGTCACGGGTGCGGGCTCCACGTTTTCGGGAGGTGGGTTTTCTATCGGCAATGAGGGCAAGGCTACAATGACCATTGCCGATCGCGGACAAGTCTCCAGCACCAACACCAGTGCCATTCTGGGGTATTTCTCCGACAGCAGCGGCACGCTGAACATCGGTGCGGCGGCGGGCGACACCGCGGCAGCCGCAGGCGTCTTGATCACACCATCCCTTCAATTCAACGACGGCGCCGGAACGCTCGTTTTCAATCACACCGACGCCGATTATGTGTTTTCGACGGGACTGCAAAGCATAGGCACGGGCACACATGTCATCAATCACGACGCTGGAACCACCCTGCTGACGGGCGACAGCTCCGGCTTTTCTGGAACCACGACCGTTTCCGGCGGCTCGTTGCTCGTTGGCGATGCCGCCGGCAATGGCGAAATCGGCGGTACGGTGCTCATCGAAGATGGCGGCACGCTCGGCGGCAATGGCTCGGTGGGGACTACAGCGGTCGCGGATGGCGGCACAATCGCGCCGGGCAGTTCCATCGGCACGCTGACCGTGAACGGCGATCTGAGCCTAGCCTCAGGCGCGACGCTGGCCTATGAGCTGGGCACTCCGGGAAGCGCAGATGCTCCGGGCAGCAGTGATCGGATCGCGGTGACGGGTGATCTCGCTCTGAACGCCACGCTGGATCTGGCGCAAAGCGATGATGCCGGGGACGGTGCGGCGGGCCTCGGTTATTACCGGCTGATGACCTATGGCGGCAATCTGTCGGGTGACGGGCTGCAGATCGGGACGACAGTGGACAGCCTGAACGGCGGTTACGAGGTTCAAATCGGCGACGGCAACGTCGATTTGTTTGTGGCGACGCTAGGCGACGATACGTTGCAACACTGGCAGGGCGGCGACGGGGTCTGGAACGCGACCAATTTGCAATGGCTGAACCGGGGCGCCGAGATCGAGACGACATGGGCGGGCCATCACGCGGTCTTCAAGAACCAGCCCGGCGGTTTCGACGGCGGCACGATCGCGGTCGCGGGCACGCAGGGTTTCGAGGGGCTGCAATTCGTCGATGAGGCTATCGCCTGACCGGCACCGGCGTGCTTGAAACCGCCGCTGACGGCTCGGAAATCCGGGTGCTGGCTGACAGTGCCGAGATCGCGACCGAGATTACCGGCGCGGGGGGCATTACCAAGACTGAGGCCGGCACGCTGGTGCTGTCCGGGCAGAACAGCTATCAGGGTGGAACGACGATTGCCGGTGGCGCCGTGCAGATCTCTGCCGATGCCAATCTGGGTGCGGCCGAGGGCGGGCTGACGTTCAACGGGGGCACGCTGCGCAACACCGGGAGGTTCTCGACCGGCCGCAATGTCACCTTGAATGCGGGCGGCGGCACGTTCCGGACCGATGCTGCTTTTGCGGTGGATGGCATTGTCTCCGGAACTGGTGAACTCACCAAGACCGGTGATGACGAACTGAGACTGAACAACAGCAATACATACAGCGGAGGCACGGCGATCTTGCAGGGGCGGGTTACGGCAGCGGGCACGGGGGCGCTTGGCACTGGACCCGTATCGATCGACGCAGGCAGCCTTGCCTTCATCGATGACGCAAGCGCCGGTAATCTCGCCATTACCATGAACAAATCCGATGCGATCGGTGCGTTAAGCTTCAGCCATACATCGTCGGCAGGAAGCGCGAGGATCAACAATACGTGCGGCCGCATCAATTTCTACGATACGGCCTCGGCGCAAGACGCGATCATTGTCATCGACGACCTAGGAGGATTATCGTTCAACGGCAACTCGACGGCGGACAACGCGACCATTACGATCAACACCAGTACGCTGGACTTCTATGACAATGCCACCGCCGGCAGCGCCAGCTTCGTCAATGACAACGGCGTCGTCCGTTTCCACGGCAACAACGCGGCCGACAATGCCACCATCGTCAATAGCAGTGGTCAGGTCGATATTTCCGACCTCACATCTGATGGTATCGGCATCGGCTCGCTGTCGGGGAACGGTGCCGTCTATCTTGGTGGGAACTCCCTGACGCTCGGCGGTCTTGGGCTGAATGACACGATCGGCGGGACGATATCCGGTGACGACGGCAGTCTTGTCAAGAACGGCGCCGGAAAGCTGACGCTGACTGGTGACAGCAGTTACTCCGGCGGAACAGCAATCAATGCCGGGACGCTGCAAATCGGCAATGGCGGCGCGCAGGGGTCCATCCTCGGGGATATCGAGATCGCGTCTGCCGGCACATTGGCCTTCAACCGCGCGAACGATTTCTCCTTTGCCGGCGGGTTTTCGGGCAACGGCCAAATTAACAAACACGGGACGGGCGTGCTTGAGTTGACCGGGGATTCCGCTGCATTCACCGGAACCACAGCCATCAATGCCGGCATGCTTTCCGTCAACGGCACGCTGGGCGGCAGTCTTGATGTCGGCGCAGGCGCGACGCTTGGCGGCTCTGGCACGGTGGGAACAACCACCGTCGCAGATGGCGGCACCATCACACCGGGCAATTCCATCGGAACGCTGACCGTGAACGGCGATCTGAGCCTCGCTTCGGGCGCGACGCTGGCCTATGAGCTGGGTGATCCAGGCAGCGCAGATGCACCGGGCAGCAGCGACCGGATCGCGGTGACCGGGGATCTCGATCTGAACGGCACGCTGGATCTGGCGCAAAGCGATGATGCCGGGGACGGCACGGCGGGCCTCGGCTATTACCGGCTGATGACCTATGGCGGAGAACTGTCGGGTGACGGGCTCGGGCTCGGTAATCACCCGGAGATCGACGATGCGGGTGCCTTCGAGATCCAGGCCGGCGGCGGCAATGTCGATTTGTTCATCGCGGCGCTTGGCGACGATACGTCGCAACACTGGCAGGGTGGCAATGGGGTCTGGAATGCGACCAACGCGCAATGGCTGAACCGGGACGGCGACATTCCTGTCTCCTGGGCGGGCCATCACGCGGTCTTCAAGAACCAGCCCGGCGGTTTTGACGGCGGCACGATCTCGGTCACGGGCACACAAGGCTTCGAGGGGCTGCAATTCGTCGATGAGGGATATCGCCTCACGGGCGATGGCGCGCTTCAAACCGCCGCTGATGGCTCGGAAATTCGGGTGCTGGCCGACAGCGCCGAGATCGCGACGACCATCACCGGTACGGGCGGCATTACCAAGACCGAGGCCGGCACGCTGGTGCTGTCCGGGCAGAACAGCTACCAGGGTGGCACGACGATTGCCGGCGGCGCCGTGCAGGTCTCTGCTGACGCCAATCTGGGTGATGCCGAGGGCGGGTTGACTTTCAACGGGGGCCAATTGGTCACGACGGACAGCTTCGACAGTTCTCGTGCGGTGAACCTTGCCGGCGATGGCGGTTTCGATATTGCCGGTGAGACAGCACTTGGCCTGACCGGCGACATCACCGGGACCGGAGAGCTCTTCAAGCAGGGCGACGGGACGCTGACGCTTTCGGGTGACAACAGCTATGGCAACACCCATGTCACGGCGGGCACGCTGATCGGCGATGCTGCAGCGATTTCCGGGGATATCAGCAATGCCGGCACGGTGATCTTCGAGCAGGTGAATGATGCGGGTTTTATGGGCGCACTGTCGGGGATGGGCGATGTCGTGAAGGACGGTGACGGGACGCTGTTCTATAGCGGTGACGGCTCCGGCTTTGGCGGCAGGACGACGGTGGCGGGCGGCATGCTTTCTGTGAACGGCACGCTGGGCGGCAGTCTTGATGTCGGCACCGGCACTACGCTTGGTGGCTCGGGCACGGTGGGAACAACCACCGTCGCCGATGGCGGGACCATCGCGCCGGGCAACTCCATCGGCACGCTGACCATGGCAGGGGATCTCACGCTCGAGACCGGCTCTCGCTACGCCGTCGAGGTGATGCCCGCAAGCGGCGACAGTGACTTGTTGCAAGTCACGGGCCATGCCGGGATTCAGGGTGGCTCGGTCGCCCATATCGGAGCCACCGGCAATTACGACCTTCGCTCCAGCTACACGATCCTGTCGGCGGAGGGACTGGAGGGAAGCTTCGACGATGTGACCTCGGATTTTGCCTTCCTGACTCCCGATCTGCTCTATGATTACGATCTCGGGACGGTGAGTATCGAACTCGTCCGTAATGACCGCGCCTTCGTCTCTGCGGCGCTGACCCGCAACCAGAAGGCCACGGCCGGCGGTATCGACGGCATCGGCTTTGACACCGGGCACGCGGTCTATGACGCCATCGCCCAGCTTGGCGATGACGACGCCCTGATCCGGACCAGCTTCGATGCGCTCTCGGGGGAGATTCATGCTTCAGTCAAATCGGCACTGATCGAGGATGGCCGTTTCCCGCGCGAGGCCGCCAATGATCGTCTTCGGGCCGCATTCGGGGGCACGGGCAAATCCGGCATGTCGGTGATCGGCTTTGCCGAAGGTCGGCCCGGGCTTGTGGCGGCTGATACCTCGGGTCTTGCCGCCTGGGGACAGGCCTTTGGCGCATGGGGTGAATTCGACAGCGATGGCAATGCCGCGAATTTCGACCAATCCTCCGGGGGGTTCCTGATGGGGGCGGATGCGCTCGTCGGGGAGGACTGGCGGCTCGGGGCTCTGGCCGGGGTCGGGCACGGCTCCTTCGATGCCGATGACCGGCATTCATCGGGCTCGGACGACAATTACCACTTCGGGCTCTACGGCGGGAGACAATGGAATGATTGGAGCTTCCGTTTGGGCCTCGCCTATACGCGCCACGAGATCGAGACCAGCAGAACCGTCGCCGTGCCCGGCTATGGGCGCGACAAGCTGGAAGCGGATTATGATGCGACCAGCCTGCAGCCTTCGGCGAGTTGGGATACCGGATCGAGACCGCGACGGCGTCCTACGAGCCCTTTGTCGGGCTTGCCCATCTGCGTTTGAAAACGGACGGGTTCACAGAGCGGGGCGGCGAGGCAGCGTTGCAAGTGGCCGAACAGGAAACCGAGACCAGCTTTGCCACGCTTGGCGTCCGGGCTTCGACAGATATCCGTTTCGAGGGAATGGACGGCACCCTGCGCGGCATGCTGGGCTGGCGTCATGCCTTTGGCGATACCACGCCACTGTCGCACCATGCCTTCTCGGCCGGTAACGCCTTCACCATCGCCGGCGTGCCGATCGCCGAGGACGCGGCGGTCATAGAAGCCGGCGTCGATCTGAATGTCTCCGACACCGCCAGGTTTGGCCTGTCCTACCAGGGGCAGTTCGGAAGCGGCGTCCAGGAGAGCGGCCTCAAGGCCGACCTGCAAGTGAGGTTCTGAGGGGGGAGATCGGAACGTGGCTGAATGTTTGCTGCAGCCAAGGACTTGGTTATATCGGAACCCTTGGATGAAACCTTCGCGGTTCTGACACGTTTTGACCGGTTAGCCGCGGCCGTCCCCGGCTTGCGATTACCCACACAAGCGGTGGTTGGATATCTCGACTCCGAGTTGAATATCGGCCACCAGCCCGTAATTAGTTCACGCTGAACAAGCTGTTCCTATTGGCGAATAGGGGCGGTTGCCGAAGGTATCTCGGGTTTTGCGAACCATGGCGAACAGGATCGCGGTCCAGATTTGAGCCCATAAAGCCCGAAGGTGGGCGAGGATCTTGCGGATGTTGTGGCCACATCCGCACAGGACGGCAAAGACTGCATCTCCGATCAGCCGCTTGAGCGGGCAACGTGCCAGGCGGCCGTCGGTTTTGATGTGTCCGATTTCAGGCTCGATGGCACTGTGTCGCCGGAACAATCTGACCAGTGTGGGCGTCAGACCCCGGCGCATGCCGCTGATCAGAACGCGGGTGGTTTTGACGCCGTGACCCCGATAGCCACGATCGACGACAGCGCGTTCCGGGGCCGCACCGGTCAGGATCTCAATCTGCTCCAGGGCAGGCGCAAGGGTATGGCCGACATAGGGGTTGCCGGGGAAGCTGCGGGTTCCCAGGACGAACCCCTCATCGATGGAGGTGGCGATGCTGACCATGGTGCCGAACTCATAGCGCCGCCGCGCCTCGGCCTTCGAGATGCAATCCACTTGCGGTTCGTGCAGGATGTAGATTTTACCGGCGCTTTTCGGTCCTTGTTGCAACAGCCCGTCAACGAGAACCAGCCTGTCCAGCACGCGTTCGCGGAGAGCCCTGGTGGAAATGTCATCGAGTTGCCGGCGCAGATCGCGCAGAACACCTCCCGCGTATCCCTTGAGCTTCTTCAGCGCCTTGCGCATCCGTTTGAACTGCCGGGCATGGGCGTAGCGTCCGACTTGCCGGGCCAGCCGCGGCGCGAGGCGATCATAGTTTTTGCCGAAGGGTGAGCCCCGTCTCGGCAGCCAATGCAACCAACTGCTTGCGGGTCCGCTCATAAAGCCGGGCGTCCGTCGGATGAGCAATGTTCTTCTCCATCACGGTCGTATCAATCGCCACGCGCCGTGTGCTGCCTTCATCAATCACGCCGGCCTGCCGCCCCGCGTCGACGGTTTTGGTGAGCAGCCATTCGACGCCTTCTTCGCCGATCCGCTTGTGCCAGCGGGTCAGGGAGCTCGGACCGAGCGGGGGACGATGCTGGAAGAACACCTCGCCGGTGAAGTGCTGACAGTAAGGGTTCTCGACCCGACGCGCCACAATCCCTTCAGACGATGCGCCCACAGGGTCTCATCGCTTTCTGCCTTGAACATGTCGTCGCGGGTAATGGGCCGCCGATCAAGCTGACGCGTGAGCTGCATCTGAAAAACGATGTTCGTGCGCCGGCGGAAGCCCACCTCGCAGAGCGCCAGATAGAATTCCCACATCCGGTAGAAGAGACCGTCGTAGAGGGCGCGAACCTTGTAGGTCTGCGCCGATAGCCGCGCGCTAGTGGCGCAGGGTTTCGGCATAAGCAGGCGCAGCAATTCCAGATCGGTCACAAACAGTCCAGTCGGCTCGACCAACGTGAACACCTCGGACAGCGAGAGCAGGCCGTCGCTGCTGTCACCTATCAAGCGATAGGCAACGCCTCGCCGGAGTGAAGTTCCGACCGGGACGTGCTGTTCGCTTCGGGATTGTGTGAGACCGGGACGCATCTGCTGGTAACATGGAACGATGACGTCAAACGAATAAGCGCCATGGCCAAAACTCCAGATCACACGATGACCAATGAGGAAGCGCTACGAGAGTTCCTGCTCGAGTTGTTGGTAACGATGCAGAAGGCTCTACTGGCGACCGAGGAAGGCCGAGAGCAAGCGCGGACCACATTCGCTTGGCAGGTTGAACACGCCCATCCCGCCGTTGCCGCTGTGCTGCGGGAGGCAGCGGAGAGGGTGATGGACGCGTGAAACCAGTATGGAGCCGCAATTGACCACGTCTTGCAGCTTCTTTTCCTTTCGACATCGAGGCCCGGCACAATTTGTCCTGGAGACATATCGGCTTGGCCGAACATCATCTGCCGATGAGCGGGAGAAGCAAGGTGATTATGGCACGGCTCGGTTGTTGAGATAATGTATTTGGAGGAATCGCGGCATTGAACGAGATTTCTTCATGCTAAAACGGCGGGTGCTGCCCCGCCGCCTAATTTGGCAATATTGCCAGTACTGCGATCACGCTGGAAGGTAGAAGTCCTCCCTCATCCTCCCACCGCTGTATCGCGCCATCCTTGATGTCAGCTGGGAGTTTGATCCGCCGAAGGGGAGGCTGCGTCATTGTCCCCCTGCTGCTTAGGGGTTTTCACCTGCTCCGACTGCTCGGGCTGCGGTGCGGCTTTCTTGTCGGGGTCGGGTTTATACGGGGCGCTCATAGGCGTTCCCTCCATAACACCGCGCAGGGTTACTGGGCGGATACAATAGAGGTGGGGGTTCCCGGGTAGTTATACATCGGGTCATCGTCAGCAATTGTTCAAGGCGCGGAAATCGTTCCAAAGATTGTGCCGGGCAGTGACTGAGCGGACTCGGCTCCCTGGAGCAGCTTCCTTTACATGTTCGCGCCATCATTATGACTCCCCATGAATTTTCCGGTTCAGCTTCTGTTCACATAGGGCAGAACTGAATAGACGCAAAACAAGCCCGCGTATTCAACGCGCCCTCTTGCCCGCTTACACTGGAGCACACGTGTTCGAGCCCATGGTGTTTGTCGTTTGACACAAGATTTCCGTTCGAGAGTAATTCGCGCTTGGGACCACGGTACCGGCCCTCAAACGTGACAATGTAGTGACCTGCGCTGATGACGACGATGTCATTCACACTGGACTCGCTGTCCAATGTTTTGTCGAGGATAGGTTGATGAATATCGAGGCTAAGGGATGCTAGGTGGTGGTTATCAGATACCGAGCAATCCCGTATACATAAAGCGCTGCGAACATCATATTGATGAATTTGAGCTGAGCTTCATTTCGAAGCCAGCCGCAATAAATCCAGATCAAGCAGAATGGTAAGCTGAGCATCATAGCCGCCAGTTGCCACCCTTGCACCACAGAGATCGTGCTACCGAGCCCCAGAGCAAAGGTACACCATTTCAGCTGCTGCTCATATGCGGCAAATGAAAGAAGTGTCATATTTGATGATCTTTCTCGCCATCAGCGCCGTGAACCCGGCGTTCTGATAATTGATTTGTACCCGTCAGGCGGGAGGGGGACAATAACGTGAGTTAGAGGCCGAGGCTGCACGGGAACTCGACTGCAGAGTTCAAACATGGAAGCAACCTTCTTCGAAGGTGCATACACTCGTTGTGGGCATCGTCGCGGCGCGCCCGAACCACTGACCGACCGGCGACGCAAAGGCAATCGCTCCTGTTGTTGGCTACGTGATTTATTCCCGCGCGCTCGTTGGTGCGGCATTCATCCATGCGATCCAAAGGTTCAACCGCTTGCCGGGTGCCTGACCCACAATATCAGCGCTTACTACCTTTTCTCGATTTTCGCTTGTCGAGCGCGGGTCGCGTGGCTTCAGCGGCCTCCTTTTTGAGACGGGCAGCCTTGAGCTGGGCGCCCAGCTCAACCTGGCGCTCATGCGCATCCGCTACGATTTGCTTCGCCGCGGCAGTTGTTCGATCATGGATCGTTTCTTTAGGCTTGAATATCTGTTCGTAAGGAAAACCTGGACCTTGTTTTCGTGGCATATCACCTCCGTGCGTTAAGCTCTTCCAATCCGGTCCTGCTTATGAAGACCGGCAGGATTTATCCCACCGCTCCAACTGCTGATCATTTCATGTCGCCATTAGCTGATTATCACGGGCCATCTCTACACGCCAATTATGCCAAACGAACCTCTGTCGTCGGGAGTGGCGACCAATTCTCACATCCTCAATTTCTGGCAAACCCATTGCCAAGTAGATGACCTCTTACGCTTCCCAAGCGTCTTTTCCTCCTGCTTGAGCTCTTTGACTGGCTCCGTCAAATCGGTTGGCTTGATTTGTTCCGTCAGATCCGACCGGGAGATGTCTTTCTGTTCCGGGTTGAGATTTTCCTGGGCGCTCATATGCTTGGCCCTCCATGACACCGCACAGAATTACCGAACAGGTATACCTACTAATATGGGGGCGCAGGGGGCGGAATACACCTTGTGCTGGTCAACAATCGCACAAGATCCGGGGACCGTTCCAAAGGATGCCCAGACGTTTCCGCAAAGGAAACGATCATCGACACCGACAGTTAGAATCGCGATTATGTGGACGCCCATTTCCGATGACGGGTGCAGCGTTCTCGATCCCTAATTCGCGACTTCGACGATGTGTATGTCAGTTACACCATCTGCGCGGATTACAAGCTGCTCCAAAAGCTCAGTCACGATCGTGCCCGTGACACGCACGCAATCTCCGACTTCGAGCTTCTGAACAGCGTTCGAGTGTGGACCTCATGTTTTCGAAAGGGTTGTGAAGATTGAAATATAGAAATTTATTTTTTTAAACAAAGACTTCAAGTGATTGTCGGTATCGGTGGTTGCCACCCCCCGAAACCAATTAGATCCAAAAACATCCATATAAATTAGTAGCTTACGCACGGCGCGCCAAACGGCGCGCTTCTAGCATTTACTCGAGAAACGCCTGAGCCAGAACCTCTTGTCAAGTAATATCAATATATTAACCAATCGGAGGTTCAAGTCAGGCGTAGCGGAACCCGCAACCAACACGCAAGCGCCAACCGGATGGGCGCGGCATTTCGGTGGGCAACGAAGCGCAGATCTTCGCGCCGTTCTTCACTCTCCGCGTCCGTTTCCTGCCCACTGTCATTTAGCGTGGTGGTGTCGTATTGATGGCGAAACGATTCAGGACAGATAATGCGAACTCATTTTGCTGCTCTTCTCACCCTCATGATCGCTACCGGATGCACGGTGGGTTCTGGTGCCGTCGTCAAAGGTGCCGGACCAGATGATCTCCTGAAGCTTCGCGAAGGCCCGGGCCTCAACCACAAAATCATAATCGGCTTGCCAGACGGAACCCGCCTAACCCGTCAGAACTGCGTGACAAATAGTGGTAAGGTCTGGTGCAGGGTCTTCCTCACCGACAAGCCCAGTATCTCTGGTTACGTTTCGGCGGACTATCTGGCGCATCGTTGACAGCGTAATCCGGCCCTTTCCTGTCATTCACCACCCTCGGTGATGCTGCGATGCGGCTTCACTGAAGCGGTCGTTCATACTGGTTGCAGCGAAGGCAGCCTGTCAAATTTACACAATACGGGAAAACAGACATCCAGCATGACGGCCGAAAAGCTTACCTGCAGGTGGGCTAGAATACCAGACGATGTAGATCGCCGTTCCTGCAGGCTTTATTGAAGCGCGCGCCAATAGTTCGGAGCAAAAACGATTAGCACAGTCAGGATTTCAAGTCTTCCAAGATACATACCAACCACCAGCGTAAGTTTCGCAGGATCGCTCAGCGAGGAAAAGTTGCCTGCAGGTCCGATAATCTCGCCGAGCCCCGGGCCAACGTTGGCCAATGCGGTCAAGGAGCCACTGACAGCGGTCGTGAAATCAACACCCATCAAATTCAACACAACGGCCCCGAGCACGAAGGTCGCGACGTAAATCGCGACAAACGCTATCACACCGTTCAGCACGTCTGGCTCGACCTTCCGCCCCTCATATCGAATCGTCTTCACGGCATGCGGATGATGCATTTTGGCGAGCTCGGCTTTTATTGTTCGGCTCATGATGACCCAACGCATTGCCTTGGCGCCTCCGGCAGTCGATCCGGAACAACCACCCACAGCGGTAAGGATGAAAAACGCCGCGACCGCAATGGGTCCCCAGGTCGAATAATCCGTTGTCGCGTAGCCCGTTGTGGTCACTACGGAGACGACATTGAAGGCGACCAACCGCGCTGCCACCAGAAAATTCAGATCAGCAGAGACGCTCAACCAAAGCGACATCGTGACAATGACCACAACGAGGTTGGTGATCATCAGTCGGACCTGCTCATTCCGTAGAGAGCGACGAGTATAGATCCGGATATACCAAGCCAAGGGCAACCCGCCCGATAGCATGAACAGGGTTCCCGACCATTGCAGGAAAGGGCTTTCGAAATGCCCGAATGACGAGTCGGATGTCGAGTATCCGCCAGTCGCCAAGGTCGTCATGGCATGATTCACGGCCTCGAAGAGGCTCATTCCGCCCATTGCGTAGGTGGCCCCGCATAGCAGCATCAACCCGAGATAGACGAAAAGCGTTGCAATCGCGAAGCGCGTGGCACTTGCAAATTCCTTCTCATCCTGCTCCGAACTTTCCGTCCGGAACAACTGCATCCCGCCGACACGAAGGATCGGCAGCAGGGCAATTCCCGTCACGATAAAGCCAATACCCCCGACAGCCTGCAGGACGGAGCGCCAGAACAGGATGCCCTTGGGAGTGTCATCGAGACCGACCATCACCGTGGAACCGGTTGTCGTGATGCCGGACATTGCCTCGAAAACGGCATCGACCAGCGGCAAGCCCCACATGTAAAGCGGCACTGCACCGGCGAGCGCCGCGGTGATCCAGACGGTCGCGGTCATCAGAAAGCCGTGCAGCCGATGAAGTTGTGGCCTGCGTGATCGTCCCGCGATAGCGATCGCGCTTCCCGCTGTTCCGCAAAGCAATCCCGCTAGCAGAAACGTCCAGCCAGTCTGGGGGAAAATCACCGCGTCCAGCAACATGAGTACCGACATGAACAGAAGCACTGATCCATTGACGAAGGTGACAAATTTCATCGCAGCCTCGACGCTTCTGAGGAAATGATCCTTAGAAGCCCTTGGAGAGTCGGTCAACTATTTGCGAGGAGCGTAGGCTTTCTGGCCAGGCATCTACATGCGGTCTTTGCGCTTCCCTTCTCAGCCATCTGCAAGCATCGAGGGCGTTGCCTCCGTCACAATGGCCAAAAAACCAGGATGGCGGGAACCGAGACAGCGACGATCAATATTTCCAGCGGCAGGCCCATGCGCCAGTAATCGCCGAAGCGATAGCCACCGGGGCCAAGGATCAGTGTATTGTTCTTATGCCCGATCGGCGTCAGGAAGGCGGCCGATGCCGCGACCGCCACAGCCATCAGGAACGGGTCGGGTGAAACGTTCAGGGTATGCGCCATCTGTATCCCGACCGGGGCCGCGACAATGGTGGTCGCGGTATTGTTGAGCACATCCGACAGCGTCATGGTGACCACAATCAGCAGGGTCAGCGCGACCCAGGCCGGCATCCCGTAAGTGAGACTGGTGAGGGCCGAAGCGATCAGATCGGTGCCACCTGAGCTTTCCAATGCCCCGCCAAGCGGGATCATCGATCCCAGCAGGACGACAACGGGCCATTCCACATGATCGTAGATCTCGTTTATCGACAGGATACGGGCCAGAACATAGGCCGTCACCACCAGTCCCAGGGCGATCGGAAGATAGATCAACCCGACAGAAGAGGCGGCAACCGCCGCTCCGAAAATACCGATGGCGAGCCAAGTCTTGCTGTTCTGCGTCACTGTCAGGCCGCGATCGGCCAATGGCAGGACACCCAGCCAGTCGATCACCTCGCCCGAAGTTTCCTTGGGCGTCAGCAATAGCAGGATGTCGCCCGGTCTGATCCGCGTCCCGCGAATATGGTCGTGAATTTTCTTGCCCTGCCGGGATATGCCCAGAAGGATCGTGCCCTGCCGCCAGGCCAGCCCGATGGCATTGGCGCTGCGTCCTACCAGACGGGATTGCTCGGGCACGACCACCTCGATCAGCGCCACACCCTCGTTATCGGCGCGCAGCAATTCCTCGCGCGGGGTTTCGGCGAAATCCAGTTTCAGGGCCGAGCGGAATTCGTCCAAAGCATCGGGAGCGCCATCCAGAACCAAGGCGTCCTGTCCCTCGATCCGGGTATTCCAGGCGGTCCCGTAGCGCCTCTTGCCATTCCGGATCAACCCGATCAGCGCGACATCCGATTTCTCGGCCGCCTCTTGCAGATCGCGGACACGCTGCCCGATCAGGTCACTTTCCTCCGGCACGGTCAATTCGGCGATATATTCCTGGACTTCCGCAGCAGACACGCGGGTTTCCGTCCGGGCCGGGATCAGCCGCCAGCCGATCAATGCCACGAAGATCAACCCGACGATCAGCGCCGTTCCACCCACCGGAGCGAAATCGAACATGCGGAACGGTTCGCCAAGAGCCTGTTCTCGAAAGCTGGCAATGATGATATTGGGGGGTGTGCCGATCAGCGTTGCCATCCCGCCCAGGATCGTTGCAAAAGACAGCGGCATCAGCGACAGACCGGGCGCACGCCCCGCCTTTTTCGCTGTCTGCATGTCCACGGGCATCAGCAGGGCCAGTGCGGCGACATTGTTCATGAAGGCCGACAGCACCGCCCCGATCCCTCCCATGATCGCGATATGTGCGCCGAGTTTGCGCGAACTGTCCACAAGCGTTCGGGTGATCAGGTAAACCGCGCCGGAGCGAACCAGACCGGCCGAAACAATCAGCACCAGCGCCACCACCAGCGTCGCCGGGTGACCAAAGCCCGCAAACGCATCTTCGGAGGGTACGACGCCCAGCACGACACCCAAAAGAAGTGCAGTGAACGCGACGAGATCATAGCGAAAACGCCCCCAGAGCAAGAGCGCGAAGACAAGGCCGAAAAGCGAGAAAAGGATGATCTGGTCCTGTGTCACGAACCAAGATGTAACCCATATGGCGGCGATGCACATCAGAAAATCAGGATGCCCATTGCCTTGCATGGATTTGCGGTGTGGCTCCGAACAGATGGTTTTTTAACACGTTTTTCACGCGATGCCCGGAAGATTCACATATCGCCTTAACGCGGGTTCGCGCGATGGCTGCTGCGATTGAAACCGCAGGAGCTGGATTATGGCTGATCTGATTTACCTGGCGCTTGGCATTGGCGGCTTCGCTGCCTTTGCCGCGACAACCCGCCTGATCGACCGATTGTGAGGCCGTGATGCTGGATCTCATTCTTGGCCTCGCCGTCGCGGCGGGGATTTTCGTCTTTCTGATCCTGGCGCTGACGCGTCCAGGGCGTTTCTGAGGACGCGATCATGCCCGACCTGATCGGATATATTCTTTACGCGATCGTCCTGACCGGGGGCGGCTATCTGCTCGCCGCCCATATGATCCGCGTCTATGCAGGAGAGCGGAACCTGCTCTCGCCCTTGCTCGGGCCGGTCGAAAGGGGGTTTTACAGCCTCGCCGGCATTCGCCCCGGCGCTTCGCAGGGCTGGCGCGGCTATGCGCTGGCTGTGTTGGGTTTCAACCTTGCCGGCTTCGGGCTGCTTTATGCCATTCTCAGGCTGCAGGGCCTGCTGCCGCTGAACCCGGACGGGATCGGCGCGATGTCTCCGGACCTGGCTTTCAACACGGCGGTCAGCTTTGTCACGAATACCAACTGGCAGGCCTATTCCGGCGAGGCTCAGCTTTCCTATCTTGCCCAGATGGCCGGGTTGACGCTGCAGAATTTCGTCTCTGCCGCGACGGGCATGGCCGTGGCGGTCGCGGTGATCCGTGGCTTTACCGGGACGAAGGATAGCGGGCTGGGCAATTTCTGGTGCGACATGACGCGCTCGGTCCTTTATGTCCTGCTGCCGCTTTCGGTCATACTGGGGTTGATCCTGATTCTTCAGGGTGTGCCCCAGACATTGCTGGGCGCCGCCCATGTCACGACGCTTGAAGGTGCCGATCAGGTGATCGCGCGCGGTCCGGCGGCCAGCCAGGTCGCCATCAAGCAGCTCGGCACCAATGGCGGCGGTTTCTTCGGCGTGAACTCGGCCCATCCGTTCGAGAACCCGACCATCGTCTCTAACATGTTCCAGACGATGGCGATCCTGTTGATCCCGGTCTCCTTCTGTTTCCTGTTCGGCCGGATGGCGAAGGACGGGCGGCAGGGCTGGGCGATCTTTGCCGCCATGTCGGCGATGTTCGTGCTGGGGCTGACGGTCATCTATCTGGGCGAAACCGGGGGCAATCCGCTGCTGGGAGCGGGCGCAAACATGGAGGGCAAGGAGCTTCGCTTCGGCGCCGCCCTGTCGGCGCTCTGGGCCGAGGCCACGACCGCCGCCTCCAACGGGTCGGTCAACGCGATGCATGACAGTTTCATGCCGCTATCCGGCCTTGTCACGCTGATCAACATGCAGATCGGCGAGGTGATCTTCGGCGGCGTCGGGGCCGGGTTCTACGGGATGCTGCTTTATGTCGTGCTGGCGGTATTCCTGGCCGGGCTGATGGTCGGGCGCTCGCCCGAATATCTGGGCCGCAAGATCGAGGGGCGCGAGGTCACGCTTGCGATACTGGCCTTTCTGTCGATGCCGTTGGGAATCCTTGTCGGCGGAGCGATTTCGGCCACGGTGCCGATGGCGCTGCAATCGGTGCAGGATGCCGGACCGCATGGGCTGAGCGAGATCCTCTATGGCTATTCCTCGGCAATCGGCAATAACGGTTCGGCATTCGCAGGCTGGGGCGCGGCCGAGCCATGGCAGACCACCGCGCTTGGCCTCGCGATGCTGCTGGGCCGCTATGCGATCATCGTGCCGATGCTGGCCATCGCCGGATCGCTGATCGCCAAGCAGCAAAGCCCGTCCACCGCCGGAACCTTCCCCACGCATGGGCCGCTTTTCGTGACGCTTCTGATCGTCACGGTGGTGATTTTCGGCGCGCTGACATTCTTTCCGGTCCTCGCCCTTGGCCCCATTGCCGAGCACACGGCGCTGATCGCCGGGCAAGGCTATTGATCCATGCCGCGGCCTGCATCCGTGGCCGCGGCGCGATTTCCCAATTCAAGGACAAGACAGATGTCCCGCAGCGATCTTGCCCCAAAGGGGCTTTACATGGCGGCACTGAAAGCCGCCTTTACCAAGCTCGACCCCAGGCAGTTGATGGGGAATGCCGTGATCTTCGTGACCGCTATCGTGGCCGCGATGACCACCCTTCTGGCCCTGCGCGATGCCGCCCTTGGTGCGGATGATGCCGCTGTCAGCCTGCAAATCGCCTTCTGGCTCTGGGTCTGCGTGCTGTTCGCGAATTTTGCCGAGGCATTGGCCGAGGGGCGCGGCAAGGCACGGGCAGACAGCCTGCGCGCCACCAAGGCAGAGACCATGGTCAAGCTGCTTGCAAGCGAGGATGACAGCTCGCCGAAGGAAATCGCCTCTTCGTCGCTACGCAAGGGGCAACTCGTCCTGGTCGAGGCCGGTGATCTTATCCCGACGGATGCAGAGGTCATTCGCGGCGTCGCCTCGGTCGATGAAAGCGCGATCACCGGGGAAAGCGCCCCGGTGATCCGCGAGAGCGGCGGCGACAGATCAAGCGTCACCGGCGGCACGCGGATCGTGTCCGACAGCCTGATCATCAGGATCGTGGCCGAGCCGGGCAAGAGTTTCCTCGACCGCATGATCTCGATGGTCGAGGGCGCGGAGCGACAAAAGACACCGAACGAGATCGCCCTCAACATCCTGCTGGCGGGCCTGACCCTGATCTTTTTGCTGGTCGTGGTCACGCTCGAACCCTTTGCCCGCTATTCCGGGATCGTGATCCCCGTGGTCACGCTGGCCGCGCTTTTCGTCACGCTGATCCCGACGACGATCGGCGGCCTGCTCTCTGCCATCGGGATCGCCGGGATGGATCGCCTCGTCCGCGCCAATGTGATCGCCAAATCGGGCCGCGCGTCGAGGCGGCAGGCGATGTCGACACGCTGCTGCTCGACAAGACCGGAACCATCACCTTCGGCAACCGGATGGCCGATGCCTTCCTGCCCGCCCGGGGCATCAGCGAAAGGCAGCTTGCGCAGGCGGCATTCCTTGCCTCGCTTGCCGACGAGACGCCCGAGGGGAAATCCATCGTCGAACTGGCCGAAAAGCTGATCGGTCCGATGGAACGGCAGCCCGAGCCCGGTGCGGAACCCGTCGCCTTCTCGGCCCAGACACGGCTGTCCGGGGTGGATTTTTCCGGCACCCGCCTGCGCAAGGGTGCGACCGATGCGGTCGAGGCTTTCGTCGGAGCCCCGGCGGACCGGGCGCTGCGAGCCAAGGTCGACGAGATCGCCCGGTCCGGCGGCACGCCGCTTCTGGTGGCGGAAAACGACCGCATCCTGGGTGCGATCCATCTGAAGGACGTGATCAAACCTGGCATGCGCGAGCGTTTCGCCGAACTCAGGGCGATGGGCATTCGCACCGTGATGATTACCGGAGACAATCCCCTGACGGCCGCGGCCATCGCCGCCGAGGCCGGGGTGGACGATTTCCTGGCCGAGGCCACGCCCGAGATGAAGCTGGATTATATCCGCAAGGAGCAGGAAGGCGGGCGGCTTGTCGCCATGTGCGGAGACGGCTCGAACGACGCGCCTGCGCTGGCGCAGGCAGATGTCGGGGTTGCGATGAACCTGGGCACGCCCGCCGCCAAGGAGGCCGCGAACCTGATCGATCTCGACAGCGATCCGACCAAGCTGATCGAGGTGGTCATGGTGGGCAAGCAATTGCTGATCTCGCGCGGGGCGCTGACCACCTTTTCCATCGCCAACGACGTCGCGAAATATTTCGCCATCCTGCCCGCGATCTTCGTCGCGGGTTTTCCGGGGCTTGGCGTCCTGAACGTCATGGGCCTGTCCTCTCCGCAAAGCGCCCTGCTGTCGGCGGTGATCTTCAACGCGCTGGTCATCTTTGCGCTGATCCCGTTGGCCCTGCGCGGGGTGAGATATGCCCCGGCAAGCGCGGCAGCGCTGCTGCGCCGCAACCTGACAATCTATGGCCTTGGCGGGCTGATCGTGCCTTTTGTCGGCATCAAGGCCATCGATATGGCCGTGACCGCCCTTGGCCTCGTATAAGGAGCCATGACCATGCTTACCCTTCTTCGCCCCGCATGCGCGATGCTTGCTGCCATGCTGTTGCTGACCGGGCTGGCCTATCCGCTCGCCATGACGGGAATCGCCTCGGTCATCGCGCCGCGATCCGCAACCGGAAGCCTGATTGTTCGGGGTGATGGCGAGCCGGTGGGCTCCGCCCTGATCGGGCAGGGTTTCACGCAGCCCGCCTACCTGCATCCGCGTCCTTCGGCGGTGGATTACAACGCGGCGGCCTCGGGCGCCTCGAATCTGGGGCCGACGTCTTCCGAGCTTCGCGAAAGCGTCAAGGCGCGTCGCGATGCCTGGGAAAGCGAGAATGGCGGCAGCGCCCCGATCGATGCGGTCACGGCATCCGCTTCGGGCCTCGATCCCGACATCTCGCCGCAGAACGCGCGTGGACAGGCCCGGCGCATTGCCGGTGCACGCGGCGTCGATCCCGCGCAGGTGCTTGCGATCATCGACGCGCATACACAAAACCCGTTGCTTGGGATTTATGGCCAGCCGCGTGTCAATGTCCTGATGACCAATCTTGCACTCGATGCGGAATTTCCCGCGCGATCCGCCCCGATGGAGTGACGAATGTCCGACGCGCCCCGCCCCGAACCCGACGCATTGCTGAAGGAAGCCAGCCGCGAGGGGCGGGGAAAGCTGAAAATCTTCCTGGGCGCGGCGCCGGGCGTCGGCAAGACCTATGCGATGCTGGAGGCCGCGCGGAGGTGCGCGACCGGTGGCGAGGATGTGCTGGCGGGCGTGGTGGAAACCCACGGCCGGGCCGAGACCGAGTCCATGCTGCGCGAACTTCGCGTCCTGCCCCGTCAGCCCTTCTATCACCGGGGCCGTATCCTCCACGAAATGGATCTGGAGGGACTGATCGCAGCCAAGCCGGATCTGGCGCTGATCGACGAATTGGCTCATTCCAACTTGTCGGGCAACCGCCACGAAAAACGCTGGCAGGATGTCGAAGAAGTTCTCTCCGCCGGAATCGACGTCTATACCACCTTGAACGTGCAGCATGTCGAGACGCTGAACGACACTGTTGCCCGCATCACCGGGGTTAGGGTGCGCGAAACGGTCCCTGACCGCGTTCTGGAGATGGCCGACGAGATCGAACTGATCGATCTTCCGCCTGATGAATTGCTGGAACGGCTGCGGGTGGGAAAAGTCTATGTCCAGGATCAGGCGGCGCGGGCTGTGGCGAATTTCTTCGCCAAGGGAAACCTGACCGCTCTGCGCGAACTGGCGATGCGCACGGCCGCCGACCGGGTGGACGCGGAACTGAAGCAGCATATGGCCGCCAATGCCATCACCGGGCCATGGCCCACGCAGGAACGCATCCTGGTCGTGTTGCCGGAAGGGGTTGTGGGGCGCGATGCGGTGCGGATCGGCAAGCGTTCGGCGGATCGCGCGCGAGTCGAATGGTTCGCGATGGCGCTGACCAGCCTGCGCGACGAGATCAGGACCACGACGATGCAGCAAGGCCGAGCTGATGCGCTCCGGCTGGCCGAGAGGCTTGGGGCCGAAGTCACGATCCAGCAGGCCGAGAGGAACCCGGCCGAGGAAGTCGTTGGCTTTGCCGAGCGGCTGAATATCCGCCGGATTGTCGTGCCTCGCCCGCCAAAGCGCAATTCGTTGTTGTGCCATTTAGCGCCGACGCAGCATGAATTGCTGGTCTCGGGCCTGGTGAGATGGGCGACCAAGTTCGAGCTGACCCTGGTCACCGATGACGAACGCCCGGCCCGGCAGCGACTGCGCCCGAAACCGCCTCCGATGCCGGACATGTTGCGCATGCTGGGAATCGTGCTGCTCGCCGTGGCCGGGACGACGTTGCTGGCCAAGGCGGCCGAGCTTTTCATTCCCGTGGTCAGCCTGTCGCTCCTTTACATGACGACGGTCGTCGCCATGGCCACACGCTTCGGAAGGGGCCCGTCCATCACCACGGCGGGGCTGAGTTTCCTGGCCTACAACTTCCTGTTCACCACTCCGGTATATACCTTCCGTATCTGGGATCAGAGCCAGCTTCTGACACTGGTCCTGTTTCTCGCCGCTTCGATCCTGACGGGCAATCTTGCCGCACGGCTGCGAGATCGGGCCATGGCTCAACGTGCGATTGCTGAACGAACCGGCAAACTTTACGAGTTCTCGCGCCGGGCGGCGGCGGCGGCTTCGTTCGATGATGTTGTCTGGGCTGCCGTCAGCCATGTGGCAACTGTCCTCAATTGCCAGTCGATCCTGCTCGTTCCGAAGAAAACCGTAGGGCTTACCATCGTCGGGGCATTCCCGCCCGAGGACAGGTTGGCGGATCGCGAGATCTCTGCCGCACGCTACTGTTTCACCCATGGCGAGGCGGCAGGACGCGGATCGGGCACGCTGCCGACCTCCCGGTGGCTGTTCCTGCCGCTTAGTGCCTCGGATCGGCGCATCGGTGTTCTTGGAATTTTCTTCCCGGATGGACAAGAGACCGCCCATAGCGACCGGCGGCTGCTGGAGGCACTTGCCGATCAGGTCGCATTGGCGCTTGAGCGTATCCGGCTGACCGAGGATCTCGCACAGACGCGGGTGGTTTCGGAAGCGGAACGGTTGCGCTCGTCACTGCTGTCCTCGGTCAGTCATGATCTGCGCACGCCACTGGTTTCGATTCTTGGCGCGGCGGAAGGGCTGGAAAATCCCGGATTGTCTGTCGATGCACAGCGAATCCTGGTCGAAACCGTTCGAGAGGAGGGAGAACGGCTTGACCGCTATATCCAGAACCTGCTGGACATGACGCGGTTGGGCCATGGCGCGTTGAAGCCGAACGCAGTTCCTTCTGATCTGCGCGAGCTTGTCGGCATGGCGCGTCATCGGTTGCGCGGGCCGCTGCGCGGTCATCCGGTCAGCGTGACCATCCCCGAGGAAATGGCCCCGGTCCACGCCGACCCGATCCTTATCGAGCAGGTCCTGGTCAATATCCTCGATAATGCTGTGAAATATTCCGGGCCGGCCACCCCTATCCGGATATCGGCGGAGGTGCGAGGCGCCCATGCGCACCTTTCCATCGAGGATGACGGGCCCGGTCTGCCGCCCGGCGCGGCTGAGCGGGTCTTCGATATGTTCTGGCGCGCCGAGCAGGGAGACAGGGGGCAAGCCGGGACCGGTCTTGGTCTTGCGATCTGCCGCGGAATTGTTGAAGCCCATCGAGGGAGTATCCGTGCGGAATCCGCCCATGACGGCGAACAAGGAACGCGTATCGTGATAGAACTGCCCCTGTCGAATCCGGAGACATTCCCGTGACCGCACATATCCTGATTGTCGATGACGAGACTCCGATCCGGCGCTTTCTGAGAGTCGCACTCGAGGCTGAGGGCTATGCCGTCTCCGAGGCTGCGACGGCGCTAGAAGCCGTCAGCAGCGCAGCAAGGCAAACACCGGCCGCGATGATCCTCGATCTCGGCTTGCCCGATGCGGATGGCGTCACGGTCATCGAGAAGCTGCGCGAATGGTCTCATCTGCCTATTCTGGTCCTGTCGGTGCGAAGCGATGACACTGGCAAGATCGCGGCGCTCGATGCAGGCGCGCAGGATTATGTGACAAAGCCGTTCTCGACCGGAGAACTGCTTGCCCGGCTGCGTGGCCTGTTGCGCGATCATGCGCGAGAGGCGACGCCGGCATCGCTGACGCTCGGTCCATTGGAGGTCGACGTCACGGATCACCGTGCCGTGCTGAAAGGGGAAAACCTGAACCTGACCCGGAAAGAGTTCGACCTGCTATGGCTGCTTGCCTCGCATGCCGGCCGCCTGGTGACGCATGACATGATCCTCAGGGCGATCTGGGGACCCGCACATGTGGAGGACAGCCAGTATCTGCGGGTCTATATCCGGCATTTGCGCAGCAAACTGGGCGATGACGCGGCGAATCCGCGATGGATTTTTACCGAACCCGGCATCGGATACAGGCTGGCGGACAAATAGAAGCATGGAGAGTAGCGGTCCTCACCTGGCTGGTGACATTCTCCAATGAATGAACTTTACATTATCATGTGATAGAGATTGCCGCAGCAATGTCCGTTCTGACGAAATGCCGCATCGCCGCAAGTCAGCTTTCCGCCCGTACCTGCACGACATCCTCACGGGTGCGGCGTGGACAGAGCGATTGCAGCAAGGTCCCGCAGTAGGGCTCCGGGGCCGGTCGGCTGCGAAATAGCGTCCGCAGGGGGATGACTGCGGAGGGTTCGAAGCCTGAGTATTTGCCGCTATCTTATTATCTGCGGATTATAGAATCGGCAGAACACAGTTGTCCGGCCAATAAGCTGCTGCAATAAAACGAATTTCGTGGAGAGAGCTTGTGGGCGTTGTCGCAAAGACGAAGCAACGGATTCCCTTCTTCGTGCCTACATGATCGCAGGTGATGATATACTCAACGGTGAAGATCCGCTGTATCTGAAACATCTTTCGGCTCGAAAGTTAGTGAGCCTTGATAATGTGACATAAACGGATTTGCACAATAACATTCTCTGTGTTGGTTCTGCATCGGACATGAGAGGGGGGGCTGAAATGGGACTTGATAGCCGCATCCGGACTATGCCTTTGAAGTCTGCCACCTCCTTTCCCGCGCAGGACCGTAGCAAGGTGGAAGCGCACAGCGGAGCACATTTGCCGGACAGCCCGATTGCGCTCCTAGTCACCTGGAACTGAAGTAAGTACCGTTGAATGGAGTTGCTTTGGGAGAGGATGTATGCGTGGTCGACCTGCTGCAGCGATTATGTTGAGCGATGAAGAGCGGGCATTTCTGGAGAGTCAGGTCCGACGGCAGGAGGTTGCCCGCTCCCTCTCTGACCGATGTCGGATGATCCTTCTTTGCGCGGAAGGTCTACCCAGCAAGGAGGTTGCTCGCCGGCTGGGGCATAACGAGCACACGGTCGGAAAATGGCGGCGCCGGTTTTCCGAACACAGGGTCGCGGGACTGACGGATGAATACCGCTCCGGCCGTCCGCGGACGGTATCTGATGCGCAGGTTGCGGAAGTCGTCCGGCGTACCCTCGAGACCGCGCCGCGGGATGCCCCCCATTGGTCGATCCGCTCGATGGCATCGGAGACGGAACTTTCGCATACAACGGTACGGAGGATCTGGACCGCTTTCGGACTTCGGCCGCACCGCTCCGAGACCTTCAAGCTCTCGACCGATCCCCTGTTCGTGGACAAGATGCAGGACATCGTCGGGCTCTACATGTCGCCGCCGAATCGCGCCATCGTTTCGTGTGTTGACGAAAAATCCCAGATCCAGGCGCTGGATAGGGAACAGCCGGTGCTTCCAATGGCTCCTGGCGTAGCCGAGCGAAGAACCCATACCTATGTGCGCAACGGCACCACATCGCTCTTTGCTGCGCTCGATGTCGCGACCGGTGCGGTGATCGGGAAATGTTACAAGCGGCATCGCGCGACCGAGTTTCTCGACTTCCTGAAGCGGATCGACCGGGAGATGCCCGAGGGGCCGGACGTGCACATCGTCATGGACAGTGAGGCGGATCAGAAAACAGCGTGGGGCGCTGTTTTCCCGCCGAACGCCACCCACAAGACACCGAGGATCAAGGCCTGGCTGGCCCGACGCCCCCACTGGCACGTCCACTTTACGCCGACGTCAGCATCCTGGATCAACCAGGTCGAACGCTGGTTCGCCGAACTCACGCGGAAGCAGCTTCAGCGTGGCGTCCACCGCAGCGTCACCGAACTCGAGGCGGACATCGTCGCCTTCATCGAAACGCACAATGAAGAACCGAAACCCTACCGCTGGGTCAAATCGGCTGACGAGATCCTCGCTTCCGTCAAACGCTTCTGTCAGCGAACGCAGCAAACTTTATGTGGCGAACTTTAGATTCAGGTGACTAGGGGGCAGCGTTGGCTTAGTCACGCATGCCAGCACAGAATTGCCATCTTGCCAGTTCACGGATCCGGCTTTCGAAACTGCCACGCGAGATTGCGCCTAGACATCCGGGCTCAGTGTGCAGTGACAACACTGATGGCGTGTCTCTGATGGAGGGGGTAAACGACATTTCTCGGATCTTGAGACAACCTGATGTCTCATTCTTCCCAAAATGAGACAGTTTTTCCACCTCCCTCCGCGCCCGAGAAATTACTTTTGTTTCCGCATTTTGGTTCTGCCTATTCTTTTGAAAATCGGAGGAGGAAAGGATGCAACCGTCAAAGGAAACACTGGGCTGGATGTATCAGACGATGGTTACGAGCCGTCGTTTCGAGGAAATTATCGAGAAAATCTATCTGGAAGGGAAATCACCCGTCTTCAATATGGCAAACGGGCCGATCCCGGGAGAAATGCACCTTTCAAACGGTCAGGAACCTGTGGCTGTCGGTGTGTGCGCGCACCTTAATCCGGACGACGTGATTACCGCCACCCATCGCCCCCACCATCAGGCGATCGCCAAGGGCGTCGATCTCAACAAGATGGCTGCCGAAATTTTCGGCAAAGCCAGCGGTCTTTCCGGTGGGCGCGGCGGACATATGCATATTTTCGACGCAGACGTGAATTTTGCCTGCTCCGGTATCATCGCTCAGGGGATGGGGCCGGCTGCTGGTGCGGCCTTGTCTCGAAAATTGCAGGGGAAACCCGGTGTGGCCGTGGCCTTCATCGGTGAAGGTGCCGCCAATCAGGGTGCATTCCACGAGACGATGAATCTCGCAGCAGTGTGGAAGCTGCCGATGATCTGCGTGATCGAGGATAACGCCTGGGGCATCTCGGTCGCCAAGGAAACAGCGACGGCGGTCAAGCGAAACGATGTGCGCGCCGCGGCCTATGGCATCCCCGGTCATTATATCGAAGGCAACGACCCCTGGAAGATCTATGAAGTCGCCGGAGAAGCCATCGCCCGCGCCCGCGCCGGAGAGGGGCCGACCCTGATCGAGGTGGAAACCTACCGTTTGGCGGGTCACTTCATGGGCGACGCAGAGGGCTACCGGCCGGAGGGCGAGAAGGACGGGCTCTTTGCCAAGGATCCGATCCCGGCGATGCGCAAGCGGCTGGAAGGAGAGGGGGCTTTTACCGCACCCGAACTTGATGCGCTTGAAGCCGAGGCCGCTGAGGCGGTCGAGACAGCGATCCGCTTTGCCCGGGAAAGCGCGGACGCCAAACCCGAAGACGCGCTGACGGCCGTTTTCGCGTGACCGGATCAGGGAGGAAATGACAGATGGAAAACGAACGCAAACTTACGATTGCCCGCGCCATGGCCGAATCCATCGCACAGGAAATGCGCATCGACCCGACGGTGTTCGTCATGGGCGAGGATATTGCTGATCTGGGCGGTGTTTTCGGCAATACCCGTGGGCTTGCAGATGAGTTCGGCAAGGAGCGCATTCGCGACACGCCGATTTCCGAGACCGGCTTCATTGGTGCGGCGGTCGGGGCGGCGCAGGACGGGATGCGCCCGGTGGTCGAGCTGATGTTCGTCGACTTCTTCGGCGTCTGCTTCGATGCGATCTACAATCTGATGGCCAAGAACACCTATTTCTCGGGCGGTAATTTCAAGGTGCCGATGGTTCTCATGACCTCGACCGGAGGCGGCTATTCGGATGCCGGGCAGCACTCCCAATGCCTTTACGGCAGCTTTGCGCATCTGCCGGGGATGAAAGTGGTCAGCCCCTCGAACGCCTATGACGCCAAGGGTCTGATGACCGCCGCGATTCGCGACAACAACCCGGTCATCTACATGTTCCACAAGGGGTTGCAGGGGATGGGCTGGCTCGGAACCGAGGCGGGAGCGAATGTCCATGTGCCCGAAGAGGCCTATGAGGTGGAGATCGGCAAGGCTGCCATCGTGCGGGAAGGCAGCGATGTCACCATCGTCTCGATCGCAATGGGTGTGCATCATGCGCTTAAGGCGGCCAAGGCGTTGGAAGCGGACGGAATCAGCGCCGAGGTGGTGGACCTGCGCTCGCTCGTGCCGCTTGATCGAGAGACGGTGCGGGCATCGGTGCGCAAGACCGGCCGGCTGATCGTGGTGGACGAGGATTACCACAGCTATGGCGTGTCGGGCGAGATCATTGCCACCGTCTGCGAGGCGGATGATCTGACGCTCAAGGCCCCGCCACGGCGGATCGCCTATCCGGATGTGCCGATCCCCTTCGCCAGGGTGATGGAGCAGTATTGCCTGCCCAACGCCGAGAAGGTGGTGGCCGCGGCGCGCGAGATCTGCCGAAGTGCCGTAACAGCCTGACATCGTTTCATAATCTGACAACGACCAACAGCCGCCTTGCTTCAGGGTGGCCAAGAGAAAGGTATATCCATGGCAACCGAAATCCGCATTCCCGACGACCTGTGGGATGGCGACGAAGAGGCCGTCATCACCGCGTGGCTTGCAAGCGACGGCGCGACGGTGAAGGAAGGCGCGCTCATCGCCGAGATCATGACCGCCAAGGTGCAATACGAGATCAATGCTCCTGCTTCAGGCACCCTTGCCATCGTGAAGGAGCAGGATGGGGTTGCGTCCAAGGGTGAAGTCATCGGTCAGATATCATGAACGTGGGCGCTGACACGGCTGCACGCGTTGTTCATCTGCGCGGCGCCCGCGGCATGATCGCCGACAAGATGGTCGCTTCGTTGAGCGTGGCTGCGCAGCTTACACATCACGCACGTGCTGACATGAGCGCTGTCATGCGTGCCAAAGGGACGCTGGCGGAAGAGGGCATTCGTGCATCGGTCGAAGATCTTCTGATGGCCGCATTGATCAGGGTGCTGAAACGGCATCCCGACCTGAATGGCATCGTCAGAGAGCGTGAAGTGCATCTGTCGCCGCAGGTTGATCTTTGCGTGGCGATAGCCTTGCCCGGGAATCTGTTGGCCGCGCCCGCGATCTTCGGGGCCGGCGACAAGTCCATCGCCGAGTTGCGGGCGGCCCGGCAAGACCTGGCTACGCGCGCCAAGAGCAACAAGCTGTCAGTTGCCGAGATGACGGGTGGAACCTTTACCGTCTCGAATCTCGGGACAAGCCGGGTGGAGCAGTTCACGCCGATTCTCAATGCGCCGCAGATTGCGATCCTCGGGATCGGACGGATTGTCGAGACGGCTGTGCGCGACGGAGATGATCTGGTCTGGCGACCATTTGCGGGTCTTTCGCTGACATTCGATCATCGCGCGGTGGATGGTGCGCCGGCGGCAGAGTTTCTTGGTGACCTATGCACCGAGATCGAAGAGTTCAGGCCATGAAACCCTGGCATTTCGAGCATGTCGCCGAAGGGCTCGCGGTGGAAGAGGAGGCGCTCAGCGAGGGAGTGTCCACCGTGTTTACCTGGACAGCACATCATTCCGCGATTGTCGTGCCGCGCGCCTGGACGCGACGGAAGGCCATAGCCGATGCCGTATTTGCCTGCGCAAACAGCGGATGGCCGGTCCTCACGCGTGCGAGCGGGGGCGGCGCGGTGCCACAGGGGGCGGAAACCGTAAACCTGGCAATTATCGCTCCTGCCAGTTCAGGATTAACGCTCGAGGCCGGATATGAACTCATCTGCGGCGCGATTCACGAGGCATTGAGACGGTTCGACATCGCCTCCGAAACCGGTGCGGTCCCCGGCGCGCTCTGTGACGGTATGTGGAACGTGACTGTCGGCGGGAGAAAGCTGGCGGGGACCGCACAGCGACGGCGCGCTGCACTGTTCGGGCCGGTTGCGTTGATCCATGCAGCCATTTTCACGAATGAATTGCCCGAGAGCCTTTGGCCTGTTCTGACTGGCCTTCACGAGGCCGCAGGCCAGCCGATCGAGCCCAATCCCGCTGCGCATATTCATCTCGGAGAATTGCTGCCTTCGGCGGCGGCCCGCCCGATGTTCGCAGGTGCCCTGGTTCGTGCGGCCGAAGAGCGTCTGAAGCCATGGAGGGGTACGGCGGAACGCGCGGCCTGAATGTCGGGAAACGAGACTTTTACCCAGCCAAGAAAAACCACGCAAGGGAGGAATGAAATGTTGCAGGGAAGAATTGTATTTCATCGGCTCAAGAAGCCTGAAAAGGACTATGCGGGGGTAAGCCGCCGGATGTTCCTGATGACCACGGCAATGGCCGGAGTCACTGTGGGAACGATGACCGCAGGCGTCCGGCCGGGTCTTGCAGCGGCGTTGGACGATCAGCAATCCGCACAGCTTTTGAGAATGGTGCAGGATATCTATCCCCATCCCGATCTGTTGCCTTTATCCGCCTATGAGGATGTTGTCGCGACTGTCCTGGCGGGTATGGACAATGACGAGTCCGCTGCGAAAGCCGTTCGCGAAGGTCTTACTCAACTCAACGCGATGGCGCAGGAAATCTACGGTTCCGCCTACGCGGATATCGAAGATCCCGATGCCCGCGAAGGCCTGCTGAGAACGGTGGAAAACGAGGGTTTCTTCCAGGGCATTCGCTGGAAGGCCTATTTCGGCATCTACGATAACAAGGAACTTTGGCCGCTTTTCGGCTATGAAGGCTCCTCCGTCGAGCATGGCGGCTATATCGACCGCGGCTTTTCCGACATCACATTCGTTCCGCAGGGTCCGACCCTCGAAGAACGTCTGGCCGAAGTCCAGAACTGAAGGAGGGCGATATGACACAGTTTGACCTGAACGACGACACCGTTGTTGTCATCATCGGCTCTGGTGCCGGCGGCGGCACGCTTGCCAATGAACTGGCGCAGAAAGGCATCAAATCGGTCGTGCTGGAAGCGGGCAAACGCTTCGATTTCGGCGATATAGAGAACGACGAATGGGCGATGTTCAACAAGATTTCCTGGTTGGACAAACGCTACTCGGCGGGCGGCTGGCATGGCGCGGTGAACCATCCGAACCTGCCCGCCTGGATCGTCAAGGGCTTCGGCGGCTCCACCGTGCATTGGGCGGGCGTCTCGCTGCGGTTGAAAGACTATGAATTCAAGACCCGCACTACTTATGGTGAAATAGCAGGTGCCAATGTCGAGGACTGGCCGGTCAGCCTCGAGGAAATGGTGCCCTGGTATGAAAAGGCCGAACTCAAGATGGGGGTGACGGGAAAGACGACCGGCATGCCACATCTGCCCTGGAACAACGGGTTTCGTGTATTGGCCGAAGGATGCCGGCGAACTGGTCGCACCGATTACAATTCCGGACCGATGGCGATCAACTCTGTCGAGCGCGATGACCGCCCGTCCTGTCAGCAGATCGGTTTCTGCATGCAGGGCTGTGCAATCGGGGCCAAATGGTCGACCATGTATACCGAACTGCCCCGCGCCGAGGAGACTGGCAACTGTGAAATCCGCACCGAAGCCATGGCCCTGAAAATCGAGCATGACGAGAGCGGCAAGGTGACCGGCGTGGTTTATGCAGATGCCGACGGCAATCAACATCTGCAAAAGGCACGCGTTGTCTGCGTTGCAGGCAACACGATCGAAAGCCCGCGCCTGTTGCTGAATTCTGCCTCCAGCATGTTCCCCGACGGTCTCGCCAATTCCTCAGGACAGGTGGGTAAGAACTACATGACGCACACGACGGCGGGTTGTTACGCGGTGCTGCCCGAGAAGGTGCATATGTTCCGTGGTACTTCCGTCGCGGGGATTGTCGGCGACGAAGTGAAGGACGTTCCCTCCCGCGGATTCAACGGAGGCTACTACCTGGAATTCCTGTCGCTGGGTTTGCCGTTCATGGCGGCCTTCCTTGAACCCGGTAATACCGGTTGGGGGCGCAGTGTGGCGCGGGCACTGGAACAGTACGATCAGATGTCGGGTGTCTGGATTTGCGGCGAAGACATGGCGCAGGAACAGAACGGCGTCACGCTGCACGAAAGCGAGGTCGACCAATACGGCCTGCCCGTGCCAGTGGTGGCCAAGACACCACATAACAACGATTACGAGATGACCTCGCATGCCTATGAGACCACCGCCCAGATATACGAGGCCGTGGGTGCAACGGATGTCTACGAACTCCCTGCCTATCCTGCCAGCCACAATATGGGCACCAACCGGATGCACGCCGATCCCTCAAAGGGGGTGGTGAACGCGCATGGCCAGTCCCACGACATCGCCAACCTGTTCGTGTCCGATGGTAGCCAGTTTACATCTTCGGGGGCGTGCAACCCGACCCTGACGATCGTGGCTTTGGCGATCCGTCAGGCAGAATATCTCGCCCAGGAAATGGGAGCGGGCAACATATAACCTGACGCGTTTCTCCAGATAGGCGCTCCTCCCAACTGCAGCCGGTTTCGTCATCCGGCTGCTTTTTCATTCGGGTCGCCTGAGGCCTTCTGCCGCGATCCAGCGATTGATGGTCGCTCTGCTTTTACCAAGCAGTTTTGCCGCCTTCGTGACATTCCAGTCGGTGCTGTCAAGTGCATCGCGCAGGCTGTTCACCGTGCAGTGAGTGCCCTTGGTTTCGGTTTCAAAAAGTCGTTGCGGCAAGTCCGTAAGATTGATGCGGTGCCCATTGCTGCAGATCAGTACCTCGCGGATGACCGAGCGCATTTCCCGGAAATTTCCTGGCCAGTTATGCTCAAGCAATTTGCTCTCTGCCCGGGGTGAAATGCTTGAGCCGTCGGGCAGTTCTTCCTTCAGAAGGATGTCCAGAACTTTCGACAGATCCCGGGTTCGTATGGGAGGAAGATCGATGACGGTTTGGCCAATCAGGTACAACAGCTTGTCACCGAGTATTCCGCTGTCGCGAAGGCTCGCCCATTCCCGATCTGCGGTGAAGATCAATACCAGCCGTGACAAGGGCTGTTCCTGCCGGGTGCAGGAGTGCTCGACATCCTGCATGAAGACTTCGAGTTCGCCCTGATCACTCACCGACAGCTTGTCAACATTGTGCAGCAGCATGGAAGCCGCACATCTTTCGACCGGATATTCCAAATGGAAGCGGGCCTGGTCGAGGATTATCCTGAAACGATCTTCCCCCGCCTCCTGAGCGCAGTCAAACGCAAGTGCCAGTGGCGAGATGAGGCCCAGATCACCAAGCAGCGCCTGTACAAACTGCACCTTTCCAACTCCGGCTTCGCCACAGACCAATAGTGGAATACGATGGTTCAGCACCTTGCGTGCGCGTTCGATGAGCAGATCCAGACCACCACCCTGACGGGCGAGACTGGCGAGCGCTTCGCTCGGCCGTGCTCGCGGTAACGAGTTGGACATCGGAGGTATCAATTGTCTTATTCGCCGTCGCGGCACATCCTGAACCGGGCCGCGTACGCTGATGGTCAGGTCCTTGAGATCCGCAAGATGCTTTTCCAGAAGGTTCTGGTGTTCGGCGGGAACCGGAACGTCCGGCCAAAGAGGCAGATTCGCTTCGATATGGCCACGCTCGTCACAGGCCACGATCGTTTCGAAAAGCCGAACACCGTCAGCCTGGCGGGACATCAGTCGGGCAGTCATCTTATCGGCATGAAAATTGCGAAAGAGCCGAACCTGAAATCGACTCGATGCCAGCCTTAGCATTTGCTCGCACCAGGTAATTTCCTCTTGCCTGCGGCTGGCAGAGCCAACAAGTGTGGCTGTTCCGATAATATTGTTCTGCGCGTCACGAAACGGAACGGAGGAGCAGGAAAAATCACGAAAACATCGATGGAAATGATCCGGCCCGGTCACCGTAACCACAGAGCCTGACCGAAGAGCCATGTCGATTCCGTTCGTGCCGGCCATGCGTTCGTCCCAAAGACCGCCGAGGCCGATCCCGGACCTCTCAAAATCCCGCTCATATCCGTCAGGTACATAAGCCTCGATGACAAAGCCGTCCGCGTCCGAAATCAACAGGCAATATCTTGATCGGTCAGGTATCAGATATGCCCTGTTGATTTCCGGTGCGATGCCGCCGATCCGTTCGAGAAAGCTGTCGCGCTTGCGGGTCAACTCCGTTTCCTGAAGCCTCAGTATAGGATGCGTCGTGGTTTTGGACAGGCCATGCTGATAGGAGCATCGATCCTGCGAGGAGCGGATCAGATGCTTTTTGCTCGCATTGTCGGTCGGGTCGGCCACGGGAGTCCTCCCTCCTGTTCGAATATATTACTGTGCACTCCAGCAAGCCTGCAATGATTTCGCGATCGCGGCAGGCAGAATCGCTGCAAAATCCCGAAATTTGAGACAGTTCAATGTCTCATTATCTGGAAATGAGACAGCTTTCGCGGCGGTCCCGTCACTCGGCGATTATCTTTGTATCATTGAATCGGATTCGCCTATCTTTCCGAAACACGAGGAGGAAACGATGCGTCCAAGAGAACCGTATCCTATGGCGCAAGTTGCTGGCTTTCAGGGACTATTCTGCGATTCAAATACGGTAAATGGCAAAGACCTGAAGATTCCTGCTGGTTTGCACAGCGAATACGATCCCAACAGCATGCATGTTTCGGCGTATTTTTTGCATCATTTGGCCCATCCGCGGATTAGCTCCATCGAGCTCTTCCAATTCATCTGTTTTACCGAGATGCGGGCAAAGCCATGTCGGCTAACTCGTCAATCAGTTTCGAAACTGTTGTGAAGAAAGGAGCGGAGCCATGAAGAATGTTCTTGCCGTCGCTACCTTCGGTCTAACCTGCCTTTGGGTTGCGGCAGTCAACGCCGAAGAGTTCGAAATCAAGATGCTGAACAAGGGCGAGAAGGGCGCAATGGTTTTTGAGCCGGATTTTGTGAAAGCTGCACCAGGAGATACGATCCACTTCGTTGCCACTGACAAGTGGCACAATGCCGAGATTATCCAGGGGATGATTCCAGATGGGGCAGAGGCCTTCAAGGGCGAGATGAATGAGGATGTCATTGTCACCCTCTCACAGGAGGGGGTCTACGGCGTTAAATGCGCACCGCATTACGGAATGGGCATGGTTGCCCTGATTGAAGTAGGGGTTCCGGAAAATATCGATGCCGCCAAGCAGTTTGACCATCCCGGCAAGGCGAAGGCGGTATTCGCGGAACTGTTCGAACAAGCCCTCGCAACCAAGTAATGCATAGCTGTATCCCTGACAGGAACGGCGTGCTGGAAGGTGGTCGGCTGTATTGATGAGTTTTGGTTTATGTTCAATAGAATATGAAGGTTGTCATTCGGCAATGTGTTTTCTCGTTTTCGACAACGATACCAGAGAAG
>NZ_PXNQ02000018.1 GCF_003007735.2 Paracoccus methylarcula
GTTTTCGTTGGATCGAGGGCTGGCTGCGATTTGCAGGCCCGTGCAAGCCGGATCGGCGCAAGTTCGATCGCTGCTCACATTCGAGGAGGGAGGCAGTCTTTCCTTGCTGCCATGTTCTGTCAGCAAGGTTGCGGCATGTTCCGATATGAAAGGAGCCTGCCATGATCGATCATATCGGATTTCCCGTCTCCGATCTCTCCGCCTCCAGCGCCTTTTATGAACGCGCGCTTGCGCCCCTGGGCATATCGCTGCTGATGGAGGTGACCGAGGAGATGACCGGAGGCCACGGAGCACATCTGGGGTTCGGCCGCGACAACAAGCCGTTCTTCTGGATCGGCACCGGCCGCCCGGCCGTCTCTGCCGCGCATGTCGCCTTTGCTGCCTCCGACCGCGCGGTGGTGGATGCCTTTCACAAGGCGGCGCTGGATGCAGGCGGGCGCGACAATGGCGCGCCGGGGCTGCGCCCGATCTACCATCCCGGTTATTACGGGGCCTTCGTGCTTGATCCCGACGGGAACAATATCGAAACCGTCTACCACGGGGAGGGCGGGGCATGAAGACCTATCACGGAAGCTGCTTTTGCGGCGCGGTCGGCTTCGAGGCCGATGGCGACCTGGCCGAGGGCACGATGCGCTGCAATTGCCGGTTCTGCCGGAAGATGCGCTACTGGGAGATGCGATTGCCCGATTCAGACGGCTTCCGCCTGACCCGGGGGCGCGAATTCCTGGCCGAGACCCCGCGCACGCAGGATGACGGCCTGGCCATGCATCACTGGTTCTGCGCGCGCTGCGGCACGCGGCTATGGACCGAGGGCGACATCGCCGAGATGGGCGGGCGGTTCGTGCAGGTCGTGGTTTCTGCGCTGGACGACGCGGCCGAGGCCGAGTTGATTGCCGCGCCCGTCTATTGGGCCGATGGCGCGGATGACAATTGGTGGAACCCGGCCCCCGAGACGCGGCATCTCTGAGCCTTCCATGCCAGCGGATTCCATGCTATGAGAACGGCGAAGAAAGAAGGAGCATGTGCCATGGACAATCTCACGATCTGACCTGACCCGTTCAGAATCGAAAGGATTTTCCATGCCCGTCAAATTTCTTGGCGCGACCTCCGCTTATCCGATGTGCTTTCCCGATGGCCGGATCAATCACGGTCTGGTTCATCTGAACCGCGTCATCGATCATCCGAATATCGAGATCGGCGATTACACCTATGCCAGCAGTTTCGCGCCGCCCGAGGACTGGGCCGCGCAACTGGCCCCCTATACCTATCGTGGCGCGCCCGAGCGGCTGCTGATCGGGCGTTTCGGGCAGATCGCCGATGGCGTCCGGATCATCACCGCCTCGGCCAATCACCCGATGGCCGGCGTCTCGACCTACCCTTTCGCGATCTTCGATCACGAGCGGGTCGGGGATTATATCGAGCAGATTTCCGACCTGCCCGATACGGTCATCGGCCACGATGTCTGGCTGGGCGATGGTGCGGTGATCCTGCCCGGGGCGAGGATCGGCAATGGCGTGATCGTGGGCGCGCGGGCGGTCGTGTCGGGCGAGATACCCGATTACGCGATCGTTGCCGGGAACCCGGCGCGGATCGTCCGGATGCGCTTCGATCCCCCGGATATCCGGCGCTTGCAGGAACTGGCATGGTGGAACTGGCCCGCAAGCCGGATCGATGCAGCCACTTCCGCGCTGGCCGCCGGAGATATCGGCGCATTGGCGCGTTTGGCGCCCTAAGCAATCCTTACCCATCCCGGGGCGGCCCCCGCTTGACTTGGACAGGAAATCTGGTCAGCACTTCCGCCCCGGCTCCTTTCACGATCTGCAAATTCAGGTGACGCCATGTTCGCGTGGTTCGAGCGACGCATTGACCCTTATCCCAACGACACGCCGGATATGCCGCCGCGGTCGTTGTGGCGATTTCTGCTTCACTACAGCCACGGCGCCTTGCCCTGGCTGGTTTCGCTTGCGCTTTTGTCCAGCGTGATCGCGCTGATCGAGGTGATGCTGTTCAACTGGCTGGGCGAATTGATCAACCGGCTGTCCGACACACCGCGCGAGGTTTTCTGGCAAGAGCAGGGATCGCGCCTGGCCGTGATGGCCGTCGTGCTTCTGATCATGCTGCCGGTCCTGAACCTGCTGGGCTCGCTGATCCTGCACCAGTCGCTGATGGGGAATTTCCCGCAGCGTATCCGCTGGCAGGCGCATCGCTACCTGCTGCGCCAGTCCATCGGCTATTTCCAGGACGAGTTCTCGGGCCGGATCGCGCAAAGGCTGATGCAGACCGCGCTGGCGGTGCGCGAGGTCGCCATGAAGATCATGGATGTTGGCAGCTACGTGCTGATCTATTTCCTCGGTGCGCTGGTGCTGGCGGCAAGCCAGGACTGGCGGCTGGCGCTGCCCTTCCTTGCATGGGCCATCGGCTATGGCGTGATGCTGTGGCTGATCGTGCCGCGATTGGGGCAGGTGGCCAAGGCGCAGGCCGATGCCCGTTCGGCGATGACCGGCCGCGTGGTCGACAGCTATACCAATATCGCCACGGTCAAGCTGTTCTCGCATTCGGCGCGGGAAGAGGCGTGGATGCGCGAGGGCATGGACAACTTCCTGCAGACGGTCCATCGGCAGATGCGGCTCAGCAGCGCCCAGGACATCACGCTGAACAGCATGAACGTGCTGCTGGTCGCGCTGGTCACCGGCCTTGGGCTGTGGCTCTGGACCGAGGGGCAGGTCGCGCTCGGAGCGGTTGCCGTCGCGGTGCCGCTGGCCCTGCGGCTGAACAACATGTCGCATTGGATCATGTGGGAATTCGCCGCGCTGTTCGAGAATATCGGCACGGTGCGTGACGGCATTTCCAGCCTCGCCCTGCCGCGGCTGGTGGTGGATGCGCCGGATGCCCGTCCGCTGGTCCGGGGGCCGGGCGAAGTGCTGTTCGATCATGTGACCTTCCGCTATGCCAGTATCGCGGGCGCGCAGCCGCTGCCGGTTCTGGACGATCTGACCCTGCATATCGCGCCAAGCGAACGGGTCGGGCTGGTCGGGCGCTCGGGCGCCGGGAAATCGACGCTGGTGAACCTGCTGCTGCGTTTCCACGATATCGACGGCGGAAAGATCACCATCGACGGGCAGGACATCTCGCAAGTGACGCAGGACAGTCTGCGCGCGGGGATCGGGGTGGTGACGCAGGACAGCTCGCTTTTGCATCGCTCGGTGCGCGAGAACATTGCCTATGGACGCCCCGAGGCCAGCGAGACAGAGATCGCCGATGCGCTGCAGATTGCCGAGGCGCATGGCTTCGTGCCTGGCCTGTCGGACAGCTATGGCAGGCGCGGGCTGGATGCCCATGTCGGCGAGCGCGGCGTCAAGCTGTCCGGCGGGCAGCGCCAGCGTATCGCGATTGCCCGAGTGGCGCTGAAGGATGCGCCGATCCTGGTCCTGGACGAGGCGACCAGCGCATTGGACAGCGAGGTCGAGGCGGCGATCCAGTCGCGGCTGGACGCGCTGATGGAGGGCAAGACGGTGATTGCCATCGCGCATCGCCTCTCGACCATCGCGGCGATGGACCGGCTGATCGTCATGGACCAGGGGCGCATCGTGGAACAGGGCAGCCATGCCGAACTGCTGGCGCTGAACGGGCTCTATGCGCGGCTGTGGTCACGCCAGTCGGGCGGATTTCTTGCCGCCGATGCCGCCGAATGATGCAAGTGGGGCCAAAGCCCCCTTGCACCAGCATCGTCACTGCCGTAAACGGTCGCACGGCCATAGGGGTATAGCTCAGTTGGTAGAGCATCGGTCTCCAAAACCGAGGGTCGTGGGTTCGAGTCCCTCTGCCCCTGCCAGTCTCTTTTCCCGGATGAAGATTTCTCCATCCTGGGGATCGGGACAGCCAGGGTTGAAAGCTCACCATGGCTTGGCTAAGTTATGCCCCTGCATACTCGAAGGAGCCGATCGTGCCCAATCCCGTCCAGTTCATCAATCAGGTTCGTGCCGAAGGCTCCAAGATCACATGGCCGAATCGCCGCGAGGTGGTGACGACCACGATCATGGTCCTCATCATGGCGGCGCTGACCAGCCTGTTCTTCTTCCTGGTCGATCTGGTGATCCGCTTTGGCATCACCAACGGCCTGCAGATGATCGGCAACTGATCGGGGCTTGCAATTTCGGGCCGGTGGCGGTATCTGCGCCCGACTGTCCGGCAAACGGCGTGCATCGAATCCGCATGCGCGCCGATTTCAATTTTGCCGAACATATTTGAATTCAGGGGCTTGGCGCGGGTGTCGCGTGATTCTCCCAACGAGCAGGGGTCGCTAAAGGCATGGCAAAACGTTGGTATTCGGTCAGCGTCCTTTCGAACTTCGAGAAAAAGGTCGCCGAGGCGATTCGCCAGTCGGTGGCCGAGAAAGGGCTTGAGGACCAGATCGACGAGGTGCTGGTGCCGACCGAAGAGGTGATCGAGATTCGGCGTGGCAAGAAAGTGACCTCCGAGCGTCGCTTCATGCCGGGCTATGTGCTGGTCCACATGGAGATGACGGACCGCACCTATCACCTGGTGAACTCGATCAATCGGGTCACCGGTTTCCTGGGTGCGCAAGGCAAGCCGATGCCGATGCGCGACGAGGAAGTGAACACGATCCTTCACCGCACCGGCGAAGGGGACGAGGCTGCGCCGCGCAACCTTATCCGCTTCGACGTGGGTGAGAGGGTGAATGTGACCGACGGCCCCTTCGAGGGGTTCTCGGGCATGGTCGAGGAGGTCGACGAGCTGTCCGCGCGCGTCAAGGTGACCGTCTCGATCTTTGGCCGGCCCACGCCGGTCGAACTGGAATTCACGCAGGTCGCCAAGACCTCGTGATCGGTTGCGGGAGGCGTCGCCGCCGTACCGCTAAGTCGGCCCCATGGACCCAATGACGGGCGGGGCGTGATGATAAAGGAGAAGGCCAGATGGCCAAGAAAGTCGTCGGGCAGCTGAAGCTGCAGATCAAGGCGGGTGAAGCCAACCCGTCGCCCCCCGTTGGTCCCGCCCTGGGTCAGCGCGGCATCAACATCATGGAATTCTGCAAGGCGTTCAACGCCAAGACGCAGGAGATGGAAAAGGGTTCGCCCGTTCCGGTCGTGATCACCTATTATGCCGACAAGTCGTTCACCTTCGTGACCAAGACGCCGCCCGCTTCCTTCCTGCTGAAGAAGGCCGCCGGGCTGAAGCCGCAGGGCAAGCGGAACCGTGCGCGGGGTGGGGAAACCCCGGGCCGCGCAACCGCCGGTTACGTGACCGTCAAGCAGGTGCGCGAGATCGCGGAAGCCAAGATGCCGGATCTGTCGGCGAATGACGTCGAGCAGGCGATGAAGATTGTTCTGGGTTCCGCCCGTTCGATCGGTATCGAGGTGAAAGGCTAAGCCATGGCGAAGATTTCCAAGAAAAAAGCCGCCGCCCGCGCCGCCTTCGAAGGCAAGTCGAACCTTTCGGTCGAGGATGCCGTCAAGCTGGTCAAGGACAACGCTGCCGCGAAATTCGACGAGACCGTCGAGATCGCGATGAACCTGGGCGTGAACCCGCGCCATGCCGATCAGATGGTGCGCGGCGTCGTGACGCTGCCCGCCGGAACCGGCAAGGATGTCCGCGTCGCCGTCTTCGCCCGTGGCCCCAAGGCTGACGAGGCGAAAGAGGCCGGTGCCGATATCATCGGCGCCGAGGACCTGATGGAGACCGTGCAGTCGGGCAAGATCGAGTTCGACCGCTGCATCGCGACCCCGGACATGATGCCGCTGGTCGGCCGTCTCGGCAAGATCCTCGGTCCGCGCAACCTGATGCCGAACCCCAAGGTCGGCACGGTGACGATGGACGTGGCCGATGCGGTCAAGGCTGCCAAGGGCGGCGAGGTCCAGTTCAAGGCCGAGAAGGCGGGCGTGGTTCATGCCGGCGTCGGCAAGGCTTCTTTCGATGCCGACAAGCTGGCGCAGAACATCCGCGCCTTCGTGGACGCGGTGAACAAGGCCAAGCCGACCGGCGCGAAAGGGACCTATATGAAAAAGGTCTCGATCAGCTCGACCATGGGGCCGGGCGTGTCGCTGGATATCGCTTCGGCGACGGCCGAGGCCTGATGAGATTTGCCGGAGCGATCCGGCGAATGACGGGGCTGCCCGACAGCCGCCCCGTCCTGTCCGAGACGGAGGGTGCCTGATCCCGCGAGGGTGACGGCTTAATGTCCTTCCCGAGATGGGGAACAAGCATTTTTCCGAAGGCGCAACCTTCGGGCGATCTTGTCCCTGGCGGACCCGACCCGGTCCCCTGTGGCCGGGAAAAGTGAGAGCCGGGGGGAAACCCCCAAATTGGAGTGAAACCGTGGATAGAGCGCAAAAAGAACAGGTGGTCGATGAACTCGGCCAGATCTTTGAAAGCTCTGGCGTCGTGGTGGTTGCCCACTACGAAGGGATGACGGTTGCGCAAATGCAGGACCTTCGCTCGCGCATGCGCGAAGCGGGTGGTTCGGTGCGTGTTGCCAAGAACAGGCTCGCCAAGATCGCCCTTGAGGGTAAGCCCTGCGCAAGCATTGCTGACTACCTGACGGGCATGACCGTGCTCACCTATTCGGAGGATCCTGTCGCTGCTGCGAAGGTCGCCGACAAATACGCCAAGGATAACGAGAAATTCGTGATCCTCGGCGGCTCGATGGGTGACTCGGCTCTGGACGTTGCCGGCGTGAAAGCCGTTGCCGCGATGCCTTCGCGCGACGAGCTTATCGCTTCGATCGTGGGTTGCATCGGTGCACCCGCTTCGAACATCGCCGGCGCGATTGGCGCACCTGCAAGCAATATCGCGGGCATCCTCTCGACCCTGGAGGATCGAGAGGCGGCTTGACGCAACCCTTTCCCGACGAGTGGTTGAATACCCGACGTTGGAACACTAACTGAAAGAACGGAAAAATGGCTGATCTGAAAAAACTTGCCGAAGAAATCGTGGGCCTGACCCTGCTGGAAGCCCAGGAACTGAAAACCATCCTGAAAGACGAATACGGCATCGAGCCCGCCGCTGGTGGCGCGGTCATGATGGCTGGCCCTGCTGCCGATGGCGGCGAGGCTGCTGAAGAAAAGACCGAGTTCGACGTCGTTCTGGTCGAAGCCGGTGCCAGCAAGATCAACGTGATCAAGGAAGTGCGCGGCATCACCGGCCTGGGCCTGAAAGAAGCCAAGGACCTGGTCGAAGCCGGTGGCAAGATCAAGGAAGGCGCGTCCAAGGACGAAGCCGAGGAAATGAAGAAGAAGCTCGAAGACGCTGGTGCGAAAGTCGAGCTGAAGTAATCGGCCTTTCTGGCTGATCGAGAAAGGGCAGGGTCCGGGATTTCCCGGTCCCTGCCGAACCTGTCTTGAAGGACGGTCTTAGTTGACGCTGCGTCAGACCTTCCTTCAGGGCATGTTCGAGGTTCGGGCGCTGCGCGGTGGGACGGGCGGCAAGTATGGAACCTCACCCCTGCATTCGTAGGCCGCGCCTCGGGGGCCCCGACCCGGGACGCGCGCGAAGACGAAAGGTGACAAGATCCCATGGCGCAATCCTATGTCGGCCAGAAGCGTATCCGGCGCTATTACGGCAATATCCGCGAAGTTCTGGAGATGCCGAACCTGATCGAGGTTCAGAAATCTTCCTACGAGTTGTTCCTCAAGTCGGGCGAGGGCGACGGCCATAATGACGGCGAAGGCATTCAGGGCGTCTTCCAGTCGGTGTTCCCGATCAAGGATTTCAACGAGACGGCGACGCTGGAATTCGTGAAATACGACCTGGAACGTCCGAAATACGATGTCGAGGAATGCCAGCAGCGCGACATGACCTTTGCGGCCCCGCTGAAGGTGACGCTGCGCCTGATCGTGTTCGATGTCGACGAGAATACCGGCGCGCGCTCGGTCAAGGACATCAAGGAGCAGGACGTCTTCATGGGCGACATGCCCCTGATGACCCAGAACGGCACCTTCATCGTGAACGGGACCGAACGTGTCGTGGTCAGCCAGATGCACCGCAGCCCCGGTGTGTTCTTCGACCATGACCGCGGCAAGACGCACAGCTCGGGCAAGTTGCTCTTTGCCTGCCGGATCATTCCCTATCGCGGAAGCTGGCTGGATTTCGAATTCGACGCCAAGGACCTGGTCTTCGCCCGCATCGACCGCCGCCGGAAACTCCCGGTGACGACGCTGCTCTATGCGCTCGGCATGGATCAGGAAGGCATCATGGACGCCTTCTACGAGACTGTCGATTACAGCCTGCGCAAGCAGGGCCGGGAACAGGGCTGGGTCACCCGTTTCTTCCCCGAGCGCGTGCGCGGCACCCGTCCGTCCTATGACCTGGTGAATGCCGATACCGGCGAGGTCATCACCAAGGCGGGTGAAAAGGTCACGCCGCGCCTGGTCAAGAAGCTGCTCGAATCGGGCGAGCAGGTGAACCTGCTGGTTCCCTTCGACCGGATCATCGGCCGTTTCGTTGCCAAGGATATCATCAACGAGGAAACCGGCTTCATCTATGCCGAGGCCGGGGACGAGATCACCGCGGAATACGACAAGGAAGGCGAGCTGAATGGCGGGCTGCTGAAGATCCTGCTGGACAATGACGTGACCGATATTCCGGTTCTCGACATCGATCATGTCAATGTCGGCCCCTATATCCGCAACACCATGGCCGCGGACAAGAACATGAACCGCGAGCAGGCGCTGATGGATATCTATCGCGTCATGCGTCCGGGCGAACCGCCCACCGTCGAGGCCGCCTCGGCACTGTTCAACAGCCTGTTCTTCGATTCCGAGCGTTACGATCTCTCGGCCGTCGGCCGGGTCAAGATGAACATGCGTCTCAACCTGGACGCGCCCGATACGCAGCGCACCCTGCGCTCCGAGGATATCGTGGCCTGCGTGGGGGATCTGGTCGGTCTGCGTGACGGCAAGGGCGAGATCGACGACATCGATCACCTGGGCAACCGCCGGGTCCGCTCGGTCGGCGAGTTGATGGAAAACCAGTATCGCGTCGGCCTCTTGCGCATGGAGCGGGCGATCCGCGAGCGCATGTCGCAGACCGAGATCGACACCGTCATGCCGCAGGACCTGATCAACGCCAAGCCGGCCGCGGCCGCGGTGCGCGAGTTCTTCGGCTCTTCGCAGCTGTCGCAGTTCATGGACCAGACCAACCCGCTTTCCGAGGTGACGCATAAGCGCCGCCTGTCGGCGCTCGGGCCGGGCGGTCTGACCCGCGAACGCGCGGGCTTCGAGGTTCGCGACGTTCACCCGACCCATTATGGCCGTATGTGCCCGATCGAGACGCCGGAAGGTCAGAATATCGGTCTGATCAACAGCCTCGCCACCTTTGCCCGCGTGAACAAATACGGTTTCATCGAGACCCCTTACCGCAAGGTCGAGGACGGCAAGGTCACCGATGATGTCGTCTACATGTCGGCTACCGAGGAAATGCGCCACACTGTTGCGCAGGCGAATGCCGAACTGGACGGGGATGGCCGCTTCGTGCAGGAACTGGTCAGCACCCGCCAGGCCGGTGACTTCATGCTGAACCCGGTCGATGCCGTCGATCTGATCGACGTGTCGCCCAAGCAGCTGGTCTCGGTCGCTGCCGCGCTGATCCCCTTCCTGGAAAACGACGACGCCAACCGTGCTCTGATGGGTTCGAACATGCAGCGTCAGGCCGTGCCCCTGCTGCGTGCCGAGGCGCCTTTCGTCGGCACCGGGATGGAGGCCATCGTGGCCCGCGACTCGGGCGCCGCGATCATGGCGCGCCGTGGCGGGATCATCGACCAGGTCGATGCGCAGCGGATCGTTGTCCGCGCGACCGAGGACCTGGGTTCGGGCGATGCGGGCGTGGACATCTATCGCCTGCGCAAGTTCAAGCGCTCCAACCAGTCCTCGACCATCAACCAGCGTCCGCTGGTCAAGGTGGGCGAAAAGGTCGTGGGCGGTCAGGTCATCGCCGACGGTCCCTCGACCGATCAGGGGGAACTGGCCATCGGCCGCAACGTCGTCGTCGCCTTCATGCCCTGGAACGGCTACAATTACGAGGACTCGATCCTGATCTCCGAGCGGATCCACCGCGACGACGTGTTCACCTCGATCCATATCGACGAATACGAGGTCGCGGCCCGCGACACCAAGCTGGGGCCCGAGGAAATCACCCGCGACATCCCCAATGTCGGTGAAGAGGCGCTGCGCAACCTGGACGAGGCGGGCATCGTCTATATCGGTGCCGAGGTCGGACCGGGCGATATCCTGGTGGGCAAGATCACGCCCAAGGGCGAAAGCCCGATGACGCCGGAGGAAAAGCTGCTCCGTGCCATCTTTGGCGAGAAGGCATCGGATGTGCGCGATACCTCGCTGCGTCTGCCGCCGGGTGCTTATGGCACCATCGTCGAGGTCCGGGTGTTCAACCGTCACGGCGTCGACAAGGACGAGCGTGCGCTTCAGATCGAGCGCGAGGAAGTCGAGCGTCTGGCCCGCGACCGGGACGACGAGCAGGCAATCCTCGACCGCAACATCTATGCGCGTCTGAAAACGCTGATCCTCGGCAAGGTTGCCGTCAAGGGGCCGAAAGGCGTCAAGGCGAATTCCGAGATCACCGAGGACCTGCTGGGCACGCTGAGCCGCGGCCAGTGGTGGCAGCTTGCCGTCGGCGAGGAAGAGGTCGCCAAGGAAGTCGAGGCGCTGAACCAGCAATATGACAGCCAGAAGAAGCTGCTGGAGGCCCGTTTCGAGGACAAGGTCGAAAAGGTCCGCCAGGGCGACGACCTGCCGCCGGGCGTGATGAAGATGGTCAAGGTCTTCGTCGCCGTGAAGCGCAAGCTGCAGGCGGGCGACAAGATGGCCGGTCGTCACGGCAACAAGGGTGTCGTCTCCAAGGTCGTGCCGATGGAGGACATGCCGTTCCTTGCGGACGGGACTCCGGTCGACCTCGTCATGAACCCGCTCGGCGTGCCGTCGCGGATGAATGTCGGGCAGATCCTCGAAACCCATATGGGCTGGGCATCGCGCGGCCTTGGCATCAAGATCGATGAGGCATTGGAGGCCTATCGCCGCGATGGCGACATGTCCCCGGTGCGCGAGGCGGTCAGGAACGGCTATGGCGACGAGATGTATGCCGAGACCTTCGCGGATATGGCGGACGACACGCTTGTCGAACATGCCAACACGGTCCGCAGCGGCGTGCCGATCGCGACGCCGGTCTTTGACGGCGCCAAGGAGGCAGACATCAACGACGCATTGACGCGTGCCGGCTTTGACAGCTCGGGCCAGTCCGTCGTGTTCGATGGCCGCACGGGCGAGCAGTTCGCGCGCAAGGTCACGGTGGGGATGAAATATATCCTCAAGCTGCACCATCTTGTCGACGACAAGATGCATGCCCGCTCGACCGGCCCCTACTCGTTGGTCACGCAGCAGCCCCTGGGCGGCAAGGCGCAGTTCGGCGGACAGCGCTTGGGTGAGATGGAGGTCTGGGCGCTCGAAGCCTATGGTGCCGCTTATACCCTGCAAGAGATGCTGACCGTGAAGTCGGACGACGTCGCCGGACGGACCAAGGTCTACGAGTCCATCGTCAAGGGCGAGGACAATTTCGAGGCCGGGGTGCCGGAATCGTTCAACGTGCTGGTCAAGGAGGTCCGGGGTCTGGGCCTCAACATGGAACTCCTGGATGCGGAGGAAGAAGAGTGAGGGCGCAAGCCCTCACCCCGCTTTCCCGTACCCTTCATTAGGATTTGAAAATGAACCAGGAACTTGCCACCAATCCCCTGAACCCGCTGGCTGCGCCGCGGCAGTTCGACGAAATCAAGATCTCGCTGGCCTCGCCCGAAGAAATTCTGGCCTGGTCCTTCGGCGAGGTGAAGAAGCCCGAAACCATCAACTACCGCACGTTCAAGCCCGAGCGTGACGGGCTGTTCTGCGCGCGTATCTTTGGCCCGATCAAGGATTACGAATGCCTTTGCGGCAAATACAAGCGGATGAAGTATCGCGGCCTCGTCTGCGAGAAATGCGGTGTCGAGGTGACGCTGCAAAAGGTCCGCCGCGAACGCATGGGCCATATCGAACTGGCCGCGCCGGTCGCGCATATCTGGTTCCTCAAGTCGCTGCCCTCGCGCATCGGCCTGATGCTGGACATGACGCTGCGCGACCTGGAGCGGATCCTCTATTTCGAGAATTACGTCGTCATCGAGCCGGGCCTGACCGACCTGACCTATGGTCAGTTGATGAGCGAAGAGGAATTCCTCGACGCGCAGGACAATTACGGCGCGGATGCCTTCCAGGCCGATATCGGCGCCGAGGCGATCCGCACCATGCTGGCCAATATCGATCTGGCGGCGACGGCTGAACAGCTGCGCGAGGACCTGAAAGAGGCCACCGGCGAGCTGAAGCCGAAAAAGATCATCAAGCGGCTGAAAATCGTCGAGAGCTTCCTCGAATCCGGCAACCGTCCGGAATGGATGGTGCTGACCGTCGTGCCGGTCATTCCGCCGGAACTGCGTCCGCTGGTTCCGCTGGATGGCGGCCGCTTCGCGACCTCGGACCTGAACGACCTGTATCGCCGGGTCATCAACCGCAACAACCGCCTGAAGCGCCTGATCGAGCTGCGCGCGCCCGACATCATCGTCCGCAACGAAAAGCGGATGCTGCAGGAATCGGTCGATGCGCTGTTCGACAATGGCCGCCGCGGCCGCGTCATCACGGGCAACAACCGTCGCCCGCTGAAATCGCTGTCGGACATGCTGAAAGGCAAGCAGGGCCGCTTCCGGCAGAACCTGCTGGGCAAGCGCGTGGACTTCTCGGGCCGTTCGGTCATCGTGACCGGCCCCGAGTTGAAACTGCATCAATGCGGCCTGCCCAAGAAGATGGCGCTCGAACTGTTCAAGCCGTTCATCTATTCGCGGCTTGAGGCGAAGGGTCTGTCCTCGACCGTCAAGCAGGCCAAGAAGCTGGTCGAGAAGGAACGCCCCGAGGTCTGGGACATCCTTGACGAGGTGATCCGCGAGCATCCGGTTCTCTTGAACCGTGCGCCGACGCTGCACCGTCTTGGCATCCAGGCATTCGAGCCGATCCTGATCGAGGGTAAGGCGATCCAGCTTCATCCGCTGGTCTGCTCGGCCTTCAACGCCGATTTCGACGGCGACCAGATGGCCGTCCACGTGCCGCTGAGCCTTGAGGCGCAGCTTGAGGCGCGCGTCCTGATGATGTCCACGAATAACGTGCTGTCGCCCGCCAACGGCGCGCCGATCATCGTGCCGTCGCAGGACATGATCCTTGGCCTCTATTACATCACGATGGAGCGCGAGGGCATGAAGGGCGAGGGCATGGCCTTTGCCAATGTCGAAGAGGTCGAGCACGCCCTTGCCGCGGGCGAGGTGCATCTGCATGCCAAGATCACTGCGCGGCTGCGCCAGATCGACGAGAACGGCAACGAGGTTCTGGTCCGCTTTGCCACGACTCCGGGCCGCATCCGCTTGGGTGCCCTGCTGCCGTTGAACGCCAAGGCTCCCTTCGAGCTGGTCAACCGCCTGCTGCGCAAGAAGGATGTGCAGCATGTCATCGACACGGTCTACCGCTATTGCGGCCAGAAGGAGTCGGTGATCTTCTGCGACCAGATCATGGGCATGGGTTTCCGCGAAGCCTTCCGCGCCGGCATCAGCTTCGGCAAGGACGACATGGTGATCCCCGACAACAAATGGACCATCGTGGACGAGGTCCAGAGCCAGGTGAAAGAGTTCGAACAGCAATATCTGGACGGTCTCATCACCCAGGGTGAGAAATACAACAAGGTCGTGGATGCCTGGTCGAAATGTAACGACCGGGTGACCGAATCGATGATGGCCACCATCTCGGCCAGCAAGCGGGACGAGAACGGGGCCGAGGAGGAACCGAACAGCGTCTACATGATGGCGCATTCGGGTGCCCGGGGTTCGGTCAACCAGATGAAACAGCTGGGCGGGATGCGCGGCCTGATGGCCAAGCCCTCGGGCGAGATCATCGAAACGCCGATCATCTCGAACTTCAAGGAAGGCCTGACCGTTCTTGAATACTTCAACTCGACCCACGGCGCGCGGAAAGGCCTGTCGGACACCGCACTCAAGACGGCGAACTCGGGTTACCTGACCCGCCGCCTGGTGGATGTCGCGCAGGACTGCATCATCCGCGAGCATGATTGCGGCACCGAGCAGTCGATCACCGCCTCGGCGGCGATCAACGACGGCGAGGTGATCGCGCCCCTGTCCGAGCGCATCCTGGGCCGTGTCGCGGCCGAGGACGTGCTGGTTCCGGGTGAAGACGAGATCATCATCCGCGCGGGCGACCTGATCGACGAGCGCAAGGCCGACGAGATCGAGCAGGCGGGGGTTCTCACGGTCCGCATCCGCTCGGCCCTGACCTGTGAATCCGAGGACGGGGTCTGCGCGCTCTGCTATGGCCGCGACCTGGCCCGCGGCACGCTGGTCAATATCGGCGAGGCTGTCGGCATCATCGCCGCCCAGTCCATCGGCGAGCCCGGCACGCAGCTGACGATGCGGACCTTCCATATCGGCGGTATCGCCCAGGGTGGCCAGCAGTCGTTCCAGGCCGCGTCTCACGAGGGCAAGGTCGAATTCCGCAACGAGAACGTGCTGACCAATGCCAATGGCGAGCAGGTCGTGATGGCGCGCAACATGCAGGTGATCATCGTCGATGACCAGGGCGTCGAGCGTGCGAGCCACAAGCTGTTCTACGGCAGCAAGCTGTTCGTGAAGGCCGGAGAGCGGGTCGTGCGCGGCGCCAAGCTGTATGAATGGGATCCCTATACCCTGCCGATCATCGCGGAAAAGGGTGGCGTGGCCAAGTTCGTCGACCTGGTTTCGGGCCTGTCCGTCCGCGACGAGACCGACGACGCCACCGGCATGTCGCAGAAGATCGTGACCGATTGGCGCTCTGCGCCGCGCGGCAGCGACCTGAAGCCCGAGATCATCGTCATGGATGCCGATGGCGAGCCGGTGCGCAACGATCAGGGCAACCCGGTCAGCTATCCGATGTCGGTGGACGCGATCCTGTCGATCGAGGACGGGCAGGACATCCGTCCGGGCGACGTGGTGGCGCGTATCCCGCGCGAAGGTGCCAGGACCAAGGACATCACCGGGGGTCTTCCCCGCGTGGCGGAACTGTTCGAGGCCCGTCGTCCCAAGGATCACGCGATCATCGCCGAGGCCGACGGCTATGTGCGCTTTGGCAAGGACTACAAGAACAAGCGCCGCATCGCCATCGATCCCGCCGAGGAAGGTCAGGAGCCGATCGAATACATGGTGCCGAAAGGCAAGCACATCCCGGTGCAGGAAGGCGACTTCGTGCAGAAGGGTGACTATATCATGGACGGCAACCCGGCTCCGCATGACATCCTGCGGATCCTCGGCATCGAGGCGCTGGCCGACTACCTGATCGACGAGGTGCAGGACGTCTACCGGCTGCAAGGTGTGAAGATCAACGACAAGCATATCGAGGTGATCGTTCGCCAGATGCTTCAGAAGATCGAGATCATCGATTCGGGCGAGACCACCCTGCTCAAGGGCGAGCATGTCGAGCGCGACGAGTTCGAGGAAGAGAATGCCAAGATCGAGGCGCGGGGCGGCCGTCCGGCCGTGGGCGAGCCGGTCCTCCTGGGGATCACCAAGGCCAGCCTGCAGACCCGCAGCTTCATCTCGGCGGCCTCCTTCCAGGAAACGACCCGCGTGCTGACCGAGGCTTCGGTCCAGGGCAAGCGCGACAAGCTGGTAGGGCTCAAAGAGAACGTCATCGTCGGCCGGCTGATCCCGGCAGGCACCGGTGGCGCGACCTCCCGCGTGCGCCGTATCGCCTCGGAGCGTGACAACGAGGTGATCGAGGCCCGCCGCGCCGAGGCCGAGGCCGCTGCGGCCCTGGCCGCGCCGGAACCGGTCGCCGAAGCTGCACCGGCCGATATGCCGGAGGCAGGTCACGAAGAGTGATCGTCCGCAAATGACGTAAAGATGGAAAGGCCCGGCGATCTGCCGGGCCTTTGCCTTTGCGGGCTGCCGGTTTCGTGATCCCGCGGAAATCCACCCGGTGATCACCCCCTCTTGCTCCGGCCGGAACGACCGCCTAACGCTTGGCCGATGCAGGAGGAGATCGTGCGATGCGCACACCCATCATTTCGCCTTTCCGCAGGGTCAGCCCGGCCTCCATCAAGACCCAGCCATATCAGCCGGGGGACAACCTGCGCGGCGCGACCCTGATGTGTTTCTCGATGATCGGCTTCACCTGCAACGACACGGTGATGAAATTCGTCACCCAGGAGATGCCGCTCTATCAGGCGATCACCCTGCGCGGGCTGGTGGTCATGCTGGGGATCCTGCTTCTGGCGATGCGCGAGGGCGGGTTGCGCCTGAATGTCGCCGGGCCGGACCGCCTGCCCATGGGATTGCGGGTGCTGGGCGAGGTCGGCTCGACCGTGCTGTTTCTCAACGCATTGCAGAACATGGCGATCGGCGATCTCTCGGCGGTGATGCAGTCGCTGCCGCTGGTGGTCATGCTCGGGGCGGCCCTGCTCTTTGGCGAGCAGCTGGGCTGGCGGCGGATGAGCGCGGTCGGCATCGGCCTTCTGGGGGTCATGATCATCCTGCGCCCCGGAACCGGCACCTTCGGCATCTGGTCGCTGGTCGCGCTCGGGGCGGTGGCTCTGGTGACGTTGCGTGACCTGGCAACGCGCAATTTCGGCCGGAGCGTCAGTTCCACCACCATCGCCTTTTACGCGGCGGTCTCGGTGACGCTCCTGGGGCTGATCGCCAGCCTCGGGCAGGGCTGGGTGGTGCCGAGCCTGCCGCAATTGCTGCTCTTGTTGCTGGGCGGGGCGTTCCTGACGCTCGGCTACATGACCTCGGTGGCGGCGATGCGGGTGGGCGAGATTTCCTATGTCGCGCCGTTCCGCTATACCTCGCTGATCGTCGCGATCGTCGCGGGATTGCTGGTCTTCGGTGAATGGCCGGATATCTGGACCTGGACCGGGGCGGTCCTGGTGGTCGGCGCGGGCATTTATTCGATCTGGCGTGAGGCACAGTTGAGGAGAGGGTAATGCGAGTACAGATGCTGGGGCTCTGCCGGTTTTCCTATGTCGGGCTGCGGGGCTATCAGGTCGAACATCAAAGCTACGAGGAACGCAGGGCCTATCTGTATGATCCCGAGCGGCTGGCGCGGCGCTGGTTCTGGTTCACCGAGATCGCCCTGCCTGCCTGGCGGGCGCAGACCGATCCCGATTTCACGCTGGTCGTGATGACCGGGCCCGATCTGCCCGAGCCCTATCTGTCGCGGCTGCGCGACCTGGCGGCCGGGATGCCGCAACTGAAACTGGAACTGGTGCCCCCGATGGAGCGGCACCTGGCGGCCTGCCGGGCCGCTATCGCCCCGCATGCCGATCCCTCAGCCGATGTGATAGGGCATTTCCGCCATGATGACGACGATGCCGTGGCGGTGGATTACATCGAGGCGGCGCGCAAGGATTTCCGCCGCGTGAAGGGGCTTTGGAAAAACGAGGGCAAGCTGTCGCTGGATTATTCGCGCGGCCTGATGATGCGCTTCGAGAATGGCAAGATGCAGCTGACGCCCCGCATCTGCCACAATATGGGCGTCGCGCTGACCGTGTTCCTGTCGCCCGACGCGGAAGAGACGGCGCTGCATTACGATCATTCCAAGATCGCGACATGGATGCCCGGGGTGGCGGTCACGCGGCCCCTGATGTTCATCCGCTCGATTCATGGAGACAGTGATTCCGGCGCGATGGGGCCGGGACTGCCCTGGCAGATCGATGCCGATGCGCTGGACCGGCAGTTGACGAAGCGTTTCGAATTGCGTCGACAGAAGCTGGAAAGGCTTGCACGCAATATACTTTAGTTCCGATCCCCGTGACGGGATCCGGGACCTGACGGAAAATACCAAATCAATGTGGCCAACATGAAAATTCAGCCTATCGGGGTTTGCCGTTTCTCGCTTCTGACCGAAGGGGGATTCAAGCGCGGCCCCTCGACGATGGAAGAGAGGGCGGCTTACCTGTTCGACGATACCCGGATGGCGATCCGGATGGCCTGGTTCACGCATGCGCTGATGCCGTCGATCCGGGCGCAGACCGACCAGGATTTCATCTTCGTGGTGCTGGCAAGCAGCCTGATGCCGCAAAAATGGCAGGACCAGTTGTCCGGGGCGGTATCAGGCTGTCCGGCCATCCGGCTCGATTTCACCGAGCCGGGCAAGCATTACGAGATCTGCAATGGCGCTTTCGACCGCTATACGGAACCGGATGCGGATGTGATCGCGCAGTTCCGGCTGGATGACGATGATGCGCTGGCGCGGGATTACGTGGAGCGCGTGCGTGCCGATTTCGATGCCTACATGGCCCCGCTGTATCAGCGTTTCGGAATGGTCAGCAGCGATTACACCAGCGGTTTCATCCTCGAGGCCGATGGCAGGGAGGCGCAGCTCTACCGGACCTTTGCCTCGACATGGACCTGCGCCCAGACCCTGTATCTGCCGCCGCGCTCGTCCAAGAGCCTGTTCGTCTGGGGCCATCACCAATTGCATTGCTTCATGCCGACCCTGACGCTTAACGACAAGAACATGTTCCTGCGGGGGCGACACGGCACGAATGACAGCGATTTCAAGCTGCCCAAGCATAATACCCGCCCTTGGGATCTTGGGGCATTGCAGCGACGCTTTGACATCGAACTGGAGCCGTTGCAGAATGCCTTGCGTGCGGTGAAGTCATGACGCGGGTCTTCGGCGTCGTGACCGGCTGACTGGATCACCTTTGCGCGGCCGGCCCTTGTTGACAGCCACGCCGATTCCTCCTATACGCCCCGCACCCGGCGGGATTCCGCTTCGGGCACCAGAACCTATGTGGTCATGATCCGGGTCTCAACGCCCCGATCCTCTGGAATTTTTCCTGTCCATCCCTTCAACTTGGGGCCGGATGGGTTTGGCATTTCACGATTCGCGTGGAATGCCGTCGAGAAGTGGCGCAGCCGGTGGCTGCGAGTATTGACAGAGCAAGACGGGGAACCGAATGCCAACGATTCAACAGCTGATCCGCAAGCCGCGGCAGCCCAGGGTGCAGCGCAGCAAGTCGATGCACCTGCAAGGATGCCCGCAGAAGCGCGGCGTCTGCACGCGCGTCTATACCACGACGCCGAAGAAACCGAACTCCGCTATGCGTAAGGTGGCCAAGGTCCGCCTGACGAATGGCTTCGAGGTCATCTCCTATATTCCGGGCGAAAAGCACAACCTCCAGGAACACAGCGTCGTGCTGATCCGTGGCGGCCGCGTGAAAGACCTTCCGGGTGTCCGTTACCACATCCTGCGCGGTGTGCTGGATACCCAGGGTGTCAAGGATCGTCGCCAGCGTCGTTCGAAATACGGCGCGAAGCGTCCGAAATAAGGAGATAGGCAGATGTCCCGTCGTCACGCCGCTGAAAAGCGCGAAATCCTGCCCGACGCCAAATTCGGCGATCGTGTGCTGACCAAATTCATGAACAACCTGATGGTTGACGGCAAGAAGTCGGTTGCCGAGCGCATCGTCTACAATGCGCTGGACCGCGTCGAGAGCCGCCTCAAGCGCGAGCCGATCGAGGTGTTCCACGAAGCCCTCGACAATGTGAAGCCCTCGGTCGAGGTGCGTTCGCGCCGCGTCGGCGGTGCCACCTACCAGGTTCCGGTCGAAGTCCGTCCGACCCGTCGTGAGGCCCTGGCGATCCGCTGGCTGATCACCGCGGCCAAGAACCGCAACGAGAACACGATGGAAGAGCGCCTTGCGGGCGAGCTGTCCGATGCCGTGAACGGCCGCGGCACGGCCGTCAAGAAGCGCGAAGACACTCACAAGATGGCCGACGCCAACAAAGCGTTCAGCCATTACCGCTGGTAAAGCGAAAGGACCCACTCCATGGCACGCGAATATCCGCTGCAGCGTTATCGGAACTTCGGCATCATGGCTCACATTGATGCCGGCAAGACGACGACGACCGAGCGCATCCTTTTCTACACCGGCAAGTCGCACAAGATCGGCGAAGTGCATGACGGCGCCGCGACCATGGACTGGATGGAGCAGGAACAGGAACGCGGCATCACGATCACGTCTGCCGCGACCACCACGTTCTGGCAGCGCCAGGAAGACCCGACCACCGAAGGGACTTCCGACACCAAGTACCGCTTCAACATCATCGACACGCCGGGCCACGTCGATTTCACCATCGAGGTGGAGCGTTCGCTGGCCGTTCTGGACGGCGCGATCTGCCTGCTGGACGCCAATGCCGGTGTCGAGCCGCAGACCGAGACCGTTTGGCGCCAGGCCGACCGCTACAAGGTTCCGCGGATCGTCTTCGTCAACAAGATGGACAAGATCGGCGCCGATTATTTCAACTGCGTGCGCATGATCAAGGACCGCACCGGCGGCACCCCTTGCCCGATCACATTGCCGATCGGTGCCGAGGACAAGCTGGAAGGCATCGTCGACCTGATCAAGATGGAAGAATGGGTCTGGCAGGGCGAGGATCTCGGTGCAAGCTGGATTCGCCAGCCGATCCGCGACGAGCTGAAGGACGTGGCCGAAGAGTGGCGCAACAACATGATCGAGCTTGCCGTCGAGCAGGACGATGATGCCATGGAAGCCTATCTCGAAGGCAACGAGCCCGACGAGGAAACCCTGCGCGGACTGATCCGCAAGGGCACCTTGTCGCTGAGCTTCTTCCCGGTCGCTGCCGGTTCCGCCTTCAAGAACAAGGGTGTCCAGCCGCTGCTGAACGCGGTCATCGACTTCCTGCCTTCGCCTCTGGACGTGCCCGCCTATATGGGCTTCTCGCCCGATGACGAGACGGAAACCCGTAATATCGCGCGCCATGCCGATGATGCGGAGCCTTTCTCGGCGCTGGCCTTCAAGATCATGAACGACCCCTTCGTCGGCTCGCTGACCTTCACCCGGATTTATTCGGGGGTCATGAAAAAAGGCGATTCGATCATCAATTCGACCAAGGGCAAGCGCGAGCGCATCGGCCGGATGATGATGATGCACTCGAACAGCCGCTCCGAGATCGAAGAGGCGTTCGCGGGCGACATCATCGCGCTGGCCGGCCTGAAAGAGACCACGACGGGCGACACCCTGTCCGACGTGAGCAAGCAGGTCGTTCTGGAAACCATGACCTTCCCGGATCCGGTGATCGAGATCGCGGTCGAGCCGAAATCCAAGGCCGACCAGGAGAAGATGGGCCTCGCCCTTCAGCGCCTGGCCGCCGAGGATCCGTCCTTCCGCGTCGAGACCGACCTGGAATCGGGTCAGACGATCATGAAGGGGATGGGCGAACTCCATCTCGACATCCTGGTCGACCGCATGAAGCGGGAATTCAAGGTCGAGGCGAATATCGGTGCGCCGCAGGTGGCATACCGCGAGACCATCTCTTCCGAAGCCGAGATCGACTACACGCACAAGAAACAGACCGGCGGTACCGGTCAGTTCGCGCGCGTCAAGCTGGTCATCACCCCGACCGAGCCGGGCGAGGGATATTCCTTCGAATCGCGCATCGTGGGTGGTGCGGTGCCGAAGGAATATATTCCGGGCGTCGAAAAGGGCATCAAGTCGGTGATGGATAGCGGTCCGCTGGCCGGTTTCCCGGTGATCGACTTCAAGGTCGCGCTGATCGACGGTGCGTTCCACGATGTCGACTCCTCAGTCCTGGCCTTCGAGATCGCCTCGCGTGCCGCCATGCGCGAAGGTCTGCGCAAGGCCGGTGCGAAACTGCTGGAGCCGATCATGAAGGTCGAGGTGGTGACGCCGGAGGAATATACCGGTTCGATCATCGGCGACCTGACCAGCCGCCGCGGCATGGTTCGCGGGCAGGATTCGCGTGGCAACGCCAATGTCATCGACGCTTTCGTTCCGCTGGCCAACATGTTCGGCTACATCAACAACCTGCGCTCGATGTCTTCGGGCCGTGCGGTGTTCACGATGCAGTTCGACCATTACGAGGCCGTTCCGCAGAACATCTCGGACGAAATCCAGAAGAAATACGCCTGATGCGATGCGCCTTCGGGCGCATCACCCAAGAACGAAAAGGAGCCAATC
>NZ_PXNQ02000019.1 GCF_003007735.2 Paracoccus methylarcula
GGTGCAGCCTGCGTCCCGCGATGGCCGGGGCTCTGCCCCGGACCCCGGGATATTTGCATGAAGAAGAAATGCAGGTGATCTCATGTCATTTCGCCAGTGCCTCGCGGATCGCCAGAGCCGGATCGTCGCGCCAGCGGGCATGGAGGTCGCGGGCGATCTCTCCGGCCGTTGCCTCTTCCTGTCCGGCGATCAGGGCCGAGACGATCGCTCGGGCCAGTGCCGATGGCGTCACTTTCGGGGGCGGCAGTTCCTGGTGCCATTCGTCGTCCATCGGTCCGGTATAGAGATTCATCACCCGCACGCCGCTGCCGCGCATATCGGCGCGCATGCCATGCGAGATCGCCAGCGCGGCGGCGCCCGTGGCCGAGCTCATGCCGTGGCCCGGTTGCGGCACCAGCGCGCCGATGGGCAGGATATTCATCCATGCGGCCGCGTTGTTCACCCCGTCCTCGCCCCGCGCGGCCATGGCGCGCCCGAATGTCTGCGCCAGCCGCATCAGGCCAAGGCAGCCGGTATCGAGTTCCTGCCGCGCGAAGATCGTGTCCGAGCGCGCCAGCGCGCCGCCCGGGCGGATGAAGCGGGCATTGTTGATCAGGATATCGGTCTTGCCGCCGATCTCGGCGGCCAGTTCCCGGACCGAGCCGAAATCGGTCACGTCCAGCGGCATGATGCTGCAATTCCCGATATCCTCCAGTTCGGAGCGGGCGGGAAAGGGTTTCCACGCCTCGGGCAGGCCCAGGAAGACCCGGGATGCGCCCGCCTTGAGCAGGGCACGGGCGAGGGCGGGGGCCTCGGGCGCGCGGGCATCGGTGATCAGCACGCGGCGGTGGCGCGGGTCGCAGGACAGGGTGCGCAGGGCTGGATCGTCTTGCATATGGGGGACCTCCTTGAGGGGCAGGGCGAGCAGGATCGCCTGCCCGGCGGCGTCGATCCGGTTGACCACCCGCACCCGGTCATCGCCCGAGACATCGCCATGCAACCGGCAGATCAGCGACGGCCCGGCATCCAGCAGCACGGTGCCGATGCGGATCGGCAGGCGGTCGCGGAAATGCGTATCGGGGGTGGCGCGGATCGCGGTTTCGGCAACCAACTGGCCCATCGGGTCGGTATCGCGCCATTCCAGCGCCTCGGACAGGCAGGCGCGGCACAGGTCGCGGGGCGGATACTGGATGCGCCCGCAATCGGCGCAATGTTGCAGCGCGAAGCGGCCCTCGGCGGCCATGACGCTCAGGCCGGTCGCGGCGCGGGACCGGGTTCCGGGCGGCGAAACCGGCACCCGCGTGCGCTTGAGCGGGTTTTTCTTGGGCGGTGGTTGCAGGGGTTCGGTCATGCGCCTTTCCCTTCGATGATCGCGGCGGCCGAGCAGATGCCGCGATCGTAATTGACCATGCCGAAGCCCGAGACCAGCGCCCTTGCCGCCTTTGCCACCTGTGTCGGCCCGGCGGTTGCGGTGACCTGGCGGATCGCCTCGGTCAGGCCGAGGAAACCGCCCGCCGCCCCGGCCTGCCCGGCGGAAAGCTGCCCGCCCGAGCTGTTATGCGGGAAGTCCCCGTCTATCGTCGTGTCGCGGGAGGCGAGAAAGCGCGCGCCCTCGCCCTTGGGGCAGAAGCCCAGATCCTCGGCCTGCATGGCGCAGATCACCGGGTAATCGTCATAGGTCTGGAGCAGGTCGATATCCCCCGGCCCGATCCCGGCGGTGTCCCACATGCCCGGCGCGTCCCCGGCCCAGCCCCCGCGATACTGGGCGGGATCGTCGGGAAAGGCGTTGTGACGCTCCATCGTGGCGCGGATGCGGGCATGGGGCAGGCCCAATGCGCGGGCGCGGTCCTCGGACATGACCAGGAAGGCCTCGGCTCCGGCGCAGGGCATGACGCAGTCGAACAGGCAGAGCGGGTCCGAGATCATCCGCGCCCCAAGGTAATCGTCAAGCCCAAGCGCGCTGCGCAGCAATGCCTGCGGGTTGCGGCGGGCATTGGCGCGTTGGGCGGTGGCGATCCGGCCGAAATCCTCGCGCGTGGCTCTGAATTTCCGCATGTAATGATCGGTCAGCAGGGCAAAGACCGCGTTCGGCCCGCCCGCCCCATAGGGATAGCTGGCATCCATCGCGAAACGGCTGAAGGATTGCAGCAACCGGCGGAAACTGTCGATCTCGTTTGCGTCTCCGGCGATGCAGGCGACGATCCCGGCCTCGCCCATCTGCACGGCGCGGGCGGCGCGGCGCAGGGCGACCACGCCGCAGGCGCCGCCGACCGTCACGGTTTCCAGCCAGCGCAAATCGAGGCCGAGATGATCGGCCAGCCCCGGCGCGGTGTCGGGAAACAGGGTGAAGGAGGATACCGTCAGCCCGTCGATATCGCGCGGTGTCAGCCCCGCCGCCTTCAGCGAGCCGCGCAGGGCAGAACCCAGCCAGTATTGCGCCGGATGCGGGGAGAACCGCGTATAGGGCGTGGTGAAGGGCGCGGCGATGACCACGCCGTCATAAGGGGCAGGGGCATAAGGGGCGGTCATGCCTGCCTCTTTTTCAGATGCCGCAGGTCATGGGTTTCCGGCTGCCCGACAAGTGCTACGGCGCGGGTTTTCAGCTCGGCCCGTTGCAGCTTGTTGGTCGCGGTCAGCGGCAGGGCCTCGGTCAGTGCGACATAGCCGGGGATCTTGTAATAGGCCATGCGTTCCAGCGCCCATTTGGCGAGCTCTTCGGGTGCAATATCGTCGCCGGGGACGATCAGCGCAAAGACCTCGTCGCCGCGCAGCTCGTCGGGGACGGCGGCAATGCCGACCGAGGCGATGGCCGGGTGGCGGGCAAGGATCGATTCGACCTCGACCGCGGCGATATTCTCGCCCGAGCGGCGGATGACGTTTTTCTTGCGGTCCACGAAATGGATCTGCCCGTCCGGGGCGCGGCGGACGATGTCGCCGGTATGGAACCAGCCGCCTTCCCATGCCTCGGCGGTGGCGGCGGGATCGAGCAGGTATTCGCGGAAGAACCCCAGATGCGGATCGGAACCGGCGGCCCGGACCAGCAATTCGCCCTGTTCGGCCGGTTTGCCGTCTTCGCCCTCGATTCGCATTTCCATCGCCGGACCCGGCTGGCCGAGCGCGCTTTCGCCCACGAGGCGGGGCGTCCGGCTGGCGGCGATGACCGCGCCCGCGCCGGTCTCGGTCATCGCCCATGCCTCGATCAGCGGAAAGCCGAAGCGGTCCTCGAATGGCCCGTGCAGCTTGGGATCGACCCCGGCGCCAAAGCCGAAGCGGACGGAATGACTGCGATCCAGCGGGCTTTCCGGCAGTCCCATCAGGATCGAGGGCATGACGCCAAGGTAATGCAGGCAGGTCGCGCCGCTATCTGCGACCGATTGCCACCAGCTGCGCGGATGGAAACGGTCCAGCGCGATCAGGCAGCCGCCCACCGCGATCATCGCCATGAAGGAATAGGCCATGGCGTTCATGTGAAAGATCGGCAGCGGGGTCAGCATCCGCTCGCCTTCGGTGGACAATGCGCAGAGGCCGCCCTCTTGCGCATACCACTGGCCCGCCCGCAGGAAATATTCATTCGCCAGCACGCAGCCCTTGGGCCTGCCGGTGCTGCCCGAGGTGAACAGAACCGCAGCTTCGTGGGCGCGTCCGGGGATGTCGTCGAAGACCGGGCCCGAGGTCAGCGGCGCGATGGCTTCGCCCGGCGCATGGACCGGCACGCCGGGGATGGCAGCGCGCAGATCGTCATGGCGGGACTCTATCGCGATGATCAGCGCCGGGCGGGTCAGGCTGGTCATATGCTCCAGCTCGGCGGCGCGCAGATCGGGATTGATCGGCACCACCGACAGGCCCAGCCCATTGGCGGCCAGCCAGTAAAGGAAGAAATCCGGGCGGTTCTCCAGAAGCAGCATCAGCCGCATGCCCCGAACCGCCCCGGCGGTTTGCAGCGACTCGCGGATCGCCTGCACCCGGGTTGCGGCCCTGGCATAGGTCAGCTCGATTGCGGCCCGCGATGGCTGGGGGGCGCTTCGCCCCCCGTCGCCGGCTGGTTCTCGAACCAGTGGCGCACCCGCCGACGACCCCAGAGGATATTTGGATGAAGAAGAAGTGGAGGAGGGGAACTCGGAGGTGGCAGCCTTGTCATCGGGCGGAATGCCGTAGGCCCTTGCGGTTTCCGGCAGCACGCAGAGGAATGGGTGGTCGGGCCAGCGTGTTGCGGCAGCGGCGAAGGCAGCGGCGACGGTATCGGCCTGCATCGGGTTCATGGCAGCAACTGGATATTGCCGAAGGCGGCGTCGCAATTCAGGATATCGACCCGTTTCCCGGCGATCATGATCCTGCCTTCCACCCGTTTCAGGTGATGGCGCACGGTCAGGGCCAGCAGCATCTGTTCGTCCAGGCGGGTCTCGATATAGTGCATCTGCGTGACCGCCCGCGCCTCGTCATCCGAGATTTCCTCGATGCGGGGACGGTTCAGCAGGTGGTGACAGCGGCTTTTCGGTTTCTGGCTGAAGGTGCGCGCGCCATGCAGCCGCTCGACCCGCAGGCGCAGCATGAAGTTGTCCTCGTAGAGCAGCGAGGTCTCGTTGATCGGGTCCTGCTGGTTCCAGTTCAGCGGCATCCAGTAGATGGCGTCGGGCAGCCACAGATCCAGCCAGTCGTGATACTGGCCCTGGTCCAGCATCCATGCCTCGTCGTAAACGAAATCGGTGATTTCTTCGGGTGTCATGCCGCACCTCCGGTCATGAAGCGTTTCCAGGCGTCGAACTGGTTGCGCATCTGCCGTTCGGTCGTGCCGTTCAGCACGGCCTCTTGCGTCAGGTCCTCGCCCTCTTCATAGAGCCGCTGGATATTCACCCATTCAAGCCCGTCGGCCATCAGCCCCTCCTGCGCGCGCTCATACATTTCCAGATCGTCATGCCCGACCATCGAGGTCGGCGCGTTGATCATCCGGTTATACATCGCGGTGCGGGCGACAAGCTGGTCGGGGGCGCCGTCCAGCCGGAAGATCCAGCTTTCCACCAGCGTCTTGTCTTCGGCCAGCGGGATGAAGTTGCGCAATTGCTGGATCGGGCCCTTGATCATGATATTCGGGAAATAGACCGTGTTATGCCGGTTCTCGCCCAGGATTTCCTTGGCGCGATCCTCTCCGTAAGCCTCGGTCATCGACTCGAAATAGCCGGGGATCGCCGAGTAATCCGAATGGATCGAGTGATGCACCCCGGTATGGCCATGCCCGTTGGGCCATGTGCGGATGCCCATGTTCTCAAAGAATTCATAGGGCGACATGAAGGGCGCGATGATCTCCATCGCCGGGGGCTTGGGCGTGTCCTCGGTCTTTTCCATCGACTCCCAGATCTTCACGGCGGTGCCTGCGCTGGATTCATGCGCGACCATCGGGTGACAGGTGTCGGTCTGGTTCTCGACCAGCATCTTCCAGTTGCAGCGATGCATGTAGCGCAGCGGCGCGCCCGCCACCGTCAGGCTGCCCACCGGCGAGCGGTCCACCATGTTGTCCAGGGACGACAGCGAGTCGCCGAAGAAGTCGTCAAACCCGATCCCCTCGCGCGCCAGCCGGGCAAAGATGAAGCCGCGGTAATTATGCCATGCGCCGACCGCGGCCATGCCCTTGGCGGCCTCGGTCCCTTCCAGGCCGGTGCCTGGTAGCCCTTTTTCAGCGGAATCGCGAGCAGGCAGCCATCGGTCTTGAAGGACCATGCGTGATAGGGGCAGCGAAAGAACTTGCCGGTATTGCCCGCCTTGTCGATGACGATCTTGGTGCCCTTGTGCGGGCAGCGGTTATACAGCACCTTGATCTCGCCATCCGAATGCCGGACCTGCAACAGCGGCTGGTCGCCGATCTGCGCGGTGATGTAGTCGCCCGGATTGGGGGTCTGGCTTTCGTGGCCGACATAGACCCAGCAATTGGGGAACAGGTGGCGCATTTCCAGCCGGAAGATCTCGGGGCTGGTATAGACGTCGCGATGCACCTGTTCGGGCCGGATCACGCGGGTGACGACCTCGTGGATCTGTTGCGTTTCATCGGTCATTTGCTTCTCCCCCTGTTTTCCCCTGCGCGTCGTCAGAGGTCCAGCTTGAGCCGGGGCGACAAGGCCCGGCTGACACAGATCTGCATGACATCCCCGGCGGCGCGCTCGGCCTCGGACAGCACCACGTCGCGGTGATCGGGCGTGCCCTCCAGCACGGCGGTCTGGCAGATCCCGCAATCGCCGCGCTGGCAATCATAGATGATATCGAGGCCGTTTTCCTCCAGCACCTCGATGATGGTCTGCCCCGGCGGCACGGTAAAGACCTGCCCGGTCGAGGCGATCTCGACCTCGAAGGGACTGTCGCCGGCCTCTGGTTCGGGCGTGTCGAACAGCTCGGTATGGATACGCTCGGGGGTGAAACCCGCCGCCTCTGCCGCCCGCCTCGTGGCGTCGATCATCGGGCGCGGGCCGCAGACATAGACATGCGTGCCGGGTGCCGCCGCCGCGACCAGGTCGCGACCGGCAAGGGGCCGCCCGCCTGATCATCGCGATGCAGCGCGATGCGGCCGCCATGCGCGCCCGTCAGGTGATCGGCATAGGCGGCAACCGCCGCCGAGCGGGCCGCGTAATGCATGTGCCAGTCCCGTCCGCCGCGCGACAGTGCCGCGGCCATCGAGACCAGTGGCGTCACCCCGATCCCCCCGGCCAGCAAAAGCGCCGGCGCGTCCCCGGCATCCAACGGAAAATCATTCTGCGGACCGTGCGCGGTGATCCGGTCGCCAACGGCGAGTTCATGCATCCATTTCGAGCCGCCCGCGCCGGCGTCGTCGCGGCGGATTGCCAGCAGGTATTCCGCCGGGCATCCGGCATCATGACCAAGGTCGATCAATGAATATGCATTGGTATTTCCGCCGGGCAGAACCACCCGGATATGCGCCCCGGCGCCATAGGCGGGCAGCTTCCCGCCATCCGCCGGGACCAGTGCGATCTCGCGGATGCCCTCGCCCGGATCGGCGATTCGCGTGACGGTCAGTTCAAGCTCTTGAGCAGAGGTTCCAGTGGGGGAGGGCTGTGTCGTCGGCATTGTCCGATCCTGTTGGCGTTGCACAATTTCCTGCGCTGGCTGGCGATTTCGGGACCGCCTTGTTTCAGAAACTATGAAATATCATGCAATCTTCTGTCAATCTTTAAACTTAAAAAAATGCATATTCATATTTTTCTTGCGTGAAGGGGGCGATTGGTGAGAGGCTTTGCGGAAAAGAATCGTCAACCGGGAGCCACCACATGAAGCATCTCAACACCCGCCTTCTGGCAGCCACCGCCGCCCTGTGCCTGTCGGCGCTGCCTTCGCTTGCGCAGGACGTGACCCTGCGTCTTTCCAACTGGCTGCCGGTGTCGCATCCGGTGGTCAAGGACATCATGATGCCCTGGGCCGAGCAGGTGAAGGAAGCGACCGAGGGGCGGGTCGAGGTTCAGATCCTCGACGCGCCACTGGGCCCGCCGCCCGCGCATTTCGACCTTGTGTCGTCGGGTGCGGCCGATATCGCCTTTTCGGCGCATAGCTATACGCCGGGGCGATTCGCCCTGACCCAGCTTGCCGAGCTGCCCTTCCTGACCCCCAGTTCCGAGGCGAATTCGGTCGCCTTCTGGCGGGTCTGGGAAAGTATGCTGGCCGAGCAGAACGAACATGCCGGGGTCAAGGTGCTGGCGCTGTTCGGTCATGGGCCGGGGCAGCTTTTCACCACTTCGAAGCCGGTCAGCCCGGTCCCGGGGCTGGAGGGGGCCAAGATCCGTGTCGCGGGCGAGGTGACGGATCAGCTTGTCGCGAATCTCGGCATGGTCTCGGTCCAGGCGCCGTCCTCGGAAAGCTATGAGCTGCTGCATAACGGCGTTGCCGACGGGATCGTGTTTCCCTATGAATCCGTGCCGTTCTTCAAGCTGGACGACACGGTGAAGCAGGCGCTGACCGTCGATGGCGGCATGTATAACGTGTCCTTCTTCATGGTCATGAACCAGGCGCGCTATGACAGCCTGTCAGAAGCCGACCGGGCCGCGATCGACGAGGTCTCGGGCGAGGCGCTGGTGCGCATGGCGGGCAAGGCATGGGACGCCGCCGACAAGGCCGGGCGCGAGGCGATGGAGGGCAAGGTCGCCTTCACCCCCGCCGAGGGCGATGACCTGGCCGCGCTGCAGGCCGCGTCGGATTCGATCTACGCCTCGGTGCGCGGGAAATACGAGGCCAAGGGCGTCGATTTCGACAAGGCGCTGGAGATGTTCAAATCCGAGATCGAGAAAGTGCAGGCCGGGGAATGACGCTCGAAAACCTGCGTGCCGGACTGCGCACCGTCACCGCGGCTCTTCTGGGCGTGCTTCTGATCGCACTGACCGCGGTGACGGTGGTGGACGTGGTCGGCCGCTATCTCTTCAACAGCCCGCTTTCCGGTGGCACCGAACTGACCGAGCTTCTGGTCATGGCCGTCGTTTTCGCCGGGCTGCCCGCCATCACGCTGGATGACGGCCATGTCACCGCCGATCTGTTCACCCAGCATTTCAGCCCGCGCGGCAAGGACATGCAGCTTTTCTGCGCCCGTATCCTGTCCGCCGCCGCGCTGGCCCTGGGGGCGTGGCAATTGTGGCAGCACGGGCTGCGGCTGGCGGGCTACAACCAGACCACGCTCTATCTGAAGATCCCGATGGGGCCGGTGGCGCAGTTTGCCGCCGTGATCTGCGCGGCCTCGGCGGTGATGGTGCTGGCAATGGCGCTGCTGCGCGTCCGCCGGGCCGATTGAGCGTGATTTTCATGCGGTTTGCAGGGAGGTAACATGGACTGGCCCTTCGGGATGGCGATCCTGTTCGCGATACTGTTTCTGGGGATTCCCATCGGATTCTCGCTGTTGCTGGTCGGCCTTGTCGGCATTTCCAGCATCATCGGCCTGCAGCCCGCCCTGTCCATGCTGGGGCAGATCTTTTTCGACACGGCCCGCAGCTATTCCCTGTCGGTGGTGCCGCTCTTCCTGCTGATGGGCAATTTCATCGTGCAATCGGGCGTTGCCGACGAGATCTATGACGCCGCCAATGCATGGCTGCGGCACCGCAAGGGCGGGCTGGCCATGGCGACCGTGGTGGCCTGCGGCGGTTTCGGCTCGGTCTGCGGCTCGTCGTTGGCGACGGCGGCGACGATGGGCAAGATCGCGCTGCCCGCGATGCGGCGGCATGGCTATTCCGACAGTCTTGCCACCGGCAGCATCGCGGCGGGAGGCACGCTTGGCATCATCATTCCGCCATCGGTCATCCTGGTGATCTACGGCATCCTGACCCAGCAGGATATCGGCAAGCTGTTCCTCGCCGGCATCATCCCCGGCCTGCTCGGGGTGATCGGCTACATGATCGCCGTCCGGATCTCCTTGTGGATGCGGCCCGAGCACCTGACGGGAATGCCTCCGCTGCCCCTGCGCGAGCGGCTTCTGGCGCTGCGCGGCGTGTTTCCCGCGCTGATGCTGTTCCTTTTCGTGTTGGGCGGCATCTACCTGGGCGTCTTCACCGCGACCGAGGCGGCGGGCATGGGCGCGGGCGGGGCGATCCTGCTGACGGCGCTGCGCGGCAAGCTGACGGCAAGGGCCACGCTGACCACGCTGTTCGATTCGGGCAAGACGACGGCGGCGATGTTCTTCATCCTGATGGGGGCGCTGTATTTCATGAATTACGTGAACCTGTCGGGCCTGTCCTCGGATATCAAGAACGGGATCCTGTCGCTGGACATGCCGCCCTTTGGCGTCCTGCTGATGATCTCGGTCCTGCTGCTGGTGCTGGGCGCGCTCTTGGAAAGCCTGTCCATGGTCACGCTGGTCGTGCCGGTGCTGTTCCCGATCGTCACCTCGCTTGGCATCGATCCGATCTGGTTCGGCATCTTCATCGTGGTGGCCGCCGAGCTGAGCTATATCACCCCGCCGATGGGGATGAATGTCTTCGTGCTGCGGGTGGTCGCGCGCGAGGTGCCGGTGGGGCAGATATTCCGCGGCGTGACGCCCTTCGTGCTGATGGATATCGTCAGGCTGCTGCTCCTGATGCTGTTCCCGGCATTGGCACTGGTCATTCCGAACTCGATGTAGTCAATGGATTGCATGAGCGATCATGAGCGCGACGAACCCCGGACCGGGGAGCCATTCCTGGCCGATTACCTGCAATTCCTGCTGGCCACGGCCAGCGGGCTGGCAAGCCACAGCTTCCACGTGCAGGCTGCTGCCGCGGGCGTGTCGGTCGCGGAATGGCGGGTGCTGGCCTGCCTGAGCGATTGCGACGGCCAATCCGTGACCGAACTGGCCCGGCTGGCGCAGATGGAGCAATCGCGCCTGACGCGGGTGATCGAGCGGATGGACAATCGCGGCCATGTCACCCGCAAGCGTTGCCGGGACGACCGGCGCAAGGTCCATGTCTGGCTGACCGGGCAAGGTGCAGGGATCGCCCGCGACCTCGTTGCCCGCGCCCGGGCGCATGAGGCGGAATTCATCGAAAGCTGCCTGAGCCCGGCCGAGGGCCGTCGCCTCAAGGCGCTGCTGACCAAGGTGATCGAGCGCGCCGGCAAGGGCAAGGTCCACGCAATCCGCCGCTGAGGTGCTTGCGGTTTGCGCTCCGTCGCCGGTGGGTCCTTTGAGCCGGCGGCGCGCGCGGCTGGCGATCCCCGGCCAGGTATTTGGACAAGGAAGAAGGGACGTATCGGCATGCAGCATGTCTGAAGCATCCATTTTCATTCAATGTTGCCGAAAGGTGGGTTCGGAACGCGAAAATATGGCCAGATTTACTTTGTGAGTTGTCCAAATTTATTTGCAAATGCATATTTATATGATAGTTCGGACAGTATGCCGGGCGGCTGAAGGAGGACCGTTGTCATGACCGAAGACGATACTCGCGATATCGCCGGCCATCCCCGGCTTGGAGAGATCGGGCTCGCGAATTTCGCGCCCTACCTGATGAACCGGATCATGGGCCGCTATAATGCCTCGCTGCGCGACGAGATGGCGAGGCTTGGCCTGAGCACGCCCAAGATGCGTGCGCTGGCGGTGCTGTCGGTCATCGACGGGCCGCTGATCCGCGAACTGGCGATCTATGCCGTGGTGGAGCAGTCCACCCTGTCGCGCGCCCTCGATCAGCTTGTCGGCGACGGGCTGGTCCGGCGCGTGCAGGATACAAGCGACAGCCGCGCGACGCGGGTCTACCTGACCGAGGCGGGGCGGGCGGATTTCGACCGGCTCTGGCCTCATATGGCCGCGGCGGAGGCCGAGATGTTCCGGGGCGTCCCCGACGAGGACAAGCGGGTTTTCGTGGGCACCTTGCAGAAGGTTCTGAAAAACATACGCAAACACGAGATCTGATCCCGGGTCCGGCAGGCCCGGCCCTCTCGTGCGTAGCCGAAGGAGAAGAAAGATGGCGGAGCGATCGTTCAAGGCCGAGGTCAGGCATCTGCGCCTCGGCGAGGGAGAGCGCTTTACCGGCGAAGGCATCCTGGCCATCACCAAGGCGCTGCTGGAAAACGGCGTCGGTTATGTCGGCGGCTACCAGGGTGCGCCGATCAGCCACCTGATGGATGTGTTGGCCGATGCCGAGGAATTGCTGTCCGAACTCGGTGTCCGTTTCGAAGCCAATGCGAACGAGGCGGCGGCGGCTGCGATGCTGGCCGCGTCCGTGCATTACCCGATCCGGGGGGCGGTGACCTTCAAGGGCTCGGTCGGGGTGAATGTCGCGTCGGATGCGCTGGCGAACCTGGCCTCGTCGGGGGTAAATGGCGGGGCGCTGGTGATCGTGGGCGAGGATTACGGCGAAGGTTCCTCGATCATGCAGGAGCGGACCCACGCATTCGCGATGAAATCGCAATTCTGGCTTTTGGACCCACGCCCCAACCTGCCCTCGATCGTCAAGGCGGTGGGCGACGGGTTCGAGCTGTCCGAGGCGTCGAACACGCCGGTCATGCTGATGGTGCGGATACGTGCCTGCACGTGACCGGCAGTTTCCCCACCCGCGACAATCGCCGCCCCGAACTTACCGTCCGCGAGGCGCTGTCCAACCCGCAATCGGATTTCTCGCGCGTGGTGCTGCCGCCGATGAGCTTCGCGCATGAGCAGGACAAGATCGACAACCGCCGCCCCGCCGCCGAAGCTTTTATCCGCGACCACAAGCTGAACGAGGTTTTCGGCCCGCGCGAGGCGCCTGTCGGGCTGGTCCTGCAGGGCGGCATGTATAACAGCGTGATCCGCGCGCTGCAGCGGCTTGGTTTGGCCGATATCCATGGCGACAGCCGGGTGCCGCTCTACGTGCTGAACGTCACCTATCCGCTGGTTCCCGACGAGTTCCTGTCCTTCTGCGAGGGCAAGGATCAGGTGCTGACCATCGAAGAGGGCCAGCCGGAATTCATCGAGCAGCAGCTTGCCACTTGTCTTTACCGCGCCGGATCGGCGGTCAAGCTGCGCGGCAAGGATATCCTGCCGATGGCCGGGGAATATACCGGGCAGGTGATGCTGGACGGGATCGGCCAGTTCCTGCGCGAGGCCGCGCCCGGCATCCTGCCCGCGCAGATCCTGGCCCCGAACGAGGAACGCCCGCCACTGCCCGACCTATCCAAAACCGTGCCGATCCGCCCGCCCGGCTTCTGCACCGGCTGCCCCGAGCGCCCGATTTTCGCGGCGATGAAACTGGTTCAGAAGGAAACCGGCAAGCTGCAGATCTCGGCCGATATCGGCTGTCATCTCTTTGCCGCGTTGCCGCCTTTCGAGATCGGCGGGGCGACCATGGGTTACGGCCTTGGCCCCGCAGCGAATGCCGCTTTCGACGGCGGGGGCGAGCGCAGGCCGGTGGCGATCATCGGCGATGGCGGGTTCTGGCATAATGGCTTGTCGTCGAGTTTCACCAACATGGCCTTCAACAAGTCCGATGGCGTGGCGGTGATCGTGGACAATTACTATTCCGCCGCGACGGGCGGGCAGGACGTGATGTCGTCCCGCGCGGATAACCCCACGAAATCCACGCAGAATCCCATCTCCAGGGCACTGAAGGGGATCGGTATCAACTGGGTCCGGCAGGTCGACCGCACCTATGATGTCGGCAAGATGCGCGACCTGCTGCGCGAGGCGCTGACCACGGATGCGCCGGGGCCGCGCGCATCGTCGCCTCTTCGGAATGCATGCTGAACCGGCAGCGCCGGGAAAAGCCGCAGCGCGCGCAGGCGATCCGCGATGGCCGCCGGGTCGAGGCGCCACGCTTCGGCGTGGACGAGGATGTCTGCACCGGCGATCACGCCTGTATCCGGCTGTCGGGCTGCCCCTCGCTCGGGCTGAAACGGCTGGACGATCCGCTGCGCGACGATCCGGTCGCCTCGATCGATCAAAGCTGCGTCGGTTGCGGCAATTGCGGCGAGGTGGCGGATGCCGCCGTGCTCTGCCCGTCCTTCTACCGCGCCGATGTCATCCACAACCCCGGCACATGGGAGACCCGGCTGGCCCGGTTCCGCGCCCGTATCATCGGCTGGCTGCAGGCCCGCCGCGATGCCAACCGCCTGACATTCGAGGCCCAGCCATGACCCTGCACCAGCATCTGCCCTCCGCCCCCGCCGATCCGCGCCTGGACGGGATCATCAAGCTGGCCATCCTTGCCGTCGGCGGGCAGGGGGGCGGTGTGTTGACCAACTGGATCGAGGCGCTGGCGCGCGGCAACGGCTATGACGCGCAGGCGACCAGCGTGGCTGGCGTAGCGCAGCGCACCGGCGCGACGGTCTATTACATCGAGATGGCCCCGCAGGCCGAGGCCGCGCCGGTCTTTGCGCTGGCGCCCTCGGCCGGCGATGTCGATATCATGATCGCCGCCGAGATGATGGAGGCCGGGCGCTCGATCCAGCGCGGCTTCGTGACGCCGGACCGGACGGTGCTGATCGCCTCGACCCATCGCGCCCTGGCGGTGTCGGAAAAGATGGTGCCGGGCGATGGCATCGCCTCGTCTGACGAGGTGATGGCGGTGGCAGAGATCGCCGCGCGGCAATTCATCGCCGCCGATTTCGACCGGATGGCCATCGATAACGGCTCGGTCATCTCGGCCTCGCTGTTCGGGGCGCTGGCCGGATCGGGCGCTTTGCCCTTCCCGCGCGAGGCCTTCGAAGAGGCGATCCGGGCAAGCGGCAAGGGGGTCGAGGGCTCGCTGCGCGCCTTTGCCGCGGCCCATGAGGCGGCCAGTCAGCCGCTCGAAACGACTGAGGCGGCGGAAGCCGCGATCCCGGGCGAGCCGCGCCCCTCCGGCCCCTCGCGGCTGGTCGTGCAATGGCAGGCGCTGGAGGCCGAGGCAAGGGCGTTGCCCGCACCGGTCGCCGGGATGGCCCTGCCGGGGCTGCGCAAACTCGCCGAGTTCCAGGATCTCGCCTATGGGCGGGAATATCTGGACCGGCTTGGCACCGTGCTGGCGCGGGACGATGCCGGGCATGGCTTCATGCTGACGCGGGAAGCGGCGAAATATATCGCCAATGCGATGGCTTATGACGACGTGATCCGGGTGGCCGATCTCAAGACCCGATCGCGCCGGATGACCCGGATCCAGGCCGAGATGCGGGCGGGTGAGGCCAACCTGATGCAGGTCACGGAATACATGCATCCCCGCGCCGAGGAAATCGCCGGGATGCTGCCTGCCGGATTGGGGCAAAAGGTGATGGACAGTCCGAAATGGATGAAGCGGCTGGACCGCTGGTTCAACAAGGGCCGCCGCCTGCGCAGCGACAGCCTGCGCGGTTTCGTCATGCTCTACCTGCTGGGCGGGCTGAAAAGCTGGCGCCGCCGCACCCTGCGCCATGCGCAGGAACAGGCGCATCTGGCCGGATGGCTGGACCGGGCAATGGGCTACCGCGCCGCGAATTACGATCTGGCGGTCGAGGTGATCCGCTGCCGGAGGCTGATCAAGGGATATTCGGACACCCACAGCCGTGGCCTGTCGAAATTCGATCTTGTGCTGGAGGGGATCACCGCCGTCGCTGACCGCCACGATGCCGCCGATTGGGCACGCCGCCTGCGCGAAGCCGCCCTGCAGGACGAGGAGGGCGAGGCCCTGGACGGCGCGATCCGGACGATCCGGAGTTTCGCCTGACGGGGGTGGGCGTGGGAATGCGTCCCGCGATGGCCGGGGGTTTCACACCCCCGGACCCCCGTGGGATATTTAGATGAAGAAGAAGATGAAAGAGTTGGCGTGAGCTAGCGCGCGCAGTCCCCGAGCTGCCGAGTTCGTCGAGGATCGCGCAGTCGGGATCGTCATCGCCACGGCATTCGGCGATCAGGTCCTGCAGTTTCCGTTCCAGCGCGTGCAACTGGGTAATCTTTTCCCGGATCTCGGACAGGTGGGACTCGGCCAGGTTGCGCACATCCCTGCTGGCCCGGTTCTCGTCGCAGTAAAGCCCCATCAGGCGGCGGCATTCCTCCAGCGAGAAGCCCAGGCTGCGAGCCTGCGACAGGAAACGCAGCCGGGTCAATTGCTGGCCGCTGAAATCGCGATAGCCGTTATTGCCGCGATCCGGGGCGACAAGGCCGATTTCCTCGTAATAGCGGATCGTCTTGACCGGCAGCCCGGTCGTCTCTGCGGCTTCACCGATATTCATCGTCTGGCTCCTGCGCTATGGCGGGTGAAAGAAAACTGGTCATGGCGGGCGGCGGTTTCAAGCGCCCGCCATGACCGGCGACGGTTCCTACCCTGCGGGTTGCGGTACGGTGCGGGCGCCGCCTTGCCCTGCGGCAGCCGGTGGCGTTCCGGTCCGCGACCCGGGGCCGGCGCGGCGCAGGCGCAGCGCGTTGCTCAGCACGAAGACGCTGGACAGCGCCATTGCCCCGGCGGCGAGGATCGGCGACAGCAACATGCCGTTCAGCGGATAGAGCACCCCCGCCGCGACCGGGATCAGCGCGGTGTTGTAGCCAAAGGCCCAGAACAGGTTCTGGCGGATATTCCGCATCGTCGCATGGCTGACCGCGAAGGCATTGGCGACGGTGCCGAGACCCTGGCCCATCAGCACCACATCGGCGCTTTCGATGGCGACATCCGTGCCCGAGCCGATGGCGATGCCGACATCCGCCGAGGCCAGCGCGGGGGCGTCATTGATGCCGTCCCCGACAAAGGCCACCGGCCCGTGTTCGCGCAGCCGCTGGATGGCGGAGAGCTTGCCGTCGGGCATGACCTCGGCCACCACCTCGTCGATGCCCAGTTTCGCCGCGACCGCCTTTGCCGTGGCGCGACTGTCGCCGGTGATCATCGCCACCCGCAGCCCCTGCGCATGCAGGTCGGCAATGGCGGTGGGCGCGCTGTCCTTGATCCGGTCGGCCACCGCGATCAGCGCTGCGATCCGCCCGTCCCGCGCGGCGAAGAGCGTGGTCTGCCCCTCGGCGGCCAGCGCCTCGGCCCTGTCAGTCAGTGCGCCGGTGTCGATGCCTTCGCGCTGCATCAGCCGGGCGGCGCCGATCAGCAACTCGTGCCCTGCCACCTGCGCGCGAACGCCCAGCCCGGTCAGCGCCTCGAACCCGTCGGGAGAGGCGGGGGTCAGCCCTTCGCCCCTTGCGCCTTCGGTGATGGCGCGGGCGATGGGATGTTCCGAGCGCTCCTCGACCCCGGCCACCTGTGCCAGCAATTCGGAGCGATCCAGGCCCGGCGCGGTCTCGAATGCGGTCAGGCTCGGGCGGCCCTCGGTCAGGGTGCCGGTCTTGTCCAGCGCGACCACCGCGACGCCCTGCAGCGATTGCAGCGCGTCGCCCCTGCGGAACAACACGCCCAATTCGGCCGCGCGCCCGGTCCCCACCATGATCGAGGTCGGCGTGGCCAGCCCCATCGCGCAGGGGCAGGCGATGATCAGCACCGCCACCCCGGCGACCAGCGCATGGCTCAGCCGCGGTTCGGGGCCGAATGCCAGCCACAACCCGACGGTCAGCAGCGCCACGGCAAGGACGGCGGGGACGAAATACATGGTGATGCGGTTCACCAGGTCCTGGATCGGCAGGCGCGCGCCCTGCGCCTCTTCGACCATGCGGATGATCTGCGACAGGACCGTGTCGGCGCCGACATGGGTGGCGCGGAACACCAGCGCGCCATTGCCGTTCACCGTGCCGCCGGTCACCTGCGCGCCCTCGGATTTCTCGACCGGCACCGGCTCGCCCGTGATCATGCTCTCATCGACCCAGGACCCGCCCGAGACGACCTGCCCGTCCACCGCCAGCTTCTCTCCGGGGCGGACATGGATCAGGTCGCCGACAACGATCTGCTCGATGGGCAATTCGCCGACCTCGCCGCCACGTTCGACCCGAGCTGTGCGGGCGCGCAGACCGGCCAGCTTGCGGATCGCCTCGCCGGTGCGGCCCTTGGCGCGGGCTTCGAGAAACCGGCCCAGCAGGATCAGCACGACGATCACCGCCGCCGCCTCGAAATAGACATTGCGGCTGGCCTCGGGCAGCAGAGCGGGCAAGAAGGTCGCCACGGTCGAATAAACCCATGCCGCCCCGGTGCCCAAGGCCACCAGCGAATTCATGTCGGGCGCGCCCTTCAGCAGTGCCGGAAAGCCCTTGGTGTAAAAGCGCCGGCCCGGCCCGATCACCACCACTGTCGTCAGCAGGAACTGGATCACCCACGACGCCTGCATGCCGATGCTGCCCGCGATCAGGCGATGGATGCCGGGGACCAGGTGGCTGCCCATTTCGAGCATGAAAACCGGCACCGCCAGCACCGCGGCAATCAGCAGGTCACGGCGCAGCGCGGCGATCTCGCCCGCCTTGCGCTCCTCGGAGGCATCCGTGGCGCCGGCCCGGCCCTCATCGGCCCGATATGGCTGCGCCGAATAGCCCGCCCCGGTCACAATGGCTGCGATCTCGCCCGCATCCAGCCCCCCGACATGGCGCACCACCGCGCGCCCCGCCGCCAGGTTGACATTGGCCGAGACGATTCCCGGCGTCGCGGTCAGCGCCCGCTCGATCCGCCCCACGCAGGAGGCGCAGGACATGCCGTCGATCTCCAGCGTGGTCTCGGCCAGTCGCGCGGGATAGCCGGTTTCTTCCAGCACCTCGGCCAGTTGCCCCGCCGTCAGGCTGCCATCATGCCGCACGGTCGCGCTTTCCGTGGCGAGGTTGACCTCGGCCCCGGTCACGCCCTGCACCTGTTTCAGGGCCCGTTCCACCCGTCCGACGCAGGAGGCGCAGCTCATCCCGTCCACGCCGATCTGCAGGATCTTGTCATCACTCATCGTGCCGCTCCATCAATGGATTCTCATCATTGACACCTGATCTAGGGCTTCCAGTTACTGGAGGGTCAAGGGGCTAATTGAAACAACCTCGCGAAGCGGCAATCCGCCCCACCCGAACGCGCCCCTTCTTCTTCATGCAAGTATCCCCGGGGGGTGCCGGGGGGCAG
>NZ_PXNQ02000020.1 GCF_003007735.2 Paracoccus methylarcula
AAGGAATTCGCGGGTTACGAAAAATCGGCCTATGGCAAGGGTTTCCTGATGGTTTCGGCCACGCCATTGACCCGCTCGTCCTATCACGCGGGCGACGATTTCGCCCGGTTGCGCTCCGCACGGCTGGAAAAGCTCGGCCGGGCATAATGTGATGGAAGCGCTACCTGAAACGGTAGGTGAATCTGCGTAATCGAGGCGTCACGGGTCTTGCAAATTCCCCCGTTCCGCCTTACCCGGTTTCCCAGTGCCCGAGTGGCGGAATGGTAGACGCAGCGGATTCAAAATCCGCCGGAGCAATCCATGCCGGTTCGAGTCCGGCCTCGGGTACCACCACAGCAGCAATGTCCTGATCCCTCCAACTCCCGCAGTCCGGATCTCAATCCGATTGAAATAGCTTTTTCAAGGCTGCAGGATACGGGTTCGATTAAATGCAAAACGCTCTACTTGATGGCTGCATGAAGTGGTTTGAACTGTGTGACTCTATCTTAGATATTTCTCTGAATCATTCCCCAGTGGTGCGTTTCCCCGCACAACGGAGCAGAAACCATGCGCCACGCTCGCGCAAGATTGCCTTGGGCTTTTCGCTCTTGTGGGCAGCGAGGTTGTCGAGAATGACGACGTCACCGGGCTCCAGGCTCGGAGTGAGCTGCGTTTCAATGTAGAGGTCGAACATCTCGCGGTTCATCGGCCCGCTGATCAGTCGCCGTTGGAGCGCGATTGGTCCGAGTGAAAATGGCGGCGGGTGTGGTCAGACCATCATGGTGCAGGCCAGCGATAAAGGTCTGGGTTTTCCAGTGACCGAACGGCGCGGTGGCATGGAGCCTCCCGCCACGTTTCGAGCGCCCGCGCAGCCGGGTCATCTTCGTGGTTGGTGGCGTTCGCCATTCGGTTCGAACCGATGGCGCCAGAATGGCACACCATCGATGAACACCAGCCTGTCCGGCTCTTCGCGCATCCGGAGTTGCCGTAAAGTGGTAGGGCTCCGGGGGCGGCCGTCTGATCGCGGCAACGATCCAGCTTGATCGCAAAACTCGAACCGACCGCGCAGTCGCATCCCGTCGCATGTGACCTGCCTCGATATGCTTCAGCACCCGTTCCCCGAGGCCCGAAGACTACACTTTGCCTATGTGATCCATCTCCACATATGGTGAATCGTAAAACGCCGCCACGAGAAGCAGCCTGATTCCAAGATCAAGCAAGACGCTCCAATCCGCGGGTTTCCGCAGATTGCGTAAAAATCGGACCAGATGAGTCAGCGAATCCTTGCTTGCAAGATTATGCTGGCCATACAACTTCGGGCTGTCAGCAAGGCGGAATTATTTTCTTCGACCCAGGATACGTTCCCACCAACTGGAGCGGTCAGGCAACTTTTCAGCTATCACCCGCCTAGGCCGCTCGCCGCATCCCTTGTTCGATCTCACCTGTTGCTCAACATTATCAATCGCGGCCTCATCGCACAAAATGTCGACCGCCTCCTGCATGCCTTGCGTATGCTTGTCGTTGGCCAGCTGTGCCGGAGATGATGGTGAAACGTGGATCTCAACATCAGTGTAATGTTTCATGAAGAGACGCATTACATGCTGCACCCCATCTTCCAATACTTCGCGACCGTCGCTTGCGTAATAGGCGCCGCGAACATGGGGACTCGTGATTATCTCATATGAGGGAAAATATGCGCTATTATCAAAATACGCGACAGCCTTTTCAGCAGCAATCCGAAGCACCGCCTTTGACCATGCCGTAGAGACAAGCACATGGCGATCCACATATGTTGCATTGAGTGGTACCGGAGAAACTGTGAGGATGATTCGAACCTTTGGGTTGACGCGACGTATAAACTCCAATGAATATTTCAAGTCGTTGTATGTTTCAACTTCGTCAAAATTGGAAAATGCGACCAGTTCAGGATCATATACTCCACCTGCAACACCTGGAGCGAGAGGGAAAATGGATCCGTCCCGGGTGTCTGCCCATCCCTCGGTGAGACCGAGCGTGAAAACGAAAACATCCATATCCTCAATGGATTTTCGAATGCAGGAGAAATGATGGTTCCGATCTGAAATAAGTTCCCTTTTCGAGGTGAAACCACCAGGAGCGATTTGCGGTCGGAACGGGTCAACGACCGTGCCTGCACCACGTCCCGGCCAGGCCGCAACTAGAGGCTCGAATTCTCCGTAAGCACGTAGCAGAAGTTGTTTAAGCTGTCTGGCCGTGTAAATATTTCCGTATCTCGCTGAAAACATACCGTAATTATGTCTTTGTGAAACTTCAGGTATGATCGCGGGATGCGCTTTTTCCGTGATATAGTGATTAAACCCAGAATTTGACATGAATCTTGCAACGTGCTGAGCAAAGCAGCTTCCTGCAGTCACAATTTTATCTATCGAAGAAATTTTGAAGGGTGTACCAGTAACCGGATCCAAGTCAGATTTGTCAATAATTCCTGGAGATCTTTTCCAAAACTGGTGATCATCTAACCCAACATACGGATGCTTCATAGGGCGTATCCTAGCTGCTCAAGTATATGATTCATTGCAACCGCACCGTAGGCGGAGTTTCCGTGGGTTGGATCGGTATTGAAATAACAATCCTTCAAAAAACCGTCTTCCGTTGCCACCTCTCCACTCAGGTCGATGAAGTCTGCGTCGTTTTCATCTGCGATTTCTTTGAAGACGCTCGTTTGAATCCGATACAGCTTGAGCCTCAGTTCATTGGGGCCTGGGCCAAGCATGATCTTATCTCTAAACACTCCCGGATATTTCTTTAAATGCTCCCAGTCTGAGATAGGTGGGGGCGGATTTAACACTATGCGTTTCGCATGTTTAAATTTATTGTAAATTTGATGTGTTAATTTTCTTGCGGGTTCGTGATGCGCAAGAAAATCATCTCGCATTAAATTATAAGGGATAAACCATCGATCGGAGTTCCCGTCTGGCACAGAACCAATCGCATCATCCCCTATGGAGAACGGTTGCGGATGCTCTATCAAGCCAAGTATATTGTGCCTGTTTCCGACCAGGCATAGACAGACTGCATCAGGCGGTTCAGCAACCGCCCGCGTGATGAAAGGAAGCACAGCTGCTTTCCTGTGCTTGGGGCGTTCGAATTGTCTGATATTCAGTATGTTTACGTTTATCCCGTGTTTCGCGAGTGACGCTGCGGGTTCTCGAAGACATTCGGTATGACTGTGTCCGACAACGAGAATATTCCTCTGCACTGAGAACTCCTTCATGAAGCGATCGCTTGGACGCATAGCAAAGTTCGGATCATTGTTCCACGATCGAATGGCAGTCGCTTGCTCGAGGGCCGAGACGTCCCCGGATCTGTAGACACCTGCCTTGTTCAATTTCTGCTGTCTGGTTTCGAAGTCAACAGGCAACAGCTGTCCCCCCTCATTCCTCTGGAACTGTCCGTATCGGTGATCCGCACCCCGATGACAGCAGAGGAATCAATGGCATGCCTTCGGAAATCTGTCCGCGACCAGGAAGCCGCAGAATTTCGATGCACCTCTGCGAGATCCGGTTCCGATTTGTTTGAAATTCGGCATCATATGCACCGAATGATTGCCCTCAGCGGAGGCGGGTAGCCTGCGACACTCCAGGTCCACGCCATCTCGACGAAGCGCGGCGATACTTGAAGTCTACGCGCTCCCCGCCTTCGCTATTGTTAAAATTGTGATTCCGATGAACGTGGCTTACTGTTGATGCTCGTGTAACCGCATGCCGAAGCTTCGTGCATCTGGGTACAGATCTGGATGAGAACCAGCATTGGGCTATCGCCCACCGGCACCGGAAACAATCGTCTCGACGGACCCGAGCCAAGGTCGTGCACTAGCAGTCAAACCAGACCAATCGGATGGGCGGGTCGGTTCCAAAAAGGGCAGCCAGCTAACTGACTGCCCTCCAACATTAAAGTGTTTTTTCTATTCGACCGTCACCAGGGGTTTATTGTTTTGCAGATGGCGTGCGGTGAGTTTTCTCGCCATTCTCCCTGATGCCAATGGCCGTGCCGAGGCTGGCTGCTCAGCGGGATTACCATTGCGCAATTCAGGAAACAGGGAGAAAATTTCCTCCAGGGCTTCCGGCTCAACCAATTTCAGCGCCTCGGGTCCTGTGTAAAGACTTTCCGCCTCCGCACCATTGGCAGTAACGATCTCATGCTGATCGAGCAAGAAGTGGAAATACTCTATTCCATCGATATCCTTGGCGATTTCCACGCCATTCAGACGAAGAATCTGCTTTGCAGCCACCAGAACTTCGTCAGATCCAAACATGCGCTGGACGATTCTCGAACTGGCTAATATGCGATGCTGCGGTGAGACGAGCAGATCCTCGGACGGGGTGTTATTACCAAGCGAACCATTTCGGATGCGAATTGGGCGAAGCTGGGGATATATAAGAAAATCGACAGCCGATAGTTTCTTACTTCCAATCCAGCGAATCGGTTGGTAACCGTTATCTTTAGTCCGGACAGAGATACCGACTTTCAGATTTTCAACCGGCACGGCTCCGATCTCTGTTTCAATCAACGTTCCCCTGGCAAAACACACGACACCAAAGTCCTCCGTTTGCACGGGGGAGAAGTTATGTTTCAAGCTGGCCATCACGCCCGTTACATCGTCACCCTGCTCATATGGTGTCGACGAATAGAGATAGCCTTCGTAAACATTTCCTTCGTCCACGCCGTCAAACAGCATGCCTGTAGCCCCATTACCTTGAGCGTGACCAGTGGATCTGTCTGTGAAGGCGACCCATTCGTCACGTGTTATCCGACCATCACCATTACTGTCTGCATCGGAAACGGAAACCAACTCAGATGTAGACTGGACAATTCCATCAACTATATAAGTCTTATATACATGTACCGTCATAACGTTCGAAATCCTCTTTCACACGTTTTCATGCCTCAATCGTTGAAGCACTTCATGGGTGACTCGACATCGCCACGACGGGTTTAAATATTACTGTGATATACCTCGCATCACCCTAAAGGGTGAGTTACGAAAATAATGTCACGCCGGGAACGGGAAATTTAATTTCAAGCCGGATTGCCATTGGCAAGAAGTACAATTCTTTCAGATTTGGACATCAACCGATTAACGATATTGAATCCCACCTTGAAATCCAGGCTCGATGTCTTGGTGACTGACAGCTTTTCCCTGATATTTCTGGCCTGCGTTCTCAATGTCTCGATCGATCTTTCGTTTTTTTCCGCAACCTCACTCAATGAACGACCACTAAGAAGATTGCACAACAACTTCACCTCAAATGGCGTCAATCTTGCACCGGGATACTCATCCTCGATGAACTTTGCGACGAAATCGAATGAAGCAACTGCTATTTCACCGGAGTCCAGTTTATTCCCCGGTAGTATCGCCCACAGGAATCTTGAATTACATTCAAAAGGTGAGGCGCGCATCCTGCCTCCTCTGATGAAGGCGTTAGCACGATTCAATATATCCAGAGGGATATAATTCGAATGGTTCGCTTCAATTCTTCCATTAGAGTATCTTAATATTACAGCAAAACTTTCGGAAATACGAACTCCAGGAAAGGCAACAAAATAAAGGCTGTCCTTCAAAAAACCGCGCCCACCTCCCGTGGGCATTTCATCATCTCCGAAAAATTTACTGAAATCGAATACATATGCCTTCATTTCGTTGAAATGCCTTATAGTAGTGACACAACCCTGATATACAAAGCAGTCGTGGCTCACCAAGAGAAACTCACGGCATGCAAATAATTTCCATTTAAATACAATTACTTAGTCAAAACAACCTGCGGCAGTATAACGGGACGCCCCCGCACATCATCACACAAATGGGTGAGATCGGCGGCGTGGGCTCTCCATGTTGGAGAAGCCCCTCGCAAGTATTTAATATTTATTGCAAATTATGAATGTAAGTAGTATTCCCTACATTCTCACTGAACGGGCTGGAACATGTAGGATCGTCTTGAATCCACCCAAGGCCATGGGCAGTGGCCCCCGCTCACGCAGGGGCTTCCCATGCCGTCAATCACGCGATCCGGTTCACATGCCCCATCTTGCGTCCCGGCCGTGCCTCGCCCTTGCCGTATAGGTGAATCTGGGCACGCGGGCTGGTCAGCAGTTCGGGCACCCGGTCCATATCCTCTCCGATCAGGTTTTCCATCACGACATCGACATGGCGCTTGCCATCGCCCAGGGGCAGTCCCGCAACGGCACGGATATGCTGTTCGAACTGATCGACGGCGCAGCCCGCCTGCGTCCAGTGGCCGGAATTATGCACGCGTGGTGCGATCTCGTTCACGATCAGGCCGGTCGGCGTCACGAAGAGTTCGATCCCCATCACGCCGACATAATCCAGCGCATTGACGATCCTCGCCGCGATCAGCACCGCATCGGTCGTCACCTTGCCCGAGAGCCCGCAGGGCACCGTCGTGCTTCGCAGGATTCCCTCCCGATGGACATTCAGCCCCGGATCGAACGCGGCAACCTGTCCGTCGGCGGCGCGGGCGATGATCACGCTGATCTCGGCACTGAACTCGACGAACCCTTCCAGCACCGAGGGTGCGCCGGTCCATTCGAGTTGTTCCGGATCGGTGATCCGAACCTGTCCCTTGCCGTCATAGCCCATGCGCCGCGTCTTGAGGATCGAGGGCGTGCCGATCCGCGCCACCGCATCCGCCAGATCGCGCTCGGAGGGCACATCGGCAAAGGGCGCGGTGGCAAGGCCGATCCCGTTCAGGAAGGTCTTTTCGGTCAGCCGGTCCTGCGACACCGCCAATGCGCGCCGGTTCGGGCGGATCGGACGGATCGATTCCAGCAGATCCAGCGCCGAGGTCGGCACGTTCTCGAATTCATAGGTGATGACATCGACGGATTCGGCAAAGGCGCGCAGCGCCGCCTCGTCGTCATAGGGCGCGGTGGTCAGCGCATGGGCCACATCGCCCGCAGGCGCCGCCCCCGGCTCATAGATATGGCAACGCAGCCCCAGCCTGCTGGCCGCCGCCGACAGCATCCGCCCAAGCTGGCCGCCGCCGAGTATCCCGATGCAGCGGATTTCACTCATCGACGGGCTCCTCGGGGATCGAGGCCGACAGCGCCGCCCGCCACTTGTCCAGCCGTCCGGCCAGTTCCGGGTCAGTGATGGCGAGGATTCCCGCCGCCATCAGCCCGGCATTCGCCGCACCTGCCGCACCGATGGCCATGGTCGCCACCGGAAAGCCCTTGGGCATCTGGACGATGGAATAAAGCGAATCGACCCCCGACAGCGCCCGCGTCTGCACCGGCACGCCGATCACCGGCACACGCGTCTTCGAGGCCATCATGCCCGGCAGATGCGCTGCTCCCCCGGCCCCGGCGATGATCACCTTCAGCCCGCGCGAAACCGCCGATCTGCCGTAATCCCACAGCCGGTCTGGGGTGCGATGGGCGCTGACGATCTTCGCCTCGTATCCCACGCCCAGCTCGTCCAGGATCTGCGCCGCCTCGCGCATGGTGGGCCAGTCCGATTGGCTGCCCATGATGATTCCGACGGGTTTTTCCATGCCCTGCCCCTTTTCGCCGCGTCAGGTTTCCATAGCGCGCGGGCGCGCCACCCGCAATCAGGCGATGATATCGGGTGTGACCTCGTCCTCCAGCCGGGCAATCTGGTCCTTCAGCGCAAGCTTTTTCTTTTTCAGCCTTTGCACGGTCAATGTCGAAGCCAGTTTCTGCTCGGAAAGCTCCGCGATCTCCCGGTCCAGCTCACGATGCGCGGCGCGCAGCACCGCCAATTCGGCGCGGATGATCTCGTCATGCGACATCTCGTGGCTGGCTGGTTCACGGTGCATATTCATCTGGCGATGTCCGATCGAACAGTGACGCTGGTCGCGCGAGTATAGCCGGTTGTTTCGGCTCTGTTAATATCGTCATGCCCGGGAATGCCGGGTATTTTACCACATTCCCACGCGGCAAGAGACAGGATACGGGTCTTGCACCCGGCATTCCGCATTCACATATTGCTTGCAGGCAGGTTGCCGAAACGGGGCCTGCAAACCGCAGTCGCTTGCAGAAAAGGGCTGAAGATGAGCAAGATTTCGTTAGGGGCACATCCCTATCTTCTGGGATTTGACCAGCTTGAGCGTTTGGCCGAACGGGCTGCAAAAGGCTCCGAGGGCTATCCGCCCTACAATATCGAGCATAATGCCCCCGACGGGTTCCGCATCACGCTGGCCGTTGCCGGCTTCGCCGAAGAGGATCTGAGTGTCACGACCGAGAATCGGCAGCTCGTGATCCGCGGACGCATGGCCGAGATGGGCGATGATCGCGTCTTCCTGCATCGCGGGATCGCCGCGCGAGCCTTTCAGCGCAGCTTCGTTCTGGCCGATGGGGTCGAGGTCGTCTCGGCCCAGATGGAGAACGGGCTTCTGCATGTCGACCTGCGCCGGGAGCAGCCCGAACAGGTCGTCCAGACCATTCCGATCAGCCGCAAATAGGGGGATCATCATGGATAGCAAATTCGATTTCGGCGACAATCCGGCCGAAAACATCGTCTATATCCGGCAAGTCGCGACCAGCAGCTTGCCGCAGGAGGTGCAGGACCAGCTTCCCGATATCGACAGTCTCTACGCGGTCCACGACGCCGAGGGCGAGCGCCTGGCATTGGTACGCGACCGCCGGATGGCCTTCACACTGGCCCGTCAGAACGAACTGACACCGGTCAGCGTCCACTGATTCCTGATCTCCCGATGGCGTAAGGACGGGTCATGTCCCGTGATCCTGCGGAGCCTGTGCCTTTATCGCCGGTTGATCCTCGGATCGGTGGCGGCATGCCGCTACCCCGAAGGTATTTGAACAAAGAAGAAGAAGATCATGCGCGTTCCCCCGGGGCGGATGAATCAATGCGCGTGCCGGTTTTCCTGATCATCGGCACAGGCCTCGGGCGGTTCCACCTCGATCGTGGCATGGCCGATCGCGAAATCGCGGCGTAGCATCTCCTTGGCGGCGAGGATCGCTTCAAGATAATCCCCGTTCTCGACGACCAGATGGACGGAAGCCGCGCTGCGCCTTTCGTCGATCTGCCACAGATGCAGGTGATGGGCGTCACGCACTCCCGGCAGGGCTTTCAGCGCCGCAAGGACCCCTTCGGGATCGCTGCCCGGTGGCGCGGCCAGCATCAGCATCCGGAAGACCGGGGCAAGATCGGGCAGGACATGCCACAGGATCACGCCCGAGATCGCCAGCGTCAGGATCGGATCGGCCAGGTTCCAGCCGAAGGCCCAGATCAGCAACCCGCCGAAAATCACCGCGACCGAAACACCCGCATCCGCGAGATTATGCAGGAAGGCCGCACGGATATTCAGGCTGTCCCTCGACAGCCGAAAGACCAGCGCCGCCGTCGCCAGATCGACGATCAGCGCGAAACCGGCCAGCGCCATGACCAGCCCGCCGGCCACCTCGGGCGGATTCGCCAGCCGCCCGAACGCTTCGATTGCCAGCCAGAGCGAAATGGCAATCAATGCCAGGTAATTGACGAAAGCCGCGACGATCTCGGCCCGGCCCCAGCCAAAGCTCCAGTCGGGCGAGGCTTCGCGGCGCGCCAGGCGACGGGCACCGAAGGCCAGGACCAGCGCCAGCGCGTCCGACAGGTTATGCACCCCATCGGCGATCAGCGCCGTCGAATCGGCAAGCAGCCCCCCGACGATCTGCGCCGCCGTCAGGGCCAGGTTGACGGCGACCGCCCAGCCAATGGCACCATCGCCATGACCATGGGGGTGGCGGTGCCCGCCATGCCCATCCGCATGGGAATGCGCCATCAATGCGCCTCGGCCCAGTTCATCCCGATTCCCGCATCGACCACCAGCGGCACAGCGAGCTTCACCACCGGCTCGGCGGCAGTCTCCATCACCTCCCGCGCCGCCGCGATCAGATCCTCGGTTGCGCCTTCCTCGACCTCGAAGACCAGCTCGTCATGGACCTGCAACAGCATCCTTGCGGGCAAATCCCTGATCGCCTCGGGCATGCGGATCATGGCCCGGCGGATGATATCGGCCGCCGCCCCCTGGATCGGGGCGTTGATCGCCGCCCGCCGCGCGCCGCCCGCAGCCGGACCGGACTGGTTGATGCCGGGCGTGTTGATGCGCCGCCCGAACAGGGTCCGGACATGGCCGACCTCTTTCGCATCCGTCACGGTCTTGTCCATATAGGCGCGGATCTCGGGGAAACGTTCGAAATAGGTGTTGATGAAGGCCTGCGCCTCGGCCCGCGGAATGCGCAGGTTGCGCGACAGGCCATAGCCCGAGATCCCGTAGATCACGCCGAAATTGATCGCCTTGGCCTGGCGGCGGATCATCGGGTCCATTCCCTCGACCGGCACCCCGAACATCTGGCTTGCCGTCATCGCGTGAATGTCGATGCCGTCCTTGAACGCCTGTTTCAGCGCCGGAATATCCGCCACATGCGCCAATATCCGCAGCTCGATCTGGCTGTAGTCGAGACTGACCAGGCGGTGCCCCGGCGTCGCCACGAAAGCCTCGCGGATACGGCGCCCTTCCTCGCTGCGCACGGGGATATTCTGCAGGTTCGGATCGGTCGAGGCCAGCCGCCCGGTCTGCGCCCCGGCGATGGAATAGCTGGTATGAACCCGCCCCGTCTCCGGGTTCACATGGCCTTGCAGCGCATCGGTATAGGTCGATTTCAGCTTGGATACCTGCCGCCAGTCAAGGATCCGCGCGGGCAGGTCATGCCCCTCGGCGGCCAGATCCTCCAGCACATCGGCGCTGGTCGAATAGGCGCCGGTCTTGCCCTGCTTGCCGCCCGCCAGCCCCATTTTGTCGAACAGGATCTCGCCCAGTTGCTTGGGGCTGCCGACATTGAATTTCTCGCCCGCGAGTTCGTGGATCTCGTCCTCGAGCTGCGCCATCTTCTGCGCGAAGGCGTTCGACATGCGTTTCAGCGTCTCGCCATCGACACGGATTCCCGCCATCTCCATATCGGCGAGGACCGGCACCATCGGGCGCTCCAGCGTTTCGTAAACCGTGGTCACATGCTCGGCATGCAGCATCGGCGCAAAATGCTGCCACAACCGCAAGGTCACCTCGGCATCCTCGGCGGCATAGGGGGTGGCCTTGTCGATGGCGACCTGCGCGAAACCGATCTGCGATTTGCCCGAGCCGATCAGTTCCTTGATGGGAATGCATTTATGGCCGAGGTAACGCTCGGCCAGTTCATCCATGCCATGGTTATGGGTGCCCGCGTTCAGCGCATAGGACATCAGCATCGTGTCGGCGACGGGCGTCATGCGGATACCGTGGCGGGCGAGTATCTTCCAGTCATACTTGACGTTCTGCCCGATCTTGAGGATCGCCGGATCCTCCAGGACTGGCTTCAGCGCGGCCAGCACCTCGCCCGCATCCAACTGCCCCGCCACGAGGCCGGTCGCCCCGAACAGGTCGCCATCGCCCTCGACATGCCCCACCGGGATATAGCAGGCATGGCCCGGACGAACCGCAAGCGACACACCGACCAGGTCCGCCTGCATCTCGTCCAGCCCGGTGGTCTCGGTGTCGATGGCGACATGCCCAGCCTCACCAATCTCCGCGATCCAGTGATCCAGCGCCGCCCGGTCGGTCACGCAGTCATAACCCTCCGCCCCCATCGCGGGCAGCTCCGGCGCGGCGGCGGTCTCGGTGGGCGGGGCGGAGATGACGGCGGGCGCCTCTGCCCCCAGCTTTTCCGCCACACGCGCCGTCAGGGTCCGGAATTCCATCTGCGCCAGGAATTCCAGCAGGGCGCCGGCCTCCGGATCGCGCACCTCCAGGCTTTCCAGCGTGAAATCCAGCGGTGTATCGCAATCCAGTTGCACCAGCCGTTTCGAGATCCGGATCAGTTCGGCATGATCGATCAGGGTCTGGCGGCGCTTGGGCTGCTTGATCTCTTCGGCGCGCGACAGCAGCGTTTCGAGATCGCCGAACTCGTTGATCAGCAGGGCGGCGGTCTTGATCCCGATCCCCGGAGCGCCCGGCACGTTATCGACCGAATCGCCCGCCAGCGCCTGCACATCGACCACCCGGTCGGGACCGACGCCGAATTTCTCGGCCACCTCGTCCGGCCCGATCTGCTTGCCCTTGATCGGGTCCAGCATGTTCACGCCTTGCCCAACCAGTTGCATCAGGTCCTTGTCGCTGCTGATGATCGTGACCGCACCGCCGGCATCGCGCGCCTTGCAGGACAGCGCGGCGATGATGTCGTCGGCCTCGAACCCTTCGGTCTCGATGCAGGCGATGTTGAAGGCGCGTGTGGCCTCTCGGGTCAGGGGGAATTGCGGGCGCAGATCCTCGGGCAGTTCGGGGCGGTTGGCCTTGTATTCGGGGTAGATGTCATTGCGGAAGGTCTTGGAGGAATGGTCGAAGATCACCGCCACATGGGTCGGCGCGTTGCTGCCGCTCTGATCGCTGACATATTTCCACAGCATGTTGCAGAAACCCGCGACCGCGCCGATCGGCAAGCCGTCGGATTTCCGGGTCAGTGGCGGCAACGCGTGATAGGCGCGGAAGATGAAGGCGGAACCATCGATCAGGTGAAGATGGCAGCCCTTGCCGAAGCCCTGAGAATCCGAAGTCATGGAAAGGTCCTTTCACACTGTCGGACCTGTTTTGGCAGAAAGCCGCGCCGGGGGCAAAGGGAAGCGATGAACCGTCGCGGAAGCCGGCGCAACACGGGCATCCATGCATTTGCGGCCCTCTTCAAAACCGGGCCTCATTCCACCGATGCCGGAACGGAACCGATGGAACCTGCCGCTAGTGATCGTCACCTGCGTGATTCGGATCGAGCACGAAGCGCTTGTCGCAATAGCCGCAATCGACGAAACCCGTTTCCGGCGGAATCGCCAGCCAGACGCGCGGATGGCCCAGCCCCCCGTTGTCATTGCCGTCACAGGCGATGCGCCGGGTGGTGACGGTAACGGTCTCGGGCGCGGGCATGCGCATTTCCGGAGCGGTCGCGTTCCGGGGCATAACGGGTTCGGTCATGGCTGGCCTTCTTGTCGCGGCGGGCAGGTTCTGTTCTAACCCACATATCGCAGCACCGCCTGCCTTCGCAAGCTCTGCAAGGACCAGCCTTATGTCGAATGCCATCGAAATCTCCGGCCTGCGCAAGATCTATGCCGCGCAGGGCAATGCCCCCGCGAAAGAGGCCCTGAAGGGTGTCGATCTGAACATCCCCTCGGGCAGCATCTTCGGGCTGCTGGGGCCGAATGGCGCGGGCAAGTCCACCATGATCAACATCCTCGCCGGGCTGGTGAACAAGACCGAGGGGCGCGTGGTGATCTGGGGCTTTGACCAGGATGTGAACCCGCGCCAGTCCCGTGCCGCCATCGGGGTCATGCCGCAGGAACTGAACATGGATCCCTATTTCACCCCCCGCGCCAGCCTCGAAGTGCAGGCGGGGCTCTATGGCGTGCCAAAGGCCGACCGCTGGACCGATGAACTGCTGGAACTGGTCGGGCTGACCGACCAGGCCGAGGCCTATGCACGCAACCTGTCGGGCGGGATGCGGCGGCGGCTTCTGCTGGCCAAGGCGCTGGTCCACCGCCCGCATATCCTGGTACTGGACGAGCCGACCGCGGGCGTCGATATCACCCTGCGCGAGATGCTGTGGAACAATGTCCGCAAGCTGAACGAACAGGGCATGACCATCATCCTGACCACCCATTATCTCGAAGAGGCCGAGGAAATGTGCGACGAGATCGCCATCATCAACCATGGCGAGCTGGTGGTGCGGCAGGGAACCCGCGAATTGCTGGGCCGCGCCGATGGCAAGACACTGGTCATCGATACCGGCGAGCGGGTCGAACTGCCCGCCCTGCCCGACGGGGCGCATCCCGAATGGCGTCCCGATGGCCGGCTGGCGATCAGCTATCCGCCCTCCCGCATCCGCGCCGATCAGTTGCTCGATGCGTTGCGCAGCGCGAATGTGCCGATCATCGACGTGGCCAGCGAACAGCCCGACCTTGAGGATGTCTTCGTCGAACTGACCCGCGGCTGAGGCGAATCGCTCAGCCGCGCAGGCTGACCATCGGGCCCATCATCCGCCCGCCCATGATATGGACGTGGAAATGCGGCACTTCCTGCACGCCGTCCGGCCCGGCATTGGTGATCGCCCGGAACCCCTGCCCGCCGCCATCCAGCCCGATGCCTTCCTTCGCGACCACCTCGGCACAAAGCCGCATGAAGCCCGCGATCTCCTCGGCCGGGGCATTGGCCGCGAAATCGTCGAAACTGACATACCGGCCCTTGGGAATCACCAGGACATGGCTGGGCGATTTCGGGGCGATGTCGCGGAACGCCAGGGCATGCGCGTTCTCGGCGACGGTGTCATTGGGAATCTCGCCGCGCAGGATGCGGGCGAAGATATTCTGGTCGTCATAGTCGAAACCCATGGCGCTTTCCCTGGCTAGTCTGCGAAAAGATGTTCGGTCCCGGCAAGATCCTGCGCGATTTCCGGCGAGACGTCCAGAAAGCGCTCGATGGCCACTGCATTCTGATCGAGCGGCTGCTCATCCGCGATGACATCGAAACGCTCGAAATTCATGTCGCGCAGCCTCTCGGCCTCCTGGTCCAGATCGGCCCGGACCACCGGCAACAACCGTTCGACGACATCCTCCGGGGTGGTCGCCCCGGTCAATCCGATTCGCCCCATATGGCCACGCAGGTAATCGTCGTCGAATACATTATCGATGAACAGGATCCGGGTCTCGGCCTTGTCGCCGACGAAATCGGTGATCAGCGAGAGCGCCGAGGGATCGATGCACAGCACCATCTGGCGGCTTTCATATTCGTCGAACAGCAGGCGCAGCAATGCGCGCCGATGGCGCTGCCGCTTCGTCAGGCTGGAAGCCACGCCGCCCAGCCAGGGCAGATTGGCCTCCTGTTCGTCGAACACGTAATCCAGCGCCGGAATCGTCGTCAATTCCCGAATTCTCGCCGTAAGCCTCTTGGCGATATGCCATTTCTTGGCGACGATCAGATGAACCATCTGGTTGCGGCCCAGATTGCCCTCGCTTTCCCAGAAACGCGGCGCGAATCGGCGCCCGACCCGGCCCCGCCCGGTCAGGAAGCGGAAAAGCCGCGGCCCTTCGTCCGAGATGACGAATTCCTGCCCGTTGGCCTGCCAGAGCGCCCCGAGCCGTTCCCGCAACTCCAGCGCCTCGGCGCTGATCTTGCGTGCGAAAAGGTAATCCTGGCGCAAGAGCAGATCATAGTGATCATTGTAGAAGGTGGCGGGCATCCCGTAATCGGTGAACATCAGGAATGTCAGCGTCCGCCGATGGATCTCGGTCTTCGGCACGAGATGCGCGACGAGGGTCTGGAAAAAGGTCTCGTCGGGGATCCATGTCGTCGCGAAGAAACGCATCATGTCGCGCCGTTCCCGGCAGAAATTCAGCAGGTTCAGGATCGTCTGGCGGCGCAGGCACCACCATTGCGAGCCGATCATGATCTGCAGGTCCGAAGGGATGTTCCGCCGGAGCCTGAACCGTCTTTGCAGATCAAGGCTGGTGTAGAACAGCCATTTATACTTACGTTCGTTGAAGAAATGCCGGTAGATCAGCCGCTCTTCCTTGATCCCGGTCTTGATCCAGTCGCTGTCGAAAAAGTCAAAACTTTCAATGAAGTCACCGTCATGCCGCGCCAGGAAGTCATGCGCGTATTCCCCCGATTTGACCGGCATGCAATCGCCCGACAGCATGTAGAAATGCGTGGCCTCGGGGAATGCCTCGACCGCCGCCTCGACAGCAAGCAGAGTCGCCGCGACCAGCGACCACTCCCCCCAACCGCATTTCAGCCGCCGCTTCGCAAAGGTGACGCCCGGATCGTCCTTCAACGCCGAGTGGATACGCTCGAAATAGCGCTCGGGGGCGCTTGCGTCGAAATGAATCGATACGAAATCGCCGGTGGCGGTAAGCCGCCGGGCTTGTGCGATGACCCCTTCGGGATCCTTATGAGTCAACAGGATAAAAGCGATACGTGTCATGTAAACGGTTCACAATGCTGCGGCATAATCGGGTTTTGCATCTTTAATGCGTTGAAAATCCCCTCGGGGTTTGCTTTCTGTCTGTAGCAATTTTGAGTACATGAGCAAGCCGGTTGTCGCTAAGCGGTGGAAATCGGCCAGTGTTAATAAGAGAGAAGAGAATCACCATGGGGTTTCCGGGCGTTTGGATGACCGAGAGTGGCAGCATGATCTACCGGGTAGTGCCGAAATGCGCCTGCTCGACGATCGGGCAGATCATGTTCTACACGGATCACGGTCGCTTTTTCGATGGCGATATCCACGATTCCACCAACGGTCTGCATAAATGGTCGCAGGACGAAAGCCAGAAGGCCATCGAAAGCGCGGTTCTGGGTCACGAGACGCCGACCTTCACCTGCGTGCGCAATCCCTATTCGCGAATCCTGTCCTCGTTCTTCGACAAGATCGCGGGCATCCAGCGCAACGGACGGCGCTATCGCGGCAATCTGGTGCCGCAGCTGATCCAGCGCTACGGCATCGATGTCGGCAGCCCGGAAAACGGCTTCGATTTCGACCAGGTCGCCAGTTTCCGCCGCTTCCTGCTCTTTGCGCGCGACACCATCCGCTGGCGCCGGCCCATGGATCCGGACATCCATTGGTCGTCGATGTCGGGACATATCGCGACTTTCATCGCCAATGGCGGCCAGTATAACCGCATCTTCTTCACCGAGAAATTCAACGACGGGATGAAGCAGGTGCTGAAGAATGCGGAAACGCCGAACAGCATCGACCTGAAGGACGTGCCCCGCTTCAACGAATCCGAAGGTCACGGCCCCAAGCGCGCGCATAAGGTCAGCGATTATTTCGACGACCTGTCACGCCACCTGGTCTGGGAGATCTACAAGGACGACTTCCAGCTCTTCCGCTATGATTTCGACGATCCCGACAACAAGATGCCGATCGGAGAGGTCGATCTGGACGAGGTTCACGCCAAGCTGGGCCGCTGACCCGCGATATCTGCCAACGGATGGCGGGACCGGCTGATCGGTCCCGGCTGCTGACCGAAAAAGGAAAAAGCGGCGCCTCCTGCCGGAGAGCGCCGCTTCTTCTTTGCCTCAATCAGGCAGGGTGCCGTCTCAGACAGCGCCCTTGATGAACGTCACCGCATCGCCAACGGTTTGAATCGTCTCGGCGGCGTCATCGGGAATCTCGATGCCGAACTCTTCTTCGAAGGCCATCACCAGTTCCACGGTGTCGAGGCTGTCTGCGCCCAGATCATCGATGAACGAGGCGGCTTCGGCCACCTTGTCCTCATCGACGCCCAAATGCTCGACAACGATCTTTTTCACGCGATCAGCGATATCGCTCATGTCATATCCTCATTCTCGCGGGCATCCGCCCAATCTTTTTCCCGGGCGACGGCCCGTGCCAGCACAGGGCGGTTTCCCTGCTGCTAAAGGCGGGGATATAGCACCCATTATCCCTCATGCAACCGCTTTTCCAAGCTTTTTGTCGCCGCGTTGCAGCACCGCCCATTCGGTTCAGACCATTGCCATTCCACCATTCACATGCAGCGTGGCCCCGGTGACGTAACCGGCCTCGGCGCTGGCCAGGTAGGCGACGGCCCCCGCGATCTCGGCGGGGCTACCCATGCGCCCGGCCGGAATCTGCCCGAGGATCTTGCCCTTCTGATCGTCATTCAGCTTGTCGGTCATCGCCGTCTCGATGAAACCGGGAGCGACGCAGTTCACCGTGATTCCCCGGCTCGCCACCTCACAGGCAAGGCTTTTCGACATGCCGACCAGCCCCGCCTTGGCGGCGGCGTAATTGCCCTGCCCGGGATTTCCCGTTGCGCCCACGACCGAGGTGATATTCACGATCCGCCCCCAACGCGCCTTCATCATCCCGCGCAGCACCGCCCGGGACAGTTGGAACACGCTGGTCAGGTTGACGTCCAGGACCTGGCGCCACTCCTCATCCGACATCCGCATGAACAGGTTGTCCCGCGTGATCCCGGCATTGTTGACCAGGATATCCACCGATCCCATCGCGTCCGCCGCCGCCTTCGGCAGTGCGGCGACAGCATCGGCATCCGCCAGATTCGCCGGCACCACATGCGCCCGCTCACCCAGCTTCGCGGCCAGTTCCTGCAAAGGGGCCTCGCGCGTCCCCGACAGCGCAACCGCGGCACCCGCCGCATGCAGGGCCTCGGCGATCGCGCCGCCGATTCCGCCCGACGCGCCGGTCACCAGCGCATTCCTTCCCGTCAAATCAAACATGCCCACCTCTTCTTCTTCATTCAAATATCCTCTGGGGG
>NZ_PXNQ02000021.1 GCF_003007735.2 Paracoccus methylarcula
TCTGCTCGGCGAGGACGGTCTGCTGGGGAATCTGGCCGAGGCAGTTGCTCCCGGCTCGACATCTCCAGCGACCCTGACCGGCAACCTGATTGGCCATAGCGGTGTTCTCGACGATATTGTCGCGGGCCTGGAAACGGGCGAACTTGCCGGCGCAATCTCGGATGCCTATGACGATCTCCTGGGAGTTGGCGGTGCTGTGGACAACCTCACGGATGGGCGTGGATTGGGCGTCGAGTGCCTGATGGACAACCTGCTCGAACCGGTCGGGCTTGTCGAGATAGGCGGCATTATCGGCGAAGGTGCCCTTGATGGCCTGATCGGCGAGAATGGGCTGCTGGGGAACCTGGCCGAGGCAGTTGCTCCCGGCTCGACATCTCCAGCGACCCTGACCGGCAACCTGATCGGCCATAGCGGTGTTCTCGACGATATCGTTGCGGGCCTGGAAACGGGAGATCTCGCCGGCGCCATCTCGAATTCCTATGACGATCTCCTGGGAGTTGGCGGTGTTGTAAACAACCTCTCCGATGGGCGTGGATTGGGTATCGAGGGCCTGATGGACAATGTGCTCGAACCGGTCGGACTTATCGGGATTGGCGGCATTATCGGCGAAGGAGCTCTTGATGGCGTGATCGGTGTGAATGGCCTCCTGGGGAACCTGGCCGAGGCAGTTGCTCCCGGTTCGACATCTTCGCTGACCCTGACCGGCAACCTGATCGGCAACAACGGAGTTCTCGACGATATTGTCGCGGGCCTGGAAACGGGAGAACTTGGTGACGCAATCTCGGCTTCCTATGACGATCTCCTGGCACGCGGCGGCGTTGTAAATAACCTCTCCGACGGACATGGGTTGGGTGCCGAGGGTGTGCTGGGCGATGTGCCAGAACCCGTCGGACTTATCGGAGTAAGCGGTAGCTCATATGGCAATATCTTTGGCCATGATGATGATTTTTATTCATAAGTAGATGTTTTCCATCAGTGATCTTGCGGGGCTGTCTCCGCAGGATCACTGTGGCCCCTGTCAGAATATCGAGTGAATCACTTCAAGCTTGCCTGAGCCTGATTTATCAGGCTCAGGATTTCAGTGACGCGATCGTATCAGGCAAGGCATTTCGCGCCAGACCATCCGAAGCTGAAATTTCGGCCAATGATCTGAAGCGAATTCGATGAAGTGTCATGCTCGGGCAGGCATCTGTTGCAATCGAATTGAGCGAAGGCGAGCAGGTATTTCCTGAAGCGTAATTGCGCAGGGATGAGGCGGCACGGCCACTGTCCGATCGGTGCCGGATCAGGCTGAGATACAGCTCGGGTTTTGATGAATCATGCAGGAGCCGGGTTGGAAATTCCCAAGATACAGACGCCGTCAGGAGATTGTCATGTGCCCACCAGCACCGCTGTCATCAGCAGTCCTACCCACATCAACGCGGCCATAGCAGCAGCACCGTTCATGACATCATATACGACTCCGCTGCGCCTCCGACCGATAGCGAATGCGAAGAGGGCAATGAGAGGCAGGAGATCAAGAGATGACATGGCTATATCATATCCGGTCCGGTATCACTTCGCCATATTTTCATCTCTTCTGTCATCCAGGTCAGTGGAATCCCTTACCATCTTCAAGCAGGGCAGGTTGGTGTAACCTTGACCTGCCCCCAGGGGATCCTGTTCATCAAAAACGCATACGGGTGGAACCCGGTCGTCGTGAGTCTCGGGGTTCACAATTGTCACAGCATCGCAAAAGAATAAGAGCGATGTGTCGACATCTCGCGCGCCGCCACCTTTGCGACGATCATGATCCGCCTGATTTGCTATCCAGAGGAATTATGCGCCGCTTCTGACCCGGATTTTGGTTACTCGTGTTCATATGGCAGGTTGCCACTGACTCCTAATATTGGTGGGTTCCATGGCGGCAGGAAAGGGAAGGAAAATTCCTCACTGTCATCACGACCAGAGATCACGTCCTGTGCTTTCCGCAGGGCGACAGATCGAATGAACGAAGAGAGCGAGCCTCCTTGGCGTCGTACGGCCTGCTCGATCACGGTTCGTTCATCGGAAGTCAGAAGCAGGTTGAACTGGCGGACATCACTCCTGTCGCGAGACCTCGGGCCGTTCGATAAATCGAAATGTTTCATGCTATCCTTCTCGCGTTCAGTATTTGGGGAGTAACACACTTGTAAGAGGCTAACACGCCTCAACTAAAGCGTGCATCAAGATTCTAAAAAATTCAACATGAATAGTTGCCTACAACCTTAGTGGCAGGAATAAGCGGGTTACCGAACCGCAACTCAAGCATTTGCTGCAGCTTTTGACAGAAAATCTGTGGTGAGCTGATTTCTCATTCTCAAGACAGCGAACAAGAGCGGAAATGCACAGGATACAGTGAACGAATTGCCAATGCGCATATTAATCATTCAAATGAAGGCAGAGTTCGCCAATTCTCCAGATTCAGGCCCGTCAACCGTTCGGTTTGTGTGATATCGTTCAACATTAGCGCATGGAGATCTTCCAACTCGGTCCGGGTGAATTCGGGACGATGCTCCGTTGGGGCTGTGGGATCATTGATTGTCAAGTCGTCGCCGCTCCAAGCCAAGCCAAGCCAAAGCCTGCGTTCACCTGTTTGCGCAGCACATTCTTCGGTTCGGGAACTCCAAGGAAATCCGTGGCAGCGCAAACGAAGCATGCCGGTTCCTCCTTGAGTTGATCAAACGTTAGGAAACAGAATGTATCGCGCGGATAGGCATTCAGCCAGTTGACCAACCCGGGAGCATAATGGCTGGTCTTCAGAGGTGACAGAGAAACTGGTGGGTCGAACGTATCAGAGATTCGTATGCCGGGCGCATAGCGAGCACGACGCCAGTTGTGGAGGTAGAATGAGATAGCCTTCTCGGTAGGCTGGCGCATACACACAATGAACTTGGGGGTGCCGGGGACATAACTTTTTATATTCTCAAGGGCACGTGGCCACTGCAGATAGGTGGTCGAACCTTCGCCCACCCAGGTTTGATCGCCGGCGGCTGCAAAATGGGTCTGGAGATAGTTCTTGTATTGGCTTTCGTTGACGTCTGGACGCGAGAAGAACAGAGGTTCCTTTGGATCGCTGAAGAATACATCGGGTTGTTCGGCCAACATCTTTGCCAGATAGGTCGTTCCGGATTTCTGGGCACCTATGATGAAGAAGTTCGGGACTCTCATTTCCTAGTGGTTCCTAGCTGTTATTTTCGCCGGGTCATTCCGTATATGTTCCCGCCTCAGTCAATGGCTACATGTTCTTGATGGATAGGTTGATTCGGGTGAACGGGCGGAAACTCCGTTCCCGTGCGAATTCCCCTGGATGAATTTCACCGGTGAGCGGACCCCTATCATACCACTCGGCTCATACGGCATCGCGGTTCCGGAGCAAAGAGGCCGCATGTATATCTTTCATGATCCGACTGATCAGTTCTGATGATGGAGAGGGCGTCATCGATATGGTTTCTCCCCGCCAAGACGGAGTAACTGTTGCGACCTGTCCGAGGAACTTCCTGGGTAGAAGACCGAATATGCGCTCGTAGGCATGCGCATATTCTCCATCTCCTCGCGTGGAACCGATCGAGAAATTGTTCCGTATCATGGAGGCAGGAGGCAATGGTTTGAAAATCGTGCTTCGAGCGATGAAGATCGTTCCCGCGAAGAAACCCCAATCCTGCTCTAGATCGGCGTGAAGACTGGTGCGGTTGATATCGGACACATTGCGAAAATTGTCTTTCATCGCCTTATGCGCTGAAAGGTAGGTCGAGTCCGCTCCAACTAGCAAGAGCTGCGGATTGGCTTTCATGAACTCGATATTCTTGCCGAGCCGGGCGCCATTGCCCAGAACAGAATCGAACAGCTCGCTTTGCCAAGTTTCCCCGACGATATCTTCGCCACGCTTGGTATGCAATTTGCATATGATTCCAGCGTTATACAGGTCGAAATGTTCCATCGCGGCAAGGAACGGATAGACGTCCATTCCGATGTTCTCGACCTTCAGAAAACGTACCGGAGCCGTCAGTTTGGCCAGAGCCATCATGATTTCCGGGCTTAAGTCATGGCTGTGTGTTACATAAACCTTGTGTTTGGCGCGGAAGTTCCTAAGCCGCGCTATGATGTTCAAAGCCACATCTTCATAGAAAATGTGGAAGACGATCGATACATGCGATGGTCGAAAATAACGCTTCAGCATATTCTCGGGAAACTCTCCTGGGGCGCTCAATCACGGATACAACGGCCTGAACGCTTTTCCTCCACGCTCAGGTTGCCGGTGATACGCCAGCATAAAAAGGAAGGCGGGCCTCACCCATCCTTGCGCCCGAGAAGCTTGCGGATGGCACGGGCGACACTCCGTAGCGGCCAGGTTACTTTCCAGGAATTACTGTTAAGAAGAGCTTCGATATAAGCTTCCTGGGCTGCAACCCTGTCTCGCAAGCCGCTCAGATTTTGATGCAACCTTGATCTCGCCTCTTCCTTTTCAAGCAGGAGGCCTGCCATCTCCGCGAATTGGCTACTGTAATCCGAAATCGTCTTGTTGAGACGCCGTATCTCGAGTTCATGCTTCTTTTGGGCCGATTGATATGTCTCTACCCACTGCCCGACCTCTTCCGCAGCCTTGCTGAGTTCCTTTTCGCGATCGCTGAACTGCGCGATGGTTTTTTCCAGTCCGGCAATCTTGTCGACAGCTTCGGCCTTGTACTCCTGCAACGCCTGTTCCAGGTGCCGGGCCTTTTCAGCTTCTTGCGACCACTTCTGCTCCAGATCCTGTTTTTCGCCCGTCAGACGCCGAGTTTCACGTAAACCGAGCTGCCCGCTTCGAACGATTCCGGCAAAGATAGGTCCGGACTTGTCGAACTCCGCGCGGACCTCATCGAGCCGTGCATGATCAGCCTCGGATTCACCCGTGGTTGACCAGCGCTCGAATATTTCGAAACTATCTCGGACCCAGCCCGGGATCAGTGGATCAACCAACACTCTGCTGCCTTGCGCATTGTGGTGGCGCAGATCCTGCCTGATGAAGGCATCGATCTCGGAGGTCACGTTGGGAGAGAAGCGAGGGAACTTCAGATCGAGTATATGTTCGATTTTTTGTGCAACGGCGCCCCAGGACTGTAGCAGGGCGGCGTAGTTGACGAAGCTGCGGGGGCTGCCTCGTGTGCCGGCCTCCGCATCCAGCAAATGACGCAGCCAGATCAGCAGGCCAAGGTCGGTATCGATGGCATCGCGCTTCTTCAGTGACGCTGCGACTTCCAGCGGATCGCGGTGAGTGTGGATGTAGCGCGGTGAGATGTCCAGGGATTCGAGCGCCCGTTTCCATATTGGCACGAGGCGGCAGATCCGGGGATCCTTCACTACGAACTGCCTTGCCGAACCAAACTCGGCTTGCAGAAGATCCGTGATCTCGTCCTGAAATCCTTGTGCGCACGGGCTGTCGAACCAGCTATCTCCTATTGGGAGCCAGTCAGCCCAATGCGAGCAGGCGCTGTCCAGCAGGCGTTCATGAAGATTGTATAGTGGCTGCGGTTCAAAGTGCCCCAATTCATTGCTTGTATTGCCGCGCATCAAGTTCTTCGGTAGCGTGCATCCAAGAAGGCCCAGCGTTCCCGCAAGAGCCGATGTCCCGGAGCGGTGCATCCCCAAAACCATTATCGCGAAGCGCTGCGGTTTCTGTTTGGTTTCAGGCATTTTACTATCTGCAATTACTACCGGGGGACTCTGCACATGATCGGACCCATCGGAGACATGATCCTTCCGTGTCTGTGGCTTATCCTGGATGCGAATAGGGGCAGAGGTCATTGGATGAGCGCCTTCTTATCTCCATGGCTGTGCTTGTCTGGCGAAGAAACTGATGTATGCCTCAGAAGATACAAAGGCTGCCAGTCGAAATGGCTCACGGCACTGGCAAATCGTTTTCGATCAAAAATCTCCAATCCGCATTGCTGTGCGAAAGCAGATAGCTCTGCGGTCTGCGCCGGTCCGGAGAGGATCATCATGCCGTCTTCCTTCAACAGGCGACTGGTCCAGTTCAAAACTGCCTGAACCCCGGATTCGCGCATATCCGGTAGCCAGATATCGTTCAGGAGGATAAGCGGCAGGCTGTTTTCGGCTATATTCAGGGGCTGTGAGGCCGCCAGGCGTTGAAGCAGGTCTTCCAGTGACAGGGCATGCCCCTGGAACTGATGCCGCCAGAAATCAAGAAGCGGCCCGGGTGCCGAAACGGCCAGGGCAGGGAGGCGGCGATACAGCAACAGGGATTCTGACAGGAAGCGCTGCAGCGACCGGCTACGCCGGGTCGAGCCGCATTCGGGACAAACGGCTTCGGCTCCGACGTGGGTGAAGGCTGGCGATGACTTGCCACAGGCATTGCACAGGGCCAGACTCCGTTTGGAGACAGCATCCAGAATGGGTAAATCATTCAGTGTTGGTGGATGCAGGGCGCTCATTTTCTCGTCCAGTCGATGAAAAATGCTCGGACGGGTCTTGTTGTAAAGCGATAGCATGCCGGGGGCCTGTCCCAGTTCCCATCCTCGGCTCTCGACATAATAAGAGAACTCGACATCGGTGTAAGCATGGGCGACATCGTTCGAAAAACCGCCTATCTCGTCGATCATCTCCCGACGAAGCACAAAGAAGCCTCCTTGAACGTGACAAAATGAACGGTCGGGGTTGTTTCTTGCGAAATCCTGATTGCGGAACTTGTCAAAGAGCGCCACCCCCTTTGGATAATCCCGCCCGTGCAAATAGGACGGAGAATAGCATAACGTGCCGGCCTGACCGACGCGGGGGTTGGCATTCATGTAATGAATGAGGGGAATCTCCCAGCCCTTGGCAGTGGTCATGCCTTCTTTGCCGCAGACATACACCGCATAGTCGGAACGGCCGTGCTGTAGGCAAATATTCGTGCCGGGCCCGACATAGGCATTTTCGCGGTTGATTATCAGCGTGATGTTATCATGCCTGCCTTGCAAATCGACCAGATAGGCGAGCGTGGAGGGGCGGGAACCATTGTCGCAGATGATCAGGTGATGCGGCATGCTGGTATTGGCGAGCAACCGCTGAGTGACTTCGTACAGCTCCGGCAAGTTGTTCCAGCTTACGATCATCAGATCGACCGTTTCGTTCGCCCAGATCCGCATCATGCCTTCGACAAGACGTTCGGAATTGTATTTGCTCTGAATCCTTTCGAGACCGTTCTCGATCATCGCTTCGACGGCCGCATCGGGCAGGGCGTAATAGGCCCGCACGCGTTCTGCGATAGCCTCGGGAGTTGCTTCGGACAACATGCCCGTCAGCCCGTCCTCGACAAGATCCGGGATCCCCGAGATCGCGGTGGTGATGACGGGTACGCCGGCGGACATCGCCTCCATCACAACCGTCGGAATGCCATCCATATCGCCATCTGCTGCACGCACGGATGGGCAGCTGAACAGGTCGCAACTGCGGAATGCATCGAGCATCTCGTCGAGGCCGTTCACGGCTCCGCAGAACTCGACGTTCCCGATCCCCTTGTCCGCGACGATCCGACGGTATTCGGCTTCCAGATCACCATATCCGTAGAGCGCCACCCTGATGCCGTCCGGTTCCAGAAGTTTTGCGGCTCGAACCAGGTTCCCCAGCCCCTTCTTCTCGGCAAAACGGTGGATGGCTATGATCCTGCGGAAGGGCCGTTTACTGCGCTCTGTCATGCGCGCCGCAGCATATAGAGTATCGTCGCACCCATTGGCGCTTGGCACCATCTTGTTCTCGGGAACGCCCCTTAGCGACAGATAGCGCTCATGGAAGCTCGATGGCACGAAAACCTTGCGGCACCACGGCGAACGGGCGACTTCACCGATCCGGTTCTTCAGGTCGTTGCGGTAGCGAAAGATGTCTTGCGCATGAGCGATGAAGGTGAATGGAACCCGGGCTTTTTCGCAGGCGGGCCAAACCATTTCCGTCACCGTCGGAAAGACGAAATGGCTGTGGACCACGGTCCGGCCGGTTGCCTGCAACCTGTTGGCCAGATGCTCGGGGCTATCGACAGTTTCCCACTCGATCTCGAAGTCTGGCGTGAAATCCTCGTGCGGGGAATGGCGGCAGAACACACGCACGTCCACACCATTGGCCTTGAGGATCCGCAATTCGTTCAGGACGAAGGTCTCGGACGGGACAGGAAAGTGCCACAGGAAATAGGCGATCCGCAGGGCTGTCCGGGGAAGGGGCGACAGATCTGACCGGGCAGGAAGCACGACCCTGGGCGGCGAAGATTCCCTGTCGAGAAGGTCCGTATATGCGGAGCGCAGGCTTTCGATATAGACATCTCGCCCGAAGCGTTCATGGGCTTCGTCGCGGGCATTGCGGCCCATCTGTATCAGGAGATTGCGATCCTTCGACAATTTGCCCAGCAGGTCGGCGATCTTCGAGACATCGCCAAACGGAACCACGAATCCGCTGCGTCCCGTGGTTACCAGTTCAGGCGGAGCACCGTGATCATATACAATGACTGGGCGTGCGCCCGCCATGCTTTCAAGCACGGTGCGCCCAAAGGATTCCTGGAAGGTGGAGATGCTCAGAACGACATCCGTTTCTGCGATAGCCGCGGCCGGGGTGTCGCGATAGCCGAGTAACTTGATGCTTTCCGGAAGTTCTTTGCGGGAAAGGCGCTCCCTGATGTCCTCCGTGAGGGAGGTGTCCGGTCCGATGATATGGAAATGTATGTCCGGATGAGTGTGTTCCAGTTTCTGGGCGATCTTGGTGAAAGCCCCTAACCCCTTCTTGGGCAGATTCGAACTGATGAGCCCGACGCGCAGTGGCCCGGCGTTTCCGGGCGGGGGCATTTTCCGCAAGGCGGACATGTCGACCGTATTGTAGACCACATGGGGGGACTTTCCGGGAAGCGTGAAACCAGTGGCGGTGACATGTGAGTTGGCGATGATGCCGTCGGCATTCTCCCAGAGCCATTCTATGATTTCGGGCGCTGTCAGGCGGATTTCCTCTAGCAAATGTTCGTCATGCTGGATCAGTTCACGCGCCTGCACAAGGCTGCGAACGCCCATGTAGCGGGCGGCCAGCAGCGGCTCGCGCAGCATGATCGTGTTGCTGTGGACAACATCGACATGCTCTGCCGCAATGATCGACGCGATCCGCCCTATCGTGGCCGGAGCCACAGGGATATCTCCCCGCCACCAAGGGATGGGCAGATGGTAGATAGCAACGCTACGCTGTTTCAGTGCCGCGAGATAAGCCTGGTTTTCCACGCTGGGGATCGTGATGATCAGATTGAAATCGAGCGCGGAAATGCCGTCAACCATGTCGAGGAAGCTGCGTTCGCCTCCGAATAGTTGTTGACGCGCAGAATGCGCGCAGAGCAGAACCGTGGTCCGGCCGGGACGGCGCCGTAAGTCTCCCGCTATCCGCGCGCCTATTTCCGATCGTGACGCCGGTTGCCCGGAGTTGGGGCGTGCCTGACGTCCCTCATCCCGGCCATGCTGGATGTAGTGCAGCAGCGGATTGATCCCGGCTTTCTCGATGTCGCGATATTCTTCCAGATAGCCAGCGGTGTCGAAATCCGGTCCGGGATCTCGTTTCAGACGCGCCCCGATCTGCAAGAAATGTGCAAGGGGGGGCATCCCGGACATGGCCACGTCTGGATAGGTGGAAAGATACCAGTCCCGATCGAACAGACCGGACTTGCGGATGTCGTCAGCGTCTTTGTTTATCACATGCTTGGCTTTTATCTCGAGGTGGCACGCTGCGCAGCATTTTGGCTGTTTCGGGGGGATGAAGCAACGCCTTTCTCCCTGGGGTTCGCGCATGTTCCGGACGCTGATCGGCAGGATTGCGCCGATCGGCAGGATGCCGCTGGCCGGGTATCGGGATCGAGGCGGAAGCGAGATATCTCGATCATTCGGAAAGTGCATCGCCTCACGAGACGACAGATGGCCGAAATCGAGATGAGCACGGCATTGCCCTCGTGAATTGCTTCAACGCACCCGGCGCAACAGAGATCAAGCGCGTTCCCTGGTTTTCATAGGGTCGGGAAATCACCCCCCGGCGGCAGGTGCCGCGACAATTCCGGTCCAGTGCGTTCCCGGGGTGCCGTGCATGCTGTGGAACCGGCGAAAGACCGTGTCATGAGCATGTATGCGATGGAAAAGTTCGAAAACGATCACCGACACCACGCTCTTCTTGTTCGCGACGGTTGCCAGTCTCCGCTGCATGTTGCGGATGAGATCTCCGCGCCCGATGCCGAAAGCCGTCATGCCGTCGAATAACGGTATCTGGGGGGGCACCGCGCGATATTGCCGCGCCGTGCCGTTCTGTCCGGTGGCCCAGTTCTCGGTCTCATAGAGCTTCACCGTGTCCGTCAGGATGGCCCCGGTCATGGCCAGGGCGCGCTCGGCCGGGTCTTCGGCATGATCGGCGAATGTGTTGCAGGCCGAGACGAGCCACCGGCTGTCCAGTTCGCGCCGCAGGAACTCCGTTTCCTCGGTCCAGATTGCCCGAAACTGCGCGAAGGCCCGGTCTTTCTCCAATCTGCGGCGGATCAGGCTGATGAGCGCGGCATGATAGAAGAGCAGTTCGGGTTTCGTGGCGAATTCTTCGCGGAGCGTGGCAAAATGGAAGGAAATATCCTTGGCGGGAGGGCGTGGAAGAGCGGGCGCGCTGCCGGGAATGATGCGCTCCCGCATATCGATTGCGCGATCCCCGCAGATCCTGCGCAAATCCTCGAGCCCGGTGATCGGGTTTTCCGGATCCGCCGGGCGTGGAATGCCGGCGGATGCGAAGAGCTCGGGAGGCAGACGGTAAATGGCGTTTTTCAGGGCAGGGCGCGCGGCATTGATTCTATTGGAGAAGCTGCCCAGGATCTGGATCAGGTTGCGCCGCACCAAATGGTCGCCATCGCGATAGGCCGAGGTGAGTTCCGCGAACAGGGCATGCGGGGACGGCTCCTTTCCCAGAATGTCTTCGGCCGCGGCGGAATAGCGGAAATGGCCGACTTGCCTGACCGTATTCGCTCGATAGGACTCAATATGATCCGCTGCCGATACCGTCTGTCCGGGGGCGCTGCGAAGACATCTTGGAACCGGCGCGGGATGCCCCTTCTGAAGTGAGGCGAAGTAGCGTTTCGCGTGATGCAGCCGTTCGCGGACAGGTTCCAGCGCATTCTGCAGCCTTGCCGCGCTGCCCTCGGGATCATCGAGGATCCGCGACGCATCCTCGGTGATGGCCTCTTGATCGTCGAAGGCCCGGACCGGGCAAATCTCCCCCAACATCGCCGACAATCCTTCATTCTTGTAGGAATTGCCGGGCAGTTGAATGGCGGGAGTGCCGGCGGCCAATGCCATGATCGTCATGTGATAACGGCCGCCAAGGACAAGGCGGCATTGCTGCAAGGCGTAAGCGGCGGCGGTGTGGGAACTGTTCGGCGGGATGCTCGCGAATCCGTCCTCTCCCCAGTGTTTCCGGGCAAGCTCGATCAGCGTCTTGTCCGGACCGGTCGATACCGCGACAAGTGGAATCAGGCCGCTCTCTTGCCTGATGCGGTCGGCGGCGGCGAAGATCTTTTCATGGGCTTCCGACTCGGGGCGGTTATCGAACCACGCCGTTCCGGTCACCGCGAAATGCCGACCGGCCGGGATGTCCTGCGCGGCCCGGCGGGGGCGCACCAGGAACGCCGCGTCCGGGATATGGATGACCTCGCGGATTCCCGCCTTCTGCGCCGCGTCGAAGGATATATTCTCGCGCACGGCCACCAGGTCGAAACTGTTATATGCCGCCGCCATCACCGGGGTGAAACCATCGTTGCAGGAAAAGATTGTCTGATTGAGCGACAGGACCGGTTTTTTCCAGGCATGCTTGGCGACGAAAGGCAAGAGCAACAGCCTTGCGCCGCGCAGGAAATCGGTGCCTGCCATGGTTCCCTCGGCCTGGAAGAAGACGAGATCCGCCATCTTTGCCTGGCTGGCATACTGACCATAGCGCCGAAGGGCCAGCTCTTCGAGATAGGCAAGCGCCCCGCCCGCCGCACTCCCCGACTGGCAGACATCCAGCATGGCGGTATAGATGTCCTGCAATTCCTGTTGTTCGAGGCGCAGATCCATTTCATGGCGGGGAAGCAGGGGGATGGGGGAAATCTTTGGCAGCGCTTCGGTTTCAAGATTTCCATTCAGCAGGCTGAGTAATCCCCAACTGGTTGCCTGGCAGCCCCAGTTGGGGCGAAATCCTGTGAAATTGATGATGGCAATTTTTCGCGCAGGATAAGTATTCAAGCCCGACCCTCAGCTATTGATGACGCTTGTAATGGGAAAACTCGATACTCACTCGAAAGTCCGATATTCTTCATAAAAAACAAAAAACCATTGACTCTACAACCCCGGAGAGGGAAATTTGAAATTGTCCGGTTCAATGGATTGGACGTTGGGTGAATGTATCAATAAGAGGTATGAATCATTGCCTGGTGAACTTCTTTTGCCTGTAAGCGGACTTTGGGGCTCCATCCATGGTGGTGTTTCAGGAGGGCTTGCGGTTCAGGGCCTGTCCATGGGGGCGGCTTCTGGGGCGATGGAAGGCACGTTCGGCGATCATGTCGCCATTGGTGATGTGCTTGAAAAACTTGCGGAAGGTGACGTTGCCAGCGCTGCGATGGCTGCCTGCGCGGATGCGGTCGGCCCGGGTGGTGCTGCGAGCAAGCCGGGGCAAGGCGATGGTCTTGGCGTCAAGGGGTTATTGGGCAATGCGCTGAATTTGGCCGATGGCCTGCTTGGTATTGCCGGTGAATTGTCCGAGCCCTCTGTGGGGAGAGTGGGCATGTCTGAATAACAGTGGGTCCGGATAGTATAATACTGTTCGGGCCTTAATTTGCATACTGCTTGCTGGAAGATTGTATTTTGTATACATTTTATCCGCGCATCCTGCGGAAGTGTTCCGGCATTTTGTCGCGTTTTGGGATAGCCATATGTCCGCGGTCGATGCTCATCAAATACAAGCGGCAGGTGATGGCCTGTCGAATAGTTATATATCGGATGCAATGAAATCGCTGCGCATGTATTTTGCATTCGCAGGGCTCTTTTCATGCGCAATCAATCTGCTTTATCTGAGCTCGCCTCTCTACCTGATGCAGGTCTACAATCGCGTTCTGGTCAGCCAAAGCATTCCCACGCTGGCTATGCTGACGCTGATCCTGGTGCTGGCCCTTGGCGTGATGGGGGTGCTGGATGCGCTGCGTGGCAGGCTGCTGGTCCGCTGCTCGGTCCTGCTCGACGACAAGCTGGCCGGTCCGGTCTTCGGGGCATTGGTGCGGAAATCGGCCAGGCAGGGCATGTCCTCCAGTGCCCAGGCCCTCCGCGAACTGGACGAGTTTCGCGCCTTCATCACTGGACCCGGCATTCATTTCGCCTTCGACCTGCCGTGGGTCCCGATCTATCTGGGATTGCTTTACCTGATCCACCCGATCCTGGGACTTGTCGCCACGATCGGGTCGGCGCTTCTCCTGCTTCTGGTTTTCGTCAACGAGAGGCTGACCAAGACTGCGCTAGAGAACGCGCAATCCTCGTCCCGGCGTGCCTTTGTCTTCACCGAGAACATCATGCAGCATGCCGATGTCATTCATGCGATGGGGATGCTGCCCTCGGTCGAGCGCCACTGGCAGGGGAGCCGGGCAAAGATGCTGGCACAGCAATCGCTGGCCAGTGATCGCAATGCAGCCGTCAGCGCCAGCATCCGCTTCGCGCGCCTGCTCCTGCAATCGCTGCTGCTGGGAACGGGTGCATGGCTGGCCATCGACGGCTCCATCATGCCGGTGACCATCTTTGCCGCCAGTATCATCATGGGGCGCGCCCTGGTCCCGGTCGAGCAATCGGTGGGCGCGTGGAAGCATGCGGTTGTCGCGAGATCGGCCTATCGGCGCGTCGCGGCATTGCTGAAGGAGAACCCCGATCTCGAAATCCAGACCATCGTGCCGAGTGACGTGACCGCGCTCGAGGTCGAGGGCCTGTCCTACCGCGTCGCCAACCGGAAGCGGCCGGTATTGGAAAACCTGTCCTTCAACATCAATTCCGGCGAGGTTCTGGGGGTCGTCGGCCCGAGCGGCTCCGGCAAGAGCACGCTGGCACGGCTGCTGATCGGCGCGTTGTCGCCATCGGCCGGGCGCCTGCGTTTCGGCGGCATCAATTACGAACATTGGGACCGTGGGGAGTTCGGGCGCATCGTCGGCTACCTGCCGCAGGATGTCGGGCTGTTCGCGGGAACCGTCCGCGAAAACATCGCCCGTTTCCAGGATGTTCCGGTCGAGCAGGTCGTCGATGCCGCCAAGCTGGCCGGGATCCATGACCTGGTTCTCGATCTGCCCAAGCAATATGACACCCTGCTGGGGCCGGGGGGACTGGGGCTCTCCGGGGGGCAGCGGCAGCGTCTCGGCCTCGCCCGCGCGCTTCTGGGCAAGCCGCGGCTCATCGTGCTTGATGAACCGAATGCGCATCTGGACATCACGGGCGAACGCGCGCTCAGCGAGGCGCTTTTCGTGATGAAGGCGCAGGGCAGCGCCATCGTTGTCATCACTCATCAGCCGGCAGTTCTGGAAACCGTGGACACCATCCTGTCGCTGGATGGCGGACGTGTCAGGCGCTTGGGACCGCCCGAGGAAATGCTGGCCGGAATCCTGGGAAGGCTCAAGGAGAGCGCATGAACCGTCTTGCCACCCCTCCGAACCTGGCTGATTACCGCAACCCGTTGCGTCCGGCGTTCTGGGGATTCGGCGTCGTGATCGCCTTTGTGCTGGCCTTGCTGATCTGGGGCAACTCGGCGCCGCTGGCCAGTTCGGCCCTGGCCGAGGGTAGCCTTCAGGTGATGGCACAGCGCCAGGCCGTCCAGCATCCGCAAGGCGGCGTGATCACCAGGCTGCATGTCGCCGAGGGCCAGACAGTGTCTCGTGGCGCCTTGCTAATCGAACTGGACGAAACCGAAGCCCGCGCCTCGCGCAATATCGCCGAGGCCGAGGTGGTCGCGTTGCAGGCCCAGCAGGCGCGGCTGGAATGCGAGCGGGACAGGAGCGATCCGGTTGCCTGTCTCGACAAGTTTGCCGCCGCGGAGGGGGATCGGCCGGAAATGGCCGAAGCGATCGCGAATGAGGCGGCGCTGTTGCAGGCACGCGCCCGCACGTTCCGGACCGAGTCCGGCATGCTGACCTCCCGCGTATCGCAACTCAGCGAACAGATCAGCGGCCTCGAAGCGCAGCTTGAGGGGCTTTCGCAACAGCACCGTCTTCTGGAAGAGGAACTGGCTTCCTCGCGCAAACTGCTGGCCTCCGGATTGACTTCGCGTAACCGCACTATGGCACTGGAGCGTGCGGTTGCCGAGGTCATGGGCGATGCGGGCGCACGCCGTGCCGAGATCGCCAGCGCCCGGCAGGAAATTTCCGAGGCGGAACTGGCCGTCGCGAAATTGGAAGATGAGCGGATCAGCGAGATCACCGACCAGCTGCGCAACACCCGATCCGCGCTGGCCGAAGCGCAGCCCCGGCTCGATGCGGCCTATTTCGTCGAGGAACGCAGCCAGATCCGTGCGCCAGTCAACGGTCAGATCGTCGGCCTCTCGGTTTTCACCGAGGGAGGGGTCGTCCAGCCGGGGCAGAAGCTCATGGACATCGTGCCCGACGACAATCCGATCATTGTAGAGGCGCGCCTGCCATTGTCGGATATCAATGGTATCGGTGTCGGAGACATCACGGATGTCCGGCTCAGCGGGGTGCCGCGCAAGCAGCGCCCCGAATTGAGTGGCGAAATCCTGAGCATTTCGGCCGACAAGGTGACCGACAGCCAAACTGGCGTCAGCTATTTTTCCATCCGGGTCGGATTGACGGCCGAGGATGTCGCGCAAGCCGGGATACCGCTGCGGCCGGGGATGCCCGCCGAAGTCGTGATCCCAAGGGGATCGCGCACCGTGGTCAGCTATCTGCTTGGCCCATTGTTGGATGAAATAACCCATGCCTTTCGAGAGGAATAGACCATGGCGAACGACAACATGAAGGCAAATCCCGAAACTCGGAAGCGCTTGGAAATCCGAAACCCGAACGGGCAGACCGCCGGAACTTCGGCCGAGGCCGGCCTGGTGACGCTGGCCGCCGGTGCGGTCGGCCTTGGCATGACCCTGTTGCAGCAAAGCGAGGCCGAGGCCGCAACTGTGGTGTCTGGTGCTCTCCCGGAGCAGGATGTCGATGGCAACGGGACCGAGGGCCGGGATGTGGCTGGGGATGCGCCTCCGCCCCCCCTGCCGGGCAGGGCGCGGATTTGCCCGCCGAGACCGCGGTTGTTGACGCCAATGTCGGGGCCGTAGAAAGCGCGGCGGTTGAAGCCTCTGCTGCGGGGAGCCCGGCAGCACCGGAGATGGCCGAGAGTGAAACCCCGTCCGAAGACATGACAGCATCCGCCGCCACAGGAGGAGGGCATTTCCATCTGGCGTCGGCCGATCCGATCACCAGCTGTCCATCGAACAGGGTGGCGGCTCCCCTGGTGCCGACAGCCCTTCGCCGGTGACTGGCGTCCCGGTCATCACGCTACCCGATCCCGCCGAGGTCACGGTGACCGCGCCCGGGAATGGCTTGCCGGATGAGGTGGAGGGCAACCAGGAGGCGTCGGAGGTGACCGAGCCGATATCGGATACCGTAACGGATGCGGCCGGTTCCATCACCGATCTGCTCACCGGCGATGACGGTGTATTGGATGGCATCGGTGACGTCGTCGGGGGAACCGTGGAGGCCGTTACCGACCTGGCCGGTGATCTGCTTGGGGAAGACGGCGTGGTGGTGGAACTCGTCGACAGTGTCGTCGGCAAAACGCTGGAATCCGTTACCGGCCTGGCCGGCGATCTGCTCGGAGAAGGCGGCGTGGTGGTGGAGCTTGTCGACAGTGTTGGTGAAACGCTG
>NZ_PXNQ02000022.1 GCF_003007735.2 Paracoccus methylarcula
CCGAGGAAGCCCGCCGCGCCGAGGAAGAACGTCAGGCAGCCGAAGAGGCGGCACGCGAGGAAGAGGAACGCCAAGCCGCGGAACAGGCCGCGCGGGAAGAAGAACAGCGCCGCGCCGAAGAGGAGCGCCGCGCAGAGGAGGAACGCCGCGCAGCCGAGGAAGCCGAACGCGAGGCGGCGGAACAGCAGGCGCTTCAGGATGCCTTGCGCGAAGCCCAGGAGGCCGAGTCCGGCAGCGGGGGCGAGGATACCGCCTCGACCGGCCAGACGGACGGCGGCGATGTCCAGCGGATCGAGGGCGGCAGCGGCGCCTCGGTGGATCAGGACCCGCTTTCGGCGGCCCTCTCCGAGGCCATGTCGCAAGGAGGTTCGCCCCCGGCTCAAGAGCAGGAACCGGCGCCTGAGCCGAACCAGCTCAACCCGGTGCCGATCACGCCGACGCCGTTGCCGGATCCCGATCAGCAATCCGAGGCGACGACCGGATCCGGGGGGGCTGCGCCGCTTGGCCAGCCCCTTTCGCTTTCGGAGCGCGAGGCCTTCAAGCTGGCGCTGGAGGATTGCTGGAACCGTGGCGCCCTGTCGATCGACGCCGCCCGCACCACCGTCTCGATCGAGTTCCGCATGACCCCCGACGGCCGTCCCGAACCGGCCAGCCTGCGGCTGATCGATTCGCAGGGCGGGTCGTCGCAGACCTCGGTGCAGATCGCCTATGAGACCGCGAGCCGCGCGATCCGGAATTGCGGGCGGTCGGGTTTTCCGCTCCCGCGCGAGAAATACGGGCGCTGGCGCGACGTGATCGTGGATTTTCGCCCGGAAGGGATTCAATTCGAGTAGTGAGGTCGGGGTGAAACCCGGCTTTTGCCCCGCCGCCAATGACGCTAAAGAGGACAGCATGTTCCGTAACCTGACACTTGCCCCCGCACTCGTCTTCGCGCTCTGCGTGACCGGCGGCGCCATGACCGCCCTGCCCGCGCTGGCGCAGGACGGCCCGCTGAGAATCGAGATCACCGATGGCGTCTCGGAACCCGTGGCCGTGGCGATTCCCGAATTCCATGGCGATGCCGAGGCCGCCTCGAAAATCCGCCAGGTGGTCGCCGATGACCTGACCGGCACCGGGCTGTTCCGCGAGATCCCGGCCGAGGCCCATGTCGCCAGCCGCGGCAGCTTCGCCGATGCCGTCGCCTACGAGGAATGGCGCGCGATCAACGCGCAGGCGCTGGTCACCGCCGAGGTGACCGGCGCGGGCGAGGAGATCAGCGTCAAGTTCCGGCTGTTCGACGTCTTCGCGGGCCAGCCGCTTGGCGACGGGATGCAATTCGTCGCCCGCGCCAGCGACTGGCGCCGCGCCGCCCACAAGATCGCCGACCAGATCTATTCCCGGCTGACCGGCGAGGCCGCCTATTTCGACAGCCGCGTGGCCTTCGTGCAGGAAACCGGCCCCAAGGATGCCCGGATCAAGCGCATCGGGGTGATGGATTACGACGGCGCCAATATCCTGTGGATGACCGACAGTTCCTCGCTGGTCTTGGCGCCGGAATTCTCGCCCGATGGCAAGAAGATCCTGTTCACCAGCTTTGACAGCGGCTTCCCGCAGATCCAGTCGCTGGACGTGGCCAGCGTGACCTCGAAGCCGGTCACCCAGGGGGGCGGCAGCATGGCCTTTTCGCCGCGCTATTCGCCCGATGGCCGCTGGATCGTCTATTCGCTGGAGAAAAGCGGCAACACGGATATCTGGCTGATGGATGCCGCCACCGGCGCGCAGCGGCCGCTGACCGACTCGCCGTCGATCGAGACCTCGCCCAGCTTCAGCCCCGACGGCAAGCAGATCGTGTTCGAATCCGACCGTTCGGGCACGCCGCAGCTTTACGTGATGGGCCTTGATGGCGGCGAGCCGACCCGGATCAGCTTTGGCGAGGGCCGCTATGGCGATCCGGCATGGTCGCCCAAGGGCGGCATGATCGCCTTTACCAAGCAGCTTGGCGAGCGTTTCCATATCGGGGTGATGCGCAAGGATGGCGAGGGCGAGAAGACCCTGACCGATTCCTTCCTTGACGAGGGTCCGACATGGGCCCCCAATGGGCGCGTCATCATGTTCACACGTGTCACGCCGGGCGGCGATGGCCAGCCGCGCCTGCACTCGGTCGATATCACCGGGCGCAACATGCGCCCAATGGAACTTGATTTTGCCGCATCGGATCCCTCCTGGGGTCCGCTTTTGCCGTAAGGACCTTGCAATGAAACCATATCTGATCCTTCTCTCCGCCTCTTTCCTCGGCCTTGCCGCCTGCACGCAGCCTGCCCCGCCGCCGCAGGTGCAGGACCCCTATGCGAATATGGGCAATGGCGCGCTCTACCAGGCAATATCGCCGGAGGCACGCTGGCGGGCGAGGCGACCGCCCAGTATTTCAACGACCAGGTCGGCAACACGGTGCTGTTCGCCGCCAACCAGACGACGCTGAGCGGCGATGCCCGCGCGGTCCTGGCCCGGCAGGCCGAATGGCTGAACAAGCATGGCAATTTCTCGGCCGTGGTGCAGGGCCATGCCGAAGAGACCGGCACCCGCGAATACAACCTCGCCCTGGGCGCGCGCCGCGCCAGCGCGGTGCAGGAATACCTGGTCGCGCAGGGCGTGTCCTCGGACCGGATCCGCACGCTGAGCTTTGGCAAGGAACGCCCCGCCGAGATCTGCTCGAACGAAAGCTGCTATGCGCAGAACCGCCGCGCCGTCACCGTCGTGAGCGACACGGGGGCCGGCACGTGATCCGCCGGGCCGTCGCCGCCGCCACGCTGGTCGCGATGATGGCTCTGCCGGTCGCGGCGCAGGAGCCGGTGCTGGCCGATCTGCGGGCCGAGGTCTCGGCTCTGCGCGGCCAGTTGCAATCGCTTCGGGCCGAGCTGCGTGCCGCGGGATCGGAAGGCTACCAGCAGGTCGGGGGCGCGGATGCCATCGACCGCATGAATGCCATGGAAGAGCAGCTCACGCGGCTGACCGACCGGACCGAGCAGTTGCAGAACCGCATCCGGCAGGTTCTCGACGAAAACACCCGGCGCATCGACGATGTCGAGTTCCGCCTGTGCGAGATGGACGAGACCTGCGATCTTGGCGCGCTGACCACCCCCGATCCGGTCGAGACGGGCTCGGGCGTGACCGTTGTTCCGCAGATCGAGCCTGGCCCTGCCCCCGCTGCCGGGCAAGGCGCGGCTGCCTCCGCCACCGAACAGGCCGATTTCGACGCGGCCCATGCGGCGCTGAACAGTGGCGATTTCCAGCGTGCCGCCGAGATGTTCGGCACTGTTGCCGAGACACATGCCGGTGGCCCGCTGACGGCAGAGGCGCTGTATCTGCGCGGGGTGGCGCTGGACAATGCGGGCCAGCCGCAAGCCGCCGCCGCTGCCTGGCTGGAGGGGTTCACCGCCGATCCGGACAGCGCCCGGGCCGGTGACAGCCTGCTGGGGATCGCCCGCGTGATCGAGAATGACGGCGACCCGGTCGCGGCCTGTCTCTATCTTGCCGAGATCCCGGTCCGCTTTCCCGACAGCAAGCCCGCCATCGAGGCCGAGAGCCGGATGGTGGCGCTGGATTGCGGCAATAACGGCCCCGCCTCCGGGGAGACCGCCGGGATGGATCCCGAGGCCGCCGCCGATCTGGCCGAACATGACTGAGCGGGTGAATGTGCGCCGCCGGGACTGATCCGGCGGCACGGATTCGCGCGGCGCTGGACCGTCTGGCGGGGGACCTGCCCCGCCTAGGGGTGGCGGTTTCGGGCGGCGGCGATTCCATCGCCCTGATGCATGTCATCGCCGAATGGGCCTCGGGGCGGCGGCAAGTCCGCGTGGCAACGGTGGATCATGGCCTGCGTCCGGAAAGCGCCGATGAGGCCGCGCAGGTCGCGCAGGCGGCCTCGGTGCTTGGCCTGCCCCATGACCGCCTGCCCTGGCGGCATGGTGGGGACCTGCCGGGCAACCTGATGGCGAATGCGCGCAATGCCCGGCTGATGCTGATGTCGGAATGGGCCGGGGAACAGGGCCTGCCCGCCATCGCCCTTGGACATACGGAAGACGACCAGGCAGAAACGCTGCTGATGCGCCTGATGCGCGGCGCGGGCATCGACGGGCTGGCGGGCATGGCGGAACGCCGCGAGGCGATGGGGATCTGCTGGCTCCGCCCGATGCTGCGAGTCGGACGGGCGGAACTGCGCGAATGGCTGACCGGGCGGGGCATCGGCTGGATCGACGATCCCAGCAACGAGAATGCCGATTTCGACCGCGTCCGGATCCGCCAGGCGATGGCGGCTTTCGGGATCACGCCGGATGCGCTGGCCCGCTCGGCCGAGAACCTGCGCGACGCGCGCGCGGCGCTGTCGCATTACACCGCGCAGGCCGCAGCCGGGGCGATCGCCCGCAATGGCTCGCTGATCCTGCCCCTTGCCCCGATTCGCGAGGCGCCCCCGGAAATCGCGCGCCGCCTGCTGATCGCCGGTTGCCGCTGGATCACCGGCGCGGATTACCCCCCGCGCCGCGCGACCGTGCTGCATGCGATGCAGGCGGTCTTTTCGGGCGGGCGGGTCACGCTGAACGGGATGCTGATCGAGCCATCGGATGACGATCTGCGGTTCTGCCGCGAACCCGCCGCCGCGCTGCGCGCCGGAAGCAGCCGCGGCCCCACCTGGGACAACCGCTGGAAAATCACCGGATTGCAGCCGCATGAACATGTCGCGGCCCTGGGATATGCGCCGCTCTCCGGGCTGGATTGGCGCGCCACTGGCCTGACCCGGGACGAGGCCGCGGCCAGCCCGGCGGTCTGGAGCGGCGGCGAACTGCGGGCCGCGCCGCTTCTGGAGCCGGGGAAAACGCATGGAATCTCACCCCTGCGTGATGCGACTCATTTACCCAGCCTGCTGATGGCGCATTGAACCTGCGGCGATAATCCCTATTTTCATCTCAAACCGTATCTTGCCGGAGGACCCGTTTTGGGCAATGCACGCAATCTCGCCTTCTGGGTGGTTCTGTTCCTGATGATCCTGGCGCTGTTCAACCTGTTCAGCGACGGCGCGGCGAACATGAACAGCCGGCAGATCAGCTATTCCGACTTCATCGAACGCGTCGACAAGGAGCAGGTCACCGCCGTCACCATCGATGGCGAAGAGCTGACCATCACCGGCACCGACGGGCAAAGCTATAGCTCGGTCCGCCCGGTCGGCGAGGAAATCGCCGACAAGCTGATCGACAAGGGCGTCGAGGTGCAGGTGGTCAAGCAGCAGCAATCGGGCTTCATGTCGCTTCTGGGCGTCTGGCTGCCCTTCATCCTGCTGATCGGCGTGTGGATCTTCTTCATGAACCGGATGCAGGGCGGTGGCCGTGGCGGCGCGATGGGCTTTGGCAAGAGCCGGGCGAAACTGCTGACCGAAAAGCATGGCCGGGTAACGTTCGACGATGTCGCCGGCATCGACGAGGCCAAGGAAGAGCTTGAGGAAATCGTCGAGTTCCTGCGCAATCCGCAGAAATTCAGCCGTCTCGGCGGCAAGATTCCCAAGGGCGGGCTGCTGGTCGGCCCTCCGGGCACCGGCAAGACCCTGCTGGCGCGCGCCATCGCCGGAGAGGCGGGCGTGCCCTTCTTTACCATCTCGGGCTCGGATTTCGTCGAGATGTTCGTGGGCGTCGGCGCAAGCCGGGTCCGCGACATGTTCGAGCAGGCCAAGAAATCCGCCCCCTGCATCGTCTTCATCGACGAGATCGACGCCGTGGGCCGTTCGCGCGGGGTCGGTATCGGCGGCGGCAATGACGAGCGCGAGCAGACGCTGAACCAGCTTCTGGTCGAGATGGACGGGTTCGAGGCCAATGAGGGCATCATCGTCATCGCCGCGACCAACCGCAAGGACGTGCTGGACCCGGCGCTGCTGCGCCCCGGCCGTTTCGACCGCCAGATCCATGTCCCCAATCCCGATATCAAGGGCCGCGAGAAGATCCTCTCGGTCCATGCCCGCAAGGTGCCGGTCGGCCCCGATGTCGATCTGCGCCTGATCGCGCGCGGCACGCCGGGCTTCTCGGGGGCGGACCTGATGAACCTGGTGAACGAGGCGGCGCTGGCGGCGGCCCGGATCGGGCGGCGCTTCGTCGCGATGGCGGATTTCGAGAATGCCAAGGACAAGGTCATGCTGGGGGTCGAGCGCCGCAGCATGGTGCTGACGCCCGAGCAGAAGGAAAAGACCGCCTATCACGAGGCCGGTCACGCCGTTGTCGGTCTGTCGCTGCCGAAATGCGACCCGGTCTACAAGGCGACGATCATCCCGCGCGGCGGCGCGCTTGGCATGGTGGTCAGCCTGCCCGAGATGGATCGGCTGAATTTCCACAAGGACGAGGTCAAGCAGAAGCTGGCCATGACCATGGCCGGCAAGGCCGCCGAGATCATCAAATATGGCGAGGACGGCGTATCGAACGGCCCGGCCGGCGATATCCAGCAGGCCAGCCAGCTTGCCCGCGCGATGGTCATGCGGTGGGGCATGTCCGACAAGGTCGGCAATATCGATTATGCCGAGGCGGCCGAAGGCTATAACGGCAGCACCGGCGGTTTCTCGATCTCGGCCGCGACCAAGGAACTGATCGAGCAGGAAGTCCGCGAGCTGATCGACGAAGGCTATCAGCAGGCCCGCAAGATCCTGCTTGAAAAGGAACAGGAATTCGAACGTCTCGCCCAGGGTCTGCTGGAATACGAGACCCTGACCGGCGAAGAGATCGGCAAGATCATCCGGGGCGAGGCGCTGGACGGCGATGACGACAACGCGCCGGGCAGCGTGATCCCCTCGGTCGCCTCGGTGCCCAAGTCCGGCAAGCCCGCCCCGGGCGGCGATCCGGCCCCGGCATAGGCGCAAGACAGGAAAAGACAAGACAAAACCCCGGCCCTTGCGGACCGGGGTTTTTCATTTTCTCATGCCGACGGCATGTCGCGGATCAGGCAAGTTTCGGGGTGATCTGCAGCGATCCCCTTGTCGCGTCGGAATAGGGGCAAACCACATGCCCGCCCGCGATCAGGTCCTCGGCGATGTCGCGCTCGACCCCCGGCAGGCTGACGGTGATCTCGACATCGAGGCCAAAGCCGGTATCCTCGCGCGGACCGATCCCCACGCTGACCTGCACGCTCGCATCATCCGGCACTGGGATTTTCTTCGAGGCCGCGTAATGGCGCATCGCCCCCATGAAACAGGCGGCATAGCCGGTCGCGAACAGTTTCTCGGGATTGAGCCCGTCGCCGCCCGGTCCGCCCAGTTCCCTGGGAACGGTCAGATCGGCGGTGAAGCTGCCGTCATCGACCTGCGACTTGCCGTCGCGCCCGCCCCCGGTCGCGGTGGCGCTGGTGCGGTAGAGAACTTTATTCGTCGGCATCGCGATCTCCTTTCGATCATCTGCGCATGGCCCCGATGCTATCGCCCTTCGCCGCCCCGCGAAACCGCAAAGCTGCGACCAAGGCATGCCTTGCAACCGGCCCCGTCCCGGTGCATGTCCCGGTCAGCATGAGTGAGATCGACGATATACCGGACATGCCCGCCCTGCGCGCCGAGATCGACGCGCTGGATGCCGAGCTGATCGCACTTCTCGCCCGCCGCCGGGCGCTGATCGGCCGGGCGGCGCGGATCAAGAAAGCGGCGGCCCTGCCCGCACGCATCGACTGGCGGGTCGAAGAGGTCATCGCCAATGCCCGGCGTCTCGCCGCCGAGCAGGGGCTCGACCCCGAGCTGATCGGTGCGATCTGGCGCCAGCTGGTCGAGGCTGCCATCGCGCAGGAAGACCGCCACCTGAAGGGAGACGAGGAATGACAGCCACCCTGATCGACGGGAAAAGTTTTGCCGCCGGGCTGCGGCAGCGCATCGCCGAACATACCGCCGCCATGAAGGAACGCGGCATCACGCCGGGCCTTGCCGTGGTGCTGGTGGGCGAGGACCCGGCCAGCCAGGTCTATGTGCGTTCCAAGGGCAAGCAGACCCGCGAAACCGGCATGAACTCCTTCGAGCATCGCCTGCCCGCTGATACGCCCGAGGCCGAGCTGCTGGCGCTGGTCGGGCAGTTGAACGAGGATCCGGCGGTGAACGGCATCCTCGTGCAGCTTCCCCTGCCCGGCCATATGGACGAGGCGGCGGTGATCAACGCGATCCGGCCCGAAAAGGATGTCGATGGCTTCCATATCCTGAATGTCGGACGGCTGGCGACCGGGCAGAAGGCGATGGTGCCCTGCACGCCGCTTGGCAGCCTGATGCTGCTGCGCGACCAGTTGGGCAGTCTCTCGGGCAAGAACGCCCTGGTCATCGGGCGCAGCAATATCGTCGGCAAGCCGATGGCCCAGCTTTTGCTGCGCGACAGCGCCACGGTCACCATCGCCCATTCGCGCACCTGCGACCTGCCCGATCTGTGCCGAACCGCCGATATCGTCATCGCTGCCGTCGGCCGGGCGCATTTCGTCAAGGGCGACTGGATCAAGCCCGGCGCGACGGTAATCGATGTCGGCATCAACCGCACCGATGACGGGCTTGTGGGCGATGTCGATTTCGCCGCGGCCTCGCAGGTCGCGGGCGCCATCACCCCGGTCCCCGGCGGCGTCGGCCCGATGACCATCGCCTGCCTGCTGGCCAATACCCTGACCGCCACCGCCCGCGCGAACGGCTTGCCCGACCCCGAGGGCCTGACGCCGTAACGCCAACCGGACTCCCGGCTTCTTCTTCACGAAAAATATCCCGGGGGGCCCGGCCTGCATGGGCCGGGCGGGGCAGAGCCCCGTGGTGGCCTCACCCCTCGAACAGGTCCTCCTGCCCGGGCGTCACCGGCGCCGCCAGCCCCATATGCCGCCAGGCGCGCGGGGCCAGTTGCCGGCCACGCGGCGTGCGCGCGATCAGCCCCTGCTGCAGCAGGAAGGGCTCGATCACCTCCTCGATCGCGTCGCGGCTTTCCGACAGCGCCGCCGACAGGGTCTCGACCCCGACCGGGCCGCCGCCGTAATGCTCGGCCATCAGCTTCAGATAGCGCCGGTCGGCCCCGTCCAGCCCGATATCGTCCACGCCCAACCGGGTCAGCGCCGCATCGGCGATGGCGCGGGTCAGGCGGCCATCGCCCTCGACCAGCGCGAAATCCACCACCCGGCGCAGCAGCCGCCCGGCGATCCGGGGCGTGCCGCGCGAGCGGCGGGCGATCTCGCGCGTGCCCTGCTGTTCGGCCTCGATCCCCAGCAGCCGGGCGCCGCGCTGGACGATATGGTCCAGCTCCTCGATCTCGTAGAATTGCAGCCGGGTCGGGATGCCGAAACGGTCCCTGAGCGGCGTCGTCAGCAGGCCGAGCCGGGTCGTCGCGCCGACAAGGGTAAAGGGCTGCAGCTCGATCCGCACGGTCCGCGCCGCCGGCCCCTCGCCGATCACCAGGTCCAGCTCGAAATCCTCCATCGCCGGGTAGAGCACCTCTTCCACGGCGGGGTTCATGCGGTGGATCTCGTCGATGAACAGCACGTCGCGGGATTCGAGATTGGTCAGGATCGCCGCCAGGTCACCGGCCCGCGCCAGCACCGGCCCCGAGGTCATGCGGAAATTCACCCCCAGTTCCCGCGCCATGATCTGGGCCAGCGTCGTCTTGCCAAGCCGGGTGGGCCGTAGAACAGCGTGTGGTCCATGGCCTTGCCGCGCATCTTCGCGCTTTCGATGAAGACGCGCAGATTGGCGCGCGCCTCGGCCTGGCCGACGAAATCGCCAAGCGCCTGCGGGCGCAGGGCGCGGTCCTCGGTTTCGCCCTCCAGCGGTTCGGGGCGCAGGGTGGGATCGGACTGGCTCATGCTATCCCTTCGGCGCGAGCGATTTCAGCGCCGCGCGGATCAATGCCGATGTATCGGCCCCGGTATCATGCGCCTGCGCCTCGGCCACGGCAGAGGCGGCCTCGGAATGAGCATAGCCAAGATTGGTCAGCGCCGACAATGCCTCGGCGGCGGCCCTTGCCGTGCCTCCGCCGGACGGGCCGGGCTGCGCCGGGGCGCCGGCCCCCTGGG
>NZ_PXNQ02000023.1:2500-5750 GCF_003007735.2 Paracoccus methylarcula
AAGGACGTGTGGTCAGAGGGACGTCAGTCTTTCTTCTTCCGGATCAAATCAAGCGCGATAAGGGCGTTTGGTGGATGCCTTGGCAGCAAGAGGCGATGAAGGACGTGATACTCTGCGATAAGCCATGGGGAGCCGAGAATAGGCCTTGATCCATGGATTTCCGAATGGGGAAACCCACCTGAATGTTGGTTATTGTTACCTTTGGTAATCAATAATCTTCATAACCAGGTACTTATTACCTGAATACATAGGGTTTTAAGAGCGAACCCGGGGAACTGAAACATCTAAGTACCCGGAGGAAAGGAAATCAACAGATACTCCCCCAGTAGCGGCGAGCGAACGGGGACCAGCCGAGCCATGAGGATGACCGGAACGATCTGGAAAGATCGGCCATAGCGGGTGACAGCCCCGTACGGGAAGTCTGATTGGACGCATTAAGTAGGGCGGGACACGTGAAATCCTGTCTGAAGATCGGGGGACCACCCTCGAAGGCTAAGTACTCCTTGCTGACCGATAGCGAACCAGTACCGTGAGGGAAAGGTGAAAAGCACCCCGACGAGGGGAGTGAAACAGTTTCTGAAACCGGACGCCTACAAGCAGTCGGAGGGGCCTTGAGCCCTGACGGCGTACCTTTTGTATAATGGGTCAACGACTTGGTCTGTCTGGCAAGCTTAAGCCGTTAGGTGTAGGCGCAGCGAAAGCGAGTGTTAAATGCGCGACATAGTCAGACGGATCAGACCCGAAACCGAGTGATCTAGGCATGAGCAGGCTGAAGGTACGGTAACACGTACTGGAGGGCCGAACCCACACCTGTTGAAAAAGGTCGGGATGACTTGTGCCTAGGGGTGAAAGGCCAATCAAACTCGGAGATAGCTGGTTCTCCGCGAAAGCTATTTAGGTAGCGCGTCGATTGTATTCCCTGGGGGGTAGAGCACTGCATGGATGATGGGGGCCCACAGCCTTACTGAGTCTAAGCAAACTCCGAATACCCAGGAGAACTGATCGGCAGACACACGGCGGGTGCTAACGTCCGTCGTGGAGAGGGAAACAACCCTGACCAACAGCTAAGGCCCCCAATTCGTGGCTAAGTGGGAAAGCATGTGAGACTTCCAAAACAACCAGGAGGTTGGCTTAGAAGCAGCCATCCTTTAAAGATAGCGTAACAGCTCACTGGTCTAATCAAGAGGTCTTGCGGCGAAGATGTAACGGGGCTCAAGCCACGAGCCGAAGCTTTGGATGCACGTTTACGTGCGTGGTAGCGGAGCGTTCTGTGATATAGAACGCTGCCTCTTTTGCCCTTCGGGGTAACGGAGGCAATGTTCTGACTGTGAAGCCGGGCCGTGAGGCATCCGGTGGAGTGATCAGAAGTGAGAATGTTGACATGAGTAGCGACAAACAGGGTGAGAGACCCTGTCGCCGAAAGTCCAAGGGTTCCTGCTTAAAGCTAATCTGAGCAGGGTAAGCCGGCCCCTAAGGCGAGGCCGAAAGGCGTAGTCGATGGGAACCAGGTTAATATTCCTGGGCCAGGAGATGGTGACGGATCACAGAGGTTGTTCGATCTTATCGGATTGATCGGGCCGCTGAGTGGTTCCTGGAAATAGCCCTCCACAAGACCGTACCCGAAACCGACACAGGTGGACTGGTAGAGAATACCAAGGCGCTTGAGAGAACCACATTTAAGGAACTCGGCAAAATACCTCCGTAAGTTCGCGAGAAGGAGGCCCGGTTCGTAGGCAACTATGGGCCGGGGGCACAAACCAGGGGGTGGCGACTGTTTACTAAAAACACAGGGCTCTGCGAAGCCGCAAGGCGACGTATAGGGTCTGACGCCTGCCCGGTGCCGGAAGGTTAAAAGGAGAGGTGCAAGCCTTGAATTGAAGCCCCGGTAAACGGCGGCCGTAACTATAACGGTCCTAAGGTAGCGAAATTCCTTGTCGGGTAAGTTCCGACCTGCACGAATGGCGTAACGACTTCCCCGCTGTCTCAAATGTGGACTCAGCGAAATTGAATTGTCTGTGAAGATGCAGACTTCCCGCGGTTAGACGGAAAGACCCCATGCACCTTTACTACAGCTTCGCACTGGCATCAGGATTGCGATGTGCAGGATAGGCGGTAGCTTTGAAACGGGAACGCCAGTTTCCGTGGAGCCTCCCTTGAGATACCGCCCTTCGCACTCTTGATGTCTAACCGCGGTCCGTTATCCGGATCCGGGACCCTGCGTGGCGGGTAGTTTGACTGGGGCGGTCGCCTCCCAAACAGTAACGGAGGCGCGCGAAGGTTGGCTCAGAGCGGTCGGAAATCGCTCGTTGAGTGCAATGGCAGAAGCCAGCCTGACTGCAAGACTGACAAGTCGAGCAGAGTCGAAAGACGGCCATAGTGATCCGGTGGTCCCGAGTGGAAGGGCCATCGCTCAACGGATAAAAGGTACGCTGGGGATAACAGGCTGATGATGCCCAAGAGTCCATATCGACGGCATCGTTTGGCACCTCGATGTCGGCTCATCTCATCCTGGGGCTGGAGCAGGTCCCAAGGGTATGGCTGTTCGCCATTTAAAGAGGTACGTGAGCTGGGTTTAGAACGTCGTGAGACAGTTCGGTCCCTATCTGCCGTGGGTGTTGGAGACTTGAGAGGAGTTGCCCCTAGTACGAGAGGACCGGGGTGAACGTTCCACTGGTGGACCAGTTGTCGTGCCAACGGCAGTGCTGGGTAGCTATGAACGGACAGGATAACCGCTGAAGGCATCTAAGCGGGAAGCCCCCCTCAAAACAAGGTCTCCCTTGAGAGCCGTGGAAGACCACCACGTCGATAGGCCGGAGATGTAAGCGCAGCAATGCGTTCAGTTGACCGGTACTAATGGCTCGATTGGCTTGATTTGATCCGGAAGAAGACAGATTGACCATGAAAAACACATGGCCCCAATCGCTTCTCCAAAAGCATCCTTGGACAACATCTTCCCCAAAAGGGGAAAACGCTGATCGTTTCTTTCCCGGTCTGGTGGCCCTAGCGCGAGCAAAACACCCGATCCCATTCCGAACTCGGCCGTTAAGTGCCGCAGCGCCGATGGTACTGCGTCTCAAGACGTGGGAGAGTAGGTCACCGCCAGACCTGGAAAGAAACGATATCCTCTCTAGACGATGAAACAAAAGCACCGCAAAAAAAACGCGATGCAATCAGCGCGGGGTAGAGCAGCCCGGTAGCTCGTCAGGCTCATAACCTGAAGGTCGTAGGTTCAAATCCTACCCCCGCAACC
>NZ_PXNQ02000024.1 GCF_003007735.2 Paracoccus methylarcula
ACCGATAATTGCGAAACCTCCGCCGACCCCGTCGCGGAGGTTTTTGCATGTCCACGCGCCGATTTCCGCGATCTTTCCGACTGTGCCAGCAGGTTGTCCAGGGTCTCGACTTCCGACAGGAAATCCGAGTTCTTGCGGCCAGCCGCAAAGCGTAGGATCGCGCCGAGATTGCCGCGAAGGACGATGGCTAGTTCGCCGTTTCCTGGAACCAGCGTCACCTAGTCTACCAATGAGCGCAGGATCCCGGCTGACCTAAACGACGGGCCGCATCGCAGCATCAGTTCGCAACTTTTCTGACTGGTTCCGAGCCTTGGACGTGACTTTGCAAATGCGGCTTCTTGCGCATAGTACTCATCAGGGCAATATGCAGCATCCTTCAAAAATGGGCTCAGGCCGAGGTTTCGCCGCAAGGCCGAAAATTCCGGCTTGCGGCGGCCCAAAATTGGTAGGCAGGGCAGCGGGTGTGTTGAGAGGTCCGGCAAGCGCGGCCATCCAGACATCTTCTCTGATGAGCCGACCTGATTTTGCACAGGAGCAGCGTCTGCGTTCCGCTCGGGTTCAGCTTGAAGATTAGAAGTTTCAGAGGAGAAGCTCGTCGCCCCCGACTGTGAATAAACCACGCATGAATGTGTGGCTCAGGCACGGTCGCACTAGGATATGCCTAAATATGACCGAACCACATCACGATGCACTCAATCCGGCGGTGAACGTATAGCCAACCCCGTAGACGACCTTGATCGGGGCAGGCAGGTTGACGCGCTCTTCGATCTTGCGGCGCAAGCGGCTGACCACGGCATCCAGATGTCGGTTGTCAAAGGGCCAGTTGGGACGGGCCAGAGCGTCCGCCAGTTCCTCTCTGGTGCAGATTTCTCCTGAATGCGCGCTCAGCATGTGCATGAAGGCGAATTCAGTTGCGGTCAGCTTCAGCACGTGGAGGTTCGGGGCGACCAGCGTCCAGTCCGCAACATTCAGAACCCACTGATCCATGTCGCCGCTGCCGGGATCGTCCAAACTTCCCGTGCGGCGCAAAAGACTGCGAATTGCGGCTTCGATTTCTCGCAGAGTGCTGTGCTTGACCAGGTAGATGTCGGCACCGCTTTCATAGCCGAGAATGCGATCATCCGTCTCGCCCAATGCGGTCAGCATGATGATGCCGCAATTACCTGAGCCGCGAATTTCAGCCGCGAGATCGAAGCCGTTGCCGTCCGGCAACCCGACATCGAGAATGACGATATCGGGCGGGGGGGCATTGGCAAGTGTCTGGCGCATATCCTGCGCCGTGGCGGCCCCCGCTGTGGTGTAGCCCGTCAGTTCGAGAAAATCGGTCAGATCCTGACGAAGGCGGTCTTCATCCTCGACAATCAGAATATGCGTCATGCCGGCAGATCCTCTGGCAGGGGCATTTGTTCCGATCCACGCGGCAGCGGCAGACTGACCATCGCCGTCATGCCCCGGTGCTCATTGGGGGACAGTTGCAGTTTGCCGCCGTGATAGGTGAGCAGCTTGCGCGACATATAAAGCCCAAGACCGGTGCCGGTTCCCGCCTGCGTATTCGAGGCCCGGAAGAAACGCCGGCCGATCTTGTGAAGATCGGCTTGCGGAATGCCGATGCCGTGGTCATGGACCCCGATGCAAATCTCGTGCTCACCTGTTCGGATATCGATATCGATCTGCTGATCCTCCGGCGAATATTTGAGCGCATTGTCGATCAGGTTGATCAAAACGGTTGCCAGCATCTCGGGATCGGCAAAAAGCAATGTTTCACTCTCCTCGACCGCGAAGCGCAGCCGTTCACCACGTCCGGTCAATTCGAAATGCAATCTTACATCCGCGACAAGCGATCCGATCCGGACCGGCTCGGGTTGAAATCCGGTGTCGCGGTCCTTGGCCATGAAACGCTCGATCAGCGAGACCAGTCTGTCGATCGCCTCGCCGATCGCGGCGATCCGGTCCTTCGTGGCATCGGGCGACCTGTTGCCGACAAGCGCGATCATGTCGGTCGCATTGCGGATGATGGCCAGCGGGGTGCGGAACTCATGACCGACGATTCGCATGAAATCGGTCTGCTCCTCGCGCAGGCCGCGTTCGGTTTCGAGGCTTGCGCTCAGCTTCGCCTCGAGCTGTCGTCGCATCGTGATCTCTCGCGACAGGGCGGCGTTCTTTTCACGCAGGTCGTTCGACAGCCGGGAGCTGACCATGAACAGCATGCAGGCGAAGAAGGCGATCTGGAATAGCGCCCCCTGAAGCAGATACCAGCTGTTATGATTGGCCAGAATCAACGATGTCTCTGAAAACGGCAGCCTGTGTTCGAATACGCTCTGCGCAATGCTGGAGGCCATGTATTCGACGAATATGCCGATGGTGATCCAACGCAGAAGGGTCGGTTGGGTCTTGTCACGGGCCAAGCCCAGACACATCACCGACATCATTATCAAGGTAAAGATGGTCGACATATGCACCCGGATGGCGACGTTGCCCGGATCAAGGGTGACGGCGATGCTCCAGCCGATGACATGCAATATGAGCAGCGATACCCCGATCCAGCTATAACGGGGCTGACCCAGGAAACGGGCAAGCCCCTCGGCGAGCAAAACGAGACCCAGCTTGATTGTGGTATTGGCCAGCACGATGCTCCATCCCGCCGGTTCCACGCTGCGCAGGATCATGAGGAAAAGCCCAAGCGCGATGGCTGCCAATCCTGCAGCAAGGAACTTCAGCTGGTAGAGATGCCGCCACGTCAGCCAGACAAAGGTCCAGGCGATGGCCTGCAAGCCGGCGATTGCGAATGTGACAACCAGGACAGTTTTGAGATCAAGCATGTCTGAGCTTCCTCCCGCCCCGCTTGCTGCTTCCTTGTCTGAATAACAGCTCAGCGTTGCAGGACTTCATGCAGGAGGCAAGCGCGGGATGCGGGATGCAAGATTTCCGCAGAATTCCATGGAATAGGTAGGTGGATTTTGAATCCGCACTCACGCTAGCGTGACCGGGCAACGATCCGGCAATTAAAAAACTCCGCCTGAACACCGGATCACCGACGGTCATGCCAGGTTTTTGAATGGGGAGTGCCATGATGACAAGCTATCCGAGAAACGCGAGGTTGATCCTGATCCCGTTGGTCCTGCTTGGGCTTGGCGCATGCAACTCGCCTTCCGCCGAAAACATATCGCCATGCGACGACTCCATGACAACCAAATGCCTGACCTCCTATGACGAATGGAGCTGGACGAACGGTGTTGCCAGTGGCGTTGCCAGCCTGGTGCAATACTGAATGGCAATCCGCAGCGACGTCCTGCGCGGTCGTCATATTGACGGCCGGATTGTCAGATTCAGTCAGAATTCCGCAGAATTGGTTCGTGGCGGGTCGGAGTCGGGTTGGTTAACGTCACTATATAGGGATTCGGTGGCGTAGGAATTTTATCCTCCACGCGGTTAAGCGGTATCACATGCGTTGCGGGCACCTCACAGGGGAGGAATGGCCATGGCAGGTTTATTTGCTGTGAGTGCGGTTTATGACGATGAAATTCGTTATCCGGCCCCGTATTCCGATAATTTTTCCTGTTTATCTAAACATACTGCTGGTGATTATTTGGATGAATCCAACTTTATTGATGTAGAAGACGGAGTCGAAGCCGGATATCGGGAAAAATATATATTATCTCGCGGCCCTCTCCACTCGTTCCTGAGTATTTCCTGTCGGAACCAATACAAAGAGAACGAGGGAGTAAGACATGATCCGCTCAGCTGACACCGCCAAGGCACGGCGCATAGGAATGCTGCTTTCCGGGACGGCACTGACCCATCCGGCAAATATCGCTTTTGTGCTGGCGCTGGTCAGCGTCGGGGCGACAGTATTGCCGCTGATGGTCGCGCCAGTGGAGGCGCAATCTTTACCCCACGCCGAGGGCGGGGAAGGTAGTGTCTTTGGTGACTTAGCTGGTGGCGAAGGTGGTGCGCCGGGACAGGCAGGCGAGGATGGAGCAGGTCCTTACGGGGGGGCCGGTGGAGCTGGTGGGGCGAATGCTGGCGATTCGGGAACTGATGGCGCATGGGGCGGTGATGGTAGCGGCGGCGGTGGCGGCGGCGGCGGTGCTCATGGCGGAACTCTCACGGGAGATCCCGCCGCCGATCTGACCGGCGGCGACGGAGGCGA
>NZ_PXNQ02000025.1 GCF_003007735.2 Paracoccus methylarcula
ATGGCAAAGGCAAAGTTTGAACGGACGAAACCGCACGTCAACATCGGGACGATTGGTCACGTTGACCACGGCAAGACGACGCTGACGGCAGCGATCACGAAATATTTCGGCGATTTCCGCGCCTATGACCAGATCGACGGCGCCCCGGAAGAGAAGGCGCGCGGGATCACGATCTCGACGGCTCACGTGGAATACGAGACGGACACGCGTCACTATGCTCACGTGGACTGCCCGGGCCACGCCGACTACGTGAAGAACATGATCACCGGCGCGGCGCAGATGGACGGCGCGATCCTGGTGGTGAACGCCGCTGACGGCCCGATGCCGCAAACGCGCGAGCATATCCTGCTGGGCCGCCAGGTGGGCATTCCCTACATGGTCGTTTACCTGAACAAGGTCGACCAGGTCGATGACGAGGAACTGCTGGAACTGGTCGAGATGGAAGTGCGCGAGCTTCTGACCAGCTATGAATACCCCGGCGACGACATTCCGATCATCAAGGGCTCGGCGCTTGCGGCGCTTGAGGGCCGTGATCCGGAGATCGGCGAGAACTCGATCCGCGAGCTGCTGAAGGCCGTGGACGAATATATCCCGACGCCGGAGCGCGCCGTTGACCAGCCCTTCCTGATGCCGATCGAGGACGTGTTCTCGATCTCGGGCCGCGGGACGGTGGTGACCGGCCGCGTCGAGCGTGGCGCGGTGAACGTGGGTGACGAGCTTGAAATCGTCGGTATCCGCGACACCAAGAAGACCACCTGCACGGGCGTCGAGATGTTCCGCAAGCTGCTGGATCGTGGTGAAGCCGGCGACAATATCGGCGCGCTGCTGCGCGGCATCGAGCGTGACGGCGTCGAGCGCGGCCAGGTTCTGTGCAAGCCGGGCTCGGTCAAGCCGCATACCAAGTTCGAGGCCGAGGCCTATATCCTGACCAAGGACGAGGGTGGCCGTCACACGCCGTTCTTCGCGAATTACCGTCCGCAGTTCTACTTCCGGACGACGGATGTGACCGGGACGGTGAACCTGCCGGAAGGCACGGAGATGGTGATGCCGGGCGACAACCTGAAATTCGAGGTCGAGCTGATCGCGCCGATCGCGATGGAGGAAAAGCTGCGCTTCGCCATCCGCGAAGGCGGTCGCACCGTCGGCGCAGGCGTGGTGTCGAAGATCATCGAATGATCCCGTAACGGATCATCAGGCAGATGAACGGGCCGCCCAATGGGGCGGCCC
>NZ_PXNQ02000026.1 GCF_003007735.2 Paracoccus methylarcula
GGGCGTGACGAAACGGTCGAGCCGGTGATGTTTCGAGGTCGGCTGCAAATATTGGCCTATGGTGATGAAATCGATATCGGCGGCGCGCATGTCGTCCATCACCTGCAGCACGCTTTGCCGATCCTCGCCCAATCCGACCATGATGCCGGATTTGGTGAACATGGTCGGATCCAGCTCCTTGACCCGCTGCAGCAGCCGCAGCGAATGGAAATACCGCGCACCCGGGCGCACCGACGGATAAAGCCCCGGGACGGTTTCCAGATTGTGGTTGAACACGTCGGGCCGCGCCTCGACCACGGTTTCCAGCGAGCCGGGTCTGGATTTCAGGAAATCCGGCGTCAGCACCTCGATAGTCGAATCCGGCGAGCGATGGCGGATGGCGCGGATGGTCTGGGCGAAATGCTCGGCCCCGCCATCGTCCAGGTCGTCGCGATCGACCGAGGTGATGACGACGTGGTTCAGCCCCAGTTTCTGCACCGCGTGGGCGACCCGCCCCGGCTCGAACACGTCCAGCGCATCGGGCTTGCCGGTGATGACGTTGCAAAAGGAACAGCCGCGCGTGCAGATCTCGCCCATGATCATCATGGTGGCGTGGCCCTGGCTCCAGCATTCGCCGACATTGGGGCAGCCGGCCTCTTCGCAGACCGTGGACAAGCGGTTCTCGCGCAGGATGTCACGGGTCTGCTTGTAGCCCTCGGATGTCGGGGCCTTGACCCGGATCCAGTCGGGTTTCCGGGGCTGCGACTGATCGGCGCGATGGGCCTTTTCCGGATGGCGCAGGCGGGGCGGGGTCGTCGTCTCGGTCATCTCCGACCTTTCG
>NZ_PXNQ02000027.1 GCF_003007735.2 Paracoccus methylarcula
ACATCGTATCGTTACCGGCTCCACCGTAAAAATCATCATCTCCGTCACGACCATCGATGACGTCATTACCTTCCCCGCCATAGACCAGGTCCCGATCGCTGGACCCGGTATAGCGGTCATTGCCGCCGCCCAGGGAGATGCCATTGTAATACCCCGCAAAGTCGGAAATACCGCTGAAATCGAAGATATCCGCACCCGAGGTACCGGAGATGGTATCCCCGCTCTGGAAGTACAGTGCCTCGATGCCGATTACATTGGCGCTGGTCAGCCGGTAGTTCGAGACGGCGATGTCGCCATAGACGATGATCTCGTCATAACCCGTCCCGCCGTTGAAGACGTCATGG
>NZ_PXNQ02000028.1 GCF_003007735.2 Paracoccus methylarcula
GGCATTGCCATGGAGGATATCGTGCCCATCGTCGCCCATGAGCCGGTCATTGCCCCGCTTGCCGAAAACAGTATCATTTCCGGTTCCCGCCCTGACGATGTCGTGGCCATCGCCACCGACGATCCGGTCATGTCCATGCATGCCCAATAGCCGGTTCAGCCCCCCGGTTCCGACCAGCGTGTCATTGCCGCCTCCGCCAAGGAGCGTGTCGTTCCCATATCCGCCGACAAGCAGATCCCTGTGGTAGCTTCCATGCAGTTCGTCATTGCCCCCGCCGCCCCGGATATGGTCGTTCCC